>NZ_CP082837.1:0-3326898 GCF_019930545.1 Sporolactobacillus terrae
GATTTGTTCCTTGAACTCTTTTGAAAAAGTTCTCCGTTCCTTTTTCATGTTTCCGGTCTCCCTTGGAATAGTTGAACCAAGTGTACATGACCTTAAATTATTTGTCCAATTAATTGTAACCTATCCAATGCATTATTTGACGCGCTAACTGTGAAACATTAGCGTTATATTTAACTACTGTCTCTGCTATATATAAAAACATTGCCTTTTTTATGGACCTCAGGTTGTTTAGCTATATCAAAGTTCTTCATTAGTGTGATATTCTCTAATCTCTTTCTTTTTATTTGACTCCTATACTTTCTGGGAGATACTTTTTCATATCTTGTAAATAATTTTGTAAAATATGTTGCTTCCATCCCAACTTTGTTAGCAATCAGTTCAATAGAATCATGAGTATATTCTAAAAAGGATTTAGCTTGTTCAATTCGGATAATTTGCAGTGCTTGAATAGGCGTTAAATTAAGATTGTCCTTAAATAATTTAATAATATAATTCTTACTGTAACTAAATTTGTTGCTAAGATAATTTAAGGTGATTGGCTGTGAATAATGTTTTTGCATATAATCTAGAATGGTAAACTTTTTATTTGTTGACAGTACTTTTTCTCGCAACTCAAAACTCAGTTTGCGCTTAGTGTTCTCCTGCTTTTTCATATTTTTAATAAACCTTAAAATGAAATATTTTAAATAAGAATCTAACGCCATTAACGATATAGCACAATCAGGTGAGTTTTCATCCAATGAACGTGCTTCTGTTAGTAAATATTTTAATTCATCACCCGATTCCAACTGATATACATCTTTAGTAAGATATTTATTCAGCATGTGAGCTAATGAAGAATCGATAATAAATTTAATATCTACAACTACTGACTCACGAGTGAAAGAAAACTCGTGAGTTTTATTTTTTTTAATAATACAAATCTCATTGGGAAAAAGATGATAAGTTTTCTTGTCAATAATAGTAGTAGCTCTGCCATTTAATAAAAGCTGAAGTTGATAAAAGTTATGTTTGTGTTTATTTACAGTATCTTTGGGATTATATACCTTTCCGCTTATCCAAAGGATTGTCATCTGCAGGTCCCTTAAGTTCCTCGACATTTTTAATAGCCACCCATCGTTTTAATGTGATTAGAGTGATTTTGACCAGGAGTTGTGTGATTTTAGACGATAAATGAAACACGAACCAATGCTATATTATACACGCAGCCAAAACGGTACCGCTTACAGTAAGCGCTTACTCGTATGTGCATCATTAATTTAACACAATGGTTACCGGATTAAAAGTAGAGTATTAAGTTATCCAGCACCCTTTTCTAGACGTAGAAAAGTCAATGCGCATTTGGGTTATTACGAATACCCTCATCGATTTTTTATACCAGGATCGATTTGAAAAATCTCTATAGGAGATGAAATCATGGATAATATTGAAACACAAACCGTTAAAAAGGTTATGTGGCATGTTATACCATACCTATTTATTATCTATTTTGTTGCATTCCTTGATAGAAGCAGTATCACTTATGCTTCAATAGGCGGTATGGATGAGAATTTAGGCCTAACTGCGACAACATACGGTTTTATATCGGGATTTTTCTTTGTAGGTTACTTCTTGTTTGGTATTCCAGGAAACATGATACTTGAAAAAATCGGGGCTCGTAAATGGATGGGATTTATCCTCATTTTCTGGGGGGCTGTTACGGTCATTACTGGATTTGTGAACTCAATACCAGTATTAATCACATTGCGATTCTTGTTAGGTGTCGCAGAAGCTGGGTTATTTCCGGGTATGACGTTGTATATCACTTATTGGATTCAAACAAAAGATAGAGCACTTGCTATTGCTGCTTTTATGATAGCGCCTCCACTGGCAAATTGTATTGGAGCACCTGTTTCAACCTGGATTATTACGCAGGTTCATAATGTTATCGGTTTAGATGGTTGGCGTTGGTTGTTTATCATCGTTGGGTTACCTGCAGTGCTTCTCGGCCTTTTCACATTTATGTATTTGAGTGATAAACCGAAAAATGCGAAATGGTTAAGTAATGAAGAGAAGAATTGGTTAATTGATCAACTTCAGAGTGACTATAAGAAAATTGAGGAAAACAAAGTTGTGAGTGCTCCTTTTAAAGAAGCATTTGCCAATAAAAAAATTTGGAAAATGACCTCAATTAACTTCTTTTATTGCATTGGATTATATGGAATCACCTTTTGGCTTCCCAAGATGGTGCAATCTCTCTCCAATTCTTTTACAACGATGCAGATTGGATTAATCAGTGCCATTCCTTATCTATTGGGTACCATTGCATTAATTATCAATGGTCGTCATTCAGATAAAACGGGTGAAAGGATCTACCATACGGCGTTTGGCGCGATCTTAGGTGGTCTAGGTTTTATTGGATCCGCTTTAACATTTAATATTCCTGTCCTTTCGATTACGATGATTTGTCTTGCGGCTATTGGAATTTATGCTTATTCCGGTCCTTATTGGGCGATTACGACTGCAGTCGATCCAAGAATTGCAGCTGTCGGCTTAGGGATTGTCAATGCCGTTGGAAATTTTGGTGGGTTCTTTGGCCCTTACGCGATTGGCTGGCTCAATGATGCGACTGAGTCTATAACAATAGCCATGTATTTCTTAGCTGCTGTCTTAATTTTGACAGGTCTGATTGTTATCTCTTTAAGAGGGAAAACAACTAAAAATAAACCTGTAATGCATCATCAATCAAATTCTGGGAGGAATTTATAATGGTTAGAAAAATGGAAGTTCCGGATTTACAATTAGTTGACCATGGTGGCAAGGGGACACAATTAGTTGCGGTTATGGAAGACATCGGTAAAATTGATATTCGTCATGCATTAATTCCAAAGCCAAAAAAGAACGAAATTCGTGTTGATGTGAAATGGGTCGGGATCTGCGGTAGTGATCTAGAAGTCTATCGAGGAGCACGTACTCCGGAATTCTTAAGTTACCCAATGCGTCTGGGACATGAAGTTGCCGGTATTATTGATGCGGTTGGTGAAGATGTTGTTGGCCTGCAAGTGGGTGATCATGTTGCATTACGGTATGTATGGGGAGCATTTGCTGAATATATTACATGTGATCCCTTCTCAGCAGTCGTTTTACCAGAAAGCTTTCCATTGATGCATGGTTCTATGATTGAAATATCACCGACGTTGTTGACTGCCGCTGAACGCGGTGACATCTCTCAACATAAAAACGTTTTAATCATGGGCCAAGGTGTTAGTGGCTTGCAATTAACACAAGTCGTGCATCTATATAGTCCGAAGAATTTAGTTGTAACTGATTTGTTTGATGAAAAACTAGAGTTGGCTAAAGAGTTTGGTGCAACACGCACATACAAGATCCCAACACCGGAAACACCAACAATGGATGTTGTCGGAAAGGACTTTCCAGACGGCTTTGATGTTGTCATTCCAGCGTTACTTGAAGGTGATGGCATGACTGATGCGCTCGAATGTGCGACTCAAGATGGACGAATTGTGATGTATGGTTCAATTGGAAAGACAGATAAAACAATGGATTTCTTTAAGATGCACCGCAAGAGGGTCGATATTGTTACAACTGAACCAAAACGTGATATTGATAATCATCGTTTATTTGTTGAAGGGCGTGATCTTGTTTTAAATGGCTTAATTAATACAAAAAAAACCGTGACACAAGTTTTCCCTCTCGAAAAAATTCAAGAAGCATTCGATTTGAGGAACAAACGTCGGGGGGATGTCATCCATGTTATGATCGATTGCGATGTTAAGAAGAAGACAGATGAAAATAATTAAAAAAGAAGGAAATGTTATGAATCCGGATCGATACAACCGATGCTGTTTCTATTGTACCCACAATGAAACCTTACATGAACGGATGATCGAAATTAAACCATTACACGTTTCAACATTTTACTTGAATAGAGATCAGACCCATAGAGGAAGATCGATTGTCGCTTTAAACTGGCACGTGGATGAACTCTTTCAGTTAAGCAATGTTGAGCGAAACGAGTTTGCCGATGATGTTGCTCACGCTGCACAAACACTCGCGAAAGTATTCAGTCCAGATAAAATTAATTATGCCATATACGGTGACAGCGTATCCCATCTCCATGTTCACTTAGTTCCTAAATACAAAACGGATTTTGATTGGGACGATGCATTCGTTAACAATCCATCCGAACCTAAAAAACTGACTGAATATGATTACCAAAATTTGATTCAAGGGATAAAAGCCAACTTGGTATACGAGGAGGATTTAGAATGAGCCACCAAGTTAAAAACAGAGCATTAAAAATGTATGCCGATGCACATATAGCATTGAGCTCAGATGAAATCGAGAATATGGAGTTTGCTGATTTCGGCTTAGGTCGTATTGAAAAAGAGGGTCTTATTTTAGTGGTGTACGAGAATAACGACAGATATTGCTCAAAGGAGATGGTTTTATTGCCTGGAATGACTTGCCCGGAGCATCGCCATCCAGATCATGATGGTCAAATTGGAAAACAAGAAACATTTCGCTGCCGTCAAGGTCAGGTATATCTCTATGTTGAGGGTAAGCCAACCGATAACATTCAGGCCAGTATTCCTGAGGGGAGCAAAGACTATTATACAATTCGCCATGAAATTGTATTGTATCCTGGTGAACAATATACGATCAAACCAAATACGCTGCATTGGTTTCAAGCGGGTGCTGAAGGCGCGATCGTTAGTGAGTTTTCTTCACCAAGTGATGATTCAACGGATATCTTTACAGATCCAAACATCGTAAGATAATAAAGCACGATAGTGAGGGGATCGAGAAAAATCTTGGTCTCCTTTTTTAAAAAAGTGAAGAGGAATTGAATAAAATGGATAAATATGTGCTTGGAATTGACTTAGGAACGAGTGCAGTCAAGATTATTTTAGTCAATCAGTCTGGAAAAATCGTATCAGAAGCATATCATGAATACCCTCTGATTCAATCACAGTCTGGCTTTAGTGAACAGAATCCTGAAGATTGGATTTCCGCAGTCTATTCTGGGATTCAAACGGTTTTAAAAAAAGTAACTATCAAACCTGAAGCAATTGAAGGGTTGAGCTTTTCTGGCCAGATGCATGGACTCGTTTTATTAGATACAGTGAATACAGTTTTAAGGCCGGCTATTTTGTGGAATGATACGAGAACAACAAAGCAAAGTCAGGAAATTTTACAGAAAATGCGTGACTTTATCAGTATCACGAAGAACAAACCGCTCGAAGGGTTCACTTTGCCTAAGATTTTGTGGGTGAAAGAAAATGAACCGGAAACCTTTGCTAAAGTTAAAACCATTCTCCTTCCGAAAGATTATGTACGTTTCAGAATGACAGGAGTACTGAATATTGATTATTCTGATGCTGCCGGTACAGTAATGATGGACGTGGAAAAACACCAATGGAGTCATGCGATTTGTGACTTGTTTGGGATTCCAATGAATATTCTGCCGCCTCTTATTAATGCATCGGATGAAGTAGGTACGATTACGAAGGAAACAGCGGTATTAACAGGATTGTCGCCAAAAGTAAGAGTTTTCGCTGGTGGTGCAGATAACGCATGTGGTGCGATTGGTGCGGGAATCATAAACGAAAATGAAGCGATGTGTAGTATTGGTACATCAGGAATCATTTTGACTTATGAAAAAGGTATGCGAGATTATCACGGAGATATTCATTTCTTTAATCACGCATTAAACAATGCCTATTATTCGATGGGTGTAACGCTTTCAGCTGGCTACAGTCTCAGTTGGTTTAAACGTAATTTTGGCAAAACCCTAACTATGGAAGAATTTGTTACTTTAGCTGAAAAATCACCAGTTGGAGCGAATAGATTGTTGTTTACGCCATACTTGATTGGCGAACGGACACCTTATGCAGATTCAAACATTCGTGGCAGTTTCATCGGTTTAGATGCCATGCAAACCGAAGGAGATTTTATCAGAGCTGTTTTAGAAGGGATTGTTTTTTCTTTGAAAGATATCCTGTCTGTTTACATGTGCTATCAAAAATCAATTGAAACCATTGTGTCCATTGGAGGCGGAGCTAAAAGCAAATTATGGTTACAAATGCAGGCGGATATCTTCAATCGACGTATCATCACCTTAAAAACAGAAAACGGGCCAAGTTATGGTGCTGCAATGATCGCAGCTGTTGGCCTTCACTGGTTCAACAATTTCAAAGAGTGTTTTGATCAATTCATTCAAGTGGGGGATATTTACTTTCCACAAAAAGAAAATGTTGACAAATATAATGAATACTACGGACTGTATCAAGAAGTTTATAAGGATACGAGATCATTAAGTGAAAAATTATTAGAAATTGAAAGAATACCAAGATAATACTGAGCATTCCTTTCAACGTTTTGTAACCTGTCTAATTGTCAGTGAGAATATAGAAGCTATTGAAGAGTCTTAAATAATATTAAATTAGAACTCTTTTAAATGATTTAATGATCATGATTAAACTGTTTGATTAGTAATCTAACGAATAAAAAGGTGGAATAGAAATGAGTCGTTTAAACGTTAAGATTTACGCAGACGGTGCGCATCTGGAGGAAATGCTGGCAGCCTACAAGACGGGATTTGTGAAAGGATTCACGACAAATCCAAGCTTAATGAAAAAAGCCGGAGTCAAGGATTACGTCGCCTTTGCCAAAGAAGTCGTTGAAAAGATTCCGGATTTGCCGCTGTCGTTCGAAGTGTTCGCCGACGATTTCGAAACAATGGAGAAAGAGGCACAAAAGATCCACTCCTTTGGCAAGAACGTCTTCATTAAGATCCCGATTACAAATACGAAGGGCGAATCCTCGATTCCGTTGATCAAAAAGCTGGAGGACAAAGGTTATTCGCTGAACATCACAGCGATTTTGACCATCAAGCAGGTCGAAGAAACCGTCTCGGCGCTGAATCCGGAAGTGGAGAATATTGTCTCCGTTTTTGCCGGACGGATCGCAGATACGGGACGGGATCCAATTCCTTACATGAAAAAAGCTGTGGAAATCTGTGGAACGAAGAAAGGGGCCAATCTCTTGTGGGCAAGCTCGCGTGAACTGTTTAATGTGTACGAAGCTGATCGGCTCGGCGTCGACATCATCACCTGCACACCGGCAATCATTGAGAAGCTGAAAAAAGTCGGCAAAGCGCCTGAGCAGGTGTCACTCGATACAGTCAAAGGCTTTAACAAGGACATCCAGTCGCTTGGCTACACGATTCTGACCGATGATGAAATCGCTGCGAAGTGAAGTGAATGTTTTGATCCTTCGGTTAAAAGGATGCCGGAGATCAGGTACCCGTGTATACGTGTTCCAACATTATTGTAAGCGTTTCCTTCGTGGCGGGTGTTTGTCAGTGAACAAGCGAAAAAGGAGAGATAGAAATGCCAGTATCCATCGATGAACTGTCGATCAACACGATCCGAACTCTGTCAATCGATGCCATTGAAAAAGCCAACTCCGGTCACCCAGGCCTGCCGATGGGGGCGGCACCGATGGCCTATACCCTATGGGCGAAGAAGATGAAACACAATCCGGCCAATCCGAACTGGTTTAACCGCGACCGCTTCGTGTTGTCGGCGGGGCACGGCTCGATGTTGCTGTACAGCCTGCTTCACCTGTTCGGCTACGGGCTGCCGCTGGAGGAGCTGAAACAATTCCGCCAGTGGGGTAGCCGGACGCCGGGCCATCCAGAATACGGCCATACAGCCGGGATCGAGGCCACAACCGGGCCGCTCGGTCAGGGGATCGCGATGGCGGTTGGTATGGCGATGGCCGAAGCCCATCTGGCGGCGACGTACAACCACGACGACTATGAAATCGTGAATCATCATACGTATGCCCTGTGCGGTGATGGCGATCTGATGGAAGGGGTGGCCAGCGAAGCTGCTTCGCTCGCCGGGCGCCTCGCGTTGGGCCGGCTGGTCCTGCTCTACGATTCCAACAAGATCTCACTGGACGGCAGGCTGGACATGTCGTTCAGCGAAAATGTCCGTCAGCGTTTTGACGCTTATGGCTGGCAGACGCTGCTTGTTACGGACGGCAATGACGTCTCAGCGGTCAAAAAAGCGCTTGATGAAGCAGCCGCGGATGAGAATCGTCCGACACTGATCGAGGTATGTACGACAATCGGCTACGGGGCACCCGGCGTCGCCGGAACCAACAAGGTGCATGGCAATCCGCTCGGCGCGGAAGCTGCGGCGGGGGCAAAGAAAGCCTATGGCTGGACATCCGAGCCGTTCACGGTGCCGGAAGATGTGCGCGCACATTTCCAGGAGATCGCTTCAGACGGACAGAAAGCCGAAGACGCCTGGCGTCTCCAGTTCGCTGCCTATGAACAGGCGTATCCGGAGCTGGCAGCGCAGCTGAAACGAGCGATCAACGGCGAGCTGCCCGTTGGCTATGCCGATCAGCTGCCGATCTATGAACCGGGAACGAAGAAAGCGACGAGGGCCACATCCGGCGAGGTTATCAACGGGCTGGCAGGGACGGTGCCGCAGCTGTTCGGCGGGGCGGCGGATCTGTCCTCATCGACGAAAACGACGATCCAATCGAGCGGCGATTTTCTCCCGTCTGATTACAGCGGCCGCAACGTCTGGTTCGGCGTCCGTGAATTTGCGATGTTTGCTGCGGCCAACGGCATGGCGCTGCACGGCGGCGTGATCCCGTTCGGTGCGACCTTCTTCACTTTCTCGGATTACGCGAAACCGGCCATTCGGCTCGCTGCACTGATGGGCATCCCGTCCATCTTTGTGTTCACGCACGACTCGATTGCAGTCGGAGAAGATGGACCGACCCACGAGCCGATTGAGCAGCTCGCCGGTCTGCGGGCGATCCCGAACTTGAACGTGATCCGTCCGGCCGATGGCAATGAAGTGCGCGAAGCGTGGAAGCTGGCGGTGGAGAGCCGCAACCGGCCGACCGTGCTCGTCCTAACCCGGCAGAATGTCGAAACGATTGTAGGCGAAGCACAGGGCGCAGCCGAAGGTATCCGTAAAGGCGGTTATATTGTCAGCGAAACTGCGAGTGGAAGGCCGGAAGCCATCCTGATCGCGACCGGTTCGGAAGTGGCACTCGCCGCGTCCGCTCAAAAACTCCTGCAACAGCAGGGCACGGCGGTGCGTGTAGTCAGCCTGCCGTCCTGGGAGCTGTTCCAGAAGCAGCCGCAGGCTTACCGGGATGCCGTCCTCCCACCGGAAATTACTGCACGGGTCGGCATTGAAATGGCTGCCTCGCTCGGTTGGCATGAGTTCGTCGGGTCTGAAGGTGCGCTGGTCACCATTGACCAGTTTGGAGCATCCGCCCCGAGTGATCAGGTAATCGCAGAATACGGGTTCACACCGGAAAAAGTAGCTGCGATAACGAAGAAACTAGTAAAGGACCTGCATAATATTTAACTCAGTACGATGATGCTTGAGAGTGACAACGGATCAGCTACTGAGAAAGAAGGTGATCCTGAATTGAAAACCGCTATTGGTTGTGATCATACAGGTTTTGAACTGAAACCAGCGATCATCGAACACTTAAAGGAAAGAAGGAAAACTGCACTGGATAAAGGTGCCTTTTCTCATGAGCGGGCTGATTATCCAGTCTATGCGAAAAAAGTGGCGGGTGCAGTTGTCAGTTAAGAAGCAGATCTGAGCATTTTGATCTGTGGAACTGGAATCGGCATATCAATAGCGGCAAATAAAGTGCAGGAAACCATGCTTTTTTTGCAACGAAATTTTTTCAGTAGAAATGGGACGTGAGCATAATCATAGTGCGGGCAAAGGTCACAGATCAAGACGCCATAGGGTGCTCTTTACGAAAAGCAAAGTCATTCAGACCTACGAAAGGAAAGTGGGGCTCTCTGTAAACGGGTACCTATGTCAAGGACACATTAAAAAAGAGATTAAGCGACTAGAAGATGATTCCTATACTGAATGGGAGTCATCTTTTTTAATTTCACTGATAGCGATAATTATTATAGTAACCCATATAGTGAATGGTTTTCGCTCTAGATTCTCCTAAAAAAGCGGTGTCTAAATCTGGTATCCGCATTAGCCTTATCTTTTTAGTCTCAGTTTGAAAAAACGCTGAGACAGTCTTTTTTGCGTGATAAAATAATGAAACAGAGCTGAATAAATTAAGAGGGTTCGATGCCTTTATTTACCATAAAACGAGCAGCCTAAGTTCATAGAGTCAGCTGCTCGTTGTTTGGCATATTCACTTATTGATTATTTTCTTTTTTCATATCTTTACTGTTGACCGATTTCGTGTACTTATAGTTCGTCATTTTTTCATATGCGTGAGCAGCTGTTAAAAGTGTATCTTCTTCTCCATATCTCCCGATCAGCATCATTCCTACAGGCAATCCGTTCGAGTATCCGCATGGAACGTTTAGTGCAGGATGACCAGTAACGTTGAATACACCTGTATTCGTATCTACTCCAAACGATCTTTTGATCTGTTCTTCAAGACGAGCATTCTTTTGGGGCAGCCTTGTCGCTTTGTAAGGAACCGTTGGCATAATTAAAATGTCGTATCTTTGAAAGGCTCGATCATAGTCCATTCTTAATTTTCTGCCTAGATTTTGAGCCTTAGCGTAGTATCTGCCATGGTAGGCTTGCTGCATATATTGTCCGGTTAGGATGGTAATTTTCGCAGCAGCTGATAAGTCATCTGCATGAGCTGCCATACCTTTTGCAAATGAGTCCAGCAACTGAGTTTGGTGATAACCTTTCCAGCTTGTCCCCAGTGCGTTTCCACGAAACATTTGAACGGCAGTCCCTTCAGTATTAATTATGTTTGATAAGTGGATGCCTTCGCGATGCATCGCCACTGAAACATGTTCGACTCTGGCACCTGATTTTTGAAAGGAGTTGGCAGCGTCAAGCACCATTTGATCGACATCTTCTTCAGAAAACGACCAATTGAATCCCTCGGCAACAATTCCTATGTTCATCCCTTCAATGGTATCAGTTAAACGATTTATATAAGATTTTTTTTGAAAGAAATATTGACGTGGATCAAGACCATCCGGACCTGCAATCACTTCTAGAAGCGACGCCAAGTCCTCAGTCTTTCGTGCCATTGGACCCACATGATCTAAGGTGATATCAACGGGGAAAATACCCGTGTAGGGAACTAGTCCCCAAGTTGGTTTAAGTCCAAGAATACCACACCAGGCACTGGGCATTCGGATTGAACCGGTTTGGTCGCAACCGATTGCCATATCTACTTCTCCTGTTGCAACCAAGACTGCACTTCCGCTCGATGATCCGCCAGCCGAGTAGGCGATGTTATAGGGATTAAGAACAGGTCCTGTATCCGAAGTAAAACTACTGCAGTCACAGCAGAAGCTTTCGCAAACGGATTTTCCTAATATTTCACCCGCTTCATCTAGGATGCGAGTAACGATCGTTGCATCAATTTGCGGAATAAAGCCTTCAAGTACTTTAGATCCATTCATCATTGGTACGCCTGCAAGACTAACATTATCTTTCAGAGCGATTTTTTTACCAGCAAGTTTTCCTTGTTTTGCATGGTCGACTTCGGTTTTCCAATACCAAGCATTAAACGGATTTTCCTGTATAGAGGGGCGATACCCTGGAGAGCGTTTATAGTTAACTGGCAGATCCTGATCAATCATCTGATCCACTACTTCATAAGAGCCAAGCATATTTTCTTTAATTAACTGCTGATACGCTCTAATCTCGTCATCCTCCATCGTTAGGTGATACATAGTTAGGATGTTTTTCAACGTTTCTATATTGGGACTTCTCATATTGCCAAACCTCCAGTAACAAAAATAAACCAAGCATGAGTAGCCTGGTTTATTCTTCACAATAATTTGATCAGGAAAGATCATCCGTGATTTCTACGTTTTTACCAAAAATCTTAAGGAAAATCAGGTAAACAATGCCAATAGCAAGCCAAGTAAAACCAAGGGTCTTAGCCAGAGAATCGAGATTCCACCAAACGAAGCCAATAACACAGAATCCGATGAGCGGCATAACTAAGTACTTAAAATATTGTTTGCTCTGTTTCTTTCTTAAATAAAAGTTAATCACTGCGATGTGCAGGATTAGGAAAGAAGATAATGCTCCGAAATTAACAACCGAAGCAAGCTTACCGATCTGTGAGGCAAAGATTGTTGTTACAATCAGCGAAATTACGGCAACTAGAATGGTGCTGATATAAGGTGTTTTATACTTAGGATGTACTTTGGCGAGAACATGTGGCAGTTTTCGATCACGCGCCATGCTGTAGAGAATGCGCGAGATTGCTGTTTGAGCGACAAGCGCATCGGCAATTCCCCATGACACGGCTGTGGCAACGATTGTCACAATTCTGAGCCAGTCTCCACCTGCAATTCCTGCCACTTGGTAAAATGCAGTATCCGGATTTTTGAATGCATGATAGTCTGGGAATATGAGTGCAGCTACCCATGTTTGAATAATAAATAATACACCGACAAGAATTAGCGAGAGTACGGTTGCGCGTCCAACCGCTTTTTTTCCGCCCTTTGATTCTTCTGAGAGTGTTGAGATCGCATCAAAGCCAAGAAAACTCAATACAGCAATGGAAACAGCCCCCATTACGGTAGGTAGTGAAAATTCTGTAGGATTAAATAGTGGTTTGAAACTGAATGTTGCACCATTTACATGTTGTGTAATGGCAGTAATTCCGATGACTATAAAAATAGCCAACACGATAAATTCAAGTATGAGAATTATTTTATTGGTTTTTGCTGTAAAAACAATGCCGCGAATATTAATTAATGTATTTGATCCAATAAAAATGACGAGCCAGACAATAATTGGAATTTGCGGGATAATGTCGGCAAGTGCAACGGCGCTAACGAGATAAAGAAGTGCTGGAATAAAAATATAATCGAGCAGAATAAGCCAGCCCGCGATGAAACCAACATTATCGTTCAGTCCTCTTTGTGCATATGAATACACTGACCCGGCAATGGGGATGGCTTGTGACATTTTCGAATAGCTCAGTGCAGTGAAAAGCATACCGATCATGCCAATGGCATAAGCGAGTGCAACCATACCGTGCGATCCGATTGCAATCTGACCGTAAATTCCGAATGGAGCAATGGGGACCATAAAAATAAGTCCATAAACTAATAAGTCGGTAAATGAAAGCGCACGATTCAATTCTTGTTTGTATTCGCTTTTTCTCTCAATATTTGTTGCCAATATGTTCACCTCTTGTTTTAAATTGTATGAATGTTGTATAAGTCAAGGAACCATCTAGGAACGAAGAAACGAGCCGTACGTTTTGGATCGACAATCTGAGAAACTTGGACATCCCCGATGGCACTCATGAGCATGGTTAAATCGGCAAGAGTGAGATCGACATATTCAGATAAAAGATCAATCATTTTTTCAACGCTCTTTTGTGCAGCTGAATCCAAAGTGCTCTCCGATGCAATGAGAGCGATGCCCTTTTCATTTGATAGCAACGGGGTATCGATTTTCAGGTCATCCCTGACTTCGAAACGAACGGTTGCCGAACCAGCGATTTCTATTCCTGAGACGCCAATTTCACCGTCTCCCATAGCAGCATGCATATCTCCCAAGCCAAATAATGCGCCTTTATGGTAAATCGGGAAGTACAGTGTAGTCTTTTCTGTAATCAGCGTTGTGTCCATATTCCCACCATGTATGCCAGGTGTTCCACAATTAATTGAGCCTTCTGGTGGAGCTACACCAATGACACCAATCATTTTCCGAAAGGGAATCTTGATTTTTTCATTAAAAAGGACTTGGCCGTCCTGAATCGGAGCAATTTTGAACGAAAGTTCGTCTAATCGATGACCCAACGTGCCCAAACCTTTACCGGTTGCCAGAACACCTTTACTTTTTATCGTTATTTTGTCAATATGGACGGCTAAGACTTTGCCCGGCTCTGCACCATCGATATAGAGGGGCCCGGTTGCGGGATTGACTCGCTCCCAATCAATTGAATCGTAATTTGTACTTTCCGACTTCACTTGATCTTCAAAGCAGTCATAGGTTTCAATGATTACTTCTTCATTAGGTTTCACGTGTGCAACTGGCGCATTATCTTTGCTGAACGCATAAATCGGTTTGCCTTTCAGAATTTTTACAGTCATAACTACACCTCCAATCACTTGATACGTTTAGTATAAAAGTGAAAAAGAGCGAGAAGTTGTGATATATTATTCAGATTTTATAAAAATTCATCATTTATGTAATAAAAGCTGACATAACCAAATGATGCATTGCAAACAACCACTGAGAATCAAACAGGACATTATGCTGATCAATAGTGGTGTATGAACGATAATCAAACAAAATCCAGTAAGGAATCCAATGAGCAGGGGAGTCAAGGTCAGCATCGTGATTTTTTTTTTCGATAAGATAAGTAATAAAAAGCAAGGGATGGATACGATACATAAAATGGAAAACAGTTTGATACTGGCGAGCAGTGTGCTGTAGGAAGGGCGCAATGTGAAACATAGAAGCAAAAGGACACTTAATGTTGCCAGATGGACATTTTTAAAAAATGCAATGCCCGGATGTTTCTGTTCAGGCAGTATTAAAAAAGCAGCATCCATGATTGCTTTCATGCTGACCATCAAACTGATTAGCCCAATGGATAAAAGTGCTGAAATTAAGAATGTCATCGCGAGATCTGTGTAATTAGATAATATATGTAAAACACTATTGAATGGGTATGGAGGTATGACTGCGATACTTTGCGTAAAGACTCCGATGAATAATAAAGCAGTCACTAAGCTTGTAAAACAGAAAATTGCATTTCGATAAATGCTTTTTATTCTGTTCGCCTTCATGGAAAAATTGAGGTGCCAAAGAGAAATATTGGTGAGCATATAACCGAGATAGATAAAAATCATGATAAGAAACCACATGATTTGTTCAAGGATGTTTGAGAAAAGCTTCTGATGCAAATGATTTTGTTGAACCGTCCATACTTGATAAACCGTTTTGATCCCGTTGGTAAGATAGATATACAAGAGCAAGCAAGCGACTGTACCAAATGCAAATACAATCAGCACTCTGCTGATTTTCGATATGGCACCATAACCGCCCATTACTGAATAGACATACACAAGGAAAATCAAAGCAATGAGAATCACTATAATAGGAATCTGAAATGCCTCGGAAACGATCAAAGTGATCCAAGTAAGTTCGGAAATAAATGAGAAAAAAGCGATCAATGCCATAACAATGAGCAGACTGTTATAGGCACTCCGAGTACTCCGTTCTTTAAAAAAAGTAAGTGGAGTATGATTTGGATTACTTAAATGATCAGTCATAAGGTGGTGGATCCACTTTTGAAAGTATGTAGTGACTAAAATAAGTACAAAACAAAACCCAATAATCCAAAAAATCATTTGCTTCGAAATCACTTGGAACAAGATAAGAAAAAGATATCCTTTGAGTAAGTGCGATAAAAGAAGCAATGTTCCTTCATTTAAACCAATTTTTTTTCTTGTGATTAGGTAATCTGAAATCGAATTGTTTTTTCTCAAAAATGAAAGTGAAAATATAAGCAGTAAGAGATAAACAAAAAATAGATCATTTATAGTCATTAGAACCCTATCTTTTCTCGTTTGAATTGTGTCGGTGTCATTTGTTCATATTTTTTAAATGAGTTGGTAAAGTAGTTCTGGCTGGAGTATCCAACTGCATCTGAAATGTATTGTAAGGAGTATTCTGGATGCTCAATCATCAAACTTTTTGCCTGATTGATTCTTAATTGTGCTAAGTAATCATTAAATGAAGCATGCAGCTCATCGTTAAATTTTTTGCTCAAATAGTTTGCTGAAACATGAATATATTCTGCTACGTCCTGCAAGTGAATATTTTTAGTATAATTATTTTGTACAAACTTCATGCCTTTTTCTAAAAGCGGAGTTACAGCCGATGTACGGCTTTTCTTTCCTAATGAATCAAGCACTTCATAGAGTTCTTTTTGAATGATTGGTTTGACAATGTAATCGATCGCATTAAGCTTAATCGCTCTTTTGGCATATTCAAAGTCTTGATAAGCCGTGATAATAACAAATTTAATGCCTTTGGATAAAATTTGAAGTTTGTCAGCGAGATCTAATCCGGATTCTCCGCTTAAATGAATATCAAGTAATGCTAAGTGAATCAAATGCGTAGAAGCAATGGAAATCGCTTCGGCACCGTCTTCAGCAGAAAAGACATTCCAGTTTGGATAGCGCTTGTAAATGAGCTGAGTCAGTTGCTCTAGTTCGAGATATTCATCATCCACCATTAAGACATTCATTACTCACCCTCCATTGCCATATACGGCCAAACCACTTGGACAACGGTCTCGTTCTGTTTGTTTTTAGTGATGCTGATATCTGTGTACAGATCGAAAATAAGGCTTAATCGTTTACGAATATTTTCTAGTCCGATACCACTCGACGCATTAATATTCAGTGCAGTGCTTCCGTTGTCAATAACCTTCAGCTGCACCCAGTTCCCGAGCCGTTCAAAATAAATGGACAATTTTTTTTGTCCCTTTTTCTCATCAAGCCCATGCTTAAACGCGTTCTCTACAAGTATCTGCAGTGTATATGGCGGGATACCCGCAGGCATATCAATTGCTTCCACTTTAATTTTGATCTCTAGTTTCTTCCCAAACCTAAGTTTTTGAATACTCAAATAGTTCTTGACGTGTGTGATCTCCTCATTAAATGAAATAAGATCCTCTTTCTCTGTATATTTATATCTCAGATACATTGAGAAACTTTCAATACTTTCGATCAGTTCTTTCTGTCTATTAAGCCGGGCGAGCGAGAGGACAATATTCAGTGTATTAAACATAAAATGAGGCTGAATTTGCCTGCTTAACTGCACCAACTCACTCTCCTGCAAACGATTCTGCAAATGTATCTGCACATTCTCAAGTTCCAAAATATCAATTTCTTTTTCAAAAATAGGGAGAGAGAGCAACAAGAAAAACGAGAGGAAAATAATCAAAACACTCGTAAAAACTAACCCCTCGAATATCGAAAGAATCATAATGCACCTTCACCTACCTTTTTTCTATCATAGCATTTAATAAATTCAAAGAGTAGTTTGAGAATTTGAAAATTAGAGGAGTGTGCGCGCATCGATTTCTTTGTGGGCCTGACGCTGCTGAATGGTCTTCTGTCATCGTTCAAGCAGGCTTTCATCTCAATCCTTTTTCTCCCTTCCTTTTTGTGTTCTGTAATCCAAACAGGATAAACTGAAAATCCTGCATTGGGAGTGACGTGGCAAGCGATTGGCGTAGGAAATCTTGTTCTAGAGATACTTGGATTTTCATTGTTACTCTTATTGTCTGCACGAAAGTTTAATAGTATGATAGAAGTATCAATCATGCCAAGGAGCCGGTGCTTCAGTTGATTGACAGTTGTATACCACATCGGACTACCTCCTGAAATGGTGGTTGTCGTTACCAAGAGATTAAGAAATCTTTCGGCAACTCTTCCGGTTACTTCCAGTATATCTGTGACGGCGATCAAGCCGAGCAACACTGGATAAGGTATCATGGTAGTTTCATTATACTGATGGTTCACGCATATCAATCCACACATGCTGTCGCCGGACACTTGTGTGGGTAGTTTAATATAGGCATCCCGAATTACAGGCCGCGTGGCGTCTGGGGATGCCTATTTTAGTACAATGAAAGGTGGTGGTAGTCATGGAAAAGAACCTGCATCTTTCAAAAAAAAGACGGTTCACACTTCAGATTAGTGGACTTGGGGTGACTTATGTAGACAGAGATCGGCCATATACACAGTTCGATAGTGCCTACCCTTCAGTGGGGAAAGCTCTCGCTGCATTGGAACTGTTTAATGCAGACCCTCAACTAGTAGGTTCGCATCAATTTTTGCCTGTTGTGCTTCGTGAACAAAAGTTCTTGAAAATGTACTACGATAAGGATGCAAAGCAACTGAAGTTTCGGACGAAGGTAAGACCTATAGTAGAAGTGGGACACACAGACTCACTGATCTATTCTTTATATGCTGCTAAGTTAAGTCAAGCGTATGAAGATGGGGTCAATCAGTTAGGCATTGAGCTTGTCGCCACGGCATATCGTCGCGGCATAGGGTCTAATATCGAGGCCAGTAAGGCCGTAATTGATAGCGTCGTTGAAATGAATGACTGCTGGATCATAAAGAGCGACTTTGTGGGGTTCTTCGATCATCTTAACCATCAAGTGTTGAAGCAGGCAGTATCTGATCTTGTTGGAGAAAAGGATGAGACAGGTACTGGGTCAAAATATCAGTTAAAACAGGACTGGTATGCGGTTATTAGGTCATTGACGAAGTATCGTCATATTGCTGCAAGCAACATACCGGATCGAATGTTGGCCTTCGCCAAGGTTCATAAGCGATACGTGTTGCGAGTACGCGAGATCGATAATCAAATCAGAACTGGGGAATTGGTAGTTTCTGCTCAGCATCAGGTTGGAATTCCGCAAGGAACATCGATGAGTGCCGTACTCGCCAATGTCTATATGATTGCATTTGACAAGCAATTGCATAAGCTGACTACTTCTCTAGGAGGTCTGTACCGTCGCTATTCGGACGACTTTGTATTGGTTCTGCCAGGTACTTTATCCACTGAGAAGGTCAAGATGGTTGAACAACAAGTTGCCAATCTGGCACAAATGCATGCACGTTTGGAATTGGAGACAAAAAAGACTAAGATACTGCGATATCAGTCTGCTACCAAGAAGATTGAAAAACTGAGAGAGGACGGTAGCTTATCTGAATCGGTATTTGATTACCTCGGTTTTATCTTCGATGGTCGACATGTATCATTGCGAAGTAGAGGCCTCTTCAAGTTTACATACAAAGCGAGAAGTTCAATTCGAGAGACTGCATATGAGCAAGCCGAAGTAAGAAGAGGAAAAACGAAACTATTCTTACCATATCTTGAGGCGTATTCTCGGACGTTAGGTACGTACTTAGATATGAGAGAGGAAGCTGTATCTTTTCGCGGTTATGCGGCCCGTTCTCAACAGATCTTCGCTGATAACAATGGGGCATATGGAGTTGTGATCGATCGACAGGCACGTAAAGTGGTTGAAAAATTTCAAAAATATTTGCACGATCAGCGCAAATTATACAAACGCTAGCAAAAAAGTGTGGTGTAGTAATCACCGACTCGCGAAAATTCGCATAAAGAAGCCAGTGATCTTAAGACAGTGTATTTATTCAGCATGTGAGCTAATGAAGAATCGATTAGAAATTTAATATCTATAACTACTGACTCACGAGTGAAAGAAAACTCGTGAGTTTTATTTAATACAAATCTCATTGGGAAAAAAATGATAAGTTTTCTTGTCAATTTATCCAAGTTAATCACCGGTTCTAACCGAGATGAATTTACACACAAAAGAGGATTTGACCCAAAAGAAAATAAATTTAGATAATTTTTTATATTGCTATTTACAAGATAATGATCGTTATATATACTATTTATAGTGGTAATGACCAGATGGTGGTGGTTAATTTGCAACAGAGGACAGATTTAAAAGAAACAATCAGCAGATCAAGCGGTGTTCCGCTTTACTTACAACTGATCGATGTCCTTACTCATGATATTGAAAATCATGTATACAAGGCTGGCGATCAACTCCCTTCGGAGAGAGAACTTTGTGATTTATATCAATTAAGCAGAATTACGGTGAGACAGGCTTTGCAAGAGCTGGAAAGGGAGGGAACGATTACAAAAAAGCACGGTAAAGGAACCTTTGTTGCAGAGAAGCCTATTCAGCAAAACTTGGTGAATCTTTACAGTTTCACTGATGAAATGAAGCGGTTAGGGAAGATTCCAAAGACGAAGGTTTTAGATTTTGAAGTTATTCGCTTGAACAGCAGACTTGCTAAAAAGCTAAAGATGGATGCTGGTATTGAAGTTGTTCGTGTTACGCGTCTTAGACTTGCTGATGATCGGCCGCTTATGTATGAAACCACATACTTGCCAAGAACGATCTTTCCGTATCTAACTCGAGAGCAGTTTGAACAAAGATCAATGTATACGATTTTTAGGCAAGATTATGATGTTTATGTTACGAAAGTCGTCGAAAAGTTCACAGCGACTAAAATGCAGAAAAATGAGGCGGCACAATTAACGGAGGCTACTGGGACACCGGCAATTTTGATCAAACGTTATGGTTATGATCATGAACGATTGGTCGAATATACTTCGAGTATTGTGTCGAGTGGGAAATTCTATTATCGAGTTGAAATAACAAATTAATTAAAATTTTTTTGATTTTTAACTGGTTATGACGACATTACCACTTATTTGAAAAGGAGAGTCTTATGTTTAATTACACAGAAGAGAATCTTAGAGAAAAAAAAGCAACATGTACTGTACATGAAATTCTGCAGCAACCAAAGGTTTGGAACAAAATATTCGATTACCTGAAACAAAAAAATCAGAAAATACAAGATTTTCTTGATGCGGTTAAGCAAAAACATGGATCGGCTCGTGTACTCTTCGTTGGCGCAGGCACCTCGGCTTATGTTGGTGATACACTGACTCCGATTGTCAGAAAATATTCATCAAGATATGAACTCAACTTTGAATCGATTGCAACAACGGATATTGTTTGTGATCCTCTAGCCTATCTTAATAAAGAAGAGCCAACGATTATCGTGTCTTTTGCAAGATCCGGAAACAGTCCGGAAAGTGTAGCAGCTGTTGAACTTGCAGAAAAGATCATTGATCATTGCTACTTAATCACAATTACCTGTAATGCTTCAGGAGCATTGGCGAAAAGAATGACAGATGATAAAACTCATTTGTTAATTACTTTGCCGGAAGAATCGAATGATCGTGGTTTTGCGATGACAAGCAGTTTTACCGGTATGCTCTATGCGGCCTATTTGCTTTTTGTGCCTGAGAGCCTTAAAAATGAAGCGGCACATCAAGCGTTAGTGGAAGTGGCCGAAGCCTTTATGAAACAAAGCGAAACAAAAATACCGGAAATTGGGAAATACCCGTTTGAACGTGTCATTTATTTAGGTTCGTCTGCATTGGGGAAATTGACACATGAGGCTGCTTTGAAATGTCTCGAATTAAATGCCGGTAAGCTTGATACGTACTTTGAGAGTTCAATGGGATTTCGCCATGGGCCCAAGTCACTTCAGACCGACCGCACACTGATTATTGTATTTGGTTCCTCCGAAGAATACACAAGAGCTTATGATATTGATATTGTTCAAGAAGTTGCTGCCGAACCGTTGGCAAGTCACCTAATTGTACTGTGTGCAGAAAAGGAATCAACACTCTATACTTCCGCTGATGTACAGATTAACTTTGATCCGAAATCCTATGACAGTGAACTCTTACGCAGCTTGATTTTTATACTCTTTGCGCAAATGTTTGCATTGCATCATTCGCTTGAGCTTGGTATTACACCGGATAACCCAAGTCCGGATGGCAAAGTGAATCGTGTTGTCAAAGGGGTTAAGATTCATACACGAAACAACTAAGCCTAGGGAGGAAAGAACATGGGTACGCCTAATATTTTACTAACACGTATTGATAACCGACTTGTTCATGGACAAGTTGGCGTGACATGGGTAAATTATCTTGGTGCAAATTTATTAATTGTTGCTAACGATGAAGTAGCTCATGATGAAGTCCGCCAAAGTTTAATGGATATGGTCGTCTCTGATACGGTTGGCATGAGATACTTTACATTGCAAAAGACCATTGATATTATCTCAAAAGCCTCACCGCGCCAGAAAATATTTCTCGTGCTGAAAACACCTGAGGATGTGCTTGTTTTAAAGCAGGGCGGTGTTCCCATTAGCTATGTTAATGTTGGCAACATGCATTTTGAAGAAGGTAAAAATCAAATCACGTCTACTGTTTCAGTAGATGATGAGGATATAGCAGCCTTCCATAAACTGAATGAATTAGGTGTGACCTGTGAAATTCAAGGTGTTCCTGGTGAACATGCCAAAAACATTATGGAACTGATTTAAAAAAAGAGGGGGGAACCATATGCTAGTGCAAGCATTATTAATTGCGTTACTTGCAGGATTAGCAGGAATTGATCTTTATGTTGGGCAACTTCATTTTCATCGTCCGATCGTACTCGGCGGCATTGTTGGACTAATTATGGGCGATTTTACAACCGGACTCATAACCGGAGGAACCCTAGAATTAATCTGGATGGGCATGGTTCCTCTGGCTGGCGCGCAACCGCCAAATGTCGTTATTGGCGGCATCATCGGTACTGCGTTTGCGATTCTTACGAAACAAGATCCAAAAACGGCTGTTGGGATTGCCATTCCGTTTGCTATCGCGGTTCAAGGCTTAGTAACACTTCTTTTTACCGTATTTTCTCCAATGATGCAAAAAGTAGATGCTTATGCAAGCAAGGGAGACTACAAGGGTATTGAAAGAATTAATTACCTTGGGGCTACAAATTATTTTCTCGTATCTGCAGTCGTTGCATTCCTGCCAATCTATTTTGGTGCAAACGCAGCAAGCCATATTATTTCAGCACTTCCGCAATGGATCCTTTCTGGACTTTCAGTTGCCGGAGGGATCATGCCGGCGATCGGGTTTGCCATTCTTCTAAAAATCATGTTGAAGAAAGAATATATCATGTTTTTTATCGTCGGTTTTGTCTTGGTTGCTTATTTAAATATGACTACTCTAGCAATTGCTTTAATTGGCTTAGCAATCGCTTTGTATGACTATAATATTCAAAAAAATAAGACAAGTGGATCAAGCAAAATGCAAACGAATGGAGATGAACTGTCTGATGGCATCTAATGAAGCCTTTACTTTTGAAGACCAGAAACCATCATCTTCACTGACCAAGAAGGAATTAAATAAATTGGCTGTTCGTTCGTTAATGATACAGGCATCCTTTAATTATGAGCGCATGCAGGGGGCAGGCTGGCTTTATTCTATTTTGCCTGGTTTACGGAAATTTCATAAAAATGAGCATGACTTTAAGCGTTCACTCCAGGACCACACGGAATTTTTCAATACTCATCCATTTCTTGTTACGTTTATTATGGGTGTGGTACTCGCAATGGAAGAGAAAAAGATGAACCGTGACGCTATTCGTGCAATCAAAATTGCACTCATGGGTCCGTTAGGTGGTATCGGCGATGCTCTATTTTTCCTGACCTTACTCCCAATAACAGCTGGAATTGGTGCATCATTGGCGGTACAAGGAAATATAGCCGGGCCAATTATCTTCCTCTTGACTTTCAACATTATTCATCTTGGCGTTGTATTTGGGTTGATTCATGTTGGCTATAACACTGGCGTAAAAGCTGTTACTAAGTTAAAAGCAGGAATGAAATATATCTCACGTGGCGCTTCCATCGTCGGATTGACAGTTGTAGGCGGTTTGATCGCAGCCTTCGTTAACTTTAAAATTGCGTATGTCTGGTCAATGGGTAAAGCGAGCATTAAGGTTCAGGAAGGTATCCTCGATAAGATTATGCCAGCTATGATTCCGCTCGCATACACACTATTGATGTACTGGCTTCTTAAGAAGGGCTGGTCGCCAATATGGCTGATTGTCATCACCGTGGCTGTTGGATTACTTGGCTCAGTAAGTGGGATTCTATAAGACATAAGATTGAAGGTTAGAAACATGGCTCAGATTTTGATAAGCGGACACGGTAATTTTGCTAGTGGCATGCTTTCCGCAGCTCAACTCATTATCGGAAGGTCCGCTAAGATTGAAGCGGTTGACTTTGTAAACGGTCCTGAGAAGTTAAAAAAGGATCTTGCTGAAACAATAGAACGCCTCAACGATGGATCAGGATTTATCATCTTTACTGATTTATTAGGCGCTACTCCTTTTCAGACCGCGGTTGTCGTTATAAAGGAAACAGGTGTAAAAGCAAGAGTTGTAGGTGGAACAAACCTTTCGATGATTCTAGCAGCAGCAATTAATACAGGGAAAGTGTTAGAAGAAACCTTATCTCTTTCCCTTCAAGAAGGTAAACAATTCATTGATTACTATCGTTATTCAGAGGAAAAAATTCAAAATCGATCTGAATCATCTGAAGAAGGTATTTAACCATGTATTATTTGATTAAGGCAAGGGCCTTTTTGTTGGAGAACCGACAAGAAGAAGAGAAAAACTATCTGGAGGTTATTGACGGAAGGTTTGGGCAGTTGATCGAGACTCCGCAACCAGAAGCTGAAGTAATTGATTTTGGTGATTCAATCATTGCTCCGGGACTTTTCGATACGCATATTCATGGCGTGAATGGTGCCGATGTCATGGATGGAACACAAACCAGCTTTCAGGTGATCTCCGAGGCACTGCTCGGCGTTGGGGTTACTCGCTTTCTACCAACAACGTTGACTTCTTCCGTTGAAGAACTGACACGTGTAGTGAAAAAATTGAGAGTTGCTATTGAGAGTGGCCTAAATGGTGCCAAACCAGAAGGAATTTATCTGGAGGGTCCTTATTTTACACCAGAGCATAAAGGCGCGCAGAATCCAAAATATTTCACAGATCCAAGTCTGGATGATTTTCATGCGTTGCAGCAAGCAAGTGGAAATCATGTGGTAAAAATTGCACTCGCATCTGAAAGAGCTCAGGCGATAAATTTTATTAAAGCGGTATCTAAAGAAAATGTGAAAGTGGCTCTTGGCCATACAAATGCGGACTTTGATACGGCGAACGAGGCCATTCACGCAGGTGCTACAATTTTCGTACATCTATTTAATGGAATGAAGGGGCTTCATCATCGCGACCCGGGTACGGCAGGTGCTTGCCTGCTCAATGAGCAAACCTTTGCGGAGTTAATTTGCGACGGCTATCATGTGTGTGCCGACATGGTGAATTTAACGCATAAGATTAAGAAGGACCACTTGGTGCTGATCACGGATTGCATGAAGGCCGGCCTATTACCTGAGGGCCACTACAACTTGGGTGAATTCCCAGTTATCGTCAAAGACGGCGTCGCACGTACGGAGCATAACGGATCACTTGCTGGAAGTGTACTGAAACTGATCGATGGTGTGAAAAATATTGCTCAATGGGCGAATATCGATTTATTCGAGGCTTGGAAACTAGGTTCAATGTCACCAGCGATCAGTATGGGCGTTCAAGACCGAATCGGCAGTATTGCAGAAGGAAAATGTGCGGATTTTGTCGTGCTTGATAACGAACTGAACGTCACACACGCTGCAGTTGACGGGAAATTGAAGGATCTTCATCATTTATGATTTATCTGTATTAAACGAGTACCTATGTCAAGGACACATTAAAAAAAGAGATTAAGCGACTAGAAGATGATTCCTATACTGAATGGGAGTCATCTTTTTTTAATTTTACTGATAGCGATAATTATTATAGTAAACCATATAGTGAATGGTTTTCGCTCTAGATTCCCCTAAAAAAGCGGTGTCTAAACCCACCGTCTTAAGCGCATTAGCCTTATCTTTTTAGTCTCAGTTTGAAAAAAACACTGAGATAGTCTTTTTTGCGTGATAAAATAATGATTCCTACGCGGGATTAAACTAGGAATCAAGAGAAAACTGATTCGTGAGATTACTAAATTGCTAAAGCATCTAAACTATTAGTTTAGGTGCTTTTTTCTATGTTTTAATGCGGTAGTATTGAGAAACAACATAAGTCAGAAAATTACTCCAATAGAGAATAAAATCATAAAAAAGAATTGATTAAATTTATTAACGGTAGTATATTATTCATTAAGATAATATATTGTGAAATAAAAATTCATATTATGAAATGGGGTAGAATTCATGAAGAAAGTTTTTGCACTATTGATTGTTACCTGCTTGCTGGTGCTCACAGCTTGTGGTGGTAAATCAACAACTTCTTCAGATACAGGTAAGGCTACTGATGGTGGGACGTTGAAAATTGGTTTGTCATCCAATATTGCTTCGCTTGACCCAATCGGTTATACGTCTACATATGAATCAAATGTAATGAGAAGTATTTTTGATACATTGGTGAAATATAACCAAGACAACTCGAAAATTATTCCTTCTCTAGCAAAAAGCTGGTCAGTCTCGAAGGATAATAAAACGTATACGTTTTATTTGCGGACTGATGTTCATTTTCAAAAAGGAAAATATCAAGATGGTAGAGCAATGACTGCTTCTGACGTGAAATATTCTCTTGAACGGTCATTAAATAAGTCAGCGATGAATCGTATTCGTGATATTAAGAAAATTAATGTGATTAACGATCATAAACTTGAAATTCAATTGGAAACCCCTTATGCAGCATTTCTTGCGATGTTGACGGATATGGGTAATGCCATTGTGCCGAAGGAAGAAGTTAAAGGCTGGGGAGATAAATTTGGCATGCACCCAGTTGGGACAGGCGCATTCACATTTGAAAAGTGGTCAGCTGATTCCTACGTTCTCGTAAAGCGTAATACAAATTATTGGGGACCGAAACCGCATTTGGATGCTGTAAAATTCTCGATTATCGGTGATCCAAATACGATGTCGAATTCTCTAGCATCCGGTGATATTGATGTAGCAACGAACTTACAAGGTGCAAGTATTTTGACAGTGAAGAAGAACAAGAATTTGAATTTTGTATCCAATCAAGGGCTGCAAGTTTCTTATCTCTCCTTTAATTTCAAGAGTGGTCCAACGAAAGATTTGAAAGTACGCCAGGCTATAAAGCTCGCGATGGATAAGGATGAATTATTGAAAGGTTCGTTTAAATACGGTGGCGCGAGTGTTGCGGATCTGCCACTTCCACGCGCTTCATGGGGATACGATCAGAAACTAGCTGATCAAAATAAGGAAAAGATGGATATAGCAAAAGCAAAAAGTTTGCTTAAAGAAGCTGGTTATCCAAATGGTTTCACTACTGACGTCTATGTTGTACCGGCTCGAGTTCCAATTGCGACAATTTTTCAATCACAAATGAAAAAGATCGGGGTTAAGGTCAATATCAAGTCTGTCGAATGGGGAACATTCAGCGATACGGCATCTAAAGCGAAAGCGCCAATGTACATCATGAGTTGGTCTTGGTACCCGGACCCAGACTTCTTCCTTTATCAGATGTTTCACTCCAAACAAATTGGTGCACTTGGCAACGGCGGTAGCTACTCAAATAAAAAACTTGATGCTCTGCTTACAAAGGCGACATCAGAAACAACTGATCAAACGAAACGAAAAGAAATCTACGGTCAAGCACTAGAAATCATTAACCATGATATTCCTCATGTGAATCTGTTTGATCAAAATGTTGTATATGGAACGAGCAAAAAAGTTCATGGATTCGAAATCAGTCCGGATGGCTCAATTTCTGTTGCCAACGATCAAGTCAATGCTTGGTTAAGCAAATAATTAACGATTCATCCTGTGCCGGTACGTGTATGTCTGTATCAGCACAAAAATTATATAAGTACTTGTTGGTTGTCGTTCAATAAACCCATGATCAGATGTCTGGGGAGGATTGCATTTCTATGCTTAAATTTATCATTAAGCGACTAATTAATTTAATTCCAACACTGTTAATCGTGGCAGTTATTGTGTTTGTCATTACCAGAATCATACCTGGCGATCCTGCCAGTGTCATGTTAGGGCCTCAGGCGAGTGCTTCAGATATCCATCGTTTAAAAGAGCAATTGGGTTTGAACGATTCTATGATTGTTCAATTTATCCACTACTTAAACGGTTTGATTCACCTTGATCTTGGTGAATCCTTTGCATACAAACAGTCTGTTTTAACGTTAATTATTGAACGTTTTCCCAACACCTTGATCCTGACAATCTGTGCCTTTGCTTTTGCACTCTTGATCAGTATTCCGGCAGGTGTCATTGCGGCGACGCGAAAAGGTTCTTTGCTGGACTATGCGTTCACCGTAACATCTTTATTTGGGATCTCTATTCCTGTTTTTTGGCTAGGATTAATGTTGGTTCTTTTGTTTAGTGTGACACTTGGCTGGCTACCTGCAACCGGAATGGGAGAGGCTGGAGAAAGCATGTGGTCGTTCATCGCTCACTTAATTTTGCCTAGTATCACACTCTCAACCATTCCAATGGCTAACTTCTCACGAATCACACGAGCAAGTATGTTGGAAGTAATGAATCAAGATTATATTACAGCCGCGAAGGCAAAAGGTGTTTCAAGATTTTTTGTCACTATGAAACATGGATTTAAAAATGCATTAACGCCAATTTTAACCGTTGCAGGCATGGAAATATCTTCACTGCTTGGCGGTGCAGTACTAACGGAAACGATTTTCAGTTGGCCGGGTATGGGGCAGCTTGTGGTCGAAGCCATTAATAAAAGAGATTACATTGTGGTTCAAGGAAGCGTCATTTTTTTAGCAGTACTTTATGTACTAATTAATTTAATCGTCGATGTTCTCTATAAAGTTGTTAACCCTAAGATCAGCTATGATCAAAAAGGAGGAGAATGAGATGATTTCTCCTAAAGAACGAGTTTTAACGAAGGGCCTGCGAAAAAAAAGACAGGAGAATCTCTTTTTGAAGCGACTCTTTAACAATAAGTTAGCTGTGGTTGGATTGATCATTGTGTTGTTGTTTTCACTGATTGCTCTCTTTGCACCGCTCATTGTCCATATTGATCCTACGAAAATGAATGTAAATGATGCGCTCCTAGGCCCAGGTGAGGGCGGACATTTATTGGGAACGGATAATTATGGGCGAGACCTATTCAGCAGAATTGTGTATGGTGCGCGTGTTTCATTATTTGTTGGTGTCGGTTCGGTTGTAGTGGGGGGTGCCATTGGCATTTTTTTGGGACTCATTTCCGGTTTCTATGGCGGGATTGTTGACTCTGTGATCATGAGAATTATGGATGGAATGTATGCATTTCCATTTATTTTACTAGCAATTGTGTTGATGACTGCATTAGGCACAGGTTTGGAAAATGTTATTTTGGCTATCGGACTTGCGAATGTGCCTACATTTTCTCGAATTGTTAGAGGACAGGTACTAGCAGTGAAGCAAGAAGAATTTATTGAAGTGACCTGCTCATTGGGGGCCAGGGACTTTAATCTTCTGTTTAAGCATATTTTACCTAATTGCTCTGGTCCAATCATTGTATACGGGACAATGGGTATTGCCGGAGCAATCATCTCAGAAGCAGCATTAAGCTTTCTGGGACTTGGTATTCAGCCTCCAGATCCTTCATGGGGAAACATTCTTCAGGAGGGGCGGGACTATCTCCAAGTATCCCCGCATATTTGTTTGTTTTCTGGATTGGCCATTTTCCTTTCCGTACTCGGTTTCAACGTATTTGGTGACGGTCTAAGGGATGCTCTTGATCCGAAAACAAGAATCTAGGCGGAGAGGAGTTGATTTTAGTGAGTCAATTAACATCACTATTAACGATTAAAGACCTAAAGGTTGAATTTCATACAAATAAGAAAACAATCCATGCAGTGAATGGGATCAGCTTCCATTTAAATAAAGGCGAGGTTATTGGCATTGTTGGAGAATCGGGTTCAGGGAAGAGTGTCACCGCTGCGTCGATCCTGAAACTAATTCCTTCTCCCCCAGGAGAGATCATGGGAGAAATTCTTTATAAAGGCCATGATCTCGTTAAGTACAAAGAAAAGGATATGCGAAAGATTCGGGGCAACGAAATCTCAATGATTTTTCAAGATCCAATGACAAGCTTGAATCCGGCTTACACCGTGGGTAATCAACTCGTTGAAGCCATTCGTCTGCATAAGAAGATCAGTAAAAAAGACGCAATTCGACAAGCTGTTGAACTGCTTCAAGTGGTCGGTATTCATGAGGCAGAAAAACGTCTGAACATGTATCCTCATCAATTCTCAGGGGGCATGAGACAACGAGTGATGATTGCCATTGCGCTTGCCGGGAACCCATCATTACTTATTGCTGATGAACCCACAACCGCATTGGATGTTACGGTCCAATCACAGATTATGAAGCTAATGAAGCAGCTGCAGCTGAAATTTAACGCATCGATTATCTTAATTACTCATGACCTTGGTGTTGTCTGGGAAATGTGCGATAAGGTCATCGTAATGTATGCAGGGCAAGCGCTGGAAGAAGCAAGTGTAAAAGAACTATATGATCATCCCTATCATCCGTATACTTGGGGATTGTTTGATTCCCAAATTATAAGAAAAACGAATACTAAGAAACCGTTACATGTGATTCCTGGAAATCCTCCTGATCTAAGCCAACCAATAAAAGGCTGTCCGTTTGCGGAGCGATGTCCGTATGCTCAAGACATCTGCTTCACGGAGAAGCCAGAGTTGGTTGAAAAAGTTGATGGACATAAAGTAGCTTGTCATTTTCAAACAAAGAGCGAAAGCTTATCCAGAAAAGAGGGATGATCAGAATTGGATGAGAAACTCTTGCAGATACATGATTTAACCAAAGCGTTTAAACTTCCATCTAATAATTTATTTTTCAAAAAAAATAGTTACAACAAAGCGGTCAATCATGTGAGTTTAGATGTATTCAAGGGGGAATCGCTGGGAATTGTCGGTGAATCCGGATGTGGAAAATCAACACTGGCGCGATTGATTACGCAACTCATTCGCCCGACATCCGGTGAGGTTATTTATTCAGGGCAGGATCTGGCTTCATTAAATAAAAAACAACTTCGAATGGCAAGAAAAGATATTCAAATGGTCTTTCAAAATCCGTATGCAACACTTGATCCTAAGAATCAGATTCTCAATTTATTGATGGAACCGCTCGATATTCACCATGTCGGAACAAGAAGAGAACGCGAGCAAAAAGCTTTAGAGATGCTGGTTCGAGTTGGCCTTAAGCCGGAGCATGCGGAGCGCTATCCTCATGAATTTTCTGGTGGGCAAAGACAGCGCATCAACATTGCTAGAGCTCTAATGCTAAAGCCAAAATTAATTATTTGTGATGAGGCTGTATCAGCACTGGATGTGTCGGTTCAAGCTCAAGTGCTCAATTTGCTAAATGAACTGCAAGAAGAATTTGATTTAACCTATATTTTCATTTCGCATGATTTGAATGTGGTGCGTTATTTTTGCGATCGTATTGCTGTGATGTACTTCGGCAACCTCATTGAACTGGCAAGTGCAAATGAAATCTATAATCATCCTAAAAAGGACTATACAAAGAAATTACTGAAGGCGATCCCAAGAGAGTCACCTTATGAAACAAAGACAGGTATTCTTGATTAACCAACAAGGACGGAGGATTGTTAACTAATGAATGGTGAACAGAAGGACCAATTGATTCAAAAGGTACTTGATCGAAAAGATGAATTAATCGAATTATGTTCAAATCTGTTAAAAATAAATAGTGAAAATCCTGAGGGCGATTCTACAGAGATTACAAATTTTATTGATGAGTTTTTGAAAAAAGCGGGATTAGAAACGACCATCTACGAAGCTGCTCCTAAGCGATTCAATTTGATCAGTGAACTAAAAGGAAATGGAAAGAAGAAAATGATCCTTTGCGGCCATACGGATACGGTGCCAGTTGGTGATCGTTCGAAATGGTCGTTCGATCCATTTTCCGGTGTAGTGAAAGACGGATATTTATTAGGCCGCGGTGCGAGTGACATGAAAGGTGGTGTGGCGGGCATTATCTTTGCATTGGCTTTTCTGAAGCAAGAACGGATTACACCTCCGGGAGATTTGATCCTTGCACTGGTTCCTGATGAAGAGTGCGGCGATATCTATGGTGTTCCGTGGTTATTGAAAAATAGGTACTTGGATGCAGATGGGTCCATAATTGCTGAGCCTGCTTCTCCATTGAATCCAACTATTGGTCAAAAGGGCTCATACTGTTTCAAAGTTACTATTTACGGCAAGCCGGGTCATGGAAGTCTATCACCGTTTGCGGGTCGTAGTGCCATTGTTGATGCAATGCAGGCTATTAAAGAAATACAAACAGTGACTGATCTGGAGATCAATATACCTGAAGAACTTCTGCCATTAATTGACCTTTCCAATAAGTTTATTAAGGACGAAGGAATGGATGGATACGATAAGGTATTGAAGAAAATCACCTGCAATGTCGGTACAATCAAAGGCGGTACGGGTACGAATGTGGTTGCTGATAAATGTGAGGTGAAATTTGATTGTCGTCTTCCATTTGGCACGACTCAGGAGGAAGTATATGAGTATGTAAAAACAAAATTAAATGCGCTAGGTATTGAATATAGTATTGAACGTTTTGGTTTTCGCAGTAATGCCAATTATACATCTGCACAGGATCCCATTTGCAAGTCAGTAGTTGATAATATCAGCTATGTGAAGAAGAAAAATGCCTACGGAGTTCTGCAATGGGCATGCAGTGACGCGCGCCATTTCAGAGAATATGGGATTCCGGTCCTTCAATACGGACCGGCAGAAACAGAAACGATTCATGGTTTTGATGAACGCGTTAAGGTTCAGGATGTTGTGGATTGTGCGCTCGTATACATTTTGGCTGCTCTAGATTTTCTCGAAGATTAAAACGGATTGACTTTCATATTATGGGAGGGATCAACCTCTACTATGAGCGGTAAAAGGATTAAAATTAACGATTTGTTTCACTTAGCGTCGGTTTCATCGCCGACCATTTCATTAGATGGTAAAAAATTAGTTTATGTTACAACAATTCTTGATGAACAATCAGATTGTTACCAATCAGATCTTATTTATCGGGATTTGGAGACAGAAACCGAGAAGCGCTTGACGCGAGGTGGGGATCAAAATACATCCCCTTTATGGTCACCGGATGGAACCATGCTGATGTATTTGTCTGATCGTGATGGGTCGAAACAGGTGTATGTACAATCTGTGCCATATGGAAAGCCGAGAAAAGTAACGCAGACTGAGCACGGAATCTCACAGTTTTTCTGGCATCCGGATTCTGAACATATACTTTTCAGTACGAAAATTGATGTGTCACCAAAAAAAGGACAGATAGAAACGGATGTGTCTTCTGCTGATCGTCCCAATGTGCTCCGGATCACGAAAGTGAATTATAAATCCAATGCTGAAGGACTTTTTGAACCGAACTTAGAAGATAGGATTTGTATTCAGTCTATCAAGGAATCTAAATTTAAAATACTCACGGATTATTCAATTGGATACGGTCTTAAGAGGCTAGGGGATATTTCCCCTGATGGACGATATCTTCTGTGTGAAAGACAAATAGAAAAAGAGAACCCTTTCAATCAGGATACCGGTGTTTGGCTAATTGATCTCCAGACTGGTGAGCAAGAATGGGTGACAGAACCGTACAAAACAGGGGTTTTTGGAGAAGCTACATTTTCTCCAGATGGCAATTATATCGCAATGATTGGGAACGCAAAACGCTATGAAACTCCAAATCAGTTCACCGTGTATCTTTTTAATCGAGTTAATAACGAACTTGTGGATTTATTGCCGAATCAGGATATGCAATTAGGAGATTGGGCTGTTGGGGATTTTCAGCAGAACCGCACCACACCATGCCTTCAATGGGGCTTTGACAGCAAGTCCGTCTACTTTACAGCAAGTGTTGAAGGGGGAGTTGATCTTTACCAAGCAACGATTGATGGTGATTTCGAACAGGTCACTGAATTCAGAACCCATATTTTTGAATTCACAGTAAGTCCTATAGCTAATCAAGCGATTATTGGTTTGAGTGCACCGGACGTGCCCAGTGATCTCTATCCATTGAATCTCGGGAAGAAGCAATTAGGCGCTGCTCTTACTCATATGAATCAAGCGCAATTAAGCCAAGGAGAAACAGCAAAGTATGAGCCGATTCATTGCCGAACTCGTGATGGACAGAGTTTAGGTGGCTTTCTTGTGTATCCAATTGATTATGAAGAAGGCGGGAACTATCCATTAGTTTTGAATATACATGGTGGTCCGTATACAATGCATGCTGCGACTTTTTATCATGAAGTTCAGGTCATGGCTGCGTCAGGTTATGCTGTGCTGCTCCTTAATCCACGCGGGAGCTTTGGTTACGGACAGACTTTTGTCAGTCAGGTTACTGGACATTACGGAGAAGGTGACTATCGAGATCTGATGGATGGCTTAGATTTTGTGTTGGATCATTTCTCGTTTATTGACCATTCATCACTGTATGTCACAGGCGGTAGTTATGGTGGGTTCATGACCAACTGGATTGTCTCTCACACCAATCGATTTAAGCGAGCGATCACACAACGATCAATGTCCAACTTTGTAAGTCTCTTTGGTACGAGTGATATCGGCTATCATTTTATCAAAGATGAAATGCACGCAGATATCCATGATGTTGAAACATTATGGAAGAAATCTCCATTAGCTTATGTTCATAATGTTGTAACCCCCATTTTGATTATGCAAAGTGAGCAGGACTATCGTTGCCCAATGGAGCAAGCTGAACAATGGTACACGGCTTTAAAATATGACAGGAAAGAAGCAGAGTTCATTCGTTTTCCGAATTCAACGCATGAAATATCAAGAAGTGGTATTCCATCCTTACGTATAAAACGATTAAAATTAATGATGGAATGGTTTGGTAAATAATGTTATGAATCCTAGCGAATGAGGTGCGGTCATGTTAAAAACGTTGAAGACGGCAATGGAGATCCTAAATAAGTTTACAAGTGACAGACCCTCTTGGACAGCACGTGAACTGGCGGAGGAACTAGACATCCCCCAAGTCAACGTGTATCGAATTCTTGATTCCTTCGAAGTAGGAGAATACCTGTCAAAAAACGAGCTGACCAAGCAATATAGATTAGGCATACGTCTAGTTCAATTAAGTGAAATTGCGAGCAAGAACCAAGATGTTGTCGAGATCCTGCGTCCAGTCATGCGTCACTTAATGAAAGATACGGGAGAGGCTGTGTTTTTAGTTGGCTTAAATGGATTTCAAGGTGTCACTTTGGACTCTATTGCGCCTGAAAACAAAGTAGGTTTTTCAATCGCACTTGATGGTCGAGCTCCGTTATATGCAGGGGCTTCCTATTGGTCTATGCTGGCTTATTTGCCAGATGAAGTGATTAACCGTGTTAAGAAAAGTTCATTTGACCAATTACTCATGCCTTCTTCGCTAACTACGAATGTATTAATGGAAAAATTAACATTTGTACGAAAGAATCATTGGGTTGCAAGTCATGGTCAATTTACTCCGGATATCATTGCTGTTGCGTCTCCTCTATTCTTAAACGGAAAGGTGATTGGCTCACTCACCATAGCAAAGCCAATTTATCGAGTGAAAGAAAATGATGAGTTTATCATCGGAGAAGCAGTACAAAAAGCAGCTGAGAGGATTAATCAATTGATTGATCAATACCAAATAAACTTAGATTACTATATTTATTTTAGAAATAGACATTCAAATGAGCGTAACATGCACCACTGATACAACGTTCGACCGATTTATATAGATTATTTGAATAATGGAGGAATTCTTGTGATACTAAAACAGACCCTATGCGTGATTGATAAATTAGATGATCTACATATAACCGGAGAAAAAGTTGTTGCACTTTTTAATCAATATCCGAATGTGTCTGCTTCTTACGAGAGTGTTCAAGGCGATAAAGGGAGTACAGATTTTGTGAAAATTATTATTCCTGGGAAATCCGGAAAACGTGCATCTGGGAACGCTCCTACGTTTGGCATTATAGGAAGACTTGGTGGCATCGGTGCACGCCCTACACGAATTGGACTAGTGTCTGACGGAGATGGGGCGGTAGCTGCATTATCAGCGGCTATGAAATTAGCAGATATGCAGCTTAAAGGTGATCAGCTTGAAGGCGATGTGATTGTAGCGACACATATTTGCCCGACAGCGCCTACCTTGAAACATGAACCGGTGGATTTTATGGATTCGCCAATTGATATCCAAACCATGAATGAACATGAGGTCTCATCGGAAATGGATGTCATTCTCTCGATTGATACAACCAAAGGCAACCGCATTGTCAATCATAAGGGAATCGCGATCTCACCAACGGTTAAGGAAGGCTACATTCTTCGTGTAAGCGAAGATTTGTTACGTATTCAAGAAATGACAACGGGACAATTACCAGTTACTTTTCCTATTACAAATCAGGACATCACACCATATGGCAATAGCCTGTACCATATGAATTCAATTTTACAACCAGCAGTAGCCACTGTTGCCCCAGTTGTCGGTGTCGCCATTACGGCTCAGTCGATTGTTCCAGGATGTGGAACAGGAGCAAGTCATGAATTTGACATTTCGACTGCAGCTGCATTTGCTATTGAGGTCGCCAAAGAAACAACAAACGGCACCTGTAAATTCTATGATGAAAGTGAATTTGAAAGGATTCAGTCTCTCTATGGATCGATGAGAATCCTTCAAACCCAGGGGAATTCGGTAAGGAGTTGAGTGATGGTGGCTGTATTAGGTATACTGACAATTGGTCAATCTCCGCGCACTGATGTTCAACCAATTCTAGAAGAAATCTTATCCGAACAGATGTTCATTCAAAAAGGAGCATTGGACGAGTTCACAAAAGATTTCATTGAAGAACACTTGGCGCCTTCCGATCCATCTTGTGGGTATGTGTTAACGTCACGATTGAAAGATGGTAACTATGTCTCAATGGACCGCAGGAAGCTACAGCCATTTGTACAAAATAAGATTGATGAATTTGAACGTGAAGGGGTGCAGTATATATTGCTCCTTTGCACCGGTATTTTCAAAAAATTAAAAACAAATACTGCTCAGATTATCGAACCGGATCATATAATTCCACCAATTGTTAAATTGATGCTTGGTAACAAACGTTTAGGGGTCATTGTTCCTTTGAAGGAACAGATTAACAATTTCGATGATAAGTTTACTTGTGCAGGATTAGAACCGATATTCTCGTTCGCTTCACCTTATGTGAAGAATAGAGAAGCATTTCATAAAGCTGGATTAGAACTCAAGGAAAAAACCGACCTCATTTTAATGGACTGTATGGGCTATACTGAAGAAATGAGACAATGGATTGTCGAGGATACCAATAAACCTACCATCCTTTCGAATGCACTAATTGCGAAAGTAATATCCGTATTTATCTAAATGAATGATCAAATAAATAAAGAACGAGAGATGAAGAGTTATGACCGAACAAATGATTAAAGTTTGTCAAAATATCCTAGAAAAGTGTTTGCAATTGCAGGAAAAAGAATCCTTTCTTGTTGTAACAGATGAAACAAAGGAAGAGCTTGCACGATTGATCTATGAGGCAGGCCAGAAAATAGGGGCGGAATCCATGCTTGTACTGATGAAAAATCGTCAGCGCTCTGGTGAGGAACCTCCAGCTGCAATTGCTGCCGCGATGAAAAGCGCTGACGCAGTGGTTTGCATCACAGAATGTTCTCTGACCCATACAAAAGCACGAAAAGAGGCGGTTGCTTCCGGTACTAGGATCGCCACTATGCCAGGTATCTCTAAGGACATGTTTCTAAACGGTGCTATTACAGCCGATTACGATGAGGTTCAGAAGTTGACTTATCAAGTTAAGGATGTACTCGATAAAGGAAGAAAAGTGACTATTAATAAAGATGGCTATACGTTTTCATTTTCCATTGAAGGGAGGGAGAGCATCTCAAGTACGGGTGTTTACGTGAAACCTGGAGAATCGGGCAATCTTCCCTCTGGTGAAGCTTTCATTGCTCCAGTTGAAGGGACTGCAAATGGACAGCTACTTATCGATGGATCTATTGTTGGCATCGGGAAGATAAAATCTCCAATTATACTTACTGTTGAAAAAGGACGATTGGTAGAGGCTGAAGGAGAAAACGCCGATAAACTACTGGAACTTCTTGGAAACGAACTAGGCCGCTCCGTTGGCGAGTTTGGCATTGGCACAAATAAAAGTGCCAGAATTACCGGCAATGTTCTCGAAGACGAAAAAGTATACAAAACCGTGCATATTGCTTTCGGCAGTAACCTGACTTTCGGTGGAATAGTCGAAGCTGGCGTTCATATTGATTGTGTGTTTAATTGTCCGGACGTGATCATAGATGATCACATCATTTTTGAAAAGGGAATTTTCAAAGAGTAATCGACTAGTTCTGTTGGACAGTAGATGTTGTGTGGATTGCTCTATTAAGAAAATTCATATGAATATGCGAAATCCAATTACTGCGCAATTTATGCGTGGTTTTTGGTTTTTTATTCATCATCGTGGGGACTTCCCATTAACGGTCAAGAATTAGTGTACCTTTCATCATAGAGGGTAATTCTCTGTCCGAGACGAAGGTTTATTTTGTCCAATAAGATGGTTCTTTCAAAGTGAATATTCAGTAAAGTGCCGCTTCTGAAACCACGTGGATCAATCTAAAGTGGAATCATTGTCATGGCTTGCGTGTTTGAAGCACAAAAAAATCGACCGGTAGCGTGTGCTGATCCGGTCGATGATTTTTTAAGTATCATTTGCGTTTTCTTAATTCTTCTTTTAAAGGCTGAAGTTTTTTGCGCAGGCACTTTTTCCAGGAGCGGACGGTGTGTTCGGAGACGTGGGCGGCTTCGGCGATTTGTTGGGTGCTCCAATCGTGAAACAGGCTGAGCTTGAGGTACAGCGCTTCACGCGGGGTGAGGTTGGGTAAATGCTCTTCGAGAAGCCGGAGCATTTGCATGTTGAGCGGTTCGGTGGCTTCATCAGGAATGTCGTAGCTGCGATCGCTGTCCATGCAATAGGATTCGCGAGTCGTGTTTTTATAGTGCTTGCGCAGATGATCGGAGAGACGTCCGTTCATCGTTGAAGTTGCGAACGCAATGAACACATTTTCTGGATTCTTTTCGGGTGTGACCTTGGCGATATCGAATTTGAAATTGGCTTCCCAAAAGGCGTTACGCGCGATCTGCAGCGCTTCCTCGTAATCTGCATCACAGAACAAATAGTTCGTGTAGCGATCGGTATTCTGGCGTACGGTTTTTCTGATTTTCGGTTCGTACTTCCACATCAGTCTTTCAAAAGCGTCAGAGGCAGATTCGAATGGGGCAGCAAAATAGTCAGTAAATGGCATAATATGGAGCTCCTTTCGGGGATTAAGTTTTTTATAAAGGATTTGAACGGGGCAAGTGACGGGTGACTGATGTGGTTCGTGATGAATCATGCGCTATGTTTTTTATATAGGGCGCTTAAACGAAAAATGGTGGGAAAAATCTGAAAAAATATGGAGTAGCCCTGCATTTTGTTAAAAGGGAGCGTTGGTGAATGGGGCTGTACATGGTGGAAATGCAAGAAGCATTGCTAGTGATGCTTTCATTTTACGGAATATGGCTTGCTTTTTTACAATAAATAGCAAAAAAGGAAGGATTATTCGCTAAATTCCGAACAAACCGTGAACAGTATTGATTGATGGAGGAACGAATTGCTATACTTAATAAAGTCAGAAAATAATGATAATAACAAGGGGGTTGTTCCAATGATTCCAAAAGGCCTAAACACGAATCATATCTTGCTTGCTGTTGAAGAAATGGACAACGCGCAAGTGGTTCGGCTTCATGAAGATCCGGATCAATATGAAAAGCACCATCTCATGATGAACGGCAAATTCTATCCTTTGGGAGGCATTGTCATGCGGGCCATCTGGTACGCCACCCAAACCGAGTCGCAGCTTGGTGACTACCGGAACAGTGACGAAATCAAAAAGGCTGTTGAATCATTGGGCTTTGTCGTCACCTCTGCGCGCATAATCTATGGAAAAAAGGGAAATCAATACTCCGCCACATCGGCAGCTTACGGCTGGACCCTGTACAGCGATCGACCATTGGAGCTGTAGGGGTGGAGAAGAAAAAACGGCTGAGGACTGCAGACGTATAAATGATCATCTGATTAAGGAGCAGCCTTTTTGTATCAAACACAAATCTCCCAAATAGCGATGTACCGTTTGGGGGATTTGTGTTGTTGTTGCTATGAAATGATTTGGAAGTGCCGGTTAGCGCGTTCCCTGATTCATCGGATAGAAACAGGCAACGTCATGGTGTTCGGCAAGCTGGGTCAATTCAGGATCATGCGTTTTGCAGTAATCTTGTGCAATCGGGCATCTAGGATAGAACGCGCAGCCTGATGAATGAGTGATCAGACTCGGTTGGTCTTCTTTCACAAAGGCCCATGTTCTTGTTTTTGCTGTTTTAGGATCAGGAATCGGGATCACTGAAAGCAGCTTGTTGGTATAAGGATGTGAAGGATGTGTAAAAAAGGATTCGTTGCTTGCTAGTTCCTTCACTTGTCCCAAATAAATAACGGCAATTCGGTCCGCAATATTTTTGACGACGGATAAATCATGAGAGATAAACAGGTACGTGAGATTAAATTCTTTCTGCAAATCTTTCAGCAGGTTGATGATTTGTGCTTGAATCGATACATCCAAGGCGCTGACCGGTTCGTCACAGACAATCAGCTTCGGTTTCAGCGCGATGGCGCGGGCAATGCCGATACGTTGACATTGTCCTCCGGAGAATTCATGGGGCAGGCGATTGGCATATTTCGGATCAATGCCAACGAGATCCATTAATGTCCGGACGTTCTTTTTTATGGCTTCTTTTGGATAGCCAAAAGCTTTTAATGGTGCGGCGATGATTTCGCCGACGCTCATTCTCGGATTAAGGCTTGAGAATGGGTCTTGAAAAATCATCTGCACGTCTTTCCGGAATTTATGCTTTTCGGCATGCGTGTATTGAAAAATGTCCTCTCCCTTAAATAATACGGTTCCGGAGGTTGGTTTCTGCAGGGTCAAGAGTGTTCGTGCCAGCGTGCTTTTCCCGCAGCCGGATTCGCCGACAATGCCGAGCGTTTCGCCTTCTTTAACGGACAGGTTCACGTTGTTTACGGCTTTCGTCTCATCGCTATGATGCTTTAGAAAACCGCGTTTTTTCGTAAACGTGACGTTCAAGTTTTTGACTTGTACGAGTTCACTGCTCACTGGGTTACACCTCCTCAGGCTGCTTCTGTTCAAATCGATGTTTGCTTTCTTCAAACGCTTGCGCGGTTAACAAGCATGCTTTCTTGTGGTGAGCCCCAACAGCGGTCAGTTCAGGCTCCGTTTCCATGCATTGCGGTGTCGCAAACGGACATCTTGGACTGAAATTGCACCCGGCAGGAGGCGACACCAAGTTGGGTGGCTGCCCGGGAATGGACATCAGACGATCATGGCGCGTCAATTTCAAGCTGGGAATGGCGCGCAATAGTGACCATGTATAGGGCATCGCGGTCTGATAGAAGATGTCTTCCGCAGTGCCTTCTTCAACGATTTTTCCCGAGTACATAACTAAAATGCGATCAGCGAGTTTTGCAACAATGCCCAGGTCATGGGTAATGATGATGATCGCCGTCTTGTATTTCAATTGGATTTGTTTTAACAGCCCTAAGATCTGTGCTTGAATCGTTACGTCCAGAGCCGTTGTCGGTTCATCAGCGATCAACAGTTTCGGCTCGCCGGATAATGCCATTGCGATCACAATGCGCTGGCGCATTCCTCCTGATAATTCGTGTGGGTAACTTTTCATACATTGTTGAGGTTGATGAATCCCAACATCTCTGAGCAACTGCAATGCTTGAGCTTCTGCTTGTTTATGAGCGATCTTTTTGTGGCTTTGAATCGCTTCGATCAGCTGTCTGCCCACTTTGAAAATAGGATTTAAGCTTGATAAGGGATCCTGAAAGATCATCGCGAGTTCATTACCGCGAAGCGCGCATAATTCTTTTGTCGATTTTTTTAACAGATCCTTGCCCTCAAATAAAATTTCACCTTGAGGATAAAACACAGGGGGTGAAGGATTTAATTGCATTAATGATTGGGCTAAAACGCTTTTTCCGCTGCCGGATTCGCCAACAATGCCGATTGTTTCACCGCGCTTGATTGAGAAGCTCACATCATCAACGGCTTTTACGAGACCGTTGGATGAATCAATATAGGCTTTTAAATGGTTAACCTCGAGCATTAGATCACCTCCTGCTTTGTCGACTCTGTTTTTGCGCGTTTCAGCTGCGTTTTGCGCTTGAAATGCTGCATGGTTTTAGTCCTGTGCGGATCAAGGAGATCTCTTAATCCGTCTCCGAGAATATTTAACGAAAGCACGGTGATGACGATCGCAATGCCAGGAAAGATACTCAGCCAAGGCGCGATTGTGATATATTCCTGTGCTTCCTGCAGCATGTTTCCCCATGTTGGAATGGACGGACTGATGCCCAGACCTAAAAAGCTTAAGGCTGCTTCTGCTAATATTGCTTTTGCAAACGTAAAGGTTGCCTGCACAATGATCGGAGAACTCACGTTTGGCAACACGTAGCGAAACAAGATCGTGAATGGACCTGTTCCGGTGGTCACAGCCGCCTCAATAAACTGAAGCTGTTTGACTTTCAGTACCGCTGAGCGAATCACGCGCGTCATTTGTGGGAAATTGGCAAAGGTCAGGGCAATGATGATATTGGTCATTGATCCGCCGAGTGCAGCAACAAGAGCGAGCGCCAACAGTAAAGCAGGAAAAGCCATCATCCCATCAATCATGCGCATGATGATAAAATCAACTTTTCTATAGTAGCCGGAAACGAGCCCCACAAGAGTGCCTAAGACGGTCGCAATGAACGCAACGGCCATCCCGATGAAAAAGGAAACCTTGGCTGCAGCAATCGTTCGTGCAAAAACATCGCGCCCAAAGTGATCGGTACCAAACCAATTGTGGGCTGAAATGCCATGTAGGCGCTGCGTGGCTTCGATATGTGTCGGTGAATGCGGCAGCCACCAAGAAGAAGTCACCGACGCCAACAGCAAGACAATCAAAATGCCGGCAGCAATCCAAATTCTTTTTTTCAGCATGCTTTAAGCCCCTTAGTTATATCGAATCCGAGGATCCAATAAAGTATAAATAAGATCAACGAGCAGATTGACCAAGACATAAATCACAGCAATAAACAGAATTACGCCTTGTATGACGGGATAATCGCGTCGATAGATGGAATCAATTAACAATTGACCGATACCTGGAATCGTGAAAATTGTCTCCACGATAACCGTCCCGCCTAATAGTCCGGCAACCATCGTACCGACAACGGTTGTTGTAGGAATCAAGGCATTGACAAATACATGTTTTAAAAGCACGGCGCTTTCACTAAGCCCTTTTGCTCGAGCCGTTTTCGTATAGTTCTGGCCAATTGCTTCCAGCATGCCGTCGCGCAGCATTCTTGCGATCAACCCCGTCTCCACGCAAGCTAAAATAACGGCCGGCAGGAAGAGGTGGTAGAGCCCGTTGAAGAAATTTCTGGAAAGCGGAACATATCCTGCAACCGGGAAAATAGGAAACGTGACCGCAAAAATCAAAACAAGCAGTATGGCCAGCCAAAACGCAGGGATGGAGACGCCGAGTAAAGAAAGCGAAATGAAAATAGGATCTAGTAATGTATTGCGCTTCCAAACAGCGATGACAGCTGTAGGGATCGCAACAAGTAATGTTAAGACAAGTGCAAAGACCGTCAAATTAATGGTTGGTCCGATATGGGAAGCGATGATTCCTTTTACAGATTCAGATGAATACACCGATTGGCCTAAGTCTCCGGTTAAGAGTTTCTTCATCCAATCCAAATATTGAATAGACAAAGGTTCATTGAGCCCCAATTTATTCTCTAATTGATGAATACTTGCGCGGCTGGCGTCTTGTCCCAAAATCAGGGCAGCGGGATTGCCTGGGGTCAAGTGTATGATCAAAAAGACAATCAAGCTGACAATAAATAATATAGGGATTAACGATACGACACGCGTTGCGATATATCTAAGCAAGACTTTTCCTCCTTCATCTGATGGAACGACTCAGACGATGCACGGTCTCATTCACTTGTCTTCCAAGTGTTCCAGAATCGTTCACCTAACCAACTGTCATAGTGCAGCTTGGTGCTTCGCAGATCAAACGATGATTCGTTTGCGATCTTATAGAAAGGCAGTTCGCTGTATACCGTTTCGTTCATTTGTTTCAAAACGGCTTTTCTTTGAACATCTGTGTCCGCCTTTCCCCATTGCGTTAAAAGGGAAGACCATTTTTGGCTTTCATACCAGCCGCTATTATTCGAATTCAGCACCAACATGCCCAATTCACTTGGTGAGAAGCGTGTCGACCAGCCGACGACTTCCAGATCCCAGTTCTTTGGATCTTTCCATTTCGCGAGGAAGGTTGTCCATTCATAAGGCACCAAATTGACTTTAAATCCGACTTCTTCCATTTGCTGCTTGACGATTTCTGCAATCCGTTTGTAGTTATCGTTGTCATTCGAGTAAATGATCGTCAGCGGTTTGCCGTCATAACTTGATTCTTTCAAAAGCCGTTTTGCTTTGGCTTTATTATAGGCAAGGTAACCCGCAGTGCCTTCCTTGGTATAGAGCTGTTTTTGGGAAGGATCGAAAAGGGCGCCGTCCAGCTGATAGAACTTTTGATTTCCGTAAGTTGCTTGCGCAATTGCCTTTTTATTTAACGCTGCATTCAATGCTTGCCGCGCTTTTAGGTCATTGAACGGCGGCTCACTTTTATCGGGGGTCAGCGTCGAATAGCCATTGATATAAGTCACCGGTGCGACTTGTTTGGAATTCTTTAACGTGTCGTAGAGATCTGAAGGAATGCCTTGCGCATAGTCATATAAACCGGTTTTCAAACCATTTTGCCTGACGGTCGTATCTTTGACGATCAAATAGTCGATTTTGTCGAAATAGGCCGTTTTCTTCCCGGTCAGGCCGCCCCAATTTGTTTCTTTGCGTGATGCGTACTTTTTAAACCGTTTTAATTCAATCTTTTGCCCTTTGTCCCATTTTGCGAATTGGTAGGGACCGGTTCCGATGAGCTGCTTTGTATTTAAAGGTTGATCAAGCGCTTGTTTCGCTATTTTTTCAGGAATGATCGCCAATGCAGATTTCGGTGCGCTCATACTTTCGATAAAGGAGGAGTAAGGCGTTTTCAAATCAACACGAAGGGTCTGATCATTTAATTTGCTTACTTTTTTAATATAGCTGTTCGTGATTTGGCCTACAGAAGATACTTTTCTCCATCGGTCCAGCGAAGCAATGACATCATCGGCCGACATCACCGATCCGTCTTGAAACGGGACATGTTTGCGAAGCGTGATGGTGTAGGTTTTCTTATCGCTGCTTACTTTATAACCGGTTGCTAGTAACGGCTTAATCGTGTAATTTTTATCCAAAGCAAAAAGTGTTTCGAAAATATTCCAACCGATATCCCGTGTTGCGGTGGCCGAAGTAAACGACCAATCTAATGTATCGGGTTCTGAAGCATAGGCCACTTTCAAAGTTCCCCCTTTTGTAGGGGCAGAATCCGTTTGATCGGAAGCTTGCGATCCGCAGCCGACGAGAGTAAACACCAGAGTTAATCCAATAATTAAACAAATAAAACGATTCATTCGAAGATGGTTCACAGCAAAATACCTCCATTAAAAATATTAAATTTACCTTTTTACTATGAATTTACATGCAATTCATTCCAAAATGCAATTTTAAAGCGTAGAGCTAAAATCTCGAAACCTATGTAAAATTATTTTGGTAATTTTATAGGTTTACTAGGAAAAACGCCAACCTAACTTGCTTAGCAGTGAGCCATTCCCTCCTTTGTCTTCAGCAAACCCATTCATCCCAAATTAAAGAAATGAAAAAAGCGCTCTCTTAATGGTATAAGAAAACACTTGGTCGGTTTCCTTATCTTTCAGATTTCCCTGCTGGACTTAGCACCTTGTCGCCCTACAACGACGGTTGCTGAAGCTTCATCGGGCCAGTCCCTCAGCTTCTCTTGATAAGAAGTATGTGATTCCTGTATTCAATTGAAAACATTATATATTAATGTGTTTCTTAATTCAATACCTTAGGCGTAGCCTAGTTTTTCTAACAGGATAAGAAAGCATAAGATTTTGCGCCGTCTTTAAACCAATAGACCCGTGTCTTGGCAAGAATCCAAGCGGAGGTACTCTGGCGCCTGCGGGATCGCGCTTAGTTGATGCGTGCCAGCGAGTAACCGAAGCGGCGATTCAGCACCGAAAAGACACGAGACGATCACACATGGCTGGAGATTAAGGAACAAGGTAGCCTAGTTTTTCTAATGAAATTATTTTTCCTTTGTAAATGCTTGATCTATCAACATTTACAAGATTTTTATGTCAGATAATATAACAAAATGTTAAGACATATTAAAATATTATATTGACATTGCAATATTTAGAATATAATATTAAGTCATTGAAAGACATAACGTTATAATACGTATTAATATTATCTCACTATTCAAAATGAGCTGATATAAATCTATCGTTAAAGGAGATGTATTGAGTTGGGGAAAAGGGTATTTAAAATCATTTCAGCATTGTCTTTTACTTTCATTCTGATGTTCTCGCTAGCTGCTTGTGGAAGCAATGGGGACAAGAAGACGAGTTTGGAAAAGATCAAGGCGAGGGGAACACTCGTTGTTGGCCTCAGTGCAGCAACCCCTCCGTATGAATTTCATTACAGCAACAACGGCAAAAATGAGATTAAAGGTGCTGATCTTGAACTGGTGAAGCGCATTGCCAAGCAGATGGATGTCAAATACGAGATTAAGGATATGGATTTTGATGGATTGCTGCCGGCTTTGCAGAGCGGAAAAATAGATATGATCGTTTCTGCAATGAGTCCGACACCGGAACGTGAGAAAGCGGCGGATTTTTCAAAAGTCTACTATAAAAGCACCAATGTGTTTGTTGTAAGGAAAAGTGAATTGAGTAAATACGCGAAGCCTTCTGCGTTGAAAAATGCGACCGTGGCTACGATTAATTCCTCGACTCAGCAGGCGGTTACTCAAAAGTATTTTCCAAAAGCACATTTAAAACTCCTCGGGAAATCGAATGACTTGGCGCTTGCCGTTGCCCATAATAAGGCCGATGCTATGCTCGTTGACGTACCAACCGCTGAGCTGCTCATTCGAGCGAATCCGTCGCTTGCGCAAACAAATTTAAAATACAATGACGATACTGCCGGTGCAGCGATCGCAATGCCGAATCACTCAAGCAAAGATTTTAAGGATGCGGTAAACACTGCGATCACCAAATACAAAGGACAATATGAAAAATGGATTATCGAACAAGTGAAGTATGTTAAGGAATAAACAAGTGATTACACGCGTCAAATCATGAGCCATACGACATTGTCTTTTCAGTATTTATATAATTCCAATAATTGGGATTGGGGTTGGAATTCTTGAATTTCTCTTTTTTGGGATCATACTACAGCTTCTTTTTGCAAGGGGCGTATGTCACTGTATTGCTGGCAATTATTTCAGTGATTGCCGGTACGATTTTAGGAGTCCTATTAACCTTAATGAGACGTTCCAAAATCAAAGTGGTTCGCTGGATCAGTATTGCTTACGTTGAGTTTATCAGAGGGACTCCATTACTTGCGCAAGTGTATCTCGTCTATGTTGGCTTGCCAATGCTCACCCAGCTTAATATTCCCGACTTTACAACGGGGGCTATTGCGCTTACGATCCATGCCTCGGCCTATATTTCGGAAACGATGCGCTCAGGGATTGAAGCGGTGCCCTATGGTCAGTCGGAAGCCGCAAGAAGTCTTGGCATGAACAGCAGAAGGACAATGCTTGACATTATTCTTCCACAAGCTTTTAAAAACATTCTTCCGGCGCTTGGCAACCAGTTCATCGGCAACATTAAAGACTCATCGCTGGTGTCCGTGATCGGGATCGCCGAGCTCATGTATGAGACCACCACGGTGCGCGGGACAACCGCCCTTGGACTTGAACCGATTATCGTGTGCTCCTTGATCTATCTCGTCCTAACCTTAACGTTGACAAGATTGCTCACGTTCGTTGAAAGGAGGTTAAAAAGCAGTGATCACCGTTAAACATTTGTACAAGTCCTTTAACAGTCATGAAGTGCTGAATGATATAAACTGTACGATTCATGACGGCGAAGTGATTGTTATTATCGGTCCGTCCGGATCTGGAAAAAGCACGCTATTACGCTGTCTTAACTTGCTGGAAACACCAACTCAGGGATCGATCATCATTGATGGGCAGGATATTACGGATCGAAAAGTCAACATTGATCAAGTCAGGGAAAAAATGGGCATGGTTTTCCAGCAGTTTAACCTCTTTCCTCATAAAACGGTGATTAAGAATATCTGCCATGCCCCCATCCGTGTTAAGAAAATGAAAAGGGGTGATGCAGAACAGCTGGGCATGGATTTACTAAGTAAAGTTGGATTGAGAGACAAGAAGGATGTTTATCCAATTACCCTCTCCGGCGGCCAGCAGCAGAGAATCGCGATTGCGCGGGCACTGGCGATGCAGCCGACTGCGATGCTGTTTGACGAACCGACATCGGCGTTGGATCCCGAAATGGTAAGCGAGGTTCTGGCCGTTATTAAAGACTTGGCTAAAGAGGGCATGACGATGGTTATTGTCACCCACGAGATGGGGTTTGCCAAAGAAGTTGGTGATCGCATTCTCTTCATGGATGGCGGCCAAATCGTTGAAGAAAATACGCCGGAGCAATTATTTAGCCATCCGCAACATGCACGCACGCAAAATTTTCTGTCTAAAATTCTTCATTAACTAACTGTAATTCTTGGGAGGAATAACCATTGGAACTTAATCAAATCATTCGATCAATTCAGAGCAAGCAAAGTGAAATTAGCAGTGTCTATTTTGTAGGATGCGGAGGATCGAAAGCGGATCTCTATCCGGGCTTCTACTTTCTGAGAAAGAATGCAAAGAAGCTGATTGCCGGCCATTTTACAGCGAATGAATTCAACTATGATACGCCTGCTGCAGTTGGCGAACACAGTATCGTGATTACGTGCTCGCTGGGTGGAACAACTCCGGAGACCGTTAAGGCAACGGGCCTTGCTAAATCACTGGGTGCGCACACGATTGCAGTGACCCATGACCCTCAATCGCCTTTGACGAAAGATGCAGACTATGTGGTCACGCACGGATTTCATGAAAGCTATTCGGCTAAGGTATCAAAACCGACCAAAGTATTGACGCTGGCTGTAGAAATCTTGAATGCTTTCGAAGGGTATAACGCCTACGATCATTTCATCGAAGGTGTAGGAAAAATTTATGATGTGATCGATGAAGCAACCGAATTACTGCTCCCTCAAGCGAAACAATTTGGTGAAGCGTACAAGGATGCTCCGGTCATTTATGTCATGGGCAGCGGAGCGACAGCAGAGGTCGCCTACTCCTTCTCAATTTGTCTGCTGCTTGAGATGCAATGGATCAATTCAAGTTCATTCAATAGTGGCGAGTTCTTCCACGGTCCTTTTGAAATCGTTGAAAAGGATAAACCATTCCTGCTGTTGATGAGCGAGGGCAGCACGCGTCCGATGGATTCACGAGCATTGGAATTCTTAAATCGTTTCGATGCGAAAACAACAGTCATAGACGCAAAGGATTTCGCGTTGCTCAATTATATTGCCGAAGATGTCGTTGATTATTTTAATCCGATTCTGATCGAGGGTGTGCTTCGTATTTTTGCAGAACAATTAGCGATTGCTCGAAATCACCCGCTGTCAAAAAGAAGATATATGTGGAAACTATCCTATTAATCTTTTTGCAAAAACAGAAGTTGACGCAGTTTCACGGGAACTGTACGGATAGACAATAAATTGTATAAGGATCATCGCGTTCCTCATTTCTGATCGGACCGGTGATCTTTTCTATTAAAAAACGGAGTTTGACGACCTGACACAAAAAGAGTGTGATGTGATGAGCTATGCTATCATTATAAAATAGAGTTCATTTCAAACTATTAAACGATTGGAAGTCGGACGATGCTAAACAAAGATAACCTATATCCACTCTATATCCAAGTCAAAAGAAAGATCATTGAGGAGATTCACAATGATACGTATACGGAAGGCTCACGGTTACCCTCTGAAACCGAGTTGTGTGAAAAATACGCGGTCAGTCGCATTACGATCAGACGATCTCTACAGGATATGGTGGAAAGTGGTTACCTCGTTCGCAAACAGGGGAAAGGCACCTTTGTAAAAAGGGGAAAGATCAAGCGAAGCTTAATTTCGCCGGATGGCTATACAGAGTATATGAAAGAGACGGGCCAGAAGCCGGAACGTAAGATCGTTGAGAAAATGATTAAACCGTGTTCTCCGTTTATTGCGAAACGATTAGCGATTCCGCCTGAAAGTGAAATCTTGGAACTTTGCCGCATTCTCTATATTAAAGATGTTCCGCTTGGCTACGAGGTGAATAGCTATCCAATCAGTCGTTTTCATGGTTTGGAAGCGTATATCGATGACCATGTTTCAACCCACGAAGTCTTGCAAGAGAAATATGGCGTAACCTTAAAAAGCACTTATAAGGTGTTGAATGTTTTGCTTGCAAATGAAAAAAACGCGAATTACTTGAATTGTAACGTCAGCACTCCCGTCTACCAGCTGGACAAGACGGCCTTTAACCAATACAACACAGCGATCTATCATTCACTGATGTACTATGATGTCAATCGGGTTAGCTTCGTTATCGAAGATCAGAAAGACGAGTGATTCTGAAAAGAAGCACATGAAGTCGTAAATGGAGGAAGGTTTCAGATGTGCGTTTTTTAGGACTTGGCGATAATGTTGTTGATATTTATGAATCGAGACAGACGATGTATCCCGGCGGCAATGCCTTGAATTTCGCAGTATTCGCGAGAAAGCTTGGCTTTGAATCCGCTTTTCTCGGCGCTTTTGGGACGGATCAGATTGCTGAACATGTCCAGGCATCCGCTAAGGCTTACGAAGTGGACCTCTCTCACTGTCGCATTTATGAAGGCGAGAACGGCTATGCCCGAGTAACGCTCAAAGACGGTGATCGCGTTTTCTTGGGAAGCAATCGCGGCGGCGTCCTAAGCCAATATGGCTTAACGATTTCTAACAAAGATGTGGAATACTTAAAAAGCTTTGATTTGATTCATTGCAATATCAATGGCTTTTCTGATGATGCGCTCCCATTGATTCACCAACTAGGTATTCCGATGTCTTATGATTTCTCCAGTGAATTTACGGAAGAAGATATTAAGCGCGTCGCCAAGTACATTGACATTGCTTGTTTTTCATGCAGTCATTTGACCGAGGACGAACTGAAAGACCTAGCTTCACGCGTTTCCGGTTACGGCTGCGATGGTGTGCTCTGTACCCAGGGCGAAAAGGGCGCATTCTTTTTTACAAAAGGTCAATGCTATCGTCAGCCGGCCCATTACATCAAAGCTCGAGACACCATGGGAGCCGGAGATGCTTTTCTCACTTGCTTCCTCGTTCACTATTATACGGCGCTTGGCAATGCTGCCGGCAAGAATGAAGCGATAAAAAAAGCCCTGGATTTGGCCGCTGACTTCTCAGCGCAACAGTGTCTAGTTGAAGGCTCCTTCGGTATGGGGAAAAAGATTGACATAACTGAGGAATAACAACTGTGAAGGAAGAATTTGAAGCGAAAAGAAGCTGATTGCACAATGCATCAGCTTCTTTTTTCATGACGAACTTTCCTTGCTAGGATTGTTAAACATAACGTTATGATATAGGTAGTATTTTTTTATACAGGTATGGTTAACGGTATGATGATAGAATCAAGCAATAGAGATTCAGCCGTTGATCGGCTGTTTCAGCAGCTTTTCAATATCTTCAGCGATTTTTTCCGGCTTCACTGTGGATGCGTAGCGCTGAACGACTGCCCCGGAACGATCAATCAGGAATTTTGTGAAATTCCATTTGATATTGGAGCTGAGTATGCCGCCCTTCTGTGATTTCAGATAGGTGTAGAGTGGGTCGGCATGTTCGCCATTGACGTTAATCCGAGCAAATCTGGGGAAAGTCGTATGATAGCGCATGGAGCAGAATTGATTAATTTCTTCGTTTGTTCCCGGCGCCTGATGCCCAAACTGATCACAAGGGAAATCAAGAATCTCGAAACCCTCTGGTTGATAGTTCTCATACAGTTTCTGAATCCCTTCGTATTGAGGGGTGAATCCGCATTGTGTCGCCGTATTGACGATCAGCAGTACTTTTCCTTTGTAATTAGCCAATGATACTGAGTTTTCATTCAAATCTTTGACACTAAATTCATAAATACTCATTTTCGATCATCCCTTTATTTGTAAATTAACCGCCAAAGGCATTCAGTGTTCTGCCTCCATGTCCGCAATCGATTTCCTCAGTGCTGCATTTAGATCCTGAATCTTTTTCAGATCGAGTCTGTACTGATCTTCGGTTAGGTCCGTTTGCCGACCGCAGTGTTGCACTGCCTGAAGGATTTCGGATTGTTTTCGTCGTCCAAAATCAGTCAGATGGACGAATAACTGCCTTTTGTCCTCAGGTGACCGCCGGCGTATAAGCCAGCCAGCGGTTTCCAAACGCTTAAGAAGCGGCGTCAGCGTGTTGCTTTCTAAATGCAGTCTTCGTCCGAGTGCATGCAGCATCAGCCCATCCTCTTCCCAAAGCGCCAGCAGAACAACATACTGAGCGTACGTCAGATGAAAGGGCGCGAGTGCGAGTTGATAGAACTTGTTAAACAGGCGATTCGCATTATAAACCGCAAAACAAAGCTGATTATCCAATCTAATGGATTCATTAACCGGAATCGTTACCGCTCCCCCCAGTTATGCAGCTATTTCAATCGTGCACGATTGATTTTAAATTTACTTTAACACAGCCCCTATTTTCCGACAAGTCATCTGCTTATAGTTAGATGATTTTTATTCAATCGGTAGCGCGGATAAGGATGCTTTCTCACATTTCGTTGAATAAAATGGGAAGAAAAAAAGTCATTCCGGCGCATCGATCACGCAGAATGACTTTTTTTATTGATCTACAGTGGCTGTTTGTTAGTGTTGAACGGTTTCTCCGGAGGGAACAACGGCATCTTCTTTTTTGCGAAGCCGCTCGCTGATTTCAGCATAGGAACCTAAGTGCGGTCCTTTAAAATGACTCTTTGCATAGGCAAAGAAGTAGATGGTCAGCAGCAAGAGAACGGAAATAAAGATTTTTCCCGTGGCATAGTGAAGCGTGTAATGGCTTGTTATGGTCACGTCGCTCGGCGAGATTACCATCAGGACAACTAAGAAAATAATCCAAGCACAGGCGATCACACTCACGGGACCGCTCCAACCTTTCAAGTTCCACGGACCGTCATCTTTCGCCGTCCAGGCGCCTTTGCTCTTTGCCCGCAACTTAAGAAAGATGGGAACAAAGTAGGAACCATAGAGACCAATCACACTAAGCGAAGTGATTACAGCGTAAACATTATTGAAAATTGCGGACAGAAAGGCGATCACGGACACCAGCCAGATTGCGTAGTTCGGTGTATAGAATTTTTTGGATACATGGGACCAAATTTTAGAAAACGGCAGCCCTTTATCTCGGCTGAATGCAAAAATCATGCGTGAGGATGAGGTAATTGAAGACAGTCCGCAGAACCACATCGCGATTGTGACCATCCAGAGCATCGCCTGGCCGAACCATCCACCGACCGCTTGTTGAATCGCGACGATAAACGCATTACCGCCGGCTTGAGCAACCGCAGAAGGGTCCTTAATGGACATCGTAACGATGGCGAGAAGAATAAACCCAAAAATTCCTGATATGGCAACGGACAGATAAACACCCCAAGGAGCTCTAACTTTTGGATCAATGGTCTCCTCACTTGTATGCGCAGAAGCATCATACCCGGTAAGTGTCCATTGTGCCTGGAGCAACCCAACAAGAAAAGCGAACCAATAAGGGGTGCTGCCGCTTGTTACGGTTGAGAAATCAGCATTGAAAAGGTAGCCGACATTATGGCGTGGACCAAAAGCAGTCAGCACGCCGATGATGATGAAGACGCCAATAATATGATAAATGGCTGAAAAAGAGTTTAGTTTGGAAACAACATTGATCCCGATGTGATTGAGCGTGGCGTGCATGATGAGAATCACAGCATAGGTGACCAGGGTCTGTCCATGCGTTGGATTGCCGAACAGCAGAGCTGAGGCAAAACCGGCACAGCCAAAATCAATCCCCGCAACAATAGTCACCTGACCGATGATGTTCAGCCATCCCGTAAACCAGCCCCATCTTGGTCCACCCAGAATCGATGCCCAATGATAAATCGCGCCTGATGTTGGAATGGACGATGTCAGTTCTGCCATGGCTGCAGCAATGAATAGAACAAATAGAGTAACCAGCGGCCAGCCGACACCCATGATTGCCGGTCCGCCTTGATTAAATCCATAGCCATAAAGGGTTACGGCTCCGGTAAGGATAGAAATAATTGAGAACGAGACCGCAAAATTTGAAAAGCCGCCCATATCACGTAACAATTCTTGTTTATACCCGAATGACTTAAGATCTTCTGACGGCGCATTTTTCGATCGCGCACGGACGATCGAACGATTAGCCTTAAGTATAATGGCGAACATGACAATGAGAAGAAGAACGTTCACCACAATCCCAAGTAATAGCATAGAAAGGATCTCCTTTATTATGAAATAAATCATGACGGAACAGTCATTGAAATGATGAAATATAATACAAAAAATTCAGAATTTAATACATGCAATCTAGGAGTTCGTTCTTAGATGAAAACCCTCAGTGGTTAAGTCGGGGAAGAAAACGTCGAGATGAGCCATCAATAGTCGTTTTTTTGTCGCATCACCTTACATTGATTTTGAATAAAAACAGGAATAATTGCACCAATCGCAGATAAAAGAGTTAAAATGATCTTAATACGTAAGGAATTATAACATGTAGTAAATCATAGCACATCTTAATCTTTCTGCAACCTATTTGTTCAGGAATTGGGAGAAGGAGGATCGAAAATTGGAATCTGTTGTTTTGAGTGTGGGTATTGACATTGGCACATCCACAACACAATTAATCCTCTCAAGGTTAACCATTCAAAATAAGGCATCTCTCTTTTCGATTCCCAATATCGTCATCGCAAAGAAAGAGATGATTTACCAAAGCGACATTATCTTTACGCCGCTTTCGCAAGGCTATCAAATTGATTATGCAGCGATTGCACGATTTGTTGGTCAACAATACATGTTGGCGGGGGTAAGCAAACAGTCAATCGGAGTGGGTGCCATCATGATCACCGGTGAGACTGCCAGAAAAGAGAATGCTGATCGTGTTGTACAAACGCTGAGTCAAGATGCCGGCGACTTTGTGGTGACAACCGCCGGTCCTGACCTTGAAGGCATTTTAGCGGCTAAAGGATCAGGAGCGGGAAAGGTTTCGTTGGAAAGAAAAGTGCCGATTATAAATCTAGATATTGGTGGCGGAACGACCAATCTTGCTGCTTTGGATGGCGATCAGGTCCTTGACACGGCCTGCTTTGATATTGGCGGCCGATTAATTAAAGTTGATCCAATGACGCTGCAGATCAGCTATATTGCTCCGAAAATTCAGCAGCTCATTCATCAATTAAACCTCAATCTTTTTGAAGGAACCATCCTGAGATCCACAGAACCGCTAAATCCAATTCTTGATGTCTTTGTTCAAGTATTGGAAAACAGCATCGGCATTGGCGAGAGAACCCGTTTTTTTGACTTGCTTGTCACGAATCATTGTTTTACGCGACGTGATACGGATCGGATTCGATCCATTTCCTTTTCCGGCGGTGTGGCCGATTGTATGATGCAATCGGAAAATCGTCAGCCTTTTGTCTATGGGGATATTGGCCTGTTACTGGGAAAGCGGCTGCGGCACTCAAAGATTTATCGATATAAACAGGTTGTGACGCCGCAAGAAACGATTCGAGCTACGGTGGTCGGGGCCGGATCTTATTCGATCACTGTCAGCGGAAGTACGATTGCTTATACGCCGGATGCGCTCCCTGTCCGCAATGTGCCAATGATCAAACTGACGATTGAACCGATGAACGGCAACGCGCTTGGGTTAGCGGATCAAATCAAAAGCGGTCTTGAAATCTTTCGTACCCATGGAGAACTCACAAATGTTGCCCTATATATCGTCGGTTTAAAAAGTCCTTCTTTTAATCAATTACAGCACTGCGCACGAGAAATTGTTTCGGGGGCCCATGCATTGCTTGACCAAAATCTGCCACTGATTGTGATTACGGAAGAAGATATCGCCAAAGCATTGGGGCACAGTTTATTTTACAATCTGCCGCAAAACTATTCTTATATCTGCATTGATCGCATTAATGCTAATCACGGCGATTATATCGATATCGGAACACCTGTGCCACATACGACCGTTTTGCCGGTTAGTGTCAAAACACTTTTATTCAGCAATTAGGGAGGTGCCGCTTTATGATTTTAAAGACGATGCTGGAGGGGCAGCTGTATGCGTTTGATTCGATTAAAGAGGTTTTGGCAAAAGCCAATGAACAAAAATCGGGGGATCAGCTGGCCGGTGTTGCTGCGCAAAGCGCGCAGGAACGTGTCGCGGCGAAAATTGTCCTTGCTCAGCTGACACTCAATGATCTCTTTAACCACCCGGTTGTTCCCTATGACGAGGACGAAGTGACGCGAACCATTATTGATGGTGTGAACACGCGGATCTTTCAATCAATAAAAAGTTGGACGGTCGAAGAACTTCGTGAATGGCTGCTCTCCTATGCGGCAACAGACAGTGAGATCAAACGTCTATCAAGAGGACTAACCGCTGAGATGATTGCCGCTGTCTGTAAGCTAATGACTAATATGGATTTGATCTATGCTGCGAAAAAGATACATATTGAGAAAACGGCAAATACAACCATCGGACGCCCAGGAACCTTTTCTTCACGGCTGCAGCCGAATCACCCGACCGATGATTTAAATGGAATTATGGCTTCAGTCATGGAGGGACTCAGTATGGGTTCCGGTGACGCAGTGATCGGTCTTAATCCCGTAAATGACTCTGTAGAAAGTGTGCGAAACATTTTAAATAAATTCGAAGAGTTCCGAAGCAAGTGGGAGATTCCGACGCAAACTTGTGTGCTTGCGCATATTACAACACAAATGGAAGCCGTCAGGCAAGGTGCTCCTACCGGTTTGATCTTTCAATCCATTGCCGGTTCAGAGAAAGCCAATACGGCATTCGGCATAAATCGCGGCATGCTGGCTGAGGCGCGCCAGCTTGCAGAAGAGCAGGGTCAGGCATGGGGCCCGAATGTCATGTATTTTGAAACCGGCCAAGGCTCTGAATTATCGTCTGACGCGAATTTTGGAGCAGATCAGGTAACGATGGAAGCGCGATGCTATGGTTTTGCTCGTACATTTGATCCGTTTCTTGTCAATACGGTTGTCGGGTTTATTGGTCCGGAATATTTGTATGATGCAAAGCAAGTGCTACGCGCCGGGTTGGAAGATCATTTTATGGGTAAATTGACAGGCCTCTCGATGGGGTGTGATGTTTGCTATACCAACCACATGAAGGCTGATCAAAATGATGCTGAGAATCTCACCGTTCTGCTTGCTTCAGCTGGATGCAATTATATTATGGGTGTCCCGCATGCAGATGATGTGATGCTCAATTATCAATCAACAGGATTTCAAGAGACGGCGACCATCCGTGAATTATTCAATCTGCATCCGATTCGAGAATTCGAAAAATGGATGGAGAAAATCGGCATCGTCGAGAACGGGCGGTTAACGGAACGCGCCGGCGATGCATCTATTTTTCTTGAATGAAAGAATACGAGGATAAGCGGCATTTCTTCAATAAATAGAGTGCGAGACAAGGTTCTAAATGAAAATAAATCGAAGGAGATGAGTTCATGGAAAAAGAGATAAATCAGTCAAGTGAAGGACTAAGTGATATCTCGGAAATTAATTTGAGAGAGCAGCTCTTGGTTCCGAATTCGCATCATTTGGACGGCTACATGAAAATGAAGTCCTTCACTCCGGCAAGGCTCGGACTTTGGCGCTGTGGCCCGAGATATAAAACACAATCAATTTTACGATTCAGAGCGGATCATGCAGCTGCTCAAGATTCGGTTTTTTCTTATGTAGATCCCGACTTAATCAAAAAAATGCATTTTATTGCCATCCAGACACGCTGCTGCTCAAAAGACGAATACCTGACACGTCCGGACTTAGGACGCCGATTTGCAAAAGAATATATAGAAAAAATCAAGAAACGCATCACTAATCATCCGAAAATCCAACTCGTTGTTGGTGACGGGCTAAGTTCTGCCGCGATCGAGGCTAATATAAAGGAAATTATTCCAGCGATCAAGCAAGGGTTGAATTATTATGGCCTCGATTGCGAACAGCATATTTTCGTCACGTATTGCCGGGTTGGCGTGATGGATCAAATTGGTGAAATTACTGATGCTGATGTGGTGTGCATGCTGATCGGCGAGCGGCCGGGATTGGCCACGGCGCAGTCCATGAGTGCCTATATCGCCTATAGGCCAACCATGGGGATGCCGGAAATGAGACGTACGGTCGTGTCGAACATCCATGCACAAGGAATCCCCCCCGTTGAAGCAGGAGCTTATATCAGTGAGCTGCTCTATAAAATGTTGCGTTATAAAAAATCTGGACTTGATTTAAAGGCCGTCGAAAATACGGATTAATTTTTCGTTTATAAGATTGAGAAAAGAGTGAGCAGATTGGCCGATCAAGGGATTCAAATGCTCCAGAGTATGTGGCCCCAGAATTATTTGAATTTTGGTTCTATACACGCTTAAGAAAATCCGCGACAATAGCTACTAGGACAAGCGGGCAGCTGCTTGAAATTGGTACCAGTTATATGGAGGGGATACAGCGATGGACAATATTAAGGGCAAGGTCATCGTCATTACCGGAGCGTCGAGCGGAATTGGCGAAGCAACGGCACGCAAGCTTTCGTTAGAAGGCGGCAAGGTGGTTCTTGGTGCGCGGCGCACCGAACGGCTTGAAAAGCTGGCTGCTGATCTTCGCAAAGCGGGAGGCGAGGTCGCTTTCCAGCAAACGGATGTGACCAACAAAACGGATGTTCAAGCGCTTGTTCAGACAGCCGTTGAAAAATATGGCCATGTAGACGTGCTTTTCAATAATGCCGGTTTGATGCCGCTATCGCCGCTGCGCGATTTGAAAGTGGAGGAATGGGAGCGGATGATTGACGTCAATATTAAAGGGGTGCTCTATGGCATTGCTGCTGTACTGCCTATGATGCGCGAGCAAAAATCAGGGCATATCATTAATACGGATTCGGTCGCAGGTTATGCCGTGAGCCGGGGCGGCTGGGCGGTTTACAGCGGGACCAAATTTGCGGTTCGAGCTATTGCTGAAGGCCTTCGCCTTGAAGAATCGCCGTACAGCGGCATTCGCGTCACGAATGTATCGCCGGGAGCGGTACAAACCGAATTGCCGAGCACCATCACCGATCCCAAGATCAAAAAGCAGGTCGAAGAAAAGGAGAAGTTCCGCGGAATTAAACCAGAAGCCATTGCCACTGCAGTTGCCTATGCAATCAGCCAGTCCGATGAGGTCGCAATCAATGAAGTGATTGTCCGACCGACGGCACAGCAAAACTGACTCGGAAGCATGTTGCAACATCAATTAGTACCAAAACAAACGCAAACCATGGTATGTATGGTATGCGCTTGTTTTAGTGTGTGATCCTCAGATATGCTTTATCAGTTTTCCACAAAATTAGTACTAAGAGCTTTTAAGAATAGGTGGTGTTTATGTATGCAGGATAAAAAAGGGGAGAATGAAAAAATGGCAACCGAACTCGAGACGCGAGAGCATGACTTTACGATTAGTGTCGATGCCATAAGAAAATTAGAGTCAATGACACCAAGACATTTTCCGCAAACAGGTACGAAAAACTTAAACGACATGTCCCCTGAAGAACGTGATTATCATCTTGCACGAATTAGGGAGGTATGGAGTGAGAAATAATGCTGGTTGTCCGTTTATCTTAATTGAGGAAGGGAGGGTTAAAAGCGCCCTCTCTTCTTTTACATGTTTTGATAAGCGTTACAAGATTTTATTCGAATCAATGCATTAAAGACGGATGCGCAGAGTTTTTCAAGAACGCATTTATTTCTCGACAATGATTATCAAATAGCAGGTTTTTTTACACGGATGACCAAGACTTTTCAAATTGCTGTTCATCGTGATCAGAGAAAAGACTTTGCAAGTTTATCTAATTCTAGGAGAAAATCATTAGGAATTCGTAAAGTTAATGATACTTATGTTCTGCATAGTTATTTGATTGCTCAACTTGCTCGTAACTTTTCCGTGCAATCCGATGTATCCGGGAAAATGATTCTGAATCAGGCGCTGCAGTATATTCAGGATGCCTATTATCGGATTGGTGGAATTTGTTGTGCTACGGTAGAATATCATCCAACGTCCAAATTACAGAACTTCTATAGTGAAGCAGGGTTCACATGTATTTCTGAAAACCCAACGACAAAGAATATTTTAGGTGCACTGACACTAATGTGAAGGAATCAGTACTTTAATGCTGAGATTCTGGGACAAGTCAATAATTGAAACTATGGTTAATGGAGAGCGGACGGATGGGCGGAAACCTTGATGCTTCTGAGAGAATTAAAGAGGGTTGGAAATGTGATGAACGATCATAACGGTAGTGAACTTATTTCTATGACTTTAAACGCCGATGATGATAAAGTCGTCCCTTCACAGAGCTGGTCCTGATGCAGAAAGACAAACCGTTATTCAGCAATCCAATGACTTAACAATGAAGATTTATGTCGACACATCATCCTTTGAATTGGGTCAGTGAATGAATTTGCATAAACTATGCCCTCTTTGGGTGACCGATTTAATGATTATAGTCTGTTGGTTCAAAGGGTGTTTTTATGGATATGTCTAAAGTCCTTTGATTTCCTCGTAGCCCATGATTTATTATGTCCTATACTGTGGGTTCACGCCCACTAATTTTGTGCTTGCTTTCCCAGGTAAGGGAATGGCAGGCTTTTTTTCGATCCGTAACGCGTTTGCTTTAGAATTGGCTTCAAGCAATAAGAGCATGCTGGATTGAAAAGATAAACGGTTTTGACGATAGTAATAATAGTGTAGGGTGTAACCTGTGAGGGAGGACCAGTAAGGATGTCGCGAATGAAAGAAATAAAGACTCATCTAAGTCTAAAAGTTTTTTTAGCTATTTTTTTTGTTATTGTTATTATTGTCCCAGATATACTGATTGGGGGTATTATTCACTATACAGTGAAAAACTCCAGCCAGAAACAAATGAATAGTAGTACGGAAAACAGCCTCAAGCTGCTAGATAAAAATTTGACCCAATTCTTTGAGGGCAAAATACAAATGGTCGCAACACTGAGCAAGAAGTTGTCGGAAAATAGTAATCTGCATGATTCACAATTGGTGCTGGGAGCGATTCAAGCTGGTGATCAGGATGAAACGGCATTGTACCTTGCAAATAGAAAAGGCGATTTGACCTTCCTGCCGTCGTCCGTTAAAATTCCAAAAACGCTTGATTCACGCACACGTCCGTGGTACAAGCTTGCGATGAAAAACCCCGGACATCCTGTTATTACGCCCCCTTATCGTTCATCAGATGGGTCTAATGCTATGACGGTAACGATTGCGCAGACTACGAGCGATGAAAAGGCAGTTATTGGTATGGATCTTAAGCTTAGTAAATTGAATACGCTGGTAAATCAAGTGAAGCTGGGTGATTCTGGGTATGCTTTTTTACTTGACGGCGCCAATACATGGGTGGTTAATAAGAACGCCAAAGTAGGAAGCAAAGCTTCAACCGAGTTGGTACATCAATTTGCTAACAAGACAGCTGATTCATTTACCTATCAGGATCAGAATGTCCGCAAAATTATAAATAAGCGCACCGGATGGACAATCGGTGCAAATATCAATCGTCATGAGATTGATCGCATTGTTAATCCACTCACAATCAGTATTGTTCTGATCATTCTCATCAAAGTGATTCTTATCGTTATTTTGGCCGGGTGGCTCAGCAATAGATATTTCCTGAATCCGTTTAAGATTATGGTCCGTCTCTTGGATAAAGTAAGCAATAATGATCTTAGTGAAGAATTAGATACAACGATGCGAACAAATAAGGAATTTACCCAGTTAAGCGATAGCGTGAATAAGATGATTCATTCTTTAAAAAGTGTGATGAAAAATTTAAGCGGCAAATCTGAAACATTGGCTGCATCTTCTGAGGAACTGACTGCCTCTACGGAGGAAAGCAAAGCAACAACAGATGAGATTGCACATTCAATTGAGCAAATTGCTGTAGCTGCTGAACAACAGACTACGGGTATTAAAAAACTGACCCAAAATGCTGAAGAGATTAATCAGTCCATTGCTTCTGTGACCGATCAGACCAATCAGCTGACTCAAAAGTCACAAGCGGTGAGTCAAGTTGTTGAAGAGGGACAAAAGAAAGTTACCTTAACATCCGATCAAATGGGTACGGTCAAACAAACGGTTGCTGGTTTGTCAAAAATGATTAATAAATTGAGTCGGCAGTCTGAAGAAATCGATGGAATCATTCACGTGATTAATGATGTTACCGAACAGACACAGCTGCTGTCTCTAAATGCATCGATTGAAGCTGCACGAGCAGGCGAACAAGGTAAAGGCTTTGCAGTGGTCGCTCATGAAATTCAAAAACTGTCTGCGAAGTCTTCGGGAAATGCCGATAAAATTAGCGCCATTGTCGCAACGATTCAAGAAGACACAAAGCAAGTCGTTCAGTCGATGAAACGAGGTGCTGATGAAGTGGAAAAAGGGATTGGTGCTGTAAAGGATAGTAACCAGTCATTTGAAGAAATCAGAGACTTCGTAAACGAAACAATAAGTGAGATTGAGACAATGTCTAAAAGTATTCAAAAAGTAGCCGATTTTACAAAGCAATCGACCGCATCCTATCAGCCGATTGAATCGTTCGCTGAGCAAACGGCTGCACAAACACAACAAGTATCGGCTGCAACCGAACAACAAGCGGCCTCTATAGAAGATGTAGCGAAAAATTCTACTGAACTAAGCAAGATTGCTGATGAACTCAATCAAATCGCTCAGAGCTTCAAACTGGAAAAGTCTGTTGGACAGGAATTGCAGGATCAATAATCGTTGGAGCCTGTCCTCGACTTGTGTAAACAGCATGCATAACGCAATAAAATGGGAAAGCCTTCCGATGATCACAAAAGGCTTTCCCATTATTGTTGCTTGGCAGCTTAGATAGGTTACACTTGATTCAACGCGTTCCAAAGGAAATAGGTCACGGAATGAGATCAGTTGAAGAGAGCCGCATTCGGAGAAGGGCTCGATAGCTCATTGTCTATGCATTCACCCGTTACCAAATATAACAGCCCTTCAATTCGCTTTTAACTCTTGCGTTTTGTAAAATGGTATCATTGTTTTGGGATCAAGAAGCTTTATTACTGACTCCGGCACATCGGGCAGTTGTGCGGCTAAGGTTTGAATGGGTATGTCCATTTCCAGTGATTGTTTGACCAGCTTGCATGTTTTGCTGTATCCGATATAGGGGGTCAATGCGGTTGCGAGTATGGCGCATTGATTCGCTTCTTTTGCGCATTGCGCACGGTTGGCTTGTATGCCGTTGATGCAGTTGATTCGGAATGTTCGTAATGTTTTTTGTAGCAGCTTAGATGCGCTGATTAGGTTGCGTACGATAATGGGTTCGAATGCATTGAGTTCCAGTTGCCCGGCTTCTGCGGCGAGCGTGTTGGTTGTGTCGAAGCCGATGACTTGGAATGCGACTTGATTGACTAATTCAGGGATGACGGGATTGACTTTGCCGGGCATGATCGATGATCCGGCTTGTTTCTTGGGCAGAAAGAGTTCATTGAAGCCGAATTGCGGGCCGCTGGAGAGCAGGCGAAGGTCGCTGGCCATTTTTGACAGTGTCACCGCTAATAATTTATAGGCATGGGAGAGCTGGACAAACGCATCGACATGCTGGGTTGCGTCGATTAAGTTATCTGCTTGACGGAGCGGCTGACCAAACTGTTTGCTGACTTCGGGAACGATCCGGCCAACGTAGTACTCGGAAGCGTTGACGGTTGTGCCGATAGCGGTTCCGCCAAGATTTAACGTTTTTAACGCATCACGGCTAGACTTGAGTTCATTAAGATTGCGAGCAATTGCCGATGCAAATGCCTGGAATGTGTTGCCGACCGTTGTGGGTAGTGCGTCTTGCAGTTGCGTTCGCCCAAGTTTGACCACGTCTTGCAGCTCGTCTGCTTTTTGTATCAAGCTATCAAGAAATTGATCGATTTCCAAGGCAAGGCGTTTGCTCAGACGCAGCAGGGCAAGCTTGCTTGCCGATGGAAAGACATCGTTCGTTGATTGGCAGCGGTTGATGTCATCATTGGGATGTACAAGGGTGTAGTCGCCTTTCGTTCCGCCAAGCAATTCGATGGCGCGATTGGCGATGACCTCATTAGCATTCATATTCATTGAGGTGCCGGCACTTCCTTGAATGGCGGGCGCAATGAATTCTTGATTAAGTTTTCCTTCAAGGATTTCATCACAAGCGCGGGTAATCGCTGCAGCTTTTTCTTTGCTGAGTGAACCGTCTTCATGGTTGACGATTGCGGCGGCTTTCTTTATCAGGGCAAGTCCATGAATCAGCTCTGAATCAATCGTTTCTGCAGCCACACTGAAATTTTCTTTCGCGCGCAGTGAATGTATGCCATAATAGGCGGATTGCGGGATTTCTTTTGTGCCGAGTGCATCGGTTTCCGTTCTCATAGGGGTGATGATTCCTCCTTGTTTATTGGATACGACTAAGATAATCCGAAATGAATGAAAAGGCGACGGCTTTTGAACAACTCGTTCGATAAAAATTTTTTTCGCCCGGATTCTTAATTAAATAATTTAATGAGTTAAAAAATATAACAAAAATAAACTATGTATGTCATGTAATCTAACAATAATTTTTGCATTCTTTCGGAAGTTGCATATAATGAAAGTCGAATAAGAAGGAGTGACTTATCGGAATGGATTCTATAGATCGGAAGATTATTAACCGGCTCCAGCAAAATGCTCGCGTTTCCCTTAAAGCGCTGGCAAAAGAATGCTACATCTCTCCACCAACCATCTCCGCCCGAATACATCATTTGGAACAATTAGGCATTATCAAAAATTATTATACATTGATTGATTATAAGAAAGCCGGTTACCATATTAAAGCCTTTGTTCATGTCAAAGTCGATCCTAAAGACAAATCGAATTTTTATAAATATATTGAATCGATTCCCAATGTCCTTGAATGTGACTGTGTGTCCGGCGAATTCTCGATGGTAATAAAAGTCATTTTCGAAAGCACGGAACTCCTGGACTCATTTATTAATTTGCTTCAGCGGTTCGGCAAAACGAATACGCAAATTGTTTTTTCAACCCCGGTGGACGTACGCGGCGTGAGTCTGAGCGAGGAAAAGGCGTGAATTCGGGGCAAAAAGTGAAGGTGGGTTAGGGATCGCAAAGGACCATGTGGCCGATGCGGTTCCTTTTTTTATTATAGGTGCTGAATGGCGCTGATTATCACAAAGTTAAACGGCTTAGCCGTACTCCCCAAGTCAATGATTAGAATAAGTCGATTGATATAAATAAAAATATTATGTTCGGTTATCTGACATGTTTGTTTTGTTATGAGGAAAGTATGCTACAATATGAAATGAATATTTCATTATATATTAATAAAGAAATATTTATTTTGTTTTGTGTAGGAATGGAGGGTGAGACAATCAAAAATTGATGCGTTAATTTTTTTATCAAGGAATTTTAATTATGGGAGGGTGTATGCATATGTCAATTGAAGTTCCAGAAGGGCTTGCTGGAAGAACGAAGAAATCGGCTGAATATTTTAAACGGGCCACTCAAGTGATCCCTGGGGGTGTGTCTGCCAATATTAAGTATTTTGCACCGTACCCACTTGCGATGGAAAAAGGTAAAGGCAGCAAGCTGTATGACTTAGATGGGAATGAATATATTGATTATCTGCTCTGTAACGGAGCACTCATCTTTGGCCATGGCAATCAGAAAATCAACAGCGCAGTGACAAAACAGATGCAAGAGTCAGGAACCACTGTTTTTGGGACACCGCACCGTCTGGAAGCGGAAATGGCTGAAACAATCACCACTATATTTCCGAGTATTGAAAAAGTACGTTTTACGAACTCAGGCTCAGAGGCAACACTACTCGCAATTAGACTGGCTATGGCATATTCAGGAAAGAAGAAGCTTGCCAAATTCGAAGGACATTATCACGGAGGGTATGACCGCGTTCTTCTAAGTGTTAATCCAGAACTTGGAGAAGCCGGTGAAGAAGAACATCCACAAGCGGTCCCGGATTCAATGGGTGTTCCCGATTATTACGTCAGAAATACAATTATTCTCCCATTTAATGATATTAAAGCGACAGAATCAATTCTAAGAGCACATTCAGAAGAGATTGCCGGAATTATAATGGAACCGGTGCTCGGCGGCTTTATTCCGGCAGAAGCAGTATTCATGAGCGAACTTCGTAAATTAACGTCGGAACTGAACATTTTGTTAATTATGGATGAGGTTAAAACCGGATTCAGACTGACCATTGGTGGTGCTCAGAATCTTTATGGTGTAGAACCGGATATAACGACCTTGGGAAAAGTCCTTGGAGGAGGATTTCCAGTCGGTGCAGTGGGCGGTAAGAAAGAGATTATTGATCTTTTATCACCCACACATGGCTCAGATATTTTATCAAGCGGAGCTGCCAGCGGTAAAAAAAATAATGTGCTTTTCCACAGTGGAACTTATAATGGGCATCCGGTCATTCTAGCTGCAGGTTTAGCAACCGTTCGTGCTTTGAAACGGCCCGGTGTCATGGATCAGCTTATGATCAATACCCAGCTCTTGAGGGATAAACTAGAAGAGGTATACGCAAAGCATCAAATTCCTATGAAGACGGTCGGAATGGGAAGTATCTTTAACATTGTGCTCACGGAAAGAGCGGTTCAAAACTATCGTGATTTAAAGCATGCCAACATGAATTTGCGCGAAAAAATAGACTATGAACTTTTGAATCTGGGCATTTATACCAAACCGATGACTCGCTATTCGATGTCTTGTGTGCACACGATTGAAGACATTGAACGAACGGCGGCGGCACATGATCAAGCACTGACGTATGTCGAAGAACAAGAAAAATAATTACCCGTTTTTTCTTTTCTTTGCAGATAATCGTTATGGTACACTTACCTATACTAATAAGCGTGGAACGGCTTGACTTGAAACAGGGAGGATTTTAACAGCGATGCCGAGTGTATACCATTATATTGCCGAACAAATGCCGCAAATGAGCAAAGCACAAGAGAAAATTGCCCGTTATATTCTAGAAAATCCGCATACGGTTCCGTTCTTAACCGTTGAAAAGTTAGCAAAGATGGCCCAAGTAGGAGATGCGACCGTTTTCCGATTTGCAAACTATCTAGGTTTTTCCGGATATCCCGAACTTCAGCAGGCGATGCAAGCCTCTGTTCAAGAGCAGCTGACCACATCAGAACGACTGCGTTTGTCTGGAAAAATCTATGATGAAAAGGAGCGCGGTATTCGCGAGGTTTTTCAAGATGACATCAATAATATTAAATCGACGATTGAACATCTTGATATGGATGCCTTTTACAAAACCGCTGATACATTGCTGCAGGCAAAGAGAATTTATATCATTGCCCATCGAAGTGCAGTATCTATCGGTCTCTTCCTTCAATACTATTTGAATATGATGCTCGATAATGTCGAACTTATTCAATCTGTTGAAGGAACCGCAGAAAAGTTAACTGATTTGGGTGAACACGACGCAGTAATTGCTGTTAGTTTTTCTCGGTACACGAATGCAACGATTGATCTGTTTGCATTTGCTAAAAGGACTCAAGCCGTAACGATTGCGATCACCGATAACTTACTTTCACCATTGATTCCATACGCCGATATAGCATTAACAGCGCCGAGCCGTATACCAACGTTTATTGATTCGTTTGTTGCGCCGCTGAGTCTAATTAATGCGTTACTTACATATATCGGAAACGAAAAAAAGGATGTTGTTTTCGACCGCCTTGATTCAATGGAAAAAATATGGAAGCAGTTCAATGTGTTTCATAAATAATCAAACCAAACGTTATTTGAATATGTTTTGGTCATTAAATTATCTGAATTCATTAAATATTTGTGAGATAATGTGACATCTTCAAGCGTTTTGAACAAGGGACATGCTATACTTTTTATGAAATAAATAATTCGTTTTTTAATAATAAAGAAATATATATTTTATAGAAAACCAAATCTATTAACAAAAGGAGAAATCACATGAAAAAAATAGTTATGTATATGTTTGCTGTTTTTTGTCTCTTTGGTTTTATTCTTGCCGGTTGCGGTACGGATAAAGGCGGTTCCAGCAAAGCGGTTTCAAAAAATGGCAAGGATATTGTCGTGGGCCTTGATGGAAACTTTATTTCGCTTGATCCGCAAGATACGAATGATAATCTCTCCTATACTGGTGAAAAAACGATGTTCGAAGGTTTAGTCGGTTTTGATAAAGATATGAAGGTCATTCCTGTTTTAGCCACAAGTTATAAAGCGTCCGACGATGCAAAGACATTTACGTTTAAATTAAGAAAAGATGTGAAATTTCAGGATGGAACGCCATTCAACGCCGAGGCAGTTAAATTTAATTTTGATCGTGTCTCGGATCCAAAGAGTACGTTAAAGCGTCACAGTTTGTTCGCAATCATCAAGGAAACGAAAGTGATTGATGAATACACGGTGCAATTTAAATTATCGGATTCTTTCGGTGCCATGATTAATACATTTGCCCATCCTGCAGGGATGATTGTCAGTCCCACCGCTGTTAAAAAGTATGGAAAGGATTTTATGAAACATCCGGTCGGTACAGGTCCATATAAGTTTAAATCATGGACACAGGGCGGTGACTTGAAGGTAGTAAAAAATACCGATTATTGGAAGAAAGGACAACCGAAACTAAACAGTATTACATTTACCCCAATTCCTGAGGACGGTGCACGGGTAGCCAAACTTCAAACGGGTGAAGCCGATTTGATTTTCCCGGTTCCCCTCGTTCAAGCAAAGAAGCTCGATGGAAAGAATGGAATCGATATTCATATCACCGATTCAATCCGTCAGTTGTATATGTCCATGAATACAATGAAAAAACCGTTTAATGACGTAAAGGTTCGACAGGCGTTAAATTATGCGGTTGATAAAGAGGCCTATCAAAAGGTTGTATTGAATGGAATTGGTTCCGAAATTGATTCAGTAATTGCGCCAAAAGTTCAATTCTATGAAAAACAGACACCGTATGACTATGATTTAAGTAAAGCGAAACAATTGCTGAGGGAAGCGGGTTACCCAAACGGTTTTTCTGCAACAATCTGGAGCGGAAACAGTTCCGAACAGATCAAAGCAATGGAATTCTTGCAGCAGCAATTAGGCAAAATCAACGTGAAATTAAAGGTTGTTCCTATGGAGACCGGAACAATGGCAAATAAGATTTGGAGTGTCAGCAACCCAGATAAAGCGGAAATTGAATTGTATTATGGTGGTTGGTCTCCATCAACGGGGGATGCTGATTGGGCAATTCGTCCGTTGCTCGGTGGTAGTTCACTTCCCCCGGCATCTTACAATACAGCTTATTACAAAGATACAAAAGCCGATGCACTGATTAATCAAGGGTTGCAATCTGCAGATTCGACAATTCGTGGGAAAGCCTATGCAGCGTTGCAAAAAAAGATTTGGAACGATGCACCATGGGTTTATCTAGCAACACAGAAAAATGTCGTTGGCGTGAAATCCTATTTGAAAAATATGTATGTCCTTCCTGATGGCACCATGAATCTTAATAATGGAGAAATTGTTGATTAGACTGCTTCATTGAAAAATGTCGGCGATGCTGACGTTTTTCATACATAAAACTGGTCAAAAGCATCGAATATGGAAATCCATGGATATACTTCAATACTATTGAATGCAAAGAAAACGATAAAGGGGGGATTCAGGTGTCTAGATACATCGTACGAAGAATAGTTCAGTTAATTCCTATTTTGATCATGATTTCACTATTTGTCTTCTTGTTTGTACATCTCATTCCAGGCGACCCAGCACGACTCATTGCTGGTCAGGATGCAACGGCTAAGGATGTTGCGGTGGTTCGACAGAAACTTGGGCTTGATAAACCACTTGCTGTTCAATACGTCATTTATATGGGTCAGCTCTTCCAAGGCGACCTTGGTTTGTCGCTAAAAACGCAGCAACCGGTCATTCAACTTATTTCTGAGCGATTTATGCCAACGTTCTGGCTTAGTCTGTTTAGTCTACTTTGGGCACTTGCGGCTGGCTTAGTCGTTGGTGTTATATCCGCAACGAAGCGAAACAAATGGCAGGATTACTTGGGCATGGTCTTTGCTGTTTCCGGACTGTCATTACCTTCGTTCTGGCTCGGATTAATGCTCATTCAATTATTTGCTGTAGTCCTTGGCCTTGTTCCAACGGGCGGATTGGATTCTTGGACGAGCTATATACTGCCTTCATTTACCCTTGGGACAGGTATTGCGGCCGTGATCGCCCGATTTACGCGATCAGCTTTAATGGATGTACTGAAAGAGGATTACATTCGAACAGGGAAGGCAAAAGGGTTGCCACGGTCCAGAATTGTTTGGGGACATGCCTTAAGAAATGCAATGATTCCGGTTGTAACGATGACCGGCATGCAATTTGGATTTTTATTAGGAGGTTCTGTGGTCGTAGAAACAGTATTCAGTTGGCCGGGATTAGGAAGGCTGCTTATTGATTCAATCTCGTATCGGGATTATACGGTGATCCAGGCCGAGATATTATTATTTTCATTGGAATTTCTTTTAATAAACTTAATAGTGGATATCATCTATGGTTTCTTAAATCCACAAATTCGCTATGATTAAGGGAGGAACGTGCGAGTGGAAAAAATGAATCAAGTAGTTGGTGTTCATCATTCGGTTGCAAAGAATCAGAAATCCCGTTCCTTTTACAGCTTATTTTTTGCAAAACTTAGAAAACAGAAGCTTTCTTTTGCCGCAGGAATCTGTATCTTGGGACTGATTCTTGTCGCAGTCATCGGGCCGTTATTGATTCCCTATAAAATCACAGATGTAGATTATGAGGCGTCTCTGCAAGGGCCGACACTGAAACATTGGCTTGGAACAGATCCATATGGCAGAGACATTTTCAGTCGCATCATTGCTGGCACACGTATTTCACTGTCCGTTGGATTTTTCTCAGTATTGATTGGAGCAGTTATTGGGTCTTTTCTCGGCCTCATTGCCGGTTTTTACGGAAAATGGATTGATAGCATAATCATGAGAATTAGCGATGTGCTGTTTGCATTTCCTGGAATGATCCTTGCGATCGGCATTGTTGCGATCCTTGGTCCTGGTATAAATAATGTTGTAATTGCCGTTTCAGTTTTCAGTGTACCGCATTTTGCCAGAATTGTTCGAAGCTCAACGCTTTCAGCAAGGACAGCTCTGTATGTTGAGGCGGCGCAGTCAATCGGTGCCAAAAATAGACGGTTAATTTTTTATCATATTTTTCCGGAAACACTATCAACGATTATTGTTTACTTTACGATGCGGATTGGAACGGCAATTCTAACCGCAGCGAGTCTCAGTTTTCTTGGGCTTGGTGCACAGCCGCCTTCTCCGGAGTGGGGGGCGATGTTGAGTTCAGGACGCGATTATCTTGAGACTGCCCCGCATATTACTATTTTTCCTGGGCTGGCCATTTTTTTTACGGTGCTTGTATTTAACCTCTTTGGCGACGGACTTCGAGATGTTCTTGATCCTAAGATAAAGGATTGATGGGTGCATTAGATAATGATCCAGGAGGCGAAACAAATGAACGATCCTTTATTAAAAGTAAGTCATTTGCAAACTGCATTTGTTCATGATAATCACGTGTTAAAAGCGGTTAATGATCTATCTTTTTCCATCCGAAAAGGTGAAACGGTCGCGCTTGTTGGCGAATCGGGATGTGGAAAAAGTGTCACATCGCTTTCAATAATGCGCTTGCTGAGCGAAGGAGCTAGAGTCTTGAATGGTTCGATTTGGTTCGATGGAGTCGATTTGCTCACTCTACCCGAAAAAGAGATGAGAGCGATCCGAGGCAATGACATGGCCATGGTCTTTCAAGAGCCAATGACATCACTGAATCCGGTTTATAAGATTGGCAAGCAAATTGAAGAAGCGATTATATATCATAAAAAAGTGTCAAAACATGAAGCACGTACCCGAACGATCGACATACTGAGACAAGTGGGTATTCCTAGGGCAGAAGCCGTTATTCGCGAGTATCCTTACCAGTTGTCCGGCGGAATGCGGCAGCGAGTAATGATCGCGATGGCAATGGTATGCGAACCGAAATTGCTTATTGCCGATGAACCAACTACAGCCCTCGATGTGACCATTCAAGCACAGATTCTTGACCTAATGAAGACGTTAAATCGTGAGAAAGGAACGGCCATCCTGCTGATTACGCATGATTTAGGCGTGGTAGCTGAAATGTGTGAGCGTGTTTTCGTTATGTATTGCGGTAAAATTGTTGAGTCGAATGATGTGAAGGCATTATTTGCCGATGCAAAGCATCCTTATACAAAAGGTTTGCTGAACGCGACCCCAAAACTAGGGCAGCATGTCGATCATCTTGGATCGATTAAGGGCAGTGTACCGAATCTGAACAATTTACCGGAGGGGTGTTTATTTGCTCCTCGATGCCCAAATGTGATGGCTGTATGCCAAGAAAAAGTACCTGAGCTTGAATTAATAGAAGGCGGAGGACTTTGCCGCTGTTTTCTCCATAAAAGAGAATCTGTTTTTCAAGGAGGCGACTTCTAATGAGGGAGCCACTTGTAACGGTTCGTAATCTAAAAAAATACTATCCGATACGCTCGGGATTTCTTGGGCGTAAAAATAAGGCGATCAAAGCAGTTGATAATATTAGTTTTGACTTGAAAAAAGGCGAGACATTTGGGTTAGTTGGCGAATCCGGATGTGGAAAGTCAACAACTGGACGGATGCTTATGATGCTCACGGATCCTACTGAGGGAACAATTACTTTTGAAGGGAAGAATATGCTGAATTTGAAGGGGGAACAGCTCCGTAAAGAACGCCGAAGTTTTCAGATGATTTTTCAAGATCCCTATGCTTCGCTTAATCCGAAAATGACCATACGCGCAATCATTGAAGAACCGTTGATCATTCATGGATTTAAAGAAAAAGAAGAACGTAGTAACCGTGTCGATGAACTGATGAAACTTGTAGGGCTGAATCAAGACCAAGCAGATCGTCACGCGCATGAATTCAGCGGTGGTCAGCGGCAGCGTATTGGGATTGCACGTGCATTAGCGTTAAATCCGCAATTGATCATCGCTGATGAACCTGTGTCTGCTCTTGATGTATCGATTCAAGCACAGATTGTGAATCTCTTGCAGGATCTGCAAAAAAAGCTGGGACTGACGTATTTGTTCATCTCTCATGATCTGAGCATTATTGAACACATCAGTGATCGAATTGCAGTGATGTATTTGGGAAATATTGTTGAGCTGTCCACAAAAACAGATCTTTATGCGCAGCCGCTCCATCCATATACACAAGCACTAATCTCGGCCATTCCCAGACCTGATCCACTAGACAAAAGAGAAAAAATTGTGCTCAAGGGCGACATACCCAGTCCAGAAAACCCACCTGCAGGTTGTCCGTTCCATACGCGCTGTCCTAAGGCACTCGATAAATGTCGTGTTGAAAAACCGATATTAAGCGAAAAACAATCGGAACATTTTGTTGCTTGTCATCTCTATACACAGCCTTGAACGATAATAAACGACTAATATACGGTAAATACTGAATAGACGACTATTCGCTCTTATTTCAATAGAGCGCTTAAATGATCAGAATGCATACAAACGTTCAACGTGCCCACGGGTTCCTTGATCACTGCGAAATGATACGCGCCGGATGTGCGTTTTTCAAGTCTTATCGATATGTAAAAAATTGAGCAGTCATCTCTTCACAGGGATGGCTGCTCAATTGATTTGGTTTTCCATTTGTGACTGAGATGTTCGCGAAAATTTCTATGTGTGATCGCAATCGTAGAAGAAGGTACTGAATGGTTTGTGGGTATGCGTGACGTGGAGGCTGCGGATGCCGGATCCGATGCTTCATCTCGGTCCGGTCTGTTCACGCTTAGTGAACTTGCTTCAAACTTCTGATTTCGCCTTCTTGGGCAATTGAGCGTAACGATAAAGTGGCTAGGATTTCCGCGTGTTCATCCATTTTTCCACTAAGTGTGGTGATGCCTTCGGAGTTCTTAACCACCTGTTCTTGGACGCCATCGACTTTTCGTTCAATGCGATCCAAACGCTTGTCAACACCAGACAGATGTTCATCAATGCGATCCAAACGATCATCAATCCTATCGAACCTTTGGTCAACTTGGACAAGTTTTTGGTTAATCACATCAAACTTGTGATCCATTGCGTCGAACCTTTGGTCAATCACATCGAACTTTTGGTCAACCGTATCGAACTTTTGATTGACTTCTTTAAATCCTTGCCGCATTTCTGTGAGGATTAACTCGAGGTCTTTATTCATACGTTCACGCCTTTCATGGAATTCGTGTCTTTACCCCTATAATTATACAGGGAAGCTTGGGAGTCGTATATATTTTTTGACGAAGATTGTTGGTCTATCACGCGCGGTGACTGTGGGCAGTTTAGCCTTAGGAGACATCCACGATCAATTTCTGATTTAAGGTCACCGTCTCTTAGCCGATTTCACGGGAACGTCTATAAACACGCGACGGTTTTTAAACAGCGACTGAATCATTGATCGCATCAAAATGCACCGGCTGCACGAATCGCGGTTACCAGCAATTTATGATGAGACGATCATGCTTGCATGGCTGCCTGCACCTCTGAAACCGCTGCGGCAAATAAATCGATCGCTTGATCCAGTTCTTCTTCTGTGGTTGTTTCTCCGAAAGATAGGCGCACGAGCTCCCGTGCTTCTTCAGCGGAACGGCCGATTGACCGCAGCGTTGGGGAAGGCTGATGCGCGGTGCTGCTGCAGGCGCTTCCTGTGGCAATCGACAAGCCGCGCTGATTGGCGGCGAGCATGATCTGCTGCCCTTCAATGCCGGGAATGCGTAGGGCAAGAATATGCGGCAGTTGATGATGCGCAGATGCTTCGACAAGAAAAGAAATACCTTTCTTTTGAATGCCGGCAATAAACCGCTGCCTGAGCTCATTGACATGGCAAAGCATCGCCTCAGCATACCGGTAGGCGTCCTCGGATGCTGTAACGAAGGCGGAAATGCCGGGGAGATTGACGGTACCCGGGCTAAGCCCCTGTTTAGGCGCCCCGGGCAGCTGCGGCTGAAAAGCTTCGCGCGGATCCACGTAGCAGAGTCCGACTCCTTTGGGGCCGTAGATTTTATGGGCGGAGGCTGACAAAGCAGTGATGTGCGCTGCTTCGGCATCAATCGGCAATTTTCCATAGGACTGTACGGCATCGCAGTGGAAGGCAATTTTTTTGTTGAACAGCAGCTTACCGATCGCGTTGAGATGATTAATGCTCCCAATTTCATTATTGACATGGTCAACACTGACAAGAATGGTGTCTTCTCTGAGCGCATCTTCAAGTGTTGACGGATCTACTTCACCGTCCGTGCGGCGCTTTAGTTCAGTGACTGAGAAACCTTCCTCACGCAGTTTTTCAAAAGCAAGCACTACGGATGAATGTTGCCCCTGTACATAAATTAAATGATTTCCTTTTTTCCTCCGCGCATGTGCAATGCCAGCAATCGCCAACAAATTGCTATCCGATCCTCCGGAAGTAAAAAAAATGGCGTTTGCTTCGACATGAAGATGACGGGCGATTTGCTTTTGACAAGAAGCGAGCAATCGGTCTGCTGCGTCACCAAAGTCATGAGGGCTGTTGGTGTTGCCGAAACAGTGCTGAGCGACCTCTGTATAAGTTTCAAGGGCTCTTGAAGACATGGGCGTTGTCGCTGCGTAGTCAAGATAAATCATCGTTACTGTGCTCCTTTTATGGTTAAACTTTTATTTTTGGTCCTCAGCGGCTTTGCAACGGTTTTATCTGTTAAAAAATGGTGGGCATCTTTGCACATGTCGCTGTAAAGCATTCCAGCGAAGCAGTATCGTTAGTAAATTTTAACACGAGGTGTTTTTCTACTTGCTGTTAGTTTAATAATGTGACAATATAGTTGTCAAGACAAGTGTAAAGACAGGTGTAAAAATTGAAAACATATCAATCAGATGTCGTTATTATTGGAAGCGGTCTGGCTGCGCTCTACACAGCGGCGAAGCTCATGAAAAAGAAGCGCGTCATTGTCTTGACAAAAAAAGGATGGCAAGCAAGCAATTCCTTTCTAGCTCAAGGCGGGATCGCAGCGGCCTACGCTCCGGATGATGACTGGCATCGGCAGCTAGAAGATGCGATGAGGGCCGGACGCTATCACAATGACGTCAACGAAACGGCTTATCTTGCACGAGAAAGCAAAGTTCAAGTGGATGAACTAATTCGATTGGGCATGAAGTTTGACCGTGATCGAAACGGGACTATTTTACTGGCAAGAGAGGGCGGGCATTCTGCCGCGCGCGTCCTGCACGCGCACGGCGACGCGACCGGTCGCGAGCTTACGAGCTTTGTTAAGCGCTACGTCGAGCAGCAGATCACCATTCACGAACAGACGCAGGTCGTCGAATTGCTGGTGCGAAACGGCCGCTGTGTCGGCGCGCTCGCCAAGGATCCTTCAGGAGAAACGGTGCTTTATCAAGCACAGAACATCGTGCTTGCGACCGGCGGATGCGGACAGCTTTACGCACCGACTTCTGCAGACCCTGCAGTAACCGGTGATGGGCTGGCACTGGCTTATCGGGCAGGTGCTGCGCTCAAAGATATGGAGTTTGTTCAGTTCCATCCGACCTTGCTGATTGAGAACAACCATGTTTATGGGCTGGTTTCAGAGGCGGTTCGCGGCGAGGGTGCGAAGCTGATCGATCAGGATGGTAATCGGCTTCTTGCTGGAAAGCACCCACTCGAAGATCTGGCGCCTCGCGATGTGGTGTCTCGGGTTCTGTTTAAAGCGAAGAAGACCGGTCAGGCCAAAAAGATTTATCTTGATATCTCAATGATTGACCATTTTTCCGACCATTTTCCGACCATCACTGGACTGTGCCGCAAGGCCGGTGTCGATATCGCAAAAGGAAGGATTCCGGTTTCGCCAGGTGCCCATTTTCTTATGGGCGGAATTGAGACGGATCATGAGGGACGCACAACGCTGCCCGGGCTGTATGCCGTTGGCGAGTGTGCATGCACCGGAGTACACGGCGCCAACCGAATTGCCAGTCATTCACTGCTTGAAGCGATTACTTATGCAGGGACAGCCGCTTCCAGTATGATGGACGAGAAAGCGATTCCCGCGGAGCAGGTTGCTGCTGAATCAGGCAGCAGGTCGGTCCCAGCGCTCCCGGCTAAAGCGGAGATCCAGAAGATGATGTTCGCGCATGTTGGGATTTGGCGTACCAAGCAGTCGCTCACCACGGCGATCGATTGGTGCCGTTCTTGGAACATTGACTTTAATCGGTCAGAACGGCTGGACGGTACGAAGGATGAAATGGAGCGATTGAACATGCTGACCGTTGCTTGGCTGATTGCCACCTCAGCATTGGAACGCACCGAAAGCCGCGGCGGACACACACGGATTGATTATCCGGAGGAGATTGAAGATTGGCGGACAAAAAACATCCTGCGCGAGGTGACTTCTGTTGAACAAAATTAAATTACGGCAAGCGCTCGAAGCGTTTTACAACGAGGACATCGGTCATCAGGATCTAACCAGTGAAACGATTTTTGCTTCTGAAGACATGGCGGTCGGTACATTTACTGCGAAAGCGGCGGGGATTGTCTGCGGGTTTCCGGTATTGATCGAAGGGTACAGGCTGCTCGATCCGGAAATTACCCTTCACTTTCACGTCTCCGAAGGCGCTCACGTTCAGGTAGGTGTTGATCTGCTAACGGTCAGCGGTCCGGTGCGCACGCTGCTCAGTGCGGAACGTGTGCTGCTTAATTTGTTGCAGCATATGAGCGGGATTGCAACCATGACGGCTGCGGCAGCGCACCTCATGAAGGGCAGCGGAACGCGAATCTGTGATACGCGAAAGACAACCCCCGGCCTGCGTTTGTTTGAAAAATATGCTGTGAAGATCGGCGGCGGTTATAACCACCGGTTTGGTCTCTATGATGCGGTTATGATCAAGGACAATCATATTGTCCATGCCGGCTCGATCGGCAGCGCAGTACAGAAGGTTCGTGCTGAGCTTGGCCATACCGTAAAAATTGAGGTGGAGACGACATCGCTTGAGACCGTCAGAGCGGCTGTTCAGGCAAAAGCAGACATTATCATGTTTGATAATTGTTCGCCGAGTGAGATTTGCACGTTTGTTCAGGAAGTTCCGGACAATATCGTGACGGAAGTATCCGGCGGCATTGATTTAACGACCTTGAAGGATTATGCCGGATGCGGTGCGGACTATCTTTCACTTGGATGCCTGACGCACTCGGTTAAAGCGCTCGACATCAGCTTTAATCTACACATGGATGACCAATAAAGAAAGGAAAGGAATGAGTGAACAGTGGGTCTGGCAGAAACCTTTTTAAAACAGACGCAAATTCCGGAAGCCTATCGATATGCATCTAAAGATGTATTGACCGAAGAAGGATGGCGACTCAAAGAACAGCTCGGTTCACGGATCTATATTCCCGGCCATCACTATCAGCGTGATGAAGTGATTCAATTTGCGGATGATCGCGGGGATTCACTTCGGCTGGCACAGCTTGCAGCTGCAAAAAAAGAAGCAGACTATATTATTTTTTGCGGGGTTCACTTTATGGCGGAAACCGCCGACATCCTCACGGATCAAAGGCAGAAGGTCATTTTGCCTGATCGCCGCGCAGGCTGCGCGATGGCCGATATGGCGACGATTCATCAGCTTGAGCGCGCGTGGAGCCATCTGCAGACGCAGTTCGGCGATACGATCCTTCCAATGACCTATATCAACTCGACTGCGGAAATCAAAGCGTTTTGCGGTAGGCATGGCGGGGCAACGCTGACTTCATCCAATGCGGGCAAAATGATGCAATGGGCGCTTTCGCAGAAGCAAAGAATTCTCTTTTTGCCCGATCAGCATCTGGGACGTAACACCGGCGTTCAGCTTGGGATTCCGCTGAACGATATGGTGGTCTGGGATCCGGTGCGGGAAAGCTTTGAAGGCGATACAGGCGAGCATACACAGGTTATTCTTTGGAAAGGCTTCTGTACGGTTCATGAGCGATTTACCGCAGGGAACATTGCCGACTGCCGGCGAGAGGATCCGGATGTGCAGATTCTTGTTCATCCCGAATGTGACTATGAGGTTGTAAGTCAGGCAGATTTTGCCGGATCAACCAAATATATTATTGATGTAATTGATCATGCAGCGGCAGGGTCGCATTGGGCGATTGGCACGGAAATGAATCTGGTGAATCGTCTGAAGCACAGTCATCCGCATTTGCACATTCGTTCGCTGAATCCGATGATGTGTGCGTGTCTGACGATGAATCGGATCGATCTGCCGCACTTTGTCTGGTCACTGGCGCAGATTGCAGCAGGCACAGCGGATAATATCATCTCTGTCCCTGATGCGGTTGCGCGCGATGCCGTCTTAGCGCTTGAACGGATGCTTGCACAATCTTGAGTTCGCATTGCATCTCATAGGATCCGGTATTGCTCGTCGTGCGACGGAACACTTTGGAACCTCATTAACAACGAAAGAAGTTTTTGACCTAGCCAAGAAAGACAAAGCATAGCGTGCATTCGTTGATGAAGCGGCGAGCGAGAATGGTTATCCGATTGCCAATTTTTCAATTTTCTAGAATCCGCAGAAAGTGATCATGGGAGGCGGGGACCGTGTCAAAAGCACCTGAAGCAGTGCGCGTCCTATCCGCCAAAACGGGTACACTCGCATTTCCAGCAAAACGCCGGATTACACGGTGCAGTGGCACTCGGATTGATCACAGCGGGGGGTGCGAAGTGAACAGCAATCAATCATATAATGATGAAGACTAGGGGGCAATCTTGGGAAAGCGCTGCCCATGCAAGCAAAAAAAGCGGAGAGAACGTTTTATTTCTCTCCGCTTTTTTTTTGCCGTCAACAAAATCGAGCATGCGTGTTGATCTCCCGCATCAGAAAGTATGGCGTGTGTTCGTTTCTTAGCACGATTTATCAACGAAATGTTTTTAGCTCTCGATGGATAAAACGCCAGTACCGGTCCAAGGCGGCAATATTCTTTTCAGGATTAGCGGTTAGTTCTGAAAAGAGTTCGGGATACTTTTTAAGTTCTTCTATGAGTGCTTGATCCTTTTCCGATGGGTTGTCTGTGTAATTGTAGGCAGAGGAAGCCATCTTTTTGTCGGTTTGTCCAATTAAATAGTCTGTACTTGTATCGAATAGTACCGACAATGCGAGCAGTGCTTCAATCGAAGGTTCGTTCCTTCCCTGCTCGTAGTAGCCGTAAGCGCTTGTACTGATGCGGAGCTTCTTTGCCACATCTTCCTGCTTTAATTGTGCTGCTTCTCTTAATTCCTTTAGACGCTCAGAAAAAGTAGCCAACGGGCAACACTCCTTATTAATGCGTGAATTATACAATAACGAATTGTGAAATAATTAAAATACAACAAAATATCTGAAAATATGTTTACATACAACAAAAAGTTGTTTATAATGTTCCTTGTGAGCAAAGCTTACATAATACAGACTTGGGCATTTTACTAGATGAGAGAGGGTGAAGGGTATTAAGAGAGTGATATAGAGAATTTCTTGTGGGGACTTAATTCTGAATGTTCCGATTAATTATTAGTTAATTCTGGGGAGGATCAACGATTAATGAACAATCGAAAAAAAAGAAAAAGTTTGTCTTTGCTTTTAGTTTTTGTTTTAGTACTCGCGGGCATCTTATCAGGTTGTGGGAAGAGTTCAGGGAGCAATGATGATAGCAAGACAATTAAACTTGGTGTGCTGGAAGATCGTTCGGGAGATTTTTCTTTAGTAGGCATCCAAAAATACCATGCTGCTCAACTTGCTGTTGAGGAAATTAACAAACAAGGCGGTCTGCTCGGCAAGAAAGTACAAATGGTTGCCCCGGATACTCAGTCGGATAATAAACGCTATCAGGAAATGGCGAAGCGACTTATTTTGCAAGACAAAGTCGCAGCAATCATGGGCGCATTTTCGAGCGCCTCTCGTGAAGCGATTCGCCCGATCATGGATCAGAATAAAATGCTTTATTTCTACAACAACCAATATGAGGGCGGCGTTGCCGACAATATGACGTTTAACACCGGCGCGATTCCGGAACATCAAATGGTACCGTTGATTCAATATATGATCAAGAAATTCGGACCGAGGGTGTACACAATTGCAGCGGACTACAACTTCGGTCAAATTTCCGCCCAGTGGGTGAAGAAGACGGTTGAGGCAAATGGTGGGAAGTTGGTCAATGAAGAATTCATTCCGCTTGGTGTGTCTCAGTTCAGCAGTACGATCAGTCGAATTAAGAAAGCGAAACCAGATGTTCTCGTAACCCTTCTTGTCGGTCAGGACCAATCGTCGTTCTATGAACAATGGTCAAAATCCGGAGATAAGAGCATTCCAATGGCATCAACGGTAAACATGGCTCAAGCTTATGAACACAAACGTTTTGCGGCTCCAGCGCTTGCTAACATGTATGTTACCGCAACCTTCATGGAAGAATTAGATCAAAAGTATCCAAGTGCTAAGAAATTCGTGGACAAATTCTATAAAAAATTCCCCAATGATAAGTATGTGGGGATGGAAGCGGAGTCAGAGTATACAGGAATCATGCTTTGGGCAAAAGCAGTGAAGAAAGCGAAATCGACAGATACCGATAAAGTGATTAAAGCATTGGAGTCGGGGATCAGCTATGATGGTCCAGCAGGTCCAGTAACGATTGATCCAAAGACCCATCACGCGATTCGCAATGTGTACCTCGTTCACACGGATGCAAAACAAAAGGTTCATATCGATACGGAATGGAAAGATGTGAAACCGGATTGGCTATCTAAAGAAAAGAATGTTGATCTAACAAAGAAGCAAGAAGCAAAGCAGTATACACCACTTAAGTGAGTGGATGTTGTCTTGACTGATCTTTTAAAAAGCTGCTCAAGTTTTCTTGGGCAGCATGTTTCTAGGAGGATTTTATGGAAGATCTTCTCTATCAATTTATGAATAATTTTGCATTCCTAATCTTATCGGCAATTGGACTTGCGGTGATCTTTGGAATGATGAAGATCATTAATCTTGCGCATGGAGAGTTTATTATGCTCGGCGCCTACATTGCGACATTAGCCACGAAGGCTGGTATACCGCTGTTGCTGTCGATTCTATTAAGTGTGGTCGGAGTCGGTATCTTTGGACTGATTGTCGATCGACTGATTATTAGCAGATTATACGGGCGGACGTTGGACTCAGTTGTGGTTACTTGGGGCGTGAGTCTCGTAATGCAGCAGGGGATTTTGATACTGTTTGGTCCGTCTTTAGAAACTTTATCGACACCTTTGGGATCCATTTCCATTGGCGGAAGCGACTATTCATTGTATCGTATTTTGTTATTTGTTACAGCGATTGTACTGCTGATTCTGCTTTATCTTCTTTTTACAAAAACAACATTTGGCCTGCATTCGCGTGCAGCGATGCAGAATGCAGAGATTGCTCGGAGTATGGGTGTGAACACGAATCGGATCTATTCCTTCACGTTTAGTATCGGTGCGGCGCTCGCGGGATTGACCGGCGCACTTTATGCACCAACGATGGCGGTGTCGCCAACTTTTGGCGGCGGATTCCTGATGCCAAGCTTTGTTACCGTCATTGTCGGTGGGGCAAATCCATTAATTGGTCCGTCACTTTCCGGCGGAGTACTCGGTGTTGTGAGTACCGGACTTGATGCAACATGGGGAACCTTCTTTGGACGACTTGGCTTGCTTGTGGTTGCCATCCTTGTGATTCGTATCATGCCGCTCGGTTTTTCAGGATTGGTTGAGAAATTGTCCGTAAGAAAGAGCAGGGGGTGATGCTCGTGAAACTCAACACGGAAAATATAGTAGCGGTTTTGATTTTCTTGTTCTTTTTTGTTTATCCAGTGCTTGTCGATGCATATAGCGTTATGAATCTTGCTTATTTTCTTTCGATGGTTTTTCTTTCCTTGAGTTTGTCGTTGATCTGGGGTTATTGTGGTATTTTCAGTTTCGGTCAGGCAGTGTTTTTTGGGATCAGTGGCTATTTCTATGCGGTATTTACTTTAAATAGCGGGATAACTACGTTAACGCCGCTAGGGCTCATTTTAGGCGTTTTAATTGGCGGGGTCATTGCCTGGATTCTTGGTTATTTTATGTTTTACGGTGGCGTCAATGATGTATTTGTCGGCTTGATTACGCTTTGTTTGACGCTTGTTCTTGAGACGTTTATGGGACAGACTGCAGGTGACCAGTGGATGATCGGCCAAGTGAATTTAGGTGGATTTAACGGGATTAATAGTATTCCCTCACTTCAAATCGGATCGTTCATTCTAACCGGAAACAGTTTTTACTATTTTGTACTCTTGATTCTTCTTGCCGTATTTATTTTCTTGAAATGGTTCGAGTTCTCAAAGCTTGGTATTGCGGTAGTGGCCATTCGGGAAAATCGTGAACGAACGAAACTCTTGGGTTACAATGTCCCGTTTATCCAATCACTTGTTTTTGCAATGGGTGGCGCACTTGCTTCACTTAGCGGGATTTTCTACGTATTATGGGGCAACTACATTACACCGTCAGCATTTGGATTGGCATCGGCAACAATTCCGGTTGTACTTGTTGCAGCAGGTGGACGGAAGAACGTAACAGCAGCGCTTCTATTTACGGTTTTATACTACTGGTTCTCGCAAACGTTGTCGGCGAGTGGTAGCGAGTATGCGCTTATTATTCTTGGACTTGTGCTCATTGTTGCAATCCTCTTTGTTCCGAAAGGCTTGATAGCCTCCTTGTTTCATGCTGGCGATCAGCTTTTCTTTAGAGAGCATTCGAAATCGCTTCTACGAAAGAAAGGAGTGAAAACGTTGTGAGTAAAGAAGCTGTTCTTTTAGAACTAAGGCATGTTGGCAAATATTTTGGCGGACTGCGTGCTGTTGACGATATCAATATCAAGGTTGAATCGGGTGATCTGCACTGCTTGCTTGGTCCGAACGGTGCAGGAAAAAGTACCATTTTTAAAATGATTATGGGCATATACAAGCCAACGAACGGAAGTGTTTTCTTCAACCAGCGTAATGTGACCCATCTCAAAAGCTGGGACAGAGTTAAGTTAGGCATTAGCATTAAAATGCAGACACCTGGGGTATTTGGTGAATTGACTGTATATGAAAATATGAAAATCGCGGTTCAGCATTTTACACGGCATGCAGAAGTTAAAAGCGAGGTATCGAGACTTCTTGAGCTCCTGATGATCCGAGATTTGAAAGATGAGTTGGTTGATAACTTGTCTCATGGGCAGCAGCAGTGGCTTGAGATCGGCATGGCACTTGCATGCAAGCCCAAGTTACTTCTTCTTGACGAGCCTGCTGCCGGAATGGGACCGGAAGAAACCGATCGGACTGCAGAGCTGATTCGGCAGTTAAACCAGCAAGGGATTACGATTTTGTTCATTGACCATGACATGGCATTCGTCAAGAAATTAGCACGAAATACAACCGTTCTTCATCTCGGAAGAAAGTTTGCGGAGGGGACAGTTGAAGAAATTGAAACTAATCAACAGGTGGTTGACATTTATCTTGGTAAGTCATGAAAGGAGGGTGAAGGCGCATGCTACTCACAGCTGATCGTGTGTTTTCGGGTTATGGCAAAGTAGACATTGTCCGCAGCGTATCGATCACAGTCAATGAAGGAGAGATTGTTTCGATTATTGGAAGAAATGGCGTCGGGAAGAGCACATTCGTGAAAACGGTAATGGGCCTTTTGCCGGCTCATTCTGGAAGCATCCGATTTCAAGAACAGGATGTGACGCGAAGTAAAGCCAATGACCGTGCACGACAGGGTATGGGCTACGTTCCTCAGGGCCATGGGGTTTTCCCTACCTTAACTGTTGAAGAAAATCTTATGATGGGAACACAAATTAATAAGAAGAAACCAAGTATGAATTTGCTGACGATTTATGACTATTTTCCAAAATTGAAGGAACGCAAAAGGCAGAAAGCAGGCACATTAAGCGGTGGAGAACAAGCGGCGCTCGCTATTGGCCGTGCTTTGGCTGGTTATCCAGAATTACTGATCCTTGACGAACCTTCTGAAGGAATTCAGCCGAGTATCATTCATCAAATCTCCGAAATGATCCGTAAGATCAATCGTGAGCTTGGGATTACTATCCTTTTTGTTGAACAGCATATGGGCATGATTCAAGAGCTGTCCGAACGTTGTTACGCCATGGATAAAGGCGTGGTCGTTGGTGAAGTGGGCGGTGAGGATCTGCATAACTATGATCGGTTGAAATCATATTTAACCGTTTAAAAGCAGAGGTGAAGGTAATGTCTGTGGACGTTGCGGCGATTCAGTTTGAACCAACGCTATTTGAAAAAGACCGAAATATAAAAAAACTGATGCTTCTTGTTGAGGAAGCGGCTGAAAATGGAGCAAAAATAATTACAACACCGGAGATGGGGATCACTGGATATTGCTGGTATGATCGCAAAGAGGTTGCCTCCTATGTCGAGGTCGTTCCTGGACCGACGACTCAAGCGTTTTATGAACTAGCAAAACGCTACGATTGTTATATTGTTATTGGTCTGCCAGAGGTCGATACAGCGACTAATTTGTATTACAACACGGCTGTTTTGATTGGCCCGGAAGGTGTGGTAGGCAAACATCGAAAAACACATCTCTATATCTCAGAGCCAAAGTGGGCGGCTTCAGGGAATCTAGGCCATCAAGTATTTCAAACGAAATACGGGAAAATTGGCTTATTAATCTGTATGGATCTCCATTTCATTGAAACCGCTCGTCTAGTGGCGTTAAAGGGTGCTGACGTGATCTGTCATATCAGTAATTGGCTGGCAGAACGTACCCCAGCGCCGTATTGGATTACTCGCGCGTTTGAAAATCACTGCTATTTAATGGAAAGCAACCGCTGGGGTGATGAACGTACGGTTCAATTCAGTGGCGGAAGCTGTGTTATTAATCCCGACGGACATATTCAAAGCGTAGTCGATGCGGGTGATGGGATTGCGTATGGAATGGTCGATGTTCAGTTATCGGAAACAAAGCTGATCAATGAGGAAACAATTTTTGCTGATCGTCGTCCGGAACTGTATCACGCATTGCTGACTGATCCGTATTTATGGAATCCTTTGGACTATTTCGGATTATATGGTCATGATCCTCTGCCTCCTGGAAGGCGCTCAACAGTTGCGGTTGCTCAATTTAACGTGACTGGAAGTAAACAGCAGACCATTGAGGAATTTACTAGATCATCTAAAACTAAAGGTGCTGAATTGCTCGTTTTTCCGGAATTTGCGATGAGCGGATTCTATAGCGATTCAGATTTGGGAGAGGAAGTTCCAGGTCCGCAAACTGATTTTTTGCTGTACTTGTCTCGTAAATATCAAATCTATCTGGTTGCAGGATTGATCGAAAGAGAGGGAGTAAAACTCTTTAATACTGCTGTATTAACCGGTCCAGAAGGGCTTGTTGCCAAGTATCGAAAAATTCATTTGAATCATCGAGATAGAACGTGGGCATCAGCTGGCGACGAGTGGGTTTATGCGGACCTGCCAATCGGCCGTGTTGGACTGCTCATTGGCTATGATGCAGTCATACCTGAATCCGCACGTGTCCTCGCACTAATGGGTTGTGATCTGATTGTGTGTCCCTCGGCGCTTGCCGGAACTGTGACCATAGGACATCCGGGAACAAAGGTAAGGCAGAACTACCCGATCCCTACCGGTGCCGATCCGTGTCATTGGCATCTTCTTCGCGCGCGTGCCGGAGAGAACAACACGTACTTCGCATTTGCAAATCATTTTGATCCGGCACAGGGTTTTTCGGGAAAGAGCGGGGTTTTTGGACCGGATACGTTCCATTTCCCGCGACAGGAGGTAATTATGGTTGATGAAGCAGGCATCGTCCAATCCGAGATTGATACTGGTAATTTGGACAATGTTTATCCAACGAATGTCGTTCGGCGTAAAGATCTGGTCATGATGCGGTTGCCACATTATTATAAGGAGCTGATTCACACGCAAAAGTTATCCCTTTTCACTGATTAATGCTTTTTTATGCTGTTTTAGTAACTTTATGGGACGAACCAAAGATGAGCCATTGATGGGGTTTATAGGATTATTCATGATTACTCTGAGGAGGCTATGAAATTGAAAGAAATCAGACAACCCGGCGCTTACAGCTATGTGTTCAGTAAATATGCAGATCCGGTGGTTACCGTACAACCTGGGGAAACTGTTGCGATTTACACGAAAGATGCATTTGAGGATCGCGTTTCAAAACCAACGGATCGCCCTTCGCAAATTCTTGAAGGCGATCCTAACCCACAAACCGGACCGATATATATTGAGGGTGCTGAACCTGGCGATACATTAGCGGTACATCTTCTCAATATCGAGGCAACACGCGATTATGCGGTCAGTGCGCACAAACCCGGTTTAGGTGGTTTGACACCGACAAGTGCAACGCCAATGCTGGCGGAGCCGATGCCGGAGAAGGTCTATGTTTACAAGATCGCAGATGGGATGGTTACCTACAATGAAAAAATGAGCTATCCGTGGCGTCCATTTATTGGAACGATTGCAACTGCCCCAAGAATTGAAGCGTTATCAGCATTGACGCCATTCACACATGGTGGCAACATGGATACCCCTGAGACTAAACCAGGAAATATTGTATACTTACCGGTCAATGTTCCCGGAGCTTATTTCTACACCGGTGATGTTCATGCAGGACAGGGCGACGGTGAATTATGTGGATTTGCTTTGGAAATTGCAGCGAAAGTTACTTGCCGGTTTGAATTGATTAAAGGCAAATCGATTAATTGGCCCCGCATTGAGAGCGCAAACGAATTGATGGTGATCGGCAGTGCGCGTCCAATGGAAGATGCAGCTCGTATTGCCTATATGGAACTGATTGAATGGATGGCTGAGGACTTTGGGTGGGACAAGTATGATGCTCATCAAGCGCTGTCTCAGATCGGTAGAATGAGTGTTGGCAACATGGTAGATACGTACTATTCACTTGTGGCTAAAATCGATAAAAAGTATTTATGATGCGGTGAGGTTCTTCTCGGTTTAAAGGACAAGCGGCGGAAGACTTTGTTATAGCCATTTTGATGAACAACATGTTGAAAGGGTGGGGGATTTGGATGATCAAAGTTGCAATTGGACAGATCACGCCAAAAACGTGTGATAAACAAGCTAATACTGAAAAAATGGATAAGTGGATACAAGAGGCAGCAAGCGAAGGAGCCAAGTTGGTCGTTTTTCCGGAACTTGTTTTAACTGGATATAATTGTGGCGATCATTTTTTCGATGAAGCAGAATTGATTCCAGGTCCAGCAACCCAACACTTTAGTGAATTGGCTGCTGAATTAGGTATCTATATCATTTGGGGCATGCCTGAGAAGAGTATCGATGGTGTGCTTTACAACGCTGCTGCGCTCGTTGGACCCGAAGGGTTTGTTGGAAAATGGCGTAAGAACACCTTGCCTGGGCACGCCTCAGATACAATCGGTCCGGGTGCATTTCCAGACAGAAAATTTTTCAAGCCGGGTGAACACGCGCCGATCTATCAAACAGCCATTGGCAAAATCGGACTGCTCATCTGTTACGACATCTGGTTCCCAGAACTTGCACGGCTATTGACTCTAAAAGGAGCAGATTTTATTGTCGGCATTTCCGGTTCTCCGGCCCCTGAAAAGGATATTTTTGAACCAATTGTCAAAGCCAGAGCTGCCGAGAACGCAATCAACTTCATTTATACGAATCTGGTCGGAAAAGAAGGAAATACAACCTATTGGGGTGGTGGTTTTGTCGTCAGTGCTGGTGATCCCGAACGCAAAGTTCCCGGAACGCCGATTCTTTGCAAAGCACCTTACACGGGCGAAAGCCTCACCTTTGCAGAAATCGATCCTGAAGCCGCACGAAAAATCCGTCCTGCTTTTCCGGTTATACGCGATCTCACTACGCATATGTATGAAGAACTGGCGGAAGTGCATCGGGTGTTGACTTGATTCGTGGGGAAAATGTTATTGATACTGGACTTAGAAACGTTAAGATAAGAAATTTTAAAGGGTGAAGGGAAACTCTATCTTTAATGTTGACCCCAAAAAGTTGAACAAAATTTTAAGCTATTGCTCGGTAGGTGAAATCCGATATTCAATCGGCCTTTGTCCACCGAGTTTTTCTTTGACCCTAGATTGATTATAAAGTTGATTCGGCCATGCAATGATGATTCGTTACAGTTTCTGTTTTCATGACATGGAAGAAACTCTCCACCTGGGGGCTATAAAGGTATATTCATTCCAGATTATAATAAACTATATGATTTGTTGATAGAGATCAAAAAATAAAGAGGAAGTACACAATTATTTTGAACTACCATAGACTTAGGCAGGTAAATGATTACAATATTAGAAAAGCTGAATCCTCATGAACGACAGTTTAATTGTCGAGGTTAATGCGAAAATCCAGAACCGTTCGATTTAGGTGACACACTCAGGAAGCGCTTGGAGCTTGACTGCAGTTTATTCAGGATCAGCACAGTCATTTTTTTATGTCAAAATGAAGTGACTTATTCTGTGAAAATCCTGGTATCTGTCCAGAAATAATTATTAAGACATGTGAATGACATTAATCACAAAAAATAAGCATATCTTTTTACAAAAATGTAAGCGCATTCTAAAATAGATTTGTTGGGTTTGCGGAAAAAGAATAATAATTGGTATTGTTCTTTCTTCTGCACAATATCATTTATCAGGGGTAGCGTACCGCTCGTTTGCGATATAGTGCTCCCGGTTCCATACAGGAGGTTTTGCGAATATGTCAAAAGGTACAGCAGTAGTCACAGGATCAGGACAAGGCATTGGGAAAGGTATTGCAGAACGTTTGGCAAAGGACGGTTTTGCCGTTGTTCTGGGTGATTTAAATGAAGAGGTATTAAAAGGGACGGTCAAAGAATTTGAGCAGGCAGGCTACCAAGTCGCTTATTTTGTCGGCGATGTCACCAAGCCCGAGGATCAAAAAGCGCTTGTTCATCAAGCGGTAAACACATTCGGCAGTACGGACGTCTTTGTTAATAATGCCGGTGTTGCGCATGTGGGGCCGGTGCTGGAGTTGAAGGAACAAAATCTGGATTTGCTGTTCAAGGTTAATGTATTTGGTACAGTGTACGGGATTCAGGCAGCTGCTGAACAAATGAAGCAGCAGGACAATGGCGGGAAAATTATCAATGCCTGCAGTATTGCCGGCCATCAGAGTTTCCCGATGATGGGGCTTTATTCAGCAACCAAGTTTGCCGTACGCGGCTTTACGCAGGCAGCGGCGAAAGAACTGGCTCAGTTCAACATTAAGGTGAACGCTTATTGTCCAGGGATCGTCGGCACCGGGATGTGGGAGCGCATTGATGACGTCATGACGAACTACCAAGGCATCAAGAAGGGTGAGGCATTTAAGAAAGCGATTGAGAGCATCGCACTGGGGCGGCCTGAGAAACCTGAGGATATTGCCAATTTCGTTTCATTCCTAGCTTCAAGTGATTCCGATTATATTACCGGCCAATCAATTCTGATTGACGGTGGGATTGTGTTTAACTAATAAGTTAAATGTAAGCGCTGTATCGGATTGCTTCAACGTTGCAAGTCGTTCCAAACCCGATTAAAAGACAAAGCGTGATGCTTTCAACCAAGCGCTTGGTAGATAATCATCAATGAGTCATGCACATGCACATCGACCTGTACCATAATGATGCAGGTGTTTTTTTATTTCCCTTCACAATCCCTCGGCTTCAAACCGCAGATGATTTGAAGCAGGACCTGATTCTTCGACGTAACGATGAACTGAAGCTGCACACGCTCATAACAGTCTCGGCTATCCACTCCCGCATATGGTATTTTCCTCTGCCCTCGATGTGATCGGAGCAGCTTCAGCAAGACAAGTGAATTGGGAATGAATCAAAGGACCTATGCACCCGGTACGCTCAAACAAGGTTTCGATCGTGAAGTCATGAGGGGAAAAGCACCTCGGACTAAAGAAGGGGACTAAAGAAGTAATGAACGATTTGAGTGATTTTCACTTGGACTACTAGCAGCGGAGCCGGAGAAATTAAATCGATTGAAAGCAAATAGAGCAGCCGTCGATGTGCTCGGATCGGCTGCTCTATTCATCTAAATGGCAAATCACGTGATTTATTGAATTCCACAGAAAAGAGTGCCGTTTCGTTGTGACTGACGTGGTGTCTTCGAGGTTATCAGATCTAGATTAAAGCCCCTCGATCTGAGAAGGTGCGCGTTGCGGCTTTGAGGATTTATGAGGTCGGCAACGGTGAATTGCCGATTATTATGAAAGGAATAAATAGTGGACAAACAAGATGGTTCGTGGAAAAGTGCATCCTCATCAGAATGCACGGGGGAACTTAACCTCCCTTCGCCCTAATGATACTAAATATTAAAATTAATGGAAATATTTATTTGTAAATTATTTCAATCTAATCCACTCTTGTTCACAATTTGGAAACATAATTAAAAGGACATGGGATAAAAGTACCTAATTAATCCGCGCGTGGTTTTATATCAAGCACGCATGAAGGATAGTGTCGTTCACTAAAACAAAAAATAATCCACCCAGTTTTCGACTCTGTTGTGGATTATTTCTTGTCATTCATGCAGCGTTATGATCGTTTAGCGATTTTATTTTGCTTTTTTCTTACCTTCACTATACACGCTTTTGGAGTAATTAACGCATTTACTCAACTTTCGCACGATCCATTGCTGTAGTTGATGAATGATTAACTTTTGCCACTAGTTCCCTATTCTCAGTTATTTCCCAAACTTTGCATCTTGCAGGGATTCTTCGTACATGGCGATGTATTTATCAGGTCGCCAATCGGTTCCTTGAACGGATGGATTGTCTTTGAAAAGGAACCGGGTTGCGAGTGAGAGATCAATGGTTGCAGTGAAAATTTCCGATTCACAGGCAATTTCATCGGTGAACTTGTGTCCGGCGAAATAGTAGGGTTCCCAAGTCTTTCGGCTTGGTCCGATAATGCTGCTGCCGCCCCAGAATTCATTGTAAAGATCAGTTCCGCCTAAATTGGCTGAGGCAATGTAGATGCCTTCACGAATAACGGCTGCCTCCAAGGTCGATGTACCGAGCGCCTTGCCATGGCATTTCGCGAGCGCTGTGCTGTTAATGTACAATCGGCAGCCTTTGGAAGTATAGTAGCGCATCAGTTCGGGAAAACAATAGGAGTCATAGCAAATGGCGCAGCCAACCGGTCCCCAAGGCGTATCAAGAATAAACGGTTTGTCGCCGCGTTTTGCCCAGTTCGGCTCTGGAGCAGGAAGGTGCATTTTTCGGTAAGCGCCGACCAAACCTTCAGGAGAGAAAATAGCTAAGGAATTATAGAGATTGGCAGGGTTTGCTGCATCTTTTTCCGGCATACCGAAAACAACATAAACCCCATATTGTTGGGTCAACTTTTCGATTTCATCGGTTGCCTCGCCGGGAATCGTTTCAGAAAGTTTAAATTGCATTTTTTCCTCAAGCGGTTTATCTGCTTCATCATCATAGCCGGTCAAGGCCATCTCTGGGAAGACGATAAAGTCGCTGCCGCGTTTTGCGGCGCTCTCGATATACCCTTTAATCCGATTCAAGTTCTTCTCCTTATCTCCCCAGATCGCATTAAATGTGACCACCGATAAATTCATAACGTCCCGATACATGCACAACCGCTCCTTTTTTAACTAAAATCTCAAACAATTAGATTATAGCATAAATAATCAGAAAATTATGTTGATACATACAATTATTTCGCTCGATGTTCTATACAAAGTGAAGAGTCGACGCAGATGATTTTCATACATATTGCAGGTAACAACGCATGAAAAAATTCGGTATGATGGAACCGTTAAATCGTTAGAATTTTTTGTTTGTTAAATAATAGAAGAGGCGGGATTACGTTCGCTTCGAATTAAGGAGTGCCGGTATATGGAATTGAATACAGATGTTCTTCATGCGGAGCAGCGTCGGGATGTTGCTTTTGGGTCGCATGTCAGTCCGTTGTACCAAACGTCAACGTTTGTGCTGCATGACTTTGATGAGGCAGTGCACTTGAATCAGAATATTGATCAGGGGTTTGTGTATAGTCGTTTCGGTAATCCAACGGTGGATGAGTTCGAACGGAAAATTGCTTATCTCGAGCATGCGGAGGCTGCACTAGGTTTGGCTTCGGGGCTTGGTGCGATTTCGACGGCAGTTATGTCGGTGATTAAGGGTGGCGATCATATCATTTTTGGTGATGTGATCTATGGTTGCACCTTTGCTTTGTTTACAAAAGTACTTCCTGATTTTCATGTTGACTATACGATTGTTGATACAACCGACCCAGAAGCAATTGCAGCTGCGATTCGACCGAACACAAAGCTGGTTTATGTTGAGACACCGGCCAATCCAACGCTGAAGATCAGTGACATCCAAGCAATTGCCGATCTTGTCCATCAGCATGAGGGCATTCGATTAATTGTTGACAGCACATTTGCTTCTCCGTATCTCCAGAATCCGCTTGATTTGGGTGCTGATTTGGTTGTACACAGTGCCACGAAATATCTGTGTGGGCATGGAACGGTCACAGCCGGCGTTATTGCGGGAAGCAAGGCATTGATTGATCAAGCGCGGATGCCTTATTTGCAATGCTTTGGTGCGGTGCTCGATCCGTTTGCTGCATGGCAGATCATGCAAGGCATGAAGACGCTGGGGGTGCGCATGGAGCGCCATTGCGAGAATGCAATGAAGGTTGCAAACTTCCTGGAGGGACATCCGATGATTGATCATGTCTACTATCCGGGACTCCCGTCTCATCCGAGCCATGAAACGGCGAAAAAACAAATGCGCGGATTCGGCGGCATGATGAGTGCCGATATCAAAGGCGGGATTGATGCGGTGCGTAAAGTGATGAATGCGACAAAGGTATTCAGCTTAGCGACGAGCCTTGGAAACGTCGACTCTTTGATTCAGCATTCACCTTCCATGAGTCACTTCGACATGACGCCGGAGGAACGCCACCGCGTCAGTATCTATGACGGGCAGGTTCGGCTGTCGGTTGGTATTGAGGATGCCGACGACTTAATTCATGATTTAGACCAGGCACTGAGTAAAATTGATGTTTGTGTAAACTAAAGAAAACTAAAAAAATCGTTAAGGGGAAGCATGGGCTCCCTTTAGCGATTTTTTGTTATGGGCAGCAATCAAACCGTCATCGTCCATAATTTCACGCACAATTGCAGCAGAAACAGATCGTCCGATTTAGAGAGTGATTTTCCGGTTAATCCTTCAATCTTCTGCAGTCGATAGATGAGCGATTGGCGCTGCAGCGACAGTGCGCGAGCGGTTTGACTGACGTTGCCATTGTGATGAATATAGTAGGTCAGCGTGTGCATTAAATCTAATCCGCGCTCTGAATTATAAGCGACGAGTGGACCGATGATTTTCTGAACGATGTCCTTTGCTGCATGATTCTTCGACAGATGTGAAAGAATTTGAAATTCACACGTATCGGTAAAAGTACTGCGCGTGCCGATCCCGTGCCGGCTTCGTCCGGTTTCAAGTGCGATGCATGCGTTTTTATAGCTTGTTGATAGTTCATGAATATTAGCCGGGCGATCACTGATTCCCCAAGAAAAGATTGGGAAATGATAACCATTTCTTTTTTCTTCAAACCGTTCAAGAAAGCCTTCGGTTATTTCTTGGCTGTCGCCTGATGCGCGTAAAAAAATGACGAGATACTTTGAGTGAAAAGCACAGAGACTAGATTCACAGATCTCCTTGGCCGTTTTTGTGGCAAGCTCGGCCAAATCATTCGTGTCTTGTGCCGTTTGTTTGTGGCCACTCTGTTCGGGTTTGCCAACGATGCAACAGTAGTTTTCGGTAGGACTGAACTTTTGCCGTTCAGCACGAGCGACAAAAGAGGGTCCATTCTTCCAGTCTTTACTGATCATTGTCGCGATCAATCGTTCTTTTTCCGTATTGCTTTGATGGATCGCCAATTGCTGTTTTTTAAACCATAATTGCAGAGCAATGATGGCTTGTTCTAGAATGGACGGCGGAATGATCGGCAGTTGAGATGAATCCGAGTCGATCACCAATGCCGCCTTGCTTTGGTTAAGAATTTCAAAGGGATAAATTTGTGCGCGCGATCCCCAAGTCGTGTTCATGACGGATGGTTTGTCCAAGATTAATTGATTGATATGAAGGCTTGGGTGATGAGGATGCCGTTCAGGAGCAGTAGAGAAAATTGTTTCGTTTCTTCGCTGCAAGATATAGATATGTGCTTGTGAGAAGTGCTCCATGACAAGAAGCGCTTCATGGATTGATTTTCCCTCTAGATAGGTGTTGATCATTTCTCGCTGCAGCTTTTTATACTGGTGCATCATAAACTCTTCCCAATGGTTAATGCCGCTTAAAACATTTTTGATGACATCGGAGAACCGAATCTCCCAAGGCAGCTGAATGAGTGGAAAGCCTTTGTTTTGCGCAAAAGCAATCACTTGATGGGGGACTGTTTTGATATGTCGTCCGGTTGCAACGGCGAGTGCTGATGCATGCGATGCATAAATTTCTTGGACGAAGCTTTCGAATGTTTCCGGGGCGCGGTCAAAACCAATCCCTGTGGTTAGGACCAACTCATTTTTTTTGACAAATTTTTCGACGGGCTGCTCAATCACTGACACGGATTCAACGGGACATTGTTTTAGCAAACGCATGCCTGACAAGACTTTAGCTTTTCCCATTAAGGGCTGGGCAAGGACTTGATCAACTGAATAGTACATAAATTTGTCTCCTTTCATTCAGTGAATCGATTCAGCGGGCGGTTCAGACCTGATCGAGATAGGGGCGGATGGCAGATGCATGGGCGTTCAAATCGACATTGCAGCCGCTAATGATGAGCACAACATGGTCGCCTGGGTTGAACGTCAGATAATGATCCAAGACAGCGCCGGTTGAGATCGCGGCGGCACCTTCAACGATGATGTGCTGATGGGCAAACAAATGGGCCATGCCCTTAGCGATGGTCGCTTCGGGAATGAGCAGCGCCTCGTCCAAGTTTTTTTGAATGATCGGGAACGTATAATGATTTTCTTGACCGATTCCGCCGAGAAGACTATCTGCGAGTGTTGGCGACTCATTGACCGTCACCGGATGGTTTGCGTGGAGGCTTTCATACATTGCAGCGCCCTTTTCCATGGATAAACCGATCGTTCGAATATTGGGGCTCGTCTGCTTCATGACAAGACTGATTCCTGACAGCAGGCCACCGCCGGAAAGGCCGGCAATCACGCAGCTCACATCTGGGAGGTCTTCGAGAATTTCCAGGCCGATCGTTCCTTGACCGGCAATGATCTCAGGATGATCAAACGGCGGGATGATAGTCATTCCTTTGTCGCGCTCCAACTGGTAACATGCTGCTTCTGCGTCATCTTGAGACGCACCGGTAAGCTTCAGTTCCGCACCGAGCGATTGGATGAAGTCCGATTTGGATTTGGGCACATGGTTGGAGACACATATCGTCGCTTTCATACCCAGCTGCTGCGCAGCCATCGCAACAGCAATGCCATGGTTTCCGGTAGAAAATGTTGTAACGCCTTGGGCTTTTTGCTTTTCTGATAAATGACACAGCGCATTGATTGCGCCTCTTAATTTAAACGCGCCGCTTAAATGCAGATGTTCATATTTTAAATAGATCTTTGCGCCGGACTTCTGTGACAGCGAAGGAGCGTAAACAAGCGGTGTTTTGTGAACGTAGGGGGTAATCGTTTTTCGCGCTTTCCAAATGTCGTGGACTGTGATTTTCGGTTTAACAAGGGCTTGCATTTCATCGTTCATGATCGCGTCTCCTTAAAATAAAGTGTTTCACTGATTTGTCAGTTAATCTGACATTAATAATTTGAATTATTTTAATGTTTCTATTTTATAGAAGTGTTCGCGCACTGTCCATCGTATAAAGTGACAGAAAGCGGAGGTGAATGTTCTTACACTATTAATAATAGTCGGAAAATACCGAGTTCGATAAGATGATGATATTAAATCAAACGCCCAGCGTTAAAAAATCTAACACGAATGGAAGGGAGAACCATGTTGTCATTTGAGCTAAGCGAATTTAATGAACGATTAAAGAAAACGAAACAGAGCATGCAAGCGAAGGAAATCGATGTTCTCTTGGTCAGTAATCCGGCAAATATGAACTATTTGTCAGGGTATGATGGCTGGTCATTCTACGTACCGCAATTGCTGGTCCTGTTGATTGATGAAGATCAGCCGTTCTGGATCGGACGAGCGCAAGATGCGAATGGTGCTAAAGCAACCACGTGGCTCGATGAAAATCATGTGATTCCGTATCCGGAAGATCATATTCAGACTACCGAAAGACATCCAATGGACTTTGTATGCAGCATTTTGAAGGAGATCGGTCAATCCAAACGTACAATCGGTTTGGAGATGGATGCCTACTATTTCTCAGCACAGAGCTATGTCAAATTAAAAGAAGGACTGCCTGATGCAGCCTTCAAGGATGCAACAAATCTTGTCAATTATGTACGCATCATTAAGTCGGATGCAGAAATTTCTTTTATGAAGAAAGCAGCAAAGATTGTAGAGAAAGCGATGCAAAAAGGGATTGAACAGGTTGCGGTCGGTGCGCGCCAATGTGATGTTGCTGCGGCCATTGTCCATCAGCAGATTGTCGGGACAGAGGAATATGGCGGCGACTATACGGCAATCGTTCCCTTGCTTCCGTCTGGGGAACATACGTCTACACCGCATCTGACCTGGACGGATGAACGCTATGAAACGAATACCCCTGTACTTATTGAAATTGCCGGTGCCTATAAGCATTATCATTCGCCAATGGCGCGCACCGTATATCTTGGTCAGCCTTCAAAAAAGATGATTGATCTGTCCAGCGCCTGCATTGAAGGCATCAATACAACGCTTGCAGCAATCAAGCCGGGGATGACCGGTGAAGAAGTGGAACAGGTTTGGCGCAAGGTCATCCATAAATATGGGTTTGAGAAAGAATCTCGCGCTGGATACTCGGTCGGCTTAAACTATCCGCCGGATTGGGGCGAACATACAGCAAGTTTTCGGCCAGGGGATCAGACCCTACTCAAACCCAATATGACGTTTCATCTCATGCCCGGGATATGGATGGATGATGTTGGCTTCGAATGTACAGAAGCAATTCGCATTACTGAAAACGGCTGTGAGCCATTTGCCGATTTTCCACGGAAACTATTTATAAAACCATAAAGGAGCGGTCGTCGTGTTCTTATTTAATGAGGACGAGATTCGCGGTTGTGTTTGCCTGAATCACTCAGCGATTGAACAAGTGGAGGAAGGATTTACCCAGCTTAGTCAAGGACAGGTCGTGCTGCCGCCGATGATGCGTATCGATATACCGGAACATCATGGCGAGGTTGATGTCAAGACCGCCTATATGAAAGGTCTTGACACCTTTGCAATAAAAGTGTCATCCGGTTTCTTCGATAATAAGGCGCTTGGCCTCCCCAGTTTGAGCGGAATGATGATTCTGCTTCACTCAGTGACCGGCGTTCCTGAGGCAGTGTTGATGGATAACGGATACTTGACCGATATTCGAACGGCATGCGCCGGTGCGATAGCAGCAAAGTATTTAGCTAAGGCGCATGTTGAAATCGCCGGTGTTATTGGTACCGGCGTGCAGGCGCGGCTGCAAATGGAGGCGCTGCACATGATGCGCCCATTTAAACGGCTGCTCGTATATGGACGCAGAGCTGAAGCGGTCGATGCGTACATTGGCGAAATGAGTGCAAAACTCGGAATTGCTTGTGAAGCAGCTCCTGCAGAGGAAGTGGTCAGGCAATCCGATGTGGTGGTGACAACAACGCCGTCACGGGAGCCAATCGTTCAACGCGAATGGCTTCATGAGGGACTGCATCTTACGGCAATGGGCGCGGACACCGAATTGAAACAGGAACTTGACGCAGAAGTGTTCCGCAAGGCAGATCGTATCGTCTGCGATGTGAAAGCGCAGTGCTTGAAATACGGAGAATTGCATCATGCTTCCGATCACGGAGTTTTGCAAAACGAAGATGCACGTATGGTTGAACTCGGCGCGCTAACGGCCAAGGCAGTGCCGGGGCGTGAAAACGATCAGCAGATTACTCTTTGCGATTTAACTGGAACCGGCGTGCAGGATACGGCGATTGCGCGTTATGCTTTTGAGCGTCTAGTGAAAATGAAGACCGTTTAAGTGAAGACAGATTGGATGGCACGAACGGATAAAGAAAGGAGCGATTTTAGTGAATGAGAGAAAAACGGGAGTAGGCACAAAGACCGTTTGGGCCGGCGAAAAGGAGGTGCTCGTTCACCATGCGACCCAAGTGCCGGTGATCGTCAGTGTTGCGTATAATTACGATGACATGGACGAGTGGTACGACGTGGCGATCGGCAATAAGCCGGGACATATCTACGGCCGCAATACCAACCCCACCGTCCAAGCTTTTGAGGATAAGCTGAAAGTACTTGAAGGGGCGGAGGACGCAACCAGCTTTACGACCGGAATGGCGGCAATCAGCAATACCCTCTATACCTTTTTGAAGCCGGGTGATCGGGTGGTTTCCATCAAGGATACTTATGGTGGCACCAATAAAATTTTCACAGAATTTCTTCCTAAAATTGGTGTGGACGTTGCACTGTGCACGACAGGCGATCATGAATCGATCGAGACCGAAGTAGCGAAAGGGTGCACGATTCTCTACCTTGAGACGCCGACGAATCCGACGGTGAAAATCACTGATATTGAAAGAATGGCAAAAGTTGGGCATCAGGCAGGAGCACTGGTTGTCGTTGATAATACATTTGCAACACCGATTCTCCAGCATCCACTTGATCTTGGGGCGGACTTGGTCTTGCACAGTGCGACGAAATTTCTTGGCGGACATGCCGATGCACTAGGCGGAATTGTTTGCGGTGCAAAAACGCTGGTGCGTCAAATCTATCATTATCGAGAAATTAATGGGGCTTCGCTTGATCCGTGGTCGGCCTATCTATTACTTCGCGGGATGAAGACCTTAAAATTGCGTGTGCTGCAGCAAACAAAGAGTGCAATGGCGCTTGCCAAGTACTTGAAGACTCAGCCCGCGGTTGATCATGTGTATTATCCCGGACTTGAATCACATCTGCATCACGACATTGCGACGAAACAAATGGAAGGATACGGCGCAATGCTCAGCTTTTCATTGAAAGACGGTATGGAAGCCGTGAAGACGCTGCTCCCAGCTCTGAAATTTGCTCATCGTGCTGCAAATCTTGGTGCGGTCGAGACAACCTATGGTCCTGCACGAACCACGAGTCATGTTGAATGTAGCGCTGAGGAACGCAAGGCAATGGGGATTCCGGATGGACTGATTCGCATTTCCGTAGGGATTGAAGATACGGAGGATCTTATTGATGACCTCACACAGGCGTTTGAGAAACTGGAGTACTGTCAATCCATGACACGCTAAGGAGTGATTGCATGAATGATCAATGGATCACGGACCATGCAAAGGCCTATTTTCAAAAGACCATCATCTATCGAAGACAGCTGCATCAGCATCCGGAATTGAGCTTTCATGAAGAAAACACCGCTGCATATCTCGAAGCGGAATTAGCTAAAATGCCGGGGATGCGTGTGAAAACGGGGATTGGTTTGGAAACAGCGGTCATTGCGACGATCCGTGGCGGCGATGGACCGACCATCGGTGTTCGTGCCGACATGGATGCACTGCCAATCAGTGAGGCGAATCAATGCCTGTATCGCTCGCAAAATGAAGGGGTGATGCATGCATGTGGGCATGATGCTCACATGGCGATTGCGCTCTCAGTTGCTCATTTAATGAGTGAACGATGGCAGCGCGGCGAACTGACCGGCACGGTGCGTTTTCTCTTCCAGCCCGCTGAAGAGACGACCGACCGTTTTGGAAAGACTGGCGGACACTATTTGGCAGCATCCGGAGTGCTGGATTCGCTTGATGCTTTGTTTGCACTTCATGTGATGCCGGAGTATCCGCTCGGCGTCGTTCTTGTTCCCGACGGGTACTGTACGGCCAATGTTGATGAGTTTACAGCCATTATTAAAGGAAAGGGTGGACACGGCGCTTATCCGCATCTCAGCAATGATCCGATCTGGATGCTCGGCTCTGTGCTGCAGGCGCTTCAAGGTATTGTATCGAGGAAAACGTCACCGCTTGAGCCGGCGGTTGTCAGTGTTTGCCATGTAGCTGCCGGCGACGGGAAAACGAATAATGTCATTCCATCAGAAGCGCGGCTTCAAGGAACCTTCCGCAGTTACTCGCCGGAAGTGCGCGCGCAACTTGTTCAGCAGTTTGAATCGGTGCTTTCGATCGTGAAACCACTCGGCGGCGACTATCAGCTGTTGATCAATCACGGAGAGCCTTCGGTGTATAATCATCAGTCGTTGACGCCAATTATGAAGCGTGCGATTGGCAGACTGCTTCCTGAAGTGTGCATACGACCGGATACATTTGGTCTGGGCGGTGAAGATTTTGCCCATATGGCGGCTCGGGTTCCCTCTGCAATGTTTTTCTTAGGCTGTGCCACAGAAGATGGGGTGAAACGAGATTTGCACGCGCCGATCTTTGATCTTAATGAAAACAGCCTGCTGATCGGTGTGACTGCATTTGCCGGTACGATTCTTGAGTGCTTGCATCATCCGGAACAAATGCCGGATAAAAAACAGACAACTTGCTGAACCATGGGTGCGATGTAGATCTGTTCCTATGAAAAAAATCAGATTATTTTTGCTATTACCTCTATTCCAATTCGAAGGAGCGTGTTCCTATGAAAAAATTAATCATTGTGATACTTGGTGTATTGATGGTCATTGGGCTTGTTGGGTGTGGAAACGCAGATAAGAATTCGTCCGGTGCAAAAGGGGAAACAACCTTTGAGAAGGCAAAAAAAGCAGGACGGATTACGGTAGGATTTGCTAATGAAAAGCCGTATGCCTATGCAACGACCGATGGAAAATTAAAAGGCGAAGCTGTAGAAGTGGCCAAGACAATCTTAAAACGACTCGGGATTAAAGAAGTGGATGGGGTACTGACTCAATTTGGCTCATTAATTCCAGGACTTAAAGCAAAACGTTTTGATATGATCACAGCCGGAATGTACATCACGCCTGAACGAGCCAAAGAAGTTGATTTTGCTAATCCGGACTACAGCATTGCTGAAGCCATTGCGGTCAAAAAAGGCAATCCGAAAAACATCAAAAGTTATGCAGATATTAAGAAAAATAAAAACGCAACGATCGGTGTAATGGGCGGAGCGGCAGAACAAAACTATTTGACTGCTTCAGGTGTAAGTACGCGTCAAATCAAAATTTTCAATGATAATCCGAGTGCGCTGTCTGCGCTTGAATCCGGACGTGTCGATGTGATTACCATGACCGGACCGTCATTAAAAGCGGTGCTTGATGCTTCAAAGTCCAACAAGGTTGAGAAAGTCGAAGATTTCAAGCAGCCTACGATTGACGGTAAGAGTGTGCGAAGCTATGGGGCTAGTGTATTCCGTAAAGGCGATGATGATTTCAAAGAAGCATTTAATAAAGAGTTGGAAAAAATGAAACAGAGCGGCGAATTGCTCAAAATCTTGAAAAAATATGGTTTTACCGAGGATGAACTTCCGGGGGATGCGACGCTAGAAGATGTCCTTAACCATTAATAGCGATCGTCATGATGAAAGCAAGGATGAATGATCGAAAGAGAGAGAACCTTTCTCTCTTTCTGTCGTATTTATTAATCTTTGAAAAGAAGGGCTTGGGTTGACGCATTTTATATCGTTTGAGGATGAGCGATATTCATAGCGACGGTTCGATCATCTTGGCGATGAACTTATAGGAAAATAGGTGCATTGCTCATCCTTGTGAAGACATTCAGCTCAGTTTATTCATTCAAAGCAAGGAGTGAAACATGTGGTCTCAAACATCGCTATCTTTAATAGTCTGCTCAAAGGACTAGCCGTGACGCTGCAGGTTCTGGGTTATTCGGTCATTCTAGCTTTGGGATTATCTTTTATTTTCGGCTTTTTGAGCCTCAGTAAATGGAAAATGGCTAAGATCGTCTCACATCTTTATATTGAAATTTTTCGCGGGACTTCACTGCTCGTGCAATTGTTTTGGCTTTATTTCAGTTTGCCGATTCTAGGGATTCAGCTGCCTGCGATGCTGGTCGGCGTGCTTGGCCTGGGGCTGAACTATGGCGCATACGGTGCGGTCGTGGTGAAAACCTCGATTCAAGCCGTTCCGAAAGGGCAGTTTGAAGCGTCTGTCGCCCTTAACATGTCGCCGTTCCGGCGGATGCGTTCGGTTATACTGCCTCAAGCGTTTCTGATCATGCTGCCGACATTCAGCAATTTGACTATTGAACTATTAAAAGGGACGTCGCTTGTTTCACTGGTTACTTTATCCGACCTCACCTTTCAGGCGATGGCCCTCCGTTCGGCTACAATGGAGACCGTAAAAATTTTTACTATACTGCTCATTCTTTATTTTATTGTTGCCTATCCGATTACGTTGGCGTTTCGTTGGCTTGAGAAAAAATTGTCCGTGGGGAGGGGTTAAGCGATGTGGAGCTGGGATTTTGCATTTTCGATTTTACCGCAACTGTTGCAGGCGATGGTTGTGACGATTGAAGCGACGATTGTCGGTTTTGTGATTGCAGCATTGCTCGGGTTATTATGGACGCTTTGCAAACGTTCGCCTTTTACACCTTTGCGTATTGCCGTCAATGCTTTTGTTGAATTCATTAAGAGTACACCGCTTCTGGTTCAATTGTACTTTATCTTCTTTGTCTTTCCAGCGTTCGGCGTGTCCTTATCCCCTTTTTTGGCGGGTGTGCTCGGCCTTGGACTGCATTACAGTACCTATTTAACGGAGGTATTTCGAACAGGGATCGACGCGATACCGAAAGGACAGTGGGAAGCCGGCTCTGCTTTGAACTTTTCCAGAGTGAAAATATGGACGCAGATCATTATGCCGCAGGCGATTCCGCCGATCATCCCGATGCTGGGCAACTACTTCATTGTTATGTTTAAAGAAACACCGCTGCTGTCGGCAATATCCCTTGTTGAGATGGTACAAACGGCTCAAATGATTGGTTCGGCCTCCTTCCGATATGTCGAGGCGTTTACTGATGTCGGCATTATTTTTCTAGTGCTGAGTTATCCGGCTTCGTTGATTGTGGGGGTAATCAATAAGCGAATCAAGCAGCGTTTCGGTCAGTCCATTTAATGAAAAGGAGGAATGGTTCTCATGAATGAACACGTAGCGGGCGAACCATTAGTTAAATACCGTAATATCGGCAAAAGGTTTGGGGCAACAGAAGTGCTCAGTGACATTAACTTTGATATATATCCGGGCGAGAAGGTCGCCATGATTGGACCGAGCGGATCGGGAAAAACGACGCTTGCCCGCATGCTGATGACTTTGGAAAAACCATCGAAAGGAACGATTGAAGTCGGCGGAGAACTGTTGTGGCACCGCAACGTTAATGGGCGGCTTATGGAAGCTAACGCGAGTCATTTGCGCAAAGTTCGCGGGCAAATTGGCATGGTGTTTCAACACTTTAATCTTTTTCCGCATATGACGATTTTGCGCAACATTATGGAGGCGCAGGTTCATGTACTGGGCAGAACAAAGCAGGAGGCCAAGGAGCAAGCCGTCAAGCTGCTGAAAAAAGTAGGTTTAGCTGACAAATGCAAGGCCTACCCGGCGCAACTATCAGGGGGGCAGCAGCAGCGCGTTGCTATGGCTCGCGCACTTGTCATGAAACCGAAAATCATGCTGTTTGACGAAGTTACATCGGCGCTCGATCCAGAACTCGTTGAGGAAGTATTGGGCGTGATTCGTGAGATCGCTGAAGAAGAGGAGATGGCGATGCTGCTCATCACTCACGAAATGGCGTTCGCACGTGATATTGCTGATCGTGTTGTCTTCATGGCGGATGGTCAGATCGTCGAGCAGGGAGCACCGGAACAACTTTTCAATCAACCGAAACATCAACGGACCATGAACTTTCTCAGCCGTTTTTCCGCGCAATCACAGAGTGTTTAAGGCAACTTTGCATTGGATGGCGCGGATTTCGTTTGGTTCGCTTAGCGCATATAAAGGTTAAAAACCTCCACCTAAGTTCGCAGGTGGATGTTTTGTTAGGGTGAGAAGGTTTATTGTTGTGAAGCCGTTGATACTCAGTACGGAAACGATCGGATAAGAACAGTACGAGGCACGGCGTCTAGGTATCGATTAATTGCACCGATTCATGGCAATAATCAATGAAGAATTGAAATTGATCAATGAGAAGGTGTTCGGGTGATTTATATCTATAATGATTTCGGCGGCACTCACACCACATCACTTGCGGCAGCCTATCATCTGAATTTGATTCCAGATGATCGGAAACTGACCTCCCAAGAAATTCTTGAAGTGCCGTATTTCAATCAATTGAATGCATCGGATATGGGAAAATTCATCTTTCATGGTGTGGATAAGGAAGGAAATGCCGTTTATACGGTTGGGCGCGGTCCGGGAAAGCATGTGCTTCCAGCGATGACTCACTTAGCCGAACTGCTTGCAGAAAAGTATCATGGCGATGAAAAGATTATTTTCTCAAATACATCCCCGACGGTTCCGTTTGCGATGACCATGGGGGGCCTATGTTCGCGCTGGATGCACATCGATTTTATCGGCGTGCCTTTGCTCACGTTCGGCGCAAAGCAGTGCTGGAAAGATCTCATTAAACTGGTTGCCTATACGAAGAAGGCCGGGCGTACCTCGCAAAAGAAAGTCACCGTGCTGGAGAATAAGGGGTTTAAGTAACCCATGAAACGGCACAATGAATTGAATACGTCGACCAACCCCCCTCCTTAAGGTCAGATGAAATCTGATGCTTCAGGAGGGGGGTTTTTATTTTACACGCATTGCGGGGCCCAATCGTGCATAAACTTCTTTGCACTGATTGCGCTTTCTTTGAAAGCACGAAGGTGTATTATTGAGAACGAAAAGGGGAGAGAAAGGGTTGAGTAAAAATGTAAGCGCTAATAAAAAAGAGTTGGTTCTACACTATTTGCTTGATCATGAGGGGTATTTGTCTACTCAAGCGATCACGCAGAAATTCAAAATTTCACCGAGAACTTTGTATTACATTTTTGATGCGATTAATCACGATTTGATGAAACAAGACTTAGAGCCTATTCAAAATGTACGACGTGCTGGCTACTATTTAAAACGAAACACGAAGCTGAAACTTCGAGAGAATCCGCATGCTGATCCAGAGCCAATCATCAATTTTTCAAAAGATGAGCGGTGTATCATTGATCCTTTTCTTTGCTTAATCAGTACGAAGAAAGTGACCGTAGACCAATTGGCCGAGGTGCAGAATGTTTCAAGAAATACCGTACTGTCTGATATTCAATGGGTCAGAAAAAAATTAGAGAAATACAAGCTGACATTAACGAGTACGACGAGTAAAGGATACAACGTTTCTGGAAACGAAGCGGACATTCGATGGTGGTTTTATGAACTGATTGAAAATCATTTGGCATTCTTTAAACAGTTAAAGAAAAATACAACGGCACTCATGGTCGAAGAATTTGTTAAACTCGAGCGGAATGTGACAGTAACGTTTGAATGGATCGAAGATGTTGAACGTTTGACCGGCAAACATTTTTCTGATGATACGCTTCATGTTCTGACTTTTTTTATCCCCTTTGTTATGTCTCGACTTGCAAATGGCAATGTGATGTCTTCTGCTGAATGCTACGAAGCAAATGTTCTTCGGAATGATCCGGAATATCCAATGATCCACCAATTATTTAACCGATACGGCAGAAATGCGGCGCACTATGAAGGGGATGTGTTTTATCTTGAAGCTCTGCTGCTGAGCAGCCAAATCAATTATATCAGTTCGGAATCGAATGACGCGCCGCAACGATTCATTGGCTTAGAAAATGAAGTTGAAGAAGTCTTAAACGCTTTCAATACATTTCGGGTATGCGTTTTGAAAACACAGAGGAATTGAAGAAAAACTTGTATCTGCATCTGCTCGCCTGTTACTACCGCGTGAAGTATGGGGTGAACTATAAAAACAGATGGTTAAAACAAATAAAGAAGAATTACAGTGATGTCTTTTCATTTACTAAGTTTTCGATTGTATCCTTTGCAGATTTCTGCGAGCGCCCAATAAGTGAAGATGAAATTGCGCTGATTTCATTATACTTTGGCGCAGAGATCGACCGATTGAATCGAAATAAAGGAGACACTGCTCCGGCACATAAAGTACTTCTTGTATGCAGCAGCGGGGTTGGAACGGCAAGCATTTTGAAACAGAAACTGCAATCGATGTTTCCATTTGTCAGCTTTGAAGGTCCGATTACGGAACGCGCTTATATGAAGCGGTCGGAAGTAAAGGAAAGTATTGTCATTTCAACGATTTCTCTTCCGATTAAAAATAAAAAAGTGATGCTCGTTCATGCCCTTCCGGATCAACACGATTTAAAAATTTTATCTGATGCGCTTGTTCCATTTGATATGGGGTGCAATCAATTGGTCGCCTCCATATTGGATGTTGTGTGTGACTATGCAAAAGTGACGGACTTCGCTGGATTAGAAGAGGGCCTCATTCAGCTGTTCAGTAATCCGGATCGCGATGCGAAAGGGGGTTATCAGCCAATGTTGAGTGAATTGCTGACGCGCGACACGGTACAAGTGGCTCAAAACCAGGGGATGAACTGGAAGCAAGCCATTCAAAAGAGTGCAGAACCGCTTTTGAAAAAAGGAAAGGTTACGTCGCAATACATTGACGCAATGATTGAAGTCGTTAACCAACATGGCCCGTTTATTAATATTGGCAAAGGGGTGGCGCTTGCTCATGCGCGTCCTGACAAAGGGGTGAATCATCTGAGTATGTCACTGCTTAAATTGGATAAACCGGTGGATTTGGTTGATCAGAATCACCCGGTAACCCTTTTCTTTACTTTAGCGGCTGTGGACAATACGGCACATTTGAAAGCGCTGTCGGAATTAGCTTCGCTTCTTGGCGAAGCGACTACGCTTGAGCAATTATTAAAGGCACAAACAAAAGAAGATCTTTTATCAATTATTGAAGAGGAGGAGAAAAAATGAAAATTGCAGCGGTGTGTGGATCAGGATTGGGTTCGAGCTTCATGATCGAATTAAATATCAAAACCATTTTAAATCAATTGGGGATAAGCGAGGATGTGCTTGAAGTGACGCACTTTGATATGGGGAGCGCAACGTCAGGTTCAGCGGATCATTTCTTTGTCGGTCAAGACTTAGCGGAGGCGGCAGAGAAATTGGGAAAAGAAAAGGTTACTGTACTGAACAGTATTATTGATAAAGCCGAATTAAAGGAAAAAGTGACTCAATTTCTAAAGGATCAGCACCTCTTGCCCTAAACGGTTCGCGCACCTTTGTGCTTATTATCGATGCAAAAATTTATCCAGATCGAGGGGGATTCACCGTGAAAGAGCTGTTAAGTATTTTGATTGATATTGCAAGTGCCCCTGCCTTATTAGTCGCGTTGATCGCTGTTTTAGGTCTTATCTTGCAGAAAAAATCAATCAGTACGATTACACTTGGCGGCATTAAAACGTTTGTCGGCTTTCTCGTTTTAACCGGAGGCGCGGGGATTGTTTTGAATGCATTGACCCCACTTGGTGAGATGTTCCAGCATGCATTTGCTGTACAGGGGGTTGTCCCGAATAATGAAGCCATTGTGGCTCTTGCACTGACGAAATACGGGACGCCGACCGCTTTAATTATGCTCGTCGGAATGATTGCCAATATCCTTATCGCTCGATTTACGCGATTTAAATATATCTATTTGACGGGCCATGCGACGCTGTATATGTCGTGTATGATCGCTGTAATCATGACCGTTTGTGGATTTACAACGGTTCCATTGATTCTTCTTGGCGGCTTGATGCTTGGTATGGCCAATGCACTATCCCCGGCAATTTTGCAACCGTTTATGAAAAAGATTACCGGAACGAATGAGGTTGCGCTTGGACATACCGGCGGTCTTGGCTATTTGATTTCAGCTTTAGTCGGAAAGGCGGTCGGTCACAACGGCAAGTCCACAGAAGATTTAAAAATTCCTAAAGGACTCTCCTTTTTACGTGATTCAACGGTTGCGATCACGATTACCATGGCGATGATCTATGTGATTCTAGCGCTGTTCACCGGGCAATCGTTCATCGAATCAAAATTAAGCACTGGCACCAACTATATTATCTATGCTTTTCAAATGGCCGGAACGTTTGCAGCAGGTGTTTATGTCATTTTGTCAGGAGTTCGTTTAATCTTAGGCGAAATCATTCCGGCGTTTAAAGGGATATCGGAGAAGCTTGTTCCGAATTCAAAACCTGCGCTTGACTGCCCAATTGTTTTTCCCTATGCACCTAATGCGGTGATCATTGGCTTTTTCTCCAGCTTTGTTGGCGGGATTGTCAGTATGTTCATCATGATTGCCCTGCATACCGTCATTATTTTGCCCGGTGTCGTTCCTCATTTTTTCTGCGGCGCTACGGCCGGAGTGTTCGGGAATGCGACCGGCGGCAGGAAAGGGGCAATTCTTGGTTCCTTTGTACACGGTATCCTGATCAGTTTCATGCCGCTCGCATTAATGCCGGTGCTCGGCAATCTTGGGTTTGCCAACTCCAGCTTCTCAGATACGGATTACGGTGCGGTGGGTATTTTCTTAGGAAGCTTAGGATCTATGGGCGGTGTCGCATTGATCACGACGGGCATTCTGGCTGTACTCGCACTGATGTTTGTTTTGAGCTTCTTCAAGAGAAAATCGACGGACTGATACGAAGCAGGGAATCGGTACAATAAAAGTTCTGAAAAAGGTGGCGGAAATTTATGTTTGATGAAACGGATCAGCTGAGTGTCGATGCCATTCGTGCACTAAGTATTGACTGCATTGAGCACGCGAAGTCCGGACATCCGGGCATGCCGCTTGGCGCGGCGCCAATGGCTTATGTGTTGACGAAGCAAATGACTTTTAATCCAACCGACAGCCACTGGTTTAATCGTGATCGCTTTGTCTTGTCGGCGGGTCACGGATCAGCGCTCCTGTACAGCATGCTGCATTTAGCTGGTTTTCAAGTGTCGCTTGACGATCTGAAAAATTACCGAAGCCTGAACAGCAATACTCCAGGACATCCGGAATTTGGCGTGACCGAAGGCGTCGATGCAAGTACCGGACCACTTGGTCAAGGACTGGGCATGGCGGTTGGTATGGCGATGGCGGAGCAACATCTTGCTGCGCGGTATAACCGTCCCAACTTTCCGATCATCGATCATCATACGTTTGTGATTGCCGGTGACGGAGACCTAATGGAAGGCATTTCACATGAAGCGGGTGCATTAGCGGGACATCTTAAATTAAATCGATTAATTGTGCTCTATGATTCGAATGACAATTCATTAGATGGTCCGACAAAAAACACATTTACCGAGCGTATTAAAGAACGCTTTGAAGCATACGGATGGAATTATGACTTCGTTCCCGATGGTAATGATCTTGATGAAATCAATTTAGCTATTGAACGTGCCAAAGCCCAGAAAGAAAAGCCAACCCTTATTGAGATAAAAACGATTATTGGTTATGGTGCGCCAAATGCGGGAACGCATCGCGTACATGGCAACATTCTTGGGCCAAAGGGTGCATTAACGGCAAAGAAAAAGTATGGTTGGCATTACCCTGAATTTTTCATTCCGCAACACGTCTATGCGCGATTTAGCCAGTTTGGTATAACCGGGAAAAAGGCAGAAGAAAAATGGAAGCGCTTATTTTCGGACTATCAAAACCAATACCCACAACTTGCTGAGGAACTTGAAACAGCAATAAAAGGGGATTTGCCAAAAGGCTGGTCTGTAGACCTTCCTGTTTACGATGAAGGTGAAGCAGAGGCGGGAAGGACTACTGTTCATAAACTCATTCAGCACTTTGCTCAGAAGGTACCGTATTTTTGGGGCGGGTCTGCCGACTTGTTTGCGTCCAATAAAACAAATATTGCCGATCAAACGCTTTTTGCGCCAGAAACGCCTGAAGGTCGGAATATTTGGTTCGGTGTACGCGAATTTGGCGAAGCAGCGGCTGTGAATGGCATTGCACTCCATGGGGGAAGCAAAATTTACGCGAGTACCTTTTTCGTTTTCTCAGATTATATGCGCAATGCAATCCGTTTGGCTGCTCTGCAAAAAATTCCGGTAACCTACCTTTTTACCCATGATTCGATCGCATTGGGCCCGGATGGCCCAACCCACCAACCCATTGAGCATTTAGCCAGTTTCAGAGCGATGCCCGGCGTCGTTACTTTAAGACCGGGTGACCCGGTTGAAGCTGTTGAATCTTGGAAACTTGCGATGAGAAGCACCGATCATCCGACAATCCTCGCATTAACACGTCAAGACTTGCCGGTTTTAAGCGGAACAAAGCAGCGGGCACATCGAGGAGTGGCGCGCGGTGCCTATGTTCTTTCCCCTCAAACGGGTACAAAACCGGAGGGCATCTTGATTGCATCAGGTTCTGAATTGGGTTTAGCACTGCGTGCACAGGAACGTCTCGCAAAGTCAGGCACACCTGTTTCTGTTGTCTCAATGCCGAGTATGGAATTGTTTGAGCAGCAGTCCGAGGACTATAAAGAATCGATATTGCCTCGTGAGGTGACCTTGCGTATATCTATTGAAATGGGGTCAACGTTTGGCTGGGATCGCTATGTGGGTTTCGATGGTGCATGCATTGGAATTGATGGTTTTGGAGCAAGCGGAAATGCAGCTGAATTCATGCGGCTCAAAGGCTTTACCGTTGAAAATGTTGTGAGAACCTATCATGCGCTTAAAGAAAAGAGGTCATCGATTTGCCATTTAAAAAAATAGGAATTTATTCAGACGGTGCGGATATAGCCGACATGCGAAAAGTCGCGGTTCATGATTATGTGAAGGGATTTACGACGAATCCGTCCTTGATGAAAAGCGCAGGCGTTACAGATTATCTATCCTTTGCCCGCGACGTAGTCAAGGAATTTCCCAAGCATAGTATTTCATTTGAAGTCTTTGGCAATAGCTTTGAGACGATGAAGCAAGAAGCAAGAGTCATTGCGTCACTTGGCGAAAATGTAGCAGTCAAGATCCCGATCCTGACCCCAGATGAAAAAAGTACTGCTGAATTGATTCACGAACTGTCCGAAGAAGGCATTGCGATCAACGTTACCGCGATTACAACATCACAACAGGTACAAGAAGCCGTAGATGCCTTAACCGAAGGCAAGAAAAATATCATTTCCGTCTTTGCGGGAAGAATTGCGGATACAGGTGTCGATCCTTCGGCATTCGTTCGAGCGAGTCGAAAAATATGCGATACGAAAGATGGTGCCCAGCTCCTTTGGGCAAGCACCCGAGAAGTGCTAAATATTTTTCAGGCTCAGGACCTTGGTTGCGATATCATCACCGTTCCGCCGAGTATCCTATCAAAACTCGGGAATATCGGAAAAAGCGCGAAACAAGTCTCAATCGATACCGTAAAGAACTTTGAAGCAGATATTAAAACGCTCGGGTTTAGTATTCTTGACGATTGAATAACAGGAAAAGAGAAGCGGAGTGGAAACCGATTGTTTCCCACTCCGCTTTTTTAGTGAAGCTGCGAATTATTTTTCTGATTTGCCGTTAGTTTTATAACCGACAATTTTCAATTGTCCTGGGGCGGTGGGTTTCAATTGGTAGGTGGTTTTCAATGTGAAATCTTTATCGACCGCGTTGTCATCGTCATCATAATAGTATTCGTTCCAATCTTCAGTAACGTCAATAGTGAAAGTTTCAGAATCGGCAGCTGATATTTTCGTCACGTCAAAGGAACGAAGTGATTCGCTGATCTCTTTATCTTCAATCGCCGTGAGGTCTTTGAATGTGGATTGGCTAAAAGAAGTTCCGGTTTCGTAATAATCGGTCAGATAGTCGTTATCTTGCTCATTGACTGCGCTTGATAATGCATCATAATAGTCTTGAAAATAAGCGTCAAGTGTATTTTCGTTTTGTTCTCCATTCAGATCATCGCGATTCAGGGAATAGAAACCTTCTTCGGCAGCCGCTTCGAATATGAGATTAATACCGTCTGATTCGGCATCATCGATTGTCGTTGTTTCATCCTCATACTCCTCTGAATAATCATCCGACGATTCATCATCTGAAATGGAAATCGTATTTGATTTAATCGATTTCCCGTTCACTGTGTACGTTGCATAAAAGGATGGCGTGTCTCCCTCTTTGTAAGGTCCTACATTGACCGTTTTATCAGATAGGATTTTACTCGCATCTTTGTCATCAATGAAAAGTTTTGCTCCTGGAAGATTAGTGGAAATTGCAACAAATGTACCTGAAAAATCGATGGCGTTGTCCTCGTTAGACAGCATAGCTGCAGACTGTGATGTATTCATAGACTTGGATTGACCAATGATTGTGTAATAGCCAGGAATGACTCCGCTCAGTGTAATGGTTTCTGAATCATCGCTGTTTGCTTTGGTAGCGATTTTCATCTTACCGATGTTTTTAATGCCAACCTTCATTCCTTTTAAATTGGTGACAACTTTTGGATGGACATTGTTTGTCGTAATTTGATAGTTATCATAGATCAAATATTTCTTGCCTGATTTTTTTAACTGGTAGAGCGCATGACTCCCAGAAGGTTGTTTCCCGGAATGTTTTGCACTGCTTTCCATGGCACTCAGAGATTGTGAATAGATGCTCGGATTTTTATCGAAAAGCTGAAGCATTGCTTTTGCCTGTGCATCGGTAACTTTTGTATTTTCATTGGTGTGGATCATTTGTGCCAGTTGATGTGTTTTGTGATCGCGAACAGCATTGCGAAATGAATCGACGGTGCGCTGTGGGTCGGTGAATACTTTTCCCGTATAGTAAAAACCAATGATCAAAATGATAGCGATAATGACCGGAATGAGAACACTTTTCTTGATGGTAATGGATTTTTTGTCTGATTGTGTTTTATGACGTTTTTCAGGTGAAACCTGCGGAAGCGTTGGTGCAACCGCTCTCGTTGCTGCCGTTTGATCCTGTGCTGATTCTACGGAATGACCACAATGGGTGCAGAATTTTACGCCATCCGGAAGCAGCTGTCCGCATTGAGTACAATGCTTTGCCAAATTGACTAACCTTCTTTCTGTTTTTTAAACTGCTCTAAATTAGCTGTTCAGTAAGGTTGGAAGATTCATAAAGAGATTAACAATGTACGATTTCAGCGCAAAATAAATGATAACGGTGTAGACAACATGGCAGATCAGCGTGAGGTAAAAAGTATCAAGATGCGTTTTCTTGCTGAAGGAGAACATGGTCAAAAAGAACATGACTTGGATGCCGATGGATGCTAAGACTAGAAGAGCTAAGTAGATCTGTAAATTAAGATATGAGATGAAGAATAGTGCAAGTGAGAGTACCATTAGTGGTACGCTTAAGGATCCAAATCGCGCAATAATTGATTGATACGAGACCTCTGCGTGAGCAACTTTTAAGCATAAGAAGATGAGGAGTGCGTAAAAGGCGATACAGATGGCCAGCGTAAGCATCCCCTTAACCATTGCATCGAATCCCAATAGTTGTGCCTTTATTGGTGACACCGATCCAAACAATTCGCTTCCAATCCATCCACCAACGGTATGATAGAGTTGATTAATTGCGTTAACGATAGATATAGGAAGAAAAATACAGAGAAGAGCAAGAGAAAAAATACCATTTTTCAGGTGATCTTCGAAGGCATTTGGCGTTCTCAACGCACCTTTTACATAACTCCAAAAGTTTGCAAAGACGTCCGCGTTAATCGTAATTTCACCTTTTTTCGCTGCAGTCGCCGCCGATTCTTCTTGTGCGGCTTGCTCAGTGGATGCGGGATTAAGCGGGTGTCCGCAATGACCACAAAAAGCTGCATTGTTACCGTTCTCCTTGCCACAATGAACACATTTCATATGTATGCCTTCTTTCGTAGGATAATAGAATGGTCAAACGTTTGCTATTATACCATTATTTGCAGTTATTACAAAAGTTTTACAGAATAAAACGAGTTTTATTAGGATCAGAGAGTAAAAACATTTGTAATCTGAATGTGTTCATTGGTTTTATTTAATGGCAAAAAATCACAAAAAAGGTATTTTATAATGTTCTATTCTATCCCGATTCATAGAATTTGAGTGGTTTTTGTTTTTGAAAGGATCAGCATATTCCCCTGCACACGTCATACCTTTATAGCTAAAGCAGATTTTGAGGTGATCTTATTCTCAGGGGGCGTGTACATGAAGTTCGAGGATTATCGGCCCTATTTGAGTCCTGCATTGGCTAAGGCAACGGATCTGATTATGGAAAGTGGTCAGGGATGCTATTCAACGGATGTGAATGGTGTGCGTTATCTCGACTTTGTTCAGGGAATTGCGGTCAATGCGCTAGGGCATTGTCACCCGAAGGTCGTTGCGGCGATTAAGCAGCAGGCGGAGCAGTTGCTCACGGCCTCATTTAATGTGGTGAATTATCCGTCGACGCTTGAATTGGCGAAACGTTTGGCGGAGGTAACGCCAGGCAAGCTGAATTCGGTGTTTTTTTCCAATGGCGGGGCGGAGGCGATTGATGGCGCTTTGAAACTGGCACGTGCCTACACGAAACGGCCGGCAATGATTGCGTTTGAGGGTTCTTTTCATGGGCGGACGTTCGGGGCGCTGTCGGTGACGGGGTCTAAGGCAAAATACCGAAAAACGTATGAGCCGCTGGTCGGTTCGGTTTATTTTACGCCTTATCCGTCGAAGGATCTGTGTCCAAACGGATTTGATGAGGCGCAGCGGACGAATTTTTGTCTGGATGAATTGGATCATTTGTTTGAGTATCTGGTGAGTCCGGATCAGGTTGCGGCGATCATTATGGAGCCGATTCAAGGGGAAGGCGGGTACGTTGTTCCGTCGAAGGCTTTTGTTCAGGGCATTCGCCAGCGCTGTGATCGCTATGGAATTTTGTTGATTATGGATGAAATTCAGTCGGGATACGGTCGGACTGGAAAAATGTTTGCCGGCGAGCATTTTGATGTGGTTCCCGATATCATGACGGTGGGCAAGGCGATTGCGGGGGGATTGCCGATGAGTGCGGTGATTGCGACGCCGGAGGTTATGGCGGAATGGCATCCGGGGATGCATGGGACGACTTTTGGCGGTAATCCGCTGTGTGCAGCTGCTGCCTTAGCGGTTTTAGATGTATTTAAAGAAGAGCAGCTGCTTGATCACGTCAACGAGATCGGCGGCTATTTGAATGAACAGCTTCAAGAATTACAGAAAAAATATGCCTGTATTTCCGATGTGCGCGGGCTTGGGTTAATGCAGGCAATTGAATTTTCACATGCGGATGGCAGCCCTGCAGGGGACCTGCTGGCGAAGGTGCAGAAGGGGTGCTTAGAGAAGAAACTTCTGACGCTCGGTTGCGGCGTCCATGAAAACGGCATGCGTTTTGCGACACCGCTTAACGTAAAAAAGCAGGAAATCGATCAGGGCATTGCGATTATTGATCAGGTCTTGAGTCAATGGAGTAAAAAATGAGAGAGGATGACCGCCATGAACAAGCAGGTCCTCTACTATAATATTGATGATTCGCTTGACTATGAGCGTCAATTGCTTACGGAATGGAAGATTAATGATCTTGAGCTGATCGAAGTGAAAGATTACGAGAATCGGAAATCATTTGTCGACTATGCGCAGGATGCGGACGGTGTGGTCGTCGAGTATCAGCAAATCACAAAAGGTATTCTAAATCAACTGCCTCATTTGAAGATTGTTGCGTTGCAATCAATCGGTGTTGATAATGTCGATCTTGGCGCAGCGACCAAACGCGGCGTATGCGTGACCAACTGCCCGGGATTCTGCTCCAAAGAAGTTGCACTGCACACCATTGGCATGATCATTGACCTGACGCGGAAGATTACCTATTTTGATCGCACGGTGCGCCAGGGAAAATGGGATCCGCGCCTGGGCTACACGACGCATCGGCTCGAAGGTAAAACGGTTGGCCTTTATTTCTTCGGCAGTATTCCGCGGGCAATGATTCCGATGCTGCAAGCACTGAATGTGCGTATTCTTGCCTATGCGCCAACCAAAACCAAAGAATTTCTGGAAGCCTATGGTGTGGAAAAGGCGGAAACGTTTGATGAACTGCTTACTGAAGCGGATATTGTCTCGCTTCATTGCCCGCTCATGGACACAACCCAGCATTTGATTTCAGAACGGGAACTGAAGCTAATGAAAAAGACTGCTTTTTTGATCAATACCGCCCGCGGCAAGGTCGTTGATGAGGCGGCTTTGATCAAAGCGCTCAAAGGCGGCGATATCCAGGCGGCTGCACTTGATGTGATCGAGGATGAAGATACGGAACAAAGTCGCCTATTTTCTCTTGAGAATACAGTAATAACCCCGCACGCTGCCTTTGTTTCAGAAGACTCCTTTTACGCAGCACGAAAAATGACGCTTGAACAATTGGTTCAGCGCTTGAGTGCAGATCAAAGACCCACGCATCTCGTCAATCCAAACGTTTCTTATTAATGGATGACCCAAAAAACCTTTGAGGGCCGGATCGTTCTCAAAGGTTTTTTAATCACTATAATACCTAGTTGACATATATGATTTATCAATATAGAATAGTTTTAACTCATTGACGAGGGATAGAATCGCTGGCTGCGTGAGGATTAGGAGGGCCAATGGAAACCAAGGAAAGCATCTATTCGAATTTGATCAATCAAACAAAATCGCTATTCCAACAAGAGTTCGATTTGGTAGCGAATATGAAGAATATAGTTTAATAAAGAATTGGTTCTGACGGCATTTCAGCACGATACGTTTCTGCATCAGCCGCAAAAGCATATCAGACGCAATCGGTTGCAAACACTATCAAAAAAACATATAACGGTGTATATGTACCCGCGTTTAAATGATACGATAAATATAAATGAAGCGAATAGGAGTGTTTCATCATGGCAAAAGTTGAAAGTTTCACCCTTGACCATACGAAGGTTCTCGCGCCTTATGTGCGCTTAATTGCCACACAAAAAGGACCGAAAGGCGATGTCATCCAGAATTATGACCTGCGCTTTGTACAGCCGAATGAAAATGCCATTCCAACTGCAGGACTGCACACGATTGAACACATGCTGGCAAGCCTTCTGCGCGATCGGCTTGAAGGCGTCATTGACTGCTCACCGTTTGGCTGCCGCACAGGGTTTCACCTGATTCTTTGGGGCGAACATGATCCGGTTGATGTCGCCAAAGCATTAAAAGGATCGCTTGAATTTATCGCCGGGCCGGCAACATGGGACGATGTTCAAGGTACAACCATTGAGAGTTGCGGCAACTATCGCGATCACTCGCTCTTCTCGGCAAAAGAATGGGCGAAAAAGATCGTTGAAGCCGGAATCAGCTCCGACCCATTTGAACGCAAAGTCGTCACAGAGTCGTTGTAAAACGATTAAGGAAAAGGTCTCAGCGTCATAACTGATGTCGTGATTTGCCACAGACTGGTGGCCAAGGCGTGCGTATGCCGATTGGTACATTTGGTTATAGTGCTAACATCGTTTATTTTTATGAGGGGATGTTTGGCAAAATGGGCAATGACGAGATCATCACGGAACTTGGATCTGAGGCTGTACTTAACTATGAGCGTATCACCGCATTATTCTACTTATTGATGGAGAAAGGGATCATCACGCAAGAAGAATTTGATCAGAAGTTCAAAAAAATTCATGAACACTTTGATGATCATCTCAAAGGGATTTTTGGAGATGAGGTTGATTCAGAGTAAACGTCTTTGACGTCAAAGTGTTCCTCAGGCGGCACTCGGACACTCTTGTCCGGGTGTTTTCGTTTGACAAAAAATCACGGTTGCCTAACACTTAATTTAATAGTAACTTTACCAAGATTCGTGTGGAGGAGGGATCGGATGAACGGTTTAAAACAAGCAATGATCAACATTGCCTTAACCTTTTCGATCCTTTTTGTTCTTTACTTGACGATGATTCCTCATGGTCTAATCGGTACCGGCAACTGGCATGGCGGTCCGGTGCATCATTTCAATGTGAACATGAATCCGCTGCATTTGTTCGATGATTTTCGTTCGGCCTCGATGAAGTACTTTATTATTGATGATCTAGGTAATGTATTGCTTTTTCTCCCGTTCGGTTACATGCTCACGTTAAAGTACCCGTACTTCAAATTCCTGCATCTTGTGTTTATGGGTGCCTTGTTCTCATCGATCATTGAATGCATTCAGCTTTTTCTGCCCAACCGCACCACCGATATTAATGATGTGATCCTGAATACAATCGGAACCGTAGCCGGCTACCTGCTCTTTCGATTTGTTGAAAAGGATGAGGAGAAGCAGCAGGTGAACAAGCGGAGTGATCACTCCGTTTGACTTCGAATGACGCACATGGAGAAAGAGTACTAAGATGGCGGTGGTACTCTTTTCTGTCTTGGAAAGTTGTCTATAGAATGTTTCTTGAGACAACTCTTTTTGAACGATACTATAATAATAATGAAATTATCATGTAGGTGTTTTAGAGACGAGAGGTGCATTTTTGTGGATAAGAAAAAGTCGATTCAATTGATTGAGCGTTTGTCGAATGCGCACGGTATCTCAGGTTTTGAGGACGAGGTTGCCGGCATTTTTACTGATGCGGTCAAGCCGTTCAGTTCGGTCGAGGAAGATCATATGCGCAATGTGTATGCGGCGCGAAATGGAAATAATGGTGCTCGTCCGGTTGTTCAGCTGGATGCGCACAGCGACGAAGTCGGATTTATGGTTCAGGCAGTGAAACCGAATGGCATGCTGCGTTTTGTGACGGTCGGCGGCTGGGTGCGCGCCAATATTCCGGCACACAAGGTGCGCGTGCGCAATCGCGATGGGCAATACATATCGGGGATTATCGCCAGCACACCTCCTCATTTTATGACCGCGGAGGAGCGCAAACGACTACCTGAGGTTTCCGAGATGGTGATCGATGTTGGCGCAACTTCTGCTGAGGAAGCGGTTCGCGATTTCAAAATTGACATTGGGGCACCGGTTGTGCCGGACGTGACGTTCGAGTATAACGAAGCCAAGGGTTTAATGCTGGGCAAGGCGTTTGACAACCGAATCGGTACGGCGGTGATGGCTGAAGTTCTGAAGGAATTGGATGGATCGGATCTTGACATTGATGTTGTAGCCTCGCTTTCTGCACAGGAAGAGGTTGGCGAGCGTGGCGCACAGGTCGCGATGAAGAAGATCAATGCGGATGTTTCAATCGTGTTTGAAGGTGCGCCGGCGGATGATACGGTGATGCCCGAGTATATGATCCAAACCGGGCTCAAACGCGGACCGATGCTGCGTCATTTTGACTCATCGATTATTGTAAATCCGCGTTTTCAAAAGTTCTGCCTTGATCTGGCTTCTGAAAAAAGGATTCCGACGCAACAGTCTGTACGAAGCGGAGGTGGCAATGATGGTGCGGTGATCAATCTGTATCACGGCGCGCCGACCGTTGTGATCAGTGTGCCGGTTCGTTATGCGCATACCTCCTATTGCTTTGTTGCCTATGAGGATTTTGTTTCGGCGGTGAAGTTGACAGTCGACGTGTTGAAAAAGTTAAATGCTGATGTTATTGAACGGTTCTAAACATTTGAGCGTGGGAGCAGACCTGATTTTAGGGTCTGTTTTTTTTTTTTTTTTTAACATGAACTTGCTGAAACTGGGATAAGCAGCATATCTGTAATCAATCAAATTGAGATATGAGTGAGACGCCCGCGGCAAGCAAGCCAAGGAAGACCCCTCAGGAAAATTGCGTGTTCGAGGAGGCTCCCGGATCGCCCTCGGCAAGCAGCTGAAGTGTCGTTCAAACTCAAGATTGATGGATCCAATCCTCGTCCTACGGGAGCAAGGAACGGGCTTAGTCAGGGTTTTCTGATCGCTTCCATTGATCGTAGCGATAGAGATCGATCAGAAGTGAGAGGATCACGGCATCTTCAAAGTGCTTCGGATCAAGTCCGGTGACGCTGTATTCCGGAGAGTGCATGTCTGAGTAATGTGGGTGAACTTTCTTTACATAGCATTGGACATGGGAAATGGATCGATTTATAGTCAAAGTAGATGTGAAAATTTTTAAACAAGTCAGAATAGGCTTTAATACAGGCTGATTACGTTTCTACTTTCGTTCGTTTTTGATTCAATGCTTTACTTCCTAAATGTTTCTTTGGATTGTAAGGGGGAATGAGATGATCACACTTAAGCATTTGTTTATGCTGCCGGAACTTTCAACGATCAAACCGGTCGCCGGAGAAGCGGGCATGTCGCGAACGATCTCCGGGGTCAATGTGATGGAAAGCGACTGTTTATTCGACTTTTTTAAGGCAGGCGAGCTGCTTGTCACGACGGGGATCAACATGGATCATGATGAGGAAAAGCTGATCACCATGGTGAAAAAAACCTATGATCACCAAGCATCCGGCGTGATCTTGAATGTCGGTCCATATATTCCGAGCATTCCCAATGAAGTCATGGATTTTGCAAATAGCCATCGGTTCCCAATTTTCAGTATGCCTTGGAGCTATCGTGTGGCTGATTTCGTGAAAATTACCGTTCAGTTTCTTGCAGCGGCGGAACAGAATCAATCCCGTTTCAGAGATTTGCTGTCAGAGCTGTTGTTCCAATCCGTTCCCGATCGTGCTTATGTGACTGCGGAACTTGAGCAGATCGGCGCGCAGGCGGATCAATCCTTTTCAATCGTGGTCTGTTCGTATGATTCGGATCAATTGCCGGTTGCGCTCGTCTATGGAATAGAGATGGAACTGTCGCGAAAATACCGACTGCTGCAATCGATGCATCGGGAGAATCAATTAATTTATTTGACTGTACAACTGCGCGGATCGGACTTGCCGCTGATGAAGCTGACCGAGGCAATTCGCGCCAAGAAGACAGAGTGGCGCAACCTTTCAATCGGGAGCGGAAGCGAATACCCGGTTATGGAGGCTCAAAGGAGTTACCAGGAAGCGCTGACGGTACTACGTCTGGCTAAACGTCATCCGTATTTGAAGATTTGTGAGTTTAATGATCTAGGTGCCTATCGCATTATTATGGATGTGCGCGATCCACGCATCATTGAGCGCTTTTATCAAAAGTATCTTGGGCAGCTGTACCGTTATGATCAACTGCATGAGACTGATTTTGTTCCATTTCTTCGTGTTTTTCTCGAAGAGGATGGACGCACGGCAACGATTGCTCATAAAAAATTTATTCATCGGAATACAGTCCTTTATAAAGTGAAAAAAATTGAAGCGATTCTTGGAGCAGATCTGGGGCATCCTTTTGTGAAAACGAATTTGCAGTTGGCCTTTATGATTGAAGATCTGATGCGATAATGTGCCTTGCGATTGTGCAAGTGCACATTATTTTTTGGCTGAATGTTCATTGTTTTCTGTTTTTATCGTTATATCATTAAATTATGTTAATTCAGAAAAATGGACTGGAGATGGCGCAATGGAGCACCTTGATGACCAGCAAATTAAAGAAGACGATCGAAACTATGTCTTACATTCATGGTCTAAACAAAAAGACGTCCATCCTAAGATCATTAAAAAAGCGCAAGGAATTTTTTTCTGGGATGAGACAGGAAAAAGGTTTTACGACATGTGTTCACAGCTTGTCTATCTGAATGTGGGCCATAATCATCCGAAGCTGATGGAGGCGTTCAAACACATCGGTGAAATCCCGCTTTCCGCACCGGGGTTTGCGACAGAATCGAAGGCAGAGCTTGCCCACAAGATTATTGAGGTTGCGCCAAAGAACATGGCCAAGGTCTTCTTCGCCAATGGCGGTGCCGACTCGAATGACCACGCGGTAAAAATTGCGCGCATGTACTCGGGACGGTACAAAATCTTCTCACGTTATCGATCCTATCATGGCGCAACCTTTGGTGCCGGTAATTTATCCGGTGAAAATCGTCGTTTCACTGTTGAACCGGGACTTCCTGGATTCATTAAATTTGAGACACCGTACCTTTACCGGGAATCCATTGCTTTTGACAGTGAAGAAGCGGCGGCAGCTTTCTATCTGGATCGTCTCAACAGTCAGATCCTCTATGAAGGGCCGGAATCGATTGCAGCCATTTTCATGGAGTCGATTCCAGGTAGCAACGGCGTACTGATTCCGCCAAAGGGTTATATGGAAGGTGTACGGGAGCTGTGCACGAAATATGGGATCCTGATGATTTGCGACGAGGTCATGGCCGGTTTCGGGCGCACCGGGAAAATGTTTGCGGTTGAACATTTCGGAATTGAACCGGACATGATGACTTTTGCCAAAGGCGTGACCTGCGGCTATAGTCCACTTGGCGGTGTGATTGTCAGCAAGCAGATTGCTGACTATTTCGATGATCATGTGCTGATGACCGGATTGACCTATAGTGGGCACACGGTCTCCACACAAATCGGCTGCGCCACGCTTGATGTGTACAAGGAGGAGCACTTGATTGATCACGCGGCGGCGATGGGCGATGTTCTGGCAGAGCGTCTCGATAAGCTGAAACGTTTTGCATCCGTTGGCGAGGTGCGCTGTATCGGACTGTTCGCGGCAGTTGAACTCGTCAAAGACAAGGAGACAAAAGAACCGCTGATCGCCTATGGGATGGATTTCGGCAGGGATAAAGTCGGACTGATGAAAAAATTCGTCGGCATGCTGATGGCCCAAGGCTTTTACACCTACTCACATGAATCGAGTGTGATGATCGCTCCGCCGCTGATTATTACCGAAGCGGAAATTAATGAAGCGATGGATCGCTTTGAAGCTGCTTTGACTCAGTTTGAAAAAGAGGTTCTGTTCGCAGATTCGAAGTTGATGACGCCTTAATTAAGCGGTTTGCTCATAAAATGCGCCATACGTTTGACCGCAATGAAAAATAATTTTTTTACAGTGAAATGGAGTTCGAGACAACGCGTGTCATTTGAGCCGGTTCAGCAAGGAAAAATTGTTTTACGGAGGCGGGACGCTCGTGCAGGAACAGAAGCTGAAGATTAATGCGGAACGGTTGAAGGAGACAATTGAAAAATTTGCGGATTTTGGGCGCACTGAGAAGAATGGGGTCACGCGACTATCGCTTTCAAATGAGGATATCGGTGCACGGGACTACCTGGTCTCTTGTTGTAAGGAGCTAGGGATGAGTATCAAGGTTGACGATGTTGCAAATGTGTACGCCACAATGGCAGGCAGCGAGGACCGACCTCCGCTGGTGATGGGGTCCCATCTCGACACGGTGAAGAAAGGCGGTCGTTTTGACGGTGTGCTCGGCGTTATTGCCGCACTGGAAGTGGCACGAACGCTGCATGACCACCGCATTCAGCCGAAAATTCCGTTCATGCTCGTTGATTTCACGAATGAAGAAGGTGCACGTTTTGATCCGGCGATGATGTGTTCCGGAATCATCTCCGGAAAATTTGAGAAGGCGCAAATGCTGCAAAGTATGGATTCGCAAGGCATGACTTTTGGAGAGGCATTGGCGGCGAGCGGTTATGAGGGCGATGCGGCCAATCGACTACAGGAAGCGACCGCTTATTTGGAAATGCATATTGAACAGGGGCCGGTGCTCGAGAGCGAAGCACGTTCGATCGGCATTGTTGAGGGCGTTGTCGGTATGGTGAATGACGAGATTGAGGTAACCGGGGCATCAGATCATGCTGGAACGACACCGATGCCCATGCGCAAGGATGCGTTGTTTGCAGCGACCGATGCCATCGTCCTACTGAGGAAGAAGTTGAATGAGCTGGATTCTGATTTGGTTTATACGATGGGACGAATGCTGGTGGCTCCGAATATTCATACCGTGATTCCGAATCGAGTGACGTTCACACTCGAAGCGCGGCACAAAGATATGAATGTTGTGGCACAAGTCGTTCAAGCGATTAAAGAGCTACCAGAAACTTTGGGCGGCTGCACAATTAAGGTTCGAAAATTATGGGGGAGAAAGACCGTTGCCTTTGACCAGACGCTTTGCGACAGGTTGGAACAATCGGCACAAGAGCTGGGTTATACCTATAAAAGAATGTACAGCGGTGCCGGTCATGACGCTCAGTATATAGCCGATTACATTCCTACGGCAATGATTTTCGTTCCAAGCTTGGATGGCAAGAGCCACTGTGAGGAAGAGTTTACGGACTATGAAGATTGCGCAAAGGGGGTGAATGCGGCCCTGGATACAGTGCTTTCCATCCTTAGTCCGGCGTGATTCTTGCAATGATTCTTTTTTTAATAGCTTTCGTGATCAAGAGAGAACAAGGCTTTGAGCTTTGTGATGGTTTTGCCTCTATGAACGAGGTCTTGTGATGGTTCTCCTGCAACTCCAAATTAAATTAGGGAGGAAGACACATGACGAAAACGCAAGTTGAGCAAAACGGTATTGTAACATTGACCAGCGAAGCTGCTGAAACGCTTAAAGACAGTCATCTGTTGAATGAAGATTTGCGCCCGACAACGAAAGAGGAACATCATTGGACGGCATATAACTTTGCTTCACTTTGGATAGGCATGTGTATCTGTATCCCGACGTACACAATGTCGTCCGGACTGATTGCACTGGGGATGAACTGGTGGCAGGCAATCGTCACGATCATTCTCGGAAACTTGATCGTTCTGATTCCAATCTTGCTGAATACGCATGCCGGTACGAAGTTTGGCATCCCTTATCCGGTATTCGCACGTCTTTGGTTCGGATCAAAAGGGGCACATATTCCGGCGATTGCCCGGGCAATCGTTGCCGCGGCTTGGTTCGGTATTAACTGCTGGTACGGTGGTGCGGCGATCGATACGCTGCTTGTCTCAATGACCGGTTGGGAACAGGTCGGCGGGCACTTGTTCATCGCGTTCTTTGCATTCTGGGCTCTGAATGTATTGATCGCCTATCGCGGACCGGAAGCCATCCGTAAAATGGAATTCTGGGCTGCCCCGGTGTTGCTCATTCTCGGTCTTGCCTTGCTGATTTGGGCATTAACTGCTGCCGGCGGCTTTGGGCCAATGCTTTCTGCTCCTTCTAAATTTAATTCAGTCGGCTCGTTCCTAGCCATCTTTTTCCCTGCATTAACCGGGGTCATCGCTTTTTGGGCAACCTTGGCTCTAAACATTCCTGATTTCGGACGCTACGCGAAAAGTCAAAAAGCGCAAGTGGTTGGTCAATCGATTGCACTTCCCGGTACGATGGGACTGTTTGCGTTCATCGGTGTTGGGGTCACCTCGGCTACCGTCGTTATTTTCGGTGAAGCGATCTGGGATCCGGCTGCACTTCTTTCTCATTTTCCTCCATTTGTGATCTTCATCGGTACAATTGGCATTATCCTAGCTGCCTTAACGACCAATGTTGCTGCGAACGTCGTCGCTCCGGCTCGTGCGGCAGAAAATCTTTATCCGAAAAAAATCACCTTTGCCGGCGGTGCCATTTTAACTGGTCTGCTTTCGCTTGTGATGCAGCCATGGTATCTTGTTGGCGATATCGCCAATTACATTTTCGTCTTCCTCAACGGATACGGCGCGCTGCTTGGTCCGATCGATGGAATTGCAATTGCCGATTATTGGTTTGTACGCAAACGTCGTCTTGCATTGAGCGAGTTGTATAAAAGCGACGGTCGATACAGCTATGCTTCCGGCTTTAACATGAAGAGTATTTATGCCTTGCTGATCGGAATCGTGATTCCGGTACTTGGGCTCTTTATCCCGGCACTTTCCTTCCTGTGGCAAAATGCATGGACATTCGGTCTGATCATCTCCGGGTGCGTGTACGGATACCTGATGCGTCAAAGCCCGAGCATGCTCAGCGAGGAAGAGTACGCCTCGATGACGGTGATGATGGATTCAGCAAGTACGTCAAAAAAATTAAGTGGCAATGTAATCAAATCCGATCCGGAAAACGTCTGATTCACGCAATGAATGACGGCTGAATACGAGGAGATGATTGGTTATGGATTCTGCAGCAACGAATGCTTGGAAGATCTTCGATGAAGTGAAGCCCGACATGAAGCCAAAAGAAGTCATGGAGGAAGCGAATCGCTGTTTGTTCTGTTTCGATGCACCGTGTATGAAGGCCTGTCCAACCCATATTGATGTTCCGTTATTCATCAAAAAGATTACAACCGGCAATATGAAAGGGTCGGCGCGTATCATTATGGAAGCGAATCCGGTCGCAGCAACCTGCGCGCGGGTATGTCCAACCGAAGAATTATGCGAAGGTGCTTGCGTGCTCAACGATGCGTCACTACCAATTATGATCGGCGATCTGCAGCGGCATACGATGAACTGGGCGATGAAAAATAATCCGCAATTGTTTGAGGCAGGCGAGCAGAACGGCAAAAGGGTTGCAGTAATCGGTGCCGGTCCGGCCGGGTTGTCTTCGGCTCGGGAACTTGCGCGTTATGGCTATCAAGTAACGGTTTTTGAGAAACAAGCGGAAGCTGGAGGTCTGGATACGTACGGGATCGTTCCCTTTCGGCTTCCCAAGCATGTTGCGCTTTGGGAAGTCGAGCAGATCAAGAAACTCGGCGTGAGCATTCAAACGAATACTGAAGTCGGAAAAGATGTATCGATTCAAGCGGTTCTTGATGGGTTTGATGCAGTTATCCTGGCCATCGGTATGGCTCATGTACCGCCGCTTGGCATTCCCGGAGAAGAACTTGACGGCGTATTTGATGCGATTCAGCTGATTGAACGTGTAAAAAGCGGCCACGTCACGGATCGTTTCTCCGGGAAAAAGGCAGTCGTGATTGGTGCCGGGAATACGGCCATCGACGCAGCGACTTGTCTAAAACGATTGGGTGCGGCTCGCGTGCAAATCGTGTACCGCCGTTCTGAGAAGGAAATGACTGCTTATCCGTTTGAATACCGTTTTGCCAAAGAAGAAGGCATTGAATTTCGCTGGCAAACACAGCCGAAAAGGATTGAAGGCGACGAAAACGGTAACGTTACAAGCGTTGTCTGTGCGCCAATCATGCTCGGCGAAAAAGATGCAAGCGGGCGCCGCCGTCCAATCGAAATTGACAATGCTCCATTTCCCATGAACACCGATGTCGTGGTCAAGGCGATCGGACAAATGCGTGATGTACCATTGATTGAGGCATTTGATTTGGCTCATGATCACGGTGTTGTGGCGGTTGACCCGCTGACTTACCAAACATCGAATCCTAAGGTATATGCTGCCGGTGATGTGATTTTCGGTAATGGAAAAGGCGAAGCGATGGTTGTTGCAGCTGCGGAGCAGGGGAAAAAGACAGCACAAGCGATTCATGAGCAGCTGCTCAGCAAAATTTAAAACTGAGGAGTGAAGGCGATGGCGGATTTGCATATTGATTTTGCAGGCATTAAGTCAAAGAATCCTTTCTGGCTGGCTTCCGGACCACCGACCAACACCGGCTATCAGGTGCAGCGTGCATTTGACGCCGGTTGGGGCGGTGCCGTATGGAAAACACTGGGTGATCCGGTCATCAATGTAACGTCACGATTCTCAGGATTGAATTATGGCGGGCAGCGTGTGGCTGGTTTTAATAATATTGAACTGATTACGGATCGTCCGCTTGAAGTCAATCTGCGCGAGATCAGAGAAACGAAACGTGCCTATCCTGATCATGCAATCATTGCTTCGCTCATGGTTGAGCCAAAACAGGAGAAATGGCATGAGATTGTCAAACGTGTTGAGGATGTTGGTGTTGACGGTCTGGAACTCAATTTCGGCTGTCCGCATGGAATGGCTGAGCGCGGTATGGGTTCTGCCTCAGGGCAGGTTCCGGAATTGGTCGAAAAACAAACCTATTGGACAAAAGAAGCAGCAGAAACACCGGTGATCGTCAAATTAACCCCGAACATTACGGATATTACGGCAACTGCCTATGCGGCTGCTCAAGGCGGAGCCGATGCGATCAGCATGATCAATACCATTAATAGTTTAATGGGCGTTGACCTGGACACATGGAATACAATCCCGAATGTCGCCGGCAAAGGGACACACGGCGGTTATTGCGGACCTGCAGTGAAGCCGATTGCCTTGAGCATGGTTGCCGAGTGTGCGACGCAGCCGGATATTCCGGTACCAATCTCCGGGATCGGCGGGATCGAAAACTGGCAGGATGCCGCAGAATTTATGTTGATGGGTGCATCGAGCGTGCAGGTATGCACGGCTGCCATGCATCATGGCTTCCGTATTGTTGAGGATATGATCGACGGATTGAACAATTATTTGGATGAAAAAGGTCTTGCTTCCGTTTCGGATTTGGTCGGGCGTTCTGTTTCCAAATATAAGAAATGGGGCGACCTCGATTTGAATCACAAAGTGGTTGCCCGTATCAATCAAGACTATTGTATTCATTGCAACAAATGCCACATTGCCTGTGAGGATGCAGCACATCAGTGCATTGAATTTTATACAGAGTCCGACGGTACCCGTGCACTCAAAGTGCGTGAACAGGATTGCGTCGGTTGCAACCTTTGTTCCATTGTCTGTCCGGCAGAAGGCGCGATTGATATGATCGATCAGCCAAGTGACGTTTCGATGACTTGGAACGAACGCCAGCGCCTGATCAGTACGTTTGGAGGTTGAGCAATGCAAGAACACCAGCTTTATTTAGATGAAAAGCAAAAGATTGACACGTTGCTTGAAAATAATTTTTGCATTGTCGGTATCATTGAAAATCTTAGTGGCACATTTGTTGCATTCAAACAGGCTGAGGAGACAGGAAACGCTCCGCAAGCGACGGTGCAGCTTCTGATTCCAGAAACTCGGAAGTATGTGACGAACTTGCTTTTTACCAGTAGACTTGATCAATCCGTATCTTAAGCTGGAAAGATTGTTCCTAATGCAGGTTTTGTGCTGAATTAAATTTTGTTTAAACTGCTTACATTTTTTTTAGTCTGAATTTTTAAAGATCGTTTTCGACTTTCTTTTAAATATGCTTTGTAATTCGTTTTCGAATTGTGGATGGAGGCTGACGCTTATGAAACTTATTGGTGTAGATATTGGTGGTACATTTACCGATGTGATTTACACAGATACGGATACCGGTGTTTCAAAGATTCATAAAACGCCAACGACCACAAACGACCCATCAATTGGCATGGTCAATGGCATTTTAGAACTATGCAGCCGTTACGGGATTGATCGCGGCAGTGTCGATCATGTTTTCCACGGTACGACGATTGCAACCAATGCTGCTCTGGAGCATAAGGGGGCGAAAACGGGACTGATTACGACGGAAGGCTACCGTGATCTTTTGCAGATCGGCCGGCACCAGCGACCAGAAAACTATTCGATCACTCAGGATATTCCGTGGCAGGATCGCTCAATGGTGGCGCGACGCTATCGAAAGACGGTTTCCGAACGGATCGGTGTGCTCGATGGAAAGGCCTATGAAAAAGTGCCACTTGATGAGGAAGCGGTCATCAGCGTTCTTGATGATTTTAAAAAGGAAGGCGTCGAGTCAGTTGTGGTCGGGTTCTTATTCTCTTATTTGAATCCGGATCACGAAGAGCGGGTGAAGGAGATCGTCCAGGAAAAGTTTCCTGATTTTTATATCACGACTTCAGCAGAGATTTCGCCTCAGTTTCGTGAATTTGAACGGTTTGCGACGGCTTCGATGAACGGATTTGTCGGTCCGAAGATGAAAGGGTATATCGAAGCGCTTGAATCACGGCTCGCTGATGCCGGCATCGATTGCGATCTGCTGATTATGACATCAAATGGCGGAGTGGCCAATTCAGCAACAATTTCTGAAAAACCGGTTCTGACCCTATTATCGGGTCCGGCAGCAGGGGTGCTCGGCGGCCAATGGGCAGGAAAATTGTCCAATCATGAACGGCTGATTACCTTTGACGTCGGCGGAACAAGTGCAGACATCGGGATCGTGACCGAGCGCGGATTCTCGGAATCTTCTGCCGGCGATACTGAAATTGCCGGTTACCCGCTACAGGTGCCGATGATTGATATTTATACGATTGGTGCGGGCGGCGGAAGTATCGCTTATGTTGATGCCGGCGGCGCATTTCAGGTTGGCCCGCAAAGTGCCGGATCCTATCCGGGTCCTGCCTGTTACGGACGCGGCGGCGATCTGCCGACCGTGACCGATGCCACGCTCGTGCTTGGCCGTCTCGATCCGGATCACTTCCTGGACGGTGAGATGGAGATTTTCCCGGAAAAGGCGGTTGCTTCGGTTCAGCACCTGGCTTCCGTGCTTGGGCTTGGGCTCTATGAAACTGCTGAGGGCATTTTAACGATCGTGAATAATAATATGGCCAACGCGATCCGATCGCGTACGATTCAGAAAGGCTTTGATCCGCGTGAATTTAGTTTGGCGGCGCTCGGCGGCGGTGGACCGATGTGTTCGATCGAAGTGGCAAAAATTCTCGATATTCCGGAAGTCATCATTCCGCCGTATCCGGGAATTACGTCAGCAACCGGTCTGCTCACGACCGATTTGAAGTATGATGCCGTTCAGACGATTTTTGTGGCGAGCGACAAGGTCGATTTGGCGTATTTGAACGAGCGTTTTACGAATCTTGAAAAAGAAATTACGGCTCAATTGATGGATGCAGGGTTTGAGAAGGAACAAATTTCGCTCCTGCGTTTCTTTGACTGCCGCTATGTCGGGCAGGGCTATGAGCTGCGCATCCCGGTTGCTACAGGGGTAATTAATGAAAGCAACGCGTCGGCTATTTGGAATACGTTCCATGAGGTTCATAAACGTGAGTACGGGCACTCCTTTTTAAATAACCCGGTTGAAATTGTCAACATGCGTGTTACCGGCGTCGGTGAAATGCCGAAGATTGGTGATCCTGATTTTGCTGAAGGAAGCCGTTCGCTTGATGAGGCTCTGGTCAAAGTGGCTCCGGCATGGTTCCGCTCAAACAGCACGTTGAAATCATTTGACACGCCGCACTATATGAAAAGCAAGCTGCCGATCGATGAAGCTTTTGCAGGTCCGTGCATTATTTTGCAAAAGGATACGACATCCGTTATTCCGCCGAACTGCGCGGCAACGATGAGCGCAAACGGAAGCATCATCGTAAAAATAGGGGGCGAAGCGTAATGGTAGATACGAAGAAAGCGATCGACCCGATTACGGCACAAGTTCTAAGCGGTGCACTGAAAAATATTGCGATTGAAATGGGGCACAAGCTCGCGCGTATGTCCTATTCCAGTATCATTCGCGAATCCAATGATTTTGGCTGCGCGCTGCTTGATGAAAACGGACAGCAGCTTTGCGAGTCGGTAAACAGTACACCGCTGCAATCCGGTCCGATTCCCGGCTACCTCCAAGGTATTCGTACGATTATGGCCGAGCGCGGTGATGATTTTAAACCGGGGGATGTTATTCTCCATAATTCTTCTTTTTATGGTGCGACACACCAGCCGGATTGCGGTTTCTTTGTTCCGGTCTATTATAAAGGTGAGTTAGTTGGCTTTTCGTGCTCAACGGCGCATCAACTTGATCTTGGCGCGCTGTCTCCAGGCTCCATCGGGATCATCGATGCAGTGGATTGTTTCGCAGAAGGGCTGCAGTTTAAGGCGATCAAGGTTTATGATGAAGGAAAACCGAATGATACTGTTTGGCAGCTGATTCGTGATAACGTGCGCGCCACTGATATGGTTGTCGGTGATATGGAAGCACAAATTGCAACGTGCCGGATCGGCGCACAACGCTATTTGGAATTGGTCGAAAAGTTCGGACTCGAGACTGTCCGAGCGGCACGCGACTATATGATCGACTATTCGGAGCGGATCCTGAGAAACGAGATTGCGAAAATACCAGACGGCACGTATCATTCGTCCGGCTACATCGACGGATACTTGGATAGTGAGGATCCGAAGCGAAAGGACTTGAAGTTCGAGGTCAACCTGACTGTAGAAGGCGATGACATGATCGTTGACCTGACCGGAACCTCGGATCAGGTCGATGACCGGCCGATCAACATGCCGTTTCCGGGAACTACAGATATGGCGGTGTACCTGACGATCCGAACCATTCTGCTGGATTCGAAGAAATTCGGCTACATTCCGCAAAATGCCGGAATGGTGAAACCGATTAAGATCATCGCGCCGGAAGGAACGCTTGTAAACCCAACTTACCCGGCACCGACGATCTCTCGATTTTGTCCCGGCAATGCACTTGCCGATACGATCATGCATGCACTCGGTCAGGCGGTTCCAAATCAAATTTGCGCCGGCATCGGCAATTTGTACATGGTCGCCTACAGCGGGATGATTGATAAAAGATACTGGGTATACATGGATATTATGGCCGGAAGTTCCGGCGGACGCTTTGGGAAAGACGGTATGGATGCGATCGATGTCTTGTATGCTAATACGCGAAACAATCCGATCGAGGATATCGAATCGCATCAACCGCTGAGTGTGACTCGTTATGAATTCCCGGACAATGCCGCAGCCTCAGGAAAATATCGCGGCGGTGTCGGTCCGATCCGTGACATTGAATTTACCGATGAAGGCGGATTTTCTGTCGAAGGCGAAGGACAAAAATACGCGCCATGGGGTTTTGCCGGCGGCTGTGATGGCACGCCAAGCACGCTGATTTTCCGTGATCGCGCGGGTAAGGAGACGGTACTCCCGTCAAAGGTTCCCTATAAGAAAACCAACCCAGGCGAAACGCTGGAGATCATCGGTCCGTGTGGCGGCGGATACGGTAGCCCGTTCGAACGTGATCCGGAAGCCGTTCTTGGCGATGTGCTTGACGATTATATCACGTCCGAACGTGCCAGAAACGAGTTTGGTGTCGTTATCGAAGACAATAAAATTTTGTGGGACGAAACCGAACTGCTGCGCAGTACTCAAGCATGAACACTGATTCTATTAGGAGCCTTTGGGCGATTGAACCCTTGCAGGGAACAATTGTCCGAAGGCTTTTTCGCAAGAAAAGAAAGTTTGAAGTTTTGACCAGTTTGTACTGGAATAAATTTCGTCTTCAATAAAATCAGCTCCAGACACGTAAGCGCGAGGCGCTTGCGGAGCGATCCTGTTGATCGCAGGCCAGGGGAGACCCGCAGGTAACGGTATGTACGAGGAGGCTCCCAGTTGTCGGGCGGCGAACAGCAGAGGGTCTTTTTGGCACAAGCACTTGCTCAAGAGCTTGAGATCTTACTTATGGATGAACCGATGAATCACCTTGATTTGGCCTATCGGTTTTTGGTCCTTGTTGCCTTTAGAATCACTAGGCACAAAGCATGATTCTTCGATTTGAGTCAATCAGCCTATGCTTTTCAGTGTTTTTTTCCCTTAAGTCAGTGTGTCTCATCACGATAAAAAAGGCAGTTAGTGTGCTTTTTCTCTGGGCTGTGTTTTCATTTTCAATCTTAGTGTTTAAAAATACTAAGGCGTGCACTGGAAAATGTCCGGCAACTTTTCCTGCTGCAATCGAGAATTCTACGGTGAATCAGTGCAACACACAAGGTTGGTATGAAAATTGCTGGATTTAGTGCGGCGGATGAAACCAATCGTGCTCAGATTCGTTGAGATGCATTAGATTTTGTATCCGGAAGGAAGGAGGAGGAACGATTTATTTGTGAAATGATCGACCCACAAAATGAAAACGCTTAACTAAAGGGGAGAAAAACGATTGAAAAAAATACTAACGTCTTGGATTGCTGCGCTGCTCATTCTCGGGATCATTGGATCGGTATTTCCTGCACAGGCGAAGGCAGCAGCTGGCTCCTATCAAGAACCTTACCGCAATCAGTATCATTATTCGGCGAAACAGAATTGGCTGAATGATCCGAACGGGTTGATCAAATACGACGGCGTTTATCATATGTTCTATCAATATAATCCTCAGGGGAATGAGTGGGGAAACATGTCTTGGGGGCATGCAACGAGTACGGATCTTGTTCATTGGAAGGAACAGGATGTCGCCATTCCGGAGAGTGACGAAAATGCATGGGTCGATTTCTGGATGAAGACAAAGGACGATGCAAAACCGGTTCATTATCTTGGCCGCCCGACAACAAATTGGGATGTTTGGAATCCGAACGGTAAGCGCTACATTTTCAGCGGCTCAGTGATTTTGGATAAAGACAATGTCGCAGGCTTTGGAAAAAATACACTGATTGCTTATTATACAAGTACCTATCAGGTTGCCGTTCGCGATGATGATTACAGCAAAGATCAACTTGGCAACTTGCTGGGCATCCGTGAAGTCCAGGAACAGAACATGGCGTACAGTACGGACGGTGGCAAGACATTTAAAAAGTACAACAACCAGAATCCGGTTATTCCGGTAACCCAAGTACCGACCAGTGATGCGGGAAATTTCCGTGATCCGAAAGTTGTTTATGATGAAGCGAATAAGCAATGGGTTATGCCGGTCGTTTCCGGGCAGGAAGTTGATTTGTTTACGTCAACAAACTTGAAGGACTGGACCTTTCAATCGGCGATTAAGCGCGCACATGATGTCGGCAATGGCGTTTGGGAATGCCCGGAACTGATCCCGATGAAGGTCAAAGGCACGAACAAGACAAAATGGGTGCTTTCGCTAAGCGTGCAGCAAGGGGCACCTGCGGGCGGATCCGGAATGCAGTACTTTATCGGCAATTTTGATGGGAAAAAATTCATTCCGGATTCTGATGAAACGATGAAAAATCCACAGTGGCTCGATTTCGGTGAGGATTTCTATGCCGGTGTTACGTTTGGGGAAACGCCTGGACGAACGATCATGCTTGGCTGGATGTCGAATTGGAACTACGTTGGTGAGCAGAAGACCACACCATGGCACGGAGAGATGACCTTGCCGAGAGAATTGACGCTCGTTCGTGACAATAGCGGCTATTCATTGAAACAGGCGCCTGTGAAAGAAGTGAATCAATTAAGCCAAGGGGAAACAGCTTTAGATGTTCGGAAGATTCATGCGCGCGCTCAATCAGAAAAAACGATCGATATCAAAAACTTTTCCGGCACGCAGTATAAAGTCAGCGCTGATTTTTCATGGAAGAAAAATCAAGCACCGAATCGTCTTGGCGTTAAACTCAGAGCTTCGGAAGACGGTTCGAAATACGTTGCAGTTGGCTATGACCCAAGCAGCAAGCAGGTTTATCTTGATCGAACAAAAGACGGCGAATCGATCACAAGACAGAATACCAAGGTGAAGCTGGACGGAAATCCAACCAACATCAAACTGGCGGTTTACGTCGATACGTCTTCGATTGAAGTATTCGTGAACAATGGAGAAAAAGTGCTGACTCAGGTGGTTTATCCGAATCCCGAACAGCCGTCCGATTCAAAAGGGCTGGCATTCTTCGCGGAAAGCGGAAAAGTGACCATTACCCGGGCTGTCGGCGAGCATTTCGAAAGCATCTGGGGCAACAATCCAACAATCAACGCCCCTGATCATCAGACGGTCAGCTATCGATCTGAATTCGATCCGCTCGATGGAGTTCGCGCGCAGGATCCAAAGGATGGCGACTTGACTTCGGCAATCAAGGTATCCGGCGACAAAGTGAATACCAAGAAGCCGGGAACGTATCGCATCACGTATACGGTTTCGAATGTTGCAGGCGTTCAAGCCAAACATCAAACTACGGTTCGCGTAACGCCGCGTGAAAAAAAATAACCTTTTCATCAATCAGGCAGGCTGCTTTACAGCACCTGTCTTTTTTCTGTCTTCAGAGAAAACCAATGTGTTCACGGGCAATGTTCACGGTCGGAAAATTGAGTTAATATAGGAGTAAGTTTACAAGCTTTTCAAACTATTTATGAACAAAGGGATGTCGCAATGAAGAATAATTCACATGCGGCTTGTACGACGGTGCTGGTCGGCAAGGGCGCAACATTAGATGGCTCAACGATGATTGCCAGGAACGGGGACAGCTATGAAGTTCTTGTTCCGAAAAAAGTGGTCGTGCATGAGCATCAAGTACTGGAGAAAGAAGAAAACTACGTATCTCCAAACAACCGCTTTACGATCACATTGCCGAAGGAACGCTTCCGCTATACGGCGATTCCCGATCGCGAGGATCGCTACGTCACATTTGAAGATGCGGGAATCAATGAGAGAAATGTCGGTATGAGTGCAACGGAAAGCATTTACGGCAATCCGCGCGTGCTCGGTTATGACCCGCTTGTGGAAAACGGGATTGCAGAAGATTGCATGGTTACGGTTGTGCTTCCATACATTCATTCGGCGCGCGAAGGTGTGCTGCGTCTCGGAGAAATTGTTGAAACCTATGGTGCGGCCGAATCAAACGGTGTTCTGTTTTCAGATAAGGATGAAGTTTGGTACATGGAAATTGTGACCGGCCATCTGTGGGCAGCGCAGCGGATTCCGGATGATTGTTACGCGGTGGTCGCCAATCAATCGGCGATTCAGGAAATAGATCCTTACGAGAAAGAGCATTTTTTGATGGCGCCGCAGCTGGTTGATTTTATTGAAAAGCATCATTTAAATACGGGGAGCGACACCATCAACTTCCGCAATGTTTTTGGACGGCAGAATGTCTTTGACCGTCATTACAATACCCCTCGTGTCTGGTACGGTCAGAAGTATTTGAATCCGGATAGTGAACAAGATCCGCAATCGAATGAACTCCCGTTTCTGCGCAAAGCTGGTCGGAAAATCGGTGTCGATGACATTGCCTATATTCTGGACTCGCACTATCAGGAAACGGTGTATGATCCGCTCGGCTCCGGTAGCGAAGCAGAGCGTACTTTGTTCCGCGCGATTTCGCTCAACCGGACGCAGGATTCGCATATTTTGCAGATTCGTCCCAATGTGCCGGATGCGTTTGCTGGTATTCAGTGGATTTCGCTTGCCGGAACGTTCAGTCCTTATGTTCCTTTTTACACGAACATCACTTCTGTTCCTGAATCGTATGCGGTGACGCCGCTTAAGCTGTCGCTTTCCTCTGCATACTGGCTCTACAAGACGATTCCGGTGATTGTCGAGCCGCACTACCATGCATTCCTGAAACAGGTGCAGGACTATAAGGAACAGCTTTTCAGCAGTTATCTTGGCACGCTCGAAGCGACCGATGAACAGGCGGGTAAGCTGGATGAGCAGGAAATCACGAAATTCTTGACAAAGGTGACCGGTGAAAATGCGGGCCAAGCGCTTGAAGCCACACGCAAGTTGCTCCAGGATTTGACGATGCAGGCGATGTCACTGTCAAAATTGACCTTCAATATGGATAAAAACTTGTAATGACGCATGTTTTTGCCAATAGATTGATTGTGACGACGAAGGGGTGTCACGCAGGTAACAGCGCGCGAGGAGGCTTCCGGACTGCCCGCGTCCCGCGCCTAGTTGATGCGAGCGGCTGAAGTGGCGTTCAAGCACCAGTTCGATGGATCAAAGCCGCAAGGAAGACCCCGCAGGGATTGTGGTCTGAGCCGAGGAGGCTTCCGGACTGCCCGCGTCCGCGCCTAGTTGATGCGAGCAACCGAAGCGACGATTCAGCACCGAAAAAACGCGAGCCCATCACGCATGGTTGTTAATTAAGGACGAGGCGCCTTTAGCCCGGTTTTTCTAATACTATCAGAAAGTATAAAGATTATAAGGAAGATAGTATAAGTGCAACTAAGGCTCCGCCAGCGCCAGAGGCTTGGCCTCGCCAAGTTTTCTTTAAATTAACGTTTTACAAATAGAGAATGGAGTGATCAAAATGAAAATAGCGGTCATTGGTGCAGGAGCAATGGGACTGCGCTACGGAATCTTGCTTCAGGAAGTCGGCAATGATGTCGATTTTGTGGAACCGTGGGCGCCGAGCTATCAGGCCATTTGCAAACAGGGCGGCGTGCAAGTCTCGCGCGACCATCAGAATCAGCATCTAGTACCGGTCGATGTGTACCGTCCGGATGAATATACGCAAACTCCGGATTTAGTGATTTTATTTACAAAACAGATGCAGTCGGAAGAAGCGATGGTGGCCTGTCGCCATTTTATCGGTGAAAAAACGTATGTGCTGACCAATCAAAACGGAATTGGATCGGTCGATGTCATTCGCCGTTATGTGCCGAATGAACGAATCATTGCCGGAATCGCGCTGATTGCGACAGTGCTTGATGCACCGGGAAAAGTTGATTTCATGGGTGCTAAGGGTGCGGGACATACGCAACTGGTTAATGTGACCGAAAAACCGGATGATTTTACGGATGAAGTGGTTCGCGAATTTGAACGTGCGGGCATGAACCCGACGCTGCAGACCAATTATCTGGGTACTCTGTGGGGCAAGCTGCTGATGAATTCGGTGATTAATACACTGTGCACATTGATGGATATCACGATGGGCGAATATGTCGCTTATTCAGGGGCGGATGATCTTTCGCGTCGATTGATCGATGAAGGCTATGCGGCGGGAGTTGCCGACGGCGTGCGCTTTATGCAGAGTCGCGAAGAAATGCTTCAGATCATCGATCACGAAAGCTCGCAAGTAAATCCGCTGCATCATCCATCGATGTACCAGGATATGGTCAACGGCCGACCGACCGAAGTCGACTACATCAACGGACATATTGTAAAAACAGCGAAAAAACACGGTCTCGAAGCGAAAAGTCATGAAATGCTTGTGAATTTGCTGCATTTGGCGGAAAGTGCCAAACAGTTAAAAATGGCGCATTAATTGCTTGTTTTGCATTAGAAAAATCGGGCACACCTTGTCCGAAATAGAAACTATTCCATAAAAAAAGGTGTCCGGATCGAATCCGGACACCTTTACTATTTGATGAGATTACTGCAGTTTTTTACGCCGCATCAGCTGTACTGCAAAAACAAGGAAGAATACACCCAGACCGATGAACCAAAGGTTGGATTGATCCCCTAGCGCCGGAAGAAAATGATTCAACAAGCTACTTGTCTTTGCTTGTTGGAGATGGGCTGCTTGATCCTTAGCAGCGGTTTTGGTAGCATCGCTGCTCTGTGATGATGCCGCATTTACCGACGTGCCACTGTTTGATTGGTCGACCGGCGAAATCAAGGATGAATCGTCCTTTTTCTGATCAGCAGGCGGATTGACGTTTGAATCGCTTTTGTCCGGATCGGCAGGTGCATCGCTGCTTGAACCATCATTCTCCTGTTTTGGCGGATTCGGAGCTGGAGCCGTCTGATCCGTTTGTCCTGGTGGCAGTGTTCCTGATTCTTCGCCAGAAGCAGGATTTCCGGATGACTGATCACCATCTTTGACTTTAATGGCATTAAGCCGTTTCAGCAATCTGGTTTTGTCTGGGCCATCCGGGAGCGCGTCAACGCGTGTTCGCGCTGCGTCTACATCACGCTGCAATTTGCTTTTCTCTGCTTTGGCAACAGCGGCTTCGGCCTCCGCTTGACTATCCTTTTTTACTGAAAAGAAGGCTGACTCGCTTGTTACCGTTGAATAACCGACGCCGTAAATAAAGAATTTCGTTGCTGTATCGGTTAAGGAATGATAAGAAATCGGGTATTTAAAGCTTCCGTCTGCAGCGACCTTAATTCGGATCGCCTGCTTAAAATCAGCCTTTCCATCTTTTCCGGTTGGCACAACCTGGATGGAGTCGCGTGTTCCGTTGACCGTTCCGTGATAGTCATAGCGCTGTGTCCATGTATTCCATAAATAATCGAGCGCCGGGTCTTTGAGATTGCCTTTGATCCAGAATGCTTTTTCCTTTTTTCCAGTCTCAGGATTGACTTCTGTCGTCAGATCGGATGGTTTGACTGTGTAAGTTCCTGATTTTGTTGCAAGAGACAACGAAGGTTTTTGATCTTTGGAATCTTGATCAATAACTGAGAGTGGAACGAGAAGGTCGGTTCCTGCGTCGTCTGGATCATCGTTGACAAACCAGTAGTCAAGGAGGTAGTCGCCTGCGGGTGCCTGCTTGGTTTCCAAACTGGCAAGATCAAGGTAGGTTCCGTTCCAGGCATCCCCAAGCTTGAGCGCGCCTGTTTTATTTTTTATGGCAAAAATATTGGCGACGCCGAACAATTTTCCGGTATTGGCGTCATAAACGACGATCCATACGCTGTCTTTTGGCGAATTCATCGTCACGTATCCATCAACATTGTCGTTTTCCCATGGATAGTTGGACACATCACCGCTGTCTTTAAGCGTTATATAGCGGTCAAGGTCAGCGGATGCGGCCACCGGCTGTTTGGCAACGGTTGTTGAAAACGGGATTCGGGTAATGTCTGAACCGCTTGTCGCGGTGATAAATCCTTGATAGCTGTTGTAGGCGGTCCCTGAAGGAAGATGCAACGTCAGCTGAATGGAAGCATTTCCACCTGCTGGAACGGTTACTGATTTTGGCAGATCGAGTGTTAAGCCACCATTTCCAGGTGCCCCCACATTTGATCCATTGAACGTCCCTTTTAGTGTGAATGTTTTTGTGCTTGCCCCGCTATTGTGTATCTTAACGGTTTTGCTGATGTCGCGCGCTTTTTGATCAAAGAATGCGCCGAATGCTGCGGAGCCGGTTAAATAAGGAATTTCTTCTTTAGTCCCGGTATTCAGATCCAGAGAGGACGAGGTGTTCTGAACGGTAAATGTTGTTGGATGATTCAATGCTTTATAAGCATCAATACGGCCGGCGCCTGCGTCAAAAACCGACCAGGGTTTGCTGAGCGGATCAGTCGTACTCATCAAATCTGATTTTACTTCTGCTGGAGTCAACGTCTTTCCTTCTGCTTTTGCTTGACTATACAGGAGTGCAGCCACACCGGTGACATGCGGAGCGGCCATTGATGTGCCGTCCATCATCTGATAAGCATAGGTATAATCGTTGGCGTTGTCCGGTGCGTTAATATAGTAAGGCGCTGTCGAGTCAATGGCAACGCCCGGTGCCGTTAGATCAGGTTTAATGTCATAGGTCAAGCCAACCGGACCTCTGGAACTGAAATCGGCAAGGTTGTCTCCGGACTTTTCGACGGTGTGCATGGTGCCGAAGTTCACTTTCAGTATTGGATTTTTCTTTAAGGCAGCGACTAAGGCATCACCTTGGGCTTTGTTCAGGCTGAAGGAGGGAACGTAATGCTTTGATGCGCCGAAACTGTAGTCGAACATGACGTCCGAATTGTTATAAATAATCGCAAACTTTGCACCGTGTTTTTTGGCATTTGCGAGATTATCAACAAAATAGTTGCCGCCTCGCTGAATGAGGGCGATTGAATCTTGCGCTTTCAGTGCCTTATCGTCAAACTGTCCCTCAAGACCTTGGCCGCAATCAACGACCGCGTATTCTTTGCCTTGCAGCGTTGCAACGTCGTCGCCAAGTCCGGTCGCAATGGTGGTCAGGTCAAGTTTGAGATCGCCTGCTGCTCCATTGAAGGCCGGCGTGCTTGTCGGCGAGTCGCTGGCGCCAACGGTGATTGCAAGCGGGGAGGTTCCCGGCGATCCCAATGTCCCTGCGGAGGGTCCGGAATTACCCGCTGAAATAACTGCCGTTTTCCCGGCTAGTGAAAAGTTGTTAATGGCAACAGAATCAGCGCCGTAAGGCTGATTATCCGAAGAGCCAAGGGACAGATTAATGACATCGATTCCATCTGTATAAGCGCGGTCGATTGCAGCGATGATGCCTGAGGACGCGCCGCTGCCATAGGGACCGAGGACACGGTAGATGTGGAGTTCGACATCGGGGGCGATGCCCAGTTCAGATGCAGCAATCGTTCCGGAAACATGCGTGCCGTGTGAGGTGTAGTATTCACTGCCCGTATCAGGATCGATTTCCGGTTCGCCGCTCTTTTTCCAATCATTATACGTTGTTTCCATCGGATCATTATCGTTATCGATGAAATCATAACCGCCGCTGTAGACACCCTTGAGTTCCGGATGATTGTAATCAATCCCTGTATCCAGAACACCGACTTTGGCGCCTTTACCGGTGATCCCAAAATCTTTGCGTGCTTTGTCAACGCCGATTTGCGGACGACTTTGATCCATGTTGGCAGAAACTGCGTCCTCAGCTACCTTTGTTATTTTATCTTCGGGGACGCGGACGATTTGATCTTTCCAAACTTTTTTAACATAAGGAAGCTTTGCGATGCTTTTGATTTTATTTCCGGGTAGTTTAACGGCCATTCCATTAAAGGTTTGCTTAAATTCATAGCCCAGCTGGGTGGAGGAAGCGGCGAAACTTTTCACTTTTGCCGCACTTTGTAATGAAGCTTTAAAATCGGCATGTTCTTTATTAATTGCTTGCAATGCGCTTGTTGCGGTTGAAAAGGATTTCGCTGATTTGAGTGAGGCGGCTGGCTTGTGGGTGGCAAGAGGATCTGTAGTAAATTCAACGATAATCGCTTGTTGTTTGCTGGTGTCGGTATTGAGTCCTTGTTCAATGTCAGCACTCTTTTTCTTGCTTTCGATCGTCTGCTTCAGGTTCTGGAGATCTGCTTTATTCAACTCCATGGGTTTGATCGTATTCACATGGCGCTCTGCATGGGCAGATGATGTTGAGAATGAAAAGACACTCGACAGAACAAGAATAAAAATGAGTAATCCTGCGATCCACTTCGTGTGGCGTGTGCTTAGCATGTAATCCCTCCTGATTAATCGATAAACGCGTTGAAGAAATCTTGCATCTTCTAAAAAAATATGCGTTTATTTCAACAATTAAGAGAATCGTAGCAAAGAAACAATCATTGATAAATCATAAAAAATCATCAGAGAACAACAGAATCTGACAAAACGATCGATCATGCAGCATTGAATGTATCTGTTTTTGCGAAAAGATGGGGATCCATGCCAAAAAATGTAAGAAAAAAATTAGCCCTTTTACTCGGATGCTGGTAGAAATCTACGAAATCGTTCCAATCTATGAAAAGTAATGCTTGTACTCGTCGTTTGTGACAACGTAAAATGATAGAGAAAAAAGTGCTTTGGAGAGAGGGAACCTTTTTGCTGATTTTTATTGATGTGATTTTACCGGTATTTTTCATTTTTTTAAGCGGTTATCTTTTACAGAAAATCTTTAAACTTGATTTGCTCCCGATCTCGACGCTTGCGGTGTATCTGCTGATTCCATTCTTGGTGTTTGATACGTTCTACACGACGCCAATGGATCTCAGTTTCTACTATATTGTGGTGACTTCGGTGATCATTATGGCGGCGCTGATTGCAGCCGGACTGCTGCTTTGCCGGTTCTTTCGTTATGATAAAAGCGAGCGGAATGCGTTCTTGCTTTCGACTATTTTTCCAAACAGCGGCAATTACGGTGTGCCGATTATTTTATTTGCTTTTGGAAAGCAGGGCGTCTCCTATGCGATGCCGTTGATGATTTTTCATGCCATTCTTATGGGCATCGTGGGTATCTATATTGCGGCGAACGGGAAGGGGAGCGTGAAAATGGCGCTGCAGACCGTGCTGAAACAGCCGATGAACTATGCGATTATTCCGGCACTGCTTCTGCAATTCTTTCATATTGAGATCCCGGCCCACTTTCTGCAAAGTATCGAACTTGTCAGCGATGCATCAATTCCAGTCATCATGGTCATCCTCGGGATGCAGTTGGCGAATGTCGATGTACATAAAATAAGTTGGGGACGAATCAGTCTGGCAACGGGCGTACGACTTGTTTTGTCGCCGTTGATTGCTTTTTGGGTGTGCGTGATGTTCCCGATCGATCCGCTTTTGCGGAATGTGATTATTGTGATGGCGGCAATGCCGAGTGCGGCGAATACGACGCTGTATGCGATCCAGTTCAATGCCAAGCCGCAATTTGTTTCCAGCTGTACGCTGATCACGACTGTGACGAGCGCTGTGACCCTTGACATACTGCTCAGCTGGTTTTAAACGGTGTCGTTTGTTTCATCGCTGCATACACTCTTATACAGTCTTATCCGCGGTTTGAGTGCCGTAAAATAGTTATACAATTGAGGTGATTCGGATGCTGAAAGCAGTCCTGTTTGATTTTGACGGAACATTGGCAGATTCGAGAGAAGCATTTCTGACGGCCTATAATAAATTAGCACAACGGCATGGTTTTGCAAGATTGACCCATCCGTTGTTTGAACAATTGAGGGCGCGCTCAATGCGGGAACGTTGCAAGGCGCTGAATGTTCCTTTCCATAAAATTCCTTTCTTGATCGGTGAAATCTCGCGCTACTATCAAGCGTCAATGATGGAGATTCCACTGATGAAAGGTGCACGGGAAATGGTGCGGGATTTACAGGCGGCGGGCTATCGCTTGGCGATTCTCTCTTCGAATGAGGAGAAAAATATCCGCTTTTTCCTGAAGGTTCACGGTTTGGATGGCTTCTCCACAATTATGTGCTCAAGGAAACTGTTTGCTAAGGATCGGCTGATGAATAACTATTTGAAACGTCAGAAGTTAAAGCCGGATCAAGTGGTTTACATTGGTGACGAGGCGCGCGATGTTCTTGCCAGCCAAAAAAGCGGGATTCGGGTGGTCTGGGCAGCGTGGGGCTTTGATGGAGCAGAGAATGTGCGCAAAGCAGGTCCCGATTTTATTGCAGAACGGCCGAGTGATGTACTGCAGCTGATTAGCGAGTTATAAACCGGAACAAGGGGGACATGCAATGAGTATTATGCATTTGCACAACGTTTTTTGTTGTGGACGCCCCTTGTTTTCCAGCGTGGCTGCTCTAAGATGGGAGTAGCATGATGTGAACACGGACAAATGAGGGGGACGCTATGGAGCAATTTTTCTACAAACAGCCAGTACCGGTTGATTTCGGATTTGGCAAGATCAGAAAACTGCCGCAGATTCTGCAGCAGTTCGGTTTTACGCGTGGATTACTGATCAGTGCACCGTCAATGGTGCGTGCAGGGGTCGCACAGCAGCTTATGGAACAGTCGGACGGAAGAATCATCGCTGTTTTTTCCGACATTCAGCCGAATCCTACGGTGCTGAATACGGATGCCTGTGCGACCATACTTCGCGATGAGCAATGTGATTTTGCGATTGCGCTCGGTGGCGGTAGTATTATGGACTGTGCTAAGGCGGCTTGTTTTACAGCAACGACCCCGTACAGTGCAGCCGACTTTTTGTCCGGACAGCGCTCGGTTGATCATGCGGGCATTCCGATGATTGCCGTACCAACAACATCGGGAACGGCGAGTGAAGTGACGACTGCATCGGTATTGACCGATACCGAGCGCGGGGTGAAGGCACTGCTCGGCAGTGATGAGCTGTATCCGGCTTACGCACTTGTTGATCCGCAACTTTCGATGAGCTGCCCGCCTCAGGTAACGGCAGCGAGCGGTTTTGATGTGATCGCTCATGCACTGGAAGCCTACTATGGGAAAAAGCATCAGCCGCTGACCGATTTGGCAGCCGAACGAGCGGCCACGCTTGCCTTTGATGCCCTGCTGACGGCTTATCGCGAACCCAATAACCGAGAAGCACGGGAGAAGATGAGCGAGGCGTCGGTGACTGCCGGCTTTGCTTTCGGACAGACGCAAACAGCGGCCGCACATGCCTGCTCCTATCCGCTGACTCAAGATTTCGGGATTGTGCACGGCGAGGCGTGCGCGTTCACGTTGCCGTCCTTCTGGCGTTTGAACAGTGAAGAAGGTGCGGAAGCAGAACGGCTGCAGGCTTTCAGCAGACGGCTTGGTTTCGCTAGCAGCAATGCGCTTGCCGATCAGATGGATGCGATGAAAAAGGAAATGCAGCTGTGCACGACTTTAGCAGAGGCGGGCATCCTCGAAGAAGCGCTTGATCAATTGGTAAGCAAAAGCTTTGCACCGAACATGCAGAATAACCCGGTGCCGATCACTAAGGCGCGTTTAAAGGCCATTTATCTGCATTTAAAGTGAGCATACATGCAAAAGAACCCCTAAAACTGCAACCGTTTCAGAGGTTCTCTTTTTAAAAATCGATCGCTGCGGCGCTTCGGACCGCAGACAATACCGCCCGTGCCAAAAGCACGGGCGGTATTTGATCTGATCAAACTTTAGTTTGAAAAATATTTTTTGATCGTTGTTTTCAGTTCATTTTCATCGAGAATGATTTGGCTGTTATTTGCTTTAAGCAGATCATCGCGCATCGTTGCGCCGCGGCCTTTAACCTGGCGGTACTTGATCTGTTTTTCAGGCTGAAAGTTGTCCTTTACGCCCAATCCAACACTGACCATGTCTTCAGTCGACATGTTGGTAGCAATCAGGAACTTGGAAAGGGATTGCATCAGCGCCGGCAGCCGGGTGACGTTGGATGGCTGCATGATTTTCTTTGCAATGCCGATCAGCGCCGCCTGTTGAAGCTGTTGCCGTCCGTAGTCGGTTCCCGGCAAGGAATAGCGCTCGTGGCAGAGCTCGGTTACCATTTCACCGTTCAACTTTTGAACGCCGGGGGCAAAGGTTTTGCCTGCGTTTTTCGCGTACCATGGGTGGGTAAGGGTGACTTTAAACGGGACATTCATTTCAATGCCGTCCAGTGCATCGACCATATACTGCAGCCCCCAATAATTGGTCTCGGCATAGTAATGAATCGGGACGCCGGTGAGGTTGGATACGGCGGACACCGCAGTTTCAATGCCTTTTTTGGTTCCATGATTCACTTGGGCAATGTATTGGACACTCGTCAGCTTTGTATGCCCGTAGCCATCCATGTAGACCCGGGTATCACGCGGGATGCTGAGCATGTTGTATGTATGATTGTTTAAATCGGCATGAATCAGCACCATCGAGTCGGTGTGACTGGCCTTTGACCCTTTTCGAGAATCCGAGCCGATCAACAGTACATTGAAGGTTCCGGCTTTTTCTTTATAATTTTTGATCTTGCTCGTGTCACCGGAGCCAACCGTTTTTAAGTGATTGAAATGATTGGCCGGTTTCAGTCGATGTAATTCGTAGAAGCTCAAAGCAGTTCCGGTAACAAGCAGAATCGCAAGGGTCAATAAGATATAGCGCCAAACACGGTGGCGTTTTCTTGATCTTCTGAATGAGCTTCGTGATGGTTGCAAATCCTTTTTCTTTCCCATAGTTTACTCCTTTGGCTCTGGTATTACGCGGGCAGCCCATGATGATGCAGAACAAAATGTGACAAATCCATTCAATTAGTATAGCAAAAAGTGTGCGGTTATTTTCAAAATATGACGATAAAGACAAAGTTTTTTCGACTGACCCGGCATGCGAATTGAGCGGAAAGCGGCACATATTCGCTTAGGCACGGCCATATAATGGAACAAATCGTGCATGATCAAGGGGGCTGGAGAATGGAACTGATTCAAGACCGTGATCGTTTGGAACTTGTCCATGAACAGGGAAATTGGTGCCTGAAGGAAGGGGCGGGCTTTTCACCGGTGCAGCTTGTTGCAGCGGCGACCGCAGCATGCAGTACCTACGTTTTTGAAAATTTGCTGAATATGCGCGAAGTGAGCTATGAAATGAAAAAAGTGGTGCTTGATTATCAGCTTGGCAGCTGCTATCCTAATCCGCTGGCGCGTATTGATGTGCAATTTGTGATGAAGGTGGAAGGACGTGATCGCGAACAGGTTGAACATGTCTTTTATCAAATCGCAGAAAATTGTCCGGTGCTGCAATCGCTGCATCCGCGTATTAAAGTGAATGAGTCGATTTGCTTTGCTTAAAAAATTGTATTTCAAATCCTCTGTTTTTTTCCGATATATAAATCATAGAGAAAAAAGGAGGATTTTATCGAAATATGTCGGAAAAGCAGAAACGCTTGCGTTTAAATCTCAATTTAAAAAGAACATTAATTACTTCTATGATCGTTGTAGCGCTCGTTCCTGCGATTATTGTCGGTGTCGCTTCATTTATCAATGCCAGTCATAAGGTGTCGGAGCAGATTGAACACAGTGCGACGAACAGTGTCAACTTATTAAACCAAAATATTTCTCAAACGATTGACCTAGAGAAAGAACGTTTGGATTATTTAGCGAGCCACATCTCTGCTGTATCCATTAAAAATGGTGAAAATCGTGAAACCATTAATACACTGCTTTCACAGCAACAAGCCGACAGCGGGCTCGCTCAGGCTTATGTAGGGACGAAAAAAGGTCACTACGTGTATACGCCGCAGTCATTGATTAAACCTGACGGATTTGATCCCGTCACACGTCCATGGTTTATCGATGCAATGAAACAACCCCACCATGTTGTCGTTAATGAGCCGTACAATTCGGTGCTTGTCAAAGATTATGTTGTTTCTTTGTCTTCCACGACCACAGATACGCAAGGCGTGGTCGGTATCGATCTAAATCTTGGGGAACTTCAAAAAATAGCCAACTCTGTTCGTGTCGGCGAGAGCGGCTATGCGTTTATCGTGAGTCCCGGCGGAAAAATTGTTGCACACCCAAAACTGAAGCCAGGGACGAAGGTTCCCGACGCTGCATTGCTTAAAAAGATAAAGAAATCAAGCAGCGGCTCTGTGGAAACAAACTACAAAGGGATTGAGAAGAAGGACTTTTATGTCACCAATAAGGATACCGGCTGGGTGATTGTCGGTTCCCTGAACAACAGTGATATTTCAAGAAACACCAACGGTATCTTGATGAATTCAATCCTTATTGGTGCAATCACGGCAATCATTGCTGCCGCATTTGCGTTGATGACGGTCTACTTCATCATCCGACCCATTAAGAATCTGCTTCATGTTGCTAATAAAGTTACGGAGAAGGATCTGACGAATCTCGCTGAAAAAGAAGGATTTGACGAGTTTAAACAATTGGGAACGGGTTTCAATCAGATGATTTCATCTTTAAACAATGTCCTGATACAAGTGGATGACAAGGCGACTGCTGTTGCCTCATCATCTGAAGAATTAACCGCTTCAACAGAGGAAAATCGGGCAACCTCCGATGAAGTTGCGCAAGCGATTCAAGAGATTGCTGCCGGCTCCCAAGAACAGAATCAAAAGGTTGAAGCATCCAAGCAAAGTGTTGCTCGAATCAATAAAGAAACAGAGAAAATAGCTACACAAGCCACAGTCCTTAGCGAACGATCTGTTGATGCCACGGATTCCGTCAACAATGGAAAACACGCGTTGACCCAAGTTGTTCAGCAAATCAAAATCATTCGAACAACGAATGATCAATTTGCTAAAGAGTTGAATGATTTGGAAGGAAAATTGAATCAGATCAGCGACACAAATAATCTGATTAATGATATTGCGGCACAGACCCATCTTCTGTCTCTGAATGCAGCGATTGAAGCGGCTCGAGCTGGGGAACATGGTAAAGGATTTAGTGTGGTAGCAGCTGAAATTCAGAAACTCGCCGTCCAATCTGCAGAATCAACCGCTAAGATTGCTGACGCTGAAGCCTCGATTACTGAAAAAGTACAAGAACTTGTACAGTCGATGAAAACGGGAGCGCAACAAGTGAGCAAGGGAATCGGTATGGCTGATACAGCCACGACGACGTTTGCTGATGTTGAGGAAACGGTTGCTTCAGTATCGAAAGCCGCGCGAGAGATGTCTGACTCTGTTCAGAAAATTTCAGGGTCTTCAGGAGAAATTGTCGAACGAATTGATGCAATTGCTCATTTGTCTGAGACGACCAGCGGCCTTTCCGAAAATGTATCGGCTGCAGCAGAACAGCAATCGGCATCAATGGAAGAAATTGCCCATAACGCAACCAACTTGTCGATACTTGCGGATGAATTAAGACAAGTGGTTGCCCAGTTTGTGATTAACAAAGCATAAAAAGGTCCATTCAAAATGGCACACAATGTGTTGCGTGGCGGAAAGCAATTAAAAAAGTTGATAGAAAGCAAGAAAAGGGTGTCTCAAAAGTCCGTTTTTAACTTTGAGACACCCTTTTTAGCAGGAAAAGAAAGGATAAGATTTTGCCCTGTCTTCAAACCAATAGCCCAGTGTTTTGGCCAAGAGTCAAAGCGGAGGGGCTCTGGCGCCTGCGGGATCGCGGTTAGTTGATGCGTGCCAGCGAGACCCCGCAGATTCTTGCCCTGTCTGAGGCTCGCGGTGCGCCCGCGGCAAGCGAGCAGCTGGAGTGTCGTTTGTGCACAAGGTGATGAACAAAGCCCGAATGGAAGGCGGAAGTAAGGACCGGGCGCTTTTTGCCCGGTTTTTCTTACAGGATAAGAAAGTATATGATTTTGCCCTGTCTTCAAACCAATAGCCCAGTGTCTTGGCCGAGAAACAAAGCGGAGGTGCGAGACGCCTGCGGGAACAGCGTGCCAGCGAGACCCCGCAGATTTCTGGCCTGTCTGAGGAGGCTCGCGGGGCGCCCGCGGCAAGCGAGTAACCGAAGCGGCGATTCAGCGCTGAAAAGACACGAGCCCATCAAACATGGTTGGAGATTAGGGACCGGGCGCTTTTTGCCCGGTTTTTCTTAACCGGTAATACGTTGTACCGCATTAAAAGATTATTTCCAGGGAAATAGTCGCGGAACATCGAATCCTGTCACAGTCTATGAACGAATCAAGGCATTTTAGGTTTGTCAAGCGCGAGAAGACCTTTTGCGGTTTCTTCGGTAGTGATTAGTACATTCAGATGACGCCCATGCAATGCGCCGAGAATACCCGGAATCTTGCCTTGCGATTCTGCAACGCCAATGGTGTAGCGAGTATGGTGCAGCACGTCCAGAGGAATCGAAAGTGTGCGCTTGCTGAGGTGCGTAGCGATTTCTTTACCCGCATCATCAAAGAAATGCGAGCAGAGATCACCAACAATCTGCTTTTCTTTAAAATGCTGGACGGATTCATGCCCATAAAAGGCGCGCCAAGTGGCATGACCGGTGTTTTGAATCGAACCGATACCGACAAGGGCAATGCTGATCTTCTTCCAATAAGCTGAAATTTCATCATAATAATGGGAATGCATCCAATCGTCTCGTGTCGATTCCTTCTCAACAATAGCGGGGACATCGATCATTATGGAGCGGGCATTCAACTTTTCTGCTGCTTTAAAACAAATCGTATTGACATGATAGCGGCTCTCTAATTTGCCGGCGGGCCCGCCAATCATTGGCAGACACAAGAGATCGGCGTACGTCTCGGACGGCTCAAGCGCATCGACCACGGAAGCAAGACCGCTGCCCCATGAAAAACCAATCACATCATGGGCTTGCAAATGGGCCTCAAGAAAGCGGGCCGCTGCTTGGCCAAGTGCGGTTAACGTCACATGGCTCGGCTGCGCCGGATCAACCGGAATAACAATCGACTTTTCGAGCTGAAACTTCTGCTCAAGTTGTTTGGCAAGAGAAAGGTCGTTTAAGTCATAATTGATGGTGATTTTGACAATGCCCTCGTCGCGCATCTTCTTCAGCATCCGGCTGACTGAAGTTCGGTTGACGCCAATTTTCGCAGCAATTTCATTTTGAGTGAGATTCTGTTCGTAGTACATCTGGGCGATTTGAATATATTTCTTTTTCAACGCATCGCGATCCATGGTATTTCCCCCTGATACTGCACAAATGATCAATAGGGTTGTAAATGTGCAAAATAATGGTTCCTATTATAGAGCGAATAAGATAAAATGTAAACGAACAAGGGGATGCCCAACATTCGTCGAATATCTTTTGACGAAGCGGTTGCTTTGACGTACTATTATTTGTGACAACGGTTACATAATACGGTTGCATTTGATTGGGGAGGGAAGCTGTGATGAAAATTTTACCATCAATTCTGTCTGCTCATTTCGCTTATCTTGCAGATGAGGTCCATGATGTGGCACGGGATGTGGATATGATTCATGTGGATGTTATGGATGGACGTTTTGTACCAAATATAACCATGGGGGAAAATGTCGTCGAAGCATTGAAACGTGAATCAAAGGTTGCGCAAGACGTGCATCTTATGGTTGAAGAACCGATTCATTTACTGCCGGATTTTCTGGCGGCAGGGGCAGATATGATCTCCGTGCATGTGGAAGCGTGCAAGCATGTGCATCGCGCCATCCAAATCATTAAAGAGGGTGGTGCTAAGGCAGGGGTTGTGTTAAATCCGGCCACACCTGCCGCCGTATTGGATTCGATATTGCGCGACGTTGACTACGTCCTGATTATGACGGTGGATCCCGGTTTTGGCGGGCAGCGTTTTATTCCGTCAATGCTTCACAAAATTCGTGCGGTTGCCCGAATGATTCAGAAAAAGCAAGTGCCGGTTAAGATTGAGGTCGATGGCGGTATTAACAGCGAAACCTTGCCGCTGTGCCTTGAGGCGGGTGCTGAACTCTTTGTCGCCGGCTCGGCGATCTTTAATGCAGAAGACCGTCATGGGGCAATAGAAACTTTACTGCGAAGCGCGCAGGAAAAATAAAGGATTCGATAGCGTTGAAAAAAATTTCAAATACATGAAGTTGCGCGAGAAGAAGACTATAGTAAGGGATGTGCTGTAATGGTGCAGCTTATGTTTTCAGGAGGCGCGATTCATGGAACGGGTTACGGAATGCTTGGATTTGCTTGAAGACTACATGTCGAGGCATCCGACTATTTATGAAGTTGAGAAGTTGAATTTTCTCGGAGCCGGTGCAAAGGATGTCTATAATTGCACGGCCCCTTTTTGCGATGAAGGTCGCCAGCGGATTGCAGCGCGCGTCGAGTCGCGCGAGAGCGAGGCGGCGCATGTTGGATTCTTTGAACAGACCGCGGAAGGCTGGAGGCTTGTACCGGACTTGCCTCTTTTCCCGCTTCAAGATCCTTTTGTGACACGGATTGACGGTCAACTGCTTTTCGGCGGGGTTTGGGTCAAACGTGCTGCCAATGGCGACAGCCAGTGGCGAACGCTCTTTTATCGAGGCGCATCGATTCGCATGCTAAAGCCGTATTTTGAGGGCCCCATCGGGATGAAGGATTTGCGTCTTGCACAATTGCCGAATGGGCGGATTCTTGTGCTGACACGGCCGCAAGGAAGTAAAGGCGGTCGGGGAAAAATCGGCTATCTGGTTCTTGCTTCACTGAACGCATTGACACTTGATAAAATAGAAGAGGCCCCGCTGCTTGAAGGTCATTTTGCTGAAGCGGAATGGGGCGGCGCCAATGAAGTACATCCACTGAAAAATGGCACCGCCGGCGTGCTTGGTCACATTGCCTACTTTGATGCACAGGGCAATCGCCACTATTATTCGATGGTATTCACGCTCGATCCGCTTACTGGCAGGCATACACCGGTCAAAATAATCGCGGTTCGAAAGGATTTTCTGGACGGGCCGGCAAAGCGCACCGATCTGCGTGATGTGGTGTTCAGCGGCGGCGCAATCCGTCATAGAGAAAGCGGCGTCATGGAACTGTATGCGGGTACCAGCGACGCCGAAGCTCAGCGAATCGTCATTGATGATCCTTTTCTGGATGAGGAGCAAAATGAATAAACCAATCCTTCGATTAACCACGCACCCCCTGAAAGCGGCCGAGCAACTGCTGCTTCAGGGGCTTTTATGATGAAAATGACTATTGACTTATTTTTACAAAACTATGAAAATAAAAATTATAAATAAATTATTATCGCAATAACAATTATTTTGCGAGCGGGCTGAATGATGGATTGCTGCAAAGAGATAAAGGAAGATTTGATATGGGAGTGAGCCCGGTGGCAAAAAGTATTTTCGATGAACCTGTTGAACGAACGAACACGAACAGTGTCAAGTGGGATGGAGCGGCAATGCTTTATGGGCATGCGCATTTATTGCCGATGTGGATTGCCGACATGGATTTTCGCGCGCCAGACTGTATTCTCGATGCGATGAGGCATGTTTTAGATCAAAAAATCTTCGGCTACACGCTGTGTCCAAAATCACTCAAACAAACGGTACGGGATTGGCTGATGCGGCGCTACGCATGGAATGTACCGGATCGTTCGATCATTTTTAATCACAACGTGGTGTCGAGTATTGCCCTTGCCTTGCGCGCCCTGACAAGCGAAGGGGATAAAGTTCTGATTCATCATCCGGTTTATAATCCGTTCTTTGAACAGATTAAGCAGCTCGGACGCGTGCCGCTTGTATCAGCGCTTGAGCTGCACAATCAGCGCTATTCAATGAACTTCGCCGATATGGAACAGAAAATCAAAGAGGAGCAGCCTGCGTGTATACTGATCTGTTCACCGCATAACCCCGGCGGAAGAGTGTGGGATCCTGACGAACTACAAGCGGTTATCGCGCTTGCTGCTGCGTACCATTTGCCGATCATTTCAGACGAGATCCATGCCGATCTGCTGATTCCCGGGCATCAGCATCAACCGATTGCTCAGTTTGCCGGCGAGACGGCCAAGCAAATTGTAACCCTGATGGCGCCGACGAAAACCTTTAACCTGGCGGGAATTGGTCCGTCCTACATTTTGACTTTTGATTCAAAAATTGCAGCGGCGATTAAGCGCGAGCAGAGAGCGATGGTTTATCCGGCGATCAATCCGTTCCAAATTGCGGCAATGACGGCCGCTTATGAGGAGGGCGAGCCGTGGCTGATCGAATTGATGCACTACGTGAAAGGCAACATCGATGACGTGCGTCGCATCCTTTCTCAGCTTGATGGCATCTATTGCATGGAAAACGACGCCACTTATTTAATGTGGATTAACTATGAAGCGCTGCATTTGTCCGAAAAAGAGCTGCAGCAAGCCTTGATTAAACAGGGCGTTGTTTTGCAGATGGGCAGTACCTATGGGCCGTCAGGACGCGGATTTATTCGTATGAATGTGGCCGCGCCGCGTGCGCGTGTTGAAGAAGGCACGCAGAAGGTGCTGCGTGCGTTTCAACATCTCCTTGCTGTCACTCAAAGCAGATCCTCAAACGAACACGATTCATAATCGTTCTGAGTGACGCATAAAGAAACGGTAAAAACAGGGTGAACCTAAAGTTTCAATGTTCCCGAGGCTAGGAGGAGATAGACATCACAGATCAGCTGAACCGGTTGAAGGCCTTCGTTTTCTTTTTAAGTCATGTGTTGGGGGAGGATGCCGAGATCGTGCTTTACGATGTGCGAAATCGTGCACATTCGGTCATTGCAATGAGCGAGACCAATTGGAGCGGTCTTTCGCTCGGGGCGCCTGCCCCCCCATTGATCACGAAGATGCTTCGAAAAGAGAGAGAATCGCACCGATCGTTTCGCACCAATTATGAAGGTCATGCTGAGGATGGAACCGTACTCAGATCGTCTACATATTTTATAAGAGACGAACATCGTGAACTGATTGGTGCACTTGTCATCAATATTGATTTCAGAAAAATGGACGAAGCAATTCATTTTTTAGACGATTTCATGGGATTGGAACACGACGGCTTCACGAACGCCGGCAACGCCGTGGATCGCCTGGGGACATCGATAGAAGACATAGCGATAAACAGCATCAAGGAAATTGTATCCAGCATGCATGTCCCTTCCGAGCGCATGTCGCAAAAGGAGAAGCGCGACGTTGTGGATAAACTCAATAGTCATGGAATTTTCCTGCTCAAAGGGATTGTAAGTATCGTTGCTTCTGAGTTGAAGACATCTGAAGCAACCATCTATCGTTATCTGAGCACGATGAAGAAAAATGAATTGAACGTAAACTTTACGATGCCCTGAGAAGTAAGGCCCATTAATAAGCGAAAAAAGATGAATCGATAAAATAAAAAAGAAGACGCGCAAAAAAAGGAAAAAGAGAGGGGTAGGGCGGTGACAAAACCGATGATTGGAATCAGCAGCGGTTATGTAAAACTCAGTGAATTTTCAGAGGGGGACTACGCACACAAGGATTATATTTCATCACTGATCAAAGCAGGTGCCGTCCCTTTGATCCTGCCGATTGTCCCCGGTCCAAGTGTTGATGCGTATGCGGCGCTTTGCGACGGCTTTGTGCTCAGCGGCGGCTGCGACGTTAACCCGCAATTCTTTGATCAGGATCCGACTCCAGGGTGCGGTGTCTTTGATACGGAGCGTGATCGGGCTGAATTTCAGTTGTTGCAGCAAGCAATGAAACTGGGGAAACCTGTGTTCGGGATCTGTCGCGGATTGCAGGTGATCAATGTCGCGCTCGGCGGCACGCTGATTCAGGATATTGCTGATGAAATTGACCATCCGATTCAGCATACTCAAAAAGTGTCCCGCAAAGAAGGCAGCCATCGTGTACGGATTGCGAAGGATTCCCGTCTCTATCAAGTGCTCGGTGAACATGAAGCGATTGTGGTAAACAGCCTTCACCATCAATCGGTCGCTCGGCTTGGCGATGGGCTGCGTGCGGCAGCGTTCGCCGCAGATGGAGTGGTCGAAGCGGTCGATATCACGGAAAAAGGCTTGATCGGTGTTCAATGGCATCCGGAATCAATGACCGCAGGCGGAAGCGAACTCATGCTTCATCTGTTCGAGTACTTTGTTTCCTTGAGCAAAGAAATGAAACAAGTAAACGCCGAGATTTGATGCGCGCGCCAGCAGCAACGGACTGAGGCGATTATAAAAAATAGAAAAAAGATCGGCGCATTATCTTGTGGATGATGCGCCGATCTCTTTTAATAAATAAACGAAGCGGGGATAAAATTTTGTCATGCAGTCAGACCGAAAACAGGGCATCAAAAGCAGAAGTGCTCGGGTGCTTCAGGAGCGTTCCCGTTGATCGCGAGCCAAAGGAGACCTCGCAGGCCTTACAGGATCAGCCGATGCGGCTCCCGACTGCCCGCGGTTACGTCTTGTTGATGCACGCAAGTAAACCTAAACAGGTAAGCAGATCATGCTTTGGCTTCAATGCGATTTAACTTTTCAAAGGTCTTAACGACGGCTTCGGACAGAATCAAGACTCCGTTGTACATTGCCTCATGGTTGAACGTCATATAAGGGTGATGCAGTCCGGGCTTGAGGTCACAGCCGAGACCGAGCATGGTTGATTTTAGCTCGGGTGTGCGGATCGCGTATTGATGGAAATCATCGCCGCCGCCGGAACGTTTTGCCGGATCGTAATGCTCCTCGCCGAGGACCGTCTTGATCGCTTCTGCCATTATGGCGATGGCTTCCGGGGCAGAGACGGCGGCCGGACTGCCGTGTGATTCTTCGAGGGTCACGGTCGCACCGTAGCTGGCTGCCACCCCTTGAACGATCTGGCGAACTTTCTCCTTGAGCTCTGTCATGATTTTGTTGTTCTGAGCGCGAACGTCCAGACTGAATTCGGCATGTCCGGGGATGATGTTGGTTGCCGAACCGCTATGCAGCGTTGTCATTTTGACGGAGCTTGGCGTCATCGGATTGAGGTGCAGATGACCGAGCGCGTCTACGATTGAGGCAGCGACCTCGATGGCATTTATACCGAGATGCGGCCGTGCACCATGAGCCTCTTCGCCGTCAATGACACCGCGGATGGTGCCGCATGCGCCGTGCAGAATTGCCGGGCGTGCGCGTCCATCCAAGGTTTCTTCAATCGGACGGAGGTGAACACCGTAAAAATAGTCGGTGTCATCCAAGACGCCGCGTTTGCTCAATTCAAGCGCGCCTTGGCCGATCTCTTCTGCCGGCTGGAAGACAAGCCGAATGGTTCCGTTCATTCGATCTGTTTTTTCCTTAAGGATCATCGCTGCGCCAAGCACCATTGCCATATGGGCATCATGGCCGCAGGAGTGATTGGCTTGCAGCTTGCCGTTTACTTCTTGCCAGAGCGCGTCCATATCGGCGCGCAAGGCAACAACCGGTTTTCCGCTGCCGATTTCAGCAATGACGCCCGGGCAGTCTGCGAAAGTGTGCGTCCGATATCCGAGCGCATCCAATTGTTTTTGAATAAATTCGGTGGTTTGAAACTCTTTCATACTCATTTCGGCATGTGTATGCAAATAGTTAAAGAGCGTCATCACTTTTTCTTTGATGGAATCGTCCAAATGTTGGTTCATGAATCGTCCCTGCTTTCATAATTTTCATACTTTATGTAGTATTCTTAACGTAGCATGATCGCTGTTGTTTTTCAACCAGAGAAATGGGGCTTTGTTTTTGGGCTCATCGGCATTTTTTTGCTATATTAATAGATAATTGTTCATTGAATCGATTGATTTGCGGCGGGGAGGCTGACAAGATGCAGATTCTTTTTTGTGTGGGAAAATCCTATGTGGCCATTCACCAGCAGATGGTGGATCGTTTAGAGAAAATGGGTGCTGAGGTTCGTTGTCTGATGTACGATCAGGCGGCGAATAAAGCGGTAGTTAAGGAAGCCATTCGGGATGCTCACGTGTGCATCACAGCCATTGCACCGTGTGACCGCGAAGTGATTGAGGCAGCTCCCCGGCTCCGCTATATTTTAAAAACCGGGACCGGACTCGATAATGTGGCCATTGATGCTGCCACGGAGCGCGAGATTATGGTCAGCAATGCGCCGGGAGAAAATGCAACCTCGGTTGCGGAGCTGGCGTTCGGTCAGCTGATTGCCTTGTCGCGGATGATTCCGATGTTTGATCGTGGCACGAAACAGGGAAAATGGCCGAGCGGTGATGCCTATGAACTCGACGGCAAAACCATTGGCATTATCGGTTTCGGTTCGATCGGGCAAAAGGTCGCGCGCTATGCAGATGCGTTTAACATGCGTGTCATTGCTTATGGAAATTACCAGGATCATGATGCGGCGGCACGGCTGAAGGCAAGGTTCGTTGCTCTGAATCAGCTGCTCCGCGAATCGGATTATGTGGTGATTTCTACAGCCTTGAGCACATCAAACTATCATTTGATTGATCAACAGGCCTTGTCGCGCATGAAACAGACAGCCTTTCTTGTCAATATTTCGCGCGGTGCGCTGATCGATGAGCCGGTATTAATGGATGCTTTGCGCCGGAAACAAATTGCCGGAGCGGCGCTTGATGTATTTGAAAAAGAACCGCCGCGGGCATTGCCGGAGCTGGATAATCTGATTGTTACCCCGCATGTTGCTGGGACGACGCGCGAGAGCATTGCTCGCGTTGCACAGGTCACGGTTGATAATATCGACAAATTTATGCGCGGGGAGCAGCCTAACTTTGTCGTGAATGAAAAAGCACTGAAAAAAGCGTGAACCAGTCATTGATGTTTCCCTGCGTAGAATGAGATTGTGGATGCGTCTGGGCTACTTATTGAAGGCGGCGCCCGCATCGTTTTGTTTCGATTAAATGGCTTAAATTTTCGCTGGCAGGTGCAGGCGCGTTCATGTATGCTAGTTTTATAATGTTTGAATTGCTAGACTTATTTTATAGATGAGGTGAACGGGTGATGGCAAGTAAGGATTCGTTTTTAGAACAGGCACCAAAACAGCTTTTTATCGGTGGTAAATGGCTTGATGCGGAAAGCGGTGCGGTTGATGATGTGGTTAATCCGGCAACCGGGGAAGTCATTGCCCAAGTGGCACGCGGCAGTGTCGCAGATACAGAAAAAGCGATTGAAGCGGCACAAGCTGCTTTTCCGATTTGGGCATCACTGGATGTCGATGAACGCGCGAAAATTTTACGCCGTGCTGCTGATTTGATTACAGAAAAAGCAGATGAGCTGGCGGCGATTTTGACCATTGAACAAGGGAAACCGCTTGCTCAGGCCAAAGGTGAAGTCCTCGGCGGTGCGGAAAGTGTGCGCTGGCATGCTGAAGAACTTCGGCGCGTCTACGGGGAAACAATTCCGGGCCCGAATGGTCACCTTTTCCTCGTTCAAAAGGAACCGCTTGGTGTTGTCGGCGCGATTACGCCATGGAATTTTCCGTCGTCGATGATTACGCGCAAAATTTCGCCGGCACTGGCGGGCGGTAATGCGATTGTGTTGAAGCCGTCACCGGAAACGCCGCTTTCGGCAACGGCATTGATGAAAGTTTTCCAAGAAGCCGGTATTCCGGATGGTACAGTAAACCTTGTGATGGGTGATGCGGCAGCAATCGGCAAAACGCTGACCGAAAGCAACACGGTGCGCAAAATTACGTTTACCGGATCAACCGCAGTAGGTAAACGGTTGTTCGAGCAGTCGGCAGATACATTGAAAAAGGTTTCGTTGGAGCTTGGCGGACATGCGCCGTTTATCGTTTTCGATGATGCCCCGCTGGACAAGGTGGTCAATGATTTGGTTGCTGCAAAATTCCGCAACAATGGGCAAGTGTGCACGTCGCCAAACCGAATTTTCGTTCACGAATCGATCAGGGAAGCGTTCACAGAAAAACTGGTCGAGGCTGTGAAATCCGTCAAAGTTGGCAACGGCTTGGACGAAGGGGTACTCGCCGGACCGCTGATTCGCAAAGATGCGCTTGGCAAAATTCAGCGTCAAGTTGATGACAGCGTCGCAAAGGGAGCGCAGCTCTTAATCGGCGGCAAACGTTTGACCGATGGTGCGTATGCAAACGGCTATTTTTATGCGCCAACCGTTTTAGGCGGCGTCTCAACAAAGATGGCTATTTTCTATCAGGAAACATTTGGTCCGGTGATCCCGCTGATTCCGTTCACAGACACGGACGAAGTGATTCGCATGGCGAACGACACCGACTATGGATTGGCCAGCTATTTCTACACGTTGGATTTGAAACGGATTGCCAAAGTCAGCCAAGGGCTGCAATACGGCATGGTCGGCGTCAACAGCAACACCGTTGCCTTCACGCAAACCCCGTTCGGCGGCGTCAAACATTCCGGATTTGGCAGAGAGAACGGGCATCAAGGGATCGATGACTATGTGAATACGAAATTCGTCAATTTGAATTACGGAATCTGAGAACAAGGTAGATAAAAATCCGAATCGCGCATGTGGCTTCGGATTTTTTTTATGGCAAATTGTGTCGTTACAAGTCGGGTTTCATCGCTAATTTCCGTGGATTCGTTACACTCGCGGCATATGGGATCCCTTTCCTGCATGATTCAGTTTCTCGATGAGCTCGTCCAGATAGCCTTCTGCCCGGAACCGGGCAAGCGCTGTGCGCCGGGCGTTAGCCCCGAGCCGCATTCGTAATTTCGGACTGGCGGCACAGTGCAACAGTGCGCCGGTTAAGCGCCGCTCCATGAATTGATCGGTTGGCAGAACAATACCGGAATCGCTGCCGATTAACTCGGGAATCGCGCCGACATTGGTGGTAATCACCGCTTTGCCCGCAGCCATCGATTCGGCGATGGTAAGCCCGAACGCCTCGTTCCACAGTGACGGCAGCGCGATCATGTCTGCTTGGAGGAGATAGGCCGGCAATTCCTCGTGTGGAATGGCATGCAGCAGCAAGTAGCTGCTGCCGGGCAGCCGGCCTAAGGCATGTTGAATCAGGATTTGGTCTTTTTTACTGGAATAGTCGCCGAGCAGAACTAAATAGAGTGCCGGATTTTTATGCCAGGCGTGGAAGAACGCATGGATTAAATTCGGCACGCCCTTTCCTTGATTGAGCCTGCCATAATAGAGGACGACTTGCCGTTTTTTCGGAAGGCCGCATTGCTGGCGGATCCTTAGCTGCAGTCGCGGATCATTTGCCGGATGAAACAAGCGGGTGTCAATGCGATTGTAGAGAACGTGCACTTTGTCTGCATGCGCTCCTGCCGCTTTTACCCGCTTTTCAATATAACTGCTGACCGACAGCACAAGATCGCAGCGAGCGATGACCGTGCGCGCATAAAAGCAGTCGCAACTCAGCGTATCGTTATGCAGATGCAGAGCAAGCCGCGTCCGGTGGCTAAGATTGCGGCGCAGTTTTGGAATAAAAAGTGGCCGATTTTCAACAATGATCCAGTCGTAGTGCTTTTTCTTCAGCAAATGAATGGTCCGATTTAGAAAAACGTGGGAACAAAAGCGCACATGAAGTTTTACGCAGAGCCGATTTGCAAAGCCGCGCATCCGCCGGAAGGGATCATAAGCCGAAACAAAATGAAACGTTGTATTTTTGAACGCGTGGCTTTGCCGTTCCGCTTGCGCATCTTCAATTGAATACAGATCCAGATGAATGTCGCTTTTTTGTTCATTTTCCTTAACCAGCAGGTCGACCAATGTTTCTACCGCACCGCCGCGGACAGCAGGCAGCGGTTTTTTTTCTGTGCCGATGATTGCAATGTTCACTGTCAGTCCTCCTTAGACAATCGTGAATGCTGCCAGAGCTGCCAAATCATTCGAATCGTATTTTTCTGCAGCACGATCAGCAGGATAAACAGCAGCAGATTAAGGGCGGTAATGCCTGGAAATGCCTGTGCATTGATAAAAGCGCCGGCCAGCAAAAGCAGGAATACAGCATAATGCTTGGCAACAGGAAGCCGAATCCAATACTTTCCGGAAAAATAGGTGCGTGCACTGAAAAAAAATAGAAAAGCGACGGCGGTGGCGATTGCCGCACCTTTTGCACCAAACGGCGGAACGAGCAGAACATCGAGTACCGCGGCCGGGATCAGCGCGGCGAGACTGACCCAGATGTTCAGATCGCTTTTTTTGCTGAAGACGATGCCGAGGCCGGTTGCTTCACTGACGGAATAGATGATCGGCTGCAAGCAGAGAAAGCCGACCAGATATTGGGCTTCGCTGTAGCTGCCGGAAAGAAGCACAACGATCAGGTTTTTGAAAAGAAAAATTGCTGCTGCCAAAAGCGACATCATGAGCAGAATGGCTTCGCCAACCCGCTTAAATGAATCAGCCGGCCGATTTTCGGAATACCAGCGATAGGCGGTGGGGACCCAAAAACTGGTGAATCCACTTTGAACCACATTGAGAACGGCGGCGATTTTCAAGGTCGCTGAAAAAATACCGATTTGATTAAAATCGCTCCAAAACCGAAGGGCCAGCCGGTCGAGTCCGCCAAGCAGGCTGGAAAGTGACGTGGCTACGACAATCGGCAGACCGAACCGCACCATTATTTTTAAGAGGGGGCGGTTCATCGTCACTGTTCTAAAGTCAAGCAGCGCGCGGCAGCGCCAAAACAGCCATAGATCACCAATGATTTGCCCTAATGAGGCAGCGTAGACAACCGTTAGAAAATCACGACGAATGAAAACGATAAAAAATAGGGTTAACAAGAGAACGGCCGCTTTGACGTTGATCGCAAGCAGCGAATACTCAAATGCTTTTTCCTGCATCCGGATCGACAGCATCATAAAGCGTTCGAGAACAATAAAAACCGTCATTAACCCGAAGAGAAGTGTCGGCCAGCGCGCGTCTGCCTGACCAAATAGAAGCAGCGACAGTGGCTGAGGTACAAGCAGTGCGCAAAGGAAAACGATCATTGCCAAAGCAAAAGGCAGGAGCAAGGCATTTTGAAACAGCTGCGTTTTGTCGTCAACTTCATGGTATTCACGCGTATACGCTTGATCGATCCCCAAAAAAAGCAACGTGCCGGCAATGGTTTGGAAAAGCAGAAACATGCTTGCCTTGCCGTATTCCTCTGGGCTGATGAAATAGGTTGTAACCGGAATCGTAACGAATGAAAGCAGCGCGCCGACAACCGGTCCAAGCGAAAAGCCAATTAATTTTTTTATTAGCGAATGCATCTTCGTTCACACGCTTTTCTTCATTTGTTGTTTAGTTTTTCAAAGAATGGTGTATTTCATACAGGGTTTTTGATTTATAAGGTGGTTTGAATCATGTATCATAGACAGAGATAAACTGATACAGGCTGTCACTACCGGTGTGATTCGCATGAAGACATAGGATGGGCGAATTAGGGAAAAACTAGGGGACAATCAATACAGGAGGGAAAAAATGACTAGCCGATTTGCAATTTATGAGGAATTTGACGGCAGCCGGCCGCTGCCGGTGTCGATACGTCTGCCGCAGAAAATCGTTGAAGCGGCTTCGATACGCGATGCGGTCAACGCTTTTTCAATGCGGCATAATCTGGATATCATCCGCTATGAGGAGCTCCCGGAGGACGATGTGCGCGTGCTGTTTCGCCGAACCAATGTGTTTGGACAGCGCGCCGACTTCGGCTATTACTTCCGAAAACTTCAATTCAGCGAATTAATTGAACAACCGTGACGATCCGTTCTACTCTAATCGGAGGGAACGGATTTTCTAATTGTCAGGGGAATGATCAATGATCGATCAAATATGGAAAGCAGGATCAAAGCAAAGCTTCGACCTGCGTTGCTGAGCCTGGAATCATTTTGCCGGTACCGTCCGCAGCAAAACTTAACTAAATTCATCGTTTTCCTTAATATTCCCTTTACGTGCGGCATGCATAATAAGAAGCAATGCATGAAATCTACTTTTCGAGGATATGCTAATCATAGAGGAAAAATGTGGAGGGGACTCAGATGAAAATCGCGGTCATTGGCACAGGTTATGTTGGCTTAGTGACGGGGGTTGCGCTTGCGGAAATTGGGCATACCGTTACGTGTATCGATGTAGATCCGAAGAAGGTCGAGGCGCTGAATCAAGGGGTGCCGACGATCTATGAGCCGGGACTTGGCGAGATGATGCTGAGAAACCAGAAACAGAACCGTTTGTTTTTTACCGACCAGCACAAGTTGGGGTTAGCCGATGCGGCTGTCGTTTACCTCGCGGTTGGCACGCCGCAAAATACGGACGGATCGGCAAACTTAAGCTATGTTGAACGAGCGGCAGTCGAAGTTGCCGAGCAGATCGATCATCCGGTTGTGGTTGTGATCAAGAGTACGGTTCCGGTTGGCACTAATCTGCGCATCAAGCGTCTCATGATGCGGCGCATTCGTCCCGGGGTGTTTATCCGGATCGCGTCGAACCCTGAATTTCTTAGAGAGGGTTCGGCGATTCATGATACGTTCCACGGAGACCGGATGATCATCGGTACTGAAGATGAGGCAACGGCGAGTCTCCTTGCGGAAATTAATGAACCGTTTGGCATTCCGATCGTGAAAACCGATCTGTTCAGCAGTGAAATGATCAAATATGCATCGAATGCATTTCTGGCGACGAAAATTAGTTTTATCAATGAAATTGCTAATCTTTGCGAAAAGCTCGGCGCAAATGTCGAAGAGGTCGCCAAGGGAATGGGGATGGATCATCGGATTGGCAGCGCGTTCTTGCGCGCCGGCATCGGTTACGGCGGTTCTTGCTTCCCGAAAGATACCAATGCGCTGGTACAGCTGGCCGGCAACCATCATCATACGTTTAATTTGCTTAAATCGGTGATTGAAGTGAATAATCAGCAGCACCGCTTGCTCATCGATAAAATACTCGAGCGATTCGGGTCGATCAATGGAAAAAAAGTGGCGGTGCTCGGACTCGCGTTCAAACCGAATACAGACGACCTGCGCGAGTCGCCGGCGCTGGTGATGATTCCGCAGTTGGCAGCACTTGGTGCGGATGTGATCGGCTATGATCCAATTGCCGCAGATCGGGGCACAAAATGGATCAGTGCGCCGGCACGTTATACGAATCATGTTGCTGAAGCGTTGGACGGTGCAGATTTTGCGGTAATCATTACCGACTGGCCGGACATCAAACGAATGGATCCGGAAACGTATGTACGTCTGATGGATCAGCCGATTGTCTTCGACGGCCGTAACTGCTACAGCATCGCGGCTGCTCGGGAAGCAAACTTAGAGTATTACTCGATCGGCCGTCCGAATGTGGTTCCAGAAGTCAGCAAGTAAACGCAATATGTCTGAAGTTGGTGAGTCGTGAATGAAGATTTTATTTTTCGTCGGCGAATTTCCGAAACTCTCGCAAACCTTTATTTTGAATCAAATCACCGGCTTGATTGACGCCGGTCATGAAGTGACAATTCTGGCAAAGAAGAGCGGCGGTGCCAAAGTGCATCCGGATGTTCTGTATTATGATTTGCTTGATCATGTCGTCTATTATGGGGATTCAGCGCAGTCAAATTCGCGCATCCGAAAAGGATGTGCCTTTGTCCGCGCTTTTTGCGCACACGGCATTTCGCGCGTCTTCAATAAAAACGTTCAAGGTCAAGCGCCGCTTCGTGAATTACTGGCCATGCCGAACTTGGTGCTGCTGATCCGCAAACTCAACCAAGTGGATCTTACCGACCATTCGGTCATCATGGCACACTTCGGTCCAAACGGTTTGCTCGCACAGAAATGCATTGAAATGGGGCTGCTGCGTGGAAAACTATTCACTGCTTTTCATGGGTATGATATGTTGCGTTTTGTAAAGCAAAAGGGCAGCGCTGCTTATAACGATTTGTTTCGATCGCCATCAGTGATTCTGCCGATCAGCGAACATTGGCGCCGGCGCTGCATTGCCCTTGGCGCCGAACCATCGAAAACCGTTGTGCATCACATGGGCATTGATCTGCTGCGCTTCGATTGTCATCCCTCGCAGCCGGCCGTGCAGTTATTCTTTGTATCGGCAGCACGGTTGGTTGAAAAAAAGGGTTTGCAATACGCGATTGAGGCGGTGGCTCAATTGGTGAAAAAGGGGTATTCCGTTCGTTATGCGATTGCCGGAGACGGTCCGTTAAAGGACAAGCTTCAGGAACAGATTGAACGGTGCAAAATGACACGACATATCCAGCTTGTCGGCTGGAAAACGCAGGATGAATGGATCAAATTAATGAAGGATGCACAGGTTGTCCTTGCGCCAAGTGTAACGGCAAGTGACGGCGATATGGAAGGTATTCCGGTTCAGTTGATGGAAGCGATGGCGATGGAGAAGCTTGTGGTTGCCACGATACACTCGGGGATTCCCGAACTGATTCAAGATGGAGAAAACGGCTATCTGGTACCGGAACGGGATGCAGCATCGCTTGCACAAGCCTTAGAAAAGGCGATCAAAACACCGGAAAAATGGAAGCGGATCACGCAAAATGCACGGCGAACGATTAAAGAATCATTTAATATACAAAAGCTAAATACAGGGCTGCTTCAGCTGTTTAAAAACAGCCTGGATGAACCACGGCGAAACCCGAAGTAAGAGAAGAGGAAAAAAATGAAAAGCTTTATTAAGCGTCTGCTCGCGTTTTCAATCGGACCGTTTGGTGCAGCATTTATCGGACTGATGACGATTCCGGTAACCACCCATTTTGTTTCACCTGAGGAATACGGAAAAGCGAGCATGTTTCTGCTTGCGTTAACGATGCTGGCTACGTTTCAGTACCTCGGCATCGATCAGGCGTATACACGAGAATTCCATGAGGTGAACGATCGGGAAGCGTTATTCTTGAATGCCCTGCTGCTTCCGCTTTTGTTCGCCTTATTTATTTTGGCGATGATTGCACTGAATCTCAGCACAACCTCGCAACTGCTGTTTGGTGAACCGGATCATGACGCAGCATCGCTGCTGCTCGGTGTATCGCTTGTCCTCCTATGCTTTGAACGTTTCTTGCTGCTGTCGTTACGGATGCAGGAAAAAGCGCTTGCTTATTCGCTTTACACCGTGTTCATTAAGCTTATCGTTCTTGCGGCTACGCTTGTGTTCGTTCTTTTCATCCGCCGCGACTTTCTTGCTGTGGTTTATTCAGCAGCTGTCGGTCAAATTTTCGGTGATCTGCTGATTCTGTTTCGATTGAGGGCGATGTTTCGCCTCCGCCATTTTCGCCCCAATCGCGCGCTTTTGCATCGCATGCTTGTTTTCGGTTTGCCGCTCGTTGTGGCCGCTTCGGCATCTTCTTTGCTCAATTCTGCCGGACAGCTTTCCCTTCGTACATGGAGCAGTTTTTATGCGGTCGGCATGTTTGCCGCCGCGCTTAAGGTTGCCGCCGTTTTGTCTGTGGTGCAGACGGCGTTTACGAGTTTCTGGGTGCCAACCGCGTATCGCTGGCACGCCGAGGGAAAATCGATTGCCGCTTTTCGTATGGTCAGCAGCGGCGTGCTCTTGTTCATGTCGGTGCTTTACTTCGTCGTGCTTCTCTTTAAAGAGCCACTGATGTGCTTACTTTCACCGGATTATCTGCCTGCCGCCGGCTTGATCGGCCTGCTTTGCCTGCAGCCGGTTCTCTATACGCTTAGCGAGACGACAACATTGGGGATCGTCTTCTCAAGAAAAAGCTACTTGAATCTATGGGTCAGCTTCTTGTCTTTGGTTCCTTGTCTGCTGATTAACGCCCTTGCAGTTCCTAAACTCGGCACGATTGGTGCCGGGCTTGCGACCGGAGTCTCCTATGTTTTGTTTTTCATTGCCAGAAGCTGGTTTTCGGCAAAGCATTGGCGAAGTTTTCCACTTTATCGGCACTATGCGGTGATTGCGGTTCTTTTTACAGCCGGCGTTCTCAATAGCATGCATTTGCCATTTATGGTTTTGGCAAATTTGGGCATGCTTTTATTAGTGATCTTCATGCAAAGGCGGGCAATCGTCCTGTTCTATCAAAAGTTTCGGGCGACAAAACGAGAAAATGATTCTTCAACTTTTCCTTCTTAAAGTTGGCTCTGCGGAGGATCATTTAAACCATTCCTTTACACAACCTTAAACGAGTCATCATATTGCCTACATAAAGGTTCACTATAATTGAAACAAGTTCAAAGGCAAGTAGTGATGAACTGGAGAGGTGTTTCATGTGAAGCCGGAAAAAGAAATACGCGCGTGCAGCGGCTATTCAATGGTCAATCGGCCGCAAATTGCACTCCCCGAGGGGATCAAAATGTATCTGCCAATCAAACGAGGCTTTGATCTGCTCGCTAGCTCAGTCGGGATCGTGCTTGCTGCACCGATCATTTTCATTTTCGCCTTATTGATCGTTTTGGAGACGCCGGGATCGCCGTTCTACGTTCAGGAACGCTGCGGAAAGGGTGGAAAACGATTCAAATTGGTCAAGCTTCGTTCGATGAGAAAAGATGCCGAACGCGGCGGTGCAAAATGGGCGGAGGCAGATGATCCGCGCGTTACCCGGGTCGGTCGATTTATTCGGAAAACACGTATTGACGAACTTCCTCAGTTTCTTTCCGTACTCAAAGGGGACATGTCGCTGATCGGTCCGCGTCCGGAGCGACCGGTATTTACCGAGAAATTTGATCGCGAGATTCCGGGATTTAAAAACCGCCTGATGGTGAAACCGGGCCTAACTGGGCTTGCCCAAGTGAGCGGCGGCTATGATTTGTCACCAAAAGAAAAACTCGTTTATGACTTGTACTATGTCCGCAACCTATCGCCAATGCTTGAGATCAGCATTTTGCTGCGCACGGTCAAAGTCCTGTTGACCGGGGACGGAGCCCGCTAACAAACTGGATGACTTTTACGATCAGGAGGGATTTCCATGGAAAAAGTATTGGTAACCGGCGGTGCCGGATTTATTGGCTCACATGTTGTGGAGGTCTTGCTAAAAAAAGGCTATGCCGTTGCCGTTATGGATAACTTTTCTACCGGGCGTCGGGAGAATATTGCCAATCTCCCGGTCGATCTTTATATTTGCGATATCGCCGATCCATCGGTCATTAATGTCGTTAAATCGATTCAACCGGACTATATTGTTCATCTGGCTGCGCAGATCAGCGTGTCGCAATCGGTTGCCGATCCGCTGTTTGATGAACGGACGAATGTAACCGGATCACTGAATATCATGAACGGTGCACGTCTTTCCAATGTGAAAAAAATCGTTTTTGCTTCATCTGCGGCCGTATATGGTAACCCGCTGGAAATTCCGGTCACAACCGAGCATCCGACGCAGCCGGAATCTCCTTACGGATTAACGAAACGAACGGTAGAAAATTATCTACATCTATTCGCAAAATTTTATGATTTACGCTCTAGCATCTTACGTTTCAGTAATGTATACGGTCCGCGTCAGGATGCGGATGGTGAAGGTGGTGTGGTCTCGATCTTTTCCGATCGGATCCAAAAAGGAACGCCGCCGATGATCTATGGCGACGGCGACCAAACGCGTGATTTTATTTTTGTGGAAGATGTGGCCCGTGCCGTTGTTGCCGGCCTCTCCGTTAAAGAAAATCTATGCGTCAATGTCTCATCGCAAACGGCGATCAGTATTAACGATCTGTTTCAGTTGATGAAAGATGTTTCCGGATCAGATCTGGAGGTTTACTATGGGCCGAAGCGCAGCGGCGATATTCGCCACAGCATGCTTTCCAACGAAAAGGCCAAAGAACTGCTGCATTGGAAACCTGAGGTGTCGCTCAAAGATGGGCTGCGGATGACCTTGCGTGCCTTGAAACGGAGAAAACGTGAAGCCGTTTGAGTTTAGCGAAGCCATGAACCGATCGCAGCAATACAATCCGCGAGCGCAGCGGGAGGATCATCGCGCGATTCGTGAACATGTCGTTCTCATTGCGCTGCTGGCGGCTAGTTTGCTGGGTATTTATTGGATTGGAGACACATGGCTGCAGCTTGTGGCCACACTCGGCTGGATTTCAGTTGCGCTGATCGCCGTGCTTTATTTAAAGGAGCATACATCATCATCCGTACTGCTGACAAGCATGATGTATGTCTTCGTTGCCTCAACCTTTTTAAATCAAATCGTGTTTCGCGTAACGATTGGTTTCTTTACGCTTTTTATTTACAGAATCCTTTTAATTGCGAGTGTCGTCGTGTTTCTTGTCTATGTGGTGAAAAGCGGCGGATTGCGCGCGCAATGGGTAAGGACGCCGGTCAAAGGTGTCCTGCTCTTTCTTTGTTTTTGGATGGCCTATGCGCTGGCTTCGCTTACCTGGGCGTGGTCGGTTACGGAGGGCATTAAATATCTGTTCTTGCTCGGCATCGGTATGCTGTTCATTTTTCTTGCGGTGTTTACATTTACGCGCGTGCGCCAGTTGATCGCTTTTCATGCAGTCTGGATGGTGATGAGCGGTTGCTTGATTGTCATCGGGCTTGTCAATCATTTTGCGCGCATTCAGCTGCCGACGTCAACGTTGTTTAATGGGCCGAACTACAAACAGGGCTACCCTACCGCCGTATTCACAAATCAGAACGATTTTGCATTGCTGCTTTCCGTTTCGGTCTTTTTTTATTTAGCGGCGCTTCGAAACGTGAAACAGCCGTTTGCCCGGCTGCTCTGCCTATGCGCTGCCGGACTGTCGATCTGGCTGATTATCCAAACCGAATCGCGTGCTTGTCTGCTGGGGGTTGCGGGCGGGATTGCCTGCTATGCACTCCTCATGCTGCCGAAAAACGGCAGAAAAATAGCCTTGTGGGGCGGTGGCTTGTTCGCAGCTGCAGGTGTACTGCTTCTTTCGGGAAAACTACTGGAGATGCTGCAGCATATCATCCGTGCACCTGCCGTTTATGCGGTTAATGAGAATCCAAGTTCAAATACGGTACGGATGAATCTGTTGCAAAGCGCTTGGCACTATTTAACGGATACGTATGGATTCGGCGTCGGCGCAGGCAATCTTTCGGTTTATCTTGAACAGCAGCCGGTCACGAATACCGATCAAATTTTCGAGGTGCATCATTGGCTTGGTGAGATTACCGGGACATTCGGCTTACTGATCGGCGGCGGTTATCTGGTCATGTATCTTGTCCTCTTTTTCTACTTATATAAAGCACATGCAAAACAAACGGATCAAAAAGCAAGGATGCTTGTGGAAACTGGTTTGACTGCTCAGACGGCCTTTCTCATTTCCAGTATCAGCCCCAGTTCAGTCAGCAATCTGTATTTTCATTGGGTGTTCTTAGGTTTTGTGATTTGCTGCGCAAGCGTCCTTTGCTCAGTTTCAAAGTCGGGAGAGTCGATGAAATGAATCTACTGAAACGGTTTACCACACGCTTAAAACACTATCTATGGCTGGTGCTGGCCCTTCCTGCCGCACTTGCCGTCATCGGTTTTCTCGTACCGGTTGGCGCGATGCCTTCTTCTTATCAAGCGCAAGCAACCGTGCAATTGGGAAGCTATGAAGATCCCATTTTTAACGAGACGAATCCGGTCATCCTAATGCTTACCAACGCGCCATTCTATCAGCAGCAGCTGCCGCAGCTGTGGGCGCAAAATGAACAAGAATTGCTGAGCAAAGTGGAGATTCGCGATTTGAACAATCGTTTGATTCAGCTCCGTTACCGCGCGCCATCAAAGGAAGAGGCAAAGAATGGCGCGCAAGCCATAACGGATGCCTTCCTTAATGCTGATCGGCAGCATTATAACCGGAGGGAAAAATTAATCGATCAAACGCTTTCACAATTAGAAAAGGAAAAGGCGCCGGCAACTGATGCTGCTGCGGGGACGCGATTCGTTTATAAACTGCAAAGCTTAAAATTGACGATGCGACCGGCTCAGCAATTGGAGCAGGTATCAAGCAGCGGAGCGAGTGTCACAACCTTATCTTCGAAGAAACGGGCGGTCCTTGGTGCCGTGATCGGAATGACGCTTGTGCTTCTCGCGGCGGCATTGCCGGAATTTATTCGTAAAAATAACGCGAGGGGAGCTGAATAATGATGGCTGCGGAACACGATGACAACACTCTGATTTCGGTAATCACACCGACGTACTGCGCGGAAAAAACGATTCAGCAAACGATCCAATCGGTACGCGCACAGACTTGGCCGTACTGGGAGCTGATCCTTGTCGATGACGCTTCATCCGATCAGACGTGCGCGATGCTTCGCGAGGCGGCCAAAGAGGATACACGCATTCGCCCCATCTTTTTAGGGGAAAATCATGGTGCGGCCTTTGCTCGGAATACGGCGCTGGATCATGCGAAAGGCCGTTATGTTGCCTTTCTCGACAGCGATGATTGCTGGAAGCCAAGAAAGTTAGAAAATCAATTGCGGTTCATGGAAATGCATCAGTATGCATTTACTTTTACCGGCTATGAATTGATGGATGCAGAAGGGCACTTGCTCAACAAAATCGTATCGGCACCCAAGCGTGTGACTTATAAAAGAATGTTGAAAAATACGATTGTCGGCTGTCTGACGGTGATGATCGATCGAAAGCAGACCGGGACTTTTCATATGCCTGATCTTCGTTCCAGACAGGACTTGGCAACTTGGCTTTCTTTGCTGAAAACAGGACTCGTGGCTTACGGGATGGATGAGGTGCTGGCTGAATATCGAATCAGCGGGAAGACCTCACTGTCAGGGAATAAATGGAAGGCGGCCAAGAAAACCTGGTTTGTCTACCGAAATGTCGAACGCTTGCCGCTGATCCCGTCCTGCTGGTATTTTGTTCATTATGCAGCCCATGCCTTGATGAAGCGAATGATCAGCATCTGACTGGAAAGGAAGACCATGATGAAAGACATACATGTCATTGTTGGTGCAGGGCGATGGAGTCAGGACGGACTGCGCTATCGCCGCCATCGGCTCGCTGAATTTCTTGCGTCTCGTTGTGACACCGAACGCGTAATCTGGCTTTGTCCCGCGCCGCATCGCGAGACGGATCACAAGGTCGGCGCGGGCCAGCGTATCGAGCAGTGGACGGTTACCGATTTATTGCCGCAAAAGGCGTTTCGTTTTTCTCGTTACCTTCCCTTATTTCACCAGCGGCGCCTGAAGCAGCTCGTTCATCGGTTGCAGATTTATCAGGGGCGTTTCCATTTGTATTTGTGGTATACATTTCCGGGCTTTCCAAGCTTGAGCCATTTGCTGCGCTGGGAACGTGTCGTGTATGACCGCAGCGATCTGTGGGCAGCGCCGATCAGCGGCCGACTGTCCCTTGCGCGCCGAATGCGAAGACGCGTGATTGCTCAATCGGAGCATCGAATTGTCACGCGTGCCGATCTGATCTTCTGCACGTCGGATGACTTGCATCACGTCACCGATCAAGAGCTGCCGGTCGCCAAGCAAAGCCGCGTCCGAACGTTTGAGAATGGGGTGGATTACGCGATGTTCGAGGCGGCAGGCAAGCCGACAAAGAATGCGCGAACCGTGCTCGGCTACATTGGCGGGATGAAGCCCAAGTTGGATTTCGCCCTTTTGGATGCCGTTGCCTGCCGTAAACCGGATTGGACGATTCTGCTTGTTGGTCCGGACAGTACCCATGGCGATCCGAATTTCAAACAACTGCTTGCACGTCCGAATGTGACTTGGGTAGACGCAGTACCTGCGGATCAGGTGCCGCATTACATGCAGCAAGTGACGATCGGACTGATGCCGTATAAAGCATCGCCTTATAATCATGCTGTTTTTCCGTTAAAATTGTTTGAATTTCTTGCTTCGGGAAAAGCAGCGGTCGGGATTCATTTGCCTTCGACGAAAAAATATGAACGAGAGGGAAGCTATCTTTGCCTGGATCAATCAGATCCGGAGCTGTTGATTCGTGAGTGTGAACGGCTCACGCGCATCGCCAATGATCCGGTTTATATCCAGCAGCGCAAAGCCGTTGCAAAAGTAAAAGACTGGCCAACCATTTTTGGAACAATGCTTCATCACGTTAAACTTGATTAACAGCGGCGGATTGCCGCTTTTTTGTTTTTGACCTATTCTTCGTATGGACCCTCTATAAGGTTCGCGAAATTCGCTTTAACTTTTGCGAAATTTGCTTTAACTTTTTGGGAATTCGCTTTAACTTTTTGGGAATTCGCTTTAACTTTGGGCGGATTCTTTTTAACTTGGCGGGTCGTTTTTTCTTCACACGTTTTTTTGTATTTCGATCGATGAGATGGATATAAATAATAGAAGAAATTGGTTTTTGCTGTGTATTATTTTTTCTTGACTTGAATCGGGTTGTCTATATAATTAAATTAGATTTTTATGTGTGTGACGATTCGACAATTATCGCCGTAGCGGCTTATTTTTTTCTTGTAGCGAATGCCATCGATTGTGAGTAGAGAACCGGGAAAGGTTGTGGGGATAGGGTTGGAAAACAAACTGAAATTGTACGGCTTCAACAACCTCACGAAGTCACTAAGTTTTAATATTTACGATGTCTGCTATGCGAAGAGTGAACGTGAGCAACGCGATTATATTACCTACATTGATGAACAGTACAATTCAGAGCGGCTGACCCATATTCTTTGCCATGTCACGGAGATGATCGGTGCGCATGTGCTCAATATCAGCAAACAAGACTACGATCCCCAAGGTGCGAGTGTTACCGTACTGATTGCTGAGCAGGAGTTCCCAAAGGATCAAATTGATCGCTCATGCAATCTCGGGCACTATGCGGACACCATTGTCGGCCATCTGGATAAGAGCCATGTAACGGTGCATACCTATCCGGAATTTCATCCGGGCACGGCGATTGCCACGTTCCGCGTTGACATCGATGTGGCCACATGCGGGGAAATCTCCCCATTGAATACACTCAATTACTTGATCGGCAGTTTCGATTCCGACATCATCACGGCGGATTACCGCGTACGCGGGTTTACACGCGATGTCGATGGAAAGAAATTGTTCATGGATCATCCGATAACATCGATTCAAAATTATATCGATGACGAAACACTTGAGAATTATGATGCCGTTGACATTAATGTTTATCAAGCCAATCTTTTCCATACCAAAATGCTTATTAAAGAACTTGATTTACAGAACTATTTGTTTAATCGCGATGTACTTGAAATCCCGCCGAAGGAACGTTTGAAGATCAGCAGCAATCTCCGCAGGGAAATGATTGAGATCTACAGCGGGGCGAATATTTTTTAATTATTGGAGTGCTGCTTATGAATTTATCACAAGAACGCGCGCCTGTCCTTGAGGCGCTGAATCGCTATAAAGCGATGCGGGTCGTGCCTTTTGATGTGCCGGGACACAAACGAGGCAAGGGGAATCGTGAATTAACCGATTTTCTTGGAGAAAAATGCCTGACCGTTGATGTGAATTCAATGAAACCGCTTGATAATCTGTGCCACCCGGTGTCGGTGATCAAAGAAGCAGAAGAACTGGCGGCTGAAGCATTCGGGGCGAAACACGCCTTTTTTATGGTGAACGGAACAACCTCCGCTGTGCAGAGCATGGTGATGAGTGCTTGCAAACGCGGTGAAAAAATGATTATGCCGCGCAACGTGCATCGCAGTGCGATTAATGCGCTGATTCTGAGTGGAGCGATTCCCGTTTACGTCAACCCGGGCGTGAACCACGAACTTGGTATTTCACTTGGCATGTCGGTTGCCGATGTGAAGCAAGCAATTCTGGAAAATCCGGATGCCAAAGCGGTTTTAATCAATAACCCAACCTATTATGGCATTTGCTCAAATTTAAAGGCGATTACGGAACTGGCGCATCAGCACAACATGCTGGTACTTGTTGATGAAGCGCACGGGACGCACTTTTATTTTGGCGAAGGGCTTCCAGCCTCGGCGATGTCGGTCGGCGCCGATATGGCTGCAGTCAGCATGCATAAATCCGGTGGTTCGCTGACGCAGAGCTCGCTCTTGCTTGTTAACGGATTAAGCGAGGGTTATGTCCGTCAGATCATCAATTTGACGCAGACGACAAGCGGCTCCTATCTGCTGATTTCTTCTCTGGACATATCGCGCCGCAATCTCGCCTTGCGCGGCCGCGCGATTTTTGAGAAAGTGGCTCAGATGGCCGAGTACGCGCGTGCAGAAATTAATCAGATCGGCGGGTATTACGCGTACGCCGAGGAACTGATCAACGGCGATTCGATCTATGATTTCGACCGTACGAAATTGTCCGTGCTGACGCGGGATATCGGTCTTGCCGGCATTGAAGTTTATGACCTTCTCCGCGATGAATACGATATCCAAATCGAGTTCGGCGATATCGGCAATATTCTTGCTTATCTTTCAATCGGCGATCGGATCATGGATCTCGAACGGCTCGTGTCGGCCTTGTCGGAGATTAAGCGGCGCTATGCCAAGGATCGGACCGGTATGTTAAGCCAGGAATACATTCGTCCGGAAGTCATTCTTGCCCCTCAAGAGGCCTTTTATGCGGAAAGTGAGTCGACAAGACTTGAGGACAGTCTTGGACGGATCTGCGGCGAATTCGTGATGTGCTATCCGCCGGGGATTCCGATCCTCGCTCCGGGCGAAAAAGTGACGGCCAAGGTACTTGAATATATTCAGTATGCGAAGGAAAAGGGCTGTTTTCTTACCGGTACACAAGACAGTCACGTCAACGCAATCCAGACAGTGAAGGAGTGAACGGCTTGGACTTATGGTTTACAGAGAAACACACAGATAACGTGAAACTGTCGATTAAGGTTGACCGACAAGTGTACAGCGCGCAAAGCGAGTTTCAACGGATCGATATTTTCGATTCGCTTGAATTCGGGCGCTTTTTGACCCTTGACGGGTATATGATGCTGACGGAGAAGGACGAATTCATCTATCATGAAATGATCGTCCATGTGCCGATGGCCGTCTTGCCACAGGTGAAAAAGGTGCTGGTGATCGGCGGGGGAGACGGCGGTGCGGTCCGCGAACTTGTCCGCTATCCGGAAATCCAGCAAATTGATTTAGTTGAAATTGATGCGCAAGTCATTGAAGCATGTAAAAAATATTTGCCGCAAACCGCAGCCAAATTAGATGATCCGCGCGTGATCATTCACGAGGCGGATGGTTTGAAATTTGTTCGTTCAAAAAAGGATGAATACGATTTGATTATTGTCGATTCAACCGATCCTTTTGGTCCTGGTGAAGGCCTTTTTACAAAGGAATTCTATGGAAACTGTTTCAAGGCGCTTACGGCAACCGGGGCAATGGTCAACCAGCATGAAAGCCCATTCTATCCGGTTGACGCGATTGCAATGCAGCGCGCCCATAAGCGGATCGTTGATTCCTTCCCGATCAGTCGTGTCTATCAGGCGCATATTCCAACCTATCCATCTGGCCACTGGCTGTTTGGCTTTGCGTCGAAGCACGGTCATCCGCTTCAGGACTTTGATGCACAAAAATGGAAGGCACGAAACCTGAAAACCCGCTATTATAATGATAAAATTCACGTCGGCGCATTTGCACTGCCGAACTATGTCAAGCGGATGCTTGAAGAAATGGAATAAATGTGTCTGATCCATTATTAATGAGTCCTTGCAGTGGACAGGCTACTTTTAAGGAGGCGTTCGTAAATTGGGTAAAGCATTGATGATCGGCGCAGGCGGCGTCGCAGGGGTTGTAGCACATAAGTGCTGCCAGAATTCAGAGGTATTTGAAGAAATTTGTATCGCAAGCCGTACACTTTCCAAATGTAATGCCCTCAAAGAAAAGTTGGACGGCGGTAAGACAAAAATTACGACCGCACAGGTAGATGCAAATCATGTTCCGGCATTGATTGCATTGATTGAAAAGGTGAACCCGGATATTGTAATCAACGTCGCGCTCCCTTATCAGGATCTAACGATTATGGATGCGTGTCTGGCAACGAAAACAGACTATGTGGATACGGCAAACTACGAGCCGGAAGATACGGCCAAATTCGAATACAAATGGCAATGGGCGTATCGTGACCGCTTCAAAGAAGCCGGCATCACCGCACTACTCGGCAGCGGTTTTGATCCGGGCGTGACCGGTGTATTCTCTGCATATGCTCAGAAACACTACTTTGATGAAATTCATTCAATCGATATTCTCGACGCTAACGCCGGCGACCACGGCTATCCATTTGCGACTAACTTCAATCCGGAAATCAACATTCGTGAAGTAACCGCGAACGGCAGTTACTTTGAAAATGGTCAATTCATTGAAACCGAACCAATGGCGATCAAACGCGTCTATGATTTTCCACAGATCGGACCGAAAGACATCTACTTGCTTCACCATGAGGAAATGGAATCCCTTGCGCAAAACATTAATGGCATTAAAAAGATTCGCTTCTGGATGACCTTTGGTCAAAGCTATCTGACGCATCTTAAAGTTTTGGAAAACGTCGGCATGACTTCCATTGAACCAATCGAATTTGAAGGAAAGAAAATCGTTCCGCTGCAATTCCTGAAAGCCGTTTTACCAGACCCGGCATCACTTGGACCGCGTACAAAGGGCAAAACGAATATCGGCTGCATCTTCCAAGGCGTCAAGGACGGCAAGCCGCGCACCTATTATGTTTATAACGTATGCGATCACCAGGAATGCTACAAAGAAGTCGGTTCTCAGGCGATTTCATATACAACCGGTGTACCGGCGATGATTGGTGCAGCAATGGTGATGACCGGAAAATGGAAACGACCGGGTGTTTACAATATTGAAGAATTCGATCCGGATCCGTTTATGGATGCGTTGAATCAATTTGGTTTGCCGTGGCATGAAGAATTTGCGCCAACGCTAATCGATTAAGGAGCTTGCCAATGGCTATCGATTTTACTGCGGCTCCATCGCCAAGTTACATTGTTGATGAAGATCTGCTTGTGAAAAATCTTGAACGCTTGAAACAACTGCAGGAGCGGACCGGCTGCAAGATCCTGCTTGCACAAAAGGCTTTTTCAATGTTCGCCTTTTACCCACTGATCGGCCGCTACTTGAGCGGGGTTGCATCCAGCTCCTTGTACGAAGCACGGCTCGGCCGTGAAGAGATGGACAAGGAAGTGCATATCTACTCACCCGCTTACGATGAAAAGGACTTCGCTGAAATTCTCGAGGTGAGCGATCACATCGTCTTTAACTCATTCAGCCAGTGGGCGCGCTTTAAAGACCAGGTGAAGCAGGCACCTCGGGTGATTGAATGCGGCATGCGTGTCAACCCCGAATATTCGGAGGTTGAGACCGGACTTTATGATCCCTGCGCGCCATACTCGCGCATGGGCGTTACGGAAACAAATTTTGATCCGGACGCCCTGGAGGGACTTGACGGACTGCATTTCCATACGTTATGTGAGCAGAATTCGGATGCGCTGGAACATACGCTGAAGGTTGTGGAACGCAAGTTTGGCCAATACCTCAAAGGCATGAAGTGGCTCAACTTTGGCGGTGGTCATCACATCACACGCAAGGGTTATGATCTGGAACGGCTCGAACGCTGCATCACATCGGTGCAAGAAAAGTATGCCATTGATGTTTATTTGGAGCCGGGCGAAGCGGTGGCCTTGAATAGCGGCTATCTTGTGGCTAGCGTTCTCGATGTGTTTGAAAATGGAATGCCGATTGCCATTCTGGATACTTCGGCGACCTGTCATATGCCGGATGTACTGGAAATGCCCTATCGGCCTGAGATCCTTGATGCAGGAAAGCCCGGGGAACGTGCCTTTACCTATCGTCTTGGCGGGCCAACTTGCCTGTCCGGCGATGTGATCGGCGACTATTCCTTTGATCAGCCGCTCAAAGTCGGCGACCGTCTTGTCTTCTGTGATATGGCCATCTATTCGATGGTCAAAAACAATACCTTCAACGGCATCGCGCTGCCCTCGCTTGTCAAGTACAGCGAACAAGAGGGGCTGCAGACGATCAAAACGTTTAACTACGAAAATTTTAAAACAAGACTTTCTTAATCGACGAGCTCCTGCCAGTTAAGGCAGGAGCTTTTACACTGGTAAGAAAGTATAGAAAATAAAAGATTTCAGGAAACGAGTGTAGGTGGTTCGGTAGAACACCGCGTCCTGATGCGTGCCAGCGAGACCCCCTGTCTGAGGCGGCTCGCGGTGCGCCCTTGGCAAGCGGAGAAGACACGAACCCATCACACAAGCAGTAATCGTGGAAATCGTAACAGATTCCTCTAAATTCGTAACATTGCAACATTTTTGCCCAGACTATCTCATTTTTGTTCGTATAATTCGAAAACTTTTAGACGATTCAAGCAAACGACTGCCTAAATTGTTTGAATTTTGTTATACTTAATCCATCGAATGCTGTTTTTGGCGGTATTCATTGTGAAAGAAGCGATGCTGGCGGTTTATGGACACAGCATCGCTTCTTATCGAATCGATGCTCCAATACGTTTGTATGCCAGCGTTTTAAAACAACTTATAAACACAACAGATTACAGCTTAAGAGAAGAGGAATTGGCGATGAACGATGAGAAAGCGCTAGCGCTGCTAAAAAAATTATTGAAAATAAATACCACCAATCCGCCGGGAAATGAAGCGGAGGCTGCGGCGCTTATTCAGAAAACCTTTGAGGCGGCGGGGATTCCGAGCGAAGTCATTGTCTATGGTGAAAAGCGGCATCAGCTGATCGCGGAACTAAAAGGCGCGGAGCCTGGCAAGACACTGGCATTTACCGGACATATGGATGTTGTACCGGTCGGAGAGATCGCTTGGGATCATGATCCGTTTGGAGCAGAAGAAGTGGACGGCAAGATCTATGGACGAGGCGCTTCCGATATGAAAAGCGGTCTTGCCGCGATGATCGCAGCACTCATTGCATTGAAAGAAGAGGGGACGCCGTTTAAAGGAACCCTTAAATTTATCGCGACCGTTGGTGAAGAAACGTCATCAATTGGCGCCGAGCAGCTGGTCAAGCGTGGTTATGCAGACGACCTTGATGCGGTGCTGATCGGCGAACCGACGGATAATGAAGTGTCTATTGCTGAGAAAGGCGCTTTGTGGCTGCGCTTAGCTACATATGGAAAAACGGGACATGGTTCAACACCGAGCTGCGGGATTAATGCCAATGAACATATGATTGCGCTTCTCTCGAAATTTCAATCGGAGTTTCGATTCACGTTTGAACCGGATGATTTGCTCAGCGAGCCGACCTCTAGCATTGATGTAATCCGTGGTGGAAACGGTACCAATGTTATTGCCGATAAGTGTACCGTGGAAATTGACATGCGAACGCTGCCCTCGCAAAATCATCAAGCGATCATTGCGTCGATACAAGCGATCATTGATGCCGTCCAAAAAGATATTCCACAATTAAAAACGACGATCGAGATTCTTAACGACATGCACCCGGTTAAAACAGCAAAAGATGATCCTTTTGTGAAACAGCTGGTTCAGGTCGTCGAGGAGGTTCGTGGGAAGACGATTGAACCTTATGGATTTTCGGGGTATACCGATGGCGCTTTTTTTTCACAAGTAAAAAAAGCGTTTCCGATTGCGGTCGTTGGTCCGGGCTACCCGCCGGCTGCTCATCAGCCCAATGAATATGTGGCGCGTCAGCCATTCTTTGACTCCATTCAGATCTATAAGAAAATCGCTGCTGACTTTCTGCGCTGATGGGGGAGAAGCACGATGAACTGGGGCTGTAATCCTCTTGAATTGAGCAGAGTGGGGCGTGAATGTATTGTCTGATCGTCGTCTTGGAATCATTTATACTTTTTCAGCCTTTTCCATATGGGGCTTTCTCACGGTTTATTGGAAATGGCTTGCAGCAATCCCTTCATGGGTAGTGCTTGCGCATCGAATCATTTGGGCTTTTGTATTTATGATGCTTGTCATTGCCTTGCGCAGACGATTTAGATGCTTATGTCTGAAAACGATAGAGCTCATTCATCAACCGAAACAACTGCTCATTGTCTTTGCCGGTTCACTGGCAATCAGCACAAATTGGATGCTCTATGTATGGGCCGTTGGCCATCAGCATGTCTTAGATGCAAGTCTTGGTTTGTTCATGATTCCGCTTGTGAGTATGCTGATCGGGATTCTATTTTTTAAGGAACGGAGTGATGCCTGGGGATGGCTTTCTCTTGCACTTGCTTTTACAGGTGTCCTGCTGGTGACCGTTCATTTTGGCGTCGTCCCGTGGCTTGCGCTGGCTCTTGCAGCAACGTCAGGTATGTACAGCTTTTGTAAAAAAATCATTAAGCTTGATGCATTGATCGGGATGAGCATTGAGACGCTGCTTATCGTTCCGATTGCTGTCGTTGTGCTTACGGTTCATACTTATACAACCTCCGGCCTGCAGACCGCTTTTTCGGGTACAACCGCACTTCTGCTGATCGGTGCCGGAATTCTGACTGCACTTCCCTTAATCTGGTTCGCTGAAGGAGCGAAGCGGATTCCTTTGACAATGATTGGATTCTTCCAATATATGACGCCTTCATCTGCTTTTCTGATTGGGGTGTTTCTTTTTCATGAATCGATGGATCGGATCCAGTTCCTTTCCTTTTTGTTCATTTGGTGCGCCATATGTATCTATGCATGGCGTGAAGTGTCTCGAAATGCGGCAGGGAAACGATCGGCACACGCATCTTTGTAAGCAATGTAACAGCAAATGTGCAGTTGAAAAATAAGTGTGAATCATTTATCATTACAATAATTATTTATTATATTTTTTACGTTTTGAGAAGTAAGGGCGGTGATTTTATTAACGCGGAATTAGACTGTTACAGAGCGTTGGTTGGGTTTCTAAGTGAGGTTCTTGGAGATGATACTGAGATCATTCTTCATGACGTGACTGATCTTGAACATTCGGTGGTCGCGATCGGTAAAACGAATTTAAGCGGTCGCGAGCTCGGCGCTCCAGTGACCAATTTAATGTTGAAGATGTTGAAGGAGGGCCGCGCCAAAAATAAAAGCTATATCACCAATTATGAAGGTGTGGCGAAAGATGGAACGGTACTGCGCTCGTCAACATTCTTCATACGAAACACGAAAGATGATATTATCGGCATGCTCTGTATTAATAGTGACTATCGAAAAATGGAGCGTGTCATTGCCTACTTGAGTCAATTTGTCGGCGTGCAGCGGCCGATCGAAAAGAAGAAAGAAAAGCCGCCGGCCGTCGAACATCTGAGTCCGTCGATTGAGGACTTGGCCAAAGAAAGCATTAAAGAGATTGTCGGTGGGGTAAACATTCCTCCGGAGCGTATGTCTCAGGAGGAACGGATTGCGATTATTGAGAAATTAAACGAGAACGGCATTTTTCTGTTAAAAGGGATTGTCAGCATTGTTGCTCAAGAGTTGTGTACGTCGGAAGCTTCAATTTACCGCTATCTGAGTAAAGTGAAAAAGGTACGGGAATCGTAAAGGGTAAAACAAAGAAGAGGGTATCTCAACGTCGATGACGATGTGATACCCTCTTCTTGATCGCGCTTAACAAGCTTTGTGATTTTGAATGACGGAGACGGTTCCAAAAGGGGCACTGCGCGCATCATCAGTTAGCTTTTGGGATCGATCCTTTTATTACAACGCACGTACTTTTTTAACCATAGCGATGGCAAGATTCGCAAAAAATTTAGCACTAGGAAGAATGGCTTTTTCATCAATGATCAGATCAGGATGATGGAGTCCCGAGGTTCCGGATACACCCATAAAGTAGAAGGCGCCCGGTATCTTTTTCATGTATTCGGCAAAGTCTTCGCCCGCTGTAGACGGTGTCGGTGTGATCACGTTGAGCCCTGAAGCCTTCGCGGTGTCAATGGACCATTCCGCTAGTTTTTCATTGTTAATTGTTGCCGGGCCAAGTTTTGTAAAATGCAGAGTTCCTTTGGCGCCAAGTCCTGCAGCAACGCCTTCAACGACACGTTGCATCTTTGCCGGGATACCATCGCGAACATGCTCTTGGAAGGTACGCACGGTGCCTTCCATTTGAGCGGTTTGCGGCAGCACGTTCCAAGTGTTTCCGGCTTCAAGACGTGTGACGCTGATGACTGCGTTGTTCAGCGGCGAGACATTGCGCGCAACAATGGATTGCAGTGCGGTAATGATATGTGAGGCGACGACAATCGAATCGATCCCTTTTTCAGGTGCCGCTGCATGGGTTCCAATTCCCTCAACATCAATCGTAAATTTATCAACGGCAGCCATGAGCGGCCCGGGTTTGATGCCGATCGTTCCTGTCGGCAGATGCGGCATGTCGTGCATACCGAAAATGGCTTGTACATCATCGAGTACGCCGGTTTCGAGGACCTTGAGCGCACCGCCGCCGTTTTCCTCAGCGGGCTGGAAGATGACCTTGACGGTACCTTCCAACTCTGCTTTGCGTTCATTAAGCAGCAGTGTTGCGCCAAGAATGGATACGGTATGAAAGTCGTGTCCGCAAGCATGCATCTTGCCCGGAACTTTTGAAGCAAAAGGAAGTCCCGTTTCCTCCTGAATGGGCAGCGCGTCAATATCTGTGCGCAGGCAGATGACCGGGCCGGGCTTTGCGCCGCGAATGACGGCCAGCACGCCGGTTTCAAGCGGAAGTTCAAGCGTTTCAACGCCCGCCTCGTTAAGCCAACCTCTCAGCGCCTTCGTTGTTTCATATTCTTCAAACGACAGCTCCGGATGTTCATGCAGCTGACGGCGGCAATCAATCAATTTTTGTTCGAGTTCAGTATCTGTAACGCTATTTGGCAATGTGAAGACTCCTTTTATATGGTTTCACTGATTAGTGAACGAAAGCTAAACGTGCATTTTTAGGTTGCAAACAGAACAGACGGCACGGTATTTTCAACGCCTGAAAAGCCGAGTACTGTTAAGAGCACGGCCTGTGCACCGACATAAGCATCTTTCGGGTCATAATACTCCGCAAGTGTATGCATGCCGCCGCATCTGCCGCCGCCGCTCAAGGTCAGTGCGGGGATGCCATAATGGATCGCGACATTGGAATCGGTGCTCATTGGTTCAAGCTGGGGCTGTAGATTGAAGGAGCGAATTGCCGCAACCGCTGTCTGAACGGCAGGGTCTGTTTTTTTCTGCGTTCCGGCAGGACGTTCGCCGACACGCTCGATTTCTGCCTGAATCAAGTCCGTTTTTTTCCAGCGCGCGTTTTCTTCTTTAACCGCTTGGCGGACGCAGGCCAATGCGTGTTTTTCTAATTCAAGCAGTGCATCTTGGGCGACCGAACGCATGTCGAGCCCCATCTCAGCGTGCTCGGCAATAGAATTGATGGACGTACCGCCGCTCACCGTACCCACTGTGAACGTAGTGACCGGATTTTTTGGTACTGTGAGTTCACTGATTTTGGCAATTGCGCGCCCAAGTGCATGAATCGCGCTTGGGGTACCAAAATTGCCAAAGCTGTGGCCACCGGGGCCTTTGACTACGATTCTGTAGCGATGACTGCCGACTGCGGTTGCCGTGATCCGTTCCGGCGTCCCCGGCTCGATCGAAATAAATCCGCCGATGTCCTTCCTTGTTTGAAACAAGGATTTAACGCCGCGTAAATCGCCAAGGCCTTCTTCGCCGACCGTAGCGACAAACAGGAGCGTGTGCTGCGGTTTAATTTCAGAAGTGATGAGTGCGCGAATCAAGGTGAGCAGCACCGCCAGCCCGCGGCCGTCATCGGCGATCCCCGGCGCATAAACAACGCCGTCTTTCACCATTGGATCAATGGACGTATCTTCCGAGAAAACCGTATCTAAGTGAGCGGAAACAACGATTTTCTGTTCACTAGATTTTCCCGGAAGCAGGCCAAGTACATTTCCTTCTTTATCAGTATAAACGGATTTCAGCCCTAGTGCATGAAAACGCTCCGCCATCCAAGCGGCACGGGCGTTTTCTTTAAATGGCGGCGCGGGTACAGCAGTCAACGCAATTTGCTCAGTGGTTGTGCGGGCATTGTCCTCAGCAAGGAAAGACAATGCTTGCTGCACAGCAGGAACAGCACGTAATTGGCGGATGACTTCACTGGTGTCTGTATTATTCTTTTCGTTCAATGGTGATCTCCCCTTGTTAGTCATACCTTTATCGATGTGCGGAATGGAGCAAGCGAATCATTAAAAATGACAAATTAAGAATACACCGAACCATTAATTTAGACAATTTGTTCTTTTTTGTATTGTTTCATTCGTAATAATTTATTATTATTGTAATAAATTCTATCATGTTTCAACAAATAATTCTCTTGAATTCTAAAAAATGCGGATTAAAAAATTTTTTTAATGTAGAATCCGCATTATATGTGAGAAATTATGACATAAATAACATAAAAATGATTTATTATATTAAGAATTTTTTTGACTATTAGATTTTTGTTGATTATAATTGCGTTATAGATTTTCCGAATTCTGAAAATAGATTATTATTTTTATTGTTGTGCACTGCAGATTATTAAATCAATACAGGGGGTCAGAAAATGAGCGCGTCATGGTCTGATGACTTAGAAAAAGAATACGAAACAATGGTGGAATGGCGCAGATATTTGCACCAACATCCGGAACTCTCAACGCAAGAAGCAGAAACGTCCGCATTTATTTTAGAAAAATTAAAGCGTTTCGGTATTACCGACATTCAAACGCATGTGGGCGGTTTTGGCATTGTCGCCCGCATCCACGGCGAAAAGCCGGGACTGACCGTTGCCCTGCGCGCTGATTTCGATGCACTTCCGATCAACGAAGAAACCGATGTTCCCTATAAATCAAAGGTTCCGAATGTCATGCATGCATGCGGCCACGACGGGCATACCGCGACCCTCCTTGGTACGGCAAAAGTGCTTCAAGCCCATCGCGCAGAACTTGCCGGAGATGTTGTGCTGCTGCACCAGCCGGCAGAGGAATTTCCACCGGGGGGCGCCCAGGCCATGATTAAGGATGGTTGCCTTGAAGAGGTTGATCTGGTGTTCGGAACGCATCTTTGGAGCACCGTTCCCTTTGGCACAATCGGCTACCGCAAAGGCTATTTCATGGCTGCAGCCGACTATTTAAAAATCCATATCCAAGGGAAAGGAGGTCATGGTTCGGCACCGCATCTGTCGATTGACTCGGTCGCTGTTGCTTCGCAGGTCGTCAACCAAATTCAGATGATCGTCAGCCGGGAAGTTGATCCACAGCAGGCGGCAGTTGTAACGATTGGGAAATTTAACGCCGGCGTGGCGCCGAACGTGATTGCCGATACGGCAACGATGGAAGGAACCGTACGAACCTTTGACCCCGCAGTGCGTGAGAAGGTAAAAAAAGAACTCGCCTCTATTGTTGAAAATGTCTGTGCTGCTTACCATGCACAAGGTTCTGTTGATTATCGAGACGGTTATCCTGCGGTCTACAATCATGAAAAAGAAACCGATGTGTTCAAAAAAGTCATGGATCAAACCTTCGGCGAAGGTACAGCCGTCGAATTAGCCCCTCAAATGGGCGGCGAAGATTTCTCAAATTATCTTTTGAAGAAACCGGGCATGTTCTGGTTCTCCGGTGCCGGCAATCCTGAAGTCGGCGCCAGCTACCCGCATCACCACCCGAAGTTCAACTTTGATGAACGGGTGATGCTGGTTGCGGGAAAGGCATTCTTGGCGCTGGTTAACCAGTATTTGTGCAACAGCGATATACCGGAACTTACCGAATTTGCAGCTGCCGGAAAATAATAAGGAGGGACAACGCATTGGGTGAACTCTTAAAGGTAGACAAGATTAAAACTGAATTCCAAACGGATAAAGGCCCGGTTACATCCGTTGACGAAGTGAGCTTTGATTTGAAAGAGGGGGAAACGATTTGCCTTGTTGGCGAGTCCGGCTGCGGGAAATCCGTCACCTCTCTGTCGATCATGCATCTGCTTGATCGAAACGGTTCTGTCACCGAAGGGTCGATTCGTTTCGAAGACAAAGATCTTGCGCACGCAAGCGAGGCGGAAATGCGCAAGATTCGTGGAAATGATATTTCAATGATTTTCCAAGAACCGATGACTTCACTCAATCCTGTGCTTACCATTGGCGATCAGCTTACCGAAGGCATCCGCTTACATATGAACTATTCAAGGGCGGATGCACGCAGCTATGCCATTGAGATGCTGAAAAAAGTCGGTATTCCGCGAGCAGAAGGCATCATTGATGAATATCCGCACAAACTGTCCGGAGGAATGCGGCAGCGTGTAATGATTGCCATGGCGCTCAGTTGTAAACCGAAACTGCTGATTGCCGATGAACCGACAACCGCTCTCGATGTAACGATCCAAGCACAAATCCTTAAGTTAATGAAGAAACTGCGCGAAGAGTCCAACACAGCGATCATTTTGATTACGCATGACCTCGGCGTTGTTGCGGAAATGGCGGATAAGGTCGCGGTTATGTATGCAGGACAGGTCGTTGAGGAAACCGATGTGTATACGTTGTTCGATAATCCCAAACATCCGTATACGCTCGGCTTGATGAAATCAATCCCGCATATTACCAATCCGGATGATATGCGTCTTAATTCCATTCCGGGATCAGTGCCGAGTGCCCGCAACATGCCGAAGGGCTGCCGCTTTTACGATCGCTGCCCGCATGCGATGAAGCGTTGTCTGGCTGAAAAGCCGGAGCTCAAACCGATTGAAGACAAACAGGCTCACAGTATTCGCTGTTTTCTCTATGAAGAGGAAGAAAAGGATTATGAAAAGAAACATGCTGAAAAGCAGCACGCTGAAAAGGAAGTGAGCTCGTGAACATGCCGCTGGATCAGGAAAAGCCATTACTTCAAGTCAGGCATTTGAAAAAGTATTATCCAATTAAAAAGGGCGTTATTTCGCGGACAGTGGGTTACGTCAAGGCTGTTGATGATGTCAGTTTCGATATCTACCCTGGTGAGACGATGGGAATTGTCGGCGAGTCCGGCTGCGGCAAATCCACAACGGGCCGTTCCTTAGTGCGACTGGAAGATCCGACAGCCGGACAAGTCCTCTTTCAGGGCAAAGATTTGGCAACGGTCTCGCAAAAAGAGATGCGTAAGCTGCGCACCGATCTGCAGATCATCTTTCAGGATCCCTATTCTTCATTGAATCCAAGAAAACGCATCGGCGACTTGCTTGCGGAACCGTTGCTCGCACACAAGATGGCAACGAAGGCGGAAGCAGAAAAGAAAGTTAATGAAATCATGGAAATTGTGGGGCTTCCAAAACAATACAAAAACCGTTATCCGCATCAATTTTCCGGTGGTCAGCGCCAGCGTATCGGTATTGCTCGAGCACTGATGCTGAGACCAAAATTGATTATCTGCGACGAACCGGTTTCCGCACTCGATGTGTCGATTCAGGCGCAGGTACTTAACTTGCTTAAGGATCTTCAAAAAAGCTTGAATTTGACTTATGTGTTTATTGCTCATGGTCTTGGCGCCGTGAAGTACATCAGCGATCGAATTACGGTGATGTATTTGGGCAAGGTTATGGAGCTGGCAACGACACGGGAAATTTTCGAGCATCCGAAACATCCGTATACGGAAATTCTGCTGAATGCTTATCCGATACCGAACCCGCATGAGCGTAATCGTACTCAGATGGTCATTGAAGGCGATGTTCCAAGCCCTGCCAATCCGCCGAAGGGCTGCGTGTTCCATACACGTTGTCCTTTCGCAAAGGATATTTGCCGTGAGAAGGCTCCGGGATTAACCGGTAAAGACCATCTTGTTGCTTGTCACTTCCCTATTGATGAAGGAAAAGTTTGAAAGGAGGATTTTAGGTGCTTCAATACATCATACGGCGAATTTTGATCGCCATTCCCGTGCTTTTCGGGGTAACCATACTGAACTTTTTCATTATTAATCTTGCTCCAGGAAATCCGGTCGATATGATGGTCAATCCGTCCGCGACACCTGAACAACTCGCAGCGACAAAACATGCCCTAGGTCTTGATCAGCCGATCTGGGTACAATATTGGAATTGGATTGTTCAACTATTGCATGGCAATCTCGGATTCTCCTATTCAACGCGTGAACCGGTGACACAGATTCTGATGGCTCATGTTGGTCCAACCGTTCTGCTGATGGGCGTTTCACTGATTGTCGGCTATTTGATTGCGATTCCGCTCGGCATTATCTGTGCGCGAAAGCAAAATTCGTGGATTGATTACCTCGTTACCGGTTTTTCATTCTTCGGTATCTCGGTACCGCATTTTTTCTTAGGACTTGGTGTTATTTATGTCTTTGCCAGCAAATTACTCTGGTTCCCAACCGGAAGTATGAACACGCTCGGCGGAGATGGCAGCTTTATCGATACGTTCAATCACCTTGTGCTTCCGGTTCTGGTACTGGCAACTGGGATCGGCGGCAACATGGTTCGCTATGTTCGTTCCAGTATGCTGGATGTGCTGGGCAAAGATTATTTGCGAACCGCTAAAGCAAAGGGATTGTCACAATTTTTGATCACAAATAAACATGCCCTTCGGAATTCCTTAATCCCGATCATCACCGTAATCGGGATTGACATTCCACTCTTGATTGGCGGTGCGATCGTTACCGAGCAGGTCTTCCAATGGCCGGGTCTCGGACTGCTCACCATTCAATCGATTACGTCCCGGGATTATTCGACACTGATGGCGATTAATCTGCTTGCAGCATGTACCGTACTTTTTGCAAACTTGCTGACAGATATCCTTTATGCTGTCGCGGACCCAAGAATACGGTACGACTAAGGAGGATCAGGTCACATGGGGATGAAATTAAATCCGAACAAGAACGTGCCGGAAATGGCCGGTACGGAAACTGGGCAGATGGCCGTTCAGTTCGAAAAAGAAGAAACCTATCTGCATATGGTTATGCGGCGATTTTTAAAGCATCGCCTTGCATGTGTAGGCGTTGTTGTCTTTCTCTTAATCCTGTTAATTGCTCTTTTGGCACCGGTGATCGCGCCTCAAGATCCGGCAAAAATTTTCAATGAATTTGAGGCACCGCCATCTGCAGCACACTGGCTGGGCACCGATCCGGTCGGCCGTGATGTGATGAGTCGACTGATCTTTGGTGCACAAGTCTCGGTCGCTGTTGGTATTGGCGCCGTTGCGATCTATGTTGCCATTGGCATTGTACTCGGTCTGGTTGCCGGTTATTTTGGCGGCTGGGTCGATATGCTCATCATGCGTTTGACCGATGTGTTTATGTCTTTCCCGTATTTTATGGTCATTCTTGTGCTGGTGAGTATCATCGGACCAAGCTTGTTTAACATCACGCTTGTCATTGGTCTTCTTGGTTGGCCGGCCATTGCCCGCTTAGTCAGGGGCAGTGTGCTTTCAATAAAAGAAATGGATTACGTAAAGGCAGGTGTTGCACTCGGCTATTCGACGCCAAAGATTCTTTTTCAGCACATCCTTCCGAATGCACTCGCACCAATCTTAGTAAACGCAACGTTCGGTGTCGCTTCGGCCATCATCATGGAAGCATCCTTAAGCTTCCTTGGGATGGGAGTTCGGCCCCCGGCAGCAAGTTGGGGGAACATGCTTACACAGGCGGAATCGATCACGGTACTTTCCTCACAGCCTTGGCTGTGGATTCCGCCGGGCTTGATGATCTTGCTGGCCGTTCTTTCGGTAAACTTTATCGGTGACGGTCTCCGCGACGCCATTGAGTCGCAGAACGCGAAATAAATTCAGATAAAAAAGGGGATGCAAACAACACAATGAAACGACACAAATCGACGCCAAAACGTATTCTGAATTATATGATTACCTCATTAATGGTGATGTCTCTTCTGCTTCTTGCCGCATGTGGTGGCGGCAGTTCAGGCACATCGGGCGGTAAGACAAAAGACACGATTTACCTTGGTACGGTCAATCCTCCGGGTGGATTTAACCCGATTAATACCGGGGATATTGGCGGTCAGTTCGCGATCCGCGTCATGCTGGATGCTTTCCTTGACATGACCTCACCATTGAAATTCCAGCCAAAATTGGCAACATCGATTGATACATCGGACAATCAGACCTATACAATTAAACTGAATCCGAAGGCAAAGTGGACCGACGGCAAACCGGTAACCGCGGATGACGTTGTGTTTACCTTTAATTTAATTGCAAACCCAAAAACTGAAGTTGCCGTAGGCTCGAACATTTCGACACTGACCGGACTTGACGATAACGGTAAATTAACGGGCGGCGCGAAAACGATCCCGAACTTGAAAAAGATTGACGAACATACGGTTTCCTTCAAAACAAAGAAGCCGGTTGACCCGAACTACATCAAAGAAATGATCGGTACGAAGATTATTACGATGCCGCAACATGTGCTCAAAGATATCGCTCCTGAAGATTTTTCAAAGAGCAAATATGTACAGGCACCGAATGTAACCAACGGACCTTATAAATTTGTTACCTATAACAAGAATACGTACATTCAATACAAAGCAAACAATGACTACTATCTTGGTAAACCAAAAACACCTAAATTCTTTATCAAAATCATGCAGGCACCAAACCTGTTAAGTGAACTTCAATCCGGATCGATTCAAGCGAATACATCCGGCGGTATCGGCAACTTGCCGTTCCAAGATGTTGAAACAGCGAAGAAGCTGAAAAATGTAACAACGGAAATTCATCCGCAGATCGGATTCCAAACGATGCAGTACAACACCAAGACGCTGCCAAATGCAAAAGTCCGTCAAGCACTTGCTTATGCGATTGACCGTCAGCAAATTGTAGACAAACTGCTCAAAGGAAACGGCGAAATTGTCGACGGACCATACACATCACAGAGCCCTTATCTTGATAAGAGCACAAACGTAATCAAGTACGATCCTAAGAAAGCAAAACAAATGCTGAAGGATGCCGGATGGGACTTCAACAAGACGCTGAACTTCGTTGTACCAATCGGAAACAAAGTACGTGAACAATCTGCCGACATCATCGTCCAGAACTTCAAAGCAATCGGCGTTAAAGTTAAAGAAACAACGTATGACTTCCCAACGATCATGCAAAAAGGTAAGGCTGGTGATTTTGACCTGCTCCTGATCGGATTTACATTCAACCTTGACCCGGATGTTTCGGCTCTGTACGGACCAAACGGGGCTTACAACTTCATGAAATACAATAATCCGGAAGCAGTTAAATTGATTGCTCAAGGTAAAGAAGAACCAGACAGTGCAAAACGTAAAACGATTTACAGCAATCTGCAAAAAATCTGGGAGAATGATATGCCGGTCATTACGCTTTATTCCGACCATGAAGTGGTTGTAAAGAGCAAAGATCTTGCATACGGCGGTGCGTCAGCTTATTGGCCAGGTACAGTAGCTAATTTCCAGAAATGGGCTTATAAGAAATAATTCGTTACCATTGAAATGGTCTTTATTTAAACAGCTGCTCACTTTGAGTCAGCTGTTTAAATTTTTTCAGGAAACGCGAGTCTTTCGAGAGGCAAGGATCGAGCAATGCGCGTTCGACGCGAAACTACGATGAGGAAGCGATGAATGATGAGCAACAACATGAGAGAACAATTAAAGCATGCCGTGCATGACCAAGCAAACCAATCGTTAGAGCTTTTGGATCACTATTTAAACCTGCCGTCGGTATCGGCGCAGCATCGAGCCATTCCGGAAACCGTTGCCTTCGTGAGTGATCTGCTGACCGGAATCGGTGCTGAGGTGAAAGTGCTGGATGATCTTGGCGGCAATCCTGTGATTTACGGATTCTTGCCGGCAGGCGATGGCGGCAATACGGCGAAGACGTTGCTTTTCTATGATCACTACGACGTTCAGCCGCCGGATCCGCTCGATGAATGGGATTCTGAACCCTTTGAGGCAACGCTCAAGGAGGGCATTCTCTACGCTCGCGGTACGGCTGATAATAAAGGCACGCTGATGCAGCGTATTGCAGCGATCAAAGCACTTGAGGAAACGAGCGGACTCCCGTGCAACGTTAAGTTTCTTATTGAAGGTGAGGAAGAGATCGGCAGTCCAAGTCTGCCTGTTTATTTGAAAAAGTATGCAGAGCTCTTCCAGTCAGATGCCTGTATTTGGGAATTTGGCAGTACCGATGCCAAAGAACGTGTTCAGCTCTATGCAGGGATTAAGGGATCGGCTTATTATGAATTTCATGCCAAGAGTGCAGCCATTGATCTTCATTCCTCACTGGCTGCGGTTGTGGACAATCCGGCATGGCGGATTGTCCAGGCCCTCAGCAGCATGAAAAATCAGAACAACGACATTACCGTTGAAGGCTTTTACGATGAAATCGAAGCGCCGGATGAAGAACTGATCAAACTTGTCCGCGCCATTCCATTTGAGGAAGAGGCATTGCGGGATACCTATAAGATCACGCGGCCGCTGATTACGGCCGCGCGAGGCGAGGTAGCGCAAGATGCGCTGATGCTTGCGCCAACCTTTACAATCTGCGGGATGGTGAGCGGTTATACCGGTGAAGGTGCGAAAACGGTGCTTCCTAAGGAGGCAAAGGTGAAGATCGATTGCCGGATGGTTCCGGGACAGACCGGGGAGCATTTGCTTGCCTGCTTCAAGCGTCATCTTGCCCGCCATGGATTCTCAGACATTACCGTTGACTTGATTGAATCGCAACGTGCCTACCGTTCAGACATTCATGATCCGTTCTTGAACCTAGTTAAGAAAACAGCCGAAGAGGCATATGAGCATGAAGCCATCATGTATCCCAATTCGGCGGGCACCGGTCCAATGTATGTCTTCAATGAATACCTGCATCTGCCGATTGTGAGCACCGGTGTCGGCTGGGTTCAATCAAAAGCGCATGCACCGAATGAATCGATTCGAATGAATGATTATGTAAACGGCAGTGTGCATATGGCTTATTTACTCACTGACTTTGCAGCCGAATAATTGAATAAAGGAGCATCCATCGTGACATTCATTGACGAAATCAAACGCATCATTAATGAAAAAAGAAGGACGTATCAAGCGCTTAGTGAACAGGTGTGGGACTATGCCGAACTGCACTTCGGCGAAGTCAAGTCGGCGGAATTGCTCAGTCAAGCATTGGCAAACGAAGGCTTCACGGTGACACGCGGAGTCGCAGGATTGAAAACCGGTTTTATCGGCAGTTACGGAAGCGGAAAACCGGTGATCGCCTTTCTCGGTGAATTTGATGCACTTGCCGGTCTCAGTCAGAAGAAAGACCGAACCGTACATGATCCGATTGTAGCGAATGGAAACGGACACGGCTGTGGTCATAATCTGCTCGGGGTCGGATCACTGGCGGCTGCTTTTGCGGCGAAGGAATACATGATCAAACATCAGTTAAAGGGGACGGTGCGTTACTATGGCTGTCCCGCGGAAGAAAGCGGCAACGGTAAAGCTTATATGGCACGGGAAGGTTGTTTTAACGATGTTGATGCAGCGTTTTCCTGGCATCCGCATTCATGCAACGCAGTTCAGCATCTCTCATCCAATGCGGTTATCGAAGCGCGGTTCACGTTCAAAGGCGTGAGCGCTCATGCAGCCGCTTTGCCTGAACTGGGCCGCAGCGCGCTCGACGCCCTTGAGCTGATGAATGTCGGCGTCAATTATTTAAGGGAGCATATGGCAGACAAAGCGCGCATTCACTACGCGGTAACCAATAGCGGCGGCGTTTCGCCAAATGTTGTGCAATCGATTGCTGAGGAGCGATTCCTTGTTCGCTCGCCAAAGCCGGATGAAGTGAAGAAGCTGTTTGAACGCGTCGTCAATGTTGCCAAAGGTGCTGCGCTAATGACGGACACGAAAATGAGCGTCCAAATTGAAGGCGGCTGCTGCAATCTGATTCCCAACACGGCTCTTCACCAAGTCATGGCAGCATTTATGGAAGAAATCGGCTATCCCAAGCTGTCGGTGAAAGATGAAGCCTTTATCAAAGCGATCTATGCGTCACTCGGTGAACCCGAGAAAACCTTTGCAATGAAACAGCTGAATGCACAGCAAAAAGATAAGATTGGCCAAGCGCCGCTTGCAGATTGGGTACACCCTTGCCCAGAACACGATCTGTTTATGGAAGGGTCAACCGATGTTTCGGATGTCAGCTGGAACGTGCCGACCGCACAATGCGTCACGGCAACCTGGGCTTTTGCAACCGTCCCGCATACATGGCAAGTGGTTGCACAGGGCACGCAAGATTATGCGCTGAATGCTGCATTATTCGCAGCTGAAGCGATGGCCTGCACTGCTTTGAAGGCGGTACAAGATCTAGACTTGCTCAAAGAAGCAAAACGAGAATTGAAGGAAAGGCTTGCCGGAGACGTTTATGAATGTCTGATTCCAAGCGACGTCACACCGCCTACCTTCTGATCACACCACTAAAAGGAACGTTTCGCTTTAATTTTGGCGAAGCGTTCCTTTTTTCATGCATGAAAATCTCCTAATCTGCGCAATTTAAGATTGATTATGGACGCAGGAGTACGTTGACATGTTCACCGGAAGGAAAACTGAATTTGGCGAGCATGCCCTCCCGGTTAATGGTCCGTCAAGGAAGGGAGAAATCGTTATGAATCGCAGCAAATGGCGTCATTATCTTGCCATTGAACTAATCATTGTTCTCATGTTCTTGACTTGCGTGATTTCAGGAGTGTTCAGCCTTTTTCCTCCCGGGAAGCAAAGTGAAGCAAATCTTCAGTCTGCTGGTGCAGCACGCCACGCCGAAGGCGCTCAATTGATGCATTCTGTTTTTTTTAACAGACTGGAACCCGTCGCGCAAGAATCTAAGGTTGCGCACAAACTGTTTAAAGGCATTGATTCGATTGATTTTACGTTTGGTGTACTGCCGGACACTCAGTATTACAGCCGTTCGCATCCCGATATTTTCAAGCGGATGAATCGATGGTTTGTTGCCAATCGGGATGCGCTCAAGCTGCGCTATATTTTCCACTTAGGCGATATTGTTAATAATGACGACCAGCCTTATCAATGGAAAACGGCGAACAAAGCCATGAAAATACTCGATGACGCAGAAGTTCCTTATGGTATGATTACCGGAAATCATGATGTGGGTTACAAGAAAGATTATCGGCCGTTTGATCGCTATTTTGGCGAAACGCGTTATCTCTGGAACCCATGGTATGGCGGTTCTTATAAAAATAATCGCGGCCATTTTGATTTAATTAACACCAATGGTCAGAAATACATTATGCTGGGAATGGGCTGGGGGATTGGCGGTCAGGAAATTGCCTGGATGAATCAGGTGCTTCATGCCTATCGCGACCGTATTGCCATTTTATTTGTCCATGACTATCTTGGAAGCTATGGAAAACGAACCGTACAAGGGCAGATGCTGTTTGAAAAAGTGGTCAAGCCGAACCGCAATGTGCGCATGGTAATGAACGGTCACAGTTATGGCGCCGCCCGGCGTGTCGACACGATTGACGACAACCGTGATGGGAAACCGGATCGCAAAGTCATGCAGATCTTATCCGACTATCAATCGGTCAAAGGCGGGCAGGGCTATATTCGGGTAATGGGCTTTGACCTTACCCATGACAAGGTGTATGTCCGCACCTTTTCGCCACAGGTGCACAAGACGCATGCGTTTAAGAAAAACAAAGATAATTTTACCTTCAGATTTGATCTGGATCAGAAGCCGATAAAGAAAACGAACAAAAAGCGAAAATAAGCGAGCACGTATCAAACCGCCGGCTGTTTGCCCTGAAAATACGGGCAACAGACGGTTTTATTTTATGTTCAGCGCAGCGATGGGTTCAAGATCATAACATTGACTTGATTGAAGATGGTCGGGCACCCGGGGATTGCGTTTGTTGCGAGCGACCGAAGCGTTGATGCAAAACCATGAAGACACAGACCAACAGCACACCCTCGAGGTTAAAGCGAAATCCTGAAAAGCTAACGAAAACAACCAGATCCTGTGAAAGTACGTCCTGTGCACAACGCGTGAGCCACCGCATCCCGTACGAAAGCGCGACACGTCTTCGGGATCGCGCCTTGTTGATGCGTGCCAGCGAGCAGCTGAAGTGTTGTTCGTGCATAACGTGAAAGTCCCTGCATTCTGCGGAGGTAGGATCTGGTCAATCCAATTTTTCTAATCTTAACTAAATGTCAAAAAAATCACATCATTTATTAATGTTAAATTCAAAAAAATCGGGTATCATAGAAGTAGAGACAAGAAAGGATGATTTAGATGAAACGAAAAGTGACGTACATGCAGCTCGTGAAGAAGAATAAGGAAGAAATTTTAAGCGATCGTCATGAATTGAATCGGATCGAACGCAAACTGGACGAGCGTCGTGCAGCAACAGTCCCGGTGCGTAACAAAAGTGTCAGGTAAGTTCTGACTATTTTAGAAAGCGGATACATGAAAACAACACAAGCGCCTTAATCGGCCTGTGTTGTTTTGTTTTTTTAATAAAGCTGCATTGCATCGGTTTTATCGGCTGCACGCAACTTTATGTTATTCAACAACTCGAATACCAAACGAAGCAATCAGCGTGGCAGCCTGAAATTGATTAACTTTCAAACCTTTTGCCCGGTTGACGTCAATTCGAAGCGTTTCGAAGTCGCAGTTTGAAAGATCGATCTCTTTTAAAGCAGTTTCGCTAAAGTCGATACCGTCGATACATGAACGGTCAAACTTCATCTTTTTCATCTGAACCTTTTGAAACGAACATTCATTCATCTTGTTTGCTTCAAACCGGACACCGGTGCATTTTGCCTCACTGAAATTAGCGTAAGTCATCAGGCAATCGGTAAATCGTGTGTCTTTGAAGGTTGACTGAATGAAGTTTGTGCCCATAAATTTACAGGATGAAAATGTATCACGATAGAGAATAGCCTTGTGAAAATTAAAATTTGAAAATTCACAATGTGTAAAGGAACAATCTAAAATCTCCGTTTTCGTAAAATCATCAAAGCGAAAAAAGCAGTGATTGAATTGAATACCGCTCAGCAGTTTTCGTTCGCTTGTACTTTCGATCTCGCAGTGATTCAGAACCGAACCTTCCTCTAAGCCCTCAAGCATGACTGTTTTCTTTTCAATGACCATATCCGCATCACCCTCTGTCCCTTATTTGCTTAGAAACAGTGTAGCATAGTTTACGCGCAGAGCGCGAAGCAGCGGAAGCTTTACGGTTTAATAAGAACATGTATAAAAGCACACAATAAGGAATGAAGCACAATATGGTATCTCATGTGATTAAGGAGGTGACTCCATGCATTGAATGCAGTGCATGGGTCTAATTTGAATCCAATACTCGGCATAGTGATTGTCATTGTCCTCGTCTATATCTCCGCCTTTTTTGTCGCAGCGGAATTTGCGATCGTGAAAGTTCGCTCCACACGATTGGATGAATTAATCAAGCAAGGCAACAAGCGTGCTGTGGCAGCCAAAAAGATTGTTAATGACCTTAACGCGTATCTGTCCACCGCTCAGCTGGGCATTACCGTTACGGCTTTGGTTCTTGGCTGGATCGGGGAGCCGGCCGTTGCCCACTTGTTTCATCCGTTGTTTCAACGACTCGGGTTCAACGCAGCCGTGACCACAACATTGTCGGTGATTGTCGGTTTTTTCATTGTGACAATGGTCAGCGTTGTTCTTGGCGAGCTGGCACCGAAAGCAATAGCAATTCAGAAAGCGGAGCAATTGACCCTTTCGCTCGTCTATCCATTGATTTGGGTTCATGCACTTTTTTTCCCGATTATCTGGGTGCTTAACGCTTTGTCAAATGGTGTGATTCGTCTGTTTGGGCTTGAGCCGAATGCCGATCATGAGCAAGCCTTGTCCGAAGGCGAATTGCGCATGACTATTTCCAACAGTTTCAACAGCGGCGAAATTAGCCAAGGCGAACTGCGCTATATGAATCGGATTTTTGATTTTGACGAACGAACGGCGCGAGAAGTGATGGTTCCGAGAAGAGAGATGGTCTGTATTTTTAAGGAGGACCCAATCGATGAGACGCTCGCAATCCTTCATCATGAAAAATATACACGCTTTCCTGTTGTGGATGAAGATAAGGATCATGTCATCGGTATGGTGCATATCAAGGATATTTATATGGACCTTGTCGATAAGAAAATCAACACACTGGACAGTTATATACGGCCAATTCTTACCGTACTTGAGACAACCCCGGTTCGCTCGCTGCTAGAGAGCATGCAAAAAGAACGGATTCACATGGCGGTGCTGATCGATGAGTATGGCGGCACCTCGGGCATGGTGACTGCTGAGGATATCATTGAGGAAATCGTTGGTGAAATTCGCGATGAGTTTGACAAAAACGAAGAGCCGATGATTACTCGTGTCAATGCAAATCAAGCAATTGTCAATGGGAAAGTACTGATATCACAAATCAATCAGCAATTCCAACTCGATCTTCAGGACGATGAGCTCGATACGATTGGCGGCTGGTTGCTTGGCAAAAATCCAAATTTAAGAATCGGTGCAACGGTGAGCTACGACGATACAACGTTTACAGTAGAAGAAATGGACGACTATCAAATCAAAAAAGTCATGGTTAAAAAGCAAAAAAGAAACATGCTAAACAACATTCAGTGAATCTGACAAAATCTAATCGTTTCGATTCATAGAAAAAACTGTTCCGGGCTGCAAACGGAGCTCAGGACAGTTGATCTTGATTTGGATTTTGTAACTTTGACGAGTCACTCAATGACATCCTTTGCAGAAGTGCTTCAATCAAAATCGGTGATCACGGTAACGCCTAGCCCGGCAAAGCTTGTCATATCATGAAAGACTTTGTCAATGCCATTTAGCGATATCGTGTTTTTAACGAGTTTCCCCGGTTGAAGGCGTTTCTTTTCCACCATCTGCAACATGCCCGGGTATTCAGAGATCGGCATGCCAAAAGACCCGGAAAACTGAATTTCACGGCTGACCACTTCGTTTAAAGGAATATCCATCATGCCGCCGTCGCCGAAAGAGGTCATGCCAATTTGGACATGTCTGCCACGTTTGTCTAAGCAGAGGACGGAGTTTAGCATTGTTGCTTGAATGCCCAGGGCATCAATGCCTACCTGGGCACCGCCATGCGTAAGTTCTTTTATTGCCTCCGGTGCATTTTCTCTTTTGCTGTTCACGGTTGCGACTGCACCAACCTTTTTTGCAAATTCCAGCTTGTCCTCAGCAATATCGACCGCAATGACGTTGGCACCAATAGCGGTTGCAATTTGTGTGGCTGAAAGTCCGACGCCTCCGGCACCGAAAATGGCAACCCATTCGCCTGGAGCTACTTTGCCTATGCTTGTTACGCCATGAAATGCGGTCATAAATCGGCAGCCCATTGCACTGGCCTCCAGAAAATCAACACCTTCCGGCAATTTCATCAAATTACGATCTGCATTCGGAATATGTGTGTACTGGGCAAATCCCCCATTATACGTGAAACCAGGCATCACCTGATGATTACAAACATTGGAATGTCCAGCGAGGCAGTGCGGGCAAGTTCCATCCCCTTGAGTAAATGGAACGATGACGCGATCCCCTTTTTTGAAATTCTTAATGTCTTTTCCAACTTCTTCGACGGTGCCGCTCATTTCATGCCCAAGAATATGCGGCAGCGGCGGGATAAATCCATTCCATTCGCCTTCCCAGGCATGCCAGTCACTTCGACAGACACCGGTGGCTTTCAGTTTTAAAATAATGCCGTCCGACGTCAATTCTGGATCAGAGACTTCCTTAACAGCTAACGGTTCTTTAAACTTATCGAGAACAGCTGCTTTCATTAATCGTGCATCTCCTTATTTTACAGATTGGTGTGATATATATCACACCAGCGGAGTTAGTATAACATTTTAGATGAAAATTGTAAACGCTTTCATATTTGGGTTTTCCCCAATTCATTAACGCATCGTCCCGTGATTAGTGGTAAAGGGGTTGTGAACTAAAGCGTTTTACTCCCAACAACCGAATCGAACCCAGTCCATTTCAAAATCTAATTTTTTGGAGCATCCTCCTAAGGGAGGATGTCTAAAAAAACAAAAAACAGCAAGGATCGGTTAAAATCCTTGCCGTTCACATGTTTTAGTATGGAGCATAGCGGGCTCGAACCGCTGACCTCTTCGCTGCCAGCGAAGCGCTCTCCCAGCTGAGCTAATGCCCCGTATACCGTTTCCGTTTTTCCTTGAGCCTGAATTATTCATAGCCTAATTTGCTAACTGGCCAAAACGCTTTCCCCACAAGGAGATAACCCTTTTCGTTTTTTCACCGATTAGGTGAAAAAAGTTAATGAAAAAGGAACCATTCCTTTGTATGATAATAGGTGACTAAACCAAAAACATACAAGGAGGTTCCTCATATGCTCAGTGTAGAGGAAAAGTCGTGTCAATTCAACAGGAAGATCAAAATCAATTTTACCGGTGGCGAACTTTCTTCCGAAAGCGGTCATCTGATTTTTAAAGAATTTGATGAAAAACTCGGTTTCTCAAAAACGCTGACTCACCATCTGGTGCTGAACGATTCGCGCAAAAGTCCGGATTATTCCAATGAGCAACTTTTGCGCCAGAAGATCTATCAGCTGCTGGCTGGTTATTCTGAAGATGATGCAGCGGATTCATTGATTCACGATCCCGTGTTCACTCAGGTTGTTGAATCACCAACACTTGCGTCACAGCCGACACTCTCCCGTTTTTATGATCGCTTTGATCCTAATGCTCTGGATCAGCTTGGCATGGCCAACCAAAAATTACTCGACAAAGTTCACCGCTATCGCAAGAATCCAGCACTGATCCTTGACTTGGATTCCACCCATGTTGATACGTATGGAAAGCAAGAATCCTCGGACTATAACGCGCATTACGGTACGATCGGCTTCCATCCCTTGGTGGCGTTTGATGGGGCAACGGGTGATTTTTTGAAAGCGAAACTGCGTCCTGGAAATCGCTATACATCGCATGGCGTTGTGGACTTTGTCCGGCCGATTCTCGAACACTACAACGAGCACTTTCCAGAAACCACGCCGCTCGTTCGCGCTGACAGCGGTTTTGCCACACCGGACCTCTACGAGGCGTGCGAAACAGAATCCGTCTACTACGTGATTCGGCTGAAGACCAACGCCGTGCTTCAACGGATGGCCGAAGAACTTCACCCGAATGATTCACCAACCGGTAAAACTCAGTGTTACTATGAAGAATTTGATTATCAGGCGAAGTCCTGGGGTAAGCCAAGACGGGTTGCCGTTCAATCCATTCGCCCGGCCAATGAACTTTTCTTTACGCATACCTTTATCGTGACCAATCTGGTTGAATGCTTCTCCCCGAAACAGGTCTTTCAGACTTATCAGAAACGAGGGACGATGGAAAACTACATCAAGGAAGCCAAATCCGGATTCAGTCTGGATCAACTGTCTAGTCACAAATTCGAAATTAACGAAGTCCGATTGATGCTCAGTCTGCTCGCCTACAATTTAACGAACTGGATGCGGACGATGGCATTCCCAAAAAGACAGAAGGCCATGCGAATCGAAACCATCCGAACGCGGATCGTCAAAGTGGCCAGTAAGCTCGTCCGGTCAGGACGATCCCTTTATTTCAAGCTGTCTTCCAGTTTTGTCTATCAGGCATTCTTCTGGAACGTGCTCAACCGGATTCAACAACTTCACATCGAGTAACAAAAAAACACTCAGCTCAAAATTCAAAACGGGTTCATCAGATCAACGGGGGAAGTCTGTCTCAAAATGGCCTTCTTTTACGTGAATGTTCAGAAATTGATCTTCAAGGTCATTTTTCCATTCAAAAAATCAAGTGAAATCAGGTTGGCTGCATCCTGGTGAGCAAAATCCCGAAAAAACGGCAAGCGGTGAATAATTCAGGTTGAGCGTACTTTTTGCAAAAAATATAATACCATTTATGCTGCAGAGCGGTCAAGGGGATTTGAAAAGGAAGGGTCTGTGGCACCGAGAGAGCCTAGAGAAAATGAAGCGTTTAAAATTAAACGGATTTCCATCTATAAAAGTCCTTTTATTGTATAATAGTTGAAAGAACGCTTACATTGGAAGGAAGAACGGCTTATGAAAGCACAGGATAGAGTTTATGAAGCGTTGGTACATGTGGGAAATGATGGCGTTACAGCCGCTCAGCTTGCGAAGAAATTGGAGCTCAGCCGTCCGGTGGTCAGCCATTATTTAAACGGTTTGCTGAAAGAAGAACGTGCGGCCAAAAAAGGAACAAAGCCGGTATATTGGACAGCGATAGCGGAAAGGAAGATGTGGCCTGCACGCCAAGCCGATGCCTTTCAGAATTTTATTGGCTACGACGGCAGCCAAAAGGCGGTCATTGAGCAATGCAGAGCAGCGGTCAACTATCCGCCTGACGGCCTGCCGATCATTATTAACGGCAAAAGCGGCGTCGGCAAAAGCTTTCTTGCCGGTCTGATCTACCGCTATGCATGCGATCAAGGGGTGATTGACGCAGATGCACCGTTTATTATTTTGAACTGTGCGGATTATGCCAACAATCCTGAATTATTGTCGAGTACCTTGTTTGGGCATAAAAAAGGTGCATTCACCGGCGCCGATCAAGATAAAGAAGGTCTGCTCAAACAGGCAGACGGCGGTTATCTGTTTTTTGATGAAATTCACCGGCTTTCTTTTGAAAATCAGGAAAAACTGTTTGTGTTCATGGACAAAGGACATTTCCGGCCTATTGGTGAAAATAAACAGTGGCATACGTCCAAGGTACGATTGATTTTCGCAACAACCGAACAAAATGATGAGGTGCTGCTGGGGACTTTCCGTCGCCGTATTCCGGTTAAAGTGCACCTTCGTTCCTTTAGCGCGCGTCCCTTTTCTGAACGGATGCAGCTCATTGATAACAGCTACCGGCAAGAAGCAAAGAAGCTAGGAAAAGATCTGTTCATCCAAAGTGATGTCGTGAACCAGCTCTGCTTTCAACCAATGGAAGGCAATATTGGGATGCTGCGCAATCTGATCCAGCTAAGCTGCGCGCACGCCTATACCGCAAATCGGGATCAAGAGACGTTGACGATCGAGCAGATCCATCTGCCGGAAGCGGATCAAGGGAAAAACATCCCGCATGTCTTTCATAAAAAATTACCGCCGATGCAGGTGCGTCATGACGGCAAAGAACAAAACGTTTGGAACGATGAATCAAGTGAATTAACGCGGCACATCGATGCGTTTCTACAGGTGCCGGCGCGTGAGCGGAGTCAAAAGGAAGACGATGAGCGTTCGCGTTTAAGTCTGGCCTTCACAAAACTGGTTCAAGCGATTGTACAGTTGAAACAGAACAATGCGCTTTTTCTAGATGACTCAGCGACCGTGCATGCTTTTTTTCATGAAGCGCTTAGGCTTATCTGTGAACGCTATGGCCTTCTTGTATCCAAAGCGAGCAAAGAAGCGATGTACGCTGCTTTTCTCAGTTTGAACGATCTGCAATGCAGCAAAGAACAACTTAAAGAATCCGAGAAGTATCTTGCCCAATCCTTTCCGAAGGCGCATTATGTTGCCGAGAAATTTTCCGAGAAAACGGCAGACATCATGGGGGGGCAGGGCAAGCGGCTTTTGACTCTTTTGAACACCTTGTTCTTCCATCCGGCGATTAAGGAAAACATTCCATTGCATGGGCTGATTGTTGCCCACGGCCGGCAAACAGCAAGCAGTATTCAAGCGGTTGCCAACCAGTTGTGCAAGACGTTCGTGTTTGAAGCGATTGATATGCCGGTATCCACCGATCTGAGCGAGATTATCGAAAAGGTGAAGCACTATTTAGAGCGGCAGGATACGAGCGAAGGGCTGATTCTGCTGGTGGATATGGGCTCGCTGACGCGTCTTTATTCATCAATTAAGAATGAATTGAGCGGCGATTTGCTGGTCATTAACAATCTGACGACGGCGGTCGCACTCGATGTCGGCATGAAAATGGTGCAACACGTTCCTTTCAAGAAAATTGCCGAACAGGCGAACTCAAATTATAAAATTAACGCCCGCTATTTCGAAGGCTTGACGCAAGGTAAAAATATGATTATCTCATGCATGTCCGGAGTGGGAATTTCCAATCAAGTGCGGGAAATTATGGCCCACTTCATTCCACAGGATCGACTGTCGATTTTGACGATGGAGTATAAGGAACTTCGCGACGCGATCGCACGCAATGATCGTTCCTATTTTAAACAAACCCTTTTTATCTTGACGACCTCCGAACTGCCGTCAACCTTGGACGTTCCTAACCTGAATATCTATGAAATTCTTGAGGATAAGGGCAAAGCATATCTGTGGCAGGTGCTCCGTCCGTTTATCAGTCAGCGCCATTTTGATTTGATGCTGCAAGACTTTCTGAAGAACTTTACGATCGAAGGGGTCTCCAACCGTCTCAGTTTCCTTAATCCAAAGGTGATTATTAATGAAGTGGAGCAGGTCATCTCCTTATACGAAAAATATTACGAGATTGCCCTTGACGGCAAAGTGAAACTCAATCTCTACATGCATATTGCCTTGATGATTGAGCGTCTGATTACGACCAAGGACAGCAGAACTCGCGATCCTTTGAATGCACAGTCCGAACAGGAGCAGGAGTTTATGGCAGTGACCAAAGAAATTTTCCATACCATGGAAGCCAAATATAATATCCGCGTAAACGGATACGAGCTTTCCCTGCTTTATGAACTCTTAAAACCATTTATCAATAAAAAATAATTGGATCAGGCGTATGTGTTTAACTTTCCGGTATCGTTGAAGTAAAGTGTTTAAAAAAAGAGTATTGAAAACGGTCTTAAACTGTTAAAATGTCGTTTTTTGACGTATTTTAGCGTTCTAGGCCTTTTTTTAATGCGCTTACAATGTGTTTAAAAAAGTTGGCACGAAACTTGCTTGGTAAAAAGAGAAGGCGAGGTGGAAAGCAATGAAAAAAATATTGGTTGCTTCTCATGGACAACTGGCTGACGGTGTAAAGAGCAGCTTGTCAATCTTAGTTGGAAATACTGATTCAATTCGTTTTATAAATGCGTATGTCACTAAAGAGGACATTGATGAATCACTGAATACTTTTTTTTCAAGCGTGTCTGAAGATGATGAGGTGATCATCTTTACCGATTTACTCGGCGGCAGCGTCAATCAGAAAGTAACCCTGCGCGCGCAAAAGCATCATGCATTCATTATTGCAGGATTCAACCTGCCGATCATTCTCGAAGTTTTGTTTCTGCCGGAACCGATTACAAAAGAGACGTTGAATCAAAAAATTGAGACGTGCCGGCAGGCGATGGTGCTTGTCGAACCGGAAAAACTTGCGACAAATGAGGATTCAGAAGAAGATTTTCTAGACTAAAACATTAAATGGAGGGTTTCATTATGATCGTAGCATTACGTGTAGATGAACGCTTAATTCATGGACAAATTGCGATGACTTGGTCAAAGGAATTGAAAATTAAAGGAATTGTTGTACCAAACGATGAGGCTGCCGGCAATGAAATGCAGAAAATGGCATTGAAAATGGCGGTACCAAGCGGCATTAAAGTACTGATCAAACCGGTAGATGACGCGATTAAAGTCCTCAACAATCCGAAAGCAGCCAATATGCGCATGCTGGTGATTGTTAAAACAATCAAGGATGCAGTAAGGGTCGTTGAAAAGGTACCAAACATCGAATACGTGAACATTGGCAATGTCGGCAAAGCGGTAAACGGTAAAAAGACAGAACTCAGCAGCTTCGTTCTTTTGACTGATGAAGAACTGGAAAATTTGAAAAAACTCGTTGAACTTGAACCAAAAACCGCACTGCAGGTCGTTCCGTCGGCTGAGAAAAAGCTGGCAAAAGACCTCTTGGCATCCGTGAAAAAATAACAGAGAAATGTGGTGTGAATGATGCTCTATGAAGCGTTTATTGTTTCCTTAATCGTTTTAGTAACTGTCGGTGGCGCGGAATTGCTTGGCATGACCATGCTCAACCGACCGATCGTGATTGGCCCGCTCGTTGGGCTTGCGCTGGGGGATATTCAAACCGGTGTCCTGATTGGCGCGTCACTTGAAGCAGTATTCATGGGGGTTGTCAATATCGGCGGCGCTAGTGCAGCCGAACCGGGCCTTGCAACGGCCGTTGGTACAGCCTTTGCAATTAATTTAGGTGGCGGTGCAGGTGTCGCCTTACCGCTTGCAATTCCTATCGGTATTCTCGGCCTGCAAGTGAAAACGCTTTTATATGTAGGCGTGATCGGTTTCTTTGCGCCGGTATTTGATCGGTTGGCCGCTGAAGGCAAGGAGCGGAAGATTGTACTGCTGCATTATGGGGCATGGCTGTTGCAATGGGGAATTTACGCACTGCTTCCCTTTATCGGCATTCTTGCCGGATCTGATGCAATTAATGCCTTTGTGAAAGCAATCCCAAAAGTGATCATGAATGGTCTGAACATCTGTGGCGGTCTGCTCCCGGCAGTCGGAATGGCAATGCTGCTTAAGCTGCTCTGGGACAAGAAAATCTATGCATTCTTTTTCCTTGGTTTTGTCATGGTTGCCTATCTGAAACTGCCGCTTGTCGCACTGGCCGTGCTCGGCGCCATTATTGCGGTAACAATTGCGCAACGCGACTACCAGCTCAGCCAATTGACTAAGAAAGTGAACGCAGCCCCTGCTGCTGCGGCTCCTGCAGGACCAGCAGGCAATGTGGATGCGGAAGAGGAGGATTTCTTCGATGAGTAAACTAACGAATGTCTCCAAAGAAGAGAAAAAAATGCTGCGTAAAACGTTCTGGCGTGCGTTTACCTTGTTCTCAGCGGTAACGCCGGCAAAACAGGGCGCTTCAGGTTTCTGCTACTCGATGATGCCGTTTATTGACCATTTTTATAAAAATGCGGAAGAGAAGAAGGCGGCACTGGTTCGCCATATGGCTTACTTCAACACAACGATTCCGATGTCGACCTTTATTATGGGCATCGCCGCGTCAATGGAAAAAGAGAACAGCAAGAATAAAGATTTTGACGCAAATTCAATTAACGCGATCAAATCAAGTCTGATGGGGCCTCTAGCGGGCATTGGCGATTCCTTTTTCTGGGGCGTATTGCGCGTAATTGCTGCCGGCATCGCAGTCAGCATGGGCCAATCCGGCAATATTCTTGCACCAATCGTATTTCTACTGATTTTCAACATACCAACGATTCTTGTACGCTATTATGGAACGTTTCTTGGCTACACACTGGGTTCAACGTACATTGAGAAGATTTATCAAAGCGGTCTGATTCATATTTTGACCAAAGCTGCCAGCATTGTCGGACTGATCATGGTTGGCGGGATGACGAGTCAAATGGTCAAATTTTCAACAACGCTTTCGATGAGTATGAAAGGGGAGTCGGTGCTGAAGCTGCAAAGCATGCTTGACCAGATCTTTGTCGGTATTGTTCCGCTTGGCATCACGCTGCTCTGCTTCTACCTGCTTAATAAAAAAGTCAGCATCAACTACCTGATCTTCGGCGTTATTGGATTAAGCATCCTGCTCTCGGTTCTTCACATCGCTTGATGGGACCTGAGCACTGCATGAAAGGAGCAAAACAATGAGTGAATGGTGGAAAGACGCAGTCATCTATCAAATCTATCCGCGTAGTTATAATGACAGCAACGGCGATGGCTGGGGTGATTTAAACGGGATTATTGAGAAACTTGATTATTTAAAAGTGCTTGGGGTCGACGCACTTTGGATCAGCCCGGTTTATGATTCGCCGCAGGACGACAATGGCTATGACATTCGCGACTATCGAAAAATCTATGACCGGTTTGGTTCGAATGACGATATGGAGCGGCTGATTCACGAGGCACATCAGCGCGGGATTAAGATCATCATGGATCTGGTCGCTAATCATACCTCCGACGAACATTACTGGTTCCAAGAAAGCAGGAAATCGAAGGCCAATCCGTACAGCGATTATTATATTTGGAAAGATCCGAAGCCGGATGGCAGCCCTCCGAACAATTGGGGTTCGCATTTTGGCGGCTCCGCCTGGGAATATGCGCCGGAACGCGATCAATATTATCTGCACTTTTACACGAGAAAGCAGCCGGACTTGAACTGGGAAAATGAGACGGTGCGCCAGGAAATCTATGATCTGATGCAATTCTGGGTCGATAAAGGGGTCGACGGATGGCGGATGGATGTCATCGCTGAAATCTCGAAATACACTGATTTTCCGGATTATCCACCGCAGCCTGGAAAAGCGTTCATCGTTGGATCGATGCATCAAAACGGACCGCGCCTTCATGAATTTATTCAAGAGATGAATCGCAAGGTACTCGCGCCAAATGAGAGTATGACCGTTGGCGAAGCGCCGGGATCGAACGCCGAACTTGCCAAACTGTTTACCGATCCAGAGCGCCATGAACTGAATATGATCTTCACCTTTGAGCATGTCGAACTCGACCGTGTGCCGAATTCGCCCAATCGAAAATGGGCACTGCGTCCGTTCCAATTCACAGAATTGAAACGCGTCCTCTCCGAATGGCAGGATACGCTGCGTGGCTGCGGCTGGAATGCGCTTTATTTTGAAAATCACGACCGGCCGCGGATTATTTCACGATGGGGCAACGATACGAATTATCGTAAAGAATGCGCCAAAGCGTTTGCAACGGTGCTGCACGGCATGCAGGGCACACCTTATGTGTATCAAGGCGAAGAGATCGGTATGGTGAATAGCCATTATGATCTGGATGAATACGATGACGTAGAAATCAAGAATGCCTATAAAGCGTACGTTTTGAAAAATAAATCGATCTCCGAAGCAGCATTCAAAAAAGCGGTTTGGCAGGTGGGCCGCGACAATGCCCGCACACCAATGCAGTGGAACGCCGGCCATGAAGCCGGATTCACCAGCGGAGAAGCGTGGCTCAAGGTCAACCCGCGTTATCCGGAAATCAATGTTGAAGAAGCGCTCAGCGATCCGAATTCTATTTTCTACTATTACAAGAAGCTGATTGAGCTCCGTCATAAGGAAGCGATCTTAAGCGAAGGAACCTACCAGTTATTCTTGGCGGATGACCCGCATCTGTTCGTCTATGAACGCACTTACGGTGACGAAAAATGGCTGATTGTCGCCAACTTCTCAGAAGAAACGGTTGAAACGGACGAGCTGAAGCCGTTTCTCTATGATCGATGGGATCGTGTGATCAGCAACTATGCAACCGTTGATCCGCATCAGCCATTGCGGCCCTATGAAGCATTTATTATTCGCAAAACAATCTAAACTGAAGCATTTCCTCATACTTGATTCTTATCGGTCAAGTATGTTTTTTTATAAACAAAGCATCTGCATGCTCGGAAGGTTCAACTTTCGTTCGCATGACCAGCTGTCGCCGGAACAGAAGTTCACAAGATTATTTTTCTGGATGTACTGAAACGTGATCTTTTCCGTACATAGCCAGGGCTGAGTCAATAAAAAAGCGGATGTTTTCAGTGAGTCTTTTGCCTTTATGCCAGGCGAGATACGTGGAAATTGATTCTGGGGCGGCTTGCCAATTGAGTTTGGCGAGCAGGCCTTTTTCGATCTCTGCGCGAACGGTGATCTCCGGTAAAAAAGCAAGGCCGATTCCAGCAATGGCGCACTGTTTGATCGCTTCGACGGTGACGAACTCCATGATGGTTCCCGCAATAATTTGCTGTTTAGCCAAGGCGTCCTCCAATAGAACGCGATAAGAACAACCTTTCGATGTTAATAAAAAGGTTTGACCGTTCAAGTCGTTTGCTGAAATCGCCGAAACGTTTCCAAGCATTGTTTCAGGGGCAGCAACGAGAACCATTGGTTCGTCGATCAAGTCTTTCTCAATAATTAATGAGGCTGAATGATGTGTTCCCATCATCCAGCCTAAATCAATACTGCCGTCCATAATTCCTTCACAAACCTCAGCATCGAAGTTGACCGGCTTGACAATTAATTCTGCTTTTGGATGGTGACGTGTATATTTTTTCAGAAGCTGCGGCAGACGGTAGGTGCACTGGCTTTCGGTCACACCGATCGTTAAGGTAGGGGGGATATCGGTAAGCTTTGCTTCTGCTTCACGCGTGAGCTGCACAATTTGATCCGCATAGTCTTTAAACTGGAGCCCTGATTCCGTCAATTTGATTTTTTTTCCTAGCCGTTCAAATAAAGCATGTCCCAGTTCGCGTTCCAATGCTTGAATCTGTGCGGTAACGCTGGATTGAGCAAAGTGAAGCTGACGCGCGGTTCGCGTGAAATTAAGCGTTTCTGCAGCGATTTTAAAAGTCAGAATTTGTTTTGTGTCCATGAAAAATCCCCCCATATCGAAAAATTCGATTGAATAGAACAGAATAATCGTCTTTCACGATTTATGATTTCATTCTAAGATGAGTAGGTGATAAAAACAAGAAGGAGCGTCAAAAAATATGAAAACGATTCGTCTGCCGCAAGCGATTGCACTTTATATAGGAGCAGTGCTCGGAGCAGGCATTCTGCTCGTGCCCGGGCTCGCGGCACAGATTGCCGGTCCGGCATCACTGGTTGACTGGGCGCTGCTTCTGATTCTGGTTCTGCCGCTTGCCTTTTGCATGGCTAACTTGGCTCAGAAATATCCACATTCGGGGGGTGTTTCTTATTTTGCCGGACGGGCGTTTGGGCCACATGCAGGCCAAATCGTCGGCTGGTTCTTCCTGATGTCGGTTCCGATCGGCGCACCGGTGACTGCTTTAACCGGCGCAGCCTATTTAAGTGAGGCATTGAAATGGTCGGATTCGGCAATCGAAGGACTGGCTGTCGGTATTCTGCTTATCGCGTTAATGCTCAATTACCGAGGCATGCGTGTTGCCGGGAAGGTACAGGTGGCGGTGATCGCAACGATTCTCATTACTTTAGGAATCGTCTTGGCAGGCGCATTGCCCCATCTACGAATGAGCCATTTTCAACCGTTCATGCCGAGGGGTCTGTGGAGCATTGGTCGAGCGTCAACGCTGCTGTTTTGGTGTTTCATCGGCTGGGAAGCAATCGCGAGCTATACGTCTGAGTTTGTTCACCCGGAAAAAGACGTGCACCGCGCGACGCTGATCGCCGCCCTTATTTTAGGAGGACTTTACTTTATGACGGCTTTTGTAGTTGTCGGTACCGGCAGTGATCGCGCGAAGGGGCAGGCAGCGCTGGTTACCGTTTCTGAGCAAGCATTTGGGCAAGGTGGAGCGGTGATTATCGGCATCGCCAGTTTGCTGATCTGCTTGGCGACAGTCATTGCGTATATTGGCTCTGCAGCACGAATGGCCTGCGCGATGGCTTCGGATGGAACTGCGCCGCGCTGGCTCGGGAAACAATCGCATAAGTATCAGACACCTGTCGGCGGTTTGCTTTTTTTAGCGCTCTGTTTTCTTGTTGTGATGACCGCCTATTCCGGCGGATTGATCTCATTACAGAAACTGATCCAGCTGCCGAACGCAACCTTTTTGCTGAACTACATGGGCGGATGTGCGGCAGGCGTGGTTCTGTTCAAAAAAGAGAAGAAGAAAATGCTGATCAGTCTGATTGCATTCATTGCGACGCTCGTAATGTTCTTTTTTGTCGGCTCAGCGATTCTTTATCCGCTCGCGATCTGCGCGTTGCTTGCAGGGCAAAAGATGATTCGCATGTTCTCGAGAAATCATTCGTGAACTACTCGTCCATAAATGACCGAGCTTCTGGGAACACCGCTGACTTACTTATCCAACACTAAGTCTTCAATGCAGAGGTTACGGCTGTTGACCAAGGCGCGTCCCGCACCGCAGACTCTATAGAGTCAAAGCTGTTTGTGGCTATGCCGCCAGAATATTCTTCGCGGCATTAATATCGCGGTCGTGATATGCGTGGCATTGTGGGCACGTCCACTCGCGGACATCTAGTTCGTGTTTGCCGTCATCATAGCCACACAGTGAACAGCGTTGAGAGGTTTTGTACGGCGAGACGGCAACGACTTGCTTTCCATACCATGTCGCTTTGTATTCCAACATCAGCCGTAATTCACGCCATGATTGATTAGCAATTGCCCGCGCTAAGTTGTGATTACGCATCAGACCCTTGGTTTTCAGATCTTCCAGCTTAATCACGTCATAGTGCCTAATGAGTTTGGCACTAATCTTTTGCAAGTAGTCGCGACGCTGATTAGCGACTTTCTCGCTGTACTTCGCCACCATCATTTTTGCTTTCATGTAGTTCTTGAAGTCAGTCAGCTGGCGTGGCACTGCCACTTTGAAGTGCTTGTCCCAAGCCATTTCTTTCTCTGCTTGGCGACGGCGGCGGGCAAGTCGTTTCTCCCAGTAATGTTTTTTTCGAGAGAGCGCCTTATCAAAACGTTTGGTTCCGTACCTCGTGCCGTCACTCGTAATCACTAGGTCAGCGATACCCACGTCGATACCAACGGAAGCACTCGTCTTAGACCATTGCGCAATCTCAATATCAGCAGTAACCAGAACGTAATACTTGCCTATACGGCTACGAACCACAGTCGCGGTCTTAACTTTGCCGTCCGGTAACTGTCCCGCACGACAGGAAATTTGTCCCAGCTTAGGCAAACGAAAATGCTTGTTGTCTATTAGGACGATGTTGCCATTGACCGCATTTGATCGATAAGCCGGTCGAGCAAAGCGTTTTGCCTTGAATTTTGGGTAGCCAGCATGTTCCTTGAATAGCTTCTGAAATGCGAGATGTAGGTTGTGACTGACTGCCAGTAGGCTTGTCGCATCAGCTTCTTTCAGCCACGGGTACTGTTTCTTGAGTGGCTTGATCAGGTAGTTCATACCAAATTCGTTGATGTACTTACCGCCATTGTCGTGGCGTTGAATCTGCATGTTAAGCAACTCATTCCACACGAACCGGCACGCGCCAAAATTGCTTTCAATTTGTTGGCGTTGTTTGGCATTGGGATAGAGACGGAGCTTAAACGTCTTCATGGTCATTGAGTCTCACCTCCTTTACGCGCTGGTCATCAATATATTTGGCTAAAGCCGCCTGATTTGTTGTGCCGATGCTTTCAACATAGTAACTGGGAGACCAAAGGTGCCGTCCTTCATGTTTCCAGTAGCTCTTTTGAAGTTCTGGACACGCAACAAACAGCTGACGTGCCGAAATTCCTTTGAGCCACCGCACGATATTGGTCACCGATAACTTGGGTGGCGCACTTACCAGTAAGTGAATATGGTCATCCTTGCCAATCTCCATGTGGTCAATACTAAAGCCATAGCGTTCTGCGACTTCATACAAGATTCGCTTGAGCGTAACTTCGACGTTTCCTTTCAAAACACGGTTACGGTATTTAGTTCCCCAGATGAGATGGTAGTTCAAATTGTAGACCGAGGTTCTACCATATGTTAATCTATTAGTGTCTTTCATATTAATAATTATAGCATATAGTCAAATACCATGTGTGACATGTTTACGGTAAAAATATAGGGGCAATTCATCACGTCCTTAAAAGAACATGTTTCCTCGCCCCAATTCAAAAAAAGTTAATGAAAAAAATTTAAACTAGCTCTTTGCTTGAGAGGAAGCAATGGATTAGTGTCGAACGAATTGGATGAGAAAGTGATGTACTTAGGTCTCCACTTGGGCAATACCTGTAAAATGACGTGTGCGCAGCAGCTTCAGAATAACACCGATGAACTTTAATTTAATTACCATATACAAGAAACAAGAGCGCGCTGGCCTTACTGCCGCCGCTCTTGTTTCTATTCGATTATTACGCGGCAGTTTTTCTAATTGACAGCGTACCAATCATCCTATATAGTTAATTACATAAGTAACTAACCGATTAGGTGGTGAACCCATGCATGAGCCAATGAATGATGGTCGGCCCATTTTCGTGCAGATTGCCGAACACATTGAGAATGAAATACTTGAAGGCTCACTTGCAGAATTGGGCCAAGTGCCTTCAACCAATCAATTTGCCGCGTTTTATAAAATCAATCCAGCGACGGCAGCCAAGGGCGTGAATGTGCTGGTGAATGAAGGGATTCTTTTTAAAAAAAGAGGAATTGGTATGTTTGTTGCCGAGCATGCGCGCGAAAAACTGATTGAGAAACGGAAAAGAACCTTTTTTAAGGATTATGTGGCTGCCATGCTGCGCGAAGCAGAGAAACTGGACATAACAAAAGAGGCGCTGATTCACATGATTGAAGACGGACAATAATGATTGAATCAAAGGAGGCTATTATGACAGCTGAAATTAAAGCGGATCATGTGTCGCTGCGATTAGGAAAACAGAATGTTTTATCGGACCTCTCCTTTCAATTAAAAGGAGATAAGATCTACGGATTGCTTGGCCGAAACGGAGCTGGAAAGACCTCGCTGTTGTCACTGCTCGCCTCGTTCCGTGAACCAACCGAAGGAACGATTCTGATTAATGGCGAGATCCCGTTTGAAAATGATCGAGTGATGAGCAGGGTTAACTTCGTCTATGGAAGAGATCAGAGCAGTGAGACGGAAAAAGTAAAGGGAATGCTTGAATTTGCCGAACGTTATCGTCCAAATTGGGATGGCACGTATGCATTAAAACTTGTGAAACGGTTTAAATTGCCGATGGATCAAAAGGTCAACGCGCTGTCTAAAGGAAAACAGTCTGCGCTGGACGTGGTGATCGGACTCGCTTCGCGAACGCCGGTCACGATTTTTGATGAGGCCTACCTTGGCATGGATGCGCCGTCGCGATCCATATTCTATGAGGAACTGATCAAGGATTATGCCGAACACCCGCGCTGCATGATTCTGTCGACGCATTTGATTTCGGAAGTCGCTTCACTCATGGAAGAAGTGATGATTATTGATCGGGGAACACTGATCCTCCATGAATCGGTCGATTCACTCATGGCGCACGGACTCAGCGTGACCGGACCTGTGGAACAGGTGGATGCGTTAACGCGTGATCTTCACGTGCTGAAGGAACAACAATTGGGAAGAACAAAATCGGTAATGATTTACGGGCAGCTGGAAAGCGCACGGCGATCAGAATTTGAAGCAGCAGGACTTGAGCTTGGCCCGATCAGTTTGCAGGAACTGTTTATCTATTTAACGGAACATGAGGGGGAGGAAGCATGAGTGGATTCATGAATCGTGTCAGCCGGAAAGTCGCGATGGATGTTTTTTTGATGTTGTCGACTTGGGTGGCTTGGTGTCTGCCTTTTTATATCATTTTTTTCATTATCGCGCATTTTGTACCGCAAGTTCAGATTGATCTTAACTTTTTTGACGGCACAATACTGTCAGCAAAAATTTACATGCTGGTTGAGGGAATCATCCTTGCGCTTTCGTTACCCGTCGCCTACATCAGAAATGGAGTAACCAGGAAGAATATGTTCAAGGGCGTGTTTATTGGTATGTCCTGCATGGTGGGGGCTTTGTCAATAGTGGTACAAATTCTGTATGGTCTTACAATTTGGATCTTCGGCAATGCATTTGGTCAGTCCAATGATTTATCACAGATTTATCATAATCAGTTTCTAACTCTGTTGCTTATCTTTTTCTTGCTTTGCGTGATCTACTTTGCAATCGGATGGTTAATCGGCCTAGCATTCTCCCGGTACGGCTTCTTCCCAGGTATGTTTTCCATTGCCCTAAGCATTGTGCTGGTCGGTTTATCCGAATTTTTCTGGAATTCCTATATGAAGCTTCCTCGGCAGTTGGATTTACTTATGAGATGGCTGACTGATACACAGATTTTATTCGTTACAGGGCTTGTCGGCAGCGTAGCAATTCTCGTCCTGCTCATTGTTTTGCTTCGCGTGATTGTTGGGCGTATGCCGATCAAGCCGTAACAGCGCAAAGTATTGAATCGTGATTTGAAGGTTGTGTACTTGGGACTAATTTTATTCCGTGAAAGTTGCATAGCTGCTCTCTCTATTTACTAGATCATGTAAAAAAAAGCCTCTCCTTAATTTTTTCAAGGAGGGGCTTGAATTAGTGAGCAGTCGTTTGCTTCAATTGCCTCACATCATGCAAATAAGCGATTCTTAAACAAACATACATCACAAAATAATCGAAGAACAGGCTAGCGGCGATTCCATAAATTCCGAGATGGAGCGGGAATGCCAATAAGGCCATGATCACGAGCGCGGCTGCGTGGACAACCAAAGTCGCGATCAGGACGTAGGTGCCTTTTCCAATGGATTGCATGGCCGCTTTGTAAACTTCAAACCAAGGACTGAACAGGTTGGCTAGCCACAGAAGTAAGAAAATAGCCGTTGAAAAACCGATCAAGCTTGGGTCATTCGTGATAAACCCGGCAATTGGTGCTCGAAGCAGATAAAAAATGATTCCGGTCAATGAAAAGAGGACCATTGTCAGTACAGAGGCCGTTTTCGGATAACCCTTCAAATCATTTAGTCGATGCGCGCCGCTGCTTTCACCGACGAGTGTAAGCAGCGCGCTACTGTACATGAATGCCGGGATCAAGCCAATTTGGAGCAATTGCCCGATCAGCAGATAGCTCGAAAGGACAAGCGTCCCCAAGTGGGCAAGAATCGCATTGATTACGATAACAAAAAGGCTACCTTGCAGCAACTCTTGCCCCATCAAAGGTAGGCTTTGGCGAATGATCAGTCGCACTTTATTTGGCCGAGACTGAAGTGCCAATCGGATGTCTTTTCTCAGCAGCCAGCAATACGCGAGTACATCCATGGTCAAGGTGATTGTACTGGAAAGCGCGGCACCGGCGATACCGAGCTGAGGAAAGCCGAACTTTCCAAAGATGAGCAGGTAATTCAAGCCTGTGTGGAGCAAGGTAGTCGTTGTAGAAATGATTAAGATCCATTGCGTCCGTTTTTTGATTTTTAAGCAGTTTGTCAGTGTGAAAATTAATAATTGAAGCAGCATGTAGCCACTCATCAGCGAAAGATAAGACGTTCCTTCATGAAGTGTGGTGCCGGAAAAATCGTACACTGTCTGCAAAAGCACTTGTCCAAATGAAAAGCAGAGTATGCCGAAAAGCATGCCAAACAGCAGATCAATCAGGAGTGAAGAGGATAGTGTGGTCAGATACTTGTCTTCACGGTGTTCACCCATTGCCCTCGAACCTAAAATGTTTAAAACAATCGCAATGGCACCGAAAATTCCTGCTACTGTGTACAGAAAATTACCGACTGCACCGACCGAGGCATAGGCGGACACAGAGAGGTGCCCGACCATCGCCTGATCAATGAATTCTATCGATAAGCCGAAAATCGAATTGGCGATTAATGGAACCGCCAATTGATTGAGCGGCTTGATATGCGCTTTTAATGTTTCGTTCATCTAGAGGACTCCGTTCTTTTATGAATTCCCATCAGCTTCCGTAACCGATGGGAAAACATACTGTGCGACGTCCATGCGAATCACCTCCTTACTATCAATTCCTTTTTAGTTTAGTTGTTGCTTGAAAAAAATTCCACAAGATTTCTCACACACTGAGAATCAAAAAAGCCAATCCATCTTTGAACGGATTGGCAAAACAAACCGCTGCTTTTTTACAAAAAATTCAACTTTTGCTATGCTTGTTTGGATAATAGAGAGAATCCGTTTAAACCGATTTATTCCTGGGATAGAAAAGAGGATGCGTGTTTGTGAGAAAGGAAGACATGATCCGTTTTGTTCGGCGCACCATGCCGAAGCTAACCATTGATACAAGTGAGATAAAAACAAATGGCTGGGATAATGACATTCTGATTGTCAACAAGCAGCAGGTTTTCCGCTTTCCGAAAACAGATCAGATCCGAGATCAGATTAAGGGCGAATGCGTGCTATTGAGACAGCTCGAGCAAAAGAAACCTGCACTGCAAATTCCGAGGTACAAACTGATTTATGAAGGTAAAACCCTCAGAGCAATTACCTATCCATTCATGAGTGGAGAATCCTTAAATGAACACCCTGTTGATTTAAGGAGGAATCCTGAAAATGCTCAATTACTTGGCGATTTTCTGATGAAACTGCATCAAATCGCGGGTGGTTTTTTGCCTACTCGGCATACGTTTTGCTATTGGCAAGTGTTACTTGAATCGCTTAGAAAAAAGGTGTTCTCGGCGTTGCGTGATGAGGAGTGTCAGGCAATTGAGGATGTGTTCACTCGTTTTTTGAACAGATATACGGCGTTTTCTAAGACAAAGGCAGTGATTCATGGCGATCTTTCCGCTTCAAATATTCTTTTTGATCAGAAGACGAATCGAATCAGCGGGATTATTGATTTTACAGACGCTCAAATCGGTGATCCGGCCTTTGATTTTGCGGGTATCTATTGGAATTATGGTCCGGAGTATACGAAAGAAGTGCTTTCTTTCTATCAGATAGATGAGTCGATAGATGAAATGTTCGATCGCTTAAGCACATTTTATGGACTACAGCCGGTATTCCATGAGTTGCTCCATTCTGTCGAGAATAATGAGCCGATTGACCATACGCAGCTCAAGAGATTTATGGAACTAAAACAAATGATTTCCTGATTCATGTCTACCAAATTATGCGAGAATAAGATCATGATAAGAACGGCTTAAGAGCGGCGCACACCTTTTGTTTCTCTGCTTCCTGTCTGTGCAGACGAACGAGACGGAGGAGGTGCGATTCTTTTTTCATGAGTACTTATGGCTGTCATTGGCATTCTGAGTTTGCTTTTTGTAGGCGGCTCATTCCTGCTGAACCTGCTTGATCATATCTCTAAGGAAAAGAAATAATCCGCTGACTATAGTCAATGGGAGGAACGGGATAAGTATAAATGAAGGAAGGTCAAACAACTTGCTTAGGTGATTGCTGCCATACATTGAATCAATGGAATCTGAATTACTTATAAGGCACAGTTTCTTTCCGCTTCTCTTTAATTTAGAAAGTACATAAAGAATCCTAGAATCTACATTAGTAAAAGCCTGTTTCATTCTATTCTTTCGTAGCTATAAAATTTCATCAATTGAATGGTCATCAGCGGAGATATATATTTTATTAATAATGTGCTGAATAATTGCTTGTGGGTTTTTACTTTTCCAGTTGCCCTTTGGAAATATAATTCATCATTCTCAGCATACGTTTCCAATCGCTGATTGAGAGCCCCAATACATCATTTTCATTCTTTGAACTTAGATAGTGGGGTGCGACTAGAGTAAAGAATAAATCAAAGATGATTTTTAAGAATAGTGTTTTAAGAGGTATTTCTATCTGCAGCTTGATAATAAACTTTTTCTTTGGAGGATTGAATGTTTATCAGGTCTTAATCGCCCAAAAAGATGGGAGGATTTAATGTGTGGATTAATCATTTTCATTAATGTGGGGGGTCAAGCAGTACCGATTGGAAGCACCTGTTCAAGGAAAGTTCTCGATCATTGTTAATCATTGTTTGTCTTTAATAAATTCTTTTGGTGTATAGCAAGAGAAAGGGGCATTTTCCAAATCAAATAATCCGCTTCTTTTGTCGTCACTACTAATATAATCGGCATTGCCAGCGTAGGCTAGTTCAACAAACATTTGATCATCAGGGTCTCTAATAACTGGAAGTTCATCCACGGTAATCAATTTTGTACTGACAGACTTCCCATATAAAAACATGTCTACTGCTGAATGCAAAATATCCTCAATATCTTCATTCGTAAATTGATATTCATGGCTTATTTTCTTCAAAATATATAATAATTCACCTATAGTATTGTGGGAAAATAAAAATCTTCCAAAGTCATCAATATGATCAATTAAGTATGAACTTGCTTCGTCACCATCAAAAAAGTAGTGAATAAAGACATTTGTATCGACTATAATTTTATATTTCATTTTTCTTCTTTGTTTTTATTCTCCGAGAACATATCAGCAAATGTCAAACCTTTTTCTTCCATATTTTTCCTGAAACTCTCTTAATCTATTAATTATTTATCATAATCTGACTATTTTTAGCCAATACTGCTAATCAAACTGCAAGAGGGAAGTATCCATCTTGAATGGGTTTGCGGCCCATTCATGTTATTGATGACTGCCTTGAATGGGTTAAGGCGATCCTTTTATCCCTATGAGAAAGGATTGAAGGCCATTTATGTCGAATTGTGAGGTAAGTTCAGTTGAAGAGGATGATGCCTACTGATTTCAAAAAAATTATTCTGCCCCTTACGATTGCTTTCCGATTACGCCTTACTCAGCCACTTGCCGACGAATCATCGAGCACGAAAGTTGATCGAACATGATGCTGCCAAGCTTTATGCAGGATGGAGAGGGGAACAAAATCTTGCCTATTTCCTTGATGGTATTTCTGATCCGACAATTCGCATTTTTTATGATCTCCATTTAAAACAGTGTCAGATTGATGTTCTGCTGATTACCCCCACGTTTCTTTCCGTTGTTGAAGTCAAAAATTATTCCGGAACACTCTATTTTCCCAATGATTTTGGTCAAATGATTCGAACGATCGGTGGTCGAAGGGAAGGGTTTGCAAATCCAATTTTACAAGCCAAACGTCACCGCATGCATGTGCAAGAATGGCTCACTGAACATCATTTCCCAAACATTCCAATCGAAAATAATGTTGTCATTGCTCATCCGAGTACGATTGTGGACCGTGCTGATCAGATGGTTAAAGAACATGTTTTTCATGCGGAAAAAATGCCACTCAAGCTACAGCACATGATCAAAAAGTATCAAGACAGCCCGAATTACTCCAGATTTTTACCACAAATTGAGGAAGTACTACTAAGTGATCCTAGTGATACCTTTCCCAATGTTCTTCAGAAATTTAACATCCCATCAGCGGATCTTCAGCGCGGAGTTTTATGCGAAGCCTGTCACCATTTTTCCATGCAGCGCATCTTTGCAAACTGGCAATGTATACGTTGTGGTCACCGATCGAAAAACGCACATCAATCGATGATTCTTCACTATTTTTTGCTTTTTGGCACTACCATGACCAATAAACAATGTCGTGATTTTTTGAAAATTGACAATACAAAACTGACGATTGATCTACTCAATAAAATGGGGCTGAAACGAGAAGGAATCGGAAGAGGCAGAGGACAATATTATCTGTCCCCATCTCATGAAACTTTCGATCAATTGCTAAGACAAGGAGTAACTGATAAAATATGGAAATGAATAATCCGTCAAGGATCGATCGAACATTGTATAGGATAATGCGGAATTACACGAAAAATAAAAGTCGTATCAAATGGATTCAAAATCGTATCAAACTCAGGAAAAGTCGTATCAAAGAATCGAAGTTGTATCAAACGGAACCAAAATCGTATCAAACTCAGGAAAAGTAGTATCAAAGAATCGAAGTTGTATCAAACGGAACCAAAATCGTATCAAACCCAGGGAAAGTCGTATCAAACCACAGCAAAGTCGTATCACATCAATCACAGGTGCTCTTGCATCTCTCCACTGAACTGCCTATAATAGCTTTAACGAATAAAGACATGCGATGATGAGAAGAAGTAGGCGGAAGAATTCTCCAAAGAGAGCTTCGTATTGGTGAGAGAAGCAGAATTCCAAGCGGAACAATGGCCTCTGAGCATCCGCACCGATCCGTGCCATGACACGGTTAGGCTGCGGACGGGTGGAACCCGGTTAACAAAACCCGAGTATCGAGCAGACGCTCCGTACTTGCTGAGATCAGTGATGCGAATCGCTGGTGAATTAAGGTGGTAACACGCAGACAATAGTCCTCGTCCTTATACATGGTTCTTCATGTATGAGGGTGGGGACTTTTTTGTTTACAAAAAAAGGAGTGAGTCAAGAATGGCAGTACTCATCGCAGGCGCTTGGCCGTATGCAAATGGAGATCTTCACCTTGGGCATTTATCGAGTTTGATTCCTGGTGATTGTTTGGCGCGTTATTTCAGGCAAAAAGGAGAAAAGGTGCTCTATGTCTCGGGGAGCGATTGCAATGGCACGCCGATCACGATTCGTGCCAAACAGGAGGGGGTATCAGCAAAAACGATTGCGGATCGTTATCATGAAGCTTTTCAGCGATGTTTCGATCAATTAGGGTTTACGTACGACTGCTACACGCGAACGGATACGCCGCTGCATCATGAAGTCGTCCAGGACATTTTCAGCACATTATATGACAACGGATACATTTATCACAAAAAAACGAAGCAAATGTACTGCAGTCACTGTGCCCAGTTTTTGCCGGACCGCTATGTCGAGGGCGCTTGTCCGCATTGCGGGGCGCATGCACGCGGCGATCAGTGCGATGCGTGTTCGACGATTCTTGATCCGGTTGATCTGCTTGATGCAACGTGTAAGCTGTGCGGGCATAAACCGGAGCTTCGCGAGGTTGAGCATCTGTACTTCGCGCTCAGTACATTTCAGCCGCAACTGGAACAACTGTACGCGCGGGCAAAAAAGAATTATGATTGGCGGGAAAACGCGCTCAATTTGACGCGTCGCTATCTGGACGAGGGGCTTCAGGATCGGGCGGTCACTCGTGATTTGCCAATCGGCGTTACCGTCCCGATTAAGGGCTTTGAAGACAAAAAAGTTTATGTGTGGATTGAAGCGGTATCCGGTTATTACTCAGCAAGTGTCCGCTGGGCGAAGGAACATCATCAGGACATCTCCGAATTTTGGAATGAACAAACGGTTTCTTACTACGTTCAAGGGAAAGACAACGTACCATTTCACACGATTATTTGGCCGGCCATTCTACTCGGCATTGGCAAAAAAGCGCTACCGACACATCTAGTTTCTAATGAATATGTGACACTAGAGCGCAAGAAGCTGTCCACAAGTCGAAACTGGGCGGTATGGGCACCCGATATTCTTGAACACTATGATCCGGACAGTATCCGTTACTTTTTGTTGATCAATGCACCGGAAACACATGACGCCGATTTTTCTTGGAAGGCGTTTATCGAAAGTCACAACGGCGAACTGCTCGGCGCCTATGGTAACTTTGTCAACCGGACGCTCAAATTCATTGAAAAGCTGCCTGATTTTAAAGTGGATGTTCGTCCGGTTGACGCGCATGTCGAACAAGAAACGCAAGCGCTCTACACGCAAATCGGCCAATTAATCGAATCGGCGCATTTGAAAGCGGCACTCGGCGAGCTCTTTACGTGGATTCGCAGCTTGAATAAATATTTTGATGAACAAAAACCGTGGCAGACAATCACGACCGATCCAGCGGCGGCTTACAAGACATTGAAGACCTGTTTGTTCAGTATCGCCAATTTAGCTCAGCTTATGGCCCCATTTCTACCCTATTCAAGTCGAAAACTGGAAAAGGCACTGCACCTCAACGGGCTAAAATGGGAAGCGATTCATTGCTCGGGAAAACTTCCGGAGCATCTTGAACCCTTGTTTGAACGCATTGATCCAGTTCAGATCCAAGTAGAACGTGAGCGGCTCGCGCAGCAGACCGTGTAAGAAAAACATCGCAACGCCATAACCCTCCCATGAAACCTCATTGGGGGTTATTTTTTTTGCAGGTAAAGAAACATTCATGACCCGCTTGGGGGGCGCGGGACACCGCCGGAATGAAAATACCCTTGAGATAAAGCGTCTAACTTGTATTTACGTACAAAAGTATGTGATTTTACCCCGTCTTCAAACCAATAGACCCGTGTTTTGGCCAAGAATCAAAGCGCAGATGCTCTGGCGCCTGCGGGATCGCGCGTTGTTGATGCGTGCCAGCGAGACCCCGCAGAGTCTTGCCTGTCTGAGGAGGCTTGCGGTGCGCCCGCGGCAAGCGAGCAATCGTTGCCGGTCTTATACAATATGTAGACAGTATAATGTGAGTCGCAATAAAGCAGGAGACAGAAGAGAAGAAATTACAATTATTATTGACAAATGATCTACTTAGTGAAACTATATAGTGGTAGTTAGTAATACTGCATACCTGTCCTATTAAATAGTGAAGAAGGGATTATGCTGGAAAACTTAACGGAAATGCTGAAAGGTGTGCTTGAAGGCTGTGTCCTCGAAATGATAAGTCGCGGAGAAACCTACGGCTATGAAATTACGCGTCGGCTGAATACCCTTGGTTTTACCGATGTTGTGGAAGGGACGGTCTACACCATCTTGGTGCGGCTTGAGAAAAATGGACTCGTGGATATGGAGAAAAAACCATCCGATATAGGTCCCCCGCGCAAGTTTTTCGTGCTCAACGCCGCGGGTCATGAACAGCTGCGGAAGTTCTGGGAAAAATGGGCGTTCGTATCATCAAAAATGAATGAATTAAAGGAGAAAAAATAATGAATTTTTGGGAAAAGGTCACCGGAAGCGACATGACTAAAGAAATGAAGGATTTTGAAGCGCGAGCGAACAAACTGCCTGATGATTACCAAGTGGCATGGGAACAAATTAAGGCCAACCTTTGGTCGCACTCAGATTTCACCGGTCGCAACCTGATGCCAATTCTTGACGGAGTGCTTGGCTTTCTTGAAGAAACGTCAGCAGACGGTCAGAGCATTCAAGCGGTTTTGGATGATGATATCAAAGGCTTCTGTTCAGCACTGACCGGTGAAGAAGGTGCGAAGTCTTTCCGCGATAAGTGGCGCAAGCAACTCAACGATACTATCGCTAAAAAATTGGGTAAATAGGAGGATAAAAAAATGAGAATACAAGCGCTCATCGAAGCTAAAAAGGAGTGGCGGGCACACATAGCGCGTGTCAAAGCACTCCCGAAAGATTATCAGATTGTTTATAAAGAGATTCAAAAATATCTCTTTAAGGTCGGCCCTGTTGAACTAGCCCACGGAATTGGTCTGCTTTCTGGAATTGTTGATCTTTTTGAAGAGGGCGCCTCTTTAGGAAAAGGTGTACTCGAAGTGACAGGCAGTGATGTAGCAGCTTTTTGCGATGATCTTATCAAAAATTCAAAGACTTACGCTGACAGCTGTCAAGAATCCGTTAATCAAGAAATCAGCAAGGCGATGAAAAAGATTACAGATAAAAAGTAAAAAGGACGATATCAGATGGAAAAAGCAATCCAAGTGAAAGAGCTTAAAAAGTCCTATCAGCAGCACCAGGTTCTGAAAAACGTAAATTTTGATGTGGAAAAAGGCAGTATTTTCGCCCTGCTTGGCTCCAATGGTGCGGGCAAGACAACGCTTGTCAAAATACTTGCCACGCTTCTCAAACCGGATGGGGGGAGCGCCGCCGTTAACGGTTTCGAAGTTACGGCACAGCCTGAACATGTGCGGCAGTCGATCAGCCTGACCGGACAATTCGCCGCCGTGGATGAAATTTTGACCGGACGTGAAAATCTGATCATGATCGCCAAACTGCGCCATCTAAAAAATTCGCATCAGGTGGCTGATGATTTGCTGAAGCGCTTCGGTTTGGTCGATGCCGCCGATCGTAGAGCCTCTACCTACTCGGGCGGCATGCGCCGCAGACTCGACATTGCCATGAGCCTAATTGGAAAACCGCGACTTATCTTTCTCGATGAGCCAACCACCGGGCTGGACCCCGAGGCACGCATCGAAGTTTGGAACGTTGTCAGGGAACTTGCAAACAGTGGTACAACGGTATTTCTGACCACACAATATTTAGAGGAAGCTGAGCAGCTTGCGGATCATATTGCTATTCTGCATGAGGGAAGGATTATTGCGAGCGGCACACTTGAGGAACTGAAAAAACGATTCCCGCCCGCAAAGGTGGAATATATTGAAAAACAGCCGAGCTTGGAAGAAATATTCCTCGCAATCATCAGCAAAAAGGAGGCAAAATAAATGGAGACTGTAAAGAACCATTTTCTCAGCGACATGGGGATCATGCTCGGACGGTCGATGCGACATATCATCCGCAGCATGGACACCATCATCACGGTGACAATCATGCCAATCGCATTTATGCTGCTGTTCGTCTATGTATTCGGCGGCGCCATCAAAACCGGTACGGACAACTATGTGAATTATCTGCTGCCCGGCATCTTGTTGATCGCAATTGCGACCGGGATCTCTTATACGGCCTATCGTCTGTTTATGGATATGCAAAGAGGCATTTTCGAACGGTTCAACTCCATGCCGATTGCACGTTCGGCAGCACTCTGGGGGCATGTGCTGACCTCGCTGGTATCCAACGCTATTTCTGTGATCATCATCATTCTTGTCGCGCTCGTTTTGGGCTTTCGCTCATCGGCGGGAATTCTTTCATGGCTTACCGTTGCCGGTATACTCGCATTGTTTACGCTGGCTTTAACCTGGATCGCGGTGATTGCCGGGCTATCCGCAAAATCGGTAGATGGCGCAAGTGCATTTTCTTATCCGATTATTTTCCTGCCATTTATTAGCTCAGCGTTTGTGCCCACCGAATCAATGCCATCGGTTGTTCGCGCTTTCGCTGAGAAACAACCGGTTACCGCTATCGTGGATGCTATCCGTGCGCTATTGTCCAGGCAACCGATTGGCACTGAGATTTGGATTGCACTCACATGGTGCTTCGTTATTCTTATTATTGCCTATTCTTTCGCAATGCTGGTTTATAAACGAAAAGCATCATAGTTAATAACAGCACTTATTGACGACTATGTGTCACGCTACCATCTGCATCCAAGCTGGAATTTAAGCGACTCGATGGGTGTAGAGGTATTGTCTGTTCCTATTGCCCTATTCCCAATTGAATGTCAGTACAAAAAATGGATTCCGATTGAAACAAACATCATCGATCTTAAATAATAGTGTAGACAGAGCAATGTGAGCCATGCTACAAAAATGGCAAACGCATTTCATCTTGCACGAAGTCCATTGACATGCCGGGGGATGAAGGAATCGATTTACTATGTGTTCAGAGCACGAACAATGGAGGGCCGAGATGAAAAAATTTTCGACTGAACGTCCGTCTTCAAGCGACTTTTATCACTTATATCAAACAACCGGGTGGAATGCGGATCTGACGTATGGTAAGGAACAGCTCAATCAAGCAATACGTAATAGCTGGTATACGTTGAGTGTCTATGAAGACGAACAGCTCATCGGATTCGGACGGATCATATCCGATGGGGTGTGTCAAGCGTTTCTTTGTGATCTGATCGTTTTGCCGGAACAGAGAAATAATGGGATTGGCAGTGAACTTGTTGAACGACTCCTCGCCCATTGTAAGGCTCAGGGGATGCGCTGGGTTCAATTGTCCTGTGCGAAGGGCAAACAGACCTTCTACGAACGGTTTGGATTCAGAGCACGTCCGCATGATGCGCCGGGCATGCAACGGTTTCTGGATCAATAAAAGGAAAACTAGAAACGCAGACGCACGATAAAAAATTTGAGAAGCAAGGGAGATGGCTGTATGAAGCGATCAAAAAAATGGCTGTTCTTTTTCTACTTCTCTAATCTGCTCTTAAGCAGCTTATTTGGGTTTGGACTGCTTGCTTCATTGAGTATTCATTTTACAAAGGTAGGGCAGGTAGCGCAGCCTCCCTATCTCTATTATGCTGTGCTGATCGCTGGTTTTCTTTATGTCCTTAGCGTGATCTTATATGCCTTAAAAATTAAATTTTATCGTTTGATTCCAATCATTATTGCTATCGCTCTTCTCTGCCCGCTGTTTGAAACCATAATTTTTATTGCTTTATCATATTTTAAAGACGTGATGTAAAAAGAGAGGGGATCATCGAGCGCTCCTCGTGATGAAACGCTAAAAATGCAAAGGGTTCGTTTGACTGAAAATTGCTGCCCCTGCGTTTAGTTTAGCTTAGCTTATCAACAGAAAAACGGTCCAAATCCGATAAATATCAATGGGTTTGGACCGTTTATGGCTGCAAAACATTAGCCTGTTTCTAACGTCAAGCATCAACGGTATGGTGCTGTTTGTTGAGCTCGCGAATGATCTGAGTCTCGTGTTTGTCAACATGGTGAAAACACAGGGCAAGGGCAGCAATGGCAAAGCCAATGGCCGGCAGCCAGACAAAGTTGAATTCGATTGCAGTCAGAGCCGCTGAAGACTGAACGGTACCAGGTGTATAGCCTGCATGGGACATGATCAATGCGGATACGGCACCACCGATGCCCATGCCGAATTTCGCTGCAAAGCTTGAAGCGGATGTAAGCAGTCCTTGCGCACGTACGCCACTTCTCCATTCACCGTAATCAACCGTGTCGGCAAGCATCACCGACATCAGTCCGAAGATGAAGCCGAACCCTAATTGAACGACGATGGTTCCGCTAATAACGGCGGTAATGTTACTTGCATGAGCACCAATGCCGGTGATCATTTGGCCGAAAATTCCGAGTCCAAGTCCTAACGCCATTGTGTTGCGTTTCCCGCTATGTTTCGCTATCATCGGGATAAAAAAGATCGAAATCATCGAAACAAAACTAAGCGACATCACAATTGGAACCAAGTCGGAACGGTTCAGATTATAATTAAAATAATAAACGGTGGTTTGCTGCCGAATTGTAAAAGCAAGAAAATAAATCAAGTTGATGATGATCATCACAAACCAGGGAATGTTGCCTTTTATCGCTTTAATCCCATCTTTAAAACGGACAATACCTTTGCTGGATTGCACCCGTTCTCTCGTGTTTTTAAACGTGATTAGGAACATGACCAGAGCGATACCAGCAAAAATCATCATCGTTAAGAAAAATCCTTTTTTGTCATTTCCACTTCCTAAAACGCTTACAATTGGAAGCGCAGCAACAGATACAACGAGACTACCCACGTTACCGCAGATGGAGCGTACAGAGCCAAGCACGGTTCGTTCTTGGCTGTTACTGGTCAGACTCGGCAAGATCGAGGTGATGGGAATATTGATCCCTGAATAGAGAATACCAACAAGGATATAAGTGACATAAGCATAGATGACTTTTCCTGCCGGACTTAAATCCGGGGTCGTGAATGTAAGAACAGCCAAAACGGAGAAAGGGACGGCCAGCCATAGAAAATAAGGGCGGCTTTTGCCCCACTTGGTGTTGGTACGATCGATGAGAATACCGAAGAGCGGTCCATCGAAGGCATCAATCGCTCTGGCTACAAGAAACAATGTACCAACGGTCGCAACGCTTAATCCATAGACATCGGTGTAAAAGTACATTAAGTAAGTGGTAATCAAACCAAATACGAGATTACTCGCTGTATCACTTAAACCATAGCTTACGCGCTCTTTCCATGAAACAACATTGTTCATGATTCACCCTCCTAGGTTTTATGAATGATACGAAAAAGCAGTTAAGAAAATCTCAAATCAATAGTAAACGCTTACGTAAAACGTTTACATCGCTAATGTATTCTGATTCTTTAAAAATGTCAAGCTGAAAATCTGGAACTGTCTCTTCTTTTTAAAGCAAAAATTCATAAAAAAAGTCCGGTGGATAGCTCGAAAATTCACCAAAAGGATGCTTTGCGGGTCAAAAAAACTTGACAAAATGAAGAAAAGTATGTAATTTTAGCCTTGAGTAAACGTTTACAAAAAGGTGATCCAATGAATGCGACGATTAAAGACGTTGCCCGTGCAGCAAAGGTTTCCATCGCGACCGTCTCACGAATCTTGAATAATCAACCCGGTTATAGTTTGAAAACAAAACAACGCGTGCTCAAAGCGATCAAGACCTTGAACTATCAGCCCAATGCTGTTGCGAGAGGCTTGATCAATAAAAAAACGAGAACGCTGGGGATTCTTGTTCCCAATGTATCGAGCATGTTTTCATCGCTGCTTCTAAAAGGTGTTGAGGATGCAGCCTATACGAGAGGGTATAGTGTGATCATGTGTCATACCGCAAACAGTGGTGTGCGAACGATGGATTACCTGCATGTTTTGAAAGAAAAACGGGTGGATGGGCTGCTTTTTACCAGTGAAGTACTTAAGGACGCTTATTATGATGAGATTCGCAGAATGGGTGTTCCGCTTGTGTTGCTGGCGACGCAGTCTTTGAACGATTCGATTCCCTACGTGAAAGTGGATGACCGGATGGCTGCTTATCATGCAGTCCGTTATCTTATCGCAAAAGGACACACGAAAATTGGCATGATCAGTGGGAATAAAGAGGATCGGATCGCCGGGCAGCCAAGAATCGACGGATTTATCCAAGCATTGAAGGATCACAACCTTTCCTTTAATCAGAAGCAGATTGTCTACGGGCCCAGTTTTTCTTTTGATGATGGAAAACGATTATTGCTGGACCTGCTCAGTAAAAACAGGGGATTAACCGCCATCTTTGCGGCCAGTGATTTTCTAGCCGTTGGGGCACTCTCAGCGGCTTATTCCTCTGGGCTGCGTGTTCCTGATGATCTATCAATTATCGGTTACGACAATCTGGAAATTGCAAAAATGTCGCTTCCACCATTAACGACAGTAGGACAGCCGCTTTTTCAAATTGGAAGTGTCGGCGGCATGATGCTGATCGACATTATTGAGGACAAAGGAAATGTCGAAGGACGGATTCTGCCGCATCAAATTATTGAGCGGCAAACGGTCAGCGAACGATCAAAAGCGTTGACTGAGAAAAATTATGATAAGCAATGAAAATGAGCCCTTTTTTTTACAAAGGGGGTATGAAGAGCGTTTTGCTTCTCTTTTTTGGTGGATGAACGTAAACGTTTACGATGATCACTTTAACTTTAGAGAAAGGGTGGTTTTAATGGAAAAGAACTGGTGGAAAGAAAGTGTTGTCTATCAAATCTACCCGCGCAGTTTCAAAGACAGTAATGGAGACGGTATCGGTGATCTGCCGGGAATCTTGTCTAAACTCGATTATCTGAAAGCATTAGGTATCGATGTCGTCTGGCTTTCGCCCGTCTATCAATCGCCAAATGATGATAATGGATATGACATCAGCAATTACCGGGAAATTATGGATGATTTCGGTACTTTAGAAGACTGGGAGAAGCTGCTTCAGGGCATGCATGAACGCGGGATCCGTCTGGTTATGGATCTCGTTGTTAATCATACTTCCGACGAGCACGCGTACTTTGTTGAATCACGCAAATCAAAGGATAATCCTTATCGCGATTACTATATCTGGCGCCCACCGTTAAATGGGAAGCAGCCAACGGATTGGACCTCCGCATTCAGCGGTTCGGCATGGGCCTATGATGAACGCACGGGTGAGTATTACCTTCATCTGTTCTCGAAAAAACAGCCCGATCTGAATTGGGAAAATCCGAAAGTCCGCCATTCCGTATTTGAGATGATGAAATTCTGGCTGGATAAGGGTGTTGACGGATTCCGGATGGATGTCATCAATATGATTTCAAAAACAGAGTTCCTCGCGCCTTACGATGAATTTGTTAACGGTACTGCAAAAAACAAGGCTTATCAGCCGAACGGTCCTCGCGTTCATGATTATCTGCAGGAAATGAACCGTACCGTCCTGTCTAAGTACGACATCATGACCGTTGGTGAATGCCCAGGTGTCACGCCGGAAATTGCGCAGCGCTATACCGGTACCGATCGCAAAGAGCTCAACATGGTTTTTCAGTTTGAACATATGGGGCTTGATCATCAAGAAGGAAAAGAAAAATGGGATTTGAAGCCTCTTAATCTATTAGACTTAAAAGAAAACCTGAGCAAATGGCAGAAGGCCCTTCATGAAAAGGGTTGGAACAGTCTGTACTGGAACAATCATGATCAGCCGCGGATTGTTTCTCGGTTCGGCAATGACGGAGAGTATCGCGCGGAATCGGCTAAAATGCTGGGCACTTTACTGCACATGATGCAGGGGACACCCTATATTTATCAGGGCGAGGAAATTGGGATGACCGATGTCCGTTTTCCGGCCATTGATGATTATCGCGACATTGAAACATTGAACATGTATCAGGAACGTGTCCACGAACAAGGCGCCGATCCTGCAGAGGTCATGCGGTCAATCTATGCCAAGAGCAGGGACAATGCACGGACGCCGATGCAATGGGACGACTCGGAACAAGCCGGGTTTACATCCGGAACGCCGTGGATTGCCGTTAATCCCAATTATCCATCGATCAATGTGAAGCAAGCGCTCGAAGACAAACAATCGATTTTCTATTATTATAAGAAATTGATTGCACTGCGCAAGAAATATGAGATCATCGTCTACGGTGACTACGCGTTGATCTTGCCGGAGCATCCGCATGTTTTTGCTTATCAACGTACCCTGAATGGTCAGATGCTGCTCGTCCTCTGCAATTTTTATGAGAATAAAGAAACGGTTACTCTACCTGAGTTTTCAAAGTACAGCACGGAGCAACTTCTAATCAGCAACTATCCCGATGATGGAGCAAGCGAGCTCATCGAAACGCTTGAGCTAAAGCCGTATGAAGCCAAGGTCTATCTGTGTTCTTAACGGCTGAAAAATAAATGAAATAAAGCCAACAAAAGGCAGAATGCTGAGAAACCAGCTTCTGCTTTTTGTGTAAACTGATTTCCTATGGATGATTAAGTTCGATGCTTGTTTAGAAACAGCGTCACAAATTGGATGACCTTGTCACGCTCATCGCCTTGACAAATGTGATGCCGCGCATGAGGCAGATAGTGCAGTTCTTTTTCGTTCGAAGCAGCCGCGTGAAAAATCAGTTCAGCGCTTTTCGGATCGATGGTTTCATCCCGTTTCCCGTGAATGATGCAAATTGGGACATGAATGTTATGGAAAATCCGTTTTGCCTGCCCGACCACTTTGCGAAACTGAAAGACATTGGCAACCGGAATCTTTTGAGTGAATTGCGAAGGGTTGAGCAGTTCCGGATCATCGTCTTCCGGTCTTCTTTTCTTCCGTTGATGAAATCTTTCCCATCTCATTTTGAAGACATGAGGGGTCAGCACATAAACAGCTGGAGAAAGCAAGACAAGAGAAGCGATCGGATACTTGGAAGCCATAATTGAGGCGATCATCGCACCCATTGAAAAACCGATCAGATGAATTTCTTTCTTATCGTCTTTTGCGCGTGTAACCATTTTTTCAATCGCTTGCAGCCAGTCTCGCGCAGTGATCTTTTCCATATGCTTTTTGTCCCGATCATGACCGGGCAAAAGCGGGGTGATGACATCAAATCCGGAATGTTCGAGCGCGTGCGCCAGCGGTTCCACTTCCCAAGGATTTTCGGCGAATCCATGAATAATAATGCATAATGGTTGCTTCATTTAATCACTTCCTTACACTCCTAGTCTGCCGTGTCCACAGTGCATCATTCCAGATTGCCCCAAAAAAATTGAATAAAAACAAACAGTTTGGGGGAAATTAGGTGCAATTCATTTCTCTGAGGTGACCGCGATGTCCTATTTCAAGGTAGATGATTGCCAACTCTACTACAACGTTCAAGGTCAAGGAATTCCGATCCTTTTCGTTCATCCTCCTTTACTGACCCATTTCAATTTTTTAAATCAAATGAAGGAACTATCTAAGAGTTATCAGATCATTACTTTCGACATACGCGGTCATGGAAGAAGTTCAGCAACGGATGAGGCCTTGACTTACCCACTCATCGCGGATGATATGCTGCATTTGCTTGATCATCTGAACATTCCTCAGGCCTATATCTGCGGTTATTCAACCGGCGGATCAATCGCGCTCGAGTTTTTCTTGAAGTATCAGAACCGGGCATTGGGCGGAATCCTGGTCAGCGGACTGTCTGAAGTCAGCAACGCGGCATTAAAAAGTAAACTGGTTCTGGCAGCGACACTCGCACGTTTCAAGGCGCTTTCTCTATTAGGTTTCTATATTGCCGGAACAAATATGGCGACACTTTCTTCGTTTTGGAAAATGTTGCGGGAAGAACGACGAGGATCGGGGAAAAATGTGGCCGAGTACTATCAATACAGTCTCTCCTACACCTGCACCAGTCAATTGAATCAGATTCAACTGCCCATATTACTGATTTTTGGGCGCCAAGATCACGGATTTTTTCGTTACGCAAAAATACTGCATGAACACCTGCCGAATAACGAACTGAAATGGATTCAAAACGTCAAACACCAAATTCCAACAAAGGCGGCGTCAGAACTCAACCGCTTTATTAAAGAGTTTGTAAAAAAGAAAGCAGCTAAGTAATGATGCGCTTTTCGATAGGACCTTTGATCAGGTCGCCGATGGTCACTAAAAAACGCGCAAAGCACAAAAAAACACAAGATTATGAAGATCCTGCGCTTTTTTACGTAAAATATGCCACCTCAGCATCTGGAAAATAGTGATGGATGTAGCCTTCAATTGTTTCTTGCAGCAGTGCTTCATCTTCTTTTTGATAGATGTATTTTCCGATCCCGTAGCGTCCCCATTTATAGCGGCGTTCGTCTTTATTCATGACCAGTTTTGAATTCGGGTAATTCTTTTCAATCACGCGTTTGGCCGGACCGGTGAAGCGATGCTGGATGAGTTCAAATGTGATCGGAACGGCCGTTTTTTCCGGAAACTGGTCATGCAGTGTTTCAAAAAGCTGGCGGTAGCCTTCCTGCCAGCCATCGTGAATGTAGATCGGTGCAATAATAAAGCCAAGCGGATAGCCGGCATCAGACACCTTTTTTGCCGCTTCGATCCGTTCAACTAGGCGGGATGTTCCTGCTTCGAAAAATTTAATCACGTACGCATCATTGAGGCTGAAACGAAATCGGGTTCGTCCGTTGTGTCGCGCGTCTAGTAAATGATCCACATGAGCGAACTTTGTCACAAAGCGCAGCTCGCCGAGATCTCGCGCGCCAAAAAATTCGATTGCCTTTTTCAGAGAATGGGTCAAGTGGTCAATGCCGACGATGTCAGAAGTACATGCCGCTTCGAATCGTGTGATCTCAGGTGCTCGTTCGGCCATGTATTGATCGGCGCGTTCGAGAATTTCATCGACGTTGACATAAGTTCTTATATACGGTTTCGATCCCATTGTGGTCTGCAGGTAGCAATAGTGGCAGTGACCCATGCATCCGGTTGCAAGCGGAATGGCATATTCGGCTGAAGGTTTGGAGCTTTGGAAGTCTAAGGTCTTTCTCACGCCAACGACCAAAGTTGATTTGGCGTTACGGTATTTTTGAAAATCATTATTCCCAGGTAAATTGCGTACTTGATTATGCGAGGTCGTTTCACGAATCTCGATCCCCATATTTTCAAATTTATCCTTTAGCGTTTGACCAAGCGGGTAGTCCAACGCACGTGGCTCAATGTAGACAAGCTGGGGAACAAAGGGCTTTACCATGAGTACTGCGCATCTCCTTAATCTTCATCATATATTTGCTTATATACGCGTTTCGCGTCGTCGATCGTTGGGAACACCGCGTCATCCTCGGCAAATTCATAGTACATATCATTTAGGGAGAGCACCTTGTCCTCTTTTTTATTCGGATTTTCAACTACTTCTGCTTCCTGAATCAATGTAGCGGTTGCTGTGTGCGGATTTCGGCAAATGACATAGACAAGATCGCCAACCCGTGTCTCCTCTTTTTTCAAATGGTTTACCCCCCGTTCAAATCGTATATCTATTAATTATGTCCAGAAAAAAACGGATTATGTTCTGGAATCAAGGCAGTGATTATAGAGACTCCTCAACGGCCAGAACCTCCATTTAATATGCTTTTTTTCTTGATTAGTAAAAAAGGCATGGTGTTTCTTGTCGAAACATGTCTAATATGCTTTGTTTGATGAAAATTCCCCATTAATTCAGGAGTTTTGGCTGTGTTCAAGGAGCCGTCACATTTTGTATACTACCAGTAACCAAGAAAAAACATCTCCGGTGAGACCCATACACGAAACACCTCAAGATTTTCTTCATTTTTCTTTCAAGCATAACGATGGCTAAGCGCAAAACCGTCTCAGGACGGATCCATATAATTTAAGAACTGTGATTTTTGAAGACTCTTGCATAACGCAAAGGTCGCTCCATTCTGTGAAGGTTCCAACACACATGCGACAAAACAAGGAGGCTATTTATTATGGCAGGACAAATTCGATTAACTCCAGAAGAATTGCGCAGTTACGCGGCTAAATATGGTCAGGAATCATCGAACACAGGCGAACTGATCGGTCGTCTCGACGGGATGATCAATCAACTGGCCCAAGTTTGGGAAGGTGCGTCCAGCCGCGCGTTCAAGGACCAATACGAACGGCTCCGTCCTTCATTCCAACAGATGCAGCAGCTCCTGGAAGACGTGAATCACCAACTCGCCAAGAGCGCGACGATCCTCGAAGATACCGACAACCAGATTGCCGGACAAATTAACGCTTAACGCGATACAAACAAAAGGACCGGGCTCTAGGTGGAGTCCGGTTTTTTTACATAGGTAATAAAGTTTATCGTTTTGCCTCGCTGGTACGACGATCAGGTAAGCGCAAATCCAAATCTGAAAAATAACCGGAAAAATCACCTTTATTTACCTGCGAAACAAGCGCCATGATGCATTTAAGCGGAAAATCTCCGTTATTTATAAAGGACCTAAATCCCCTGTGAATCTAGGGTTCAAGGTCAAAAGAAAGGAGGTGCGTCCCATGGGCGCATCGGCAACATTGAAGGCGATTTCCCGCACGCTGGCTCATCAGTCGGCAGCGGTGGACGACCAAATTGATCGATTAAAGCGAGCAAACCGCAAGCTGGGTCAGGAACAAGCGGCAGGGATGCATGCACTGCGCATCCTGACCAAGCCGGAACTTGGCTCGGATTGGACCGGATCCAAGGCGCGCACATTCCAAAAGAAACGTGATGTTGCTCAGGACAAACTGCGCGCGAAATTAACAACCAGTGTGGACAGTTATCAGCAGCGCATTGAGGCGAAAATCCATGAGTTGCAGCTGAAACGCGATTTTCTCGCCGGAACGCGTGCGATGGCCTACGAGGCAAGCGACTTGCTTCATAAAGGTGAAAAGGCAGCAGACACTCTGGAACATAAGTTATCTAAAATTAAAGGGCGGTTGTTCTAATGGTCCAAATTGAACTCAATACTCATGTTACAGAAGCACGTATTGCAGCGGCAGAGCAGGCACGCCAAGGTGTAGTGCCGCTCCAATCCGTCTCCTGCGGACGAAATCATCTCGCCGCGACCTCTGCTTGGCAGGAAGGCGAGCGGATGATGGCACAGCTTTTATCCGCCTACCTTGCTGGTGTACAAAAAAACATCTCCGATACGCAGGCGAACGTTGCGCTTCTGCAACGACAGGATGAGGCGATTAAATGAGAGCAAACCTAGGCGGTGCTTCTGGTTCGGCCACCGATACGCAAACGTATACGGCCGAATCGCTGATCGCGGCCGCTAAAGCACATGCCGCGCACTATCAAACGCTGCGTGGCCAATTCCATACCTTGCGTCACGCGTTCCAGCAAATCTCAGGACTTGGCCCTGACTTTCAGGGGAAAGGCGCCGAGGCAATCAAACAGTTCTATACCGCGCAAGTGAATGTGGTTGACGCCTGGCTACGGCTGATTGATAAGAAGATTGCCTACTACCAAGGCGTTTCCGGAACGATTGAGGAGAAAAATTTGGCTGGCGACACGCAGATTCAAGTGCCCTTTCTGAATGAAGATTTATCCATGGGGTATGCGCGCGCCAAAGAAATGGTGAGAGAACAACGGGCGGACATTTCCAAAACCCTAAGTAGTATTTCCGATCTGGTACCGATCAATGTCTTCTCCAACCATGAGGTGGATCAGGCACTGGACGTCGCCGATAAAAAACGTGCGCAAACGGTGCTTGACGTTCAGGATCTCGACCAGAACCTGACCAATGAATACCGACAAGTGAATGAAGACCTGCCCTACATCGCGTCGCTGTATGGCGAGCTGATCAATGCTACGCGGCAAGGCGCGGACGTTCAGCCGATGCACTTTAATGCGCAAGCCTACCACGACAGCAAAATCGTTCACGTTCAAGATGAAATGAAAAAGGAGACACAACACTATCTCCGGTACAAGCAGCAGCAGGAAACGGTTCGTGAGATGGAGAAGCAAAGAGAAGCGGAAGTCAACCGGCCATGGTATCAAAAGGCGGGTTCCGCTGTTGCCACATTTGCCGGTGAGCTCTCCGGCTATTATGATTATCTTAGAGCGGTCGAGGGTGTTGATCCGGAGACCGGACGAAAGCTGAGCGCCGGCGAACGCGTAGCCGCCGGGGCCATGGCGGCCTCAACATTCATCCCAATCATCGGCTGGGGCGGACGGATTGCCAAAGGCGGCGCGGCCATCTACAAAACGGCGCGCGGCATGGAAGCAGCCGGAAAAGCACTAAATGCCAACGAACAAGCAAACCGAACGCTCAAGGTCCTCAGCCAAAGTGAAAAAGGAATCAACGCCCTGTTCGCTGCAAACGGCATCACCCAAGCCGCCACCGGCAGAGATCTGTTCGGCAAGCAACTGACCAAGGAAGAGCAACAAAACAGCCTCCTTCAAGGCGTGTTCATGATGAACCTCTTCACCCGGAAACTCGTCATCTCACCTGTACAGAAAGCGATCGTGCATGAGCAAGGGCAAGCGTTTAAAGACCATGTGACTAAGATTGTGCACAATGCAAGAGGGACTGTGCGGTCAAGTAAATGGAAACCGGCGATGACCGGAGTATCCAATGGCTTCACGAAGATGGGTGATGATGTAGAGGATACAGCGAAAACGCATCGCATGGCGAAAAGTGAAATGGATGTTACCCAAGCAGACGAAGTGAGCAAAGATAAAATTGAAGGTTCAAGAAAAAATGAAGTTCATGGTATCGAACTAGATAGATCTAACCATGGAAGATATACAAACAGATTAGATTATTTGCATAATAAATTTGGAGCAATGTCTGCAAGTGAATTACACGCTGAAATTAATAGGCGTCAGTTAAGAAGAATGTTAGAAGATTATAGTCCATCTGATTATGCGAGAAACTGGCAGGGAAGTACTCCTTATTTTGGAATAGATGAGTATGTAGATAAATTTTATTCAAAGGGTACCGTACTATATGCAGGAGAACCATCTCCTTCAGGGTATTTTTCAGAAAATGAGGTTATCTTGAACTCCGGAAAGGATGCACAAAAACTCTTTGAGGGTCTACAAGTAAAACCCTTTTTTGCTGAAGGTATGGATAAAGCGATTTACAGAGAGAAAATGGGAGCATATCGATTAAATGCTGATTTAATAGGAGCAAATGGTTTCGCAAAAGCAAATCCACAGTTTGGAAAAGGTGGCTTAGAACAAATTTTTATGCCTGATTTTCAAGAGTTATTGCATAATAAATTTATAAGTAGAATTGATGGTGGAGAAATAGAGCTGAAAAATATAGAGGTATCATTAGATGAGTATGACGAAATGTTAGAGAAAGTAGAATTATTATCTAAATGAAATAGTTTAAGAGGTGTTTAAGTTATGAATAGCAACGGAGAAATAAGTGAGGGTTTGGGGCCAAATATTACAAAGGAAAAATTTTTAAGTCATTTTGGGACAAAGTTATATTGTAATAATTCTACTAAGAATATTTTTCGATTTAAGGAAACGATTAAAATTAATGATGCATCATTTTGGATAAATGTTATTTTTGATGACAATCGAATGAAAATAGTTGAATTAAGTGATGCTAATGAAACATTTCAAAACTCATATAATGATTGGTCGAATTATCGAAACAAGAAAAAAAGAGAAGCACACGATAGGTGGCTCTTACAACAATTAGGGAGACCGGTTGAAAAAAAAACAAATGCATTAACTTTTAATCGGAGTTGGGGAAGTGCTACTTCCTATACTGATATGAAAAATGGCGAAGTGAAAATTATGATATCTTATAAATAAATTAGCTTGCAAGTCTTCTAAAGAATCACAGGAACAAAAATGATGAATGCCAAAAGCTAGTAAAGGTGAACAATGTATGGAGTATCTAAATCTCATTTTAAGCAAATAGGCTATTCTTTACTCTGTAACCACGCCACGCTCCAAAGAATCAATAAGTAAAATTTGAAGAAGTAAGAGACTATGTTTACTTAATTCATATGGGACCAATTAAATAAAAGACAATAATAACAGCACCTTATCATAAATCATAAATGTGAGAGTGCTCTTTTTTTGCTTAAATGTAAGGTGAGCAAAAGCAGCGCAGCCATCTACAAAACGGCGCGCGGCATGGAAGCAGCCGGAAAAGCACTAAATGCCAACGAACAAGCAAACCGAACGCTCAAGGTCCTCAGCCAAAGTGAAAAAGGAATCAACGCCCTGTTCGCTGCAAACGGCATCACCCAAGCCGCCACCGGCAGAGATCTGTTCGGCAAGCAACTGACCAAGGAAGAGTAACAAAACAGCCTCCTTCAAGGCGTGTTCATGATGAACCTCTTCACCCGGAAACTCGTCATCTCACCTGCACAGAAAGCGATCGTGCATGAGCAAGGGCAAGCGTTTAAAGACCATGTGACTAAGATTGTGCACAATGCAAGTGAGGCTGTGGGGGCAAGTAAATGGAAACCGGCAATGGCCGGAGTATCCAATGATTTCGCCAAGATAAGTGATGGTGCGGAGAATATAGTGAAGACGCGTAGTATGGCGAAAGTTGATGAGGTTAGGAAATCCAGCGGGGCTAACAGTAGTTTTACACCTAAAAAAGTGGTTCTAAGTAATGGAGAGATAGCTTTTACTTCTAAAGAAGGTGTACTTGTGCGTTCGTCGAATTATTTGGATGAAGCAGGTAACATTAAATGGCCAGAAGCAGATGGTTTTGTTGTTGACAGTAATGGCAAAGCTATAACCTTTAACGCCAATCTAAAATCAGGTCAAATTATTGATAGATATGGTGATGTAACAGGGAGGTTTACTAGTCCTTTGGTTAACGGAGAACCAATACCCTATGATTCTAGAGCCCTTCCATATCCGGAAAGTACTATGGGTTATCATAGATATGAAGTTGTTAAAGACATAAATATTGAAAATATGACCAAAGGTTTTGAACGGTTATCACAATTGGAGAAAACTGAATTAAGTATTTTGATGGAAAGATATAATTTTTCATTAGCTGATATGGCAAATGCACAAAAAGGGACAATATCAGAAGTCTTCGGTTCTGGTGGGGGAATTCAAATTAAATTTGAGTCATCAGTTGATTGGTATGAAAAATTAGGACTGATAAAGGAGATAAAATAATGGATATGCTCAGTGATAAAAAAAAATTACTTAATAGAGAAATTCAGAAATTAGGTTATGATAGTCTACGTGTAGCTATTTTTAATCAAAAAGATAAGAATAGGATGGAGTGGCAAACAAGAATTGAGTATGATTTAGATACAGGAATATATCAAATTTATTCTTTGGGAGATAGAGCTAGTTTGATTGGAAAAATCACTAATTATACAGACTTTGACAGTGCAAAAAATATTTTTTTAAATAAATTAGAATTAACGGTCAAGTATAATAAGTTAAGGGTTAGCAGAGGGAAACAGCCAGAGTACTCTTCTCCACTATGGGACGGTGAATGACAGACAATTAAATTTTATTCTTGCTGCAAGAATAAAATTTTGATAGTCAATTAATAACTAAAACTTGAAACATCAATAACATCCTTCATTCCTCGTCAGATAACGAAAATCAATCGGCCATGGTATCAAAAGGCGGGTTCCGCTGTTGCCACATTTGCCGGCGAGCTGTCCGGCTACTATGATTATCTTAGAGCGGTTGAAGGCGTTGATCCGGAGACCGGACGAAAGCTGAGCGCCGGCGAACGCGTAGCCGCCGGGGCCATGGCGGTCTCAACATTCATTCCAATCATCGGCTGGGGCGGACGGATTGCCAAAGGCGGCGCGGCCATCTACAAAACGGCGCGCGGCATGGAAGCAGCCGGAAAAGCACTAAATGCCAACGAACAAGCAAACCGAACGCTCAAGGTCCTCAGCCAAAGTGAAAAAGGAATCAACGCCCTGCTCGCTGCAAACGGCATCACCCAAGCCGCGACTGGCAGAGACCTGTTTGGCAAACAGCTGACCAAGAAAGAGCAAAGAAGCAGCCTCTTTCAAGGCGTGTTCATGATGAACCTCTTCACCCGGAAACTCGTCATCTCACCTGCACAGAAAGCGATCGTGCATGAGCAAGGCCAGGCGTTTAAAGACCATGTGACAAAGATTGTGCACAATGCAAGTGAGGCTGTGGGGGCAAGTAAATGGAAACCGGCAATGGCCGGAGTATCCAATGATTTCGCCAAGATAAGTGATGGTGCGGAGAATATAGCGAAGACGCATCATATGGCGAAAGTTGATGGGTATGGGAATTTTAGTGAGGTTGAGAAAGCGAGTAGACTTGATGGAACTTTAATAAGAGATTATGTTAGGGATATAGAAATACAAACTGGTAGAAAGCTAAATAATTCTCAGGAGAAAAACTGAAAAATGCTCTTAGAAACAATAAGTACACCAAACTATCTACGCAAGAAACCAAAATACACAGACGAAAATTTAATAGAATAAAGGATTCGTTAATTAATGAATGGGAGGAGAATACCGATCAAAAATGGCCAACGTATGAGGAGGATGTTCTTTCTGAGAAAACCGGAAAGGTTCTCAGAAAGAAGGGAGATCCTTATGATGCTCACCATATAATTGAAAACTCATATGGCGGAGAACATGAATGGTGGAATATGCATCCTGCTAGGTTCCCAAATGAACACCAAACTGGAATACATGGTTCTGAATCACCAGCTAGTGAACTATTCAAATAAATTTTTAAGGGGGAAATTTTTATGAATTACGAATACTTAGTGACTAATAAAAATAATACCTTTTTTCCAGTATCACTAAACGAAATAGAAGGGGTTGAGAAGGAACTATCTTTGAAAATTCCTAAAGAGCTGAAAAATTTTTTCCTAAATGTTGGTTATGGATTTATTAATAAAAATAAATATAACATTAATCGTTTGATGGACCCGTATTCTATAAGAGATTTCAAATTAAAACAAAATGATTATGAATTTTTTCCTGATATTGAGGTTTATGATGATTTAGAAGATGAATTAATTTTTTTTGAAGCAAATGAAACTGCGATGATATCAATAAAATTATCCGATGCTGAACAAAGCCAGATTTATTATGATGATTCTAAAATTGCAGATTCGTTGGAAGAATTTTTGGGGAAAATATCAGAAAATGATATGTATTACATGAATCTAATAGGTTGATTGTCCAAATGGATATCATTTAAAATCATGAAATAGCGCTCTCTTAAGGTTTACAGATAAGCAGCTTGCATCTGTATCCTTAGAGAGTTTTTTATTTATTCACGCCGCCCATCAATTAAAAATCTGGCCTACATTGCATCACTGTATGGCGAGCTGATCAATGCCACTACAAGCAGCAGCAGGAAACGGTTCGTGAGATGGAGAAGCAAAGAGAAGCGAAAATCAATCGGCCATGGTATCAAAAGGCGGGTTCTGCTGTTGCCACATTTGCCGGCGAGCTGTCCGGCTATTATGATTATCTTAGAGCGGTTGAAGGCGTTGATCCCGAGACCGGACGAAAGCTGAGCGCCGCCGGAGCCATGGCAGCCTCAACGTTCATCCCGATCATCGGCTGGGGCGGACGGATTGCCAAAGGCGGCGCAGCCATCTACAAAACGGCGCGCGGCATGGAGGCAGCCGGCAAAGCACTAAATGCCTACGACCAAGCAAACCGAACGCTCAAGGTCCTCAGCCAAAGTGAAAAAGGAATCAACGCCCTGCTCGCTGCAAACGGCATCACCCAAGCCGCGACCGGCAGAGACCTGTTTGGCAAACAGCTGACCAAGGAAGAGCAACAAAACAGCCTCCTTCAAGGCGTGTTCATGATGAACCTCTTCACCCGGAAACTCGTCATCTCACCTGCACAGAAAGCGATCGTGCATGAGCAGGGTCAAGCGTTTAAAGACCATGTGACTAAGATTGTGCACAATGCAAGAGGGACTGTGCGGTCAAGTAAATGGAAACCGGCGATGACCGGAGTATCCAAGGGCTTCACGAAGATGGGTGATGATGTAGAGGATACAGCGAAAACGCATCGCATGGCGAAAGTTGATGGGTATGGGAATTTTAGTGAGATTGAGAAAGCGAGTAGACTTGATGGAACTTTAATAAGAGATTATGTTAGGGATATAGAAATACAAACTGGTAGAAAGTTAAATAATTCTCAGGTAGAAAAACTGAAAAATGCTCTTAGACCTGCATTTTTCGATTATAATTAACGAAGCAACACGTTGGGGTGATTGCGATCGTGGCATATGCGAAACAAGGGCAGTGCCATGATATGGTGATGCTTGAGCGTCCGCATCAATTGGGTAAGGAGATCGAAATTCTGATCAGCAAGACGAATTGAGTGATTGAAACGGGAGGAAGAAAAGATGCAGACCCCGCATAAGAGAAAGACATTGTTTTGTTATGTACTGATCGTTTTGCAACTGTTTCTCGGCATTGGTGCACTGTTTGGCGGCGGACTATTAATGATTGCTCCGGACGGCTCTCTGCTTGGCATGCCTTTATCGCTGCTCAAGTACAGTTCCTTTAACACTTATTTAATTCCTGGAGCGATATTATTTTTCGCGTTGGGCGTTTATCCCGTGCTTGTCGCTGTCTTTTTGATGACTGAAAAGCCCTTGCGTTTAGCAGAAACCGTGAATCTTTACAAGGAGACACACTGGACGTGGATGCACTCGCTTTATATCGGTTTCATCCTCATTATCTGGCTAACCATCGAGATCTATATTTTGCAAGGGATTGCGATCGTGCATCTCGTGTACATGTTTCTTGGACTCGCGATCCAGGCAGTTACGCTGCTGCCTTCGGTGAAAGCGCACTATACGGACACGGTGAGTGGGTAATGAGCAGGAGGCGTGGTTTGTGGATGCTCACTAAGCGAGGCTACCCCCTCAAACTTGTGACAAACCCGCGGGGAGTTGTAATGAATCAAACGCAGCAACGGGATGATGAGCGATTTGCTTTTTTTTTCACGTTAATGCGCACCTCGTCGAAAAGTGTACGCGGTTTTCTGTACAATAAAAAGGTGATACAATGAAGCAATGTTAGAGACAAAAATTATGAAGAAAAGTGATCGATAATGAACATAGCTGTATTTGATTCCGGCATTGGCGGCATGACCGTTTTGCAGCAAATTAGGAAACTAATGCCGAATGAAGATTTTCTCTACTATGCAGATACTGCGCATATTCCGTATGGAGAAAAGCCGAAAAATGAATTGAAAACGTATATTTTTGAAGCGGTTGATTTTCTCGTTGCCCGTGACATCAAAGCGCTGGTAGTTGCCTGTAATACGGCAACCAGTGCGGCGATTGAGGACTTGCGCAAGAACTATCCGATTCCAATAATCGGAATTGAACCGGCTGTCAAGCCCGCAGTGATTGAAAGCGAACCGGAGAAGAAAAAAGTTCTGGTAATGGCGACGAGGCTGACGCTAAAGGAAGAAAAATATCACCGCCTGGTTGAACGGATCGACACGCATGACATTGTCGACCCGCTTCCGATGCCGAAACTGGTTGAATTTGCGGAAGCGTTCGATTTTAACCCGGATGATATTGTTCCTTATTTACAGAAGCAGCTGCAACCGTTTGACCTGAATCAGTATGGCACGGTAGTGCTTGGCTGTACCCATTTCCCGATTTTTAAAGACATCATTGAGCAGCAGTTTCCTAAAGAAACCCATGTCATTGACGGCAGCCTAGGCACCGCACAGAATCTGAGACGAACGCTGGAAAAGCTTCATCAAATCGGCGGCGGCAGTGGTAAAATTACCTTCTTTAAATCTGGTGTGGCAGTCAAGGATGAAGAAACGTTAGCACTTTATGATCAGCTCTTGGAAAAGTTGAATGCAATCCTTTGATTGCAGGAACATAAGTAACCAAAAACAATCCGCTCTGACGACCTAGCGGATTGTTTTTTAGTCTTCAATCGTTAAGATAACTTTGTACTGATAAACCATGCATCATCAAGGGGTTATGACGTTTATTCAGAAAATTAATAATATTGTATAATTATTGACAAGTGAATTTTTTATGGCTATAATATTTTTATCCTTATATTCGTTCGTGATCTTGGATTCTTCCGTTAACCGGCGGAAAGCCCCTGGGGTCATCCGAATGGATAGAAGAACGATAGTAAAGCGCAGATTAACAAATCCTTATTGATCTGCAGGAATAGAGATCCGCGCATTGGGTTCTAATCGTCATCGATGATGATAGCCGTAAAATCGTTTAGATCATGATTTTTGGATAAATCAGCCGCTTTGTCTAAATGTCCTAGACAAAATCCAGCTCCTATGATTTTATAGAGCTGGATTTTATACATTTTTAATGCCTTTGAAAATTAATTTTCTGAAAAATAATTCAAGTCTAAAACAAATGCCAATTTTAAATAAGGGAAGGTTCCTCTATGCTGCGCTTTGTCTTAAATCGTTTTCTTGCAATGATCTTAACACTATGGGTAATTGCTACATTGACATTCTTGCTCATGCATGCGATTCCCGGATCACCCTTTAATAATTTGAACGGGAAAGTATTGAGTGATGCTGCAGTGAAAAACCTTGAGGCACATTACCATATTGATCAACCGCTGCCGATTCAGTACTTCATTTATCTTAAATCGATTGCAACGTTTACATATGGCCCGTCGATCAAGCAGCCTGCTCAAACGGTGAATGATCTGCTGGGCAGAGGTTTTCCGGTGTCGTTTGAACTGGGCATGTGGGCGCTTGTTGTGGCTGTTCTCACAGGTGTTTTGCTCGGAATATTTGCCGCATTAAAGCATAATGGCTTGATTGACTATCTGGCGATGACGCTGGCGGTTCTCGGCATTTCGATTCCAAACTTTGTCCTGGCAACACTGCTGATCCAGGAATTTGCCGTGAATCTTCATTTGCTTCCAGCCGGTACATGGCAAGGACTTTCGTACATGATTATGCCGATTATTGCGCTCGCAACCGGTCCAATGGCGATTATTGCGCGGCTGATCCGCTCCAGCATGCTGGAAGTTCTGACACAGGATTATATACGAACGGCTCAGGCTAAGGGGTTGCCCCCGTTTATCATTGTGATGAAGCATGCATTGAAAAATGCCCTTCTTCCTGTGGTTACCGTACTTGGAACCTTGGCGGCAAGTATTTTGACCGGAACGTTCGTTATTGAGAAAATTTTTGCAATCCCCGGGATGGGGAAATACTTTGTCGACAGCATTAATTCAAGGGATTATCCCGTCATTATGGGGACGACGATGTTCTACAGTGCATTGCTGATCTTGATGCTTTTTCTCGTCGATCTCGCTTACGGATGGCTTGATCCGCGAATCAAGCAAAGCAAGGAGGGGAGCAAATGACTCCTTCAAAGGGGATGCAAGAAAAAATAACGGCTCAGAATGTTCCGAATGCATGGTTTCACCTTCTTGATCGCAAAAAAACGGTACAACAATCGCTTGTCCGGCCGAGTGTTTCATATTGGAGCGATGCGTGGATTCAGCTTAAGAAAAATAAATTAGCGATGCTTGGTTTGGGTTTCCTGATTTTGCTGGGGATTGCCGCGCTCTTTGGACCGATTTTATCGCCGTACTCGGTGACTGCACAGCATTTAACTTTGCAGAACTTGGCGCCTTCGCCTAGTCATTGGTTCGGCACCGATGAACTCGGACGTGATGTGTTTACACGGACTTGGTACGGCGCACGCATCTCATTATTCGTCGGTGTGGTTGCTGCATTGGTTGATCTTCTCATTGGTGTTGCATATGGCGGAATCTCAGGTTATATCGGCGGGAAAACGGATCTTGTGATGATGCGAATCATTGAGATCCTTTACGGACTGCCTTATCTCTTGGTCGTCATTTTACTCATGGTTGTCATGGGCCCCAGCTTATTAACGATTATCGTCGCCTTGACGGTGACGGGATGGACGGGCATGGCGCGAATTGTCAGAGGGCAAGTGCTTCAACTGAAAAATTATGAGTTTGTTACGGCGTCCAAATCCTTCGGAAGTAAGCCCTGGCGTATTGTGCGAAAAAATTTAATACCCAATACAATGGGTCCGATTATTGTTCAAATGACATTAACCGTTCCATCCGCTATTTTTTCCGAAGCTTTTTTAAGTTTTCTTGGATTGGGCGTCCAGGCGCCTTTTGCAAGTTGGGGCGTCATGGCAAATGATGGTTTATCTGCGCTGCTTGCCGGATATTGGTGGCGTTTGTTTTTCCCGGCACTCTTTATTTCGTTAACTATGTTTGCGTTCAATATTCTTGGTGACGGCTTGCAAGACGCACTCGATCCGAAGTTAAGGAGATGATCCCCTGTGAAGAAACCATTGGGCAAGCTGCTTGAAGTGAAGAATCTGCATGTTTCTTTTCAGACGCATGGCGGAGAAGTCCATGCGGTTCGGGGTGTTGATTTTGACATTGAGCAAGGCGAAACGCTGGCGATTGTCGGCGAATCCGGATGCGGCAAGAGTGTCACGTCTCTGGCCGTGATGGGGCTGATTCCGAAACCACATGGGAAAATTGTCGCGGGATCGATTCAATTCAAGGGCACCGAGATCAGCACGCTTTCAGCAAAGAGGATGCGGCGCATTCAAGGCTCGGATCTATCGATGATTTTTCAAGATCCGATGACCGCGCTGAATCCGACCTTAACGATTGGCTCTCAGCTTACTGAAGGCATTATCTATCAAAAAAAATTATCCCGACAAGCGGCCCATCAGAAAGCGATTGAAATGCTTGAATTAGTTGGTTTATCCAATGCGGAGCAGCGCATGAAACAATACCCGCATCAATTCAGCGGTGGGATGCGGCAGCGAATTGTCATTGCCATGGCGTTAATTTGCAAGCCAAGCCTGATCATTGCCGATGAACCGACGACGGCACTTGATGTAACGATTCAAGCGCAAATCTTGGAGCTGTTCGATCAAATTCAGGAAGAGACAAACGTCTCCATGATCATGATCACGCATGATTTAGGTGTTGTTGCCAAAACCGCAGATCGCGTTGCGGTGATGTATGCCGGAAAAATTGTCGAGATGGGCGACAAACGCGATATTTTCTACCATGCCAAACATCCCTACACGCAGGCATTGCTGAATGCGATTGTCCGTCTCGATTTGCCCTCGGACACCTTAAAGCCGATTGAAGGGGCGCCGCCGGATTTATTTGCGCCGCCGCAGGGCTGTTCGTTTTGCGACCGCTGTCCGTTTGCAATGGAAGTTTGCCGTCATGTTCAACCGCCTACGACTGCAGTTGATGATCACCATACTGCGGATTGCTGGCTTTTAGATAAAAGAGCAGATGCTGCTTTGGCAAAAGGTTGAAATCTATTAATAACGGGAGGAATTCATTTGAAAAAGTTGTGTAAGAACGGTTTCATGCTGGGTATGGCTCTTTTACTCGTGTTCGTGCTTGGCGCGTGTACCGCAAAGCCGAATTCATCAAATGAAAAGTCAGATGGCAAACAGGTTTTGAAGTTGAACAATGGCGCAGAGCCAACATCATTTAATCCGCCGATCGGTTTTGATGCTCAATCTTGGAATGCGCTGAACAACTTGATGGAAGGGCTGACGCGTCTCGGTAAAGATCACGAACCACATCCGGCATCTGCTGAAAAGTGGGATGTTTCTTCGGATGGCAAGACCTATACCTTCCATATTCGCAAAGATGCGAAATGGGATAATGGTGACGACTTAACGGCCGGAGACTTTGAATATGCATGGAAACAACTCTTAAATCCGTCAACCGGCTCACCGGCTGCGTTTCTCGGTTACCTCATTGAAGGCGGCGAAGCCTATAATATGAAAAAAGGCTCTGCCGATGCTGTACAAGTGAAAGCCGTTGATGACAAAACCTTAAAGGTTACGCTGACCGCACCGCAGTCCTATTTTCTTAATATGATCTCGAACCCGGCGTTCTTTCCGGTGAATCAAAAAGTTGCGGAAAAGAATCCGAAGTGGTATGCCAATGCCAAGACATTCGTTGGAAATGGTCCCTTTAAGCTTGCTTCCTGGAAGCATGATTCAAACATGGTCTTTAAAAAGAGCACGACCTACTGGGATAAGAAAAGCGTGAAGCTTGACGAAGTCGATTGGGCAATGGTTAACGATACCAACACTGAGTACCAAATGTATAAAACGGGTGACCTCGACTCGGCGAGTGTTCCGCCGGATCTGGCCAATCAGCTGTTTAAAGAAGGCAAAGTTAAGGTTGACCCGCAAGCCGGCACCTATTTCTTTAGCATGAATGTGAAGATGAAGCCTTTTGATAATGCCAAAATCAGAAAAGCGTTTGCGCTTGCCGTGGATAACAAGCAAATTGTCGATTATGTCGTGAAGCAGAAAAATGATCCGGCGTACGGTTTTGTTTCTCCCGGATTTAAAGATCCGAGCGGGGAGGATTTCCGTAGTCACAATGGCAATCTTTATAAATATGACCCTTCAGAAGCGAAAAAACTGCTTGCAGAAGGGATGAAAGAAGAAGGCTACAAGACGCTGCCGCCAATTACGCTGACCTACAATACAACCGATATTAATAAAGCCATTGCAGAAGCAGTACAGGAAATGTACAAGAAGAATCTCGGCGTATCGGTGAAACTGGCCAACATGGAATGGAATGTTTACGGCGTGGATCAAAAGAAAGGCAAATTCCAATTCTCACGCGGTTCTTTCCTCGCGGATTACGGCGATCCGATCAACTTCCTTGAAAACTTCATCACCGGCATGCCGATGAACAGCATGCAGTGGAGCAACAAGGAATACGATCAGCTGATCAAACAGGCGAAGAATGAGAAAGACGATGCGAAACGTTATGCGCTGATGTATCAAGCAGAAAAGCTGCTCATCAAAGAAATGCCGCTGTTCCCGGTTTATTTCTACAATCAAAGTGAACTGCAAAACAGCAAGGTTAAAGGCATCGTTCGTCATCCGGTCGGTTATATGGAATTGAAATGGGCCACCAAGTCGAACTAACCGTTGCCCCTATGGCTCATGTTTCATCAAGCCGTTTTCCGCGCTTGTGGAAAACGGCTTTTCACAGGAAAAGAAAGTATAGAATTTGCCCTGTCTTCAAATCAATAGCTCAGTGTCTTGACCGAGAATCAAAGCGGAGGTGTGGTGCGCCCGCGGCAAGCGAGTAACCGAAGCGACGATTCAGCACCGAAAAGACACGAAACCATCACATGTGGCTGGAGATAAAGGACCAAGCACAGCTTGGTTTTTCTCACAGGTAAAGAAAGTTTATGATTTTGCTTTGGTGTAGAACGATAAGCGGCAATTTCATCAATAAGAGTTAGCTCGAGACACGAAAGCGCGAGACGCCTGCGGGAACAGCGAGCCAAGGAAGACCCCGCAGATCAATTGCGTGTCCGAGGAGGCTTCCGGATCGCCCGCGGCAAGCGAGCAGCTGGAGTGTCGTTTGTGCACAAGGTGATGAACAAAGCCCGAATGGAAGGCGGAAGTAAGGACCGGGCGCTTTTTGCCCGATTTTTCTTAAAAGACAAAACGATCATGCAATAGGAATTGAAAAGCGGATTGATCCGGTGCAACACGGACGAGTATTCTGCAGATCGAAAAATGCATTTGGGCATATAGGCTTTTGTGGAAGGAATGATGGCTGATGGGGACCTCCCCGCTTCTAAAAATAGACCACTTGAAAAAATATTTTGAGGTTGATCGAAATCAAACTTTGAAAGCCGTTGATGATGTTTCGATCGCCATAAATTCTGGTGAAACACTGGGCATTGTCGGCGAATCCGGCTGCGGTAAATCGACACTCGGCCGCACAATCATGGGGCTTTATGATAAAACAGAGGGACATATTGCGTTCAATGGCCGCGCGGTCGATCAAATGACGGCTTCAGAACAGTTTCGGCTGCGTCGCAACATGCAGATGATTTTTCAGGATCCCTATGCCTCTTTGAATCCGCGTTCAACCGTGCTGGAACTGATCGCTGAACCGCTGGATATTCACAAAGCTTATCAGAACGGTAAGGAACGCAGAGCAAAAGTGGAACAGCTGCTTGAGGAGGTCGGCTTAAATGTCAGCTTTCTGAATCGATACCCGCATGAATTCAGTGGCGGCCAAAGGCAGCGTATTGGGATTGCACGTGCGTTGGCACTTGATCCTGAATTCGTTATTGCCGATGAACCGATCTCTGCTTTGGACGTATCGGTACAGGCCCAGGTGGTTTTTCTCTTGAAACGGCTTCAAGAAGAAAAGGGCTTGACGATGATGTTCATCGCTCATGATCTCTCGATGGTTAAATACATCAGTAACCGAATTGGGGTCATGTACCTTGGTCATCTTGTCGAGTTGACGACAAGTGAGGCATTGTATGAGAAACCGCTGCATCCGTACACGCAGGCACTGCTTTCAGCCATTCCGATTCCTGATCCCGACATCGAAGAAAAAAGGGAACGGATTATTTTAAAGGGAGAAATTCCAAGCCCAATCGATCCGCCAAGCGGCTGTATTTTCCGAACCCGCTGTCCGTTTGCCATGGATGTGTGTGCAGAGAAACGTCCGGCGTTTGTGGAAGTGGAAAATGGCCATTTTGCAGCCTGTCATCTTCACACCAAGAAAACGCCGAAAGTCACCATTCGTGCTTAAGCTGCGATTCTAGCCGTTCTGCAAGGCGATTGTTTCATCACTCTTCCGCTAAGCCATGATCACTCTCTTTTTTACTGCCTCTCTAATTCGGAGAGGTTTTTTATTATTTAAGTGTGCAGCGGATAAGGGTGTCTCAAAAGTCAATTGACTTTTGAGACACCCTTAAAAAAACGTCTATTTTGGGATTAAGCGCGAAGATGCGAGACGCCTGCGGAGCGTTCCCGTTGATCGCGAACCAAAGGAGAGCCTGCAGGCTTTACAGGATCAGCTGAGGAGGCTCCTGGATCGCCCGCGGTTGCGCTCTGTTGATCGAGCAATCGGAGCACAGTATAAATCCAACCCCCTTTTGGATCGTCCGGGGTCGCCTTAGTTTAAAAACCATTTTTCAAGGATCTGTGCGACGCCATCCTCATCATTTGTACCGGTACGCATTGTTGCATCTTTTTCTAATCCTGGTGTTGCATTGCCCATTGCAACCGAGTAGCCGCAAGCCTTGAAAAGATCGAGGTCATTCCAATCATCACCAAAGGCTGCAACCTGGCGCATTGAAATGGCATGTTTTTGACAAATTGCTGAGACTGCGCTTGCTTTAGATATCTGTTTTTCCATAATTTGCAGCAGTTCGCCTGCATCGGTTTCAACGACACTCAGCTGCGCTCCAAAATTCATGATATAGTGCTTTGTCTCTGTGGAACAGTGAAAAAGTAGCAGTTTATTTGCGGGAATCGATGCAAGTCTTTTTTCTGAGACAATGGTCGGCGGAACAAACATGTGCTTGCGGTTTTGTTCATAAACGGCGTTTGACAGAGCGTATAGTACGTCCTCAGATTCAATAGACAGTTTATCTTGTTCCTTGTTGCGGCAAACTTGGGTAATGATTTTTGCGGCGATTGCCGGGGAAATCGTGAAGCTCGATGTATTGCCACTAAGATCACGACAATAAGCGCCATTATAATAAACAGCGGAGACATTCTTCATAATGATAGAAGGAAGCAACGCTTTTACCGAACGTGGCGGACGAGCCGTCGCGATAAATAGCGCGATGCCTAATTGCCCGCAGCGCAGCAAAGCGTTTTGTGTCCGTTCTGATAGTTTCTTTCGAGAATTGAGCAGCGTACCGTCTAGATCAAAGACGAGTGCGCGAATGGATCGGAAATGGTTCATCGATCGCTCACCTCTTGCCTTTCTGTTATCATGCTAGTATCAGAGTGCATGCCGCTTTTTTTCGTGTGTTTTGCTTGAAGGAAGTGTACAGGAGAACCTGAGAAGTGTCAATGATTGCGGACCGGTAAACGAGTGATCCCAGCCATTTTTTATCGCTTTTTCGAAATGAAAAATGCCCACTTCAGCGCAACAGATCGCATGCATCTGTTGAGGCGAAGGGGCTTTTGATTTTATAGAGTGTTTTGGGAGTTGTTTTCGTTAATGATCAGATCAGTGAGATTCGGTTGTTGTTCTGAATCGGGATCAGATGCGCCCGCGTCAGCACCGGCAGTAATAATTGTAGTAATATAGTCAGCAGGATTGTCTCAATCGGCAGCATCACGAGATTTTTGATTAAGCTGTTGACAAAGAAAAACCAGTAGCCTTTGCCAAAAAGCATTTGACTCCAAAGGCATCCGAGACCAACGTTCACACCCAAGTTGACAACGAGCTTGGCAGTAAAAAGACGCAAAACGGAGATCCGTCTTCGATAGAGAAACAAGCCATAGATGAAACAACCAAGGATGGAAGAAAGCGTATAACCAGGGAAAAAGACACCGAATGGGTGGGCGATGTAGCCGACAAGATCCATTACAGCACCGGCAAAGATGCCAAGTAACGGACCATAGATCATGGAGCCGAAAGCAACGATGAGAAACGTGAAGGAAAGATGCAGATTCTGAGCAATAGGGATGGAGAAATAACCGATCACAACACTGAGCGCAACGATGATTGCTGCAAACGTCAGCCGGTTCAATTTGCGTAGTTCCGCAGCGGATGCCTTCCAGTAGGCAGCGGTAAATACAGAAAAATCTTTATCCATTATAAAATCCTCCTCATGTTTGGCAAGGTTGCCACATAAGGGAGGACAAAGCTCCGATATGCGGCAGCGGGATGCGATTCTTGCACGGCAAACGGTGCCAGCACCGTTTTTCGTCCCGGGGACAACTCCCCGTCCCCCAGGCACGTAACCCACAACAATCTACTCTGCCATTGATCAACTCTATTTTAGTCAATTCTAGCGACTAACGCAATTATTTTAAGGATGGATTGATGCTGGAGAGGCAGAGCATGATCCGGATCAATGCCGGTGGGGAAATTTGCGATTCCTCGATCAGTATTGTAATCTGCTTGTCTATTGTTAAACTAAAAGAAATGAAGAAGTGAGTGCCTCTGTCCCAGTCTGAATACGGAGGACTTGGCTACCGATACACAGAAAGGCGCGCTTATGACGTACCTCAATCACTTAAACGCGTTTTAGTAGGAAGGGAAAAAGAATTTTGTGAAACATTTTGCCTATAGATTTTTACAATGGCTCGTCTTTCTTGGCGAATGGCTGCTGTTTTTCAAACTCATGGAGTTGACACCTTTGCTGTATCTGTCGGGATTCATCGAATGCTTATCTATCCTTCTTGTTACGATTCTTGCATTCGCAGTGACCGTCATTGTCTTTCGTAATCGTTAGTTCTCGTGAGGAGTGAATCGAATGAATGTTTCGGAAAAGCGTGTCGAAGCTTCTGGGCATAAGATTAATTATACGCACATCGACGTGGGCTCAAATGCGGTATGCTTCATGTTTTCCGGTATCGGCTATTTGTACGACAAACCGCTTCTATACTATGCGACGATGGAAATGCTTGAGCATGGCATCGATGTCGTTCATGTGCACTATCATTTTAAGAAAAAAATACTGAAAAAATCTTTTGCAAAAAAATGTCAGGACATGATGAACGTTATTCGGCCGGTCATCGATGCGGTTCTGGCGGATCAGGCCTATGAACGCTGCCTGTTTTTAGGTAAATCGATCGGTACGATTCCGATTGCCGGCGCGCTAGTAAATCAGGAAAAATTTAACGATGCTCCGATTATTTTGTTGACGCCGCTGATCACGTATGATGAAGTGTTCATGAACTTGCTCGAATGCAGGCATCAAGGATTGCTTGCGATTGGTGATAGAGATCGTTTTTACGATGCAGACCGGGTGAAGCAGTTAAAGCGGACGCATTTGACTATTGAGGTTATCCGTAATGCCGATCACTCGCTGAATGTCGGCACATTGGATACCGCTGTCTCCATTACAGCACTGGCTCAGGTGATGAGAAGTCTTGATGCAGTGATTCAAAAGTTTAAACTACAAGGGTGAATGTGATGATTCGTTATGAAGGAAAACAAATCGTTGTTCGGGACTGGATACCGGCAGACAAGGACGATTGGATCTACTGGACGTCGCCAGGCCGGTACTGGCAAACGTTTGACGGCCCGTATTACCCGCGCCGATCAAAAGAGGAAGTGGTTGAACAGGTCGAGGCCCATTATGAAAAAATAAGCAATGGCACATTAGCATCGCCACGAACCCGGCTAGCGATTGCCGATAAAAGGACGGACAAGTTGCTCGGGAATGTCGGCTGGTATTGGGAGAGCAAGGAGACGAACTGGCTATGTGCCGGGATCGCCATTTTTGATCCAAAGTTCTGGGGCGACGGACGCGGCTATGAAGCCTTTGGTTTATGGACCGATTATCTGTTTCAAGCGATGCCGGAGATCGTTCGCGTTGACCTGCGCACCTGGTCCGGGAACTTTGGCATGATGAAGCTGGCGGAGAAGCTCGGCTATACCAAAGAAGCCTGCTTCCGCAAAGCGCGCATTGTTGACGGAAACTATTATGATTCAATTGGATTCGGCGTACTGCGCGAAGAGTGGGAAGCCTGGCATCCTGAAGGATTTCAAAAGGAATTGGTGGATCAGGCTTCATCCTAAAATTCACTTTATGCGGAAGTGGTAACGAAACGTTTTAAAAGCGTTTGATACAACTTTACCGGCATTAGCTACGCTTTTTCGTGCGTTTGATACAACTTTTCCGATTTTGGATACAACTTCCTGCGTTTGCTTTATTGCGGATTTAAACGATTAAGAAAATCTTTATAGAGAAGGAGGCTCCCCTTGAATGGAAGCCTCCTTTTTCTGTTATTTTGATGCTGATTATCATTTTTTACTTGATTTTTTTCTTGCCTTTAACCGGCGCAACAACTAAAGGAACGACTTTGCCTTTGTTGACATCAATCAACCCAAAGTCGGTGATTTTCAGTGCCGGGCTGACGGCTAGGGAGTGTGTGCACAAGGACATGATCGGATTGTAGTGAACATACCCCAGCTGCTTCATTGTGCTGCGTAATTGAGCGACCGCTTGGCCTGCTTCTTCAAAGGGCAGTTCGGTAAGAATACCGCCGAGCGGAAGTGCAAGCATGGATAGGACGCGGCCGTCACGTACAACGCAAATGCCGCCTTGATGACGGATGACCGCATTGGCGGCTCGTGTCATATCGGATGTGTTATGACCAATGACCATCAAGTCATGATTATCATGGGAATAGGTGGTCGCAATCGCACCTTCTTTGATCGTGTCGCCGCTAACCAGACCGAATCCCTTGTTGCCGTTCTTGCCATACCGTTCGAATACGCTGATTAACGCATAGGGACTCGACGCCCAATCCAGTTGTTCATTTCTAATCATCAATGTGTCGAACGTTTCTTCAGTAAACGTTGTTCCATCCTTAACGTCCATGATTCGGCAGCGATAACGCCCATCCGGGTAGGAGAGACGCACATTAAAGTCCTTTTCAGATAACGGCGCAAGTTTCACAGATTGATAAAATGCCTGCGGAAATTGACCGCTATGTGGATGATCAGCAGCTGAATACTCAGCATCATAAACTCTTTTTCCCTTTTTAAATACCGATGCGATCGTAAATGCTTTGAGCGAGGAGAGCAGGACAAAATCAGCGAACCGTCCGGGACTGATTGCACCGCGATCCGATAGTTTCATGCGCTGTGCCGGAGCGTATGTACTTGCATAAATCGCATCTTCAGGACGCATGCCCATCTGAATCGCTTTTTTAACAAGATGATTCAAATGACCGGTTTGGGCGAAAGAATCCATCATGACGTCATCAGTGACGAAGCAGAAATGTTCCTTAAACTCATCATGATCGATCAAATAATGCATGACCTCTTCCGACATCGACTTTTCCTGAATTTCAACGAAAACGCCTTGCTTGAAACGCTCCTTGAGACCTTCAACCGTTTGCAGTGTGTGATCTGAATTCACGCCTGCATAGACGACTCTGCTAAGATCAAGGTCAAGCAGTTTTGGGACATGTCCTTCAATAATCATCTCCGGGTAATGGGTCTTTATATGATGAATAATGCGGCTGATCTTTGCGTTCGGCTTTGAAATCACATCAACGTAGTTCATCACTTCACCGAGGCATCTGACCTTGCCGCTCTGAATTAATTCATCAATCGCTTTTATATCAATGTCGCCGCCATTCGTTTCCAGGCTTGTCGCAGGAACGGAGCTAGGAATGGCATAGAACATATCCGCAGTGCAAGATTCGCTGGCACGGATCATTGCTTGAACCCCTTTTAAACCGAAAACATTAGCGATTTCGTGAGGCTCAGGGATAATGGTGGTGACTCCGTTTTTGATTAAACCGTATGAAAAGGTACTCGGGGTTACCATTGAACTTTCGATGTGCAGGTGAATATCAATCAGACCGGGAATAAGATAGCCGCCATTCCCGTCCATTGTTTCCGATGCGTCGAATTGATCGATTGATTCCGTTCCCACGTAGAGAACGCGATCACCGCAAACCGCAACATCTGCTTTGATAAACTTTTTTAAGAAACTGTTGAATACATTGACATGTTTGATTAAACGATCAACATGCATGATGAGACCTCCTATTAATCAACGTTGACCAGCTTGTCCATTGGAAAGAAAAGATGAATCGTGGTTCCAACCGCAAGTGGCTCGGTTTCGCTGCCGCAATTGACGTGGAAAACGCCGAGCGGGGTGAGCACCTTGTACTGGTAGGCTTTTCCCAAGAACGTACTCAGCTGGATTTGTCCGGTCAAGAAATTCTCGCCAGCTGTCTTGGCATCCGCAGGGGCACACAGTTCGATATCATCCGGACGGATCGCCAATTTAAGTGAGGTTTCCGACTGCACGTCGGCATTTGGCGTTGTACGAAATTGTCCATGCGCTGTGGAAAAAACAACGTCATTGCCGTCGTTGGCGCGTTTGCTACAGGTAATGAAATTTTTAAAACCGATAAATTGGGCGACAAATTCGCTTTTCGGATAGCGATAGATTTTTTTCGGCTGGTCGATCTGTTCAATCATTCCATGATTTAAGATCGCGACTTTATCGGAAATTGAGAAGCATTCTTCCTGATCATGAGAGACATAAATGGCGGTAATTCCCAGTTCTTGCTGAATGCGACGAATTTCTTCGCGCATCGTCACACGCAAGTTTGCATCGAGGTTGCTTAACGGCTCGTCAAAGAGCAGAAGATCCGGTTCGATAACCAGTGCGCGGGCGATCGCTACCCGTTGTCGTTGTCCTCCTGATAATTCAGCGGGAAAACGTTTCTCGAAACCCGTTAGATTGACGACTTGAAGGATGGCTTTTATTTTCTTTTCAATCGTTTTTTTGTCCATTTTGCGCAGACGAAGACCAAACGCGATATTATCAAAAACTGTTAGATGCGGGAATAAGGCATAGTTTTGAAAGACGAAGCCGAAATGGCGTTTGTTGATCGGCAGGCGTGTGTAGTCTTTTGCGTTAAATAGAAACTGTCCTGTTTTTGCTTGCAAAAAGCCGGCAATCAGGCGCAATGTCGTGGTTTTTCCGCAGCCGCTCGGACCTAAGAGCGACAGAAGCTCGCCCTTTTCCACCGTTAAATTGAGATCTTTTAAAATCGTATTTGGACCGTAAGCGACGGATACATCATTTAGAGAAAGAAGTGACATCAGTATGCCTCCCTTAGTTTTTCGTGAAGTAGGATAAGCCCATTAATCGTTCGATTACATACATTAATGCAGCGGTCAGCAGCATCATCAGTACGGAAATGGCTGCGATGGTCGGATCAAAATAGTTCTGCACATATTGCAGCATCTGGATCGGCAGCGTACTGACACCGGGTCCGGTCATGAAAATTGAGATGTCGACGTTATTAAAGGATTCCAAGAATGCCAGCACCACAGCAGCGATTAATCCGGAGCGAATGTTGGGCAGGACAACTTTGAAAAAAGTGGCAAACCTGCTTGCGCCAAGACTGATTGCTGCTTCCTCGATTGAAAAATCAAAATTTGCTAAGCTTGATGCGATGACACGAATGATAAACGGCAGCATGATGATGGCGTGCCCAATTAATAGACCGGTGTAAATGGAAAACTGGTAGGCAACAATCACGTATTTGAGCAGAGCAAATCCCAGTACAATGCCGGGAATCAGCAAAGGCGAGATGAAGAGCGAATTTAAAAATTTCTTACCCCAGAATGGATAGCGGCTGAGTGCGTACGCTGCTGGCAGCCCAACCAATAATGCAATTAAATTGCCGATAATCGAAACAATCATTGATGTTTTAAAGGTTGAGAGAAACCCTTCAGTCTCGAAAATATGCCGGTACCAGTGAAACGACCAGCTTTTCGGCGGGAAGCTAAGGTAGCTGTCTGCACCGAATGAGGTCACAATAATAATCGCCAGCGGACCGAGCAGAAAAATGAATGTGAGAATGGTAAACAGAGCAAGAACGGGATTGTGTTGCTTCATCGACCGTTACCCCCTTGAATTTAATTTGTTGGCAGCCAAATTCATCAGCCCAACAATGGTAAAGGTGACAGCTACCATGATCGTTGCGACACTGGAAGCAGTATGCCAGTCATTTAAGGTCATTGCATTCTGATAGAGATAGACAGAGATGACTTGTTCTTTGCCTCCTAAAAGTGCTGGCGTGGTATAAGCAGTCAGACTGCCAACGAACACCAAGATGCTGCCAATAATCAGCCCGGGCACGCATAGTGGAAAAATAATTTTGCGAAATGCGACGAAACGGGAAGCACCCAGACTTTCCGCGGCTTGTACCAAATCATCACTGATGTTCTCCATCACACCGACCAAAGAAATGATCATTAATGGTAAAAACAAATGAACCAAGCCAATAATCATCGACGTCGGCGTGTATAAAAGGTTGAGCGGCTCCTTGATTAGGTGCAGATTCAGAAGCAGTTCATTCAGAAGGCCTTTTTTGCCTAAAATGATCATCCAGCTGAATGATCGGACAATTGCACTCGTCAATAATGGAAAGACCGACAGTCCGATTAAGACGGATTTGATTCGACCATGCAGTTTCGCGATATAGTAAGCAACAGGCAAGCTGATTACGATACACAGCAGTGTGGTAAGGAGGCTTACTTTCAGCGTGTTGATCAGAATTTGAATGAAATACTTATTTTTAAAGAATTCCATGTATCCATTAAAGGAGATCTGCCCTTGATCGCTAAACGTCGAACGGATAATCAAAACAATAGGGATAATCATAAACAAAAAGAGAAAAACAAGACCGGGCAGTAAAAATAAAAAAGCTTTATTTTTCTTCATGAAACGATTCTCCTTTTAAGGTTTGCACGAAAAGATTTAAAAAGCGTTCACTCTGAACCGCGGTACAGACATGAATCGTTGCTGCCTTGCCCCAGCGATTCTGAAAGTCGCAAATCGTCTGTCCGTCACATAAATCACTGTTTGTTTCAACATCCACATAGTATGCCTGCTTCTGGAGGAGTGACGGATCAAGGGCAGCACCGACAGCGAGCGGGTCATGCAAGGCACAGGCGCGCACGCCGGTACGCCTTTCCGACACCGCAAGATATTGTGCGGTTGCCTGCCGAACGAATGCTCCAAAAGGAGAGGAATCCAGCTTCAGAAGATGCTTTTCGTTTAAACGGACTTGCCGAGTGACATCCAGTCCAACAAGCGTAATCGGGAGACCGGAGTGAAAGACAATTTTTGCTGCTTCCGGATCGACATACATGTTGAACTCGGCAACGGGCGTGATGTTTCCATAACCCTGTACAACGCCGCCCATGATGACCGTTTCTTTAACTAGAGCGGCGATCTCCGGTTTTCTCGTCAGTGCTCGAGCAAGATTGGTCAGTGGAGCAGTCATGATTAGCGTCAGCTCATGAGGATTTTCCTCGATTTTCTGAATAAGAAAATCGATTGCATCTTCTCCTTCAGAAAGCCGTACCGGTTGATTGGCGAGCGCCCCACCTAATCCGTCCTTTCCATGGACGCGATGCTCATAAACCGGGGTGCGGTTCAATGGTTTCTCAGATCCTTTGCGTACCGGAATGGACGGTTCAGGATTCATCCATTGAATGACTTTGTTGGTGTTGAGAAAAGCCTGATCAAGTGAGACATTGCCTGAGGTCACGGTAATGCCGAGAATATCAAAGGCATGGGATTGTACGGCTAAGATGAGCGCAAGTGCATCATCAACTCCGGTATCTACATCTAATAGAACCTTTTTCTTTGTCATTGGCTTAACCCTCCTGATGGCCGAGAAAATCAAATGGGTGAGCCAGATTCTGGATCACCCATTTGATTTTTCAGGCAAGAAATCGTTTGTTCTCAAGTGGCGGACAATCAATTAGTGAATTTCTTGATTCCAGCGATTGGTCCAAGATTTCAGATTTTTATTAACGAATGCCATGTCCATTTTTTTCAATGACTGAATTGCATCAGATCCATAAGTAAGTCCGGAAGCTTGTGCATTGGTTAACTTAACCGTCTGATTCGTTGGCGAGTCAATTTTCGCTTTGGCAGATCGCTCTTGGGCTTCTTTACTGATGACCCAGTTCATGAATTTTTCCGCGAGTGCTTTGTGTTTTGTACCTTTGACGAGGTTAACCGTGTTTTGAATTGCATAGGCGCCTTCTGAAGGGACAACGAATTTCGCAGCAGGTTCTGCTTTTTTTATATCGCCAAAATACATTTCCATCATTGGTCCGGCGGCCGCTTCACCTTGTGAAAACATATTTACGAATTCAGAGGTTTGGTTGTAATATTTAACGACCTTTTTATTCAGTTCGTTTAAGTTGTTAAAGGCATGATCCTCATTAAAAGTATTACCGGAATGACTTGAAGCGATGTCAACAAGCATTGGCCCGGATGTTGACGTAATATTTGGCAGTGTCAATTTTCCTTTTAATTCAGGTTTCCACAGATCTTTCCAAGAATTAATCGGTGTTTTCACTGATTTCGTGTTATAGACGATACCAAGTCGTGAAATCGTATAAGCCGGACCATAGGATTTGCCAAGCGGTGCTTGAGCGATCGGGTACAGTTCTTTAAGATGGGTTAGCTTGCTTGAACCAATTTTTTCAAAAAGGCCTTCATCAATCGCTTGCTGAGCAAAGTAGTCCGACAGATACATAATATCTACCTTCGAGTTGCCTTGACGAATTTTATTCAGCCGATCCGCATTGTTTCCGGATTCTACAACAATTTTGACATGGTTCTCTTTTTCGAATGGCGCATAAATTTCTTTGTTGAAGAAATCTTGATCAAAACCCCAAGTCGAAACGACGAGTTCCGTGGGCCCTTTGCCGGATTTGTTTGATGAACTGCATCCTGATAAGGCGAGCATGGCAACGAGTACTGCAGAGACAATGACACTGAGTTTTTTCATGAGTATTTTCTTCCCCCAATAGCGGATGGTTTATATAAAATGAATAGTACCGGTGGTTAGCGTTTGGATTGAGCCGTGCCAATCCAATACAACAAAAAAATCTGAACCCCGAAATTCCGGTTGTTCAGACTATGAGAGGGGAGCCTTAAGAACCCTAGTCGAGGATTCTTGAACTCCTTTTTCTTCATAGTCCGATGTTTGCAGTGGTATCGGGTAGAGACGCCCGGACCGTATTACCGGGCATATATGAATAGCTATTCAGTTGTAAAAAAACAAAGAGACTCCCGGTTAGAAATGAAGCATTTCCAACCAAGAGCCCTTTCTCGTAAACAAAAAACAGCCACTTGACAGATCAATAATGTGGGACCTGCAATTAAGAATCAATCAAAAATGCGGGAACCCGGCTATTTGATTTTAATCGGATGTAATCACGTTAGTGATTGTCCAAGGGGTTGACGGATCGTAATCCCGTAGAACCGTTTCGACCGATAAACCCAGTTCAATCTCTAAACGTTCTCTAAGTCGCTTTTTAAAAATCCGCGACATTTGTGCATCGACTTCTTGCTGCAAAGAGGGAACTTCCTGCTCCAAAATCCGAGAGCGGGGAGAGCGCCGATGCTTCGAGCGGAAAACGATCAAGTCCTCCAGAATTTCAACCCGAAGCAGTACCGCACCCATTCCGAATAATTCTTTTGAAATCTGATTGTAGATTCGAGATAGGTTTTTCTTCAAGTCGCTCGAGTCATTTGAAATGGTGATCACCTTACAATCAAGCATACTATTGGGTACTCGGTTATTATAAAATAGAATGTTCCGGTTATGCAAGTATCTTTTTGGAAAAAGACGAATAATAGATGGAAGATAATTAGATACGTTCGGACTTTGAATGCGCAATTACGCAGTAGTCATCAGAAATTGGGAGTATAAGTCCCTATTTCAATGAAAAAGGCATAGCCATGGTCTTAGCAGACGTTATGTACTTTGCGTAAAACGTATGGACTTGAAAATGACAACGATACAGAGAATCATCGGAAAGTACGTAAATCATTCGCTCTCATCAATGGTAAACCGGACCACTTGATTGTTTTTTGTTGGCGTGATGTATTTTCGGATTGGAAGATCTTGCTTAGTTTCGGCAGGTGCATGGTGATTCGCGGTTTCTTTGTGTTTCTTTTTCATGGCTTGGATCGGATTGTTGACGGAAGCTGACAGATCGATCCGATACTCAGATTCTTTGTCTAGAAGAAAGGATGCCGTTGTCTTTTTTATCCAATTGATCCGATAATACATGAGCGTGTTGGGATCTGGATGCGTTTTGTTGATACTGATTCCGAAGTAGTGAAAACGTCCGGTATGATCTTCAATGTGAATCATTACGTTCACTTTTTTTACTTGAAGCGGCAAGTCTTTTGTTGGATGAGCCTGCGTACATCCTAATAAAAGAATGACTAGCCCGATAAACAGCAAGCAGATTTCTTCATGTTTTTCCCACCTCGCTCTTTGTATTATAATAATCTTTAGAAAGATCGGAAAGATGTGACCTTTGTGAACTACATCGGTACTAAAGTACCGAGCTTCTGGGAACACTGCTTACTTACTCCTGATCTTTCAATCAGGAGCAGAGGTTACAGTTCTTTTACCAAGGCTTATACCAAGCCCATTGTTTAAGATGTTTTTCGCTGCGTTTATGTCGCGGTCATGATGTGTTTGGCACGAAGGACACGTCCATTCCCGGATGTCTAACGTGTGTTTCCCATCATCATGCCCACAATGAGAACAGATTTGTGAGGTCTTGTGGGGATTAACGACAATAAGCTGCTTCCCATACCAAGCACTTTTGTACTCAAGCATCCGGCGCAGTTCCCGCCAGGCTTGGTTTGCGATTGCCCGTGCCAACTTGTGATTGTGCAGCATATTTTGGGTTTTTAAATTTTCAATAACGAGCAGATCATACTTTTTAACCAGTTGCGTCGTAATCTGATGCAGATAATTCTGGCGTTGATTGGCGATTTTTTCATGATAGTTGGCTACCATTAACTTAGCTTTTTGAACGTTTTTAAAGTCGGAAAACTGCCTTGGATGGAGCACGTGATTGCGGTTGTCCCAGGCCATTTCTTTTTTCGCTCGTAAGCTGCGTCTTGCGAATCGTTTTTCCCAATAACGCTTTTTTGGGGCGAGCTTTTTATCAAACCGAATACTGGGGAATCTAATGCCATCCGAACCGATGAGCAAATCACTGACGCCCATATCTAAGCCGATTTGCTTATTTGTTTTCTCAAATGCTTGGTTTTCGCATTCGACGAGTAAGACGGCGTAGTATTTACCGGTAAACGATTGTTTGATCGTCACTGATTTAATGGTATCGGGGATGGATATTCCTGTTTTAAGACGCATCACGCCTAGTTTGGGGCATTTTAGGTAATGAGGTGCGACCTGCCTTATGTTCTGATTGACGCATTTCGATTGATAGGATTGCTTTAAAAACTTCTTTGACTTGAACTTTGGGAACCCGCGCTTCTCTTTAAAGAATTTTTTATAGGCTTCAATTAAATCATGATTGGTGGCCTGAAGGCTTGTACTTTCTGCTTCTTTTAACCAGGGGAATTCGTTCTTCAATGCAGGAAGCAACAGATTTAAGGCATAGGCATTTAAAAATGGGGCTTGTGGGTTGTTTTTATAGCGCTCGATCAGCATGTTCAGCATTTGATTCCAAACAAAGCGGTTATAACCAAAGTTTAAGTGCATCATTAATTTCTGTTTTTCGTTTGGGTAGATGCGTACTTTAAGTCCTTTTAAGGTCATGGATTCACCTCTTTTCACGACTTAATTATAGCACGTACGTTCGTTTTTTAACAACGATTTAAACGGTTACCAAACAAAGAACGGAGACCCTAGACGCCGATTCACCTAGGTAATGAATTGCCGAGTTTTCTCAGGCTGGTCTCCTCTATAAAGTGTCGGCTGGGGTTTCGCTCATCATTCATGGCGGGGGACACCGCCATGAATGATTTGAATGCTGTGGTGAAAGCGTTCTGAAGGGAGTGGATGATGTTGTCATCTGTTTATTTCCGCGAAGTTCAAAAAATGAAGCAATGGTGGTTATGGATTGTGGTTCTGGGCATTTCGGGACTCATTTGGTATGGCTTTATCAGTCAGATTTTTTTCAATAAACCGTTTGGCACGAATCCAATGCCCAATGCGATGATGATTGTTTTCTTTATTATTTTCGGGTGTGTTTTTCCGATCTTTTTTGCTCAAGTGCGTTTAACATGCGAAGTGAGAAAGGATGGGCTTTATGTCTGTTTTTTTCCGTTTCACCTTCGTCCGCGATGCTTCGGGTGGAATGCAATAAGTAGCTATCGAATCATTGACGATCAGCCAATGTCCAGGTTTGGCGGCTGGGGTATCCGATTCAATCTCCGTGGTGAGAAAGCATACACGGTAAGTGGTACGCAGGCGATCGAACTCGTCTTGAACGCTGGACAAATCGTTGTCATCGGTTCGTCCAATGCCGCAAAACTGAAAAATTCGATGGATTTCGCACATAGAATGTAAACTATATATTGCATATTATGTAATATATAGTTTACAATATTGTTATGGAGGTGATCCTATTCTTTGATGAATTCTGTAAAACATGCTCGGATGGAGAGGGGCATGACGCAAGTGCAACTTGCAGAAAAAACTGGGGTAACTCGGCAGACCATTAGTCTTATTGAAAAAGGAAAATATAACCCGACGCTTAAATTATGTTTGTCAATTTGTTACGCCGTAGGCAAATCACTGGATCAACTTTTTTGGGTAAACGAGGGGGAAAAACGTGAAGAAAATTACCGATGAACGATTAATCCTTGTCAATTTAAAAAACATTCGTATTGCTTTTGTATGCCAAACGCTTGGCATTCTTGCAACCTTATTTTACACAGCGTTTCGCAGTGGAGCAGATATTGCGTTTCAATCACCCTTATTTTTTGTCTTAATCATGACAAATGTACTTCTCATCTTTCTACAAATGAGGGTAACAGCCGATGTTGAGGAAACCGAGAGAAAACGAAAGAAAGTCCTGCCGTACTATGCTTGTGTCCTCATATCGCTGGCTGTCGGGGCGATCATTGGCACGGTTGCTTGGACTTTTGATCGCCAGCACCCGTTAAGTGCGTGGATCATCGGTATCGTATTTTTTGTCTGCTTTCTTGCTTCCTATTCGCTGATGTACTTCTTAAAGAAAAAACGCAGCGAAGATGATGATGAATGAGCGTTTAAAAAAGGAGGCGGTTCTGCGTGGGGTTCTTTTCACGATTAAAGCAGAATTATGTTTTCAAATGTTCGGAATGCGGCAAGACAATTGAACCTGGTGAATTTATGTGTGTGATGGCCAAATCGCCGGAAAAGGCTTGGTATGGCGTCACTGAAACCGTCATTCATCGTTTTGTTAAAGATACAGGCGGGAAGATCTATTGCAAGGCGTGTTTTGAACGCAACTATGGAGAATAGAGCGAAGAACTGTTTTTAAATCGTCACGTTTCCGGCAAGGAGTGAACCACGATGAACCTCAGAAAGTCAGATTTTCATCAACAATGCGTTCTCGTGATCAACTCAGAGGCGGCACTTTAATACAACTTTATTTTTGAATGCGCTTACTTTTCTATATTTTTAATGAATCCGCTTTTCAAATCATAGTGTAAATGAGTTCGACCATTTTTTCTAAAAAAATGGTTGTATTCCGTTGTTGAATCTCAAAAAAGGGTAAAGATAAGTGAACGGATTATTTGTTGTGAAGGAAGGATGGTGCGACGCATTGAACTGGTTTTCACAAAATGCAGAACAAGTGCTGCAGGAGCTCAATGTCGATCCGAAGCAAGGGCTCTCGGATGCAGAGATTCAATCAAGACTTGAGAAATACGGCGAGAATAAATTAAAGGGCAAGAAAAAGAAAAGCCTGGCTGCACTTTTTTTTGCTCAGCTTAAGGATATGTTGATTTATGTATTGCTCGGGGCGGCAGTGATCACGCTGCTGATCGGCGAGTATGCCGACGCGATCATTATTTTGCTTGTTGTTCTTTTGAATGCGGTCATCGGTGTCTTTCAGGAGTTTAAAGCGGAGAAAGCGATCGAAGCACTGCAAAAAATGACGACGCCTCGCGCCTTGGTGCGCCGCAATGGCGCTGTTGTTGAAATTGATTCCAAGGAGATTGTTCCCGGTGATATTGTTGTGCTTGATGCAGGGCGGTATATTCCTGCCGATCTCCGTTTAACGGAGAGTGCCAATTTGCAAATTGAGGAATCGGCGCTGACCGGCGAATCCGTTCCCTCAGAAAAGCATGCGGCGCGTCTTTTTGAGGATCCGAAAACCCCGCTTGGCGATCTCGCCAACATGGCGTTTATGTCGACACTTGTGACCTACGGACGTGCGGAAGGCGTGGTCGTAGGGACGGGGATGAATACTGAAATTGGCAAAATTGCCAAAGGACTTGACGAAACGCAGACAGATCTGACACCGCTGCAGAAACGGCTGGCCGGGCTGGGAAAAACACTTGGCTATCTTGCGATTGGCATCTGTGTGCTGATTTTCATCATTGCACTCATCCAACGGCGGGATTTATTTGAAATGTTTCTTACCGCGATCAGTCTGGCCGTCGCTGCGATTCCGGAGGGCCTTCCAGCGATTGTCGCCATTGTGTTGGCACTAGGTGTGACGCGCATGTCGAAAATCAACGCGATTGTTAAACGACTTCCGGCGGTTGAAACCCTCGGGTCGGTAAACATTATTTGTTCGGATAAAACAGGAACACTGACGCAAAACAAAATGACGGTCTTGCATGTGTATACCCACCGCAAATTTCTTGATGTTCCCTCTGAAGGAACGGCGACTGCATCGGAAAGTACGCAGAAAAAATTAATTCAGACTATGGTGCTTTGTAATGATGCAACGCTTGATGATGGCGAAGGCACCGGCGACCCAACCGAGATTGCATTAGTCGTTTTGGGAAATAAATACCATTTCCCAAAACGTGAGCTGGAAGCGGCACATGAACGTGTGGCGGAACGGCCGTTTGACTCGGATCGCAAGCTGATGTCAACGGTTAACAAAGAGGGCGACCACTACCGCGTTCATACGAAGGGGGCTTTCGACAGTATTTTAAAGATCGCCACGCATGCGCTGGTTAATGGTGAAAAAGTGCCGCTTACCGACGACCTTAAAGCGGATTTTCTCAGAGCCGCTGAAGAGATGTCCGATCAAGCCTTACGTGTGCTTGGTGCGGCCTATAAGGATAGCGATGAAGTGGTTGAACCGGATCAGATGGAAAACGACCTGACGATTCTTGGATTGGTGGGAATGATCGATCCGCCGCGCCTCGAAGTAAAGGACGCGATCCGTCAAGCGAAAGAAGCAGGCATTACGCCGGTGATGATTACCGGTGATCACCAGCATACCGCTGCGGCCATTGCGATGCAGCTTGGTATGGCCGAATCACTCGATCAATCCATTTCCGGTAGCCAGCTGGATGCGATGAGTGATGATGAATTGAAGCAAAAAATTAATCATTACCGCGTCTTCTCCCGTGTATCTCCGGAGCATAAGGTGAAGATCGTCAACGCGTTCCGGTCTCACGGCAACATCGTATCGATGACCGGTGACGGGGTCAATGATGCCCCGTCACTCAAAAATGCGGACATTGGTGTGGCGATGGGGATTACCGGTACCGATGTTTCCAAAGGCGCAAGCGACATGATTCTAACCGATGATAATTTCACGACCATTGTTGCGGCAATCCGCGAAGGGCGCAACATCTACAATAACATTAAAAAATCCGTTGTTTTTCTGCTTTCCTGTAACTTAGGCGAGATTGTGGCGATATTAGCATCTGTACTCTTTTTCTGGCCGATGCCGCTTTTGCCGACCCAAATTTTATGGATTAACTTGATCACGGATACATTTCCGGCCATCGCACTTGGCGTCGATCCGGGCGACAACGATGTGATGAAGAAGAAACCGCGTAATCCAAAAGAAAGTTTCTTTGCCGGTGGAGCCGCTTTTCGTGCTATTATTGGCGGACTGCTGATCGGCATTTTGACCTTGGTTGCTTTCTACTTTGGTTTGAATGAGCATGGGTACCAGCTTTGGTCCGGCGCAATTCCGGAAGATGTCCTCACCTATGCAGAGACGATGGCATTCGTTGTCCTTGCTGTATCGCAGCTGTTCTATTCGTTGTCGATGCGCAGTGCAACGCATTCGATTCTTCACGTCGGGCTGTTTTCAAATAAATACTTGATCGGCGCGATCATCCTCGGAATTGTTTTGCAATTTGCCGTAATCTCCATCCCGATCCTCGCCGGCGCCTTCCATGTGCAAATGCTGACGCTGCGCGATTGGATTATTGTGATTGCCTTTGCGTTAGTACCGCTTGTCGTTAATGAAATAATTAAGGTATTTACACGCTACGTCAAGTAAATAAAATCATTTGAAAAGCCATGAGCGTCAAGCGTTCATGGCTTTTTTGCGAGCGAAAATCCTTCACTATGCGGGGGAGTATCTAAATACCATCCTTTGGTGGTTTTGATTTTGTAATGTGTTTATTGAAAATCGGTAAATTGTATTGTGAATACAGATTATTAATAATTATAATTAATTTGTTGAAAATTCAAGTACTCCACAAACAAATTTATTTATTTGTTTGACCCATTTCTTATTATGGTTGTTTCCTCTACAGAAGCCTGCACACCGTTGTATTCCATCATTGAAATCTGAAACAGCCCTACACCCATTAATAAAAATAGCAAATTATCTTTTAATTGGTAGATTCTTCGTTTTCTACACTTTTTAACTTTTATTTACTTAGTCATATTGATTCAAACGCGCAACATTAAGGAGGTGATTAAAGAGGCTCACTCATTTTAAGATTTTCATTCAAGAACAAGAGGAATTGGAGGTGCATACAGTAGTTCAATCCAATCAAAATGAAGAAAGAGACAGGACCAAGAAGACTTCGCAAATCAATTAAGGAACTTGTAATAAGTTCAAATCTCATTATATGAGGAGCTAATAAAATGACATTAAAAAAGTTAGTGCCTTTTATTGCGGTTTTTGTTGTAGCATTGATATTTGGCGGAACTCATGCATTTGCGGAGGATAACAAGAGTAACCCGATAAATCTTTTAACAGATAAACAAAAAGTTGAATTTAAAGAAGATATCAAAAAAATTGAAAATAGTGCTGATAACAAAAAAACTTTAAACGATGAACAGAAAAAAGAATTGGCACAGGATCTAATTAATATTGAAAAAGTAAAAAATAAAGGTGTTGACAAAGAACAAGTTTCTAAGACGTTACCGGTGATCAAAAAAGCAGATCCCGAAAAGTACAATAATATCAGCGCGGAATTGAGTGCGAAATCTGCAAGTGTTAAGGGACGTATGGGAACTAATGGTGATGTACTTGTTACTTATGACAATAAATTTATTGTTTGGCGTCATGGGCACGCGGCTATTGTATTGCATGATAATAACAAAATTGTTGAAGCTTGGCCTGATGAAGGAGTTAGAGTAGCAAAAAATAATTGGGGTGATCGTTTCAGTTCGCATAAAAAGTTTTATATCTTACACGCGGGGGCACAAAGGTATACTGCAGCTCAATCCTATGCCTATAGTAAAAGAAGGAAACCATACTCACTGCTTGTATCAAAAGGAGATAAAAGTGCCTATTACTGCTCGCAACTTGTGTGGCAATCATGGAGACCCCAAAGGTTTAATCTAGATAGTAATGGTGGTTTTTTTGTCACTCCCGCTGATCTGGAAAATGATTCACAAACGGTTCAATATTAACATTTCTTAATAAAGAGCAAATTTCGTTATAAAAACAGTATACCTATGACTCAGAGAAGCGGTGCGCTGAATGATCTTCAGTATACCGTTAATACCTAAAAATAAGGGTAATTTCTCTGAGCCTTTTGTTCAACGAAGTATTCTCAGGAGGATTAATAATATGGAGAATTCACCCATATGGTTAGACGTCATTTTTTGCTCGTTTTTACTGGCAACGCTGCTTGGTCTACTTTTCTGCCTATTTCGCAGACGAAGAATTATTTTTTCTCTTTTTGCACTCTTCGCGCTCATAACTGCTCCGCTAACGTTTATGCTCGTTGCATTAGGACGTGCAGAAAATTTTAATGAATTTGAATGGCTGATCCATGAGGCCGTTCATGGTTCGCCCATTGCCATTTATTCCGTTGCCGGTTTCCTCTATTTATTTTTATGGTGGGGGTTGATCTTAAAAAACACGATCAAATGGACCCGTACAAGAATAATCATTTTATGCATTGCGGCGGCACTCCTTATTTCCGCTTACCCGGTCATTCACTGGATTGACGAACTGACCCGTTCTCCAATCAGCATTCAAAACTATTCATTTATTTATTCGCATCCATTTGATGGCACCAGTTATTTCATCACAACGCAAAGTGGGAAACATTTCGTGACAAATCCGCTTGATGTCGGCGATATTGAATCGATACAGAGCAATCGTATTAAGTCAGGCAGTTATTACCTGATCAGCACTCATGCGAAGGCTTATTATTTACTGGAACAACACAGTACCAAATTAATCGAGGAAAAAACGCCGCAACCGTTAACCTTTTTAGTAAATGGTCCAAAGCTGACCATAATGTCCTACAACGAATCCGTAAATCACAATGTACTGCATGTGGACGATGGGAGATATCAAAAAAAGTATAACTTGCCCTTTACCGGATATTTAGAAACGGCTTTATATACGGATCAATCAATATATGTACTGAATGATTCCATTGACAAAGATCAATCCGTTGTAGCGGTTATTAATCGAGAGAATGGAAAGGTGATCAAACAAATTAAGCTCAATGAGAACGCAATGAGTTTGATCCGTTTTAACGATAAACTTGTCATTGATACACGCCATCAATTGTCCACTATTGATTTGAAAGACAATTATCACGTGAAGCGAGTGAATTATCCTACCGAACCTGACGCACCATCAAATAGTCTGTATGTTTTCAACAACAATTTGTATGCAACATTTGTCGATCAAAACGAACGTGTGCATGTGTGGAAAGTGAATGAGAATTTTAAAACATTGAGTGATAAAAAAATCGATTTGCCTTCAATAGGATTACTGTCTTCAATAAAGTTTTCCAACCGGAAATTATATTTGCTCACTCAATACAATGGTGATGAAAAGGGAACTGAAGCTCAATTCGGAGGCAAATTTACCGCCTATAACATTGACACGTTAAAGCAGGAGTTTAGCTTCCGTATACCCAAAAGGAAAGTTAAGGTTCAGGACTTCGTTGTCAGATAAGATAGCTAGGCTCTAAACAAAATGTACCCGATTCGAGATGTTTCTGATTTACCATCACGGTGTGCACGGACTTGTGACCGATCTTCACCCACTAAATTTAGTCAACTTGTTCTTATGCGCGCGCCCATTCGGCAATTTCACGAATATCATCGGGTGAGGTGCGGCAGCAGCCGCCGATCAGTGATGCTCCGGCCTTTGCCCACATTTGAGAGGCTTCGTAAAAACTTGGACGATGCTTTGATGAAATCCAGATTTTCTTAATCGGATGATATTTCTCACCGGAGTTTGGATAAGCGACAATTGGCTTGTTTGTTGCTGCTCGGATAGCAGTTATCGCATGCTCAATTTTCATCATCGAAAAGCAGTTCACGCCAATGGCTGCGATTTGATCGTTGTCCTTGAAAAATGCGGCGGCTTCGGCAAGCGGCGTTCCGTCGCATAGATGCTCGGGGTCTTTCAAACTGAACGACAGCCAGGCTTCATCTTGAGGAAAGGCATCACGCAGCAGTTTGGCAAGTGCCTGAGTCTCTGCAAAGTTCGGCATGGTCTCAAAAGCGAAAAGATCTGTACCCGCTTTTTTTAATAGCTGCATACGCGATTGATGAAACATACGGTAGCCGCCTTCGTTCAAGGTATAGTCTCCGCTATATTCAGAACCATCGGCGAGGTATGCGCCGTAAGGACCAACGCTTCCAGCGATCAGCGGATAAGGGCGTGATGCCTGCTGCTGCGGGGAGAGGCTCGCCCAAAATTCGGCGCGTGCATGAGCGGCAAGCTGAACCGTTTTGCAAATAATCTGCTCTGCTTCTTGTTCCGAATAGCCGCTTTGCTGGAAGCCAAGCAACGTTGCTTGATACGTATTGGTGGTTGCAATATCGGCCCCGGACTTGAAATAGTCCAGATGCACCTGTTTGACAATCTCGGGATGTTCTTGAATAATAGCGGCCGACCACAGCTCGCTGTCCAGCGCGATCCCATGCTTTTCAATCTCCGTTGCCATTGCACCATCGAGAATGATCGGATTGTATTGTTTCAGCAGTTTGCTTAATTTCGTCTGTGTCATGGATAGCCTTCTTTCTATGGGACTTCTTTTATTATACAAGATAAACTTTATTGATAAATTGAATAATAGAGGCGATCAACCCCTTCATCAATTTTATCGAGAGGCAGGTTGGCGAAGCCCAGAATGAATGCTGGTTTTGAATAAAGATAGGATCCATCAAGACAATAGGGCTTAAGGTTATACAGTTCCAGTTTACATGATTTGGCACGATGTGCGATCTCGTCAATTGTTCGCCTGGTATCAAACGCTGCGGTGAAATGGAGGCCAGCGTTTGCACCATGCATGGTCATTAACGATCCAAAGCGATTTTTTAAGTGCTTAATGAGTTTTTTTTGCCGTTCAATGTAAACCTGTTTCATATGCTTAATATGTTTGCGGTATGCACCTGAATCAATAAACTGCTGTACGGTCAGTTGTCCTAATGCGTTGCTCGTAGACATGATGAAACTGCATTTTTCTCGATACTTTTTCAGTAAATGCTGAGGAAGAATCATGTAGCTCAAGCGCAATCCGGGCAGAAGTGACTTAGAGAAGGTTCCGAAATAGATGACTCGACCACAGCTATCAAGCCCTTGAAGTGATGGAATGGTATCGGTTTGATATTTAAATTCACTATCATAATCATCTTCAATGATATACCTGTTTTCCGACTCGGCAGCCCAGTTGAGTAATTGTATGCGTCTGGAAATCGGCATCACGACGCCTGACGGAAATTGATGGGAAGGCGTAACATAGACAACATTTGGATTGGTCTTTCTTAAAAGATTGATTGATATCCCTTTATGATCCAAAATGATCGTTTTTAAACGCATCTGTTCCATCTTTAGTAATTCATAGATGCGCCGATATCCAGGGTTTTCCATCGCATATAATGTGCTTTCGTCAAATAATTGCCGCAGTATATAAAAGAGAAATTGAGTGCCTCCTCCTAAAACAATTTGCTCTGGAAAGCATTTTACGCCTCGCGTGACTGAAAGGAATCGGCTGATTGTTTGACGCACAGAATAAATCCCTTGAGGAAAGCGGGAGGAATCATCGTTCAGTTCTAATTGACTGCGTTTTAAGGCCGTGTGCTCACAGGCGAGCCAGCTGTCGAACGGGAAAATAGACCGGTCAACAGACATATGTGAAAAAGATATCCAATTTTTCTTGGATGCTCTATCTTCAATCAGACTTGGATCAAGAGCTGGGGGAACATCTTTAGAAAGGGGGAGTGTATCTAATTTTTCCACATAAAAACCACTCCGTTCAATGGCATAGATATAGCCCTCTTCCAGTAATTGTTGATATGCTCCGTTAACTGAATTAACACTAACACGTAAGGTATCAGCCAATTCTCGCTTGGATGGCAGTTTTTCGTGCGGTAAGAAATGGTGAAGAAGAATATCTTTCTTTAATTGCTTGTAAATTTGTCTGTATATATATTCATTTGAATGAAGATCGATCGATAATGCGAGCATAGGATCCCTCTGATACCATAATTTTTTGAATTTTGATACTATACATAATACCAAATAATTTGCAAAATATCTATTAAAGGGAGTGAGCAAAGTGGTGAAAGAATTGTTGGAAGGAAATCTAACAAAAAAGTGGCAGGATAAACGGGATCGATACGTTGCTTCCGCTGTAGGAAATGGGAATCGGCATATTGCAGCAGAAGCTAAAGGGGCATTGGTCACCGATATTGATGGGAATGCATTCATTGATTTTGCCGGAGCGATTGGTGTTCAAAATGTAGGGCATTGTCATCCAAAAGTGATTAAAGCGGTAAAAGAACAACTCGAACATTTTATCCATCCAGGGTTTAATGTCATGATGTATCCGGGATACATTGAACTCTGTAAACGTTTATGTGAAATTGTTCCAGGAGAATTTGCCAAAAAAGCGATTTTACTCAACTCCGGGGCAGAAGCGGTTGAAAACGCGGTGAAAATTGCTCGCGCTTATACCGGCAGACAAGCTGTCGTGACCTTTGATCGTGCTTTTCATGGAAGAACCAACCTTACCATGAGCATGACAAGCAAAGTGAAACCGTACAAGTTTGGCTTTGGACCTTTTGCACCGGAAACCTATAAGGCACCGTATCCTTATGACTATCGCAAACCTGAGGGAATCTCTAGTGAGGATTATGACGAGACAATGATTGAACAATTTAACGATTTCTTCTTAAGTCAAGTTTCGCCTGAATTGGTTGCCTGCATCGTGATGGAGCCTGTTCAGGGTGAAGGAGGATTTATTATTCCTTCAAAACGATTTGTTAAATACGTCCGTGATTTTTGTACCGAGCATGGTATTGTCTTTATTGCAGACGAAATTCAGGCTGGATTTGCCCGTACAGGCAAAATGTTTTCCATTGAACACTTTGATGTGGTTCCGGATTTAATGACTATCTCTAAATCAATTGCTGCTGGATTCCCGCTAAGCGGCGTTGTCGGAAAGGCTGAGATGATCGACTCTTGCGGATTAAAAGGATCACTTGGTGGAACCTATTGTGGTAGTCCCATTGCCTGCGCTGCGGCACTTGCGGTGCTCGACATCATTGAAGAGGAGCATCTCATTGAGCGTGCGGAAAAAATCGGTGCGATCATTGAAGCGCGTGCTGAGGAATGGGCAGATACGTATCACTCGATTGGCGATATTCGTAGACTTGGTGCAATGGTTGCAATTGAATTTGTTAAAGATAAACAAAGTAAAGAACCGGACAAGGAACTTGTGAAGCGACTTGTAACCTATTGTAACCAGCATGGTTTGTTATTACTTGATGCCGGTTTGAAAGGAAATTGCATTCGCTTCCTATCCCCGCTTACGATTACAGAGGTTCAATTGAATCAAGGACTCGCTATCATTGAGGACGCTTTAAATTCGATATAATACATTCGGTTTTTATTCTGAATCGGCGTACGATCGATATTATCGATTGAAAATTAAAATATTGTGTTATGATTTGATAACTATGAAAATTTAGGAGGATTAATTCATGAAGCGATGGTTGCTATCTTTCCTTTCTCTTGTTTTGATCGTTGGCGTTCTATCCGCTTGTGGATCGAATGGATCGAGCAGTTCAGGTTCAAAGGACTCTTCATCCAGTAAATCAAGCGATACGTTGGCAGCTGCTAAAAAGAAGGGCGTGCTTGTTGTCGGTTCTTCCAATGATGCACCGTTTGCCTTTATTGATCAGAAAACAAAAAAGTTCACGGGTATCGATGCTGAGATTATTAAAGAAGTTGCCCGAAGACTTGGAATTCCAAAAGTAGAAATGAAACAGACAAAATTCGAGAATTTGCTTCTTGAGTTGAATAACAAGAATATCGATTTAGTCACTGATGCCATGTACATTAATCCGCAACGCGAAAAGATCGCTAAATTTACCACAGTATGGTACACCGAAGGCGAAGCATTCATCATTCCCAAAAAATCATCAATCAAAAGCGCAAATGATTTGAAAAATAAAGTAATCGGCGCTCAGAAAGGTACGGCGTTCTATGATTTTGCAAATAAAATGAAAAAAGAAGGCAAAATCAAGCAGGTCAATGTTTTTGGTTCGCAATCGGATCTGCTTTTGGCAGCGAATACGGGTAAAATTGATGCGCTAGTAACGGATGGAGCAGTAGCGGCTTACAGTTTAAAACAAGATCCTTCATTGAATTTAAAAATTCTTGATCCCTACACGCCTCAAGCAGCCGGAATGATTGGTGCTGCAGCAAGAAAGAGTGATACCAAGCTCGTTAACGCAATCAATAAGCAAATCAATAACTTGAAGGAGAATGGATTTATTAAAAAAATACTCAAGAAATACGGTATGCCTGATAACTATTTCGTTCCAGTTCAAGACTAATACAGTGTTCAATCTAAAATCAGAGTTGTTCTTTCTTCATCAAAGATTAACTCTGATTTCTACTATTGTTAGAGGTGAGTCGGTAAAGGCCGGCTAGCGAGAATTGATTGATGAATGAGGTGCTAAAGAATGGAGATACTCAGTCATTTGGATTTTTCTACTGCATTAAACGAGTTAACACCGGAGTTATGGCAAGGGTTGCTCATTGCACTTGAGGCGACAGTTGGTGGATTTGTGCTTGCCGTTATCCTTAGTGTTCTGCTTGCAGTTGGACGTCTGTCGAAATATAAATTTTTAAGAGGAATCCTTGTTGTGCTATTGGAAATTGTACGCGGAACGCCGCTTCTTGTTCAGCTTGTTTATATGTTTTATGTCGTTCCTTTACTTGTTTCCTTGATCGTTCAATTTTTTATCCCAAACTATCAATTTCAATTAAATCCACTTCTTGCCGGGATTCTTGGTCTAGGCATTAACTATGGCTGTTATTTGTCAGAAGTGGTTCGGGCAGCGATCCTGTCCATTGATAAAGGTCAGACGGAGGCAGCCTTGGCGCTTGGCTATACACGTCGTCAAGCATTATGGTCCATTGTAATCCCGCAGGCAACGCGTCAAGCCATTCCGGTTTTTGGAAACTATCTGATTATGATGATTAAAGACACATCGCTGCTTGCTTTTATTACGGTAAATGAATTGCTTTTACGGACACAAGCCTATGCATCGCAAACCTTTTTAACCATCGAATCTTATACAATTTTGGCAATCGCATACCTGATTCTCAGTCTTCCGCTGTCTCAGATTGTCCGATTGCTTGAAAAGAGGTCTTCAAAACATGCCTAAACCAATGATTGAAGTGACTCAGCTCCGTAAGTCATTTGGTGTTCATGAAATATTGAAGGGGATTGATCTAACGATTCGCCAGGGGGAAATCGTTGTCATCATTGGGCCATCTGGTTCGGGAAAGTCTACCTTGCTTCGTTGTCTAAACTGCTTGGAACTGCCAACTTCCGGTAGGGTTAAGGTAGAAGGCGAAAAATTTGCAGATGAATCTGGAAAATATAATGAAAAACGTGTGGCAAGACTTCGAACAGAGATCGGAATGGTTTTTCAAAGTTTTAATCTCTTTCCAATGATGACTTCCATTCAAAACGTGATGGCCGCACAAATAAAAATAAGAAAAAAAACAGCAGAAGCAGCCAAAACAAATGCAGAAAAATATCTAAAAAAGGTTGGACTCGCCGAGCGGATGAATCACTACCCGAGCCAGCTTTCAGGAGGACAGAAACAAAGAGTCGCGATTGCGCGTGCACTGGCTATGGAGCCTAATATTATGCTGTTTGACGAAGCGACTTCAGCACTTGATCCTGAATTAGTTGGTGAAGTCCTCAAGGTTATCCGTGAACTTGCTGATGAAGGAATGACGATGGTTCTTGTCACACATGAAATGCGTTTCGCTGAGGAGATTGGTGATCGAATTATTTTTATGGATAAGGGTGTCATTGTCGAAGAAGGGGAACCAAGTGAACTTTTCAATCATCCAAAGCATGAACGAACGAAGCGATTTATTAATCAGGTCCTTCATCCTGAATCCGAAAAGACGTTGATTTAACGGCTGTATGACGTGCTTTAGCTCACGGGTAGCTGATCCGCATTGAACAAACCTAAAAATTCAAAAGCTAGCTATGACTCGTCAAAGCAGTGCTTACTTAATGAAGTGGCGAGCTCATTTCATAAACGGCGCAATTAGTATGCTTCTTATCGGTGCGAGTCAGCCAGTAAAGGATTTCAGAGAATACTTAGAATGTACCAATCTGCCCTTAGACAATAAAAGCGTTTCTCGTGGACTTGAACTTGGCTACGTTTGACTTCGAATCGCGGTCGACTGTATCTTTCAACCGCCCGTGCAGGAGAAGATACAAAAAATACATGATCGATTATGGAGATCATTTTTTCTGAACGATAAGTTTATGATGGAATAGGGGCGGGATGAATAAGTAGATGGATGTTTGTTGGAGGTGACAATTCCTCCAACTTTTTTCACGGCAACAAAAGATGAGCATTTGATCTGATCAGCTTTCGCGTGCGTTTCTTAATCCAATCCATTTAACAATCCTTTGAATTATTTGTGAAAAACATGTGAACGTCACCCGATTAAAAGTCAAATTACTCAAAAACAACCTTGACAATAGTTTATGGGCAGACTAAGATGAAGCTGTAAAAAGAAAGGGCTTACAAAACTAACGCTGATTGATGAAACGGAAAGACGATGGGCGTTTTATTTTTTGGAATTAAAGTAAGCGCTTTATTTTGTGACCCGACTTGTCGACAAGTATACCGAAGCAAGGGATGTTCATGAATCGTGAACCGTCATGCCTGTAATAAAAAGGTATGGATCAGCCGTCGAATGACGGTGTATGGCGAACCCTCTTTAAGAGACCGTGAAGGGACGAAAACAGAAGCTGCTGTTTTCTAAAGCTCAGAGACATTTCGTTGTTGTTTGGTTGCGTGAATGTAAGCTACAATAGCCTTGTAGTGACACAGTTTTCACAATCAAATGCTCGAGTGAATGAATCGGAGCGACAGGAGAATGGACGATGTTGAAGTTTCCGTCAATGTGGCTAAAAAATGCTTCACTAGGCGATCAAATTGCCAATGAATTACGCCTTAGGATCTTAGAGAATCAGATTAAACCCGGAGAGGTTTTATCAGAAAATAACATTGCCGGGCAGTATGGAACGAGCCGCTCACCGGTTCGCGATGCACTCAAAGCACTTTCTTTAGATGGATTAATTCGGCTTGAACGGATGGGGGCGGTTGTTCTTGGCATGAGTCTAGACGATATTCAAGAACTGTATGATATCCGTGAAATGATCGAAAATTTTGCGCAACAAAAGGTTTCAAAAAAAAATGTGCGTTTTTTGGTTCAAGCGTTACAGCAAAATATTGATAAAATGGAACTTGCAGCAAAGTATGATGATCATAGTGAGTTCGCTTACTATGACCTGCTCTTTCATGAGACCATTGTGCGCCATGCGGAGCATAAGCGTTTGCTGAACCTTTGGAACAGCATGAAGCCGCTTCTGATGTCCGTGATTCTTGTTACAACTGAACGCGTTTTTGCGCAAAGTGAGGAACATGTGCGTTGGGTCGTGGGAAAACATCAACGCATCGTTGAGGCAATTGAGTCGCAGAATGATGGGCTGATTACGAAAACGGTCGGCCGTTATTTTGACGATTCAAAGCATACATTAACGGAATCGTTCAACGACGTTAACCGTCCGAAATAATCCGTATTTGCTTCAGAAAAAAATGCCGCACATCTTGTCGACAAGTCGACAGCTTAAGACTAATTTGTAAGCGTTTTATTAAAGAAATTTCAAAATGTGATGATTTTCACAAAAAGGAGGAGTTATAATGAGTGACTACATGATCGGTGCGGATATCGGCACAACAAGCACCAAAGCAGTCCTTTATAAGACGGATGGAACGATTGTCGCCTACTCAAATATGGGCTATCCCCTCTATACACCGGATGCGTTTACTGCAGAACAAGATCCGGAAGAGATTTTCACTGCAGTTCTTTCAGCAATACGCGAAGTGGTTGCTAAGGGCGGGGTTTCACCCCAATCGATTGCTTTTGTCTCCTTCAGTTGTGCGATGCACAGTTTAGTTCCGGTGGATGCTGAGGGCAAGCCTTTGATGCGCTGCATGACTTGGGCCGATAATCGCAGTATTGAATGGTGCGACAAAATTAAGAGGACGATGGACGGACACGCCATTTATATGAAAACAGGGACACCGATCCACCCAATGTCGCCACTTCCAAAACTCGTATGGATGAAAAACGAACGGGCGGAACTTTTTAATCAAACAAAGAAATTTATATCGATTAAAGAATACATCTTTTACAAATTATTTCACACCTATGTTGTTGATTATTCGATTGCTTCAAGTACAGGGCTGTTTGCCATGAAGACACTGACCTGGGACAAAGACGCCTTGGCTGTCGCAGGGATCACGGAGGCGAATCTTTCCGAACTGGTACCGACGACCCATCAAATGGTCGGCATGGATCCGGTTTATGCCGAGCAAATGGGCCTGAATGCATCGACACCGTTTGTTCTTGGCGCAAGTGACGGCGTTTTGTCAAACTTAGGCGTTAACGCGATTGATCCGGGTGTCGTTGCGGTCACGATTGGAACCAGCGGCGCGATTCGTACGGTGGCCGACAAACCTTCGGCAGATCCGAAAGAGCGCCTCTTCTGCTATGTCCTGACTGAGGATAAATGGGTCATCGGCGGCCCGGTGAATAACGGTGGCGGCGTGTTGCGTTGGGCAAGAGATGAATTTGCCGCTGCCGAAGTGGAGACCGCAAAACGGCTCGGCATTAGTCCTTACGAAGTACTGACGCGCATGGCGGCGCGTGTAAAGGCAGGGTCGGACGGATTAATTTTCCAGCCTTATTTCAGTGGCGAACGGGCGCCGTTATGGAACCCCAATGCCCGCGGTGCTTTCTTTGGCTTGACCTTGCACCATCAGAAACAGCATATGATTCGTGCCGTCCTTGAAGGGATTATCTACAATTTGTACAGCGTGATGCTGGCGATGCGCGAGCGGACCGGCGAACCGAAAAAAATTCAGGCAACCGGCGGATTTGCACGTTCAGCGTTGTGGCGTCAAATGATGGCCGATATTTTCGCACAGCCGGTTAATGTGCCGGAAAGTTTCGAGAGTTCATGCCTCGGCGCTGCGGTGCTCGGCTTGTATGCAACAGGGCGCGTCGACAGTCTGAGTGCGGTAGCGCAAATGGTTGGATCGGTGCACAGTCACGAACCCATCATGGAAAATGTTGAAACCTACCAGCAGCTGTTTCCTGTTTTCCTGCGCCTGTCTCGCAAACTTGAGGATGAGTGGTCGGCAATCGCCGCTTTTCAGCACAAGCAAGTGGATGCGTGAGTTTGTACAACAATTAAAGTCAAAATCTTTCGACAAAAAATTGAGGGGGATAAGATCATGCACAACCGTTTATCACAAATTCAACCCTACACACGGGCTATATTAAAAGGACATCTTTGCTCAAGCGGCGTTCCTTATTCCATGATGGATCGACCGATCATTGCCATCGCCAATTCATGGAATGAAATTGTACCGGGGCATGTTCACCTAAGAGAACTGGCCGATCATATTAAAAAAGGCGTGCTCGAGGCAGGCGGCTATCCGCTTGAATTTAATACGATCGCAGTCTGCGACGGGATCGCGCAAGGTCACGACGGCATGAAATATTCACTGCCGAGCCGCGATGTGATTGCCGACAGTGTTGAAACAATGATTCGCGCACATGAGATCTTTGACGGAATGGTCATGATCAGTTCGTGTGACAAAATCGTACCGGGCATGTTGATGAGTGCGGCACGGCTGAATCTTCCAACGCTTGTCTTTCTCGGCGGCGTGATGCCGAACTACATTAAACCGAAGGAATCGAAAGCCGCGCGTCAGGAGTTCTTAAGCGGCAGTCTGGATGAGCAAGGCCTTGTCGCGGTAACACGCAAATATTATCCATGCGCCGGCGTCTGCCCATTCCTTGGTACGGCAAATACAATGCAAGGCTTATCCGAGGCATTAGGGATGGCACTGCCGAATTCGTCGTGGATGAGAGCGCTTTCCCAAGAGCAGCTTCATGCTGCGGAAGATGCGGGTCGCCGTGCGGTTGAACTGGTCAAAAAGAAAATTCGCGTGCGTGATATTTTAACGAAGGAAGCTTTTGAAAACGCTATCTCAGTACTTTTGGCGATGGGCGGTTCGCTGAATGCTTGTCTGCATTTGCCGGCCATTGCCAAAGAGATTGGCATCGACTTGCCGTTGGATGTGTTCGACCGCATCAGTCGCAAAGTACCGTTTATTGCAGCGGTGACCCCGAATAACAACAATTTCACAACCAATGATCTGCAGCGTGCCGGCGGTGTTCCAGCAATCATGAAGGAACTCAGTCCGCTGCTTCATCTTGATGCATTGACCGTTACCGGCGAGACCGTTAAAGAGAATGTAGCGGGTGCACGGGTTAAAGATCGCGAAATCATTCATCCGCTTGACGCGCCGATTGAAGCGGAGGGCGGCATTGCGGTTCTGAAAGGGAACTTGGCCGAGGATGGTGCACTGATCAAGCAATCGGCGGTTCCGGAAGATTTAATGGCTTTTCAAGGGAAGGCGATTGTCTTTGACTCGGAGGAGCAATTTGATGAAGCCTATCACAACGGAGCGATTCAGGAAAACCAAGTGGTCGTGATTCGTTATGAAGGGCCAAAAGGCGGTCCGGGCATGCGCGAATTACACCGCTGCACAGAGATTCTCTCACGCTACAAGAAAATTGCGCTGATCACGGACGGACGCTTCTCCGGTGCTTCAGCAGGCTTATCGGTTGGCTATATGAGCCCTGAAGCTGCGGAAGGCGGTCCCTTGGCGCTGGTGCGCAACGGTGACCCAATCGCGATTGATGTACCCAATCGTGATTTGACCTTGCTGGTTGATGACGAAACGCTGGAAAAACGAAAAAAGGAAATCAAAGAACCAAATAAAGATGCGAGCAAATTTTTATCACTCTACGCCTCCAGTACGGCCTCTGCAGCACATGGGGCGGTTCGAACCACTTTGAAAGAGGGGAAAACGTATGCTGAAAAAATATGAAACCTTGAACAAACTGAATCAAAAGCGTCTGGTCGCCGTGATTCGCGGGAAGAACGCAGAGGATGCAGTAGCGATCGGTCAGGCAGCGATCAACGGCGGTATTGAAAGTTTAGAGGTGACGCTGACCACACCAAACGGCCTGACGGCATTGCAGCAATTGAAGAAAAAGGAAAAAACGGCGGTGATTGGTGCCGGTTCGGTGCTTGATCCAGAAACGGCTCGCCTGTCGATCATCTACGGCGCTGACTTCATCGTAAGCCCTAATTTTTCAAAAGCAATCAGCGAAGTGTGCAACCTTTATTCGATCCCGTATCTCCCCGGCTGCTTTACGGTGACCGAGATCACCGAAGCGCTTCGTTCCGGCGTTGATGTGATTAAAGCTTTCCCCGGGAGCGTGGCTGGACTTGGTTTCATAAAAAGTATCCATGGTCCGATTCCAAATGTCGCGATCATGCCGACCGGCGGCGTCAATCTGCAAAATGTTGACGAGTGGCTGAATCAAGGCGCTTACGCGGTTGGGATCGGAAGCGTGCTGACCAAAGGTGCAGAAAATGGCAACTATCATGCAGTTGAAGAAAATGCGCACGCGTTCACCGATAAAGTAGGCGTGCTTAACTTCTAGTTCAGTGAGAACCTACCTGTAAATGGAGATGATTCAAGATGAGCAGTATCTATTTGATCAGTATTACGGTTCTGGCCATTGGTCTCGTTATTCTTGGTGTCACCTGGTTTAAATGGCATGCATTTATCAGTTTATCGGTTGCAAGTCTGTTTCTCGGCATTGCTGCCGGACTACCGCTTATGAAAATAGCACAAAGCTATGAAACGGGTGTCGGCGGTATTTTGAGTTCATTGCTTGGTATTCTGGCACTGGGTACGATTTTGGGAAAAATGATGTCGGAATCCGGTGCAGGTCTGCAAATCGCCCAATTTTTTACGCGGGCGTTCGGCGACCGCTTGCTGCCGTGGGCGACTTTTTTTGCCGGTTTAATTATTAGTATTCCCGTATTCTTTGAAGTTGGGCTTGTTATTTTGCTTCCGCTGGTGATTGCAATTCAGAAAACGACAAAGAAGCGTTTGTTGCTGATTGCCATACCAATGATTTCAGCGTTATCAATCTCACACGGGATTGTTCCGCCGCATCCAGGCGCGATGGCCGCCATTGGTATTTTTCACGCAGATGTTGGTCAGGTACTCATCTATTCCTTACTTGTTTCGCTTCCTGCCGGGATCATTGGCGGTCCGATTTTTGCTTACTACATTAGTAAGCGCATACAACCTGTTTCGGAACCTAAAGTGGTTGCTGCCAATGTGTCGGCCAAAACGTATCCGTCAACCTTCGTTTCTTTTTTCACGATTCTTTTGCCGATCATCTTGATGATTGGCGCGGTCGCGGTTCCATTTATTTCAATGCCAGGCTGGCTAGCCGATCTGCTGAATTTTCTCGGACATCCGTTAATTGCTTTGCTTGTCTCCGTCTTCGTTTCCTATTATCTACTTGGTATTCGCCGCGGGATCGGCCGCAAGTTGATTGAAAAGCTGACCGGCGATTCGCTTGCACCGCTCGCATCGATTATGATGATTATCGGAGCCGGCGGTGCATTCAAGCAAGTGCTGATCGCTTCCGGCGTCGGCGGTGCCATTGCTGAATTAGCAACAAATTGGCAGCTTTCACCGCTCGTCATGGCCTTCGTTGTCGCTGGTTTAATTCGGATTGCGACCGGGTCGGCAACGGTTGCGCTGACGACAGCAGCCGGAATTGTTGCGCCGATCGTCGCCAATATGACCGGCGTCAATCTGCCGTTACTGGTGATTGCCACCGGAGCCGGATCGCTGATGTTCTCTCACGTGAACGATGCCGGGTTCTGGCTGGTAAAGGAATACCTGGGACTTAGCGTCAAGCAGACTTTTAAAGTTTGGACGGTATTGGAGACGCTGCTGTCTTTTGCAGCATTTGCTCTTGTTCTCGTACTTGATCTGTTTATCTGAAGACAAAAGAAAACCCGAACGTGCTACGGCTGCGTTCGGATTTTTTGCTTTTGGATTTACTTGAGACCGGCAATTAGGACTCAGCCGGCGTCTAAAGATTCGGCTGGGCCAAGTTTTCTTTACCCTTTGTAGGCAACGCATGAGACTTCGACTTGTGCACCTTTTGGTAAGGCAGCAACTTGAACCGCACAGCGCGCCGGCAGAATCTCACCGCTGAAATAGTCCGAGTAAACGCTGTTGACGGCCGCAAAATCATTGATGTCGGCCAGGTATACGGTTGCGCTAACGACGTTGGAAAAGTCGAGATCGGCTTCGTTCAGCACGGCTTTTAAATTTTCAAAGACGCGCTTTGCCTGCACGTCGATAGCGTCTTCAACGATCGTTCCAGTTGCCGGGTTGAGCGGAATCTGTCCGGACGCAAATAGAAAATCACCGGCCTGAACACCTTGGGAATAAGGACCGACCGCTTTTGGTGCATGGTTTGTTGCGATTTGTTTCTTCATGGGGAACAACCTCCTTGGTATGTAAGCGTCTGCGGTGAATGAGACGCAATCACAAGTTTTCTATTAGTTTAGCACAGTTGAACGAAAATCGTAGCAAACAGGAGAAAAGTCGTATGTGTCAAGCTTTTCTCGGAACTCTTTATTGGGAAAGAGCTTCTTAATTCTAAATTTGTACACCTTAGGTATAAAATCATATTTTTTAGGCAAACGTAAGCACTTTGTTCAGTTTGCCTACTGCACTCGAAGAGGACGCGTTGGTTCCAATTCGACCGCGATGGGCACCAATAGACGGAACCGTAGGTTCCTTCAACAAGGATGCAATTCGTATCATTTTTTTTATGATTCGTTCGTCGCGTTTGGTCGGAATGAACGAAGAAAGATACGCCGCTTTTAACGTCCCGTTACGTATACCTTGAATAACCTTAACCATGCCTTCTTCCGACTCACCCCAGTGCATGCCACGCTTTTTCATGCGGAACGTCAAATGCCGTTGATTGGATTCCATAGCACCCAATCTCCCCGCATTTTCGGGAAGCGTTTCTTTTGCCATAATTTCTCGCCAGTCAAACAGACGATCCCAGTGTCCTATCAGATATTGCTTTACCTTTTCGACTTGCTTAATACGCTCATCCTCGTCTAAATTACTTTCATACGTATCCAGTAACAGGATGACCTCTGTACGGTCTTTTCTCTGAATCGCCTGTTGTATACGGGTGATCCATGCCTTATCACCGTGTAGTGAACGAATAAGGGATTGGGCAACATGAAACGCATCAAGTTGAACCCAAATACGTTTGTGTGACCCACAAAAAGCATCTTTAAAATGAGCTTCGTCATAGCCTACTCCTCCGTCACTATTAGCGACAACTTGTGTCTGCCATAAGCGATAGAGCTGTTCGACTGCGGCTCCAACCTGTTCCCAAAAAGTATCCAGTCCCTTGCTTGTCATGACCGCGTAAGGCTCTTTCAGGAGCCGCCGTTTTCCATTCTTCACCCAACCCTCATATAAAATGAAATGCTTGATTTCAATATGTTGGCGCTTTTTCAATCCCCGGACAAAGGTTCCATCAGCCTCCGCAAAGAGAAAATTCGGCTGCCTTTTTCCATCTAATTCTCCATTCTCTGCTTGGATGACAAGCTCCTGATCCTGCTTTTCTTGAGCTTCGCCGACGGCTCGAACACAGCGCATGACGGTAGTGTGACTCATTTGAACCTGAGTCCACGTTGCTAAAGTCTTCACGACCTCCCGACAAGTCATACGGCTGGCTAAAGTTGCTGTTTCATACTCAACATTTGGCGAATACCGCATGTGCTTTCTCAACCTCAGAAGGTTATCCAACGGATAACAGGCATGACCCTCCGGGTTAATCATACGCGTATGATACAGCGTCACAGGTCCAAATAAAAATTGGAGAACACGTTGATCTTTATGGCTGTCTACTTTTCATCCCTCAGCTTGTTTCTCCCGAGTGATTGCTTGATCAAGCAAAGAAAATACCTGTTCAACACTGCGCCTCATAAATTGGTACATATAGGCGGTTGCCTCTTCCTCAAACGCCAAAAGGCTCGTTTGGTTCTTCCAAATTTCTAATAAATCTTTTATACTATCCATTGAGAGAAGGCCTCTATTCCTGATGTATTCACCTTGGTCGGTATACATTTAGAATAAGGAGCCTTCTCCTTTTCGTCCAGTCAAAATTGGACTAAAAAGAAATAAAGAAAGAACTGCATGCCATCGCATCCTCTTACGCCCACATCAAATTTATCCCCCGAGAAACATTTTACACATAGAGAAAAGTCGTATCAAACGAAGTCAATTTTGTATCAAACAAGCCAAAAGTCGTAGCAAACCGCTTAAAAGCAGTATCAAAGAATAGAAGCGTTCATCTTTTTCAATTGTGCTCACCATTTTAAAACCGCACCTCCTACTTCTTAAATGTAGGGGGTGATAAAGATGGCAACGAGCAAAATCATTGCATCGGTATTCGTGATGAATTTGAACGGCGGCTTGGATGATCAGGGAAAGCCGGTGACGCTAAGTAAATCGTTCCGCAATATTAAAGCGGAGGCGGCTCCGGACAGTCTGCTGACGATTGCGCAGAAACTTGCGCCACTTCAGCAGCATGAACTGATTTCCGTCGAACGCAACGACACGACCGACATTCTAGCCTGACCAAAACGATGGACAAGTCCATCAGAGAAAGGAGGGATCAATGAATGAAAAAACTGAATCTCGTTTTTTTGAATGCCGAAGGAAAAAGTGTGACCTTGTCATTGAATGATCCGGTTGAACCGGCGGATCCGGCTGCGATTAAAGCTGCGATGAATACAATCCTCGCGGAGCAGGTGTTCCAGTCGACTGGCGGCGAGCTTGTTGCCCTTAAGTCGGCGCGCATTTCGGAAAACAACACAACACCAATTGAATTGGAGGTATAACGGTTTGGTCAGAAGCCGGGGCGAATATGCATTGCATGCTCCGGCTTTTCGATCGACGTGGAAAGGAGGCTTTCGCATGGAGGTGTGGTTCTCAATGATTAAGGACGTCGGTTTTCCGGCTGTCGTCACCTTTTTCCTCTTGCACCGGATTGAAGGCAAGTTGGATGAGCTGATCCAGTCCGTCCGCCTGCTCCCGATCAATCAGGAGACCGACCGGACAGAAGAACGACTTCAGAAACAGGCATAAAAAAAGCGGTACGTGTTGCTTCGGCAGGCGTACCGCTTTTCGTGGACGCTCCTTGTTTCGCGCGCATTACAGCTGAAAATGGAAGAACGATGGGGAGAAATCTGCATTGCTGCGAATGATCAACTATTTTACAATAAATAATGAAGCATTCGATCTAATCCGGGGGGATACGTGTGAAAAAAAGCAATGCAAAAAAATTCACCTTTCTTCTATTGCTCACCTACTCCGTTGTTTCAGTACTTGGACGATTTATCGATCATCTCTATTTTGCAAAATCCGATCCGGCGTATTCACTTTTACATGATTTAGTTTCCAGTGCGATAACCTTTGTTCTGTCCTGCATCTTTGCAAGTCTATTTTTTAAATTCATTTATCCAAGGGGAGAAGACAATTAAACCTATGGACTGAGCTTACCCGGTTCACCTACTTGGAGCGTGCAAGACAATCCGCCTTGTGCTTCTTTGATTGAATGAGATCGCTTTGCAGTGTTGGTTGCTGCTTATTAACCCAGTTTTGTCATCAATTGGTTGGCAAAACTGGTTTTAGTTTGTCTTGCCTCAGACCACTGCGGCTCCGTATAATAAATATGTAGCAAAGAGGCTTTCAGATAGCACCATATGTAAGCGCTTAATATAAAGACTGTTTCATAACGTATCGCAAAGTGCGAGGGTTTTATTTTTGTTAAACTAGAAAGCGCTTACGTGAAAAAGGTCACTTTGAAAACCGTTCACGTCGATTCACGACTTCAGGCAACAAACAAAGGAGGTAACACCTATGTCTGCAGGTTCAGGTGTAAAAGTTAAAGTTCAGAAGTTCGGTAATTTCCTAAGTTCAATGATTCTGCCGAACATCGGCGCCTTCATCGCATGGGGACTGATTACAGCACTTTTCATTCCAACTGGCTGGCTGCCGAACAAGGCACTAGCAGAACTCGTTGATCCAACCGTAACCTATCTGCTTCCAATTCTGATTGGTTATTCCGGTGGGAAATTAGTCTTTGATCATCGAGGCGGCGTGGTCGGCGCAATCGCAACGGCCGGTGTCATTATCGGTACCGATATCCCGATGTTCCTCGGTGCGATGATTATGGGACCGCTTGGCGGTTATGTCATTAAAAAATTCGATAAAATGGTTGAGGGCAAAATAAAAACCGGATTTGAAATGCTCGTTGATAATTTCTCAGCCGGCATTCTCGGCGCACTGCTTGCCATTCTTGCTTTTCTCGGTATCGGGCCGGTCGTCGATGCGGTCAGTGCCGCTCTGGCATCCGGTGTTGAAAGGTTGGTTGGCGCAGGCTTGCTTCCGCTTGCAAGTTTGTTCATTGAACCCGGTAAGGTACTCTTCCTGAATAACGCCATCAACCATGGTGTATTAACACCGATTGCGGTTGAGCAGGCACGTCAGTACGGAAGTTCGGTACTTTTCCTACTTGAAGCAAACCCAGGTCCTGGGCTCGGCATTCTGCTTGCTTACAGCTTTTTCGGCAAAGGCAATGCGAAGAAGTCTGCACCTGGTGCGGCGATCATTCATTTCTTTGGCGGAATTCATGAAATCTATTTCCCTTACATTTTAATGAAACCGCTTTTATTCATTGCAACAATCGTTGCCGGTATGAGTGGTATTTTTACACTGGTTACGCTGAAAGGCGGGCTGGTTGGTCCGGCTTCACCAGGCAGCTTTATCGCTATGCTCGCCGTAACACCGAAATCCTTTGGCAGCTTTGCGGCAAATATTGCGGCTGTATGCGTTGCGACGATCGTCTCTTTTGCGATCGGCAGTCTCATTTTGAAAACCGATAAAGCGGGTAATGAAAACCTTGAAGAAGCAACCCGGAAAATGGAGAGCATGAAAGGCAAGAAGAGCCGCGTTTCCGGTGTGCTTACCGATTCGAAGACGCTCGATCCGCAAGCGGTGAAGAAGATTGTCTTCGCGTGCGATGCCGGCATGGGTTCCAGCGCGATGGGCGCTTCGCTGCTGAGAAAAAAGGTGAAAGCCGCCGGTCTGGCGATCAATGTCACCAATACAGCGGTAAGTTCCATTCCAAGCGATGCACAGATCGTCGTCACGCAGTCTGAGCTGACGCCGCGTGCAAAAGAAAAAGCACCGGATGCTTATCATGTGTCGGTTGATAACTTCTTAAGCAGCCCATCCTATGACCTGTTAATCAATCAATTAAGTAGAGGCGAAAAGGCAGAGCCGGAGGCAGCGGAAGAATCAAGCGTTGCGCCATTTGTTGACGGTGATATCCTTCGCAAAGAAAATGTGTTTATCAACCAATCATTTAAAAGCAAAGAAGAAGTGATTCGCTTTGCCGGACAGAAACTGGTGGAAGGCGGCTATGTAAAACCATCCTATGTCGAAGGGATGATTGCTCGCGACCAGCTGATGTCGACGTATATGGGCAACGGAATCGCCATTCCGCATGGCACAGAAGAAGTGAAAAAAGAAGTGCTGGCTTCTGGTATTGTGATCATTCAGATTCCAGAAAGTGTTGATTTTAACGGAAACAAGGTTCGGCTTGTCTTCGGCATTGCCGGAAAGAACAACAGCCATTTGGAAATTCTGTCTAAAATTGCGGTCGCTTGCTCGGATGTCATTAACGTTGGTGAAATGGTTCGTGCACAATCGGTCGATGAACTGATCACGGTGATTAACCATGCGGTCGCGCAAAATGCGTGATCGTTCCTGCGGGTAATCGATCAATCACTGTGCTACGATTGAAGAAAAAAGGCGGATGAATCCGATGGTCTTGACGAACCGGGAAAAAATGATTTTAGAGCTGCTCTTGAAAACAAGTGGCAAGCATTCGGCGCTTTCAATCGCCAGTTATTTGCAGGTGAGCGTTCGTACAGTCCGGCGCGATCTGAAAAATATTGAACGACTTTTGGCGCCACAGGGCTTGCAGCTGGTTCAAAATAAAGACAAAAGTCTTTGCATCCAAGGGGCGAATCAGGCGGTTTTCAAGCTGGTTCAGGAGTTGTCGAACGTGCAGCCGGTCGACCTTTCGGCGAAGGAGCGAAAGCTGTTCTTGTTTCTGAAATTATTTCAAAGCGATGAATCGATGAAAACGGGTCCGCTTGCCCATGAGTTGGCCATCTCATCAACGACACTCACAAGTGATTTGGACGATTTATCCGACTGGACGAATGACTTTGGTCTAACACTTTCACGGAAACGCGGCGTTGGCATTCAATTGATTGGGTCTGAACGGGCGAAACGAACAGCACTGGCTAATTTCTATTTATTCTACTTTAACGAGAATTTGATCGAAGCGATTTTTCAGCTCAATCATCAGACGTTGGCAGAAGATCAGCTCGTTCTTCATTATTTTAAGGCCAATCATCTGATTGTGATTGATCAGGCGATGAAAAGCAATATGAAAACACTCTATGCAGAGCTCGCCGACAGCGACTACATCAGTTTTCTAATCCAGGTGTGTATCGCTGTTCAGCGCTACGCATCCGGTCATCCGCTTCAGGTTGACGATCAGACAGAATCAATCAGCACAGAAATGGAAGCGTTGCCTTTTGTTGGGAAAATCGCCGCTATTGTTAAAAATCAGCTGCGGATCGACTTGCCGGTGCAAGAAAAGGCATTTATGGTCACGCTGCTGAAAGGATCGCGACTGCAGAATGCGGAATCGATTTATTTTGACCAAGTGATTACCGGAAAAGCGATTAAAAAGTTGATCCAGCATGTGTCACAAGCGCTTCATGTGGATTTGACCAATGACTTTTCACTGTTTCAAGGATTAATGGCGCATCTTGAACCGTCATTGTTTCGAATTCGCAAGGATTTGGCGTCTGTGAATCCGCTTACGAAACAAATCAAGACTCAATATTCTGTTCTGTTTCAGATCATAGAGCGCTCGCTGCGGGAGGTCTTTCAGTCCATTCGCTTTCCTGATGATGAAATTGCCTACATTGTTCTGCATTTCGGTTCGGCATTGGAGCAACGCAAACAGAAACGAAGCATTCGTGCATTAGTTGTTTGTCCAACCGGAATCGGCGCATCGAAAATGTTGGCGTCACGCCTTAAAAAGGAAATGAAAGAGCTTTACTCAATTAAGATTGCTTCCATTCATGATATGGAGAAGCTTGAACTCGATCAGTTTGATTTGATCCTGTCGACCGTCCATTTGCCGAAACAGAAGATCCCATGCCTGTTTGTCAATCCACTGCTCAGCCAGGCCGATATTGAGGCAATTAAACAGGTGACCGACCGAATCGCAGGCAAGAAGGGACAATCGCTGTTTTTGACGGATCAGGAGCAAATTCAAGAAGAAACGGGCGATCATTCGTTGGAGCAACTCATGGATGAGATCGATCGTCTTCAAGCGGGTATTCGCGCGATAATGAAAACTTTTAAAGTGATTCGTCCCAAAGGTGCCGAAACGACTCAAGCGATTTTGCAGATGCTGTTATCACAAGCAGCAGATGATTTGCTTGTCAGTGATGTTTCGCGCGTGCTCTGCCGATTGATCGAGCGGGAACAACTCGCCGGTCTCGGCATTCCAGGTACCGACATGGCCCTGTTTCATTGCCGTGATCGAGCTGTTCGATCACTCTGCTTTCGCATCGCTCATCTCAACGAACCGATCGAGCTTGCGGCGATGGACGGCGGCAGGATCCCGGTGCGCAACATTCTGCTCCTGCTTGCTCCTGAAACGCTGCATCCAATGGAGCAAGAAGTGATTCGTACCGTAAGTAGCTCATTAGTCGACGATCGTGAAAGCACGCTGATTTTCGCTTCAGCGAATGAAACGACGATCCGTGCCAAATTGGAAGCCAATTTTTATCAACTACTGATTCATAAATTTAAATGAAAAGGAATGAGGATCATGAAGGAAGTTGTACATTTTGGTGCAGGCAATATTGGAAGAGGATTTATCGGCGCTTTATTTTCAGAATCAGGCTATCACGTTTCGTTTGTGGATATTGCAGAGCCGATTATTAACGCATTAAACGAAAAGCAAACCTATAAGGTCAGAACCGCTGCTGAGCATCCGGAGACGATCACGATTACCAACGTTTCCGGGATCAACAGCAAAACGAACCCGGATCAGGTTGTTGCAGCAATCGGTAAGGCGGAGTATCTGACAACGGCAATCGGGCCGAAAGTGTTGCCGTTCATCGCGCCACTGATCGCCAAGGGACTAAAAGAACGGTTGACGCATACAAATGATAAAATCTATGTGATTGCTTGCGAAAATCAGATCAACGCGACCGATTTGTTAAAAAAAGAAGTTCTGAAAGCGCTTGACGAAGCAACAACGAAAAAGCTAAATGGCAAAGTCTTCTTCTTAAACTCAGCAGTTGACCGTATTGTTCCGCTGCAGCACAATGACGAACTACTCGATGTACTCGTTGAAGACTATCGTGAATGGATCGTTGAAACGAACGAACAATTACCACAAGTAAAAGGGATGCAAATCGTACCGGATCTTGCGCCGTACATTGAGCGCAAACTGTTCACGGTAAATACCGGGCATGCGACCACCGCTTATTTCGGCTACCAAGCGGGGAAAAAGAAGATTCATCAAGCCTTGCAGGATCCGGAACTGTATCAGGATGTTAAGGCAACGATTGAAGAAACCGGAGCCTATCTGATCAAGCAGTACGGCTTTAAGCCTGAGGTACATGAACAGTATATTGAAAAGATTCTGCACCGTTTCCAGAATCCGAAATTAAATGATGACGTAACCCGTGTCGGTCGCTCACCACTGCGCAAACTGGGCGCCGAAGACCGTCTGGTAAAACCGGCACGTGAAGCACAGAAACTCGGGTTGTCGTTCACGCATCTTGCGAAAGTCATGGCAGCAGCGCTGCACTTCGATTACAGTGAAGATGCGGAGGCAGAAAGTTTGCAACATCAATTGAAACAAAAAGGTGTGCATGCTGTTCTTCATGATGTAAGCGGTCTCGAAGCAGAGGACCCGATCGCAAAAGAAGTCGTTCATTACTATGAAAACATTAATCTGCTCAAAAAATAAGTTTCAATAGCAAAAGCGCCCTGCCGAATTGCGGTAGGGCGTTTCGCATAAATTTTGTCACAATGCATAAGCATGGCATCAAAAGCAGAGAAATCCTGAAGTTAAAGTGAAATGTCGAAAAGTTAAAGCAAAATCCTGAAAAGTTATGCATTCGCCATAATCTAGTGTCTGGGCTGAGCATCAAAAGCGGAGGCCTGGCAAAGCCAAGTTTTCTAATAATCAAAACGCCATGCTGCGAGGCATGGCGTTTGCAAAAGAGGTATTTCGTTTGTCAACACAGTCGATTAATCAGCGGACAGCGCGTCAATCGGATTCAGTCGTGAAGCGCGTCTTGCCGGCAACAGTGCGGCAATAAACGAGATCACCAGAGCGATAATGACTGTTGAAATAATGTTCGCTGCTGTAATCTGAACCATGTTGAATTTAACAATATTATAGAGCAAGTGATTGAGCAGTGCGCTAAATCCGTAAGCAAAGATAAGTGCGAGAGCTGCCGAGAACAAGCCGATCAGAATCGACTCAGCGGTAAACAGTCGACGAATATCCTTCTTACGTTGTCCGAGTGCACGCAGAATGCCGATTTCTTTCGTCCGTTCCGATACAGACATATACATGGTCACAATGATCATAAGGGCAGAAACCACGAGTGAAATGCCGGCAATTGCTGAGAGCACGATCGAGGCGATTTGCACGTATTGATTTACCGTGTCCAAAATGTCGCCGACGGTAATTGCACCATAGGTGTATTTTCCGTTATCTTCCAATCCTTGAATCGTTTTCGCGACCCCTTTGACATAGGTCGGATCGGTGACATTGACGGAGACAAAGTTCGCTTTTGTCTCACCTTTACTCTTTTCGATCAGTTCACGCATGGTGTGGTAGTTCGTTATTGCCGGCAAACTTGCCTGTCCACTTTTAACGAATCCAACAACCTTAAGTTTTCCCTTGATCTGAATCGGCTGGTTTTTCTCATTAATCCATTGCAACGTGAGGTTGATCGTTTTGCCTTGCAGTTTCTTGTACGACTTGGCGCTTGTCAGCGCGATTGCCTCGTTCTTATTAATTACAATCTCGTTGTCTCCGGGTACACGGCCCGTTTCAACCGTGTCGTCGGCAAACGCTTTTGTCCACGTCTGGATTCCTGAGCTGTTTGAATTCTTTTCGTTATAGGACAGGGTATATGTGCTGAGCTGATAACCCGGTTCAACCTTGTCAACATGCTTTAAATCGCGCAGACGATCAACCTGATCGTCTGTGATCAGCAGCTTCGATGGGTCACTGGCAAATTGCTGCATGGACTGCTGCAGTTCAGCGCTGCCCATTTTCTTACCTGTCGGGTTCTTCATCACTGTAATCGAATTCGGATTGACCATTGAATTGATTTGGTCTTGAATAAAAGCATTGACCCCATTGCCTAAACCGCTAAAGAGCAGCACGGCGAACAGACCGATCGCGGTACCTAGCATAATAAGTGAATTACGCCAGAAATTAAAGGTGAGGTGTTTGAACGCATTTTTATAACTTGCCCCTGCAGAAAGCGCTTTTGCCTGAAAGTCGTTCTGAGCGTCAGTCGGCACTTCATAGGCGGGTTTGAGCCGTGTGTCGCCATCGATTTTTCCATCGGTAAGATGAACAATGCGTGTGCCGTGGTTGGCAACCTCTTGGGAGTGCGTGACGGCGATAACCAATTTTCCTTCCTCAGCAATTTGTTCCAAGAGCTTGAGAACCTCTGCGGTGTTCTTGGAGTCCAAAGCGCCTGTCGGTTCGTCTGCAATGATAATTTCAGGATCGCTGGCCAGCGCACGAGCAATGGCCACGCGCTGCTTTTGACCGCCGGAAAGTTGACTCGGGCGTTTCTTCAAATGCTGGCCCAGGCCGACCTTTTTCAGTAAGGCGATTGCCCGTTCCTTTCGCTGGCCGCCGTTCAGCGTCGTCATATCTAAAGAGACTAAAACATTTTCAACAATGTTGAGATGACTAATCAGATTATACGATTGATAAATGTAGCCGATCGTACGGCGGCGGTAGTTATCCAGCTGCTTTTCTTTAGTATGGTCCAGCAGCTTTCCGTCAACCGTTACTTGACCGGTAAATTTGCGATCCAATCCACCGATGATGTTCATCAGGGTTGATTTACCGCCCCCGGATTCGCCTAATATTGAAACGAATTCGCCGCGTTCGAGTTGGAGGTCAATACCCTTCAGGACGGGAAATTTTTCTTTTCCAAGATAGTATGCTTTATGAATGTCGTGTAATTCGAGAAAGGCCATATGTTTCCTCCTTTAATGTACAATACATGTTCCAATATAAAAAAACTAAAACAAAAAGTCAACAACGTTTTAGTTTTTTTGACAAAATACACGCTTTTTCTTAGAATAATTTAATAGAAAGAGAAGATGAGTAAGAAAGTGTGGATGAGCAACCAATGAGACGAAGCGAACGAAAGGACATGATGCGTGAACATATTCTAAAGGCTGCCGCTGAAATGTATCTAGAGGCGGACCCAGAAGCCATTAAAATGCGTGAATTAGCGCGAACCATTGGCATTTCATCAGCGACGCTCTACAGCTATTTTTCAAGCAAAGATGAACTGGCCCAGGCGGTTGTGATGCGCCTGATGACGAGGTATCGCGATCAATTTATGGAGGATTTAAATGACCCATCACGAACATTTCCGGAAATCCTGAAGCGGATGCAGCTTTTTTCCCAACAAGCAAAGCGTAGTGTGAATGGAAAGATGATCGATCTCATCTTCAAAATGTACCAAGACAATAATGAAATGAATCGTCTCTTTGATAGTCAGAGCGATTTTTGGAAGCGCTTTGTTTCACGTGGCCGTCAGGATGGTTATATTGCCGATGATCTAAGTGATACGGCGGTATTTATTTATATCGATATGTTCTTTCAGTACTTTCGCAATTCGCACCATATGGACAAGTTCAAAATGACGCCGCAATCGCTACAGAAAATTGACCATGAATTGGACACAATGTTTTACCGCGGGCTGTTTGGTGTTAAAGGTGCCTGCGCCGATCCTAACGTGAAGCCGAATAAAAACGACTAAATCAGTTTGGGATCGGCACTCTAGATATGGAAAAAGCGCCGTGTTATCCCTTAGCGTTTCTTAAACCGATTCGCTGTCGCTATGCAATGGTGAATGTAGATCCGGGGTTAGCGAGTGTCGTTTCGATTGCGACCCCACAAATTGCTGCATTGGGATCATCAGCGCCATTTTAACACCTATTGTAACGAATTGAGTAGATAAGCGAAATCAAGTGAAACTCAAATAGTGCAGAAAAAGTGATAGTCGGAGATTAATGATCGAGTGGTTCTAGAGCTCTTGCAAAAGCGAAACACGAGAACCAACAAAAAGAGAGATCGCTATGTAGAATGGTACCTGTAGTTAGGACACTTGAAAAAGAGTGTTTTATCTATAGGTGTTTTTTTATATACTTGAATTTCAAGCTTTGAAGAAAGAGGCCATCATGGAATAAATAGTAAGTTAGATTTGCAACTTCATCATATAGAGAAATTCATTTTTTTGCAAACAAAAAGGAGCAACACCTAGTGTCTGCTCCTTTTTGTTCAACTCAGCCTCACACACGTAGCAAGGAAACCAATACCTAAATAGATCTTATCTTACATTCATCATAATTCACCTTGTTTTATTGTCAATTTTTCATAGAATGAAGCTAACATTCAGAAACCGAAAGATGATATGAAGCAGACAAATCCAGAGTCAGATGAGGAGAGATAATTCTTCAATAGGGCAATAAATCGGATCGTGACATAGTGCGTATAGAAAAGACCGAACCCCTTATAGACCAAGGAGTTCGGTCTTTTTCGTTATTACCCCATCTGGATTCGAACCAGAGCATCACGGAATCAGAATCCGTTGCCTTACCGCTTGGCCATGGGGTAATGAATCAGAACAAGAAATATTATAACCAGAATGGATAAATAATGCAAGGATTTTTATAAAAAAGTTGAAAAGGATTGAACGACCGAGCGGTTCGGACTCGAGCAAACCGAACCCAAAGCATGCGGCGTTGTCATTTTATACTTAGGGAAATGCAGGGGGTACCATTCCGGAAAAAAGTTTGGCGGAAATAAGCGGGTTATAGGAAATTAATTTCACAGAAAATAATGAAAAATAATACTTGTAAGGGGTTGCACAAGAAAGGGCAACCGCTTACAATGGAAACTGTAAGAAAAACTAAACCGGTTTAGTTAATCGATTAACAAGGAAAGGGAGTGATGAATGATGAATGAAGAACCGCGAGAGCAAAATGGATTTCCTCATGAACTCTACGACAGTCTGATGAATGGAATCCGCCACATGATTCCCTTTGTAGTCGGCGGCGGAATTCTCATGGCCGTATCCTTTATGTTCGGCGTCAATGCAGCCGATGTTAAAGATCCTTCCTATAGTCCGGTCGCAGCGCTTCTTTATACAATTGGGCACGGCAACGGTTTTGCACTGATGGTTCCGATTCTTGCCGGATTTATTGCTTACGGGATTTCGGGAACACTGGCGCTTGCGCCGGGAATGATCGGCGGATTGATTGCTGCAAGTACGGGCAGCGGATTTTTCGGTGGCATCCTGGCCGGCTATCTATCCGGTTATTTTATCCGTTTGTTAAATCAACTGTGTCGCAAGTTCCCGAAAGGTCTGGTGAATTTGCGCAATGTCCTGCTTTACCCGGTTGTCAGTGTCCTTTTCACCGGTGTGGTGATGTATGAGGTCGTTGCCTATCCGATGAGCGTGTTCAATAACTGGCTTGTCGCTTGCCTCAGCAGTTTCCAAGGATCGAGCCTTGAGATTCTTGGCCTGATCCTTGGGGCGATGATGGCTGTTGATCTTGGCGGGCCGATTAACAAGGCTGCCTACACCTTTGGACTTGCGATGATTAGCGCAGGCAACTACTATCCAATGGCTGCGATTATGGCCGGCGGACTGGTTCCGCCAATTGGCATCGGTCTTGCTACGGTCCTTTTTAAAAAGAAATTTGATGCTGAGGACCGTGACCAAGGGAAAACCTATTTCTTACTTGGCGCAAGTTTCATTACCGAAAGTGCGATGCCGGTTGCGGCTAAAGATGTCTTCCGAATCATTCCGTCGTCAATTGTTGGTTCGGCAATTGCCGGTGTGATGACGATGGCGTTCCATGTCGCACTTCCCGCGCCGCATGGTGGGTTGTTCGTTCTTCCAGTCGTTCAGGGCGGATTGACGCAGCAAATGCTGTACCTTCTCTCCATTTTAACAGGCGTTGTGGTCACGGCACTGATGATCGGGCTGCTTCGAAAAAATATAACTGAGAAACAGTCGGATGCAAAGAAGGAGGATGAACCGTCTCCTCTCCCGGCCGCATTAAAAGGATGAACCGCTTGACCCTTTAAAGGCAGCAGCTATAATAAGAGCAATAACGAATGGATGAGCGATTGAGCGAAGCGGAGGAATCGTGATGGGGCGAGATGAGAAGACGTCAAAGCATGCGACAATAGCGATGGTGGCAGAGAAAGCAGGGGTTTCAACCACCACGGTTTCCCGCTATCTTAATGAAAAATATGAGTATATGTCATTGAAAACAAGAAAGAAAATCAAGCACGTGATTGAGGAATTGAACTATCGGCCGAGCAACATTGCCCGCGGACTGAAATCTAAGAAAACGAACCTAATCGGCGTTGTGGTTGCCGATATTGAAAATCCGTTTTCTTCCATGATGATGAAAGGCGTGAACGATGTATGCAAAACGCGTCACTATCACATGCTGATCCTGAATACAGACAATAGCCAGAAGAGCGAAAATGACGGCATTCGTTCACTGATCGATCACAATGTCGATGCGCTTCTGATTAATCCGACCGGTTATACGAGTCCGATCTATACCAAATTAAAAGAAAGTAGGCTTCCAATCGTACTCATTGATCGCCAGATTGAACACTTTCTGTTTGATTCGGTCACATCCAACAACTATGACGTTACTTATCAGGCGACCAACTATTTAATTCAAAACAATTATTCGCGTATTTATTTTGTCACGGAGAATATAGATAGTATCAGCACACGCTCACAACGAAAAAAAGCAGTGGAGGATGCTTTGCGCGCGAAACACTTGCCGCAAGAGCACATTCTTCTGACCATTGATCGCGCCAACACCCTTGCCATTAAGGAACAGCTGATTAAACTGAAACGCACCAATCAAAATGAGAAAATGGCACTGTTTGCGGTAAATGGTCAGGTACTGCTGCTCTTGCTGCAGCTGCTCTACCAGTTGCGTTGGAGCATCCCCGCTGAGATCGGCATTTACGGTTACGATGACTGGGGCTGGGGTGAGCTGATTCGGCCAGGAATCACAGTAATTCAGCAAGATCCATATGGCATGGGAACCAAAGCGGCTGAATTACTGATTGACCGTCTTGAAGGAAAACGAACGGGCCGCCCGGAGCTGTTTGAACTGCCGGCCAATTTACTGATTCGCGGGTCTACCGAATGATAACGCTTTATTTGGAAATGAATGTAACCGTTTTAGTTAATCGATACACATAGAGAAAGGGGTGTATTTCAATGAGAGCGCTGTTTTTGAACACATTGATTTTTCAGAAGGATTTGCAAGCGAAGAAGAAGCGTCAATCCGAGCTCTTTCAGACTGCAAAGGCGCTTGGTGTTTCCGGAATTGAAGTGCGACGTGAATACTTTTTTGAAAACGGTTCATTAAATTGGAAAGAATTGAAGCGATGCGGTCAGGAAGCGGAGCGAACAGGATTGCGCGTGTTCTATTCGATACCTGAAAAATTGTTCGTCAACGGAACCTGTTCGGATCATTTAGAAGATTATTTAAAAGAAGCTGCCCTGCTTCATGCTGAAAGTGCCAAACTTAATATTGGCGAACCGGGCGAAATCAATGAAGCACAATGTGAACAGTTGGAACGATTGATCTGCAACTACTCGGTTCAGATTACGATTGAAAATGATCAAACCGAGGAAAATGGCCAGCTGAAATTTGTAAGCGCTGCCCTAGAAAGCTTGAAAGACAGTTTGATCGGGTATACGTTTGACTCAGGAAACTGGCTTTGGCAAGGCATCGATCCATTTGAGGCAGCACGTCGTGTCGGAAATGTGGCAACGATTTTTCATCTGAAGGATGTTGCGACGAAGGGCGGGCTGCACACCGTATTGCTTGGGCAAGGTGCGATTGATTGGAAAAAGGTATTGGCCGAATGTCCGGACGATGTCCCGGTTGTCCTTGAGTATCCGATCGACACACGCGACGAATTGAAGGATGAACTCGTGAAAATCAGAACGGTCTTGAGCGAACGGAAAGAGGGTGCAAACTCATGAGCGAAGTGATCACAATTGGCGAACCCATGATTATGTTTGTTGCAGATGCGGCAGGTGATCTGAAAAATGTGCAGCATTTCACACGCTATATTGCCGGAGCCGAAGTGAATGTGTCGGTTGGTGTCACGCGTTTGGGCCACCAAGTTTCTCTGATTAGCGAAGTCGGTCATGATCCGTTCGGTGCTTATATACGCCAGTTTCTTGAGCGAGAAGGGATTGAAACCGAGGCTGTTGCCATATCGGGGGATCATCCGACCGGGTTCCAACTGAAAAGCAAAACGGAGGTGGATGATCCGGAGGTGGTTTATTTCCGTAAGGGATCGGCAGCATCACGTCTCAACGCTGAGAGTATCGAGCGCTTTGATTTCAGCGGTGCAAAGCTGCTTCATTTAACGGGCATTTTCCCGGCACTAAGCGCAGAAACCTTTGACGCAACGTTGAAACTGATTGAAAAAGCCCGCGAAAATCATCTTTTAATTACCTTTGATCCTAACTTGCGTCCGACGCTATGGAGCGATGAAGCAACGATGGTCAAGCGCATCAACCAGCTGGCTGGACGGTGCGATGTTGTTTTGCCGGGATTCCGCGAAGGCAAACGTTTGACTGGAAGGACGAAGCGCGAAGCAATTGCTGACTTTTACCTCAGTAACGGCGCAAAAACGGTCATTATTAAGCTCGGCAGCACCGGAGCGTATTGCAAACGACAGCAGCCGGACGGCCAAGTTGCGGAAACACTCGTTCCTTCATTCCGAGTCGATCACGTTGTGGATACGGTCGGTGCAGGAGACGGATTCGCGGTTGGAGTCATCACCGGACTTTTGGAAGCGCTACCGGATAAAAAAATCCTGGAACGCGCCAATGCGATCGGTGCCATTCAGGTGCAGCACATCAGCGACAATGAGGCCTTGCCGAGCCGGGAGCAGCTTGCCGCGTTTATTAAACAGACGGCATTCCAAACTCTGGAAAACCAAGCAAATGACGGATTGCAGGCAATCTGATTTCGATTAAGGAAAGTGGTGACAGGAATGAAACTGCAAATTGCAATTGATCGTGTGTCACTCGAGCAGGCGGAACTGCTGACCCGGAAGCTGGCACCCTACGCGGACATTATCGAGGCGGGCACTTCTTTAATTAAAGACTACGGATTTCAGGCGCTCGAAAGATTGAAACCAGCTGCCGGCGCAGCAAAATTGCTCGGTGATGCCAAGACCATTGACGAAGGGGCATATGAATTCCGCCAAGGCTACAAGCACAAGGCTGATCTTTTGACCGTCATGGGCGCTTCTTCGGTAGCAACTTTGCAAACGTGTTACGACGTTGCAGAAGCAAGCGGAACAGAAATGATGATTGATCTTTTGGAATGCAGGCCTGAGAAAGTGGCACAAATGGTTCATTTTCCCAATGCGATCTATTGCCTGCATACATCGGTCGATCAAGGGGCTAGTGTCGATCCGAATCAAGAGGTACTCGCATTTAAGAAAGCGTTTCCTATGATTCAACGGGTCGCGATTGCCGGCGGCATTAATTTAGAAACACTTGCCGGTATGGCAGAAGCCAATCCGGAAATTGTGATCGTTGGCTCTGGCATTGTGAAGAAAGATGATCCCGTTTCTGCAGCAAAACAATTCAGAAAGGTGATGCAGGAGACATGCAAGTATTCGATGTGATTTTAAAGGAAATTGAAGACGTGATTGGTCAAGTCGATGAAGCGGATTTAGACGCAGCAATGGCGCTGATCCAAAAAGATACACGTATTTTCGTCGACGGTTCAGGCAGAAGCGGCTTTCAGGCCAAGGGATTTGCGATGCGCTTGATGCACATTGGCTACTCATCCCATGTCATTGGCGAGACGGTCACCCCGTCAATCGCGGCGGGCGATGTTTATTTCGCTGTTTCTGGATCAGGCAAGACCAAAAATGTTGTGAATGACACGCGCGCGGCAAAAGAACAAGGACTGACGGTGATTGCAGCGACCAGTAAAATAGATTCACCCCTTGCCGAACTTGCTGATTGTACCCTTGTGATTCCCGGCGCAACCAAAGGCGACAAAAACAAAAAGTCGGTGCAACTGCTCAGTTCACTATTCGATCAGGCCGTACACATTACACTTGATGCCTTGTGCCTCAAGCTCAGCCGCCGCGATCATACGAGTGAAGCGGATGCTGCGAAAATGCATACCAACGTTGAATGAGCAACGCAATCGATAAAGCTTAAAACCAATAAGGAGGAATTTAGAATGGATCAACTCAATGTGAAAATTTACGCAGACGGGGCAAAACTGGAGGATATGCTTGCTGCTTACAAATCAGGATTTGTGAGTGGATTTACAACCAACCCAAGCCTGATGAAAAAAGCAGGAGTCGCAGATTATGTTGCCTTCGCAAAAAAGGTTGTGGAAAAAATCCCGGATTTGCCGCTCTCTTTTGAAGTGTTCGCCGATGATTTTGAAACGATGGAAAAGGAAGCCGAAAAAATTCACACATTCGGCAAGAACGTCTACATCAAGATTCCGATTACCAACACCAAAGGCGAATCCTCAATTCCGCTGATTGAAAAACTGCAGGACAAAGGCTACTCGCTAAATGTTACGGCGATTCTGACCATCAAACAGGTTGAGGAGACAGTTGCTGCGTTGAACCCGGATGTCGACAATATTGTCTCAGTTTTTGCCGGGCGTATCGCCGATACCGGCCGTGACCCGATTCCATACATGAAGCAGTCGGTTGACATCTGCCGCACGAAAAAAGGTGCAAACCTGCTCTGGGCCAGCTCGCGTGAACTGTTCAATGTTTACGAAGCCGATCGCCTCGGTGTCGACATCATTACTTGCACGCCGGAAATCATTAGCAAACTGAAAAAAGTCGGTAAACCGCTGGAACAGGTTTCTCTGGATACGGTGAAAGGGTTCAACACGGATATTCAAACACTCGGTTATACGATTTTAACGGATAAAGAAACTTCAGAATCGGTTTCTAAATAAGAGAAGCAAAAAGAAGGAGTGCTTGCTATGACAACAGAAATTGAGCAATTGTCCATCGATACGATTCGCACATTATCCATTGATGCCATTGACAAGGCAAACTCCGGTCACCCGGGGTTGCCGATGGGCGCAGCGCCGATGGCTTATACGTTGTGGGCAAAGAAACTGAAGCACAATCCTGCCGATCCGAAATGGTTCAACCGCGACCGTTTCGTGCTTTCCGCCGGCCACGGCTCAATGCTCCTCTACAGTCTGCTGCATGTATTCAACTACGGACTTCCACTGGATGAGCTGAAGAGGTTCCGCCAATGGGGCAGCCGGACGCCGGGTCATCCGGAGTACGGGCATACGGTTGGTGTTGAAGCGACGACGGGACCGCTTGGGCAAGGGATTGCGATGGCCGTCGGAATGGCGATGGCTGAAGCTCATTTGGCAGCGACGTACAATCGCGACGGATTTGCGGTGATTGATCATTACACATACGCACTCTGCGGCGACGGCGACTTGATGGAAGGGGTTGCTTCGGAAGCGGCTTCGCTGGCCGGCCGACTCAAACTGGGTAAGCTGGTGCTGCTCTATGATTCGAATAATATTTCGCTTGATGGCAAACTGAACATGTCGTTCAGCGAAAATGTGCGCCAGCGTTTCGAAGCGTACGGTTGGCAAACGTTGCTTGTTGAAGACGGCAACGATGTCGAAGCTGTTCAGACGGCGCTTGATCAAGCGACCGCCGACAGTGCACGGCCGACATTGATTGAGGTGCGCACAACGATCGGCTATGGTTCGCCGCATTTGGCGGGTACCAATAAAGTCCACGGCAATCCGCTCGGCGCCGAGGAAACAGCAGAAACAAAAAAAGCCTACGGCTGGAATCACGAACCGTTCTACGTTCCGGAAGCGGTTCGGGTACATTTCAAACAGCTAAATGAAGAGCAAGCAAAAGCTGAAGCAGCTTGGAAAAAGAGGATTGATGCTTACGCTGAAGCCTATCCGCAACTCGCCAATCAGCTTAAGGCAGCGATCAAAGGTGAACTTGCCGCTGATTATGCAGATGCACTTCCGCAATACGCGTCCGGAACGAAAAAAGCGACGCGGCAAACCTCTGGAGAAGTCATCAACGCGTTGGCAAAAACCGTCCCGAACCTGTTTGGCGGTGCTGCTGATCTGGCTTCCTCAACGAAAACCACAATTAAAGAGGGCGGCGAGTTCCTGCCCGGCGCTTATGAAGGACGCAATATCTGGTTCGGCGTTCGTGAATTTGCGATGAGTGCCGCAGTGAACGGACTGGCACTGCATGGCGGCGTCATTCCGTTTGGCTCAACCTTCTTCACGTTCTCAGACTATGCGAAACCGGCGATTCGACTCGCTGCATTGATGGGGCTTCCGTCAATCTTCGTCTTTACCCATGATTCAATCGCCGTCGGGGAAGACGGTCCGACCCATGAGCCGATTGAACAGCTTGCCGGTTTGCGGGCGATTCCGAACCTGAACGTTTTGCGGCCGGCCGACGGCAATGAAGTACGCGAAGCGTGGAAAATCGCGCTGGAAAGCCGCAACCGTCCAACAGTTCTCGTACTGACCCGTCAAAACGTGCCGACACTGGATGGCGAGGTTGACGGCGCCGATGAAGGGGTACGCCGCGGCGGGTATGTTGTCAGTGAAGCAAAGGGCGGCAAACCGGCCGGAATCCTGATTGCAACCGGTTCTGAAGTTGGGCTTGCTTACGAAGCGCAGCAGCTGCTTGAAACAGAAGGCATTCATGTACGTGTAGTCAGTCTCCCATCATGGGAGCGATTCCGTGAGCAGCCGGATGCTTATAAAGAAGCAGTACTCCCCGCCGCAACGACTGCCCGTGTCGGGATCGAAATGGCTGCATCAACCGGCTGGCATGAATTTGTCGGCAGCGATGGTGCACTTTTAACCATCGACCGTTTTGGTGCTTCGGCACCCGCAGCGATTGTCACAAAAGCATATGGATTCACTCCTGAAAATGCGGCAGAGCTGCTCAAAAAAACGGTTGCCAAGCGCCAAGTGATTTCCTGATAAAAAGAGCACCACTTATATAAGCGGAGTCATAGAGAGATTGTCTCCCTTCTTGATGGATACATGAAGGAAGACATTTTTTAAACCATTTAATGTAAGCGCTATCTAAAGAGGCTTGTGCAGAATGATGCAGAGCGATTGGGCAGATCCATTGTTACGCCGGGCATTTAATCCGTTCATTTCAGAAAACTGATCAGAAGAGAGGTCAATTCTTATGAAAAGCAATGGCTTGTCACCTACCCGTTGGGCCCGATTAATTCCAATTGTCTTTATCACCTACAGTCTTGCCTATCTTGACCGCGCCAACTATAGCTTCGGGGCCGCTTCAGGCATGGCGGCCGATCTGAAAATTACCGCAGCCGTGTCATCGCTGCTGGGCGCTTTATTCTTTCTCGGTTACTTTTTCTTCCAAGTGCCAAGCGCAAGTTATGCTGAAAAACGCAGTGCCAAGAAACTCGTTTTCTGGTCGCTGATCGTCTGGGGGATTCTTGCGAGTCTAATTGGCGTTGTCACCAACATTTATATGCTGCTTGTGATCCGCTTCCTGCTTGGCATTGTTGAGGCAGCGGTCATGCCGGCCATGCTCGTTTTTCTCAGCCATTGGTTTACCGGTGAGGAGCGGTCCCGAGCCAATACCTTTTTGATTCTGGGCAATCCGATCACGGTGCTCTGGATGTCGGTCGTATCGGGATATCTATTGAGCAGCTTCGGCTGGCGCTGGATGTTCATCATTGAAGGCCTTCCGTCGATTTTGTGGGCGTTTATCTGGTGGAAGCTGGTTGATGATAAGCCAAGTGAAGCCAAATGGCTGAAGGATCATGAGAAACAAGCACTCAATCAGGCATTGGCCGATGAACAGAAAAAGTTAAAATCGGTTCCTAATTATCGTGAAGCGTTTAAGCAGAAGTCGGTGATTTTCCTGTGTTTGCAATACTTTTTTTGGAGTATTGGTGTCTACGGCTTTGTCATGTGGTTGCCGTCGATCATTAAATCAGCGCCGAACATCAGCATCGTTGAAACCGGCTGGCTCTCATCTGCACCTTATCTTCTGGCAGCCGTGCTCATGGTCGTTGCGTCCTTTTTTTCTGATCGTTTGCAGATGCGGAAACGGTTTGTTTGGCCATTCTTGCTCGTCGGCGGGCTTGCCTTCTATGCTTCGTATTTAATTGGGTCGTCAAATTTTTGGCTTTCCTTTACGCTCATGGTAATTGCCGGCGGCGCAATGTATGCTCCGTACGGACCGTTTTTTGCGATTGTTCCTGAACTTTTGCCGCGCAATGTTGCCGGAGGTGCAATGGCTTTGATTAACAGTATGGGCGCGCTCGGTTCTTTTGTCGGCGCCTATTTTGTCGGTTTTCTAAATGGGGTTACAGGGGGATTTTCCGCGTCCTATATCTTCATGTCGATTTCGCTCGGTCTCGCTGTGATCTTTACGATTATTGTAAAAGCCGCTAGAGGACATTCGGCAGATGACGGACCGATCCGCCCGGATGATGCTGCACTGGCGGAAAAATAAGCATTAGGGAAGAGATGACGAATGATGAACGAAAAACTGATTGCGTGTATTCAGTTGGAGCGTATTGTGCCTCTGTTTCGAAAGAAATCGCAGGCCTTTATCTCGGCACTCGTGCCTGTGCTTGCGCAGACAGGCTTTCATACAGTAGAGATTACGATGGAATCCAGCGAAGCAGCAGCATCCATCCATGCGATCAAACGTGACGAGCCAAGCATTTTTGTTGGTGCGGGAACGGTAAAAACCGTAGCAGATGTGGATCGGGCATTGGATGCCGGCGCAGACTTTATCGTCACGCCAATCTTCGATGAGACAGTGATTGCGTATATGAATGAAAAAAATGTACCGTTCATTCCAGGTGCGTACAGTCCGTCTGAAATCTTTCACGCGTATCGGCAAGGCGCTGCACTTGTAAAAGTGTTTCCCGGATCCACGCTCGGTCCAGATTTTATCCGCAACCTGCGCGGTCCACTTAGTGAAATTCCGCTGATGGTCACCGGCGGAATTACCTTGGAGAATTGTGCGGAATTTCTGGATGCCGGTGCCGCAGCAGTAGGCGTCGGCTCATCACTCATTCCGAAACAAGCGGTGCAGGGAAAGGATTGGGCGGCCGCCCGCCATTCGTTGGAAGCTTGGAAGCGAGCAGCTCATGGAACGGTGAAAAATAAATAACGGATTTGAATTTTTGAAGCGCGCCGAATCGTTTGGCGCGCTTTTTTTTGCAGGTAGAGAAAGTCTATCGTTTTGCCTAGCGGGTACGACGATTAGCGTCATAAAAGTGGAACTTCTGCTAAATAAAGGAACTTCTGCTAAATAAAGGAACTTCCGCTAAGTACGCATACGTCCTGTATGCAATGCGGAAGTCACCGCATCCTGCGGAAGTACGAGAGTGCGAGGCGCCTGCGGAGTGCCTCTGTTGGTCGCAGTCAAAGGAGCCCTGCGGAAAGTAAGGTATAATAGAGAAAGAATCGTTGACTCGAGAGGAGGGGAGGCGACAGGGGATGTGCCTGTCGCTCGTGATGAATAAGCCTATGGAACATGTACCACAAACGATCGACATTTATCATGCACGGACGCACAACTTGAAAGACGTGACGCTGCATATTCCGCTACGGAAGCAGGTGGCGATTGCCGGGCTGTCCGGATCAGGAAAGTCTTCTCTAGCGATGGGCGTGCTCTATGCAGAAGGCAGCCGCCGTTACCTCGAAGGATTGTCCGCTTTCACGCGCCGCAAACTGCATCAAATGGAACAGGCAGATGCGGAAAAAATTGATTTTCTCCCACCGGCGTTGGCATTGCGGCAGCGGCCGCCAAAGCTGGGACGGCGCAGTACGGTGGGAACGGTTACGGAAATTTATAATTTGCTACGGCTGATGTTTTCCCGGCTGGGGACGCATCGCTGCCCAAACGGACATCCAATTCCACCGACGCTCGCGGCAATTTTAAATGAAACCTGCACATGTCCGATCTGCGGCGCCGCCTTTCCGCTGCCTGCAGCCGAAACCTTTGCCTTCAACTCGGCGCTTGGAGCATGCCCGGCTTGCGGTGGACTCGGGGAGCGTGCCGAAGCCGATCCGTCACGCGTGATTTCTGATCCAAACAAGACGATCGACCAAGGGACAGTAGCATCTTGGAGAGCGGCCGGCCGCGGCTACACCGTGCGCTTAGTTCGTCAATTGGGCGTGCGTACGGATGTTCCATGGAAGGATTTGAGTAAAGAAGAGCAGGAAATTGTGCTGTGCGGCAAATCGACGAAGCGGCCGCTGATCTTCCACAATCGGCAGACGGGCGAAGAATATCCGATCGAGTTCGCCTATGCGAATGCGGTCGAAGCCGTTCGTCAGGCGCTGACCGGCGATAAAAATCAGACGCGTTATGCACGAATGAAAAAATTCTTGAGTGTGCGTCCGTGTGAACAGTGCCATGGCACAAGGCTGCGTTCAGAAGCGCTTCAAACCCGCTTGCTTGGCCGATCAATTTCTGAAGCAGCTGCGTTCACGATTGATGAGCTTGCTCAATTTGCTGATCGATTACCGAAAAAACTTGATGCAGAACTTCAACCGATTGCAGAAAAACTCGCGACACAGATGTGCCTTGAGCTAGCACCCATTCATGAGCTAGGTATCGGCTACCTAACCCTCGATCGTGCGGGCAATACGCTGTCAACAGGTGAACGGCAGCGTTTAGAACTGCTTGGCATGGCGAAAAGCCGTTCAACAGGCATTCTGTATGTGTTGGATGAACCATCCGTTGGTCTGCATCCGGCCAATGTCGCCGGACTGCAGCGGATCATGCGTCGGATGGTGGCCAATGGCAACAGCCTCGTTGTTGTTGATCATAATCTTGCGCTCATTCGCAGCGCCGATTATATGATTGAAATGGGTCCTGGTGCCGGTGAATGCGGCGGACATGTAGTCGCTGAAGGAACGCCGGCGGAGGTTGCCGCCATGCCCGATTCGCTGACCGGCGCCTTTTTATCACGAAGACGCACTGTTCAGGGCAGGCAGCAGAGGTCCCTAGCCGAAGACCAAGCATTTCTGCATATGACCGTCAAGAATCTGCACAACCTGCATCATCTGTCGGCCAAGTTCCCGCTGCATCGCATGACTGCTGTGACCGGTGTTTCCGGTGCAGGTAAAACCGCACTTGTTCAAGAGAGTCTCGTCCCGGCTATCCGTGCCGGACTGACGAGAAAAGAGCTGCCGGCACATCTTGCCCGCTTAACCGGCGCCGAGTCAATCAAACGGCTTTTACTGGTCGATGCGGCACCGATCGGACGCAATGCGCGCTCAACGCCAGCAACATACAGCGGTATTTTTGACGATATCCGCACGCTGTTTGCTAAGGTATCTGAAAAAAGGAAGATACGGCACAGTGCCGGCTATTTTTCATTCAATGTTAAAGGCGGGCGCTGCGAAACATGCGAAGGACGCGGCGAGTTGACACTCGACATGCAGTACTTGCCGGAGCAGCGTGTGCGCTGTCCGCAATGCAAAGGAACGCGCTACCAACCGGAAGCCTTGTCCATCCACTATAAAGGAAAATCGATTGCCGATGTTTTAGCGATGAACGTTGATGAGGCAGTAAACTTTTTTATCGATCAGCCCAAACTTGCAGATGTACTGCGGCTGCTTCAGGAAGTTGGGCTTGGCTATTTGCGGCTTGGTGAAGCGACGCCTGCACTTTCAGGTGGCGAAGCGCAGCGCCTGCGGCTTGCCGGCGAGCTGAAACGGCATCGTTCCGGAACGCTTTATGTGCTTGATGAACCGTCGACCGGTCTGCATGCGTACAATATCGAGACGCTGCTTGATGTCTTGGATCGTTTGATGGCTGACGATTCAACCGTGATCTTGATCGATCACGATCCTGATTTGATTGCCAATTGCGATTATGTGATCGATCTTGGTCCCGGCGGCGGACCGAATGGCGGGACAATTATCGCTGAGGGCACACCGCAGCAAATCGCTGAAAATCCGCGCAGCTTAACCGGCGTTTACCTCGCAAAACGGTCGGCGGAATCAAGAAACTAGGCGAATCGGCTGAGCGGTATTGATCGGCATTTCCTTTTCGTGGCATAATAAAAGGAAAAGGGTTCCTTCACCCCTAAACAGGACATCAAGGGGATTCGTAACATCGACTAAAATGATTTTCTCATTTCGGGGGTCATTGTACTATAAATGAGAAAACTAGAGGAGAGATAATGATGCGTTTGGTTTTATTATCCGGCGGTTCAGGAAAGCGATTATGGCCACTGTCAAATGATGCACGCTCGAAACAGTTTCTGCGTGTGCTTGAAGATCAGGAAAAACATTTGTCTTCAATGGTGCAGCGGGTCTTCGGACAGTTGAATGAAGTCGGTCTCGGCGAGTCGACAGTGATCGCGACCGGAAAAGGTCAGGTGGAGATGCTGGAGAGTCAGCTTGGAAAGGAGGTACCGCTGATCGTCGAACCGGAACGGCGCGATACCTTCCCGGCCATTGCCCTCGCAGCTTCCTACCTGTACACGATGACCAATGCATCCCTGGATGATGCGGTTGCCGTGCTTCCTGTCGATCCTTACGTGGACACCGCCTTCTTTAAACGCATTCTTGATTTGGAAAAACTGCTTGGCGAAACAAAAGCAGATTTGGCACTGATGGGCGTGAAACCGACGTATCCATCGGAAAAATACGGCTATATTGTGCCAGAGACGAGTGAAAATAAAGGCTACATTAAAGTGGATCATTTCACGGAAAAACCGGATACCGAACAGGCGAAACAGTTGATTCGCAAATCGGCACTTTGGAACTGCGGCGTGTTTGCCTTCCGGCTCAACTATGTCATCTCAATTCTGGAATCACTCGGTCTGCCGCTGAACTATGAAGAATTGGCGCAGCAATTCGCCAAGCTGCCGAAAATAAGCTTTGACTATGCGGTCGTTGAAAAGGCAAAAAATATTGTTGCACTACCGTATGACGGCTTTTGGAAAGACCTCGGCACTTGGAACACGTTGACCGAAGAAATGGCAACCAAGCAAATCGGCAATGGGATCGTCAGCGACGATTCAGCCAATACTCATTTGATCAACGAACTGGATATTCCGGTCACTGTACTTGGCGTGTCGAATACGATCGTTGCCGTCAGCCCGGATGGTATTCTGGTTTCGGACAAGGAACAAAGCCCACGCATCAAAGAAGTAATGAAGGGTTTCCAGCAGCGTCCAATGTACGAAGAACGCAAATGGGGCTCCTACCGAGTGCTTGACTACACACGCTACTCGGCCAACAATGAAGAAGTGCTGACCAAGAAGATCAAGATCACGGAAGGCGCCAACCTGAGCTATCATTGCCACCGTATGCGCAAGGAAGTTTGGACGATTATTAAAGGCAGCGGCCGCTATGCGGAAAACGGCGTCATCCGTTCGATTAAACCGGGTGATGTTGTGATTGTCACGGCGGAAACGTTGCATGCAATCAAAGCAGATGAAGCGCTTGAGTTGATCGAAGTACAAATCGGCAGTCAGCTGATTGAGGAAGACATTGACCGTAAACTGCTGACCTGGGAAGAAATCGAAGCGAGCTGCGCCCAAGTGCGCGGTTAATCATAAAAATTAAGAAGGCGTCTTAAAGGTCCATCATTGGCTTTGAGACGCTTTTTTCTTAAGCTGAGCATGAGGAAGCTTTAATGATGAACATGCTGCCGAAGTCGCGATCCAGGTGAGATCCCGCAAACCTTTTTGGAATCATCTCTTAATTTTGTATCAAAAGTTATGCAAACCGACACCAATTAGAAATGATGCAGAGGGGATTAAGATGAATCACGAAACAGCTCAAAATTCAAGAAAACGTTTGACTGCGGATTGTTCCAAATGCTTTGGACTCTGCTGCACGGCACTGAATATGATTGTATCAAGCGATTTTCCCATTAATAAGGCGGCAGGAACTCCGTGTGATCACCTGCAATCGAATTATGCGTGCCGTATTCATAGGAACTTACGCGAGAAAGGCTTTAAAGGCTGTACGGTCTACGATTGCTTGGGGGCTGGACAATTTGTCTCACAAATCACGTTTAAAGGGCAAAACTGGCGCGATCATCCTAAGCTTGGCACAATCATGTTCCAAGTCTTTCCTGTTATGGAGCAAATCCATGAAATGATCGCATATACAGTTGAGGCGCTATCGTATGATCTACCGCATGCTTTGACCGATAAATTGTGCAGTCAATTAAAAAAGTTGCGGGATATAACCAAATGTGAGGCTGAATACTTGTTATCTCTTGATCTGGTCAAGCTCAGAGCCCCTTTAAACGAATTGCTCACAAAAATAAGTGCATCAGTTCGAGCAAATTACATTGAAAAACTGCCTACCCCGAAAAGTTATGAGGAGTATGATCATGGAGGAAGCGACTGGATAGGCAAACAATTAAGCGGCAAGGACTTACGCGCATTTCATTTTAGAGGTGCTTATTTAATTGCTGCGGATTTACGCCATGCAGATTTAAGAGCTGTCGATTTTATTGGTGCCGACTTGCGCGATGCCGATTTAAGTGGAGCAAATTTGATGACGAGTATGTTTTTAACGCAAATGCAGATCAATTCGGCAAAAGGTAATATGAAGACGATCTTACCTTTTTATATCAAACGACCATTACATTGGAGCCATTAGAAGGCGATCCAGTGAACCATCAGAGTTATCTATTCCAGACAGTAAATGTGATTACTGATCGCCCCATGTGTTCAATGCATCCTGAGCACGAGCATCTTTACGATCCAATAAATTATGGCTATGTATCGAGTACCCTTTCAGCTGATGGTGAAGAAAGAGATGCTTATGGGATCGGTGAATTTGAACCTCTATCAAACGGTTATCGCAATCGTCCATAGAAAAAATGATGATGATGATAAAAAGGTCGTGACAAATAAAACGCATAGGTACAGCAAACAACAAATCATGGCATTGGTAGAATTTCAAGAACGTTTTTTTGACTCAGAAATCATCATGGATTAACGTTTATCTAAAAGAAATTTAGTATACTCCTCTGTACCAGTGTATAGTTGACAGAAGATGAGCAAAGCAGATTTCTTCAAAATAAGACGTGATTAAAGTAGTATTAATCGAAAAAGGTGATGCTTCTATGCTGTTTCACTATCATTTTTGGACACCTTTTATTGAAGAAACTGAAGAATTTTATAAAGCGAATGGTTTTCATGTATCTCAAAGAATTGGGAGATATCAAAATGAATTTCAATCGTTTAATCCGCCACAAACGTGGGAGGATTTCAGAAATAAGCCTATACTTTTTCGAATTATTGAAATGAAAAAGGGTGCAATAAACATCACATTCGGTTTTGGTAAAAAAGTAAGATTTGATCATATTGGCTTTTTAGTGTCGGATGATGATCGTCGAAAAATCATTGACAGTGCCAAGCAAATGCATCGAAATATTCAGGTCAATGAAAGAAGAACTTTTATTGGAACTCCCTATGGTTTTCGAATTGAATTGCAGACCAACCATGATGTCGTGGAATCAGAAGATAGCCCAATTAGCATTCATGAATTAGACATAAGCACCACATCGAAAGATTTCCAGCAGTTCTTTATCAAACTATTTAAGAAAGATATGTCTGAGATCGTGCCAATTTTTGGAGACAAAACAACAATTACTCGAGCAGTAATAAATCATATCAGCTTAAAAATTGCAACAGATCCTAATGGAGTCACACTGCAAAATAAGACGATTGCGTAACATGCTCTGTAATGTAACAAGCAAGGTAAAACGCAGCGTGTAATCGGCAAATTTATTGAATCACGCTCCTTTTTCCTAACCAATCGTTTTTGTGCTAGAATGCTTAATGTATAGGACGTTTGCTTCCATAATCCAATTGGATTGTGCGTGGATACATAATTTTATCGAAAAAGGAAGGTTGGATGATGAACGAAATCAATGTTCGTGCAAATAAAGAATCGTTTTTGGCCGATCTTGCGACGCTGATTGCGATCCCGAGCACGAAGGATGCAAGTCAGGCAAAGGAAGGCGCACCATTTGGACCGGGGCCGTTGGCGGCGCTGGAGAAGGTACTGGAATTTGGTAAACGCGATGGTTTCCGCACGAAGTTGCTGCAAGGTTATGCCGGCTATATTGAATACGGTCCGGAAGATGCTGAGGATTATATTGCGGTGCTGGGGCACGTCGATGTCGTGCCTGCTACCGGTAAATGGTCTCATGATCCTTTTACTGCATATGTCGAGGACGGTACGTTGTATGCACGAGGCGCGATTGACGACAAGGGGCCGACAATGGCTGCTTATTATGCGCTGAAGGCGTTGAAAGATGCCGCCGTGCCGGTGAAACATCGCATCCGTCTTGTGATCGGATCGGATGAGGAGAGCGGCTGCGAATGTATGGAAAAATACAACGAGCTGGAACCGATGTCGCTGTTCGGTTTTGCACCGGATGCGGAATTTCCGCTGATCTTCGCCGAAAAAGGACAGATTCGTGCTTGGATCAAGCTGCCTCAGCAAGCAGGTGATGCGCCGGTTCATCTGGCCGCCTTCTATTCTGGTGAACGGATTAACATGGTACCCGACCATGCTTACGCTGTACTTTCTGGCCCTGAGGCAGAAAAGTGGTCTGAAAAAGCACAAGCCGAATTAACCGCGAAGAATATTCCATTTGCTGTGGAAAGAATAGAGGAAGGCATTAAGCTGACCGCTAAAGGAAAATCCTACCATGGGTCTGTACCGTCCGGGGGTGTTAACGCCGCTTTCTTGCTCGCAAAAGCATTGAAGGATCTGCCGCTTATTCCGACTGAACAAGGCTTTATTGATCTGCTGGCGGACACACTGTACAATGATTTTGCAGGTGAACGTCTTGGCATCAAGTTCCATGATGATGTTTCCGGTGATTTGACGGTCAATGTCGGTGTCGTTCGGTTCAGTGCAGAGGGCGGTACGGTTTCACTCGATATTCGCTGTCCAATCAAAGCGTCTTTGAGCGAATTGAGTGCGACGCTAAAAGAATCGGTTGAAAAGCTTGGTTTGTCGATCAGCGAGCTTGGCACGAGTGACCCGCTCTACATGGATCCGAAACATCCTGCCGTTCAGATTCTCAAAACGGTTTATGAAAAACATATGGGATTGAATAACGTCGAATTGTTGACCAGTGGCGGCGGTACGTACGCGCAATACTTGGATGCCGGCGTCGCATTCGGTGCCTGCATGCCGAACTATCCATACACGGGTCATGAAGTGGATGAGCATGTGCGCGTTGAAGATTTGTTCGTTGCATCGGAGATCTATGCCGATGCCATGGCTGAACTCGGTAATCTTGAAAAATAAACCGCTGCCTAGTCAAAGAAAGACAGCTGCTGAATAGAATAACGGTAAGCAAAACGAGGGAAATGCACAGCGCTTTTCCTCGTTTTTTTACAGGCAAAGAAAGTACATGATTTTGCCCTGTTTTCAAGCCAATAGACCCGTGTCTTGCCCAAGAATCAAAGCGGAGATGCTCTGGCGCCTGCGGGATCGCGCCTAGTTGATGCGTGCCAGCGAGTAATCGAAGCGATGATTCAGCACCGAAAAGACACGAGTCCATCACACATGGCTGGAGATAAAGGACCAAGCACAGCTTGGTTTTTCAATGCAGGATAAGAAAGTATATGATTTTGACCTGTCTTCAAACCAATAGCCCAGTGTCTTGGCCGAGAAACAAAGCGGAGGTGCGAGACGCCTGCGGGAACAGCGTGCCAGCGAGACCCCGCAGATACCTACCTGTCTGAGGAGGCTCGCGGTGCGCCCGCGGCAAGCGAGTAACCGAAGCGGCGATTCAGCACCGAAAAGACACGAGTCCATCACACATGGTTGGAGATTAAGGACCGGGCGTATTTTGCCCGGTTTTTCTTAGTATCAAGCCGTTCGCGGAGGAATGAATCCGAGAACGCGTATCAAACCGTATGCAACACGTATCGAACGAATGGGATGCGCATTAAACCTGAAAAGGGGTAGCGAATCAAAGCATTCACTTGCATTTCACAGCATCCCTGATAGAATGTGGGGAGACATAGGAAGAAATCGATGACTGCCTAAAACTACGCGCGTAACGTTAACTCTGCAACTGCGCCGGTGACTCATGCAATGATCAGCTCGTTGGAGGATTGACGAACAAATGACAAAGGGATTGCTTTGGCTCTGCACTTCAGTACTATTAAATGCATTTGGAAATGCGCTGACGGTGAAGGCGGCGTTTGGCTCGGCGCCATGGACGGCAGCGAGTCTCAATATTTCGAGCGCTACAGGTTTGACTGTTGGAACCGTACTGATCATTATGGGGCTTGTGGTGCTCGTGGCGGACGACTTGCTCAGACAGCATTGGAACGGGATCAAAGATGTCTTTAACTTTCTGTATATGATGTCGTTCGGGTATTTGATCGATTTGTGGCTGCTGGTGATGCAGCCGATTACTGTAAATAGTTGGCTGCTGCGCGTGATTGTCTGCGTGATCGGCGTACTCTGTATCGCAGCCGCGCTATCCATCTATTTCAAGGTGAATCTGGTCTTGCATCCATTTGATGATATGCTGAAAATTTTGCGTGAAAAGTATCTAAAGGGTAATGTGGTCTTGGCACAGCGGATTTCACTCGGCATTCCGCTGGCTATTGGTCTTGCGGTTGGACTTTTTCGTCATGAACTGGTTGGCATTAATCTCGGCACCTTAATCAGCTTCCTATGCATGGGGTATTTTATTCTCTTCTTTGACCGTTTCCTCCCCGTGCATGTGAACCGCGAGGCGGTGCTGCATCACCGAATGCATCGAGCGCATCCCGCAAAATAGTCTCAAGTAAAAGGCTATGTGTAAAATGTTTCTCGGGGGATAAATTTGATGTGGGCGTAAGAGGATGCGATGGCATGCAGTTCTTTCTTTATTTCTTTTTAGTCTAATTTTGACTGGACGAAAAGGAGAAGGCTCCTTATTCTAAATGTATACCGACCAAGGTGAATACATCAGGAATAGAGGCCTTCTCTCAATGGATAGTATAAAAGATTTATTAGAAATTTGGAAGAACCAAACGAGCCTTTTGGCGTTTGAGGAAGAGGCAACCGCGATTGACTTGACATTTTTTAAACCGAGACTAATAATAAATGTACGAAAATAAAAAAAGCAATGAAGAGAAGAAGTAGTGCCTTTGCTTTTTCACAGAGAGCTCCGGTTGGTGAAAAGGAGTATCAGCAAAAGCGCGAACATGGCCTCTGAGCTGCGTGACTGAATAATGGATTTTCCTGAAGTAAGCCGCGACGAGTTAAGGTTCTCGTTATAAAAACCGGAGTTTATGCACGCCTCGTGCATGTACTCGCTGAGACCGGTCATGTGAATGCCCGGTAAAACAAGGTGGTACCACGGAAATGAACCCCCGTCCTTAGTCGTTCGATTAAGGGCGGGGTTTTTGATTGTTCGATTTTAATTGGATCATTGTGGAAAGATAGAAAAAAGGAAAGGTGATTGTGATGAAGCATGCATTGGTATTTCAAACCGACTTTGGACTTGTGGACGGAGCGGTCTGCGCGATGTACGGCGTAGCGAATTCGATCGATCCGACCTTAAAAATTTATGATCTGACGCATGATATTCCACAGTATAACATTTGGGAGGCTTCTTACCGTCTGCGCCAGACCATTGATTATTGGCCGGAAGGCACGGTATTCGTGTCCGTCGTTGATCCTGGCGTCGGATCGACACGCCGAAGCGTGATTGCCCGAACCCAACGCAATCAATACATCATTACACCGGACAATGGGACATTGACGCATATCAAACGCATTGAAGGGATCGAGAGTGTGCGCACTTTCGATGAGAAGGCAAATAAACTGCCGACAGCCGGCGAATCGTTTACGTTTTTCGGTCGTGATATTTATGCATTCAACGGAGCAAAGTTAGCGGCAGGGCAAATTGACTATGAACATTTTGGCAAAACGGTTCCGGTCGAGTCGCTGGTTGAACTGCCGATTGTTCCCGCATATCGTGAGGATCATCACGTACAAGGAACAATTGATGTACTCGATGTCCGTTTCGGTAACCTGTGGACCAATATCGATCACCAGCTCTTCCATGAACTGGATGTGGCACGTGGCGATCGGTTAGCGGTCAAGATAAAGAATGACACACGGAAAGTCTATGAGAATACGGTGGTGTTTGCCCAATCATTTGCCGAGGTGGCGATCGGCGAGCCGCTGCTGTATATCAATTCGCTTGAAAATATTGGTGTGGCAATCAATCAGGGTTCCTTTGCTAAAGCGTACAACATCGGTACCGGCACAAATTGGCGCCTGTCGCTTTGTAAGGCGTGACGCTATATCGATGAGCAATAACCGTTAATGGATTGGATTAAAAAGAAAAGTGCTTCCGGCGTATCCAGGAAGCACTTTTCTCTATGGACAGATGGCTGTAAAAAAAGGCCTCGGCTTAAACAATATCCAGCGGAACTTTGCGTGAGGGACGCGGGAAGGTGCGATCAAGTTCCTCAATTTCTTCCGTGGACAAGCGAATTGCCGCGGTCTGTGCATTCAGCAGCACATGTTCCGGTCTCGCTGCTTTCGGAATAGCAAGAATTCCATCGCGCTCCGCATGGCGCACCGTCCAGGCAAGCAGAATTTGAAGCATCGTTGCCGCGTGCGCTTCTGCAATTTGGTTCAGCGTACGGCTTTTCAAAAGTTTTGCTTTCAGTGAACCGGCTTCGGCGAGCGGGCAGTAGGCCATGATCGGGACCTGGTGCGCGCGCAGCCATGGCAGCAAATCGACTTCAATACCGCGGGAGCCGAGATGGTAGAGCACTTGGTTGACGGCGCAATTTTTTCCACCGGGTACCGACCACAGTTCTTGCATAGCTTTTGTGTCAAAATTGGAGACACCCCATCGTAAAATTTTGCCTGCTTTCTTCAATGCTTCCATGCCGCGCACCGTTTCCTCTAGCGGTGTTCCGCCGCGCCAATGAAGCAAATAGAGATCCAGATGGTCGGTTTTAAGCCGTTTCAAGCTGTTGTCGCAAGCCTTAATAAGTTTTTCGCGCGTGGCATGACTCGGATAGGCTTTGCTGACGAGAAAGATAGCATCGCGTTGATCGGCCAATGCCTCGCCAATGAGCGATTCAGAGCGTCCTTCGCCATACATTTCTGCCGTATCGATCAGCGTCATTCCAAGCCGTACGCCAAGCCTAAGTGCCTCGATTTCCGTATCGCGTTTGCTCCAATCCTCGCCCATATGCCAAGTGCCTTGTCCGAGAATCGGTAGTTTCGTGCCGTCGGGAAGTGTCAGACGGCGTTTGCCGACTTCTTTTCTGATTGTATCAACGGTTTCGTTTTCCAATGATGCTCAGCCTCCTTGATCAATGGGACTTTCGGTTCAGCCATTTCAGACCTTCACGTTTGCTCAACGGCTTGAGCGGATGCTCATGAATAAAGCGGCCAACGGTATCGGGAGCGGTCTTTGCGTATTCACGTAATGCCCATCCGATCGCCTTTTTAATGAAAAATTGATCCGAATCTGCATTGAGTAAAATGTAGCGGAAGAGCAGTGCTTCATCAGTCTGCGCTTTGAATTTCAATTGGAAGAGCAGCGCGGCACGGCGCAGCCACAGATGATCGCTGATGATCCAGGGTTCGGCATAACGCTGGATGAGCTGCGGATCACGAGCAAACAGTGGACCGCAGCATTGCGGGGCGATGCAGTCGACCGTGTCCCACCAAGACTTGCTCGTGATCATCCATTCAAGGAGCGGTAAATGCTCGCGGTTGAGCTGTTTTTTAAGACGAACAAGCAGATCCAGTGCGGCATAGTGGCATTCACGATTTGGATGGCTCCAAAGTGTTTTGACAGCAATCTCAATTTGATTTGCTTCCGGTAGACCGTATTGCTTGATAAAGTCACGCACAGCGGCACGCCGTTCCGGAGTCTTAATGCCGAAAAAAGGGAATTGATCACGCATATAGCGGGCCATCGCCCGTGCATTTTCCTGATTTTGCTTTGCCGCGAAACTGCGGAGCAGCGGCTGAAGATCATAGCTCATGCCAATCGCCTTTCTACATTCCGGCGACGCTTGAAACGCATCGCTTTTCTTTCACTCTATCATCCCACAAATTCCATTACGTGACGAATGATATGATCAAAGCTGAGCTTCGAGTAGTCTTATTGTAAAATAGAAGGGTCCATTAAGTTTGCGAGAATGTCAGACAAGGAGCTCCTAAAATGTTTTCCACCTCTATGAAAAAAATGATTCATTCGGACTATACGAAAGTCTTTCTGCTTTGTCTCATCTCTTCAGGAATGATGTTCCTTCCTTCAATTATTGCAAGCAAAGGTTTATTCACGCTGGTTGGCGATTTCAATTATCAGCAGATTCCGTTTAATATGCTCAGTAACCGGGCGATTAAGAGCGGGGACTGGTTCTGGAACTGGTCCACGGACTTGGGCAGTAATTTTATTGCTTCGTACAGCTTCTATACGTTAGGCAGTCCGTTCTTTTGGCTGAGTCTGATTTTTCCGGCTTCCTTCTTCCCTTATGTGGTCGGACCGATGTTTCTGTTGAAATACTGCATCGCCGGAGTAACCGCGTACGGCTATATGCGCCGCTATGTTACCGACAGTCGTTACGCAATAATTGGTGCACTTTTGTATGCTTTTTCCGGCTTTTCCGCGGTGAACCTGATGTTCAATCATTTTCACGATGTTGTCGCGTTCTTTCCGCTGCTGCTTGCCGGTTTCGACCGGCTCGTATCGGATCGCAAAAAAGGTTGGTTTGCTGCAGCAGTGGCGTTGAATGCAACGCTGAATTTCTTCTTTTTCATCGGTGAAGTGGTTTTTTTAATCGTCTATTACTTGTTGCGCTATGTTTGTGAGGACTGGCGGCAATCACTGTGCCGGCTGCCGCGGATCATCTGGGAAGGGCTGCTTGGGATTGGTATGGCTTGTCTGCTGTTTCTCCCGGCCATTCTGTTTACGTTGCAGAATCCGCGCTTGGACGCGTTTCTTTACGGCCCCAATGCGCTTGTTTACAGCGGATCGCGCTATCTGGCACTGATCAAAGCATTTGTGATGCCAGCCGACCTGATGCCGCATCAATCCGCCATCTATCCATCGGACTTCTCATCAAGCAGCGCCTATCTGCCGCTGTTCGGTCCGGTTCTGGTGCTCGCACAAATGTTTGCCGGAAAGGGTTGGATGCGCCGCCTTATGATTGCCTGTCTCATTATGGCTGCCATACCGCTGTTAAACAGTTTGTTCTATGTACTGAATTCCTCGTATTACGCACGTTGGTTTTACATGCCGGTACTGATTATGGCGCTCATGTCGGCAGTTGCACTTGAGCGGCGTGCGGAGATTCCGCTCAAAAAAAGCTTGCTGATTTGTGCATCGATCCTTGCGGTGCTTGCGGCGTTTCTTCTGTTCTATCCGTGGAGTGAAAGTCAGCGCAGCGCGGTTTTTCATTACGATCAATTTCTATTTTACTTCGTGGCTGCAGCAGCAGGGCTTTTGGCGACCTATGCTCTTGTCGGACGCTTCCGTCATGCGAAACACGGGTATGCGCTCATGCTGACGGTATTGGTTATTTTTTGCGGCGGACTGGGTTTGTTTAATATTTTTGCAACGCACAGCATTTATGATTATCAAAAAGGTGAGGCAGCTTATAACATGGTGGTGAGGACCGGATCAGAGTTGAAGCAGCGCTTGCCCAAGGATGAAGACTACCGGATTCGGATCAGTGATGATGGATGGAATTTGGCGATGGTCGCTGGTCTGCCAACGGTTAATTCGTTCACGAGTATGGTGAACGGTTCAATTTTTGAATTCTACCAATCGATCGGTTCACCAAGAGGGGTGAAAACGATCATTCCTCAAGAAGCGTACGGTTTGAATCCGCTGCTTTCGGAACGCTTTTATGTCAGCACGACAAAGATTGACGGCGAGAAGCCTTTTACACAATTTTTTAATGGAACCGGCTGGATCTACGTCTATGAGAATAAGGATACGCTGCCGATTGGCTTTACGTACGATTACTATGTGACTGAGAGCCGTTTTCAACACATTCCAGATGATGACAAGCATCTTGTTTTACTGCGTGCTGTCGTGATCAGAGACCGTGACGTGTCAAAGGTGAAAAATTATTTAATTCCCTTACCGGACAGCCAGTTGTTTACGACCGGAAAGGGGGAGTACTCTGAAGATTTACAGGCACGAGCGAAGGAAGCGGCAACCACGTTCACACGCGATCGGCACGGGTTCACGGCGGATATTCATGCCAACGTCGACAAGTACGCCTTTTTCAGCGTACCGTATGATAGAGGCTGGTCGGCAACGGTAGATGGCGTTCCTGTACAGATCCTCGACGCCGATGGAATGATGATTGTTCCTGTTGGCGACGGCAATAACCATATTCGCTTTACGTACCGGACGCCGGGACTTGCTTCCGGTGCAGCGATCGCGACTGGCTCCTGGGTTGTTTTTGCGGTGTATGGGTATGCCGATCGCCTTTTCTTCCGCAGACGCACACAGACAACGCGTGAGCTGACCGAATGAGCATTGTCAGGGAATGCTCCCGTGCGAAAACGTGATCTTGCCCAGTTTTTCATTTGGCGGGTGGGTCACGTTTTTTTACAATTAAAGGGTAATAAAGGCTGTGATTTTTGGTCACGCAAAAGACAGCGCATCAAACGCGCAGATGCTCTGGAGCCGGCGGGACAGCGAGCAATCGGAGCGTAGACAAAAATCAACTTGGTTTCTCTTAATGACTTCTTCGCAACAAAGCGTTACTGCGTCAATGGGTTGTATCGACAAATCACTGAATTCTTGCTAGAATAACAAGCGCGTGTCTGTTTTTAGAAAAAGGGAATGATAAAAACAAAAGGAACGGATGAAGGATGGAGGTTTTGGAAGGTGACAACAAACGGGACTGGAGATGGGCTAACCGTGAGGCGTTTTATCAATAACGTACTCACAGGACTTGCGATTGGTATCGTTGCAGGGCTGGTTCCATCCGCCTTGCTGAGCGAAATTTGCAAGGCACTGGCGCCGCATGCACCGATTTTCGCAATCGTTCTGCAAATTGTAACAACCATTATGTTTACAGTGCCTTTACTGATCGGCACGGCCATTGCATTTAAATTCAATTTGAATCCGATACAAATGGTTTCGGTTGCCTCTGCGACCTATATCGGTTCCGGCGCGCTTGTGTTTTCCTCAACCGGCGTGCAGGTAAGCGGCATGGGCGATTTGATCAACACGATGCTGACGGCAAGTTTGGCGGTTGGGGTCATCCTGATCATCGGCGATCGGCTAAAAGCATTTGCACCGCTCGTTCTGCCGACGATTGTCTGCATCGTCTCGGGCGGGATTGGGCTTTGGATTCTGCCTTTTGTACGCAGCATCACAACGCTGGTCGGACATCTTGTTGACAGCTATTTTGCACTTGCCCCAGTGTTAATGGGAATTCTCGTTGCGGTCAGCTTTTCGATTATTATTCTTTCACCCATTTCAACGGTCGCGATTGCGACGGCGATCGGCATGAGCGGGATCGCATCCGGAGCCGGAAATCTTGGTGTTGTCGCTGCCGCGATCGGAATGTTCATCGGCAGCTTGCGGGTGAATCCAATTGGGCTTTCGCTTTCAGCATTGCTTGGGACACCGAAAATTATGATTGCTGCCGTCGTCCGCAAACCGGTGATCATGGTTCCGGTGCTTTTGAATGCGGCTGTACTGGGCATACTTGCTGTTGTCTTCCAAATTCAAGGAACGCCAATCAGTGCCGGTTTCGGCTTTTCCGGTCTTGTCGGACCGATCAACGCCGTGCGCTTTATGCCGGGCGGCGCAACCGGGGCAAATCTGTTGCTTCTGATTTTCATATTCTTGATTATTCCATTTGTTTGCGGTTGGTTCTTCGAATGGATCTGCCGTACGAAGCTGCATCTCTATTCAAAAGAGGACTATATCGAAAAACCATAAAGGAAAAAAGAAGGAGCACCGATATCTGCGGATGTCGGTGCTTTTCAGTAGGGGACACCGTTTTGCTCGATTATTCCAATAATTATGAACAAAATGTGAAAAAGATATTTTTTCTGAAAATAAAGGCGGTTAAATAATTGAAAGTTGTGCCAATATTTGTATAATAATAGGTATAAGAGCAGGGGCATTGATCCTCTGCTTTGAAAGTTCTTCTCTCCTTTAGAAACCGCTGAATGTTTTTCCCCGGGGGCGGTGGATTCCACTCAAATGCTGTTGTGTCTGTGTTTATGAATACGATCAGGAAAGAGGTTATTGAATGAAAACAGAAAAAAACTACATTATTCGTCCTGAGACCATGGCGCTGGTTCCTTGTGAATTATCGGATGGAGACCGAGGCACCCTTGTGATCGAAGAATCAGCACAACGCTACGTCAAGGCGCTTCCTAAAACGATTGTCGCACAGTCTTGCGGCTATTATGGCTCTACCTATAGTGGTAGAAAAAAAGTAGCTGTGGAAATGGGCTACAAAAGTATGCCCCCGATTTGTGTTTGCGGCGAACTCGGTATTGTGTTCCTGTCTTCGATGACGGAACGTTCGGACACCTGTGCTTGGCTGTCCTTCTCACATGTCCGACAATGGTCGGACAATGAACAAAAAGGGAGTGTGGCGGTCATGCTGTCGCGCGGAAAACACATTGAGCTGCCCATGCATGCGCGTCCGTTCGGAGGGCGAGTAATGCGCGCGATGCAATACGCGCATCAGCTTCGCGAGCGAATGACTGTCTATGATGATGCAGAATCCTCAAAAACGAATGATGAGCCGAAACGGTTTGGTTTTAAAGAAAATGGCACCTTTTATATTGTAGATTCTGTTCGCGAAGATGAATAAATGGGTAAACCATGACAAAAATCCTGGGATGGCGATACGCCGAGTCTCAGGATTTTTTGCGGATAAAGAGAGTATGTGATTTTTGGTCACGCAAAAGACTGTGCATCAAACGCGCAGATGCTCTGGCGCCTGCGGATCGCGCCTTGTTGATGCAAGCCAAGGAAGACCGCGCAGATTCCTGCCTGTTTGAGGAGGCTCGCGGTGCGCCCGCGGCAAGCGAGTAACCGAAGCGGCGAGATTCAGCACCGAAAAGACATGAGCCCATCACACATGATTTAAGATTAAGGTTTTTAATGCGGCGATGAAATGTGAGGCACAGGTAGAATGCCGCGCGAATTAAGATTCGCTATTTGCCGGGAGCGAAACGGTGTCGCTATTTGCGATCAGCTGTTACGTGCTTAAAGGCGCATTGAGTTCGCGCACGACGGTCGCAACAATGAATAACCGTAAAAAGGGTCATACTAGAAGTGTTCATGACTTCGTCATATTGGTTGCGCTTGCAGAAAATGGAATAAAAAAAATATCTGTTATACTGAAACTGTAATATAACAGATGAAAAAAAGGAGAATTATTGTATGACAAAGCGTTTCCTTTTCATTTCTGACTTTGATGGTACGTTATCCGATAAAGATTTTTTTCATGTACTCATTAACCGCCATTTTGCTGATCAAGCGGAGAAGCTATATGAAGACTGGGACCAGAAGGTTATGACCGATCTTGAGTATCTCAGCCGCTTATTCAGCCGCGCTGACCGTGACCAGCAGGAGCTTGATGAAGATATTGATGCCGTTCCTTTTGATCCGGATGCCAAAGCGGTGATTGAGCAGGTCAAGAAGCTTGGCGGTGATTTTGTTGTCATTAGTGCTGGTACAGATTATTACATTAAACGGATTTTTGAGAAACAGGGTATAACAGATGTACCGGTTTATTCGAATCCCGGTGTGTATGCAGATCGAGGCATTCAATTGCAGGTAGACCCTAACGGCCCGTATTTCTCAGAACTGTATGGAATCGATAAGCAGAAACTCGCCACGGACTTGATGAAAGATTATGAATTGGTTTTTTATGCAGGCGACAGCGGCCCCGACTTAAAGGCGGCGCTGTTGACGGATACAATTTTCGCCAAAGGCAAGTTGCAGCCGCTGCTCGATCAAGAACACAGAGACTATGTTGCGATCAATAATTTTAAGGATGTTGCAAATTATCTATCCACTCATGAGGAGGCAATCATCAATGGCGGTCGATAATCATCAGATTGTTGTTCCATCATTACTCGATGTGCGCAAGGGAAATTTAGCCAATCTCGGTCGTATGCTTGCGCGTCATCAATTCAGCAAGGTTGTTCTTTTTTTCGGGACGGGTTTAATTGAGATGCTTGGCGATAAAGTATTGGGGTCGATGAAACAAGCCGGAATTGAGGTGCTTGAGCAAAAGGAAGTCGGTGATATTGATATCGATCACGTCGTAGACGACGCTTTTCAGCTTCCGGCACAAACCGAAGCTGTGGTCGGCATCGGCGGAGGCAAGGCATTGGATGCCGCAAAATATACCGCATTGTTGCGCAAATGGCCGTTTATCAGTGTTCCTACATCGACGTCAAATGATGGTTTTTCCAGTTCCAATACGTCGCTGACGATTCATGGACGGCGCATTTCGGTACATGCGAAGATGCCCTACGGAATCGTGATTGATGTCGATGTCATCAGAAATGCTCCGGAATGCTTTATCTACTCCGGAGTTGGCGATCTTGTATCGAAAATTACCGCGGCTGAAGACTGGATCTTTGAGGAAAAGAACGGCGTGACGCGGGTTGATGACTGTGCCCTGATGCTTTCGAAAAAAGCGGTAAACAGCTTTGTTCGGACTGATTTTGGTACGATTCGTGACGACCTTTTCATTAAAGAATTGGTAGATTCGCTGACCATGGCCGGGATATCGATGGAGATTGCCGGCAGCAGTGCGCCGACCAGTGGCAGTGAGCATTTGATTTCGCATGCACTTGACACCTATGGCTCGAAACCACAGCTGCACGGCATTCAAGTTGGCGTGGCCAGCTATCTCATGAGCAAGGTGCAGGATCACCGTTATGAACGCATCACCAAGGTCCTTCAAGATACCGGGTTCTTTACGTTCGCCAAATCCGCCGGGATGACGGTTGCTGATTTTGATATGGCGATTGATCGTGCTCCGGAAATGAAACCGATGCGCTGCACGTATCTGCACCGGGCGGAATATCGTGACCGCGCGCACCACATTCTGCATGAGGATCCGATTTTGCAAGACATTTTGCTTTAAAGAACAACAGACCATTTTCCTCAAGAGGCAGGCTGCTGTCTCTTTTTTTTGTGGTCTAAAAGGGAGATTCGTTTAGGCGCAGTCTTGCCCCGTTTTTCTACTGATTTAGTATTGAGAACGCCTTGAATCTCAAGGTATAATGAATGAAAAGGTTTCAATGCTCGACACCAATGAACAACCATTATGTGGAGGCAAAGAAAGGGGCTTACGGCGATGAGTACGATATTATATAATGACCGTTTTATAGACCGCAGTCAGGGGAAAGTAGATATGGAGGATCGCGGCTATCAGTTTGGCGATGGGATCTATGAAGCGCTGCGCGTATATAATGGAAAAATGTTTCTGCTTGATCTGCATATGAAACGACTGGAACGGAGTGCGCGCGAACTGCGGCTTGCACTGCCTTACGCTACTGACCATTTGGCGGAAAATCTGGATAAGCTGATCAAGGAAAATGCCATGGACTACGGTTACGTTTACTTCCAGATCACGCGCGGGGCGATTGCACGCAAACACCGGTTCCCGGAGCAGCCGATCGATACCGTGCTGACCGCCAGTGTTGAGGCGACCGATAAGGATGAGGATCTGCACGCAGACGGGATCAAGGTCAGTTTGCTTGATGACATCCGCTGGCTGCGCTGTGATATCAAGACGTTGAACCTGCTCGGCAATGTGCTGGCAAATCAAGAAGCGTTTGAACGCGGTGCCGCTGACGCGATTCTTCACCGCGACGGTGTTGTTACCGAAGGCACAACCTGTAACGTATTCATGGTGAAAGACGGCGTTTTGATCACGCATCCTGCCGACCATTTTATTTTGAACGGCATTACCCGTATCTTTGTGCTCCAGCTTGCCGAGCGGCTGGGGATTCCGGTTGACGAACGCACGTATACAACGGCTGAACTTCTGGCTGCAGACGAAGTGTTTCTCACGAGTACCGGCGTACGCGTGACTCCGGTGCTGCAAATCGATGATCGACAGGTTGCAGGCGGAAAACCGGGACCGATCACCAACCGACTGCTCGAAGCGTTTAATCAGGATGTGGAACAATTTGTTACGGCCGTAAACGCGTAAAGCAAGGCGTTTTGAAAATCAAAGAAATCATGATCCACAAGTTAATGGAAATGAGGGTTGATTCATGGCTGCGTCGATTCGCGCATCACTTCGTTCGGTTAAGCAACAATTGAATGGAAAAACTTCTGATTTTCTTGGAAGAAGTGAGGATTGCGAAAAAGTGTCGCTGTGCTGCGTCTGAGACCCTTTTTGAGATGAAAAGAGTCTGTAACGGCATTGTGCCGGGTGCAGGCTCTTTTTGTTGTGCTCTTGAAGAAAGGCGGGATTTTGCTTGAAATGGCGCGATTGGGACATTAATTTAAAAGTACGATTGATTGGCGAAGGATTTTTTAATCTTCTCTTTTGGATGTTTTTTCCGTTTATGGCAATCTATTTTTCGGATCATTTTGGACAGGAGACAGCCGGATTGCTGCTGATTTTATCGCAGGTGATCGGTACGGCGATTGGCTTGCTTGGCGGCTATTGTGCCGATCATTTCGGTCGCAAACGAATGATGGTTTTTTCAGCGGTTGGCCAAGCGGTTTGCTTTGCACTCTTTGCGCTTGCCAACTCACCATGGCTGACGTCGCCTTGGGTAACCTTCATCAGCTTTTCACTGCTTGGTCTGTTCGGCCAATTGTATCAGCCGGCCAGCCACGCGATGATCGCCGATGTTGTCCCTGAGCATGATCGAGCCGGCATTTTTGCCGTTTTTTATACGTCGATCAATGTGATGGTTGTCATCGGTCCGTTACTCGGCGCGATCTTCTTTTTCGATTATCGCTTCGGCTTTCTTGTCGTTTGCACACTGGTCAGTGTTGTGCTCGTCGGGGTACTGCAACACTGGATCCATGAGACGGTACCAATGAAAAAAGCGGCGGAACACCTGAAAGAAAATAAAAAATGGCTGCATCATCTGAAGGATCAGCTTGGCGATTACAGAGTGATCTTCAATGATCGTATTTTTCTGCTCTATATCTTAGCCGGGGTTCTGGTTGCGCAAACCTTTTTGCAGCTGGATCTCTTGATTGCCGTATACACAACGGATCGGGTGCCGCTGCAGACGCTGTTCTCATTTCGCGGTTGGCAGCTGACTGTTGACGGAAAAAATCTGTTTAGTCTAATGGTCTCTATGAACGGGTTGTGTGTGGCTTTGCTGACGGTGAGCGTGACAAAATGGATGACCAAGTTCCGGGAGCGTAATGTGTTCATGGTCTCGGCTTTTTGCTATGGGGTGGCCATGATTCTTATGGGGGCAACGATCAATGCTTGGCTGCTTCTGGCAGCGATTGTTTTGTTCTCCTGGGCAGAGCTGATGACGGTTGGCGTGCAGGACAGTTTCATTGCCAAACTTGCGCCGGAACATTTGCGCGGGCAATACTTTGCTGCGGCCGGGCTGCGCTTTTCGCTTGGTCGGACGATTGCGCCGATAGCCATACCCATGACCATCTGGTTCGGCTATTCGTGGACCTTTTTCATTCTGGCGGGCATCGCCTATCTTGGAATGATGATCTATGGCCTCATGTTCTCGATGTTTTACCGCCAGAAAATGCCGGTTGCAGAAAAAAATATTTCATAAAATATTCACTGGATGCGTAGGGTTGAAAACGGTATCAGAGCCGGCATAACGACTTTTGATGCTGCTTTTTGCATGTAACTCGATTGTGACCCAAGTGTGAGCAACCGGAGTATACACAGACACCGTAACTGCAAAAGACTCGGACTGGTTTGGACGGTCTTTCGTAAGTGACTAAATCTGAGGTATCATTAATTCAGATGCAACAATCAAATTCAATTGATTGAACGCTGGCAAGGATCATAGAATGGGACAAAGGGTATCAGAATGCGTAAAAGGAGGCTTTGCACATGGGAGAACGTGATTGGTGGAAAGAAATCGCTGTTTACCAAGTTTATCCTAAGAGTTTCAAAGATGCGAATGATGATGGAAGTGGCGACCTTAAAGGGATCATTGAAAAACTGGATTATCTGCAAAATCTCGGTATTGAGGCAATCTGGATCAATCCGGTTTACCAATCGCCGATGGTGGATAACGGCTACGACATCATGGACTACAAAGCAATTCACCCACAGTTCGGAACGATGCAGGATATGGATCAGCTGATTAGTGAGGCGGGAAAGCGCGGGATGCGCATTGTCATGGACCTTGTCCTTAATCATACCTCAAACCAGCATCCTTGGTTCCTTGAATCAAAGCGCAGCCGTACGAATGCAAAAAAAGATTGGTATATTTGGCGGGACCCAAAGCCGGACGGCACCGCCCCGACCAACTGGCGCGCAGAGTTTGGCGGTTCCTCTTGGACGTTTGATGAGCAGCGAGGCCAGTATTACTTGCACTGCTTTGCAGCGGAGCAGCCGGATTTGAATTGGGCTAATCCGGATGTGCGGGCAGCAATCTATGAATTTATCACGTTCTGGCTAGAGAAAGGTGTCGGCGGATTTCGACTTGATGCCATTACTTACATCAAAAAGCCGGAACGATTTACAGATCTGCCGCCGAATGGAGAGGATGGATTGGCACCGGTCGGACGCGCCTCGCTGAATCAGCCTGGAATCTTGGACTACCTGCACGAAATGAAGGCGCGCACCTTTGACAACTATGACATTTTTACCGTCGCTGAAGCGCCCGGCGTTCCGGCAGAACAGATTCCGCAGTTCACCGGGGAAAACGGCGTGTTCTCAATGCTGATCGAGTTCGATCATATCAATATGGGGGTCGGATCGGAACAGAAATGGTACGAGCCGATGCCTTGGTCGCTTACCGATTTGAAACAGATTGTCTCGAAAAGTCAGCACTTTGTCAATAAAAGCGGCTGGTCCGCACTCTATCTGGAAAATCATGATTCGCCGCGCTCAATCAACAGCTACCTCGGTGATCAAGCCGTGAAGGCGGGGACAATTTCGGCGAAACTGCTGGCGACCTTTTACACGCTGCTGAAAGGGACACCGTATATTTATCAAGGCCAAGAGCTTGGCATGACAAATGTGCATTATCCATCCATTGATAAATACGACGACCTTTCGTCGCTTAATCAGTACCGTTCGGCGATCCGGGAAGGGTGCTCCGAGCAAGAAGCGCTCGAAGCCGTTTGGCACTTCAGCCGCGACAACAGCCGAACACCGATGCAGTGGAGTGACCAAGTATATGCCGGTTTTTCCACTCAGAAACCTTGGCTTGGCGTGCATCCGAACTTTGTACGCGTGAACGCACAAGCGGAGCTGCGCAATCCGGATTCGCTTTACTATTATTATCAAAAATTGATTCGACTTCGTAAAAGCAGCCGGGCATTGCGTTATGGCGACTACGCGCTTTTGAAACCAGATCACGAACACGTGTGGGCGTATACGCGCAGCTGCAGTCGCGAAAAAATGCTTGTCATTCTTAACTTCAGCGATACATTGGTGGACTTTCCTTCTTCGCAGGAATTGGTACAAGCGGCAACGAAACTGGTGCTTGGGAATGTTTCGCAGCGTTTACCGGATCACGAGAATAAGATGCAGTTGAAACCGTATGAAGCACGTGTTTATCTCGTGAAATAAACACAAAAAAATTGGATCAGCGTCGAGCTGATCCAATTTTTTGCTGAAGATCATCAATGTTTTCCGAGAAGGCTTCCGGATCGCCAGCGGTCGCGCCCTGTTGATGCGAGCAATCGGAGCGTACACAAAAATCAGAATGGTTTTAGGACTAAGGGCAGCTTGGTTTTTCTCATCAGCCTACCGTTTGTTACGGTAGAGGTACATCGTAACCGGCGCGAAAATCAGGATGAGTACAGCGGAGACGACGAGTACCCAGATGATCTGCATCCCATTGACCTGACCACCCATTAATTGGCGAAGCGACGTGGTCAGAATCGATACCGGGTTGATGTTGACGAAGGCACGTAGCCAGCCGGGCATAGTGGCCGGATCAACAAAAATGTTGCTGGCAAAGGTCACCGGGAACAGCAGCGTCATGCTAATGCCCATCACGGCCTTCGTTGTTTGCAAAATCAGGCCAAGCATCGTGAACACCCAGGAGAGACTGAACGAGAAAATCAGGACGAGCATGATGCCGGCAACAACGCCGAGCACGCTGCCTGCCGGACGGAACCCGAGAATAAGTCCTAGAATGATAACAATGATCGATGCAAGTGTATACCGTACCGTATCGGCAAGAAGTGCGCCGACCAGTGGAGACGGTCCCCAGATCGGCATTGAACGGAAGCGGTCAAAGGTTCCTTTTGAAATGTCTTCATTGAGTGAGACGCCTGTATAAACCGTGGTGAAAACAACCGTCTGTACCAGAATACCGGGAATTAAGAATTGCAGATAGTCGGTGGTTGAACCGGCAAGCGCGCCGCCAAACAAATATGTGAACATGAGCGTAAACATGACCGGGAAAAAGGTGACGTCAAGAAGCTGCTCGGGAACATATTTTATTTTCAGCAAGGCGCGCCAAGTAAAGGCAAGGGATGTTGCAAAACCGTTCGGATGCGGCGGTCGCTTGTGATCGACAAGTGCCGCGCGCATTTTGTTCATTTGTTGTTCGCTATTCATTTCGACGCACCTTCTTTTTGTGGGCTGTCTTCTGCAGGTTTGCCGGTAAGCGTTAAGAACACTTCGTCAAGGCTTGGCTGGCCGAGTGAGAATTCGCTGACCCTGATTTGATGGTCGCTCAGCATCGTCAGCGCTTTTGCCGCATTATCCGTATCCGAGAGCTGGGCGGAGAGTGCCAATGGGTCGGAGGACAGGTGCACCGATGTGCCTAGTGTCGTGCTGAGCAATTGCTGCGCCTCGGCACGTGCTGCAGCGTCGATTAAGCGGACGTGCAGGATGCCAGTTCCGACGGAGGCTTTTAATTCGCTGCTTGTCCCCTCAGCGATGATTTTTCCATGATCGATGACGGCGATCCGGTCGGCAAGTTGATCGGCTTCATCTAGATATTGCGTCGTCAAGAGGACAGTCGTTCCAGTGCTGACGAGCGCACGAACAATATCCCAAATTTGATTGCGGCTGCGCGGATCGAGTCCGGTTGTCGGCTCGTCTAGAAAGAGCAGCTTTGGACGCACGACCATACTGGCGGCGATGTCGAGACGGCGTCTCATACCGCCGGAATACTTTTTCACCTGACGTTTCGCGGCGTCCTGCAAATCAAAAGCGTCCAGCAGCTCTGCCGCACGTTCCTTCGAGTCCCTGCGTGTATAACCCATCAATCGAGCAATCAGCATTAGATTCTCTGTTCCTGAGAGGTCTTCATCAACGGAGGCGAATTGGCCGGTCAGACTGACGCACGCGCGCACGGCATCCTGCTCCTTAAATAAATCATGACCGAAGATTTTTGCCGTGCCTCCATCGGGCTTGAGTAAGGTCGCCAGCATTTTCATTGTGGTCGTTTTTCCGGCGCCGTTCGGACCGAGAAAACCGTAAACCGTTCCTTGAGGAATGGCCAGGTTGATCCCGTCAACCGCGCGATGCTTTCCAAAACGCTTAACAAGATCGGCCGCCTCAATGGCAAGTGACTGATCCTTTTGATTCATCACGTTTTTCATAGTTTCCTCCAAATCATCTGTTTGAGCTGTTCAATGAACGAATACCCTTTTTTAGGTGAATCTGTGTCAATTATATGAAACTTTGCAGATAAAGGCGAATCTGAAGGCGATTGAAAAAGTGCAAAGTGACTGATAAAACCTGTAAAGTGACTGATAAACGTTTCAAAGTGACCGATAAAATTTGCAAAGCGGCTGATAAAACCCCAAAAGTGACCGATAAAATTAAATCTTGAAACGGACCGATACTGATGGAGAAATCGAATGCCTAGTCACACTGACTAATTCAGACAGCTGCTTTTGGTTATGTTTACGCATGACAAAGCCGCTGTTTTTTATTATTCTGATCTTAATGAATTTTTTTCTGACGAGGTGAACGGTTGATGGATGGTCAAGACAGTTTGGGTGCGTTTGTAACCGATGGATTAAACCTTGCGCCGCTGGGAAACGGTGTACTGAACGGAACGGTTTTTGCTGCAAAAGATGTGTTTGCGGTTCAGGGACATGTAGCTTCCGCGGGACAGCCGCTTTGGGCGAGCACTCATCCTGCTGCCGAAGTACATGCGCCGGTCATCAAAAGCTTACTGGAAAGCGGCGCGCGCTTACGCGGAATGACGGTTACCGATGAGTTAATGTACAGCCTCAAAGGAGACAACATCCACTATCCGCCGACGATTAATCCACGTGTGCCCGATGCTTACTCCGGAGGCTCCTCAAGTGGATCGGCGGTGGCCACTGCTTCAGAAGCGGTTGACTTCGCCATCGGTACCGATACCGGCGGATCGGTGCGTATTCCCTCTTCCTATTGCGGGTTGTTCGGCATTCGCCCGTCGCACGGAGCGGTTTCTTTGGAAGGCGTCGTTCCGCTGGCGCCGAGTTTCGACACGGTCGGCTGGATGGCTCGAAGCGCTGAACTGCTTGAGCGTGTGGGTTCCTGTCTGTTGCCGGAAACCGTATCAGCATCCTTCCAGCACTTTTATCAATTAAACGAAGCATGGGCTCAGATTGATCATCCGTCGGTGCTTCAATTGCTTCGCACATTCATCAAAAAGCATCTTTCAGATCTGAAGATTGAGCCGACTCAGCTCCCGCTGGCTAAACCGGCGGAACTTGCGGAAACGTTTCGCGTCCTGCAAGGCTACGAAGCTTGGCAATCACATGGCCTGTGGATCAAGCAAAATCATCCCCACTTTGCCAGCGATGTCGGCGGCCGATTCGAAGCTGCATCGAAAATGAAAAAAAATAAAGCTTACCAGCAGGCGGCAGCGACGAAACAGCAATTCACCGAGAAAATACGTGCGTTCCTCGGCAGCGATGGACTGTTAATCGTCCCGACGACCTATGGACCGGCACCGAAACGAAGTGCCGAAGCTGAAGAAAGCGATAAAGTCCGCGCGCGCACGATGCGCTTGACCTGTATTGCCGGCGTATCCGGACTGCCACAAGTGACTGTACCTATTCTTGAGTCGGCTGCCCCGATCGGCTTATCCTTCATTTCCGGCTACGGCACCGATCGGCAGTTGCTTGCGTTTGTGAGAAACGTGTTTGGCTAACTTAAAAAGAAGGTATCTAAAAAAACGGTTGTCTCCGGTCAACAGACTTTTGAGACAACCGCTTAATTTTTTGTTCATCTAGCTCTTTTTTTCGACCGGTCATGCCTCTGTTTTCTTCGGCCATTTACCGAAAAATTCAGGCGTGTCATAGTTGAAATAATCTTCGAGATAAGCTTCGCGCGTGTCGGCGAACAGCTCATCGGCGACTGCTGCGGTGATGAGCGGGAGGCTGTATTTCATTCCGGATAGTGCGGAGGCAGACAAGCCGCAGCTGATCATACCGGAATAATTGAACGCGTAAAGCCCATGCAGCAGTGCTTCGCCCTTTGTATCCCGCCCCAAGTAAGCAAAGCCGGGGCTCAGATATGGATGGGCATCGAGCACGGGACTGGCGATTGCTTCCGGTGCTTTATAGCGGTCTCCCCAGCGGAGAATGTACGGTTCCAGCGTGCTTAGTTCGGGACGCAGTGCCGGATCGGTGCGTAATCCGGTACTGATAATTAAAAAGTCGAAAAGAAAACTGCCTTTTGCGGTTAAAACACGCACCCCCTCACCTAAGGGCTGAACGTCAAGCCATGGCGAACCAAGATGCAGCGTGAAGCCCGGCCGTGCGGCAGCACGGTTAAACGTGTCGTTGGTCGGCGGCTGATTCAGGTTGAAAAAATGGGCCATGACTGCATATTTCTCAGCATCCGGCAGCGTGTGATAGTGCTCAATCAATCCCGATGGTTCCATTTGCCGAATCGGATTGACGCGCGGGAGCTGTTTACGTCGAACGAAAACATGTGCTTCGGCCGCCCCTTCGGTCAATGCGTAATTCGCATTGTCAAAAGCCGAAGACCCGCCGCCAAGTATGGCGATCTTCTTTCCTTTTAGTGCATTGAAATCAATCGATTCCGAAGTATGCGCATAGAGATGCTTCGGCAGCTTATCGCGAATTATTGCCGGCACATACCATTGCCCGCCGCCTTGGATGCCGGTCGCTAGAATGACTTTGCGCGCGAGCAGTGTCGCCGATGGTGCACCGGCGCCTGTGAGATGCAGGCGATGAATGCCGGCTTTTGCCGGGTCAATTCGTGTTAGTTTGACCTGATTGATCACCGGAAGGTTCAGGATTTGCCGGTACCAGCACAGATAATCCATCCAGTCACGACGAGCGATTTTGTCCATCGCATTCCAGGAATCTTCACCGAATTGAGCCTCCCACCAAGAACGGAAGGTCAACGAGGGGATGCCGTAATCAATCGGGGTCAGCTGTTTCGGTGTTCTCAGCGTCATCATGCGTGCGTAGGTGATCCATGGCCCTTCGCAGCCTTGTGGATTTTCATCGATCACGAGAATGTTCGTCATGCGTTTACGAATCAAGCCAAAAGCGATCCCCAGCCCGCACTGCCCCGCGCCGACAATAACGGCATCGTAGACATGACCATCGGGGTGGAGCGTTTCATGGACCCAATTCGAACAACGGTCGAGTCCAAGATAGGAAAGATCCGTTTTCACGCGTTGGTTTAATGCGTGAAGGCTCATGTTCAACAGCACCTCTATTCGAAAAGTTTTGATTTATCTCATTATTCGATTTAATCCTAACGGATCCTGAGTAGCGTTTCAATCACGATGCATCTAAATTTTCTTGCAAAATTTAGATAACATAACTAGAACAGAAATGATCCTTGCGCTATAATACTTACATTATAAAAATATTTTAAAAATTTAATGATTTGTTTTTCAAGCTGATCCGATGGAAATTTTCCGACCATGATTCACGGCTGCTTTTCTAGAGCCGAAACTGATTCACAGAATAGGAGGTGCTGAATATGAGGGTCTCCGAACTTTTTCAGATACCGATATTCAGTGAATTCAAACTCATTGCCGGCGAAAAAGGTGTCGATCGTGAACTGCAGAATGTCAATATGATGGATGCGCCGGACATTATCGACTATTTAAAGCCGAACGATTGGCTGATCACCACAGGCTATCATTTGCGTAACAATCCCGACTTTTTTTACACACTTGTTGCGCAGATGGCGGAGCGAGGCTGTGCCGCGCTCGGGATCAAGACACGCCGTTTTATGAATGACATTCCGGAAGCGGTTGTTCAGCTAGCCAATGCGTGTTCGTTTCCGCTGATCGATTTGCCTAATAGTCTTTCACTGGTTGATATCGGCAATCAGACGTTGACGCAGATCCTGAATACGCGTACAAAGGAGCTTCAATTTGCGATTGATACGCACCAACAGTTTACCGAACACATTATGAGCGGTGAGAGCACGGATCGGCTGTTGAAACGCTTGTCCGATATGATCGGTTTTCCCACGATCCTGTTGGATTCCTATTTAAAAATTATCGCGGCGTCAAATCGGGCATTCGCTCATGGAACTTTTTCCGATCGACTGGCTGATTTTGAACAAACCCTTTTTCAGCAGAAAGCAAACTTTGCTTCATTTTCACAACTGGATACCCGCCAGACTTACTCCTTATTTGTGATTTATACCTATAAGAAAAAACGTTGTTTTCTGCTTGTCTGCGGTCATGTGCCGCTTTCCGACCGGTTGCTGACACTGACCGTGGAGCAGGCGATGAACGTGTTGGCATTCGAGCTGATGAAGGATGAAGCGCTAAAGCAGACCGAGCGCAAAGTGCGCGATGCTTTCTTCACCAACCTGATCCTAGGAGCGTTTTCGACAAGCGATGAATTGATCAGCCGGGCAACAGAATTCGGTCTGGCAGACCGTCAGCGCTCGGTTTGCGTGGTCGGCGAACTGGATGCCGATGCCGATCCGATTAGTTATACGCATTTCCAGATGGAAACCGACGAGGTCTATGCCTTCTTGGAAGGGGAGATCGCCGCATTGCCGTTTGCTGCGCATCTTTTTGTCCGCGATCATAGTTGTGCCGTCATTTTTGAAGTTGTGGCCTCCGGAGATAATGGTCTGCGTTTTTTGACGCCCTATCTGAAGAAAATTCAGGAGCGTGTCGTACGCTTTTTTTCACATACGCTGTCCTTTGGGCTTAGCCATCCGTTTAGCAGTCTGGAAGATTTGCCAAATGCATTTCACGAAGCGGCGGATGCCCTTCACGCCGGCGCGCAGATGGGCAAGCGCGCGTTTCTGCAAATCTATCAATCGCGCGGAATTCGCGATTTATTGCACCGGATACCAACTGAGGAATTGAGCGCACTCTACGAGCAGACGCTGCAAGCCCTTGCCCATCCGAAAAAGGAAGAGGAGCAGGTGCTGCTGCATACACTCTTTGTCTATCTCGAATCCAATTGTCAGATTTCAGAGACGGCAAAGAAGTTGTTTGTTCATCGAAATACGGTCATTTACCGGATCGACAAATGTGAAAATCTGCTTGGCGCTGATTTGAAGGATCCGGATACCATCTTTCAGATTCGTTTCGCTTTGCGGATGAAGCCGCTGATTGAACGTTCAAGCGCAACTGGACTGCGAAACCCTTTCAAAAATTAACAAAACGAAAAGGAGGCAGGTCGGTGAACCTAGATGAATTGAATGATGCTGCAGAAGCTGTGTTTGTGCATCAGCTGGGAGGTATTTTCGAACAGTCGCCGTGGATCGTGCGTGAAGCAGCGAAAAAACGGCCGTTTGCTTCTAGAGACGACTTGTTTCAGGCGATGGCGGCAATCGTTGCCTCAGCGGGTGCAGAGCGGCAAGAAGCCTTGATTCAGGCGCACCCGCGCCTCGGTACGGCAAAGCAAATGACCGAGCAATCCGGCGAGGAACAAAAGACCGCTGGTTTGCACGATCTTCCGAAGGGTGAAGCTGAGCAGCTGAAAACGTTGAATCAGCAGTATGAAGCACGCTTTGATATTCCCTTCATCATGGCGGTGCGCGGAAAATCAAAGCCAGCGATTGTTGCTGCATTAAAAGAACGATTGATGCATGCGCGTGCAGACGAGTTTAATCGGGCTTTAGCAGAAATTTTAAAAATTGCACGATTCCGTCTGGACGATGTCCTGGAAGTGACGAAGCAGTGAAGAAGGAATAAGGAGGGGCATAATGGGCGAATTGACCACACATATTCTTGATTTGACGCAGGGAAAGCCGGCGTCAAATGTTCAAATTGATCTCTATGAGGTCAACGGGGACGCGTTGACCTTCCTGAAAAGCACGGCGACCAATCACGACGGACGGCTCGATGCACCGCTGATTGACGCATCAGCGTTCGGCGCAGGTGTTTATGAGCTGCACGTACATATCGGCGCTTATTTTCGCAACGCGAAGCTAGCCGCAAGCGTGCCCGCGTTTCTCGACATCGTTACGGTTCGTTTCGGTGTGGATGATCCGGGACGAAACTATCATGTGCCGCTGCTCGTTTCGCCGTGGGGCTACCAAGTCTATCGCGGCAGTTGAACGGGAAATTCCTGCGCAAATCGAGCCCATAAAAACCCTCCGGCTGTAACCATGTCGGAGGGTTTTTGGTTTGATAAAGGTTGCCAGTGGAGAAAACTCAGTTCTTTAGTGATGAGATGAATCCTCACCTTGAGCAACTTGTTGATCGCAGGCCGAGGGGGGCCGCAGGGAATCGTATACTCGGAAGGCTCCGGAATCGCCCGCGGTTGTGCTCGGTTGATGCGAGCACCAAATGGCATGCCCGAAAAGTAAAAAGCGAAATGCCGAAGTTAAAGCGAAATCCTCAAAAGTAAAAGCGAAACGCTGCATGGAAGAGGAACTTTCGCTAGTTAAAAATGAACTTTCGCTAAGTACGCATACGTCCTGTATGCAACGCGAAAGTCATCACATCCTGTGAAAGTATGTCCTGCATGCAAGGCGAAAGCCACTACATCCTGCGGAAGTAAGAACTGAGTTTCGCCCGATTTTTCTGATCAGCGCAGCAGATAAGCGAGCCTATCAAACTTCTTTTGCTGCGCTTGTTTCGGCGATCATTTGCTTTGAAGCAGCGTCGATTGGCTCTGCAGAAGTACGACGTCCGGCATTTAAAATAAGATTGAGAATAAGAGCGGTAAGACTTCCTGCAACAATGCCATTATTTGTGAGAATCTGAATCAGACTTGGAAAATGAGCGAATAGTGCCGGCTGCACCGTAACCCCCATGCCAATGCCGACGGCACAAGCGACGATCAGCAAGTTTTCCTGACGTGAAAAATCAACTTTTCCGAGCATACGCACACCGCTAGCAATGACCATGCCGAACATGGCCAGCGTTGCACCGCCGATGACCGCGTTTGGAATGAGGACGGTAATCGCACCAATTTTCGGAATCAGGCCTAGGGCAACCAAAGCAACACCGCAGACCACGGTGACGCTGCGTGATTTCACCCGGGTCATCTGAACCAGACCAACGTTCTGTGAAAAAGTGGTATAAGGAAAAGCATTGAAAAAACCACCGAGCAGGATTGCCAGACCTTCAGCGCGATAGCCGTGCTGCATTGCTTTTTCATCTATTTTTTTCCCACAAATCTCACTTAAAGCCAGATAGACGCCGGTTGTTTCAATCATGCTGACAATCCCAACGATTGACATGGCGATAATCGCATCAAGATGAAAGGTCGGCGCACCGAAACTGAACGGAGCGATCAAACTGAACCAGCCGGATTGGCCGACCGATGAAAAATCAACTTTTCCCATAAATGCGGCAGCGATGGTACCGATAACAATACTGAGCAGGATCGAAATTGTCTGCATAAACCCTTTAAAAAAGCGATTCATGATGATGATCAGAGCGAGTACACCGAAGCCGAGTGTCAGATTTTGAGGGCTTCCAAAGTCCTTCACGCCGACCCCGCCGCCAAGGTTGTTAATCGCAACCGGAATCAGTGTGATTCCGATGATCATGACTACGGATCCGACAACAACCGGCGGAAAGAGCGAACGGATTTTTCCGAAGAAGGTGGAAAGCGCCAGCACAACTAAACCGGCGATGAGAATGGCACCGCATATTCCAGGCATTCCATATGCTTTTCCGATGATAATCATCGGCGAGACAGCGGTGAAGGTACAGCCCATCACAATCGGCAAACCGATACCGAAAAAGCGATTTTTCCATGCCTGAAGCAATGTGGCAATGCCGCAGGCAACCAAGTCGATGGAAACAAGCAAGGCGAGTTCGGCTCCGTTAAGTCCGACCGCGCCGCCGACAATCAGTGGTACGATGACGGCGCCGCCGTACATCGCCAGCATATGCTGGATCCCAAGTGAAACTATTTTTCCTTTTGAATGGGTCTGTTCCATTCTTTTCACACTCCTCATGGTCTATTTATTGTTCGTAGGTTTCAGCTTGCTTCATGTTCTTCTTTTGCAGGATCGCCGTTAAAGGGGGTCCCGCTCATTTTAATGGATTCAGTCGGGCAGCCTTCGCAGGCGTCGATAACGTCATCGATCTGGGCTTCAGGAATTTCCTTTGTTCCCTGATTATCATCAAGCAGGACGTGCGATGTACCGTCCTCATCGTATCCGAAAATATCCGGAGCAGCACATCCGCAGGCCCCGCAAGCGATGCATGTGTCTTTGTCGACAATCACATAGTGCATAAGCTGTACCTCCTTGTTTTGCTGGAATCAAAGCAGGCATGGAAGGCATCTGATCAATCGCTTCTTAACTGGTGTAGATCTTGCCAAGTCCCATCTCCTTCAACCGTTTCCGGTAAGCGATCGATGTTTTATCCGCCATGATATGCGCTTCTGCCTGCAAATCGAGCGGCAGCTCTTCCGGCTTCTGATTCTCGACCATTTCCCGATCTTCATTAAAAATTTTTAAGTTGAACGCGCAGGCATCTTCAATCGAGAGCGTTTTATCGAAGTTTTGGGCAATTGGGCAGAAGAGACGTGTTTTGCGGGCGGAGATCGGACTTGCGGCGTTCAGAATCCAAAGCTGCTTACCCTCTGGAAAATGAACGATCAGCCGGGCGCAGAGCGGAGGATAGATGTCGTATTCACGCAGCCATTTGAATCCTTCAGGGGATGGATCGGCCATCCCTTTTGGATAATTGCTCACTGTGCTGAGGTAATCGGTGTGGATGCCTTCCGCCGTGCGCGACACTTTGTAACTCGGAACGAATGCGTTGTTGCGATCGGCAAACGTTGCGGTATGCACCCAAGCAAAGTGAGCAACATCAACAAAACCTTCAATCTGCCGGCCTGCCGATCCATTAATGTCGATTGTTGGTGCTAAAAAGGAAATATAATCTTCATTTCCCCAAATTGGAAATGGCGGCACGTGATCCGCTTCACCGGCGAGGGTGGTCCAGACCAAACCATAGCGTTCAACAACCGGATAAACGCTCAGGCAGAGCCGCGGCGATATTTTTGCCTCCGGATGGGCGGGAATCGACACGCACTGCCCGTCAGCACTGTAACTAAACCCATGATAAGGACAGACAATGTTGTCATCTTCCACCCAGCCCATGCTGAGCGGGGTTCCGCGATGGATGCACAAGTCGCGGGCAACCACCGCTTTTCCTTTTGCGCGATAAACCACCAATGCAACATCAAGCAGTGTGACCGCAAGCGGCTGATCGCTGACTTGAGCGCTCTCGGCCACCGGATACCAATAGTTTATCAGAACATTCCAGTCTTGCGGGGCAAAGGTACAATCGGTTGGATAAGGGGTTTTCCTTTTGACGTTTGTTGCCGTCATCACAAACCGCCTCCTGTTCTGTTTGATTGTTGAAAAGTTTATAACAAGTCTGAAAAAATAGGAATTACCGTGTTAAATAATCTAACAAATTTATGCCTTTTTTGTAGCTTTAGCCTACACGTTTGATTTTTGTTGTAGGATGTGACAGAAATGTGAACGGATGATTGGCGTATTTTCGCTGCAAGGCAATCGTCGCGAAAGTCACCGCATCCTGTGAAAGAAAGGACTCAGCTTACAGGTAAGGAACGTTTATGATTTTTGGTTATGTAAAAGCCAGTGCATCAATGCGCAGATGCTCTGGCGCCCGCGCTAAGCGAGCAATCGGTGCGTACCCGTGCACAAGTGATAAATCAAAGCCGCAGCAAAAGGAACTTTCGCTAAGTGCTATCTTGAAGAGCGACGGCGACTTTTTAGCCAATGTAACCAATCGATATTAGAAAAATTGGACTATTTTATAATGGTCTCATCGCTATTGTTTGCTAAAATAATCCTATTCCTAATCGGGGTATGTTAGGAGATCTAACGCAGAAAGAAGGCGAGGAGTGATGATGGATCAAGCCTCAAAGACATTAAAAGACGATCTCCGTCAAGCGATTAACTGGCTCGCGTCGTTTGGTAAAACCGAAAATGACGGGGTCACGCGGCTGCTTTACGATGAGGCTTGGCAACGGGCACAGCAGGCGCTCGCGCAGAAAATGAATAACTCAGGTCTGCTTGTGCGATTCGACGATGTAGGCAACCTGTTCGGACGATTGCCGGGTACTGAGGACAAAGCGCCTGTAATCTTGACCGGGTCACATCTTGATACCGTTGTTGACGGCGGTAAATATGACGGCGCATTCGGTGTACTGGCTTCTTTGCTGGCGGTCGATCGGTTAAGACAGCAATTCGGCGCGCCGAAACGCACATTGGAAGTTGTGGCGCTGTGCGAGGAGGAAGGCAGCCGATTTCCAATTTCCTTCTGGGGTTCCGGGAGCATTACCGGAGCCTATCAGCAGTCCGATGCGGCCGGGTTGGAGGACTCATCCGGTGTCCGCTTTATCGATGCGATGCAGCAAGCCGGCTTCGGCAAAGGCGATTATCCGGCGCCTACGCGCAATGATATTGCTTGTTTTATCGAGACGCATGTCGAACAAGGGATCACGCTTGAGCTTGAACAGAACACATGGGCGGCGGTAACGCATATTGTCGGTCAACAACGTTACACCATCACGTTGACCGGTGAGAGTAACCATGCAGGAACGACACCAATGGATCGGCGTCACGATACCGTCTATGCGGCCGCACGAATGATCGCGCATGTGATCCGCCGGGCTGAGCAAGCGCAGAATGGACTGGTCGCAACGGTTGGACGCATCAAAGTGGCACCCAATGTACCTAACGTCGTCCCCGGAAGCTGCAGCTTTACCCTTGATATTCGTCATCATCAATCCGATGTCATAAATCGTTTCAGCGGTCAAGCGGTTGCCGATTTTCGGCAGCAGGCGCGAAAAGCGGGAATTTCGATTCAAATAACAAAATGGATGGATGCGCTCCCGGTGCCGCTTGATCCGAAACTTGCGGAACTAGGCTATTCCTTAGCGCAGAAAGCGGGGATACCGTGCAAGAAAATGGTGAGCGGTGCCGGGCATGATTCGCAGATTTTCGGCAGCTACTGTCCGACGGCACTACTGTTTGTTCCAAGCCACAACGGCATCAGCCATTCGCCAAATGAATTTACGAAGCTTGATGACCTGGAAACCGGTGTTCAGATGTTAATAAAGCTTTTGCATCATTTAGCCTATTAATCTAAAAAAACATGTTTGTCCGATCTGCCACAGGCGTCGCATTGGCTTATTGAAGCGATGCTGATCTCATCAGCACGAGGAGCCAAATTTTAAACGTTCTGATTTTGCAAGAAAAATCTTACGATAAAAAAGTGAAAGAAGTGAGTGTTGTGTCGCGTTATCCTATGCTCCAGACACCGCCGAGGATGATCATGACCCCAGGGCCGGTCGCGGTTGATCCGCGTGTTCTGCGTGCGATGTCCTTGCCGATTCTTGGTCAATTCGACCCTGCGTTTACGAAGATCATGAATGAAGTGATGGTGATGCTGCGCGCATCGTTTCAGACGAAAAATCATTGGGCACACCCGATTGACGGAACATCACGCGCCGGATTGGAAGCAATGATTGCCAGTCTCGTTGAACCTGGAGATCGAATGCTTGTCCCGATCTACGGACGCTTTGGTGATCTGTTTGTTGAAATCGGCGAGCGCTATGGCGCAGAGATCCACACCTTGAACTGCCCATGGGGGACGGTTTTTGATCCGGAAGCGATCATTGCTGAAATTAAAAAGGTAAGGCCGAAAGTAGTCGCACTGGTTCACGGGGAAACTTCCACAGGACGGATGCAGCCGTTGGCGGAAGTAGGTAAGGCTTGCCGCGAGCTGGATGTTTTGCTCGTCGTTGATGCAGTTGCAACCTATTGCGGCGCGGATGTGCGTGCCGATGAATGGAACATTGATGCGCTGATCGGCGGCGCGCAAAAATGCTTGTCGATTCCATCGGGCATTGTCCCATTGACGTACAATGATCGCGTGGATCAAGTAATTAAGCGTCGTAAAAAAGTGGAACGCGGGATTGCAACGGACGCCGACCGGCTGGCCGGATCAAGCACGCCGGTTCGTAGCAACTATTTTGATCTGAGCCAGCTGCAGGATTACTGGAGCGAGCGGCGTCTTAACCACCATACAGAGGCGACATCAATGGAGTATGCACTGCATGAAGGGTTGCGGCTCGTTTTAGAAGAGGGGCTGGAAAATCGTTTTAAACGGCACAAGGTGAACGAGGCGGCATTGATGGCAGGCGTGGAAGCAATGGGGCTCCGCTTGTTCGGCGATCCGAAGTGCAAAATGCCTACGGTAACCTGCGTCTCCGTGCCGGACGGTGTGAACGCCGATGCGGTTCGTGACATTTTGCTCAACCACTTCGGCATTGAAATTGCCGGCTCGTTCGGCGCGCTGCAAGGCAAGATCTGGCGTATCGGCACGATGGGCTATGCCTGCCGTGAAGACTGCGTGCTGCATGTGCTTGCCGGACTCGAAGCAGCACTGATTCGCTGCGGTGCCAAGATTGACCGTGGTAAAGCATTGCAAGCGGCTATGGATGTCTATACTCAGAAGCAGATAGCTGTAGAAAATTAAACGCACGGTTGCTTGAATGACAGAAATGAAGAGGCATGCAAGCAAATCATTTGATAAAAGCAATGAGGAGGGGCGGTAAACGTGATGGCCTATGATCTGCTGATAAAAAACGGTTCGGTTGTGCTCAGTGATGAAGTGACGAAATTAGATCTTGCCATAAAAGAGGGGCGGATCGTTGCGCTCGGTGAAGCGATCGACGGTGAAGCGCAGCAGGTAATCGATGCAGAAGGAAAAACAGTTTTTCCCGGCATGATCGATATTCATGTTCATTTTGATGATCCCGGACGTACGCAATGGGAAGGGTTTGAGACGGGCTCGGCAATGCTCGCTGCCGGCGGCTGTACTGCTTTTTTCGACATGCCCTTGAATGGAATTCCGTCGACCGTTACGAAACAAGCGTTTGAGGATAAAGTGGCGCTCGGTGAAGCGAAATCGTGCATCGATTTTGCGCTTTGGGGCGGTCTTGTTCCCGATCATCTCGACGATCTGCAGGATTTGTTCGATTGCGGGGCCATCGGTTTCAAAGCATTTCTCTCACCATCGGGCAACGCTGAATTCAAATCCGTGGATGACTTGTCTCTGCTTGCCGGTATGCGAAAAATAGCCGAGTTCGGCGGTATTCTGGCACTGCATTCCGAGAGTGCACCAATGGTTACTTTTCTGCAGCAGGAAAAATTGAATCAAGGACGAACCGGCTTTGATGACTATGCCGAATCACGCCCGCCGCTCGCCGAAGTCGAAGCGGTTTCGCGTGCACTCCTCTTTGCTGAATTAACCGGCTGCGCGCTTCACTTTGTACATATCAGCACCGTCAGAGCCGTTCAGCGCATCCAAGCGGCGAAAAAGGCAGGGCTCAACGTTACACTGGAAACCTGTCCCCATTATTTGCTCTATAATCACGATGATTTCAAAAAGCGTGGTGTTGTCGGAAAATGTGCGCCGCCACTGCGCAGTGAAGCCGAACGGATCGGCTTGACGGATCGGCTCCTGCAGGGGCAAATCGATCTCATTTCTTCCGATCACTCCCCCTGTGAGTGGAAGGATAAAGACAAAGAAAATCTATTTGAAGCCTGGGGCGGCATCAGCGGTGGTCAATTCTCATTGCTGAGCGCGATTGAAATTGCTCTAGATCATGAAATCTCACTGACGAAGGTCGCCGAATGGACGGCGCGCCATCCCGCCGAGCGCTTTGGCTTGTCGGCATGTAAAGGAGCAATCGCCATTGGAAAAGATGCCGATCTGGCGATTGTCGATTTGAACCAAACGGAGCGGGTCACCCGTGAACGCTTGCTGCAACGGAACGCGTTCAGTTTGTACGAGGGTCGCATCTTCCCGGCAAAGGTGCTGACCACGATCAACCGCGGTACCGTCGTTTATTCTGAGGGAAAGATTAACAGCAGCGCCCGCGGTCGCTGGATCTCGGCAAAAGCATAACAACTAAAACGACGAAGCGATACCCACAATGTGCGGCATCGCTTTTTTTCGTAGGAGTCACATAATTGCTCGGGCGCCCGCGGTCGTGCCCTGTTGATGCGAGCGGCTGGAGTGACCGTCAGACAAAAGATTGTGGGCGCCAAGCCGGCATCCTGCGGAAGTAAGGACCGGGCGTAACTTGGTTTTTCTAACGTTAATGATTGTAATAAAATATAACATTATAAATCCAGCGTTTGTTTAAATTAATTAATTTTAGAAAAACATTTAGTTGTCTTGACTAATGACGAGCATAATTTTCTGTACTAATCTATATATTGTGAAAATTAATAACGTTAGTTGTTAGGAATCCGAACAATGAAGCTGTTGAATCCGTTGCGGAAAGCGGCGGATCGTGCCGAGCGTGTTTGTGCATTTAACTGAAAGAAGGGTTATGGATGGAGAAAGCCAGTCAAGCTATTTTCACAGGAACGGTTTCAAGCGCCAGTCACCGTCTGTACAACGAAGATTTAGCACCGGCACGCGAGCGGCGCTGGACGACTTACAGTCTGCTCTCGATGTGGATGTCCGACGTGCACAGCATCGGGACCTATACGTTCGCGGCGGGGCTCTTTTTTCTCGGTTTAACCGGCTGGGAAGTGCTTGTTGCGGAAATTATTGGTGCAGTTGTGGTGATGTATTTGGCAAATATGACCGGTGTTGCCGGAACGAAGCTCGGGGTTCCTTATCCCGTGCTCTCGCGTATTTCCTTTGGTGTGTTTGGAGGGAATGTGCCGGCTTTGATTCGCGGGATCATTGCGATTTTCTGGTATGGCATTCAAACGTATCTGTCTTCGGTCGCCGTTGTTGCGATCCTGCTTTTGATCTTTCCAGATATGAAGTCGATGATGGGGACAACTTTTCTCGGACTGTCTGCTCCTGGCTGGATCGGTTTTCTGTTCCTTTGGGCTTTGCAATTTTTCATTTTTAACTATGGAATGGAATTTATCCGAAAGTTTGATAACTTTTGTGGACCGGTTGTCTATGCGATGATGCTGATCTTAATCGGATGGATGACGTTTAAGGCGGGCGGCAAAATCGATATCGGTGCCAGTCCGGTAAAGGTTTCTTCCGGCCAAGCAATTGTCCAATTCTTCAGTGCCATTTCGCTTGTCATCGCATACTTTTCAACCATCATTCTCAATGTCAGCGACTTTACTCGCTTTTCTCCATCAGTAAAAACAACAAAACGCGGCAATTTCTGGGGACTTCCTGTCAACTTTACGGCCTTTTCGCTGGCCAGCGTGGTGATCACGGCCGGAACTATTACCGTTTTCGGAAAGGCGATTACCGATCCGGTGCTGCTGATTCAGCGTGTCGACAATCCCTTTTTCCTGATCGTCGGTGCGCTGGTTTTCATCATTGCCACAATGGGGGTTAACATTGTGGCGAATCTCGTTTCGCCGGCTTATGATTTTGCCAATGTTGCGCCGAAACGGATTAACTTCCGGCGTGGAGCGATGATTACTTCGGTTCTGTCGGTGGTGGTCATGCCATGGCAAGTGTATGCCAATCCAATTGCCGTAAACTATTTTCTTGGCGGTCTAGGCGCTTTTCTCGGCCCGATTTTTGCGATTATTATCGTTGACTATTATTTAATTAAACACGGGAAAATCAACGTTCAGGACTTGTATCAAGAAGGTGCCGATCATGCCTATTGGTATACAAAAGGCTATCATATGAAAGCATTTGCTGCGTTTCTGATCGGTGTCGTGATTACAGTTCCTCTGGCATTGTTCCCTGCATTTTCAGCAGTCGCTGCGTTCTCATGGCCGATCGGCGTCCTCGTGACAGGCGTTGTTTATCGCATATTCATGCCAAACCACAGCTTGGTAAAATCCGATGCAGCGGTGACGGATGCGCAGTAAAGTCAACCATTTGCTACGAGACGAACCAAAATAACAAGTCGCCTCAAACGTCATTTTTGACGGTGAGGCACTTTTTTTGCTCATCGGGTCTGAGAAAAGTGTGACACATCGCTTCGAATAACCATCGATTTCCTGTCACAAAAAGAATGGTATAATAGAAAACGGATTGTATAGAACGGGGGACGATTTCAGAGATGGATAAAACACCGCTTTTTCTAGAACCTGCGCTTCATGAAAAAATCTGGGGAGGATCGCGTCTGCGTGATGTGTTCGGTTACACGATTCCAAGTGAAACGACCGGCGAATGTTGGGGCATTTCCGCGCACCCGAACGGACCGGCCGTGATTAAAAACGGAACGCTTTCCGGAAAAACCTTGGCCGATGCCTGGGCATCAAATAGAGAGCTGTTCGACAACTACTCAGGCGACGACTTTCCGCTGCTGACGAAAATACTGGACGCGCGGACGGATCTGTCGGTACAGGTACATCCGGATGACGCCTATGCGCAAACGCACGAGCATGTACCGTTCGGAAAAACGGAGTGCTGGTACATCATTGATTGTGATGAAGATTCGGAAATTGTGTACGGCCATACGGCGCAAACACGTGAAGAATTTAAGCAGGACGTTGCTGAGAAAAAGTGGGACAGCCTGCTGCGCCGTGTCAAAGTGAAACCGGGCGACTTTTTTTATGTGCCAAGCGGAACGATTCATGCCATCTGCGGCGGCTGTCTGATTCTTGAAACGCAGCAGAGCTCGGATACAACCTACCGCGTTTATGATTATGACCGTCCGGGTTCAGATGGAAAACCGCGCGAACTGCACATCCAGCAATCGATTGATGTTGCCAACTGTCCGCATGTTGACCCAAGTCTGACCTACCATGTTCGTCAAGAAGCGGAGGCAAAGTTCACCGAATTGCTTCGTGAGCATCTTTTTACCGTATCGCATTGGGATGTACGCGGCCGCACCGAACCAATCCAGAAGAATTGGCCGTTTCTGTTAATGAGTGTTCTTGATGGGAAAGGCACGCTGCAAATCGAGGGCACGCGCTATGATCTGAAAAAAGGCGATCATCTGGTTGTACCTGCTGCGGTTCAAACGCTGCAGCTGCTCGGCACCATGGATTTGATCGTCTCCAATCCGGTATAACATGAGGCGAAAGCGAAAAAGGCCGACAATCTTGGTCGTTGGCGCTTCACATTCAGATGGTGCGCTTCCGTTTGCAGGTGTGCAGATTGCCAACCGCGCGCACCGCAACCGTAGAAAAGCGGCGGTGGTCAGCAGCTGCACTCAAGGAACGGCGCGTGTATTTTTTCTGCACAGCAGCGGGGAAACGCTTGGAGAAGAGGAACTGCCGATTGTGAAACGGAGCATCATGCGCAGCAGCGTGATTTTACTGCTGCAGCATGCGGCGGTCGGTGTTGCCCTGCAAGCAGCGGCGATTGCCAAAACGCATAATGTGAATGTGATGATCGATCCTGATCCGATGCTTGCCTTGCCGGAAAAGATCAAGCGGGCAGCGGATCAATTGCTGCAGGCAAAGCAGCAACGACGCGCCACTGTGAAAAAATGGAAAAAAAGACGTATCAAATAAAAAGGAGCAAGGGGTTTACGGCCTCTTGCTCCTTAATCGTTTCAATTAGTGCTTTTTCAGCAAATCATAGATGGTTGCAAAATCATAATCACCTTTTCCCTGCTGCTGGCAGAGTCCGTAAAACGCTTTGACCAGATTAGATAGTGGCAGCGCAAAGCCATGTCCGTATGCTTCTTCAGAAGCCAGTTCCATATCCTTATAGATACTGTTGACTTTAAAATCGGCATTCTCGAAGTCTTCCTTCAGCATCTTGTTTTCCTTGAAATGAAGGATCGGTGCTGCGGTTGGCCCGGCGAAGAGCGATTGAATGACGCCTTCCTTGTCCAGACCGAGACGCTCTCCGAATGCGACTGCTTCTGCAAACGCGGCAACCGATTGGCCGAGCATCAGATTGTTGACAAGCTTCATCGCGGTTCCGGCTCCATTCGCTCCTTTATGATGGACGGCTTTGCCCATCACATTGAGCAGCGGATGAACTTCTTCAAGATCAGCGGCATCGCCACCAACAAAGAAGAGCAGTTCGCCCTTTTCAGCCGGTCCCGTTGATCCGGCAACCGGCGCGTCTAGAAAGCGAATCTTTTTCTCGTTCGCACGCTTTGCTAACTGTACCGACTGTGTCGGACTGATCGTGCTGCTGTCGATCCAAAGACTGCCCGGCTTCATGCCGGCGAGCAGTCCCTGTTCGCCATAGGCAACGGCATCAACTGCTTTCGGATCGGCAAGCATCGTGAACACGATGTCTGCTTGGCTGCCGACTTCCTTAGGGGATGACGTACCCTTTGCGCCTTTCTCAATCAGTGGCTGCATTTTTGACTGGGTACGATTGTAGATGACAAGATCATTTCCTGCATCGAGCAGGCGGCCGGCCATGCGGCTGCCCATGAGTCCAATTCCGATAAAACCGATCATTCGTTGGTTCTCCTTCCTTGCGGTACCGCAAAAGCAGTACCGCCGCGTGTCAACGTCTTTTCTACAAAAAGCATAGCACACGCGGTGGAAAATACACATTAAATTGCCTTATCTCAAAGGTTCGGCATCAACAGTGTCATGTTATAATGAGAACAGCTATTGCTTGAAAAACGGAGGTTATTTTTTTGATTGAACTTATTGCTACTGCAGAGTCATTGGAGCAGGCAGAAGCGCTTTTGGACGTGGGCGCGGATCGGCTTTACATTGGTGGGCATCCCTTTGGTCTTCGCCTGCCGCAGCCGCTCAGTCTCGAACAAATCGAAGACGTGATCAAGCGAGCGCATCAGCGCGGCAAGAAGGTCACGGTTTCGTGTAACGCCTTGATGCACAATCAGCAGATCGCGCAGCTGCCGGACTACTTGCAGAAGTTAGCCGATTTCGGTGCCGATGCGGTTGCAATCGGTGATCCGGGCGCGATGTTTACACTAAAAGAATTGAAACTGGAACTGCCGTTTGTTTACGATGCAGGAACACTTGTGACCTCGGCAGAACAAATCGCTTTTTGGGTCAATCAAGGCGCTTCCGGGGCGGTTGCCGCTCGCGAGCTAACCTTGAAGGAGTTGTTTGCGATGCAGAAGAAACTCAAGCAGCCGGTTGAAGTTCAGGTCTATGGCCCGACCTGCATCCATCAATCAGGGCGGCCGCTGCTTACCAATTATTTCACCTATACCCATGCGGAAGCGCCCGATCAACAATTGTTTTTGCGTGATCCGAAAAATGCAGACAGCCAGTATCCGATTTTCGAGGATGAAGACGGGACACATATTTTCTCGACTGAAGATCTGTCGCTGATTGGTCAGCTCGGCGCGATGCAGGAACATGGATTAAAGACATGGAAGCTGGATGGTGTACTGCTTCACGGTGACCGCTTTGTCCGCATTGTTGCACTGTTTGATGAAGCAAGACGTGCAGTCGAGGCGGGCGCGTTTGTTCCGGAAAGCTTTGCCAACCGATTGGCTAAACTGCAGCCGGCACACCGTCCACTCGGCACCGGCTTTTATTTGAAGAATCCTGAAGATGTCCATTGATCTAGGCAGAGGAGCTCAGAACTACAGCAAGGGAGAACGAACATGACAGTAATAAAAAATAAACCAGAGGTACTTGCGCCGGCAGGTAATCTGGAAAAATTAAAAATGGCGATTCGTTATGGCGCAGATGCGGTTTATATCGGCGGACAAGCCTATGGATTGCGCTCACGTGCCGGAAACTTTTCCTATGAAGAGATGGCGGAAGGGGTTGCGTTTGCTCACGCGCGCGGCGCGAAAGTATTTGTTGCGGCGAATATGGTGACGCACGAAGGCGATGCCGGAGGCGCTGATGCGTTTTTCAAAACGTTGCAATCTATCGGCATCGACGCGGTGATCATTTCTGATCCGGCAATGATTACGATCTGTGCACAAGCGGCACCGGGTTTGGCGATTCATCTGTCCACACAGGCGTCGGCAACCAATTATAAAACGCTTGAATTCTGGAAAAGCCTCGGTTTGGAACGGGTCGTTCTTGCCCGCGAAGTAGGTATTGAAGAAATACGCGAAATGCGCCGCCATACGGATATTGAGATTGAAGCGTTTGTTCATGGCGCGATGTGTATCGCTTATTCCGGACGCTGCACCCTTTCCAATCATATGGTAAATCGCGACGCCAATCGCGGCGGCTGCGCGCAATCCTGCCGCTGGAAATATGACCTATTCGACATGGATGAGGGCGAGGCGCGCAGCCACATACAGGACGGCGAGCCGTTCTCAATGAGCGCCGTTGATCTGGCGATGCTGCGTCACCTGCCGGATATGATCGACGCCGGCGTGAACAGTCTTAAAATTGAGGGGCGAATGAAGTCGATTCATTACGTATCGACCGTTGCCAATGTCTATCGGAATGCGGTTGACGCATATTGTGAGGATCCGGAACACTTCCGCTTCGATCCGGCATGGGAAGAGGAGATCTGGAAAGTGGCTCAGCGTGATCTGTCGACCGGCTTCTATTATGGTGTTCCTGGCGAGAAGGAGCAGCTGTTCGGCAAGCCGCGCAAGATTCCGAAATACACGTTTGCCGCGCAAGTGCTCGACTATAATCCGGAGACGCATCTGGCTACCTTAGAGCAGCGCAATCATTTCGGTGTCGGTGAAGAAGTGGAATTCTACGGACCAGGTTTTGTCCATTTTAAACAGACGGTACGCGATCTGTGGAACGAAGACGGCGAGCCGATCGATCGGGCACCGAATCCGATGATGACCGTCACCATGACCGTCGATGCACCGGTTGAACCTTACTTCTTAATGCGAAAAAAGTGAGAGATGATTTAAGAGAACCTTCGTTCAGCTTGAGCGGAGGTTTTTTGCGTGCGCCCGCCATCGACGACAGCTGATGCACTAAGCCGCGAGACCCTTAATCGAGCTAAGCTTTACACGTTTTCGCTACGACTTTAACGAGGTTAGGTACGACTTTAACGAGGTTAGGTACAACTTTGACTGATTGCCTGTAACCGTTTAGTTTGCCAGTTCCAATACGATTTTCCGTAATCGCTGCATGGCCTGCTCCATTTCTTGCAATGATGCGTAGGCATAGGATAGCCGCAAGTAGCGGCGCGCGTTGCGATCATAGAGAACACCTGGATTGATCAGTACATCGTGACGCAAAGCGGCTTCAAAGAGCAGCTTAGGATCAATCGCCGGGAGCAGCTCCAGCCAGATGTAAAACCCGCCTGAAGGAATTTGCCATTGGCCGAGATCGGCAAAGTAGGTATGAAGCAGATCAACGAGATGATTGCGTCGCATGCGCAGCTGTTTGCGAACAAAGGCCGCATGTTCCTGATAGAGTCCGGTTCGCAGGCATTCCGCAGCCGCTAATTGCGCTAAGGAACTCGATCCATAGTCGCTTTGCATTTTAATGTCGGCGAGTCGTTCAATCACCGCTTCAGGACCAACGATCCAGCCGATTCTCAGTCCTGCGCTCAGCACTTTAGACATGCTGCCAACATAGAGGACGTTTCCAGAACGATCCATACTTTTCAAGGATGGGGGAGGAGGCGCGTCCAGCCAGAGTTCACGGTACACATCATCCTCGATAATCGGCAGCTGTTCCTGCTGGCAGACGGAAAGCAGCTGTTGCCTTCGCTTCTCCGGCATGAGCGCGCCGGTCGGATTATCAAAAGAAGGGATCGTATAAAGAATGACGCCATGATATTTTCGTTTGCACGCCGCCAAACGTTCCGGCTGCAGGCCTTCATGATCGCTTGGCAGACCAATGAAACGCATGCCTAAGGATTGAAAAACGTGAACGGAGTAAAGGTAAGAGGGCTTTGCGAGCAGCAACGATGAACCGCGGTCAAGTAATCCGCTTGAAATAAGCTGCAGGGCTTGCAGGGCTCCGGATACCACAAGAATGGAAGAAGGAGAGGCATTGATGCCGTCTGTTTTCAGATGGCGGGACAGCGCTTCACGCAGATGAAGCGCTCCTTTGGGTTCCTGATAGCCGAGTGAAAGTAGGTTTGGCGATAGCGCTTTAACTAATTCAGTGAATTTTTCGCTGGGCAGCAGTTCGGGACTGAGCTCGCCGGTTCCCATGCGAATCACCCTTGGATTAAATTCGGCTTGATTGATTTTTTGGATCATCGGAAGATTCGGTTTGTATCGGCCGGCTTCAACATAAGTGCCCCAGTCGGTTGCTTTCTTCTGCGCCATGAGGCTCCAGGTGCTATTAATCACGCGCGTACCGCCGCCGCGCCTGCCCCTCAATCAGTCCTTGTGCAGCTAGAGACTCAAGTGCAGTAATGATGGTGCTGCGATTCACATGAAAAAAAGAGGCAAGTGCGCGTTGCGATGGAAGTTTGGCACCGCTCGCCCACTCGCCGCTTGTTATTTTTTCTGCAATATAGTCTTGAATTTGACGGTACAAAGGGATAGCCGACTGGCGCTTCAATGGCATTGTTCTTCCTCCACTACTTGGTTGGCAGTCAATAGTTAATGAAAAGGCCAACTGCCTAATTTATCTATAATTTTATCATGATTTGGCTGGGTTAAAGAAAAAAGTTTGGTTGGAGACTTTTTTCTTTTTTTCAATCAAAATAAGGACTGGGGACTTATGAAACTTCAAGGGGGTTCGTCAATGCTTTCAGCTGTTATTCATGGCTTTATTCTCGCAATTGGGCTGATCTTGCCGCTTGGCGCTCAGAATATTTTTATCTTTAATCAAGGGGCACGGGCGCCGCGGATTACCGGCGCACTGGCGGCAATTATTGCCGCAGCGTTTTCGGACACATTACTCATTTTTCTAGCGGTCTCCGGAGCTTCGATGCTGCTCTTTTCCGATCCGCGCGTGCAACGGCTCATTATGGCGGGTGGCGTTCTTTTTTTAATCTGGATCGGGTTCTCAATTTGGAAGGAGCAGGCAAATATAAAGCCGAATCACGCAGAATTATTTGCGGCGAAAAAACAAGTAACCTTTGCGCTCTCGGTGTCGTTGCTCAATCCGCATGCGCTTTTGGATACCATCGGCGTGATTGGAACGAACGCACTCAATTACAGCGGCAGTGAAAAATGGGCCTTTGCTGCTGCTTGTGCGTCGGTCTCTTGGCTGTGGTTTTTCGGACTTGCCTGGTGCGGGCATGGGGTGGGCAAGATCAGTGACGGCACGCGCATCCGATCCCTCGTAAATAAGCTGTCAGCTGTGATGATTTGGGGCATTGCACTTTATCTCGCCTTTTCCTTGTTGCCGCGCTAAAGGAACATCCGTGGTTAACGGTATGTGGTCATGCGCACCTTGAATTTTCCGAAAAAAAAGACTACGATAGTGTTAGCAGTCGAATCAAGCGAGTGCTAATTCCTGTATCACGCGTAACAATCAATTTAAAGGAGTGCGATGTTGATATGAGTGAACAGGTAGCCTATGTAAGTACGTATTTGCCTCAACGGTGCGGGATTGCAACCTATACCTATCATCTAAGACAGGGCGTTCAGAAAGCGAAACGTGATGCGCTCGATGACCCGGTTGTTGTCATCAAGGACAAAGACACCGTGTATCCGAACGATCCGTTTTCCAACTGGGCGATTGAGAAAGAAAACCGCGCCGCGTATGCATGCGTCGCTGAGAAACTGAATCAAAGTTCGGTGAAAGTTGTGTCGCTGCAACATGAGTTTGGCATTTTCGGCGGAAATGCCGGTGCCTATATTCTTGATTTTGTACGCGCTTTAAAAAAACCGCTGGTCACAACCTTTCATACCGTTTTTAAAATGCCGCAAGAACCGTATGCCTCGATTCAGCGGGAGCTGGCCCAGCGAAGTGCTCGGATCGTGGTGATGAATCATAAAGCCATTTCTTATCTTAAAAACAGCTTCCATATTCCGGAAGATAAAATCGTCTTTATTCCTCATGGCACGCCGACCCCTGATCTGAAAAAACGCAACCCCTTTCGTGAGCAGGTTGGCTGGACCGACCGCAAAGTAATCATGACCTTCGGCTTTCTCAGCCGCAACAAAGGGATTGAAGCCGTTTTACGCGCGCTTCCGGAGGTGATTAAAAAAGTGCCGAACGCCCTCTATGTGATCATTGGCCAGACGCATCCCAACGTCAAACGGCAAGAAGGCGAAACATACCGCAATGAGTTAAAAACGTTCATCGATCAGCATCAGCTGCAGAATCATGTACAAATGATCGACGCCTTTATGACGGAGGACGATTTGGTTCACTATATAACCGCGTGCGATCTTTATATCACCCCGTATCCGGGAATGGATCAGATCACAAGCGGGACGCTCGCTTATGCGATTGGCCTTGGCCGCCCAATCTTAACAACGCCGTACCGCTATGCGCAGGATCTGCTCAAAGACAATCAAGAATTATTTGTTGCGTATCATGATCAAGCAGGCTGGATTGAAAAAATCGATACCTTGCTTGCTGATGACAGACTGCGCGCCTCCTACCAGGCGAAAATGGCTCAAATTGGCTTGCCGATGAGCTGGCCGCAGGTCGGCAAAAAATATCGTCAGGTTTTTTTAGAAGCCATTCAAAATGTATTGCTTTCCGGGGTGGAGCCGATTGCCAAAACGCAAAATTGAGTTGACGCATCTTAAACGGATGACGGACGATACCGGGATCGTCGAGCATGCACTGGGCAACATTCCGCGTCGCGGCGAAGGCTACGCTACCGATGACAACGCCCGCGCACTATGGCTGACCTGCAATTGGCAGCACAGGATTGCTTCTGACCCGGCAATGCGCGGCGAGGCGGAAGAACTGCAACGTCTGGCGGAAATCTATTTGTCATTTCTGTGTCATGCGCAGCAACCGGACGGCCACTTTCATAACAATTACAGCTACGACCGTTCGCCGGAAGCAGAGGAGCCCTCGGACGACTGTTTCGGCAGGTCACTTTGGGGCTGCGCGGTTGCAAGCCTGAATCTGCCTCATCCGGACAGCCGTTTTGCCGCGGCGACGCTTTTTCAAAATGGATTTCGTGCTGCAGAAATGCTCAAACACTTGCGCGGCAAGGCGTACACGCTAGCAGCAACAAGTCTCCTGCTTTCATGTAACAATGAACTGAGTCATTTGCCGCGGTTCCAGAACTTCATTCGTGAGCAGGCGCCTGAGCGGGTGGAAGCACTGGAAGCGCAGCTTCTGACTGCCTATGAACAGAATGCCGATGGCGACTGGCAATGGTTCGAACCGATGATGACTTATGGAAACGGTGTACTGCCTTGGGCGCTGTTCCATTCGTATCAAGTAACCGGAAACAGCGACGCATTGTTGATCGCTGAGGAAACACTCGACTTCCTGATTGACAAAATGACTGGGGAAGAGGGACGAATCCGGCCGATCGGCAATCGTACATGGTGTACACCGGATCACTGTGACCACTGGGATCAGCAGCCGCTCGAAGTAATGAAATTGGCGCTCGCTGCCGGGCAAGCGTACGCCGCACTGAGTAATCCGGAGCACTATTTATCCGTAATTAAGAGATGCCGCGCCTGGTTTCATGGAGAAAACGACCTGCAGCAACCGCTTGCTGATTTCAACGGCGGTTGCCATGACGGGCTGGAGCCAAGCGGTATGAACCGCAATCAAGGTGCGGAGTCGACAATTGCTTACTTGATGACCGAACTTATTTACGCGAGCAGCAGAGAAAAGGTATTATCGAAAGCATAGCTTGGCAATAAAAGAGAAAAATAAAGCATGAAAACAATGCATGTGCATTTTAGCTGGGAGGTAGCTGTGCTGCTTCTAAATCGATTTAACTTGCTCGGTGGTTGGAATCCGATCGTCAATCGGACTTCAGCCGCCGAGTTTTTCTTGTTTTGCGTTGCCGAGTCAATGAAATTGCTGTGTAACCATTGTTGCGTAGGCAGACTGGTCGAATAAGCTGCTTTCTAAATAGATTGTGTAGATATTTATTTTTTATTGCAGCACATTATGAAAATAATTTTACAAAATGGGCATGAAATGATGTCAATATATGATCCGTATGTTATTATATTGATAACTTATAAGAATGATTGATAGGCATGGCATGGTGTTTAACAAGGGCCTGATGTTCGCTTAAGCGGATTATTTTCCTTCAGCAGGACAAGTCATGTACATTAGTTTATAGGATTAACTTTCTACTTGTGCCTTATTTTCTTCTGCAGCCCGGTACATAGGTCTTGTCTGCAAAACTTTTTAATAAAGGAGATGTTCATGTGACTGATGCAAAAAAAGCAGAGCGCAAGCAGTCGCGTTATATTGCTAGTAATATATTAAAAGGCTCTTTAGGAAACATGATTGAGTGGTATGACTGGTATGTCTATGCCGCTTTTGCTGTCTACTTTTCGACGGACTTCTTTCCATCCGGTGATACAACCACGCAACTGCTGAACACGGCTGCCATATTCGCGATCGGTTTCTTAATGCGGCCGATTGGGAGTCTGATCATGGGGCGTTATGCCGATCGACATGGTCGTCGCGCGGCCTTAACCCTTTCGATTCTGATTATGGCGAGTGGTTCACTGATTATTGCCGCGACGCCGAACTATCAAACGATTGGCATTGCCGCTCCGATTATTTTGATCCTTGCACGGCTCTTCCAAGGATTGTCTCTTGGCGGGGAATACGGCACCTCAGCGACCTATCTGTCTGAAATGGCGAACAAAGGCCGCCGCGGTTTCTATTCCAGTTTCCAGTATGTGACGCTTGTCGGCGGTCAGCTCGTTGCTCTTGGCGTTCAAATCATCCTGCAATTATGGCTTAATGATGCCCAGCTTCGTGCTTGGGGCTGGCGAATTCCATTCATCATCGGAGCGCTTGGCGCACTGATCGTTCTGTGGCTGCGCTTGTCCATGGACGAATCCGAACAATTTAAGAATATGGCGAAAAGCAAGACGAAAAAAGATGCCGGAACCCTTAAGGCATTGCTGAAGTACCCGAGAGCTGTCCTGACCGTTGTCGGCTTGACACTTGGCGGTACCGTCGCTTTCTATACGTACACCACCTACCTGCAGAAATTCATGATTAACTCGGTTGGTCTTGATAAAGAGGTTGTCAGCATCATCAACTTTGTTGCGCTGCTCATCTTCCTGATCATGCAGCCGCTCGCCGGACTTCTGTCCGACCATATTGGGCGCAAACCGCTGCTGTTCTTCTTTGGCATTAGCGGTACGGTCTTGACTGTGCCTCTGTTTATGCTTATGCACAGCTCGCACAGCGTGACAGCAGCATTCTTACTGATGATGGTTGGCTTGATCATCGTTACCGGCTACACGTCAATCAATGCGATCGTTAAGGCCGAACTATTCCCAACGGAAATCCGCGCACTCGGCGTTGGCCTCCCATACGGCTTGACGGTAGCGATCTTCGGTGGTACTGCTGAATTTGTCGCCTTGTGGTTTAAGAGCCTCGGCATCGAAACCCTGTTCTTCTTTTACGTCGCCGGCTGCATCTTCATCAGTCTGATCGTTTACTGGCGCATGCAAGAATCCTCGAAGACATCGTATATTGAGGCAGAGATGATGGAGTGAGAGTTGGGATAAAATTAATAGAGGATAACAACTCCATATGATGTGATATGATCCCCTTTGAGTTGACAGATGAAATATTACAAATCTGTTGATTCAAGGGGATCATTTTATGTCTAATAGGGCTGGCTTTCTGCGGAGGAAAAACTGGTGGCGGTTAAAGATATTGTGGAAGGGAGAGAATCGCTAGGACAAGCAGCACGGAATAGTGGCGTTTCTAGGTGTACAGTCAAAGATCGGCTGCGTAAATATGATGAGTCTGGTATTGAGGGATTGAAAGATACTCATACGTGGAAAAGAACAAATCACCCTTTTGAAGGGTGGTTATGATTTACAATATGCATCCCTATAAATAGGAGACGCAACAAGGATAACCCCCAAAGTAATAAATACGCTTACTTTACTAGGCGTTGAAATGCTCGCTATGTTCTTTGTCCATGATGGCCAAAGTAATAAATACGCTTACTTTACTAGCCATAAAAATTTATGCCTACAATTGCTTGACTCAACCTAAACTCTATCTTAGGCTGATGGTTATTGAGAAATTGTGGTATAATTTAGTAGAAATATAGTTTGAATTTACTAGTTCTTCATTATTAAACAAAAAGTAAATTGCCAAAAGGAGAACGATGATGCGATTATGCATTTTATGTGATTTACAAAATGAACAAATCCCGGTAGATTACAGAAGAAAGGTACTTAGTTTGTTAAAATTAGGTTTGTCTAATACAAACAACTCACTCTACAATACCCTATATGGACTAGGGAGTAATAAGCAAAAAGACTTTGCATACAGTGCTTATATTCCTGCTCCTAAGTTCACCCAAGAAACGATTATCATAAAAGACAAAAAATTGATCATTAATTTTTCTACTAGTGATCTTGAAATTGGCATCAATGTTTATAACGCTTTTATCAATCTTCGGAAAAAACCAGTTCCATTCTCCAAAAATAATACAATCATAATTAAAGATGTCATTATTAAAAAAGAAAAACAAATTTATGATAAAAGAGTCATCTTTAAAACAATGTCTCCACTAGTTGCTAGAGATCATAACCCAAAGACAAAAAAAGATTGGTATTTTATCCATGATGACAATTCCTGGTCAGACATATTAAAACGAAATCTATCTTTTCAGCTTAAGAACAGTTCAATTCACGTTCCATTGACCGATATTGAGCAGATGAAAATACAGTCAGCAGCCATGAAAAAAACGGTTATTAAACTATACGATGTGCATGTTACATGTTCCTTAGGGACATTTAGTGTAGAATCTAAGCCTTATTTATTAAATTATCTTTACCAAACAGGTCTTGGAAGTCATAGAGGACTGGGATTTGGAATGTTGGATATTGTCTAAGGTGGTGCGAGTATGGGTGAGACAAACATAGAAGTTACGCTTAACGAGTGGCTTTACAATGCAGGCGTTGTTGGATTTGTGAATATCGTTGGAAAAGATAATGTGACGATCGTCGATAATAGCACCATTTCTTTTTCAAAAGACGTGCTTTTAGACTTTGAAGACAAGTATTTTGACTACTTCATCAATACATACAAAAAACAACTGCCTTGGTATAAAATCATATCTTATGAATCTGAAATGCAAAGGTATGAAGATAATAACTTTGATACATTTGATGAACAGGCTCTTGAGCGGTTAAACAAGTATATTAAAGATACTGTAAAAAAATATATTAAAAGCAATAGTTATAAAGCTGCATATCAACTAATGAACAGTGAAACAGATCTACTAGCTTTAGAAAAGAAATTAAAGCCGGTTACGACTCCTAAAAAATCGGAAACATTTTTAGATGAGAAGGAATTTATTTTAAATGAAGTAAAAGAAAGACTTCCAATACTGAAAGAAATCATTACTTGTTGCAAAAGTAAAGAGGGGCGTAAATATTTAGCTGGGAAAAATATTATTTATAATCAAATCAAAAATGCGTGGAATGGCGTTTGTTTTTTGAATCCACAAACCAAAGAAAAAGATATGTACGTCGATTTCAAAAATCATTTTGTTGTTCCAACAGAAGAGTATTTTGAAGTAGATGATCCAAAAAGAAAGTATCATTGTTTTGTTTGTGATCGACCAGTAAAAAATCTAAGTATGGATTTGAGTTTCCTTAACCAAACGGGTTTCGATACGAATCGAAAATCATCACACGTATGGAATTTTACGAATGATGTTGGGATATGTCCATTTTGCCGACTGATTTATTCATGTGTTCCTGCTGGATTTACGTATGTCTATAATAGGGGCTTATTTGTTAATGACAGTACAACCGTTATCAATTTACTACGAGTCAATGAAAATATAAAGTTGAATACTCTAGAACAAAATGATACGGCCGTTCGCTCTGTGAACACATACTATGCATTAACAAAAGCTATGCAAGAGCAATTTACTGGAAAAATAAATTATGAGCTTGCTGATATTCAAATTGTGCGTTACGAAAATGAATGTTATCATTTCAACATTTTATCCCGATTAGCATTATCTGTATTAAAACAATCGAAGGAATCAACTAATAGGTTATTATATACAGGTTATAGAGAGGGAAATGTGAATTTTAACCTCTATGAATTGGTTATGGAGCATCTATTTAACAAGGTGAATTTATTTACGACTATTCATAAACTGATTGTTTATAAGCTGTCAAATGTTCCAAACTTGTATTATAACATCAGCCATGTTAATCAGATATTGGAAATTAACACGAACTTTTTAAGGGGGATTGGATACATGGAAGGTTTAGTAAAAGAAGAAGTGAGAAAAGCTAATCAATTCGGCTATTACTTTCGAAAAGCCTACAAGAATAAGGGGGCAGATAATAAACTATCAGGAATCAGTTATAAATTGCTTAATGCGTTAAAAACAAGCAATATAAACATGTTTATGGATGTTCTATTAAGTTGTTATTCCTATCTCAAACAGCAAGTACCTCAATTATTTCTTCAGGTTTTCACTAGTGACGAAACATTTAAGACTATTGGTTATGCTTTTGTAGCGGGAATTATTGATCATAAAAATGAAGAAGGACGTGAATCAAAATGAATCCAAAAGGGCTAACGATGACCATTATTTTTCAAGCAGAAAGTGCAAATTATGGTGAATCCATTGGTAATGTAGCTTCTTTGAAAAAAATGTCAAGAAATAATGGCGATCAGTATACCTATATTTCACGTCAAGCACTTCGGTATAATATGATTGAACAGCTTGGAGAAATCACTACACCTGTGTCAGCGGAAGGAAGCGGAGATAAGACGGTAGTTCAGTTCGCACCTGAAGCAACGATCGACAAATATCCAGAGATTGATTTTTTTGGTTATCTTAAGACAGAGAAGGGATCTGGCGGTAAAAAAAGGTCAGCTAAGGTTCGTTTATCTAATGCCATTTCGTTAGAAACGTTTAAGGGTGATCTGGACTTTTTAACGAATAAGGGACTTGCTGATCGTCTAGAAACAAATATGAATTTAGCTCAATCCGAAATTCACAGATCCTATTATTGTTATACAGTGGTCATGGATTTAGATCAAATTGGGATTGACGGTAAAGTAGAAATAGCCAGCAACGAGAAAGCAAGGCGTGTCAATAAACTTCTAGATACAATTTCGCTGTTATATCGGGATATACGTGGGAGACGTGAGGATTTAAAACCGTTGTTTGTGGTTGGTGGTGTTTATGACGTGAAAAATCCTGTATTCCAAAATACTGTTAAGCTGGAGAATAACCGGTTAAATGTCGAGCAAATAAAGGACGTTCTTTATGATGGCATTAAGGAAAACACCTATTATGGCTTAGTTAAAGGAACTTTTTCTAATGATGGTGAAATTCGTGAATCTTTTGATGTAGCATCTATTCCGGATTTTTTCAGAACGCTAAAAGATAAGGTTATTGATTATTATGAAAGCAATTAAAGTGAAGTTATGGCAAGACCTAGTTAATTATAAGAAACCGACGAGTTTTCAATTGAAAGAAACATACCCACTTCCTCCATTTTCAACGGTAATCGGGATGATTCATAATCTGTGTCAATATGATACGTATCATGAGATGAAAGTGAGCATTCAAGGGAAATACTTTTCAAAGACGAATGATCTTGCGACACGCTATGAGTTTAAGAATGGGATGAAATATGATGCTAAACGCCATCAACTGAAGGTTGGGGATTATGGGATCAGTAGAGGGGTATCCACTACAGAATTGTTAGTTGATGTCGAGTTGGTGCTACATATTATTCCAAAAGACCAATCCATCGTCACTGAAATTTATGATGCCTTTTTACATCCTTGGGAGTATCCCTCTCTTGGACGCAGAGAAGATATCGCTGTGATTAAACAAGTGAAAATTGTTGAGGTAGAAAAGCAGGTGTTATCAAAAGATAAACGATTGGGAAAAAATTGTGGAGCCTATGTCCCTATAGAATGGGTGGAGAATCGGAACGTTCTTTTTAAAAACCGTCAACAGGGAATCAGTGATTTAGGTACACGCTATCTGTTGACTAGGAACTATGAGCTAGTGAATTACGGAACGAAAAAAAATCCTAAAGTCTTTCGTAAATGGAATAAGCAAGAAGTGTACTATGCAACATATCTATCCGCACCAAGAAAAAGCCAGGTCTATATTGATAATGATGAAAATGATCAAAATATTGTTTTTATTGTTTGAATAATGACTAGGGGATAAAAATTTTATATCTTCTTTTTATTCATTTCAAGAAAAGGATAAGTGTAAGATGAATCAATATCTTGCTAAATCAGATCCAAAAGAGACAATCATTGAACATACGGAAAATTTATTGAAAAATGTTTCTTTACTTAAATCACTATACCCCAATGTTAAGGTTGATTGGTATCTTCTAAAACTAGTGTGTTTAGTGCATGATCTAGGGAAAATGAATGCGTTATTTCAAAATAAATTAAATGGGAAACGATCTCGGAATGAAATCCCACATGGATATTTGAGTTTAGCGTTTATTGATTATGAAAAGTTGGAATATAAAGGGTACTCTGAAGACCAAATCAAAATTGTTTATCAAGCGATTGCTTATCATCATGAACGTCCCATTACTTTTGAAGAAGAAGTTTGGCGAGAAGCCATGGCAAAGATGGAAAGAGAAGTAGATGGCTTTCATTACAATCGATTAGATGATCCATTGTTCTTTGATCCCGATTTTTCAGATGCCTTTTTTTGCTTAAATGAAAGAACATATTCGAATAAAGACTATGATTCTTTCATCGATTACGTTATGCTAAAAGGTCTATTAAATAGAATGGACTACGCGGCTAGTGCCCATGTTGAGGTTGAACATATCAACAATTTTTTAAATGATGCAATGAATCAGTTGGGGTATAAATGGAATGTTTTGCAGACTTATATGCAAGCGGAACAAGACCATAATGTTATTGTCATCGCTCAAACAGGCATGGGAAAAACAGAGGCAGGCTTGCTATGGCTGGGAAATAACAAGGGCTTTTTTACTTTACCTTTAAAAGCTGCTATTAATGCCATTTACTATCGTATTACCGAAAACATCGTAAAAGAAAATAAAGAAAACAGGGTGGGTCTTCTACATAGTGAAACCTATGGTCAATATTTAAATCGAAAAGAAGAGCTTGAAGGAGAAATTGAGGAATATGTGACTAAAACCAAACAACTATCCTTGCCATTGACCATATGTACATTAGATCAGATATTTGATTTTGTATATCGTTATCCTGGATTTGAGCCCAAGCTTGCTACTTTATCCTATTCAAGAGTGATTATTGATGAAATTCAAATGTATTCATCAGATCTGCTTGCTTATTTAATACTCGGTTTATCGACGATTTCAAAATTTGGCGGTAAATTTGCTATTCTTACAGCGACTTTACCAGGCATCGTTGTGGATTTATTAGAAAAACAAAAGGTGACATTTAAAAAGCCTAAAATCTTTGTTAATAATCAAATCCGTCATAGTGTAAAGGTTATTCATGAAGAGATTACCGCACCCGTAATCAAACAGAAATACCACGATAATAAGATATTGGTTATATGTAATACGGTGAAGCAAGCCAAACAAATGTATGATGTGTTATCTGAAGAATATGGCGATGAAGTTTATATATTACATAGTCAGTTTATTAAAAAAGATCGAAAAGAGAAAGAAAAACAAATATTTGACTTTGGTCAACGTGAAAATAAATGTCATGGGATTTGGGTCACAACACAGGTGGTTGAAGCATCGTTAGACATTGATTTTGACCTTTTATTTACTGAACTAACAGATTTGAATGGCTTATTTCAGCGAATGGGACGCTGCTATCGAAAGCGCAACTTAGATGTTTCTTATAATTGTTATGTCTTTGACGGTGGAAATAAGTACTGTAGTGGTGTTGGTCATGTTGTAGATAAAGATATTTTTAGCTTATCCAAAGATTTATTAAAAAGTATAGACGGAAAAATAACAGAGCAACGTAAAGTTGACCTTATCCAAATGCTTTATTCAACAGAAGTACTAGAGAAAACGGACTACTATAAAGACATCTTATCAACAATCAAATATGTTCAAAGTTATAATGATTTTGAGTTACCGAAAGAGAAGGTCAAACACCTCTTTCGAAATATCAACTCACGAACGGTTATTCCTAAAGATGTGTTTCTCGCCAATCAAGAAGAAATAAAAGCCTATATTGATACTCTACAGAGACCGCAAAGGGGATTAAATAAATCAGAGAAAGCACAATTACGAAAAGAAAAAACTGAAGCAAGGATTAAATTTGCTGATTTCACAGTGGATCTACCGGGTTATTTAGTGAAAAATCAATTTGTCACACCAAAAAAAATAAATGATTATGAATGGTACGAGCTGTTTGATTGCGTTTATGACGACAAAGGAGTAACGGGTCGAAAATCAGAAACGAATTTTGATGACTTTACATTTTAAAAAGGGGCATATCAATGCGGGTAACTGGTGCAATGTTTTATTATTATTTTGTTTGTCGTCGTAAGCTTTGGTTATTTGCACATGATTTGCGTTATGAAGATACAGATGAAAATGTTGTTCTCGGACGATTACTCGATCAATCGAGTTATGAGCGTGAAACAAAGCATATTATGATTGACGGTACGGTTAATGTTGATTTTATACAAGATTGGACTATCCTTCATGAAGTGAAAAAAAGCCGATCCATTGAAGAAGCGTCAATATGGCAAGCAAAATATTACTTATATTTTTTACAAGAGCGCGGTATAGAAATTAAAAAGGCGATCCTAGACTACCCTAAACTCCGGAAAAGACAGAAGGTTGCACTTACTCAAAATGATCGAGCAACTATTCAATGTACTTTAGAAGATATCGAGAAAATTATAACACTTAGAACCGCGCCAGACATTATTGAACAGCCTATTTGTAGAAAATGTGCATACTTTGAATATTGCTATATATGAGGCGGGAGGTGCTATTGTGTATGCCAGAAAGCTATTATCTTTTTTCAAATGGTGTTTTGAAAAGGAAAGACAACGTCGTGCGTTTAACTGCCCCAAATGGAAAATTCAAAGATTTAAAGATAGAAATGACAAGAGATATTTTTTTGCTCGGCGAAGTCGATGTTAATACAAAATGTCTCAATTACCTTGGGCAATTAAGTATACCGGTTCATTTTTTTAATTATTATGGTTTTTATACGGGTAGTTTCTGTCCGCGTGAGACAAATGTGTCAGGGCATTTATTAGTAAACCAAGTTGAACATTACTCTGATTTAAGTAAACGCATTATTCTAGCACGTGAGTTCGTAAAAGGCAGCTGTTATAATATGATGCGCAATTTACGATACTATCGCCAAAGAGGGAAAGATGTCAATAAACAAATCATTGAAATGAAAAAACTACAGAAAGAGATAGAACGAACTAAAAATGTTCAAGAATTACTTGGAATTGAAGGAAATATTAGAAAACACTACTATAACGCATGGAATGTCATTGTTAATCAACAAATTGATTTTACAAAGCGCGTCAAACATCCACCCGATAATATGATTAACACGCTAATCTCTTATCTGAACGCTTTAATTTACAGTAGCTGTTTATCGGAGATATACGTCACACAACTCAATCCAACAATCAGTTATTTACATAGTGCAAGTACAAGAAGATTCTCACTTTGCTTAGACATCTCGGAAATTTTTAAACCGTTGATTGCCGATCGAATTATTTTTTCTATGCTCAATAAACACGAAATCACGGAAAAAGATTTTAAAAAAGAATCTAATTATTATTTTTTGAATGAAAAGGCTAGAAAGCGTATCCTACGCGTTTTTGATGAACGAATGAAAGAAACAATAACTCATCGTGTGCTAAGAAGAAAGGTTTCTTATCGACGATTAATCCGATTAGAATGTTATAAATTGATCAAACACATGACTGGTGATAAAAAATATGAAAGTTTCAAAATTTGGTGGTAACGATGTATGTTATTTTAGTTTATGATATTTCAACTGAAGGAAACGGTGCAAAGGTATTGCGTCATGTATTTAAAACGAGCAAAAAATATTTGACCAATGTCCAGAAATCTGTATTCGAAGGTGAAATAACACCTGCTTTATTAGAGCAGCTTAGACTGGAACTTAATCAATTTATTAGATCAGATTTAGATTCAGTTGTTGTTTTTTCAAGTAGGCAAGAGAAATGGTTGGAAAAAAGTTTTTGGGGTATGGAGGATGATAAAACGTCAAATTTCTTTTAAAGCTAAATCTGTCTGTCGACCTTAGGTAACGTAAAAATAACCGTAGATCGACAGACACTCAGAAACTGTTGGTACTACAATAATTCGATGCAATTTTAATTACTATCGATTATCAAAGCATGACTAATGGTGTGACTAAAGTTTAGGTCGACAGAAATTGGTCTACTAAGGTATGATATATAAGGATTTCAAACGGGTCTGTTTTAATCTACGTATCATGAAATGTAAATGTTTATAATTGTGATAGCCAGTAACATGCCATTTCGTTTTAATCTACGTATCATGAAATGTAAATCACGGGCTGTCCGCGCCTTTGAAGCTGTCCGATGCGTTTTAATCTACGTATCATGAAATGTAAATAAAGAGCTTGCACGCGTGATACAGCTAAAGGATATGTTTTAATCTACGTATCATGAAATGTAAATTACGACGTCGGCGATACTTGGACGCAAACGGGTTCTGTTTTAATCTACGTATCATGAAATGTAAATATAATCTTTCCTTTTTGTAGTGCGGCACCTGTTGGAGTTTTAATCTACGTATCATGAAATGTAAATCTGTTTGACGGAGCAACTGCACTAATGAATGGCGATGGTTTTAATCTACGTATCATGAAATGTAAATTTCGTTCAGCTTGATATAAGACTGTTCACATTCGGTTTTAATCTACGTATCATGAAATGTAAATCTGGCAGGCAGCGGCCGTAAGCATAGTTACCAACATAGTTTTAATCTACGTATCATGAAATGTAAATGTCAGCGTATTAACGGTCGATGCATCAGCCTTAAAGTTTTAATCTACGTATCATGAAATGTAAATATGATTTTCTCCGTCATCGAAATAGTAAACGTGTAGTTTTAATCTACGTATCATGAAATGTAAATTTATCTGAGATTGCAAACGATATCTATCGCCTGAGTGTTTGATTGAAATAATGCTTTATCACTGCCAAAAGCCGTCTCATCAGCGTCGCACTCCTTGTGAGTGCGTGGATTGAAATCTCTTCTCGTAAACGTCTCACAAATCCGGCACAAGTCGCACTCTTCATAAGTGAGTCAATTGACATTTTTTTCATCTCCATATTCCGTGTTCTAATAGTAACCAATGTATACAAACCGCCGTGGATTCAGATAATAATGCTATGTGTCTGATGAGGTGAGGGGTATGGATATGGCTGTTAACGTCAGAGTCTCGAGTGTTGAATTACAGAACTGCAAAAATGTTGTTCAAGGTAAGCTGTATTTTCCTTGTTCGAAAAGTCATTCGCTGAAACGTGCGGATGTGCTGGGTGTGTATGGGCAAAACGGGTCGGGCAAAACGGCGATTGTTTCGGCGTTTCAAGTGGTGCGCACGCTGCTGAACGGTGGGCCGCTTGAGTCGGGCATTGACCGGTTGATCTATCAGCGCAGCGATACGGCGCGTTTTCTTTTTACCTTCTTGATTGGAATGGCGAACAAACACTATGAGGTTGTCTATGATTTTTCCCTGACGAAACGTGATCTGGATGCCGATGATGCAGTGAATTTGGCCAATGATCGTCAGCGCGATCCGGTGACCGTTACCCATGAGGAAATTCGTTACAAGCAATTGGTAAAGGGCGCGCGGTACAGGACCTTAATTGCATTTACGCAAGCAGGACGGGAAACAAAAGCGGCGCCTAATACGGTTGCGTCAAAGATGCGATCAAGAAAAGATGATCGCTTCGTTTCATACAAAGTGAGTGCTGTTTTGGCGCAACAGCAGCATACTTCATTCATTTTTCGTAAGGACAATTTTGGCTTGCTTGAGCAGACTTTGGATGAATTGCCCTATCAACTGGTGCGGGCGTTGAAGCAGGTGTTCGCTGCGCGGCTGTTTGTGCTCAGCAATCATGATTCAGGGAGGTCGCTTGCCGATGTGTCGATTCCGATTCACTATAGCAGCACTAATAAAGAGGACTACGGTGTGATTGAACTGCCGATCAATCATCCGAAAAAGGTGGACCGAAAGACTTATGAGCTGCTGACGCAGATGTTTCAAGCGATTAGCAAAATTCTCAAAGAAATAGTGCCCGGATTGACCGTGGAGGTAAGAAAGCTTGGCGATCAGATCATGGAGGGCGGCGGTAGGGGCGTACGCATCGAATTAGCCGCACGGCGCGAAGGGCGCCTGCTTCCGATTTCCTGTGAATCGGACGGTATCAAGAAACTGGTGGCTGTACTTAGTTCATTGATCGTGATGTACAACGATATGAATGCCTGTATCGTGATCGACGAACTGGATGCCGGTATTTACGAATTTCTGCTTGGCGAACTGGTGAAAATTCTCAAGGACAGCGGCAAAGGACAGCTTCTGTTTACCTCGCACAATCTCAGGCTGTTGGAAGTGCTTGAGAAGGACAATCTTGTCTTCACTTCAGCTAATCCGGAAAATCGCTACATTGTCTTGAAAGGGATTCGCGACAGCAGCAACATCCGTGATGTCTACCTTCGTGCCATTCAGCTCGGGAACGATGGCGACGAGGTTTATCAACCGACCGATCGTTACGAGATCATGGAGGCATTTGATGAGGCAGGTGAACAAAACAATGCCTAAAAAAGTCCTTGTCTTTCTTGTTGAAGGCGTTTCTGATGAGCGTGCGCTGGCGGCCATTCGCCGATATGTTCCCGACAAGTACAGGGTCGCTATCCATGTGACCCATGGCGATCTGTTTACACGACCGGGCATACGCAAAAATGTGAAGGGACGCGTGGGTGACCAGGTGCGCAAAATGATGCATGAAACGAAATACCGCAAACAAGAGATCGCGGCAGTCATTCAGGTGACCGATACGGATGGTACATTTGTTGCTGCGGACGATGTGAGGGTGAACGCATCGGTTGGGCGCGCGCCGGTCTACCAAGAATCAGGAATTATGGTGGCAAATTCGGGCATTCAGCAGTATATTCAAAAAAGGAATCGAATCAAAGCCTCAGAGCTGCACACGATGCGAACGTCCGATGAAATCATGGCGGGAATCTACTATTTTCTCCTCTATTTTTCTTGTAATCTGGATCATGTGATGCATCATAAACGCAATATGACGATTGAGGAAAAAATCAATCAATCCCGTGCATTTGAACAGGCATGCCGAGAAGATCCGCAACATTTTTATTATTTTTTTCATAACCAGCCGTTTGCAGTTGCCGGTTCAATTGATGAGACCTGGAGCTTCATTGAAAAAGGAATGCATTCGCTGCAACGGTATACTAATTTTCAATTAGTTTTTGATCTGTTGGATTCGCTGGAAAAGAGCAAGCCACGCTCTGAAAAAAAGAATTAGGGGGACAATTCATGGATCAGAGGATAGGTACGAGCGCGCGTGCGCAATGGGAAAAGTCGGAGCCGGTGATCCGTACTCTGGAGGCGTGCGAAGACGTGTTATGGCTGAATCCAGCCTATGACAGCAAGCCGCGTCCTTGGTGTCGGCGGATGATGTTGCCGATGCCGAAGCGCGCCTGCGCCGATTTGCACCCTATCTGGTAAAAGCATTCCCGGAAACCCGAGGCAGCGAAGGGATCATTGAGTCGCCGATCTATGCGCTGCCTTCCTTTCAAAAATGGCTGGATCAGCAGCTAAAGAGGCAGGTTCCCGGTACATTTTTAATGAAGGCAGACAGTGAACTGCCGATTTCTGGTTCGATTAAAGCGCGCGGCGGGATCTATGAGGTGCTGAAAACCGCGGAAGATCTAGCAATCCGCGCGGGACGTCTCAGTAAAAACGAAAACTACGCTTGCCTTGCTGAGGCAACGTTCCGCGCGTTCTTCGCCAATTATGCGTTAGCCGTTGGTTCGACCGGCAATTTGGGACTGAGTATCGGCATTGTCGGGGCGAAACTTGGTTTTCAAACCACTGTACACATGTCGCGCGATGCCAGCGCTTGGAAAAAGAGAATGCTTCGTAAGCAAGGGGCATCGGTCAAAGAATATGAGTCGGATTACAGTAAAGCGGTTCAAGAAGGGCGCAATCAAGCGCGCCAAGATCCGCACTGTCATTTTATTGATGATGAACAATCAAACGATTTGTTTGTCGGCTATGCGACTGCCGGCGCGCGGCTGCAGCGTCAATTGAGCAAGTCAGGCGTGGTCGTTGATCGCGACCACCCGTTGTTTGTTTATCTGCCATGCGGCGTTGGCGGCGCCCCCGGTGGTGTGACCCTTGGGCTAAAGCAGGTTTTTGGCGATGCGGTCCATGTCTTCTTTGTTGAGCCGACGCATGCGCCGTGCTTTTTACTCGGTTTGCTTACCGGGCTTCACGACAAGGTCTCTGTTTGCGATTTTGGATTAGACAATCGCACGGCGGCCGATGGACTTGCCGTGCCACGCCCCTCAGCATTCGCTGGAAAAGCGGTTGGTTCGTTGATTTCCGGATGCATGACGGTCCAGGATTCCGATTTGTTTCGAATCCTCAAGGCGCTGAAAGACACAGAAAATCATTGGATTGAACCTTCAGCAGCTGCCGGATTCATCGGTCCGAAACGGCTCCTCAGCACTAAGGAAGGCAAACGTTATTTAGAACGCCATGAGCTGGTCGCTAAAATGAATCAAGCGGTTCACTTGTTTTGGGCGACCGGCGGCGGGATGGTTCCGCAAAAAAATAGGGATGCCTACTATAATCAGGCATCCCGAATTTAATCGGTCACTTTTGATCGTCGTGACTGGTATACTCATTTGGCACCTCGTGACCGTCACTGTGATTTTTTTGTTGTGCAAGCCGGCCATTTCGGTGCTCTCCGGTGTTTTCCCGCGTCTTAAACTGGCGTTTCAATTCTTGTTCTTTGTTCATGGATTTACCTCCTTTTTATCACTATAGTTTTCCCGTTATTCATCCGGTTATGTTTAACCTTTTTTCATTTTGATCGAATGCTTGAGTATGGAAGCGTGCAACAAGTGTTTGCAAAATTTTTTTCAGCAGATACGGAAACATCGTGCGAAGCCGTTGCGTAGTGTTTTTAAAGGCGTGAAAAGCAGTATTTTCAGGCTGCGGCAAAATACCTCTGCACCAGCCGGTGGTATTTACGTTATAATTGAAAATTAATGAAGCATTTGTAAAAAAAAATTTACAATAATGATGTGAAAACGATGATTCTTGCGCTGTGAGAAAACTTTTTATAGATACATATTTATGATGGGAGATGGAAAAATGCTGAAAAATCGTAAAGCGTTCTTTTTCTGGCTCGTCCTTATTCTAGTGATTATCGGCTTAATCTACAAAGGCTCATCGACCCCCTATGCCGAACAGGATCTCCAGCCGTTTTTAAAGGCACATTTCCAGTGGACAGCGGAAACCTTTCCGCATGTTGATTTCTACTACAGCGGGCAGCATGTGACCTCTGATGACCCGTATGCACTGTTTGAATTTGTGTTTCGCAAGGCAAGCCATGTGGCAGAATACTGCTTACTGACCTTTATGCTGATCAATCTGTTCATGACAACGGTGATGCCGCGTCTGCTTTGCTACCTTTGCGGACCGGCCATTTCACTTTGCTATGCCATGTTCGATGAATGGCATCAGACTTTTGTGCCGGGACGTACCGGACATCTGATCGATACGTTTACCTTTGATTTTTCAGGCATGGTTCTGGCGATGGTGATCGTATTTCTGCTCGACGTGTACTATTACCTGTTTTACACTGGCAGTCATCAGCCGCAACGGACGACGCATTTTGGGCAGAGTCAGCGTGAATAAGGCAAAACGCTTTAAACCTTTTAAGGTTATAAACCGATATAAAGAGCGTATAGTCACTTCAGTTTGTGAATGGTAAACGATTGGTTTTTTTGCGGGAGGAATCATCGGTGGAAACTTCAGAGAAGAACAATAAAAACAACAAACGAACGCCAAGGAGGTACAACCTCCACAGTGCTTATTTTGCGATCTTTTGTCTTGGCGCTCTAGCCACTGCTTTTCTATTCTATTTCTTTGGGCGCAATGAATGGCTGATCGCTGCGTTTGGCGCAGCGGTCGCAGTCCTTATTATTGGTGTTGCTTCCTTATATGGCATTTTCAACGCCTATAATCTTCGCGTAAAACGGCTGCGGGCAGCCGTGAGCAAAGCAGAGGAAGGAGATCTGCAAACGATCGCTCATGATACGGAAAACGATGAATTGTCGCGGCTTGCTGCAGACATCAACCGCATGATTCAGACGAACCACGCGCGTGTCGGTATGATGACGGATGTTTCTGAGAAGGTGAAGAATGCATCGCAAACGATTGCGGCCAATGTCGAAGAACATCGCGCCTCCTCAAGCGAGATCGGATCGGCGATGAGTGAAATTGCCGCAGGTGCCTCGGATCAAGCGGAACTCATGAGCAAAAATAAACAGGCAACCGATCAGTTAAAAGAACGGACGAACGAGATTGAAGAACAAACTGCTCTGATGAGTACCGGGGCAGAGCAGCTTATCGACGTCTCGGACCGAAATAAACAATCGGTCACTAAGCTGCGCAAGCACTCGGAACGCACAATCAGTGCAACCGCGGACATTATCGATGCCATTGCTTCATTAGAGGCACGCTCGAAAAATGTCGGTCAGATTATAACGGATGTATCGGAAATTGCCGGGCAGACCAATCTTTTGGCGCTAAATGCGGCAATTGAAGCGGCACGTGCCGGTGAACAGGGAAAAGGATTTGCCGTTGTTGCGGATGAAGTGCGTAAATTGTCGGAACAGACGGATCAAGCGCTGAACGAAATCTCTGAATTAATTAATGGCATTCGCGCCGACACGGCGCACACCGTCACCTTTGCCGGCAAGACGAGCAAAGTGCTTGAAGAACAGTTTGTCGTTGTCGCCGACTTTGAAAAAGCTTCAGCACAGATTACGGAGGCTGTTGCGGAGAACCGGAAACAAATCGGCATGATCACAGCATCGATTAAAGAGATGTCGGAACGCACTCAGGAGATCAAGACAACCATCGACGGCATGGCACAAATCAGCGAGCAGAACGCGGCAGGTACCGAACAAGCAACGGCATCGATCGAGGAGCAAACCGCCGGGCTGGATCATCTAAGCAAGCTGGCAGCCGATTTGGAGAGCGATGCAGAAGCGATTCGTGCGATGCTATGCAGTGACAGGCAAACAAAATAAAGAGAAGCCGGCGTGCAATTTCGGCAGATTTAGGGGGAGAGATACTTGGGGAAAAAAGAAACAAAAAAAGATAAAAAGTTAAGGAACAAACCGCACCGCATTGAAGAGAAGGATAATCGTGTGATCCGTTTTATTCAGCATCTCTTTGGCTACATAAACGGACGGGCGTTGCAGAATATGAGCCTTCGCAAGCAGCTGCTGATTCCAATCGTGTCGGTAATGGTGATCGTCAGCATCATTGGTGCAGCATTCAGTTATTTCTATGGTGCACGATTGATTCGTGAACAGCTGACCACCGCAACAACTCAGCAGCTGAACGCCACCGATCAAACGTTTAATACCTATTTTGACGATGCGCAGTCGGTTGTCCGTCAGTTTACGATAAACCCAATGTTAAACAACGTGGACAAAAATTTTAATCAAATACAGCAAAGCTTTGAAAATGTACTCAGTTCAAATACCAAGTACCAGGCATTAACTTATGCTTCTGCAAAAAAGGACATTGTCCGTTCGCCGCTTTATTTCTTTTCAAGCAGCTATGACCCAACGGCAGAAAGATGGTACCAGGAAGGGGCCGCCGGTAAGGGCAAGTCCATTTGGACGGACCCCTATATTGACCAAGTGACCAAGCAGAATGTTGTCAGTGTTGAACAGGCAGTGGTTGACGGCAATCGTGTCAAAGGTGTCATCAAAATGGATCTGTTCATCCAATCGATTGTTCGTGAGGTCAGTGCTTCAAAACTGGGCGACAACGGCTATGCCGCGTTGCTGGATAGCAAGGGGACCTATATTGCATCAGCAAACCAGGATCAAGTCGGCAAAAGTGTTGCCAAACAGGATTTTTATAAAAAAATGCATCAAATGGGGAAGAACGGAAGTTTTTATGCAACGATTGACGGCGTAAAACGGCTGGTCGTGTTCAAAACAAATAAAACTTCCGGTTGGACGCTGCTCGGGATCATTGATAATGGCGAAATCGCCAACAAAGCGAATCTAATCGCACTGCCGTCTGTGTTAACCATTTTAATCATCATTGCGGTTGCCATCTTGTATATCATCTATGTGTTCGGCGTCATGCTTAAACGATTGAAGAAGATTCAAACGGCAGCAGGTAAAATTGAAAAGGGCGATTTGACGGTTGTCATCCCGATTGAAGGCAAAGATGAATTTGCGCAATTGACGCACAGCATCAACGCGCTTGCCCGTACGAACCGTCAAGCACTGAAAAAGATGGCGGATGTATCGCAACAGATTACCGGCGCATCACAGACCTTGGTTGCCAGCAGTGAGGAAAACGTAGCTTCGGCGAATGAAATCACTGCTACTGTGACGGAAATTGCGGCAGGAGCGTCGAATCAATCGGCCTCAATCGATGAAAGCCAAGCGTCACTTCAGAAGTTGTTGCAACAAGTAAACCAAATTGATCAGCAAAGTAAAGAGGCACTTGCTGGAGCCAACCAGATGAAGGATCATGCGAGTGGCGGACGCGAGAAAATGAATCATTTGTCCAGCCAGTCGAGGTCGTCGGCGGATACGACCCACAAAATCATCACTACGGTGCAGAAGCTTGATGAGCATGCAAAAAATGTGCACCAGATTGTTGATGTTCTCGATGGTATTGCGCGAAGAACCAATCTGTTGTCGCTGAACGCAAGCATTGAAGCGGCACATGCAGGCGAACATGGCAAGGGATTTGCCGTTGTCGCAGGTGAAATTCGCAAGCTGGCTCAGCAAACCAACGATTCTTTAAAAGAAGTAACCGCGTCGGTTCAATCAATGAATGAAGAAATTAAGCAGGCCGTTGCCTATTGTGATCAGACCGCTACGGTCCTTCAAGGTCAGACTAATGCAGTCTCAGAATCAAATCATGCATTTAAGGAAATCGAGAAAACGATTCAACAAAATGTTAAAGGCATGGAGACGATTGCCGATGCGATCATCATGACGCATCAACAAATTGAACAGGTCACACAAGGTGCACAAACGATTGCCGCAACGAGCGAGGAGACCGCGGCAAGCACGGAAGAAATGAGCGCATCTGTTCAAGAACAGACCGCATCAATGGAAGAGCTGAACCGGCTTGCCGGTGAGCTAGAACAACAAGCACAAATCATGCAAGAAGAAATCAAACGGTTTAAAATTTAAGCAATCTAGTAAAAAAAGTCACCCTAGTACATCGGGTGACTTTTTTTGGTATCCAATAGAGCGGCACGCCAGGGGAGGAAGGCATCGTGAATAACGGTTTGCTTGGCGCTTTTTCGTTTGTTTCAGATCACCCAGTTGCCGCTGCGGAAGATTGGAGTTAGCGTTCCGTCTGTAGCCTCAGCATCGATGTCCAACTCGCCGGATCCAATCATGAAGTCAACATGCATCAAGCTTTGGTTGGCCCCGTGCGTGCTTAACTCGTCTAAGGTCATCTTCCGACCGCCTTGATAATTAAACGGGTAGGAGTGACCGATCGCGAGGTGGCATGAAGCATTTTCATCAAACAACGTATTATAGAAAATCAAATTTGTATCCGAGATCGGTGAGTGATGCGGGACTAACGAAACTTCGCCAAGGTAATGCGAGCCTTCATCCGTTTCAATGATCTGACGCAGTGTATCCAAACCTTGCTTTGCAGCATAATCAACAATTTTTCCCTCTTTAAATGTGAGTGAGAACTGATTGATCAGGTTTCCGCCGAAGTTGAGCGGCTTCGTACTTGCAACGGTACCGTTTACTCCTGTTTTCAGCGGCAAGGTGAAGATTTCTTCAGTTGGCATATTCGGCTGGAACGGAATGCCCTGATCGTTAACCATTCCACCGCCCGCCCACAGATGCTTGTCAGGAAGCTCAATCACAAGATCTGTGCCCGGACCCTTGTAGTGCAGTTTTTTAAACCGCGCCGAGTTGAAGTCATCCAGTTTGTCGCTTAAGGACTGGATATGCTTTTTCCATGCAGTCTCAGGGTCGGCTGCATCCGCACGTGTAATCGCAAAGATCTGTTTCCATAGTGCATCGATGCGTTCATCAGCAGGGAGGTCCGGGAAGATCTTTTTCGACCAGGCCAGCGTTGGCACTGAGATAATCGTCCAGCTAACCTTCGCGCTGCTCTTATCATTTGAGAATTGCTTGTTTGCTGCTGCAGCCGCCTTTTGCGCTGCGGCAATTCGTTTCGCGTCAATGCCGTTCAGCAGATCAGGATTCGGCGAGTAAATATAAAGAAACGCAGCCTTTTGATCCGACAGTTCTTGATGTGCGCGAGCTTTCCATGTCGGGAACGTATTTAACGATGCTTCAGGAGCAAGGCTGAGTCTGAGGCGGGTCAATGCTTCATCATTCCATTCGACATAAACATTTCGCGCGCCGGCTTCATAAGCTTTTTTCACGACCTTACGCACAATCTCCGGCGATTCAATTGGTGCGAAGATCATGACTTCCTGATCCTTCTGCACATTTAAGCCAACTTTAACCGTAATATCGGCGTAGTGATCGAGCAGTTTTTCAAAATTTTCCATTGAGTGAGGCACCTCCACAATCCAACATCACGTTTCTGTGCAGCGTTATATGTCGCAGCACAAATCATTATCATTCTATCACAGTGGATCAGGATGGGCATAAACAAGCGGTTTCATACCGAGTGCCCAAATAGAAATTTAGGAGAGACGCATTTTGGGGCGTATGCATAGGATAGGAATGAACCCACGGAGGTGATGAGGACTATGGGAGCTCCAGTAGGATTTGGTAATAACTCAGGCTTCGCATTGGTGGTTGTTTTATTCATTCTTTTGATTATCATTGGTGCAACTTGGGTTTGCTAAAAACGAAAGGATCGGACGGTTGCGAGCCCGGCCGATCTTTTTACTACATAACGCGCTTATAAACAAGGCGAAAGATTGCAGCTTTTCGCTGTTGAAATTCGCTTTCAGATAGTGCTTGCGGATATTGCATCAGCCGAAGCCGAACACGATCGCCGGTACGGCGCAAGTCCGGTTGTACATAACCAAATGAGCTAAGCATAAATCCGTTGCGCTGGTAAAACTGGATGCGGCGTTCAGCCAGTTCCGTTTCAGGCTCTTCCACCTCGAGCAGCACCGGTCTGTCTGCTTGTCTCAAATAGGCTTTGAGCATTTGTCCGCCGATGCCTTTTCCGCGCAGCTTCGGGGCGACTGCAAAGTGTTCGATAAACAGAAAATCGCGAAACGCCCACTCTGCGATAAATCCTTCAAGAAAACGATTCGCCGCATCATAACGCGCCCATAGTGTAAATGCATCTTCATTGAGCAAGTCATATTCGTGATCGCGCGGACGCACTTCCACGCTTGGAAAAGACTGTTCCATAATTTGAAAAAACAGGTCGAAATCTTCGTGTCGTAACGGCTGCAAATTTTGATTCATCAGTATTCTCCTTTTCAAGTGACCCAGGGTATCTCCGAATCATTTTACGCGATGAAAAAATAGGTGACCCTCCAAAGATATGCTGCAATGCTTTAAGGAGACCGCCACAGGGGCAGTCTCCTTAAGCGAACGATCTATTTTGTCCATCCATCGGCTTATTCGTGTTTTTTGCGTATCGCTTTATGAATTTTCTTCCAGCGTGCTTTTTCTTTGAGGCGTTCTTGAACGTTATTCTTGCGCCGGATAAAAGCGAGTTCGCGCTGTAATTTCAGATAACTGTCGTAACGCGACTGGCTGAGCGCACCAGTGTTCAGCGCTTCTTGAACAGCGCAGCCCGGCTCATTCTGATGCGAGCAGTCGCGGAACCGGCACCGAACAGCCAGCGTTTCAATGTCGGTAAAACTGTGGTCAAGCGAATCCTCCGAAGCTGTCCACAGTTGCAGCTCGCGCATCCCCGGGGTGTCAATAATGACCCCACCATTCGGCAGCACAATCAGTTCGCGGCTCGTGGTTGTATGCCGACCGCGATCATCGTCCGCGCGAGCGGCGTTTACCTTTTGAATGATCTCGCCGCACAGCCAGTTTGTCATTGTTGATTTTCCGACCCCGGATGAACCGAGAAAAACAACCGTTTTCCCTTCGCCAAGATATGCGCCCAGTTGCTCTTTTCCGGTATCTGCGATGGCGCTTACGGTAATAATCGGCACCCCGAACGCAACTTCCTGTACGGAAGCGACTTTAGCATCGAGATCGGCACAAAGGTCGGCTTTGCTGAGTAGCACAACCGGATTGGCACCACTGTCCCAAGCCATGGTCAGGTAGCGTTCCAGTCTGCGAACATTAAAGTCGTGATTCAGCGCCATAACGAGAAAGGCTGTGTCAATGTTGGCAGCAACAATTTGTTCGACTGTTGTTGAACCGGCTGCTTTCCGTGAAAATTTGCTGAAGCGCGGCAGGACGCGGTCAATGGCTGCCTTGTGTTCAGAAGGACGCTCGCGGCAGACAACCCAATCGCCGACAGCAGGGAAATCTTCGCGTCCGTTAGCCTGGTGGCGAAATTTACCGGTCACCTCGGCGAGATAGCTGCCCTGCTCGGTCATCAGTTTGTACTGCCCTTTGTATTCTGAGAACACGCGACCAAACGATTGATCATGATTAAGCGTAAGAGAGCACTTTTCTATATACTGATTCCAGCCATATTTTTCAAGTTTCAATGGATATCCCCCGTTTTTATAAGAAAATTAGGTATTAAAAAAAGACCGTCTGCACGGTCTTTCCATAATGAGTACGACCATGCAAGCAGCCGCCCATCCCTAATCGTCAATAGAAACGTCAGTGATTCCCGTGGATCGGGGATCGGCGGCAGAAGACAATTGAAGTTAATGAGGTCTTGCGGATTCTGCTTGCCATAATACATATCCCCTTTCCTAAAGTCTTTTTACACCTTCATTCATTATAAGTGAGGCAAACTGGCTTGTAAAGCGGTTACTGAAAAGGCATTGTCGGGACAAGCGCTGCATAGGATGGCGATAGGGACCATTTTAGGCAATGCTAGAGGGGGCATGAGCGATGGTGAAACGGAAAGTGATGGGGATCCTGCAGGTCGCGGCAACTTTTGTGGGGACCGTCGTTGGCGCAGGATTTGCCTCAGGCAGAGAGATCATTCAATTTTTCACCCAATATCATGCGTTCGGTACGATTGGTGCCGTGTTCAGTGGCCTGATCATGACCTGGATCGGCACGAAAATGATGGTTTATGCAAAACGAATGAATGCTTACTCGTTTAATGAGCTGCTGATCCGCATGTTGGGCGAGCAGGTCGGCAGTATCATCCAAGCACTTCTTTTTTTTATCACACTCGGTATGACCGGCGTCATGCTTGCCGGAGCCGGGGCGCTCTTCGGTGAGCAGCTTGGACTCAATCGCCAGTTGGGTAGTTTGCTGGTGCTATTGATCGGCATCTTTTTCGTGTTCAAAGGGTTGCGCGGGCTGCTGTTTATCAATTCTCTGGTTGTTCCGCTGTTGCTCTTTTTTGTTGTCCTCACGTTTTGGACGAACCAAGCCGGCCCGCAAACGTTTCCGGAAAGCGGACAAATCCGCTGGATGCTGGCCGCTTTTAATTATGCCGCCTATAACCTTTCTATGGCGCTGATTGTCCTCGTTCCAATGGCACGCGATATCGATGATGAACAGGTGATATTCGGCGGCGGTATCCTTGGCGGGGCAATACTTGGCGGACTTCTCTTGCTTGCTCATCTCATGATGATCGGGCGTCCCGGGATCGATCTTTTCGAGATGCCGATGGCGGAGATGGTACGACCGCTTGGGATGGTGATGAATTACGCATTTATTGCTGTGATCTTCGGCGAAATCTTAACGACTTTTGTCGGCAATATCTTTGGATTGACGCGGCAGCTGCACAGCGTTTTTCCTAAATTTTTTTCGATCCGGCTGGCGATGCTTGCCCTCATCCTGTGCACGTTTGTGATTGGACAATTCGGCTATGGATCGCTGATTGCCACGCTTTATCCTTTGTACGGCGCGCTTTGTTCCGCTTTGTTCCTCTATATGTTCTTCGTTCGGCTCCCGCGGCGTCCGCAGTGAATGCTGATGAATAAAATTAAATTTTGCAACTATGGCGTTTTAGTGAAAAATAAGTTGAAATCTGCTTGGAAATACAGTAGGTTAAGTCTATAAGAGTTTCTCTCATGAAACATCTATTGATTGAGTGAAAAAGGAGGAGAGTCATGTCCGATCAAAAGTGTTCGAAGACCGGACAGTATCGATTCGAAAATCAAGGAATGAAAAAAAGACAAGCTTCCGAACGATTCGGAGCCGAACCAGAAACGCAGTCCTTTGAGCAAGCAGTTGGGGAAGCAAAGGGCTGGAGGCAGATGCTTCCGTTTATCGGTCCAGCCTTCATCGCAGCCGTTGCGTATATCGATCCCGGCAATTATGCGACAAATATTCAGGCCGGATCACAATATGGCTACTTGCTTTTATGGGTCGTCATTGTCTCGAACGTGATGGCTATTCTTATTCAAATGCTGTCAGCGAAGCTGGGCATTGCGACGGCACACAATTTGCCGGAAATTATTCGTGATCGATGGTCAAAGAAGGTTTCCTTTTTTTATTGGATTCAAGGGGAAGTCATGATTATGGCGACCGATCTTGCCGAATTTATTGGTGCCGCGCTCGGTTTTCATCTCGTTTTCGGTATGCCAATGATCCCGGCTGCCCTTTTGACCGCTGTCTGTGCACTCTTGATTCTTACTTTTCAGGTGAAAGGATTCCGGCCGCTTGAAATGGTCATCGCGATGATGGTTTTTATTGTCGTCATCGCATTCAGTTGTGAAATTCTTTTTTCTTTACCCGAGTTCAAACCGTTTGTCCAGGGGTTTGTTCCGAAATTCCAAGGCAGCGAGAGCGTCTTGCTTGCGGCAGGCATTCTTGGCGCAACGGTGATGCCGCATGCGATCTACATGCACTCAGGGCTTACCTGCCGCCGGGTCATCGGTCGTAATGCGCAAGAGCGGAAGAAGATTTTTCGCTTTGAACAGATTGATATATTGATTGCCATGGTGATCGCCGGTATTATTAATGCGATTATGCTGACGGTCGCCGGATCCACCTTTTTCGGCAAAGAAGTGATTGATGACCTGTCCGTTGCTTTTCATGAATTCAGCAATTATATTGCTCCAATGGCCGGCATCCTGTTCGGAGTGGGGCTGCTGTCTGCAGGACTGTCAAGCTCGTCGGTTGGGACGCTTGCGGGGGACATCATGATGCAGGGGTTCATACATAAACGTATTCCCGTCTTCATTCGCCGTATCTGCTCGATGCTGCCGCCGCTGATCTTGATTATATCTGGAGCCAATGCAACAAAGGCTCTCGTGATCAGTCAGGTTGTCTTGTCTTTCGGCATTGCGCTCGCTATTATTCCGTTGGTCATTTTTACGAGCAAGAAAACGATCATGGGTCTACTTGTGAATCATAAGTTGACGACAGCCGCTGCATGGGGGATTGCGGTCATTGTCATTTGCTTGAATCTTTTCTTGCTGTACCAAACTTTTTTTGGTTAAGCAGCGCCGTGTACGTCGGTTTGTCAGAAAAAATTTTGTTCACAAGATTATTGCATTTATCAAATTGACTTTATGACAGATAATGACGTAAAATGAAGATTGTGAGATAAAAACGATTGACCGCATCTGCTTTTCGGCGGTTGTTAGTCGTTTATTTATAGCTTGGGACAGTTTTTTCCCAAAAAATTCTTGGAGGTTATACTTAATGGTTAAAATGACTAAAGGCAAGTTTGAATTCCTCGAACAATTGTCTGACAAGAACGGCGTCATTGCTGCATTGGCAATCGACCAACGTGGTTCATTGAAAAGAATGATCGGCGCAGCACAAGGTAAAGACGCTACGGTTGAAGAACTTGCGGATTTCAAAACACTTGTTTCAAGAGAATTAACACCATATGCAAGCGCAATTCTGCTTGATCCTGAATACGGTATTCCTGCCGGCAAAGCACGCGCAGCTTCTTGCGGTCTGCTGACATCTTATGAAAAGACAGGTTATGACGCTACAGAACCTGGCCGTATTCCGGACCTCCTTCCTAACTGGTCTGTAAAGCGCATCAAAGAAAACGGCGGTACTGCTGTTAAACTGCTCGTTTACTTTGATCCGGATGAACCAGATGAAATCAACGATGTAAAGAAAGCCTTCGTAGAACGCATTGGTTCTGAATGCAAGGCTGAAGATATTCCGTTGTTCTTCGAAATCGTTACTTATGACGAAAAGATCACGGACAAAGAAGAATATGCAAAAGTTAAACCGCAAAAGGTTCTTGACTCGATCAAAGTCTTCACACAAGAACGCTACGGTATCGACGTTCTGAAATTGGAAGTTCCTGTTGACATGAGCCGTGTTGAAGGTGTCGGCGAAAACAAACCGGTTTACACTGCTGAAGAAGCAAAGAACTACTTCCTCGAAGTTGACAAGCTGACAACGATTCCTTACATCTGGCTGAGTGCAGGCGTTTCAACGGAACTCTTCCAAAAGACGCTTGTATTTGCACATGATGCAGGTGCAAAATACAACGGCGTTCTTTGTGGCCGTGCAACATGGCGCGACGGCGTTGAAGCTTACGGCAAGGGCGGAGAAAAAGGCGCTGTTGAATGGCTTCAAACGCAAGGTAGGAAGAACGTTGAAGAACTTAACGCTATTCTTGCTGAAAATGCAACACCTTGGTATGAAAAATTCGGCGGCAAAGACAAGATCGAAGTTGTTGACTGATTGAATGCCCAATCATGCTTGATAAGAGACGCAGCGAAATCATTCGCTGCGTTTTTTTTTCTGACAGGATAAGAAAGCATAAGGTTTTGCCCTGTCTTCAAACCAATAGACCCGTGTCTTGACCGAAAATCAAAGCGTAGCTGCGAGACGCCAGCGGGAACAACGATCACACGAGCCAAGGGAGCCTCACAAGCATTTTGCTAAGCGTATACGCCCTAAGCCCAACGCGGAAGTCACCGCATCCTGCGGAAGTAGGAACTTCCATTAAAGGCGTGATTTACCAAGTATTTCTAATGAATACGATTGGAACCCCTGAATCGCAGTGAACGAAACGAAAAATATGCTTTGATGGACAATAATTCGCTTTTAGCAGCATTTCACATCGATTCATGAACATGGTATGATCTGAATGTAGCGAATTTTGGCGAAGCAGCGGTGAATTTAAGAGAAAAGGGAAGAGACTATGAAGAAAAAAATACTACTGACGATTGGGAGTATCATCGTTATCCTGTTTGCAGCAGGAGCGGGCTACGTTTGGTGGATGTACCATTCCGTTGCATCAACTGCAGGAGATATGTATGAAACGTCGGCAGGCAAGGGTAATCATAAAGCCGTCACCAATAAAAAGCCAATCAGTCTGCTTTTATTAGGCGTTGATGAACGTCAGGGCGACCATGGGCGCTCGGATACAATGATTGCGACAACCTTAAATCCGAACACGAAAACCATGCAAATGATCTCGATCCCACGTGATACGCGAACCGAAATCGTGGGGCGAGGAACCTATGATAAGATCAATGCGGCGTATGCCTATGGTGGAACGAAAATGGCTGAGAGCACGGCGGAAAAGTTCTTAGGCGACATCCCATTTGATTTTTACATTAAGATCAATATGGAAGGCATGCGTGACCTTGTCGATGCAGTCGGAGGCGTGACGGTCAATAACAAATTGGACTGGCATGATGAAGGCTATTATAAAAAAGGCTATCATTACGCGAAGGGCCAGATCAATTTGGACACCGGTGCAAAAGCAATGGGCTATGTACGGATGCGCCATCTTGACCCGCAGGGGGATTTTGGACGTAACGAGCGGCAGCGTGAGGTCATCATGGCGATTGTCAATAAGATGGCGAATGTCTCTTCAGTGACCCGCTACAGCCAAATTCTTGACGCATTGGGAGACAACGTGAAAACCAATTTAACTTTTGATGACATGAAAAATTTGGCGTTTAACTATCGTGATGCGCGTGAAAACATGATTAATTATGAAGTTAAAGGTAACGGACAAATGGTCAACGGCGTTTACTACTTGGTTGTGGATTCCGCAGAACAGCAGCGCGTCCATGACATGATTAATGAACAGCTTGGAAATAACTAAACGTAAAGAAAAGAAGAACGGACAGTTTTGCGCGAAGCGCAGGGCTGTCCGTTTTTGAGTAAAGCAGAAAAAAGATACCATTTTCGGCGAAATCGTCGCCATGGCCGCATCTAGATACCACCGGAATTCCAAAGGCGTCCTCGTGCGGATCATAAGAATCCGGCAAATGATAGAATATTTAAGTGCGAACCTGGCTAACTACATAGTGCTTCATATTACGGATGAGCTCACTGCAATTGGTGCTTAATCGGAAACGATTTGCCCGCCTATCATTTGCAAGCGTGCCGGACTGACTTCCATGAACAAAGATGTTCAAATCTGGAAACTCATCGTGAATCTTGGCAGTCAGCTGAATAAGCAAAGGCGTTTGCGATTTGTCTGCACAATAAAAGGCAAGAAATTTAGCCTTTTTCAGCTTCACTATTTCAGAAATCATCGAGATATCTTCGATTTCAGCGAGGAGTTCAGTTTTCCATCCATTAATGGTGAAGAGGTCGTTCATCAGCTTGGTTCGCGCCAATCCTTGAATTGAATCGAGATTAACAATGACGATTTCACCCATTGTGGGCGTGCGCAGCTGGCGTGTAATATCCATCATCTTCCAACTGATCAAGCGAACAACTGTAGACGATGCAACCATATATTGAGCTTTGAGCAGCTGGTTCAGGGTAAGCATGTGCGCAATCTCGTCCATCGCGTGTTCAAACAGCTTGATGAAAACCTCTTCAATACGCATGCCATCGGACATCGTGTCCAGACACTCAAGTGCTTTTAAGTGATCGCCGTCAATCAAGTAGTGAACAAATGCGCTCCATGTTTGTCTCTGCTGCTCAATGAAGTCGCGACTGTCCCAGCCGATGATTGTTTTTACCGTTACAGAAAGGTCGCTTGGTAACTGGATGACCTGACCGGTTTTCCATAGTTTAATTTTGGGGAGAATATCGGAGACCGTTGGATCAGCGAGAACAATTCCAGATTCTCCATTGGTAAGAACAACTTTCGTTGCCGGCGGGAACATATGGATAAAATTGATAAATAAGTGACACATCGATTGGTCAAATAAGTGTTTGGTGTAACTGTCAACCAAAAGAATTTGCATCGCTTTTGTCGCGAGCATCGGTTTTCGGTAAGAGCGATTCATTGTGAGTGCAGAGTAGACATCGACAATCATCATCAAGATTAAATGATGGTCGCTGATGTCTACATGCAAATGATCGGGATAACCGCTTCCGTTTAACCGTTCATGGTGTGAACGAGCAACGCAGCAGGTTTCTTCCGGAAAATTCATTTTCTTAAGCAATCGGTACCCATTGAGTGTATGTTCGGTAATTCTCTGGTATTCACGCTGAGTCAGTTTGCCCTTTTTTAATAGAATTTCGACCGGCGTGTACAGCTTTCCGATATCATGAAGCAGGCATCCGAGCATGAACGCTTGACTGATTTTCCAATTCACATGCTTGAAAAACAGACTCGTCAGGACAAACACATCAAGCGAGTGAATATAACACACAGGATCCCATTGCTTCAAACAGTCCATAAGAAAACGAACGGTGGAATTTGAATAGAACTTAAGGTACAGTTCGCGTACCCACTGGTAGGAAGCTTCAGAATGAAGAATCCGTCCATAGCGTAATTCATCCGCTATCTGTGTCATTTCATTCTGAAACTGTGCCGTCAGTTCTTTGTGCTGATGCTCAGGCAGCTGCGCCTTTGGAATGAATGTACTTTGAAACGGAGCAAATGCCGGAGCATCGAAAACACTGACCGAGCGTACTCCTTTTCGGTGTAAATAGTTGATGAGTTCGGAAGTGACCAGCATTCCGGTCCGGAAGAGCACCGATGAATTGATATAAATGTCTTTGGCTAAAATGCTCCCGTCCTTCAAGTTTTCAAGCTTAATGACTTTAGGCATAATAGCCTCTCACTCCCATGCACTAACTCCGTCTGAGTATTGGTTTGAAATTAGAAACCCCTTTCATAAGGGGGATGAAGCTACAGCTGATCAATGGCTATCAACCGATTCGCCTCAATTCGACAATAGGTAACAATTTACATTGTATCAAGTGTACAAAAAAAACGAAAGAGAAAGATTTAACATAATTTGGAGATAAGTTTTTCTCTTTAAGCTTTGAGGGAAAGTGCTGCGCTAAATTAAGATGTATCGGGTGCTTTGTCGCTGAAGTTTTTTCCGCATCGGTAAGTCAATCAGAATGAGTTGCGCAGCTTAGCTGTCCCATGAACTTTGCGTTTTGCTGTAGTGAATCCATAGATTCTCTTTAAATTTTTGTCGATCATGCCGATATAGAAAGGAGAACAGTATTAGCGCAGCAGAAAGGGTTGACTTACATGGATGTGGCAACAGTCATCGGCTTGCTGGTCGGATTGCTTTCGTTAGTCGTCGGATTTCTTCTTGAAGGCGGCGAGCTGATTGCATTATTAAAAATTACTGCCTTTTTGATCGTTTTCGGAGGGACAATCGGTGCGGTTATTGTCAGTTTTCCCGGAAAAGTATTGGCAAAAGTTCCATTTATCCTAAAATATGCCTTTCAAGGGAAGAAAGAACGTCCGAGCGATACCGTCGTGCAGCTGATTCATTTGGCAAACGTATCACGACGCGAAGGACTGTTGGCTTTGGAAGGGGAGCAGGATTCTTTTGAGAAGGACCCGTTCATGTCTAATGGCATTCAAATGGTGGTCGACGGTGTCGATTCCGATGCGATCGATGATATACTGAATCGAGATATTGAACTCTATGAACAGAAAATTCTTTCCATAGGCCGGATCTTTGAATCGGCAGGAGGCTATGCACCGACGATGGGGATCATCGGTACGGTTATGGGCCTAGTCCATGTCTTAGGAAGCTTGGAAAACGCTACGGAACTAGGACCGGCAATTGCAGTGGCCTTTATCGCAACGCTTTATGGGGTCGGCAGTGCCAATGTGATCTATTTGCCGCTTTATACGAAGATCAAAAACAACTTAGCAAGCGAAGTAATGATCCGCCAGTTGAAAACAGAGGGGATTCTCTCCATACAATACGGCGAAAATACGATGATTTTGAAGAAGAAACTTTATGCATTTCTGAGTGAAGATGAATGTCGAAAGGTCGAGCAGCAGCTTTCAAGTGATAATGGTGACGGAGCGGCTTCGGGAGCGTTCCAAGAAGCGGGTCAACTATGAGCAGACCGAACAGAAGGCGCAGGCGCTATACTCGGACCGAAGAACCAAGCCACAATTCAGAACGCTGGCTCGTTACCTATTCCGACTTGATCACTTTACTGCTGGTCTTTTTTATTGTCATGTACTCAATGAGTTCGATTGAAAATCAAAAATTTAATGCGATCGTTTCTTCACTGAGAACTTCTTTTCACGGCGACTCGCTTTTAGAAGGACTCGGATATCCGAGTGTGGATAAGGGACAGACCAAACCAACCGTTCCTCTGGACAAAGAGCCTGAGAATGTTAGCGACGCGAAAAAGAAAAAAGATAATCAGCATCTGGACAAGCTCTATGTTCAGCTGGATCAATACATTAAGGAAAATAATCTGGATCCCGACGTCTCGCTGACTGAAACGCAGCGCGGCGTGCAACTGACCTTCCGGGAAAAAATCTTGTTTGATCTTGGAAAGGCAGACTTGAAAAGCAATGCCCAGTCGGTACTGAATCGAATCGGGACGATCCTCAAAAGTGTAGCGAATGAGATCAGCGTCGAGGGGTATACAGACAATACACCTTTTCGCGACAAGAGTAAGGGCATCCGTTCCAATTGGGAATTATCGGGACTTCGCGCGCAGACGGTGATGAATTATTTGATTGATAAGGACGGGCTTGAAGCAAAACGCATGCATTTTGTCGGTTACGGGGAATACCGTCCGATCGTGAAAAATGATACCGATGCGCATAAAGCGATGAACCGTCGTGTCAATATTGTAGTCATTCGTGAAGGAAAATCTGAATGATTTGCACTGTTTGTCCATGAAACGATTGCATCAAGGTACATGAATGGATTATAGTAAATTCAGAATCATTTTTTCGTACATACTGTGTAATCTAAGGGTGAACAACAATGAAAAAAGTAGCACTACTTGTCTTTTTTGTCCTCTGTCTTGCAAGCGTGATCGGTGGTAAGCTGTATTGGAACCATAAGATCGACCGCGTAAAAGCAGCCAGCCTTGCACAAAGCAAACAGGATTCTGCGCGTCTGCAGGGGCTCAGCACGGACGATTCAGATCAGCGCAGTTTTGAAAAGAAGCTCGCAAAGCTTCCTGAGTCTGTAAAGAAGGCCGCTGAAAAAGCAAATCAGAAGAATGGACATGTTCAGATTGTGATGATTGGCGGAAAAAGTGAACAGGAATTGGCTGCTCAACTGCAGCAGACGTTTGACAACAGATTTGGCGAATCGCTTTTTTCAGTAACCGTCAAAACCATTGACGGACTGAATTCACTGAATGTGATGAAAAAAAGTGCAGATTTGCTCAAACCTGCACAGGGCAGTCCTGATTTAGTGCTGTATACGCCGCCAATTTACGCGGATGACCGCAGTGTCAGTACCGGAGATACGCAGACGGTCGTGAGGATGATTGCCGAACAGCTAAGCAAAAAGTATAAGCACGCCGCTTTCTTCTTAAACCCGCCTAATTACTCATCGCAACTTCCTTATATGAATGAACGCATCGATGAATTGACAGATGAGGCGGATAACCAAAAGATTTCAGTGGTGAAGTATTTATCAGAGTGGCCAAAAGAAGCAAAGCGTGCCGATGTTGTCGCGGCCGATGGTCATACGATGAACAAGTCCGGGCAAAAAATTTGGCTTGATTCCATCACGAAACAATGGGGACTTAAATAAAGGCAAACAAAACAAACCAGCATCTGGATCGAAACATCCAAATGCTGGTTTTCTTGTGCCTGATCAACTGTATTTGCGCGCGTGTCGTAACGAAGACGTATTGAATAGAGCGGGGATTATTTCCCGGGAAACCGACACGAGTTGACCGCGCATTTTTTGGAAAACGTTGTAAAAAGCGAATGCCTTGCATCTCATCTAAGCAAATTGGACCCAATGTGGCGCCTTAACAATCGATGTGTTAGCGATTTTCCGCCATAAATTGTTCGATTTCATCCGTTGTCCGTGGGAGCCCGGTCGTCAGAACTTCAGCGCCGGTTTCCGTAATCAGAAGATCATCCTCAATACGGATGCCGATACTTTCTTCAGGAATATACAAGCCCGGCTCGTTTGTGATCACTTCGCCGGCAGCAAGTTCCATGTCGCGGTACGGTCCCACATCGTGTGTATCGAGCCCGAGCGAGTGGCTGACGCCGTGAAAATAATAGTTGCTCAATTCATCAGCGGATTGGATCAAGCCAATTTTCATTAACTCTTCCGCATAAAATTCGCGAGTAAATGCATTTAGCGCTTGAAAAGCAACCCCTGGTTTTGCCATTTTCGACACTTCCTGATTGCAGCGCAGCACAATGTCATAGATCGTTTTCTGACGCGCCGTGAAATGCCCGTTTACCGGGAACGTGTAGCTGATGTCGCCGTTATAATACTTGTACTGCGCACCAAGATCCAATAAGACCAGACTGCCGTCATTTACGGTGCTGCTGTTTTCCGAGTAGTGAAGTACGGTTCCGTTAAAACCACCGGCGAGAATGGTCGGAAAAGCGAACTGGGTGCAGCCGCAGCTTTTCAGCACAAAATTGAAATAGGCTTCAAGTTCATATTCCCTCATCCCTGGTTTTGCATTGGCCATCACGTATTTGATGCCATCAGCGGTTATTTTCCCGGCTTCGCGAATCAATTCAATTTCTTCACGTGACTTGATCACTCGGAATTTACAAATCGTCGGATACAGATTGTGAATCGAGAGATAGGGATAGGATACGGCTGCGCGAGCAGCAAATTTGTTTGCCGGTTTCGATGGGAATTCCCATGACTTTGTTTCCAAGTCGGCGTATAAATGTTTGTAGACACGGGCGTCCAGTTCTGAGCGAATGTAACGGTCGAATTTATCGAGCAGTTCGATATTCTGCACACCGGAGGCTTCCTGAGCTGCGTTTGGAGTGATTGTTTCACCGACCCAGCGCGCCATCCATGGATCCGCACGCTGAATGAACAAGGTTTCCTCAACCTTGCCGCCAAATTTTGCGGCAACAAAGATCACTTTCGGTTCGGTAATCCCCGTCATGTAGTAGAAATTGCGGTTTGGATAAAACGGATAGCTCTCGTCTGCGGATTGATGTGCAGCTTCTCCGGCAAACAAAAGGACGAGCGATTGATCTTCCAGTTTTTGATAAAGCTTTTCACGGTTGCGGATAAAAAAATGTTTCTCCATGGAACTCCCTCTTTCATCGAAAAGTATGTCCTCTCTTATTCTATCACCGCGCATCAAGAGTGGGGCGGAACACGCTTTTCTTTATGGTTCCATTTCAACCAGATCACTTTGGCGAAAAATTGTGCATGACCGATGACGTTTCGCTTCCACATTCTGCGCGGCTCAAGTGCCATCCGGAATAGCCATTCAAGGTTTAAGCGGCGCATGATTTTCGGTGCTCGCGGTTTGATGCCTGAAGCAAAATCAATGAATCCGCCCACGGCAATGCGAAAGTGCGGTTTTAAGGTAGCAGCGTTGCGATCAATAAACTGCTCTTGAAGCGGCATACCCATACCGACAAGCAGGACCTCAGCATTCGAATGATTGATCGCTTCGACGATTGACTGCTCCGAATCAAAATAGCCGCTGTGCGTGCCGGCAATGACCAGATTGGGGTGCTGTGCGATTAATTTTTGCGCTGCAGCACGGACCGTTTCCTGCGTCGATCCAAGCAGATAAACAGAACAATGGTGCGCCGCGCACTGGTCAAGTAAACGCGGAATCAGGTCTGTCCCATTTAAATTTTCATCAAGATCAATGCCCCACAGTTTCGCACCTAGTTTGACCCCGATTCCGTCATTGAGCAGGTAATCTGCGCGATTAAGGACAGCACCATAGTCAGGATCTTTTTGTGCGATGTTGTAGCCGTGATCGTTTAAGAAGTAGAGGTTCATGGGTTTGCGTTCGCGAAGCGCATTGCAAAAAACAGTGATAAATTCTTGTTTGCGCTTAAATTGATTCATGCTGATGGTACCAAGCTGTTTTTTTTCGTACATGAAATCCCGTCCTTATTTAATGAAGCAAAAGTTATGTACTGTACTATGTTATTTTATCCGTAAAACAATGCGTGGAATCATCAAAAAAATCCCGAATTTGATCCGTTCTACTGCTAATATTGTAAACTATTTATAACAGATTGTGTTGAAGGTTTGGAGATTGTAAAGTTATTTGCACCATTGCCTTTACAATGTGGTATAATTCCGTATGAACGAGTTTGAAAGAAAAGTTGTTTCATACATGCTGCAAATCTGAAATTATTGATGAAAGCGGGCTGAAACGATGGTCTATGTGACGTTTTTTATTTGTTTTCTTGCTGCGGTAGCTTTGACACCTCTGGTCAGGAAACTGGCGATTCGCATCGGCGCAACCGATCTTCCCAATGCCCGTAAAGTGCACAAAAAGCTTATGCCGCGTATGGGCGGTTTGGCAATATATCTAGCATTTCTTATCGGCATTTTCATTATGTGGCCGGACAGTAGCTTCACGCTCCCACTGATTATCGGCAGTGTAATTATTATTATTACCGGTATCTTGGACGATATGTACTCATTGTCACCGCGGGTAAAGATGGTCGCGCATTTCTTTGCTGCGCTGGTGATTGTGCAGAGCGGGATTTCCGTTACCTTTATTAATCTGCCGTTTAACGGCGTACTGCATCTGTACTGGCTCAGCGTTCCGCTGACGCTGCTTTGGATCATGGGGATTACCAATGCGATTAATTTAATTGATGGTCTGGACGGACTGGCTGTCGGTGTATCCAGCATTGTACTCATGACCATCGCCGGATTGGCGCTAACCGAGGGCAATGTGTTTGTGTTCACGGTGAGTACGATTCTGCTCGGCAGTACGCTCGGTTTTCTGCCGTATAATTTCCATCCGGCAAAGATTTTCATGGGCGATACCGGAAGCTATTTCCTTGGCTATGTAATCTCTGTCTTGGCTTTGCTTGGTTTTAAAAATGTGACGCTCTTTTCACTTGTGGTGCCGATCATTCTCTTGGCAGTTCCAATTTCCGATACGCTGTTTGCAATCGTCCGTCGATTGGTAAACAAAAAGCCGCTGACAGCACCGGATAAATCGCACTTGCATCATTGTCTGCTGCGTTACGGATTTTCGCAGCGCCAGACGGTCGTTCTCATCTACGGGATGAGCGCGATGTTCGCCCTGGCAGCGATCCTGTTTTCGACCTCGACCTTGCTCGGCTCGATGATCATCATTATTGGGGTTATGCTGGTGATTGAACTGGTCGTTGAGGGTGTCGGTTTGGTAAGTGCCGGTTACAAGCCTTTGCTGAACACGTATAAACGGCTGCTTGCCCTTGCTAAAGTCAAATAATCATATGTTCATAAGTGATAAAGAAACAGTGGATCGGCTAATGAAAGTCGATCCACTGTTTTTTTTACAGGTAAAGAACGTTTATGATTTTGCCCCGTCTTCAAGCCAATAGACCAGGGTCTTGACCGAGAATCAAAGCGGAGGTGCACTGACGCCTGCGGGATTGCGCTTAGTTGATGCGTGCCAGCGAGACTCGCAGATTCCTGCCTGAAGAGGCTCGCGGTTCGCCCGCGGCAGGCGAGCAGCTGGAGTGTCGTTCAAGCATCGTGTTGATGAATAAAAGGTGCATTCTGATTCGTGTCAAGGGGACTCGCAGGAACGAAACGACCAAGCGGGGGCAAAATACGTTTGCAAAAGATCCTCGGAGAGCAGATAGGGAGCCGGTTAATGGATGGAGTATGTGATGAAACAAGAGGAACAAGAAAGGCTGCTTAATGGTTTCTCAACCATCAAGCAGCCTTTTTGATACACTTTTTTTCATGATGCTCAATCGCTTAATTATTCGGTGATTCAGAGGAATCTGTTGCAAGTCCTGCGTTTGATGAGTCGGTACCGGCGGCATGATGATTGGTTATGTCGGTATTCATGCTGCTCTCAGTAGGATCGCTTGTTGCTGTCGTCTGATAATTGAGCTGCTCGCGCAGTTCGTTGCGCAGTGTCGTTAAATAGTTCTCATCAAGTGCAAAATAGTAGGTTCCGGTGCTGCTGTCATCGGTTCCCTTGAGCTGCTCCATCTTGATCGATGAAAGGGAACCAGCGTAGTGACGTAAGTTCAGCATTTGGCCGAAGGTTAGGTTTGTTTCAAAATTATGATCAAGAGAATCGATGACCTTACTGTACTTTGTTGCCGAAGAGAGTTGCGCACTTTTTTTGACAATGGCTTCAATCATCTGCATTTGCCGTTTACCGCGGCCAAAATCGCCGCCGGCGCCCGGTGATTTACGGTTGCGGACCAAGGCAAGGGCCTGTTCCCCATTAAGCTGCTGTTTGCCCGGTTCAAGTACAATCGCATCTTTGCCTTTTTTATCCTTACTGTTCTGGGTGACCAGCTTGACCGGAACATCCATTTCAACACCGCCGAGTGCATTGATGATTTTTATGAACGCATTGAAGTCCACCTGCACGTAATAATCAACCGGTACCTTGAATAAGTTCTCGACTGTGGCGATGGTGTAATCCGCACCTTCATTGTTGTTGGCGTCGCCGTAGGCATGGGCATGTGTAATTTTTGAGACCCCGTAGCTGCTCGGACCATCCGGCGTCATGATTTGAACTTTGGAGTCACGTGGAATGCTAACCATATGCACCTTGCTCGTATCGTGGTTAAAGGTCGCAAGCACAAGGGCATCGGAACGACTCGGTTCATTTTTTCGTTTATCGATCCCAATAAATAAAATTGAAAAATCATCCTTAACCGGATCAACTTTCTCAGCGCGGAGATTCGATTTAGCGCCACGTGCCAGCTGGTTCTGGGCATTATCGGTCACATTCTGTAATTTCTTGATTAAATGATAGCCGTAAGCAGCGCCGCTTCCTGCTAATACAAGGAGAACGGTTAATACAATAATCAGGATCTTTCGTCGTTTGCCGTGCTTTTTCTTCTTTTGACTGTCTGTTCTGCTCAATGTCATGGTACGCGTATTCTCCTTCAAGTACTAGGTTTCACAGATATGAGCAACGTAAAAAATACGTTCAGTTCGCAAATCGGCGTGATTACAATAGCTTTATTTTACCGAAGCCGGCTGTTTCCAGCAATTAAAAATTTGAACTTTTTCGGCAAATTTCGCAGAAGCTGAGCAGAGCATTTAGGAACACGTCTGTTGATCGTGTTTTTTACGAATGACTTATAAGGAATCATCAAGCTGTTCCCCAGGATTTGGGACTGGCTCTTGGACATAGCATTCTCTCATTTTCTGCGTTACAGCCTTGGCACTTGTCAGTTCGGTAATCCAATCAACAAATGCCTCTGAGTCCGATTGGTTTGAATAAAGGATAAAGGTGACCTTGTCGCTGTAGCGGACATCTTTCAAAGGATAGATGGATCCGTGCAGTTTGTTTTCTAACGTACCGCTGAGATGATAGTCGACGGTTACTGACCATTCATCCGCAGGGACTTGGCGGATGACTTCTGCAGCGTTAAGTCCATGACTTGCTGCATGCGCATAAGCACGTATCAAACCGCCGGCGCCGAGCTTGATTCCGCCGAAATAACGGGTCACGATAACAAGAACATTGCAAACGCCGCGTTTTTTTAACACATCAAGCATCGGAACACCGGCAGTACCGCTTGGTTCTCCGTCATCGCTTGCTTTTTGGATTTCTTGCTTCTTTCCTATGATATAGGCAAAGCAATGATGAGTTGCTTTCCAGTGTTGCTTGCGCACACGTTGAATGTATACTTCAGCCTCTTCCTCCGTTTTCACCGCGAATACGGCACTGATGAATCGAGAGCGTTTGATTTCCATTTCAGCCTGTGCGTCTTTTCGAACGGTAATGTATGTGTCCAAAGTCATAAATGGACTCCTTTCTCGCGGCTTACTCGCCGGGTTGCACAACTTTTTCAGCATAAGCATATATCTTGAAAAGCTCAGGATCAGTACCGAAAATAGAAGTGGGCTCGCCGTATGAAAAGAGAGGGAGATAAGCAAGCTTTCCCCCCACTCCTTAATTCGACAAATGTTGACAGTATTGCGACCGTACCTTGAAAATTATTTCGTTTACGTGGATCTCTATCACTCTATATCCATGGTAACATTTGCACTTGTCAACCGATTCAATTTAAGAAACAATGGGTATAGGTACTCGTAAATGGGACAGGCAACCCCGATCCGCAGGGTTTCACACCTCTTGCGCCTGCAACGTTCTTGCTACACCAATATTTGGTTGATGCCGTATGAAGAAATAGTACGATTTACCTATACATAGATAGGCATTTTGTGGCTAGCGGTTCGGCGCCTGTTCCGATACATTTATTATGGAGGCAAATTATGTCAACCAGCAAACCAATAAACGATGTACTTGATGCAGCACATTTGGATCATATTATTAATAGTATGATTGAAAATGTCAGCGACAGCAAATCTCAAATCTTTGAGATTAGTGAAGAGTCCCGCAGAGAGCATGATGCGCTGGTTAAAGAACTCCACCTTGTAAAAAAAGAGCTTAAAGGGATTATTGAACGAAGCGACGCACTCGAAGTTGGATCACGAAAGTCGAGAAATCATTTAGCAGAGATCAGCAGTGCTTTTAATCAGTTCGGAGAAGCAGACATCCGCAGCGCCTATGAAACGGCAAACACCATTCAGAACCAATTGACGATCGTTCGAGAAATGGAACGACAGATGAAGCACAGGCGTAATGAAATCGAACGTCGGCTGATTCAATTATCGGCCACCATCGAGAAGGCCGATGCCTTGATTGGACGAGTTACGGTTGTACTGAATTATTTAACGAGTGATTTGAAGCAAGTAGGTAAAGTGGTCGCCAGTGCACGGGAGCAGCGAGCGTTTGGACTTCAAATGATTGAAGCGCTTGAAGAAGAGAGAAAAAGACTTGCACGTGAGATTCACGATGGACCTGCCCAAACGCTGGCACAAGTACTGCTTGGTCTCGATGTGGTTGACCGCGTCGGAAAAAAAGAAGGAATGGCTGCATCACAGGCAGAATTACAGAAGTATCGGGTGATGGTACAAGGGGCGCTGGGCGAAGTGCGCAGAATTATTTATGATCTGCGGCCGATGAGTCTCGATGATTTAGGACTTGTACCAACACTGCAAAAGTACATGCATCGCGTAAGCGGAGATTTTCCATCGATTGCGATTCACTTTGAGACGCTTGGGAAGGAAAAGAGGCTTCAGTCGAAAATCGAAGCCGCGCTATTCCGATTGATACAAGAGTCGGTTCAAAATGCTTGCGCCCATGCAAAGCCGACACAAATTAATATAAGGATCGAATACAGATCAGACAAGGTCCTCATTTTGGTTACCGACGATGGTATTGGCTTTGATCAGTCCGAATCCAAAGAAGGGAGTTATGGACTGATCGGAATGAGGGAACGTGCTGAACTATTGAATGGAGAGCTCATCATTCATTCAAAAGCCGGAAAAGGGACCAAAGTACTGATTCATATACCCTTACAGAAGGAAGACGAGCTCAATTAACAAGATCAACGAATGAGTACAGTCCCGTAGTTCATTCGCGGAGAGGTAAAAAAGAGAGGTGAAAAACTGCTGCAGCCAGGGATAAGCGGCAAGTATGCCGTTTGTTTTGCAACAGAATGAAACATGACGAATGTGCGACCAAAGGTAACAACGATTGCATTAATTGATGATCACCGCCTTTTTCGTGAAGGCGTTAAGCGAATACTTGATATGGAAAGCGATTTTGAGGTCGTTGCCGAGGGTGATGACGGAGTTACGGCTGAGCAATTGATTGAGAAAGCAGAGCCTGATGTGGTTTTGATGGATATTAACATGCCGAAACTGAACGGTGTCGAAGCAACGCGGCAGCTGATTCGCAATCATCCTGATTTAAAAGTCATCATTCTATCGATCCATGATGATGAAAGCTATGTCACGCATGTGCTGAAGTCCGGGGCACTCGGTTATCTGCTTAAAGAAATGGATGCGGATTCAATGATTGAAGCCGTGCGTATTGTGGCACAAGGCGGCGCTTATATTCATCCGAAAGTAACCCATAATCTTGTGAATGAATTCAGACGTTTGGCAACGCGCGGCTATTCCTCAGAACCTTCAGGATTCAGAGATTTGGAGTACCGTCCGCCGTTGCATATTCTCACCCATCGTGAATGTGAAGTCCTGCAGTTGATGGCCGATGGAAAAAGTAACCGAGCAATCGGTGAGCATCTTTACATCAGTGAAAAGACGGTTAAGAATCATGTCAGCAATATCCTTCAGAAGATGGGTGTCGAAGACCGAACCCAAGCCGTCGTCGAAGCAATCAAAAACGGCTGGGTAAAAATCTATTGATCGAGAATCGAGAGAGTGTCTCAACTGTTGAGACACTCTCTTTTTCAGTTAAAGGACTTTTGACTAGCCCGCGGCAAAATTTTAGAAGAAAATAACGAAATGATAAAGGGTTTTGTCCAGTTTTGTCGAACATGTAGTATATAGATCAGAGTGAAGTTCCCCACTTTTTGACCCACGCACCGCCGTCTGTCTCTCAGCCATGCAGCATCCTCATTTATTCTCCGAAAGAAGGTTTTCCTATGCTCCTACTCTCTCGTCATCTTGACCAAGCCCCACACTACCACGCCGATGTGCAGCATTTTCTCTTTGGCCGTGAATGTCGTGCTGAGGATCTCCCGTTTTCTGAAAAACTCATTCGTGCCCATGTGAAAAATGGATTTATAGCGATCCGTCCGGGGATTATACCATTGAACGAAACCATTTTTGATTTGCTGAGTATCCGTAAAAAATGGCTGTGCGCCCGCTGCGGTAACCGCGATCAAGAAGCATTTGCCTTTTGCAGCTGCGCGCGCTGCGGGAAAAAGTGTGCCTATTGCCGCCATTGTCTGAATATGGGGATTATCCGCTCTTGCACGCAGCTGGTGACTTGGCAAGGCCCTGAACCGAGAGTTGACCAGGCTTTTCTCGATGGACGACCGCTCTGCAAATGGGAGGGCGTCTTATCCAATGAACAGCAGGCTGCGGCGACAGCGATGAAGCGTACGCTCGCTGCCCGTGAATCATTTCTCCTGTGGGCAGTGACCGGTTCAGGAAAAACGGAAATTATGTACCCGGCAATCGACTGGCAGCTCCGGCAAGGGCATCATGTCGCGCTGGCAACGCCGCGCACAGATGTTGTCCGCGAACTTTTGCCCCGACTTCGTGACGCCTTTCCCGAGGTTCCGATCAGCGGGCTCTACGGCGGTAGTGAGGAAGAGGACTTGCATGCGCCGCTGGTCATTTCAACAGCACATCAGCTGATCCGCTATGCAGATCGCTTTGACTGTGTGTTGATTGATGAAGTGGATGCTTTTCCTTTTCACTTTGATCCGATGCTGGAGTATGCCGTGCGCAAGGCGGCAAAACCTGGAACGCCGTTTGCTTACCTGTCGGCAACCCCTCCTTCAGCATTGAAAAATCGTTTCCTATCCGGCAAGCTCAAGGGCAGAAAACTAGCACGCCGCTATCACGGGCATCCGCTCCCCATTCCCAGCTTTCGCTGGATCGGTGCATGGCAGAAACTGGTGCAACGAGGCAAACTGCCCGGCGTGCTGCAGGAATGGTTGAAGAATAAGATGGAGGCGCAGCAGCAAGTCTTCGTTTTCGTTCCTTCGGTGAGCGCTGCTGCCGCTCTAACCGAACTTCTGCAGAGAAACGGATTCAGTCGCAGCGCCGGTGTGCATTCAGGGGATCCATTGCGGCACCAAAAAGTCGCTGACTTTCGCGCCGGCAAACTGCGCCTATTGGTCACAACAACGATTTTGGAACGCGGCGTCACCATCGCAAATGTGCAGGTAGGTGTGGTTGGTGCGGATGATCCGGTTTTTGACGAAGCGGCGCTTGTGCAGATATCCGGTCGCGTGGGCCGTTCTGCAGCACATCCAAATGGCGACGTGATCTTTTTTCACAATGGAAAGACGCTGTCCATGGTACACGCCGTTCGGCATATGGTGCAGATGAATCAGGAAGGCGGCCGCTGATGGAACGCTGTCTTTTTTGTGGTGAAATGCGCGGCGATCCGCTTTCGTTTCACAATTTATTTTCTCCTGACTATGCACCGGGATTTTGTCTTTCCTGTCGGGAGCAGCTGATTCCGATCGATGCGCGGCATTGCTGCTGCTTATGCGGGCGCGACTTGTCACGCCTTAATCGGGATCGGGTTGTTGAAAATCGATGCAGCGACTGCGTGAAGTGGGCGAGAAGCGGACGAAATGGCCTGTACGTCAGCAATCGGGCGATTTATCACTATAATCCGTTCCTTAAAGAGATGATCAATCAATTTAAATTTCGTGGTGATGTCCGTTTGGCTGATGGATTTGCGGTTGAGTTGAAGCGTGCTTATCGGCATTGCGAGCGGGAGCAGTCGGGCATTTTTAAAAGAAAACCGTCCTTTCTGTTAGTACCGGTACCACTAAGTTCGGAGCGCCTTTTGGAACGAGGGTTTAATCAAGCGGATGTTCTTGCTCGGCAGATCGGTGCGCCGATTGTTCAGGCGCTCGTACGCGTCAGGGATGAGGCAAAACAGAGCAAGAAAAGCAGAGCAGAGCGCATGCGTTTGCGCGCGACCCCCTTTCGATTAAACGAGAAGGCCGCAGTTCGCCTTTCGGGTCATAAAATTCTGCTGATCGATGACATCTACACGACGGGCGCCACGATGCGGCTTGCCTCAGAAGCACTTGCAACTGCAAGACCGCATTCCATTCGTTCCCTGACCTTAATTCATGGATGAAAAAAAGGGTTGACCGATTGAAAACGGCAACCCAATTCAATGGAAGATTATGCTGAATGCCGGACGCTGATCGCTTGTCTGCCCATTTGTTCCCAAGACTTAATGAACGCCTTGCGATCGGCTGCGGTATTCTTTTTTCCAAGCGGATCGTTGAAGACGATATGGGTTTGATCATAACCGGTCACCAACACCGCGTGTTCCTGATAGGTGATTTTAACTGTACCCGCGTCGGTGCGCCAATACTGAAAGGCGTGCTCGGACAATGGACGGAAATGTGCATTGGTAATCACAAGAACCGGTTTTCCTTTCTGAAGTTGAGCAAGTACTGCATCATCGAAGGATTTTCCGCTTAAATCAACGACTGCCTCTGGAAGATAATCGCGCCCGAGTCGAGCTAAGGGCTCATGGTAAACGCCGTACCCATGTTCATGAAGATGCTCCATACTCCCGACAAAGCCTTCATGGGGATTTCCGAATCGCTGGTTTTGCCGGTAGGGTACGTGATGAATGTTCCGAGCAAGTTCCATTTTATCTACAGATACCCCCGCTTGCTGCAGCAGCATTGCGAGCGAAGTTACTTCACAGCCGCGCGGCAACTCCGGATTTTGACGAATATGCGGTGCATGAATAAGAACGGATTTTTCCCGCGCAGCATGGTTTTCGTGTTGAGGCGTTTTGTACGCTGCATTTGTTACCGCGTATTCTTTTTTCTTTGTCTCGTGCGCTGGTAAATGAAGCGTGACAAACAGGACAGCACATGCGACACTAAACATAAAAAACAAACGCAGTCCATGAGTTCGAAACACCTGCATCAAGCCATCTCCTTTGCATAAAAAATGCTTTAGAACAGAAAGGTTGAGGCGCTTGCGGGTACGCGTTTATTATCCATCATAAACGACCGTTCTATGCGGGATCGATTGTTTGCAGGAGCAGTCGATCAATTGGCTAAAGGATGACGCATTTTTGCCGATAATAAAATGAAGGTAAAGATCAATTAGGAGGAATTACAGTGGCTGAACTGGAAAATTGTAAAGGATGCGGAAAACTGTTCGTCCGCGTATCTTCTCCTTATTGTCCGGCATGTCTCAAAAAACAGGAAGCGCAGTTTGAACAGGTTTACCGCTATATTCGCCAGCAGGAGCATCGAATGGCGACGGTTTCCCAAGTTCACGAAGCAACGGATGTAGCGGTGAATTTGATTTATCAATGGATTCGCGAGGGCAGATTGAAACCATCGATCTTTCAAAACCTGGGCTACCCATGCCGCTCGTGCGGGAAAATGATTCAAAACGGTGTGCTTTGCGATGACTGCCTCAAGAAACTGGAACATGACATTGATCAGGATGACGATGAACACGATGCGGCGCTTAAGGCGAATCGAGTCAAGACCTACTATACACGTGGTGAGTCGAGGCACAACTAAAGAATTTTACGTCTTAACCGATATAAAATAGGGAAACAATATAAGTAAAAATGATGCTGGGATGAGGTGAACCCGTTGAAAATTAATCGCTACCAGCCGATACAAAATTACACGACTAATTATCAGGCGGCAAAACGCGGCGAAACGCCAAGTAAAACGCGTAATACCAGTGATAAAGTTGAAATATCGCCAACCGCAAAACGATTACAGGGCACAGATAAACTGGAGCGCGCCAGACAAGAAAAGGTAGAGCGCTTAAAACAGCAAATCGAAAACGGCACGTATCAAGTCTCGTCAAAAAGTATTGCTGAGAAAATGTACGGATTCTGGAACAATAAATAAGCTGCGGCAATAGGGAGTGAACCGACATGTCTGTGAATCAAATGAAGCAGGTTCTTGCAGCGATGATTCAATGCCACGATGCACTTTACAAAACGGCCGAGCAAAAAAGAGACGCCATTAAAGCTGGAAACGCCAAGGCGGTCGGCAACATCACCGAAAAGGAAACGCCGCTTGTCGAAGCATTAAGTCGTTTTGAAGCGCAGCGGGTAAAGATTATGCGCGAGGACCTTGGACCTGAATCGGAACAGGCATCTTTTTCCGAGTGGGCGGCAGCCATCCTTCCCGAAGAGCAGCGTGACGAATGGGAAAAGCTGTACTTGGAACTGGCAAGCCGGGTCTATGCGCTAAAACAAGCCAATACCTTGAATCAAACGCTCTTGCGTGATTCACTTTTGTGGGTAAATTTAAATCTCGGCTTATTGAAGCCGAAAACACATACATTGAACAATTATCACAATCCAAGAGTCGGACAAACACCGACGTCTGCAATCAGTGGACGGATTGATTCTCGAACATAATGAAAGCGGAGGTGTGCGGCGGTGATTCCGATTTTCTCGAGCTTAAACATGATGCAGCGCGCGTTGCAAGTCACACAATCAGCAATTCAAACAACAGGACATAATATCTCAAATGCGAATACAGACGGTTTCTCGCGCCAAAGGGTTAATTTGACCACTTGGCTTCCCTATCCGGGTACCGGGATTAATGCCGCTAGAGGCGCAGGACAGATTGGTACCGGGGTAAATGATGAAGCGGTTGTTCGTATCCGCGACCAATTTGTTGATCTTCAGGTGCGTGATAACGGCAACCAAAACGGCTACTGGAGCGCATTGAGCGATGCATACAGCCAGATGGAAGATATTATGAATGAACCAACGGACTCCGGCCTTTCCACGGGATTGGACGGATTCTGGCAATCACTGCAGGATTTGGCCAGCAACTCAGGAACAAGCGGCACAGGTACAGTCGTGTTGCAAAAGGGAGCGGCCGTTGCCGATACCTTTAACTATTTGGCCGTTTCTTTGGGCAAGGTGCAAGACAATCTGAATCAGCAGATTACCGAAAATGTCGGCCTGATCAATAATTACGCAGATCAGATTAATGCGCTGAATCAACAAATTAACAAACAGGAGGCCAATGGTTTTCTGGCCAACGATCTCTATGATGAGCGCGATTTGCTGACCGACAAACTCGCCCAATTAGCGAACATAAAAGTATCAAAAGTTAAGAGTGACGGCAATCCGTCTCCGCTTGCCGAAGGAAGATATACAATTGAACTTGCCGATGCAAACGGGAATACGCTCGGAACGTTGGTCAATGGCGAAACGCTGACCGATTCGACGCTTAACGCTTCGATTACAAATGCTGATTCGTCGCAGCCTCATGTGACAGTTGCGCTTGACGGTGATGCAGTTGATGGTTTCGCGGGGAAACTGCAAGGGCTGATTGATGCCTACACTAAAGATTACCCAAGTGTATTGCAGAGTCTGGACAACATGGCAAGTAAACTGGCTGATGCATTCAATGCTGTTTATGAACAGACGGCCGGTTATGACTCAGGTAAGGGTACGTTCTTCCTCGGCACAAACGATGGAACGGAAACGGGAGCGTTCACAGCGAAAACCATTCACGTGAATGAAGCCCTCTCCGGCACCGACATTACGGCGGCCAATGCAGGTCAGCCGAGCGGAGACAACAGCGGCGCACAAGCACTGGCCGATGTGATTGCAACCAATACATATACCATAGACCCCGACGGCGAATCCGTCACATTGAAAAGTTATTTGCAAAGTCTAGTCGGACAAATCGGTGTCAATGCGCAATCGGCAAACCAATTCACGAGCAATACGCAGACGATGCTGGATGCGGCGCAAAATCGCCGCTCCTCGATCAGCGGCGTGTCGCTGGATGAGGAACTGACCAATCTGATTCAGTTCCAACATTCCTATGGTGCAGCCGCAAAGGTTGTCACGACTTTAGATACCTTACTCGATACATTAATCAATAAGATGGGAGGCTGATGAACCATGCGTGTGACCCAAGGCATGATGACCAATCAAGTATTGCGAAATATTTCGAACGGCTACAGTAAAGTTTCAGAATACAACGACCAGCTGTCATCCGGCAAAAAGATTACACGGCCATCTCAAGATCCGGTCGTTGCCACGATGGGCATTGCCTACCGTACCGATGTCAGCCACGTCAATCAGTATCAGAAGAATGTCACCAACGCTTATAAATGGCTCGACAGTTCGGATGACACCTTGCAGCAAGTGAACGATGTGCTCAATCGCATTCGCGAGTTAACCAATGAAGCCAGTACGGATACGTACACCGCTGATCAGCGCAAAGCGATCGGTACCGAAGTCGATCAACTGACCACCCAGTTGGTCACGCTCGGCAATACGCAAGTTGGCGGTCAGTACATTTTCAGCGGCAGCGATTCGGCAAACCCATTGCTAACCCTTAACGACGGAAATGTTCAAATAAATGATGATGCTATAGATAATCCGGACTTCTCGGTTGCGGTCAATGACGGCATTCAAATGGCGATTAATGTGAATCCGAACCAAGTTTTTACGAGCGATCTTTTTGCAAATCTCAACCAGTTAAAAGACGATCTGAACAATGGTGCATCAGGTGAAACAATCAGCGCACACCTCACGGAAATCGATACCCATTTGGAGCAAGTTGGCACGGCGCAGGCAGATTTAGGTGCGAAAACGAATCGGATTGACTTGATTCAAAATCGCCTGAATGAGCAAAAGACGGTTGCGACGAAAATTATGTCCACCAATGAAGATGCAGATTACGCAGAAACCATCATTAATTTAAATACTCAGCAGAATGTTTATAATGCTTCGCTATCTGTTGGTGCGAAGATTATTCAAACATCGCTCGTTGATTTTCTGCGCTGATCGTTTGCATGAAAAAGAGGGATGAACATGACGAAAATTCTCCCACATCTTGAAATGCACCAGCAGTTTGGCAAGATTGCGATTCACTCTGAAAGGGCAAACCTCGCCCTTCATCAGTCGCCGGCAGAACAGTCGATTCAGCAGCCCAAAGCGACGATGTCGCTCGAACGGACGCCTGCCAAAGTCAGTATCGATCAATCCAATGGCTGGCATAATCTTGACCTGAAATCGGCTCGGGTTCGAATCGCGGAGGCTGCGGATGCCGGACTTCAAGCCATCCGTGATGGGATTGTACGCCGGGCACAAGAGGGAGACGAATTGCTGCATATTGAACGCAGCAAGGGGAAAAATCTGATCGCCAAACAAGCGGCAGATCGTGCCCATACCGCGGTGATCGGTACCCATTATCAAACCGGCAATACCCCGGCATCCGAAGCCGTTCATTATGAAGTTTCACCTGCACGCCTTCAGGTGGACTGGCAGACGCATGCACCGATCCTATCGGCTGTTCCACACGCCCCAGAAGCCTCCTTTCAGCCGGGACAAGCCGTGACTTCGATGGCTCAGTACCCGTCGCTTGAGATTCAAGCGGTGGGAATTTTTGTTGATGAGAAAGGATGAACCATGTCGATGATCATACAAACCAAATATTTTGGCGAGTCAGAAATTAATGATACAGACATCGTCACATTCGCATCCGGCATTCCTGGATTCGCTCAAGACAAACGCTTCATCCTGCAGTCGTTCAGTGAAGCTTTTTCAATTCTGCAGTCCGCAGACGACGCGAAGGTTGCCTTCGTTGTGACGTCGCCTTTTCTCTTTTTTAAAGATTACAGCGTGGATCTACCCGATCATTTCATTAAGCAGCTTGACGTTCAATCGCAAGAGGATGTTGCGGTTTGGGTGATTGTCAGTGCAGCGAAACCATTCTCAAAATCAACCGTTAATCTGAAAGCACCGGTTATTGTGAATGTACGAAAAAAGTTGGGGAAACAGTATATTCCTGAGCGCTCTCCCTATGCACTAAAGACACCGCTCGCAGCAGCGCTTAAGGAAGAGAAGGTGTGAGCGATGCTTATTTTAACCCGAAAGCAAGGCGAATCGATCCGAATCGGCGATGACATCGAAGTGAATGTTGTTTCTGTTTCAGGTGATCAAGTCAAGCTTGGCATTACAGCGCCGCGATCGATTGATGTGAATCGCAGTGAAATCTATGAAGCCATTCTGAACGAGAACAGCAACGCCGTACACGGCGGACTTTCCGAAGATGTTCTGAATGCGATGAAGGCAATGAAAAAGAAGAAGCCGTAATCAAAACACGGGTGCGCCCGTGTTTTTTGCCGTATTTTTACAGGCTTGAATGTACGAAAAGAAGAATCCCTATTCCCTAAAGGTGTCGAGAAGTATCTGAAACGAAGTGCCAATACGATTAAAAAAAGTATTTTTTCACAGATAAAGCCGTTTATGATTTTTGCTTTGTGGGATAACGATCAGTGGCATGAAAGAGGAATTTTCGCTAAAAGTGTCCTGTGCACGATCCGGAAATGTTGTTTAAGCCTATTGTTGATGAATGAAAGCCGCATTCAGAGTGACGGTAAAGGACTAGGCATAGCTTAGTTTTTCTTAAAAGATGCTGATTCCCGATCCGGTTCGGTTGAGAGATCAAGTGAAGCGGCCAATCGGATAAATAGACGGAGAGATTCCGCGCTTATCAAATGATGGGTATCCTTTTCATCTCCTATTCCGTGATGACTGATAGAAAAGTTTTATAATAAAGGCTAATTAGTTACTTCGCCTTGAAACAATAGTCCTAAAGTGACAAAATAAACAATGCACAACAGTATAATCGAAATGGCACACTTATTGAAAGATAAGGTCGCAAAGCCACGGGCCTAAGGCAATGCGCTAGGGCAGCCGGGCTGCCGAAAGAAAGAATTCATGGTGTTGGTACTCCACTGTCAATTTCGGCGCCGTTTTGAATCAAAAGAGGCGATGGAAATATGAGACTTTTTCAACTCCTTCGAGGTAAGAACTTTTCCTATCATTATCAACCGGTTATCAAATTAAGCAATGGCGACATTGCCGGATTAGAAGCCTTGTTTCGTCCGCATTTTTTTCGTAATCCGGAGCAAGCATTTCAGCAGGCAAAGAAGAAAAATAAATTGTTTGAACTTGATGTATGCGCTTTGGATAAGGCCGTACAGACTTTTCGCAAAAGCAGGCTATTGCCGCCTATAAAACTGTTTGTCGCTCTTTATCCGTCAACCATGATGAATCCACGATTCGTTCCAATACTTCTTCAAATCATCCATCGCTATGCGATTCCCGCCAAACAACTTATTTTGGAAATTGTTGCGCATGAAACCATCGACAATCTTTCTGAATTAAGAGCGGCCATACAACAATTGAAAAAAATGGGCTTTACGATCGCATTGGACGATATGGGAAAAGGCAGCGATAATATCTACCGCACGATTGATCTGGCTGTTGATTATATGAAGCTCGATCTGTATCTTTCGAAGGATTTAGCCCAATCCGATCAAAAACAAGCTTATGTGCGTTTTCTTATCCGCTATTGCAAACGGTTTGATGTAAAACTGATCCTAAAGGGGATCGAGAATGAACGTGATTTACACTCTGCATGTTCCCTTGGTGTCGTGTATGGACAAGGTGCTGCAATACATAAGCCGCGTCCGATTAAGTTTTGGACGGAAGAGGTGAATCCAAATGGCGGAAAATCTCAACCTTTTGCTTGGAATAGGGATTGAGGCAGTTGGTTTAATGATTGTGATCATTTGCTGTATTCGTCATTACAACAAAGTGATCACGCGTGATCATGAAGTAATCACTGAATTAAGACGCAGACTTTATAACTAGACAGCAGTCAAGGAGCGGCGTGCTCATTATCGAATCAAACTCGACGGCGAGAAATGTCACGTACGCATCCTTGATTTTGGTGAACAACCCTTGCAGCGGTTAAATAATCAATCGATCGATGCTGAAATGCTTGATCTCAGCATTGGTGGGATGAAAATGAGATGCCGTATTGACTTTCCCGTAAAGGAAAAAGTCTTGGTCGCGATCACTTTCTCGGAAGAGGATGAAACGCCCATCCATGTCAAGGGGATCGTGAAACGCAAAGAAACGAAGCATGGCCGCCGAGCGATTAATTATGGGATACAGTTTACTCATTTAAGTGCGAAAAAGGAAACAGAAATTCAATCGTATATGAATAAGAAAGACCTATCAAGAAAACAGCTCGTACGGTCTTCTGCCCGATAATAGTGGACATGAAGACGGTCTGGAAAAGAGGATTGATCAAATTTAATTAAGGTGTGCAAAGCATGATGCGACGATAAAGGAATTGATGATCATGACGATTGAGCAGCTCGAAACGTTCCTTGCAGTAGCAGAACACAAGGGATTTCACCATGCAGCGCAAAAACTGTATCTGACTCAGCCATCGGTCAGTTCGCGTATCAAAACACTAGAAAAAGAATTAAATGTGTCTTTATTTGTACGCCATGGCCGATATATTTCCTTGTCTGAACAGGGATTGAAACTGCTGCCCTATGCAATCGGAATTATTCGGCTCTATGACGAGGCAAGGGGTGCTCTAAACGGGCAAACACTTGGCTAAGAAGTTTCATTGTTTTTGACAGAAAACGGCCTTCGCGTTAAAATGAAACAAATTAAATGAATGCGGGTCGTGCTTTGCCCATAGAATTGAATTATTCTTTTATTTTTCGAATTATTATAAATTGTAACAAAGTTCCTCCTAACGTAATAATATGGACAAAACACATTTTTTCGAGATGAGGAAACGAATGCTCTGTCCTGTTTTCTCAAACAGCGCTGCTTACATTGACTGTTCCAATGAGTGAGAGAGAAAAGGAGGATGTCAGCCATGATGAATCATCTAAATTGCGACAAAGTCGATGACTATTTGGATCTGCTGCTTTACGCCAAGAAAATTAAGGATGTGGAATGGCAGCAAGAGATTAAGGAACGTTTGCTTGCTTACCTTGAAGAATCGGAAGCACGCAGGCAGCAAAGAATGACCGATCTGCGTATTAAGTTAAGCTATGTGAACCGCAGAATTCTGGTCTTGTATCAGCAATTGCGCAAACGCAATGTCGAACTCACCGAGAAGATCACCAATGAACTGTATGCTCTGAAGGAACGGCGGATGGAGTTGGAAGCAGAGATTGGTCAGATGCGAGAGCAGAATCGGCGCATTAGCTGAATAGATGATGAATGAAAAGGCTCGCACTCCGCTTGGGGGAGGCGAGCCTTTTTCTGATGCGCTTGATTTTAGACACGCTCCCGGGTGTGCTTTAGGGATGAAGCGAATCCTCGTCAGGTCGGAGGGATGAGCCGCTTCAGCTGATTGAGATCGCGTTCTAATGTCGCTGGAGTATCATTCAGTCCGAGGGCAAGTTCTTTTTGAAGCCTTCGCGCCATTGTTTTCATGGTCGCATAGGTCAGCCCGCCGGAGGCGACGCCGCCTAATATGGGCACGGCTTTGGATACGCCTCGTGCAAAGGTACGCTTGCTGATCTTCTTTCCGAAAAATGCAGCGACTTTTTTAATCAGCGGATAATAGAGCGTTTGCTCAAGCGCCTTTTGCGGGATACATTCAAGGACGCGCGTAGAGAGCTTTGATGATAAAACGCGCAGCATCGCTCCAGTTCCGCTGACGCCGAGCATCGCGCCTAAGTAGAGCAGCAGGGTTTCACGGCCTTTTTCTGTCGAGGCGTCCCAAAGCTCTTCGCGACCATAAAGATAGCCGAGCTCTTGGGCAAGACGGAGTGCAACTGCGTAAAACTGCGTCGTATCTGCGGGAAGGGTTGCTGCAATCGCCAACCCTCCAGGCATGCCGGTGGCAAACGAGATCGTCGAGCTTCGCCAGGTTGCGTTTTTTATCAGCAGCTCTGCCCGCCGATCAAGCTCAGCTCGGCCGAAATAGCGCAGCGGTCCTTCGTCAAGCAAACGTTCGCTATCTTCGTTTGCAAACGTACGCTGAAAGAAATCGTTACGATTCACTTTTATTCCCGGTATTTTTAAGATCAAGTTAAGCAGTGAATGCGTTACTTTTACGGCTTGCATCGCGAGTCGCCCCTTTCATTTTACAGGTAGTGTCCTTAAGTTTAACGTGTTTACTGCATACTGTTTCCTGCAACGCCGTGTTTCATTTATTGGAGCTGAAAAGATTGGCCGTTAACGTTCAAACCTCATAAACGACGACTACGTGAATCTTGCTGTTAATTGGACGGCAAGCGGGTAAACTAACTGCACAATACTGGACGAAGAGCGAAGGAAGAAGAGATGAATGTCGAACGTTAAGAACTATACCCCTTACTGGCCGAAAATCGTAATTTTTTGGGGTGCGGGGACAACACAGCCGCTTAACATCAAGACAACGAGTGAGCTTGGGCAAATCTTTCAAACGCTTGCGGAGCATAACAAAAATTTGCGCGCGGCCATTGATCAGACGCTGCCGGAAGCCGAGGAGCAGGTGCGGCGCGAATTAGATGCTTTACTAAAGCTGATCAACTTTGAGGATCCGGACGGAGAACAAACGGCAAGCGAAGTTCTCGGCATTCCAAAGGCACGTGCGCACCATCTGCAAATGCTCTATGACTGGAACGCCGTCAAATTGGCGATTGAGCGCTGTCCGAGAAATTCAGAGCATCACTTTAGCCTCGACGACCTTTTTAATTTGCTGGATCTGCATATTCATGCGCATCAAGGCATTGAAGTCGGGGACCGGTTTATCACACTGGACCGCTTGATCGCTGCCAGGCGCACATTATTGATGCTGACGCAGCTGATTCATGCAGTTGGTTATCAAAAGTTGCTGCATGATCAGAACTTGCGCCTGATGTATCAGCAATACCATCAATTTACGTTGCTCCTTGCTAAGCGTATGCATGAGGAAGGGCTGAGCCGCGCAGCAAAAGGGATTTCGCTCGACGATCGCGCGTTTTACTTGTTTAGTTATGCTGTGGTTTCAATGAATTGGGACCCGCTTTTACTTTGGCTGATTTTTAACAGTCATAAGGAACAAAATATGGCAGCTGCCGGGAAAATCGGCAAATACGACGAACCGATGAAATTGTTTAACGATCTTGCTCATTTTATTGCGGTGCGTCAAGTTGACGGCGCAACGCCTGCTGCTTGGTTTCCGATGAACGAGACGGCCGTGCAGCAGCTCAATGACCTGCGCTATCCAACCGGACGGCGGGTTCGAATCGGAAAATTCTATTTTCCACATGGCTGTCACGGATTTCGCAGATGCCCGAAATGCGGCAAACTGACCTTTTATTTAGGCGATGAATGGCGGATCGATTCGCCCTGCCTGTTTCCGCCACAAATTTTGCCGTCGCTGTCTCAGCAAAAACCGCGTTCACGCGAGGAGAAAAAGGCGATAGAGGCGGGAATTTTTGATGCGGTTCAATGCACGTATTGCGGCACGATCACCGAGACGCATCATACGGCAATCGCGATGCAGTCGCAACTAAAACCTGAGCAGCCGTCATTCATTCAGGAAATTCAGAACGATATGCGTGTTGCTATCGAACATGCGCGCCATATTATTTTTGCCGGCTATTCACTTCCAGACGATGATTTTATTGACCGAATCATGCTGTCGGCGCGGCGGAAAATGGACGGGGAACAGGTCAAGTGTTCGATCATTAATTTTGATCCGCACGCAACAGAGGGCTGGATGTACGGTCAGGCGCTGCACGCGTTCTGCAGCGCGCACCCCAACGCCAGTTTAGCCAGCACGTGCAGCCGAGTTGCCGCTATTTTTGGAGAAGAAAATATTCGCGGCTACGGTGCCGGGTTTCCGCAAGTGTTTCTGAAAAACGGTCGTGCCGATCCGCAAAAAGTTGCTGAGATGCTGCGGGTGTGGTGAATGATGGAAAAGATTTATACCCTTGCAAGGGTGCAGTGTTTACCGGCGAATAAAATTCTGGACGACCTGAGCGATCACCTGCATCTCTGCCTGTCCGTACCGTTGATCAATGGGCAACGCAGCCAAATTTTCGGCTAAGTGATGCTCGAAACGATCGGCGGGAATGCGCGATGCAGTTTCTTCCCAGAAATCATCCGTATAAATGCCTTGTTCGATCAGAACCTGCTTCAATTGACTGCCGCGATCAATTAAAAACGGATAGCATAGCGGACCGTTGACGTCACGAAAATCGGTTTGTAATTGATTGTATTTTCCAATGTGTTCATGCAGGAAACGCAAATTTGCATTTCGGACTGCACGTACGCGGGCATAATCGATGCTTGTCAGGATACGCTGCGTTGTGCGTGCCATCGCATGCATCCCGCATGTGTCCAGGTAATGCTCATTTTGCTGGAACAGCGCTTCCGCAGAAGCACTGCCCATATCCATCTGCTTCAAGAGCGCATCGCATCGATAATAGGATGGATCACGTTCTAGCGCAATCCGCTCTTTTGCATCGGTATATAAATAACCGCCGTCCGGCACGCCAAAGAACTTGCGTGCGGAGTACAGCGTGTCCGCGTGAGCGATTGGCCGTTCAAAAAACGCTTGCGTATTGTCAATGATGACCCGGTCGTTTGTACGGCAGACGTCATGTACATTTTTACCGTTCACACCAAAATAGTTTACATAATAAAGGCAGGTGTCCGGCTCCGAATCCCGATCAAGCACCGGCGCGAACCGCGCGTCAATGGGGTAGAAAATAGGCGTCACGCCCAGCCTTTTGATCGGTTGCAGGACACTGTCGCAAAGATAGGCAGGCAAATATATTTTGTTATAATGGCGCACGCGCAGCACATACTCGAGCGCATAACGCGCGCTGTTGAGATGCACTGCCTGCTGGTGGTATTCCGATTTATTCGGCAGTTCAAGTGAGAAAAAGCCACCGATGATTTTGGACGGTTTCGTCATGACAATCACCTGTTCAATGGAAATGTGTTGGTCCATCATTATAAGAAAAACCAAGTGTGCTTGGTCCTTAAACTCTCTCTGTGTACGCTCCGATTGCTCGCTTGCCGCGGGCGCACCGCGAGCCTCTTCGTAAACACATTACCTGCATGCTCAAAAAGGGTGTCTCAAAGTTAAAAACGGAGTTGGACGACACCCTTTTCTTAGTAAGTAATCGGCTGACGCGAGACCATCAAAACAAGCCAGCTTTACGGCTGACGGCTCATTGCCGCAAACATGGCTTCTCTCGTTTCGCTGAGTTTCGGTAGTTCATCGGATTTGCTGCAGATAATGCCTAGTTTTCGGCACAGCGAAACGAGCGCGTAGTAAAGCTCTTGATTTGAGATGAGGATCCCGCTCGGACGCTGTCCTGTCTCTTGAATCAACGTGACGAGAAATTGCTGAGCGGTGCGTGCAAACTCCTCCGTTGTTAAGCATTGATCCGGGGACGCTAAATCGTGGAGCAAAACTTGTCCTGTAAAGTGATCAACCGCAAGCTGCAGCCATGGAAGCGTTGGTCTTGGATCATCATTTGTTGATGCAATCGAAAAGGGCGTGTAGTTCCCGTCCATTTCGACCCAGGATCTGTTTTGCCGCGCCTTTTTCTTCAAGCGCTGAAGATCAACTTGGTTGGGGTAGAGCGGTGCATTTTGTTTTAGCAAAGAGCCGTCCATTTCAGCGTTCGGTTGAATCTGTTCTTCTTCCCATGATTCCGCACCGGATGCGTCTTGTCCATATTTTCTAAGCAGAAGTGCGCCCTCTTGATAAAAAGGAACGTCATCCGGCTGCTTTTGATGGTCCCAAGCGATCGCCGTCACTTTACGAATGAGTTCCGTGAACCGCGTGATTTCCTCGCCTTGAGGAATCCATGCTTGGTAACCGGGCGACTTAACACGCAGCATTGGCCAACATTTGCGTGCCTCAAGATCGGCGCCCAATTCATCGAGCAGTAGCCGATCCTCATCTGGAAACGTTCCATAGCGGCACAGCGACAGGCTGAACAGTTGTGCGGGCGCTGTTTCGGGTGTACGCATCGTGCCGCTGAACATTTGCTCAAGCATTGCCAACCCCTGATCGCCGACATAGATCGCAAGTCCGAACTCATCGGCATTTGCACCAAGCACGGAACAATAGTAACGACGCGAATCATCGGGCAGCTCAAGCGCAAAAATCTGATCTGAATTTAACCAGTGCCACGGTTCATGCGCGGCATACATTTCTGCAGCATCAAGAAGCATGCGCCAAGCGCTCTGCCATTCGGATTTAAACGAAAAAGGCAGCGGTTCCTGTTCTTGACGCCTCCTATAAATGCTTAATAATTCATTGACTTCGTTCACCGCATCATGCTGATCCAGAATCGGTTCCTCATCAGGATCATCCGTGACGAGCTGATCATTAAAAAAAGTGATCATCCCTTTACCGCATTTGATGCAGCAAGGCAAGCGATCATCAACCGGACTTTTTAAGGGCTCAAGTAAAATCTCGATTTGCTCCGGTCGATCGGGAAGAAAACAGCGCCCCTTATCTCCGGGCTCAATTAAGTAATCGGAAACGAATGATGTATCCTCGTTGAAAATACCGGAATGAGCTTCATACAGCGGATCTTCTTCCTGACCAAAACTGACAAATGCAACCGTAACTTTTTCAGAATCAACGGAATAGCCGAGGCGTTTCGGCAGCTCAATGATTGCGTCTTCATGGAGATAACTGATGACGTCATTGATGTACGCATGCAGCTCGCCGACTGTAACCATACTGTCTGCTTGAAGCCGCATCCAAACCGGCGGCTTACTGCCCTTTATCGAAATTTTTAATTGTATGTTCATCGCCAGACCTCCGGTAAATTAATCGATCAATTGGCTAAATTTTTGCCAACAAAAAAGCGGTTTCCAATTCTATTATAAGAGAAACTGGCAAATTTAGACAGGGTGGCGAGAGAGGACGAGTCAACGCTGCGGCTTTAAAGGTCAAGAAACGGATTTAATCCGTCCTCGTGTAAGTGTGCGTTTATACTCGTGGTGAGTTCGGACCGCGAGCGTATCGGCTCATAGACTTGAACAAGATCTTTTTCATAGGGATCATAAACCCATGGCTTATGATGCGCAATGTAGGAACCGAGATGCTTAGAAACCGTGGTACACATTGGGTATTTAACCCCTTTTTGCGGAGGAATAATCTGTTCAACGAAAAGATTAAACTTCATAGTTTGCAGTTCATCTTGATAGAAAAGCCGCCCCATGAATCCGCGCGAATTGGAAAAGCAATCGGAAAAGCGACACTGCTGCTCGCATTGCAGCAGCGAGCGGTCGGGGGCATCAGCAGGCGAAAGCACAAAGTGATGTGTCCCTTGAGCAGACAAATCAAACGCATAGCAAATCGCATCATATAACGTTGCAAAGGTTACGGTTTCATCCAATTGCAGCCGTATCCACAGCAGCTGGTCGTACTCCTTTAAAACAATTTTTAATTGATAAATCATGCATGATCACAGGCTTTCTTCAAAATTAATCAATACACTTGCCCGCTATTGACCATTAAATAATTGATACCTGCGCGTTGAACTTAAGCCAGCAAACGTATTTTGCGACCGATGAAGCAGATTGTACCATTGAGGGTATAGAATGAATAGAGTAATCAGCAACATGAATAAGCGATACGGATCGAACAAAATCAAAAGGGAGCGTCGGACATGAGCAATGATTCTGAAAAACGCCTAGTAAAGGACTTAACACTGATGTTGCTGTATTTGACTTCATGGGAAGAGCGCGACGATGGTTACAGCTATCGAAGAAGCTGGAAGGGCTATGACTTCGACACACTGAATGAACTCGCAAAAGAGGAACTGCTCAGCGGAAGTCATAAAGCGAAATCCGTTTACCTTTCGGAAGAAGGAACAGAATTGGCAAAAAAACTACTGAAAAACTATCGAATAAGCGATCAAGAATAGCGATCAGATCGTTCAAATGACAATTGCTAAACTTTGTAAAGCACTTAAATAGATGGAAATGGCCATAAACGCTTGCTTAAAAAACAGGACTTAATCCTCATTTTCATAAAATAAAGCCACAAAATAGCCACAATCTTATTGTGCAGCGTTAAAATGGATTAAAATCGAAATCAATTACAACCCCATACCTAACTCCATATCGGGAGGCTCATCCATTGAAGACTATGAAACTCGTGATCCCCACGCTTATCCTATCCATACTCTTAGGAGGCTGCTCCACTTTGGAAAATGACCATCAAGGCACTTCATCGACGAAGAAAGAACAAGAAAAACACTATGAAAACAATTTTATAAGCGTGCAAAAGTACACCGGCCAAGGCTACTCACTCGATGGCGGTGAGGAAAACGATAAAATCGCGGAAGCCCACCGCGCTGAGGTTGTAAAAGCTGCCGAACAGTTCTTTTTAAAGAAATATAAAACCAAAGTCAAAGTCCATAACCTCGTTGGCAACAAATATGGCGTGACTGTGTTTGTGGAATCAATAGGTGAACCGCATTTTTATGCACATGCCGTTGTTCCAATCAATGATCAGAAAGTTGATACGGATAATGTGATCTCAGAAAAGGGGAAGGTTGAAGAGGCAATCCGAGGCGGTATATATGCGATGGTTTATGATCGAGAATTTCAAAACCTAGATGATTATTTGAAAAGATTCACAAAAAAGTATCCAGTGGTAGGGGTCACAAAAGAGGCTGAGGAAAATATAGGTGGCCGTGGTTTTAGTACGGTCTTTTATTACACAACAATTATTGATGATGCGATTTCTGTGAATGTGATTCGCATGTATTTAGAGCATCCAGATTGGACAAAAAGTGAGTGGAAGAAAGCATTGAAGAATGCAAAGATTGATCCCCAATACGCCTATGTAGCAGTTCAGCTGTTTATGAAAACACCGGATACAAATCCAGATAAGAAGGCATTTCAACAACTAGTTTCAGTTATTGATAAAATGAAGGACTTTCCACCTGGATCATACAGTATATACCTTCATGATAATCAAATAGGGAAAAGAACTGGACGAGGGAATCAGAAACATATGTTGGAGAGAAGTGTTCCTCATGAGATTATTAAGTACTGAAATGGAGGTGACGGACAATGATCACAATAGTCAAGAAGAGAATAAAAAAATTAATTAATCCAACAATGGATGAAGATTTAGTTGAATTAGCAGGATATCATGCATATCATCTATATAATAACAACTCTGTTTATGTCAATGGGAGAAAATATAGAGTAATAAATATAGTAGACTCCAAAGAAGATAATTATGGGCTTAATGCAATGACCGTTCAAAATATCGGAACAGGCGAATTCACGGTCGTTTTCGTCGGAACTGATAAAAAGCAGCCTATGGATTTAATCACCGACATCCAACTTCTGAATAGCGCAGAACCGGAACAACTAAAGGCTGCGCGCACTTATTTTGATCGGCTGAATGAAAAATATGGGGAAAATCTGTGTGCGGCAATTCCTTGGGCGGCGCGCTTGCAAATGCAGTAGCGGTCCATCACAAGAACGTTCGTGCCGTGACGCTCGATCCGGCTATTTTACCGGAAGGCATGGTGAAAACGAATCACAAGTATCCGAATGTCACCAACTATTTCACCAAGTATGACGGTCTGACGCGTGGTGAGCTGGGGTTAAATCTGAGCGATCGTTTTCCCGGCAGAATCTATCGAATTAATTCTGGGGTGCCTCATTTCTCCAGAGCGTTTGCTTCAAATCATGTGGGCTATAATGGCGACGGTCCGCAATATATTGAAATCGGCAAAAAAGATGAACCGGGTTACGGCAAAATCGCTATTGCTGCCGACGAGCATATTGTCACAAGTATTTGGACCGGTGAGCCATTGTACGGAGGCGGGTCCGGACAAATCAAGATCAACAAAGCAAATTTGGACACGCTTGCGGATGCGCTGAGCAGCCAAGTGTTAGAGCGCCTCAATCGTGCGAGTGAGTATATCCAGAATGCCAACGAAATTGTTGCGTCTGAAAAAGCGCAACGGACACGTCGCTTGGCGAAGCTTCAAAAACACTTTGAGACGATTCTTGAGGATGGGTTTGGCAACAGCCCGCTGTTTAAAGGGATGACAACCGGTGGATATATGATTCAGAGTGTGCTCGATCATCTGCAGCAGCAGTTGCTGAATGTGGATATTTGCGTCCGTGCGATTGAGTCCGCGATCTTCTCCCCACCGGCAAAAATCGCGAAATTTGTCTCGGCAAAACATCTTGGCTTGTCCGGATTAATTGACCAAGCCCTGCGCTCGGTTCATGAGCTGCGCCATCATTTTGATCAATTCAGTCGCAATACGTCCAAGATCGTGAAGCACGACATTCCGCACTTGATTGCGGATGAAGCGACAGGCGCCGTTGATGCCGTTGCTGACGCATTCTATAAACATGAAGTCATTGTCGGCAAGAACCATAAAAAGCTGTACCGTCAGATTGAAGCCTATCGGAAACAGGTCAGAGAAACCGGCAGAAATTTTCAGGCAACCGATGTTGCTATAGCGGTGGGAATCCGCAGTGGAGCGGCTCCATCCCACCAAAGCGCTGTTCATTCCTCCGCAGTCGCTGCCCTTGAATCATCAAAGTATCTGCCTTATAAAACAAAAACGAAAGCGCTTCAAGTCGGTCACGCAAAAAGCGAACTCATGATTGAGTTACAAGCGAAGCTGAACTCGATCGCAGGCACCATTTATGGGGCATTAACTACCTTGGAAGGCATCTCCGAATCCATTTCCTGCGGCCTCAAATTTGCTGGTCACGCCATCTGGTACGGATCGCTGCCAACCATGCTGGTTGCATGGTTTACCGATTGGGACGACCAGATTAATCGAAAAATCCGCCATGCCATGAAGCCATTGGACGATTTCGCAGACACCGTTCATGCCCTCAAAAAAGGGATCGCCTACCTCAATGCCTACCTTCCCAACCTGACTGCGGAATACGCACCCTTTATTGAGAACGCCATTTTTAAAAATGACCGCTACGCCGACGTCATCACCTACAACGGCGCAGCCGCCGACACCCTAGAAGAAATGGAACTACTCTTCCAAGACACCGTCCATCAATTTTCCGGTCAAGAAGCCAAAGCCATTACCGCACTAGAATCTCAATCAAAAAAGATCCTAAAAAACATCCAACAGCTGCACAGCGACGTCCAGCGCGGGGCGTAAAGCAGAAGAACATTGCTTAAGTTAAGCTGCATTCATCCTATCCATATCTTAGCCGCACATTCTTCGATGAATGCGCTTGAGTATCCGAATTATGCCATTCAATGCGATTACGTTATAAGAAATAAACAATTAAATCTACGGGAATATACGTTCTTGGCTAATGCTGTTCATAGGACAATAAAAATTCATGGGCGGTTGCCGTGCCTCTCTTTTGTATGAGGGAGGTGCGGTCAATGACGACACATGAGGCATCTTCCCTAATGATGCAATTTGCGGTGCTTGTGCTGATTATTGTGCCATCTAAAAACAGAAAATAATCCCCCCAAGACTTCGCCATAGTCCAGCAAATGGGCGTTCTTTCAGAAACTCAGTCAAGCAGCGAATTCAACAGGGGACATTTATCATTGGAGTGATATCGATCTGGGGGGATTTCGAATCCTGGCAAGAGTACGGAAAGATTTCTTCCCGGATCTTTATCCATACCGAATGAATGAACAGGAGCTGATGAACTATTCAGCTTATACCCTTCCCATTAAAGGAGCCTATCTTGAAATGTTGAAAGGATTACTGGAAGTTCCGGAGTTATCAGATTGTTACTCGTGCCTGTCTTTCATGCTGGAGCACAAAGTGAAACTGGAGCAGGAAGCTATGATTGAATAACGAGTCTGAAAACTGAGACAATGAAAAGGGTTTTAGTTATACTTAGTAATAAAATAGTTATAATAAAAAGAAAAAAATATCGAAAATGCTGTTTTAAAGCCCTTTTTTTATTACTTAGTTAATGTTGCATTAGAAATAAAAAGTAATAAAAAGCTGATGAATAGGTGAATTTTGAGAAGCAATCATTCAAAAAGAATCAGTTGGGAGCGGAATGATTTGGATTTAAAAAAATATTGCAACATCTGATTTCTTTACCTTCTGAAAATGAATGGTTTGAATTTAAAGAGGCAAAGAAAGATTACACCTTCGATAAAATTGGTCAGTACTTTTCTGCACTCAGTAACGAAGCCAATCTAAAAGCACAATCTAAAGGGTGGTTGGTATTTGGTGTAGTGGATAAAACGAGAGAGATCATAGGAACACATTATAGAGAAAATCGTGCGCAGCTTGACCAATTAAAGTTAGAAATTGCAAGTCGGACAAATGGGTTGACTTTTAACGAAATTCATGAATTAGCAGTAGCGGGCGAGAGAGTGATCATGTTTGAAATTCCTGCAGCTCTTAAAGGAATTCCAACTTCTTGGAATGGTCATTTTTTTGGTAGAGATGGAGAATCTTTAGGTCCCTTAAAATTGAATGAAATTGATTTAATTCGGGGTGAAGCGAGAAATCATGACTGGTCAGCAGAGATTTGCTCTGAAGCAACGATTAATGATTTAGATAAGCACCCAATTGAGAAAGCAAGAGACGAATATAAAAAGAAGGCATCCAGATCTTCAAAGTGAAGTTGATCAATGGGATGATATTGTCTTTCTCAATAAAGCTAAAGTAACGATAAAAGGCAACATAACCAATGCGGCAATAATTTTGCTGGGAAAGCCTGAGTCAGAGGCATTTCTATTACCATCTATAGCAAAAATGAGTTGGATCTTAAGAAATGATCAGAACATTGGACAGGATTATGAGCATTTTGGTCCTCCGTTTTTATTAAATACCAGTCGGTTATTTGGTAAAATACGTAATTTAAAGATTAGACAAATGCCAGGGCAAAGTTTATTTCCACTTGAAATAGACAAGTATGACTCCTATGTTATTCGGGAGGCCTTGCATAACTTTATCGCTCATCAGGATTATGAATTATGCGGACGAATTAATGTTGTTGAATACCCTGATGAATTACTTTTTACAAATTTGGGCAGATTTATACCTAAAACTGTGGAGAATGTAATTAAGCAAGATGCTCCACAGGAATTCTATAGGAATCCATGGCTAGCCAGTGTAATGGTAAATTTAAATATGATCGATACGATAGGCAGTGGCATTAAGAAAATGTTTTTACAACAGAAGAGTAGATTTCTTCCGTTGCCTGAGTATGATTTGAATGAACATGAAAAAGTGAAAGTAACCATTTTTGGGAAAATATTGGATGCCAATTATACAAATGTCTTGATTAATCGATCTGATCTTGATCTATCTATGGTTATGGCACTTGATCGGATACAAAAAAAACAGATGGTTGATAAGGATATAGTAAATGAGCTACGAAAGAAACACCTAGTTGAAGGAAGATATCCAAACGTATATGTATCATCACGAATCGCAAAATTAACCGATGATAAGTCATCATATATAAAGAATCGTGCTTTTGATAACCAACACTACAAGAGATTGATCCTGTCATTCATTGAAGAATACGGCTCGGCATCAAGACAGGATATCAATGATTTATTAATGGATAAAGTTTCTGACGCATTAAGTGAAAAACAAAAACTTAGTAAAATCAATAATCTTATATATGAAATGTCGTGTAAAGATAATACGATAAGCAATACAGGATCCAAAAGGAAGTCAAGATGGGAAAAGCTATAATAAAAAATCAATAAACAAGACCATTGCTGTCGATTTTGTGTGTCTATAGGAATTTACACAGCCACTCCGTATTCTGTTTGTTGAAAACGGTAGTGGCTATATATTTTTTAACACATCAAAACATTGAAAGTACTTATAATAAACGCCATGAATTTTTGAAGATATATTTTTAAGCTTAGTAGGACGAAACAGCAAGTAAAATCCATTGTTTCGGTTGCGCGATCAGCCCCTAAAAAACAATAAGAACTAAAATCAGCATCAGCAGTAAAGCCAGCTATACAGCTTTCCGTTTATGATCCCCCATTTTTAATGATCCAGAAGCAAACAAATACTCCATTCAAAATTAAACCCATGCCGTGTGATGCCTGAGGTAGGAATGTCAACAAGGCTCAAGCACAACAACGTAAAGATATATCTTCATACGGGTCACCATCCATGTTCTTTAAAGACAGGTACTTTGAAGGATAAAATCCTATTTTTTGTAAAAAAGAAGAAAAAAAGTCGCTATATGGAGAATGTTAGGATAAACCATCTCCTACGAAAGTAGTGATCTAATGACCATTGCCGAGCTTCATGGAAAACTGCCCACATTAGAAGCCAAGGAAGACCTGCTGACTTCGGACGTTTTCTCCACTTTTCGTTACCTACCTGTCAATCGAGCACTCATTCCATTTCTCAGAAAAGCAATCAATACCCGGTCCGGACAACCCATCAGCAATGTTTTTACGGATTGTCTGACGGCGGACTATGTCTTCTGGCCGAAAACCACGCGCTACAAACGCGAGCCGGATGTGCTGATCCTAATCACGCGCAAGACCAAGGCGCCAATCGCCACTATTATTGAAGCAAAATTTTACAGTGGACGGAGTGACGCCAATCGTACGCAATCAAAGCAGGAGTTCAAGGCATATGATGGCGATCAATTGGCCGAGCAATACGTCGATCTGATGAAAAACGAGATGGATCTCAACAAGCAGCAGAAGCAAATGCTGCACGAATCCGACCATCGTTTTCTCCTGTTTGTTACCGCGCATGATACGCTGCCAAGAAAAATAACCGATGATTCACTCAATAAACTGCTTAAGCATGACCCGGATGCCCATTCCCTTTACTGGGTGAACTGGCAAACTGCTTTCGATGTCGCTAAAGAGACACTTGAAGCTCAAATTCTCGATGACGGACAACGTTTCCTGCTTGAAGATCTACGCGATTTACTGCAGCGCAAAGGACTTACATCATTTCAAGGCTTCCATCCACCAGCCAAACTGATTCAGCCGAAACACTATTTCTGGAGGGACACGCAATGAGCATTGGAGAAGAAATGAAACATGTCTACGACGAGATGGTCAAAATCTACACAGGAGTGGGAAAACTCATCTCAGTCATCGAAGGTGAATTCAATAGAAAAGGCTGGACAGCAGTGGGCGACCATGGAGTCACCTGGGACCGCTCATCTAGTTATGAGTCTCCGGAATTCTGGCTGCCTTACTTCATGCAGCGCGTTTACACCAAAAGCAGCAATCAAAAAGGCGTCGCATTCAACATCCTCTTTGACGGCCTCGACGAAGATCATCAAATTACCTATCCGATTCTGTCATGCGCCGTGGCGGAGCGAAAAGATGGAGAGCGAGAATCTTACAAATTACTAATTGATCATTTCAAGGGAATGACGGAATCCTCCTATTGAAAGTATGGGGGATGGCTAAAGAAAGACGTGGCAGAAAGTGCAGTTGCATCATACATAGATCCGATACTTATTCACACAAAGGATATGCAGAGCAGATAGGAAAGAGCAAATTGAAATTTTATTGAATGGATTATTGCTTTGGCTATTTTCTACAAATAATAAAAAAATCTATATAAAAATACTTTAAGCCTATTATTCAGAACCCGATAAACTTATTGTACTAGTTCATATATCCTGATTTGGAAATTGCTATAAATCTTGTTGCTTAGAGGGAGCTAAATAATCATATGGAACAATTCAATGCATATTTGCAGTCAGAGGGGGAAGTTGGCGTGTTAGATGTCTCAAGTTGATAGATTCTTTATTGCATAATCTAATGTCTGAATGAATGAGAGGGATAATCCATGATTTCGAACACCGCAAATCAAAACATCGAACTTGATAAAATAGAAGCTGACTTTGATTTTGAAGAAATTGAAGGTTCTTTATCGAAACGTCTCGAAGAAAGTTTTTCTGATTTGAATCTATTGGAGGCAGGTAGAGAAAAAATCTCTGATCCGGACTCATTAGGTAAAACAGTCCTTGATGAAATTTGGAAACAGTTCGGAAATCAAATTGGTCTCGACATGACTAATGAGTCATTAATCCAAAAATACGATAGAGAACATCCTGAGCCGTATAAGGATAATATTGATAAAAAGGTTATGCAAGATAAACGATATATAGAAGCAAATAAGACCATGAAGGAACAACAACAAGCTGGAAAATTGAAGGACGCATACACAGGAAGAGACTTAAAATCTGGGGAGAAAGCTAATTTAGATCATGTTGTATCAAAAAAAGAATTATATGATAACCAACGAAGAAAGCAGGCCAATTTAAGTGTGGCCGATCTTGCAAATAAGCAAGAGAATTTAAAACCTACCAATGAATCGTTAAACAAGAGTAAAGGTGCCAAAAGTATTAAAAAATATGTTGAAACGCGTGAAACTAGAGAAAAAACACTTATTACACAAAATGAAAGAGCAAGTAAGAAGGTTATGGAATCTAATAAATCTGAGACTGAAAAACGTTGGCAAATAGAAAAAAATAACAAACTATTAAATGACAAACTCGCCGCGGATGATGATTTGATGATGAAAGCCGATAAGGAAGCAAGAAAAGCAATTAATAGAGATATTCATATTAATGCGGCGAAAGAAGTTGGGAAAAAGGTCGGAAAAGATACTTTAAAGACAATGGCTATTTCAGCATTATTTACGTTGCTCAAAGAAATCATAAACGGTTTAGTTCGTTTTATTAAAACGAAGGCTAAGTCGTTTAATGGATTCTTAACTGGAATGAGAGAATCGTTAAAATCATTCTTTTCAAAAATTCTAAGCGTTGTCCAAAACGGTGTATCGACGTTGATTGGTACTATTTTGTCTGAAATATTTGGACCAATTGTCAGCGCATTCAAGAAACTTTCAAGCTTAATCAAGCAAGGTGTTTCATCGGTTATTAATGCTGTGAATTTTTTGCAGAGTAATAAGAATAAACCATTGGCGGTCAAAGTTGCACAAGTTGGCAAAATTATTACAGCTGGCTTAGTCGGTGGTAGTGCAATTTTCTTAGGAGAAGTGTTCGAAAAATTTTTATTATCTGTTCCAGGGATGCAAATTCAGATTCCCATGATTGGTACGTTAGCAAATATGATTGGATTATTTCTCTCAAGTTTAGTTTCGGGATTAATTGGTTCAATTATTCTAAATATTATTGATAAATTCATCGCCAAAAAGTTAAAAGAAGAAAGTGACCGAAAAATAATTGATAAGAAAAACGAGACTATGAATCTTCAACAAGCACAACGATTTATAGCTGAAAACCATGTGGTTGCAACAAAAGACAATGCTATGAGAGAAATTGCTGAAAACCACGCATTAGCAAAAGAACTCATACAGCAGTCGCTTGCAGAAATATTCGATGATAGTAAAACAGAAAGTAAACAGAATGCTGATACAATCAGTGAAAATCAACGTGATTTAGCACAAATGCAGAAAGATTTAGAAGACTTAATTTAAGGTGATGAAAGATGCTGAATAAAATTGAAAACAAGGAAGAGCAAAATGTCAATAGTATACATAGTGAAATAATAACTACCAGAGCTGATGAATTCAATCGAAAGAAAAATGAATTGAAGATATTTGGTGGAAATTTACCTGATGAAGCAAAGCTACCTAGTGTCCCCACTACTGGTGGAATGTTCGATTTGTTTGATTATAAAGTGACTGGAACTGACTTGAATAAGCTTACTAAGGGCATTCAAGATAAAATGATTGAGCAAAATCGGATTCTTGTAAGGAATATTCAAGAGTTCAATACAATTTACGATACCTTTTCTGCACTAGATAAAGAATACATTCAAGGAATTTTAGTTTCACTTAAGGCTGCTAGAGAAGCTAATGCAAAAGCACTTAAGGGAGTTGCGGGTGTTCAAACGAATCAGAACGAGATTAATCATATTATTAATCAACAGAAACAAGTAATAGAAGTTCTGAAAAAATTCAAACAAAAGATTGAAAAGATAGAACATTTGGAAGATATTGATAAAATTTTTGCTGATTTTTATATAATTCAAAGTAGTGTTGAAGCGATAGAAACTAGCGTATCATCAAAGGTTAAAATTCAGGAAGAAACAATATCAAACATTAATACCGAAATGAAATCGTTGCACTTATTATATTCAAGACTCGATGGGAAAATAGATAATCAAAATGAGCTGCAAGATAAACAGTTCGATGATGTGAACCAAATAATTTCAAAGCACGCTGACAGTATAAGTAGTGCTGAAGCAGTTATTGAAGATAACAAAGCAAAAATTCTTGAACTTACTGACAAAGTAACAATTAATGGAGAAAAAGTGACCTCTCTAGCTAAGGCGGTAGATGATACTAAGAAAACTATTAGTGAAGTTGTGGCAAAAGTTCTCTCTGATGTGGATAAAAAAATTGATTCAACAAATATTAAAATTGCCAAAAATATGACGAGAGTTGAGGGGAGACTTAATAATCTCCATCTTGAAATAGAAAAGCATTCAGGAAGTTTGACTGAACGAGTTGATTCAAAATTGTCGGCAGCCAAAAAAGAAATTACTGTTCTTAGTCAACAGGTAAAGAATCTATCTAAAAGTTTAAAAACTACAAGGATTATTTCATTGATTAATATTATTATAGTATGTGTTCTGATGATTTTGATTGTAAGTGAGGTACTATGATGATTTCGGATAATTACAAACATCAGTTGGTTAAAGGAACCAGGCAAATAGATCTATCATTAGGACGAGACTCTGAATTTGAAAAATTGGCCCAAGAAATAACCGATGAACAAAACGATAAAGCTATATTAGAATTAATCAAAAATTTAGGAGTGTTATCTAAACAGCAATTTTTACCTAATAAGATTGATCAAAAACAGGAAAAACTTATTGAGATTTTATGCGCATTTCTGGGAGCTTCAAAAGTTGATGGACTATTTCAAACTCTAAAGGAATCATCTAATATTTCTGTAGATGAGATACTCATCCAATTAGATGAACTAGTTGGTTTGGAACATGTAAAACAACAGGTTCGTGATTTGATTGATTTTAATCAGATACAACAATTACGAGTGAAAAATGGATTGAAAAAATCGAATAAAACCTTACATATGGCATTTCTAGGCAACCCTGGAACAGCTAAAACTACTGTTGCTCGTATTGTTGGAAGAATGTATAAAGCGATCGGTTTATTGAGCAAAGGACAATTCATTGAAGCAAGCAGAACGGATTTAATAGCGGAGTACCAAGGACAGACAGCAATCAAAGTGAAAAGATTAATTAACCGAGCTAGAGGAGGCGTTCTATTTATAGATGAAGCGTATAGTATTACTGAAAACGATCATAGTGATAGTTACGGAAGAGAAAGTCTTACTGAGTTAACGAAAGCTCTTGAAGATTACCGAGATGATTTGGTAGTCATAGTTGCAGGATACACTGACTTGATGGAAAAGTTTTTTGAATCAAATCCAGGGCTAAAATCGAGATTTAATACTTTTATTTCATTCAATGATTATTCCCTTGATGAACTTGTAGAGATATTCAAATACACTTGCAAGCAAAATGACTATAGCGTAGAAGGACAAGCTATTGCTAGTGTTCGTGATTGGTTGTGGGCAAAGTTAGATAAAAAAAATGAACATTTCTCAAATGGACGATTAGTTCGCAATTTATTTGATGACATAACGTTGAATCAGTCGAAAAGGTTGTCCGCACTGAAAAGTGAAATTAGTAAGGAGATGTTACTTTTGTTAATAGCAGAAGACGTTCCAACAACATGAGATGGGCTTTGTAAGACGGAACTCGTATGTTCTCCTAGAGTAGGGCTTGTCCACATTCACCTACTTAAGGTGAAATGATACAAAATTCCTAGTCAAAAGACTAGTGCGCATGCGAAAATTTAATTCCCGAGAGACTATTAATTACTGTGAGGTGTTTAAAATGCCTGCAACAATTATTAAAAATTTTAATCCAAATGATCCTAGAACAGAAGGAGAAAAATATTTATTAGAGGTATTTAGAACAAGTCTTAGATTTGAAGGCTGGACAGTATTTGAACAGCCCCATATTAATTCTATGAAACCTGATTTTGTCTTAACTCATCCCCAAAAAGGTATTTTAATTATAGAAGTAAGGATTGGAATTTAAACTCTGAGGTATACAGTAAAAATGGTTATATCCGTGGTACCGATGGAATTTATTATAAAAGCAATCCTATAAATCAAGTCGAGTATTATAAAAGAAATATTTTGCATTATCAGCTGCTTTCGAGTGTCGATTTATCTGAAAAGTTTCCACGTTATTTTTCATGTATTGAAACCATTGTTTATTTTCACTATGCAACTAAACAGGCAGCCATGAAATATTGCAATGCTTTTGGAAGCTACACAAAAGTATGGACTAAAATAGATATAGATTATATAGGGAACTTCGCAAATCGTTTAAATCAAAAAGAACATACATATGCATCCTAGATTCCCGTTACACATCACTAGGTAGTGGGACACCCAGTGCTTCATAAATTTTCTTCTGCGCGGTCAAAATCTCACCCACTTTTAGTGCCTGGCCTGGGGATTCAAAGGCCTCGATCACATCTAATTTATCGAATAAAGATTGAATCGTGTAGTCTTTGAAAAGCTTCTGTGCCTGCATTTTTTTCTTGATCTGCGCAAGCAAAATCAACCCAACAAAACTCACAAAAAGCTTCCCGTCTAACATGGCTTCTGATGAAACCAACATGCGACGTAAGTTCAGCCGCTCTTTTATGTCTCCAAAGCACTTCTCAATGGGATCTTTTCCCCAATAAAGTTCGAGGGCTTGGATGGCATCCATTTTTTCATTGGAAAGCAGGGAGAAATACCCGTAGTACCGCTTGGCCTTCTCAACCATTTGATGATTGACGGTAATCTGTGCCCCTCGCTTTGGTGTTGATTTAACCGTGAAATACTTTTTGTAAAAGGCTTCGTGTTCCGGAACGCGCTGCCCGTTTTTCAGTTCTTGATGATGGCGCATCAGCTTGCGATCAAACTTTTTCTGATCTTCTGCCGCTTGATCGACATTGTAGTACAGATGCAGATAAACGCGGCGCTTCTCTTTGAGCGTATCTCCTTTATATGGCCGATCCTGCGTGTAGTCCCAGTCCGTTCTCACCGTCAGGGCATAAAGATCGTACTGCTCATCCAGATTTTCGAAGGTATCGAGCGCGTCATAGACTTGATCAAGTTCATGACGTACCCAAGATAATGAGGGACGGACGGCAATCAAAAACTTCAGATGTTCCTTCATCAAAGCGTTAATATTGGTCGCACTGTAAAAGCCTCGATCCATCACCAGCTTGACCTTTTCAAAACCGAGGGTTTTGAAATCGCCTAAAAGGTTCAAAACCGTTTTGACATCAGGAATATTCCCAGCTAATTTCCGATAATAGAAGGGTAATCCGCTGGTTTCACCAAAGATGAGGGCTAAGTTGATTTGGGGAAGACGATCATCTTCCTTGTTCTTGCCATAGGCGACCTGTTTGAGCACTTCGGAATAGCTCGAGATACTGGTCGTATCATAAGCCCAATACTCATCCTCATGACAACGCTGCTTGCGACGTGAGAAAAACTGGTTCTTGCCCGCTTCAGAGATGGATGAAAAAACAATGCTGCTGCGCTGAGAAGTCACATTTTTCCCGTACGGATGCTTATGTAGATGATCCCATTTCTCAAAACGAGTCAGAGGATTCGGGTGTTCCAAAATCATATAATAGGCAAGCGACAGAATCTGTTGATAATGCCTTGGAAAACAGGTCTTGAGATCCTCAGTGAGTCCAAGCTGTTCACCGATTTGATCCAGTAAATAGGTGGCTCCGTAAAAAACACGCTTCGCTTCAGCAGCAGGAGTGGGACCTCGTTGAGGCTTTTCCTCAGATGTTTGCCTGCGTCGTTTCCCTCGCCCGTCTGTAGGGATTATTTTTCCCGTCTTTTCATCGACACGTCCAATGAGTTTGCGTCTTGAACGCGGTTGTTTCTTCTCTTTATCCCAGTACGATTCCGATTCGTAAGCATAGGTGAGTCCGCTACGCTTGTCTTTTTGCCTGATGATCGCCATTTTTAGCCACCTACCTAGTGATGTAATTATAACGCATAACTAGGTAGGAGGGAAGCAAAAAAAGCCCCCAAATCCCCATGTAATCAACCTTTTTGAGGGCTTGGGGAAAATCATAGTGTGGAGATACGGGAATCCAGGGTATAACAACAATGCTGTATATTGCCATTGAATAGGGACAGCTGTGCCAAGTTTTTGGGACAGTAAAGACATCAAATTGGGACAGTTAGGACATGTGAGGGACACCTCCTGTATAATGAGCTTGCACCTAGTGGTGTAAATCCATTACAGGAGGTTTTTTTAATGATCAAATACCGTGAAATTTTGCGGCTTCATGCTCAGGGATTTAGCCATCGGCATATTGCTTCGAGCTGCGGATGTTCGAAGAATACCATTGGCAATGTCCTGAGGCGGGCTGGAGAGAAAGGAGTCTCATGGCCACTGGATAAGGACATGGATAATCCTGAACTCCAGAATATTCTTTTTCCTGAAAAGCATCGATCTGAGATGAGACGTCCACCGGATTGTAGCTATCTCCACCAGGAAATGGCTCGAAGCGGAGTGACCCTGTCATTGCTTTGGCATGAATATGTAGAAACGTGTAGACAAAACAAGGAGATCCCTTACAGTTATCGGCAATTCTGTCGTTTTTACAACAGCTATGTGATAAAGACCAAAGCAACCATGAGAATTAAAAGAAAGCCTGGTGAAGCAATGGAAGTGGATTGGGCAGGTCAAACTGCTTCAATTCAGGATTCTATCACCGGACAGACCATTCCTGCTTACGTCTTCATATCTGTGTTACCTTGTAGTCAATATGCTTACGTCGAGGCATTTCTATCCATGGATACACCAAGCTGGATAACCGCTCATATCCATGCCCTGCAGTTTTTCGGTGGGGTTCCCCGAATGATTATTCCTGACAATTTAAAGACTGGTGTTGAACGATCATCCTCAACAGACCCGGTGATCAATCGCTCGTATCAGGAAATGGCTGAGCATTATCAAACAGCGATTGTTCCTGCCAGGGTTCGCCACCCGAAGGACAAACCCAATGTAGAAGGGGGTGTTCGAATCATATCAACTTGGATTATTGCCTCCCTGAGAAACGGTCAATACTTTTCGATTTCCGAGCTGAATCAAGCGATAAGAGAGAAATTAACGGAATATAATGAGAAGCCCTTTCAGAAAAAAGATGGAAGCAGGCAATCCGCTTTTGCGGAGGAGGAGAAGTTTGCCCTTCTCCCTTTACCTGCTTCCTCATACGAATTAGCGACATGGAAAAAAGCTACCGTACCCTTTGATTATCACATATCTGTAGAAAAAATGTACTATTCCGTTCCCTATGAATACATGAAACACCAGGTGGATGTTCGAGTGACCCGAAACATGATCGAAATCTATTTTAATCACTTCCGCGTTGCTTCGCATATCAGACTTTATGGGAAGAAAGGTCAGCTATCTACCAATCCCGAGCATATGCCCGATAAACATAAGGATTATTTATCGATGAACCGAGATTATTTTATGTCCTGGGCTAAGGAAGTCGGGGTTCATACACTCATTACTGTAAAAGCGATTCTCGCTTCATACAAAGTAGAAAAACAGGCACTTAAATCATGTTCATCACTCACAAAACTAGCAGATAAATACTCTGTAGAACGCCTCGAACGGGCATGTGGACGTGCCTTAGACTATTCGCCAAGACCCAATCTGAACAGTATTAAGACCATTTTAAAAACAGGTCAGGATAAACAACAACTAGACTCTATCAATCCACCAAAATCAAATACAAATCAAAGCGATACTCACGGTTTCGTTAGAGGTGCAGCCTACTATGGGAGGAAAGAAAAATGACGAGCGAAAATACCTTATCAAAATTATATGATATGAGATTGACCGCTATGGCTGAACAATATAGCGAGCAATTACGCGATAGCCAATACAATGATTTATCATTCGAAGATCGATTCAGTCTCTTAGTGGATCGTGAGTGGGATCGAAGAAAGAACAACAAACTGGATCGCCTGATTAAGAAGGCAGGATTTCGATATAATCAAGCCTGTATTGAAGACATTGAATATCATCCTGATCGCAAACTGGACAAAACTCAGATTCTACGATTAGCCTCCGGACAATACATTCAGGACAAGCATAACTTGATCATTCAAGGGGCTTCTGGGAACGGAAAATCCTATCTCTCTTGTGCTTTTGGCATGGCGGCCTGTCGACAGTTTTATACAGTGAAATATACTCGTCTGCCTGATTTACTCGATGAGCTAGCCGTTGCCAGAGGAGAAGGGATTTTCCAAAAAGTCATGAAGTTATATCGCAAAGTCGATCTTCTTATCCTGGATGAATGGCTACTCACCCCATTGAGAGAAAACGAAGCACGTGATTTACTGGAAATTATCGAGACTCGACATCAAGTGTCCTCAACGATTTTCTGTTCTCAATTTGATGCACAAGGATGGTATGAAAATATTGGCCAGGCAACCCTCGCCGATGCCATTCTCGATCGTATCATTCACGATTCATACACCATCTTAATTGATGGAGAAGTGTCCATGAGAGAAAGACACGGATTAAAAGAATAAGAAAAATGGGTCGCAGAGGCATCATCTACGGATGATCCCTCTGCATTTTTAGCTCTGCCTGTCCCTCGCATGGCACACATGTCCCTCGTTTATGTCCTAAGTGTCCCAAAAACATGGCATAACTGGGCTTTTGCGATGGCAATATACAATGCCACTAGTTTATTCCGCAACTATTGGTTTAGGATATTCGGCAAAAACAGTACTTGAAGCAAAACAAAATGATAAAAAAGTTTCAAATGAAGAAATTAAAAAGATTGCTAAAGATTATGCAAAAAATGCCCGACAAGAAAAAAGAATATTGGTCTTGCAAGTCTAAAAAGTGAATTGAATGAATTGAAGCAACAAGGTCTCGTCTTCGAGCAGTATAAGGATACTATTAATCAAAGAAAAGTAGATATAAATGAACTCGAATTAACTAACAAACACTTACAAAACCAAGTTAAATCATTAGCTCAAGAGTTAAATAAAAGAATTCCGGAAGATGAAGTTGATGAAATTCTAACAGTTCTAGAAAAAGAAGCACTTCAGAACACAGATCTAAAACAAAAAATAGTAACCTTAGGATCAGAAATAGAGTCTAACAAACTTAAAATATCTCGATTATCAAATAAAAGAATGAACGGTCTAAAAACGAGGTTAACAACAGTATACTCAAATATTAATATCTCTGAAAAGTCATACAAATAAACAAGTTAGAAACAAGACGTTTTCATCTATTGGGAAAGCAAATCGGCCTTCTTCAATACAGACCTGAGAAAGCAAACTTTCGCGACAAGATTCAAGGAACTAATGTTCGAGAAATAGGTTTTGATAGGGGATGGTAGGATATATGTGACAAATGATGGGAATAAGTTTACAATTCAAAAGGTTGGGAATAAGTCCACGCAATTAAAGGATATTGATTGGCTCAAATTAAAAAGAATTCGATTTTAACTATTCGGGGGGAAGATTAATGACTAAATATAGAATTATTGGCAAAATTATTGGTGTAAAAGAAGACAATGATAATAAATCTCAGATTAGAATTTGTGCCACCTCGGAATTTTCAATATGTACTGAAAAGATACTGCCGGACAAATCAAATAAAATGTTTAATTCATGGATTCCTTTACAGGGATTTGGGACCACAGAGCAATACGATTGTATTACAAAAGAGAACATGATCTTGCCGCTTCCACAAACAACATGGTTAACGATTAGTTCAGACAAACTATCAAAATTCATACTAGATCAATACAAGTCTTCAACGTTATTGTTATTTACTATGTTCTATGCGGGCGAACGTAACGGGTACGTCATTAAGGGTGTTGAACTAACGGATGATCTGAAATGAATGCAAATACCCAATATAAGCCTTACTGGCCGGAAACAGTGATTTTTTGGGGAGCGGGCGCAACACAAGGCCTTGGAATGTTAATGACGAAACAAATCGGTAATGTGTTCCATACACTATCCGGGTTATCAAATTCAAAGACTAATCAAGTAGATATTGCAACTATTCAAGAAGCGTTACCGGATGCAACGAATAAAATTATTGATGAATTGAAAGATTTCTTGACAATCATTGATTTGAGACAATCAGATACTAAAAGAGAACAAGCAAGAAATAATCTTGGATTTAATGTAAAACGTGCGGAGAGACTTGCCCGTTTGTATGATTGGAGTGCTGTTATACAAGTTATCGAACGTTGCCCAGGAATCAATGCCGGGAGCTTAGCACTTCAGGATCTGTATAATTTACTCGATATGCATATCAAGTCGCAGAACGGTATTGAGGTGGATGGTGAATTTATTACTCTTGATCGCTTAATTTCGGCCAGAAGAACAGTTGATATGCTCACTCAACTTTTTCATGCAATAAGTTATCAGAAAATGATAAAAGATGACACAAGTAAACACATTTATCGCCAATACTATGGCTTTGCCAAGTTATTGGCAGACCGTATGAAAAGAGAGGGTCTAGAAAGAGCGAGAAAAGGAAATTTGGATTCACGAGATTTTTATTTGTTTAGTTACGCAGTAATATCGATGAACTGGGATCCAATCTTGCTCTGGTTAATATTTAATGCGCATCGAGAAGCTAATGACTCAGCCTTTAGACCCAACATTGGTATGCCACCTCAGCCTATGAAATTGTTTAATGATCTTGCACATTTTATGGCTGTTAGGAAGGTTAATGGCGGTACTCCCGGCGCTTGGTTCCCAATGAATGAAACAGCAGTCCAAAGGCTTAATGATCCGGATCATCATACAGACAGACGAGTAAGGATAGGAAAATTTTACTTTCCCCATGGTTGTCATGGATTTAGACAATGTCCCAAATGTGGCAAGCTAACTTTCTATCTTGGAAATGACTGGACGTTTGATTCGGATAGTTTATTTCCTCCTCAAATCATTCCATCATTATCGCCGAAAAAAGCACGTTCTACTGAAGAGGAAAAGGCAATAAAAGGTGGTGTGTATGATGCAGTTCAGTGCACACATTGCGGACAAATAACAGAAGCTCATCATACACCGTTGGTCATGCAAACCAATTTCAAAGGTGGTAATCCATCATTCATTGAAGAAATTCAGAGTGATATGAAGGTGGCGTTAGAGAAAGCTAAGCATATTATTTTTGCAGGTTATTCTCTTCCGACTGATGATTTTATTTATCGTAGCATACTGGCGACCCGACACAATATGAAAGGCGCGGTGAAGTGCTCAGTTATCGGCTATTCCGAGGGGGCGAAAGACAAGTGGTTGTATGATAAAGATATGCAACTCGATAAACCACAGGATAATTCCGAATTTATCAAAACATGCAAACGTGTTGCAGATATATTCGGTAAGAAGAATGTCCGTGGATATGCGAATGGAATTCCTAATGTGTTTTTGAAAAACGGACAGGCGGACAATCGGAAAGTCGAGGAAATGTTAGACCTATGGTGATAGAAACTGATCATTCCATCGCATGAAAAATATGAAAAAGCATCCTAGTCTACTAAACATCTTTTTGCTCTTGTCGATATATAAAATGTAAGGAGATTGGGAAGGCGCCTTCCCGATTGCCAAATTCCACATGGACGTGGGAATTCACAATTCAAGGAGGAAACAAGTTATGATTATCAATCACAACATTGCTGCGTTGAACACGCTCAATAACTTGAGCAAAAACACAGCAGCTACTCAAAAATCTCTTGAAAAACTTTCTTCAGGTCTTCGTATCAACCGTGCCGGTGATGATGCTGCAGGTCTCGCTATTTCTGAAAAAATGCGTGGACAGATTCGCGGTTTGGATATGGCAAGTAAGAATGCACAGGATGGTACATCCTTAATTCAGACTGCTGAAGGAGCTTTAAACGAGACCCACTCTATTCTACAAAGAATGAGAGAACTGGCCGTTCAGTCATCAAACGACACGAATACCGCTTCTGATCGAGAAGAGATTCAAAAAGAAATTAGCCAGCTGACTTCAGAAGTCGATCGAATTGCTGACACCACAGAATTCAACACTAAAAAATTATTAACTGGCTCTATAGGTGTTCAGACATCAAATGGTGAAAATATCACGAAACTTAATGTGGGAGCAGCTACTAAATCTGGCACATTAAATTTCACCACAGCTGATGCAACGATGGCAACCCAAGCTTCAGCTACTATAAATATTGCTACAGGAACAACCGCAGCAGCGGATGGCACATTAAACATTACTGCTAACGGTCAAACTTATAATGTAGGTTTCAGTGCTGGACAGACATTTGATGATATTGCGAAAAATATTTCTAGTACCGTAGATGGTTATACAGCTACATTTGACCAAACTACTTCAGACTTAGCGATCACGTCAGATGATGCTAATGCAGATCAATCAATATCTGTTGCAGAAGCTGTAGCAAACACATTGGATGGATCTGATCACACAACCGCTGAGGCTGGCACTGGGACAAATGCTAGTGGGTTAACTGCGGCAGGTGCGTCATTCGCTTATCAAGGGAATAATGTTACGGTAACTTCTGGTGACTTTACGGGCTTACAGTTTACCTTAGCCTCGGAAGGAGCAACTGCGGCTGTAAATGGTAGCTCCATTACAGTTAGTGGTGGTTTAACTTTCCAAATTGGTGCGAATGAAGATCAGAATTTAAATCTATCTATTAATGCTATGGATTCACAAAATCTTGGAATTTCACAAGTTGATGTTACTACTCAAGCTGGTGCGAACAGCGCCATTTCAAAAATTGATAATGCGATTGGTTCAGTTTCAAGTGAACGTGCGAAACTCGGTGCTTATCAAAACCGTTTGGAACACACGATCAATAACCTTGGTACATCTTCCGAAAACCTAACTGCTGCTGAATCACGTATTCGTGACGTTGATATGGCCAAGGAAATGAGCAACTTTACAAAGAACAACATCCTGAACCAGGCTGCTCAAGCTATGCTCGCTCAATCAAATCAGCTTCCTCAGGGTGTTCTGCAGCTGCTGCGGTAATCATCGTTTTAATCGGAAGGGTCTCCAATTTTTGGAGGCTCTTTTTTGTTTTCTCTTATATAATTCTTCTGTAGCCGTTCTTAAACTTTTCTTCCGATCAACCGATATTACTATTAGATGATTTAAGATGGTAGGTTGAGGAGGGCTGGCCATGGATGGGGATCTGACGGTGAGTCCATCGGTGGGAAGTAGTCAATTATCAGAGATGCAGCAGTCTGGTGAGGGAAGAATAAATGAGATTCAATTGTTACCCAATAAAGACAGGACGGGCAAAGAAGAGAGAATTTATCAATCTTTTAATAAGAAGCAATTAGGGGATCTCGTTACAGAGGCGAACAAATTGCTGAAGCCGCAGCTGACACAGATGCATTATGTATTGCATGATAAACTGGATGAGTATTATGTACGGGTTGAAGATGTGCGGACGCATCAGGTGATTCGCGAAATTCCCCCAAAGAAATTCATGGACATGTACGCAGCAATCGCTGAAAAATTAGGTTTGATTATTAATAAGCGCGTTTAATGAAGAGGTGAATACAATGGCAGATTCAAGTTCAAGTGGTGCTTCAATAGATTCAATAAATAGTATGATTGGCGCTAGTAATTCAAGCCGTGTGAGCGGTCTTGCAAGTGGTATGGATATAGATAGCATTGTAGCTAAACTAATGACAGCGGAAAGCCAGCCACTCGTCCAGATGCAGCAGAATCTGCAGTTGACGGAATGGCAGCGTGATGATTATCGTTCGATGAATACACTGCTCAGCAATCTTCAAACGACAACACAGAAACTGAAGCTACAAGGACCGTTTTTAGCAAAAACAGCAACATCAAGTGATTTGTCTAAAGTGACGGCAACGGGTGGAGCAAATTCCGGAAATGTGTCCTATACGCTCTCCGATGTGACTTTGGCTACGGCTGCACATAATCAAAGTAGCGACTCAATTGTGACAGACAAAACAAAATTTGATTCGTCCGCATACTTATCGACACAATCGGAAACTATCGGTGAATTGACCAACCCAATTGAATTTTCAATTAAGACATATACTGATGGTCAGGCAACAACTCATGACTTCTCATATGATCCGTCGACTACATCGCTTGATAAAATCATGTCGGATATAACAAGTTCAAATATTGGTGTAAATGCTTTTTATGACGCAGCAACCGGAAAAATTTCAATGACGCGTACAGCGACTGGAGATAATCATCCGGATCTAAAAGATGCTGGCGGAAAAGTTACGCAACACAATTCTGAAATTGAATTCAGTGGGGATTTTCTCACCACAACTTTGAATATGGATTCAAAGCAGGAGCAGGATGGAACAGATGCCAATTTTACTCTGAATGGCCTAAAAACCTCGCGCCATTCAAATACCTTTACGGTCAGTGGTGTAACCTTTAATTTGCAGAGTTCATTTACCAATGCAGTTTCTGTCAACATTAATACCGATGTTGATTCTGTGTATAAAACCATTACTGACTTTGTCGACCAATACAACGACACAATCAAACAAGTTAATGACAAAATCTCTGAAAAACGTAATCGCAGCTATGCTCCGCTTACTGATGCTCAGAAATCGAGCATGAAAGACTCGGACATTACCAACTGGACCGACAAAGCGAAGTCGGGCATGCTGGCCAATGACAGCATTCTCAGCAGCGCGCTGAGTCAGCTCCGTACCAATTTGTATTCACCGGTGAGTGGAACGAGCAATTCGAAGATGGATCAGCTTGCGGAAATCGGGATTACCACGAGTAACAATTATCTTGATCACGGCAAGTTGGTGATCGATGAGGACAAGCTGAAAGCAGCGATCAGTACTAATCCTCAAGCGGTCATGGAACTGTTCACGAAAACCGGGGACACGACTTCGGAACAAGGGATTATGCAACGGCTAAACACGACGTTAAAGAATACGATGGATCGGATTGAGGATAAAGCCGGGAACACGAGTATGACCTATACGCAGTATTCGATGGGCAAATCGATTGATGATATGAATGACCGGATTGATGCGTTTAAGTTGCGGCTTCAGGATATTCAAGCGCGCTACTATAATCAATTTGATGCGATGGAAGCGGCGATTAACCAAGCGAATAGTCAGGCGGGGTATTTGCAACAATTTATGGGACAACAAGTGTAAGGAGGGCCAGCAATGCCAGCAAGTGCATACAAATCTTATCAACAAAATTCAGTCCTTACGGCGACGCCGGGAGAGCTGACCTTGATGCTCTATAATGGATGCATTAAGTTTATTCGTCAAGCAAAACTGGCTATGGAACAGGACAAAATCGAAGAAAAGAACACATATATTCAAAAAGCACAGAAGATTATCCGTGAATTGATGGTGACGCTTGATCAAAAACAGGATGTAGCCAAAAGCATGATGCAGATGTACGATTATATGAATCGCCGCTTGATTGACGCAAACATCAAGAATGATGCGTCAATTTTAGATGAAGTGGAAGGCTATGCGGTTGACTTTCGCGACACATGGAAGCAAGTCATTGAAATTACGCAGAAGAATCAGCCGAAGCGGGATCGTGTGTGATGGTTCTTCTGAGGATTTACGATCTTTCACTTGAACTTGAACAGCTTGTGAGTGGCTACACACGTGAGCAGCGTGATCCGTTTCTTGCGGAGCTGCAGCAATTGCTTGATCAGCGCGAAGTTTTGCTGAAACAGCTTCCGGCCAGCCCGACTGAAGCAGAACGGGAATTAGGAAAACGCGTTCAGGCAATCAATCGGCGGATTGATGAACCGCTTAAGCGGATTAAACGGGAAATTGCCCGTGACATGAATCAATTCCGACAACGGAAACAAACCGTCAATCGTTACCGGAATCCATACACCGGGCCAACGAAAGATGGAATGTTTTTAGATAAACGAGAGTGAGGATCACCGCATACGCCGGTGATTTTTCTTTTGCACCAATATTCCACACATTCATATACTGAGATCATTGAAATGATTTGGGCTCGTTTTTTTCCGTTACATAAACAAAACGCCCACCCGCTGCGGTGAGCGGATGGGCGCATTCGGCGCTAGTTATTCGGCGGCAACTGCTTCGCCTTGGTTGTCTGTATTGAGACTTGCGAGGAACTGCAAGTAATTGTACGTTGATTCTTTTTCATCTTCATTGAGCTTTTCGAACAATTCGATGATTTCTTCCTTTTTGACGGACATGGTCAAAACCCCTTTGATGAGATATGGTCAATGTCAGTTCTATAACCGATACGTTATAAATGAAATCCAAGCTAATGTGAGATTATCTGACAACGAATAAGGTGTCCACGTTTAAGAAAAAGTTGGAAAAGCTGCGGTAAATGATGCAGTTTTTCTTGTTTGCGTTATTATTATATGAGCTATTCCCAGCAGGGTCAATACAATTCAGCGCTTTTGCACGCTTATGTTTAATTGGAATGTTGCATGTGATTAATACCTTTTACGCATGGATGGGGGCGTGGTTTACAGCGGCTTTCTTTGTCGAAAGGATATAAAAGAACGCGCAATTTGTAAGAAAATTTTGTCTGTATGGCAGGAAATCGAATTGAAATGGCGAATCTATATAGTATTGAAGGGAGGCTTTCTCATGGATCTTATTATTCGCGGAGAGAACATCACGGTGACACCTTCTTTGCAGGATTATGCAGAGAAGAGAATCAGCAAACTGGAAAAGTACTTCAATGAGCCGATTAAGACGAGCGCACGGGTGAACTTGCGTGTGCACAACACAGATCAAGTGGTCGAAGTGACGATTCCGCTTCAAGGCCTTCTCCTAAGAGCTGAAGTGGGTGAGGAAGATCTTTATACAGCAATTGACGGTGCGGTTACCAAACTGGAACGCCAGATCAAGAAGCATAAGACGAAGATCAACCGCAAGAGCCGTCAAGGGTTGCGTCAGGCGGTTCAGAACGCAAGCAGCGATATAACAGCAACGAAGCCGACTGAAGAAGATACGCTCGACGTTGTCCGCAGAAAGCATTTTGTGTTTAAGCCAATGACTGTCGAAGAGGCAATCCTGCAAATGGATATGCTCGGACATTCCTTCTATGTGTTTAACAATGCGGAGGATAACTCAGCCGCAGTGGTCTACCGCCGCAAGGATGGACGGTACGGCTTGATTGACCAAGTGTAACCCAGTTGATTAGCATAAAATGAAGAAGAGATTCGCCTAGGCGAATCTCTTCTTTTTGTCAGGATAGAAAAGTATATGATTATGCCCCATCTTCAAACCAATAGACTAGTGTCTTGGCCGAGAATCAAAGCAGAGGTACTCTGGCGCCTGCGGGATCGCGCCTTGTTGATGCGTGTCAGCGAGACCCCGCAGATAAATTGCGTGTCCGAGGAGGCTCGCGGTGCGCCCGCGGCAAGCGAGTAACCGAAGCGGCGATTCAGCACCGAAAAGACACGAGTCCATCACACATGTATGAAGAAACTTTCTTAAAGGAACTTTCGCTAAGTGCGCATACGTCCTGTATGCAACGCGAAAGTCATCACATCCTGTGAAAGTACGTCCTGTATGCAACGCGAAAGCCACCGCATCCTGCGGAAGTAAGGACCGGGCGTTTTTTGCCCGGATTCTCTTACAAAAGTTAAGGATTTTGCTTTGGTGTACAACGATAAGCGACATTTCATCAATAAGAGTTAGGTCAAGACATGAAAGCGCGAGACGCCTGCGGGAGTGCAGGCCAAAGGAGACCCCGCAGATAAATTGCGTGTCCGAGGAGGCTCCTGGACTGCCCGCGGCAAGCGAGCAGCTGAAGTGTCGTTCATGCACAAGGTGATGAATGAAAGCCGCATCCTGCGGAAGTAAGGACTAGGCGTAGCCTAGTCCTTCTTAGGCAAAGCGTTTTTTCGACAGCACAGACGATTCGGCAACTGACTGATAAAAATTGCAAACTGACCGATAAAATCCCGAAACTGACTGATAAAAATCGCAAACCGGTCGATAAAATCGCCAAACTGACCGATAAAATCCCGAAACTGGCTGATAAACGTGCCAAACGCGACGGATAACCAGTCCCAGACCCGGCGTCCGCCTCATCCCCAAACGGCCCGTTCTGTTTTCATAGCGCCCGTTTTGACGTATAATAGAAAATGTTGGTTTTTACCTAATGAGCGGAATGCGTGCCCCTGAAAATGGGGCGATTTTGCGAACATCTGAATAGGGAGTCTGCGTGCGCTTGCCGCAGAAGCAGTTCTCGCTTTCAGGCAATTGTCACCATAGGGGAATATTGTTAAAATAAAGAACATATTGATGAAGATTTTTTTCGGACAGGTTCAGATGTGAACGTTTGACACAGGAATGACTCTGAGGGTGCGGCAAGTTTCGCCAAATCAGAAATAATAAATGAGGTGTATGCAGGCATGATAGGAATGCTTAAACGAGTGCTCGGAGACACGAGTCTCCGCAAACTCAGCAAGATGGAAAAAATCGCGCATCAGATTGACAACATGGCTGATGACTATAAGGCGCTGAGTGATGATGCGCTTCAGGCGAAGACGCCGGAATTCAAGCAGCGCCTGGAAAATGGTGAAACGCTTGATGACTTGCTGCCGGAAGCCTTTGCGGTTGTTCGCGAAGCATCAACGCGTATTCTGGGCATGACGCCTTACTACGTTCAGTTGATTGGTGCGATTGCGCTCCATCAAGGCAATATCGCCGAGATGAAAACCGGTGAAGGGAAAACGCTCGTTGCGACAATGCCGCTTTATTTGAACGCGCTGGAAGGCAAAGGCGCTCATCTGGTTACGGTCAACGACTATCTGGCTTCGCGTGATGCGGAGCAGATGGGGCTGTTGTACAACTTTCTCGGCATGTCGGTCGGCCTGAACCGCAACGGCTTGAATCCGGAAGAGAAGCGGGAAGCCTATGCTGCCGACATTACGTACGGGACGAACAGTGAATTCGGCTTCGACTACCTGCGCGACAACATGGTGCTTTATAAGGAAGAACGCGTGCAGCGACCGTTGAATTTTGCGATTGTCGATGAAGTCGACTCGATTCTAGTTGACGAGGCGCGGACACCGTTGATTATTTCCGGCAATGCGGAGAAATCGACCGATCTGTATGTGCGCGCCAATCAGTTTGCCCGTCTCCTGACTGAGAAGCAGGACTTCACGGTTGATCTGAAGACGAAATCCGTGCAGCTGACAGAAGAAGGCATGACGAAGGCAGAGAAATTCTTCGGCATCAAGAACTTATACGATTATTCAAACGTCAACATCAATCACCACGTGAGCGAAGCGATGAAGGCGCATGCGATCATGCATCGCGATCAGGATTACGTGGTTAAAGACGGCGAGATTGTGATTGTCGATCCGTTCACCGGCCGTCTGATGCAGGGACGCCGCTACAGCGAAGGACTGCACCAAGCGATTGAAGCCAAGGAAGGTCTTGATATTCAGAGTGAAAGCAAGACACTGGCAACGATCACGCTGCAGAACTTTTTCCGGATGTATCAAAAGCTTTCCGGGATGACCGGTACGGCGAAGACCGAAGAAGAAGAATTCCAGAGTATCTATAACATGGATGTTATCGAAATTCCGACTAACAAACCGATGATTCGTAAAGACAATCCGGATTTGATCTATAAAACGCAAAAGGGTAAATTTAACGCGGTTGTTGAAGAGATTGCGAAGCTGTATCACCGCGGTCAGCCGGTGCTCGTTGGTACCGTCGCCGTTGAAACGTCGGAATTGATTTCTAAACTTCTGAAGCGCAAAAGTATCCCGCACAACGTCTTGAACGCGAAGAACCATGCCCGTGAAGCAGAAATCATTGAAAATGCCGGCCAAGCGGGTTCGGTAACAATCGCCACCAACATGGCCGGCCGTGGTACCGACATTAAGCTTGGCGAAGGGGTTGCCGATCTTGGCGGTCTGTTTATCTTGGGTACCGAGCGTCACGAGTCGCGTCGTATTGACAACCAGTTGCGTGGGCGTTCCGGTCGTCAAGGTGACCCGGGGGAATCCCGTTTCTATCTGTCACTTGAAGACGACTTGATGAAGCGCTTCGGTTCTGATAAATTAAAGAACTGGATGGAAAAAATCGGCATGGACGACTCGGCGCCGATCGAAAGCAAGCTGGTCAGCCGTTCGGTTGAAGCCGCTCAGAAACGTGTCGAAGGCAATAACTTCGATGCGCGTAAACAGCTGTTGAAATTCGACGACGTCATGCGCCAACAGCGTGAAATCATCTACAAGCAGCGTATGGAAGTGCTTGAATCGAAAGATCTTCGTCCGGAAATTGAAGGGATGATGAAGTCGGTCATCGAAAACGTTGTGAACGCTCATACACCGGAAAAAGAAGTGCCGGAAGATTGGGATCTTCAAGCAGTTGTCGATTACCTGAACGGGATGATCTTCAGCGAAGGCGTGCTTTCGCTGAAAGATCTTGATGGTAAAGATCCCGAAGAAATGATCGATGATCTGTACGAAAAGGCGCTTGCCCGCTATGATGAGAAAGAAGCGGCTTTCACGCCGGAACGGATGCGCGAATTTGAGCGCGTGATCACACTGCGTACGGTAGATACCAAGTGGATGGATCACATTGATGCGATGGAACAGCTCCGCGAAGGCATCTATCTGCGCGCCTATGGTCAGGTCGACCCATACCGTGCATACAATATTGAAGGTTTCAAGATGTTCGAAGAAATGGTCGCCAGCATCGATGAAGAAATCGTCAACTTCCTGATGAAGGCGGAGTTGCGCGAGGAACAGCCGATTCAGCGTGAAAACGTAACGCATGGTTTGCGCGTGATTTCCGGCGGCCAGGACGACGAACCGGTGAAGAAGAAGCCGATCAAGCGCAAAGTCCACGTCGGCCGTAACGATCCATGCCCATGCGGCAGCGGTAAAAAATACAAAAACTGCCACGGAAAATGATCTGTGGGTAAGAAAGTAGGATGAACATGGATTTACCAGAAATGAAACACGAAATTGATGAGATGGAAACCCGTCTCAAAGCGTTTAGGGGGTCTCTTTGACTTAGATAACAAGAAAGCAAGGATCGCCGAATTGGATGAGAAAATGACGATGCCCGGCTTCTGGGATGATAATGAAAAAGCGCAGAAGGTCATCGACGAGTCCAACGATTTGAAGGGCAAGGTTGACAGTTTGACCGACCTGCAAAACAAATTCGAAGATCTGCAAGTGGCTTACGAGTTAGTCAAAGAAGAGAACGATGCGGATCTGAAAGCGGAACTGGAAGAGTCGCTCGGCGAAGCGCGGGACGCGTTCAACCGCTATGAAACGCGGCTGCTGCTAAGCGGTCCGCACGACCGCAACAACGCGATCTTGGAACTGCATCCCGGCGCAGGCGGTACCGAAGCTCAAGACTGGGCGTCAATGCTGCTGCGTATGTATACGCGCTGGGCGGAACGCAAAGGTTTCGCGGTTGAAACACTCGACTACTTGCCGGGTGATGAAGCCGGCGTTAAAAGTGTCACCCTGCTCATCAAAGGAACCGATGCGTACGGTTACTTAAAAGCGGAAAAAGGGATTCACCGTTTAGTGCGCATCTCACCGTTTGACGCAGCCGGGCGCCGACACACATCCTTTGTTTCCTGCGAAGTGGTGCCGGAACTCGATGATGATATTGAAATCGAAGTCCGTCCGGAAGACTTGAGAGTCGACGTATTCCGTTCCAGCGGCGCCGGCGGACAGCATATCAACAAAACATCGTCTGCGGTCCGCATGACGCACCTTCCAACCGGGATCGTCGTCAGCTGCCAGTCGGAACGATCACAGTTCCAAAACCGCGATCAAGCGATGAAGATGTTGAAATCGCGCCTGTTTCAATTGGAAGAGGAGAAAAAGGAAGCAGAAATGGCTGCACTCCACGGCGAACAAAAGGAAATCGGCTGGGGCAGCCAGATCCGCTCCTATGTGTTCCACCCATACTCTATGGTTAAGGATCACCGCACCAACGTCGAAATCGGCAATGTGGACCGCGTCATGGACGGCGACATCGATCCATTCATCGATGCTTACCTCCGACTCCACCTATGAATCAAATAATCGAAAAGGAACCGGCGATCCGGTTCCTTTTTTTCCGTTTTCGGGTAATTAAATCCAGTTATTATAGCGATTGCAGACAAAATGACAGCGTTACCAACGAAACATGTAACGAACAGCTGAAAACGCGTATCAACCGCGGTAAAAGTTGTATCAAACGAACGAAAAGTTGTATCAAAAGCATTGAAAATCGTATCAAAATTGACGCTACACCTCAACTTGTATCAACCGGATCCAAATTCGTATCAACCGCGGTAAAAGTTGTATCAAACGAACGAAAAGTTGTATCAAAAGCATTGAAACGCGTATCGAAGTCAGGCTAACACCTTAACTTGTATCAACCGGATCCAAATTCGTATCAACCGCGGTAAAAGTTGTATCAAACGAACGAAAAGTCGTATCAAAAGCATTGAAAATCGTATCAAAATTGACGCTACACCGCAATTTGTATCAACCGGATCCAAACTCGTATCAACCGCGGTAAAAGTTGTATCAAACGAACGAAAAGTTGTATCAAAAGCATTGAAAATCGTATCAAAATTGATGCTACACCTCAACTTGTATCAAACGAATCCAAACTCGTATCAACCGCGGTAAAAGTAGTATCAAACGAACGAGAACTCGTATCAAACCGATGTAAACGCATATCTAGCTTGTTCCTGCACCGCGATTTGAAGCAATGGTTCCTTTCGATAAAATGATTTCCTGTCTAATTTTTGTTGACCGCATGGCGATTTTTGTCTTAAAATAGACACATTCGGCCATTTTCGAAAGAAGGAGTATTGAACTTCATGCAGGTGTTTGGAAAGAGAGACAAGCATGCTGTTCCTAACCGAGGGAAAACAGCAATGCTTCTTGATTATGTATGGGTCATTTTTGGAACGTTTGTTGTCGGCCTTTCGTTCAATGCTTTTATGTTGCCGACGCATATCGCCTCCGGCGGAGTAGCCGGAATCGGTATTGTTCTTCACTGGACGCTTGGTTGGGAGCCGTCCTATGTGCTTTGGGCGATCAATCTGCCCGTGTTTTTCTTGGGGTTGTTTGTGCTCGGGCGCAGTTTCGGTTATCTTGACTACACGATGAAGACGCTGCTTGGTTCCGTGATGCTGCCGTTCTTTATTTTTGTTACGGCGAATGTGCCGGCGGCGACGGGCAGTTCGCTGCTCGGCGCTTTGTTTGGCGGTGTCGGTACCGGTGTGGGGCTTGGCTTGGTGTTCCGCGGCCGCGGATCAACCGGCGGTACGGCGCTTGCCGGGCAGATCATTCAGAAATTCAGCGGCATTTCGCTTGGTTTCTGTGTGTCGCTGTTGGATACGATGATTGTGCTGACTTCGGCGTTTTTCATGTCGCTTGAGGCGGCGCTTTATGCACTGATCAGTATCTATATCACCGCTAAAATGATTGATGTGGTGCAGCTCGGTTTCAATACCGAGAAAATGGCGCTGATTATTTCCGAGAAAGAGGATGAAATGCGTCAAGGAATTTTAGAAGAGATTGACCGCGGTGTGACGCGAATTATCAGCCAGGGCGGCTACACCGGCGATGATCGGCCGATGTTGATGACCGTTGTTTCGCAAAGCGAGCTGACTCATCTGAAGCAGCTCGTTCGCTCGATTGATTCGGATGCTTTTTTCATTATCACGAATGCGACGGAAGTCTTTGGAAAAGGATTTTATACGCGCAGCTGATGGTGTCCAAGTTTGAAAATGAACGATCTGTGAACGATCGGATTCAAATCAACAGGTTGCATGTGCGGCTTGAGAAATAATGAAGCAGAGACGAGTCATTTTTGCGTATGATGAAAAAGTAAGACATTGAATGACGGCTTTTGAATAAAAAAATCATTTAACCGGTTTGAAAAAGGAGTCGGACACATTGGGAAAAATTACTGTTGGGGTTCTCTTTGGCGGACAGTCATCAGAACACAAAGTTTCGCTGAAATCAGCGTATACAATCATTACAAATCTTGATCGGGAAAACTATGAGCCGGTTCTGATTGGCATCGCCGAAGATGGAAAATGGAAGCTCTATGAAGGACCATTGGAAGCGATTCCGCAAGACACATGGGAGCAATCCGATTGTACGCCGGTTATGCTGCTTCCTGATCCGAGTCAGCATGGCCTTTTGAAAACAGCTGGCGGCGTGTCCGAGAAGCTTCATTTGGATGTTGTTTTTCCGGTATTGCATGGCAAAAACGGCGAGGATGGAAAGATTCAAAGCCTGCTTGAACTCGCCGGCATTCCTTACGTTGGCTGCGGCGTCTTGAGCTCGGCGATGTGCATGGATAAGGACGTCTCGCATCGCGTTGTGAAAGAAGCCGGCATCCGCGTGCCTGAGTCGATTGCTTTGACCGGTGCGATTTCTGAAGAGCAGTTGGCAAAAGTGATGACCGGTTTCAATTATCCGGTATTCGTTAAACCGGTAAGCGGGGGCTCCTCATACGGCGTCACTAAGGTTGAGGAAAAGAGCAAGCTTGTTGCAGCGATCCGTGAAGCGCAGAAGTATGATACGAAGATCGGAATTGAAGAAGGAATCGACGGCTGCGAGGTTGGCTGCTCGATTCTCGGTCACGGCGATGACTTGACGGTGGGTGAAGTCGATCAAATCGTTGTGACGAACGGCTATTTCCACATTCATCAGGACATGTTCAAGAAGACCGGACTTGAGAACGCCAGCATCCATGTACCGGCACAGCTGCCTCAAGCGGTGCAGGAAAAGATCAAGGACACTGCGAAAGCGATTTTCCGCGCGCTCTGCTGCACCGGAATTGCGCGGGTCGATCTGTTCCTGACGCCTGACAATGAAGTGGTCTTTAACGAAGTCAACACAATGCCGGGCTTCACCAGTTACAGCCGCTACCCGCGCATGATGGAAGCAGCCGGCATCAGCGTCACTGAAATCACCGACCATGCCATTCAATTAGCCCTTGAGAACGCGAATTAAACCGTCTCTGTAAAACGAAAGACAGGAAAGTGTGTGAAAAAATCAGCTGAAAAGCTGATTTTTTTTGTCCCTTTATTGCTTGGCACTCTAAATCGGCGGGTATACCGATTTTTCGACATGATTCGTTTTTGTTTTGAAATTGAATTGTAATAATTTTCATCGGAATTTGCCGGGGATGGAATGCTATAATGTTTAGTGTTGGATGACTTGCATCCTTATTTACGAATGAAATGGGATTTTGCTCGTCTTTGATTTTTCAATTTGGGTAACCCTCCCAATTTCTCAATGGATGCGAATGTTTTACATAGAAACGTATAATCAGACAGATTTTTTGGTTTTGCGACAAAAGGCAAGAAAAAGGATTTTGGGGGAAGAGACTGTATGAGTGACGCAATTGTAATGCAGAATGTCTGGAAAGCCTATCCCAATGGGGTAATGGCACTAAACGGCATCGATCTGTCTGTCAAGCAGGGCGAATTCGTCTACATCGTTGGTCCGAGTGGGGCCGGGAAGTCGACTTTTATAAAAATGATTTTCAGAGAATTGAAACCGACGCGAGGGAAAATCTTTGTCAATAGCAAGAATATCGCGAATCTGCGTGAACGTCAGGTTCCTTATCTGCGCCGCAAGATCGGGATCGTGTTTCAGGATTTTCGACTGCTGCCGAAACTGACGGTCTATGAAAATGTGGCGTTTGCGTTGGAAGTGATTGAGGAACATCCGCGCCAAATTAAAAAGCGTGTGATGGACGTATTGGATCTGGTTGGGTTGAAGCACAAACTGAGGTCGTTTCCAAACCAGCTTTCCGGAGGCGAGCAGCAGCGTGTCTCAATCGCGCGCTCGATTGTGAACCGGCCGCCGGTACTGATTGCCGATGAACCGACCGGGAACTTGGATCCGGAAACCTCGTGGCAGATTATGGACGTGTTCAAACGGATTAATGATCAAGGGACAACGATTATCATGGCAACCCACAACCGTGATATTGTCAACAAGGTGCGTCACAGAGTATTAGCCCTCGAAGGCGGCATGATTGTGCGCGACCAGCAGGAAGGTGACTATGGCTATGAAGATTAGAACGATGCGAAGACATGTGAATGAAAGCTTTAAAAGTCTAGGACGGAACGGTTGGATGACCTTCGCATCCGTCAGTGCCGTCACGGTGTCTCTCGTTCTGGTCGGACTGTTCCTAATGGTCATGTTCAACTTGAATAAGATTGCCGGTGACATTGAGAGTGACGTCGAAGTGCGCGTGTACTTGGATCAGTCAATCAGTCAATCCGAGCAAGATGCTTTGGCGACAGAACTGAAGGGAATCAAAAACGTTCAGGAAGTCCGTTTTCAGTCGAAAAAAGAAGGCTTGAACAATCTGTTGGAAAGCCTTGGAAACGATAAGAAGAGTTTCACCGATCTGCAGAAAGAAAATCCGCTGCCGAATGCGTTTATTTTAAAAACAAAACAGCCGGAGCAGACGATTGCAGTAGCGAAAAAGGCGGAACAGCTTCCCAATGTTACCGATGTCCGCTACGGTAAAGGAACGGTTGAAAGATTGTTCAGCTTCATCAGAATTGCGCGCAATGTTGGGATTGTGCTGATTCTCGGATTGCTGTTCACATCCGTTTTCCTGATTGCCAATACCATCAAATTGACCATCGTTGCTCGCCGCAGCGAGATCGAAATCATGAAGCTGGTCGGAGCGACAAACGCGTTCGTTCGCTGGCCATACTTTATTGAAGGCCTTGTCATGGGTGTGATGGGATCAATTCTTCCAATTGTATTGGTTATGGTTGTCTACCGACTTGCCTATTATAATCTTGGGGGCGACTTGCAGCAGATGTTCATCAAGCTGATTCCATATCATACAATGGTTACGAATTTAAGCTTGCTGCTTGTGGCCATTGGCGCCTTGATTGGCGTTTGGGGCAGCTTGAACTCGGTACGCAAGTTCTTGAAAGTCTAAGCCATTCTTGGGCCGCCGGCACTGATCGGCGGTTTTTTTTATTCCACTATTGGTCGTGTGTATTTATTCGCCAAGACAAGTGGACCGCATTGGGGTATGATAAAAATTAAGTGCACATGCCTGAGAAGCTGTGCCAAAGGAAAAACCGTGTTGATTGAGGAGGCATTTCTTTATGAAAAAGTTCAGCGGCAAAGTGGTCGCTTTGCTGATGGCGATCTCACTGATCGTAGGGGCAGGCGGCTCCTATGCGGTGTTCCGCTTTGTCCAGAATCAAAGCCAGGAAAAAACAGCTGCTGTCGCCGGCGGTGCTGTTGCACCGGATCAGGAAACAGCAAAGCTTAAAGCGATCCATGATCTGATCGAGAACGAATATTATAAGAAGATCAGCAGTCAAGATTTGTATGATGGCGCAATTAACGGAATGATCGACGCGCTTAACGATCCGTTTTCCAGCTATATGAATGCTAAGACTGCTTCAGATTTTTCGCAGTCCCTGTCCTCTTCATTCCAAGGAATCGGTGCCGAAGTTCAAATGGTCGGCAAACAAGTCACTGTCGTCTCACCGATTAAAGGTTCTCCGGCGGAGAAAGTCGGTCTGAAGCCGAAAGACGCGATTATGACAATCAATGGAAAGTCAACCGAGGGACTGACCATCAACCAAGCGGTAAATAAGATCCGCGGGAAAAAGGGAACCGTTGTTAAGATCGGGATTAAGCGTTCCGGAGCAAGCGATCTTTTGACGTTCTCAATCAAGCGCGACGATATTCCCATCCGCACCGTAGAGAGCAAAATGCTGAAATCAAGCAGCAATTCCATCGGTTACATTGCAATCACTCAGTTCAATGAAAATACCGATGGCGAATTCAGCAAAGCGCTCGACAAACTTGAAAACGAAAAGATGCAGGGTCTGATCATTGATGTGCGTGGTAATCCCGGTGGTTATCTGCAAGCGGTCGAAAAAATCGGTAATTTGCTGATCTCATCGAAGAAGCCGATTGTACAGATTCAGAACCGAGAAGGCAAGAAGCAGCCGTTCTACAGTACGCTTGAGAAGAAGAAGGATTATCCCATTGCTGCCCTGATTGATGACGGATCGGCATCTGCTTCTGAAATCCTTGCCGGTGCGCTGAAAGAGGCTGGCGGCTACCCGCTGATCGGTGTGAAGTCGTTCGGCAAGGGAACGGTTCAGCAGAGCATTCCGATGACCGATAAGAGCGAACTGAAACTTACGGTGGACAAATGGCTGACACCGGACAGCAACTGGATTCACAAAAAAGGCATTCAGCCAACCATAGAAGTGAAACAACCGGATTACTACTATGTCACGCCGATTAACTTGAAAAAAGGTCAGACCTTCCGGGTTGATCAAACCGATGAAAAGATTGCCAATGCACAAAAGATGCTCAAGGCAGCTGGGCAAAACCCGGGACGTACCGATGGGTATTTCAGCAAACAAACGCAGCAGGCGCTCAAGGCGTTCCAAAAAGAAAATAAATTGCCGGAAAGCGGAGAAATTGACCAGAAAACGGCCGACGCGCTGCAGCAAGCAACCTTGAACGCGATTAAAAATCAGAAACATGACCGTCAGCTCAATTCGGCGATCGAAGAAATCAAAAAAGAACTTAAATAAATGATCAAGCAAAAAGGTGTCTCACAGTCACAGTTGACTGTGAGGCGCCTTTTTTACATGTAGAGAAAAATTATAATTTTGCCTTGTGGTACGACGATAAGCCTCATAAAAGTGGAACCTCTGCTAAAGGATTCTGTGCACAACGCGAAAGTCATCATATCCTGTGAAAGTACATCATGTATGCGCGGAAGACACGAAAGCGCGAGACGCCTGCGGGAGTGCAGGCCAAAGGAGACCCCGCAGATCTCAGCATGTTTGAGGAGGCTCCTGGACTGCCCGCGGCAAGCGAGCAGCTGGAGTGTCGTACGCGCACAAGGTGATGAAAGGAACTTCCGCTATGTAAAGGAACTTTCGCTAATTTAAAGGAACTTTCGCTAAGTGCGCATACGTCCTGTATGCAACGCGAAAGTCACCGCATCCTGCGGAAGTACGTCCTGTATGCAACGCGAAAGTCACCGCATCCTGCGGAAGTAAATCGACGGAGAGATTCCGCTTATCAACTGGAAAAACGTGAACAGGAGGGATTTTGCTTTGCATAACCGGAAAACCTCCGCTTATGTACTCCGAAATGAGATCTGCTCTGCATATAACCGAAAAAACTCCGCTTATGTTACGAGTTGCTTAATGAAGGACCAGAATGCTTAATGAAAAAGAAGTGAGAGGGGCCGGTATCATTTTTAACTATCTCAAAAAGATTCAAGAACCCCTCATTGAGATGCTCGGGCGCCAGCGGGATCGCGCCTTGTTGATGCGAGCAGCCGCAGCAATAAAAAGGCATCGATCGCTGTTTGATCAAGTATGATTGATGCTTTCGGCCTTGTTTTGGAACGAAGATAGGAAATTCAAAAGAACAGAGTAAAAATTTTCCTTGGGAACGGCGACAAAGGGTCAACTCATGTATAATTAAAAGAAAGTGCGGGCAGGAATCTGCAAGCTTTTTGTCGAAACATCAAGAAGATTGGATCGAAAGCTGGGGGAATTGGACATGTCGGACATCATCGGATTGATCTTTTCTAGTGTTGCATCATTTTTTATGAATCCGCTGCTTTATTTGCTGATTTTAGCATTGTTTGTATACAGCACGCAGCGGGTGCGAAGGGAGCGGTTGTCGTTTCGTGTGAAGGCGTATGGGATGTTCAACACAATTTTTGCAAGCATCATTCCAAGCATCCTGGTCGGCCTTTGCGGGTCGCTTGTGCTTGCCGTGACCGGTGCGAGTCTTGCACCCGGAGTGATTGCGCTGCTGTCGCTTGCAACGGTGGCGGTTTTGCTCACCTGTCAGCAACGATTGTTGTCGCCGGCCATCGCAGGCGGCGTGACCGTGATTGCAGCTGCCGTGATGCCGGCTTTCCATACACCATATGCATTCCTCAATCGTTGGATCGAAGAGATTCATTCGATCGATTATGTGTCATTTGGTCTGTTTTTGACCGTCGCCCTGCTGATGGAGAGTACGCTCGTCTTTTTCTGGGGCACGCAGCAGTCCTCTCCCAGACTGATCGGCAGTTACCGCGGCGGATTGGTAGGCGCCCACGAAGCTTGCCAATTATGGATTGCGCCGCTGTTTTTGCTTGTACCGGTTTCCGGGGCGATTCCGGCTGTCGGTGCATGGCCGTTTGTGTCAAACGGTTCGTCATTCAGTTTGGCCCTGTTTCCGCTTGGGGTGGGGATCGCTCAATTAATCACCTACGCCATGCCGCGCCCCGCGGTACGTCAATCGGCCCTCTGGATGCTGGCGACAGCAGGAGTGATGGCCGCTTTTGTCGGAGCAGCATTACTCTTGCATCAATCGATGTTTATTGTTATTGGCGGAGCTGTCGTTCTGATCAGCCGGCTTGCTTTGGTTTGGTATCACCACCATTTGCGTCAGACACGGCCGTTCTATTTCTTGATGCCGAACCGGGGGCTGCGCGTGATTGGTGCCATTCCTCATTCACTTGGGAACCGGATGGGCATCGTTCCCGGTGAAGAAATTTTACGTGTCAATGATTTGGAAGTAAGCAGCGTTTCGGACTTCTATGAAGCATTGCAGAAGCATGGTGCGTACTGTAAGCTTGAAGTGTTTGATCGGTTCGGTGAGCAGCGCTTCGTTAAAGGAGCGATTCACGAGAATGATAACTTTAAAATCGGTTTGCTCTTTCTAGAGAGGGATGAATGGAATATGCAGGCAAAAGACAAATAGCCGATCCGAATCTCGAATAGTATAACAGAAACAAAATACGTTCAGGAATAGAGGAACGCTTTTGATCGTAACGTCCTCATTCATGCTTTTGGGCGGGGGCTGCTCGCGGCTCTCGGCGCACGAATTTATTTCTGAACGAGTTGTTTCCATTCTTTGATTAATCAATGTAAAATAGTTACTGAACTTGAAGCACTCTGAAAAAATGTGAGCGTTTCACTTATTTTGCAAACCTGTGTGTTTATGAAAAATACCGGTGTCTCTGATGCGTTGTGCAACATAAGATGGTGCTATAATTGGGCATAGGCTCTGAATGAAACAATGTCTGAGAGGAGGAATCCTGGAATGAAATCAACAGGAATTGTACGGAAGGTTGATGAATTGGGACGTGTTGTCATACCGATTGAGTTACGGAGAACGATGAATATTAAAGAGGGCGACCCTTTGGAAATATTCACGGAAGATGAGCGAATCATCTTTAAAAAATATGTGCCGAATATGGCGTGCCAGATTACGAATGAAGTTTCACCGGATAATTTGGTTCTTGCAAACGGCAAGCTCGTTTTGAGCCGCAAAGCTGCGAAAAGTGTGGTTCAAGAGATTGAGCGTTATATGGGTGAAGATATTAAGCCTTAACCCGACTTTCGAAAACTTCCATGGCACTGCGCCATGGAAGTTTTCTAGTTTTCCATAAAATGAATCAAGTGATCTCTCATGATTTTAGCATGCAGATGCTCAATGCTCATCGAAGCTTGCGCGTTCCAATGCTTCACTCCAATACACCGTACCCGTTAAAGGACAGGCTTTCGTGCGCTATTCGATACTTTGCGCTGGCATCGGCTATAATGATGCTGCGCAGTTGAGGAGACGCTTACCCACAAACCAGGAATATCTGTTCGCATTTTGCTGTCATTTTTTTATACAGTTATGCTATAATTTAGGCAAGATTTTTTCTAGTGGAGACGAATCATACCTTTTTTCGTTTAAATAGATAGAACGGAGAAGATTGGAGGACAGTGGTATGGATTTTCAGCTTGTGTCCCATTTCAAACCGCAAGGCGACCAGCCGGAAGCGATTGATAGCTTGGTTCACGGCATTGAACATGGTGAAAAGCACCAGACCTTGCTTGGGGCAACAGGAACCGGCAAGACCTTCACGATGTCAAATGTGATTGCCCGCGTAAAGAAGCCGACACTGGTCATTGCGCATAACAAAACGCTCGCCGGCCAGCTGTACAACGAGTTCAAGGAATTCTTCCCGAATAATGCGGTCGAATACTTTGTCAGTTACTACGATTATTACCAGCCGGAAGCGTATATCCCGCAAACCGACACGTATATCGAAAAGGATTCAAGCATTAACGATGAAATCGATAAATTGCGTCACTCGGCGACAAGTGCACTGTTCGAGCGCCGCGATGTAATCATCGTCGCCAGCGTGTCCTGCATCTACGGTTTAGGTTCGCCGGAAGAGTACGGATCGCTCGTTCTGTCGCTGCGTCCGGGCATGGAGAAAGAACGTGATGCCATGCTGCGCCAATTGGTCGATATTCAGTACACACGCAATGATATTAACTTTACACGTGGTACTTTTCGCGTGCGCGGCGATGTCGTCGAAATTTTTCCGGCCTCACGCGACGATCACTGCATCCGGGTTGAATTTTTCGGCGATGAGATCGACCGGTTGACGGAAATGGATCCGATGACCGGCGAGATCGTCGGCGAACGCGATCACGTGGCCATCTATCCGGCATCGCACTTCGTTACCGGTCAGGAAAAAATGAAACGTGCGATTGTCAATATTCAGAAAGAGCTTGATGAGCGTTTGAAGGTGCTCAACGACAACGGCAAACTTCTGGAAGCGCAGCGCCTGGAGCAGCGGACGCGTTATGACTTGGAAATGATGGAGGAAGTCGGTTTCTGCTCAGGCATCGAGAACTATTCGCGCCATCTGACCTTCCGGAAACCGGGTGAATCGCCCTATACCTTGATCGACTATTTTCCAAAAGATTTCCTGATTATGGTTGATGAATCGCATGCGACCCTGCCGCAAATCCGTGCCATGTACAACGGTGACCAGGCACGTAAAAATGTGCTTGTCGACCATGGATTCCGGCTGCCTTCGGCGAAAGACAACCGGCCGCTGAAATTCGAAGAGTTCGAGGAACGGATTCATCAGATCGTTTATGTTTCGGCGACACCGGCAGATTATGAGCTGGAACATTCCGGCAAGCCGATCGAACAGATTATCCGGCCAACCGGGTTGCTTGATCCGGAAATTGAGATTCGGCCGATCAAAGGCCAGATTGACGATCTCTATGATGAAATCAATTTGCGAATTAAGAAAAAAGAACGTGTGCTTGTGACAACACTGACGAAAAAGATGGCCGAAAACCTAACCGATTATCTGAAAGGGATGGGCATTAAGGTCAACTACCTGCATTCGGAAATTAAGACGTTGCAGCGCATTGAAATCATTCGCGATCTCAGACGGGGCGAGTTTGATGTGCTTGTCGGCATCAACTTGCTTCGTGAAGGCTTGGACATTCCGGAAGTATCGCTTGTCGCAATCCTGGATGCCGATAAGGAGGGCTTCTTACGTTCGGAGCGATCCTTGATTCAGACGATTGGCCGTGCAGCCCGTAATGCAAATGGACGCGTGATCATGTATGCTGATCACATCACCGATTCGATGCGTATGGCAATGGATGAGACGGCACGGCGCCGCAAAATCCAAACTGAATTTAATGAAGCCCATCACATCACACCGAAAACGATTCAAAAGGCAATTCCAGAACTGATTAAGGCCACCTATGAAGTGGAAAAGAAAGAAGATACAGGCAAAAAGAAAAAGAAGAAAATGACTAAGAGTGAACGCAATAAAGCGATCATCAGTATTGAAAAAGAGATGAAGCAAGCAGCGAAGGCACTCGATTTTGAACGCGCCGCCGAACTCAGAGACGCGCTCTATGAATTGAAAGCGGAGGGATAACGCGCACATGGTACTTGAGAATATTGTTGTTAAAGGCGCACGCGAACACAATTTAAAAAATGTCAACGTCACCATACCTCGGGATAAAATGGTCGTGATTACCGGTCTGTCGGGGTCCGGAAAATCATCGCTGGCCTTCGATACGATCTATGCAGAAGGGCAGCGCCGTTATGTAGAATCGCTGTCCGCCTATGCGCGCCAGTTTCTCGGTCAGTCGAATAAACCGGATGTCGACGCGATTGAAGGCTTGTCGCCGGCGATTTCAATTGATCAGAAAACGACGTCGCACAACCCGCGTTCCACCGTGGGCACCGTAACGGAAATCTATGATTATATGCGGCTCTTATATGCGCGCATTGGCCACCCGTACTGCCCAAAACATGGGGTCGAGATCACCTCGCAGACGATTGAACAGATGGTCGACCGAATCATGGAGTACCCGGAACGGACAAAGCTGCAAATTCTGGCTCCGATCGTCTCCGGAAGAAAAGGCGCTCATGTGAAAACACTTGAAGACATCAAGAAAAAAGGCTATGTCCGAGTTCGCGTTGACGGCGAAATGCGCGAGGTTGCTGAAGCGATTCAGCTTGAGAAAAATAAAAAGCACACCATTGATGTCGTGATCGACCGAATCGTTGTCAAGCCGAACGTCCAGGGGCGACTTGCCGATTCGCTCGAAGCAGCAACGAAGCTGACCGACGGCCGTGTTGTGGTTGACATTATCGGCGGCGAAGAACTGCTTTTTTCCGAACAGTTTTCATGCCCGTATTGTGGTTTCTCGATCGGGGAACTTGAACCGCGTCTCTTCTCGTTCAACAGCCCGTTCGGTGCCTGCCCGGATTGTGACGGGTTAGGCTCGCGTATGGAAGTAGATCCTGATCTGGTGATCCCCGACCGCTCGAAAACATTGTCCGAGGGAGCAATTATTGCCTGGGAACCGACGAGTTCGCAATATTACCCGCAGCTGCTGAAATCGGCGTGTGCTCATTTCGGCATTGATATGAACATGCCGGTTGAGAAGCTGCCAAAGGACAAGCTGAACCTGCTCCTGTACGGGTCCGGTACGGAACGGATTCATTTTCACTATGAGAATGAGTTCGGTGATGTACGCGATAAGGATATGTATTTCGAAGGGGTGATCAACAACATCGGCCGCCGCTATCGGGAAACCGGTTCCGACTACATCCGCGAACAGATGTCGGAATACATGATGCACAAGGCATGCCCAACCTGTCACGGTCACCGGCTCCGTCCGGAAGCTCTGGCAGTTAAGATCGGTAAAAAGAGTATCAGCGAAGTGACCGAGATGCCGATCCGTGAGATGCTGACTTTTTTCGAGAAGCTCGAACTAACAGAGAAGGAACAGACGATTGCGCGGCTGATCCTGCGTGAAATTAGGCAGAGAACGAAATTTTTGATCGATGTCGGCTTAGACTATTTGACGCTTGGCCGAGCAGCGGGTACGTTATCCGGCGGCGAAGCGCAGCGGATTCGGCTGGCAACGCAAATCGGTTCCCAGTTGATGGGGGTCCTCTACATTTTGGATGAACCGTCGATCGGTCTGCATCAGCGCGACAATGATCGACTGATTCATTCGTTGCTTGGCATGCGCGATCTGGGCAATACCTTGATTGTTGTCGAGCATGATGAGGATACAATGCGCGCCTGCGACTATATTATTGATGTTGGACCGGGTGCGGGAGAACACGGCGGACAGATCACGGCTCAAGGGACCCCCGAAGAAATTATGCAAAATCAGCATTCTTTGACCGGTGCTTATCTTTCAGGACGCAAATTCATCCCGATTCCAGGCAAACGGAGAAAAACAAGCAAACGTGCAATTAAGGTCATTGGAGCCAAAGAAAACAATTTGAAAAATGTCTCGGCCACCTTCCCGCTCGGCGTGATGACCGTTGTGACCGGGGTTTCCGGATCTGGAAAGAGTACACTTGTTAACGAGGTGCTGTTTAAGGCACTTGCTCAGAAGCTGCACGGACGGCGCGACCTGCCTGGTGAGTACCGGCAAATTAAAGGGGTTGAAGAGCTGGATCGCGTCATTCAAATCGATCAAGCACCGATTGGACGAACCCCGCGCTCAAATCCAGCGACCTACACCGGTGTATTCGATATGATTCGCGAAGTCTTTGCAGCAACAAATGAAGCAAAGGTGCGCGGTTATAAGAAGGGCCGTTTCAGTTTTAACATTAAAGGCGGCCGCTGTGAAGCATGCAGCGGCGACGGCATTATTAAAATTGAAATGCACTTTTTGCCTGACGTTTACGTGCCTTGCGAGGTTTGCCACGGGAAACGGTATAATCGTGAAACACTCGATGTAACCTATAAAGGAAAAACGATTGCCGATGTCCTTGATATGACCGTTGAAGAAGGAATGGAATTTTTCAAAAATGTACCGCGCATTAAGCGCAGGCTGAAGCCGCTCTTTGACGTCGGACTCGGCTATATTCGTCTCGGCCAGCCGGCGACGACGCTGTCCGGTGGTGAGGCGCAGCGTGTCAAGCTTGCCTCGCAGCTTTATCGCCGAACAAAGGGACGTGCGTTGTACATTCTTGATGAACCGACAACAGGACTTCACATGGATGATATCTCGCGTTTGCTCGACGTGCTTCAAGCACTGGTCGACAGCGGCGACAGCGTGTTGATTATTGAGCATAATCTTGATGTGATCAAATGTGCCGATTACTTGATTGATCTTGGTCCCGAAGGCGGAAACGGCGGTGGAACAATCGTTGCGACCGGAACACCGGAACAGATTGCTGCAACCGAGGAATCCTACACGGGTCGTTATTTAAAGCCGGTACTGGAACGTGATCATGCACGCATGGACAAACCTCTGCACGCGCAGCAGCAAGTGGCTGAAAAGGCTTAAAATCAAAGGGAAGTTTTTCCGGTGAACCATCTCTTTCTTGTCGAAAGGCATGAGCTAAGGGTATAGTTGAATAGGATATCAATGGTGGGAGGAATACGGATGCAAAAAAGGCTTTATAAGTCTTCAGATAACAGGATGCTGACAGGCGTACTGGGCGGTATCGGCGAGTTTTTTCATGTGGATCCAACCTTAGTTCGGCTCGGATTTGTCGTGCTCGCACTCGTAACGGTTGTCTTTCCATGCCTGATCGGTTATTTTATTGCTTATCTAATTATACCTGAGAGAGTGTGACGCAATTGTTTAAAAACTGGCTTGCAAAGATCTTGCTTAACGTCATCATCAATATGGTGATTCTGATGACACTTGCTGGATATTTGCATACGATGGTGCATATTTCCGGCGTTGGCGCAGCCTTGGCGGCCAGCTTGATCTTATCGTTTCTTAATCTATTTATCCGACCGGTACTGCTTCTTCTTGCTTTGCCGGCAACGATCTTGACCTTAGGATTTTTTATTTTTGTGGTGAACGCGCTGATGCTGGAACTCACCGCAATGATTATGGGATCGGCGTTTGAACTTGACGGCTTTGGCAGTGCCTTGATTGTAGCGATCATTATGGCATTCTGTCAGCTCATCATTCAGAACTTTATGATCAAACCTATGCGACGCGATTAAGGCGCCGCATTATTTTTTATTTGAACGTTATTGTTTATGCGTCTGTTTTCGTAATGGATTGATTCTATGGTAAAATAAAGGAAAAAATGAATCAGATCGGGTGAGATGCCCGGTTCATGAATAACCCTGAGCGCGCGCCGGAACGACCCCCCGGCGCAATTCGAGTGAGAAACGGAGGATGCTTTGCGCTCCGGTATGTACGCCTTGCCCGGCGGAGTTTATGCTTTTTGAACGCAGGTCGCTCTGATTGTTGGAGGCGTGATGATGAAAGAACAGCGGACGTGTTCCGGCGGCAAAATGACGACGATGAATAAAGTACGTGTACATGAACTCATTGAACATTTTGATTTTAAGTTGGTCAGCGGCAAAGAGGGCGTTAACCGATCGATTATTGTCAGTGATATTTCTCGTCCCGGTCTTGAAATTGCCGGTTATTTTACCTATTATCCGAGAAGAAGGCTGCAGCTGCTTGGTCGAACGGAACTCTCGTTCTTTAATGAGCTGAGTATGGATGAGCGTTACAAAAGAACATCGCAGCTGTGTACGGCGCAGACCCCGTGTATTGTGATTTCGCGGGGAATTGAGGTCCCTGAGGAATTTATCATTTCATCCAATAAGCGTCATGTACCGGTTATTCAGTCGAAGATGCAGACCACGCGACTGAGCAGTATGATTACCAACTATTTGGAATCGCGTCTTGCGCCAATGACTGCCGTGCATGGTGTTTTGGTCGATGTGTATGGTGTCGGCGTTTTGATTACCGGGGACAGCGGTGTAGGGAAGAGTGAAACAGCACTTGAACTGGTCAAACGCGGCCATCGGCTGGTTGCCGATGATTCGGTTGAAATTCGGCAGCAGGGCGAGTCGGAGCTGATCGGAAGCGCTCCGAACTTGATTCAGCATTTGCTGGAAATTCGCGGGCTCGGGATTATCAATGTGATGACTTTGTTCGGTGCCGGAGCGGTGCGCAGTAATAAAACCGTCTCTATGGTGATTCACTTGGAACTTTGGGATCAAAACAAGGTCTATGATCGTCTTGGACTCGATGAAGAAAAGACGAAGTTAATTGATACAGAGGTTCCGCGCCTTGTACTGCCGGTTCGGCCCGGACGAAATCTGGCGGTGATTATCGAAGTCGCAGCCATGAATTTTCGATTAAAGAATATGGGCTATCACGCCGCCCAGCAGTTTGCGGATCGACTCAATGACACGCTGAATGAGCATGAATGAACGAAAATTTGAGGTGTAACTTATCATGAATGAAAGCATTGAACCGTTAAATCGATTGGCAATCACACTTGGGCCGCTGCATATTTATTGGTACGGAATTATTATTGCGACCGGCGCCCTGCTTGGGCTGATTCTGGCCATTCGCGAAGGCAAACGTGTCGGACTTCCTTCCGATACGTTTACCGATTTGATTTTGTACGCAGCACCGATCGGAATTATTTGTGCCCGGCTCTACTATATTGTCTTTGAATGGGACTACTACATGGATCATCCAGGAGAAATCATTAAAATCTGGAACGGCGGTATTGCGATCTACGGCGCTTTGATCGGTGCCGTAGTCACAACCGTGATCTTTTGCCGTGTACGCCGGTTACCTTTTTGGAAAGTTGCCGATGTCTGCGCACCAAGCGTGATTCTCGGCCAGGCAATCGGGCGCTGGGGCAACTTCATGAATCAGGAAGCGCATGGCGGACCGACCACGCGTGCCGCACTTGAGCACTTGCATTTGCCGGATTTTATTGTCAACCAGATGTATATTGACGGCGTCTATTACATACCGACCTTTCTTTATGAATCCGTCTGGAATCTGCTTGGCTTTGCACTTTTACTGATCCTTCGCCGAACAGTTGCATTGAAACGCGGGGAACTTTTCGTCAGCTATGTGATTTGGTATGCGATCGGACGCAGTTATATTGAAGGATTGCGCACAGACAGCTTGATGATGGGACCGCTGCGTGTCTCGCAGTGGTTGTCGCTTGTGCTGATTATTGCAGGCATCGGATTGATCGCTTATTGGCGGATGAAACAAAAGGAACGGCCGCGGTACGGGATTTAACGGCTCGTGTACACGGTAACGAGTAAGCTCACCTACTAGCAAAAAGAGGATTCTTTTAGAAGCGGGAGATTGAACAATTGATAAAAACAGTACTTTTTGATTTGGACGGCACATTGATTGATACAAATAACTTGATTTTAACGTCTTTTCAATACACATTGGACAAATATTTTCCAGGGCAATACAAACGGCAGGATTTGATCCCGTTTATTGGCGAATCGCTGGAGACCAGTTTTCACTCTGTCAGTCCTCAGCTTACCCAACAAATGATTGAAGTCTACCGCGACCACAATAGTCGATTTCATGATCAGCTTGTCAAAGCGTTTCCGCATGTGCGCAAGACCTTGACCGCCTTAAAAGATGAAGGCTGCCGTCTCGGCGTTGTGTCCACGAAGAAGCGCGACATGGTGGAACGCGGCTTGAGCTATACCAAACTGGCACCATTCTTCGAGACCGTCGTTACAAGCGATGATGTGACGCACCTAAAGCCTGATCCTGAACCGGTGGAACGCGCAATGGATGCTCTGGCCGCACAAACCAATTCAACGATTATGGTTGGCGACAGTCCCGGTGATATTTTAGCGGGGAAAAATGCTCAGATTAAAACCGCTGCGGTCGGATGGTCGCTGAAGGGGACAACGATGCTCAAAAACTTGAAGCCCGATTATATGCTTCATCAAATGAACGATCTGATTGCTATCGTTGTTCGTGCGGGAGCGACAGTAAAATAACGGATTGAAAAACCTGAAGCAGGCATAACCGCAGCTTCAGGTTTTTCTTACAAGATGAGCATACGGCGGCAAGCAAGCAGCTGAAGTGTCACTCAGGATCAAGAATGATTAATCAGCCGCGTTCTGCGGAAGTAGAAGCTTTCGCTAATTATAAAGGAACGTTCCTGATTGTAAAGGAACGTTCACATCCTGTGAAAGTACGTCCTGCACGCAACAAGAATGCACGCAATGCGGACGAGCAGTTATGCTATAATAGTGCAGTATTTTAATAAAGGCACGGGGGAACTGGGTATTTATGGATGAGAGGAACCGGACAAAGAAAGCACAGGTTATCGATTTTCGCCGGGACGGCGACTTTTTTTATCAAAAAGGGATGACCAGTTTCAGAAAAGGAGATTTTGAACGTGCGCGTCACTACTTAGATCGAGCCATTCAATTCAATCCCAATGCGGTTGACTACTTATGCCGCCAGGCGGAGATTCTATCAGAACTGGAAAACTATGAATTATCGAATCGATTGCTGAAAAAAGTCGTTTACGAACTCGATTCAAACGTAACCGATTGTTATTTTTTTATTGCCAACAATTACGCCTATCTTGGTGAAATCCAAGAAGCCTTAGATGAAATTCAAATCTATTTAACGGTTGAACCAAACGGGACCTTCAAGCGTGAAGCAGAAGATCTGTACCAGATGCTCAGTTCAGAGCTTAAGGAACTCGAGGGGGACGAGAGACCCTATGTGACGGAACATGAGCGCGGGCGCTTGGCTCTGGAACATGGTCATTTTGACGAAGCGATTCATCATTTTAAGCAGGTGATCGAGGATGAGCCGGATTTTCTGGCGGCACAAAATAATCTTTCGATCGCATATTTTTCTATGGGTGATCCGGTACATGCATTCGATGCGGTCCAGCGCGTGCTGCAGAAGGACCCGGGAAATATTCATGCGTTGTGCAACTTGACTACATTTTTTGATCAGCTTGGTCAGCAGAAGGACCGGGCTGCGGTTGTGGCGGTTCTAGGCCAGATGTGCCCCATTTATCCGGAGCATTGCGGCAAGCTGGGTTCTACCTATCTATTGATTGGAGACTATCAGAAAGCATATCAATGGCTGAATGTTGCGGAAAAACGCGGCGTTCATCGCGATCAAGTTTTTTATTATTGGGTGGCATTGGCTGCTTATCGCTGTGGTCATCTGGAAAGCGCGCGCAAACACTGGCGCCGTGCCGACTACTTTAGTGATAAACCGTTTCACCCGTTTAAATACAACAAAATTCAGGATATGATGTTTGAAGCGGACGCCTCGGGAAACTTCATGGTGAAGGATCTCGTCCGGAAAGCATTGAAGGGTGAGGAAGAAGCCTATCGGTTGGTTGCACTTTTTTACGCAGCAGCGCACTACATGCACGATGTACTGTCTGAAACTGCTCAACGTGCCCAATCAGCGGAAATAAAGCGTATGGCCACACGGATCATCAGCGAGACCCGATCTGGCGTTCGTGATGCGAACATGCAAATCATGCGCGAAGTGGAGCAGCTTGCCGGCGGACAAAAGGAAGCGATGAAGCATCCCGAGCTTTACAGTTTCTGGGCAGTGATCGATGCAATGACCACGGCTTCGGAAAACGATGTAAAGGGCTGGGCAGCCGCACTGATTTATCTCTGGAATAAAGAATGCGGAGAGGCAGTGACACAGAAAAAAATTGCAGAAGAAGCCGGAACAACCGTCTATCGATTGCGAAAAAAAATTCATGAATTATCCTGTGCACTAAGGAAAAAATGGGATACGACGCCGCATGAACAAGGCGATAACAAGATCTGAGCAATTTTCTGGACTTTGGTGTCTCCATTCTTTAGCATAGAATTATCAGATGAGCAGATAATAATAATTATTATTAAAAATTCATTTTTCTTAGCGAAAAAAGGATCGCGGCTTGCTGAGCCGATCCTAAATTCTCAATGCTTTTTGCGTATTGGTAAATGATGCGGATAATCTTGTTAAGGAAGGAATGTGTGACATTGACAGAAGAGAAAATTTATGATGTGGTGATTGCGGGGGCGGGGCCTGCCGGGATGACTGCAGCCGTCTATGCGGCAAGAGCAAATATGTCGGTGTTAATGATTGAACGGGGAATCCCGGGCGGTCAAATGGCAAATACGGAAGCAGTTGAAAATTATCCGGGCTTCGAATCCATTCTTGGACCGGATCTATCAAATAAAATGTTTGAACATGCAAAGAAATTCGGCGCTGAATATGCGTATGGAGACATTAAGAAGATTATTGACGGAGCCGATCACAAAACGATTGACTGCGGCAGCAAGCAGTATTTGGCACGTACGGTCATCGTGACGACAGGAGCAGAATACCGCAAGCTCGGCGTTCCTGGTGAAACGGAACTGGCCGGACGCGGCGTCTCGTATTGTGCGGTTTGCGATGGTGCATTCTTTAAAGGCAAGAAGTTGGCAGTCATCGGCGGCGGTGATTCAGCAGTTGAAGAGGGAACCTACCTCACCCGATTTGCATCCAGCGTGACGGTTATTCACCGACGTGATCAGTTACGGGCGCAGAAGATTCTTCAAGACCGCGCGTTCAATAATGAAAAAGTTGACTTTTTGTGGGATACGATCTGTACGAAAATCAACGGTACAGATGGAAAAGTGTCCAGTCTGACGCTGAAAAATAAGAAAACAGATGAAGAAAGCGACTTTCCGGTTGACGGTGTATTTATCTATGTTGGTATGAATCCGTTGACTCACGCGGTGAAAGACTTGGGTATTTTGGATGATCAAGGTTATATCGTGACCAATGAAAAGATGGAAACCAGCATTCCAGGTATCTTTGCCGCCGGCGATGTGCGCCAAAAAGAATTGCGTCAAATCGTGACGGCAACCGGCGATGGAAGTATTGCTGCTGAAAACGCTCAGAAGTATGTTGAAAAACTTAAGGATGCATCCGCAGTAAAATAAGCATGCAGCCTATGCCTTTCGTCATGATGCAAAAGTGAAGTTTGTGTGTTGATTTTATCCTTGTTTAATTCTCGTGTAATCTTTATGCAATGAAAGAACGTTATGATAGGGGTATGAGATTGACCCCCCTTTTTATATATATCAATTGATGTTACGGCTCGCTCAGCAAGGCGGTGCCGTATTTTTTTGTATCATGAATCATTTTTAAGCATCTATTGGTTCTGTAGGCGTCTATTTCATGAGCATAATCGTATGCCGGTAATTTGTCCCACCACACTGCTACCTGAATCTTTCTATTTCGAGTATAATGAGAGTAGTGAATACGGCGCGAAACGCTCGCATGGTTCATGAAAAATTGATCGGTGGGGATGGATGCAACATGAAGGATATTCAAGTAGTCATTATAACGGGTATGTCGGGTGCGGGAAAAACAATTGCTACCCGCATTTTTGAGGACTTGGGTTACTTCTGCATCGATAATCTGCCGCCAACCTTGCTTCCTAAATTTATTGATCTCATCGAAGACTCGGATTCTGAAAAACTGAATAAGCTAGCTCTTGTTATGGATCTGCGCGGCGGCACTTTTTTCGACTCGCTTTTCGAATCGCTGGATTCATTCAGCAAGTCGGATAAAATCAAACCCAAGATTCTTTTTCTTGACGCGAAAGATGAGGTATTGGTGCATCGCTACAAAGAGACGCGGCGCTCGCACCCACTCTCGCCGAAGAGCCGGCCCATTGAAGGAATTCGTGCTGAGCGCAAAAAGTTGGAAGAAGTCAAAGGCCTTGCGCAATACTATATAGATACAACAGATATGAAACCGCGGGAACTTCGCGATACCATCGTTCAGGAATTTGCTAAAGAAACCGAGACGTTTCGTGTCAATCTGCTGTCATTCGGATTTAAATACGGTCTGCCGATTGATGCCGATCTCGTTTTTGATGTGCGTTTTCTTCCAAATCCCTATTATGTGAAGCATATGCGTGAGCGGACAGGGCTGGATGCCGATATCGCTGAATATGTACTGAAATGGTCGGAAACGAAGCAATTCCTGACGAAACTTATGGATCTGCTTCAATTCATGATTCCGCAGTACAAGCGCGAAGGCAAGGGACAGCTGGTGATTGCGATCGGCTGTACGGGCGGCAAACACCGGTCGGTTGCACTGACCGAATGGATTGCCAAAAAACTTTCCGGAGATTTCCCGACCAATGTGTCGCACCGGGATATTGAGAGAGGATCATAATTCGAATGACAGAGCGAAAAAAAATCGTTGCGATTGGCGGCGGTACCGGTCTACCGGCTGTACTTCGCGGATTGAAGAAGTATCCGGTGGATATCACTGCGATCGTGACTGTTGCGGATGACGGAGGCAGCAGCGGGAAACTGAGAAACGAACTGCAGATCCCCCCTCCCGGCGACATTCGCAATGTCCTTGTTTCCCTGTCGGATGTTGAACCCATGTTTCAACAGCTCCTTCAGCATCGTTTCAAAACCGGCAGTGGACTTAATGGCCATTCCCTAGGCAATCTCTTGATTGCTGCATTGACGTCGATTACTGGAGACTTTGTGAAAGCTGTACGCGAGTTGAGCCGTATTCTCAACGTGCACGGTCAAGTGCTGCCTGCAGCTGATCAGATGATTGCGCTTGGCGCATTGATGAGTGACGGCAGCATTGTTGAAGGTGAATCGCAGATTACCGCAGCAAATAAGAAAATTGAACATGTATTTATCAAACCGGCGGATATTCATCCGCTCCCGGAAAGCATTCGCGCCATTCGTGAAGCGGAAATGATTACGTTTGGCCCGGGCAGCTTATTTACGAGCGTGATTCCCAATCTGCTTGTCCCGGATTTGGCTGAGGAAATTGTACGTTCAAAAGCACGTAAGGTTTATGTGTGCAACGTGATGACGCAAAAAGGAGAAACCGACCATTTTACTGCGTCGCAGCATATTAAGGCCATTCATCATCATGTGCCGTCTCTGTTCATCGATACCATCATCGTCAACAGCCGGCCGATTAAAGTTGATTTGTTGAAACGCTATGCAGTTGAGGAATCGGAACCGGTACAAATTGACTGGAAAGAATTAAATGATCTCGGTATCGACATCATTCATGCACCGCTGATTAAAACAGCCGGCGGTGTCGTCCGCCATGACGAGGCAATGGTTGGACGCATGCTCATGTCTTTAGCCACGGAGAAAAAAGTGTAAGGTTTGGAGGAATGGGCATGTCATTTGCCGCTGAAACCAAAAAAGAATTAACCATGCTTGAGGTGGATGACTGCTGCGCACGTGCCGAACTTGCGGCACTGACGCGCATGAACGGATTTATCTCGATCCGCAATAAACGCATTGAACTCGATATCGCAACGGAGAATGCGGCCATTTCTCGCCGCATTTTTCGCTTAATCAAGCAGGTGTATCATTATCAAGTTGAAATCCTAGTGCGCAGAAAGATGCGGCTGAAAAAGAATAACGTTTATATTGTTCGCCTGAAAGAGTCGGCGCGTTCCTTTCTTGAAAATCTGAAAATTATTGATGACAATGGTCAGTTCACACGTGAAATTGCGCTGGACCTTGTTGAAAAGGCGTGCTGCAAGCGTGCGTATTTGCGCGGATCCTTTTTGGCGGGCGGATCGTTGAACCATCCGGAATCTTCATATCACCTTGAAATCTTTTCAAATTATGAAGAATATACGTATTCTTTGGCTAAACTGATGAATACGTTCAATCTTAATGTCAAAATATTACCGAGAAAGAACGGATACATCATCTACATGAAAGAGGGCGAAAAAATCACCGATTTTCTGAGCATTATCGGCGCAAACAAGGCCTTGTTTTATTTTGAAGATATCCGTATTGTCAAAGATATGCGCAACTCAGTGAACCGGCTGGTCAATTGTGAGACCGCTAATCTCAATAAAACCGTGTCTGCTGCGATGCGACAAATGGAAAACATTCGTCTCATCGAGAAAAGCATCGGTTTGGATGAATTGCCGGATAAATTGCGTGAAATTGCCGAGATCCGCTTGAAAAATCCGGACATTACATTAAAGGAACTCGGAGAAATGGTGAACGGCGAGCCGATCAGCAAATCCGGGATTAATCACCGCTTTCGCAAAATTGACGCGATTGCCAATCGGATTCGACAAGGCCAAAACGTTTAGGCGCCGTCATTTTCATGAAGGGAGGCAATCCGCGATTGCTGACAAAGAGAGTGACGATTGGGTTTGAAGAAGGCCTTCAGGCGCGTCCTGCGGCACGATTTGTTCAACAGGCAAGCGAGTATCAATCGCAGCTGACGATTGAGCAGAACGGTCGTGTTGCCAACATGAAAAGCATCATGGGCGTGATGAGTATGGCTCCGGCCTGCGGCGAACAGCTGCTTATGAAAGCGGAAGGCAGCGATGCAGAGGAAGCACTGAAAGCCCTTGCATCACTTGTTGAAGAAGGTAAAACCATGATTAAATGAGGACGCAAAAAAGATCGGAGCATATGCCCCGATCTTTTTCTTTTTGCTGCTTATTTTGCTGTGGTCAGTATTTCGTCGATTAACCCGTACTTCTTTGCGTCTTCAGCAGACATGAAGTTGTCGCGATCGGTATCGCGAGCAATCACGTCATAAGGCTGACCGGTACGTTCTGCGTAGATATGGTTCAGCTTTTCGCGAATGCTGATAATCCGTTTTGCGTGAATTTCCATATCCGACGCCTGTCCCTGCATGCCGCCCAGCGGTTGGTGAATCATAATCTCACTGTTCGGAAGGGCATAGCGCTTGCCGATTTCGCCGGCAGTTAAAAGGAAGCTGCCCATTGAAGCAGCCATTCCGATACAGATGGTCGATACCTTTGGCTTGATGTATTGCATCGTATCATAGATGGCCATTCCCGCGGTGATGGAACCGCCAGGACTATTAATGTAAATCGAAATGTCTTTTTCTGAATCTTCGGCTGCTAAGAAAAGCAACTGTGCAACAACCGCGTTGGCAACATTATCGTCAATCGCTGAGCCGAGCATGATGATGCGGTCTTTCAGTAAGCGTGAGTAGATGTCATACGCGCGTTCGCCGCGATTTGTCTGCTCAATGACTGTAGGTATTAAAGGCATTGAACGAACCCCCTTTTTCCATTGAGAAAGTTATTTTTCCCTTTACCAACATTAATAATACCCTAAAGGTCAATATAGGTCAAATTTAAAGAATAGCAATTTAACCTTGATTTTAGAAATGCAGGATTAAGGCGATGCATTTCACTTATTAATAGTATAGAAAACATGTGGATAGGCAAGCTTTTTTGCTTTGCTGGATTATTTTTTCTCGCAAGATAAGAAAAATCGAGCAAAAAGCGCCCGCTCCTTAAATTCCAGCCATATGTGATGGGTTCGTGTCTTTTCGGTGCTGAATCGTCGCTTCAATTGCTCGCTTGCTGCGGGCGCGCCGCAAGCCTCCTCAAACAGGCGGGAATCTGCGGGGCGAAAGCTCCTTTACAATTGACGTACCACAATGCAAAATCACTTTTTTACAAGTAAAAAAGACCAGCCGTTTGGCTGATCTTTTTTCGCGATGCGCTCGAAGGGAGTCGAACCCCCGACACATGGTACCGGAAACCATTGCTCTATCCACTGAGCTACGAGCGCATAGTATTCATTCACTGACATTTGTCTATTCTAAGCGATTTGGTTAATTTTTGCAAGCATTGTTTGTCGTTTTCCTTCTAGTTGTCGATTAATCATTCCATTGAGAAGACTTTGTTCTTTATCGAATCAAATTTGTCATACGTACGCCTAGCATTTGTATCAACGTAATCCGGCGTGGGCTTACTGCCCAAATTTAGGTGAAAAGTCTAAAATTAGGTGTTCTCATTAGGGCAACAGGCCACTTCGGTTCATAGGTTATAAGTGTACTTCGATGATGAGGAGGAAAAACAACTATGGAAGTTACACCTTATTCAAATCAAAACCTGCCAAACGCTGGCAATCTCGGTCCCGCCGGCAACGTGGGAAATGTAGGGAATATGGGCAACATCAGTCCGGCAGCTGCACCAAAACCGGATTTCAAACCAGATTTCAAGCCGGATTTTAAACCGAGTTTTAAACCTGGATTTAAGCCGGCAGGAAAAGGGAAAGGAAAAGGTGCTTATCCGATGGCTGGTGCGCAGGCGGGAACTGCACCGGGAAAAACAATGGAAAATACACTGAATTGCCCGCCTACCTCGGGCGGAACGGTTTATGATCCGATGACGGTCAATGTTCAGCACATTTTCAAACCGGTTATTGTTCGACATATTCACCGTCTGCATACAGTTAGAAAAACGCACTATGTCTTTGAACATCAGCACTACTATCCGCACACAATGTCGGAAACCTGCGATGAAAAACACTACAATGTACAGTGCGGAAAACCATGTTTTCCTGCACCGCATTGCTGATTGGAAGTTAGCTTCATCACGGATAAAGCCTCTTGTACATCGTACAAGAGGCTTTTTTTTGTACGCTGAGAACCATTCATGACCTTACTTGACGCAGCGACAGATCCGCCGTTATGAGGCAGCTGTTTTTTTTGTGGGCAGCGATTATTCGTTTGTGTTCTTTAGGCGCAGCATGTATTATAGAACGTGGCGGTACGTTGCTGCGCGGGAGTCGTGCAGCAAATTTTATTGTCTTGCCGAAGGAAGTGATTGTTCGATGAGTTCTGATGGTTCGAGTCCAAAGCCTGATCCCGGTCATTGGCAGGAGGAAGTTTATATAGCATCAAATGCTCCCCGGGCAATCAGCATTCCCGGCGGACGGATAACTGTGTAGGCTTCCTCTGAATTAAGAGGAGGTGCACCATGATTGATATTTACTTAACTGATGAACAAGATCGGCTCATTAAAAAAGATGAGCTGACCAAGGGCTGCTGGATCAATCTGACACGCCCGTCTGAATTTGAAATACAAAAAGTGGTGGAGGGGACCGGAATTTCTTCCGATTTCATTCGTGACTCTTTGGACGATGACGAACGTTCCCGTATTGAAAAAGAGGATGATTCCATTCTGATCATCGTCGATTTCCCGGTGCTTATACAGGACGAATCGGATTCTGCGCCGTATGATACGATTCCACTCGGTATTATTGTTACCCCCTATTATTTCGTAACCGTCTGTTTGCAGAGCAATCCGATTATCGACGACTTCGTGAATAATCGGATCCGTAATTTTTTCACCTATAAAAAAACGCGATTCACCTTGCAGATTCTTTATGTGATCGCCCGCTATTATCTCAAGTATTTAAAGACGATTGATCGCAGAACGTCCATGATCGAGCGTGAACTGCATGAATCAATGCGAAATAAAGAACTCTTTGATCTACTTAGTCTGGAAAAAACGCTTGTCTATTTTACAACGTCGCTGAAATCGAACAATATTGTGATGGAGAAAATGACTAAACAGCGCTTCCTGCGTATGTATGAGGACGATCAGGATCTGCTTGAGGATGTGATCATCGAAATCAAGCAGGCAATTGAAATGTCGGAAGTGCACAGCAATATCTTGAGCGGTATGATGGATGCGTATGCTTCCGTGATTTCAAACAATGTGAACGTAGTCATGAAATTCCTGACCACTGTGACCATTGTACTTTCAATTCCAACGATGGTTGCGAGTTTCTGGGGAATGAATGTTTCCGGGATTCCTTGGGAACATGTGACACATGGTTTTTGGATTCCAATCACACTTGCGATCGGATTAGCTGGTATCACTGCGCTGTTCTTCTGGAAGAAGAAGTATTTTTGAGCGGTTTTGCAAAACCAGCACTTTACAAATGAGGATAACAGGAAATATTTCGAGGGTGTCTCAAAAGTCCGATGACGGTGAGGCACCCTCGTGTTGTAACAACGCCAATATAGCGTAAAAAAATACCGATAGAAAGCGCTAATCATTTTTATAGAGGGGCCCCAGTTGCGAAAAAGCGCTCGGCCCGCGTTCAATGGATCATTGTTCAAAAAATTCTCACGAAAAACGACAAAAAACGACTTTGTAAGCGTAGTCATTTTATCATTTCGTTGCTATACTATTACTAAAGGGGGTGAGCGGGATGGGATTAGCACTTGTTCAAAGGCAAGCGTTAAAGTTAAAAATGACGCCGGCCCTATATCAATCCGTGGCCGTTCTGCAGTGTAATAATGAGGAACTTACACATTTAATTCGTGAAAAGGCACTGGAAAATCCGCTTTTGAACGTCGCAGATTCGGATCTTCATCGTGATGATCTTTTTTCATTCAAGGGAGCGAAAAGTACGTCTGATGTCATTGCAGAGACACAAGCACAAACGATTGATTTTCGCGAGCGGTTACACCGCGAGCTCCATCAGATGCGTCTGGAGCCTTGCTGTATTGAAGCAACCGATCTGTTGATCGATTCGCTGAATGACAACGGCTATCTTGATGAAGCGCCTGATGCGATTCTCGACCCGTTTGCAAAGGGTGATGTCGATCCGCAGCAAGCCTTGGCGCTGCTTCAGTCGTTGGATCCCGCCGGTGTTGGTGCCCGCTCACTCATTGAATGTCTGTGTTTGCAGCTCCGACGTCTTGAATCGCGCAGCCCGCTCGCAGAAACGCTTTTAACGGATTACAGAGACTGTTTTCTGAGCGGAGACTGGTCCGAACTTGCCGAGCAGATGGATGTAACAAAGGATGAAATTAACGCAGCGGTTGCGCAAATTCGTAGACTGAATCCGAATCCGGTTGCCGCGATTCAAGAGGATCCGCCGCAGTATATCATTCCTGATGTCACGATCGTGCAAAAAGGTGATCGGCTTGTCTGTGAGCTTGAGGATCAGTATTTGCCGACCGTTTCGATCAATAATGATGATTATCAAATGTACCTGCAGGCATCGGATAAAGAAACAAAACGCTACCTGCGGGAAAAGATGGAAGAAGCGGACGCACTGATCTCGGGATTATCCAGAAGAAAACAAACCATGATGCAGCTCGCCGAATTGGTGATGCAGCGTCAGGAGGCCTATTTCAGTACTGGAGAACGCACGTCGCTGCGGCCGTTCACCATGAAACAAGCGGCGGAACAGTTGGCTGTTCATGAATCGACGATCAGTCGTGCGGCAGCGGGAAAATACGTTCAAACGAATCATGGTATTGTGCCGATGAGGCAGTTCTTCATTCGAGCCGTCGGAAAAAATCAAACCGCGTTGTCCGCTTATCAAATTCAAGATGAAATCAAAAAGTTGATTAATCAGGAAGACCCGAGAAGACCGTTGTCGGATCAAATCATTGCCGGCATTCTTGGACAGTCGGGCATCAAGTGTTCCCGAAGAGCCGTAGCTAAGTATCGGCAACGGTGCGGCATTGGCTCAACAATTGAGCGCCGCGCGGTCGCACGCGCTTGATTTTCATATAAGGGACAGTAAATGTCCCGAGAGCGGATTGCTGTAAATGCTTACAGCATCTTTTTTTTGTTTTCTTTTGTCGAAACGGGGTATAATTTAGTTGGGCGATCAGGCACTGAGCGATGCAAAGGGAACGGCAGACAACGAATGTAAATGTATCATTTTTCGTAATTTACAGACTTTTAACCGCTGGAAAAAACGCATAAGATCAACTTTTTAGTTAATGTGACAATTATGCGTCAATGGAAAGTCTATACAAAACATTTACATGATTATGCTTGTAAACGTAGGCAAAAGTTGTTATCATGTTACTTGGAGCAGATGGGACATAAAATGACTGTGTGGGACATTTTGAGACCTGTATCGGTCGATCGAGGGGGACGCTGTGGAACATTTGCTTGATCTTCAGAAAAGGCTGATCCCCGATGTCTTAGACATTATGTCCAGTCGCTACCGTATTCTTCAATCATTGCATTTTCTGCAACCGATCGGCAGGCGCAGTTTGTCAACCCATTTGGGGATGACGGAACGCGTTTTGCGCGGGGAAGTCACCTTTCTAAGTCAACAAGGGCTGATCCATATGGCGTCAAGCGGCATGCATCTGACGGAAAACGGAGAAGCCATTGTTAAAGATTTGGGAACCGTGATGAAGAACATATCAGGGCTGAGGAATATGGAAAAGCAATTGGAAGAAGTTCTCGGCGTTTCTAAAGTTGTCATTGTCTCTGGCGACAGTGATCAGTACGCGACAGTCAAGAATGAGATGGGGCTGGCCTGCGTCAAGGAAATTGAACGCGCACTGGGTGCGGTGAATGTGATCGCCGTGACCGGGGGCTCCACGCTCGCGGCTGCTGCGGAAATGATGCGCCCGCTCAGAAAAGCGCATCAAGATCTTCTGTTTGTGTCAGCAAGAGGCGGTCTTGGCGAAAAGGTCGAAAATCAAGCGAACACGATCTGCGCTAAAATGGCGGAAAAAGCCGAAGGGCGCTATCATCTGCTCCACGTTCCCGATCAGCTCAGTGACGAGTCCTATCACAGCTTGATGGAAGAGCCCAGTATTCACCGGGTCATGCAGCTGATTCATCGTGCGACCATTATCGTGCACGGCATTGGTGATGCGAAAACGATGGCGATCCGCAGGCATTCCGGTGAAGAGATTCTCAAAAGAGTTGACACGGAACATGCTGTGGCCGAGGCTTTTGGCTATTTCTTTGATCAGACAGGCCGCGTGATCCACAAGGTACAAACCATTGGGCTCCAATGGGAAGACCTTTTCGGCGCGCAATCGGTGATTGCCGTGGCCGGGGGCAAGTCTAAGGCTGAGGCTATTCAGGCTTACTTCAAGAAAGGCCCGGATTCCGTGCTTATCACGGATGAAGGCGCTGCACAAGAGATTTTACAAAATTTCCAAACCATTTAGGAGGTCATTATTGACATGACAGTTAAAGTTGGTATTAACGGTTTCGGACGCATCGGTCGTCTGGCATTCAGAAGAATTCAAGACGTTCCAGAATTGGAAGTAGTTGCAGTTAACGACTTGACAGATCCGGCAATGCTTGGAAACCTGTTGAAATATGATACAACTCAAGGCCGTTTCAACGGCGAAGTTAAAGTAGAAGACGGTTACTTTGTTGTAAACGGCAAGAAGGTTAAAGTACTTTCACAACGCGACCCAGCTGAACTGCCTTGGGGCGAACTCGGCGTTGACATCGTTCTTGAATGCACAGGCTTCTTCACATCGAAAGAAAAAGCTGAAGCACACATCAAAGGCGGCGCTAAGAAAGTCGTTATCTCTGCACCTGCAAAAGGCGACTTGAAGACGATCGTATATAACGTAAACAACGATTCACTCGATGGTTCAGAAACGGTTATTTCCGGTGCTTCTTGCACAACCAACTCGTTGGCTCCTGTAGCAAAAGTATTGAATGACAAATTCGGCATCGAAAAAGGCTTGATGACGACCGTTCACGCTTACACTGGTGACCAAATGACTCTTGACGGCCCACACAGAGGCGGAGATCTTCGTCGTGCACGTGCCGCTGCTGAAAACATCGTTCCTGCTTCTTCAGGTGCTGCTGCAGCCGTTGCACTTGTTATTCCTGAACTGAAAGGCAAATTTGACGGATCAGCACAACGTGTTCCGGTTAAATCAGGTTCCGTAACTTTGCTCTACGCAACACTTGCTAAGAACACAACAGTTGAAGAAATCAACGAAGCAATCAAGGCAAATGCTAACGAAACCCTCGGCTACAACGAAGATCCAATTGTTTCTTCTGACGTAATCGGTATTACTTACGGCTCTCTGTTTGACGCAACGCAAACAAAGATTCTTGACGTAGACGGCAAGCAACTCGTTCAGGTTGTTGCATGGTATGACAACGAAATGTCTTATACTTCACAGCTTGTTCGTACGCTTGAATACTTCGCTAAGCTTGCAAAATAATCATTACCTAACTTTTTGAATAGAACTTGAATAGCGGAAACCCTAGTTGTTTCCGCTTTTTTTACGAATACTGTTCTTGTCGGCGGAGATTTGGACTGCAGCCTTATCTTGCTGCTGATGAAATATTGGAAAGAAGGTCTGGGCATGGCAAAGAAAACCATTAAAGACATTGATGTTAAAGGCAAAAAAGTTTTCTGCCGCGTTGACTTTAATGTTCCGCTGAGCGGCACGACGGTAACGGATGATACACGTATTCGTGCAGCACTCCCTACCATCAACTACTTGATCGAAAATGGTGCAAAAGTCATTTTGGCTTCCCACCTCGGCCGTCCTACGGCTGAAGACAAGGATTCCTTCAAAATGGATCCTGTTGCAAAACGCTTGAGCGAACTGCTCGGCAAACCGGTTGCAAAAACCGATCAGGTTGTCGGACCTGAAGTTGATGCAGCTGTTGCAAAACTGAATGACGGCGACGTACTGCTTCTTGAAAACGTTCGTTTTGAAAAAGGCGAAAAGAAGAACGATCCTGAACTCGCAAAAGCATTTGCAGCACTTGCTGACGTTTACGTCAACGATGCATTCGGATCGGCACACCGTGCCCATGCGTCAACCGCAGGCATTGCTGAATATCTTCCTGCCGTTGCAGGCTTCCTGCTCGAAAAGGAATTGAAAATTCTCGGTGCTTCTCTTGAAAATCCGAAACACCCGTTCACAGCCATCATCGGCGGTGCGAAAGTTACCGATAAGATCGGCGTTATCGAAAATCTGCTTGATAAAGTCGACACATTGATCGTCGGCGGCGGACTTTCTTACACGTTCGTAAAAGCTCAAGGCTATGAAATCGGTAAATCTTTGCTTGACAAAGACAAGCTTGATCTCGCTAAGAAGTTCTTGGCTTTGGCTAAAGAAAAAGGCGTTAATTTCTTGACACCTATTGATACGGTCATCGCTGATGAATTCTCCGAAACAGCTAACAAAGACGTTGTCGACATCGACAAAATGCCTGAAGGCTGGCTCGGCGTTGACATCGGACCGAAGACGGTTGCACTGTATGCAGATGCAATCAAAAAGTCCAAAGTCGTTGTTTGGAACGGACCAATGGGTATCTTCGAAATGGAACCTTATGCCAAGGGTACGGAAGCTGTTGCAAAAGCACTGGCCGACGCAACCGACGCAACGACAATCATCGGCGGCGGCGATTCCGCAGCTGCTGTTGAAAAGTTCCACCTTGCAGACAAAATGACGCATATTTCAACCGGCGGCGGTGCTTCGCTTGAACTGATGGAAGGCAAAGTACTTCCAGGCGTTGCTGCTCTTGATGACGCTGAATAATCTGCAAGACCTATGAATGAACCGCAAGAAAGGGAAGGTGTCTTATTATGTCACGTAAACCGATTATTGCCGGAAACTGGAAAATGAACAAAACAGTTAAGGAAGCACACGAATTTGTTGAAGCAGTTAAGGACAAAGTCCCTTCTGCTGATCTCGTTGATTCCGTTGTTGCTGCTCCTTTCCTTGCTCTTGACCGTCTCGTTGCAGACGCAAAGGGTTCGGACCTGAAGATCAGTGCTGAAAACGTTCATTTTGAAAACTCCGGTGCTTTCACCGGAGAAGTCAGCCCGGTTATGCTCGAAGATCTAGGCGTTCAATACGCAATCATCGGCCACTCTGAACGCAGAGCGATGTTTGCTGAAACGGATGAAACCGTAAATAAAAAGGTGCTCGCATCATTTGCCCATCACCTGATTCCGATCGTCTGCGTTGGTGAAACGCTTGATGAACGTGAAGGCGGCAAATGGCAATCTGTTGTCAAAAACCAAGTAACTAAAGCATTTGCAGGTGTTCCAAGTGACCAAGCTGCAGACGTTGTTGTTGCTTATGAACCAATTTGGGCGATCGGCACCGGCAAATCTGCTTCTTCAGATGATGCAAATGAAGTTTGCGCGTATATCCGCAAAACAGTTGCTGATCTGTATGACGAAACAGTCGCTGCTAAAGTACGTATTCAATACGGCGGTAGTGTAAAACCGGCGACGATTGGCGATCTGCTCGCTCAATCGGATATCGACGGTGCACTGGTTGGCGGCGCAAGCCTTCAACCTGAATCATTCCTTGCTCTGCTTGACGCAGTAAAAGGCTAATTTTTGCAAAGAATAAGATTGAAACGGTGCGGACCGTTCGTTATTGTCCGGAGATAGCGCTCGATTCACACCATTTTGGATCAATTTATATGATGATAAGGAGAGATCATGAATGTCTCAAATCGTTGAAGTTTATGGTCGCGAAGTCCTTGACTCTCGCGGTAACCCAACTGTTGAAGTTGAGGTTTATACTGAAGACGGCGGCAAAGGCCGCGCATTAGTGCCTAGCGGTGCGTCTACTGGTGAACACGAAGCTGTTGAATTACGCGACGGCGACAAAGCACGCTACGGCGGCAAAGGTGTTCTGAAAGCTGTAAAGAATGTTAACGAACTCATCGCTCCCGAAGTCATTGGCTTGGAAGTTCAAGATCAAGTAGCGCTTGACCAAACCATGATCGATCTCGACGGAACGGAAAACAAAGGCAAATTAGGCGCTAACGCAATTCTTGGTGTTTCTTTGGCAGCGGCAGACGCTGCTGCAGACGAACTGGGTGTTCCACTCTACCGTTACCTCGGCGGTGTGAACGCTAAAGTTCTGCCAACACCGATGATGAACATCCTGAACGGTGGGAAGCACGCAGATAACAGCGTAGACTTCCAAGAATTCATGATCATGCCTGTAGGTGCAGATTCCATCAAGGAAGCTGTTCGTATCGGTGCGGAAGTATACCACGCACTCAAAGCTGTTCTTGCAGCTAAGGGCCACCTGACTGCTGTCGGCGACGAAGGCGGTTTTGCTCCGAACCTGAAGAACAACGAAGAAGTTCTTGACACGATTCTTGAAGCAATCGAAAAAGCAGGTTACAAACCAGGCGAAGACGTTAAACTGGCAATTGACCCGGCTTCTTCCGAATTGTATGAAGACGGCAAGTACAACTTCAAGGGCGAAGGCGTTGTAAGAACGACTGACGAAATGATCGAATACTACACCAAACTGGTTGATAAGTACCCGATCATCTCGATCGAAGACGGCCTTGACGAAAACGACTGGGAAGGCTGGCAAAAACTGACCAAGGCTATTGGTGACAAAGTGCAACTCGTCGGGGACGACCTGTTCGTAACGAACACCGATTACCTGAAGAAAGGTATTGACCTTGGCGTCGCCAACTCGATCCTTATCAAAGTAAACCAAATTGGTACGTTGACTGAAACACTGAACGCAATCCAAATGGCTCAAAAAGCCGGATACACAGCAGTTGTTTCTCACCGTTCCGGTGAAACTGAAGATACATCCATTTCCGACATCGTTGTTGCAACGAACGCCGGCGAAATCAAGACGGGTTCTCTTGCAAGAACCGACCGTATCGCTAAGTACAACCAACTGATCAGAATTGAAGATGATCTTGCTGGTTCTGCTGAATACCTTGGCGATGCATCATTCTACAACATTAAATAATTCAGCTTTATTTAAAACCCTCGCTGGACGCGTCAGCGAGGGTTTTTTGTGCACTTTAATAAGAGAGAACGTCTGATAAGCCATAAAGAGGAACTTTCCTGATTGTAAAGGAGCTTTCTTGAAGGAACTTTCCTAAAGGAACTTTCCTAAAGGAACTTTCGCTAAGTGCGCATACATCCTGTATGCAACGCGAAAGCCATCACGTCCTGTGAAAGTACGTCCTGTATGCAACGCGAAAGCCATCACATCCTGTGAAAGTACGTCCTGTATGCAACGGCGAAAGTCATGATATCCTGCGCGCAACGCAGAAGTCACGAAAGTGCTCTGGTGCCAGCGGGATCAGCGAGCCAAGGAAGCCCCCACAGAGTCCTGCCTGGCTGAGAAGGCTCACGGTGCACCCGCGGCAAGCGAGCAATCGGAGCGTAGTATAAATCCAACACCCTTTTGAGACGCCCTCTTTTCTTATCATTCATTCCTTTTAATTGATGAATGATGCATGAATACCAATGATGTGAGGGATTCTTTAGATATCGAATGGTTTCAGTAGCGCTAATCAAACATTTCTTAACAATTTGTGATGATTGAAATTAGAACCTTTACATAGGACCAGGTACCATGTAGAATGGTTTTTACAACGCGTGGGGAATAAAGAGAGATAGAAAATAAATAATCAGAAAACAGAGATAATAGCTTCCCACGATCGTTGATTATTAAGGATGTACAGAAGGAGTTTTTGGCATGGAGTTTTTAAGCAGACTCGTTGCATTGTATGCAACGTTATTCAGAAAGAAACCAATGGACTTTACCGTTCATCAAGCGAAAGGCAATAAGGGGTTGCAAAAAGCGTTAGGCGCTTTTGATTTAACGATGCTTGGTGTCGGCGCCGTCATTGGTACCGGAATCTTTGTCATGACCGGGGTTGTTGCAGCGGAGCATTCTGGGCCGGCAATTGTCCTGTCATTTCTTTTATCCGGAATCGCCTGTGCGTTTGCCGCCTTATGCTATGCGGAATTTGCATCGATGATTCCTGCATCAGGGAGCGCCTACACCTATGGGTACACCGTATTTGGGGAACTGTTTGCATGGATCCTCGGCTGGGACTTGATCCTTGAATACGGACTTGCCTGTTCCGTAGTTGCAAGCGGTTGGTCCGCATACTTTCAAGAATTGATTCGCGGCTTCGGGCTGCATTTGCCGACCGAGATAAGTTCTGCATTTAATCCGAGCGCCGGTACTTATTTTGACTTAATGGCAACGGTGATTGTGTTCGCACTCTCATTGATCTTGCTCAGCGGCGTTAAAGAGTCAAGTCGGATTAATGATATTATGGTACTGATTAAAATCGGCGTTGTTCTGCTGTTCATCGTTGTCGGCGCCTTTTATGTTCAGCCGACCAACTGGACGCCCTTCATGCCGTTTGGTTTCGATGGGGTGGTTCAGGGCGCTGCAACGGCGTTCCTGTCCTACATCGGATTTGATGCGGTTTCCTCTGCGTCCGAAGAAGTACGCAATCCGCAGCGCGACATGCCCATTGGGATTCTCTCTTCATTGGCAGTCTGCATGGTCTTGTATGTGGCGGTTTCGCTTGTCTTAACCGGGATGGTCCCTTATACAAAGCTGAATGTAGGCGACCCGGTTGCTTTTGCGCTCCGCTTTGTGCATCAAGATTGGGTGGCCGGTTTTGTCTCTCTAGGCGCGATTTTGGGAATCACAACCGTGCTGTTTGTTATGATGTATGGACAGACACGCCTGTTCTTTGCCATCAGCCGTGACGGCCTGCTGCCGAAATCGATCTCACGTCTGACAAAAGGAAAGAAAACGCCTGTGTTCAGTATTTTGCTGACATGGGGCATGGCAACCGTCTTCTCTGCGCTCATTCCTCTTGGTGAATTAGCACAGCTTGTCAATATCGGAACGCTATTTGCATTTATCTGTGTCTCAATCGGTGTGGTTGTCCTTCGTATCAAGCGGCCGGACATAAAGCGTAATTTTAAGGTTCCGTTTGTTTATGTAATTCCGTTCCTGTCCGTACTGGCCTGTGGCTATCTGATGATTAACTTGACCGGACAGACATGGATTCGCTTCATTATTTGGTTCGTCATTGGTTTGGTTATCTATTTTGCTTTTGGATTTAGGCACAGTGAACTTGGAAAACGGAAGAAACAACTTCACTCATAATTGATTGAGTAATCAGCGGAAAAGAAGCTCCTTCTTTTCCGTTATTTTTTTGCGAGCCAAACAAGAAGTTTGACGAATGAAGGCGGTCGTGCGATGATCAGGTTGCGTACTTTTGACAAATTTGCAAACAATGATCAATTTTATAAAGAGGTGCTTGATATGTTAGGCGGTATTGGCATTCCCGGATTAATTCTGATTCTCGTCATCGCGCTGGTGATCTTCGGACCGTCCAAACTTCCTGAAATCGGCAGAGCTTTTGGCAAAACGCTAAAAGAATTTAAAAATGCGACACAGGGATTAGGCGAAGACAGTGACCCTGATGCGAAAACATCAGTCGTCAGGGCAGAGAAGACAAGCGGTAAAAAGGACTGAGATCGAGACGCATGGCCGACAAAAAAATGGCGCTCATTGAGCATTTCAATGAGCTGCGCAGAAGAATGATAGCTGTATTTATTGTGTTTATCGCCAGCAGCGCGACGATGTTATTTTTCGTAAAACGCTGCTATTTATGGCTGGTCCATGATCTTGGTGTCGGCAGCAAGTTGGCAGTTCTTGGGCCGACAGAAATTGTCAGCGTTTATTTTCTCATCGCCGGTGTGGCGGCTCTGGCGGTGACTGTTCCGTTTGCAGCATGGCAGCTGTGGCGGTTTGTCGCACCGGCACTGAGTGAGAAAGAACGCAGGGTAACGCTTTCTTATATTCCGGCGATCTTTCTGCTCTTTATCGGCGGACTTGTCTTCGGCTATGAGATCGTTTTTCCGAACATCCTTCACTTTTTACTCGGATTGAATGATGGGACGTTTCAGGTCGTCTTTACAACGGAACGCTATTTTCGTTTTATGACGCATAGCGTCCTGCCCTTTGGTTTTTTATTTGAATTACCAGTAATTGTCGTTTTCTTGACTAATATCGGGATTCTTACGCCGGTACGGATGCGAAAAATGCGCCGCATCGCTTATTTTGTCTTAATCGTGGTCGGCGTTGTGATGTCGCCGCCGGACTTTGTTTCAGACATTCTCATGTCGGTTCCGCTGCTGCTGCTCTATGAAATTTGTGTTTCCGTTGCTTTGATAACGTATCGGCGCAAAGTGAGAAGGAGCCGCAAAACTGAAGATCAAGTGGAGCTAAGCTGAAAACAGGCACTATGTGTAAAATGTTTCTCGGGGGATAAATTTGATGTGGGCGTAAGAGGATGCGATGGCATGCAGTTCTTTCTTTATTTCTTTTTAGTCCAATTTTGACTGGACGAAAAGGAGAAGGCTCCTTATTCTAAATGTATACCGACCAAGGTGAATACATCAGGAATAGAGGCCTTCTCTCAATGGATAGTATAAAAGATTTATTAGAAATTTGGAAGAAGCAAACGAGCCTTTTGGCGTTTGAGGAAGAGGCGACCGCCTATATGTACCAATTTATGAGGCGCAGTGTTGAACAAGTATTTTCTTTGCTTGATCAAGCAATCACTCGGGAGAAACAAGCTGAGGGATGGAAAGTAGACAGCCATAAAGATCAACGTATTCTCCAATTTTTATTTGGACCTGTGACGCTGTATCATACGCGTATGATTAACCCGGAGGGTCATGCCTGTTATCCGTTGGATAACCTTCTGAGGTTGAGAAAGCACATGCGGTATTCGCCAAATGTTGAGTATGAAACAGCAACTTTAGCCAGCCGTATGACTTGTCGGGAGGTCGTGAAGACTTTAGCAACGTGGACTCAGGTTCAAATGAGTCACACTACCGTCATGCGCTGTGTTCGAGCCGTCGGCGAAGCTCAAGAAAAGCAGGATCAGGAGCTTGTCATCCAAGCAGAGAATGGAGAATTAGATGGAAAAAGGCAGCCGAATTTTCTCTTTGCGGAGGCTGATGGAACCTTTGTCCGGGGATTGAAAAAGCGCCAACATATTGAAATCAAGCATTTCATTTTATATGAGGGTTGGGTGAAGAATGGAAAACGGCGGCTCCTGAAAGAGCCTTACGCGGTCATGACAAGCAAGGGACTGGATACTTTTTGGGAACAGGTTGGAGCCGCAGTCGAACAGCGCTATCGCTTATGGCAGACACAAGTTGTCGCTAATAGTGACGGAGGAGTAGGCTATGACGAAGCTCATTTTAAAGATGCTTTTTGTGGGTCACACAAACGTATTTGGGTTCAACTTGATGCGTTTCATGTTGCCCAATCCCTTATTCGTTCACTACACGGTGATAAGGCATGGATCACCCGTATACAACAGGCGATTCAGAGAAAAGACCGTACAGAGGTCATCCTGTTACTGGATACGTATGAAAGTAATTTAGACGAGGATGAGCGTATTAAGCAAGTCGAAAAGGTAAAGCAATATCTGATAGGACACTGGGATCGTCTGTTTGACTGGCGAGAAATTATGGCGAAAGAAACGCTTCCCGAAAATGCGGGGAGATTGGGTGCTATGGAATCCAATCAACGGCATTTGACGTTCCGCATGAAAAAGCGTGGCATGCACTGGGGTGAGTCGGAAGAAGGCATGGTTAAGGTTATTCAAGGTATACGTAACGGGACGTTAAAAGCGGCGTATCTTTCTTCGTTCATTCCGACCAAACGCGACGAACGAATCATAAAAAAAATGATACGAATTGCATCCTTGTTGAAGGAACCTACGGTTCCGTCTATTGGTGCCCATCGCGGTCGAATTGGAACCAACGCGTCCTCTTCGAGTGCAGTAGGCAAACTGAACAAAGTGCTTACGTTTGCCTAAAAAATATGATTTTATACCTAAGGCGTACAAATTTAGAATTAAGAAGCTCTTTCCCAATAAAGAGTTCCGAGAAAAGCTTGACACATACAAACAGGCAGCCTTGGTTGCTCTTCATGAGCGTGTATGGTAAAGTAAAATTAATTGTTGCGTGAACGTTGAGTTGAAGATGAGGGGTATAAATCGATGCATACATTTTTGATAACTTTAATGATTATTTCAGGTATCCTTTTAATTGCACTCGTTTTGGTACAGCGCAGTCAAGGCGATGGACTGTCTGAAGCGATTACCGGCGGCGCCGAGCAGTTATTCAGCAAACAAAAAGCAAGGGGAATTGAGGTCGGGCTTAAACGGCTGACAATCTTATTCGCCATTGTTTTCTTTGCATGCGCTTTTGTACTCGGTTACTATTTGTAATGAATGCTTAGATGTGAAACCGGAGCGAAAACTCCGGTTTTTGATTTATCTTGTACGGAAGCGCTCTCGATGCAATGAAGCTTGTTGGCAACGGTTTTGATGGTTCTGCTCGATTCTTTTAGACCTAGCTAAGGATATAGCGTATAATATAGTTTGGAAGAAGATACCTATTCCTGTTAAAAGCAACCGGCAAAAGACCGGCTTTTTGAATGGGGGCTGAGGGATGGTGCAATTAAAGCGCCCAAAACCATTTTTCCTTGAATCCGGATCGCGCGCTGTACTGCTTCTGCATGGATTCACCGGCAATTCTGTTGATGTTCGACGGCTGGGGCAGTATTTGAATAAACGCGGCTACACCTGCTTTGCTCCGATTTATGCGGGACATGGCGGGCCGCCTGAAGCACTTCTTAAAACAGGTCCAAATGCTTGGTGGCACGATGTGGAGCAGGCGATGGAGCTGCTGAAGAAAAACGGATATACTGAGATTGCCGTGTGCGGACTGTCACTTGGTGGGGTATTTTCACTCAAATGTGGATACACTTTTCCAGTGAAGGGGATTATTCCAATGTGTGCGCCGGCGTATCCGGCTGAATCGGAACGGTTGATTGCCGGAGCTGCTTCTTACGCGCGTACGTATAAGCAGTATCAAGGAAAAAGCGAAGTGGCGCTCACGGCGGAGCTGAACCGTTTTAAACGCGACATTCCTGATGTGCTGACGCGTTTAGGTGTATGCGTTGACGAGGTAGCTGCGCATTGTCATCAGATAAAGGTCCCGGCAATGATCGTTCAGGCGCGTAACGATGAAATGATTGATCCACGCAGTGCAAACTTTATTTATGACACCATTCAATCAAGGCATAAGCAGTTAAAATGGTACGAAAATTCAACACATGTGATTACGTTAGGAACAGAAAAAGAACGATTGCACCAGGATATCGATGCGTTTCTTGAAAGCCTGGATTGGTCTGTTTCCTAAGAATAGGGAGGTTAACGACATGGCGGAAGAACGCATTCAGAAAATCCTGAATTATATGCGAGAAGAAACTTACCGGCCGATGACATTAAAAGAACTTGAGGAAGCCTTTGGCGCAAGCGAACCGCAAACGTTCACAGACTTTGTCAAAACAATGAACGACTTGGAAGAACAGGGACTGGTGATCCGTACTCGTGCGGATCGTTATGGTCTCCCTGAAAAAATGAACTTGATGAAAGGCCGCGTTCAAGCGCATGCAAAGGGGTTTGCTTTTATTATCCCTGAAGATGACAAACTCGATGACGTGTTTGTCAGTCCGAACGACCTTGCAGGAGCGATGAACGGCGATACTGTGGTTATCCGCGTGACCCACAAAACAACAGGGGAACGTCCTGAGGGAACCGTCATCCGTATTCTTGAGCGGGCGGTTACCAAAGTTGTCGGTACATTCAATGCAGGCCGCCACTTCGGTTTTGTCATTCCCGATGATAACCGGATTAACGGAGATATTTTTATTCCGGAAAATGCGGAACACGGGGCAATGGAAGGGCATAAAGTTGTTGCTGAAATCACTAAGTATCCGGAGGGGCGCAAGAATGCGGAAGGGATGATCACGCAAATTCTCGGACATAAGAATGATCCGGGCATCGATATTTTATCCATCATTTATAAACATGATCTGCCGCTTGAATACCCACCGGAAGTGTTAGCTGAAGCCGAGGCAATCCCGGGCGAACTTTCGGAGAAAGATTACGAAGGCCGCCGCGATCTGCGCGGAGAAACGATTGTCACCATTGATGGTGAAGATTCGAAGGATTTGGATGATGCGGTTACCGTTTCACGGCTTGACAATGGCAATTACAAATTAGGCGTACATATCGCGGATGTCAGCTACTATGTAACCGAAGGATCGGCATTGGATGCAGAAGCCTATGAACGCGGCACCAGTGTCTATCTTGTCGATCGCGTCATCCCAATGATTCCGCATCGTTTGTCCAATGGTATTTGCAGCTTGAATCCGCATGTTGACCGACTGACCATCAGCTGCGAGATGGAAATCAATCCTCAAGGGGTTGTGGTTGGTCACGAAATCTTCCCAAGTGTGATTCGTTCAACCGAACGGATGACCTATAATAATGTGCGGAAGATCTTGAAGCGTGAAGATGATGAAGTGCTTGAACGTTACAAAGATATGATCCCGTTCTTTGATCTGATGGCTGAATTGGCGGGCATTTTAGAGAAGCACCGTCAAGAACGCGGCGCGATCGATTTTGATTTTACCGAAGCGAAAATCATTGTCGATGAACAAGGCAAGCCGGTTGATGTCGTCATCCGTGAGCGGACAGTCGCAGAGCGTTTGATCGAATCCTTCATGCTGGCGGCTAATGAAACGGTTGCCGAACATGTAGATAAATTACGCCTGCCGTTTATCTATCGTGTCCATGAAGAACCCAACTCAGAAAAACTGGAGAAGTTCTTTGACTTCGTTGTGAACTTCGGTTATGTACTCCATGGTTCACCGGATAATGTTCATCCGCGTACCTTGCAATCCTTGCTTGAAAAAGCGAAGGGTCAGCCGGAGGAAGCGGTGATCAGTACGGTGATGCTGCGTTCGATGGCCAAAGCGAAATATGATGACAAGTGTTTGGGACACTTCGGTCTTTCCACGGAGTACTACACACACTTCACCTCACCGATTCGCCGCTACCCGGACTTGACCGTACACCGGCTCCTGCGCAAATATCTGTTTGAGAAAAAAACGGATCAGAAAACGCAGGAATTCTGGAAATCAAAAATGCCTGAAATCGCAAAGCATACGTCGGAATGCGAGCAACGGGCGGTTGAAGCAGAGCGTGATACCGATGATCTGAAGAAGGCTGAATTTATGCAGGACAAAGTCGGCGAAACCTTCTCCGGTGTTGTCAGCGGAGTCACCAACTTCGGCTTGTTTGTTGAGTTGTCGAATACAATTGAAGGTTTGGTCCACATCAGCTATCTCACCGACGACTACTATCACTACAGTGAAGAAAATATGGCGCTCGTCGGCGAACGAACCGGGCACCTGTTCCGGATCGGCGATGAAATCGAAGTCCGCGTGCTCAACGTCAACCTGGATGAACATGCCGTTGACTTTGAGGTTGTGGGGATGAAACCGCAAAAACCGCGGCAACGCAAATCACGGCCGACCATTATCCAAGGCAAAACCGGACCGCAAAATGGCGGAAAGAAACGCTTTGGTGATCGTAATGGCAATAAATCCACGAATTCCAGAGGCGGCGGAAACCGTAACCGAAACGGCAATCGTCGTGGCGGAAACAACCACGGCGGCAGCAACCGTTCCTTTTCAAACAATCAAGGCAAAAATGAATAGAACGAGCTACACACACCTCGGCAAAACGGGTCCAATCCGTTTCGACGAGGTTTTTTTTTACAGGATAAGAGCGTATACGATTTTGCCCTGTCTTCAAACCAATAGCCCAGTGTCTTGACCGAGAATCAAAGCGCAGATGCTCTGGCGCCTGCGGAGCGTCTCTGTTGATCGCAGGCCAAAGGAGCCCCCCGCAGATAAAGTATGTCTGAGGGGGCTCCTGGACTGCCCGCGGCAAGCGAGCAATCGGAGCGTACACAAAAGGATACTTTAAGGACCAAGCATCGCGTGATTTAGGAAAACGCCTTCACATGGAAGCAGCTTTCTTTTTCCGTGTTTATTTTATTCGGCGACAAGGTACAAGGGAGGTGTAAGTATAACTAAGAGACGAGTATTCATCTATACAACAATTAATAAATATACAATTTGACTATACAAATATAAATGTAAGCGCTATAATAACAACTGTACTTATTAATGGACGGTCATCATTGCGTGTGCAGCGGCCGTGCACATGCATGTGATCCGAATGATTCAATATGCACTAATGAAAGCGCAATCTTTTTTTGAAACATCAATTATTGGGAGTGGATCGAAATGGCAGCGATCAATGAATCATCGGTCAAACAAATGATTGATTCGGTTGGCGGCGCTGAAAATATTAATGCCGCAACACACTGCGTTACACGTCTTCGCTTGATCCTAAATGATGAAGGCAAGGTCGATAAAGAAAAATTAAATGCTATTGATCTGGTTAAAGGATCGTTCTCAGCCAACGGTCAATTTCAGATCGTGATTGGAAATGGGACGGTTGATAAGGTTTATGACCTTTTCGTTCGTCTGACAGGGATTGGTGAGGCAACGAAACAGGAAGTCAAAGATGCCGCAGCAGAAAAAATGAATCCGCTGCAGAAGGGGATTAAAACCTTAGCGGATATTTTCATTCCAATCCTGCCGGCCATTGTTACCGCCGGTTTACTGATGGGCATTAACAACATTCTTGCCAATCCGGGAATATTCTTCGAAAAATCGGTGGTGCAAGCGTATCCGCAATGGAAAGATTTTGCGGACATTATCCTTGTCATTGCTAACACTGCTTTCGTCTTCCTGCCGGCGCTGATCGGTTGGTCGGCGGTTAAGAAATTCGGCGGCAATCCACTGCTCGGCATTGTACTTGGTCTGGTGCTTGTGCATCCGTCGCTGCTCAATGCATACAGCTTAGCGGATGCCCAGAACAAAGGCACGGTGCCGATCTGGGATCTGTTCGGTCTGCACATTGACAAGGTTGGCTATCAAGGCCAAGTACTCCCTGTTCTTGTTGCGTCCTACGTATTGGCGAAGCTTGAACTGTTTTTGAAAAAACATGTCTACGATTCGATTCAGCTGCTTGTCGTCGCACCGGTTTCACTTCTGGTTACCGGGCTGCTTTCTTTTACCATTATCGGACCGGTGACCCTGACGCTGGCAAACTGGATCACAGCAGGAATTGTTGCGTTATTTCACTTCGCACCGATTGTCGGCGGACTGGTTTATGGCTTCTTCTACGGGGTCTTGGTCATCACCGGGATGCATCAGATTTTCCTTGCCGTCGATCTGCAGCTAATCGGCAGCACCGGCTCTACGTTCCTTTGGCCGATGCTCGCATTATCAAATATCGCACAAGGGGCAGCGGCCTTTGCAATGTTCTTAATTGCACGCGACGCAAAACTCAAAGGCTTGGCAATGACCTCGTCCATCTCTGCATGGCTTGGAATTACAGAACCGGCGATGTTCGGGGTCAATCTCCGATTCCGCTATCCGTTCTTGGCAGCGATCACGAGTTCCGGTATTGCCGGAGCATTTATCACCTTATTCGGTGTCAAAGCAACATCAATTGGTATCGGCGGGTTGCCCGGTTTTCTGTCGATCATTCCGAACTACTGGGGCGTGTTCTTCATCGGCATGCTGATCGTGTTAATCCTGCCGTTTGTACTAACTTATCTTTTCGCGAAATTCAGTAAGAAATCAATTGACGAAGGGTAAAAACAGAGACAAGGTGTAAAGAAAAAAAGATTGGGTGTGACACAAATGCATCACGATTGGTGGAAATCAGCGACCGTTTACCAGATCTATCCGAAGAGCTTCAACGACACAAATGGAGATGGCATTGGCGATATTAACGGGATTATTGAAAAGCTCGACTATATCAAAACACTAGGCGCGGATGTGCTTTGGCTGACGCCAATGTACCGTTCGCCGCAGAACGATAATGGCTATGATATTAGCGACTACTACCGTCTGCAGCCGGAATTCGGAACCATGGACGATTTACGCCGCCTCTTCAATGAAGCGCATAAACGCAACTTAAAAATTGTCATGGACATTGTGGTGAATCATACGTCAACCGCGCACCATTGGTTTCAAGAAGCGCTCAAGGGCAAAAACAATCCTTATCGCGATTATTACATTTGGCGCGATCCGGGAGAAAACGGCGGGGCACCAAACAACTGGCAGTCTAAATTCGGCGGATCGGCGTGGGCATACGATGTGAAAAGCAATCAGTATTATTTACATCTATATGACGTCAGTCAGGCGGATTTAAACTGGGAAAATAAACACGTTCGCGATGAAGTGTATAAAATGATGAACTTCTGGCTCGATCAGGGCAGCGATGGCTTTCGGCTTGATGTTATCAATAACATTTCAAAGGATCAACGCTTTCCGGATGATCATGATCCGAGTTCACCCGGAGACGGGCGGCCCTTTTACACAGATGGTCCGCGTGTGCATGATTATCTGCACGAAATGAATCAACAGGTGTTCCGCAAACGTGCGGAAACACTGACCGTTGGCGAGATGTCCTCAACAACAATTGACAACTGCATTCGCTATACAAATCCAAAGTATGAAGAGCTGAGTATGGTTTTTACCTTCCATCACTTAAAGGTCGACTACCCGAACGGCCAGAAATGGGTACTTGGCACGCTGCATCTCCCGGATTTGAAAAAGGTCATGGCTGACTGGCAGAAAGGCATGCATGATGGCGGCGGCTGGAATGCACTTTTCTGGTGCAATCATGATCAGCCGCGGATTGTCTCTCGTTTTGGCGATGAAGGGGAATATCGGGTTATATCGGCGAAAATGCTGGCGACTACGCTCCACCTGATGCAGGGAACACCTTATGTCTATCAAGGTGAAGAACTTGGCATGACCAATCCGAATTTCAGCTCGCTTGATCAATACCGTGATATTGAAACGCTGAATGCCTACAAACTGCTGAAAAAGCAAGGAAAATCTGAAGCAGAAATCATGGCGGTTCTCCAGCAAAAATCACGTGATAACGGTCGGACGCCGATGCAGTGGGAAGCAGGGAAAAATGGCGGATTTACTACAGGTACACCGTGGATTCCGCTTGCGACCAATGCGCAAACGGTTAACGCTGCGCTTGCGCTTGAAGATCCAGATTCTGTTTTTCATTATTACCGAAAATTAATCGGATTGCGAAAAGAATTTTCTGTGATTCGGGACGGCGATTTTGAGCTGATTGCCCCGGAACATCCGGACATTTTCGCGTATGTGCGCAGCAGTGGCGGGAAGCAGCTGCTTGTGGTCAGCAACTTCACCAATCGTTCGGTTCCATTCTCAGTACCGAAGGCTTTCTTAAATGTGAAGCACACACTGCTGATTCATAACTATCCAGATGCTCTGCATTTTACCGCCTGCTTGCCGCTGCGTCCTTACGAGTCCGCAGCATACCTTCTGAATTGATTTGGAAAATTCACGAATTCGTCTGCATTGTGAGGGTTTTCATGGATCTGTTTTGGTATACTAAATAGTGTGAAATGAAAGATGGGGCCTGAAGTATGCCCTTTCTTTTTACTATTTTTTTATCCTTTACAGCAGAAAGGCAGTCGCGGACGAATCCATGCATGTTGCCGCTTTAAGGAGCACGAACACGATGAGGAAAAGCAAATTTGTCTCGATTTATAATGACCTCAGCGAGAAAATACACCAAAAAAAGATTGATGCAGGGGCACTTTTGCCGACTGAAAATGAACTTTGCGCGCAATATCAAGCTTCTCGCGAAACGATCCGCAAGGCACTCGCGATGCTGTCACGCAACGGCTATATTCAAAAGGTTCAAGGAAAAGGGTCGATCGTTCTGGATGTCAGCAGGCAGAACTTTCCCATTTCCGGACTTACAAGTTTTCGTGAACTCGCGGCTCATTCAAAACGGCAATGGACGACCAACGTTCACCAGGTCGTTTTGTTAAAGCCTGATGAGCACTTGAAAATGGTGATGAATCTGCAGGATGGGCAGACGGTTTGGCAGGTCGTTCGTTCTCGATCAACGGAGGGTGAGTCCGTGATCTTAGATCGAGATTACTTAATTCAAGAGGTTGTGCCCCTGCTGACTGCGGATCAATGCGCGCATTCGCTGTATGATTATATTGAAAATGAATTGGGATTGAAAATCGGCTTTGCAAAAAAAGAAATTACCGTTGAACCGGCAAATGAGGACGACTATCATTATCTGACTATGCACGAGGGAACGCATGTTGTGGTTGTGCGCAGCCTCGTGTACCTTGAGAATGCACAATTGTTTCAGTATACCGAATCCAGGCACCGGGCGGATAAATTTCGCTTTGTCGATTTTGCACGCCGCGATCATATGTAAACAGGAGGATCCGATGATAAAACTATTGGCAATGGATATGGATGGAACGCTGCTGAACAGGCACCGTGAAATCAGTTGGGGAAATTTGAAAGCGCTGCGCTATGCGCACGCAAAAGGAGTGACGCTGGCAATTGCTTCCGGACGCGCCTTTTTTGATATTAGCAGTAAAATGCATGAAGTTGATGTGGAGGCGCATCTGGTCGGCGCCAATGGGGCGACGATCCATTCATCCGACGGCAAGTTGCTGGGTGCTGACTTCTTGGACCGCAACGAAGCGTTGGCGATTGTTCAGGAACTTGTCGCACAGCACTATTATATTGGTGTCTATTCAACACATCATATCTATGTTCCGGAACAGGGAACCGACTGGCTGCGCGATGAACTGCAGCACCTCGGCATTCATGAAGACCGATCCGTCGGTTTCCAAGGTGCAACACGTGACGATTTTTACCGCGCGGTTGACGATTGGAGCGTATTCAAGACGAATAACACTGAGTTCTCGAAAATTATCATCTTCTCCTATGACGACGCGAAACTGCAAAAAGCGCGTGAGATCTATGAAGGGAAGCATAAATACAGCATTGTCACCAGTGGTACAGGCAATTTTGAAATCATGCCGCCTAACGTATCCAAAGGCAACGCGCTCGATCATTTGGCTCATTATCTGGGTATCCCGCTTAGCGAGGTCATGGCAATTGGGGACAATTATAATGATCTTTCCATGTTTGATGTGGCCGGCGTATCGGTGGCGATGGGCAATGCCAATGACGAGATAAAGAACTATTGTGACCGCGTGACAACCGAATGCAATGAGGATGGCGTCGCACATGCAATTTATGAAGCGCTTGGCTATCCAAGCGACGAAAAGGGCGGTTTGCGATGAAAAAAGTCCTGTACTATGCCGGACTGTTTGTGGCCAGCTTTGTGGTTCAGTGGGTTTGGTACCATCAGTTTGCGGCTCAATTTAACAAAACACCACTGGATATGCTGCTGGCCTCTGTCGCATTTCTTGTCATTTTAATCTTGCTCGATCTTATATCACCACGCAGAATGCGCAGATGAACCAACACAAAGTGCGGGTACTTGCCCCGCGGGGCGTGTATCGCCTATAATGAACTAATGAACGTATGTTTGGCAGGTGTTGGTAATGGGAAAAGGCGAAAGCCGCGTCCTTGCGCAAAATCGCAAGGCGCGTCACGAATATTTTATTGAAGAAACAGTTGAGGCGGGACTTGTCCTGCAAGGAACGGAAATTAAAGCCATTCGCCGCGGCAAAGTGAATATCCAAGATGCATTCGCCCGCATCGAAAACGGCGAAGCCTTTGTTTATAATATGAACATCAGTCAATACGAACAAGGCAACCGGTACAACCATGATCCGCTGCGTACGCGCAAGCTGCTCTTGCACCGCAAGGAGATTAATAAGCTCCGGCCGGCCGCTGATCAAACGGGCTATGCACTTGTTCCGCTGAAAATTTATATCAAACACGGCTTTGCCAAAGTGCTCGTTGGACTCGGACGCGGTAAGAAAATGTACGATAAGCGCGAATCGATGAAAAAACGCAGTGCTCAGCGCGAAATGGCACGCGCATTTCGCAATAACCAAAAAGTGTAAGTTGAAAAGCAGCGGATCATCTGCTATAATTCAATTACTGTGTTAAGCACAATTACAGTTATGGATTTTCACCGCAAGTCCCGTTGCTTTTTTTAAACGGGGACGTTACGGATTCGACAGGGGCAGGTCGGGTTTAAGCGGCGAGCCGAGGGGGTCGGCCTCGTAAAAACGCCAAAGCCATAACTGGCAAAACGAATAACAACCTCGCTCTAGCTGCCTAATCAGCTTTAGCGGTCCCTCCCTCCATCGCCCATGTGGTAGGATCAGGGACTCACTCTAGTGGGATACGCCGGACGCCCGCATCCTGAGGGCCATGGAAGAGAATAATCGGGATAGCCTCGCGAAAGCCTGTCGGCAGGCCAACGCCGAGGTGAAACGCTAATATGCTGACTACGCTCGTAGAAACTTAAATTACGATGTCTTTGGACGTGGGTTCGACTCCCACCGTCTCCATTAATGGAGTGTCAGAGATGGTTGCATAAACCAAGTAAAAGAGCCTTAAACCGTTGATATGACGCGGTTTAAGGCTCTTTTTTGTTTTGACTTGATCGTCAATGAAAATCAACGAAAATCAAATCATTATGCGCTGATTTTGCGCATGGCATATAGATCATTTAATGCCAAATCGGTAGCTTCAGAATCGCGCTGTTCTAGCTCGTCAATAATATGTGAGTATGTATTCAGGGTTGTGATCACGCTCTTATGGCCAAGACGCCGAGAGATATATTTGATGTTGATCCCTTTGTAGAGCAGCATAGAAGCGTGCGTGTGGCGCAGAGAATGGAAGGTGATTGAATTAATTTCTATTTTCGTACATAAGCTTTTCAGGCACTTATTGACGGCTGTATTTGTCACTAAGTTCATTTGATCATTAACGAAGCACAGATTTGATTTATTTCTTAGCCCCGATTTGACAGCAGACTTTTTTTGAGATGACTTTAGATCATCGAGCCATTCACACGTTTGCTTGTCCAATCGGATGACTCGGATGGATGCTTTATTTTTTGTTGGTGCAAAAGTATTCGTATCTTGGTAATCCCATGTCTTGTCTATTTTTGCCGTTCGTTTTTTCGTATCAATGCAATCCCAAGTCATGCCTAATACTTCACTGAAGCGGCAGCCCGTTGCTAGTCCAAACAAGATCATGTAGCGGGAAATATAACGTGGCCTGAGATCACCCATCAATTCAGCAATCAGCTTCTGAGCGTCTTTGAAGTTAATGTATTTGAGACTTTCCTTCTTTTCTGCTACCTTTCCGATGGTCACTGCTTTATAAGTCGGATCCTTGAAAATCACGTCATCATTAATGGCGTCACGGAAACATGCACGCATGTAAATATTAAGTTTGCGTACGGAAGCAGTTGAATGATTTTTGGCGTATTTATTCAGTACTCGCTGATAGGCGAGTCGATCAATTTCTTTAATGGACATTCCTGCAAAGTGCACGGAGTTTTCGATTCAAGCAGGCAAAGTCTATCTCTCACCAATCATTGATTGCTTTGATGGGCAGATTACGAGCCGGTCTATCGGTTCAAGTTCGAACGCAGAGTTAGTCTCAACAATGCTTAAAGCAGCAGCTGAGACACTCAATGACAATGAAAACTAAATAAATTAATGAGTTAACTTTTTACAAGTTTAGAAAGTATGGTGGTGATCAAAATATAAATAAATATGTAATTTAGTAAAGGAGCGTGTAGTTTGAAAAACAAAAAGCTGATAATTATTTTGAGTCTCATCCTTATCATTTTTATTGTTTGTGGACTAACCTTTTTATTTTTAGAAAAAGGCCAAGAATCAAAGAATGATCCCTTAATTTGGTTTAGTACTGAAAAAGCAGCAATAAAAAGTGCTATAGAAGAACAAACTTCGGGTAATTCAATTTTATTAAAAGGAACAAACTACATTAATGGAAAAAAAGCAATTCCGGTCTATTTTAAAAACAAAAAGGATGGAGAAGGGTTTATCGTTATTGTTTTAGAAAAGAAGGGGGGAAAATATGCAACATTGTTAAATGGCTCTGGAGCGGCTGTAAGTGATCCGCCTGGTCTTTCTGAGGGACAAGAAGTTGTGCCTGGAATCATTTTCAAACTAGATAAAAAGCACAGATACATCCTCTACTTTGGTAAAAATAAGAATCACTCAAAATCAATTACTTTAAAGGGCAACAAAAAAATCGTTCCTTTATATGTGAATAACACTGATATTTATTATAGATTGGAGAGATATTAATGAGAGTTAAGTTTAGTAAACTTGTTATTACTGTTACTGTACTAACACTAGTGTTGGCTTCTTCGTTTGTTGGGGAAAAACTACTAGAGCCGCTTCTAATTCGAACAGTATCAAGTCAATAGAGCAAGACGATCAGAACACCCCAGCCTTTTATAAAGACAGCAACGATAAAGAAGTTGCTCCGTTTACGATTAGTGAAGATGGTTCCGTTCATTGGTTAAGTAAAAGTGAATATCAGGAAGCAAAAAACGGAGAAAATTTGGATAGTCTTGGAACGCCAAACGATGATAATAATTCAATTATAGGGAAATTTCGTCCGTTAGAGTCACCATTCCAAGGCTCATTTTACAAGCAAACATCTGCTTCAAATTATACAGGTGATCCTATAACTGTCGCTAACGGATTACGGGGACCAGGAACGATATCTTATTCGAAAATTTGGGAAACCACTATTGATGTTACCTTTGGAGTTGAATTATCATCAGCAGAAAAATCAGCTGTGAAATCTGGGGCGTCTATAACTCTCCAAAAGTTGACAAGTACAGCATGTGAATATTCTTTTCACGTTCCTAGTGGCTATATTGGTTGGGTTGCTTTTGTTCCGTATAAGCATAAATCCATTGGCACTGTTACAACTTACTATACGGGTAAAACTGTGACTAAGCATGTACTGCTCGTGCTGCTCGGAAAAGCGGTTCACACGCCTATGGGTATTACGAATGAATTAAGCAAAAAAAGTAAAAAGTTTTAATTAAAGCTTTCCAAAATCAATCAAATAAGTTCCTGAAGCAGTGAACTGTAGCATGAAAATACTTATCTCATCTAGTGAGGATAGGTATTTTTTGCGTTAAGTCTACCAAGATTATATGATATAATTACAGTCAGGCAATAGATGAAGCATATGAGCGGATGCGGTGACACCCTCAAGAAAGGGGGTGGCGCCAATGACAGTATTTCAAGCTTTAAGTCTCATGGATTAGTTTCGGGGTATTGATCTTGATGCTGTCAAATAGAAAAAAATAATCCGTCTCATATGCCATTGCACTGGCTGAAACGGATCGAGTAGAAACTATTCGGCTGTGAGATGCACTGCTCCGCTCTTATTGCGGATATTGCCCTACCGTCAGTGTTCATGCACTGGCGGTTTTATTCTACATCTCTTATGTCTATATTATACACAAAAATTCCTGATTGATGCAAAAATTTATAATCAAAATCGTAGCACTGGCCAGTGTTTTTGTTATTTATCCGTCATCCTCGTTTGTCTCGAGTAGGAGTTATGATTGAGCTTCCTCCTTTAACTGCCTGCGTCTTTCAGCAATCAATTTTTCGAGTTCGTCGAGATCGTCAGGAGCGGCGTCGAGACGAATAAAGGATTTTGCTGTTGACTTTTTAGACATGTACCGTTTACGTTCCCGATTCTTGGCTTCCCAATTTCGAGACGCTTTTATTTGAGCATCACTGGTTTTCTTTTCCATAGTATCACCAGTCCTTTTTAAATAATTTGAGCAGAAACAGAATAAGCCATACACAAACAGCAATCAAGCCAATTATTTTAAGAATGGTCAAGTGTGAGAAATCAACATCAGATAGCCAGGACAGAAATAAAATAAGGAACAAAACATCTACAGTTTTAAGTTTTTTCATGATAAAAAGTGGTTATGATATAATAAATGAGTGGGGGATTGCTCCCCCGGTAAAAATCATCTTCGTCGCTTCTTTTTTCGAGGCTTCCGATGATCTTTGATGAGATAATAGGCACCGATTATCGCGGCCAGCGTTGTTACGGTACTTCTTATCTCATCAATTATTTTATCAACCACTTTCTCACCTCCGTCCATATTTCTATTATGACACATGTGTTATAATAATCAACGGTTTTCAAAACTTCTTTATAAAAAAATCTCATACTTAAGTATGAGAAAGAAGACTAATCGGGAAATGAAAATGCTCTTACTTCATTCGTATGATAATCAAAATAGGCGATTTCTTTATGTCCGTGTTTATCCGTTATTTGAACTCCGTGGGGCCATGCAGAAGGCATTTCGGGGTCTGTGTCTAGAGCTTTCATAACACAGCTGGACAGGTCATAATGCCGTTTTACATATTTACTCACCATTTTATCTATTTTAGCACTCGATGGCTGATACCTAATCGGTTCTTGCTGTTGACGGATTGACGTCCACTTGAAATAGTTTTTCGGTATCGGAAACCGCCTTTACCAAAAGATACTTGCTTTTTATGGTCATTGATTCCGTAATTTATTTTTACACCGGGTGGGCCAAATGAAAGGGACCAGCCGCGGCCGCTACTGTAATTCAGGTAAAGCAGGTTCTTGATAATTGGAATTCGCTTGTTGTAATGCAATCTAGCCATATGATCGCCTCTTTATATAGAAAGAACAATTTTCTTTATCTTACCATTTAAGACCGTTCAGCAAGCCAAACGTTTTGTTTTTCAAGCCGTTCGATCTCATTAGTGACCGCCCAATAAACATGTCGATCAGCGAAACTGTATCGGTGCTCTTCTTCGTATTTTCTAAGAGCGACAAGAGCACGATTATTTTCTTCGATCATTGCTTCAGATGCATTCCAATTTTTCATAAGATTTCCCTCCGTTAATAAATGAGGGCAAAATAAGGGCAAGTGCGTTTTATAGCTCGAAAATTATGTATTAAAGCGGCATTTTTTGAGATGAGTTACACGCCCACCGTCTCCATATTTACCATCCGATACTAGATGGTGGAGCACCCGAAAATCCCTTTGTAGAGGGATTTTTTAATACCTTGAATTGTCAAACTAAGTGCAACGCCTGATTATAAAAGACCTCAAAAGGAGTCTTCAGCCCAAACATTTGCGAGGTCGGTGATTTAATTCGTTCACAGCATGTGCGATGGACGCATCGCTGTCCTGGCGAAAGTCATGTCCTTTAGGGAAATATTCTCTTAGTAGTCCATTAGTGTTTTCGTTACTTCCTCGCTGCCAAGGCGCGTGTGGATTGGGAAAATAAAAAGTCATGCCGCATGCCTTAGCGACTTGGTCATACCAAGCAAATTCTTTGCCACGATCGGGAGTTACGGTCAGCCGCTGATGTCGAGGCAATGGGGAGAACAGTTCAATTAATTTCTCTTTCACGCATTTAGCGGTTTTCTTCGCGGCCTTTGCGGCAATGAGTAAGCGTGTCTTTCGATCAACAAGGGTTACCAGGCATTCGGATCCAATTTTTCCAACGACCGTATCTGCTTCCCAGTGGCCAATGACGCGACGTTCATTAGCCTCAGTCGGTCGTTCATCAATGGAATGACTGTAGTTGATTTTGCCACGACGTTCTTCATAACCTTTGCCGTGGCGTGATTTCCCTCGGTGTCGCAGGCGACGAGCAATCCCGCGTTGCCCAGGTTGATGATTAGGCTCATCCAGAAGATGCGCTTCAATCCCACGATAGATGGTCGTATAACTGATCTTCCAAGGAGAATGATCCTGTTTAAGCCGCTGATCGATCTGTTCGGGAGACCACTGGTGATCAAGAATAAGCCGCTGAATCAAGTCGTGAAGTTCCGGATTAGCCAGTAGAGGTTGGCGGCAACATCCTTCGCGTCGTGCATGGTACTTTTCCTCGGCCTGTACGGACGAGTAAGTACCATCACCCTGTTGATTTCGTTTCAATTCACGACTGATTAAAGTGGACCCCATTGTCAAGACACATATTTGAAAAATTTAAGGTGGGTATTTGATGGCCTTCCCCATCCTAACCTTGAGCCCTGTTTCCTTTGGGGTTCTGTCCAGGGCGACCGCAGGGAGGGCGTAGCCGATACCCCTTGACAGGTTCTCAAAGGAAACAGACACTTTCTCAAGGATGGGGAGGGACGCACCTACCCCTGATGATAAACAGAAACCGGTGTTTGATAGCCGAGCGACTGGTGTGGCCGTTCATGGTTATAAAGATTCAAATAATTGTTAATGCCTCTGCGAGCATCTCTTGGATTTACAAGCCAAGGACGCGACCGCACAGGCAATTGCAGACGTACTAAAGAAAAAAGGCTTAAAGAATGTCACGGCAGACGATGTCGCTGCAGCGATCGACGAAGCGAAGTCGAATGGCGAAGATACTGTGAAGGAACAGGCCGCATCTGCGCAGACGGCTACGGCAGCGGGTTGCAACGTCGTGCAGAGTCCTGTGCAGAAATAACATAGGTTTTACCGCCCGGCGAAAGTCGGGAATACATAATTATGATAAAATTAAGTCTGGTTAGAAATATAAAAAATTGCGTTAAAGTGATCATTTTGATTGATGCTTTTAAACGCTTTGTCATGGCTCGGGAGATTTTATGGAAAAGTTCTGCAAAATCTAATTTTCAAAATTAAACAATGCAGAGGAGATAGTTAAATGGGATATTTATTCTTAGTCTTGGCTATTGTTGGTGAGATAATAGGCACAAATTTATTGAAAATGTCTGCCGGTTTTAGTCGCCTGATACCTACTTTAGGTTCATTAGTATCTTACGGATTATCCTTTTACTTTTTATCCCTTACGTTAAAAAGCGTTGATTTGAACATTGCCTATGCTCTTTGGTCTGGGTTAGGAATTGTATTAACTAGTTTAATAGCGGTTATATACTGGAAGGAGCCCATTAATTTTTCGAGTATCTTAGGAATTGGGCTGATTTTAATTGGTGTGGTGGTCCTAAATCTACATGGCGCTAGTCATTGATAAACTAATGTTGGCACACATATAGTAATTATAATGCAAGAGCTGGGCTGGCGAGACAGTTAGAAATGGGGGGGATTGCGATTAGGCGGTTCCCCGTTTTCTTTTTGCATAAAAAATCCCACGCTTTCGCATGGGAATGGGGAAAGATTAGGTTATCTTGATATACCCTTTCTATAAACTATTAAACTTCCGTTTGGTTTTTTATTGCTGTAATGATTTACCACAGTAGCATACGCGATCGTGCGTGCTACCGCATAAAAATACGGGGTCACGCATGAAATGTGCGGTAATCATGCCTATGAATTGTATTATAATATATTTAATGAAAACATAACACAGACGCAGGAGAAATATTGCAATTATTTCATTTTGATTTGAAAAGGGGGAGTCTCTTCTTTCATAAAGGAAATAAATTATTTGTTAAATCATCGTAATTCAAAAACCAATAACCAGTAGTATAAGGAAGAAAATCAAAATGCCTCAAAAAATCTTATCCAATAAAATACTATTGTCATTCATGGCTACTATTTTGCTTTTATCTATAACACTTCCTACCACATCACACGCTGCCACTCCAAAATCGATAAAATCATTTGTGACACCTTCGCATGAATTAAATAAACAAAAATTTTCTTCTAATAATAAACCACTAATTGATTTTGATAATAATGAATTGCAATTTGATAATAACGGAAATCCAGTATTTACTCCAGAACAAGTTACTGCGATCAAAGAATATGCTAAACTACAAGGTTTGTCTGCTCCTTCTTCAACCCCAAGTGGATACGCTCCTCGAGTTGGCGGTACTAAAGTTGCTTACACAGTCGCTAAATGGATTGTTGGAAGTGTTCTAGGTAGAAAAGCAGCCGTTAGATTTGGTGAAGCCCTTAAACACATGGAAGGACCATTAAGAAAAGTAACAGCTGCTGAAGAAGGTGGTTTGAAAAAAATAGAAGACATTATATATGATGGACTTCGGGCAACTGGAATGCAAAAAAAGGCTTCAAGAACCCTAGCAGCCGGTATCAGAGGCACTTTGAGCTGGTTAGTTTAATAATAAAAGGTGGGTGAAAATGAAATGCCCTTTTCACGTTTTGACATAACACTTTCAAACAAAAAGAGTCAAGAAGCTCTAGAAGCAATTTTATATCAGTATAGAGACATCATTGATGACTTAAATGATGAATTGCAACAAATAAACCCGAATTATAATCCATCTGGGAGATATATTGTTGAGCTAGGACTATCTCAGGATGAATCAAGTGAGATTTATCAATACTTTGGTATAAACAGTAATAAAAGCGAAGAAGAAAGAGTCAAGTGGTTGAGTGATTGGCTGAAAAAAAACGTTCATGAATGTCAACCCGATTATGTTCTTCGAATGGTAAAAGCATTTACGGTAGATCTTGAAGATTGATTCAAAACAAACTGGTTTATTAGCTATAGCTTGGTAATTTGTTCCTCCCACTGTCTTAGTCTTACTGAGACGGACTTTTTTTGAAATGAACAAACCTTTAGACATATAAGCAGAAGGTGAGAAATGCCTTGGAACACAGTCGACGCCTGATGAATTATCGAACGAGATCGGAAAAAGTTTTAAAACGGCGGAAGGCTATTTAAAGAAATACTGTGCACAGCTTACTAAAATGAGATGAACGCAAAATACCCATCCACCCCCACAATGGACGGGTATTTTTATATTAAGTCTACCAAGCTTATATGATATAATTACAGACAGGCAATAGATGAAGCATATGAGCGGATGCGGTGACGCCCTCTGAAAGGGGGTGGAGCCTATGACAGTATACCAATCATTAACATTAATGATTAGTTTTGCAGTGCTAGTGCTGATGCTGTCAAATAAAAAGAAATAATCCGTCTCGTATGCCATTCACGGTGGCTAAGACGGATTACCCTCAATTTGTGTAATTTGTTCAAGCATCGTTCCGCTCTTATTGCGGATATTGCCATCCCGTCAGTGTTCATGCACTGGCGGTTTTATTCTACATTCCTTATGTCTACATTATACACAAAAATTCCTGATTGATGCAAAAATTTATAATCAAAATCCTAGCATTGGCCAGTGTTTTTGTTATTTATCCGTCATCCTCGTTTGTCTCGAGTAGGAGTTATGATTGAGCTTCCTCCTTTAACTGCCTGCGTCTTTCAGCAATCAATTTTTCGAGTTCGTCGAGATCGTCAGGAGCGGCGTCGAGACGAATAAAGGATTTTGCTGTTGACTTTTTAGACATGTACCGTTTACGTTCCCGATTCTTGGCTTCCCAATTTCGAGACGCTTTTATTTGAGCATCACTGGTTTTCTTTTCCATAGTATCACCAGTCCTTTTTAAATAATTTGAGCAGAAACAGAATAAGCCATACACAAACAGCAATCAAGCCAATTATTTTAAGAATGGTCAAGTGTGAGAAATCAACATCAGATAGCCAGGACAGAAATAAAATAAGGAACAAAACATCTACAGTTTTAAGTTTTTTCATGATAAAAAGTGGTTATGATATAATAAATGAGTGGGGGATTGCTCCCCCGGTAAAAATCATCTTCGTCGCTTCTTTTTTCGAGGCTTCCGATGATCTTTGATGAGATAATAGGCACCGATTATCGCGGCCAGCGTTGTTACGGTACTTCTTATCTCATCAATTATTTTATCAACCACTTGCTCATCGCTTCGTTCGCTGATTATTTGGCTGGATTATGTCTTCACATGGTAACATGGGCTAAGAAAATAAAGTTGTTTTTGTAAAAGATAATAAAACGCATTGCATTTGTGTTGCTCGAATTGTGCCGGATGTGAGAAACATGCGCGCTCTTTTTGCAGGATGCACGGATGCGCAGCATTCAACGGATGATAGGCAGATCCCGGTAAATGTTGTACTTGTTAAAGGTTTGAAGCATGGGGAAGTCAGCGGAATGCCGCTTTCTTTAAACGATGGCTTTGATTTGGACGACGTCAAAAAAGTTTTGGGGAGAGCCGGAGCGGCACATTGATCGTGAAGAGATTCAAAGCGATGTATATCGGAAAAATGGGCAGACCTTCCAGATCGATGACAACATTGAAACCGATGACTTTAAAGATCAGAAACGTTATAATTACAGCTTTGTCATCCATCTAAAGACAACGCGCGATCAGATCATTGAAGCAATGCACCTGTCGCCGAAAATAAACGGAAAACGCTTGCTTCAGTATCATTCATTATAACGGCTATGTGATTCAATTCGAGCAGGACGGCACGAAAAATAATTGGTTATTGTTTTATAGAAACGCATAAACAAAATAGTGCGCTGCTGTGTTTGCTGTAGCACGCGGTAAGGGGATGCCTCACAACGAATACGTGAGGCATCCCCTTATTCGCCAAGAATCGAAAGACTTTATGATCAGAACCAAAAATCAAAGCAGGAACGTTTGCGGTCGCATACGTCACACTTGCTTGGATAACCTGGATCGACAATTTCTGTACGTTCGGATTCCCGCACAATGTGTCGCGGAACGTTTACGATGTTCTTCCTATTAATGTGTATGACCGGATGAATGACCGGCACATATCTTGGCACGCAAGTATTGTGGATCACGTATCGTGGATCACAAATAATTGGTTTAACGTTGGAGCCGTCGTTGCCGCAATGACAATCCTTATTACTCATAAGCAATCCCCCCACTAATATTAGATGCACGCGCTAGAGGAAGGGACACGTACAAAAGCCTAGGAGCGTTCTAAAAGAATCGATTCGCGATGCATAAACCGCTTAAGAAAAGCCACACTAATTCTCGGCATACTCAATGCTAAACTAAACGAGAAGGTGTGGAAGAAAATGGGTAAGAACAAAGAAAAGAAGAATAACTTCCAGGAAAAAAACAATCAGACAGACAACGTAAATACTGAGTTTGCGGAAGAATTTGAGCAAGAAGCGGAACAAGAACAGGAACAGAAAAAAAACAAATAAGTAAATGGGATTCGCATGGTCCATGCGAATCTCTTTTTTTCTTGAAAATGATAATCGTTATCAATAAAATAATGATGACAGGAGAGGAGATGGAATGATGCCAAAAGTAATCATTATTTTTGCTAGTGAAACGGGAAACACAGCGGATATCGCGTCAAAAATAGCTGAGGGTGTACGTCAAGGTGGACTAGATCCGGTCGTAAAGGATGCATTTGATACAGACGCTGAGGAATTCTTGGCGTATGACGGCATTCTGCTTGGCAGCGGAACAACCGGAGATGGTGATCTTCCTTATGAAGCGCTCGATCTCTATGATGGTCTGGATACGCTGAACTTAAGGGGGAGGCTGGCGGCAACCTTTGGATCAGGCGATACGGCGTATGATTTATTTTGCGGAGCCGTTGATACCTTAGAGAAGAAACTCATTGAACGGGAGGCAAAAATTGTTTTGCCCAGTCTGAAAATTGACGTGACGATGTCGCCTGATGAGGAGACTCAGGCACTGCAGATGGGTAAGCATTTTTCAGAGCTTCTGCTTCAGGAGAAAGACTGACCGCCGCTTGAGTTGATTCGATTGAACCAACGACGCAAAACGCTTTTATTCTTCAATTCACGAAACAGGCATCTGAATGGATGCCGTTTTTTTATGGATAAGGAAAGTGTAAGAGTTGGGTTTGCTGGTACGACGATGAGCGGAATTTCATCAATAGATCAGTTCAAGTCATGAAAGCGCGAGAGCCTGCGAAAGTAAGGACCAAGCACAGCTTGGTCTTTCTTACAGGATAAGAAAGTATATGATTTTGACCTGTCTTCAAACCAATAGCCCAGTGTCTTGGCCGAGAAACAAAGCGGAGGTGCGAGACGCCTGCGGGAACAGCGTGCCAGCGAGACCCCGCAGATACCTCTACCTGTCTGAGGAGGCTCGCGGTGCGCCCGCGGCAAGCGAGTAACCGAAGCGGCGATTCAGCACCGAAAAGACGCTAGTCCATCACACATGGTTGGAGATTAAGGACCGGGCGTATTTTGCCCGGTTTTTCTTACAAGACCTCTTTTCGCTGCTGAAATGCTGGCACACCATGCCAATTGATGCTGATGCGCGCATTTCAGCCGTTCATACCAAATCGTCGTCATCTCATTCTGTTAACGCTTCCAAAAGTGTTTTCATTGCTACACTATGAGTGTAGGAAAGGGAGGGATGAAGCATATCCCTCCCAGCAAAATAGGAGCGAAAAGAGGTCATACTCATGACAGTTACACGTATGAAAAGCTCAAGTGAATCACGACTTTCTGTACTTATCGGCACGATCATTGCCATGGTCGGTTTAGGAACCATTTATACATGGAGTTTGTTTAATCAGCCACTCGCCGACAAATTCGGTTGGAGCATCGGTGCAGTAGCTGCAACGTTCTCCATTATGAGTTTCGCACTGTCGTTTTCAACACTTTCAGCAAGCAGTATTCAGAAGAAACTGGGAATTCGTGGTCTGCTGATGGTTTGCGGGGCGGGGATGGGCGTCGGTTTGATGATTGGTGCTCTCTCGACATCGTTGTGGATGCTTTACATTTTTGCCGGCATTCTCGTTGGGGCCTCAAACGGTATCGCCTACATGACGACCCTTTCGAATGCGATCCAATCCTTTCCGGAGAAGAAAGGGTTGATTTCCGGAATCGCAGTTGGTGCATATGGAACAGGCAGTTTGTTGTTTAAATATGTGCTCGGTTTTTTCCTTGCTCACGCAGGATTGGTCCAGACATTCCTTTACTGGGGCTTGATTTCAATGGTTCTGCTTTTCGCGAGTGCGTTTCTTATCAAAGAAGCTAAGGCACAAGCCGCACCGCAGAAGAGCGGCAAGCAAACGCAAAAGGATTATACGATTGGCGGAATGCTTCATACAAAAGAGGCATACTTGCTCTTCTTCGTTCTCTTCACGGCGTGCATGAGCGGACTTTACTTGATTGGTAGCGTTGCCAACATCGGTGTCAGTCTTGCTGGACTTGATGCGGCAGCGGCCGCAAATGCCGTTGCTTTGGTTGCCATCTTTAACACAACCGGACGGATTATTCTCGGCGCAGCATCGGATCATTTTGAACGATTAAAAGTGATCGCTGTCTCTTTACTCGTCACGGCGGGCGCTGCCTTGATCCTTAGCCAAGTTACTTTGAACTTTGCCCTGTTCTTCATCTGCGTCGCCAGCGTCGCTTTTTGCTTCGGCGGCAACATTACGATCTTTCCGACAATCGTTGCTGAATTCTTCGGATTGAAGAATCAAAGCCGAAATTATGGGATGATCTATCAAGGATTTGGCATTGGCGGCTTAAGCGTATCGTTTATCTCCGGAATGCTTGGCGGGTTTGCACCGACCTTCAACTTCATTGCCGTCATCTGTGTGCTCGCTGCTGTGACTGCGCTGCTGCTTCACGTACCGGGAACAAAAAAGGTCCATCTGTTTTCCGCACGCAAAGTACAAGAACGCAGCAGCAGCGGCGATTAAACAGTGCAAATAAGATCATATTTAACCACGCGTTCTGCGCTTTCCTTACAAATCACTAGGGAAGAGAGAACGTTTTTTTGTTTAATGATGATCTGAACGGAAGCTTCGAATGAAACTTTAACTTGGGATCACTTTGTCTTCGTTTAGCAAGATGCTTTGTTTTTGCGGTTGTGGCGAGCTCAGCTATTCGTTTTCTCCAGGTAGAAAAGCTACGGGAGAAGCGCAACCAATGAGTACACACGTTTTTTTCTCGTCATCATGATCATTTTAGAAAAAGTCTGCTAAAATTAGAGTAAATCGTTTACATATAGAGTGGGTAATGGAGTGGATTGCCGATGACCGCTTTTGTGACCATGCTTTTCCAATTGTTTGAGCGTGCTGCCTTATTGATTGTATTCCTGTTCTTAGTCACCCGGATGCCGCGCTTTAAGGAAATCTTGCAGCGTGAAAAGCATTCTGCTTCGGAGCTGGCCATTCTGACGAGCATTTTTTGTCTGTTTGCGATTTTAAGCACTTATTCCGGTATTCATGTGGACGGCTCATTAGTGAATGTGCGCGTCGCCACGATTGTATCAAGCGGTATTCTTTTTGGTCCGGTGGTCGGAATTATCACCGGTGTGGTCGCCGGTTTGCACCGTTATTTGATTGATATCGGCGGTGTGACGGCACTCCCTTGCTTTATCACGAGTACCTTTGCCGGCTTGGTATCGGTCTGGATTCATCGCAGCGTGAAGAAGTCGCAGCGCTGGATTTACGGCATTGCTGGCGGTATGTTCTGTGAACTGCTGACAATGCTGCTGATTTTGCTGATGTCCGGGTCGACGGAGCAAGGATGGAGCATCGTCTCGCGGATTGCATTGCCGATGATCTTAGGCGAAATCAACATCGGGTTTATCGTTCTGCTGGTCATGAGCGTCGAGGGCGAAAAAGAAAAGATTGCCGCGATGCAAGCGAAACTGTCGCTGGATATTGCCAACAAAACACTGCCCTACTTCCGTTCCGTGAATAAAGACTCGCTGGCGCAAGTCTGTCGGATTATTAAACAGGAAATCCATGCAGACGCCGTTGCGATGACCGATACAGCAAGCGTGCTTGCCTATGTCGGATTCGGCGATGAGCGTTATACGGTAGGTAAGGAAATCGTTAGCGCTTTGACGAAAAAGGTCATTCATGAAGGAACGATTACTTTTTCCAATGACGCTTCCGAACATCATTTGCCGCAGATTCAATCGGTGCTGATTATTCCCTTAAAAGAACGGGAAAAGGTTACGGGAACGTTGAAAATGTACTATCGCAAGGCGACGAAGATGACCTATTCGCAGCAGTCGCTCGCCATTGGTCTGTCACAAATGATTTCGACGCAGCTTGAAATTTCACGATTGGAACAAATCAAGGAGGCGGCAAGCAAGGCGGAATTGCAAGCGCTCCAATCCAAAATCAATCCGCACTTTCTGTTTAATGCACTGAATACGATTGCTTCTTTGATTCGTCGCGATCCAAGAAAGGCCAGAGCACTGATCATCCACCTCTCCGGCTACATGCGCTCCAATATCGAGCGAACCGATGAATTGATCAGCATGGAGGAAGCCATTCAGCAGGTTAAAGACTATGTAGAAATTGAAAAAGCGCGGTTTGGTCCGCGGCTTGAAGTGACTTATCAGATTGAGGACGTCGATCTGAACATTCCGAGCCTGCTGATTCAGCCACTCGTTGAAAATGCGATCAAGCATGGCGCACTAAAAGCAAAAGGAGCGGGCAGCGTGACCCTTCGCGTGCAAAAAATGGCTGATCGCGTGCGCGTGCATGTGCGCGATAACGGACCGGGAATTGATCAGAATATTGTTGAGCGACTGTACCAAAATCAAATGCCGGCAAAGAAAATCGGCCTGTTGAACGTTCATCAGCGGGTCAAGTTAATCTATGGAGAAGGGCTTGTGGTCCGATCTTTGTCCCCGGGGACGGGTGTTTTTTTCGATATTAAGAAGGTGAGTCAATGAACGCGATTATTGTAGAAGATGAACAACTGGCCCGTGAAGAGCTGGCATACTTGATTCAAACCTACAGCTCGATTAAGGTCACGAATTGTTTCGAAGATGGGCTGGATGTGCTGAAATTTTTGCAGGATCATGAAACGGATGCAATTTTTCTTGATATTAATATTCCTTCGCTCGACGGCATGCTGCTTGCCGGGAACATCAGCAAGTTCAAACGGAAACCGTATATCATTTTTACAACGGCGTATAAGGAGCATGCCGCAAAAGCATTTGAACTTGAAGCGTTCGATTACATCCTCAAGCCCTATGATGAAGCGCGAATTGCGCCGATGCTGACAAAGCTTGAAGCGGTATTTAAGCGTGACCACTGTCCAACCGATAAGCGAAGCAGTGCTGGAAATGGTGCGATGAGTACACCGGTCCGCATAAACCTGCGCCAGGATGAACGCATTATTGTTAAAGAGGTCAATGCGATCTACTACGCAGAAGCTCGCGAAAAAGTAACGCTTGTCTATACCAATGATGCCCACTATACGATGCCGATGAGTTTGTCCGAGTTTCAGCAAATGGTTCCCGATTCGCTTTTTTTCCGCTGCCATCGTTCCTATCTGGTTAATCTTTCAAAAATCCGCGAAATTGTGCCTTGGTTTAATCAAACGTATCTTGTTCGACTGAATGATCTAAATGCGGAACTCCCGGTCAGCAGGAGTAAGGTCAAAGCCTTTCGCGAGCGGATGCATCTGAATCATTAACGATTTTTAGGCGTTCTTTACGCGATGTCCATGGCTTGTTCCTTCATACCTACCGCTTGACTCGGGGATTATAATAGACAATATGTGAACATTTTGTGACTTGATGGTGATATTTATCACTTTTTTTGACGCTTATACTTTGATTTTGGTTTCTCGATTTGGTACCGTAAATATGGAATTTAGACAGCATTTATTCGTGTTCCTATTCGGTGAATTAAAGGATTCGGAGGGAGTCGTTTCATGCATATCTTGGCAATTGGCGTCAATCATCGAAACACTCCGGTGGAAATAAGAGAAAAGCTGACCTTTCAGCCTGAGGATTTGGAGCGGGCACTTTCAGAACTGAGGCAAACAAAAAGTATTTTTGAAGATGTTATCCTTTCGACGTGCAATCGGACGGAGCTGTATGTTGTTTCCGATCAGCTCCATACGGGACGCTATTACAGTAAGAAATTTTTTGCTGAGTGGTTCGGTATTTCCTTGGAAGCGTTAACGCCTTATTTGATCATCCAGGAAGATCAGGAAGCCATCCAACACTTGTTTCGGGTTACATGCGGTTTGGAGTCAATGGTGCTCGGTGAGACTCAAATTCTTGGACAGGTGCGAGAGAGCTTTGTACATGCGCAGCAATGCCGGACAACCGGAACATTCTTTAATGAACTTTTTAAAGAAGCACTTACGGTTGCAAAGCATGCGCAGGACGTCACGCAGATCAACGATCATCCGGTTTCGATCAGTTATGCAGCAGTCAAGCTGATTCAGGATTATTTTGGACCGTTAGAAAATAAATCGGTGGTGTTGATTGGCGCTGGAGAAATGGGCACACTGGCGCAGAAGCATTTGTCGAGCAGCGGCGTTCGCCGGCTGACCATTGTAAACCGGACCAAGGAAAAAGCGGATGGGCTGGCGAAACAGGCACAGGCGAATTCGGCTTCACTCGAATCGCTCGGCGAGCAAATGAAACAGTGCGATATTGTTTTTGCTTCTACCTCAGCACCTGGCTATTTAATTACGGAAGCGCAACTTCAGCCGATTCTTGATCAACGAAAACGCCGGCCGCTTGTATTGGTCGATATCGGCGTGCCAAGAAACATTGATCCAGTCACGGCATATATGGATGGCGTATCTTTGTTTGATGTCGATGATCTGGACCGAATTGTCGATGAAAATCGTGCCGCACGCCGACGTGCAGCGAAACAGATTGAGGGATTCATTGAACAGCAGCAAGGGAAATATAGTGAATGGCTGCACACACTGGGCGTTGTCCCGGTGATTTCTGCGTTGCGCAGAAAAGCATTGGCGATCCATTCGGATACGATGAAGCGGATTGAAAATAAGCTGCCGGAAATGACGGAGCGGGAACGCAGAGTGGTCAGCAAACAGGCGAAGAGCATGATTAATCAGCTCTTGCGCGATCCGATAAATAATATTAAAGAATTAGCCTGTCATGAACATGGCAAACATGCCATTGACCACTTTGCTGAAATTTTTAATATCGACGGGGATGTGCCTCAGCGCGGCCAGTCAGAAGAAGAAGAAAAGGTGACGGAGTTCCGAATTGAAAAAGCGGAACACGAAACGCTCAAACCAACGACTATTGGTTAAGCACGCTGGACTGAGCGAGTAACGAGAGAGGCGAGAAAATGAGGACGATTCAGGTTGGATCAAGAAAAAGCAAGCTTGCTTTGGTTCAAAGCGAGCAGGTCATCCATAATCTGAGCGATAAATCAGACCAATTTGCCTTTGCGATCCGCCATATCGTAACCAAAGGCGACCGAATTCTAAATGTGACGCTGTCCAAAGTTGGCGGAAAAGGATTGTTTGTTAAAGAAATTGAGCGTGCCTTATTGGATGGCGCAATCGATTTTGCGGTTCACAGTATGAAAGACATGCCGGCGGAATTGCCAAGGGGTTTAGAGATTGCTTCCATTCCAATGCGGGAAGACGCATGTGACGTGTTGCTGACACGTTCTGGAGATGGGCTGGACAGTCTTGAACCCGGGGCAATTGTGGGGACAAGCAGTTTGCGCCGCGGAGCACAGCTGCTCAGCCTCCGTCCTGATTTGAATGTACAGCCATTGCGCGGCAATGTCGATACACGGATTGGCCGGTTGAAATCCGGCGATTTTGATGCGATTATTCTTGCTGCGGCGGGAATGAAACGACTTGGTGTTCATGAAAAAAATCATCCGCTCGCATTCGATGAAATGCTTCCGGCGGTTGGCCAGGGCGCACTGGCGATCGAGTGCCGTTCGTCCGATGAAGAGCTCAAAGCTTTGCTGCAAACCATCAATGATCCGGATACTGAGATTACTGTTCGCGCGGAGCGTGCATTGTTAACGCGTTTGAACGGCAGCTGCCAGGTGCCGATTGCTGCCTTGTGCAAACGCCGTGCCGATACCAAGCTGGAACTGACCGGGTTGGTTGCTTCTGTTGATGGAAAAGAAGTATTTAAGACGTGCCGCGTGGGCGAGGATCCGGAGAAGCTGGGCACAGAAGCGGCGGAAGCGTTGCTTCACCAAGGTGCCGGTACGGTTCTGAAACAACTAGGCAGTGATCCAAATGCAGGATGAACGTGGGGACGACGCGTTAACGTTAAAGGGAAAACAGGTGCTGGTCACGCGTGCGACGAGCCAATGTGGCAGCCTGTGTGAACACATTCGCAGATACGGCGGTGAACCGCTGCCTGTGCCGCTCGTTGCCTATCGCCGGGTATCCTTTTCCCACACCGAGCGCATGAAATGGCTGCAGGCTGTTCAGCATTCGGACTGGCTGATTTTTACCAGTCAGAACAGTCTGGACTTTTTTATGGATCTGCTTGATCAATCCGATCGGATGCACGGCGTCAAAATCGCTGCTGTTGGCAAAAAGACCGGGGAACGGCTTGAAGCCTACGGGCTCCATGCAGATTTTATCCCCAAGCCTTATACAGGACAGGCACTGCTTGAAGCGTTCCGCAATGGTCGATTGGCCGCTGAGCAAGTCGCGATTCCGCACGGTTCTTTATCAAACCGAACACTTCTTAATGGATTCAATCACTTGGGGATCAAGGTGGCGAGCCGTGTTCTCTATCAAACGATTGCGGATCAGGCGAGTCAAAAGCAACTTGAAGAAGCAGCTGTATCCAACCGGCTGTCGGCGATCACTTTTGCGAGTCCATCCGCCGTTCACTTTTTTACCGAACTCTTGCCCGAAAAACGATGGCGCAGTGCTTTAAACCGCTGCGTTGTGGCAGTGATCGGCAAGACAACGGCCGATTCACTTGAAAAGCTTGGTGTTGTTGCGGATGTCGTTCCGGAAACGTTCACAGCGGCAAGCATGATTAACGCACTGGCAACTTACTATTTAAATAAAGAAGGAAGTCATCAAAATGAACAGCAATCTTAACTTTGACCGTCATCGTCGTCTCAGAAGAACCTCAGTACTCAGAACAATGGTTCGGGAGACGTTCTTGCGGCCTGCGGACTTTATCTATCCTATATTTGTGACGGAAGAGGGCAGCAATATTAAGTCGGAAATCAAATCGATGCCAAATGTTTACCAGTACTCGCTCGACCGATTGGACGAAGAGCTTGACGAAGTGGTTGCGCTTGGTATTCCATCGATCATGTTTTTCGGCATTCCTAAAGTGAAGGATGCGGTCGGCTCCGGTGCCTATGATGAACAAGGCATTGTCCAGAAGGCAATCCGGCAAACGAAACAGAAGTATCCGGACCTGGTTGTGATTGCCGATACATGTATGTGTGAATATACGGATCACGGTCACTGCGGCATCATCCATAATGGCGACGTGGATAACGACGAAAGTCTGACCTATATCGCTAAAACAGCTGTATCACAGGCAGAAGCCGGTGCGGATATCATTGCTCCTTCCAATATGATGGATGGTTTTGTGATCAGTATTCGCCAAGCACTTGATGAAGCAGGGTTCTCGCAAATTCCGATCATGTCCTATGCAGTTAAATATGCATCCAGTTACTTTGGACCGTTCCGTGATGCAGCGGAAAGTGCACCGAAATTCGGCAACCGCAAAACGTACCAGATGGATCCGGCGAACCGTAGAGAAGCGCTGCGCGAAGCTGAATCAGATATTAAGGAAGGCGCTGATTTCCTCATTGTCAAACCAGCATTGCCTTACCTTGATGTACTGCGCGATGTGCGCAATCAAACCAATATTCCGCTCGTTGCCTATAACGTCAGCGGTGAATATGCGATGGTCAAAGCAGCAGCGCTCAATGGGTGGATCGATGAAAAAGCGGTGGTTCTTGAATCGTTGACCGCGATGAAACGTGCCGGAGCCGATATGATTATTACCTATCATGCAAAGGATGCGATCCGTTGGCTTCGTGAAGAATGAGCTGGAAAAGAATAAAGAATGAATGAACCCGGACAAACAGCTGTCCGGGTTTTTTACTAAGAAAAACTCGGTGCCGGGAATCCAGTTGACAACCGGATTTCAGTCACCGAGAACGCTTAACCTTTATTTTGTTGCCTGCATGTTACTGGGACCCCAACTGCTGGGAATATGCGTGAACAAATTGGGTCAGTGCAAGTAATTTGTCCTCACTCACTTCAGGAAAGATCCCATGACCAAGGTTAAAAATATATCCGGGCTTTCCGTTCCTTTCTTCTAAGAGCCGCTTTGCGCGTTCCTTCAGCATCGGAAGCGGCGCAAGAAGTAGCGATGGATCGAGATTTCCTTGAATCGCTTTTTCGATGCCCAGCTGCCCAAAATCAGCGAAACTTGTCCGCCAGTCAATGGAGAGCACATCAATCGGGAGCTGATTCCATTCAGGTAAAAGATGTCCGGCTCCAGCAGCAAAGTACAAACTTACCGCATGCGTTTTCTTTAGCTCAGAAAAAATCCGCTGCATCGTTGGTGCGAGATAGCGATGATAGTCTTCTGCGCTGAGTGCTCCAACCCATGAATCAAAGACTTGTACCGCTTGCGCCCCGCAGCGAATTTGTGCATGCAGATAATTCAGCGTCATTTCCGCCAAATCTTCCATGAGTGCCGCCCAGTCTTCTGGATGGGCATACATGAACCCCTTGGTGCGATGATAATTCTTCGACGGTCCGCCCTCAATAAGATAACTTGCGAGCGTAAACGGGGCACCCGCAAAGCCGATCAAAGGCACATTTAATTGTTGATGGAGCAGTTGAACGGTTTCAAGAACATAAGGCAAATCACTTGCCGCATCGAGCGACCTCCAATGAGAAAAGTCGGCGCCTGTACGAATCGGATGGTTGAATACCGGCCCGACACCTTCAACAATCTCAACCTTCAAGCCGCGTGCTTTAAGCGGGGTCATGATATCGGCGAAAAGGATCGCCGCATCAACACCGAGTTTTTCAACAGGAAGGCGCGTCACTTTGGCACATACATCCGGATGGTGGCTGATTTCAAAAAAAGAATAGCGTTCGCGTATTGCTCTGTATTCCGACTGATAGCGTCCCGCTTGCCGCATGAACCAAACAGGGGTAAACGGTACAGCTTCTTTTCGGCACGCCCTCAGAAAGATATCATTAAACAGGATACTCATTCCTTTCAAAAGAAGGATCATAATACTATGTTTATTTTTGGTTAAATCATACACTATTCATTTTACGTGAAAAGTGCGAAGCCTGCACCTATTTTGCTGTGAGTTGCTGATTATTCGTAAAGTGGTCGTGTACGTAATCATCGCATAAAGATCGACCCATTTCGTGTATAATAGAAGGTAGATTAGGATTTAAAATCAGAGGAATCGTGTTGAATAAAAGGGAGGCGACGCTGCATTTGCTTTTAATCGCGCTGAGTGCAATCATTATTCCATTTTTATTTCTTGTCTTGTTGAACATTCCGGCAACAAAAGGAATGCCTTTGAGTGCGCTGCTGGTAGGGCTCGCTGCCTATTTTATCTGGGGCATGAGTCCGCAAGCCTTGTTTTCTTCAGTGTTACAAGGCGCGCATAAGACGCTGACGATCTTATGGATTCTATTCGGCGCTTTAGTTTTGCTAAACACGCTTCAGCGTACCGGTGCCATTAAACGGATCAATCGCGGCTTCACCTATATTTCCGGTGATATGCGTGTTCAGACGGTGATCATTGCCTATCTATTTGGGTCGTTGATCGAGGGAGCGGCGGGCTTTGGAACGCCGGCAATGGTTACGGCTCCGCTAATGATTGCGATTGGCTTTCCGCCGGCGGCTGCAGTGACGCTCGCACTGATCTCGGACAGCACAGCGGTATCTTTTGGCGCGGTGGGTACGCCGATTTCGGTTGGTTTAAGCAACATTGTTACGAGTAACCCCGACTTTTTCCGTGAAATTGGACAAACCATTACGATTCTTGATCTTTTTGCCGGTTCGTTTCTACCTGTTTTATTAATCTATGTACTGACGCGTTTTTTCACCAATGCACAGGAGAAGGAAAAAGGTGTGTTGCGTTCGATGCTCCCATGGGCGCTGGTTGTCGGCTTTTCATATACATGGTCTGCGCTCGCGTATGCATTTTTCTTTGGCTATGAATTTGTTTCGATTTTGGCTTCCATTACAGCACTGGCCGTAGCTTCAATTACGGCCGCGCGCGGTTGGCTGCTTCCGAAAAAAGAATGGAAGGGCGCGCTTCGCAGTGATTTTAAAGAAGATACCGAACCGCAGACCATGAGCCTGCTTGCTGCTTGGGCACCTTATATTGCGGTAGTTATTCTACTGCTGCTTACACGTATTGTGCCGCCGATCCATCATGTTGCGACGACTGCGTTCGACCTGTCATGGAATAACATCCTTGGGATTAAAGAAGTTCATTCTGAATGGAAGCTGTTGTACTCACCAGGAACGATCTTAACGGTTTCGGCACTTCTGGCACTCATTTTTCAACGGACACCGGCCGAAGCGTTCATATGGGGTGCTAAAATTTCGCTTCGCTCGATGAAAACAACGGCAATTGCCTTGGTTGCAACCTTAATTATGGTTCAAGTATTCAGTAATTCCGGACTGACAACAAAGGATCTCGTCAGCATGCCGGAGTATATTGCCCAAGCTTTTTCGGGAAGTCTTGGCGGGATTTGGCTGGCCGCTGCTCCCTTTCTTGGGGAACTGGGTTCGTTTATTACCGGAAGCGGAACGGTATCCAATCTAACATTCTCCCCAATTCAATTTGATGTTGCGATGGATGCGGGCCTTGATCCGCGGCTTGTACTGGCCTTGCAAGTGATCGGCGGTTCAGCGGGCAGCATGATGTGTATTCATAACGTCGTTGCTGCAAGTGCCGTTGTCGGACTTGCCGGCAAAGAAGGCGAGATTATTCGTAAGACCGTTGCTCCTGCCATCCTCTATAGCGTTCTGGCAGGGTTAGCCGCTTATCTGATCACTTTATTTTTCTGAACTGAACCAGAAATAGTGGAAAAAGAATCTTCAATCTATAGAAAGAGCCCCTAAAATCATATCCCAAGGATTTGATTTCAGAGGCTCATTTTTCGTTATTCAGTGCGGTTAATTTTTATTGATCAGTCCATACTTTTTTTGCAGTTGTGACAACACGTTTTAATTTCGCCCATTGCTGAGCTTCAGTTAACTTGTTGCCTTCTTCAGTGGATGCGAAACCACATTGTGTGGACAAACATAGATTTTTTAATGGAACAAAAGTGGCTGCTTCTTCAATCCGTTTTTGCAGCTTTTCTTCAGATTCCAGTTCAGGAAACTTGGACGTTATCAGACCTAGAACAACCTTTTTGTCAGCACCATTTTGGAAAATTTCTCCAAGCGGCGCAAAGTCGCCGGCGCGTTCATTATCATATTCGAGAAAATAGCCGTCGATGTTAAGCTGTGCGAGATAGGAAGCAACCGGTCCGTAGCCACCGGAGAACAGGAAGGTGGAGCGGAAGTTGCCGCGACAAATGTGCATGGTGACCGTTAAATCTTCAGGAAGATCTTTGACTGCAGCGTTGATCACCGTGACACCATCTTGTGCGATTTGTTCAGCGCTTGCTTTTTCTTCATTGCTTTTTGCATTGCTGATTCGGTCGATCAGGAAGGCCCAAGTCGTGTCATCGAGTTGAAGATAGCGGCAGCCAAGTTCGTAGAAATGCAGGATCGTTTGCCGATAGGCGGTTGCGAGATCTGCTAAGAAGTCGGCACGTGTTTCATAGAAGTTAACCGCTTGATCATCTCGGTGGTCACGGAAGTAGAGTGTAGGACTTGGGATCGTTTGTTTTGCCAGCACGCCTTCAGGTACGATACGCTGCAAGTATGTAAATGCCTCGTAGAATGGATGGTTCGGATTGTAGGCAACTTTGTCGACGAAGCGGACGTTGGTGTCACGCGTTTTTGCACCTTTAAATTTATAGCTTTCATGTTGTGAATAGGTCTCAACGCCGTTGAGATTGGCGAGAAAATCCAAATGCCACCAGCTGCGACGAAATTCACCGTCGGTTACGGCTTTTAGTCCTAATGCAATTTGCTTATCGACGATTTTCTTGATCTCCTCATCTTCGACTTTGGTCAGTGCAGCTTGGTCAATTTTTCCTTCATGAAAGGCTTCTCGTGCTTCTTTCAATGCTTGTGGACGCAAGAGACTTCCTACTTGGTCGAAACGGAATGGCGCTTTTTTTGCTGTGCTTACGGTCATTTCTTTATCCTCCTCAATTTTTATGGCACAATCATTCATCATGCAGGAGACCTAAGTGATCAACCGGGTGCTTTAGAGCAAATAAAAAAGTCTTCTTTATTTGGGAATAAGAAGACTGTGCGTTCGGGTCTCTTCTTATCCCTCCGGCGTTTTAAATGCCGGCTGGGATTAGCACCTTGTCGCAAAACGACGGTTGCTGAAGCGTCATCAGGCCAGTCCCTCGGCTTCTCTAGATAAGAATGATTGATTCATTGATTTGATTGTCTTGAAGTCTACGCTAAATCGGTTGGCTTTTCAAGCTTTTTTAGCCAATTTGCAAAAAACGATCGTCTGTTCAAAGCAGGCATAATTTTTGACAAGCAGTGCCATCCTTTTTTACGCTAAAGTTATTCTCGTATGAAGCTGGTGATTTAATGGAAAAGGTGAAAATCGGTCGAACGGAACTAACTGTAAATCCACTTGGGCTTGGAACAAATAAAATTGGTGGGTATAACTTGTTTCCCAATCTTGATGATGAGACGGGAAAGCAGGTGGTTCAAACGGCCATTGACCACGAGGTTGAAATGATTGATACCGCATTTATGTACGGGCTCGGTCATTCTGAAGAACTGATCGGTGACGTGCTGAAGAACAATGATCGTGAAAAAGTAATTTTGGCAACGAAAGGCGCGCAGCAAATTGCTGCGGATGGCGCTGTCACGTTGAGTAATAATCCTGAATTTCTGACGCAAGCAGTTGATGAAAGTCTGAAACGACTGCAGACCGATTATTTGGATATCTTTTATATCCATTTTCCAGATCAGGACACGCCGAAGGCAGAAGCGGTCGGAGCGCTTCAGCGTTTGAGAGAAGCGGGCAAGATTCGGGCAATCGGCATTTCGAATTTTAGCTTGGAACAAATTAAAGAAGCTGATGCAGACGGTTATGTTGATTTAGTCGAAAATCAATACAATTTGCTGCAGCAGGATGCGATGCGTGAAGTCGTCCCTTATCTGAAGGAGCGTGGGATTACCTTTGTGCCTTATGAACCGTTTGCTGCCGCACTTTTGACCGGACGCTACAACCCGGATAACTTGCCGCATTTTGAAGCAGGCGATCACCGTCTGACGATTGATTTGTATCAACCGGATCAATTGAAGCGAAATGTTGAAAAAGTTGAAAAGCTGAAACCGATCGCTTCGCACTATGGTGTCACAACGGCACAACTTGTTCTTGCTTGGTACATGAAGAATCCGCTGATCGGACCCGTGATTCCCGGGGCGCGTACACCGGAACAACTGCTGGCGAATGTGGCAAGTGTTTCTACAGCGCTTCGGGATGAGGATTACCAAACGATCGATCATGTCTTTGCCTCATCGAATTTGTAATCAGTTGAGCAGTCTCATGCTAATGGAGTATGATGAGAAGTGCAGTACAGGGGACGCTTGATCGCGCAATTTTATTATCTGAATGTATGAAGAACCGCAAAAGGTTAAATAAAGAATGGAGCAGCCGTTTTCGAGGGGTTTCCTCGCTGAAGCGGCTGCTTTTTCTTTGTGCGCTTCACCAGGCATGTGTGTCTTTTTCTACATAATAGGTGTTCTAACTTTCGGCATCCCTAGGATGTGCATACACATAAGAGAAGGAGGTTGTTTAATAATGGCTAAATACAGTATTCATGCCGGACATAATTCCTTTGTTCCTGGTGCTCAGGGGTTTATCAAGGAAGAAGTCGTTAATCGGCAAATCAAGAACGCGGTTATCAACGATCTTCGAGCAGCAGGTCATACGGTCTACGATGATACGGATGACCAAGCAAAAACACAAAACGAGAATCTTGCTGCAATTGTGCGCAAAATAAACAGCCACACTAATCTCAGTTTAGTCGTCTCGATCCATTTAAATGCAGGCGGTGGAACGGGGATTGAGGTTTACCAACCCGATATACGAACAAATGGGGTTGCGCAGCGTGTGCTCAATGCAGTTTGCGCGGTAACGGGATTAAAAAACCGCGGCGTCCACACGAATTCGAGTTTATATGTTCTGCGCAATACGACTGCTCCTGCGATTCTGGTTGAATGCGGCTTCGTGGATCATCAAAGCGATGCAACTTTCGTTTCTACCCATACCGATGCAATTGGTCGGGCCATTGCAGAAGGCATCTTAGGAAGCACCATCACGTCAAAAAAGTCGCGTGCGGCAAGTCCAAAAGTGGCAAGTCCGAAAAAAGAAGCTGCCCCTTCATCCGTTCAGACTGCTTCGTTGCTGCGAAGAGGCAGTCGCGGTTCAACGGTCAAAGTCGTGCAGCAGAATTTAATTCATGCCGGATACAGTGTGGGTAGTGCAGGTGCGGACGGAGTCTTCGGTGTAGCAACAGAAGCCGCTGTTCGTGCACTGCAGCGTGACTCAGGAATTACGGTGGACGGAATTGTCGGCCTGCAAACCCAAATTGCACTCAGTCAGGCGCTAAGAGGTGGTTTGGCTGTAGTTCCGTACCCGGGACACATCATCAAACGGGGAAGCCGCGGCCGTGATGTGGAAAGAATCCAACGTGCCCTGTCGCTTTCAGTAGACGGAGTCTTTGGACCTGCGACCAAGAAAGCAGTCAAAGCCTATCAGCGACGCCATAATCTTTCTGTAGATGGCATCGTAGGACCAGAAACTTGGAACACGTTGTTTTAGGCGAAGGGCAATGCAAGGCGTTATCGATGTGGGAATCGTTTGCAAAGCGTCGTATTGCTTGAAATCAATGAGTCACGTGAATCATTTGATTTATTTTGTGTGTTTCTATAAAACGGTGTCTCTGAAACTCCGACCGCCTATTTGTCGGAGTTTTTGTGGCATGCAGCATTCATGAAAAAAAGTGTTCCTAGCCATACTAGAGATGAATGAATTTTTGACAAAGAGGATGGTCGCACTGAATTTTTACAGCTATGACTACATCGAAGGTCAAACTCATACGGCAGCTTTTGTACAGTTTGGTTTTATGGCAGCGCTGCTTCTCATTATTTTTTTCTTTATTCTCCGCTTTAGAAAAAGACGGATGCCCCATAAATATACGGAGATCATTTTTTTAGCTGGGATTCTGATTATCTTGCTTGCGGGAATCCAAGTGAATGATTGGCTGAACCGTGAGCATGTACAAAATGAATACCGCGGCGTGCTCAATCAGATGCGGCAGCTGTCACGTGAGTTGGATGTTCCAGTGGATCACATTTACACCAATCATTTGAAGCCGGATGAGGTGGCTTTATTTCTGGCAGGTGATCACTTCTATCGATTGGAACGAACAGAGGGCGATCCCGATCATTATATGCTTGAGCGGATTCAGGTGATCAATGAATTCTCCGTGAAACTCATCGAAAAGTGAAGGGGGACGCAGTGTGTTTTCATACATGGACGTAGCCATTAAGTTAGTCATCGGTCTCATCTGCCTCGTCATTTTCATCAATATGTCGGGTAAAGGCAATCTAGCACCGTTATCTGCTGCCGATCAAATCCAGAATTATGTGCTTGGCGGGATCATAGGCGGGATGATCTATAACCCGGATATTACAATTATGCAATTTCTGATTGTTCTGCTCATCTGGTCAGGATTGATTATCGCGATGAGAATCTTGAAGGCGAAAAACAGTGAGGTGCGTAAGTGGATTGATGGTGACCCAATTGTCATTGTTAATAAGGGTAAAATGATCCCAAAAAATTTTAAGAAAGCCAATCTGTCGGTTACGGATTTTGCGACCATGCTGCGGATGCAGGACATTTACACAATAAAAGATGTGAGCCGGGCGCAGGTTGAACAGAACGGGCATCTCACCGTATTGAAAAAAGATAACGAACGGCTTGGTTTTATCCTTGTCGCCGAAGGTTCGATTGATTATGATATGCTTGATTTGATGGACAAGGATGAACAATGGCTGGTTGACGTGTTTCAGCATATGGGGATTGCGTCGAAGGAAGATGTCTTTTGCGCGGAATATTACAAAGGTTCGATCACCGTATATACGGACGATATGGAGAAACAAACCTCCCCTGTTGCGGTTATGCGCAAAGATCCTCTTTGAGGCAGACGAGCCGTGTTCACTAAAAATGTCTCTACGGGAGCGGTGAACGTGGCATATATCATTAAATTTATTTATGGGTTTTTATTGCCTCCAGGACTGTTTGTGACGGTGCTTGCGTTATTGAGTGTCATGCTGTTTCATAAAAAAAGCAAACTGGCGATTTTGCTTGGAGCGGTTACCTGCCTTATGTATCTTAGCTTCATTCCGCTTACTGGGATTCTTTTGGTGCACCCTCTGGAAAATCATTATCAGCCGCCGGAAAAGCCGAAGGGCGATGTCCTGGTGATGCTTGGCGGGGGGGCGACGCTCGGAACGCCTGATTTAGGAGGGAAGGGGCAGTTGTCGGGCAATGCGGCGAATCGATTACTGACAACGTTCCGTTTGTATCAGAAAACGCATTTACCGATCATTTTAAGCGGAGGAAAGGTCTATCCGGACAGTGGACTTGAGGCTGAGATCGGTAAGCGTCAACTCACGGCACTTGGCGTACCTGCAAACAAGATTATTACGGAAACCAAGAGCATTACAACGAAAACCAATGCTGAAAATACGAAAAAAGTAATGAAAGCATATCGGTTTAAGCGGCCGATTCTGATTACATCAGCCTTTCATTTGCCGCGTGCGGTCTTACTGTTTCAGAATGAAGGTGTTCGCGTGACGCCCTACCCGACCGACTATCTTGAAAGCAGGCGTGTTGCACTTTATCCCGGTCAGTTTGTTCCTGCAAGCGGGGGTACTGCATTTACTGCGCTGAAGGAATATATCGGGATGTTCGCCTCACGCTTTTAATCCACCGAGAAAAGAGCATCCGCAGCTCGGATGCCCTTTCTCAGGAGGCTTGACATTTATTTACGCCATTCGGCACCACTCGATTTGGTGTCGGGTCGAATGAGCTGCTGCTTTTCAACGCTCAAACGGAATTAGTAGCAAAATGCTGCACCTACAATGATTAACAAGATGAACAGTACAACAAGAAGTGCGAAGCCGTTTCCTACGCCGCATCCGCAGCCGGCACCGCCTTTTACTGGTTCGCCCATCAGAACACCCCCTCATGATCGGATACTGCATTATATGTTGCAGTTACCTAGAATGGGAGGGCAAATGTACCGATTTTTTTCTGATTGTCGCTTCGTTAACGATTAAAACGGTTGCCGGATACCGTTGAAAATCAGTGTCATGGCGAATGCAGCCAAGAAAAAGATTGCTGCTGCATAGTCAAGTCGCCTAAGTTTCAAAGGATGCAATTTCGTTCGGCCTTCGCCGCCATGGTAGCAACGGCATTCAATCGCATTGGTCAATTCAAACGCGCGACGGAATGCCGACATGAACAGAGGAAGGATAACCGGAAAAAAGGCGCGAATCCTATTGAGGATCGTTCCGGTACCAAACTGGGCGCCGCGCGCTTTCTGTGCCTCGATAATTCGGTCGAGCTCTTCAGCGAGCGTTGGCAGGAAGCGCAGTGTGATTGACAACGTCATCGACAACTCGTTAACCGGAAAATGAAGCCGCTTCAGGGGCGCAAGCAGTTGTTCCAATCCACTTGCCAGTGCATTGAGCGACGTGGTGTATGTAATGAGCGAGCAGCCGGCGATCAGTGTGATCAGGCGGACCAGTAAAGTAAACCCGGTAAACAAGCCTTGATCCGTGATACGGAGGAACGCATAGTGCCACAAGACGTGACCGGATACATAAAAAATGTTCAGCAGCGCGGTAACGATAATCACAGGAATAATCGGTCGAACGGCTCGAAATACTTTTTGCGCGGGGACTTGGGCACATACTATATAAATCCAGAGCAGCAAAAGTAAAAAGAGTAAGCTGAGCGCGCTTTTCGTCAAAAATACTTGAATGATGAACAGAAAAGTAAGCATCAACTTTGTCCGCGGATCAAGCCGATGCATGAGTGAATGTCCGGGAATAAATTGACCGACGGTAAGATCGCGCGTCATGGACGATCCGCCTCCTTAAGAAAACAAAGCAGCTCCCGCTCCGCCTGCTCAACGGTATAGGCCGCTGTTTTAACGGAATAGCCTTTCGCTTTGAGCCCAAGCAGAACCTTAGTGCTTTGCGGAATATCCAGCCCAATCGACACAAGTTTCTCTGCTTGAGCAAAAATAGAGGCAACCGGTCCGTCCAGTGCAACGCTGCCTTGGTCGAGCACAACGACTCGATCAACAAAGTCGGCGGTATCCTCCATGCTGTGCGAGACAAGGACGACTGCTGCCCCGCTTTTCCGACGATACTGATGGAGCGCATCAAAAAGGGCATGACGTCCCTCGGGGTCAAGACCTGCTGCCGGCTCATCCAGAATCAGCACTTTTGGGCGCATTGCAAGGACACCGGCGATGGCGACTCGGCGCATTTCGCCTCCAGACAGTCGGAAGGGATTGCGTTCCAAGTACGATTTGTCGAGTCCAACGCATTGCAAGGATTCACGAATGCGGGCATTAATTTCTTCTTGATCAAGTCCCATATTCCGCGGACCATAGGCGATATCCTTGCCGACCGTTTCCTCGAAGATCTGCGTTTCCGGATATTGAAAAACCAGCCCAATCTGAAAACGGATCGAACGGATTTCGTTCGGCTTTTTCCATAAATCATTGCCTTGGTACAACACTTGTCCGGAGTTGGGGCGAAGCAGTCCATTAAAATGGCGGATCAGCGTTGATTTTCCAGAACCAGTATGCCCGATCAGGCCAACGGATTCACCGGCGTCAACAGCCATGGATACATCACGAAGCGCATGCTTTTCAAAAGCAGTTCCCGGGCTATAGCAATAATTTATGTTTTTTAATTCAATAAGTGCCATAATCTTCCTCCCTGGCAGCTATTAATGCATTGATACACTGATCAACGTGGATAATCGGATTAGGTAAGCGGATTCCTTGGTGTCGCAAGCGCAGCACAAGCTCGACGACCTGAGGCACATCCAATTTCAATTGTTTGAGCAAATCAATCTGATAAAAGACGTGTTCGGGACGATCATCCATCACCACTTTTCCCTGATTCATAAGCAGAATGCGGCTTGCTTCAGCCGCTTCATCCATGTGGTGTGTAATTAAAAGGATCGTTATCCCAAATTCATGATTGAGCCGTTTGATAATGCGCATGACATCGGCACGTCCTTTTGGGTCGAGCATCGAAGTTGCCTCATCCATGACAATGCATTGCGGCCGCATAGCAAGAATGCCAGCGATGGCAATGCGCTGCTTCTGACCACCGGATAGTTTGAACGGGGAATGCCGTTTGTAAGCCAGCATATCTACTGCATCAAGCGCCCAATCCACACGTCTTTGAATCTCACTGGGCTTCATGCCGAGATTTTCCGGTGCAAAAGCAACATCTTCTTCGACCAGCGTCGAGATAAGCTGGTTATCCGGATTTTGAAAGACCATGCCGACCGTTTGGCGGATTGCATCAAGCTGCTGATGGTCCGCCGTGTCCATACCTTGTATTTGAACGGAGCCGTCTGAAGGAAGCAGCAACCCGTTTAAATGCTTGGCCAATGTAGACTTCCCGCATCCGTTCGGGCCGAGAATCGCGACAAACTCGCCTTGATGGATTGAGAGATCGATCCCATTCAAAATCCATTTTTGCTTGGTTTGGTGATGCAGATATTGGAAATAAAGGTTCTGCGTTTCAATCAGCGCACTCATGTCTGCTCCTTAGGGTAGGATTTGTGAGTATACAAAAAAGTTCGGACAAAATGATTGTCCGAACTTAATCATACCATCTTTTTATCCGAGTTTGGATATCCCTTTGTTTGAATCAAAGATTGACAATCCCTTTTTGAGCGGGAAGTACAGTACGGTGACGATGATCACGGTAGATATTGCGTTAATCGCTGTTGCAGGCAGACTGGTGAAGGCTGCAACCACTGCCGGAGTAAATGCACTCCCGAGCAACAGTTTCTCAATCAAGCCATGTAAAAATTCAAGCGCAATCTTTGATACGCCGGCAACCAAAGCAAGAATAAAGAGGTTGAGCGGGCTGTCCTGATGTTTGAGCAATGTGAAGGCTCCACTGACAATTGCCGCAACAAGAAAAGCGAGAATGACGGTCACTGGAGCAGTGGATGCATAGCCATTGAGCAGATCGAACAACCCAAGTCCGATCGCCCCCGCCAAACCACCACGAAAACCACCAAGCAGCAAGACGGAAAGCACAAGCAGCGAGTTGCCGAAATGAATAAATGGAGCGCCTACTGCTGCCGGCAGAGGAATTCTCAATGCGGAAATGCCCAAATAAGTTACTGCTGCAAACAATGCAACGAGCACGATGTCACGAACGCCAAATGATTTACTTTGCTTGCTCATAATCGACTCTCCTCTGAAAAGAATAATGAAAAACATGAGTTCAAAAAAACCCACTAGCTTACAAGGGATTAAGACTGATATTACCCTTTGCTTACGGAACTGTCAATAGAATTTCTTAAAGAACAGAAGTAACTTTTTTCGCATCATTTTCTTGCTTTGCATAATAAGGAGAGGATAGTGCGCGGATACTAGTAATAGCGGCATACCGCAGCGACGTGTCGCTTATTCTTCGCTGAGCTTCGCCGGTGAAACAGAACAGATGACAGATCGCTATACCGCAGTTTACAATTAGGGTAAAGGAGTGAATACAATGGCTGAAAAGAAGGTATTGATGATTACACAGACCGTATGTCCGTATTGCGATCGGGCGAAGATGGTCTTGAACCATGCGCTTGAAGGAAAATACAATGATCAAATCGAGCTACTTGTACGTGAGGACGACCAGGAACGTTTTGATCAACTGAAGCAAAAATACCAATTCTTGACTGTTCCAACATTTATTGATAAAAAAACAGGCAAGGTATTAAGTGATTCAAAAGAAGAAACGATTACTGCGTTCATGAAAGAGGCGATTGGCTGAGGAGCGCTCGGCAACTAAGGATGTCTCAAAAGTCTACGGACTCAAGAGGCATTCTTTTTTTCACAAATGAGAAAGTCATGATCTTGGACTTTCTCATACTGGAATAAGATGTATTTCTCCAGCAAGGCAACTCTAGCCGATGCGTTGATTTTAAGAAAATGTTCATCTAATAGAATTAAACGAAAGCGAAAATAAAAAATAGGGTTTTCTGCCGACGTTATTTTAGGTACGATGATAACAGGCAAAACCTCATAAGCAGTTGCCTATTCCATTTGCTATCCAAAGACTTTAATGATGAACATAAGGAGACGTACGGATGAATTCGTTATCATGGTTTATTGATGTCTTTCTCCATATTGATCAATTTTTAACGCAAATTGTCAATCAGTATGGCGCATGGACGTATATTATCTTATTTATCGTGATTTTTATTGAGACAGGCCTGGTTATTTGCCCGTTTCTTCCAGGTGATTCGCTGCTGTTTGCGGCTGGTGCGATTGCCGCCCATGCAGGTTCTGAATTGAATTTGGCACTGCTTCTTTGTTTAATTGCGATTGCGGCAATACTGGGCGATACATTAAACTATTGGCTGGGGCGTGAAATTGGTCAGTCCTTTGAGAAGCACAATCGATTTCAGCGATTGATCAATCAAGAAAAAATGGCTAAGGCGGAGCACTTTTTTAATAAATATGGTGGATTTGCAGTCTTTCTTGGACGGTTTGCACCATTCATTCGCACGTTTATTCCTTTTATCGCTGGAGCAAGCCGGATGCATTATCCGTTCTTCCTTTTTTACAACATTATCGGCGGGGTTGTTTGGACACTTGCAGGTTTGCTGGCCGGCTTCTTCTTCGGACAAATTCCGTTCATTAAAGCACACTTTTCGTTGATGATGGTGCTGATCATCTTTGTTTCGCTTCTGCCTATGATTCTTGTGATGGTTACGAATAGGATCAAAGGAAAACGATTGGATTAAGTGTGCATCAATAAGGAAAACAAGCAATGCCTTGATGGCGTCTCAAAGTACGTGATTCCTTTGAGACACTTTTTATATACCATAAGATTCAAATTGGATCGAAACGAGGGGAAGGGGAAAGCGCAAGAGCGCATCTTGTGGTCAACGTATGCAAGATGGTTTAGGATGAGCGCGCTTGTTCGGTCGCTGCACCGGACTTTCTCATGCTGACTTTGCAGAGAAAGAGGACAAAAAAAGCGGAAGGCATGATGCCTTTCCGCTTTTTGTTCAATGGATTTTAGTTAGTGAATCTTATAAGCCTAAGAAATAGCGTGAGAATAATGCGGCACATGCGGCACCAAAGAATGGCGCAATACCTGGTACGATGATCCCGTACTGCCAGTCGTTGTCTGCTTTTCCACCTGGAATTGGCAGAATAGCATGGGCGATACGAGGCCCCATGTCTCGAGCCAAGTTCATAGCAAATCCGGTAGGACCGCCCATACCCATACCAATGGCCCATACGAGCAAGCCGACACCGATAGGAAGTATAGCCGGAGCTTCCGTTGTGGCCGCGGCAATCGCAAGAATTGCTGTGATAAAAATAAACGTATCGATAAATTCGACAAAGAAATTACGTGGCAAGTTGCGCACGTTTGGATTTGTTGAAAAGATGTTTCGGATTTTTACTCGATCGATGTCAATGGAAGCTTTAAATTGATCATAATAAGCGATAAAAACAACAATGGAACCGAAGACACCGCCGAGCACTTCTGCGATACTGATTGGAATGACGCTGGTCCATGGAATGTTGCCAAGAATGGCTTGTGCGACAACCATCGCAGGATTGATGTTTACTGCCCCGAAGATGAACAATGAGATCGTAATTCCGAATCCCCAAGTTGTAATGGCGAAAATGTGACCGGAGTTCTGATACTTTGATGTATTGAGCACCTCACAACAGTGCACGCCGACACCGAAGATAATCATTAACGCCGTTCCCAAAAATTCCGCTATTAATTGATGCATTGATTCATTTTCCCCCTGCAATTTGTTTTAACAGAATGAGTATAGAAGGATTGCAAGGCAATGACTTTTCCATTTCTACGGTGACTATTTGCCAATTTTCGTAGTATCCGCTTTCAAAGTGCAAATTTATTGACTTCTGATCACGAAACCGACATATTTCGACAGTTGTTAACAATATTGTCACATTCACCGGTGTGATCTTTGTTATACTTCATCTAGCGAAGTTTATTTGGACATGAGCCAATAAAGCATAGGTAGCGTGACAACCAAATAGAGGAAGCAACATGACTTCAGGAGGAAACGTCTGGTGGAAGAGATTGTATTCCATTTAATGTCTTTCAGCAAGGAAAAGCACTATTACAGCACGTCACATTTTAGACTTATTATTCCGATTCATGGCTATACCCGGGTTATAACCGGATCTGGAGAAAAAAGAATTAGCAGTTCTCAATTTTGTTTGCTCCCAGCCGGTTTCGATTATTCGCTTGGTTCACTAGAATCGAATGATAATCTTGTGATTGATGTCCCTGAGGGTTATATCCATGATTACTTGAACAACAAAGTGGATGTACAAAGCGAATTAATTTGGGATACAAATTTAATCTGGCAATCGGTGACAGATTTGCTTGTGCACGAAGTCATGCAGCACAAACATGACGAAGCGGTGCTTTTGCTAAACTACTGGTTTCATAAAATGTCTGACCACCCATCAAGTGTATCGATCCGATTTATTCATGATCATTACACGGAAAAGATCGATGTGAAAATGCTAGCGGCCATGGAACACTATTCACCATCCTATTATTGTGACTGGTTTAAACGCAAGATGAAAATGACGCCGCTTGAATATATTCATTTTTTGCGTATTCACCGAGCCAAAGAACTTCTCAGTGATCCGAAATTGAGTGTGTTGACGATTTCTTATCAATTAGGCTATGAATATAATGCTTCATTTACGAAGATGTTTAAAAAATATGTGCGACGTTCTCCTTCTGAATATCGTGCGGAGACGCTTTCCTGAGTCATTTTTGTTCGTGATCTGCCCACTGTTTTGTTCGTTGTGGTACACTAATTTCCGGATAGGATTCAAAGAATCTAGGAAGCAGGGGGTATCGAGATGATCACAACAAAACTTCCGGTACGTTTTGTTGATTGTGATGCGATGGGGCATGTGAACAATGCGGTGTACTTTACGTATTTTGAAGAGGGCAAGCGCGAGATTTTCCGCTGGTTTACCCCGAGTATGGATTTGCATGACTGGAAAGTTATTGTTGCGTCGACGCATTGCGATTATATCCAAGAGATTAATTATGATGAAGAAATTACCGTTTACACGTGGATCAGTACGATCTCCCGGTCCAGCTTTGATGTTGAGCATGCGATTGCCGGCCCCGGCGGTGTCTGGCATGCGCGCGGGCGTGTAACTTTGATCGGTTATGATTACAAACAGAAGAAAGTCGTGCCGCTGACGGAAGCGATTAAAGCCATTCTGAGAAAACATCAGGATGGACCTGCAGGCGTCCCAACGCTGCGGCAGATTCGCAATGTATAAGAAAAATGGACAGACTAAAACAGCTGAGCGCTCAAAACGCTCAGCTGTTTTTCACAAGTAAAGATCGTCTATGATTTGACCTTGCTGATATGACGATTAGCGTCATATCAGCAATAATACGAAAGCGTGAGACGCCCGCTGCAAGTGAGCAATCGGAGCGTACGCAAAAATCAGCTTGGCTCTTCTTACTTCTTTATTACAGAACCGGTGAGATCAGTCGTGAAATGCTTTCCTTAAATTTAATGATGAATGGACGATTTTGGTAGTCCGACGGCGTCAATTCTCGTGAAAGACGAATATCCTTTTTAAAAATTGTCGCGAGCTGTTGAGAGGTCTCTTGATGGTATATGAATGCATTGACCTCAAAATTCAAGCCAAAACTGCGAAAATCGAGATTGGATGTCCCGACTGTGGACAACCGTTCGTCAACAATGATCGTTTTTGCGTGAAGGAACCCGTTTTGATAAAGGTATACACGTGCTCCTGCATCAAGAAGGGCGCCAACATTGGAATACGTTGCCCAATAAACAAATGGATGATCCGGTTTATTCGGGATCATGATGCGGACATCGACATGAGAAAGCGATGCAATCGAGATTGCATTGAGCAGACTTTCATCCGGAATCAGATAGGGCGTTTGAATATAGACCGTTTGTTTGGCGGATAAAATCATTTTAATAAAGGCGTTTTTGATCTGTTCCCATTTCTGATCCGGTCCGCTTGAGACAATTTGGATGCCGACTTCTCCGTATTTGGTGTGATCATCCATGGTGTAATAGGATTGAAACGGCACGCGTTCTTTTGACGCCTGGTGCCAGTCAAGCAGGAACCGTGACTGAATGCTGTTCACGGCTTCACCTACAATGCGTAGGTGCGTGTCGCGCCAAAAGCCAAATTTTTTGCTTAACCCTAAATATTCATCGCCGACATTAAAGCCACCAATATAACTGATTTTGCTATCGATGATCACCAATTTGCGGTGATTGCGGTAATTGATGCGCAAGTTAAGCAACGGCAGGCGGCCGGGAAAAAATGTATAAAATTTGCCGCCGGCCTGAGTGAGCCGACGTACCAGTTTCTTTGGCAACCGTCTGGAACCTTCATCGTCGACAAGCAAGCGAACGATAACGCCTTCTTCTGCTTTCTTTGTCAATAGATCAATCAACTGATTTCCGAGAAAATCTCCACGGAAGATGTAGTATTCGATGTGGATATGATGCTTTGCGCAGCGAATGTCGTGAAGCAGGTTCTGAAATTTGGTTTCACCATCAGTGAAAATCGAAAGTTTGTTGTTTAAAGTCAGCGGCGCTTCATCATTATTCAAATTTAAATAGATCAAACGATGGTATTCGCGAAGAATCGGCTCAGAAAACGGCGGATCCTGATTGACGATACCGAGCATTTGTTTGCTGACTAAATCCTGGGTTCGTTTATGAACGATATGATCCCACTTAAAAATTTTCCGTCTGCTCAAATTTTGACCAAAAATAAGGTAGAAGATGAATCCGATGATCGGGAGGAAATTTAGAATCATCAGCCACGCCCAGGTTGAACTGACGCTTCTTCGCTCAAGAAAAACAATTGTTATCCCAAACAGAATATTTATACCAATTAAAATGGCTAGTAAAATTGAGTAGATGCTCATTAACTCACATCCTTTTTTTACGGCGTGTATGATAATTGATTATACTCCTAATCGAACGACACAAGCCAGACTGAGAGACGGATAGCTGCTTCGGAGTGAAGCACCCACCTCGCTTTCGTTGCCCCAAATGCCATTACCCCCTATAATAATAGTAATAAAGAAACGGAAGCGACCTCATTGAGGCTTATGTAAAGGTGTGGAAACGGTGCTGAATAAACATTCAACGATTATTTTTTGGACTTTGGAGCTGCTGGGTATTGCCTTGCTTATCTTCATCTTAACGAAAATTTCATTTATTTTTGTCCCTGTGGTGACTTTGACTACAACGTTGTTTTTTCCGATTATTGTTGCGGGTTTCTTATTCTTTCTCATAAGTCCATTTGTTGATTTGCTGCAACGGATGAAGGTGCCGAGAACACTTGGCATTTTAATCATTTATATCATCCTTACCGGGCTGGTTGCGTTGCTTGTGCTGATCGTCGGACCGCCACTTACCGACCAAATCAAATCTTTGTTCGGACAGTTGCCGGACTATATTAGCAGCTGGCGTAACAGTATTGAACATCTTGCCGACACACAGGGATTTAAATGGCTGGTTCATCAAGATTATTATTCGATTGATAAAATACAGCACAATTTAGAACAAATGCTGAAAGAGTTCTCCAATAATGCCGGCAGCGGTCTGTCCACGTTCTTCAATGTACTGGTGAATGTCACGTTAACCGTCGTCACGGTTCCATTTATTCTATTCTATATGTTGAAGGATGGGAACAGGCTGCCCCATGCGGTCACGCGATTTTTTCCGCACAAGTATCATGATGAGGTCAACCATATCTTGAGGGACTTGAACGATACGCTGTCTTCGTACATTCATGGCTTGATCATTGTTGCGTCTTTTGTCGGCGTGACCTCGAGTATCGGCTTTTCAATCATTGGCTTGCCTTACAGTCTGTTACTCGGTCTCGTTGTCGGTGTGACCAATATTATCCCTTATCTGGGACCCATTCTTGGCGCAACACCGGCGATCGTGATCGCGCTGATGGATTCGCCGGCGAAAGCATTGCTGGTACTCGCTGTGATCGTGATCGTACAGCAGCTTGACGGACATCTGATTTCGCCGCTTGTCATGGGCAAACGTTTAAACACCCATCCTTTAACGATTATTGTTCTGCTGCTCGTCTCGGGAAAATGGATTGGACCGATCGGTATGATTTTGGCCGTTCCAACTTATGCGATGATTAAAACGTTTGTCTCGCATGTGATTCGTTTAGTACGGCTGCGGCGAAAGAGCAAGGATGATACGCTGATCAAGTCCTAATAAATCAATTATTCATCGATACGAATCCGCTTTGTCAAAGAAACAAATTGTTTCAAAGCAGGATTCGTATTTTTTTTCAAATAAGCCAGCGAGAGTACTGCTGTAAGCGGGTAATTGTCAATTTGCCGGTAAACAACCTCCAGATTGAAGAGTTTCTCCGCCGATGCTGGAACAACGCCGATGCCGATACCGGCCGATACCAAGCCGACAACCATTTGATATTCAGTTGCTTCCTGGACAATGCTCGGGGTGAAGCCGACCGATTGAAACAATGACAGAAACTCATCATACAACCCAGGCCAAATGTCGCGTGAGACAAGAATGAACGGAATATCTTGCAAGTCCTCAATGTATATATGCTCTTTTTTTGCAAGCGGGTGATTTTTCGGCAGCGAGAGCGCAGCAAAACCGCGCTTGATTGGAATTGTTTCAATAAACGAACTGCTGACCGGAGGGTGCAAAAGACCGACGTCGATCCGCTCGCCAATGAGGGCGCTGACCTGATCGGGCGTTGAGAGTTCATGCAGCCGAATCGAGACGTGAGGGAATTTGCGCCGATATTCACGAATGATTTGTGGCAAAATGTCGTAGGTGGCGGAACCGACAAAACCGATGACAAGACGTCCGAATTCACCGCGATCGGCTCGCTGCGCTGTGTCAACCGCTTGGTTTACTTGTGCAATGATTTCACGTGCTTCGGGAAGAAACAGCTGACCGGCTGTTGTCAACTCAACATGACGCTTGTTCCGTTTGAAAAGCGGGACGCCGATTTCTTCTTCAAATTGCTGAATCTGTTTGCTCAGCGGCGGCTGCGTCATTTGCAGACGAGCAGCGGCTCGTCCGAAATGAAGTTCTTCAGCAACTGCTATAAAATATAAAAAATGGCGAAGTTCCATGTTATCACTCCTTGGAAAAAAGATATGTGTGCTTTTGTTTTAATTATAGAAACGATTTGACTTCGGCAAATGAAAAGGTCATGGACAAGAGGCAAAAGAGCAAGTCGCTAGGAGACTTGTGCCCGCGGCAAGCAGCAGCTGAAGTGTCGTTCAAGCATAGATGAATCAACGTCGCTAGCGGAGTAACCGTGACCCAGCTGTCTTCCTTTTGAGCCCTTTAATTATTAATATACACTGAGTATTACATGATGTTCAATAATATATTTCACATTAGAAAAACGGCGCGGTAGAATGATGTTAGTCATAGATAAAGTTTCTGAAATATGCTCGGTCAAACTACCGTTTGCTTCGATAAAGCAGATCGGCAAGACACCACGGCTTATTCATAAACAATGGAGGGAAAAATGGTGAGCGATTTGGAAAAAACAGAAAAAAAGCAGGAATTGGCAACCGGTGCTGAATTGGTCGTTGACTGTTTAATTAAGCAAGGTGTGAAATACATTTTTGGCATCCCAGGGGCAAAAATTGATGCCGTTTTTGATGTGCTTAAGGACCGCGGACCGGAATTAATCGTGTGCCGCCATGAACAAAATGCAGCATTTATGGCTGCGGCAATCGGACGGCTTACCTGCAAACCAGGGGTATGCATCGTTACATCGGGACCAGGAGCATCTAACTTGGCAACGGGAGTTGTTACCGCTAACGTGGAGAACGATCCGATGGTGGCTCTTGTCGGAGCTGTGCCAAGGGCAGATCGCCTGAAGCGGACCCATCAATCGATGGACAATGCAGGGCTTTTTCAACCGATTTCTAAGTTTAGTGCTGAAGTCGTCGACCCGAAGAATGTTCCAGAAGTTGTGACGAATGCCTTCCGTGCTGCTGAATCAACGTCGGCCGGCGCAAGCGTGGTCAGCTTCCCACAAGATGTTCTGGTATCGAAAACGACGGTAAATGCACTTGGACCGCTTGAGAGCCCGATACTTGGTACAGCATCAGAGGATGCGATCGACAAGGCCGTAGAAGCCATTAAACACGCAAAGATGCCTGTGATTTTGGCTGGTATGCGTGCGAATCGTTTCTCGGTTGTTTCAGCTGTCCGTGCACTGCTGAGAAAAATCTCGTTTCCGGTTGTGGAAACGTTCCAAGCTGCCGGATTAATTCCGCGCGATTTGGAAGAGAACTTCTATGGACGTATCGGTTTATTCCGCAACCAGCCGGGCGACTTGGTGCTTGAAAAAGCGGATGTGGTACTTACCATCGGTTATGATGCAGTAGAGTATGATCCGAAATTCTGGAACAATGTTGGTGCGCGGAAAATTATTCATCTCGATGAAGTGCGTGCCGATATCGATCATTACTATCAGCCGGATCTTGAACTGGTTGGTGATATTCCGTCAACGGTTAAGCGAATCACAGAAAAGTTGACGCATTTAAATATTACTGAAGAAAATCTTGACTATCTAGCAAAAATGCGGCACAGATTGGATATCCGCGATGAACCGCCGAAGAAGGTCAATGGCAACCGTGTTCACCCGCTTAGTCTGATCCATACCTTGCGCAGCTTGATCCGCGATGATACAACCGTGACCTGTGATGTCGGTTCTCACTACATCTGGATGGCACGCCACTTCCGTTCTTATGAACCGAAGACGCTGCTCTTCAGCAATGGCATGCAGACGTTAGGTGTCGCATTTCCGTGGGCAATGGCTGCCTCGCTTGTAAACGATCACCAAAAAACAATCTCAATGTCCGGCGACGGCGGATTCTTATTCTCAGCAATGGAACTGGAAACAGCAGTTCGTCTGAAGCTTCCGGTTGTTCATATTGTATGGCGCGACGGGACATATGACATGGTTGCGTTCCAGCAGCAGATGAAATACAAACGTACTTCTGGTGTTGATTTTGGCCCGATCGATGTGGTGAAGTATGCGGAGGCTTTCGGCGCAAAGGGGCTGCGTGTCAACAAGCCGGAAGAACTGGAAGCGGTGCTTAAGGAAGGGCTCGCGTACAATGACGGTCCGGTAATTATTGACGTACCTGTTGATTACAGTGACAATGTGGCTCTAGGCAAGAGCTTGATTCCGAACCAGTTGAACTGATTGAATTTGAACGGAGACAAATAATGAAATGAGGGGATGTGCGCGATGACACAAACAGTAGACAATGGGCAGTTGTTTCAACTTTCAACAATGTCGTCACTGCTCGACGGCGTTTTTGAAGGGGCAATGAGCTATGATGAAATTAAAGCATTTGGTGATTTTGGTATTGGAACGTTTGAACATCTTGATGGCGAAATGATCGCTTTTGATGGCGAATTTTACCGACTGCGCGGTGACGGCACGGCAACACCGCTGAAAAGTGAAGACAAAACACCGTTCTGCTCGCTTACCTACTTTAAACCAGCAGTAACGAAGACCTTTGAACATCCGCTTAATAAATCAGCTTTTGAAGCAGAAATGAAAAAATTGATGAAAAGCGAAAATTTATTTTATGCTTTCCGGATCGACGGTGTTTTCAAAGAGGTCAGTACACGCACCGTTTCCTATCAGGAAAAACCGATTCCGATGACAGAAGCGGTGAAAACGCAGCCGGTATTTCATTTTAAGAATGTGAAGGGCACTGTACTTGGATTCTGGTCACCGGCATTCACGCAAGGAATTGCCGTTTCAGGATTTCACCTTCATTTTATCGATGAAGAGCGAAAAGGCGGCGGTCATGTGTTTGACTACGAACTGGATCATGGAACACTGAAGGTAGATCAAAAAACACACATGAGCCTTTATACGCCTGAGACGAAAGGTTTCTTAAACGCAAATCTTTCCCGTAAGGATTTGGAAAAAGAAATCAAAGTGACCGAAGGCTGATCTGCCTAGGTTCCTGTTCAAAAGGGCAGCACGAATCGAATTAAAGTGCATCGAAAATCCGGAAGGCATGCCTTCCGGATTTTTGTCACAAGTTATGCTTTTATTTTGCGGAACGACGATTCGTGTCATAAAAAAAGGAACCTGTGCTAATTGTAAAGGAACTTTCGCTAAGTACGCATATGTCCTATATGCAACGCGAACGTCATCACATCCTGTGAAAATACGTCCTGCGCCAACGCAGAAGTCAGCGCATCCTGCGGAAGTCACGAAAGCGCTTCAGCGTCTGCGGAGCGTTCCCGTTGATCGCGAGCCAAAGGAGACCCCGCAGGAAAACTGCGCGTCCGAGGAGACTTCCGGATCGCCCTCGGCAAGCGAGCAGCTGTAGTGGCGCACAGGCACAAGACCGATGGCCAAGGCCAAGGTGTAGCCTAATTTTTCTTACAGAATCAGCGATTCATCCGCAACCAAATGATCCACACGAAAACGTCTCATGTCGCGCCGTTTGTGATGAATCTTGAAACAAGCCGCTGCATAGAATAGATCGAAACCAAGACTGGCAGAATTGAAAGCAGGTGGAACGGTTGGTTCAATTGATTATGACGCAAATGATTTTTGGGCTTGTTGCCATTATGGTGGGGCTGGTTATCGTCAAATTTTTCTTTCGATCCGATGATCTGCTGCTGCTGCCGTCCGCATTCGCGTTTGCTTTATTCTATACCGCCTTCATTGAAAAGAGAATATGGTTAAGCGAAGGTGCGTGGGCAGCCATGATCTACGGATTATCCGCCTTTGGATTGTATATGCTGGTTAAGCGACTTGCAAAATTATATCGTAGTGTAAGGGAAGGGCCGTTCCATTGACGAAATCGTTTTAATTGTTTTTGTGCTTAATATAACGCGTTTTTGTATCAGCGAGAAACTATATGTTCAGCAAATCACAGATTGGTGAACCCAATGCGCGGGTGTGAGGGTTCTACAGAGCACCGTGGTAATCGCAGAGAAGCATTCTGAACGGCCTGCCCGCGACCGTATTGTCCGTATTGTACGGCTTACATTGACACGAAAATGGTGTAAATACCGATACAGATTAATAAGATCGATGCCGCATATTCGGACAGCGCACCGATCCGTGTCCGCAATTTTTTTAACCCGAATCGCTGCCCCGCCTCAATCGAGAGAAAGGACAAGACGGCAACCGACAGAGCAACCGCTGCCGGACTAAGACCGCCGATGCCCGCACCGAATGCGGTACCCATTGCATTAAACGATAAAGCGAAACTCAGCCAAATCGTTTCATTAAATGAAATCAAATTATTTTGGTCGCGATCGATTTGTTCTGCCTGTGGAATAGTTCGTGATGGTTTGGCTTTCTGCCTGATCCCGCTAATCAGTGACCAGACGCCAATCCCGAGAATGATTAACCCGCTAATCAAATTGGCCATAAATTCAGGAAAGACAAACCCGAGTGCCGCACCGGCAAACAAGGTTATGAGTGAAGCCGTCAAAGCGACTGCAGCCATGAAGAGATTAGCGGAAAACGTAATTTTCTTTCCTTTAATTCCATAGGTCAGGCCCACTGCAAAGTTGTCAATACTCGCAGCGATGCCAATTAAGAGAATCATCATCCAGTGCATCGCTTCATCCCCTTAAATTGGTTTTGCATGTGCTGCGCCTTTTCTCTCTTGAAGTCATGAAAAACGCCCGTTCCGAAGGTATCTTATGTTAAAATAATAAAGGTGTTCATCGCTTTGAAATGAGAGCGAGTGCATCTTCTGATTGGAAAAAAATTTTCTTTCCATACGAATGTATGTATGAGAATCGAATCGCATGAGAAAACAGGTGATAAGGTGAAAGAGATTATGCAAACACATGGCCTGTATGACGGAGCAGCCTACTATTATCTGAAATACCGTGGTCAATACAGTGACCGATTAATCGATACGTTAGCGAATAAGTGCCACTTGAATGGTGAAGGCCGGCTGCTTGATCTTGGCTGTGGGACAGGAAAATTGACTTTTCCTCTCGCACATTTCTTTGAAGAAACGGTTGGAATTGATGTCAGTTCAGACATGTTGAAATCTGCTCAAAGTCAGTGCGAACTGCTCAACATCAAAAAGATGAAGTGGATGAAGATGCCTTCTGAAAAAATCAGCCCTGCACTTGGCAGCTTCCGTATGATTACAGCTGGTGATGCTTTTCATTGGATGGATCGCGAACATGTGCTGAAATTGAGTTATGATCTTCTTGAAGAAGGTGGCGCACTCGCTCTGGTCGGACAGGGGCATATCCTTGGTGACCGTTCACTAGAGTGGCAGAAGGCAGTGCAGCACGTTGTTGACAAGTGGTTTCCGAACCGCAATCGACGCATCAACGCGGTTCGCCACGAACACATCGTTGCTCAATCTTCGTTTCATTCCTTATTGACCGGACAGATCCACTCGGAACGTGAGCGCGATATACCTTCCATCATCGGCTATCTTTATTCCACATCAACGTGTCGGAAGACCCAACTTGGCAAAGAAGCGCCACAATTTGAAAAAGAAATCTATGATGTATTGAAAACAATTGATTCGTCGGGCATTTTTAGAGAACCCGTAACTGACTACTATATTATCGCTTATAAATAAGCCGGCCCGCTGGCTATAGGGCGACGATGAATGAGCAGTCTGCTCGGCTTTTTTTTAAAGATTCGCTACACTAGTGGAAGATCTTAATAGACGGAGTGGTTTCATGTGACAGAAACAAACGGACAAACATCGGGCAAGCGCAGTGTCCATTGGGTTTTCTGGCTGCTGCTTGCAAAGATCATCTTCATTCTTCTGCTTGCGGGAATAACTTTATGGATTATTTATTCAGTTCACGAAGCAAATTCTGGAGGAACGAGCAGCATTCGTTTTTCGCATGTGCTTGGTGCCGGGTACAGCAGTGATGGAAAGACTTTATGGCTGGCTACGGCAGACAAACAGCTGGTCACCTATAAGGACGGCCAATGGCGGACGCATAAATTAAAAGGTAGCGAAAAAACCGCTCAATACTTGCCGACACGTAATGGATTTCTACAACTGTATGAGTCGGGTACGCTCGAATGGAAAACCTTGGATCAGGCGACAATGCAGCGGCACCAGCTGGACAATCAAAATGGATTGATGACAATTGGTTATGCAACGGGGCGGATTTATCAACTTCAAAAGAAGACAGGCGAAGTTTTCGTTCTACGCTGGTCGGATGATCAGGGACGGTCTTGGCAAAGGGGCAGCAGTATCCGGATTACGGGAAATGCCCCGTTGCTGACAGCATCGCCGATTGATAAAAACCAGGTTGCGATCGGAACTTCCAAAGGATTGTATATCAGTAATGATCAAGGCGCACATTTTGAACACTTTTTAAAAGGACAGTTGGTGACGAGTGCTGCCTATAGTTTTGATCCAAAAACGTCTCTATTCGCAGCTGTTTCCGGGAAAGAATCGATGCTCTATCAAATTGTACCGAAACAGCAGAAAACGATTAATTTAGATACCGGCACCGTTGAACGAGATCGTCTGATAAAAATTGTGCAAAACCCGCGACACCAAGGCCAGGCCGTCCTTTTAACCCAGCGCGGCGATCTGTACCAAACGAACAACGGCGGCCAAAACTGGACATTTATTGCACAAAAAGGACGCGGTTTGGACAGCAAGTGAATGCAGACAACTGCTTTACTATGGTAAACTGAGAGAAAGAGCGAGAGGATCGGTGAAAAAATGATTCAAACGGTTTTATTCGATGTTGACGGCGTTTTTCTAAGCGAGGAACGTTATTTTGATGCATCAGCATTAACAGTACGAGAATTGCTGATGAGCAGTCACTATTTAGGATTGGGCGGCGAACAGGCTTTTCAAACCGAATACAGTAATCAGGAAATTGCTGCGATTCGATCAAAAGTATTCTTGAATGACGATGTCCTAAACTTCTTGAAGTCGCGCGGAATGAATGCGAATTGGGACATGATCTACATCACGATATCGGTTCAACTCATTCATCTTGCAGCACAGCTTCCGAATGAAGCGCGCGATCAAGCGGTGCGGTTGTTAACCGAACCGATCGACCACACCACACTGACCGCCTTTCGGCGTTTGTTCCGTAAGTATCCGGTAAAACCAGATTTTCATCGATTCATGGTTGATTATAAAGAGACAAAAACAGAGAAACAAGAACTGATCTTTTATTTAAATGAACTTGTTGCCAAACGTTTCGGCGTAAAAACCGATGTGTTCAAACCTAAGAGCGCATTCTGGCATATTGGCGAGCACGCGTCGCAAGAATGGTACATTGGCGATGAGAATGTTCTGAACGCAACCGGAACGCCGTCGGTTCAGACCGGTAAGAAAGGGTTTATGAATGAGGAAGTGACGCTTGCGGATCCGGCATTTATTCGTGCCATGTTTCACGCTTTTCGCGAGCAGGGGATCAACGTAGGTATTGCTACCGGACGCCCTCGGCTTGAAACGTTTAAACCGTTTACCTACTTGAATTGGATCGGTGAGCTGGATCAGAAGCATATTGCTACAGCTGATGATGTGCTGGATGCTGAGAAGAAATTTGATGCAGCACCACTCGCCAAGCCGCATCCATTTACTTACCTTGCTTCCTATTATGGCAAGGACAGCGATCTGAAAAAATGGACCGCTCGCAAACCTGAGCCACTCCCGAATGGAGATGCGGTGATGATCGTTGGCGACTCGCTTGCCGACTTGCTCTGTGCGAAGCAGCTTGGTTGCCGTTTTGCCGGTGTCCTGACCGGACTTTCCGGCCAGGCGGCACGCAGCGAATTGGAAACGCATGGTGCTGACTTTATTCTTAATTCGGTAGCGGATGTAAAGGACTTGGTTCTTGGTCTCTTGGAAAAATAAGAGAAAGCAAGAACAAGGCGAGCTGAACACTAGGCTGTCCATGGCCGTCGCAACGAAGCCTTTGCCTTCGCCAGAGGCTTGGCAAAGCCAAGTTTTCTAACAGGATAAGAAAGTATATGATTTTGACCTGTCTTCAAACCAATAGCCCAGTGTCTTGGCCGAGAAACAAAGCGGAGGTGCGAGACGCCTGCGGGAACAGCGTGCCAGCGAGACCCCGCAGATACCTCTACCTGTCTGAGGAGGCTCGCGGTGCGCCCGCGGCAAGCGAGTAACCGAAGCGGCGATTCAGCACCGAAAAGACACTAGTCCATCACACATGGTTGGAGATTAAGGACCGGGCGTATTTTACCCGGTTTTTCTTATCTAAACGCAAAGAAAAACGACGTGCCTGGACACGTAAAAAAATGTTGCCCGGGAGAAGGGGGCAGGCGGCGTATGACTGAAAAGATTGGAATCGATGCCGGCGGAACGCTGATTAAAATTGCGCTGAAAACCGAAGAGGGCTGGCTTTATCGCTCCTTTCCAAGTACTCGGATTGATGCCTGTGCTGACTGGCTCGCTCATGAATATCCTGACCGCTTGATTATGCTTACAGGGGGAAAAGCGGCACGCCTGAAGGAGAAGCTTGCTGACAGACCCTGTTCTGTTTTGCCGGAGTTTACAGCGTCGGCGAAAGGAGCACGACGGTTGCTGGCTCGTGAATGCACGACTGTTCCGAAACGATTCTTACTCACAACTGTTGGTACCGGAACATCACTGAATTACATTCACGATGGGGCAATGGACTGGCTGGGCGGGAGCGGTGTCGGTGGCGGAACGATTATGGGCTTAACCGGTTTGCTAACCGGCATCTATGATTTTAAGACCTTGCTCCGTTATGCCGCGCGTGGAAAGCGGGACGTTATTGATTTAACGGTAGCGCGAATCTATGAAGGCGAAGAACCGCCAATTGCAGGAGACTTGACCGCAAGCAATTTTGGTGCCGTATCAGAGCATGCACTTTCATTGTCTCCCGAGGATCAAATTGCTTCGATTATTGGTCTTGTCGCAGAAACAGTGACCTCGCTCAGCATTTTAGCAGCACAGAAGGCAGAAGTTGATACCGTGATTTTTGTCGGCGGTGCGTTGTCCGGGAATAAACAGCTGAAGGAGATTGCTGCACAATACTGCGCACAATGGGGAATAACGGCAATTCTTCCACAGAATGGTGCTTATTGCGGGGCGATTGGAGCAGCCTGCTCTTGAGAAGGTTTTCCCCGTTCGGGCCGATGCAGCAACACGTTGTTTACTCAATCTATAAAAAAATCCTGTTCCCAACATTTTGGGAGCAGGATTTTTAATCGAATTGGCGAATCAATTAGTCAACGGATTCTTCAATGTTAATTTCAGCAAACTGAACATCATTTAAGTCGTTAATTCTAAGAATGTCGCTGCGGATCTCTTCAGGGACCGGTTTGTCCACCGTCAGCACCATCACGGCTTTTCCGCCAATGGTTTCACGGCCGACGTACATGCTGCCTATATTGATCTTGCCTTTTCCAAGAATTGAGCCCACATTGCCGATCATTCCTGGAACATCCATATGGTCAATGTACAGCAAGTAACGTTCCGGTTCCATATCGAGACGGTAGCCGTTGACCGAAACAATGCGGCCGCCGAAGCCGGACAAATAGGTGCACGCGATTGTTGCCTTGTCCTCACCGTTTCCAATTTCCAACTCAATGAAATTGGTAAATCCTTTGTGTGCGGCATTCTTTTGCACACTGTAAGCAAGTCCGTGTGCTTTAAGCACCTGCATCACATTGACGATGTTGATCGATGAATCAAGGTAATACGAGAGCAGGGCTTTAATCATTTGACGAGTGAGCAACCCGGTGTCTTCCAAGAAGAGTTCTCCGTAATAATTAATTTTAATATTTTTCGGAGCCTTCTTAAAAATTTGCATCAGAAGCTCGGCCATTTGTTCGCTAAGTGTCAAATAAGGCTTGATTTTCTGTTTTACCGTTGCAGAAATATGCGGCAAATTGATCGCGTGTTGCACGCTTCCGCTTGTTAAAATATCGCGGATTTCTTCACTGACCGATTCAGCTACTTTTTCTTGGGCTTCAGTTGTTGATGCACCAAGGTGCGGTGTGACAATAATTCTTGGATTTTGAGTCAGTCCTGGGGTTTCCGGTGGTTCATGTTCGAACACATCAATTGCAGCGCCGGCGACTTGCCCGCTGTTCACCGCGTCAACGAGTGCTTGTTCATCGATAATTCCACCACGTGCACAGTTGATGAAACGCACACCTTTTTTAGTTTTCTCAAAGTATTCTGCGTTGATCAATCCACGTGTTTCGGGAGTAAGCGGCGTGTGGACGGTAATGAAATCCGCTTGAGCCGCAATGTCATCCAAGCTGGCTTTGATGATGCCAAGTTTCTTCGCACGATCCTCGGTGAGAAACGGATCATAGCCGAGAATGTTCATCTGAAATCCTTTAGCGCGTTTAGCAACTTCAGTGCCAATTCTGCCCATGCCGACAACGCCGAGCGTCTTCTGGTAAAGTTCAACGCCCTTGAACCGTTTGCGTTCCCATTTTCCCGAGGTCAGCGATCCGTATGCCTGAGGAATATTGCGGGCAAGTGCCAACATCATTGCAAGCGTATGCTCGGTAGCTGCGATTGTGTTTCCGGCAGGTGCATTGATGACAATAATTCCTTTTTCGGTTGCCGCATCAATGTCGATATTGTCAACACCGACACCGGCGCGCGCGATGACTTTCAAACGGTCTGCTGCCTGGATGATGTCGCGGGTGACCTGCGTTTGGCTGCGGACGATCAAGGCGTCATAATCGCCAATCACTTCTGCAAGTACTTCAGGTTCAAGACCAACACGCTGCTCAACTTGGAATGCATCGTGCTCAGTCAGTGCTTTTAGTCCGCTCTCGCTAATCGGATCTGTGACGATAACTTTATACATTTTTTACATAAACCTCCTCAGCTTTTTTAACCGCTGCACCAAAATGAGGAGCCTGTCCGAATTTGGCGAGCGTCATTTCAAGTGCGCTTAAAACTTTCAGTACATCGAATGGTGTGCAATAGCCCATGTGGCCGATTCGGAAAATTTTTCCTTTTAGATCTTTCTGTCCGCCGGCGATTGTGATTGCAAAATCTTTCTTAAGTGCTTTTTGAATAGCCGGTGCAGCGATCCCTTCTGGTTTAACCGCGGTTACGGTTGGAGAGGCATCTTCCTCAGAAGTCAGAAGCGGAAGCCCCAATTCACGGATTCCGGCGCGTAGCATGTCACGAAGCAGAAGGTGACGTTTGATTACATTTTCCCATCCTTCTTCTTCGATCATGTCACAAACCGCTTGGGCACCTTGTATGAGTGAAACAGCCGGTGTGAACGGCGTTGATTTTTGTTTTTCATAGGTATCGACATAGCGTTTTAAATCGAGATAAAAACGTCGTTCCGGGCATTCACGAATGGCCTGCAGACCGCGATCACTGAATGCGGCAAATGCCAAGCCAGGAGGGAGCATGAGTGCTTTTTGCGAGCTGGTGACAAGAATGTCGACGTGATCGTTCTCCATATCTACCGGAACAGCGCCGATGCAGCTGACTCCGTCCACGATGAACAGGGCGTCGGTTTTCGTTTTGACAACTTGACCTAATGCATGGATGGGGTTCAAGACACCGGTTGATGTTTCGTTGAATGTACCGAATACCGCTTTGATGGGTGTGTCGCCGAGTTCGTCAATAAATGCTTCAAGCATTTCCGGCGTACATGATTTGCCCCACTCAACATTCAAACGATGAACAGAAGCTCCGTAATTTTCTGCGATCGTTGCCAGTCGGTCGCCAAAAGATCCGGCAACAATCACAATAGCATGATCGCCTTCATGAATCGTGTTCACGACGGCAGCTTCAAGTGCAGAAGTGCCGCTGCTGGTTAAAATCATAACGGGATGCTTCGTGCCGAATACCGGTTCTAGCCGTGTTGCGACATCTTCAATCAGTACGGAGAAGTCAGGACTCCGGTGTCCGATCATCGGACGCGCCATCGCGGCGTTGATTTTATTTGGGATAGGGGTCGGTCCTGGTGTAAACAAATAGGTCTGATCTAAAAACAATGAACTCATCCTCTCTGATTATCTAAATGGCGGATCTGGCATCACAAGCGCATGCCGTCCAATTTTATATAATAAAAACGTCCCCCGCAGCATGATTCTACATACTGCGAGGGACGTTGATATTCGCGGTGCCACCCTCATTTGCTGCTGAAACAATTCTGCTTCAGCAGCCTTCATTCCTTCATTAACGACCTAAGGCCGAATGAGCATACTAATTGATTCTCATGGTTCAGCGTGAATCAATGTTCCGCTCATCTGCTACGGAGTGCTCAAGCGATTGTTGCGCGTACCGGTTTCCAGCCTTGCACCGGCTCTCTGCAACGCACAGGCAAACGCTTGTTGTCTCCATCATCGCAAGTTCTTATTAAATTGTTTGCTTGATTGTGTCTAAATTGTAACTGCTATCTGACAATTTGTAAAGAAAAATCGTTTAATTCTTTCTGGAAAAATTATTTCTTACTGCTGCCTACCACTGCCGATGCCTCGTCAATAGCCGATTCAAGCAGTTTCAAAAATTGTTTCATGTCTTCCATTTTTCCCAGAGTCACACGCACACCATCTTCAAAAGGATTAATCAGGAAGCCGTTCTGCTTACAAATCATCGCCATTCGCTTTGGTTCATTGACGCGAATGAAGATGAAGTTGGCTTGAGATTTATCGTAACGAATCCCTTTTTCCTTAAGAAAAGCGGTGGTCATGGTCATGACTTCCCGGTTTTTATGTAGGCAGTCTTCCTTGAACGAATCATCTTTGAGGGCAGCTAATGCGGCCACTTGGCTTAATCTTGGATTGTTAAAAGGAGGACGCACTTTGTCTAGTTCATTAATCACAGTTAAGCTGCCGATTGCATAACCGATTCGAAACGATGCCAAGCCATAAGACTTAGAAAAGGTTCTAAGCACAAGTACATTTTCATAGTCATTCAAATAGTCTAGTCCGTTAGGAAAATCCTCTGCGGTGACAAAGTCGATATAGGCCTCATCCAGTACGACCAGTACATTGCTTGGAACGGAGTCTATGAATTGATCAAGTTCGCTTTTCGTCAGATAAGTGCCTGTCGGGTTATTCGGATTGCAGATCCAGACGACCTTCGTCGTTTCATCGATTGCCTGCAGCATCGCCTTCCAATCGTGTTTTCCGTCTGATCGGCAAGGGACTTTGCGTGTATCTGCTCCTTCAATTTGTGCATGACAATAGTATTCATAGAACGTCGGCCAAGCCATGATGATACTGTTTCCAGGCTCAAGAAAGGCTCTGCTGATTAAAACGATGATTTCATCGAGACCGCTACCGAAAAGAAAATGTTCCGGTGCCGGACCAAGTCGCCGAGAAAGTTCCAGCCTGAGGTCTAGATCCTGACAATCCGGATAGAGTTCTGGAAGCAAAGCGTCCAAGGTAATCGCCTTGCGCACATTTGGGGAGGCCCCATAGACATTTTCATTGGAATCGAGTTTAACGACGCGAGATAAGCCGTACATTTTTTTTATTTCTTCAACAGACGGCCCAGGATTATAGGCACGGAGATTTTGAAGAGACTTTTTAAACATAGTGATCGCTCCACCCCTCATTCAGTTCTAGTTTCGCTCATTTTGTCAAATCTGGCTTTAGGTTTTGTTATGCCTCTGCACTTTGCTCCCAGCAATTTGGTAGGACGCGCGCATTTCGCCAGTCTCCATCATTTAAACATGGAACTGGTGAATTGTAAAGAAGGCGTGACAATGGCTGACATGACGCATGCGCAGGATGAGAAAAAGCTGTGCATAAAGAACGATCAAGGACGAAAAAGAATGCGAAAAGCAAAAAAATGAAAGCGTTTCACGGAAAATTATTTTCAAATGAAAGCGTTTGATGTACAATGGATTTATAGTATAGGGAGGGATAAAACATGACGGAAAGTCAATGTATCGTACGTATTCAGTCCGCCTATCCGCATCTGAGTGAAAAGGAACGAAGAATTGCCGACTATATATTAAATCATCCAAAAGAAACGATTCACAGCAGCATTAACCAAGTGTCGGCGCGAATTAAGGTTGCGGATGCCACCGTGTTCCGCTTTTGCCGACGTCTCGACTTTAAGGGCTTTCAGGAAATGAAAATCGTGCTTGCCTCGGATATTGCACGAAGTCAGCGTTTCGATGAAGCAATTAAGAATGAGTCGAGTGATGAAATGATGAAACTGGCCGAGCAAGTCTTTCAAGACAATATCCGTACATTGGAAAACACGTATCAGATTTTGAACCGTACGGATTTTAAACAGGCCGTTCGCATTTTGACCCATTCAAATCGTATTGCCTTGTTTGGGAGCAGCGGTTCCGCACTCATTGCTCAAGAAGCGCATCGTAAATTTGTTCGTGCCGGTGTGATGACGTATGCACCAAATGATGGAGAATTTCAGATGTTGTCTGCCACGCAGCTATCCAATCTCGATGCTGCCGTATTCATCTCTTATTCGGCAACGGATAAGCATTTGGTTCAAGTAGCAAAAATGGTGAAACAAAAGAAATGTCCGGCGATCGGCATTACCGGATTCATGAAATCCGCACTGGGCGAATTAATGGATGTTTCGCTTCATACCGTTGCTGTACCGACTGACTTTCGCTCAGAGTCTTATGTGGCCCGCGCAGCACAAATGACACTCATCGATGCGCTGTTTGTGAGTATGATGAATCAACGTAAAGAAGCACAGTTGAGCGACGACACGCAGAACAGCATCCTTTTACAGGGTTAAACTTAGGAAATAATGAAAACGATTTCTCAAACTAAATGATCGACATGAGGCGTCAGTGTGAGCCTAAGATGAGATAAATAATATATAATCCGCCTAAGAGCAACGCAAAAAAGAAGATAAACGACCAACCAATGCGTATTTTCATAAAAAAACCTCCTTACTGTCTCTAGTTTGGACAATAAGGAGGTTTCTATTTACAGGATAAGAAAGTAGCTGATTTTGCCTCATCTTCAAAACCAATAGACCCGTGTCTTGGCCAAGAATCAAAGCGGAGGTACTCTGGCGCCCGCGGCAAGCGAGTAACCGAAGCGTACCCGTGCACACGTGATGAATTAAAGTCACCGCATCCTGCGGAAGTAAAGACCGGGCGCTTTTGCCCGGTTTTTCATAAAGATGCTCGGCTGAATTATTTTTCTGCGGGAACGGTGGTACGTACACCGTCATTTACGGGCCTTAGTACCGTACATTCATAATCAGGGAATGCATCGCGCAGCAGGCTGCATAATTTACTGCTCCTACTGCGTTCGGTGAGAGACATTACTGTAGGACCTGCACCGCTTAAAAAGGTCCCGTAGGCACCATTTGCATGAGCAAGACGTATTATTTTATCCATACACGGGATTAAATTTGCGCGATAAGGTTGATGAAATTTATCGCTCGCCATCATCTGTCCTGCTTTTTTTCCATCTCCGCTGAGCAGTGCAGCAACCAGAACATTGCCGACACTGCTTGCTTCAACGGCCTGCTTGAATGAAAGGGACAGAGGGAGGGCTTTGCGTGCATCGCTCGTTTTTAACTCAAAATTTGGAATGACCGTGACAAAATCGTAATCTGGTGCGGGTAAACACATACTGGTTACCTTCGTTTGAGACTGAGACGAAATCACAAGCCCACCATACAGCGAAGCAGAGACGTTATCGGGATGACCTTCCGTTTGGCAAGCGATCCATAACTTTTCTTCAACAGGAAGTTTGAGATCAAGCAGAAAATCAGCAAGCTCAATACCTGCGATAATTGCCGAACCGCTACTGCCCAGACCGCGAGAGAGCGGAATTTCATTTCGTACGTTCACAGAATAGGCAGGAAGTGTTTTCCCATACTCGTCGGCAATTTTCTTTGCGGTAACGTAAATTAAGTTACTTTCCAGAGCAGGGCGGAACTTGGGCTGATCGAGATAGTGAAACGACCAATTCTCTGATTTATCCGCTTCCAGAAGCAGATAGCGATTTACAGCCATACCGATTGAATCGAACCCGGGACCAAGATTCGCCGTACTCCCGGGTACTTTAATCTGAAAGGTTGAAGGCTTGCTCATTGTGACACCTGCTGTAGATGGTCGACAACAGCAGAAGGGTCAGCACCGATAATTGTTGGTTCGATGGTCAACGTATCCATAGCAGTTGCCGGATCTTTTAATCCGTTACCTGTCAAGATACAGACAATTTTCGAACCTTTTTTAATTTTTCCAGCTTCAACATGCTTGATCAGACCGGCAATGGATGCGCAGGATGCGGGTTCTGCAAAAACGCCCTCAGTCCGTGCGATTAATTTATACGCAGCAATGATCTCGTCATCAGTGACCGAATCAATTTCTCCTCCAGATTCCTGCTCGGCTGCTACGGCTAATTTCCAGCTTGCCGGGTTACCGATTCGAATTGCAGTCGCAATCGTTTCTGGATGCTCGATCACTTTATTTTTCACGATTGCGGCTGATCCTTCAGCTTCAAATCCGTGAATTTCCGGAGCTTCGATCTGCTTCGCATCGCGCAATTCTTTAAACCCTTTCCAGTAGGCGGAAATGTTTCCTGCGTTACCGACCGGGATGCAAAGAACGTCCGGTGCTTCGCCCAATTGGTCAACGATTTCATACGCACCGGTTTTCTGTCCTTCAAGACGGAACGGGTTGATTGAATTGACGATCGCTAATTCGGAATGCTTGCCTGTATAGCGGACAATATCAAGGGCTTGGTCAAAGTTTCCATTCACTTCGAATATTTTCGCACCGTACATCACGGATTGTGCTAATTTTCCGAGTGCAATTTTCCCTTTTGGTATGACAATAATGCAGTTCATACCTGCGCGCGCGCTGTAAGCGGCTGCGGACGCCGAAGTATTTCCAGTAGATGCGCAGATGACCCCGGTGCTTCCGTTTTCTTTCGCTTTTGCGACAGCAAGAAACATGCCGCGATCCTTGAAACTGCCTGTCGGGTTAAGTCCTTCAAATTTTCCGTAAATCTCGCATCCTAATTTCTTTGATAGTTTCTCAAGCGGTATGAGCGGTGTGTTTCCTTCGAGAAGCGTCAAACGAGGCGTTTTGTCTGTAACCGGCAAAACGTCCTTGTATTTTTCCATTAAACCTTTCCAAGCCATGATTCTTAGCCCCTTTCAACACGGAAGTATTTGGCATTTACGACGACATCTAATTTTTTTAGCATCGCAAAGGAATTCTCGAAAAGCACTTTGTTGGTGATATGGGTGATAATTGCAACCTCAGCAACGTCGCTGCCCGGAATTGGCTCTTGATAGAGCTTGCCCAAACTGATGCGCTGTTCACGAAACAGATCGGTAAGTTTGGAGAATGAACCGGGTTCATCCTTCATATGCATGCGAATAAAGAACTGGCTTTCAACGAGACTGTCCTTGCGCGAGTGAAGCTCTTTCTTCGGAATAAAGATATGGTTCCCGGTCACATTTAAAGCTATATTGCGTGCAACGGAAATCAAATCGGAAACGACGGAAACAGCGGTTGGTCCTTCACCGGCACCGGCGCCGTAGTACATCGTCTGCCCAAGCGCTTCACTGTGGACATAAATCGCGTTGTTTTCATTTTCAACGGATGCAAGCGGATGAAGGTCCGGCAAGAGGGTCGGCTCGACGCGAATATCGATTGCACCATTGCTGACTTCGGATACACCGACGAGTTTAATCGTGTAACCAAGTTTTTTGGCAAATTGAATATCCTCGCGTGTGACATCTGTAATCCCCTTAATGCTTACATCGGCAAGTTTGACCGGAATGGAATAGGCAAGGTGGCTGAGAATGACCATTTTTCGGGCAGCATCCAGACCTTCCACATCCGAAGTTGGATCAGATTCTGCGAAACCGAGCCGCTGCGCTGATGACAGAGCTTTCTCATAGGACAATCCTTCTGAACTCATTTTACTTAAAATGTAGTTTGTTGTTCCGTTGACGATTCCAATCATTTTATTTATACGGTCGGAAGCCAAACTGTCGGTCAATGTACGGAGGATCGGGATGCCGCCCGCAACGCTTGCCTCGTAGTACAGGTCACATTGGTTCGCGCGTGCTTCAAGCAGCAGTTCTTCGCCGTAGGATGCCATGAGATCCTTGTTTGCCGTGATGACGTTTTTCTTGTTTTTCAGCGCACGAAGAATATAGCGGTACGCTTGGTCGACCCCGCCAATCAATTCAATAATTACATTAATAGTCGGATTGTCAAGAATTTCATAGACATCTGTAGTTAATTTACGGTTATCAATGAGTACTTTCCTTGCCCTGTTCTTATTGCGGACAAGTATTTTCTCTAATTGGATTTGGCAGCCTGTACGTTCTTCAAGCCGCTCTTTATCTTTAGTGAGCAGCCTGACCACGCCTGTACCGACTGTTCCGAATCCAAGCAAGCCTACGGACACCTTCTTCAATTCTTATCACTCCTCAAATCATCGCATCGTCCCACCAACCCTGTGACGGCATCGCAACGCATGAACAATTCATGAAACTGTCCGCACTTTTCTATTTTTCAGTTAATAAGAGACGACATTATGTAATTTGCATTATAACCCGAAGCAAGCCTGACAACAAGACAGGATTTGCTGTCAAATGTGACTGAACGGTTAGGAAATAAGCAAATCTTTGTTATCTTGAGAAAAAAAGAGGGCAGGGAGGGGAAACAAGCTGGCGATGAATAAGGGAAGTGTTCGTGATGGAGAAAAATGGTTTTAATGCGCAGAAGAATGCCGATTTTCTGTTGGCTGCTGATGAGAGGTTTGGTGATCTTGGGCCATCACCTGACGAACAATCTTCTCAAGATGGATCTGCAATTCTGGATGACTGGCAAGTTTGTTTGCATCCAGCCTTTGAAAGCTTGGTGCAGCCTTTGAAGCAAGCTGTTTCATTTTCGATTCGAGCACTTGGTAAGCAGGGCTGTCGCCTTGATCAACTGCCGTTTCAGATTCATTGATGGATCCGGATTGATCCATCCTCATGATCCAATAGAGCACGACTGCGATGCTATGCGTGCAGAAGTGTGCCGCAGAGGCGCAGCTGCAGGTAACGGAAGCTGCATTAGGATTGGGCAGTGCTGCTGCTTCACCTGCAGCGTTACTCCATTTGATTTCGACTTGATAAAAGCTGTTGTGTAGATCTTCTACACTTGCATGCAAGCCATTTTGAGAGGCATGATAATCCCAAACCCGGTGCTTATCATAAAGCATGATCCCCCGTTCAAATCGATTTTGCGGAAGTGTTGCCGCAAAATCGGAAAGCCAGTGCGCAAGTCTGGCATTGCGGAATGTAATGCGTCGAACCATATTAAACCACTCCTTCATGCAGCTGGATTAAATCGAAAAGTTCCTGATCGCTCATCTCGGTCAGCCACGCCTCGCCGCCGCTCAAAACTTGTTTTTGTAAGCCTTTTTTTCGTTCAATCAGCAAATCAATCCGTTCTTCCAGCGTACCCTCACAAATCAATTTATAGACATAAACATTACGCTTCTGTCCAATTCGGTAGGCACGATCGGTCGCCTGTTCTTCCACAGCAGGATTCCACCAGCGATCATAATGAATCACATAGCCGGCCTCCGTGAGGTTAAGCCCGACTCCGCCTGCTTTCAATGAAAGAATGAAGAGCGTTTTTCGCTTCTCTTTATTTTGAAAATCGGTGATTAACTGCTGACGCTGATGAGCGCTTAGAGAGCCGTGGAGAAAATATACTGCGGCATCCGGGTACTTTTGCTGCACTTTATCCACAAGAATCTTCCCCATTTTGACGTACTGAGTGAAGAGCAGGACTTTCTCATTCTGATCGAAGAGCGGATCGAGAATATCAAACAACAGCTCCATTTTTCCAGACGTTCCACCGGCCTCAGGATCCAAGTCACTGACCAGTTCCGGATGATCGCACACCTGTTTCAGTCTTGTCAAAGTAGACAGAATTAAGCCCTTTCTTTTGATACCGCCCGTCTCACCGACATTTTGTTTCAGTCGGTCTACAACGGACTGATAAAGCGATGCCTGATTTTTGGTTAGATTGCAGACGCGCTTCGCTTCAATTTTTTCAGGAAGATCACGAATGATCCGTTTATCCGATTTTTCTCGGCGAAGGAGAAACGGCTGAATCATACGTGTCAGCTGGGTCGCTTTGGAACGATTGTTTTTCTTCTCGATCGGCTGAATAAAGCGTGCTCGGAATCGGTCAAGCGAACCTAAGTAGCCTGGATTTAAGAATTCCATAATTGACCATAATTCTTCCAAGCGATTTTCAATCGGTGTGCCGGTCAGAACAAGCCGATGAACGGTTTTGATATGTCGTAGTGCCCGCGTTTTTTGCGCATGCGGATTTTTGATCGCCTGGGCTTCATCAAGGATGCAGCAATTCCATTCATAGGCAAGCTGATCGGCTTCTTTCGTATAGATCGCATAGCTGGTGATCATCACATCACAGGTCTGCAAACGCTGATCGAGCGCACGCCCATGCAGCCGATTGGTCCCATGATGAATATAGACATCGAGACTGGGGGAAAAGGTGGCACACTCATGACTCCAGTTTGCAACGAGCGATGTCGGACAGATAATTAACGACGGCCCGCGTTTGACCGTCTGATCAGGGGACGGTTGTGTCGGGTTTTGTTTGCAATAATCCAAATAAGCGATGGCTTGCACGGTCTTGCCAAGGCCCATATCGTCCGCCAGACAGCCGCCGACATGCTGGTGCCGCAAATGAACAAGCCAGGTATAGCCCTTTTGCTGATAGGGACGCAGTTTGCCGACAAAACTGTTGGGCAGGGTGATTGCTCGAGACGGGCGCTTAAATAAATGACTCAAATAATTATCCAATTCGGTATTGAGATGGACTTTAATGCTTGGTTTGCGTTTACGTCGTCGTGCTGCCTCGATCTTCATTGCAGTGGAAACGTTTGCTCTCTGATTCAGCAAATCGAGCGCATCTTCCATTTCCGCATAGGCCTTGATCATTTGCTTCACCGGTAAATGGATCCACTGGTTTCCGTGATGAATAAACGGCTGGTTGGCACGGACAAGGGTTGCGAATTCTTCACTGCTGAATTCCAGATCTCCAACGGCGATTCTCCAGTTGTAACTGATGAGTGCATTCAAACCGAACAAGGAGCTGTCTCCAGGACTTTTTTTCTGTTCAATATCAAGATCTACGGATACGTCCGATGCATCGTGAATCTCAAGATCATTTGGAAAAGCGACATGTATGGAAACACGCTTCAAAAGTTCTTCATTTTGATAAAGTTCAGAGATTTCCCCAACGGTCATGGTGCCTGTATAAGCGCGTTTCAGTAGAGAAATCAGTGATGCCGGCAGTTTTGTCCGAAGGGACGTTAACTGTTTTGCAAGCCAGCTGTTCGCGTTCAACGACGACAGAGGATCATTTTCAGGCATACGGATGGTGCGTCGGCCGCTTTGCCATCCTGAGAGACTGATTGAATAGTTCCATTGTGCTCCTGGAGAAAAAAGATCGTGGGGATTGATTGGATGCAGTGCGATCTCTGCTTTCTCCGGTGCAAAGTAAGCGTCCATTTGTTTACGCTTTAGCGTTAATAGTGCCTGAATCCATGCATGCGCGGATGGGGTTGCTACGGGCTGAACCCATCCCGCCAATTCAAATTCAAGACGATCCAGAGTTTCGATCGCCTTAGGATCGCGGGTGATCTTCCACGCCTTTTCGTTGGACGGCAGCAAGTCGTCATGCGCAGATGCTTTGTCTGCGCTCTGATCCTGTGCCGATATAAGCCGATCGGTCTGGTTTTTTTCTGTGCGCACCTCTCGAATCAAGGCATTGATCCAGTAGATGACAATTAAATAGAGCCACTGCTGCACTTTTTGATCTTGTAATTCATCGATAGAGACGGCAAGACGAGGCAATCGGCTCAGCCAATCGCTGAATAAACCGCTTTCGTGCAGCGGTTCTGCATCCGGAATCCATGTGCTGAAATAGCACTGTTCATCTTTTCCGCGTCGCAAATGATAGAAAAAGGGATAAAAAAGCCCGTTTTCTAATAAACTATGAACAGCCTCGGAAATTTGCCGAAACCATTGAACGGTCAGTCCAGGGTAGAACGAATTATTCGATTGAAGGATACCGCTGCGGATCAACCGAAAAGCGTGAGCCATCGGCATGATGATGCCGTCAACCTCATGATCTTGTTTTCCGTCAATGAATGTTGCCGTATAAGGATAGGTTGGATAATCGGAAGTTTCGGAAAGCCAAGAAGGCAAAGCGTTTGATTCAGGTAAAGGCAGTGCCGTGCCATCACGGTCTGTCAACCAGAAAAAAAAATTCCATGTATTCTCAATATGGGGGAGAAACGTCATCTGAAAAAAACGATCCATGTACAAAGATCTCCTTAAGCATGATCCTAAATTTCGCGCTGATAATAAAGTACAGATCAACTCAGTCGCTGCAGTGTGTCGCCGTTCGTTCGTATCCTATTAGTGTATCATATGGGCGGGTGAGATACACGCATTTGAAAAGATTCCGTGCGGCTTTCAAAACGTGCAATTTTGTGAATTTCTTGTTATGATATTTCTTGTTGCAGTTCAGTATAGGAGTATAAAAAGTACTTATGCAGTATGACACATTGAAGCCCAATTCTATACAACCTCTTTCTCAGAAAATGATAGCGTTAACATCAGTAGAAACACGATGACGAGAAAAAGAACAATCCATTTTGGCTGTTTTCTAAGGTTGGCAACAAAGGTGGGATAGGTACAGATGAATAAGCAGGAATGGTATTTTATTGACTCCGGGATCCATTCACCAGCCTATAATATGGCCCTAGATGAGTATTTGCTCGAATGCGGCGAAAAAGGAAGAAAAAAACCGGTGCTCCGCTTCTATGGCTGGGATCCTCCCGGTTTATCGATTGGCTATTTTCAAAAAACAGCGGGAAGAATCGACTTTGATGGTGCGGCAGCACATGGCATTGCTTGTGTCCGCAGACTGACAGGAGGACTGGCGGTTCTGCATGATGACGAATTGACCTACAGCGTGGTGATTCCCGAAGATTATCCGGACATGCCGCATTCTGTCGTCGGCGCCTACCGGGTTTTGTCGAGGGGGTTGCTTGAGGGATTCAGAGCATTAGCGCTGAATGCCGATCTGGCGATTCCTGAGGACAAACGGATCGGCACGCATTCGCCGGTTTGTTTTGAAGAAGCTTCCTGGTATGAATTAATTGTTGAGGGACGAAAAGCGGCTGGAAGTGCACAAACAAGGCAGCGAGGCATGATCCTTCAACATGGATCGATCCCGATCAGTGTCAACACGGATCAACTGTTTGATTGCTTCTCCTATGCCAATCCGCGTCTGAAAGAGCGAGCGAAGCGGGCGTTTACAGGCAAGGCGGCAGCACTCGAAGAACTGCTTGGGCGAAAAGTGACACTGGAGGAAGTGAAAACAGCTTTTTATCATGGTTTTGAAAAAGGCTTGAACATAAACCTTCGCCAACTCGTATTAACTGATGAAGAAGAGCAGACGGTTCGCGAGCGTGCGAAGAATAAATATGAAACGGATGCTTGGAATCGATCCAGATGAGAAGCGCGATCGGCCGACTCATCTAAGAAAAGAGGGGGAAGATACATGAACAAACATGGAACCTACGTCAGAAAACCGGAATGGCTGAAAATTCGGCTGAATACGAATCAAGATTACCGAGGAATCAAACAGTTGATGCGAACGGAACGACTGCACACGGTTTGTGAAGAAGCAAAATGTCCGAACATTCATGAATGCTGGGCAACGCGCCGTACCGCGACGTTTATGATTCTTGGCGATGTTTGTACGCGCGGATGTCGATTTTGCGCGGTGAAAACAGGAAGACCGACCGAGCTAGATCTGCGTGAACCGGAACGAGTTGCTGATTCGGTCGTTAAAATGCGTTTGCGACATGTTGTTGTTACTGCGGTTGCTCGTGACGACTTGAAGGATGGCGGGGCGTATGTTTTTGCCGAAACGATTCGTGCCATTCGAAGAAAAGCGCCTTATTGTACCATTGAGGTTCTTCCTTCGGATATGAAAGGCGACGATGAAAGCATTCTGACTCTGATGAATGCGAAACCGGATATCTTTGATCATAATATCGAAACCGTTCGGAGACTGACCAAACGTGTTCGGGCGATTGCAACGTATGATCGCTCACTTGCTGTATTGAAGCGTGTGAAGGAACTGAGTCCGAATACGCCCGTGAAATCAAGCATCATGGTTGGCTTGGGCGAAACAAAAGAAGAAATTGTTGAAACAATGGATGATCTGCTTGCCAATCATGTGGATATTATGGTCATTGGCCAGTACTTGCAGCCGACGCGAAAACATTTGGATGTGGTACGCTATTACGCACCGGAAGAGTTCGCGGAACTTAAGGAAATCGCATTGGCGAAAGGATTCAAACATTGCGAAGCAGGTCCGCTCGCACGATCGTCGTATCACGCCGATGAACAGGTTGGTGAGGATTCGCGGCGCCGACATGATTTGCTGATTCAACAAGAAGAGAACGAGAACGGAACGGAATAAGAAGAAAGGGCGTCTTGAAGACTGGAGTTGACTTTGAGACGCCCTTTCTGTATCTATTTTGTGGAAAAACAGTATAGGGACCGTGCAAACGTACGGTTACTGTCCGAAACGGTGCAGTCGATCATAGAATGCATCGATAAACTGCGAAAAAATCTGTTCTGACGGTGCCAGCTCGCGGTCACGTGGACGAATGACCCCTACAGAGCGTGAGATTTTCGGCGCACTGAGCGGAACGGCCACGATCGTTTCCGGAAGATTGTAAGCGGCAGCGTTTTCAGGCATTAAAGCAATACCAAAATCAGATGAAACAAGACTTTTAATCGTGTCCATATCTTCGCCTTCGAAAACAATATTCGGAGCAAATCCTGCTTGCCGGCAGGCATCGCGAAATAATTCTTGCAGTGACAGCTTGCTTCTGAAGGTAATAAACCGCTCATTTTTTAACTGACTTAACGCAATCGGTCCTTGTCCGGCTTTTTTATGCCGTTTCGGCATGAGAAGCACCATTCGTTCCGTGTAAAGGATGCTGCTCCGTATCCGTTCATGATGTTTGGGTACAGGTGAAGCAAAGGCCAGATCGATGCTGCCTTGGCTGATTAATTTAATTAAATAGGGCACAGTCCCTTGATGTAACTGAAAATCAATGCCTGGATGGATGCTGTGAAATTTTTGCAGGACAATAGGTAGCGTATGAACAGACAGGCTGGTTGAAATGCCGAGACGGATCAATCCTGTTTCGGGATTGAGGTATTCTTTGATCTTCTGTTCGGCCTTTTCGAATTCGCCGATTCCTCGTTCCGCATGCTCAAGAAAGATTTTGCCCGCTTTTGTTAGCTGGATGTTTCTTCCTTTTCGCGAAAAAAGCGGAACACCTAGTTCATCTTCAAGCAATGCAATCTGCCTGCTGATCGCTGATTGGGCCACGTGCAGTGCCTCGGAGGCCTGCGTGATATGTTCTCGATTTGCAGCTTCCATAAAGTAGTAAATCTGTCTTAATTCCATCATCCAACCTTCATTCATCTAAAAATGAGATTAATTTATTCTAAATTATATATTGTAAAGATCGATAATGAAAGAGTAAAATTGAATCACAAAACTTTTGGCCTATAAAGAGATAGAAAGATCGAATTCAGAAAACTCACACAGATGTGATGGGTGATTGCGAACAGAAGGAAGGATGAGGTTTATGATGAGCAAAGCTCTGACGAGAGAGAAACCGGAAGGACTTTATCGTCCGCAATTTGAACATGATGCTTGCGGGATTGGCATGTATGCGGATATTAAGGGGCGAGCATCCAACGAAATCGTTAAAACAGCGCTGGAAATGCTGGCGCGGCTTGATCACCGTGCAGGTAAAGCTGCAGACGGAAAAACAGGTGATGGAGCCGGAATACTGGTACAAGTCCCTGATCGATTCTTTCAAGAGGCATGCAGCTTTGATCTTCCTCCTGCAGGACACTACGGCGTCGGTATGTTTTTCATGCCTCAAGACCGTTCAAGCCGTATGGTTGCGATTGGAAAAATTAAAGCGTGCATTGCCGCGCGAAATTTGAGACTTTATGGGGAACGCGATGTTCCGGTTGACGAAAATGAAATCAGTGCATTGGCGCGCAGTAAGGCCCCATACATGTATCAAATGTTCATTGGTACGGCCAATCAAGATGCAGGTGCGGCACTGGATTCTAAATTATATTTATTGAGAAAAGCAATTGAAGCAAAATTAACAGATGAAATTTATGTTGCCAGCCTCTCCAGCCAAACCTTGGTTTACAAGGGGATGCTGCGTGCCAAAGAGGTCTCGGCTTTTTATACGGATTTGCAGGATGAACGTTTCGTTTCGGCGCTTGCTTTAGTGCATTCCCGTTACAGCACGAATACATTTCCAAGCTGGGAGCGTGCCCACCCGAACCGAATGATTGTCCATAACGGAGAAATTAATACGATTCGCGGCAATATGAGCTGGTTTAATGCGAAGGCGAAACGATTGGATGGCGGGAAACTGCCGCAGATCATTGATCCTGAGGGCAGCGACTCTGCAATTTTTGATAATGTGCTTGAATTTTTAACTTACCATGGTTTTTCGCTGCCGCATGCCGTCATGATGATGGTTCCGGAACCTTGGGAAGGTGACAGTGAGCTGCCCGACTATCTTCGTAATTTCTATGAATTTACCAGCAGAACAATGGAACCGTGGGATGGGCCGATGGCGCTTGGTTTCTGCAACGGTAAACAAATCGGAGCCATTCTGGATCGCAACGGTCTGCGTCCCGCACGTTACTATATCACCAATGACGACAAGGTTGTATTCTCTTCGGAGGTCGGTGTTGCCGATCTAAAACCGGAAAACATCAAACAGCGCTGTCATTTGAAGCCAGGGCAGCTTCTGCTCATTGATACGGAGAAGCAGCGTATCGTTCCAAGTGATGAATTGAAGAAGGCAGTCTGTGCTTCAGCTGATTATAAGAATATTCTGGAAAAATCGGTTGTGAAGCTGAATCGAGACAATGGGAAAGCACCGCTGTTTTCAGACGATACACGACTTTTCAAGCAAAAAATATTTGGTTATACCTATGAAGATGTGACCAAGGGAATTCAACCCATGGCTGAGCAAGGTAAAGAGCCTACCGGGTCGATGGGAAACGATACCCCGCTGGCGGTATTGTCAAATAAATCTCAGCTATTATTCGATTATTTTAAACAATGGTTTTCACAGGTGACGAACCCGCCGATTGATGCGATTCGCGAAGCGCGAGTGATGTCGAAAATTACATGGCTTGGGCCACAAATTAGTCTGCTTGATCCGCTCAAGCATGTAACCTCGCAAATTCGACTCGAACACCCGATTCTTGATCGAAGAGCATTTCAAGATCTGTTTCACCAGGCGTTAAAAGCAAAAACGGTTGATTTGACCTATCCGGAAAATAATGGTGCGTTTGGTCTTCTCAAAGCCGTTGACCAGCTGATTCTTCATGTCGATGAAGTGATTCATGAAGGCGCTGATTTGATCGTTCTCTCAGATCGGAGTGTTGATGAAAAACATCTTGCGATCCCGTCGCTGCTTGCGGTCAGTGCGCTCCATCATCATCTGATTGAACAGGGAACGCGGCCGCATATCAGTTTAATTGTTGATTCAGGCGAACCGCGAGACAGTCATCAGGTTGCTGCACTGCTCGGATACGGCGCCGATGCGATTCATCCATATCTGGCGCTTGAATCGGTACACGCTTTGATTAAGGAAGATCATCTTGACTTGGATGAGGAAAAAGCAGAACAGAATTATATTAAAGCACTGGTTGCCGGTATCGTAAAAATTATGTCTAAAGTCGGCATTTCGTCGATTCAAAGTTACCGCGGCGCACAAACGTTTGAAGCGCTCGGGTTATCAAGTCGTTTGATCGAGCGTTACTTTGCCGGAACGGTCTCACAAATCGGCGGTATCGGTCTAGAGGAACTTGAACAGGAAATGCGTATACGTCATGAGACGGCCGTTAAGGAACTTGATCACGGGGAGATGAAGCCGCTTGATCCGGGGAGTACGCTTCAATGGCGCCAAGGGGGAGAGCAACATAAAATTGACCCGCTGATTGTGCATACCTTGCAGCAAGCGGCACGTACAAATGATTATAAATTGTATAAAGATTACGCAAATATGGTCGATCATGCACCCTTTTCAACGATCCGCAGTCTGCTCACTTTTGAACGCGATCACAAACCGATTCCACTTGATGAAGTCGAACCGGTAGAAAAAATACTCAAGCGGTTTAAAACGGGAGCGATGTCCTACGGGTCGATCAGCAAAGAAGCTCATGAAGCAATGGCAATTGCCATGAATCGAATTGGAGGCAAGAGCAACAGTGGTGAAGGCGGCGAGGATGCAGAACGATTCACCCGCGATGAGAACGGCAATTGGCGCCGGAGTGCCATTAAACAAGTTGCTTCTGCACGATTCGGTGTAACCAGCTACTATTTATCAGAAGCGGATGAACTGCAAATTAAGATGGCGCAAGGCGCAAAGCCGGGCGAAGGCGGGCAGCTTCCTGCCGGAAAGGTTTATCCGTGGATTGCCCGCACCCGTCATGCGACGACCGGTGTGGCCTTGATCTCACCGCCGCCGCATCATGATATTTATTCAATTGAAGATTTAGCACAGCTGATCTATGATCTAAAATCAAGTAATCCAAAAGCAAGAATCAGCGTCAAACTCGTGGCAAAAGGCGGAGTTGGTACAATCGCTGCAGGTGTTGCCAAAGGCAAGGCTGATGTGATCTTAATTAGCGGTCATGACGGTGGAACAGGCGCAGCATCGAAAACAAGTATTAAGCATGCAGGTCTGCCTTGGGAAATCGGATTGGCAGAAGCACATCAAACCTTAATGAAAAACGGTCTTCGCGATCGCGTCCGCGTTGAAGCGGATGGGAAATTAATGAGCGGCCGCGATGTTCTGATCGCAGCCTGCCTTGGTGCTGAAGAATTTGGCTTTGCAACCGCACCACTTGTTGTGCTCGGCTGTGTTATGATGCGTGCTTGTCACTTGGATTCGTGTCCGGTCGGCATTGCGACACAGAACCCGGAACTGCGCAAGAATTTTATGGGCAGTCCGGAGCATATTGTTCATTTTATGACCTTTATCGCCCGCGATATTCGCGAGCAGTTGGCGGATCTTGGTTATCGTTCACTGGATGAGGTCATCGGTCAGGCGCATCTTCTAAGGATCAAAAAAGAAGTGCACAATCACTGGAAAGCACGTACTTTGGATCTGTCCGACCTGCTCTATCAAGCGGAAAGCGATGTATCGAAACGATTCTTCGCGCGCGCCCAGGAACATCATGTTGATCGACGCTTCGATGAACGCAATCTGGTCGCAACCTGCTTACCAACGATTGAAAATAAGAAACCGGTCCAATTGGTATATAAGTTGAGAAACTCAGATCGAACCGTTGGCTCAACGCTTGGTTACTTCATCTCGCGCTCTACCAGTGGCAAGGGGCTTCCGGAAGACACGATCACCCTTTCATTTACTGGGAGTGCGGGACAGAGTTTCGCTGCGTTTCTCCCGAAAGGTGTAACCATGATTTTAACCGGTGATGCGAATGATTATGTTGGCAAAGGATTGTCCGGCGGTAAAGTCATCATCAAGTCAGAAGAAATTATTGGTGTCGATACAGACTCCCAAGCAATGATGGGAAATGTGGCGCTTTTTGGAGCAACCAGTGGTGAAGCCTATGTACGCGGTACTGCAGGAGGACGCTTCTGCGTGCGCAACAGTGGGGCAAAGGCTGTTGTTGAAGGTGTCGGTGAAAATGGATGCGAGTATATGACCGGCGGTAAAGTTGTCGTGCTCGGTTCGATTGGGCGTAATTTTGCGGCTGGCATGTCGGGCGGTATTGCTTACATTCTTCCTGATGGTGCACCAGATCAAACCATTCATCGGATTAACAAGGAAATGGTGAATATTGAGCCGCTTACCGACCAAAAGGAACAAACAGAGGTTTATGAATTGATTAAGAACCACCTCGATCACACCGGAAGTCCAAAGGCAGAACAGGCGCTCATAAACTGGAAAATGTCCATTCAAAGGATCATCAAAATAATCCCGCGCGATTATGAAGCGATACTTGAACAAATCGAACGATATGAAGCACAAGGCTTAGATGCTGAACAGGCTAAGGAAGAGGCGTTTTATTTGAAGAAAGAAGGAAAATTAAGCGTCCGTACTTCCACATATCTCACGGTTTAAAGATACGAGCGAATTGATGCTACGGATAAATTTTGAAAGGATGGAGTGGACACCATGGGACAATTAATGGGTTTCATGAATATAGAGAAAAAAAATCAAAGCGAACGCAAAACGGTTGAGCGTGTTCGTGACTGGAAAGAATATAAGATTCCGTTAAGGGAAAAAGAAGTGAAAAAGCAGGCGGCGCGATGTATGGATTGCGGGACTCCGTATTGCCAAATCGGCACGATGATTAATCGAGGAACAACCGGATGCCCAATCCACAACCTGATTCCGGAATGGAATGATCTCGTTTATCATGGCTTGTGGAAGGAAGCTTATGAACGTTTGGCTAAGACAAATAACTTTCCTGAATTTACTTCAAGAGCTTGTCCTGCGCCATGTGAAGGTTCCTGCACTGCAGGTTTTGTCAGCGATTCGGTTTCCATTAAATCAATTGAGCGGGCAATTATTGACCGCGCCTTTGAAGAAGGCTGGATCGTACCCAAGCCGCCGAAACGGCGTACCGGAAAGAAGATCGCTGTGATTGGATCCGGACCGGCCGGTCTCGCTTGCGCCGATCAGCTGAATAAGATTGGTCATGAGGTGACCGTTTTTGAACGTTCTGATCGTCCCGGCGGTTTGTTGATGTATGGCATTCCGAGCATGAAGATTGAGAAGGATGTTGTTGATCGTCGTGTGCAGCTATTGAAAGACGAAGGGATTCATTTTGAAACGAATGCAAATGTTGGAAATACAATCAGTGTGGCTTCGTTAAAAGAAGCGTATAGCGCAGTGATTCTTTGCACGGGCGCCGGCAAGCATCGCGAAGTTTCGCTCGAAGGCAGAGCCTTGAAAGGTATTTCTCCAGCTATGGACTATTTGATAGCGAGCAACCGCAACCAGCTCTATGGGGAACCACTGGCCGATGATTTTGATGCCAAAGGTAAAAATGTGATCGTGATTGGCGGTGGAGATACCGGTGAGGACTGCGTGGCTACCGCGATTCGTCAAGGTTGCAAAAGTGTCGTTCAGTTTGGCAAACACGGTAAACTGCCTGCAAAACGTGCTGAAAACAATCCTTGGCCGGAACACCCGAATGTTTTTTCTGTGGACTATGCATACAAAGAGGCTGAAGAAGTACTCGGCAATGATCCACGTGAATACTATGTGGAGACGAAAAAATTTGTGGGCAACGATAACGGTCATGTGAAAGAGCTACTTACAGGCTCCTTTAAAAAAGATGCAAAGGATACAGATGATCATAAAACATGGGACGCGGATCTTGTGCTCATTGCAATTGGATTCCAAGGCGCGGAGGATCAAGTCTTTGACGCATTTGATGTAAAACGGGATTCATCCGGACGCGTGATTGAGGCAGACACGATTCGTTATCAGACAAGTAAAGACGGTATTTTTGCTGCGGGCGATGCGCGCAGAGGTGCCAGTCTGATCGTCTGGGCAATCGAAGAAGGACGTCGCGCAGCCGCCGCTGTTGATCTGTACTTGGACAAGAAACTGTCCGTACTAAACTAAACGAATGAGCAAGCGTATGATGCAAGCGGCCGTTCTAAAAGGGTGTTGGATTTATAGTGCGCTCCGATTGCTCGCATCAACTGATCGCGACCGCGGGCGATTCAGAAGCGCGCATCTTCGTGCTTAATCCCAAAAATAGATGTTTTTTTAAGGGTGTCTCAAAAGTCAATTGACCTTTGAGACACCCTCTTTTTTGCAGGATAAGGAAGTGTAAGATTTTACCCATCCTCAAACCAATAGACCAGTATCTTGACTAAAAATCAAAGCGTAGGTGCTCTGGCGCCAGCGGGATCAGCGTGCCAGAGACCCCGCAGATTCCTGCCCTGTCTGAGGAGGCTCGCGGTGCGCCCGTGGCAAGCGAGTAACCGAAGCGTCAACAAGGTGATGAATCAAAACCGCGTACAGAGCAAAATGAACTTTCGCTATTGTAAAAGGAACTTCTGCTAAGGGCGTGCACATCCTGTGCACAACGCAGAAGTCACCGCGTCCTGCGGAAGTCGCAACGTAAATTTATTATGAAGAATTTAATTGGATTCTCATATACAATGAAATATGCCGTATAATAAATACTAAGTGCTAAAAAAATGGAAATAGAGAACATGTGAGTTGTGGGGTGAGGACGATGGCGAATCATAAACTCTTCGCTTCGATTACGGTTGGGCTGCAGACACTGGTACTGAAGATTGCCGATTTGACAAAAATGTCGCTTGTTGACTATGTGAAGGCAGACGTTTCGATTGGGGCAGATATCTACAATCATCAAATGATCGAATTCAATACGGTTGATCAGGCTTGCCGTCAATTAGCAGGTTTTGTACAAATCATGAATGATTACGGCGTTAGAGAATATCGTGCGGTCGCGGCAAGTTCCGTCAAAGAAGCACGCAACGCAGAGTATATTAAAGAACAAATTCGGATTAAAACGGGATTAAATCTCACATGGCTAGCGAATGCTGAGGAACGTTTTTTACATAATCAGGCGGTTGCCTATAATTCGGATCGATTTAATGAACTCATCCAAAAAGGAACAATGCTGATTGACATTGGTTCAGGGAGCATGCAGCTGACGGTATATAATGCAGGTCATTTTGTTTTTTCACGGAATATTAAGCTTGGACCGCTGCGTATTCGCGAACTGCTCGGCGATCTCGAAAGTAAAACAGGCGATTATGTAGAAATTATGGAAGATTATATCCGCAGCAAAATTGACGGGTACCATCAGTTCGCACCTAAAGAGGTTAAAGTACAAAAGTTCGTGCTTGTTGGTACAGAACTGCGCGCGTTTAAACATATGTTTCTGGGCGGCCGTATCGATACGTTAACGAGGGAACGTTTTGTTGAACTCTATCGCCATATTCTGAAGATTCCCCCCCAAATTCTTGCGAAGGAATATAAAGTTCCCTTTGAATCGGCAACACAATTGCTGCCTTCGGTGATGATCTTGAAAAAGACGCTTGAGCTTACCGGTGCAAAAAGTATTATTTTGTCCGAAGCTGATCTAGCTGATGGACTGATTGTGCATGAACTGCTTGAGATGCGCAAAAAGGTGCTGGATCATTCGTTTACAGAGGATATCATTGTATCCGCACGCAATATTGCGGATCGCTACAATTGCGATCCAAAGCACATTATGGTCGTTGAACGTTTTGCGCTGCACCTGTTTGATCGTTTGCGCCGGCTTCATGGACTGGACAAGCGGGATAGGCTGTTGCTTCAGCTTGCGGCAATTCTACAGGACACCGGAAGTTATATTGATATGAATGCGCATTATGTGCATTCCTATTACATCATCCAATCATCTGAGATTATCGGCATTTCAGAACTGGAACGCGATCTTGTTGCCACGATTGCCCGTTATCATAGTGCTGAAACGCCTTCGATTAATAACACAGCTTTTCGTAAGCTGCCGGAGTCAAGCAGGCTGGCTGCTGCAAAACTTGCTGCGCTGCTTCGTATTGCGGATGCACTTGATGACAGCAGGCAGCAGAAGGTAGAACGGATTGCCGTATCACTGAAAAAGGATCAAGTGACGATCACGGCGCGCTCTGATGATGATCTCTCGCTTGAAAAGCAGACGTTTAATGATAAGTCAGCCTATTTTGAAGAAGTTTTTGGGTTGAAACCGATTTTAAGAGGGTAGGTGGTTGTCATGGAACAGTTCGATCGACAGGAGTACTTCAGCAATCGCGAACTGAGCTGGTTGCTTTTTAATGAGCGGGTTCTTGAGGAAGCAAGAGACAAAGATAATCCGCTGCTTGAACGGGTAAAGTTTTTGTCGATCACCGCAAGCAATCTAGACGAATTCTTTATGGTACGGGTGGCATCATTAATTGACATGGTTAACGTTGGCTATGATAAATCGGATCCTTCCGGAATGAAGCCGGAACAGCAGCTTGCTGCAATCAGTACAGCTGCCCACCATATGATTGCCCAACAGTATACCACGTATAATCGGATGCTGAAGAAGCTCCTTGATGAGAAAAATATTCATATTCTGGACGTCGATGAATTGGCGCAAAAACAACTCGATTTTATCGACCATTACTTCAACCGTGAAGTTTATCCGGTTCTGACACCGATGGCCGTCGATTCGTCACGCCCGTTTCCGCTGATCTTGAATAAAAGCATTAATATCGCTGCATTCATTCATAAAAAGAACAGTCAAATCCAGCATCGTGAGTTTGTCACGGTACAGGTTCCAAATGTTCTACCGCGCGTTGTCAAACTGCCGGATCAAGAGGGACATACCAGTTTCATTCTGCTAGAAAACATTATTCGCCGACATTTGCATCAGCTGTTTGTCGGCTTTGATGTCATTGAATCGGCGTGTTACAGAGTTATTCGTGATATGGATCTGGAGGTTGATGAGGAGGATACGGAAGATCTGCTTAAGGAAATTGAGAAGCAGCTCCGTTTGCGTGAGCGCGGCAATGTGATTCATCTTGATGTCGAGGCAGGAATCAGTGACCGCTTAATCGCTAAATTATTCGACCGTCTTTCCGTGAGTCAAGAAAATGTCTATCGCGTAAACGGACCGATTGATTTAACTTTTCTTTCCAAATTAGTGGGAAAAATTGAAGCACCCGGCGATATGGTCTATTCAGCGAATCGCCCATTTATTCAGTACGAATTGCTTGAGCATTCGATCTTTGATGCGATGCGCGCGGGAGACATTTTTCTTCACCATCCGTATGAATCCTTTGATCCGGTGATCGAATTGATTCGCCAAGCTTCAAGGGATCCGCAGGTGCTGGCAATTAAAATGACGCTCTACCGCGTATCAGGGCATTCTCCGATCATCCGTTATTTGGAAAAAGCCGCTGAAAATGGCAAACAGGTAACGGTACTGGTTGAGCTGAAAGCACGTTTTGATGAAGAAAATAACATTAACTGGGCACAGAAATTGGAGAAAACGGGATGTCATGTTATTTACGGACTTGTTGGTCTGAAAACTCACTGCAAAATGGCGCTTGTCGTCAGACGCGAAGAAAACGGGATTAAGCGTTACATGCATTTTGGAACGGGAAACTATAATGATATTACCGCTCACTTTTATACAGATATGGGTCTTCTGACTTGCAATGAGCAGATGGGGATTGATGCATCCAACGTATTCAACATGCTCTCCGGCTATTCAGAACCGCCTTATTTCCATAAATTAGTCATGGCACCACTTTGGTTGCGCGATACCTTGATGGATTTGATTGATAATGAAATTAAAAATGCACAGGACGGTAAACCAGCATTTATTCGCGCTAAAATGAATGCTTTGTCTGATGAAGGGATGATTAAGGCCATGTACCGCGCTTCAGCAGCCGGTGTGAAGATTCAACTGATCATCCGCGGCATCTGCTGCCTGCGCACAGGGATTCCCGGCGTCAGTGAGAATATTGACGTACATTCGATTGTCGGCCGTTACCTGGAGCATAGCAGGATCTATATGTTCGGTAACGGCGGCGATACACTTGTGTATCTGGCCAGTGCTGACTTGATGCCTCGAAATTTAAATCGACGCGTTGAATTAATGTTTCCGATTGAGAATGCAAAGATCAAAAAGACCATCATCGATTTGTTTGATTTGATGATGCGCGACAATATCAAAACGCGCGTTCTAGGAAGCGATAATCACTATGAAAAAACGGATCGACGCGGAAAAATCCCCTTTAATGTTCAGGAGTACTTGGCAAAGATGGCGGCGCAGCGAACGATTCGCCGTGAGGATTCATTACGTGAACGGCGGACCTTTATTCCAATCAAGGGGAACGAAGATTCACAGAATCCGGATCATTGATGGGGGACAACCGAAAAAATTTCTCGACAAATTTGGGGAGCCTTTTCCCCTTAAAACCGCGCATTTTCGAATGAAGTGAGCAGGCTCACGGTTTGATGCAGGAAGAGACATATTGAAACGCATCGGAACATGGCTTATGATAAAAGATAGTTTTTAAAAAACAGGATCAGACCTGATCAATCAGCCACAATATATTCTGGTATAAAATCGTTGAAATACCACAATATATTGTGGTATTGTATTTAATATAATACAATATGTAGTGAAATGATGCGGTTCTTCATTTTCATTACATAGTAAAGGAGATGCGCCCGAATTGCTGATTTTATACGAAACCATGACGGGGAATGTCAAACGATTTCTTGGCAAGACCGGCCTATCTCACCAGCCAATCAGCAGTGTGGACCGTGTTCAGGAACCGTTTGTGCTCGTCACGAATACCATCGGTTTCGGTGACGCTCCGGAAACCGTTAAGGCGTTTTTAATGAAAAACGGAAATTATCTCGTTGCGGTCGCTGCTAGCGGAAACAGGAACTGGGGGCATAATTTTGCTCATGCGGCAGATGTTGTATCGAAAAGCTACCATGTTCCTATTCTATATAAGTTTGAACTGGGCGGCACAGCAGAAGATGTCGCGGAATTTCAAGAAAGGGTGAAGGCACTTGCCGAACGAAGCGATCAAATCAAAGTCCTATACTGAATTAAATAATGAAGTGCTGACTCGTGGAGAAGACGGTTTTTACCGCTTGGAAAAAGACCAAGCGGCGATCCGGGTCTATATGGAAGAAGTTCATGAAAAAACGATTCATTTCCCGGGAATACTTGATCGGCTGCACTATTTGGTTGACGAACATTATTACTACGATGTTTTTGCACAATATAGTGAAGAAGAGATTGAACGACTGCATCAAATCGCTTCAGACTATCATTTCCAATTCAAATCCTACATGGCTGCAAGTAAATTTTATCGTGACTATGCGATGAAAACCAATGACAAATCTCACTATCTCGAAAACTACGCTGAACGGGTTTCGATTGTTGCTTTATTCCTTTCTGGAGGAAATTATGCACGCGCTGAGCGATTTATGCATGCGATGATGGAGCAGCGCTATCAGCCGGCCACGCCAACGTTCTTAAATGCGGGAAAAGCACGGCGTGGTGAAATGGTTTCCTGTTTTTTGCTTGAATCCGACGACTCGCTCAATTCGATCAACTACATTGAGAGCACCTCGCAGCAACTGTCGAAAATCGGCGGTGGCGTTGCTTTGAACCTTTCGAAGATTCGTGCGCGCGGAGAAGCGATTAAAGGTGTAGAAGGTGTGGCTAAGGGCGTTATACCAGTTGCACGCAAACTTCAGCTTGGGTTCTCCTATGCAGATCAACTGGGACAGCGTCCGGGTGCAGGCGCGGCTTATCTGAATATTTTTCACATGGACGCTCCGGAATTTTTGGATACGAAGAAAGAAAATGCTGATGAAGACATTCGCCTGTCAACCTTGTCCATTGGTTTGATCGTTCCTGGAAAGTTCTTTGAACTTGCTGAGGCCGGGAAAACGTTTTTCATGTTCGCGCCCTACACCGTCTACAAGGCATACGGCAAGCACTTGGACGACATGAATATGGACGAAATGTATGATGAGCTCGTTGCCAATCCAGCAGTCAAAAAGAAAAGTGCCGATGCTCGTGAATTTTTGAATTTGATTGCTCAAATGCAGATGCAGTCCGGCTATCCCTATATTTTTTATAAAGACAATGCCAATAAAAATCATCCGCTTCATCGTCTTGGCGACATCAAAATGTCCAATCTTTGCACAGAGATCTTCCAGTTGCAGGAGACCTCAACGATTAACGACTACAGCGTCCCAGATGATATTCGTCGTGACGTTTCCTGTATTCTTGGCTCCTTAAATATTGTTAATGTAATGGAATCCGGCAAAGTACGCGACTCCGTTCATTCCGGTATTGCTGCGCTGACCAAGGTCAGCGACATGACGGAAATCCCTAATGCACCCGGCGTCAGCCTGGCTAATCGCGAATTGCACTCGGTCGGGTTAGGGGCCATGAATCTGAATGGGTATCTTGCGAAGAACCAAATCGCTTACGAATCAGCAGAAGCGCGTGATTTTGCACGGACGTTCTTCTCGCTCGTAAATTTCTACTCAATTGAAAAATCGATGTTGATTGCAAAAGAACGCGGAGAAACCTTCAAGGGATTTGAAAAAACCGATTATGCAGACGGCTCCTATTTTAAAAAATATGAACAGGACGATTTCCGACCAAAAACAGAGCGCGTTCAAGAACTGTTTAAGGGCATTCCTGTTCCGACGACTGAGGAATGGATCGAGCTTAAGCACAAGGTTGCAACCCACGGCTTATACAATGCTTATCGCCTAGCGGTTGCACCAACACAATCGATCAGTTACGTGCAGAATGCAACCAGTTCGGTTATGCCGGTGGTTAACGTCATTGAACGACGCAAATATGGGAATAGTGAAACGATTTATCCAATGCCGTTCTTGTCACCGCAGACGATGTGGTACTATAAATCGGCGTATCAGACCAATCAGTATCGCGTGATCGACCTGATCGCTGAAATCCAGCAGCATGTCGACCAAGGAATCTCGACAATTCTGTATGTCGACAGTATGACGAGCACAAGGCAGCTTGCACGTCTGTATGTCTATGCACATAAAAAGGGGCTAAAGTCGCTTTACTATACAAGAACGCAGCTTCTTTCACCTGAAGAATGCACCGCCTGCTCGGTGTGAATACATTTGTGATCCAAATGATACTGGAGTCAAGCAGCTGACAGTACGGAGGATGAATTTTTTATGAAGGCAATTAATTGGAATCGAAATGATAATCAAATTGCAAAGGTTTACTGGAAACAAAATATTAACCAGTTTTGGACAGAAGAGGCATTTAAAGTATCGCGCGACCTTTCCGATTGGTCGAACATGACAGAGGATGAGCGGGCAGTCTATGTCGAAGTGTTATCCGGACTGACCGGTCTTGATCGTGAGCAAGGGGACAACGGAATGCCGCTTGTTGCCATCCACCATGATAACATGCATGAACAAGCCGTTTTTGCCTGGATGGGGATGATGGAACATATTCATGCGAAATCGTATTCGCACATTTTTTCAACCCTAATTTCATCGCGTGAAACCGATTATTATCTCGGCGAGTGGGTGGATCGACAGCCGGAATTGCAGGAAAAATACCGCTTGATTGCGTATTGGTACAATCAGCTTTACGATAAGAAGGAAAATGTGACACCCTTCAAGCGTTATATGGCGATGTGCGCTTCCGTATTCTTAGAAAGCTTTTCATTTTACAGCGGTTTCTTTTATCCGGTTTTCTTATCCGGACAAGGTCGCATGATTGCCAGCGGGGAGATCATTCGCAAAATTATTCAGGACGAGTCGATACATGGAAGCTTCACCGGAATGGTGGCGCAACGGCTGTATCGCGAGGACTTAACGGATGAAGAACGCAAGCAAGCAGATCAGCAGCGAGAAAAACTGCTGGATCAGTTAATTGGGATCGAAAAAATATATACAGAAAAAATATACACGAAAATCGGTTTGACTCGTGAGGTTATGGATTATGTGTACTACAATGCGAATCGCGCCCTGCAGAATCTCGGGTATGAGGATAAATATGATCATGAACCGGTGAGCCAAATCGTGCTGAATGGGATCGATACCGGAACCATCAACCATGATTTCTTCTCAACGAAAGGTGATTATGTGGTTCCTCTTAATATTGAACCGCTCACGGATGAAGATTTTAATTTTGACAATGTATGAACCAAAGAAGGTGTCTCAAAAATCAAGGCTAATGATGAGACACCTTCTTTTTTTGTAGCGATGGATTCTTTAGTACTGCATGGTCTGCCTGCGATCAGTGAAAATCACGCGTGATAACAGCACTTAACTGACAGAAATCTCGACCAAGATACGAAAAATATAAGAATTGTACGATAAATGACTTGGAGGTTTTTCGGTGCCTGTTCAATGGATAAAAAAAGGACTGGTTACGCTTGTTGCCGTACTAACATTCGGCTTGATCACACCAGCACCGCCTGCACATGATCTGGACAAACAGAATGATCAGCAAAACCTTCATGAGTCGGAGACTGCGCGTACAAGCACTCATGAGCAAAACGCTCAGCAATCAGAGCAAAGCGACGATTCATGGCGATCATCAAATGAAAAAATGCAGCTAATCAAAGGACTTTCTGCGTATGTGTCCCGTGAAGCATTGACACAAGGAAAGCAGAAATTTGGCACCCGAATCGGGGAAAAGCTAAGTGACCCATACATAACAGAGGTCGTCCCAGTTTTTATCAATGCGGTTAAAGAGATCAGTATGGCACGCGATAAAACGTGGATTCGTTCACTTGACATTACCCATGCACCGGCAGCGGGTTATGGGGAGCGCATCATCCATGTTTACAATACATTATCCGGTCAGGAAGTCGCGAAGCTTCATGTAAGAAGGAATCACCCACCTCAGGCCGGCTATGCGTTTCAGTTCCATTATCATACTGTATTGGATGGCTTCAAGGATCATCATGAGATCAAAACGATTTACTGGGGGAAAAATATGCCGCCAAAGTGGCGGAACACGCCAATCGAAACTTAAACCTACTGCATAAACAAACGGCTCAGCTTCTAAGGAGTCTTTTTTTTTCGAGTGGCATGTTTAAAAATCACACTGGCGTTACTTCAGCCATCACACGATAACCGATCGGATTTGGATGCAGATGGTCAAAACCGAGCAGCTGCGGTTCATACCCTGAAAAGGCATGATAAACGTCAGCGATACGCACGTGCGCATCATCCTCGAACTGATTTAAACGTTTATTGTAGTCTTCAAGCCAATGATTAGTTCCCGGTATATAGAAGAGTGGATTGTATAAATTAAGAATGCGCACCCGATAAGAATCAGTGCTGTCTTCATGAAGCAGATGAATCCTGTAGATCATCTGTTCCATGTGGGCTAAACTGTTTTCGGTCGCTTGCAAGACTGCTGAGAAGTCGCCCGTTTTCATCCAATATCTGCCGGCTTTGAGAAAATCATTGCCGCCGCCTGTAATCGTGAGAAACGTTGATCTTCCAATCGCTGCAGCGATTTCCGGGCGAAATGTGGATTGCAGAATCTGTTCGGTTGTTGCCCCGTTCTTTGCAAAAATCTGTCGTTGCAGCTTTATGTGGTAATACACCTCTAGCTTTCGCTGATAAAGTTTAACAAAATTAGGTTGAAATACGGTTGATCCGACGCCTACGGTTAATGAATCGCCCAGTGCAGTATAGAGAGGCTCTGCGCGCAAATCGTCACCTCCAATTGAGAAAGTTTCCATATTTCTAATGTATTCTTATGAGCTGCATCTGGTTCAAGCATATAGAATGCTTGAACCAATAAGGCATGAAATCAAGTCAAGTCATAGCAGTTTAATTTTCATTTTATCTATGATGGCTGCCGCCGAGAAGAAACAAAAAAACAGCATCTGCCTCATGTACATGGCAAGATGCTGAAAGTGAATGTCGAATTGTTTTGGGGGTAGAAATTAGTTGCCGATAAATTCTTGAGTCCAGTAAGATCCGTAAGAACCGCCGTCAACGTAACCGACACCAATTGTCGTAAAGCTTCCTTTCAGAATGTTCGCACGGTGACCCGGGCTATTCATCCATCCTTGAACGACTTCTTCTGGCGTCTTTTGTCCTGCGGCAATGTTTTCACCGGCTGTTTTATAAGAAATACCGAATTGTTTCATCATGTCAAATGGTGAACCATAGGTCGGTGACTGGTGGTCAAAATAGTTTTTGTCTTTCATGTCTTGAGATTTTGCACGGGCCATTTTTGACAGTTTACTGTTGTCTGCTTTCAATGGCTGCAGACCTGCTTTTGTCCGTTCTTGGTTGGTCAAATCAACAACCTTTTGTTCAAAGGCATTCAGTTCACTGTCCGATGGCTGTGACGAATCATTTGCAGGCTTGTCTGCTTTTTCAGAAGTGCCGTTTCCTTGGCTTGGTGCCGGTTGTTTTTTTTGAGAATCAGCCTTAGGCTTTTCTGCCTGCGGTGTCTCCTTCTTTTTCTCCGGAGCCTTTACCGACGCATCTTTTGCATTCAGCTGCAAATTAAGCTGTTCCTGGAGCTGGGTCCCATCAAGGTTGATTCCAAGTTTCTTAAGCAAAGCATCGAGATCCGTAGCTTGCTGTTCTTGCACATTCAATGGATTGATCAATGCATTGAATTGCTTCGTGCAAACTTTACTGTTTGACGGAGACGCTGCTTGTGCCTGACCTCCTCCAAAAGCGAGTGGCAGGGCAAGGGCACCTGCGATCGTTAAACCAACAACTTTCTTTTTCATTGTATAACTCCCTCCTTGGTTCATAGGTTTCGGGATTAGGAGATTAGTAATGGGGTAAAAGGATGAATTACATGATGTTACCAGATTTGTGGAAGATTAAGTAAAAATGGAGGAAATGCGGAAATGGCATGCATCAACTCAGCGCGATCCCGCTGGCGCCAGAATAGCTCCGCTTTGATTCTTAGCCAAGACACTGGTCCATTGGTTTGAAGATGGGGCAAAATCTTATACTTTCTTTTCCTGCAAGAAAACCGGGCAAAAAGCGCCCGGTCCTTATCTTCGCAAGATGTGGTGGCTTTCGCGTTGCATACAGGACGTACTTTCACAGGATGTGGTGGCTTTCGCGTTGCATACAGGACGTACTTTCACAGGATGTGATGGCTTTCGCGTTGCATACAGGACGTATGCGCACTTAGCGAAAGTTCCTTTATCATTAAGAAAGTTCTTTTGCATCAAGAAAGTTCCTTTATAATCAGGAAGGTTCCTTTTCCATATCGCTATATCGCTTATCCCTGTTCAGCAAGTGCAAAACCATAAACCTTCTTTATGTGAAAAAAGAGCATCTCAAAGTTGAAACCGAACGTTTGAGATGCCCTCTGTAAGTGTGATCGAGACGGTGACGTTTAGTCGCTTGTTTCTTTTGGACAATAACGATTAAACCAATTAATCAGTTCGTGTAAACGCGTAAAACGATTTTGCGGCCGTCCACTGCGCGAAAGCTCATGATTTTCACCATTGATGCGCACAAAACGAGCAGGAACGCCAAGGCGGCGCAAGGCAACATACCATTGTTCTGCTTGTTCGATCGGGCAGCGATGGTCCTGCTCGCTATGGATAATGCAGATCGGTGTTTTAACTCTCGGCGCGTTACGGATTGGTGAGAACTGCATCAACCGTTCTTCAGCATCCCATAAATCAGCACCATTAAAATAGCGCTTCAGAAAATAGTAGCCGATATCGCTTGTTCCGTAAAAATTATAAAGGTTGCAAATGGAACGCTGGGTTACGGCGGCACGAAAACGATTGGTCGTACCAACGATGGTATTGGTCATGAAGCCTCCGTAACTGCCCCCGGTGACGTATTGATGCGTCCGATCGCATTCTGGAAAATGATCAAGAACATAATCAAGGCCCTTTAAAATATCTTCTTTATCTTTTCTGCCCCAGTCGTTAAAGCATCCCGCACAAAAAGCAGAGCCGTAACCACGGCTGCCGCGCGGGTTGGTATAAACGACCGCATACCCCTCTGCTGCAAGACATTGAAATTCATGATGAAATGAATCGCCATATGCGGAAGCGGGTCCACCATGAATTTCAAGAACAATGGGAATTTTCCCTGTTTTGCGTGCGCGTGTTGGCGGCAGCAATACCCATCCATCGATGGTCCAATCATCAGCCCCCTTGTAAGTAAAAGCAATCGGTTCATTGAGATCGAGTTGGTTAAAAAGCGATTGATTATGGAAACTGTTTTGTCGAATTGAGTCGTTATTTCCTAGGAAATAAAGCTCACCGGTTGAAAGCGGTGTTGAAATGATTGCAGCAATAACGTTGTTCTGCATCGCAAAAGAAGTGACGACATGCTTTTCTTTCATAAAAAGCGTTGTGCAGCTCCCGTCAAGATGCACCGTCTTTAAGCCGCTAATCGCTCCGTCTTGAACGAGACAGATCAACGCTTGGCTATCCTCCGTCCACGCAATTAAGGAATTTCCTGCATCAAAGCGGGCATCGGTACTAACAAAGTTTCCAAGTGATAGATTCCAGTGCTCGGTTATATGATGGACGGTTCCTCCATGAGAAGGGAGCAACAATAGCTCAATGTTTTTCGGAGAAAATTCACCATCTTCAGTTCCGGCAAGTGCGACCGTGCGTCCATCTGGGGAAACAGCGAGATCATAGAGTGTGCCGTTGGCTTGATAAATGCAGGTTGTTGTTTCCGTTGACAAGTGATACGAGTAGACATCAAACAGAAAATCACTTGTTTCAGGAGCGGATTTTGTCATTAAAAAGTAGAGTGTATGTCCATCTAATGAAAACCGCGGCATCTTCGCATCACAATTTGGTTTGGTGATCCGTGTCTGCTGCTTGCGCTTAATCGAGCAGAAGTATAGGACGCCTGTCTGATCAACAAAACCTTTCCCATTTTGCAGATAGCGGAGTCTTGTAATGACCGTCACATCATCATTTTCCGATTCTTGACGATCCTTATTTATGGCTCGGCAGACCATGTGCATACGATCTGGACTCAGTACATAATCCTCAACGCCATGTTCAAATTTGGTTACTTGTTCCGATTCACCGCCGGATAATCGGATACGCCAAACCTGATCCGTTCCAGTTTGATTGGATAAATAATAAACATAAGTTCCGTCTGCAGAGAAAGAAGGGCGGTGATGCTTGATCAACCGATCCGTTTGGTACGCGTGAGTCAGCGGCCTTGGTGCCTGTTCATCATTTGTTATGTATAGTGTCGAAACATAACCGTTTTGATGTAAGTCGGTCTTTGTTACTACATAGACAGCGGTTGTTCCATCGGGAGAGAGCACGGGGTTTCCGGCAAACGTAAATTGTGCCAAATCTTCAACGGCAATTAATCGTTTATTCAAAATGTTGCCTCCTTTTTGTTCATTATAGGTGATTAGAAAAGGAAGATCAGCATTTTTTGTTTGAAACAACAAAAACCGGACAAAAATCGTCCGGTGCTGAATCGTCGCTTCGGTTACTCGCTTGCCGCCTTGATTCTCGGTCAAGGTACTGGCCTATTCGCTTGAAGACGGGGTAAAGTAACGCACAGCTGCGCGCAGTACTGCACGCCAAATCTTATACTTTCTTCCCTTATGAAAAAAACATCATCCCAAGGTATGGGATGATGTCAAAAGGCAAAACTTAACCTTATTTAGGAAATTGCTGCTGCGCGTACTGAGTGAACTGCTGCACCGCCTGTTGAATCTTTTGCGGGTCCTGAGACTCCATCTTGTACCAGCCTTTGTGGAACATGAGGTTAAAGAGATCACGTTGGTGATCGCTGGTCTGTTCGGAGACGTTCTTTATATCTTGATATAAAGATTGATGGCTGGCTTCTTGAAGCGCATGTGCATAAGAGACGCCTAAATACTTTTCTGTAAGCAGTACATCGTTCAAGTAGTCGCGGTCATTCATTTGCGGGGTTTTTGAAACCTGAGCTTCCGGATTTTGAATCGGCGTGGATTGTGCCGGCTGTTGTTCCATCATTTTGCCATACCTCCTGCCATTGTTTTCGCTTGAACGTGTTTGCTCAGGTGATTCAGGATTGTTTGGTAATGGCGCATGTGAAGCTGGCATGTCCGATTCATCGCTTGAACAACGTCCTGATCCTGACACATTGTCGCGTAGGCATGAGCCTTTTTAATGACTTCAAGGTTCCACGAAAGCATGTCTTCAATGTACAGAAAATCTTTTGTAGAAAGTATTGCCGGAGGCTGTGGGTAGGTCACTTGATTCTGCCCGCTTTGCTGTTGCATATTCATGTGTTTTTCACACTCCTGTTTTGTTTGGTAGCGGCGCTCCTTTGTATTATGTCCACACGCTTTAAAAAAATTGATACGAATCAGTGGTGATCTTTGGTTTGCCCAATAAGCTTGGGTATAATAAAAAAGAAAGCAAAACGAAGAGAGGATGAGCGATGTGCTTACGATGTACAGTTACCCGCCATGTGGCACTTGCCGAAAAGCAAAAAAATGGTTGGATGAGCATGATATTTCCTATCAGATCATAAATATTGCTGAGCAGCCGCCAAATCGTGCCTTGCTAGCACAGATCATCAAAAAAAGCGGGACACCGATCGGCAAATTTTTTAATACAAGCGGAAAGCATTACCGTGAAGGCGATTATAAAAACAAAAGAAAAGATGCTTCTGAAGAACAATTGCTGGAATGGCTGGAAGCAGACGGCATGCTGATCAAACGTCCACTTGTTTTTGATGAACAAAAGGCGACCGTTGGATTCAGTGAGAACATGTTTGAAAAGGAATGGCTGGAAAAGGTTAAAAACGCGTAAACTTTACTGTTTTTTCTTCCATTTCCTTACGGTATAATATGTATATATTTAGGAAGAAGAACATCATTCATTTGTGAAAAACGGAGGCAAAATAATGAGCGTACCAACAGACCTGCTTTATTCAAAGGATCATGAATGGGTAAAAAAAGAAGCCGATGGAAAAGTTCGCATCGGTATTACAGAATTTGCACAAAAAGAACTTGGAGACATCGTTTTTGTCGAACTGCCTGAAGTCGGTGCAGAACTGAATGCCGGCGATTCATTCGGAAGCGTTGAATCAGTAAAGACGGTTTCAGAACTATACGCACCGGTTAACGGAGTCGTGTCTGAAATTAATGATGAATTGGAGGACTCACCCGAATTTGTCAACGAGTCGCCCTACGAAAAAGCGTGGATGATTGAACTTGAATCTGTGGATGAATCTGCGTTTGGACAATTACTTGATGCTGCTGCCTATGAGAAATTGATCGGTTAATTTAAAAAGCGCAAAGTTTAAGACACCACCGCTCATCACAATCCTTGTCATCAATTTGTTACCGTATTGTTGCTTTATTTGGAGCAGCAGCCCATGGTATAAATAAGACAAGGATTTTTTGTATTCATTCGACAAAAAATGATAGACTTGTACATTAACAAAAGTTTTTGACAATAGTTCATCCAGTTAATGGGACATGTTATGTTATAAAAAAGAAGAGCAACCGACTCTGGATCCTGACTATTTTTTTTACTTAAATGAAGAAGCAAAAGCGAGAGGTGAGTGTTTTGATGAGCGCAAACCAGATGACATTAGGCGGAGCGTTTAATATTTCGCTTGAAAATAATATATCCCAAGTACAACAGGGAAATGAAATCTTGAGAAACTCAATTATCGAATCCTACAAACCTTTTATTAAAAAGGTTGTTTCTAAAGTATGCAATCGTTTTATCGATCAAACAATGGACGAATTCAGTGTGGGTCTCGTTGCGTTCAACGAGGCGATCAATCAATATCAGAACGGTCAGGGGAGTAAATTTCTGACTTTTGCCGATATGGTTATTCGTCGCCGAATCATCGATTTTATTCGAAAAGAATCCCGACAAGTACGCCATATTTACTTGGATCAGACAAAACCATCGGATGAAAATACGATGGAAGAAAGCTTTATCGAACAACAAGCGGCGATTGATCACTATGAAGAACAGCGTCGCATTCAAGAACGAATGGAACAGATTGAAAGCTACCGCGCACTGCTGCTCGATTACGGCATTACGTTTGATGTACTGAGCAAACACTGCCCGAAACATGCAGATGCACGCGAAAATGCAAAAGTTTCTGCGAAATTACTTGTTGAACATAAGGAATTGGTCGCTTACTTAAAGAAAAAAAAGCAGTTACCGATAAAAGATTTGTTACAATTTGTTTCGTGCTCCCGTAAAACGATTGAAAGGAATCGAAAGTATATAATAGCTTTAGCACTCATCTATATTGGTGGGTTCAGCGCATTACGGTCCTATATTGAACCAGAAATGGAGACGGTTCAATGACCTGAGAAAGGTGGGGAGAAACACTGATTAAACAAGATCAGGGTGTACTCATTTCCAAGAGAGGGCGCCGTGCCGTCGTTTTAACTGATGACGGAGATTTTAAGTCCGTTCATCTCACACGGACGGCGAGATTGTCGATTGGCCAAACCGTTACGGCGGCACACCTTGCTCATTTCTTCCTTCTTCCCAAATCGCTTATGATACCGATGATGGCACTGAGCATCTCCGTGCTCTGTTTTCTGCCGCTTTCACACAGCTCATACGCGCCCCCAGGGCCTGTTGCCGCTTATGTATATTTTGATCTGAAAGCGAGCGTTGAAGCAAGTGTAGACCGCAATATGAACATTATTTCTGTTCAACCTTTAAACCAAGAGGCAAAACAATTTATTCAAGAACGCCCAATGCTTCAGAATGGGTCTTTTCAAGAACTGAGCGCAGCGCTGCTTTCAAAATTGGGCAACGATTCGGGCAGCTCGCTTTGCATTGTTACGTCCGTTCTTACGGATCAAATCAGCCATTCGCAGCGAACGGATTTCACTAGTGGTCTGACTGCAGCATTCAAAAGCAGTACACGTCGCGCAATAAAGGCGAACGGTATCGGCGTGCAATGGCTGCATACGTCGCTTCAGCAAAAACGAGCGGCTGAAGCACGCGGTTTGTCGGCGGGCAAGTATCTGCTTTATTTAAATGCGAATGCCTATGGGAAAACGTTATCCCTTGATGATGCCCGACAGCTGTCCGCCGAGAAAATTCGCGAACGGTCGGCGTCGCTTTCACTCCCTTGGCGCGCTTTATTTAAGGAAACGAAAAGTATTCGGGCGAATCATCCAAAAGCGGAGCAGGCCGTATCGGACTGGCAGCATGCACATCCGCTCTTTCAGAATCCGTTTCAATCGAGAGACCGGTTCATCGATCAAAGGGACAGTGGTTACCACGATCTGAATAGTCGCACTGCGTGTTATGCCTGAACGGTATAAAGGGGATTAAGATCAAGGAAAACCGGTGTGACGGTGTACTGTGATAAGCTTGATCGAAGCAGCACGGGGAATAATAAAAAGATTTGACACGAACCGTTTTGGATGGTAAATTAAGTACACTCAATTGAATAGAAAAACTCTTATCCAGAGTGGCGGAGGGACTGGCCCGATGATGCCCGGCAACCTGATTGCGCATGCGCAAAGTCAAGGTGCTAATTCCTACAGAAGTGTAATGTATTCTGGCAGATGAGAGAGGCGGACCCACCTCTCTCAAGGCGGGTTTTTTTATTGGAGAATCATGAATGAACAAGAGGTGAAGAGGCCGGAAACGTTTCATAATCGAACCGAAAACACAGGAAAACAGTTTTTTTATGCCTTGGATAGCGTTGTGTAATTTTTGAAAGCGGTGAACGCATTTGATTCAATTAAGCAATATTGAGAAAACGTTTCGAACTGCGAGAGGTCCTGTCCAAGCCTTAACAAGGGTTAATCTCAAGGTTCAAGAAGGAGAAGTGTTCGGTATTATCGGGTACAGCGGTGCTGGAAAAAGTACGCTGATTCGGTTGATTAATTTACTTGAGAAACCGACTTCAGGGACCATCACGATCGATGGCCACGATTTGACGAAGCTGAATGAGCGTCAGTTGCGTAAAGAACGGCGCAATATCGGTATGATCTTTCAACATTTCAATCTGCTTTGGTCGCGAACCGTTGCCGAGAATATTGCACTTCCCTTAGAGTTAACGAATACGAAAAAAGATCAGCGCGAGTCCCGAATTGCGGAATTGATCAAAATGGTGGGGTTGGAAGGAAAGGAATCGGCTTATCCCGCGCAACTGAGTGGTGGTCAAAAACAGCGTGTCGGCATTGCACGCGCTCTGGCGAACAATCCAAAGGTGCTTTTGTGCGATGAAGCAACGTCTGCACTTGATCCCAAAACGACCGATTCAATTCTTTCGCTTTTGTCATCGATCAATCAATCATTAGGCATAACGATCCTATTGATTACCCATGAAATGTCCGTCATTCAAAAGATATGCAGCCGCGTCGCAGTTCTTGACCATGGATGCATTGTCGAAGAGGGCGGCGTTACCGAGGTGTTCCAACACCCGAAACAGCAGATAACGAAAGCATTCATCGGTAGTTCCGATGACGGCCGCAGGCAGAAGGCAGCACGTTTGCGTGATTTGGCGCCGAAGCGTGCAACACTGGTTCATCTAAGTGCGGATAATCCGCAGCTTCTTCAGAAAAATCTTGCCCGACTGCTTGCCAACACGAAGCTTTCAGTTAAAGTGCTGGGGACTGAGCGTTCAGATAAGGACCATCAGGAGAAGACATTGCTTGCCGTCGAAGGAACTATCCATGTGATGAACGATGCTTTTGCAGCGATTCGTTCCGAGCATGCAGCAATCGAGGTGCTCAATTCTAATGAGTGAATGGCTTCAAGCGGTTGATTGGCCCGGCATGTGGCTGGCAACCGGACAAACACTTTATATGACGATTATATCGGGTGTTTTTACATTGATTTTAGGTATTCTTTTAGGTTTACTGCTCTATTTAACCGCAAAAGGCGGACTTTTTGAAAATCAGGTGGTCTATGGTCTGATCGCCTCATTTGTCAATACTTTCCGATCAATCCCGTTTATCATCTTAATTATTCTTTTGATCCCGTTCACAATGCTCCTGCTTGGCACAATGATTGGAGCAACTGCGGCGTTGCCGGCAATTATTATTGGTTCGGCTCCGTTCTATGGCCGACTGGTTGAAATTGGACTTAGAGAAGTGGACAAAGGCGTCATCGAAGCCGCTCAAGCAATGGGGGCAACGCGGTGGCAGATTGTTCTGAAGGTCTTGCTTCCCGAGGCGATGCCGGCGTTATCCTCAGGGATGACGGTAACTTTTATTGCTCTGATCGGCAATACGGCAATGGCGGGTGTTATTGGTGCCGGCGGTTTAGGCACGATTGCATATAATGAAGGTTTTCAAACAAATAATAACTTGATTACGTTCATTGCAACGCTCATCATCCTAGTCATTGTTTTTTTGATTCAATACATTGGCGATCGCATCACGCGACGTGTAGACAAGAGATAGACAGCTAAAAGCTGATCATAAAAAATGATGGTAAAAAAATCATGGCAACACATCTTAATTGGGGGTTACAACTATGAAAAAGTCAATTGTTTTTTCGCTTGTTCTAGCATTCGCACTCATTCTCAGCGCATGCGCACAATCGGCAGGATCGTCTCAAAAGACGCAAACACTCACTGTCGGTGCATCAGCAGTTCCTCATGCACAAATCTTGAAACAAGCGGTACCGCTGCTGAAGAAAAAAGGGATTAACTTGAAAGTAAAAGTGTTCCAAGACTATGTATTGCCCAACCAGGCGCTTGCATCAAAACAATTGGACGCCAATTACTTCCAGCACGTTCCTTTCCTAGATCTCTATAATAAACAACACAATACAGATTTAGTTAATGCAGGAAAAATCCACATTGAACCTTTTGGTATTTATTCAAATAAATATAAAAAGATTGCCGACATAAAAGACGGAGCAACGGTTCAAATCAGCAACAACAAGTCGGAACAAGGACGTATTCTGCTGCTCTTGCAGTCGAAAGGGCTTTTGAAGATCAAATCCGGCGTTGATCCGATTTCTGCTACACTAAAAGACATTAATAACTTCAAACATCTGAAATTCCTGCAGCCGATTGATCCGGCACTTCTGCCAAAAGCCTACGAAAATAGTGTGGCAGATCTGTTTGCGATTAATACAAATTTTGCGCTTCAAGCAAACCTGCAGCCGAAAAAAGATGCGTTGATTCTCGAAGGAGCTTCATCGCCATATGCGAATATTATCGCCGTACGCAAGGGCGATCAAAATAAAAAAGCAATTAAAGAGCTAGTCCATGTGCTTCAATCTAAGGAAATCCAATCATTTATTAATAAAAAATACAAAGGCGCAGTGCTGCCGGTATCTGAATAATAACAAATACAAGATCGATGAAACCGCTCGATAGCAATGGCTGAGCGGTTTTTTTCTATTCTCATCAGAGCGATTCGTTTCTCCTTTTACAATAATAAATAAAGTTGTTTTTTTATCAAAGATCAATGATGAATCTTGAAAACAGCGGTATAATACGGGTACATACATTTATAAACGATGGGGATATCCTTTTATTTGCTATCTATTTACATCTGATATAAGATGATAATGAGAATAGATTGAGAATGTGAATCAATCTGCAAAATTGACATTATCCATACTGGAGGTTTTGAGATGACTGCACCTGAATTGAAAATAAACGACCTTCACGTTTCCGTTGAAGGCAAGTCCATTGTCAAGGGCTTTGATCTAGATATGAAGGGCGGAGAGATTCACGCCTTGATGGGGCCAAACGGAACAGGTAAATCAACGGTTGCATCGGCACTGATGGGGCATCCGAAGTATGAAGTCACTTCAGGACAGGCTTTGCTTAACGAGCAGAACCTGCTGGATATGGCGGTTGATGAACGTGCCCGCGCAGGAATGTTTCTCGCCATGCAGTACCCAAGTGAAGTGAGCGGTGTCAGCAATGCTGATTTTCTAAGAACAGCGATTAACGGCCGACGCGGCGAAGGCAATGAGATTCCGCTGATGAAGTTTATCAAAACGCTGGATAAAAAAATGAACATGCTGGAAATGGATGAATCCTTTGCCGAACGCTATGTCAATGAAGGATTCTCCGGCGGTGAAAAGAAACGCAACGAAATTTTGCAGCTGATGATGCTTGAACCGAAATTTGCGATCTTGGATGAAATTGATTCCGGGTTGGATATTGATGCGTTGAAGTGGGTTGCCAAAGGGGTTAACTCGATGCGCTCAGAGAACTTTGGCTGCTTAATTATCACCCACTATCAGAGGCTGTTGAATTATATTAAACCGGATAAGGTACACATTATGATGCAAGGACGGATTGTTAAAACAGGCGGACCGGAACTTGCTTTGCAGCTTGAAAAAGAAGGCTATGACGGGATGAAGGCTGAACTGGGTATTAAAGACGATGAAACGGTAGAAGCCTGAACGTTGAAATAGTAAGGAGGGGTGACGATGTCTATGCAGCTGAAAAACCTTCCGTTTGATGCGGAAGCAATCACTAATTTTACAAAGAATCGAAATGAACCGAAATGGTTTTCAGAGATCCGTCTGAAGGGGTTGGGTCTTGCAGAGGAACTTCCATTGCCGACACCGGAAAAAACGCGCATCGCGGATTGGAATTTTACAAAATTTAACGTTCAAACCGAAAGCGGTGCTGTCGATCAACTGAGTGATCTGCCTGAAGAAATCAGCAATCTGATGGGCAAAGGCGATCAGGTCGGCAATGTATTGATTCATGTGAACAATTCGGCCGTTTTTGACCATTTATCACAGAACCTCAAGGATCAGGGCGTTATCTATACAGACCTGGCAACTGCAGTTCGTGAACATAGCGATTTGCTCGCAAACTATTATTTCAAGACAACCTCCATTGACAAACACCAACTGACCGCTTTAAATGCAGCACTCGTCAATGGAGGAACGTTCCTCTACGTGCCGAAAAATGTCGTGGTCAGCGAACCGATCCAAGCGGTTTATTACCAAGATGCACCGGAAGCGGGACTGATTGCCCATACGCTTGTTGTCGCAGAAGAGAGCAGTTCGGTCACCTTTGTAGAAAGCTATCTTTCTGATGCAGCGGCAGGTAAAAGTGTTGCCAATATTGTCAATGAAGTTGTCGTCGGTGCGAATGCCCAAGTGAACTATGGTGCAGTCGATGAATTCTCTGATCAATTTGTCACCTATGTCAGTCGGCAGGCCAACGTTGCCAAAGATGGTCGTATTCAATGGGCACTCGGACAAATGAATGACGGCAATACCTTGTCCGAAAATGCGACGAATCTTGAGGGAGACGGTGCCGAAGCAGACATTAAGGCGGTAAGTATCGGCAGCGGATCTCAAAAACAAAACTTTGATAATTATGTGCGCCATGTTGGCAAAGCAACAAAAAGTCAGCTGCTTGTTCGCGCCGCTCAAAAAGATGCATCAAACTCGATCTTTAATGCGCGGACAAAGATTGAACACGGAGCATCCGGTGCGGATGGTGAACAGACGCAGCGTGTGCTGATGCTGAGCGACCAAGCACGCGGCGATGCCAATCCGATTTTGCTCATTGACGAATATGATGTCATTGCCGGACATGCGGCATCTGTTGGACGCGTTGATCCGGATCAGCTCTACTATCTAATGAGCCGCGGAATAAAGCAAGAAACCGCTGAAAAATTGATTGTTGAAGGATTTCTTGCACCGGTCGTTGATTTGCTCCCTGTTGCAGGCGTTCAGAAACAGTTGACAAAACTAATTGAGAGGAAAGTCGGCTAATGGATATTCAAACAATTCGTAAGGACTTCCCAATTCTCGATCAACAGGTTAATGGACATCAGCTTGTCTACTTAGACAATGCAGCGACTTCGCAAAAACCAACATCAGTCATTCAAACGATGGTGGATTACTATGAACGCTATAATTCTAATGTTCATCGCGGTGTACATACACTGGGGACGTTAGCAACGGATCGCTATGAGGAAGCACGCGAAAAAATACGCCGCTTTATTCATGCGAAAAGTGATAAAGAAATTATTTATACAACCGGTACCACGCAAAGCTTAAACTTAATTGCCTATGGGTATGGGCTCGCACGTCTTGGTGAGGGCGATGAGATTGTTATCTCGCCGATGGAACATCATGCGAATCTCATACCGTGGCAGCAGGTCGCGCAAAAGACCGGAGCCGTGCTGCGTTATTTTCCAATGGAAGAAGACGGTACGCTCGCACTGGAAAAAGTCCGCGAGACGATTTCCAATAAGACGAAAATCGTGTCTGTGACAGAAGTATCCAATGTCTTGGGTACGGTTAATCCGGTGAAAGACATTGCAAAAATTGCCCATGAATGCGGTGCAATCATGATTGTTGACGGTGCGCAGAGTACCCCGCATATGCCGGTTGATGTACAAGCGCTTGATGCAGACTTTTTTGCATTTTCCGGGCATAAGATGCTGGGTCCAACGGGAATCGGTATCTTGTATGGCAAGCAGGAACTGCTTGAGGCAATGGAACCGATTGAAACCGGCGGAGAAATGATTGATGAGGTTGGTTTTCAAAGTGCGACATGGGCAGAACTCCCGTGGAAGCTTGAAGCAGGCACGCCGCATATCGCCGGTGCAATCGGCCTTGGTGCAGCGATTGATTATCTACAGCAGATCGGCATGGATCAGATCCAAAGCTATGAAGAATCGTTGACCGATAAGGCCTATGAGCTGTTGTCGCAGATTGACGGTGTGACCTTGTACGGACCGGGCAAACGCTCCGGACTGGTTTCGTTTAACATTAACGGTGTACATCCTCACGATGTTTCAACAGCACTTGACTCGGAAGGCATTGCGGTTCGCGCCGGACACCATTGTGCGCAGCCGCTGATGAGCTGTTTAAAGTGTGAATCGACGGTTCGCGCCAGCTTCTACTTCTATAATTCCGAGGATGAGATTGAAGCGTTAGCCAAAGGAATTAAAGAAACGAAGGAGTTCTTTGGACATGTTGTTTAATAATCTTGACCAGCTGTACCGCTCGGTCATTATGGACCATTATAAGAAACCGAGAAATCGCGGCGAACTCAACGGCAATCATTGTGTGACGGTGAAAATGAACAATCCGTCATGCGGCGATAAAATTCAGGTCTCTCTGGAGATTGAGAACCATAAGGTAAAGAATGTAAAGTACTTGGGATCGGGTTGTGCGATCAGTCAATCCTCAGCTTCAATGATGACCGAAGCAATTAAAGGACTTGATGTTGATCAAATCCATCAACTTACTTTTGATTTCTCGGAAATGGTTCAAGGTCGAGCGCATAATGACGACCTGGATCTTGGCGATGCTGAAGCGCTTCATGGGGTTTCGCAATATCCGGCTCGGATTAAGTGCGCGACGCTGGCGTGGAAAGCCGTTGAAAAAGCACTGCGCACAGCAGATCAAGACTTGAATCATGAATGAGCAGTACATGCAACTTTTCTGTGACTTATGGTACACTTAGGGTATGTACGACTTAATGAATTCGAACAGGTGAACATTCGGTGTATCTCTGTGATCAATAAATATGCGATGCGGTGCATCGCCTTATAAAGCTAAAAAGGAGGAATTCCGCAATGGCTACAGAACAGCAGCAGCTTCCTGACATTGAAGAGTATAAATATGGATTTAGGGAAAAAGATGTGTCCGTATTTCGGACCAAGCGGGGTCTGACTGAAGATATTGTGCGCGAAATTTCCAAGAAGAAAAATGAACCGGAATGGATGCTCAATTATCGTCTGAAGGGTCTGCATCATTTTTATAAACGGCCGATGCCTCAATGGGGTGCTGATCTCAGTGGATTAGATTTCGATGATCTAACCTACTATGTAAAGCCGGTGGATAATCAGGGACGTTCTTGGGATGAAGTGCCGGATGAAATTAAAGACACTTTTGATAAGCTTGGTATTCCTGAAGCTGAGCGCAAATATCTGGCCGGCGTTTCTGCCCAATACGAATCCGAAGTGGTCTACCACAGCATGAAAGACGAGCTGGAAAAGGACGGCGTGATTTTCCTTGATACGGATTCCGCCTTGCAGAAACACGAAGAACTCTTTAAACAATATTTTGGCAAAGTGATCGCTTATGCCGATAATAAATTCTCTGCCCTTAATGCGGCATGCTGGTCCGGCGGTTCCTTTGTTTATATTCCAAAGGGCGTTGTGTGCAAGACACCGCTGCAAGCTTATTTCCGGATTAATTCCGAAAGTATGGGTCAATTTGAACGAACCTTGATCATTGTCGATCAAGGGGCGTCTGTCCATTATGTTGAAGGCTGTACTGCTCCGGTTTATTCGAGCAGTTCATTGCACAGCGGAATCGTTGAGATTTATGTGTGCAAAGATGCATACTGCCGCTATACGACGATTCAGAACTGGGCAAACAATGTTTATAATCTTGTGACTCAGCGTGCGATTTGTGAGGATCACGCGACGATGGAATGGGTTGACGGCAATATTGGTTCTGCGGTTACAATGAAGTATCCATCGGTTGTTCTCAAGGGTGAAGGTTCGCGAGGCAGCACGTTGACAATCGCTATTGGCGGAAAAGGACAAAATCAAGATTCAGGATCAAAGATGATCCACCTTGCGCCGAATACATCATCAACAATTATCTCTAAATCGATTGCTAAAAATGGTGGAAATGTTACTTATCGAGGGAAAGTTCATTTTTCGCCTAAAGCAAAGAATTCTCGTTCCCACATTGAATGCGATACTTTGATCATGGATGATCAATCAACATCGGATACGATTCCATATAATGAAGTCCTGAATAAAGACATTTCGATGGAACATGAAGCGAAAGTTTCAAAAGTATCTGAAGAGCAGCTTTTCTATTTGATGAGCCGCGGCCTTACGGAACAAGAAGCTACTGAGATGATTGTGATGGGCTTCATCGAGCCATTTACCAAAGAGCTTCCGATGGAATATGCGGTTGAAATGAATCGATTGATTAAATATAACATGGAAGGCTCGATCGGCTGATCGTTCGGTTTCCGATCCTTTCCAGCAGACCTTTCAATGCGCGAATACGCGCAATTTGAAAGGTTTTTGTTTTACAATAAGAAGGTAAAGCGAGCAGCTGAAGTGAGGTAAAATAGAAGCATTCATTTGATTTCGTTCGTTTTGCATTTGGTTTATGATCGGGGGGACAAATGCGTGATACGACTACACTTTTTCCATACAAATGATATTCACAGTCATCTCAACAATTGGGGCTGCCTGGTCCGCTATTTAAACGATGAACGCCATCGGCTCGATCAGGTCGGGGAACCGTATCTGACGCTTGATCTCGGTGATCATATGGATCGCGTAAACCCGCTGACCGAAGGCTTGCTTGGCGCAGGCAATGTACACTTGCTAAACGAAGCCGGATATGATTACGCAACGATCGGCAACAATGAAGGCATCACGTTTACCAAGGATCAACTTAGCGCTGCGTATACCATGCGCCACTTCAAAGTTGTGCTTGCCAACCTCTATGATCAGCATTCGGGCTCGCGGCCATCGTGGTGTCTGCCTTGGGTCATTGATGACATGCAAGGGATAAAAGTGGGTTTGATCGGGATAACCGCCGCTTTCCCAAACTTTTACCGCCTACTCGGCTGGAGCATTTCAGACCCCTACACAGAGCTGAAGGCGGCAGTGGATCAAGTGCGAGGTAAAGTAGATCTTGTGGTTGTGCTGTCTCATTGCGGGCTGCCCTTTGATGAACGTGTGGCAAAAGAGTTGTCCGGGATTGATGTGATCATTGGCGCCCATACGCATCATGTGCTCGAACAAGGAGAACTGTTGGACGGCACATTAATTGCACAGACAGGCAAATTCTTGGGCTATGCCGGTCATATTGTTATTGAATACGATGAATGCAAGCGTAAGGTTCTTCATAAAGGTGCGGATTTGATTACACTGCGCAAGCCTGAAGATCAGTCCGCCGCTCTTGAAGTGAAACGATTAACGGATCGCGGGATTGCCAATATGCAGCATCGTATTGCTTATTTGGATCATCCATTGCAGGTCGATTGGTTTCAATCGTCTGAATTGCCGTCAATGATGGCGGATGCGCTTCGCTTATGGTGTGATGCCGACATTGGCCTGGTCAATGCGGGAGTCATTCTTGGTCCGCTTCCTAAAGGCGCTGTGACCCGTTTCATGGTGCATCAGATTTGCCCACACCCGATTAATCCGTGTCGGGTTGAAGTGTCCGGCAATGCGATTATTTCGATGATTCAGCTCGGCATGAAGAAGTCTTTCCAAAATTATGCGCTAAAAGGGTTCGGCTTTCGCGGGAAACGCGTCGGCTGTCTCATTTTCAGTCATCTGACTTATGAGCAGGAAGGGGAGACTGCGGTTCATGTTCGAATCAACGGTAAACCCCTTGATAAAGCGGGACGCTACAGCATCGGAACAATCGACATGTTTACGCTAGGCGCGATGCTGCCGCCAATTGTTAAAGCGGAGCAGCGCTTTTACTTGCCGGAGACGCTGCGCGATTTACTTGCTTGGCAGCTCAGTAAGCGCAGCGATGCAAAACCGGACAGTCACCCATTGCCTCATCCCTCCATAAACTGAATGAGGAGGGGAGGCTTTAGAATGATTCACGTGCAACCTTTTGCTATTGACGGCCGCTTAGTTCAAGGCATCAGTGTTTCCTTGCCGAAGACAACGTTACTGATCATCACTGGAGCATCCGGCTACATTATGTGCGGCGCTCTTGATGTCGGTTTGCTGAACGATAAACTGGCGGACCGCGATGTGCGAGCAGGCAAAGCAGTCGGCGTTCGGACCTTAGAAGATCTTTTGCATGCCCCACTTGCTGAGGTAACCGTTGGTGCAGAAAAGATTGGTGTTCATCCGGGAATGAGCGGTATTGATGCATTAAAAAAAATGGCTTGACGTAAAAATAAGGCATTGATTTCAATGGGTTTCTAAGGAAAGCATCCATTACCCAGAATGAGCCTTTCCAAAGAAAAAAGACTGAACCCTCCTTCACCTTCATATATATTGAAGTGGAGGAGGGTTGTCATGTTTAAACCGAGCAGACGTTATCGACGAAGAAACCTGTCTTTTAAAAAATCGCTGCTGCTCTCCTTGTTCATTTTCATCCTCTGCGTTTCTTTAGCCATTTGGCTGGTAAACGAAAAAATGAAACCGGCATTGTTCAGTATTGCGCAGACGCAGACGGAACAGATGGCTCATTACGCAATTAATTACGGCATCGGAGAGCATGTGCTCAGCAACATTACTGAAGAGAATGATCCTAATGAAATTCCCAAAATAGAAGAATTGTTCATTACCCATCGTACCGAGGACCAGAAAATCACTGATTTTGAGCTTAATTCCGAAAAAGCAAATCAGCTTAAAGGACAGATCTCAAATCGAATTCTATGGTTTCTTCGCGCAGCGGAGAAGGGCCGTATTTCATTTACCAATGGTCCGGAAGATGATCTCATTTACCGTAAAAACCACCATGGCGACGCAATTATCGCCGATATTCCGCTCGGTCAGATCTTAAACAACGCACTGCTCAGTAATTACGGCCCGCGTGTTCCCGTAGAAATGGAGGTCGTCAGCAACGTTGAAACAGATATTAAGGAGGACTATAAAAATGCTGGTATTAACAACCCGCTCTACTCCATTTACATGGTCGTGACCGTCAAGGTGGATGTGATTGTTCCGTTTGCGATGAAATCACAAACGATCAAGCAGCGCATCCCGATTGGCATAAAAGGCTTAAATCCGGGTGTTCCTTACTTTTACGGGTCAAACGGATCAGGCGTCACGCCGGCCGTTCCGATTGAAACGCCTTCTGAAAATAAGAAGAGCAATCAGTAGGACGACATTTCGTTTTCATGGCTGTGCCTTTTTTGGCAAGCTTCATTTTTTTGCCGCATCCTGCCGTTCCCAGATGCGCAAAGCCGGATAGGGGTCAACCGAATATTCGGCACGCCCATTATCACGGTAGAGTCCGTAATGCAGGTGAGGCGGAAATTTGCCCATTGTGCCCTTGGGTCCGTATCCAGAACTGCCAACGTAACCGACCACTTGCCCCGGCTTTACAATCACATCATGATGGATGCCCGGTGCATAGCCATTCAAATGGGCAAAGTAGTGATAGTTCCCGTGAAGATCACGGATGCCGATGCGCCAGCCGCCGTATTTATTCCAACCGATCAGCTCAATGATGCCGTAGGAAGTGGCGCGCACCGGTGTACCGTAGTCAGCAAAAATATCGGTACCTTCGTGGATACGGTTGCCGCCCCAGCCGCGTTTTGCCCCCCATGTCGAGGCATAATCATAGTTGTAATTGAGCGGTACTGGGAAGGCATGTTTTTCCAATTCCTCAGGTGCTGCATGTTCAAAGAGCCGCGCGAAATGATTAATTAAGTCGACTGCTTTACCACGCCGATAGTGCTGCCAGAGACCGATTCGTGTATTTTCTTCACCAGGTCCTGCTTGAGCAATGGACTGTGCAAACGCATAGAGCCGATCTTCTGCACTGCTCCGTTGCGCGCGACCGTCACCATTTCCATCCCTTCCGATTCCACCGAACAAGGCAATTGTACTCGGATTCTGGTCGTCCGGATTAGGATTTAACGGACCGGCCCATGTGCGTTTATCAAAGGCAATGCTGATCAATTCGTCTTTGTTAGCATGCTCTGAATCAAGCGCAAGGATGTTACGTGCATATTGGTCGCAACCGGCCAGAATGCTCCAGCGTATCCCGGTCAATGCGGCCGTCTTTAAATATAAGGCTTTTCGGTCTTGAGCCGCTACATGTGAACCTGCTTGACACGTTAATGCAGGTGTCATGATCCAAATTAAGATAACGCAAAAAAGACAGAACATTCGTGAGCGTTTCATTGATGAACAGCGGTCCTTTCCTATCAATTTATTCTGATCCATTTGTTTCTTGCACTTTTCACCATAAGCGCATGATCTGCTATAATAAGTAGTACGTCGTAAAGAGCACCGTTTCTGTCTTGCTCCGGCAGGCGATACGCTTTACTAATCAGAGGGGAGGTTATCCCATTGACCGGTTCGACTGTCTCGGTTGATTCCAATACATATGAAGTCATTGAAGATGTCCGCAATGGCTGGAATGAGGAAGCCTTTTTAAAAAGATACAGTGAAATCTTAGGTAAATTCGACTATATTGTGGGTGATTGGGGTTACGAGCAGCTTAGACTGCGCGGCTTTTACGATAACCACAATTCCAAATCAACCTTCGATACAAAAATAAGCACGCTTGTCGACTATATTGTCGAATATTGCAGTTTCGGTTGTGCCTATTTTGTACTTAAAAAAGTGAACAAAAAATGATGTTCGATTGAACCTTGTTCGTTAGTGTGTACAAAATTAAAAAATTAATGACTGAGCATTTAGATCCTGATGGATTTTATTATGGGGAGAAATAGGACGAAAACGGGAGGCAGAGATGTGACAAGCTATGATACATTTTTACTGGACTTGGATGGCACCGTTTACTGGGGAAAAGAGGAAATTCCCGAAGCGGTAACCTTTGTTAAAACGCTAAAAGAAAAAGGGCTGCGTTATTTGTTTGTCACCAATAATTCAACGCGGACAAAAGAAACCGTTGCTGATCAATTAAGCGGATTCGGTATTCCTTGCACGCCTGATGATGTTTTGACGACCAGCATGGCAACAGCGAGCTACATCAAAGCGCAAAAAAAAGATGCAAAAGTCCTTTATATCGGCGAACAAGGATTAAAACAAGCGATAGAGCATGCAGGGCTTATCTACGATGAGGAACATCCAGATTTTGTTGCCTTTGGTATGGATCGGCAAATTACGTACGAGAAATATGCAAAAGCTTGTCTGGCGGTCCGTTCCGGCGCGACATACATTTCAACCAATCCTGATGTTGCGCTTCCAAATGAGCGCGGTCTTGTGCCTGGAAATGGTGCATTAACCTCGGTTATCAGCGTTTCTACAGGGGTAAAACCGACGTTTATTGGAAAGCCGGAACCGATCATTATTGATCTTGCGCTTGAGAAGCTTGGGGCGTCAAAAGCACATACAATAATGATTGGCGACAACTATGATACGGACATTTTGGCAGGGATCCATGCGGGAATTGATACGCTGCTGGTACACACCGGTGTAACGACGCCAGAAGCGCTTAAAACGAAGGAGGTGCAGCCGACCTTCGCACTGCATTCACTGAGTGAATGGAGATTCAACTAAACGCATGCACGAAACATTTCTTGAGCACCACTGGATGCATGAACTGAGAGGGCGTCCCAAAAGGGGTTAGATTTATACTGCGCTCCGATTGCTCGCATCAACAGAGCGCGGCCGCGGACGATCCAGGAGTCTCCTCGGCTGATCCTGTAAAGCCAGCGGGGTCTGCTTTGGCTCGCGATCAACGGGAACGCTTCGCAGGAGTCGCGCATCTTCGCGCTTAACCTCAAAATAGACGTTTTTTTAAGGGTGTCTCAACAGTCAATTGACTTGTGAGACACCCTCTTTTTTCCTTTATTTAAAAACAATGTCTTGACTGATCAGCAAAGCTGCGGGCGTGAGATGCCTGCGGGGACTACAGAAAAGCGAAGGCATAGTTGGCAGATTCACCGATAAAATGAATAGAGAGGGATTATGGCTGGCAAAACGACTGGAGGGACACAGAACGTGGAGATGCCGGATGTACGAAAAACTGCTGCTTACTACTATGACTTGGATGATCTGAACGCGACAGTCAAGCTTTATTTTCAACCATTGAGCCGGTTTTACCATCAAAATTTACAGCAATTAGCACGTGTCGCAGACTTTTTGTCCGAACAAGCCGATTTTCCGGTGTCGCGCTTAATGGTTAACCGTTATGGCAGCTACGAGACGAAAATGAATGGGCGTTCATGGGTTTTAATGAGCCGACTGGAGATTGACCCGCGCTGGCAGCGCCGCTCGTCAGCAGAGCTGCTGAGCGAACTGCATGCCCGGACAATCGGTGCGAATCTGCAAGCCTTCCCGGAGTCACCAGCTGCTTCAAGAGGAGAATTGTTGGGCCGACTGGATGCACTGCAAGGCTTCTATGAGCGATGCCGCAGTGAAGAAGACCCGTCTTCTTTCGAGCGGACATTCATCGAACTATTTCCCTATTTTGCATGTTGCGCTGAAAATGCTGTGCAAATGTATGCAGATGATGCCATTGATTATCCAAATCAGGAGCAGTTGTGTGTCGGTCATTATCGCTATTCAATCGATGAACAGGAAATGACAGAAGATCCTTCACAGTGGGTGATCGATGACCGTTCAAGGGATTTAGCCGAAGCAATGCGTCTTTTTGCCTGGCGCAGTGCTGGTGACGCAGATGTGGCTGCAAATGCTTTTCTTGATGCTTATGAATCGCGTTTTCCGCTCACTGAACCGGTGATTGAGAAAATGGTTGGGCGGCTGCTTTATCCGCTGGCTTTTATCGAATGTTGTGAACGTTATTTCGCCAACCAAGGCGATGATCAGCGGACGCTTGAGCTTCAGCTGCGCCGGTGCGGAGAAAAAATAAAAGAGCGTGAGCGTGTTTTAAAAGGTGTGATCGATCGTTATGGAGGACGCGTATCCGCGCCGGAATGGTTGATGCGTCCATAACGAGAAACAAAGACCGCTCATGAAGAGCGGCCTTTGTTTGCGGATGATTTTTATTTTAAAAAACTTGTTCCAGTTCTTTGATTCCGGGAACATTTTCAATGAGTGCCCGTTCAATGCCGGCTTTCAATGTGAGCGTTGAGCTCGGGCAGTTTCCGCATGCACCGAGCAGCCGAACGCGTACCACGCCGTCCTCAACCTCGAGTAGTTCAACATCTCCGCCGTCGCGAAGCAAATAAGGACGAAGTTTCTCCAATACTTCTTCGACTTGTTGATACATACACTCACTCCTTAACTATCACAGATAAGGTCATTATATCTTTTTTGAAACAGAAAATCTATTTATTCGATTCATTGCGGGATGTTTCAGTCGAGAATGCGAAAGATGGAAATCAAATCAGTGACGGCGGCGCCTGAATTTGCTATATTAATTTATAATTCAACAACAAGTCAGAGGTGAACAGAGTGGAGCTCACCGTTTATGGTGCAGAAGCCGTATGTGCAAGCTGCGTTCAAGCGCCTCCGTCAAAGACGACGGCGGAATGGCTTGAATCCGCCTTAAGCCGCAAATTCAGAGAGAAAATGCTTGTCCGTTATATTGATATTTATCAGCCGGAAACAGAGAAGGATCGCGTGTACTGCACAAAAATTCTTGCTGATGACTTTTTTTACCCATTGGTCGTACACGAGGATGAAGTGCTCGGTGAGGGATTTATTTCCTTAAAACCGATTGTGCAGTTCTGTATCCGGAACGGGATGACTCCCTTGGACAATAGCGGAAGGAGCGCGGAGTAAGGAGCTGTATACTGATCATAAGAAACAAAATGAAATGGGGGAGATTGCCGTATGCTTGACTTTCATCACAGCTGGCCCTATGAACGAGTGGCCAGTGATCTTTATTTTGAAGAGTGCCCCTTTTGTCATGAATCACCGGTTTTGCTTTCTTTAAAAAAGGAGGCGGAAGCACGTGCATTCCAAGGAATAAAAACCAATCTCGTCATGCCCTGCTGCCATGAGAAAATCGTGATTGAGACAATGGATCGCGATTATATCTGGGCTACACAGGTGCTGCGTTAGCGAAGATTGAGCAGAAGAAATGGAGCGATAATTGTGAGACAAGATGTACCGTTTACGAAAATGCATGGGCTGGGCAACTGTTATATTTATCTGGACGGAATCACGCGGGATTTGGCAGTTCCCTCTTTTCCCGAACTGGCGCGCCGTGTATCGGATCCGTATAAAGGGATCGGTTCAGACGGTTTAATCCTCATTTTGCCTTCAGACTCAGCCGATGTGCAAATGCGCATCTTTAATAAAGACGGTTCTGAGGCGATGAACTGCGGCAACGGGCTTCGCTGCGTTGCCAAATATGCTTATGATCACCATTTGGTGCGCAGCAAGCAATTTTTGATTGAGACACGCTCCGGCAATAAGCAGGCAACCGTGCATACAGAACATGGAATGGTTGACACGGTAACGGTTGATATGGGTGAACCGATCCTTGAGCGAGAGCGGATTCCGGTTGCCGGAACGCCGAAAGCGCAGCGGGTCATTGAGGAGCCTTTGACTATCGCGGATAAGACCTATCGGTTTACGGCGGTTTCAATGGGAAATCCGCATGCCCTGTTCTTTGTGGACCATATTCAAGAAGCGCCGATTCATGCGCTTGGAAAACGGCTCGCAGACACCGATCCGCTCTTTCCCAACGGCGCCAATATCGGCTTTGTTCAACCATTGACCGACCATGAATTAAACTATCGAGTTTGGGAGCGTGGCTCAGGAATTACGCAAGCATGCGGCACTGGCGCGTGTGCATCTGCGGTAGCGGCGATCTTAGAAGAACGTGCACGGAAGGATATACCGATCACGATTCATCTTGACGGCGGCGATCTGACGATTGAATGGCAATCCGCAACCAATCATGTGCTGATGACCGGAGAGGCGAAGACAATTTGTGACGGTGTGTATTTTTATGAGCATTGACTCATCTGAATGTAGGAGATGAACGAAAAAACCATTTCTGATTGTCTTTGATTGTGATTCATCGCACATCAGGATATAATGTTAATAACTCACATAAGGAGCTGAAGGAAATGAATATTACGTTGACCGATGCAGCAAGCTTTCGTGTTCGGGAAATGTTGGCAAATGAACCGGGAGAAGATCTGTTCCTTCGTGTCGGTGTCGGCGGTGGTGGGTGCTCCGGACTGACGTACGGCATGGGTTTTGATGATAAAATGATTGACGGTGATCTCGCTTTTGAAGGACAAGGCTTTAACGTCGTTGTTGATCAAAACAGCGCACCAATGCTCGATGGTGTTACCATTGATTTTAAACAAAATCTCGATGGCGGAGGATTCACGATCGACAACCCAAACGCAATTTCTTCATGCGGCTGCGGTCATTCATTTAAGACTGCAGACAACGAAGGACAGCCTGCAAAGCAGTGCGACTGCTGATTGCTCACTACGTTTTTCATCGGTAAAATAGACGCTAAACCATCTTCTTGAAACGATCAAACGAGAAGATGGTTTTTTGTTTTTTCGTAGATGTTCTTGGTTGTTCTGATCTAATCCACCCATTAAAGGTCGTTTCTTGTTCTTTAATAAAAGACATAAATCGCCTGATTTCGACACAAATTATCCTTGAAATGTTAACAAAAAAGACATATTATTAATGAGGAAAAACAAATTATTGCATAGAATTTTCTGTCTGCTTGGATCAACACGTGATCAATCAAGCCTATGATGTGTCCATTCATCAGACAAAGGCTTTATTTTTTTTCATACTATAAAAAAGGTGGCAGTGAATACCATGAGCAAGCCTAAGATTGTGATCCTTGGTGCCGGATACGGCGGCATGATGACCGCCGTACGCCTCGAAAAGGAATTAAAAGCGGAGGATGCCGATATAACACTGGTGAACAAGCACAATTATCACTACCAAACAACTTGGCTGCATGAAGCAGCAGCGGGAACCATTCATCATGACCGTACAAGAATGTTGATTAAGAATGTCATAAACACAAAACGCGTTAAATTTGTACAAGACACAGTAGAATCCATTGACCGGGAGAACAAGAAAGTTGCGCTAAAAAACGGCGAGATCGCGTACGATTATCTAATCGTTGCCCTTGGATTTGAATCAAATACGTTCGGCATTAAAGGATTGGCAGAAAATGCATTTGCAATTCGCAGTGTAAATACAGCACGCAAAATCCGTGAACATATTGAGTATAAATTTGCAAGCTACAACAATGATCCGGATGCTAAGGACAGTGATCTGACGATTGTTGTCGGTGGCGCCGGACTCAGCGGTATTGAATTCCTCGGTGAACTTGTGGACCGAATTCCTGATCTGTGCAAAGAATACGATATTGATCCGAACAAGGTCAAAATTGTCGATGTTGAAGGCATGCCGTTCGTTCTGCCTCCATTTGATCGCGAACTTGCAAAATACGCGCAGAATTATTTAGAAAGCAAGGGCGTTGTATTTAAACTGAGTACCTTTATCAAAGAAGCAACCCCTGAAGGTGTTAAAGTGCAGAAAAAAGACAGCGAGGAACTGGAAGAGATTCAAGCAGGTACGGTGGTATGGACCGGAGGCGTGAAAGCCAATCATATACCTGCTGATTCCGGATTCGAAACAAATCGCGGCAAGATTCAGGTGACTGAGGATCTTCGTTATCCCGAGGATGATCATGTCTTCGCCGTCGGTGACGTCGCCGTGGTTTTCCCGAAAAATGCTGAGCGTCCTTACCCGCCAACAGCACAGATTGCGATTCAAGAAGCTGAGAATCTGGCTAAGAACATCAAACATATTCTCCATGGCGAAAAGACCGAGGCTTTTGTTTATAAGCCGAAGGGTACGGTTGCTTCACTTGGTGAAAAACAGGCCATTGGCGTTGTATTTGATCACAAACTGACCGGAAAGCCGGCCGCAGCAATGAAAAAAGTGATTGACGACCGTTATTTGCTGATGCTTGGTGGAGTCCCGCTCGTTCTGAAGAAGGGCAAATTAAATCTCCTGTAAAAAAGGAATCAAAAACAAACGCCTTTGATTAGCCGATCGGCTGATCAAAGGCGTTTGTTTGCATCATGCACTATTTAAAAATGCATAAAAAAGCTGTACCTCGAATGAAAAAGAGTCGTACAGCTTTTTTACAGGTAAAGATAGTATGCGATTTTGCCTTTCTGTCACGACAATTAGCGTCATTTCATCAACAAATCGGTTCAAGACACGTAAGCGTGAGATGCCAGCGAGAACAGCGTGCCAGCGAGAACAGCGTGCCAGCGAGAACAGCGTGCCAGCGAGCAGCTGAAGTGTCGTTCAAGCATAGCGTTGATGAATGAAAGGCGCATCCTGCGGAAGTAAGGGCTGCTGAGCTATGCCCGGTTTTTCTTATTAATTATTGAAGAACGGACCAAATTTTGATCAATGTTGCCGCTTTTTCCGGCTGTTCAGCCATTTGGTCGATCAAATGGTCCAGTCCAGATATACTTTTTATTTTTTTCAACAGTACTTGATCTTCAAGCGTTGTGTAGCTTAATTCCGGCTCATTAACCATGAGCGTACGACCAAGCAGGTAATCGGTGGAAACATTCAGGTAATCGGCAATTCGCACGATCATATCCGGATCCGGTTTCCTTGCGCCCGATTCATAGCGGCTGAGCTGTGCATTGGAAATATTTAGTTGACGTGCCATTTCCAACTGAGATAAGCCTTGCTCATCACGCAAAAAGCGAATCCGGCTGCCGAGAGTATTCTCCATTCCGAATGGTTCCTCCTGTACATACATTGCACGGCGTATATAAACAAGAAAATAGTATCATGTTCTCATTTTACATGGGCTTAATTTACCAAATAGGAAAAATCATTAAGAATATTAGCGACAAAAATGCTATAATTTTGATTAATATTACCAATAAGGAAACTGTTTGGGGGGAGTTAGCCTATGCTGACTGTGGATCTAACGAAACTGAAAAAGATACGAGAATCGCAAATGTCCTTACGAGAGATGGCACAGCAAATCGGTTATCAGAGCGCTAATGGATACTATTACTTGGAAAGCGGGCGAAGCAAAATCAGTGCGGAAATGCTTGCAAAGGTGGCAACCGTTTTAAACCAACCGATTGAAACCTTTTTTACGGAAAGAGAAGAAAGGGATGAGAAGGATGATTTATAAAAAGAGTGGTGAAAATGATTGTTGATGGAACGCATACATAACGTTGATTTTGTTCGTGTTGATGATAAACTAAAACAAGGATGAAATAATTTAGTGAATGAAGCAGAGATACGAACCGATCGGCATAGTGACTCTATCGTTCCTTTGAAAGGGAGAATTGATATGTGCGGATTTTGCGGCTATATTGCAAACGATCATCGTTTGCAACCGGGGAATCACAAACAGAATAAAATGACCGCGCGAGCAGAGATCATCAATCACCGTGGTCCCGATGATGCAGGCTACTATACAGATGACCAAGTACAACTTGCCTTTCGCCGATTAAGCATCATCGATTTGGCGGGTGGACATCAGCCGCTGCCTTATGAAAACGAACGCTATTACATCATTTTCAATGGTGAAATTTATAACTACGTTGAGCTGCGAAATCAATTAAAGAAAAAAGGTTTTCAATTTGAGACGACCTCAGATACTGAAGTGATTGTTGCGCTTTATGCAGATCGTGGAATCGACTGCGTGAATGAGTTGCGGGGGATGTTTGCTTTCATTATTTGGGACAAAGAGGAACGGACGCTTTTTGCTGCACGCGACCATTTCGGCATCAAACCTTTCTATTATATGGAAAAAGAGGAGGGTATCTTCTTTGCTTCTGAAATGAAGAGCATGCTTGTTGGTGAAAATACGCATCCGGTCGCTGAAGAAGCACTGCAATATTACCTGACTTTCCAATTTGTTCCAGAGCCGCAAACGCTTGCTGCGGATATTAAGTGCTTGGAACCAGGGCATTATCTGCTCAAAAAAGATGGTGAACCGTTGACCAAGAAGGCGTTTTGGGAACCAAGCTTTGCCCCTGTGGAACAGACACTTGGGGATGCCAAGAAAAAGATACAGGACGCGTTAATCAATTCAGTGAAAATTCATATGAGAAGCGATGTCCCGGTCGGAGCCTTCTTGTCCAGCGGCATTGATTCGACTTCCATTGTGGCATTAGCGAAACGTTATAATGAGCAAATCAAAACATTTACCGTTGGTTTTGCCAGCAAAGGATATAACGAAATTGATATTGCTCAGGACTCGGCAGATAAGCTAGGCGTTCAGAACAATTCTCTGGAGATCACACCGGAAATGGTTTTGGAAGAATTACCGAAGATTGTCTGGCATTTGGATAATCCTGTGGCAGACCCAGCAGCAATACCCAATTATTTTGTTGCCCGTGAAGCGAGAAAACAAGTGAAAGTCGTCTTATCGGGCGAAGGTTCCGACGAGTTATTCGGCGGGTACAATATATACCGTGAGCCGCTTGCTTTAAACTGGTTTGACAAGGTACCGAAACTTGGCAAAAATTTACTTCACGCCATTGCACGGCAGATGCCGGTCGGAATGAGGGGACGAAGCTATTTGCTCCGTGGGACGACACCGCTCTCGCAGCGTTACGTCGGTAATGCGTTCATCTTTGATGAGGAAGAGAAGAAGTTTGTGCTCAAAACGTACTCTGATCAAGCGCGGTTTACTAAGATAACGGATCCAATTTATAGCCAAGCTTCTAAAAATAAATTGGACCAGATGCAGCTGGTTGATCTTAAGACATGGCTGCGCGGCGATATTCTTACGGTTGCTGATCGCATGACCATGGCCCATTCGCTGGAGCTTCGTGTCCCGTTCTTGGATGTACATGTCTTTGAAGCAGCACGGACCCTCCCTGCTGCCCTGAGGACTGGAGAAGGAACAACGAAATATGCTTTCCGAGAAGCAATGCGTGGCATTGTACCTGATTCGATTCTGTTTCGAAAAAAACTAGGCTTTCCGGTTCCAATCCGTATCTGGCTTAAGGATGAGCTGCACGATTGGGCGGTAAATTTGATTCATGAAAGTAATACTGATGCATTGATTAATAAATCTTATGCGCTGAAACTGCTGGATGATCATTGCAGCGGCAAAGCTGACAACAGCCGAAAAATTTGGACAATACTGATGTTCATGCTCTGGCATCAGATTTTCATTGAGAAAACGGTGACGGTTCACCCTGAACCTGCTTTTCAAGCATAAAAGTAGAAAATAAAAAGGATCTCAGCCATGATCGGTTGAGATCCTTTTTATGGGCCTGCACCATTTAACGTGTTTGTGTTTCACGTTCGTGTTCCACACTTTCGCTTGGGCGAAACAGGATTGTTAGGCAATACAAGGCACAGAGTCCGACAATACCGTAAATAAGACGTGAGAGAGCGGATCCTGCACCTCCGAAAATGGCGGCGACAAGATCAAAGCGAAAGAAGCCGATCAGCCCCCAGTTAATTCCTCCGATAATAAGCAAGACGAGACATGTTTTCTGCAAACCGCTCATAACCGTTCCTCCTTTTATGTGCGTGCATCCCTATCATGTCTTTTTCTGGCAAAACTATTCATTTAAATCGTGATTGGGGCGAAAGATTACAAAATATGATCACATTGTGAAATCGTTTGCAGATAGAGGGATATTCATCCATGATGACTTGAATTTGCGCCCGCGATCTTGTACAGTTAAGAAGGAATGATAATGAATAATGGAGGCCGATGAGATGAGCAAGAAAGTTGCTTTTGATTACAGTAATGCGCTTTCCTTTTTTGCACAGCATGAAGTGGACTATATGACGTCACAAGTTTCTGCTGCCCATAAAGCAATTCATGAACAAACGGGCGCAGGCAACGATTTTTTGGGCTGGCTTGACTTGCCGACTGCATATGATAAAGAAGAATTTTCGAGAATTAAGAAAGCAGCTGAAAAAATTAAATCGGATTCAGACGTTCTGGTTGTTATCGGTATTGGCGGTTCTTATTTGGGAGCACGGGCTGCTATTGAAACATTGAACCATTCTTTTTTCAATGTGCTGCCTAAAGAGGAACGTAAAGTACCTCAAGTTTTTTTCGCAGGGAACAGCATCAGCGCAACGTACCTTAACGAGCTGTTCGATGTTCTAAAGGACAAGGACGTGTCGGTCAATGTGATCTCGAAATCGGGAACAACGACCGAACCGGCGATCGCATTCCGTGTTTTCCGCGAATTCCTAGAAAACAAATACGGAAAAGAAGAAGCGAAACAAAGAATTTATGCAACGACCGATAAGGCCAAAGGTGCTCTAAAAACACTTGCCGATAAAGAAGGTTATGAATCGTTTGTCATTCCAGACGATGTGGGCGGACGCTTCTCTGTCTTGACGGCTGTCGGGCTACTTCCGATTGCTGCCTCAGGCATTGATATTGATGAACTTATGACCGGTGCGCGCGATGCACAAAATGATTTCAGCGAACCGGAACTGAGTAAGAACCAAGCCTATCAGTATGCAGCTGTCCGCAATATTCTGTACAACAAGGGCAAAACGGTTGAAATGCTGGTTAACTTCGAACCGCATCTGCACTACTTCTCAGAATGGTGGAAGCAGCTATTTGGCGAAAGTGAAGGCAAGGACTTCAAGGGTCTGTATCCATCATCTGCGGATTTCAGTACTGATCTTCACTCGCTCGGCCAGTTCGTTCAAGAAGGCCGACGCGTGATGTTCGAAACGGCAGTGCTTGTTGACGAACCAAGAAAGAATGTAACCATTAAGGCGGAAAAGGAAAACTTGGACAACTTGAATTTCTTGGCGGATAAAACGATGGACTACGTAAATAAGAAAGCAGCTGAAGGCGTTCGTCTTGCTCATACGGACGGTCAAGTGCCGCAACTGGTGGTCTCGATTCCTGAATTGACGGCTTATCACTTTGGCTATCTGATTTATTTCTTCGAAAAAGCAGTGGCTGTCAGCGGTTATTTGCTCGGCGTCAACCCCTTCAACCAACCGGGTGTTGAAGCGTATAAGAAGAACATGTTCGCTCTTCTTGGCAAACCGGGCTATGAATCAGAGAAGGCATCGCTCGAAGCACGTCTGAATCATTGATTTAAAATGCTTAAATACGATATAAAAAAGTTTCGCCGTTTGACGGCGAAACTTTTTTTGCAGGTAAAGAAAGTATGTGATTTTACCCCGTCTTCAAATCAATAGCCCAGTGTCTTGGCCGAGAATCAAAGCGGAGGTACTGTGGCGCCTGCGGGATCGCGCTTAGTTGATGCGTGCCAGCGAGTAACCGAAGCGGTGATTCAGCACTGTTAAGACACGAGTCCATCACACATGTATGAAGGAACTTTCCTAAAGGAACTTTCGCTAAGCGCGCATATGTCCTGTAGGTAACGCGAAAGCCATCGCATCCTGCGAAAATGAGGACTGGGCTTTGCCCAATTTTTCTTATATAAGATTCTAGCCGACGTATTGACGCGACTTCTGCGACGCGCAGGTTTGACGATCAACGCTTTATCGCTTAACATAAAAACAGAGATTCACGAAGAAGACGAGTTCTAACTGATTGCACGAAAGGATAGAGGGCGTGTGAAACGTAATAAAACAGGGATGTTTCCTAAACTGATCAGCATTTTGCTGACTTTTGTCCAAGTTGTCATTGCTTTATATCTTTTGCTTAAATTTTTTGGAGCAAATCCGACGCCGTTTGTTAATTTTCTGAACAGCTTAAGTGAACCGATCCTTAATCCGTTTCAAGGCATTTTTCATCCGATCGTTTATAAAGAACATATCCTCGACCTTTCCGCATTATTTGCCCTGATCGTGTATAGTATTATTGGGTTTGGTATTCAAAAAATCTTTAGTATGCTGAAAATGAAATAAACCGATTGAATTCACAAAAGCAGAAGGATGACTTTCTGCTTTTTCTATTTATTTGACACGTTGCCTGTTGGCGTTGTTTGCTCATAAAAAAGCTTAAAAGCCGCATAAAAACAGCGTTTTAACCCCATGCAAAAGATAAGAAAAATTTGACAGGCACAGAAATCATTGTTAACCTTAAAAATCCATACCCGGTTTGTGTGTGAATTTGCAAAAACGGGAAATTTAATAAATAAGGGGGAATGAGGTTTTCGATGCAGCGTATGTAAAAAACGCATATTCATCGAAAACGAACAAATGACTGAAGGAGACAGGAACATGAAAAGAAAAGAAAATGAAACTGTAAAAAAAGATGACATTACGGTCATTGATTTAAAAACAGCGCGCAAAGCGGTGATTGCCACAAGCGTTGGCAATGCGATGGAGTGGTTTGATTTCGGGATCTACTCTTATCTGGCAGTGACTTTAGGCAAAGTCTTTTTCCCGGAAATGAGTAATTCTGTACAATTAATTTATACATTTGCAACCTTTTCGATTGCCTTTATCGCGCGTCCGATCGGCGGTTTGGTTTTTGGTATGATGGGCGATCGGTATGGCCGAAAAAAGGTATTAACGGTAACGCTAATCATGATGGCGCTCTCGACGTTAAGTATTGGTTTAATCCCTTCTTATGCTGCGATTGGTCCGACAGCCGCGCTACTATTGCTTGCTGCGCGTTTGGTTCAAGGGTTCTCAACCGGCGGTGAATATTCCGGAGCAATGACCTTTCTTGCCGAGTCGACGCCGGATAAAAAACGCGGAGTCATGACTAGTAGTTTGGAGGTCGGCACGCTCAGCGGCTACATCGCCGGATCCGGTGTTGTGACGCTGCTCACTTATTTTTTAAGCAGCGAAGCGATGCTGTCATGGGGCTGGCGCATTCCTTTTCTCATTGCCGCACCAATTGGCATGGTTGGCTTCTATTTGCGGGAACATCTTGAAGAAACTCCGGCTTTCCAAGCCATGAAGAAGAAACACCAGAAAGAAGAAAAACAGGTATCGGTTAAGGAGATCTTTCTGTATCATTTACGGCCGCTGATTGCCTGTGCGGTTATCGTATGCTTCTTCAATCTTGTCGAGTATCTGTTGCTTTCCTATATGCCGTCCCATTTAAGTGCCGTACTCGGTTATGGAGAAACCGAAGGGCTTCTTTTGATCTTGATTGTCATGTTTATCATGATCCCAATTGTCGTTTTAATGGGGCATTTCAGTGATCGAATTGGAAATAAACGGGTGGTTCAGATTGGACTAGTCGGCTTGATTCTTGCATCAATACCAGCCTTTTTCATGATCGGAAGCGGAAACAGTATACTCGTCTTTACGGGACTGCTTGTCCTTGCGGTTTTCCTGTCCTGTTTTGAAGGCACGGTACCTTCTTTGCTTCCATCTCTGTTCTTCACATCGGTAAGATACGGGGGACTGGCGATTACGTATAATATTTCTGTTTCACTCTTCGGCGGTACGACGCCGATGGTCTTGGCTTGGCTGACACACGCCACCAACGACACGATGATGCCTGCTTATTACATGATTGCTGCTTGCGTGATCGGACTCATTGTCATGACGTTCTTTGTCCACAATACATCTGGTAAAGCACTGAGAGGTTCCGCACCGGCAGTTGTTGGCGAGAAAGAAATCAAGAATATTTTGGATAATCCTGAGGAGCACTATTGGTGGAAAGAAGAACGCAGAAGAATCAAGAAACGGGTCAGCAAACGTAAGGCAAGAAATAAACGAAAATAAACATGAATCAAACGGCCGCCGATTTAATTGATAATCGGCGGCTTCTTTGTGCAGTAATTTCGAGACACATGAAGAGTAAGTACTGCAACAATATTATGCTTATTTTTGATGGAGCATAGGGGGATCGAACCCCTGACCTCTGCCATGCGAAGGCATATTACTGAGTAAATTTTCAAACGTCCTTGCCTGTAATATGTTCCGTTCTCTTGACCTCTGGGGGTTAAGCTATCAGTAGATTAACTGTACAACGGTCAAAACAAACGGTCAGATACTCACTGTGAATTTGTTTTATGGTAAATTATGGAAACCTCATGGGAAGCTTTCAAGTCAATCCGCAGGGCTAGCGAATAGAAAGCTCTCCTATTAGTTACTTGGTCTCTGCATTACCTCCTCAATTTCTTAATAAGCGCATAACAGCAGGCTTATTAGTGCTTTGGCTATTATATGGGAAAATATTCTGCTAATTCTTTTAATAGCTGATGGTGCAATTTGTCAACATTTTCAACACTTTTCTTCAGGGTGTTTTTATGTTAGATTTAATGCAATTGTCGTGTAAATGAAAGGAAAATACCCACTTGAAAAAATCTGTTTTTTTATCACCATACATATTATTGATTATTGGCGTTATTTCAGTTTCGTTCTCTGCTATTTTTATTAAATGGTCAACTGCTCCTGCTTCAATTATTGCAATGTATCGACTCTTATTAACTGTTTTGATATTAGTTCCATTTGGCATGTGGCGAAGTCTGACACAACGAAAACTAAATAAAGCTGATTGGTTTCGCTTGTTCATTTCAGGGGTGTTTTTGGCATTGCACTTTTTATTTTGGATGGAGTCCTTAAAATTAACTTCAGTCGCCAGTTCAACCGTCATATTAACCCTACAGCCTGCGTTTACAATGGTAGGGCTATTGTTATTTTATCATTCAAAAACGAGTAAAAGTCGGGTTGTCAGTTTATTGGTCGCAATTATTGGTTCACTTATTATTGCCTGGGGGGATATTGGAATTTCTGGTCAAGCTTTGCTTGGAGATTTATTATCATTCTTGGGTGCTGCGGCGTTAGCAGCCCATCTGCTCATTGGACAAGGGCTAATGAAGAAAATTTCTGGTCAGTCATACAGTTTTGTTGTGTTTTTAGTTTCAGGATTAGCTCTCCTCATTTTTAATCTCACAACAGGAGTTGAAATCTATCATTATTCCTTAAAAAATTGGAGTATTTTTATTCTCCTTGCTCTTGTCTCAACTGTATTCGGACATATGTTGTTTAATATGTGTTTAAAATACATCGATGCAACAATGGTTTCCATGTCGGCAGTTGCTGAGCCCGTTATAGCTTCCCTTCTTGCGTTGGTTTTGCTCAATGAAAAGCTTATCGCATTACAATTAATTGGCGGTTTCATCACTTTAGCCGGAATTGCCATTTATTTTATCAACCCACATCAAAAAACAAAGAAGTCTACCCGTCGATAAAAAATAGAGATAGAGCTCTCACACCAGAAATCTCCGCCATGCAACCAGCGGAGGTGATTTTTTATGTTAAGACTGAGAAGAAGGTTGAAGTGTTTTTGCTCTTAATCATTCACCAAGGTAGTATCTCGCGCCAAGCGCTTCTATATAGTCGCTGAAGTCGGTTTGTTTCTCAGCATAGACTCGGACCTTCACTCTCTGGAAATTTTTTCAACTCATGCGCGACATTTTCACTGAATGTATCCTTGAAAACTTAGGTTTTTGTCTTTCTCAGAATGGCAAGCCCAGAGGGGGCAATGTCATAGGTGTTAAGCTGGCAAAGTTCGTTAGCTCTGGGTACGGTTTCGCAAGGGAAACGATAATTGCATGATTGCGTATTGCATAAGAGTTATCCTATTGGCGGCTATTCTCCGTAAATGTCTCAGAGCAAAGCCTTATGTTAATTTCCTTCACAATGCGCGGCTCACTGTCCATTTGTGCGTATGTCTCTGTGATTTTTTCATCTTGCAACCAGCGAGCAAATGCGCGCATGAGTTTGGTCTTAGTAGTACTCTTTGGTTTGTTGTTTCGTTCCTCAGCGCCTATCTGAGGTAGTTCTTGATAACACAAGGGGTCAAGTTTTGGTCAACGCGTTCAGTGAGCCACTTCCCAAGGTGTACCAGACAGCACCATAACTCTTGAGTGAGCTTATCCGTCAGTTCGTCGTACTTTTTGTCAGTCAACATTTCACGCCATGCCATAGAAATAAGCATAGAAAAACCCCCTAGAATAAGTTTCTGAAAACTTCCCCTAAGAGGTTCAAAACTGGTCAAAAAAAGGTCTGTCAGAGAACGCTGTGCAGGTTTTCACTCTTTATTGCTTGAAAATCCTATTCCATCGCTATTAATGGAGCATAGGGGGATCGAACCCCTGACCTCTGCCATGCGAAGGCAACGCTCTCCCAGCTGAGCTAATGCCCCATAAAGAGTACGTTACAGATTATACTGCTCAAGGAAAATAGGGTCAACCCCAAAATAGAAAATTACGCTTTAAGTAATTGGAACGGGAAAAAACGTAACAAATACATCCGGATGCAACGAAATAATCATTGAATAATGACCGGAAAAGGGTTTCTTAAATAAAAAATCGATTAAAATGGAGAAAAGTTATACCTTTTAGGTCACATTTTCTTACATTAGAGTTATAATCGTATTTGAAATTATTTTTATATATGGAAAAGGGGATGTTTTCAGTGAATGTATTCAGAACGAAGCCCGTTTCCAGTCTCATTGCAGAGACCAAAGGGAAATCCGGACTTAAAAAAGCATTGGGACCGCTTGATCTGACAATGCTTGGTATCGGCTGTATTATCGGTACCGGTATTTTTGTTTTAACCGGTGTTGCGGCCGCGGATCTCTCAGGCCCGGCTTTGGTCCTCTCATTTGTTTTTGCCGGACTCGCTTGCTGCTTCGCAGCACTTTGCTATGCAGAATTTGCTTCGATGATTCCTGTCGCCGGTAGTGCTTATACATACGGCTACGCCGGTCTAGGTGAAATTTGGGGTTGGATTATTGGCTGGGATTTGATTTTGGAATATGCAGTTGGTATTGCGACCGTTGCGATCGGCTGGTCAGGCTATGTGGTCAACCTTCTTAATAATATCGGAATTGTTCTGCCGAAGGCAATCACATCCTCACCGTTTGAGGGCGGGGTCATTAATGTTCCGGCAATGCTGATCATTGCTTTGATTGCTTGGCTGCTGATTAGTGGTGTCCGCAATACGTCAGGCGTTAACGGCGTGATTGTTATTATTAAAGTTGCGGTTGTGCTGTTGTTCATTGTCTTAGCTGTATGGCATGTCAAACCAAGCAACTGGACACCGTTTATGCCATACGGATTCAATGGAGTTATCTCCGGTGCCGCCGTTGTATTCTTCTCTTATATCGGATTTGATGCAGTGTCAACGGCTGCTGAAGAGACGCGCAATCCGCAGAGAGATATGCCAAGAGGAATTATAGCCTCACTTTTGATTTGTACGGTTCTTTATATTGCTGTTTCCGCAATCTTAACGGGAATTGTAAAATATACAGCCTACAAAACGCCGGCAGGACACAATGCACCGGTTGCTTACGCGCTTGACTTGATTGGTATTCATTGGGGTGCTGCGCTTATTTCGGTTGGCGCAATCTGCGGGATTACATCGGTATGCCTTGTGTTGATGTTCGGCCAGTCACGTATCTTCTTCGCGATGGCAAGAGATGGTCTGATCCCTAAGGTGCTTGGCGGTGTCAGCCAAAAACATCAAACGCCTGCCGTTTCAACGACAATTGTGGCAACGGTCTGCGCATTGACCGCAGGACTTTTCCCAATCGGCATTGTCTCTGAGCTGGTGAGCATCGGGACACTGGTTGCTTTTATCATTGTCTGCGCCGGTACAATTGTGCTCCGTTACAAACGCAAAGATCTCGAGCGTTCGTTCAAGGCTCCATTCTTTCCGGTTACACCGATTCTCGGTATTCTTTCATGCGGCTATCTGATTTCCGGGCTTCAGCCGGCAACGTGGATCCGTTTTGTTGTCTGGTTCGTACTGGGACTGATCGTATACTTTGCCTATAGCTATAAGCATAGTGCGCTTCGCACGAAAAGCAGTGTTGATGAACAGGTGCAGAGCTAATTTTACTCGGTTAGATAAATTAATGATTCAATCTCCCGAGCATGTGTTCATGTGCCGGGAGATTTTTATGTTTAAGAGGCATGAAGCGGTGGCAGTCGGACGTATAAACATACATACCCATTTATTTTTATTTAATCCGTGCTTTGAACCCGCTCATTCGGGGAATCCTGTCAAAAATTTTCGTAAAACAGGACGGATTTTTCTTTTTTTGCTAATGTGTATAGAGATATTGCAAAGACTATGTATGTATCGAAGTGTTTAGAAAGGTGGAGGACAAATGGACAGAGGAAAGCTGTACAAACGGTTGTTCCAGGCAGCTTATTTCATTATCGGCGCAGCAATCGTCGGGCTGCTTGTCTATTTTGTTGTTCTTCTGATCGGCAATCATTATACGGATGATGAGAAATTGGTGATGAGCAGGACTTCTGTCGTTGTGGATGAACAAGGTCATGAGCTTTCCCGACTTTATGCCGAGAACCGTGAACCGGTTTCATTAAATAAGATTCCCAAACCGGTTCAGAATGCGTTTATCGTGACCGAAGATCTGCGCTTTTATCAGCATTCGGGTATCGATTTACGCGGCGTGATGCGTGCGCTGGTTACAGACATTGTTGCTGGCAACAAAGCCGAGGGAGCAAGTACCATCACACAGCAATTGGCTAGAAATGCCTATCTCTCGAACGAGAAAACATGGTTTCGAAAATTCAAAGAGGCAACCATTGCGATCAGTCTCGAACGAAAATATAGTAAGAAACAGATCTTGGAAATGTATTTAAACCAGGTGTATTTTGGTCATGGCGTTTACGGCATTCAGATGGCGTCAAAATTTTTCTTTAATAAAGATGTTGGTGATTTGACAGAAGATGAAGGAGCGCTGCTTGCAGCGATGCAGAAGGGACCTAACGGCTACTCGCCGATTTTGCATCCGCAAAAAGCACTTGTCCGCCGAAATCTTGTCCTTTCGCTGCTTGAGAAGAACGGCTATATATCCGCAGAACAGACGGTGCGTCTCAAAGGAAAGACGCTTGGGCTGAATGTCCATAAAATTCAAACCCATCCGGAGTATGATTCCTACATGGATCTTGTGAAGCAAGAGGCCGAGAAAACGTATCATATTTCTTCTGAGGATCTCATTCGCGGCGGTTATAAAATTGTTGTGCCCATGAACCGAGAAGCGCAATCGGCATCCTATAATGCATTCAAAAATAATGTGTATTTTCAAGGCAGCAATCCCAATCAATCACCGGAGGGCGCATTCACCTTGATGAATAAAAATGGTGCCATGCTCGCGGTTCAAGGCGGGCGAAATTATGTCCGCGGAAGCTATAACCGCGTCAATGATAAACGGCAGCCCGGTTCTGCCTTTAAACCGCTGGCTGTCTACGGACCGGCACTTGATTCGGGCAAGTATCAGCCCTATTCGATGCTTCAAGACAAGAAGGTCAGCTATGGAAACTATACGCCAACGAATTACAACGGCCAATATACAGGCACAATGACGATGTACGATGCGATTACCGTATCACAAAATGCACCGGCGGTTTGGCTGCTCGATCAGATTGGTATTGCGAAAAGTAAAAGCTATTTAACAAAAATGGGGATTAATCTATCAGACCATGGGCTGGCGATAGCACTCGGCGGGCTGAGCAAGGGCGTCACGCCGCTGCAAATGACGACCGCCTACACGACATTCAGCAATAACGGATCTCAGTCGAAACCGTATTTTATCTCAGCGATTTATGATCATCAAGGCAAAAAGATTGGCGAGGCACATCCGCAAACGAAAAAGGTTTTTTCGAAACAAACTGCTTGGTATATGACGCGGATGCTGCAGGCCGTCATGAGAGACGGAACCGGTCGTTCAGGGTACAGTCCAGCGGAGATTGCCGGTAAAACAGGATCCACGGCATATTCGACAAATGGACTGCGCGATGCGTGGTTTGTCGGCTATACGCCTGATGCGGTCGGCTCTGTATGGATCGGTTACGACCAGACGAATAAAAACCAATATCTGACCGGCTCCAGCAATGATGCGGTTCGGCTGTTTAAGACGGTCATCAACAGCATGCCCGGCGAACAAAAGCTGAGTTTCAGCAAACCTGACGGCGTTACGGATCTTGACGAGCCGATTCGGATCGCCTCGGTCTCGCGCCTGCGTGCGAAGGGTGTACTTGGAAAATATGCATTGCCTGCTCTTCAGCTTAATTGGGAGGGGAATACGGATAAACGAATTGTTTACCGGATCTACGCAGAAAAAGATGGACGGCGTTCGCTCAAAGGCGAGGTCAAAGGGCAAACCCATTATCGAATTGATTTCGTTAATCCTATGAGCAATGAGACGTACTATGTGGTGCCTTATAATCCACAGACGAATCAAAGCGGTAAAGCGTCTCCGTCGGTCGAAATTAACTGGTTCTCAAAATTATAAGAAGCTGGTAAAGAACCGGGCTGCCCGCGGCAAGCGAGTAACCGAAGCGACGATTCAGCACCGAAAAGACACGCCCCCATCACACATGGCTGAAGATTAGGGACTGGGCGCTTTTTGTCTAGACACAGGTATTGTGTTTGCCAGAAAGTAGAAAGCGGTTTTGATGCCAGTTTCTCGTCATTTGTTCGTAAAAGTACTAGAATAGAGGATGTTTGATTGAGTAAATAGGTCCATTACATAGAAAAACAGCATGATGTTGGAAAGGGTTGAAAACGATGAATCAGAAAAAAATTGGGTTATTGGTCATGGCGTATGGAACACCGTACAAGAAGGAAGATATTGTTCCCTATTATACGGCAATTCGTCACGGACATCGACCAAGTGACGAACAAATTGCTGATCTTGCACGTCGTTATGAGGCGATCGGTGGGACATCACCACTTGCTGAATTGACGCAGGCACAAGCAAATGCACTCGAAAAGCGCTTGAATGAACAGCAATCTGTATACACGTTCAAAGCGTATCTTGGTTTAAAGTATATACATCCGTTGATCGAAGATGCGGTTCAACAAATGCATGATGATGGCATTGATCACGCTGTATCAATAGCTTTGGCACCGCACTACTCCAGATTCAGCGTGCAAGCGTACACGGATCGTGCACAGAAGAAGGCTGAAGAGATCGGTGAATTCACAATGACATCGATTAAGAGCTGGTATGATCAGCCTCATTTTATTGATTTCTGGGTACGTTCAGTTAAAGATCAGCTAGCAAAGATCCCCGAAGAAGAGCGGGATCAGACCGGTGTTCTGTTTACAGCACACAGTCTCCCAAAGAAGATTTTAAAAAATGGTGACCCCTACCCGGATCAAATTCGCGAAACAGCAGAAAAGATCGCCGACCAGGCAAATCTCCTCCATTATACGCAAGCCTGGCAAAGTGCGGGAAAAACAGGTGACCCTTGGCTGGGCCCGGATGTACTGAATCAGATTCGAACATTATTTCAGCAAGAGGAGCACTTTAAGCACTTTATCTTTTGTCCGATTGGTTTTGTTGCTGAACACTTAGAGGTGCTGTTTGATAATGATCGTGAATGTCGAACACTTGTTGAATCATTGGGTGGCATCTATCATCGCCCGCAGATGCCGGATACCCATCCGCTTTTTATCGACGCCCTTGCTTCAACTGTATTAAATACATTTGAGTGATGGATGAAAAAAGTTTCGCCAATCCCTTGCTGTTCCAAAGTGTCTGTGATAAAATTCTCTTCAGAACAAAATGACTAAACTGTTCATACGGTCATTTTTGGAAAATGGTGATTCCCGTGGCGATTGATCGAAAAAAAATGATATTAAGTGCTGCTGAACGTACCTTCGCTTCTTTTGGCTATAAAGCAACAACGATGGATTTGGTTGCGCGTTTGGCCAATGTTGGAAAAGGAACGATTTATACCTTTTTTAAAAATAAGGAAGAGCTCTTCAATGAAATCATGAATCAGTTTATCAAGCGGATAAAGGCGACAGCAACAAATGCAATACATGATGATGATCATTTTTTCGTCAACTTGCATCGCGCACTCTATTCAATGCTTGAATTGCGCAAAGAGCATCAGCTCACAATCAAACTGACTCAAGAACTGCGTGAAATCGGAACCGCTCAAGCAAAACAAGCGTTAGCCAATATTGAGGATGCTATACTCGGATTTATGGAGGAATTCATCAGTCATGCTGAGCAGAAGCAAGAAATCAAGCCGTGCGATCCTAAAGTGACTGCTTTTGTTATCCTCCACCTGTATATTTCGCTTGTTTTTGAGTGGGAACAACGTCATCAGCCTTTATCAAAAGAGGAAATCGCTCACTTATTTGAACTCTATTTGGTACAGGGCTTAAAAAAATAATAGTTGCAGCTGTTATTTTTTTTAGCCGGATTGACCAATTGACTCATTTGGTCATTTAGATTGCCTGGGTATTCATCTTGGAATGAACGACAGAAAGCAGGTGGAAGCACAATGAATGTGATTCGCTTAATCAGTGCCGAGCTGAAAGCAATTGTAACAAAACCGCATCATATCATTGTCATGCTTGGTGTGATGTGTATTCCGTTGATTTACGGAGGCATGTTTCTTTATGGATTTTGGGATGTGTTCGGCAAGTCGGGCAACCTTCCCGTTGCCGTCGTCAATCATGATGACGGCGCGATCCTCGCCGGTAAACACATTCATGCGGGCGCGGATTTAGTTGATGAATTAAAAGACAACAAGGATTTTGATTGGCGCTTTGTAAGCGAAAAGTCGGCTGAAGACGGATTTAAAAAGAATCGTTATTTTATGGTGGTCACAATTCCGAGAACATTCTCAGATAATGCAGTGACTTTAGCTGATGATCACTTGAAGCCAACGCAGTTTCGCTATCAAATTAATTCCGATTACAACTTTATTGCTGGGCGTATTGCAAGTTCGGGCGTTCAGGAACTTCAGAAACGCGTGTCGGAGGAATTAACGAAAACCTATGCGAAAACGATGTATGCACAAATAAATGAATTGACCAAGGGATTAGGAAATGCTGCTTCTGGCTCCAATCAATTAACCAAAGGCAATAAGAAAGTCGTCGATGGCATCGTTCATTTACGCGACGGTTTTAAATCGTTAATGAACGGCACCGGCCAGTTAAAAAACGGTTCGGCAAAACTGGTGGACGGTGCTGATGCATTAACCAGCGGCTTGAATCAGGTTGCTCACGGAACCCGTCAGCTCTATGATCAGACCAGTACAAACAGTGCGGATATTGCAAAGCTGGCAGATGGTGCAAGCACACTTGCTGATAAGCTTGATGAACTGAATGCAGGTGCTGAGAAACTTGCCGGCGGATCCGGTCAACTCAGTAGTGGGGGGCAGAGCTTGAGCAATGGCATGGAACATTATCTTAAGGGATTGCAACAGTTCCAAACCAGCATGAATAAAGAGAAAGATGGCATTGACACGCTGAATCAGCAATTGAGTGAGGCCAAACCGGATGTCGAAAAACTTGTAGCTGCTGTTTCTAAGTTGAATGATGGTGCCGATCAGCTTTCAAGCGGAATCCAAAACTTGGCTCCCTACACGCACCAATTATCTGAAGGGATGAGCAGTGTTGCAAAACTGGCGAGTGGGCTTCCGAACGCAGATCAAGTGGAAAAGCTAAAACAGGCTTCTGCAATGCTTGATCAAAGTTTGAGTCAAATTCAGCAAAATAACGGCAGCATTGATCAGAAGCAACTGCAGGCCCTGCAGAATACGGCAAAACAATTAAACACAGGCATTCAAGAAATTTCCGTACCCTCCGTCGATTCGACCCAAATCAAACAATTGGCTGAAGGAGCAGCAACGATCGATGCAGCATTCAACCAAGGCATCAATGGCGAGCCCAGCCTGGTCGATGCATCAACATCACTGGCCCAAGGCATGAATACGCTAAATAATGGTATGGCTCAGTTTGAAAAACAGAATGATAGGTTAGCTAAAGGTGTCTCACAATTATCTGATGGAATGACTCAGCTCAGCGGCGGTCAAGCAGCATTGCAAACCAACTTCTTAAAACTAGTTGAAGGTCAGGCGCGGCTTGCGAGCGGAATGACCGAGCTGCAGCAGAATTTAGCAAAGCTTCCAAGTGCATCAAAAGCCTTGAATGGAGGCGCAAATCAACTTGCAGCAGGCAACGCGCATTTGAACCAGACCTGGCCGAAGCTGGTCAGTGGTATTCAAACGTTGCAAACCGGAACGGGACAGCTTGTTTCAGGAAGTTCAAAATTAGCAGCCAATATGAATACTTTGCAGAGCGGATTGAATGATCTGTCGTCGGGGCAGGAGAAGCTTGCCGGCGGAACGAATCAATTAAGGGATGGCGCACAGAATCTGCTGAGGGGCAATACAACGTTGAGCAGCAATCTTGCAGATGCTCATCACCAACTGGCGAACACGCCGACAAACGATTCCCATGCGGCTAAATTTGCTGAACCGGTGACCTCTATTGATGCGTCACATCAAGCGGTCACCAACTTCGGGACTGGTTTTGCACCATACTTTATTTCACTTGGTCTTTATGTTGGTGCGATGCTGCTTACCATTGTCTATGATCTTGGCAAACCGGCCGGACTTGCGACTTCAGGATGGAACATTGCCTTCAGTAAATTTTTTATCACGATTCTGATGTCACTTGGTCAGACGTTGCTGATTGATGCGGTTGTCTTGAAAGGACTTCATCTAGAAGTGACCCATCCGTGGACGTTTGTCGGTTTTACACTTTTAACCAGTATCAGCTATATGGCAATCATTCAATGGCTTGCCGGTTCGTTTAATAATGAGGGCCGATTCGTGGCTGTGATTCTGCTGATCGTTCAGCTCGTCTCATGCGGCGGTGCTTATGCGATTCAGCTCATCCCAGAAGGACTGCGGTCCATTTCAAAGTTTGTGCCAATGACCTACAGCGTCAATGGATTTCGAAATATCATTGATGGGCACCAGCAGCAGATGCTAATTCAGAATTCGTGGGTATTGGCTGGTTACGCTGTGCTTGGTTTAGCCTTGAGTGTGGTTACTTTTACCATTAAATTTCATCTGGATCAAAAAAAGATTAAAGCAAGAAACTATGAAAACAGTACCGCGGGCTAATCCGTACTTAAAAAAGATCATCAGACCGAAACTTAAGGTCTGATGATCTTTTTTTTTTGCACGATAAGAAAGAATATAAATTCTATGGAGATCTGTAGGGGCAACGCCACCGCATCCTGCGGCAGTAAGGGGCGGATGAACGTTTCTCGTTAAGCAGCCTTATAGGTTCTCTGTTCGGCCAATATAAGCAATTTTAAAGACGCCGTTTTCAAAAACAACTTTGGTGACACTCGTATTTTCAATAGAAGAAACATGAATTTTAGCATCGGACAACAGGTAAATCAGACAGCTGATGTATAAGCCGTGGCTGACTGCAAGAATGTTCTGTTCGTCACTGTGTGCCATGACGCTGAGTATGGCGCGGATGCGCGTCTTGACGTCTTCGAAGTTCTCAGCCAATCCGGTTGTATCCAAACGTTTCAAGCCATCGAGTGCTTTAATCTTCAACTCATCCGGAGAATCGCCGCGAAGTTCCGGATCACCTGCCGCTTCACTTGCAGCTTCCCACATTGAATCATTGGGGTCACCTTCGAATTGGCCGAAGCTTACTTCACGTAAATCCTTGGTTTCAATGGGAGTGAGTTCAGGATTTGCTGAATGATCCAAAATCAGTCGCGACGTCCGCCGTGTACGCCCGAGATCACTCGAATAAGCACCATCAAATGTAATTTTTTCTGCTTTGAATCGCGTGCCTAATTCAGCCGCTTTTTTCTCACCAAGTTCTGTAAGCGGCGTGTCTGAAATGCCTTGAACCTTCCAAAGCTGGTTGAATAATGTTCGGCCATGTCTCACGAAATAGATGCTTTTCATGAGGTACCTCCTATTCTTTGGGTATCACGAATTGTTCCGTTGTTCTTAGTACTCAATCTTCTATAGATTAGCGTAATTTAACAAGACTTGTAAAGAAAAACGCGAGAATTTCCTAGAAAGTGGCTTGTATCTAGACGTGTGTGGCTGCGGGAATTATGATTAGAGAAGAGATATTGCTATAAGCTGAGAGGAGAATAATGATGATCTATATAAATAATCGAGACCTACTTGATCAAACACTCAATTTCGCTCTTGAAGAATATGCGCTCAAACAGCTGCCGAGTGATGAGACCTATCTGATGTTTTACCGTATGGCGCCAACCGTGATCGTTGGGCGCAATCAGAACACCGTTGAAGAATTAAACATGGATTTTATCAGCAAACATGACGTGACGGTCACGCGACGTCTTTCTGGAGGCGGTGCAGTGTATAACGATCCGGGCAACCTGAGTTTCAGCTTTATTGCAAAGGACGACGGCGACAGCTTTAATAATTATAAAAAATTCACCGAGCCGGTCATTCGTGCGTTGGCGCACATGGGCGTAGATGCCCAATTGGAAGGGCGCAACGACTTGACTGTAGCGGGTAAAAAGATTTCCGGAAATGCTCAATTTGTCACTCAGGGACGTATTTTCAGTCATGGAACCCTGCTTTTTGATGTCGACTTGGACGTGGTTTCAAAGGCACTGCATCCGGACAAGGCGAAGTTCGAGTCTAAGGGGATTAAGTCCGTGAGAAGCAGAGTAACGAATATTCGCGAACACTTAGCAAAAGATAGAACCATTCATCAATTTAAGGAAGAATTACTGCACTATATCTTTGAAGGACAAGATCATGTGCCGGAATACAGATTGACGGATCAGGACTGGACAAAAATTATTGCACTCGCCAATCGTCGCTACCGGAATTGGGATTGGGTCTATGGAAAATCGCCGGAATTTAATCTGCAGAAGGCACGCCGTTTTCCAGGTGGACGTGTCGATTTCCGGATGAATGTCAAAAAAGGAAGGATTGAGAAACTGGCGATCTTTGGTGATTTTTTTGGCGCTGGCGATGTGCATGAGTTTGAACGGCAGCTCATCGGGCTAAAATATGACCCAAATATACTTGATCAAAAACTGAAAGCGATCGACTGCCACCATTATTTTGGAAAAATTGGCGCGGAAGAACTGCTTGCTGCACTTTTCTGACAGCAAAGCGACAAGGTCAGATTGCGAATCAAACGCACGGGCTTTTGCGGGATTGATGTTCTAAACAAAGAAGTTGCGGACTAAATTGATAATAGCCCGTCCTTTAGTTATGAGAGACGGACAATCTGTGGGTAATGAAAGAGGAGGGTCCATCTTGAGACGTAAAAAAGTGTTCGGGTGGTTTATCATTTTATACGGGATTTATCTGCTAACCATGGCTGCTTATTTTTTTGTTTGGGCAAAATCATCCATTCCTTTGACAATGAAAGGAACAGCGGCCGATCCTTCTTTATTCATGAACAAACAACAGCTTGCTGAAAGCAGCACATTGAATGCATGGCGTCATTTTCTTTCTTTCGCGACCATTCCGCTCGATTGGGGCGTTTATCTGTTTGTGCTTGTTGGAGGCTTCTCATTATGGATCAAGAAATGTTCAGAACGGCTGTCCCGTTCGTTTATTGTCCAAATGGTTCTGTGTTATGTTTGTCTGTCATTGATCACGCTCATCGTTTTTCTACCGGTTTCCTTTGCGTCATATCAGTTATCCGTGCACTTTGGCATCTCGGTTCAGTCGCTTGCGGACTGGCTTAAGGATCAAGCAATCAGCACAGCAGTCAGTACATTGATTGGGTTGATCGCCATGACGGCGGTAATGGCTCTGGTCCGGCGCTATCCAAAGAATTGGTGGCTGCCGGCTTGGTTGCTGTCGATTCCATTTATTCTTTTTATGATGTACGTACAGCCGGTTGTGATTGATCCGCTGTATAATCATTTTCAGCCGCTAACAGATGGGGAATTAAAGACTGAAATTCTGAATATGGCATCGAGAGCAGGCATCCCGGCGAATAATGTTTATGAAGCAGACATGTCTCGGGAGACGAATGCAATGAACGCTTACGTGAATGGTATCGGCACACATTTGCGTATTGTCCTATGGGATACAACGGTCAATCGTCTGAGTCATTCCGAGGTACTGTTTATTATGGCACACGAAATGGGCCATTATGTGATGCACCATATCATATGGGGGACCGTTTCGGCACTGATTGGACTTCTGCTGACGTTGTGGATTGCTGCGAAAATTCATTTATGGGCAAGCATTCGCTGGGGGGGACGCATGAATATTTCTCACCCAGGCGATTTAACGGCGCTGCCAATGCTGCTTCTCATTCTGTCGCTCCTTTCATTTGCTGCCGAACCGGTGCAAAATATGATTTCGCGCGATTTTGAATGGCAAGCCGACCAATACGCGATTGAGATGACACAAGACCGTCAGGCGGCGATTCGTTCCTTTCAGAAGCTATCTGTATCCAGCCTTAGTGAAATGAATCCACCGGCGTTAGTAAAATGGATTCAATACGATCACCCAACCATGCTCGAGCGAATAGATTATTTAGAGCATGTGAAATTAAATCGGTGATGGCAAAATTCAAAAGGCGCTTTCCTTTCTTTGTGAGTATGATAAAGTAATGTGGAAAGCGTTTTCATAATATGGATAAAGGGACTGAGGCATCTACGATGGCAAATGAGAGGAAGACAGTCGCTGTTTTGTACGGTGGAAAGTCTACAGAACATGAAATCTCACTGCTCACTGCCTTTTCAGTAATCAATGCGATCAATTTAAAGCGATATCGCGTCTTACCTGTTTATATTAATCAGGACGGACGTTGGATTCCAGGCAGTGAAATCACGGGAAAACTTGAGTCAAAGGATCAACTGCTGCTTCACGAGAATAGTAAAGCGGAACACGCGGTGGAACACTGGATTGCACCGTCCAGTCCGGTGGATGCAACAAGCGCTCGCCCGGATATTGTTTTCCCACTTCTTCATGGACCAAATGGCGAGGATGGTACGGTGCAAGGCTTGATGGAGCTGCTTAATCTTGCTTATGTAGGATCCGGTGTTGCCGGATCGAGTGTTTGTATGGATAAGGTATTGATGAAAGATATCTTAAAAACGCATAAGATTCAGGGCCCGAATTATCTGTCGGTATCACGTTTTGAATGGGAAAGCGATGCACCAAGCCTGATCCTAGCCATTAAGCGTTCGATTGGCTATCCTTGTTTTGTAAAACCGGCAAACGGGGGATCCAGTGTAGGGATCAGCAAGTGCGTCAGTGAGACGGACCTGTCGGCGGCGATCACAGAGGCACTTCTTTACGATTCAAAGGTTATTGTTGAGGAGCATATTAATGGGCGCGAAATTGAAATCGGCGTTCTCGGCAACCATGAGCTTTCCATTTCGGTTCCCGGTGAAATCATTACGAAAAATGCAGCCTTTTACGATTATCAATCTAAGTATCATGAAGGAAACAGTACGCTAGTTATTCCGGTTCATTTATCTGAAAAGGTATTGGCGGAACTTGAAGAAACGGCAAAGCGTGCGTTTGCGGCACTCAATCTGTCCGGGCTTGCGCGTGTCGATGTGTTTCTCAGAGAGAAAGATCAACGCATTGTCGTTAATGAATTAAATACGATGCCTGGCTTTACTCAGTTCAGCATGTTTCCTTTACTCTGGCAGCATACTGGATTGTCCTATCCGCAATTAATTGAAACGTTGATTGATCTGGGGTTACAGCGGCATGACGACAAGCAGAAGATCCATTATCGTATTCAGTGCTGAATTAGGGCATCAAGAAAACCCCCAAAAAGGCTGATTGAGCCAAATGGGGGTTTTTGTACGACTAGAAAGTAGCGACATTTTCAAGGAAAGCGCATTTCTTTATGTAAAACAAAGAAGCTTGCCCGCTAAGGAGCAAGCTTCTTGTCTTAGTTAAGTACGGTAACGGTTAAGGTTCTACGGCCAAATTGTAAAGCTTGATCCCGCGATGGAAAATGAACGTCAATTCGCTTTCCCTTAATCGCTCCTCCGGTGTCTCCGGCGACAAAGACGCCGTACCCGGGGATTTTTACCTTTGATCCAAGTGGAATGACTTTTGGATCCACAGCAATCACTTTGGCGTTCGGATTACTGGAGAAATCAATCCCGGTGGCGGACCGTCCTCCAAGAGAATAACTTGTCGCCTCCACAGTTATTGATCGACCGGCTTGCTCAGCGGGCGCTGACTTTGGCGCTTGGGCTGGCTGAGCTGAAGTTTTACTTGCCCTTGGCTTATTTGTGTCTGCAGCACGCTCAGCTTCTTTTTGAGCTTGTTCTTTTGCTTCTTTTTCAGCCGCTTTGCGCGCGGCTTCTTCAGCAATTTTCTTTGCTTTTTCTTCAGCCGCCTTACGTGCACGCATTTTGGCTTGCTTTTTTTTCTGAATCTTAAGCGTAACGAGACCTTCTTGATTTTCTTTCGCTTCGCTGGTATGACGATATACCGTGTAAAGAACCGTTTTTGTACCCGCACCAATGAGTTCTTTTGAATCATTGGTTGAATCCGTTTCAAAGGCACTGACTGCCGACAGGGTGGATTCACCGACAACACCGTGATCTTCTCCGTCATAATAGCCAAGTTTTTGAAGTTCCTCTTGTAGCTTCTCAACGATTGGTCCTGAATCGCCTTGCTGAATCAAACTATTCCCAAATATTATGTTGATCTCCTGGCTGTCTGATTGAAGAGCCGGTGTGTTTGCTGCAAAACCAATTGCCTGACTCTGTTTAGGATCCTTACTTTTGTATGCGTGACTATCATTCGTACTGCCCGTTTTGGCGAAAGCAATAGTCGTTGGTGTTATGACACCAAAACATACTGCTAAGCTCGTCATCGCCGTCAGCCTTTTAATGATATTCATAAAGTAATAACCTCCTTAGATAAGCCGCCATGAAAGAATCATGGTCAACTCCAAGGGCTATTCTAAGGGTTTAATGTCTCAGCCGTGTTTTAGCGATATTACAGTTCTGTAACATGAGATCAATAGTGTTCATTTTGTCAATACATTTTTCGCTGTTTTTTACTCTATTTTTGTGAAATAGAGACAGGCGTGGCGACTTTTGTCCAATCGTTTCCTTGCCTTGCATCTTCATTGAATCGCAAATTTTGCGGTCTGCTTTTTGTTCATCTATACTGGTTAATAGGAGAAAAAAATAACTAAAAAAAGAATGATGTCGATACAAGACATGTTCCAATGTAATGATGACTAAGTCGCGTTTTATTAAAAATTGGAGGACAGTCATGGAAGCGAAAAGAGCACGAGATTCATTCGCAGTACTTTCATCTCAAGTTATGCCAAATGACACAAATAATCACGGAACATTATTCGGAGGAAAATTAATGATGTATGTTGATAATATTGCGGCAATTGCGGCAAATCGACATGCTCGGGAGCTCGTTGTGACTGCTTCTATTGATTCCGTTGACTTTTTGCGGCCAATTGATACGCAATCATCGGTGTGTTTTGAAGCGTTCGTTACATGGACGCATAATACATCAATGGAAGTTTTCGTAAAGGTTATTGCTGAAAATCTACGAACGGGCGTGCGGAGGTTGTGCACGACCTGCTTTTTGACTTTTGTTGCGCTTGATGATCAGGGGAAACCGACTACCGTGCCGAAAATAATTCCGGAGAGCGAAGAAGAGAAGATGCTGTTTTCGAGCGCTGAAAAGCGCTATACGCAAAGGAAACAGCGCCGCGGGCAAGCAAAGGCGTTTACAGAGCGGCTCTCATTGAACAAACCTTGGGCATGAGTTATTGCCCGGTTTTTCACAGGCTTTCACACGAAATGAAGGTTTCTGCATAACATGTAGTGTTGAGTAAGGACACAAGCTCAATAATTTTAAATGAAGGGGCGAGTGACGATATGGGTGCTTCTACTGGTGGATACAGCGGCAGTTTTGCGTTAATCGTTGTTCTGTTCATTTTGCTGATCATTGTGGGTACAGCTTACGTTTATTAATGACTGATGCTCATTAATGTATGATGAAGAACACCCGCGGCATGCCGCGGGTGTTCTAATTATGGACTTTAGTCCGTTGAGTACGTGTAGCGTGCGAAACATAAAACCCCCCGCTATGCGGGGGGAGTACCAAATCGTTATACAAAGAAGCGCTTCCTTTCGATAGAATATAGATGTTCAGGCTATATTGCTACATGAAAGGAAGCGCTAGAATGGCTAATAAAGCAAACAGTTTAGCCCATACCAAATGGTTGGATAAGCTACTTACCGCAAGAGGTCACGAATTCGTGCGTTATGCGGATGACTGTAACATCTATGTCAGAAGCCGGCGCGCGGGATACCGAGTTCTTGCCAGTGTCACCAGGTTTCTGGAAAAAGATCTAAAAGTGACGGTCAACCGGGAAAAGACGCAGGTGGGTTCGCCGCTGAGGCTTAACTTTCTGGGATTCTCCCTGGGGGTCTCCCGTAACGGTGCCTATGCGCGACCAAGCATGAAAACCAAGAGGCTCCAGTCTATTCAAAGTGCCTAAGTTATTGAACCACCGTATACGGGTCCGTACGTACGGTGGTGTGAGAGGTCGGAAACCGAAGGTTTCCTCCTACTCGATTAGGGATGTTCAATGGTTGCGTGACACAAAAATTTTCCTTCTATTATATATGAAGAAAAATCATTTTCCTCAAGCTGCGATACGCTTGTCAATAAACCGTTTCAACCGTGCACTGACCGGAATCATGATTAACGTGAGAGCGGCACCTTTTAGTAGATTAAAGGGCATAACGCCATACACGATTAAGGTCAGCAGGCTGTGGATGCTGCGATTTGCCGATTGTGACATGCCAACCATTGCGTCAATGCTGTATCCGAGAAACAGAGCATAACTTGGGAAAATAAAGTAATAATTGATGACTGCCATAATCACGGTCATTGTTAGCGTGGCTGTAATCATGCCGAACAAAAGCGAGAGAGCTGTTCTTTTTCTCCGGTAAAAGCCCCAAGTAACCAAGATAAAAATCGTTCCAGCAGCAAAGTTGGCAAATTCGCCAACAGGAACGACGGTAAGCGATCCCGTAAGCAGGACATGGAGAATATTCTTAATCGCTTCAATTGCGATTCCGGCTCCTGGTCCTAAAATAATTGCGCCAATGAGTGCAGGCAGATCACTGAAATCCATGGTAAGGAAGACCGGAAAAAGCGGAATTGGAAAGGCGATCAGCATAATTAAAAAGCCAAGTGCAGACAACAGTGAGATAAGTACCATTTTTTTCAAAGATGTGTTCATCAAAATACCCCCATATACGTTTACATTTTGGGGATCATGCGACGTGTAACTGAATTTACACGGTGCTATCAATACGCTTTTACAGAATCTTAACGTCAAAAGAGCCCAAAGGAAGTTCCTTTGGGCTCAATAAAATCAACGTTTCAAAAGCGTACGAAAAAATACGCACAACGACAAATAAACGCGTCACATCATCCTTCTTCCATCCAGACTTTACTGTCGGTTCCGGATTCGCACCGGATCTGCCTTTCGGCTCGCGGACTCTGACATTTGCCATTACCGCCGGTCGGGAATTACACCCTGCCCTGAAGGAACACTATTCAATTACAAAATCAGTATACACCAAAATTGATTAAACAACAATAGCCATCATCCATTGTCTCTCCGTGAATGACCGAATACACAACGAAGGCCGGCTAAATCCACATGCCATTTTGCAGCAGTACGTTCGTTTCGAAATGATTAAATATAATGATCAAGCACAACCCCTATGGAAAGAAGGATACCGAACAAGGTCTGCATTTGGGCGGTTGCTTTCATTGCGGGCATCATCTGAATTGCTTTTGTCTTCATCTGAAAACGTTTGGCAGCTTGAATGGCTTTAGGCAGGCTGGCAAAAACAATCAGCAGCCAAGCCGATTCAACATGAAAGACCATGAGGCCGATAATCCAAGCATAGGAAAAGGCGAATACACTTGCCAGCACCTTGATTGCTTTTTGTCGACCAAGCAAGATTGGCAACGTCAACCGGCCTTTTGCTTGATCGCCTTCCAAATCACGAATATTGTTGGCCATGTTAATGCCACCAACCAACAGGCCAATCGGAATCGAGATCAGGATGCAGTTAAGCGTAAGGGTTCCCGTCTGGATGAAAAATGAAATCCAGATAATAAACACCCCCATGAATAAGCCGGAAATGAGTTCGCCAAAAGGGGTATAGGCGATCGGATAAGGTCCTCCGGAGTAGAGATATCCCGTCAAGATGCAGATTGAGCCAACCAAGGCAATCCACCAACTGCTGTTGGCACAAATATAAACACCAATAAGCATTGCGGTAAAACAGAGTGCAAAAGCGAGTCTGAGAATCGTTTTTGGATGAAAGCCGTCCCGCACGATGCTGCCGCCAATCCCTACGGAATGCTCATCATCCAACCCGCGCTTATAATCAAAATATTCATTGAAAAGATTCGTTGCAATCTGAATCAGCATTGAGGCGATCAACATTGCAACAAATAAACGTATATTGGGACTTTTTACTGGTAATACAAGTGCTGTTCCAAGGGCTACCGGTACAAATGAAGCAGATAAGGTATGCGGTCGGAGCATAAACCACCATTTTTTAAAGCCGGTATTTTTTTCGAGTGCTCGTTCCCCCATCATTAATCTCTCCCACAATTAAAAGATACTGTTATGCAACAATTTAGCAGATTCATAGATTTCACGTACGAAAAATGCTGAGAATTGTCACTAAATTGACATACTCTTGTTCTTTTTTAGTTTATGGAATCGAGAAGCAGGTGTCAATATGAAGAGGGGAATGATTCGTATAAATTGGGAAATTTGTGTTGCACGCTTGAATTTGAAGATCGATGGACAGGCTACCGAAGCGGGCTCAATGAAGATCAGGACTGGGAAGTTTGGACAGGTGTTCCGTTAGAAGGATTTGAAGCGGACAGGGGGTGTCGGTTTAATAAACGTTTAAGCGTGTCGCACTCAAGGCCGGTCAACGTGATGCCTCGACTCATTTTTTTCTTGTCGGGGGCCCAGCTGCGTATATCGTATTTTGCTTCGCGCTGGTTCCAGCTGACTAAGTTAAACTCCTTTGTCCAACCGCTGTTTTCCGTTGCAAGCACGCCATAGTGCTCAACAATAGCGAATGTTACTTCTGAATTTGAATCTGCCATCGTATAATCACCTCTTCGAATGATTTGAACAAATGTTCTGATATTATTGTAAAAGCAAACAAATGTTCTGTCAATGGTTTATCTGAATTTTTCAAAGTTGATCTTGATACGTTCTGTTATAATTACTGCAAGAAACCTTTTATTTAAAGGAACGCATCAAGGAGTTGTGTGCCCGTGTTAAAATATACCATTGCTTTTTTAAAAATTCATGAGCAGCTATTAATGATTAATCGGCAGAAATCACCCTGGCAGGGAGCATGGAACGGTGTTGGAGGAAAATTGGAACCGGGAGAAACACCTGAAGCGTGCGTGATTCGTGAGATTTGGGAAGAAACAGGAATTGTCGTTCATGATCCGCAGTTTCGAGGGATTGTAACCTGGGAACCAGACAAAGAACCGACACAAGGAATGTATGTGTTCCTTGCCAATATCTCAGCGCAAGAGGTTATGGATTTACCACGCGCGACACGTGAGGGGATATTGGCATTAAAGGATATTTCTTGGATTCTTTCTGAGGATAACTTTGGAATTGTTCCGTCCATCCGTTTCTTTCTGAAACATACGCTTGACGAAACAAAACGCCCGGCAGATTACCACTGCACCTTTGAGGGGGACGAAATTGTCCGCGCAGAAATTCGTCCACTTCACGATAGAGTCCTGCGTTAAGGAAGCAGAAGCAGAATAAGCAGCATTAGACAACCAAGTATGCCGATGATAAAAAGGATCCAGTAATCGGCGCCCATCATGACGGTAAGCAGAGGGGAAAGTACGGTATAAACACCGGCAATGAACAGGATGATACTCACAGTCGTGAGAAATCGTACAGGCTTATTCATGTGCTGCAAGCTGAGTCGTGTCAAAAATGCTTTTTTGCGGAAACAATAGAGAACGATGCTGCATATTAGAAAAAGAAGACCGAGCATAACCCATTTATCCATGTCTGATGAACATCCTTTGTATCAATTTCATTCTTCCTATTCATTATACATAAGCTTTAGAAGAAATTGAGAAAACAGAGCTAATTTTTATATGAAAATTGGCTGTCTCGCAAGGGGGGCTCGAATAAATGTAAACGGCGCTCCGGTCGCTTGGCTCGCGGCTCGCACAGGAAGCCTGCACCTGAGCGCTTGATTCAGCATTTATGCATCGAAAAAGGGTGTCTCAAACGTCTGTTTTCGACTTTGAAACACCCTTATTCAACAGGTTAATGTGTGTGAATCGGCTGTTGATTTGATTCATCCGGAAGATCTGCAGTACAGTGCGCACATTTCGTTGCCTTGATCGGGATCGAGGAGAAGCAGTATGGACAAGTCTTTGTTATCACAGCGGTTTCTTTTTTCGGAGTCGCTTTTTGCAACATTTTAATGGCACAGAAAATGACAAATGCGATAATGATGAAGTTAATTACATTATTGATAAAAACACCATAATTTATTGTTGGTGCACCGGCTTTTTTTGCTGCTTCTAAACTGCTGTATGTGTGTCCCGATAAATTGATGTATAGACTGCTGAAATCAACTTTGCCAAGCAGCAGCCCGATTGGCGGCATGATCACATCTGTGACAAGCGAGCTGACGATTTTGCCAAACGCGGTTCCAATAATTACCCCAATCGCAAGATCGATGACATTTCCCCGTGCAAGAAACTTTTTAAATTCGTCTAATGTCTTCATATACACCCACCCTGGTCAAGTATTATAACGTAAATCATAGCATTTTCGACATTTTATTAAAAGAAATCCACATTTAGATGAGTAAAACCGGATCAATCGGCGCATTCTATGCTCAGGAGGTTGATTCGGGTGAAGTATCAAAAGCTGATTTATGCCCTATGTGCAATGCTTGCACTTATCGTCATTGCCTTTGTGCACCATCCGCATTTAAGCGCTAATGCAAAAGATGCTCAGAACGGCAAACTGATTGTTTCATTGATCAATGCCAAAAATGAGGAAATGGGTACAGCAAAACTTAGTGAAACAGCAAAAGGGGTACGTATCGAGCTGGAAGCAGAGGGATTAACACCCGGCATTCATGCCATTCACTTCCATGAATACGGAAGTTGTACGCCTCCTGACTTCATGTCTGCCGGTGCTCATTTTAATCCGGAAAATAAGAAACATGGATTAAAGAATCCAATGGGTCCGCATGCAGGCGATATGGTCAATATCTTTGCGGATCGTCACGGTCATGTGAAAACGGTTCTTTTCAATTCGATGGTTACCTTAAAAGAAGGGAAACCCAATTCTTTGCGTGATGCTGATGGTTCAGCGTTAATTATTCATGAAAAAGGCGACGATCAAGTCACTGATCCTTCTGGAAACTCAGGGGACAGGATCTTGTGCGGCGTCATTAAATGAAAACAAAAAAAGATGAATCGACCGCAACGATCGATTCATCTTTTTTTGTCGAATAAATGTATAGAGGCTGGGCGATGCCTGGTTTTTCTTAGTCGGCCAGTAAGGACAGTCCACCGTCGACAGTAATTGTTTGGCCGCGAATCATAAATGCAGCCGGAGTGCACAAAAAGTAGACGGCTTCAGCCAGATCTTCAGGCTTAACGATACGGCCGGCCGGATTGTGTTTTGCTGCTTGCTCGAGCAGTTCCTCGCGATTTGGAAAATGCTTGAGCGCGTCGGTATCTACCGCACCGCCGGACACCGTATTCACCGTGATGTTCATTGGGGCGAGGGCAACGGCAAGATAACGGGTCAATGACTCGACAGCAGCTTTGGACACGCCGACGACAACGTAGTTTGGAAGTGCACGCACTGCTCCAAGACTAGAAAGTGCGACAATGTGTCCGCCGCCGCTTTTGTCCATTAGTTTTGCAGCGCGCTGGGCGGCGAACAGATACGCTTTTGCATTAATATCCTGCGTCCAGTCCCAATGCTTTTCTGTGATTTCCATCAAGGGACGCTGAACACCGGATGCAGCATTGCTGATAAAAACATCAAGCCGTCCAAATGCAGATTCTGCTGCCGCAAACAGTTGATCAATCTGTGCCAGTTCACCGATATTTGCCTTGACAAGTTGAACCGAAACACCATATTGATGTTCAATTGCTTGCTTGGCTGTTTCCGCATTGGTACTTTTACGGGCGTAATTTAGTACCAGATCGTAACCGTTTTGGGCAAACTTCTCAGCAATGGACTTGCCGATACCACGAGTTCCGCCGGTAATCAAAGCCACTTTATTCACCATGTTAATCTCCTTTAAATTGAACTTACTTCGTATACAAATCGAATCAAGTATAGCAAAAGGTTTCGAATAAGGACAAGAAAAAATACATGAATGAACGCTTGAAGTCATGATCTTTTGTCTGGAATAGGGTATGATACGATTAGAATCTTTTTCGTCAAGAAAGGGGCCCAATCGATGGTTATTGTCTATCTAAGTCTTGTGCTGATTGCCGCTGCGATTATCTTTTTTGTCATTTCTATGATGAAAACAGCGCATTTAATGAATGGATCACTTGCGAAAATATCAAAGACCGGTGCAAAACTTCAGGATCAATCCGCAAAGGTTGTGAAAGAAAGTGAAGCATTGACGGTGAACCTTTCCCGCATTCAATCGGATATCATGCAAAAGAAGGGAAAAGTTCAAGACACTGTAAATCAAGCGAAGCAATCAATCCTAAGTGTTCAAGTTGCCATTTGCAAGGGAAAATCAATTTATAACACCATCCGCGCTTCTAGGGTACAGCGATAAATTTAGGCTCGATGTCGATCTGAACATTGCCCTTAACTGCTTTTGCGATCATACAATCCTGTTCGGCTCTATGGATACAGTACTCAAGACGGTCAGTGCCGGTTTCATCGAACGGTTTTAACAGGTAGATGGTTGGCTGGTGAATCACTTTTTCAAAATGGAGACCGCCGCGCTTGGTCACAACACCTTGTGTTTGAATAGCGATATGGTCATAAGCGATCTTTTCTTTATCGAGGCGAATGCCCAGCGTGATCAAAAAACAGGAGGCGAGTGCACCGAGCAGCAGTTCATCGGGATTGGTCCCGATTCCTTTTCCAGACATCGATTGATCAACGGAAACAACGGTTGAGAGACCGTTTGTTTTGATTTGTCCGCTGCCATCCCATGATCCGTTCCACGTTCCCTTAAGTTTAAAGTGAAAATCTGTCATAAAGTTCAGCTCCCAACTTAAAATAAGAAAAGGGACATGCATTGTTTTTAACGTTATCGTACCATAAATCGATTCATTTGGAAGCAGGGGGAAGGGCTTGTGTCAGCAAGAAAAAAAGAGCTTCAATCCAATACCGTCACACCATGGCTGTGGCTGTCTTTGACTTGCGTTTTATTTTTTTTGATTTTGGTTATCGCCGTGCGCCAGCCGGCTGTTCAAGCCTTAGATCGGGCATTGATTAAAAGTCTTGATCCAATCCGAACGCCGTCAATCGTAGCTTTTTTTTCCAGATTTACTGATTTTGCTTCAGGTAAACGGTTGTCGGTCATTATTGCACTTTTTATGGTGTATCTGTTAGTGTACAAGCGCTATCTGTCGGTGATTATTCTGCCGCTTTTTTTTCTGCTGGAGCGCCGGACAAATGCAGTGTTGAAGGACTGGGTGATGCGGGATCGTCCGCCGATGCACCATCTGGTTCATGAGACTGGCTATAGTTTTCCGAGCGGTCATGCCATGAATGCGTCAACCGTATACGGACTGCTCATTTTATTGGTTCTCCCGCTCATCAAACGCAGATGGATTCGGGTGTTGTGGGTGGTGCTCGGGTTTAGCATGATTTTGCTGGTTGGATTCAGTCGCCCATTTCTTCGGGTTCATTACTTTACCGATATCCTTGCTGGATACTGCGCAGGTGGTTTCTTTGTCGGGCTGTCGGCAATACTTTTAAATAGTGTATATAGGAAGCGATAACGAACGACTTGACCCACATTATGGCGCAAGCACCAAATACGGCTGAAACTTTTGAATAATCGGCCGATTCATAGCTTCTATGATGGTGTAGCTTTTCACAGTATGACCCCGGGTGTTGTCAGCCTGAGCGGCAGATACAGGGATGGGACGGTAAACACATTACCAAGAATAGTATTCCATTCTGTAATCAAAAATCCTTTTTTGACGACAAAGTTCTCTTTTGCAGCTTTTTGCGCAAAAAATAAGGACAGGAAGAGGGCCTGCCCAATTATAGGCTATTCTTTTTAATTCCACTTCTTAATTGAAGGAGCCATGTTAGCCCGCAAGAAAAAGAAATTGCACCTATAAGGATTCCTATTATAGGAATTCCAAATGTCTCAAATAAATAGCCTAAGCAAGCATATGAGTGTTGCATCACTCCTGAATATGTTGAGTTATGTAATGCAAAAACTCTACCCCTAACTTCTGGCTTTGTATGCACTTGCATTAAATAGCTGCCAAGCGGAATGATGATTTCTGAGCTAATTCGCATCAGGAAGAGGAAAATTGCTCCATAGATGAAACCATTAGATTGTGCCAGTAGGGCAAAAAAGGATTATCCGAGTGCTATGTACTTGATAATGAGACTTAATGGCTTGGTTCTCTTTTTTGTTTTATGTTTGACCTATGCTAAAATTAACAGATGATAAGTAGTTAATCTAGGAGGATCATTGATGACTAAAAAAGGATATATTCTGATGGAAAACGGCGAAAAAATTGAGATCGATTTGTTCCCCAATGAAGCCCCAAATACGGTTGCGAATTTTGAAAAACTAGCCAATTCCGGCTTCTATGATGGTGTAACTTTTCACCGTGTGATCCCGGGTTTTGTCAGTCAGGGTGGCGACCCAACGGGTACTGGGATGGGCGATGCTGGCTACACCATTAAGTGTGAAACAGAAGGTAATCCGCATAAACATGTGGCTGGCGCCCTATCGATGGCTCATGCAGGAAAAGATACAGGTTCTTGCCAATTCTTTATTGTCCATGAGCCGCAGCCGCATCTTGATGGTGTGCACACGGTTTTTGGACAAGTAATCAGCGGTATGGCTACAGTATTGGCCATGAAAAATGGCGATGTTATGAAAACGGTTAAGGTCTGGGACGAAGCATAAACCAATTTTAGGAGGTCTTACCGATGCCGATCAGTAATGTTGGGCTTCAAATTTTGCCCTTTTCTAAGGACAAGGACACCTACGGACTGGTGGATGAAGCAATTAAGGTCATTCAAGAGTCCGGTGTAAAGTATGAGGTAACAGCACTCGAAACGATACTTGAAGGGGAACTGGACGAGTTGCTAGATGTGGTGAAAAAGACGGTCTACGCAACGGTTGAAGCTGGTGCCGATGAAGTTGCGGCAGAAGTGAAGATCCATTTTCGCCCTCAAGGAACATCGATTGAAGAAAAGGTAGGAAAATACCGGAAATCAAATCAGTGATTAAAGCAAACTGAAAAGAAACAAGAAACCGCAGCGCGCGATTGCACTGCGGTTTTTGACTGTTTAACAGGACAGCAAGAAGCAGAATCAATCAATAGAACGGATGTTCTGTGTATGCTATAATTATAGGCAACGAAGCGAACGAATCCATTTAGACTTTCAAGAACAAAACAATGATTGGAGCGAAGATAATGTCTGTTCGATTTATTTTAGGACGCCCAGGGACTGGAAAGACGTCAGCGTGTTTGACGGATATTCGCCGCAAGCTGCAAGAGCAGCCCAATGGGGCGCCGCTAATCTATTTGGTCCCGGAACATATGACCTTCAGTCTGGAATATACACTGGCTTCGACTCCGGATCTCGGCGGCATGACCCGATTGAATGTATACAGTTTATCCCGTCTCGCATTGCGTGTTCTGCAACAGGCAGGAGGAGCGACACGGCAGCATTTGAATACTGCCGGTATCTCGATGCTCCTTCGCAAAATCGTTGAGAATCGAAAGAATGAATTGCATCTTTTCCGAAAGGCGGCACAGCAAAGCGGTTTTTATGACTTGCTTGGTGACACATTAATTGAATTTAAACGGTACTGTCTCGAACCGGAAGAGATTGCTCTCCGAGGGCAGCAGATTAAAAGCGACGATGCAGATCAGCAGCTGCTGAAGGACAAGCTTCATGATCTGTCACTAATCTATCAATCATTTAGTCAGGCACTGGAAGGAACCTATATTGATAGTGAAGATTATTTGTATTTAATGGTTGAACGAATGAATGACGCTGAATTTCTGAAACAAGCGGAAGTGTGGATTGACGGGTTCCAGACGATGACACCACAAGAACTTCTGGCCGTCGAACAACTGATGGGTTTGTGTAAACAGGTCACCATTGTTTTGGGAACAGATCAAATTTATGATCGGCTCCCGGACGAATTTTCTGTTTTTCGTCATCCGGCACACCTGTTTCTCCAATTAAAGGAACGCGCGGAGCTGAATGGACAGACCATTGATCCGATTGTTTTGAAAAGAACGCTCGTTCGTCCGGAGTCTAAGGCGTTGAAAAATTTAACCATGCATTTTGGACAATTGCCTCTGCAGACGAGCGCGCAGACCGATGGCGTTCGTTTGACGGAGGCAGCAAATCGGCGCGAGGAAGTGGAGCAGACTGCGCGCACAATTATCGAATGTGCCCAAGTCCACCATGATCGTTACCGGCAGATGACGGTACTTGTTCGCAATCTTGAAGACTATCGTGATCTCATCGAAACGATTTTTGAAGATTATCGGATTCCATTTTTCATTGATCAAAAGCGCACAATGAAGCATCATCCGCTTATTGAATTTATTCGATCTTCATTAGAGGCTCTTCTACAGAACTGGCGCTATGAGCCTATTTTCCGCTGCGTGAAAACTGATTTTCTTATTCCATTTGAATACGATCTGCAAACCGCACGCGAAGGTATGGACCGATTGGAAAACTATGTGATCGCTCACGGTTATTACGGAAAAAAGTGGACCGATAACGTGAAATGGTCTTATCGAACGTACCACGACTTGCAGGAACAAGAACGAAGGCAGTCCGATCAAGAGTTGGAAATCGAAAGAACGATTAATGAATACCGCTCGCTGATTGTGCAGCCGCTGGCAGCCTTTGAAGCTGAGCTGAAGGGTGCCTCAACTGTAGCCGAACGCTGCAGCGCGCTCTATCGTTTTCTCATGGGTATGGCTGTTCCTGAAAAATTGGAACGGATGGCAAGAAAAGCGGAACAGGAACACCGGCTCTATGAGGCAAAAACACATGGTCAAGCTTGGAAAGCTGTGATCGATCTTCTTGACCAATGCGTGGCAACCGGAGGCGATGAACCCATATCGCTTCAGCTGTTTGCCAACATCATCGACACCGGACTGGATGCACTGGAGTTTGCCATGGTTCCGCCGGCGCTTGATCAAGTCTTGGTGGGCAGTCTTGATCGCATGCGCGCTTCAGAACTAAATAATGTTTTTCTGCTTGGTATCAACGAAGGGGTGTTGCCGGCAAAACCGGTTGAACAAGGCCTTTTCTCGAGTAAAGATCGAGAGCTCCTGCACGATGAAGGGGTCACGGTTGCCGACGGAGAATCGGAACAGATGGCTGGGGAAAATGAATTAATCTATCGCGCCTTGACGCTGGCCAAAAAAAGGTTGTTCCTTTCCTTCCCATTGGCCTCTGAAGATGGCGAAGCATTGCGGCCGTCGCCACTTATCGCACGTTTGCAGCGCTTTTTCCCAAATCTGAAACAAACCGTTGCGGCCGCATCGCCAAGGGAACTCTCCGATCAGGAACAACTTGCTTTTATCAATACGCCGCGTAAGACGATCAGTACGCTTTCAGCTCAGATTCGTGCATGGAAGAATGGGTATCCAATTGCGGAACTATGGTGGGATGCCTATAACTGGTTTACCGTACATCGTGAATGGGGCAGTGCGGCAAAGATGGCGCTGTCCGGATTATTCGCGCGTAACGATGAGCAACTTAGTTCCGATGCTGCACGTGCATTGTATGGACAAACCATTCAAACCAGCGTTTCGCGAATGGAGAAATTTAATTCCTGTCCCTTTTCTCAGTTCGCTTCTTACGGATTAAACTTGAAAGAGCGCGACGTCTTTCAGCTTGCTGCACCCGATATTGGTCAACTGTTTCATATGGCGATTAAACAGATGACAACGAAAGTTATGAAGCAAAAGCGCAAATGGGATGATTTGTCGCCAGAAGAGTGCGATCATCTGGCAAGCGAAACGGTAGATACACTTGCGCCAAACTTGCAGAAACAGATCTTGACGAGCTCAAATCGACTGCGTTATTTGCAGCATAAATTAACGCAGGTTGTCGCCCGGGTTGCCCGAGTACTCCGCCGTCATGCGCGTTCCAGCGGTTTTTCACCACTAAGTCTGGAGCTTCCTTTCGGCCCGGGTAAGCCGATCCCGGCCTTGCATTTCCCTTTAAAACAAGGTGCGGAAATGGAAGTGGTCGGACGGATTGACCGTATTGATCAGGCGACGGATGAGCATGGACGGCTACTGCTTCGCATCATTGATTATAAATCGAGCGCTAAGAGTCTTGATCTTTCGGAACTCTATTATGGTCTGGCTCTTCAGATGCTTACCTATTTGGACGTGGTCATCACCCATTCGAAAGAGTGGCTGGGCACGCAAGCCGAACCCGCCGGCGTTCTTTATTTTCATGTACACAATCCGCTTCTGAACGTTAACGAAAAGCTTCCACAAGATCGGCTTGAACGCGAACTCTATAAAAATTTTAAAATGAAAGGGTTACTTCTGGAAGATGAAGAAGCGCTGCTTTTATCGGATCAAACGGCACAAGGAAAAATGTCGGACATTGTTCCGTTTGGGGTTAAGAAAAATGGGGACTTTTATAAAGCGTCTTCGCTGGCAGGAAAGGAAGAATTTGATCTGCTCCGCACTTATACAAGGCGAGTCATGACAGATGTAGGCTGTAAAATTCTCGACGGCGATGTAGCGATTGAGCCGTTTAATCTCAAAGGACAAGTTCCTTGTACTTATTGCCCCTTCCGGCCATTTTGCCGTTTTGATCAATCGCAGCCGGGCAATCAGTATCGGATGCTAAAGAAAATGAACGACAGCGATGTGTTGGGAAAATTAGCGCAGTTGGGGGAGAAGCCGGATGAGGACTAAACCAAAAAATGTAACGTGGACGGACGCTCAATGGCGTGCGATCACAGAGCAAGGGCATGACTTGCTTGTCGCGGCAGCCGCCGGTTCGGGCAAAACAGCGGTACTTGTTGCACGAATTATCCAGAAACTGACAGACCCGAATCAACAGGTGAATATCGATGATTTGCTCATTGTGACGTTTACAAAGGCGGCTGCCTCAGAAATGCGTGAGCGTATCGGCAAGGCGCTTGATCAATGTTTGGTTGACGACCCGAATCAGTTGTTCTTACGCCGTCAGCAAGCTCTGCTCGGCAAAGCATCGATTATGACCCTTCATGCGTTTTGTATGTCGGTTGTGAAACATTACTATTACTTTCTTGATCTGGATCCGGGATTCCGTCTGCTTGATGAGACAGAAGCGCAATTGATGCGTGAGGAAGTTCTGGAGGAACTCTTGGAGAAGTACTATGCAGCGAATGATCCGCAATTCTACCAACTTGTTGATCGTTATTCAGGTGATCGAAGCGATGACGCATTGAATCAGCTGCTCCTGCGTATCTATGAATTTTCGATGAGCCATCCATGGCCGGGAAAATGGTTGGATCATTTGGCTGAAACCTATCACGTTGCGAGCGAAACGTCGCTCGATCAATGCCAATGGCTGTCCGAATTAAAAGAATCGCTCGCTCAAACAATTAACGGAACGGTTCATGGAATGAGAAAGGCGGTTTGGCTTTGCGGCCAGCCCGGGGGGCCATCTGTCTATACGGAAACTTTGGTTGAGGAACTCCATGCCTTAGAGCAGCTCCAAGCAGTAGCTGGGGCAGAATGGCAGGTTCTGCGCGCAGCTGTATTATCTATTTCATTCGGCAAATTGAAACCGGTCAGAGGTAAAGAGGTGCTTCCGCAACTTAAAGACCAAGTCAAAAAAATACGTGATACGATAAAAGCACAAATAAATGATTTGCAACAGCAATGGTTCGCACGGCCGGCCGATGAATGTCTGAAGGATCTCAACGATATGGCACCTTCTGTTGATCTGATTATTGAGCTGGTAAAAAGCTTTATCAGGCACTATAAAAAAGCGAAACGACGCAAAGCTGTACTGGACTTTTCTGATCTGGAGCATGAATGCCTTGCGGTGCTGCGCGCTGAGGGTTCTTCGACCGAACATGAGCGTCCTTCTATAGTTGCCGAACAATTCAGATCGCGTTTTCAAGAAGTCATGATTGATGAATACCAAGATACCAACCGGGTACAAGAGGCGATCCTTCAGCTGATTACAAAAGACGGCGCTAATGGTGGTCATTTGTTTATGGTCGGCGATGTAAAGCAAAGTATTTACGGCTTTCGTTTAGCGGAACCTGGACTGTTTCGTGAGAAATACAAGCAGTTTTCCCGCCCTGATACAAACGGTCAGGTTATTGATCTGTCAAACAATTTCAGAAGCAGGCAGGAAATCATCAATGGAGCCAATTTTCTCTTTCGCCAGACAATGGACGAAAGGGTTGGGGGCGTGGCCTATGATTCTGCTGCTGAACTGTGTTTTAGTGCCAAGTACCCTGAAGAGAATCGTCCAATTGATTTAGAGATCATTAATCGGGCGTCTACTGAGGGCGAACCAGCCGGAGACACGGACGATTTGGACTCAGCAGAATTAGAAGCAGCGGTGATTGCCGACCGAATTCGTGCAATGATTGGCGATGACGGATCGTCTCCGTCCTTTCAGGTTTTCGACCGTTCTCGGGGACAGATGCGAGCGATTCAATTTCGTGATATAGCCATCCTGCTCCGCTCAGCCAGCACAACAGCAGCGGTGATCAAAGAGGTACTCGATCAACGCGGCATCCCGGCCTATGCAGAACTGTCAAATGGATACTTCGATGCGGTAGAGGTATCCGTGATGCTATCTTTGCTTCAGGTGATTGATAATCCAGATCAGGATATACCGCTGGCTGCCGTGTTGCGTTCGCCGATCATTGGGCTACATGCTGATGAACTAGCAGCGATCCGAATGGCTGATCGCCGTTCCGGGTTCTATAAGGCAATGAAAAGCTATTTAACAGAGGGCAAGCAGAAAACGGTTCAACGATTATCCGTCTTTTTAGAAAAGTTAGAGGAATGGCGCGACTTTTCAAAAAATCATGCAGTCTCTGAATTAATTTGGCAAGTTTATCGAGACACCGGTTATTACGACTATGTCGGTGGATTGAGCGGCGGGGCGCAACGCCAAGCCAATTTAAAAGCTTTTTATGACCGTGCACGTCAGTATGAGAAGACAACATTTCGCGGTTTATTTCGTTTCCTTCGCTTTATTGAACGGATGCGGGCTAATGGCAGCGATCTTGGTGAGGCAAGAGCCTTAAGCGAACAGGCGGATGTCGTGCGGATTATGACGATTCATAAAAGCAAAGGCTTGGAGTTTCCCATCGTTTTTGTTGCCGGAATGAATAAACGGTTTAATTTACGTGATACAGCGGAACCGGCACTGCTTCATAAAGACTTGGGTTTTGGTACGAAGTGGATCAGTCCTGAATATCGCATGAGCAGTCCGACCCTGCCTTATTTAGCGATTAAGGAGCGTATGAAACATGATGCGGTTGCTGAAGAACTGCGTATTTTATATGTCGCTGTCACGCGGGCGCGCGAAAAACTCATCCTTATTGGTACGGTTAAGGATGCACTGAAACAAGTTGAAAAATGCCGAGACACGTTGCATCAAACGGATTGGCTGCTCCCGGCCGACAGTCGCTCATCGGCATCAACCTACTTTGATTGGCTTCTTCCTTCAGTTGCCCGGCATCGGGCGGCAGAAGCACTCCATGAACTGCTTGAGGATGAACCAAGTAGAACCTCGGTATCTTTGGATCAATCGGCATGGAGGGTACAGCTTATCCCGGCTTCCGGGCTTCGCCAAAATGACGAAGAAAAGAAGCAGATCAATCAGGAACGGCTGCAGTTGCTGAAGCAAGGCAAATCGATGAGCTCCCATTCTGGTGTTCAGGATGAGGTCGCTGATCGATTGGCGTGGACCTATCCTCATGCTGCTGCAGCAGTATCCATGGCAAAACAAACCGTCACAGAAATCAAAGCGCAGCAGGATTACTTTAGCAGCGGTAATGATGATGCACTGCTAAGCGGCTCGGAACGATTTTCAGCGATTGGGCATGATCGGCCGCAATTTTTGCAACAAACTGCTCTATCTGCAACAGAACGCGGAACGGCGCTCCATTTGTTTATGCAGCATCTTGACTTGAAAAAATCAGAAACCCTTGAGCAGCTTAAGGAGCAGGGAACGGCACTTGTAGCAAAGGAAGTCATCACTGAAGCACAAGAGCAGAGTTTTGACTATCACGCCGTCCATGCCTTTTTTGACACCGCTATTGGCAAGAAGATGCGGGAAGCCGGCAAAGTGATCCGTGAATCGCCGTTTAGTCTTGCATTGCCAACTGATGAAGTATATCCGACATGGAACAGAGAAGAAGATCAAGAGAAGGTACTTGTACAAGGGGTCATTGACGTTATGATTGAGGACGAGGATGGATTGATTCTTCTCGACTATAAAACGGATCATCTTGGCCGATTCCCAACGCCCGAGGCCGCCGTCGCTGAATTAAAACAACGCTATGCGGTGCAAATCCGCTTGTATCAGCGGGCGATTGAACAGATTTGGAAGCGAAAAGTAATGCGTGCCGGGCTGTATGCGTTTGATATCGGCTGTTTTGTCGATTTGACGAAAGGAGGAATAAGCAGATGAGGCTGATGCACACGGCTGATTGGCATCTCGGACGAACGCTGGAGGGACGCTCTCGAGAGGAAGAACAAGAGCACGTCATGGATGAGATTTGTACCATAGCGGACGATGCACATGTTGATGCTGTGCTTATGGCCGGCGATGTCTTTGACACGGTTAATCCGCCGGCAGCCAGTGAAGCGCTGTTCTATGAGACGGCGCTGCGGTTGTCAAATAACGGAAAACGTCCAGTACTGATCATTGCGGGAAACCACGACAGTCCGGAGCGTTTAGAAGCTTCACGGCCGCTGGCGGGAAGGCAGGGAATTACCATTATCGGAAAACCGGTTTTGAAGCCATTAATGGTACCCATCGTGACGACTGGCGAGACGCTTGTGCTTGGCAGCATCCCCTATCCTTCGGAATCGAGGCTCAATGAGTGTCTGAGTGAACGAAATGATGAAGAATCAATCAAAACCGCTTATAATGATCGACTTGCTGAGCTTTTTCAACAGCATGCCGCTGCATTTAAAAAGGATACGGTCAACATGCTGATGACTCATCTTTTTGCGGCGGGAGGTAAGGAATCTGATTCCGAACGGCCAATACAAGTCGGAGGTGCCTACACGGTTCATCCATCAGCATTTCCAAAATCGGCGCAGTATGTTGCGCTCGGGCATCTGCATCGACCGCAGACTTTGGCCGATTCCGCGGTGCCGGCACGCTACGCCGGTGCCCCACTTGCGTATAGTTTTTCTGAAGCCGGACATGCCAAATCGGTAACGATTCTTGATGCATCTCCAGGTACGCCGATTGCGATGGAGCATGTTGAACTCAGCTCCGGACGCCCGCTGGTGCGCTGGCGTGCGGAGAAGGGGCTTGAAGAGGTGCATCAATGGCTTGAAGAAGGCCGTGATACAGAAGCGTGGATTGATCTCGAGATTTGCCTAAATGAGGCAATGAATATGCATGATATTCAGGCGCTGCGCAAAATGCGGCCACATCTTGTAACGATACGACCAATCTATCAAAACAACTTAGTGGAACATGATCACCAAGCGCGATCAAAATTGCCCATTGATGAATTGTTTGTTCGTTTTTACAAGCAGCAAACGAACGGTGCAGTTCCAGGAAGTGAGCTTATCCACATGTTTATGCAGCTGATTGACGATCAAGCGGAACGTGAAGCAGCAGCAGGGAGGGACTTGCATGAAACCGATTGAATTGACTATTAGCGGGCTGAATAGTTTTCGTCAGGAACAGAGAATTGATTTCGAAGCACTCTGTGCAGACGGATTATTTGGTATCTTTGGACCGACCGGAAGCGGTAAATCGACGATACTTGATGGGATGACGCTCGCACTCTATGGCACTGTTGAACGGGCGGCCAATAATACGAGCGGCATTTTGAATCAATTGGAACAGCAGCTTTCAGTCGGTTTTACATTTGAACTTTCCGGCGATTGCACCGTTCGTTACCGTGCAGAGCGCAGTTATAAACGGATGAAGGACGGTGGACTGCGTCAAGCAAGCTGCCGTTTGATTAAACTGGGTAAGGTCAAAGAGGTCCTTGCAGATAAAGAACGCGATCTGACTCAATCGATTCGAAAGATTCTTGGCTTAACGCATGACGATTTTACGCGTGCAGTCGTTTTGCCACAGGGCAAATTCGCTGAATTTTTGACCCTGAAGGGGAATGAACGACGCAAAATGTTACAGCGGCTTTTTCATTTAGAGAAATACGGCGATGAATTGTCCGCACGACTCAAACGTGCCGCAGAGGGACGGAAGCAGCGGCTGCAGGTTATTGTTGAAAAACAGGCGGTACTTGGCGATGCCTCGCGCGAAGCGGTAAAGGCTGCCGAAGACCGATGCGCGCAGATTGCAATCGAGCAAAAGCGGATTTTAGAAGAACTCGAACACATTGAAACGCAAAAAGCACATTTTGAGGACGTCCGCAGTCTGATCGATGAGAAGGATAACAAAACGCGTAAGCTTGAGCAATTGAAGCAGGAAAAGGATCATTATCATACGATTAAACGCGAGCTTGAAAGCGATGAAGCCGCTGATCGGTTGGTGCCTTATTTGGAGGCCTTAGTTGATGCAGAACGCGAAACAACTGAAGCGAAACGACTCATGGCGGAAGTAAGCGGCCGTTATGAACAGACAAAAGCGGCTGTGCAAGCGACGGAAATGCAGCATGCGCAAGCGAAGCGGGCTTTAGATGATCAGCTGCCGAAGCATGAGCGTGACAGGCAGCGGCTGCTTGAAGGTGCCTCTGTCCAAAAACAATTGCAAGAGGAGATCAGCACTGTTGAGATTTTGAAGAGAAAACGCTCGGAATTGAAGCAGAAAATTGATCGCGCACGGCTCGCCGTACAGCAGCAGCAAACACAATGCGCGCAATTGAAAGAAATTCTGGAATCCAATGAAGAGAAACGGATGGCACTCACCGTGGACAGTGAGCGCCGATTACGCGTGCAGCATGCACTCCAAGAGAAAAAAGAAATCGATAGCTTGGATCTGTATCTTGAAGAGAAACGAAGTGAATGGATCGGACTGCGCGACCGACTGCGCAAACTTTCCGAACAGCAAGATCAATTAAAGCACGAACAGAAGCAAGCCGAACAAAAAGCAGCTGTACTAAATGAGCAGAATCAATCGCTCTATAATCGGTCGGTACACCTTTCTCGGTTGATTCGCTCTGCTCGAGCATTTATCGAGTATGAACGAAACAAAATGGAACAGGAACGAGAGAAGATTCACCGTCAAAATCTGTCACGGCAATTGGTGGACACGCTGCGTGACGGTCAGCCATGTCCGGTATGCGGCGCGCTGCATCACCCCCATCCTGCGCCTAATCAAGTCATCTCAGAAGCCCCCTTTGAAAAGAGGCGCTTGGCTTTTGACAAGGCAGCGGAGCAGCTGAATCAAGCGCAACAGCACATCGGGATTTATCGCGCGCAATTGGAACAGCAGGCGAAAGTATTGACGGCATCTTTTGTGCAATCCGATGCGCTTAATCGAGGTCTCCGTGAAGATGAGCCTGCTGATTTTGTAAAGTGGGAACAAGATGGGGTGGACGCGTGTGTGAACCCTATTGAGGTTGCCGTGCGAGAATTGAAACAGGATCTCATCCATTTGGATCAGGCAACGGCTGCATTTCAAAATAAACAGCTGAAACAGGAGACTTTGCAGTCAACCTGTGCGGCGCAGTTCACCATGTATCAGGAAAAGATGCGTTTGCTGAAGGCGCAGGCCAGCGAAAAGAGCGCGTTACGGGATCAACTTTGGAGCAAATGGAGCGCGCAGTATGCTTCTTCTGAGCAGATGCAAGCTGAAGAACAGGAGATTGCATCTTCAGATAAGCAAAGTGAGCAGTTGCGCAAAGAAATTAGTCAATTAAAAGACCAACTAAAGCCGCTGGAGCGGATGCTTGAGAAAAATCTGCAAACGCTGCACGCACTGGAGAGCAAATGGAGTGAGAGCAGTGGGCGGATGGAGGCGGCCGAAAAAGCATTGCAGGGCCGGCGCAGTCAATTGAAAAATTTGCAATTAAGTGAAGAAATGCCGCTTGAGCAGCTGGCATTGGATCTCGAGCAGGACATAAAACGGATCAAGCAAGCGTTTGAGACAAGCAGCCGCGCGGCAGAGCATGCACGTGAAGCCTACCATCTGGCGGATAAGAACGCTGCGAATGCAAAATCGCGATTTGAACGTGCAGAACAAATACATCATGAAAAGTTACATAAGTGGTCGAACCATCTGGAAGCTTCTCAATTTGACGCGCGCGAGGCGGTAATGAACGCTCATCTGACCGATGAGGAGCGCATGCGGCGTACAAATGAATGGGAGACTTATGTTGCGCAAAGCAGGAAGCTTGTATCGGAGATTGACGCGCTGTCCGAGCGGATTGGTGGTCAAGACGTCTCCAAAGAACAGCTCAATGCGATCCGGCAGAAATGGACTGAACGGAAAGAAAAAGGTCAAGAAGTCAGCCAAGCGCTGGGAGCAGCAAATAAAGAAAAGGAAACCTTGATAAAAAATCATGCGTTGTTTCGCACGCTGGAATCGGAACGAAAGCGTAACCAAAAAGAATTGGATCAATTTGAAAAACTTCAGCGTGTTTTTCGAGGCAATGCTTTTGTTGAATTTGTTGCAGAGGAACAGCTTCAGCAGGTTTGCGCTGCGGCATCAAAGCGGCTTGGTGAGCTGACTCATGATCGATATGTACTTGAAGTCGATGAGCAGAGCGGCTTCATCATTCGCGATAATGGGAACGGTGGCGTCTATCGCCCCGTCTCATCCTTATCTGGCGGAGAAACCTTTTTAACTTCGCTAGCACTTGCCCTTTCACTTTCGGAACAGATTCAGCTGCGGGGCAATGTGCCGCTACAATTCTTCTTTTTGGACGAGGGCTTCGGTTCGCTTGATCCCGATCTTTTGGATACCGTGGTCACGGCACTGGAGAAACTGCATATGCGCCGTTTAGCAATTGGCGTCATTAGTCATGTACCGGAAATGCGCGAACGGCTGCCGAGGAGGCTTGTTGTTTCGCCCGCCATACCGTCTGGACGAGGAAGCCGCGTCCACATGGAGATGCTGTAATCTTTTGAAGCAGCCTAATCGAAACGAAAGCATTGTTTATCATGAGGGTGTCTCTTAACGTCGGGACACCCTTTTCTCATAGGTAAAGGAGGTCGATGATTTTGGATATGCAGAAATGGGACTAGCGGTATAGCACTAATCAAGTGATGATTCAGGATTGTTTGTAATAGAAAACAGCGAGCTGCGTTCGATCACGCAAAGCCAATTTATCCAAAATCGAACTGATGTAATTACGCACCGTGCCCTCGCTTAAATAGAGTTCTTGCGCAATTTCACGATTTGATTTTCCATCTGCTACCAGCCTGATCATCGCGAGTTCGCGGCTGCTAAAGTGATAATCGCTGAGGTTTGGCTGCTCATTTGACTTCATCAGAGACGGAATCTTATCAATGATTGCGTCACCAAAAACGCGCTGACCGCTAAAAACGGCCTTGAGTGCAGGGATAATACTTTCAAAATTTTGCTTAAGAATGTAGCCCTTAGCGCCAATACGCAGGGCTTCAATGATGTATTCATCATCTGAAAAGGTGGTCAAAAACAATACCTTCGTCTTAGGGGCTTGATTCATTAAACGTTTTGCAGCCTCAATTCCAGATAGGCCATCCATTCGAATATCAATTAAGAGCAGATCCGGACAAAGCCTCTGGCAAAGGTGCAGGGCTTCAGCTCCTGAGTATCCCGAACCGACAACCCGAATCTCCGGATCAGTCTCCAGTATTGTATTCAGCGAAGACACAACCAGTCGGTCATCATCCACAATGATCACATTCATGATCGGTTTTCCTCCTTAGGAATTGAGATAAAAAGCATAAATCCATTTTTATCGTCGATCGTGAAAATGCCGTGAAAAGCCTCCACACGCTCTTGAATATTCTTCAACCCCATTCCTTGGCCCTGCCAATTGCCGGGCACTTGCCCATTGTCATGGATGATGAGCTGATAGAATGCCGGGTGCTCACGCAGCGTTGTTTCAGCATGGGTGGCGTTTGAATGCCGAACAATGTTGGACAAGGCTTCTTTAACAATTGAGATCAGTGCATAAGTGAGTTTGCTCCCGGGAGTATGCTGTACCGCAAGGTCAAGGGTCATCGGACAGTACGTGAATTTCCGGATCAGCTTGTCGAGTTCATGCTGCAAATTGATCGACTCATCATGCAGATTATGAACGCTTTTGCGAATGCTTGTCATTGCTTCTGTTAAAGTGTCCTTCAGTTCGATCAGCCCACCAGTTGTTTGCGGCTTTTGTGAGACAGCGAGCAGGGCACCGGTTTGCAGCAACGCGCGCGACAGCAAATGACCAACGTTGTCATGAATCTCTCGTGCGATGCGATTACGTTCCCCTAGAGTTGCCATGGTCAGTTCGTTCGTTTGCTTTTTAAGCAAGTTCTGATTCTGACGCTTCAGTTGCCGAGCCATTTCTTTGGTGGTATCTCGCAAATAGTAATGACGGCGGATCAGCTGCGCCAACGCCTTTGTACGAAACCGCAGAAGTATGGAGAAAAGAAATAGGACGCAGAGCCCTAAATCAATCTGCAGCGTGCCAAGCGGCCAGAACTTCAGAAAGGGAAGTAAAGCTAACAGACAGATCCACTGCTTTTTCGAGTAAAACATGTCATAAAGTGCGAGTGGCAGAAACACGCACAGCCAAGGCAAAAACAAGCTTATGAGCAAAAAGAAACCGACAAGAAACAGGTGGAGGCGTTCTTGATGAAAATAGCTAAGAAAGCAAGAAAAAATAATCGTCAGTAAAAATGGGAGTACATCATAAGCAAAGGGTTTTCCTGTCAGAAACAGAATAGAGCAGCTTAAGAGCAAGACCAGTTTATCGATAATCGAATTCATCGCGCATATCCGTCCTGATTTATTCTTTTACTTCCTTTATTTAACCATGTTTTATGCATCCAAACAATTTATGACGTCCGAATGATGACAAATGTCATGGCGATTGATGATTGGCGACACTGATGTGTCCAGCAGCGATCAATTAAACTAAAGGTAAACTGGAAGGGGGATACCTCATGATCATTCATGTGAAAAATTTGCTAAAAAGATATGGGGATCTTGTTGCACTCGATCACCTATCGCTGGATATAAAAGAAGGCGAAATCTTTGGCTTGCTTGGCCCCAATGGATCGGGGAAAAGTACAGCCATTAATTGTATTTTGTCGCTGCTGCGCTTTGATAAAGGAGAAATTGAAATATTCGGTAAAAAAATGACGCCGGATGCTTATGAGAGCAAGCGTAACATTGGCATTGTGATGCAAAATGTCGCCGTTTTTAATGAGTTAACGGTCTATGAAAATATCGATTATTTTTGCGGGCTGTATGTGCATGATAAATCAGAAAGAAAACGGCTTGTGGAAGAGGCGATTGATTTTGTTGAACTGGGGAACTTCAAAAAGTTTCATCCCAAAAAATTAAGCGGTGGTTTGCTGCGGCGACTAAACATTGCCTGCGGGATTGCACACCGGCCAAAACTGATTATCCTTGACGAACCAACCGTTGCGGTTGACCCGCAAAGCCGCAACAAAATACTCGAAGGCATCGCGCGCTTAAATGAACAGGGCGCAACGATTGTCTATACCTCGCATTACATGGAGGAAGTCGAGCAGTTATGTTCACGAATTGCCATATTGGACAAAGGACGGGTGATTGCATCCGGAACGCAAGAAGAGCTGAAAGCGATGATTACGCTTGGCGAGAAAATTACGATTGAAGCCTTCTCGATCAATGAACACGAGCTGCAGCAGCTGCGTGAGCTTTCTGGCGTTCTCTCTGTTCAGTGGGTTGAAAAACGGCTGGTCATTAAGTCTGGAAAGAAAGCAGGAAGTCTTGAAGCGGTGCTTGATTTCCTAAAAACACATGAGATCGGGTTCGGACGTATTTACTCAGAACTGCCGACACTGAATGACGTCTTTCTTGAAATAACCGGCAAACAGCTCAGGGATTGAGGAGGAGGTTACGCGATGTTCATGCATATTTTTTTCTATCGTTTTAAATGCCTGATCAGAGATAAGCAGCTGGTATTTTGGACGCTTCTTTTTCCGATCTTGCTGGGAACATTCTTTTACATGGCATTCAGCAATCTGAACGATGAAGCATCGTTTCATCCGATTCATGCCGCGGTGGTTCCCAGCGGCAACAGCCACTATGATGCACCGTTTGTAGATGTTCTGCGCAGCGTTTCGAAAGGAAAAAATCATTTGTTCATGATGAAAACAGCTGCCAGTCAGGCAGAAGCTGATCGATGGTTGAAAGCAGGGAAGATTGACGGTTATTTCTCGAGTGGCGAAACGATTCAATTAACGGTGAATGAATCCGGACTCAATCAGAGTATTATGAAAAGTTTCGTTGATCAGTACCGTACAAGTAGTGCCGCGGCAGCGCAGATTGCCAAGGACAATCCGAATGCGCTGCAAAACGGGTTGCTGCAAGACTTGAGCGATCATCGCAGTTATGTTAAAGAGGTTTCCGGAGGCGGCGCGGAACCAAATAATGTATTGAATTACTTCTATACTTTGATCGCGATGGCTTGTTTGTACGGAAGCTTCTGGGGAGCGAAGGAAGTCATGGATATTCAAGCAGATCAGACGGAGCGTGCCGCACGAGTCAATACAGCGCCGATTCATAAACTCAAGATGTTTATTGCCGGTAGTCTGGCTGCATTGATTATTCTTTTTGCAGAAATTCTTATTCTGCTAGCTTATTTGCGGTTCGGGTTGAAGATCGATTTTGGTCCGCGTACAGGACTCGTGGTGCTTACCGCTCTGTTAGGAAGTATTCTTGGTATCTCATTCGGAGCTTTTATCAGTGCTGTCGTCAAGGCGGGCGAAGGGTTAAAAATTGCTTGCCTTATTTTCGTGACGATGGCCGGTTCCTTCCTGTCTGGCATGATGTATCAGAACATGAAATATATCGTTTCTCAGTATGTTCCGCTTCTTTCATGGCTTAATCCGGTCAATTTGCTGACGGATGCGTTTTACGCGCTTTATTACTACGATAACTTGTACCGCTTTGCATTAAACGCGGGGATGATGTGCCTTTTTATCATTGTTTTCTGCGCGGGGACTTATCTGATCATCAGGAGGCGAAGATATGCCCGTCTTTAACGTGTGTTTGAAAATTTTTCGGAAAAATTGGCTCTCGGTCTCGATCTATGTCGTTATCTTTTTGGCGATCGCAATTTTGATTTCAGCAACCAGTGTATCGGACCAGCCGACGACCTTCGCGCAAAAGAAAGCACGAATTGCCTTCATTGCAGAAGAACAGACGCCACTTGTCAAAGGGTTTCGCAAGGAGCTTTCGCGTAGTACGACGATTGTTGCTTTGCCGGACCAATCCGAGAAGCTTCAGGATGCGCTCTATTTTCGCCAGGTCACTTATATCCTGCGTATTCCTAAAGGGTTTACGGAAAACGTGCTTAGCGGTGGAAATATGCGACTGGAAAAAACGGTTGTGCCGAATTCGATTGAGAACACCTATGTGGACCTCAACGTTGATCAATATTGGAATCTTGCCCGGCTCTATGCGACCCATGAACCGGGGATCAGTCAGGACGGCTTGCTCAGCCGCTTAAAAGCAAATTTATCCGGCACTACTCCGGTGTTCATGAAAACAGAAAACGCGGCGAAAACTTCAGACAGCTTCTCAATGTTCTATTTTAATTTCCTTGCTTATACATTGTCCGCAGTGCTCATTATGGGAATTTCGACGGCAATGATGGTCTTTCGAAGACGCGATTTGCGTATGCGTCACTATTGCTCGCCGCTGAAGCCAACAAACATCACGATGCAGCTTCTTGCAGCGAATTTGCTGTTTGCCGGCGCTTCATGGGCGGTATTGGTCGGTTTTTGTTTCCTTCTTGATCCGAAAAGCATCGCCACAATAAATATGCTCTATTTCCTGATCAATTCGCTTTTGTTTACCGGATGCATCGCAAGTCTCAGTTATCTGATCAGTACGGTCTTAAAGAGTCTTAATGCCGTCTCAGCGGTATGTAATCTGATCACATTGGGCACGTGTTTCATTAGCGGTGTTTTTGTTCCACAGGAATTTCTTAATAGCACCGTACTCAAAATTGCCAGCTTCACACCGACCTATTGGTATGTTCAAGCAAATACCAAAATCGCAAAATTAACCCATTTCTCATGGGACCATCTGGCACCATCTTTGTACAGCATGTTGATTATGCTTGCTTTCACCGGGGCCTTCATCGCTGTCGCTCTGGTCATTGGAAGAAGACAGCAAGCGACCAATTAATTTCAGCAAAGGATTCATAAAAAGATAAAAAGAATTCATCTGAAGTTCATTTTGGTTTTGTATGGTAAACCTAAGACCCGCGTGATTAGGTCTTAAGGCGTAGCGGCTTTAAGTCTGAGGGATCTAGCGGGCAAAGTCAGAGTTGTTTACAATGAATGAAGGTTGTTTCATAGCCATAATTGTATAGGAAAAGGTGGAGTGAGTGGGTGCGAAAAATAATCGCGTTTTCAATGAAGAATAAGCTGGCTGTGTGGCTGCTGACGCTCGTTGTCATTATCGGCGGGATCTACGCCGGTACTACGATGAAGATGGAAACAATGCCGAATTTTACCATACCTGTCGTCAGTGTTTCAACAATGTATCAGGGCGCATCGCCAGATGAAGTCGACAACAGTGTGACCGAGCCGATTGAGCAGAAACTTCAGGCACTGCCCGGCGTTCAGAATGTGAGTGCAACGTCGTCAACCGGTATGTCTGCCGTTGTTGTTGAATATGATTATAGTCAAGATATGGACAAAGCAACAGATGATATTAAAGAAGCCGTTGACCAGGTGAGCCTGCCAGATCAAGTATCGACGCCAACTGTTGCGCGCATCAGCATGGATTCGATGCCCGTTTACAGCTTAAGTGTTTCCGGCAAGGATATGTCGCTGGATCAGTTGAGTGACCGTGTCGAAAAAGATCTGCTTCCATCCATTCAGGGCGTCGACGGAATTTCCTCGGTCACGTTATCTGGACAGCAAACTGAAAGTGTTCAGATCTCTTTTAAAGCAAATCAATTGAAGAAATACGGAATTACTCAAGATACAGTCGTAAATTTGATTAAAGGAAATAATGTATCGGCTCCGCTTGGCCTCTACACGATTGATCAAAGTCAGAAATCAATTGTTGTCAGCGGAAATATTAAATCTGTGAATGATCTGAAGGATATGCGGATCCCCTATACACCGCAACCAGCGCTTAGCGGGCAGGCACAACCGGGCACTGCAGCCCAGCAGCAAACCGCAAACGGAGCGAGCACGCAGCAAAACGCGGGCCAGACTCAGCAGGATGCAAGCGCGCAAGCCGATTCGGCTTCAGGCGCCCAGCAAGCTGCAGCAATCAAACTGCCGACAGTCAAACTTTCTGAAGTGGCAAGTGTAGCGCTCCAGAAGAAAGCTGAATCGATTTCCCGTACAAACGGTGAACGCTCCATCGGTTTGTCTGTTGTAAAAGGTCAAGATGCAAATACGGTTGACGTTGTGAATGACGTCAAAGCGAAAGTGGCAGCATTTAACAAGTCCTACCCAGACATTCAAACGGAATCAATGTTTGATCAGGGCCAACCCATCGAGCAGTCAGTAAAAACAATGGTAGAAAAAGCGATTTACGGTGCGCTATTTGCAATGCTGATCATTTTGCTTTTCCTGAGAAATATCCGCACGACCTTAATCTCGGTCATTTCCATCCCGCTTTCATTACTGATTGCTTTGATTGTGCTGAAACAAATGGATATTACGTTGAACGTTATGACACTTGGTGCGATGACGATTGCGATCGGGCGTGTTGTTGATGACTCTATAGTTGTCATCGAGAATATTTACCGGCGAATGTCGCTGTCTACAGAAAAACTAAGAGGTAGGGAATTAATCCGCGAAGCAACTCATGAAATGTTCATTCCAATTCTTTCTTCGACAATTGTCACGATTGCGGTGTTCTTGCCGATGGCTCTCGTATCAGGCGTTGTCGGGCAGATCTTTTGGCCGTTTGCCTTAACGATCGTCTTCTCCCTACTCGCTTCGCTTCTTGTCGCGATCACGATCGTTCCAATGCTTTCGAACAGTTTCTTTAAGCATGGTTTGAAGAAGAAGAGCAATCATGAGGAAAAACCAGGCAGAATTGCCTCAGGCTATCGGAAAATCTTGAACGGCGCTTTGAATCATAAGATGCTTGTCTTCGGTGCCGCAGTACTCGTCTTTGCAGCAAGTTTGTTTCTCGTGCCGCATATCGGCGCAAGCTTTATGCCAAGCGACTCGGAAAAAGAATTAATCATTACTTATAATCCAGATCCGGGACAAACCGTCAAGGATACGCAAAGGGCTGCAGAGGAAGCTGAACGCTATTTGGAATCAAGCAAGTATATGGATAAAGTGCAATATTCGATTGGCGGCTCTAGTTCTTCGGCAATGTTCCAATCATCCGATAATCAGGGGCTGTTCTTTGTTTCTTACAAAACAAGCACCCCCAATTTCGAGGATTTTCAGCAAAGAGTGCTTAAGGGCTTAAATGCCCGTGCTGATCATGGTCAGTTTAAATTCCAAGACTTTGGCTCCGGTTCAAGCTCGAATACGCTGACGCTCTATGTGTATGGCGATTCAATGAATCAGCTTCGCCCGGTAACAAGCGACGTCTTAGATGTCGTGAAAAAGGATAAAAATTTCACGGATGCGGACTCCAGTCTTTCAAAGGCCTACGATCAATACACGATGACAGCCGATCAAGCAAAACTTGGCCAGAATGGTATTGCCGCCGGACAAATTGCACAAACACTGCTCGGATCAAGCGGAATGACCAATAATCAGGCACTAACCACAATCAAGCGGAATGGTGATGACCTTAAGGTTTATTTGAAAACCTCAGGCAATACAAATCTGAAGTCGCTGGACGAACTGACCGATCAAACCGTTGCATCACCAACGGGTCAAAATGTGAAGATCAGTGACTTGGCCAAGGTTGAAAAAGGAACCTCACCGCAAACGATCACAAAACGTGACGGTAAGCTCTATGCTGAGATTTCGGCAAAGGTGACGGCAAAGAACGTATCCGGGGCAACTGCCGATTTGCAAAAGCAGATTGACAAACTGGATCTTCCAGATGGAGCTAGCGTGTCTTTCTCCGGAGTAACCGAACAGATGAACGACTCCTTCAGTCAGCTCGGTTTCGCCATGCTCGCTGCGGTGATCATTGTCTACTTCGTCCTTGTTGTGACTTTTGGCGGCGGATTGGCACCGTTCGCCATTCTGTTCTCACTGCCTTTTGCAATTATCGGAAGTTTGGTTGCCCTGCTGGTCAGTGGTGAGACGATCAGCGTGTCGTCAATGATTGGTGCATTGATGTTGATCGGTATTGTTATTACTAACGCGGTTGTCTTAATTGACCGAGTCATCCACAAGGAAAAAGCAGGATTAAGCACACGCGAAGCATTGCTCGAAGCAGCCGGTACGCGTATCCGACCCATTTTGATGACCGCAATTGCCACCATCTGCGCGCTGATGCCACTTGCATTCGGCATGGAAGGAAGTGGCGGTTTGATCTCTAAAGGATTGGCGGTTACCGTTATCGGCGGAATCACGAGTTCGACACTCTTGACCTTACTGATCGTGCCGATTGTCTATGAAGCATTGATGAAACTAAAAAGTAAAAGGACACATAAAGAAGACACAACAGTAAGTGACTAATCACATTCAAAAACTGCTTCGACCCATTTGGTCGAAGCAGTTTTTTTAACAGGTAAAGAAAATTTATGATTTTGCCCCGTCTTCAAATCAATAGATCCGTGTTTTGGTCGAGAATCAAAGCGGAGGTGTGCGCTGGCGCCGCGGGATCGCGCTTAGTTGATGCGTGCCGGGAACTCGGCTTGTTTGAAGCAAGCGGCTGAAATGTCGAGCTATAACGCTCATGACACGCATTTTAAAATTTGATTTATAAAAAATTTGAGCATCATTGTCCTCTGTGTTAATTTGGTAATAATATAAGAAACAGACCGGCTGCCTTTGGCGTTCAGTCAGATTTGTTCTTTGCTGAGAATAAATGAGAGGACAGGCATGATGAAAGGAAAAACTTTTTATCAAGATTTGAAAGTAATGACCCTTGTAACCATCGGTGCGTTGCTGAACGCTGCTGCGATGAACTTATTCCTCATTCCCGCAAACGTATTGGCCGGTGGGGTTACGGGTATCGCCCAGTTGATCTCGGCACTGCTTGCGCCGACCTCATTCCACTTGAGTACCGGCATTCTGCTGCTGCTCTTAAATATTCCGGTTGCCTATGCCGGATGGATCAAGGTTGGACACCGCTTCACTTTATATAGTTCAATCAGTGTTGTGCTGACAACGTTGTTTATGGCAGTAATTCCGCTGCATCCATTAACAAATGATATTTTGCTAAATGCGGTTTTTGGCGGTGTTGTACAGGCAATCGGCGTCGGTCTAACGCTAAAATTCGGCGCATCAACTGGAGGCATGGACATTATCGCCATGATTCTGACACGGATGAAAGACCGTCCGATTGGTTTTTACATGTTTGCCTTGAACAGTTTAATTATTGTGTCTGCAGGATTCTTATTCGGGTGGCGTCGCGCGCTGTACACGTTGCTGCAGCTCTATGTCAGCATTCGGGTGATTGACACGATTCACACAAGCTATGTGAAATTGACCGCATGGGTGGTTACATCGAAGGCGCCGGAATTGCAACGAGCAATCGCAACGCAAATGTATCGCGGCATAACCAAGATACCTGCAAAAGGCGGCTACACCAATCAAGATAAAGATATGCTTATGATTGTGCTGACGCGTTATGAGCTTTATCTGCTTAAGCGAATTATTAAGGAAATTGATCCGCGCGCATTCACTAATATTGTTGAAACCACGGATGTTTTTGGATTGTTCGTGCGCAAAAAAGAATCGTGAGGATTATTGAAGTGCTTGTTCTTTTTTTATCAATTTGGTACACTTTTTGTAACAATGATAAGGAGGTGGGTCGGTTGATGTTCATGAAGTGTCGCGCTCAGTTAGAGTCTTTTCTCTATATCGTTCGCGCGATTTTTGCGGTTATTTTCTTCAAGGGACAAGTCTGCCCTTTTTTAGAAAATAATAGCAGTTCATGAACGTACGCGGACCCGCACAGCGGTTAATTTATTGCTTGACGGAATGAAATCCACGGGTGGATGTACGCCTGTGGATTTTTTTGTTTTGCACAATTGTTTTTGAAAATAGTGATGAAATGATGTTCCCTAATAGGCAGTCCGTCTGCGCGGTTGTCCGCGAAAAGCAGGCAGTTTTTGCGACAATCATAAGTTGAGGGGACGTGCGTATCATGATGATTTGTCATGCAGATCATATTCATAAAAATATAGCTGGGAATGAGATTTTACGCGATATTTGTTTCTCAATAAACGAGCATGAAAAGATTGCGCTTGTCGGCGCAAATGGAAGTGGAAAAACAACACTACTTAATCTAATCGCCGGACGCGACGTCACGGATCGAGGGGCAATCGCGATAAAGAACGGTGCTACAGTCGGCTATTTACAGCAGCTTCCGAACGGGGACGGGCAGTCTGTTCGTCAGTTTTTGATGAAAGCTTTTGCCCACTGTCTAAGCATCGATAAAAAAGTGAAGGAATTAGAACAAATGCTTGCACGTTGTTTGCCGAATCAACTGAAGCGGATGCTCGACCGTTATGCACGGCTTCAGGATGAATTTCAGAAATCCGGCGGTTATGAAATGGAGTATAAAATGGATCAGGTCGCCGGTGGTCTTGGTATTCAGGAATTGCTGGATCATCCGTTTGATTCGCTTAGCGGCGGCGAACGCACGAAGGTCGGTCTTGCGCTGCAATTGCTGTCTGAGCCGGATTTTCTGCTGCTTGATGAGCCAACAAATCATTTGGACATCGTTGCGCTTGAATGGCTGGAACGGTTTATTCGGCAATACAAAGGAACGATTTTGCTGGTTTCCCACGATCGGTTTTTTCTTGACCGCACGGTAAGTAAAGTGCTGGAGCTTGATGATGGTGTTGTGGTTTGCTATACAGGAAATTATTCCAGTTATGTTAAAGAGAAACAAAAAAGGCTCATACTTGCATTTGCAGCTTACACAGATCAGCAGAAAAAAATCAAGAAAATGAAAGAGACCATCAAACGGCTCAAGGAATGGGCGAATCAAGCGAAACCGCCGAATGCTGGGATGCATCGCCGGGCGAAGAGCATGGAAAAAGCGCTTGATCGCCTGGAACGCTTGAAACGTCCAAAAATGGAGCAAGATCAAATGGTCCTTGATTTTGCCGCGAATACGCGAACAGGAAACCGTGTGCTCAGCTGCCGCAATCTGTCGATTGCTTACCATGGAATCCGATTGCTCGATCATGTGTCTTTGGACATTCGTTATCAGGAACGCGTCGCAATCTGCGGCCCAAATGGTGCCGGAAAAACGACTTTGATCCATTGTTTGCTCGGTAAAAGAAAACCTGATGAAGGCGAGGTGCGTCATGGAACACATTTAAATATCGGCTTTTTATCACAGCATGTCTTCGAAAAGAAAGACGAGCGTGAGCGCCGCGTGATTGATGTTTTTCGTGAACACGCACGACTAACTGAAGGTGAGGCGCGTCATGAACTGGCAAGATTTATGTTTTACGGATCGGACGTGTTTCGAAAAATTGGTACGCTCAGCGGCGGCGAACGCGTCAGAATCCGATTGGCTGATTTAATGATGAAGAAGATCAATGTGCTCGTACTTGATGAACCAACGAATCATTTGGATATCGATTCGCGAGAAGTCCTTGAGGAAGCGGTAAACCAATTCAGCGGAACCGTTCTTGCGGTCAGTCATGACCGTTATTTTTTGAAGAAATGTTTTAACGAGATCTATTGGCTGCAAAATGGTCATTTGAATAAGGAAAAACACTTCTCGCAGTTCGACCATTAATACGAAGAGACAACAAAAGCCATCGTACTCTGAAAAGATACGATGGCTTTTGTCATTACTCAGTATTTTTGGCGAGCGCACGTTTCTGCTTTTCGTTGTTATAATAACGCATGACATGCGCCACATAGTCCGGATCGCCATAACTGCTCCATTGGAGTTCACGTGCTTTCTGATCTGCGTAGTGATGGGCAAGCTGCGCGCTGAATTTCCCCCCATGCGCTTTGACATAATCAGCAAATCCAAGCCCAAAGTTATAGCTCTGAAGCGCAAGCGAAGGATCATTATCGGAACGATTCAGTGCTCTTTTAAAATATTGGATGCCTGCTCGAATACTCTTCTCAGGAGTAGCAATTGAATTGCGCGGTTTCCCCAAGCTTTCCGATGCCTGCATCACATCGACGGCTTTTCCCTTAGATTCCTGCATCGCAATCGCCATAATCAGATCGGTATAATCGCTGATCCCATATTCTTTGGCAACTTTGGAAATCGTCGGTCGATAAGCTTTGACATCATCATTAATCACACGTTTGTCATTTAACAGCGGAACATGATCCGCTTGCGGACTGTACAAACTTGAAACAATGTACAGCAGAACAAAGGAAATCGCAATGAGCAGAGATGAGGATAGAATAATTTTTAACGTTTGACGTATCATGAACTTCTCTGCCTTTTCGTCTCGTTACTTACTATAAGCTTCAATGAAAAAAGCCGCTTTTCGACCGTCTAAGTGAAAGAAACTTTTTTGATGATTCATTGAACGCGTACATCTTAGGCGAATGACTCACATGCTTTGCGATACTGCATAGGATGAAAAAGAGGTCAATGCCTAACCACGGCAGGAAAGGATGACATGATGAATGTGCGGAATTACAGGCTGGATTGATTGGCATCGGGATTTAAGCAGCCAGCAAGATACGATTGCCCATATGGCTCATACATTGGATCATCGCGGTCCGGATGATTTAAATACATGGCTTGCGCCGCATGCAGCGCTCGGCCATGCGCGTCTGGTTGTTGTTGATCCTAAGGGCGGATGTCAGCCAATGAAAAAGACGGTTAACGGACAGGATTATGTTTTGGTTTACAATGGCGAACTCTACAACACTGAGGAGATTCGATCGGATCTGCTTAAAAAAGGATACACCTTTAAAGGGCATTCCGATACGGAGGTACTGCTGAGTGCTTATATTGAATGGCAAGAGCAGTGTGTGGATCATTTCAATGGTATTTTTGCCTTCGCGATTTGGGATGCAGCTCGGGATTTGCTGTTCGGTGCACGTGATCGCATGGGCGTCAAACCGTTCTTTTACGCTGAATCCGGCGGCAAGCTGATTTATGGGTCGGAAATAAAAGCGATTTTAGCTCATCCGGATATGAAGGCGGAAATTGATCGTGAAGGGTTATACGAGGTTTTCGGTCTTGGACCGTCACGGACGCCTGGGCATGGCGTTTATGTAGGCATTCATGATTTGCGTCCGGCTCATGCGTTTACGTACACGAGAAATGGAATGAAAATATGGCGGTACTGGAATGTGGTAAGCCATGAACATACGGACAGTCTTGAAGAGACGATCGCCCATATTCGCTATTTGGTCACTGATGCAGTGAGAAGGCAGCTTTATGCAGATGTACCAGTGGCAACATTTCTATCCGGAGGTCTTGATTCAAGCGGAATCTCAGCAATTGCTGCAGAATATTTTAGAGAACGGAAACGCCCGGCACTGCATACGTTCTCGATTGACTATGTGGGCAATGACCAATATTTCCATACGAGTAAATTTCAACCGAACAGTGATGCGCCGTTTATTGATGAGGTTTCCAAGTATTTGGGGACGGTGCATCATAATCTGATCATCGACAATGAGCATCTTGTCTCTTATTTGAAAAGGGCGATTCAAGTACGCGATATGCCCGGTTATGCGGATGTTGATTCCTCTTTGCTTTGGTTATGTGAACAAATCCGAAAAGATTTCACGGTTGCCCTTTCCGGTGAGTGTGCCGATGAAATCTTTGGCGGCTATCCGTGGTTCCACAGCCCGGAAACGTCTGCTAAGGAAGGCTTTCCATGGATGCGTTCGATTGATGCCCGCCAAGACTTGCTGAACAGCAAATGGGGGAGCAGGCTCAACTTAAAAGAATACGAGCTGGAGCGCTTTAATGAAACCATTGCCGAAACACCTCGGCTCGAGGGTGAATCGGCAATTGACGCCAAGCGCCGTGAATTGTTCTATCTCAATATGAATTGGTTTATGACGGCGCTTCTTGATCGCAAAGACCGCATGAGTATGGGGGCAAGCTTAGAAGTGCGCGTGCCATTCGCCGACCATCGAATCGTGCAGTATCTGTGGAACGTGCCGTGGGATATGAAAATGCTTGGCGGTCATGAAAAAGGGATTCTGCGTGCCGCACTGAAGGGGTACCTTCCTGATGATGTACTGTATCGTAAGAAAAGCCCTTATCCAAAAACGTATCATCCAAAGTATACGCAAGCGGTTTCCGAATGGCTGCAAAAAGTCATTGATACACCAAGTTCGCCTTTGCTTGAACTTGTTGACAAACAGAAGCTTCAGGACTTGATTGATTCGAAAGGTGATTCATTTAAAGCGCCTTGGTTTGGGCAGCTCATGTCTGGTCCGCAACTCATTGCCCATATGGCGCAGATGAATGAATGGTTGAAAACCTATAAGGTCAATATTATTGATCGCTAATAAGCTAATAAATAGAATCCCTCAGGCCTGCTCTTGAGGGATTCTATTTACATACGAATTGAAAAATGGGGGCGAACATGTGCGGATTCTATAGCGCACTGCGCAAAAGGGAATCAAGCGATGTGATGGCATCGTTCCGAAATTCGCAAACCGATCTACTCTTTTTATAGGTATCGTTTGGCGGTCAGGTGGAGAATCCACGCGTGGGCGGGGCGGGAATGATGCATTCGATGAAACCTAAAGGTGGGATAGTGCAGTTTTATGTTATGAATAATCACATTGTATGTTATTTTTAACGACGCATGATGTCGGTTGTCTAGACATCCTACGCGATTTGTGTGAAAATGACAGAATAGCAGTTGAAATTTATTTTCGAGGGAGGATCGTTGACGCTCCTGTTCAGTGGCTTCATTTATTTCATTAATTTTTTTATGATGGGGGAGAAAATCACCTGAATTATTCATAGCCTAATTTGCTAACTGGCCAAAACGCTTTCCCCACAAGGAGATAACCCTTTTCGTTTTTTCACCGATTAGGTGAAAAAAGTTAATGAAAAAGGAACCATTCCTTTGTATGATAATAGGTGACTAAACCAAAAACATACAAGGAGGTTCCTCATATGCTCAGTGTAGAGGAAAAGTCGTGTCAATTCAACAGGAAGATCAAAATCAATTTTACCGGTGGCGAACTTTCTTCCGACAGCGGTCATCTGATTTTTAAAGAATTTGATGAAAAACTCGGTTTCTCAAAAACGCTGACTCACCATCTGGTGCTGAACGATTCGCGCAAAAGTCCGGATTATTCCAATGAGCAACTTTTGCGCCAGAAGATCTATCAGCTGCTGGCTGGTTATTCTGAAGATGATGCAGCGGATTCATTGATTCACGATCCCGTGTTCACTCAGGTTGTTGAATCACCAACACTTGCGTCACAGCCGACACTCTCCCGTTTTTATGATCGCTTTGATCCTAATGCTCTGGATCAGCTTGGCATGGCCAACCAAAAATTACTCGACAAAGTTCACCGCTATCTGATCCTTGACTTGGATTCCACCCATGTTGATACGTATGGAAAGCAAGAATCCTCGGACTATAACGCGCATTACGGTACGATCGGCTTCCATCCCTTGGTGGCGTTTGATGGGGCAACGGGTGATTTTTTGAAAGCGAAACTGCGTCCTGGAAATCGCTATACATCGCATGGCGTTGTGGACTTTGTCCGGCCGATTCTCGAACACTACAACGAGCACTTTCCAGAAACCACGCCGCTCGTTCGCGCTGACAGCGGTTTTGCCACACCGGACCTCTACGAGGCGTGCGAAACAGAATCCGTCTACTACGTGATTCGGCTGAAGACCAACGCCGTGCTTCAACGGATGGCCGAAGAACTTCACCCGAATGATTCACCAACCGGTAAAACTCAGTGTTACTATGAAGAATTTGATTATCAGGCGAAGTCCTGGGGTAAGCCAAGACGGGTTGCCGTTCAATCCATTCGCCCGGCCAATGAACTTTTCTTTACGCATACCTTTATCGTGACCAATCTGGTTGAATGCTTCTCCCCGAAACAGGTCTTTCAGACTTATCAGAAACGAGGGACGATGGAAAACTACATCAAGGAAGCCAAATCCGGATTCAGTCTGGATCAACTGTCTAGTCACAAATTCGAAATTAACGAAGTCCGATTGATGCTCAGTCTGCTCGCCTACAATTTAACGAACTGGATGCGGACGATGGCATTCCCAAAAAGACAGAAGGCCATGCGAATCGAAACCATCCGAACGCGGATCGTCAAAGTGGCCAGTAAGCTCGTCCGGTCAGGACGATCCCTTTATTTCAAGCTGTCTTCCAGTTTTGTCTATCAGGCATTCTTCTGGAACGTGCTCAACCGGATTCAACAACTTCACATCGAGTAACAAAAAAACACTCAGCTCAAAATTCAAAACGGGTTCATCAGATCAACGGGGGAAGTCTGTCTCAAAATGGCCTTCTTTTACGTGAATGTTCAGAAATTGATCTTCAAGGTCATTTTTCCATTCAAAAAATCAAGTGAAATCAGGTTGGCTGCATCCTGGTGAGCAAAATCCCGAAAAAACGGCAAGCGGTGAATAATTCAGGAATCATGTTAGGATTTCTGCAAAGAATAGGAAAGTCACTGATGCTTCCTATCGCAGCGCTGCCCGCAGCGGCACTGCTTTTGCGTCTGGGGCAGCCGGATCTGCTGAATATACCGTTTATTGCAGCTGCCGGTAATGCGATTTTTACCAATCTCGCACTGATTTTTGCGATTGGCATTGCGGTAGGATTTGCCAAGGATAATAATGGTGCGGCTGCACTTGCCGGTGCGATGGGTTTTTTTGTACTGAGTGCCTGTGCGACGTCATTGAATAAGACAATCAATCTTGGCGTACTCGGAGGTATTGTTGCCGGTATCGTAGCCGGACTGCTCTACAATCGCTATCATAATATAAAATTACCGGACTGGCTGGCATTCTTCGGCGGCCGGCGTTTTGTTCCAATAGTGACGTCCGGCGCCATGCTTGTCCTTGGATTTGCTTTTGGCTATGTCTGGCCATTCGTGCAGCTGGGGATGTCTCACCTGGCAACGTGGATCTATGATGCCGGCGTTTTCGGTGCCGCGATCTATGGTCTGCTGAACCGGCTTCTGCTCCCGCTTGGCCTGCATCATGTAATCAATACATTGGTTTGGTTTGAATTTGGTACTTATAAAGGACTTCATGGAGAGATTACCCGTTTTCTCAATGGTGATCCATCCGCAGGGCTGCTGCTTTCCGGGTACTTCCCAATTATGATGTTCGGATTGCCGGCTGCATGTTTTGCCATGATTGCGGCGGCAAAAAAGGAGAAGCGAAAAGCAGTTAGCGGAATGCTGGCCGGGATTGCACTGACTTCCTTTGTCACTGGGGTTACAGAACCAATTGAATTTTCGTTCATGTTCCTTGCACCTGTTCTTTATGTCATTCATGCAGTGTTGACGGCAATTTCGATGGCGGTCACTTATTCTTTGGGGATTCATGATGGATTCGGGTTCTCTGCGGGTGCGATTGATTATATACTCAACTATCGGATTGCGCAGAAGCCACTGCTGCTCTTTTTTATCGGCTTGATTTTTGCTGTGATCTATTTTGTTGTCTTTTACTTCGCAATCAAATGGTTCAATCTGAAGACACCTGGACGTGAAGATGATGATCTGACAGAAGATGGCGAGGCATCAATGACCGCGGTTGATTCGGGTGATAAGTATGAAGGGTTGGCTGCTCGATTGATTCAAGACATTGGCGGTAAGCAGAACATTACCAATGTCGATAACTGTACAACACGGCTGCGGCTTAATGTCGTTGATTCGAGTGTTGCGAATGCTTCCGCAATTAAGCGTCATGGCGCACATGGCGTGATCAAGCTTAACAAGACAAATTTGCAGATTATTGTTGGCACCGATGTGGAATTTGTTGCGGATGCAATGCGGCAACAGCTTGCTCATGGTGCTGCGGCGTTTCCAAATGATATACCTGAAGCCCCTGATGAATCGGCAGTAGAGTTGGCGACGGTGACCGTTGGTGCCGAATCCGTTTGTGCGCCGATTCAAGGGATGCTGCTTCCGATTACCGATGTTCCGGATAAGGTTTTCTCTGAAAAGATGATGGGCGACGGTTTTGCTATTGATCCGGATGAAGGACTGGTTGTATCGCCGGTTGATGGAAAAGTCAGTGGCATATTTCCAACCAAACATGCCATCGGATTAACTGGAAGCGATGGTCTGGAGATTTTGATTCATGTCGGTTTAGATACCGTTAAATTGAGCGGGGAAGGGTTTATCAATTACGTGAACGAAGGAGATGCGGTTGTGAAAGGTCAGAAACTGATGTCTTTTGACATTCCGTTGATTAAGAATAAAGTTCCTTCCCTTGTTACACCTATTATCTTTACCAATCTTGATACAGCGAAACATGTTGTCTTAAAGAAAAGTGGTAAAGTGGCTAAAAATGAATCCGATATTATAACGTTTGCTTAAACGATAGATTAAACAAGCCTGCGCCGTGGCTCGGCGCAGGCTTGTTTTCTTTTAAAAAAGGTGCATCATCAGTTATCTCAAAATGGTTTGCTGACTTCTGTCAATAGATTCTCGATTTGCGGCAATAGCTCGTCCCATGCAATATCCGGAGTTTTACATACAGTTAAAAAGTTATGATAGCCGAACAAGCTGACAATTCCCTCTGTACGAATTAATCCATTTAAAATCGGAGAAGCAGGTGTATCGCTTTTTATAATTTCAATACGATCGGTAAATAGAGGCTGATCAGCAGTGAATTTCATGGCGTTCGGATTTGGCGTTGAGGAAGCAGTAAAATGCATAATCGAATTCCTTTCTCTGTAGCACAATATTTTCTCTATTATATAACATATTTCATTGTGTTGGTTTATTCAAGACTCTTGATTTATAACGTCAGAGGTGAAATAGGTGCTCGATTCGGTTATACTAAACGTATTCCGAAAAGGGAAGGAGGGGGATCACGGTGGCTGAAAACAGTACCAATGAAGAACTGAAAGATCGCATCCTTGAGGCACTGGAAAACGTTATCGATCCAGAATTAGGTGTCGATATCGTTAATTTGGGTCTCGTCTATGGTGTCGATATAGATGAAGAGAATAACGTTATCATTGAGATGACCTTAACGTTCATGGGTTGTCCATTGTCTGCGACCCTATCCTATGACGTGAAACGTACACTTAGTGAGATTGATGAAGTCAATCAAGTCGAAGTTAATTTTGTCTGGGATCCACCTTGGACGAAGGAACGCATGTCGCGTTATGCGCGTATTGCACTTGGGCTTTCTGAATAAAGGTGACCATGTAATCCGGAGCGGGGGACTATCCCCTGCTCCGGATTTTCTTACTCTTGGGTAAAGATGCGCTTATGTTGTCTTTGCATGAAGAGAATCATCTTGGTTAATCAAGCATAACGTCTAATGAGTAAGTGAATGGAATGCCCGGTCTGTAGAAATAAAGGAAGGAGCGATGAGGATGCAGGAAACGGTGGTGTTCGGCGGATTATCACCTGCCGGTTTTTCGCTCTCTGAAGCATTGCTGAATGCAGGCAATCAAGTCCTTTCGATCAGCTCTGCGGTTTCGAAAAAGGAAAAGGAAAAAGAAGAAAATAACGAACTTTATTTAGGGCGCAATGCACTTTTTCACCATGTCCATGAAGCATTTGATCAATGTGAGGGAAAACCACTTATTTTTGCCGACACATTTCGTATTGATCCGAAGTATAATCGCGCGCTGCAGGAAAAACTTACGCTGTTCCTTAAAACGGTTCAACCGTTTAAACGGCTTATTTTCATATCTTCTATTGAGCCCGTGCAAGAGCGGAATGATTACAGTAAATTGCAGCCTGTGGCGGGCAGCAAAGCGGCCGACGATACAGAAGCGTTTTTCATCCAAGTACTTAAAGAGATCGGGCAAAACGATGCCCTTATCTTTCGTACTGATTTAAATGAATTGATGGCGACAAAAGGTAGTGAATCTGCCGCAGGTTTATTTTTAGGTCTGATCGAAGCTAAACATGATGGACTTGATGTCGTTGCGTACAGCAGCAAGGCGGGAGCGGATGCCCCGGTCAACAGCGGAATGCGCCACTTGCTTCCGCCTTCTTATCATAAACTCCTCTAATCCCTTTTTTACGTTTGAAACCTTTCTTATCCAAATCCAGTAATAAGGAAAGAACCCTGTCGGTCCTTTCCTTATCTATGCGGTCAGCTTATGATTTTTTAAAGAAGTTAAGCAGAGGAGAAAGCTGCTTTATCGCTGGAGCAGTCTGGTTAATTACATTGACGAGCTGCGATGCACCGGTCATCATTTTCCCAACGTCAATATGTCCATCCTGTCCGAGAAACGGCTTTAAAAAACCTGCCGGTGGACGTTGTGGTGCCTGTTGCATGGGTGCAACGGGCGGCGGCATCTGCGGTTGCCCATTGCTTGCCTGCCAGCCACCGTTCTGATAGAATGCTTGTGGCGGCTGGTACGGTTGCTGCTGCATTGGCGGGACTTGCGAGCCAAACATCATGTAAGTAAACGGATCAAAGTGACTGTCTCTCGGGTTATGACTTGGCTGTACCAAGAGGCTCCCCTCCTTCTCATGGGGTTTTTTAGAGCTTTGGGTTTTTCTCACTCTTATTTTATGCGCTTGATCAATGGTTGGTGCATGGCATTCGTCCGCAAGTAAGATGCTTGTTGGACAAATGTTTTGTAGTGTATTATTGTATTTATATTGTTACCAAGTCTTTATATATATTGTTATGATCTGAGAGGGGAATTGCGGATGTCCGCAGGAATATTAGGAATGGGCAAGTTTGTTCCTGAACATGTGGTTACGAATACGGATTTAGAAAAAAGAATGGATACTTCTGATGAGTGGATTCGGACAAGAACCGGCATTTCTGAACGGCGAATTGCCGACGAACAAATGAATACCTCGGATATGGCGTTTGAAGCAGCAAAAAAAGCAATTCATCATGCTGGTTTGAGTGCGAAAGATATCGATCTCATTCTTGTTGCTACGGTAACGCCGGATCATCCATTTCCATCGGTTGCCTGCATGCTTCAGGATCGGTTAGAAGCAAATCATGTACCCGCTATGGATATTAGTGCCGCATGTTCAGGGTTTATGTACGGAATGGTTACTGCGAAACAATTTATCGACAACAATACGTATCGTCATGTACTCATCGTTGGCGTTGAAAAGCTGTCGAAAATCACCAACTGGGAGGATCGTGGAACAGCGGTTCTCTTTGGCGATGCAGCTGCAGCAGCGGTCATGGGTCCTGTTTCAGACGGAAAAGGAATCTTATCGTTTGAACTTGGCGCAGATGGTAATGGCGGTAAATTCCTCTACCAAGAGGATCAATTTATCAAAATGAATGGTCGGGAAGTCTTCAAGTTTGCGGTTCGCCAGATGGGTGAATCGGCTGTTCACGTTGTTGAAAAAGCAGGACTCAAAAAGGAAGATATTGACTATTTGATTCCGCATCAAGCCAATATCCGAATTATGGAGGCCTCTCGTGAACGGCTTGGGATACCTGAAGAGAAAATGATTAAAACCATTCAAAAATATGGTAATACATCGGCCTCATCCATTCCGCTCGCATTAGCCGATGCGCTTGAAGAAGGAAAGATTAAAGATGGAAATCTGATTGTTATGGTCGGCTTCGGCGGCGGATTGACATGGGGTGCGCTGACACTCAAATGGGGAAAATAAGCGTAAGTGAATTCATGAATAGTTTATGAACATTTTAAATCCTATTGCAAGGAGAGAATTGAATGAATAGAAGAGTCGTTGTGACCGGTCTTGGCGCAGTAACTCCGCTTGGCAACGATGTTGCGACAACATGGACGAATGCGATTAACGGAAAATCAGGAATCGACATTGTTACACGTGTTAATCCGGATGATTTCCGTGCCAAAGTTGCCGGTGAGGTGAAGGATTTTGATCCTGAAAAATATATCGATCGTAAAGATGTACTTCGCATGGATCGATTTTCACAGTTTGCAGTTGCTGCATCAAAAATGGCTGTTGCAGACGCAAAGTATACGATTGACGAAACAAATGCAGAACGTACCGGTGTGTGGATCGGTTCAGGAATTGGTGGCATGGAAACATATGAAAAAGAATTGACGGTTGCGATGAACCGCGGATTCCGACGTGTCAGTCCATTCTTCGTTCCAATGATGATACCGGATATGGCTTCCGGCCAAGTGTCGATTCTTTTGGGAACCAAAGGAATCAATTCGTGTACGGTGACCGCTTGTGCAACCGGATCCGACTCAATTGGCAGCGCCTATAAGGCGATTCAGCGCGGCGATAATGACGCCATCATTTGCGGTGGCAGTGAAGCGCCGCTGACCAATATGTCCTTTGCCGGTTTCACATCGGCGAGAGCGCTTTCGACGAATCCGGATCCGGCAACTGCTTGCCGCCCATTTGATAAAAACCGCGACGGATTTGTCATGGGGGAAGGCGCAGGTGTACTGTTGCTTGAATCTTTGGAATCCGCACAAAAGCGTGGCGCACATATCTATGCGGAAATTTCCGGATATGGTGCAACCAGTGATGCATTCCATGTCACACGTCCGGATCCGGAAGGCAAAGGGGCGGTTCGTTCCATGCGCATGGCGCTTGAAGATGCCGGAATTACGCCAGACGATGTTGACTATGTGAATGCCCACGGAACAAGTACGCAAGCGAATGATTCCACAGAAACAGGCGCTGTGAAGACGGTTTTTGGTGAGAAGGCCTATGATCTTGCCATCAGTTCGACGAAATCGATGATGGGACACTTGCTTGGTGCATCTGGCGGAGTCGAGGCCATTCTCTCCATTAAAGCGATTGGAACGGGAATTGTTCCTCCAACGATTCACTATGAGACGCCGGATGAAGCGTGTGACCTCAATTATGTGCCTAACGAAGCGATTAATAAGCCCGTTCGCGTTGCATTGAGCAACTCCTTCGGTTTCGGCGGCCATAATGCAACGCTCGTCTTTAAAAAGTTTGAGGCTTGAAAAAACTGCGAAACAGCGTAAATGTCATTTCCGCAAACTATTTGCGGAGGTGGCATTTTTACGTTTAAAGTGCATCTTAATCGAGCAGACAATAAATGAATGACAGCGAATAAAATCTTCCAATAATGACCATAATGTTGGCAAAACAAACAGAGGAGATGGAATCTCATGGAGATCGTCAGTGATATCTGGGTCAACTGGTTTGAGGGAGAAGAAAACAGTTACAATGTTTGCGAATTTTACGAATGGCGCAAACATGATTTTATTGAACTGCTTGATCAGATCCCACTAATTCGAGTGGAGAAACCGCTCCTAAATTACATTGAAAACAACTTGCAGGACCTGCCTCAGGAATTGCTAAAGGATGTGCGCAATCGAAGCGTTATCTGTAAGAATAATCAACGAGAAATCATCGAATATTGTTTCATTGCAACCGACGGGGAACGTTGTATTGTCGCTGATACACTTGGCTATACCATCCCCGTTCGCAAGAGCAGACTAATTCCGCGACAAGAAAGTCTGATCTTGCAAAAAGCAGAAAAATTAGAGACCGCTTCTTATCCGCTTCCTGATGCAGCGATCAGGAAGAAAGACTATCACATGCTGTCGCTGGATCCTAAGTGGATGATCGGGTTAACGCGTAAGGAACGGCAGCTGAAGCAGCTGCTGTTCATGGCCCTAGATCAACTTCATGCTTCAAAAAATGTTGAGGAAATGCGCTATTGGTATACAGAATGGTATCCAACGCGCTATCTTCAAAGCAGAACATTGCGTTTTGAGGAAGCGTGGCAGGGACTGGTGGAAGGAATGATTCCCGGATGGTCGGCAAAACATAGTGATCTCTGCGAACGTATGGTAAAAGGACAAGCCTATTTTGAAAAACTGTGGGAACTTGAAAAAGGTTCAAAAGTGAACTAAATGAAACGGCAGTACTGAGGGTCAAGTGTTGTACTTGATCCTCTTTTTTTAGATCAACCTTAACGATACTGTGATTTTTTTCCAATGAGTGGTCACTATAGACAAATGGGTGATTAGTTCGTATTATAGAATTAAAATTTAACTATATTAAAAAGGAGAAACTATGAAACATCCGGGCGCAACATTACGATTTCTGCGAAAATCGAAAAAAATGACACTGAATGAACTTGCCCAAGGTGAAGTCTCTGTTGCTTTTCTTTCACGATTTGAACGCGGTGACTGTGATATATCCTTCACTCATTTGCTTCATTTGCTTGAGAGGCTGCATGTGAGTGTCGATGAGTTTCTTTATATCAGCAATGGTTATGAGGTCGGCGACTTTCAGGATTTTTTTACGCATTTAAAAAGATATGTTATGGAAGATAATCTTCATATGCTTCAGGTCACTCGTGAAAAAATGCGCGACTATTATAATAGGAAGAAACGCGATCAATATCTTCACTTTTCAGCGATCGCAGCGCTTTACGCACATCGTATTTCAAAGCAAAATCCCGATCCGAATGATGTACGTATTCTGAGTGATTACCTTGAACGTGTAGCGATTTGGGGGTATTACGAGCTGGTGGTTTATGCGAACTCAATGTATTCCTTTCCTCCGGAGCTGATCATTAAATTTTCGCGAATGGCTTACGAGAAGAGCATGGACTATCAGCCGCTTGAGATCGGACTCGACAAGAAACAACTGATTCTAATGAACACGGCAACGGTTCTGATGGAAGTTGATCGTTTGGCGGAGGCCAATACGTTTCTTGTTCTCTTAAACGATTCGATTAATAAAGAGAACGACTCTTATATGAAGATTAAACTGATTTATTTAAGAGGAATCTATCTGATTAAACAAGGCTATCGCAAGAGGGGTGAATCAATGGCCCGGCAAGCCGTTCAGATCTTTACCGAATTAGAAAGTGTTTCACAAGCAGCGACGCATGCAAACTATCTTCAGGACGTTCTTAATTCTACTATAGTGAAAAAAGATAATTAGAAAAGAAGCCGCTTTGATGTCGTCCATCAAAGCGGCTGTCTTTTTAGATTCTTGATTAGTGTCGGTTATGACGGCCGATCCCCAATGCTTTTTCAGTCTTTCTTAATGTTTCTTTTGCAATGGCATAGGCACGTTCGGCACCTTCATCGAGAATTCGATCCAGTTCCGAAGACTCGATTAATTGCGCATAATGGTCTTGAATCGGCTTCAGTGTGCCAACCACTGCTTCGGCAACATCGGTTTTAAATTCACCATACCCTTTGCCTTGATAAGCAGTAACCAACGCATCAACGGAACGGCCGGAGCAGAGCGAGAAGATATCGAGCAGGTTCGAGATTCCCGGCTTTGCGTCGCGGTCATAACGGACAACGGCTTCATCATCGGTAATTGCAGATTTAATTTTCTTGATGATGTCTTTTTCCGGATCCAGTGTGAAGATCGTTGCTTTTCGGTTCGTATCCGACTTGCTCATTTTCTTCGTCGGTTCCTGGAGTGACATGATGCGCGCGCCAACTGGAGGAATATAGGGTTCAGGAATTGTAAACACATCGTCGTATTTATTGTTGAACCGTTCTGCTAAATCGCGTGTGAGTTCCATATGCTGTTTCTGATCTGCACCGACCGGGACAAGTTCGGTTTGATAAAGCAGAATATCTGCAGCCATCAACGGTGGATAAGTAAGGAGTCCAGCAGGAATGGCCTTCTTTCCTTTTGATTTATCTTTGAATTGGGTCATTCGTTCCAACTCACCCATATAGCTTGTACATTGCATGATCCATCCGAGCTGGGCGTGGCAAGGCACTTCAGACTGAATGAACAGAATTGATTTCTTTGGATCGATGCCCATAGCGAGGTACAGAGCAGCCAGATTACGAATGTTCTTTTGAATTTCTTTAGGATCCTGAGGTACGGTAATCGCGTGTTCGTCAACGATGCAATAGATACAATCATTGCCTTCTTGGAGGGTCACAAAATTGTGCATCGCACCTAAGTAATTGCCAAGTGTCGGGATGGAGGTCGGCTGTACGCCGGAAAATATTTTTGCCAAAATCAATCACCTTTCTATGCTTTCAATTTTTTTGGATATATAAAAAGGCCTATCCATCCACAAGGGACGAATAGACCGCGGTACCACCCTGATTTTTCTGCAAAACAGAAACAGCTTATCTGGTCCTAACAAAATGAGAACCATCACCATGATAACGCATGGAGGCGTCAATGCCTACTGACAGATTTGATTCTGAGGTTCGGATTGCAGCTCAAAAGTCCATTCCCATGCAGTCCATCACCTCGATCTCACCAAGTCCGAAGCTCTCTGAAGATTTTCCGCAAGGTACTCTTCTTTATCATTGCTCTTTCATATGCACTGTTATTGCTAAATATTATAGTCAATAATCTTTTTTCATGCAACTTCACTTTTAAAAAGCAAGTGAGATTAAAACCGTTGTAACAAACAGGAGCAAACTGGAAAGGATCAGCGGCCAAGTAATCGGCCAGCGCTGCGATCCGTCACGGTGCTTCATCTCAGCAAGCGGCGCTTCCGCTTCCGCTTCCTGTTGCCCAAGCTGTTTTTTTCTAATGGCACGTGCGACCCGTTTAAAGCTATAAGTCATTCCGTCGAAAAAGCCGCCTTGAATGATGAAAATGATGAGCCCGAGGTTAAGAGAAAGCAGACTGACAACGGAAAGATGGTTGATCAAAGTGATCAGAGAGAAGGCGCGGGCGAATAATCCCTGCGTGACTATGGAAATGAGGATTTCTACAAAAAGAAAGAATAGATACAGATTTTTTATTTTAAATCTAAATTTACTCATGGAACACCTCGAATGATTTTTTATTGTTTGTTAGATAAAGGTCGATTCATGGAACTTTTGTTAGAAATTATAACATAATATTAAAAAATATATTTTCAAAAAATAGCTTAACATCAATATATTCTACATCTTTCACGAGAAAGAGACAGACAAGTTCAAAAAAAAAACATGCAAAAATTACAGATAACTTGTATAATAGCTTCTGTAGGTTGAACGGTTCTTGTTATACATACAAGGGTATAGCAGGAACCAGCCTAAAAAAGATAGCAATTTAGGGGAGGTTATTGCTTTTATGAAAAAGGCAAAATGGTCACTCGTACTGTCCTTTGTGCTCGCTTTGAGTCTTGTACTGTCCGCTTGCGGAAGCTCAAGCAGCAATGACAGCAGCAGCAAAGGAAGTAGTACGGAATTAGCGAAGGATCAAACATTGACTATGTCAATTAATGCTGACATTCCAACACTTGATCCAAATCTTGCAACCGATACAACGTCAACAAACGCAATTGATATGACGCAATCCGGTCTGACAAGAATGCACAACAACAAGTTCGAATGGGATTTGGCAAAAGGTGAGCCAAAGGTAAGCGCAGATAAGAAAACGTATACGTTTACTCTGCGTGATCAAAAATGGTCCGATGGGAAACCCGTAACCGCTCAAGACTTTGTTTATGGATGGCATCGTCAGAATGATCCGGCAGCAAAACCTGCATACAATTTCCTTTTTGCATCTGTTGGTATCAAAAATGCAGCTAAAATCGAAGATCCTGATAATAAAGCATATTACGGAAAATATGATAAACTAGGTATTAAAGCGCTTGATGATAAGACACTGCAAGTAACGCTTGAACAGGCTGCTCCGCCATTCTTCTACAGCATTTTGTCTCAACCGCAATTCTTCCCGGTACGTGAAGACGTTGTTAAGAAAAACGGAAGTAAATATGCAACATCCGCAGATACAATGCTCTATAGTGGTCCGTTTGTCCTTTCCGACTGGAAAAAAGGTACCGGCTGGACTTATAAGAAAAACAAAGACTACTGGAATGCAAAAGAAACGAAACTTAAGACAGTAAACTTTAAAGTTGTAAAAGAATCAGGTACAGCTGTAAATATGTATAAAACTGGATCGAGTGACATTGTCCAATTGTCTGCTGAATTTATTGACCAGTTCAAAAAGCAATACCCAAAAGAAGTTCAGAGTTCAGTAAATGCTGGTACTTACTATCTCTACATTAATGAGAAAACAAACAAAAATTTGAAAAACCTTAATCTGAGAAAAGCACTTAATGCGGCAATTGACCGTCAAGGGCTGACTCAAACCATTCTTAATGATGGTTCCGTTCCGTCAAACTATGTTGTTCCAAAAGATTTCACTGCCGGTCCTGACGGTAAGGATTTCCGTTCGAAACATCCTGATGGTTTCTCAGCAGGAGAATCTTCAGAAGCAAAATCTTATTGGAATAAAGCGAAAAAAGAATTGGGAATCAAGTCACTTAAAATTAATTTCTTAAGTCAAGACACGAGCAAAGTGAAACAAATTGACGCTTATATTGCCAACCAGATAAAGAAAAACCTTCCTGGTGTAACTGTTGAAGTAAATGAACAACCATGGGCAAATTATTTAAAACTAAACAACGAGTTTAAGTATGATATTGCGTTTAGTGGTTGGTTCCCAGATTATCAAGATCCGATGACTTATCTTGATATGTGGACAACGAATAATCCAATGAATACAATTGGATGGTCGAATAAGAAATTTGATTCACTTATTAAAGATGCACAGACGAACACGGCAGATGTAACTAATCGTTGGAATGATCTGGTATCTGCTGAAGAATTAATGATGTCTGAATATCCAATCGTTCCTCTGTTTCAACAGGGATACACTTGGGCACAGAAATCTTATGTTAAAGGTTATTCGCAACCATCATATGGTCCTGAGTTTGACTTCTCAAAGGCTTATATTTTAAAGCATTGATTATGTGAGTGTTTTTTAGTTGATATGTGAGGTTTTGAAGGAGAGTATGTGTCTGAGCGGCATGTACTCTCCTTTCCATTAGTTTACAAATTCTTTAATTGTTTAGTATGATAAACTATTTAATGACTGACCTAAGGTCATGATCATGATTATATGAAATATAGGAGGTTAAGTTCTGTGGGTCGATATATACTGAAACGGGTTGGCTATATGATTGTCACTTTTTATGTAGTAGTAACCTTGACCTTCCTGTCGATGAAAATGTTACCGGGCACACCGTTTAAGTTTGCCAATCGTCTAACACCTGAACAATTAAACCAATTGAAACATTATTATGGCTTAGATCAGCCTGTTCCAATTCAATATTTACATTACTTGTGGAATTTTATTCACGGTGATCTGGGGGGGTCATTCCAATACGGAATGCAACCGGTCACGGAATTTTTATTTCAAAGATTTCCGGTATCTTTACAATTAGGTTTTGAATCCATGGTATTCGGAACTGTATTGGGAATACTTTTGGGGATTGTTTCAGGAATTAATCGTGGACGTGTTCTTGACTGGGGGACAGTTGTACTCACTGTAGTATTTATATCAATCCCTTCGTTTATTTTTGCTGCGATTTTACAGTACTTCTTTTCAGTTCAGATTCGCATTTTTCCTGTAATCGGATGGAGCGGACCAATGACACATGTATTGCCCGTTATTTCTATTGGTGTTGGCGTTATGGCAACCGTTGCACGATTTATGCGGACAGAGATGGTTGAGGTGTTGAATCAAGATTACATAGTAACGGCGCAAGCAAAAGGATTGAGTACATCTGCTGTTATTTATAAGCATGCAATTCGTAATGCGATGATTCCCATTGTTACCGTTATCGGTCCATTAACTTCGGCAGTCGTGACCGGTTCTTTGGTAATTGAGAACATTTTTGCAATACCTGGAATTGGTTCACAGTTTGTTGACGCAATAGTGACCAATGACTACCCGATGATTATGGGAACAACTGAATTGTATGCTGGGTTATTTATTGGAACCATTCTGATTGTGGATATATTATACGGTATCATTGATCCGAGAATCCGTGTGTCTGGAGGTAAACCATCATGATGGCCAATTCTAACACTGATATTACTAAAGAATCATTTGCTAAAGTGAACTTAGCCGATACTGAGAGTGAGAAAATTACCGGTGAAAGTGTCAGCGCTTGGAAAGATGCGCTTCGACGGTTTGTAACAAATAAGGGCGCTATGGCATCGATGATTATTATTGCCGCTATTGTTCTCTTTGCTATTATTGGACCTCATTTCTTTGGTTACGATATTGATGACCAAGATGTGTCTCGTGCCAATCTTCCACCTAAGATTGGCGCCTTGACATGGATTCCCGCATTTAACGGCTATGAGAATGGTGTAGACATCTATAAAGAAAAAAATGTAACTAAGAACTATTGGTTTGGTACCGACCAATTTGGTCGTGACTTATGGACAAGAACATGGAAAGGAACGCAAATTTCTTTAATTATTGCGCTTATTGCAACACTTGCAGATGTCTTTATTGGTGTTGTTTATGGTGGGGTTTCAGGTTATTTTGGTGGCATGATTGACACCGTGCTGCAACGCATTCTTGAAATCATTGCTGGAATTCCGAATCTCGTCTGGATTATCTTATTGATGTTAATCATGCGGCCAGGCTTGATTACAATAACCATCGCTATTCTTGCGACAAGTTGGCTTTCGATGGCGCGAATTGTTCGTGGAGAAATGCTTAAACTGAAAAATCAAGAGTTTGTTCTAGCTTCACGTACACTTGGAGCAGGGGACGGACGTATAATTTTCAAACACTTGATTCCCAATTCCATTGGGATGATTATCATTAATACCATGTTTTCCGTACCAAATGCGATCTTTTTTGAAGCGTTTCTTAGTTTTATCGGATTAGGTATTCGTCAGCCTCAAGCCTCATTAGGTTCATTGATCAATGATGGGTATCAAATGCTGCAGATTCATCCGTATCAGACACTTTATCCGGGTATTATTATTTCGCTCCTGTTAATTTGCTTTAATATTATGGGAGACGGGCTTCGCGATGCATTTGATCCGAAGCTTCGCCGATAAGTACAGGAGGTGCACTAATGGATCATTTATTGGAAATTAAAGATTTAAATGTTGTCTTTCATATATTTGGCGCGGATGTACAGGCAGTTCGCGGGATTAATTTGCAATTGGACAAAGGAGAAACGCTGGCTATTGTCGGTGAATCCGGGTCCGGTAAGTCCGTAACATCTAAATCGATTATGGGGTTGATTCCGAATCCACCTGGAGAAATTGCAACGGGTGAAATTCTCTTTGAAGGAAACGATCTTGTTCAGTACACGCAGAAACAGATGCAGAAAATTCGTGGCAAAGATATCTCAATGATTTTTCAGGATCCGATGACGGCGCTCAACCCAACGATGAAAATTGGTAAGCAAATCATGGAAGGCCTGATTAAGCATCAGGGCTTATCTAAACATGATGCACGAGAGCGTGCCGTTGAACTGCTGCAGCTGGTCGGAATCCCGAACCCAGAAAAGCGTGTCGATGAATATCCACATCAATTTTCTGGGGGGATGCGGCAGCGTGTGGTGATTGCCATTGCTCTTGCTTGCAATCCAAAAATATTGATTGCCGATGAGCCGACAACCGCGCTGGATGTAACCATCCAAGCCCAAATTCTGGACTTGATGCGCGACTTGCAAGAAAAGACCGGAACGGCAATTATTTTGATCACACACGACTTGGGTGTTGTGGCTAATCTTGCCAAACGTGTCGCTGTTATGTATGGCGGAAAAATTGTAGAAACAGGGACTTTGGATGAAATTTTCTACAATCCGAAGCATCCGTACACATGGGGACTGCTATCCTCTATGCCGAAACTGCATGCAAAAACGGATAAGCTTCTGGCAATTCCGGGGACGCCTCCTGATTTGAGCCATCCGCCGAAGGGCTGTCCTTTTGCGGCCAGATGCCCTTATGCGATGAAGGTATGCATCGATCATATGCCTGAGTACACAGAACTGTCGAAGACACAGAAGGCAGCATGCTGGCTTCTGGATGAACGAGCGCCGAAAGTAGTTCCGCCGTCAACGATTGGTGTAGGAGGGGAAGCATAATGGCTGCAAAGACTGAAAAACTGTTACAAGTAAAGAATCTAAAAAAATATTTTAATGTTTCCCGCAAGGATGTGCTTAAGGCCGTCGATGGCGTGACTTTTGACGTGTATAAAGGCGAGACCTTAGGGCTTGTTGGCGAATCAGGATGCGGAAAATCAACAACCGGCCGAACGATTATTCGGCTCTACGACCCTACGGACGGGGAAGTCATTTTTGACGGTCAGGATATTGGTGGAAAGCTGAACCGCAATGAGAAGAAAAACTTGTCAAAACGGATGCAGATGATCTTTCAGGATCCGTATGCTTCTCTAAATCCGAGAATGATGGTTAAGGATATTATTGCGGAAGGTATCGACATTCACCACTTGGCTAAATCACCGAAAGAACGTATGGATCGTGTCTATAAGATGCTTGAAACGGTTGGGCTGAATCGTGAGCATGCCAACCGTTATCCGCATGAGTTCAGTGGCGGACAGAGACAGCGCATTGGGATTGCACGGGCACTTGCAGTAGATCCGGACTTTATCATTGCCGATGAACCGATCTCAGCACTTGACGTTTCCATTCAAGCTCAAGTTGTCAATTTAATGCAGGAGCTTCAGGAGAAACAGGGTCTGACCTACCTGTTTATTGCTCATGATCTTTCGATGGTGAAGCACATCAGTGATCGCGTTGGGGTCATGTATCTGGGGAACATGGCCGAACTGGCATCCAGTGATGACGTTTATGATCATCCTCTGCATCCTTATACGCAGTCGTTGCTGTCGGCAATCCCGGTTGCTGACCCGGAGATTGAACGGACACGCGAGCGTATTATTCTTGAAGGCGATGTGCCAAGTCCAATTGATCCGCCAAGCGGCTGTCGTTTCAGAACACGTTGTCCATTTGCTATGGATATCTGTGCAAAAGTCAGACCGAAATGGCATGAAGCAGAAAAGAACCACTGGGTGGCCTGCCACCTTCATGATGAAGAAATAAAAACAGAAAAAGTATAAAAAATAATCCTTGCAGGATATTCTGCAAGGATTATTTTTTTCGATAAGTGATGAAAAGATGCACAAAATAGAAAAGAATGTTAAAGAGAAGCAGCACAATAATCATCGGCATCGTTAGCAAGTGAAAAAAATGGTACAGAATGATGGCGATGATCAGAAGCAAAGCGAGAAAGCAGGTAATCCAGCGGGTCATAAAATCAGCTCCATTAAGGTTTGTTTCTGTGAATACTTTCTGCGCGCTTCACATATAGTATAAGAGGATGTCGTGAAGACATTTACCTCAAGGTTCGGTGAAACGGCGATATGTTCCATAACGATGTCCAAGCTTAACATAATCACAGTCGAGTCTCAAGAAGGGGCACTGCTTCTTTGAAATGGGGCATGTCAAAATTTTACCTTGACAACCAAGCGTGTCGGGTTGAGAATAAAGGCAGACAAAGAATACTCTTGTGAGATCCACCGGAGAAGAGATTTGGACGAATGAGTGAGGAGGCGATCATCAGTGAAACCGAAAGACGTCAGACGGAGACGCAAACATTCTATTCGGAAATGGTTGAAAGAGACCTTAGGACAGCTTCAACCGAAGTCGCAAGATGCACCGTCAGCGAACCTGAAATTACCGGCGTAAGGTGAATATGATGCGGGTAAAACCGAATAAACATAGTGATGTGTATTGAGGAGCTTCTTTTTGAGAAGCTCTTTTTGCGTACCTTTGACCTACCGAGAGCAAGTGGGTTTCGCAGCGAAATGAGAATCCGCATTTTTATTGGAAATGATCGTAATATGTCGAATCGTGGTGCAAAATAGCTTGTTTTCTGGTGAAATATGAAATTATTTTCATACAAAAAAGGGTATAAAATTTATAAGAATTATTATATAATAAAAGAAAGCCTTAGTGAATAGAATGCTTCTATTATTCAAAGGAGGGCGAGATATGGTTACATTGTATACATCTCCAAGCTGCACGTCGTGCAGAAAAGCAAAAGCTTGGCTCAGGGAGCATGACATCCCTTTTAAAGAACGGAACATATTCTCCGAACCACTATCGATTGAAGAGATTAAAGATATTTTGCGCATGACTGAAAACGGTACGGACGAGATTATCTCGACACGGTCAAAGGCCTTTCAGGAACTGAATATTCAACTGGAGACAATGTCAATCCAGCAGTTATTTGAATTGATTAAAGAAAATCCTGGATTGTTGCGCCGTCCAATTATGCTTGATGACAAACGGCTGCAGGTTGGCTACAATGACGATGAGATTCGCCGTTTTCTTCCTAGAAGGGTACGTACCTTTCAGTTGCAAGAAGCACAGCGATTGGTTAATTAACATGTGAACGGGATTTTTTTAATTGACATCCGATTCATTGTTTAGAAATAAGAACGGCCGTCCTCGATTGGGCGGTCGTTCTTGTTTCACGACTAATGCTAAGACCTCTTCGCAAATTTCCATGAGGAAAAGAGGTTGTACAGCCATCCGGTCACAAGCAGAGCAGCAATGAGCAGGATTGGAAAGATATGGGTAAGTTGAGGATAGGTTTCAAAAATCCAACGAATTTCCTGTTCATCCATGATCATTTCGGAAGCTGTGTAGCCAAGAATACCGCCGCCGACATAGATGAGAAAAGGAACATGTTCCATAGCGATTAAAATAATTTTGCTTCCCCAGACAATGATTGGAACGGAGAAGATAAGACCGATTGCAATATAGCCGATGTGACCTTTTGATGCACCGGCAATTGCAAGCATGTTATCAAAACCCATGACCATGTCTGCAAGGACGATCGTTCGTACAGCAGCTACCAATGATATCCCTGCGCGAATATTATGTTTTTCTTGTCTATTCGTAATCAGACGGATGGCAATGATGATTAAGAAAAAGCCTCCGACGAGAAGCAGGTAAGGAATATTCAGCAGTGAAACAACGATTGCGGTCAATGCGATACGGATGATCACCGCTATTCCGGTACCTAAAAGAATCGCTTCATTGCGCTTTTTTTCTTCGAGCCTGCGGCATGCTAAAGCGATGACAACCGCATTGTCTCCGCCTAGAATAATATCGATGAAAATGATTTTTAAGATAAAAAGCAGCGTATCAAGATCAAAAGACATGCGTGATGAGCTCCTTTCCTCTGTCTCCGTTCAATTTATGCGGACTTGTCCTGAATCATTCCGTCAACGCTTGTTTTAAACAATTTTTGTCATTTGCTGCATAATTAGATTAAGCAATCAATAGAATGAAGCAATTAATCGAAACAGTGCTTGTTGATGGGGCAAGTGCGGAATCGTTTAAATACGGATTATTTTTATTTCCATGACGGCCGTTTTATCATACAATAGAGGTACAGGATACATGTTGTCCTATCGGCAGTTGTCACTCCCATACCTATTGATAAAGAAGGGAGAGATCGCAGTGAAAATCGAACGGATTAATGAAAATACGCTGAAGTTCTATATCAGTTATTTGGATATTGAGGATCTTGGCTTTGATCGCGAGGAGATATGGTATAACCGTGATCGAAGTGAAGAACTCTTTTGGCAAATGATGGATGAAGCACACACTCAAGAATCTTTTTCACTTGAAGGTCCGCTTTGGATTCAGGTTCAAGCCTTGGAAAAGGGTATGGAAATTATTGTGACTCGTGCACAGATTTCAAAAGATGGATCCAACCTTCAATTGCCGCTATCAGATGATAAACATCTGGACATACCAATTAACGACCATGACGACGATCAGGGTTCAAATCGGGCCAAGGCGTCTGAAAACAAGAATGAGGAGCTTGATCATTCAGAAGATGATTCTTTTCAGGATGATCAGCCGATTTCATTTATAATCGGATTTGCCGATTTTGAGAATTTGATCGCCTTGAGCCATGCTTTTCCGGCTCACGAGGCGATGGATACCGCACTTTATGCATACAAGAACAGCTACTATTTAAACGTTACTTTTGATGATTGTCTGTCTGATGAAGATCAGGATAATGATTTAAGCAAGATGCTGGAGTATGGGCTTGACACGAATCTTACACCGTATGTACTCGATGAGTATGGAAATGAAATCATTAAGACAGAAGCACTGCAAACCATTAAACAGCACTTTCCTCTACTTAAATAATCGTTTTCCTGTGAAAAACGAGCCTGCCGATCATCGGCAGGCTTTTTTTCACAGAATAAAAAAGTATACGGGTTCTGCCCCGTCTTCAACCTCATAGACCCGTGTCTTGACCGAGAATCAAAGCGGAGGTACTCTGGCGCCCGCGGCAGGCGAGTAACCGAAGCGATGATTCAGCACCGAAAAGACACGAACTCATCACATCCTGTGAAAGTACGTCCTGTGCCCAATGCGGAAGTGCAGCGTGAGGCAAGCAGATTCTGCAGGAAAGCAGGAGTTTAGCCTGTGCGTGCAGAATAAATAACATGAAAAGAGGTGATTTTTTGCTCATCGCGTCAACCGTCGATGCGCAGCGTATTTCGCTGGCTGAGAGGGCAGGGTCGCGCGAAGAATTAACGCAGTTGCGCAATCAGTCGTTCCGTTGCCCGATCTGTCATGCTCCCGTATTGCTCAAAGCCGGCGAGAAGCGGCGCTGGCATTTTGCACATCGTCCGCATCATACGTGTCTCGTAGAGAATGAACCTGAGACAGAGGCGCATTTAGCCGGCAAATATGATCTGTTTCATTGGAGCCGTTCCGCCGGAAGAGCGCCCCGTTTGGAATACTATTTACCCGAACTGCACCAGAGGCCGGATGTGTATCTGCCCGGGATCGAACCGACAGCGCTTGAGTATCAGTGCAGCGCGATACCGGAAAAACGATTAGCAGAACGGTCAATTGGTTATCTTCAAAGACATATAACCCCGATTTGGATTATTGGTACGCATCATTACAGCTACAAACGAAACATGATTCGCCTCTCCGGTTTCGTTTCGATGGCGATTCGCCGATCTAGAGCTGCTTCATCACAACATCCGTTTTCTTCACCCTATTTTATCTGGTTTTATAATGCTTCGACAAAATGTTTTCTTCTAGCTTCCTGCCTGACTCCATTGTCAAAAACTTATTTTATTTCCCAGCAAAGTTACTGTATACTGTCTGAATGCAAGCCCTATCAATTGCTTGCCCCTCATCTCGATTTTGCACCCGAACCATTTATACGACTTTGGCTTACCATGAAGAAAAGAAAAAGACTTGCACGTCCTTTGCGTATGACTCGTGAAGAATATCTTTTGCGCAGTCAAGTCTATCAATTTCGTCAGCAGTTTGCTTGGTTCCCGAGTTATGTCGGCTTGCCGCATCATTCATTCATGTATTTTCTAAATCCTCCCTTGCTTTGGCAGATGTGGCTGGTTCTTTTGCTCGGCCGAATCCAACCCGGCGATTGGTTCACGCCCGAAAGGATGCTTGCAGAAGCAAGCCGAAGAGGGGTTGCCGATTTATTTGCGCTTCGCCCGCTTCCACTGTGTCCCATTAAAACAGCAGGGCAGCTGATTGCTGTCTATTTGACACAATTGGTACGTTTGCATGTTGCTGAACAGAGTGGCACATCTTATCGTATGTTTCCATATCCAGTGCAAGAAACAACGTTCACTGAATGTCTTGAACAGGATCGACAAACGCTGGTACAGTTAGAAACGGCACTGCTTCATGATCCGATCAAAGAATAAGCAAATTTTTGCGCAAATGTTCAAAAAGAAGTAGGATATAATTATTGGTAAATACATGAAATATGGAGGTGCCGCAATGGCTGAAGGGAAAACGACTGCACTCCCAAAACGAGAGGATATACCGGTTGAAGAAACCTGGGATTTGGAAGCGATCTATCCAAGCGTTGCTGCTTGGGAGCATGCTTTTGAAAAAGTGAAAGACCTGATCGCAGAAGCCGAACAGTTTAAGGGGAAAATCGGCGAGTCCGCCGATTCCTTATATGCATTATTGAAAAAGCAAGATGAAGTTACCGAATTGTTGTACAAGGTTTATGTGTATGCACATATGAAAAATGATGAAAACACGGCAAATGCAACGTTCCAGGCCCTTCATGATCGGGCGAGCAGTCTTGCTGCAGTTGCTGGCAGCAAGCTGGCATTTATCGTTCCTGAAATTCTGGCAATTGATCCTGAACGGCTGAACCAATTCGTTGAAGGGAACACCTCCTTGCAGCTCTATCGCCATGCACTGGACGAAATCATCAGAACCCGTCCTCATGTGCTTGACAGTGAAAAAGAAGCACTGCTGGCTGCTGCTGAAGAGGTTACCGATGCGTCATCGACTACGTTTGGGATGCTGAATAATGCGGACTTAAAGTTTCCGACGATCAAGGGCGAGGCCGGACAGGATGTTGAAATTACACATGGCCGCTACGGCACACTGATGGAAAGCGAGAACAGACAGGTCCGCAAAGCTACGTTTGAAGGCGTCTATAAAACGTACGGTGCATTTAAAAATACACTCGCTTCCACTTTGAGCGGACAAATCAAACGCGATACGTTCTATGCTAATGCGCGCAAGTATGGATCGGCACGTGAAGCTGCTTTGTTCCGAAATGATATTCCTGAAGCAGTGTATGATAACTTGATTAAAACGATTCATGAACATTTGCCATTGATGTACCGCTATGTAGCACTGCGTAAGAAAGCATTGCAAGTGGATGAGCTGCATATGTATGATCTTTATGCGCCGCTGGTGCCGAATGCAAAAATCAAGGTCACCTATGATGAGGCAAAAGAAGTCGTGCTCAAAGCGCTTGCACCGCTTGGTGAAGACTATTTGGATAGCATTCGAGATGGATTTAAGAAACGCTGGATCGATGTCCGTGAAACGCAAAACAAGCGGAGCGGCGGCTATTCAGGCGGAAGCTACGGCACGATGCCGTACATCTTGCTGAACTGGCAGGATAACATCGACAGTATGTTCACGCTGGCTCATGAACTTGGCCACTCGATGCACAGTTACTATTCACGCACCAGCCAACCTTATCCGTACTCTGATTACTCGATCTTTGTTGCAGAAGTAGCTTCCACCTGCAATGAAGCATTGTTAAATCATTATTTGCTCAATCACACCGATGATAAGAAAAGAAAACTGTATTTGCTCAACAATCAGTTGGAAGGCTTCAAAGGCACGGTCTTCAGGCAGACCATGTTTGCCGAATTCGAACACATCATTCATGAAAAAGTTCGTGCAGGCGAAGCATTGACGGCGGATCTTTTGACTGAAACCTACTACAATTTGAATAAAACTTATTTTGGACCGGATATCGTTGTTGATCCGCAAATTGGTCTGGAATGGGCACGAATCCCGCATTTCTACTACAACTATTATGTTTACCAATATGCAACGGGGTTCAGCGCTGCCTCAGCACTGTCTGCGCAAATTCTTCAGGAAGGGACACCGGCTGTTGAACGCTACAAGAACTACCTCAAATCGGGAAGTTCGGAATCGCCGATTGAAATTCTTAAAAAAGCAGGCGTAAATATGGCTGAACCGAAACCGGTGCAGCAGGCAATGGATGTATTTGCGAATGTTCTTGATGAAACGGAACGCTTGCTTTTCTGAAACCCGAAAAATGGACTAAGAGGGCGTCTCAAAAGTCAGAACTTGACTTTTGAGACGCCCTCTTTTAGCGGCTGCGCTTCTGATTCCACGTGAGCATGCGAACAATCAAAAAAATAAGGGTAAAGAAAAGGATTCCGGACAAGAACAGGGATTCTAAATGCAGCAATCCAAGCAGAAAATAACCAAAGCAAAGGACCGCCATTACAAACAACAGACAGAGCATAACCAATTTCATCGGGTTCAACCTCCGCAGCTTGTTTAAAACAAGCCTATGACAGCTTATGCGAAAACATGCAGCGGGGGCTTAAGGACGAAGGTAACTGCGTACACGCTCATAGATCCAATCCATTGCTACACTTTTTTGATAGACCAATTCAAATAAACGCCCGCGTGCATATACCTCATAGCAGAACCAGTCGTGACGAATCATCTGCATCTGCTGGTCAAAAAGTTCTTGTTTATTTTTTATCAGATCTGCTCTGACCTGTTCCGTCATATCGTCAAGAACTTCTAAATAAAGGTGCTTAAATTTGGTATCCGAAGCTGCAAGTGCTTTGCGGTCATGGACGAAAGCTCTTTTAATCAGCGGCAGAAGCATGTATTCAGCAGCAATACGGGTTTCATCTTTGCTCATTTCCGATGCGGGAAGAGATACATCATGATCGTTCATCTGAAGTGGCCTCCAATTTTACCTGCACGTACACGAAGCTGACTGGCTGGCAGAAGGGATGCTCCTCGAAAGAGTGCTGTTCTGCCATACTTGCAGTGAATACGGTCCACTGCAGCGCTCAGCCTCGCTTTTTCTTCAATCCGTGCAAACAGATCCAATTGAAACGTTTCCGTACTTTTTTGAAGATCACTGAGCGTTACGGCCGCGGCGCGAATGGGCTGGCGGTTCCAACTTTCGTTGAAAAGACGATGAACCGCATGGTAAATGTCCAAACCAAAATTTGTTGCATAAGGCAATGTGATTTGGCGATGAAAGCCATTGTGCTGCTCAAAGGGACCGGACACACCTATAGAGACAACACTTCCCATATACCTTTCTGAGCGGGCACGAGCCGCCACTTCTTCGCTTAATTCAAGAAGAATGACACGAATCGCTTGTTGATCAGTGTAGTCGTAGGGAAGTGTTAGGTGATGTCCGATTGCTTTTTGGTCGATAAATGTATTTGGCGAGACTGGAGATGCGTCCAATCCATGAGCGGTTTGCCAGAGCAGTTCCCCGTTCACGCCCCAGCGTTTGCGCAGCAGGTCGACCGGAAAACGGGCGAGATGGCCGATTTTGCGAATGCCCATCCCGATGAAGTGCTGTTCCATTCGCTGCCCAACCCCAAAAAGTGCACCGATCGGCAGCGCCCATAATTTTTTTTCCATATTCCTTTTATTTAATAGAGAAATGCCCGTTTGATTCTTTTTGCTGAAATGGTCGCATGCCATTTTTGCCAGTGCCTTATTTGGTCCGATTCCAATTCGTACGTAGATCCCGAAACGCCGCTGCATGTCTTGTTGGATTTTTTGAGCAAGGGTCAGCGGATCACCAAAAAGGTTCAGACTTGAAGTCACATCCATAAACTGTTCATCGATCGAGTAAGGTTCAACCAAATGGGTATAGTGTTGGAGAAAGCGGGTCACCGCGGCAGACATGTTAATATAGTGCTGCATGCGCGGCAGACGGACGATGGCCTGTGGGCATTTGTTCAATGCCTGTCCAAGCGGTTCGGCGGTCAGCACACCGAATTGCTTGGCGATGGGGCAGGCAGCAAGCACAATGCCGCTGCGCTGCTTTGGATCGCCCGCAACAATTAAAGGTTTGCTCCTAAATCCCGGAAAGTCCATCTTTTCAACAGAAGCATAGAACGTCTGCATATCGATCAGAAAAATTGTATGATCCATCTGCACCACCTCCATTCATTAACTATGGATTTATTATACACGAACAAGCGTTCCTTTAATACTGGAAATAAAAACATATGTTCTGTATAATGAGATAAGTGGTTTGAAAGACAAGAAAAAACCCTGCTGTCCAAGCGGAAGCAGGGCGATCTGTTTCGATATGCAGCTTTTAGTTCGCACGAGTAAGATAGGACCAGTACTGTCCGGTTTTTAACATAATCGGCTCGATAACTTGTTGCAGCTGCAGTTTGTGCAATTCCTTTAATGCCTCGTCTTCGGATAGGTCATAGATAACGGCAACTTCCTGAGTGGTTAGGAAAAATTGCTGTTTAAAGTAATCTTTGAGCGGAATATTCGAGGCGGGAATCGGCCGCTCGTTTAATAATTCGCTAAGAATCTGTACATAGACTGAGTAAGGATAATGACCGTTCACTTTAATGGCTTCTGAATCATTACATGGTGTTGAACAGACCAGAGTCGGCAATTCGGTAATGGACAGTTCATTGGCTAATTTACGGTCGCACTGAAATGCTTTGATCGGCCGGCAGGAGTGAAAGTCATTTGAGAATTCCTGTACATTTAATCCGGCGAGACGAGCGACCTTGAGAAGCTCGTCAAATTGATTTAAGCCTTGTTTTCTCAAAAAGATTTGTTCACGCACTCGCTTTAGGAACATTTGACCTGCCGCGCGCCCTTGAAATTCGGCAGCCTTAATAGCATAGGCAATCGAATAAAGAGAGGGAGGGTTTTCAAGCCATACGTCGCTGTCGCAGCACATACCGGTCAGACGCGCATATTTGTCCCATTCCTCAGCAATTTTCTTGGCTTGGTGAAATCGGCAGCAATTTGCCGTATCATGATTAGTTGTCAGTAAGATACGAAAGTCAATATACTTATGATATTGAAGAAGAAATTTTTTGAGCAAAGGTTCAAATCCCCAGCACTCCGGACAAAGCGGATCGATAAACATCAGAATCTCGACGCGTTGAAAAGACCGCTTTTTACCCTTTTTTAGTGAACATGACTCGTTGCCCAGTGCTCCCTCACATGTCATTCCTTCATTAAAGTGTGTCATGAAATCCCCACCTCTCGAAGAAATTTTAAATAAACGGGGTCAAAAAAAGACGCTGGATTCAAATAAGCTTTGCCAATAGTCGAAGTGATCTCTCTCATTATAGCGTGATTCATTATTGCTAAATTCAGCCTTCCTTTATGATATTCTCGTCAACTTAATTCATTGACTCAGACAAAACACGTGTGAAAAAAGCACTGTTTAAGCTTTATCTATTGTAACAAGTTCCGATCGTGAAGGGCAACTCAGGGGTTTTCTCATCACTTGTGTTCACTTTGAATCCATGGCTGAATCATTCGTTTAGTGTGACAAATAAAATAATTAGGAAAATGTTTCCCAAGCTTGAATCCAATACTCATGGTGTTATAATGTGAGACCCGGGGAATTAAGGGAGATCAATAATAAGTGAATCATATCAAATGAAGAAGGAAGAACAAGATGCTACCTGGCTTTACATTTGGAGAACTAATAAAAAAATTAGTGATTGCAGTTTGTGCTGCTTTTTTGTGTGCATTGAGCATGAATTTATTTCTTGTTCCAGCCCATGTTTATGCGGCAGGTATCAATGGTGCAGCCCAGCTGATTTCCGATATTTTGCTTGACAGCGCGCATATTCATCTTTCCATTGGGCTGCTGGTCTTGATCTTGAATTTGCCGATTGCCCTTCTAGGATGGTTCAAGGTAGGGAAGAGCTTTACGTTGTTTAGTTTCATTACCGTCGTCTTAACATCGTTTTTCCTGACCGTTTTGCCGCTACACCCACTGTCTTCAGACTTGCTGCTCAATTCTATTTTTGGCGGCATGATTTCCGCGATTGGAGTGGGGGTGGCACTGAAATATGGGATTTCGACCGGTGGGCTGGATATCATCGCGATCTATTTGACGCGGCGCAATCGCAATGCCTCTTCAGGAAAATATTTTCTGATCTTAAACGGTATCATTATTGTGATTGCGGGTGCGGTCTATGAGTGGCAATATGCTCTGTATACATTAATTTCACGCTTTGTAAACAGCTATGTGATCGATATGATTCACACGAAGTATCAAAAGTTGACGGTGATGACGGTTACCAACGAGTGGAAGCGTCTGACTAAGGCGATACAAGACCAATTTGATCGCGGCATAACGGTGATTCCTTCATACGGCGGATTTACCGGATCTAAGAAGACCACTTTGATGATCGTCATCAGCCATTACGAACTCTACAAGATCGAACGCCTGATTAAAGCCATTGATCCCAATGCCTTCACAAATATTTTGGAGACAAACAAGATCATCGGTACCTTTCACACAGAAGAGCAGCAGCGAGCGGTTCAAGCGATGAAACACGGCGAGCACACGCAAAAAGCGTAAAAAACATTAGGATATCAGGATTATGAACATTTCCAGAAACTATTTCATTCATCAGCAGTAAAATAAGCAAGCTGCTGTTATTATGGATTTTTGATACGACAACCAAAAAGCGCTTCTTGGCATTTACTGGCCAAGAAGCGCTTTTTTATTTTCGATAATGCGTAAAGACAAAACGTTTAAAGTGAGCAGCGGCGGGTGACAGCGGGCGATCTTCATACCAGGAAAGCCCAATTTGACGCGAACAGCTGGGCCAGCGAACATGGATCTTGGCCACTTTGCTATGGTCGATATCCTTTAGATCCGGCATCAGAGCGGCACCGAGTCCTGCGGCGACCAGTCCCGCCAGTGTGGTCACTTCTTCACCTTCAAATGTGATGTTCGGTGTGAAGTTTGCTTTGCGACAGAGTTTGTCCGCAATTTTGCGCAGCTCAAAGCCTTCTTTTAAGGCAATCATCGGCTCCGATTGAATTTCATCTAGGGTAATCGATTCCCGGCGCGCGAGCGGATGCGATGCAGAGACCATCAGAAACAATTCTTCATCCCATAATTTTTCCCATTGAATATGCGGGTCTTCATAGGAGTGATGAACAAGACAGAGATCAATTTCTCCTGCCTGAAGCTGCTTCAGCAACGAGACGTTGTTATTTTGATAGAGTTTAATTTTGATGTTTGCATGCTCTTTTTGAAATGTGCGGAGGATATTAGGGATCATATTGACACCCAGCGTGTGAAGAAAACCAAGGGATACCTCGCCGTACTCAGGATCGAGCAGCGATTGTATTTCTTTTTTTGTATCATCGATTTCTTTGAGGATTCGGTTTACATGCTTTAAAAGCACTTTGCCGTACTGATTTAAAATAATGCTTCTTCCCTGTCTTTCGAAAAGAGGGATGCCAAGTTCTTCTTCCAGCCGGGCAATTGACCGGCTTAATGCAGGTTGTGAGATTGACAGATCTTCCGCCGCTTGCGTCATATGTTGCAGCTGAGCGACCTTTTGAAAATATTCAATCTGTTGCCACTCCATGAATGATCACTCCTAGAATATAGGAAAATAGTATCGGAACAGGATAATGTTCCTGCTTGTTTCAGGCCCTAAGTAAACCGTCACAAAATTGACGGTTTTTATATTATAAGGTGTACCCTATATAGTACCATAGTTGCAGCGGAAAATCGCATATATCTTGCCGAGAAAAACAATTTTTGGCATGTCACTCATTAACACGTTCTGTGCATCAATACGATTTACAGAATTTATTAGACAATGAATCGATATTGTCATAGTATGAATGTTACAAACAGAAACAGAAAGGATGTCGTTTTACATGGATTTTATATCGCCTGAAAGTAAAGCCTTTAAAAAGACATTAGTGGCTTTATTTTTGGGAAGCTTTATTATGTTTGCCGATCTTTATTGTACGCAACCGGTTATTGCTGTTATTGCCGCGCAATTTAACGTTCCACCGGCTGCAGCAAGTTTGTCTTTGTCTGCTGCAACCGGTGCACTGGCGATCTTCCTATTATTTGTCTCGTTTACTTCAGGGATGTATGATCGAAAGCAAGTTATGATTCTTGCTCTTGTGTCGTCTGCATTTCTTTCAATTACCGTTGGCTTTATTCAGAACTTGCCGCTTTTAATTGCGGTTCGCTTTGTTCAGGGCGCGCTGCTTGCAGGCTATCCGTCCATTGCGATGGCTTATATAAACGAAGAATTTGACAAGAAGGTACTCGGCTATGTGATTGGCATTTATGTCAGCGGCAACAGTCTGGGCGGATTAGCCGGACGTTTGATTGTCGGCTCACTCAGTGATGCTTTTTCTTGGAATACGGCCATCGCTCTATTAGGCTTACTCAACTTAGTCATGTGCGGGCTGTTCATGATCCTGCTCCCAAAATCAAAACACTTTGATTCAAGACGCGGATCGATGAAACGAACAACGGCAGGATTTCTTGAAAATATTGAGTCACCGGCTCTGGTTTTCTTATACTTAATAGGCTTTATTCTGATGGGCAGTTTCGTAACGATTTACAATTATTTCGGTATTCCGCTTTTGGAGCCGCCCTATAATTTAAGCCAGACATTGATTGGGTTTATTTTTGTTATCTTTCTTGTTGGAACATTCAGCTCCACTTGGATGGGACGATTGTCCGATCATACGAGCCGTTCCGGGGTGATTGGTCTCTGTCTGATCATGATGATCGGTGGGCTGGTGATCACAATGTCGTCGCTCTTGGCTGTTAAAATTTTCGGATTAGCGATGTTTACGTTTGGCTTCTTTGGTGGCCATTCGGTGGCTAGCAGCTGGGTCGGCATCCTGGCGAATCGACGTGAGAAGGCGCAATCTTCTTCATTGTATCTGCTGTTCTATTATGTCGGCTCCAGCGTGGTTGGATCTGTTGGCGGCTTGTTCCTTGAATGGTATGGATGGACGGGCTTGGTTATTGCAATAGCGCTGTTATGTACCATCGGGATGACGCTTTGCTATTTTGTACGGAGAATGGTATTGAATGGAGCATGTCACCGCTATCGCCGGCACCATCACAATCACCATCACAGCATTGCAAGTCAGCATATCTGACTACTCTAGTCTTGAAGACGCAAAACCGGTGCTGCACCGATCAACACGGGCAGGTACCGGTTTTTTTGCGTAAATGGTGGCGTTGCGTCTGAAACTTGGCGCTGCTCATTTTTCTTTATATAATAGTTAAGCTATGGAAAGAAGAGAAGGAATGGAAAAAGGGGTGTTTTTGCAGTGACGGTGTTTGAAGATTATAAGTATGAGCGCCCGGATGTCGCAAAATATGAAGGGGCATTCGGTAAAGCTTTTGATGCGTTTGAGCACGCTGCAAACTTAGATGATGCGATTTGTGCGGCTCAAGCGATCAATCGTATGCGCAAGCATTTGGATACCATGTTCCAGCTTGTTGGAATTCGGCATACCATCGATACGGAGGATCCTTTTTATAAAAAGGAAAATGACTTTGCTGATGAAACCATGCCGATTTTTGAAGGAAAGACGACCGCGTTCTATAGACTGCTGCTTGACTCGCCATTTCGCGCAGAGTTGGAGAAAAAATGGGGAAAACAGCTTTTTGCACTTGCCGAAGCACAGCTTAAAAGTTTTTCCCCTGAAGTAATTCCGCTTATGCAGCAGGAAAATAAGTGGACCTCCAAGTACACCAAGCTGATTGCCGCTGCGAAGATTCCATTTAAGGGCGAGGAACGGACGCTGGCTCAGCTTACGCCTTTCCAACAATCTGCCGATCGGAAAGAAAGAAAAGCGGCACTTGAAGCTTATTTCGGTTATTTTGCCGAACATGAACAAGCGTTTGATGAGATCTATGATCAGTTGGTGAAGATTCGGACGGAGATTGCCCGGAAGCTTGGCTTTTCCAACTATGCTGATCTGAGTTACTACAGAATGGCGCGGATCGGTTATGACCGCGAGATGGTCAAGAATTATCGCGAACAGATTCGCAAATACGTTGTGCCGGCGGCAAGTAAGCTTTATGAGCGGCAGCGCAAACGGATTGGTACGGATCAATTATACTATTACGATGTTCCGTATCAATTCACCACAGGAAATGCTGCTCCAAAGGGAAATTCAGAGTGGATCATTGAAAATGGAAAGAGGATGTACGCGGAACTTTCGCCGGAGACAGGAACGTTTTACCAATTCATGCTAGATCATCATCTGATGGATCTGCTGGCAACTCAAGGAAAAGCGGGCGGCGGCTATTGCGAATATATTTTTGACTATAACTCACCATTTATTTTTTCAAACTTTAACGGTACAGCCGGGGATATTGACGTGCTGACTCATGAAGCCGGGCATGCATTTCAGGTCTATACGACACGCACAGAGATTCCGGAGTATCGCTGGCCGACATTTGAAGGGGCCGAAATTCATTCGATGAGTATGGAATTCTTTACCTGGCCGTGGATGGATCTGTTCTTCAAAGAGGATGCAAATAAAAGGAGATTCTCACATTTAAGCGATGCACTTCTGTTCCTTCCTTATGGGGTGAGTGTTGATGAATTCCAGCATGTTGTTTACGAGCATCCGGAAATGACCCCGGCTGAGCGGAAACAAGCTTGGAAGGCGATTGAGAAAAAATATTTGCCGGATCGTGACTATGACGGGATTGAATTCTTGGAAAAGGGCGGTTTCTGGCAGCGCCAAGGTCATATTTATGAATCGCCATTCTATTACATTGACTACACTTTGGCCCAAGTCTGTGCGTTTGAATTTTGGAAGAAATCACAGGAAGATTATGATGCGGCATGGAAGGACTATTTAAACCTGTGCAAGCAGGGCGGAAGCAAGTCTTTCTTGGAGCTCGTGAAGACGGCCGGATTGGAGTCGCCGTTCAAAGCGGGCTGCGTTGCGTCGGTTATCGCGTCTGTGACGGATTGGCTCGATCAAGTCGACGACAGCAGCTATTAAAAGAATATCTTTAAAGAAAATCCCCTCAAATCCATTGGATTCGAGGGTGTTTTCTAGCAATAAGACAATCAGAAAAGTCCTTGAAGACCCCACATGATAATTGCAACAATAGGAATCAATGCCCAAATGGTATTCGAAGCAAAGCGCGGTCTTTGCTTCGCTTCATTTAATTCATGAAGTTCCTTTTCAACGGCAGACAGCTTGGCTTCAATTGCTTTCAGTCTTTCATCATCCATGATTGGATACCGCCCTTCATACATAGGTTTGTTGAACCTTGCTCAGTACTTTGCTGACATAAGCCTGAGTTTCAGGAAATGGAGGGATACCGCCATACTTTTGTACCGCGCCTGAACCGGCATTATAGGCAGCGAGCGCTAAGCGGTTATCTCCGTTGTAGCGCTTAATTAATTGACTCAGATAACGAGTGCCGGCTTCGATGTTTTGTGCAGGGTCATAAGGGTTTGTGACCCCTAAATCAGCTGCTGTACTAGGCATCAGCTGCATCAGGCCCATTGCCCCAGATGAACTGGTTGCACTTGGATTTCCACCGGATTCCGTATCAATGACTGAGCGGATCAGCGGTGCGGGCACGGAATATTTTGTGCTCATTTCTTGGATGATCATGTCATAACCTGAATCTGATTTTTTTGAGGAATCCGTGATGTTCAGCGCCGGTAGGGTGTCGGCTAATTGTTGCCACAGCATCTGATCCGAATTTGTACTTGAAATGGACGAAGCAGATGAAGCGCGTTCGGAGGGGATGGACCGCCCCGAACCGCTGGTTGAATAGGAATCGTTCATCATCATTGCGAGCAGCGAACCGAATAACTGCGTAGCATCATGATCCGTACTGGAAAAAGGTGATTGCTGATCGGATGATTGATTTTGAATTCCGGAACAGAGTGATAAGGACAACAGTTGTGCCATTATACTTGGATTGACGGTCATTATTCTCTCAGCTCCTTCTGGCTTTAATGGCTTGATTCAGACGCATCATTTTGCTTTGCGAGGGCCTGCGCGGAATCGCAAAGGTGTGCAGCAAAGTATTAAAAACAGCTGGTCCGGATTGTGCATCCGCAGCTTCAAATTCTAATTCATAATCACTGTGGTCAAAGTAGACGCTGTGATCGAGAAAAAGTTCTCCGGAATGATAGGGGAACTGGCAGCGTTTTGTCGTCAGTTCGCCGATAAGAACAAGCTGATCGACATCGACGCCAATTTTAGTCATGGCCTGTTCAATTTCTCCTGACGGGACAATCCCTAACTGAATCATTGAACGGCTTTCTTCGTCGCTCAGCTGCTGGTGTGTCTCAAGAATCACTCCGCTATGAGGTTGCTTTAGGGTAAAGTCATGTGTGCCGCTGCTTTCACGGATACGCAGCACCGTTTTCTTATTTTTCAAGGCGGAAGTCGGTGTATCAAAATAGTAATTTATTTGTTTAAAGAAGGATGGTTCGTCTTTTTTAAATGCTGTGCAGAGTTTGGCAAATTCCTCAGCCGTTAGCATATTTTTATATTCAATTTCTAATTCGTGACTCATCGCGTTATTTCCCGCCTTCAAATCGATCACATAAATTCGTAACTTCTTCTAAATTATGACATAATGGGGGGGAAGAAACAACTGAGAGCTGCTCATTTTCGGGCGGAGAGCGCAACATTTGAACGTACGTTGTTCTTGTTTTGGACGAGATGGAGTGATCGAAATGGAGTGGGATATTTTTCTGGCGCCTTACAAACAGGCAGTTGATGAACTCAAAGTGAAACTACGCGGTTACCGTGAATTATATGAAGTAACCTCAGAAAATACGCCGATCGAATTTGTCACCGGTCGTGTGAAACCAATACCAAGTATCATTGAAAAAGCCCGGCGTAAGGGGATTCCCTTGACGCAACTCAACACGCAGATGCAGGATTTAGCGGGCATTCGTGTGATGTGTCAATTTGTAGACGACATTCGCCGTGTGGTTGAACTGATCCGAAGCCGCACCGATCTTATCGTTGTGGAAGAACGTGATTATATTAGCGAAAAGAAAAAGAGTGGCTACCGCTCCTACCATGTAGTCGTTCAGTATCCGGTTCAGACGGTAAGCGGAGAGAAGAAAATTCTTGTTGAAATTCAGGTACGCACGCTGGCGATGAATTTCTGGGCAACAATTGAGCACTCATTGAATTATAAATATAATGGCAAGATTCCGACGGATGTGAAAAAAAGATTGCTGCGAGCGGCTGAAGCTGCTTTTCGACTTGATGAAGAAATGTCGCAGATTCGCGATGAAATTCAGGTGGCTCAGTTGCGCTTTAATCAGAAAAATAGCGAACAGGAGTCGTGAATCATGGATGAAGAGGCTTCCGAACTAAGCAATAGGAAGGAGTTCATAGAAAATGAGTGATTCAGCGCTTCATATAAGAAATATTCCCGCAGGAAGTTTAAAAAAGTTTGCGATTGAATACAAAGACGATCCATTATCATCTGAATTACATAGGCAAATACTGGATCAACTAAAAGCAAAGCAAATGATTTATGATGAGAATGAACCGGATTTAGTGATTTCAATCGGCGGCGATGGGACACTTCTGCATGCGTTTCACACCTACACGCATCGTTTGAACACGACTGCTTTTGTAGGCGTACATACCGGGCATTTAGGTTTCTATGCAGACTGGACATCGGGAGAAGTGGACGAATTGGTTGAAGCGATCATTGGAAAGCGCTTTGACTTGGTGGAATATCCGCTGCTGCATATTGGTGTGCATTATAGCAGCAACGTGAAACCGGACGATTTGCTGGCGCTCAATGAATGCACGGTACGCAGCGCTTCCGGCTTGCTCGTTGCGGACGTTTTGATCAAAGGCGAGAAGTTTGAAAGCTTCCGGGGAGACGGGTTGTGTTTTTCAACACCGACCGGATCAACCGCATATAACAAAGGATTGTCCGGAGCGCTGGTTCATCCTTCTTTGCCTTCAATTCAGCTGACCGAAATCGCATCCATTAATAATCGTGTTTTTCGTACGGTGGGTTCACCGCTAATCTTGCCGCAGCACCATCACTGTCAGGTTATGCCGGTTGCTGATCGAGCGTTTACCCTTTCCGTCGATCATTTGTCTCGTGTGCATGAGGATGTGAAAAAAATTGAATTCGGTGTAGCGGAAGAAAAGATTCGCTTTGCGCGTTTCCGTCCGTTCCCGTTCTGGCGGCGCGTTCGCGACTCGTTTATTGGTTAAACTATATAGAATAAGGACGTGAATGAGGAACCTTGTTCCGGTTGTCATGGAAAAGTGTTTTATGATTGAGAAGATCATGAGTGCTTCAGAACACGGCATGATCATGCGTGACTATTTAAAAAAAGAAATCCGTATTTCAAGGCGCGCCCTATCGGCGATTAAATACAAAGGCGGTAAACTGCTTGTGGATGGACAAGAACGTTCCGTGCGTCATGTCCTTCAGGAAGGCGAAAAATTGCAAATTATTTTTCCTCCAGAGACGCCTAGCGCGTTTCTAGCAGAAAATGAGTTACCGCTTGATCTTGTTTATGAAGACGATGTTGTGCTGATTGTCAATAAACCGGCGGGTATCCCGGTGATACCCTCACAACTGTATCCGTCGGGAACTTTAGCAAATGGGTTGCTTTATTATTTTCATGCGCAGCATTTGGCGTCAACGGTTCATATCATCAATCGGCTGGACCGCAATACGTCAGGCTTGATGCTGGTTGCGAAAAATCGTTTCAGTCATGAACGGTTTTTTAAAATGCAGAAAAAAAGAGACATTCATCGCAGATATCTTGCCTGCGTGCAAGGGACGATCGATCAAGATCAGGGCGTGATTGACGCGCCAATCGGTCGGAAAGAAGGGAGCGCGATTGAGCGATGTGTTGATTGGCGCGAAGGGCGACGAGCGATCACACATTACAAAGTGTTGCAGCGATCTGCGGATTGGACACTAGTTGCTGTCCGTCTGCAGACTGGCCGGACCCATCAGATTCGCGTGCATTTTGCTTCAATTGGCCATCCGTTGCTGGGCGACGACTTGTATGGTGGGCCGTTGACGCTGATCAACCGCCAGGCGCTGCACAGTTTTGAAGTATCGTTTATGCATCCATTTACAGGTGAGCGGATGCATGTGCACCAGCAATGCCCGGAGGATATGCTGCGTCTGATGCATGAGCCGGTCAATCTGGAAAAGATCTAAACCGCTCAGGAATGCGCGGCATCGCTGAGTCTACGGAGACTAGCTCCATTTCCGGATAGCGCAGGGCACTTAATTGGCCGCCAAAGACGCATCCGCTGTCTAGATTAACCGTCTTATTTTTCCAGCGTGGACGGACGACGGGCGTATGGCCATAAGCAATCAGCGCTTTACCGTGGTAATTGACCGCCCAGTCGCGACGTTCAGGAAGCCCATCAGCATCCGTTTTTCCGGTTACGTCGCCATAGAGCGCAAAACTTTTGATTTTCTTGTTTATCGGTTTAAAGAGATCCTGCTGCCTGATGCCGGCATGGCAGACCACCAAGCGCTGCTGATCAAGATACAAGATCAGCGGCGCTTTCTGGTACAATTTCTGAAATTGTTCTGCTATTCTTTTGTACGATTGTGTGTCCAACTGTTCCAACTCATGAACCGTTGTTTCAAGCCCATGGGCAATTTGAACGCGGCGGCCAATGAAGTAGCGATAAAGTTTATCGCAATGATTGCCGGGCACATACAAAGCAAGCTCATGATTAACCAATTCAATGACGGTCCGGATCATTTGCAGAGAATCCGGACCGCGGTCGGCAATATCACCGACAAAAACCAGCTTTCGCTGATCGGGATGAATGGGCAGATGCTGCGTCCACTGATAGCCGAGCTTCTCTGTGAGACGAACAAACTCCCGATAACAGCCATGAACATCACCAATGACGTCGTACATATCCCTCATCCTCCGTATCGAGCCTTCTCACCTATTTTCTCCAATTGCGCCCGCTTCATAAGTTTGATTTCTGTATCAGAAAAAGCGGAAGTTCCCTTCAGCAAGTTCAAAGCCATGTACTTGCTTTCTTTATAAAAAACAGCCGCGCGCGGCTGTTTAGGAGAACATAAATTTTTGCGTTTGAAGGCGGATGCTTTGCACTAAACCGATACAGATCATACTGGAGAGCAGTGAACTTCCCCCATAGCTGAGAAAAGGAAGTGTGATCCCGGTGACCGGCATCACTTGAATCGTCATTCCAATGTTTTCAAAAACTTGAAACATGATCATGCCAATGATGCCTGTACAGATATAGCTGCCAAATGGATCATGGGTTTCAGCTCCGGCTTTGATCACACGCGAAATTAATAGAAAGAACAGCAAGATAACGGTGACTGCACCGACAAACCCAAAGCCGCCGCCAATGACAGCGAAAATAAAGTCATTGTACGATTCCGGAAGCGATATCGCCGAATTAAATTGATGATTGAAAAATTCTCCTGATCCAATTGATCGGATCGACTGAAGGAGCTGATAGCCTTGTTCAGAGGAATAACGCTCTGGATCCTGCCATGCCAAAAAACGGTCTTTTTGGTGCGATTTAAGAAAAATATTAATGATCTGTGGAAAATGAAACCAGCTGATCGCGAAAAAAGCAAGACCTGCCGTCAATGTTATCAGAATTGAAACAATTAATTTCCAATTAATGCCACTGACGATTGTCATTGAAAGAATAATGCTGAACATGACTAAAGCTGTTCCAAGATCAGGCTGAATAAACACGAGAAAAAAAGGCGGTAATGAAACCAGCGCAATTTTACCGAGCAGCAGCAGGTCTTCTCGTAAACCACGGATGGAATAAACTTCATTATGCTTGTCAATGGTTGTCGCAATCGAGACAATCATAAATAGTTTCATGAACTCAGAGGGCTGAAGCTGTCCGATCCCAGGCAGCGCATACCAGCTCGTTGCTCCATGCGATTTATCGACCATAGGAACGGGCAATCCGAGTTGCGCAAAGGTGAGGCCGATGAGCAGAAACATGCCGATTCCATAAAAGATCCAGTGCATGCGTTTCAAACGTTCATAGTCAAAGAACATAATTGCTACAGCAATCATAGTACTGAAAACATACCAGATCACCTGACGATACGCCAATCCGACAGCGGGAGCACCTGATTTCAACGGCGCCATGGAGATGGAAATATAGCTGATGCAAGCAAGCAAGAATACAATAAAAAACAGTGTGTAGTCTATTTTAGCTAGAGAATCTCGATTTAACATGAACTTAATCCTTCTTCTTTATAATAGATCTCAAATATGTACTTAGCCATTGGTTGGTAATCCTTAATCATGATAGCGTAAAGCGGGTAAAAAAGAAACAAAATGGTGAATTGAAGTCATTAAGGGTTCATGATTGCTAATTAAAAACATTCGTCGTTGTTCGCGATTTTGTATCCGATAACGAAGAAAATTCCGCGGATTTTTTTATGATCGCAAATCAGCCGTTGCGCCGCTTGCCTTAACACGATGATCGACTGTGAAAGGGACGCGCGCGCCGCTTTCATGATATAATAACGTTTGGACTGAAGTGATACAGGGAGGTTTTGCAATGGAATTAACACTTAAAGGGCGTACCTATGTTGTGATGGGCGTTGCGAATAAACGAAGCATAGCATGGGGCATTGCGCAAGCGCTGGATCGTGCCGGAGCGCGTCTGATTTTTACGTACAATAATGAACGGTTCCGCGAACCCGTCGAAAAGCTGGCGGCAACACTTGATGGCAAGGACAGCCTTTTTTATCCATGCGATGTAACCATTGATGAAGAGATTCAAGCAACTTTTGCAAAGATTAAAGAGGATGTTGGCGTAATTCACGGTTTAGCGCACTGCATTGCCTTTGCCAAGAAGGAAGAACTTGACGGCGATTACATGAATACGACGCGTGACGGCTTCCTGCTCGCGCAAAATGTCAGTGCCTATTCGCTGACTGCCGTACTTAAAGAAGCAAAAGGGCTGATGACTGAAGGCGGCAGTGTCGTGACAATGACTTATCTCGGTGGGGAACGTGTCGTTAGAAATTATAACGTCATGGGCGTTGCCAAGGCGAGCCTGGATGCGAGCGTAAAATATTTGGCGAACGATCTTGGTAAGGACAACATTCGTGTGAACGGTATTTCTGCCGGACCGATCCGTACGCTTTCTGCAAAGGGTATCTCAGATTTCAATGGTGTACTTAAAGTGATTGAAGAAAAAGCACCGCTTCGCCGCTCAATTAGCCCTGAAGATGTTGGTAATACGGCATTGTTCCTATTCAGTGATTTGTCTAAGAATATTACAGGCGAAACGCTTCATGTTGATGCCGGATTCAACATTATCAGCATCTGACTTTTCAAGAGAAAAAAGAACTGTCTTCCTTCGAAAGAAGGACAGGCAGTTTTTTCACAGGTAAAGAAAGTTTAGCATTTTGCCCTGTCTTCAAACCAATAGACCCGTGTCTTGGCAAGAATCAAAGCGGAGGTACTCTGGCGCCTGCGGGAACAGCGAGCCAAGGAAGACTCCGCAGCCTGCGGAAGTAAGGACGGGGCGCTTTTTGCCCGGTTTTTCTCATCTCAGAAAAGATGTCAAGAAACATGCAAGTGCTGCATAAACTGAATGCTATCCGTAAAGTTTCGATCAGTAAAAAGCTAGTTGCTCATCTTTTGGATGAATAGCCCGTCATCATCGCGCCACTCGGCGAACATTACTTGATTTGCCTCTGAAACCGCGTAGTTTTTCAGTTCATGCATGAGCCAAGACTTTGTTTTGCCAAGCGTGTCTAAATTTTTTTCAATGATGACCCCATCGCTGATGAGCGTTACGGGAAGGCAAACGTTCTTTGCTTTCAGTGAAAAATCGCTTCGGACGGTTGGCTCGTTATCGGATTTACGAATAACGGATACCTTGCCGTTCGGCTCAAGAACCGCATACTCAATTTCACGAAGAGAAAAAATGCTGCGGTCGCGCAGCAGCATTTGCAAATGGTTCATATCGACACGATTTTTCTTCATCACTTGGCGATCAATACGGCCTTTTTTTATGATGAGAGATGGCTGACTTTCGAAGAAACGGCGTGTCTTATTGAACTTTAATGTGATCAGGTCAATGCTATAAATAACGATCCCCCAAAACAGTATGGCATAGATCACCTTGAAGACATGTGTATTCGGATCATAGATCGCATCGCTCACAAAATCACCGACGACAATCATGGAGATGAAGTCAAAGGGGGTTGATTCGGACATCGAGGCTCGGCCCATCATCTTAGTGAGCAGAAGCAGCGCGAATAGGCCGACAGTGAGTTCCACAGAGATTGAGATAAGTTCATGCATGATACGGCCACCTTTTCTAAATCATCATAAATCTAGTTTGAGAGCAAATCATCTAATTTATGCGCCTATAAGAATGTGTTCATTGGAATTTCTTGATTCGATACGAGCCATTGGACTAGAATAGCGGTACAGGTCTTTGCGTGCATCACAAAGTCAGCTGTCGATACACAGGGCAAAGAATTTGTGCTTTGCGCAACCATAGTCGTCATTTTTTAAATGAGGTTTGCATAAAATGAGGGGAGGAGAACTGCACGCTGCAACTTATTGATTGCTCGATGCAGGTTCAAATTCCTGTGACGAGCTGCTCGGAAGGAGAAAATAGATGGAAGATCAATCATTTTCAAAAAGCATGACGTATGCTCCGGGACTTCCGGAGGGTGCAACTTTTTACTCAGCGCATAAAAAAAGAGTCACCTCTGAGGCGGTCGAACGTGCAGCCGAAAAAGCTTTAGCTGAACGAGGCGTGCAAATCGACGATATCGCCGAGATTGTATTTGATCTGCAGAAACCGTTTATGTCCGGATTAACAAAGGCACTCTGCGTGGAGAATGTTAAGGCAGTGCTTGCAAAGCGCGAACTGCAGCATGCGATCTTGGTCGGCATCGAACTTGATCGTTTTGCTGAGAAGAAAATGTTATCCGAACCGCTGCAATCGCTGGTTGATCAAGATGAAGGATTGTTCGGAGTCGATGAAACGATTGCTTTGGGAGCTGTTTCAAGTTTTGGAAGTATCGCGGCGACTACCTTTGGCTATTTGGATAAAGTCAAGCCGAAGATTATCGGAAAAGTGGATTTGGCTAAAGGTGGGCGGGTCAACACATTTCTCGATGATTTAATTGCGAGTATTGCTGCGGACGCATCAAGCCGTCTCGCACATCGCGTTAGGGATGATGAAGAGAAAAGAGCTGCTCAATCTCATAGAAAATAAGCGGATCCGGATCACCCGGATCCGTTTATTGTTGTATAATGAAAAAAGGTGCATTTATGAAATGGATTTAGTAATTGAGGTGCATGTGATGAATTATCTTGTGCTGCATGGGCTTGGTGGAAGCAAGGGCGGGCATTGGCAAGAATGGCTGACGGAATCCTTAAAAAGAAAAGGGAAGAAGGTCTGGTTTCCTCAATTTTCGGATTGGGATCGACCGCTCAAAAACGTATGGCTCAATCAGCTGAACCGAACGCTTGAGCAGATACCTGACGAACCGTTAACGGTCGTCGCGCACAGCTTAGGGTGCATCCTGTGGATTCACTATGCTGCGCAGCGTCTTTCACGACGCATTGATCGTGTGATTATGGTTTGTCCGCCTTCTCCCTATCATAAAAAAGCAGAAATTCAAGATTTTTTTCCGCTGCCGGAAGCGAAACAATCGCTTGCAGCGGCTGCTAAGAAAAGCCTGTTTGTATTGTCTACCAACGATCCCTTTCTGCCACAAGCGGATATGGGTCACTTTTTGACTTACTGCTTACCCTGTTTTATTATTCCTGAACAAGGGCATATCAACCTTGATTCCGGTTATGGTCCATGGCCGTGGATGCTTAAGCTTTGCCTTGAGGATCAAATGGACTGGAAAAATAGTTGAGAAAGAAGGGTATCTCAGGTCATGATCGACTTATGAGATACCCTTCCCTTTTCAGCACGTTATGGCTGCAGGATCTTCTTATATAGCGTTTTAAGTTCATTAAAGGACAGCTGATAAAGCTGACGATTCTTTGTTTTATAAACCCCTTCGTTCAACAGCTTAATGATGAGGGCGTTCTTTTCTTTCTCGTTATTTTGTGTGAGTGTCTCCGTCATTGCACACACCTCTTCATGTCTGCATTAATCCTATAAATAGTTTAGCGCGTTTTCATTTTTTCGTCCAATAGTTCGTTATAAAATCTTACATAGTTATTGAACTGTAACGATTGTAGATGTAATATTATCTTACACACAATTGCGTGATTTTTGAAAACATTTCAACGAAAGTGGAGGGGTGAACTAGTGGCGACGCATTCTCAGAAAGATGCTTATCTCTATAAAAAGGTGATTACGATTGGAACCGTTTGCGAGCTGACAGGACTGAGTGAACGGCAGATCCGTTATTATGAAAAAAGAAAACTGATTTTTCCAGAACGAACGGAACGCGGGAATCGCAAATATTCTTTTGCAGATGTTGAAGCGCTCATGGATATCGCCAATAAGATGGAGGATGGTATGCAGACCTCCGAGCTGCGTAAAGAGATGCAGCGAAAAGAGGATAAGCGGTATGATACGAAGCTTAGGGAGCGGATGATTCGCGGCCAGCTTAATGCCTATTTTAATAAGAGAGATTAATCGAACCAAGCAGACCGGCAGAAGTGCCGGCTTTTTTTATAGGGAAAGAAAGTATAAGATTTTGCCCCATCTTCAAATCAATAGCTCCGTGTCTTGACTATGAATCAAAGCGGAGGTACTCTGGCGCCTGCGGGATCGCGCTTGGTTGATGCGGGCCAACGAGACCCCGCAGATTCCTGTCTGTTTGAGGAGGCTCGTGGTGCGCCCGCGGCAAGCGAGTAACCGAAGCGACGATTCAGCACCGAAAAGACACGAATCCATCACGCATGGCTGGAGATAAAGGACCAAGCACAACTTGGTTTTTCTCATAGGGAAAGCACTGATATGGTTTTGAACGTACTGTGCTACTTAGGATTGAAGTGTCGTTTAAGCTCAAGTTCGATGAATCAAAGCTGCATGGAAGACGAATTTGATTATGAACGAGGCATCGGGTATGTTTCACATTCAGCATAAGAAAAATTGTTTTAAAACAGTTTCACATTGATTTTAATTTTTTTCTGATTGTCAAAAAAACAAGAAATATTTTTTCTCTTGTCAAATACATATTGTTCATACGCGAACAATGTCACAATTTGGATAAAAATACGTCACGATATGTTCACAAAATTGTCATGAGCGACAGGGTGAATGGTGCCAAAGAAGTTGTAAAGTAGGTAGTGGATTGTGACATCTGTTACACTTTTAATCCGATCGGTCGGATCATTTTAGATGATTGCTGCTTTTAGAGATAAAAGGTACCCCTACCTAAGGGTACCCACTTGAAAAGAGGAGAGAGCATGTTTGATGTATTGAGTTTAGCGAGATTTCAGTACGCGGCAACGACGATTTTTCACTTTTTTTTCGTACCGCTCTCAATTGGTCTTGTACTTATCATTTCAATTATGGAGACCATGTATGTCGTTAAGAAAAATGAAATCTACAAGAAAATGGCTCAATTTTGGGGGAAGTTCTTTTTAATTAACTTTGCAATCGGTGTTGTTACCGGTATTCTGCAGGAATTCCAATTCGGTATGAACTGGTCGGAATATTCACGGTTCATGGGGGACGTTTTCGGAGCTCCGCTTGCTATTGAGGCATTGCTCGCATTTTTCATGGAATCGACATTCATCGGTATTTGGCTGTTTGGATGGGATCGATTGTCCAAGGGTGCACATTTAGCCTGCATTTGGCTGGTGACGGCCGGAACGACCTTATCCGCATTATGGATTTTGACCGCGAATTCGTTTATGCAGCATCCCGTTGGTTTTCAAATCAATAATGGCAGAGCAGAAATGAACGACTTTTTGGCGCTTTTAACCAATCCACAGTTATGGGTGGAATTCCCACATACGATTTTCGGCTCCTTTGCAACCGGAGGGTTTGTGGTTGCCGGAATCAGTGCAATTGCCTTGCTTAAAAAAAGGCAAGTATCCTTTTATTTGAAATCATTTAAGCTGGCGATCATCGTTGGCGTTATTTCCAGTCTGGCGATCGCTTTTTCCGGGCATGCTCAGGCACAATATCTGGTTCAAACGCAGCCAATGAAGATGGCTGCTGCTGAAGGGCTTTGGAAAGATAGTGGAAGTCCCGCTGCATGGACAGTTATTGCTTCCATAGACACGAAAAACCATAAGAACAATCAGGAAATGAAAATTCCTTATCTGCTTGACTTCTTGTCTTACGGAACGTTCAGCGGCAACGTAGAAGGCATGGAGACGCTGCAGAAAGAGTATGTTGCGAAGTACGGTAAGGGGGATTATATTCCGCCGGTTAAGACAACGTTCTGGAGCTTCCGTGTCATGAGTGGTTTCGGTGGCCTGCTTTGTGTAATCGGTCTTGTCGGTGTCTTCCTCCTTTGGAAAAAGAAATTACAAGACAGCAAGTGGTTCTTGAGAATCATGGTCGCGTCGATTGCTTTTCCATTCATTGGGAGCACGTCCGGATGGCTGATGACCGAAATTGGCCGGCAGCCGTGGACAGTTTTTGGATTTATGCAAACGGCGGCCAGTGTATCACCAAATGTTACGGCAGGACAATTGCTCTTCTCGATCATAGCGTTCATCACAATGTATTCTGTTCTTGCAGCAGTAATGATCTACCTTTTTGTGCGCACCTTTAAAGAAGGTCCATCGCTAAATGCTAAACAGGATGTTTCATCGAATGATCCATTTGATGGGGAGGCGTATCACGTTGTTACTGAATGAATTGTGGTTTTTATTGATCGCTGTTTTGTTCATCGGATTCTTTTTTCTTGAAGGATACGATTTTGGCGTTGGCATGGCCACGCGTTTTGTCGCGCGAAATGAAACGGAACGGAGAATGTTGATCAACACGATCGGCCCATTCTGGGATGCGAATGAGGTTTGGATGATTACCGCAGGCGGTGCAATGTTTGCGGCATTTCCAAATTGGTATGCGACGTTATTCAGCGGTTTCTATGTACCGCTTGTTTTCCTGCTGTTGCTCTTGATCGCACGCGGGACGGCTTTCGAATATAGAGCAAAAGTAGACCATCCGAAATGGTCAGGTACTTGGGATTGGGCAATATTCATTGCCAGTCTGTTATGCCCGTTCCTATGGGGTGTCGTTTTCTCAACCCTTGTGTATGGACTTCCGATTGATAAAAATATGAACATGCATGCGACGTTTGCAAGCATTGTTCACCCGTATTCCGTACTCGGCGGCATCCTCATCACACTGCTTTGTCTCTACCATGGACTCGTGTTCCTCTGCCTGAGAACGACAGACGAACTTCAACAGCGTGCACGCGCGCTGGCCAAAAAAGTATTCTGGATTTTGGCGGTTGCAGCGCTCGCATTTATTAGTGTGACGTACTTTGTTACGGATTTGTTTGCGAAACGCGGCGCATTCCTTTATCCAATCTATGCGCTTGACGTCATTGTCCTGATTCTGTCTGCTGTCTTCTTGAGTAAAAAGCGTGACGGCTGGGCATTTGGTATGAATGCCGGCGTCATTTTGCTAACCGTCGCTTCGTTGTTTGTCGGGTTGTTCCCTAGATTGATGATTAGCAGTGTTACACCTGCGTATAATCTAACCGTATATAACTCAGCGTCTGGATCTTATTCACTAACCGTAATGACCATCGTTGCCATTACCTTGCTGCCTTTTGTTCTGGGGTATTCTATTTGGAGCTATTACGTTTTCAGAAAAAGAGTGACCAAGGATCATCATCTAGAATATTAAGTTCAGAAAGAAAGGATGTGTACGCTTGGCGCTCATGACAACCTGTCGGAGTCTTTGCCAAGCTTATCTATGGATCGGGAATTGTTGTCTTACAAAGGTGCCAAGCCTCTGTTTGCAGTCACTGCGCTGCTTACCGTCATTCAGGGTGTTTGTATCATAGGTCAAGCTGCACTCCTAGGCCGGATTGTATCCGGTCTTTTTTCTGGAGGACAGATTGCGAGCGTCCGCTCCGATCTGCTCCTTTTTTTCGTTGTTTTGCTGTTGCGTTATTTTACCGTTTTGGTCATCAAACAAGCATGCTATCGTTTTGCAGAGCGAACAAGCGCGAATTTGAGAAAAAAGTTCTTAAAGCAGCTCTTTGCATCCGGACCGGAACTTGCCCGTAAGGAGGGGACCGGTTCGCTGGTGGCGCTTGCTTTGGAAGGGGTTGCGCAGACACGCAGCTACCTCGAACTCTTTATTCCAAAAATGGCGGCAAATGGAGTGATCCCGTTACTCATTCTTGGCTTTGTCTTTTGGAAAGATCGCATGAGCGGGATCATTTTGCTGCTGACCATGCCAGTACTGATTATTTTTATGATTCTCTTAGGGCTTGCTGCACAAAAGCGAATGGATGATCGTTGGGCATCGTATCGCGTGCTCTCCAATCACTTTATTGATTCGCTGAGAGGTTTACCGACACTCTATTATTTGGGGATCAGCAAACGTCATAAAAAAACAATTGAACGTGTCAGTGACAAATATCGAAGTATGACCATGGGTACATTGCGTCTTGCTTTTCTGTCATCCTTTGCATTGGACTTTTTCACCATGCTGTCCATTGCGTTTGTAGCGGTTGCCCTTGGCATTCGTTTGATTGACGGCCACATTTTGTTAGAGCCGGCACTGATTGTCCTCATTCTGTCACCGGAATATTTTCTACCGGTGCGCGAGCTTGGTCAGGACTACCACGCGACCCTCGATGGTAAAGAGGCAGCACGTCGATTAAATGCATACGCAGCGTCAAAAGGATCCAATGAAGTGACGCAGCAGTCGGTACAAAACAAAATGAAATGGAATGAGCAGGCCTGCGTTGTGCTTAACGGTTGCGATGCAGTGCATGAAGGGGCGCATAAAAAGGCGCTTGAGGGCATTTCTGTTTCCTTTTCGGGGTTTGAGAAGGTTGGCATCATTGGCGCGAGTGGAGCAGGCAAATCAACCTTCATTGATCTGGTGGGCGGGTTTATTGAACCCAATTCTGGTTCGATAAAAATCAATGAGATACCCGGACGGTTTACATCGGACCAATGGCGCAACCAGGTCACCTATATTCCGCAGCATCCGTATTTATTCAGTACCTCGCTGCGCGGCAATATCGCATTTTATAAACCAGAGGCATCGGATCAGGAAATTCTTCGTGCGGTTCGTGCAGCCGGATTAGAAGACTTGATTCGCCGTTTGCCTAATGGTATTGATGAGCGAATCGGAAGTGGCGGAAGACCGCTTAGCGGCGGTCAGGAGCAACGGGTTGCGCTTGCACGTGCCTTCCTTTGTGAACGTCCGATCCTGCTGTTGGATGAACCAACCGCGCATCTGGATATTGAAACAGAGTATGAATTGAAACAGCCGATGCTGCGTTTATTTGAGCATAAATTAGTGCTGCTGGCAACCCACCGGCTTCACTGGATGGAGCAGATGGATCGGATTGTGGTTGTTCGCGACGGGCGGATTGTTGAAACCGGGACTCCAGACGAGCTTATAAAGAAAAACGGTGTCTATCATGCGATGGTTCGCGCTCAATTGGGGGGGATTTAATGAATGAATGGCTGACTCCATCATTGAAAAAGCATTGGCGCGGTTTATTGCTTGCAGCTGTGCTAAGTCTCTTTGCCCTGCTTTGTGCAGCAGGATTGCTTTTTACCTCAGGGTATTTGATTTCGAAAGCAGCACTGCGTCCGGAGAATATTTTAATGATCTATGTACCGATTGTCGCCGTTCGCACTTTTGGAACGTTTCGCGCTGTTTTTAATTATGCTGGAAGACTTGCCAGTCATAACACGATTTTAAAAATTCTTTCTGAAATGCGTGCCCATCTCTATGAAAAATTGGAGCCGTCCGCACTTTATATCCGCTCTAAATACAAGACAGGGAAAATCCTGAGCGCTTTATCTGATGATATTGAACACTTGCAGGATCTGTTTCTGCGCACGATACTTCCTTGCTGCTGCGGACTGATCATCTATGCTGCTTGGATCGCCGTGCTTGGCTTTTTCGACTTAAGGTTTGCCTGCGTTATGGTGCTCTATCTGATGCTTCTCGTTGTCGCATTTCCTCTTGTTTCACTGATTCGGATGCGGCACCATTATCAGAGAATAGCCAGAAGCAGGCATGAGCTGTATGAACAACTTACCGATGCGGTGCTTGGTGCTGCGGATTGGATGATGTCGGGACGGCAAAACCAGTTTCTACGTCACTATGAGCAGCTTGAAAACGAAACAAGACAAGAGGAGCGTGCGGTTAGTTCTTTCAGAAAGAGACGTGATTTTATCGCTCAAGTGTTGATTGGGATCTGCGTTATTGGTCTGGTTGTCTGGTCCGGAAACATGTCCCATACAGGTGCGTTACAGCCGACATTAATTGCCGCATTTGCCTTAGTCATCTTTTCCGTTGCTGAAGCGTTTGTGCCGCTCTCTGAGGCTGTCGAACGTGTTCCTCAGTATGAACGTGCGCTTGCACGTCTGAAAGAGATCGAAGCACCAGCGCAACATGAATCACATCGATCCTGCACCAGCCAAGCATTGCCGAAGGGTCCATTGACGATTGATGTGAGCCATGTTTCATTTCGCTATACTCCGAACAGCGATTGGGCCGTGCACGACGTATCGCTGCATCTTAAGCCTGGTGCAAAGTTGGCACTTATTGGGCGAAGCGGTGCTGGAAAATCCACATTGGCACATTTGATTTACGGTAATCTGAAGCCGGATGCAGGCGAGGTAACCTTGAATGGCTTGTCAACCCAATTGCTTGGGTCCAATCGATCACGCCAGTTTTCAGTGCTCAGCCAAAATCCGCATCTCTTTGATACATCCGTACTGAATAATCTAACGCTCGGTAGTCCGGAGGCAACGTTTGATGAGGCTGTGGCGGCGGCAAAAGAAGTGGGGTTGCATCAATTAATTGAACAGCTTCCGAACGGTTATCATACACAAATGCACGAGGCCGGCGCGATTTTCTCTGGCGGAGAGCAGGAACGCGTCGCTCTGGCACGAACCTTATTGCGGGATACGCCGGTTGTTATTTTGGACGAACCAACTGTGGGACTCGACCCGATAACTGAACGAGCACTGCTGCAAAAGATTTTTGACACGTTAGAGGGCAAAACACTGATTTGGGTGACCCATCATCTGATTGGTGCAGAACAAATGGATCATATTTTATTCATGGAGCATGGCAGGGCAATGATGCAAGGAACCCACGAGCAGCTGCTTCAGAACTCGAGCCGATACAGCAAACTCTATGCGCTTGATGTCCCTGTGAGACTACGGAAGTCGATTATCGAATGAACAAGTCATAGGGAAAGCGGTTGTTCGTAAAGGATCAACCAAGGATAATGAAATGAGAAAAACCGGGCAAAAGCGCCCGGTCCTTACTTCCGCAGGATGCGGTGGCTTTCGCGTTGCATACAGGACGTACTTTCACAGGATGTGATGACTTTCGCGTTGCATACAGGACGTATGCGCACTTAGCGAAAGTTCCTTTAGGAAAGTTTCTTTAGGAAAGTTTCTTCATACATGTGTGATGGACTCGTGTCTTATCCGTGCTGAATCACCGCTCCGATTGCTCGCTTGCCGCGGGCGCACCGCAAGCCTCCTCAGACAGGCAAGACTCTGCGGGGTCTCGCTGACACGCTGGTCCCGCAGGCGCCAGAGCATCTGCGCTTTGATTCTTGGCCAAAACATTGGTCTATTGGTTTGAAGACGGGGTAAAATCACATACTTTCTTTACCCGTGATAAAAGAGGGGATCCAAACGTTGATTTTGGATCCCCTCTTTGATTATTGCAATTATTGGTTTTTTGCGATGTGTTTCTGTCGGGTTATCATGATTTTGCGAATTTGATGAGCTTCCATTTCTCGCACTTCGAAAGTAGCTTGACCATAATGAAACGTTGATCCCACTTTTACATTGGGTATTTCCGCCATGATCCAACCGCCGATTGTATCAATGCCTTCTTCCTCTATGGCGGTTTTGAACAGTTGATTGACGTGAGCAATCAAAAGCTTTCCGTCTACAAGTGTCTTTTCAGCATCAATGCTTTGAATCATCGGTTCTTCCCCATCATCATATTCATCACGAATTTCTCCGACAATTTCTTCCACGATATCTTCAATGGTCACTAAGCCGGAGGTACCTCCGTACTCATCGGTAAGAATTGCCATATGGATGCTTTCTTTCTGCATTCGCTCGAGCAGCATACGAATCGGTGTTGTTTCGAGCACAGATAGAATCGGGCGTATATAGTGAATCATTGGCTTCAGATCCTTATTCAGGACATCGGTGAACATGTCTTTAATATTGATCATACCGACGACATGGTCCTTATCTTCTTCAACAACTGGAAATCGTGTATACTTCTCATCATGCAAGGTCTGAAGCCACTGTTCCAAATGATCTTCTTTATACATACATACAATTTCAGTTCGGGGAACCATGATTTCACGCGCTGTTCGGTCGTCAAAATCAAAAATACGCGTCATATAGCGCATTTCGCCTTGGCTGATTTCACCGCTCTTAAAGCTGTCGGCTAATGTCAGACGCAATTCGCCCTCAGTCAGTGCACTGTCATGCTGATCTTCCGGTCTTATGCCGAATAAACGGATGACACCATTCGAAAGTGTGTTGAGCAGCCAAACGAACGGAAACAAAAGCCGATGCGCCCAAATGAGCGGATAGGCAATCGCCAATGTTATTTGTTCTGCTTTTTGAATCGCAATTCCTTTTGGTGCCAATTCACCAAGTACAACGCTTGAAAATGTAATGAGGATAAATCCGGTTAAAACGGAAAGGGTGTGTACAAGCGTATCGTTTAATCCGAATAACGCAAATATCGGATTGAACAAGCGAGCAACTGCGGGTTCGCCGATCCAGCCCAAAACGAGTGCAGTCACTGAAATACCTAACTGGGTTGTTGAGAGGTATGCGTTTAAGTCATCAACAATTTTTTTCGATGCGGCGGCGCGTTTGTTTCCGAGTTTAATCAATTCATTTAATCGAGTGGTCCTAATTTTAACAATTGCAAATTCAGCAGCTACAAAGAAAGCTGTCAATAAAATTAAAAGGACGACAATGATCAGGCCGATTGTACTATTCAAATGCATCCTGAGCCGTTGTTGCCAACGCTCAGGTGTCACCTCCAATTATGCAAACGTGCTTCATAAATTTAATTATACACAAAAGCGGCGGGTAATTGCACGAGGAAAAGACGAAGAAGTTTTGCCCTTTAGCTGTTTGCCTTAGGCCGTCCAGGTCTCGTTGGCACGCTGTTCTCACTGGCGCCAGAGCATCTCCGCTTTGATTCTCGGTCAAGATACGGATTTATTGGTGCAGACGGAGCAAATCTTATCCTGCAAGAAAAAAACCTTGGCGGTTAGTCCGCCAAGGTTTTTTGATGCCTCTTAATCAGCAAACAAATGCAGCACCAACGATAATCAACAGGATGAACAGTACGACGATCAGCGCAAAACCGCTGCCGCAGGAAGCACCACCTACTGGATAAGTTGGGTAGCCGCCGCCACAGCCGCAGCCTTCGCCAGCTCCGCCGTACGGAGCATTAGACGGATATCCGCCGAAACCAAAGTTGCCCATTCAAATCACTCCTTTATCACGAGATACCATATACTATGTAACCCCGGTACATTTGGCGATCATTAAAACGCCCAATCTTGCGGCGAGGCTTGACAAGCGCACAAGAATCACCCACCCTTGTGTTAGAACTTGCAACTTGGAGGAACGATTAATGGGAAAAATGGACGAACAAATTATTGTTGTAAAACGATTGCTATTATTTGATGAAGCGGGCAATGACCTGACGTTTCAAGGAACGGAACAAGATCGAAAAGCAGTTGCCGCTTTAAGTAAGAGAATGGCTGAACATTACCGAGTCATGCGCCGAGGCGATGCGGAAGAAAATCCGCAATTTAAACAGCCGATTCCTTACGCGGTGCTTAAAAAGGGTGATCACTACTTTACTTATAGAAGGCTTGGCGGAGGCGGCGAGCAGCGACTGCATGGGAAACTCTCCATCGGTGTCGGTGGACATATGAACAGGGTTGAGTCTGCTGCGGACTTCGAGCAAGTGCTGAAGCGAAATCTGGATCGGGAAATGAATGAAGAACTGCTTGTACAGAACGCAGAGCCTGCTGAATATCGCACGATTGGATTAATTAATGATGATCAGACCGAGGTCGGAAAAGTACATATTGGCGTGCTTGTAGCGATTTCACTGCCGGATGACGCTGAAGTCACGGTTCGTGAGAAGGATAAACTAGAAGGCAGCTGGAAAACGCTTCAGGAGCTTAGTGATCCATCTATTCTGGAACGAATGGAGAGCTGGTCCGGCTTTGCGATTAAAACATTACAAAAACAATGAGCACCTAGTTGTGAAAAGAATTTCATTTTGCCGTATTCCTAGAGCAGCAACGGTATACTATCAATTGATTCTAGGAGAAAAAGGAATCACTGTTAGAAAGGGTACTCATTAGAAGGAATGGAGCAGATGGTGACAATGAATGAAGAAACGCTGCTTAGCATCGTTGTTCCCTGCTACAACGAAGAAGCGGTTCTTCCAGAGACTTTTAAAAAATTAAGTGAACAGCTTCGCGATTTAAAGATCAGTGGTAAAATCGATCAGTCAAGCTTTATTGTGTTTGTTGATGACGGCAGTACGGATCGGACCTGGGCGCTTATCCGTGAAAAAGCGGAAACCGATGCATGTATTCAAGGCGTGAAGCTGAGCCGAAATTTTGGACATCAGCACGCACTGATTGCAGGCATGGAAACGGTCAGCAACCAAGCCGATTGTGTCATCACAATTGATGCAGATTTGCAAGATGACGTTCGAGCAATTCATGCGTTGATTGACAAGTATCATGAAGGATTTGACGTTGTTTACGGCGTAAGAAAAAGCCGTGATCAAGACAGTTTTTTCAAAAGAAACTCGGCTTTAGTCTTTTATAAACTAATGGCCAAGATGGGCGTAAAGCTGGTTCCAAATCATGCGGATTTCCGATTGCTCAGCAGAAGAGCCGTGCAGGCGTTTAAACGCTATCAGGAAGAGAACGTTTTTATTCGCGGGATCATTCCGCTGCTTGGCTTTAAATCAGCCAAGGTTTATTATGATCGCCGCAAAAGGTATGCGGGAACATCGAAATATCCACTGAAAAAAATGCTCGCTTTTGCCGCTGACGGGATCACTTCTTTCAGTATTGTTCCAATTCAATTAGTCATGAATATCGGATTCTTCTTTGTATTGATCGGCACAGGAATCGCTGCTTACGCATTGATCAACTGGCTGCTTGGCCACACGATCAGCGGATGGACGTCTCTGATTCTGTCGATATGGCTGATTGGCGGTATGCAATTAATTGCCATTGGCGTTATTGGCGAATACATTGGAAAAATTTTTACGGAAACAAAAAAGCGTCCGAGGTATACTATAGAAATCACGACATGGAACAAGAACAAATAACTTGATGACAAGGGAATGCGGCGATTGTGGGCAGTAAATCGGAACAGTACAAGCGGGATGAAATGCGTACGAATCATTCGAACTGGCGCTGGCTAAAGCAGGCGATTCTGTTTGGTTTCGTCGGGGTAAGCAATACAGCGGTGGACTTTATTGTTTTTTACTTACTGACGCATTTTGTATTGATCGACTATGTGATCGCGCAAATCGTTTCGTATGGAGCCGGAATGCTGAACAGCTATCTATGGAATTCAAAGGTAACCTTTGCCGAATCAATGCATTCGCGAGTCAGAGCAATAAAATTTGTAGTGTTAAATGCGGCTGTATTAGGGATTACCTTAGCAGCAATGCATAGCATGCTGTTTTTGCCCTTGTACTTGAATAAAGTCATCAGCACGCTGATCGGACTCAGTGTTAATTTTATTTTAAGTAAACGATGGGTATTCAAATCTTGATGCCGCAGGCACATTGACATTTAGCAGCGCAAAATGTAGAATGCATGTATTCGTATGTGTATGAAAAAAGTTGCAGCAGAAGTGCCTTGTTTCTGCGGGTCAGAATGCTTTTTAGCGGTTTAATACATGCCGTTGATCATGATTTTGTACACGATGGTATTAAGGAGAGCGTATGAAAAATGAGAAAAGTATTAACGTATGGAACTTTTGATTTGCTGCATTACGGGCATATAAATTTACTGAGACGTGCTAAGAAATTAGGCGATTATTTGATTGTTGGCCTGTCCACGGATGAATTTAACGCAATAAAGCATAAAGAAGCCTATCATAGCTATGAGAACCGTAAATTAATTCTTGAGGCGATTCGTTATGTTGACGAGGTCATTCCGGAAAAGGATTGGAATCAAAAGATTTCGGATGTCCAGCATAATGATGTTGATGTTTTTGTAATGGGTGATGACTGGAAAGGAAAGTTTGACTTTCTGAAGGATTACTGTGAAGTCGTTTATTTACCGCGTACGGTGGGCATATCAACGACAAAGATTAAACATGATTTGTTTACGATCAACAATGAGTAAGGAATTACTGATCGACGGGTACCTTTTTCTTTTTAAGGTACTTTTTAATGTATGTAAATTTTTTCCATTAAAGAAAAAAGTGGTTTTTGTCTGCTCCTATACAGATAATAGTCAATTTGTTTATGATGAGTTGACGAGAAGAGAAGAAAAAACAGAGGTGGTCTTTCTTTGCCGTGGAAAAGCCGCATGCGACCATTTTGCTGAAACAGGGGAAAGGGTCGTCCCGATTGAAACAATGCGCGTGGGTGCTATGGTACGCTCGGCATATCATTTGGCAACTGCAAAAGTCATTGTCATTGATAACTACTTCGGTTTTCTTGCCGCTGCGGCATTTAAAAAGACCGTCGTCTGCATCCAACTTTGGCACGCATGCGGGGCTTTTAAAACCTTTGGTCTGGAAGACCATTCTGTTGCATTGAGAACAGCGAGAGCTCGAAAGCGCTTTTTAAACGTATATCGGCATTTCGATAAGATTGTGGTTGGTTCCGATGCGATGCAAGAAATTTTCAAGCAATCATTCGGTTTAGACGAGTCCCATTTTATTCACTTGGGTATTCCACGGACCGATCTTTTTTTTGACTTAAACCGGGAAAAACAAGCTGAAAAATCTTTGCATTGGCTAAGCAGCGGAAAAAAACTTCTTTTATACGCACCAACATTTCGTGATCCTCCGATGCATCAACTCGCTTTAAATCTGGCGGTCATGAAAAAGGAGTTGGCAAGCGACTATGTGTTGATTCTGCGTCTGCATCCTTTGGAGCAAAAGGAAGTTGATCGCAATATTTTTCGTGATCCATTTATTATTGACGGATCGAAGTGGGAGGATGTTAATGAGTTGTTGCTTGTTACGGACCTGCTTATCACGGATTATTCATCAATCCCTTTTGAATTTGCGCTGTTAAAGCGCCCGATGATTTTTTTCCCTTATGATTTGCATCACTATGAAAAAAGCAGAGGATTGAGGGAAAACTATACAGAGATGGTTCCGGGACCAATCGCATCATCAACGCAAGAATTAGTTCAAATGATCAAGAAACAGCGCTTTGATGCACAAAAAACGGCACAATTCTCAGCATACTGGAATCAGTATTCAAAGGGGCAGTCAAGTAGGCTTGTCGTTGATTATCTTTTCGATTGTTTAAGCAAATAAACAACAGCATGCAAAAATGAAGCAAATAGGGATAGGGGAAACGGTTTATGGGTTCTTCCATGACTGGAGAGACATCGGAAGCAAAAGACTATAGATTCTACAACAACCAGGAGGAACAGGGGAAATGATCAGTGAGCAAGCTGAAAAACAAATTAAAAAGATGATGAAGCCGATGATTACGCATTTTGGTGCCAGTCCGAATGAGTGGACGCTCACGATTCGCTTCGACCCAATGGCTAATGAGAAGTACATAAAACGCATGGAGGTACGTCTCTGTGATCGTTTTGGCGATGAGTCCTTCAGCGCCCCTATTCGTTCTGTGGAAAGGGATGAAAATGATTATTGGTCTGCTCAAGCTGTTTTGGCATTGGAACCCATACAGCAATCGCTTTTCGAAAGGGACTATTGGGATTTCTTTATTCGAGTCTCTATCGATCAATCGCTCTTAGAGCAGGTATATGCTGAACTGGATGAAGTCGATGCTGATGCGGCAGCAAATGTTCATGAATCAGCTCCGGATGAGACGGTTGCATTAGACATTCGTTTACGGGCAGCAGGTCAAAGGCAATCTTTAGATGTTTTCAGCATTTATAATGAAGAGAACGATCAAATGCTGATTCCCTATTACACGAATCGTAAACGCCTGTCGCTACGTGTTGATGAGGTTCATGTCATGTCGCGTATCGATCGTGTTGCAATTAGTAGAAACTTCATGCTTACTTTGGAAGGACATGTTGTCTTTCCTTTTTCCGATGTGCTTTCACGGCCGGACATTCAAAAAAAAATATTGCTTGTTGATGCAGATGAAAAAATTATCGCTGAATGGCGTGCTGAAAATGTTGAACGTCCTGATTTGACTGAAGAGGCAAAATCACTTGGAAGAAATTATGATTGGGCCGGTTTTTCGATCGTCCTTGATCTAAAGCCGATTGCAACGCAATTTGCTGATGTGGAAGCACCGACTTCGCTTTACTTCCGCATGGAGCTTACGCATAAAAAAAACGGTATGCTGTTTACTGAACACCCGGTTCGTATTCTCGCGCGTCGCAAAGTAATTACCGGGCGGCATATTATAAAGTTGAATGGACTTAAAAAGAGTTTAATTGTGAAACGCAATCGTAATCACAGCCTTGTATTCCAAATTGCTCCTTACATGATACGTGATGCTGTGAAAAGAAAAGTACGTCGGAGCGTCGGCCGAATTCGAAAAAGCAAAGCGTTTATTGCTGTTTATCATCGACTGTTCCAAACGCTCTCTCACCTCCCCCAAAAAAAGAATCTGGTCATGTTCGAGAGTTTCTTCGGTCGACAATACAGCTGCAATCCGAGGGCTATTTATGAATACATGCGGGATCATTGTCCGGAATACCAGTTGGTCTGGATCGCAAACGCGAATTACATCGATCTGTTTGAACAGTATCAGCTTCCTTATGTTAAACGATTCTCGCTAAAATGGCTCATGCTTATGACGCGAGCAAATTATTGGGTAACCAATGTGCGTTTGCCTCTTTGGATGTCGAAACCAAAAGATACGATCTATCTGCAGACCTGGCATGGCACGCCGCTCAAACGACTGGCTTTGGATATGGAAGAAGTACATATGCCGGGGATAAATACAGAAAAGTACAAACGTGATTTTCTTGCAGAGACGGCCCGCTGGAATTATCTGATTTCCCCGAATGCCTATTCATCGGAAATCTTTGCTCGTGCATTCGGTTTTGAGAACGAAATGATTGAATCGGGTTATCCAAGAAATGATTTTCTCTATCAAAGTAACGATAAAGGGACTATCGATGCGATTAAGGATCGTATTGGTTTGCCAAAGGATAAAAAAGTTATTCTCTACGCGCCGACTTGGAGGGATAATCAATTTTACGGTAAAGGGCGTTATCGTTTTGAACTTGCTCTTGACTTGCAGCGTATGCGGGAGTCGCTTGGCGAAGACTATGTACTGATCATGCGCATGCATTATTTGATAGCCGATCATCTGGACTTGTCTGAATTCAAAGGCTTTGCTTATGATTTCTCGCATCACGAAGATATCCGCGAGCTCTATTTGATTTCGGATCTGCTCATTACCGATTATTCATCGGTATTCTTTGATTACGCAAATTTGAAACGGCCGATGCTCTTTTTCACTTACGATATTGAAGACTATCGCGATCATCTGCGTGGTTTCTATTTTGATTTTGAAAAGAAGGCGCCGGGACCTCTTGTGTTGACGACAGACGAATTGATTCAGGCCGTTAAGAAAATCGCTGAATCTGGATTTGCGGTATCGGACCATTTCGATGAATTTTATCAAAAGTTCTGTTTGTTGGAAAGTGGTCATTCCGCGGAAAAGGTTGTTAAACGTGTTTTTAAATGAATGCGGATTGGTAAGGAAATCGATCAAAAATGTGATTTGTTTATAAGGGTCTCGTACAACGACAGCATGCAGTTCTGAAGCAACTTTATCGTGCAGACTGTTTAGGTTGATGTAGGAACAAAGCATAAGTAAGTGTAGGGTGTTTCAACGTCCAAAACGGACGGTTGAAATGCCCTATTATCATTTATTCTGCTGCTCATTTTATCCGCTGTTTGATAATGTGAAAAAATTGTCATTATTGAAAGCTTTTTAATGGAAAATGCGCTTACATTTTTCGTGTTTGTGGTATATGATAAATAGAGAGAGATGATAAAGAAGCATGGGAAGGTTGGCGATGAGAATGTATAAGATTCTGGTTCCTGTTGATGGTTCGGATCCCGCAATGCGGGCAGTTGACGAAGCGTTGGCCATCGCTTCAGGAAAGAAAGAGGCCGAGATTACGCTGCTCTATGTGAGCCCGTCTCCAGTCTATTTTCCATTTTATTCGATGGTTGGTCCTTCGCTGGACGCAGATGTTAAAGAAGTGGAAGAACGTGAAGGCAATCAGATGCTTGATGATATTATCGCGAAAGCTGTTGCACCAAAATCAGTAACTTTACGCAAAAAGCACCTTTATGGAATTGCTGCACAGGAAATATGCGACTATGCGAGTGATACAAAGAAAAACATGATTGTAATGGGGCATCGAGGCATGGGTGCATTTGGACAGGTCATGCTTGGAAGTGTCAGCAATAAAGTGCTGCAATTGGCAAGCTGTCCGGTACTTATTGTGAAATAAACCATTTATTAGAAATGAATAGATGCATGAAAATCGTGATGAATGAAAACCTTTATGAAGCAAACACTTTATAAAGGTTTTTTTTACTTTATACTTGAAAGTCAAATAAGGTCAGACTATAATAGAGGCATAAGGTCAAATAAGGTCAAATCAAAAAAGTGTTTGGCCGCTAATCAAACTGAAGGAGGTTTGATCTCATGCTATGCGATGAATGCAAGTTAAACCAAGCAGTGATTGAAATGAATGTGATGATTAATGGCCAACAAAGACATCTCCATCTTTGTGAGGAGTGCTATGCGAAAATGAAAAATAATTTCGGTATGCCGTCATTTTTTCAAGGCGGAGCTTCCCCATTCGATGATTTGTTTCGCAGTTTAATTCAGCCGTCCATGGCGTCCGGTGAAAATAAAGCCCAAGAAAATGGAATGAATTTTGATGGATTGCACGGCAATAATCAACATCCAGGCGGCAGATCCGGCGGTCGTAACGGACTTCTTGATCAAATCGGTAGAAATTTGACGGAAGCGGCCCGACAAGGAAAGATTGATCCGGTTATTGGCCGAGAACGTGAAGTTCAACTCGTGATCGAAACGTTGAACCGAAGAAATAAAAACAATCCGGTATTGATTGGTGAACCTGGTGTCGGCAAAACGGCAATTGCTGAAGGACTCGCTTTGAAAATCGTCGAAGGAAAGGTTCCGGCAAAACTGGCTAATAAGGAAATTTACCTTATTGACGTGTCGTCCTTAGTGGCAGGGACAGGTATAAGAGGCCAATTTGAACAGCGGATGAAACAATTGATGGCAGAACTGGAAAAGCGAAAAAATTGTATTGTATTCATTGATGAAGTTCACCTTCTCGTCGGCACCGGTTCTGCTGAGGGAAGCTCAATGGATGCCGGGAATATTTTGAAACCGGCCCTTGCGCGTGGCGAACTGCAAATTATTGGTGCAACCACGTTAAATGAATACCGTAAAATTGAAAAAGACGCAGCACTTGAACGGCGTTTCCAACCGATCGTGGTTAATGAACCGACTCAGGAACAAGCCATTCAAATCCTGAAAGGTATTCAATCGAAATATGAGAACTATCATCATGTACACTATACCGATGATGCGATAAAGGCATGTGTCACATTATCTGCAAGATATATTCAAGATCGCTTCCTTCCGGATAAAGCAATTGATCTGATGGATGAGTCCGGATCGAAGGTCAACTTGAATCTGACGCCTGTAGACACTGAGAGTGTTAAGACGAAAATTGCTGAAATCGTCAAGGCAAAAGAGGATGCGACAAAGCAGGAACAATTCGAGACAGCTGCCCGCCTGCGTGACCAGGAGCATGCGTACAAAAAACAACTGGAACAATTAGAAAAGATCAAGGCCAACGGCGCAGAATTGCCGGTTACTGGTAACGGCTCAGTCGTTGATGTTGAATTAATTCAGCAGATTGTTGAACAACGCACTGGGATACCGGTGCGCAAATTGCAGGCTGATGAGCAAAACAAGATGCGTAACTTGGCGGAACAGCTGAATGCAAAAGTAATCGGTCAGAAAGAGGCCGTCGAGAAAGTCTCTCGGGCGATTCGCCGTAACCGGACCGGATTCCGCAAATCGACACGGCCAATCGGATCCTTCCTGTTCGTCGGACCAACGGGCGTCGGAAAAACCGAATTGGCGAAGACACTTGCTGAAGAAATGTTCGGTGAACGCGATGCGATGATCCGTATTGATATGAGCGAGTACATGGAGAAACATTCGGTATCGCGTTTGATCGGTGCACCTCCGGGCTATGTCGGCCATGACGAAGCAGGTCAACTCACCGAAAAAATTCGCCGCAAACCGTACAGCATTATTCTGCTCGATGAGATTGAAAAAGCGCATCCTGATGTGATGCACATCTTCCTACAGATCTTGGATGATGGTCGCTTAACCGACAGTCAAGGCAGAACAGTAAGTTTCAAAGATACGGTTATTATCATGACCAGCAATGCAGGAATTAAGAATAGATCCGCATCCGTTGGTTTCGGCGCATCGAGTGATCGTGAAGACTTGATTAAGCAGCTCGAAGATTATTTCCAACCGGAATTTTTAAACCGTCTGGATGGAATTATCAAATTCAACGCGCTGAAGAGAGATGATCTGCTCGAGATCGTTGATTTGATGCTGAGCGACATCCGCAAAGCCGCCTTAGAACAAGGCATCACACTTGAAGTTACTGACGCTGCTAAGAAGAAACTTGCAGATTTAGGCTTTAGTCCTGAATTTGGTGCACGACCTTTGCGCCGTGTCTTAGAGGAAAAGGTTGAGGATCAGATTTCCGACCTGCTTCTCGACCACGGTGAAGCAAAGAAAATGACGGTTGACGAAGTAGAAGGTAAGATTAACGTTACAGCTGAATGATAACGTTTGAACGGAAAATCGTGTGAACCAAGTGTCACACGATTTTCTTACATATCAGTGCATTGTTAGCCTCTTCTTTCATTTGTTTGACAGAAGTAGTGAAACGTGGCAAAATGAAATACACAATAGAGCAATAAACGATGAAGGGAATCAGTAACCGGTCGAAAGGACTTGTGCAGAGAGCAGGCGGTTGGTGCAAGCCTAGCAGTCCCCGACGGTGAATTACCTCCCAGAGTTTCTTCTGCGAACGATACGATCGAGTAGTGGAAGACGGCCACAACCGTTATGAGTCAATTAAGTGATTGTTTGATAGATGAACAGTCATCGAGGATGGTACCGTGCGATCAGCACTCCTTATTTTTAGGAGTGCTTTTTATTTTTCCTGTTTAAAACAGGGATTTCCAGTCAAACTATTGATGAAAGGGTGTTTCCTTTATGGATATCATTGATGATTTAAAATACAGGGGTTTGATCAACCAAGTTTCAGATGAAGAAGCACTGCGTGAAGCGCTGAAAAAGCCAATGACTTTTTACTGCGGGTTTGATCCGACCGCCAATAGTCTGCATGCAGGAAATTTGCTGGTTATTGTCATTATGATGCGTCTGCAGAAGGCGGGACATCATCCAATTGCACTGGTAGGCGGCGGAACGGGGATGATCGGCGACCCAAGCGGGCGTTCAACGGAGCGACAGCTAAATACAAAAGAGGTCGTGCAATCTTATGCAGACAGCCTAAAGAAACAGCTGGATCATTTTCTCCACTTTAATGAAGGTAACGCAACCTTCGCGAATAATGCCGAGTGGTTAAATGAGCTTTCAACCATTGAATTTCTACGTGATGTCGGCAAATATTTTACACTTAACTACATGCTCTCCAAAGACTCCGTGCAAACGAGACTTGAATCCGGCATTTCATTTACCGAGTTTTCCTACATGCTGCTTCAATCATTTGATTACCTGAATCTTTATGAGAAGAAGGGCTGTCGCATGCAGATCGGCGGCAGCGATCAGTGGGGAAATATTACCGCTGGATTGGAATTGATTCGCAAACGCGGACATGAGGAACATGCGTTTGCAATGACCTTCCCGCTGATTACAAAGAGCGACGGCACGAAATTTGGAAAGTCGATGGGTGGAGCGATTTGGCTTGATCCTGAACGAACAACGCCTTACGAATGGTATCAATTCTGGATTAACGCTTCGGACGATGATGTCGTTAACTTTTTAAAATACTTTACCTTCCTTACTAAGGATGAAATCGAAACCCTCGCAAAAGAAGTTGCAGAGCATCCAGAGGAACGTAAAGCGCAAAAGACACTTGCACGCGAAATGACGATCCTGGTTCATGGTGAAGAAGCATTGAAGCAAGCAGAGCATATTTCACAGGCTTTATTCAGCGGGAAGGTGGCACAGCTCAGCGGGGCGGAAATTAAGCAAGGATTTAAGGATGTACCAACGTATCAAGCACCGCGTAATGAGCCGGTCAAACTTCTCGACTTGCTGGTGGAAGCAGGGGTTACGTCATCAAAACGTCAGGCACGTGAGGATATTACAAACGGTGCGATTTATATCAACGGAGTACGTCGAACCGACCTGCAGGATGTCCTGACCGAAGAGGATCGAGTCGACAACACGTACATTATTGTTCGTCGCGGCAAGAAAAAATACACACTGATTCAATTTTAAATGCAAGCCTCGTGCATAAATTCTACACGAATCGCACAAAATTGTATCGAAAAAGGAGCGATAACCACTGCTGAGTGGTATACTTCTATTAGTTGAAACAATTTAAGAGATTTGAATCTATGTTCGGCGACAAGGAGGACGTTTTCAATGAGTAACAAAGAAAAATGTTCATGCAGCGGGGCAAGTATCAAGGAAATGTTGGTTGGCGGAATGATCGGCGGTGCAATCGGGGCATCGATTGCTTTGCTTTTTGCACCAAAATCAGGCGCGGAAGTCCGTAAAGATCTTTCCGTAAAAGAATGGGTTGACTGCAGTGTTGATAAAGTGAAACAGACGGCTTCCAATCTGTTGAATAAGGACAATGAACCGTACAGTTGAGTTCAAATCTTAGCCATTTAAAAAGCTCTTCGCACAGATGTAATCTGCGCGAAGAGCTTTTTATGTACAAGAAGATGCATTTGATTGGGTGCCCCATCCTAATTATCCGACATGCTCCGTTGTTTTCGCCGGAAGTGTCAGACAGTTGAGCTGTCCGCCGAAGACGCAACCACCATCAATACCGATAATATTATTCTTGCCAAAGTAAACATCATATGAATCATGTGATTCATGTAAATTCACGGTCGGAGTATGTCCAAAGATGATTGTTTTGTCACCATGGTAGCCTTTAAAGAAGAGTTCACGAATCCATAAAAACGTGTCCTCAGATGTTTCACTGATTGGTTTCTCGGGATCTACTCCTGCATGGACAAAGAAATAGTGCTCGGTCTCAGCGTATATATTCAACTGTTGAATCCAATCCAAGTCCGATTGAAGCTCATCCGGCAGCGTTAGCGTTCCTTCTTGAATGCCTCGGTAAACGCTACCGATCGTTATGCCGTAACTTGCCAACGTCTGAGCACCGCCGTTAACCGCCCAATGGGATACAGCCTGTAGATTTCTACCGATCAAGGCTTTTTCCATCATACTTTCATGATTGCCTTTTAGCGCAATTGCTCCTTGCTTTTCCAGCGCTCGAGCCTTTTTAATCACCGCTTTTGGATTCGTTCCACGGTCGACATAGTCGCCCAGCAAGAAGAGAAGATCCTCCTCCATTGAATAATCAACTTTCTCAAGCAGTGCGTTGAATGCATCGATTTGACCGTGCATATCGCTCATAACAAGCAAGCGTTTGATTGTCTGCAAACCGATAACCTCACTTTCTATAACTATCATAGACAAGTTTTAGTCTATTATGCAACTATTGATAGAATGCTGTTGCTTTTCGATTGTAACGGAAAACCCCCGAAGCTTGGCTTAAGCTTCGAGGGTTGGTCGTGATTTTTCGATTTATTTATCTTCAGAATCATTGTTCTTGGCATCAATACCTGCATCATTCGTATCCGGCTGGATTTTTTGATCCGTATTGTAATTGATCTTCGATACATCTGGAGCAACGAAGCCCTTCGGTGTATAGAAACGGAGAAGATCACCATAGATGACTTTGTCCGAATAATCCAGCATTTTTTTTGCTTGCGTCTCATAAGGCTTTCCAACCGAAGGGTCAACTTTTGTACCGGTTGCATTGTCGTAAACGCTGCCGCCGACGATTGAATACTTATTGGTGATTACATCACCATTTCGAAATGGAACGATCTGTTGATGCTGTTTGGAAAACAGGTCGGTGCCGAATTGAACGTAATTTTTTGTGTTAATACCAAGCAGACTCATTAATGTCGGTCGGACGTCGACATCGCCTCCGTAGGTAGCAACCGTTCCACCGGCAACTTTAGGAATATGAATAAAAAGCGGTACACGCTGAAGCTGGGCGTTATCAAAAGGCGTAATTTGCTCTTTATTCAATACTTTAGCCATCGCCTCATTGTGATTCTCGGACAGACCATAGTGATCGCCATACATAATAACAATTGATTTGTCAAACAACCCTGCTTCTTTTAAATCATTAAAGAATTGTTCGACCGCTTGATCCATATAGTTTGCCGATTGAAAATAGTTGTCAACAACTTTGTCACCGAAGTCCCCAGGTTTGAAGGTTGTATCTTCGGGATCCATACCAAACGGGAAATGATTCGATAACAAAATCAATTTACTGTAAAAAGGTTGTTTTAAGTTTTTCAAATACGGCATCGTTTCTTGAAGAAACGGCTTATCTTTCATACCGTAATTCTTGGTGTTTTCCGAACTCATGTCGTAATACTTTGAATCAAAGAATCGCTCGTATCCAAGTGCTTTATACATCTGGTCACGATTCCAGAATGATTTCACATTACCGTGAAACGCTGCGGTTTCATACCCGTGCTGATCCATTATTGCCGGAGCAGCCTGATATGCATTCGTTCCTTTCATTTGAAAGACAGGTCCCTGGGAAAGCGGAAATAGTGAATTTTCCATCATAAATTCAGCATCGGATGTTTTTCCTGAGCCGGTTTGGTGGAAGAAGTTTTTGAAATAGGTCGTATTGTCGGCACCTGTCGTTAGCTTGTTCAAGAAAGGCGTAACTTCTGTTCCATCAGGCATTTTGTAATTAATGATGAAGCTTTGCAGGGATTCAAGGGAGATGTATATGACATTCATTCCCTTGCCTTTTGCATAATAGTCTGGATTCGGTGCTGCAAAATTCGATTTTGCAAAGTTTTGAATATCATTCATATCGCTGCTGTCAGCCATTGCCCTCTGAGCGTTTGAACGTGCATTTTGAATCGTATCGTAAATGGCAAAATTGTAGGCACCCAGATATTTCACGATATAGTTTCGGTCAAACGTTCTGCTGAGCAGTTCAGGACGATCGGTTTCGGCAAGGCTTAGGTTAACAATGAAAATCATGATCGCAGATACGAACACGGTAAAAATAGCACGAACATGCCAGCGCTCCATACAAGGCCGTGCGACTTTTAAAACAACTAACAAGAGAAGTATTAATGTATCTGTAAAGAAAAAGAAATCAAACGGACTCATCAGTGAGAGAATACTGCCGCCAAGATCACCGGCATTCCCTGTAGACTGAGTCATCGTTGAAAAAGTGATGAAATCGTTAAAGAAACGGTAGTAAACCACATTGGCGAAGAGCCAAAATGAAAGAATGAAATTAATAAAAATGAGCAGCCACTGCTGCAGACGGCCTTTAAAAATAATGGCAATACCTAGAAAGAGCAATGCTGAACTTAGCGGATTAATAAAAAGCAGGAATTGCTGCATCTTATCGGTTACGCCAAGGCTGAACTGAGTCAAATAGACAAAATAGGTTTTCAGCCAAAATAAAAAGACCGTGAGCAAGAAAAGCGCATATTTTTTCGATAACATACGTTGACTCACAGTTAGCAAATGCCTCACGTTTGTTCAACCTCCTAAGATTACATGAAAAGTGATCACATAGGGTAGTCTTGTCAAGTAATGAGTATTTAATCAATTATAATATGATTATATGGAAATTATTGATCCTCTGTTAAAAATGTGTAAAAAAAAGGACACTTCAAGCCTTAGATAATTTTATATCTTTTTGTGTAAAAGTCAAGAATCAGAAAGGTTTGCTGCGGGATGCGTGCAAAAAAGCGCGATTTGTGTTGAATGATCACTTAATCTAATATATAGGAAGAAAAAAATACGCATTCAAACGGAACGCAAAAAATGCACAAGGAAACAGCCCTTCGTGCATGACATGGAAGTTCATGGATTTGTCGCATTCGCGTTCGTCAAGAAAGGGAATCCTTTTCAGCGTGCGCTGCGCAATCGCTTCAATTTTTGCTCGTTTTTTTCAACATTTTTCAACAGAGAAGGATATCTCAAGAGAAGCATACTATAACGACCGAAAAGAAATCCTGCAATAAAGATGAAGTAAACAATGAAGCTGGACGATCCATTTAATGATGGGGTCAATGCGAGATAGTGGATGGAGATAAACTTAAGTATGGATCGGATCGGGATCGAAAGAAACCAAACGAATACAGACATTAACGATCTTGCTAAATACCATGCGCCATCACGGTTCAACAACGGCGTGTAGCGTCCTTGAATTAAACCAAGGATAAAAGAGAAACCTAGAGTAGTTATCATCATGCACCAATCGATAAGCGGTAACGGATGCATTGTGGACAGCGACAAACCGGCACATAAAAGCAAAGCCAAAGGTTGGCGGTAAAGCTTTGCTGTCAAAGGTTTTTCTCTTAATTGATTGAAGAAAACTGCGGCAATCAACAGTGTCCCCACAATGAAAAACATAAAACCCACCTCCACGCACGGTGTCTACGCGATAAATGTATGTCTTAAATGAATTGTCCTATTCCTTAGACCATGCAAAAGTTCTTTTTTTCAGGAAAAGAAAGTATAAGATTTTGCCCCATCTTCAAACCAATAGACCCGTGTCTTGACTATGAATCAAAGCGGAGGTACGAGACGCCTGCGGGAACCGCGTGAGGCCGCTGAAAAACTGTCGATTTTTTGATCTGAGAATTCTGGTTGGCGCAAAAAAGGACCACTTTTCGTCTGCGTTTTGACAAAAAGTGGTCCTTTTTCCCTTCTTTTTTATCTTTTTTCGTTGAGGATCTTCAGAATCCGCTTGAGATTGACTGCGAAGATCGTGGTCGCTCCCTGAATCTCCATTCCAAACAGACCCGCAGATGATGCTGTATCATACCCGTGTCTGTTTTTTAACTCACTGTTCTTCGCTTCTATTTTATAACGCGTTTTTGCCAGTGATTTAAATTGTTCCGTATTTTGAAATGCTTTCTGTTCTTTATGTTCTGTGGATTTAATCGTAACGTAATAAGACTTCGTTTTTGATCCTTCCTGATAACACCCCTCACGCATGGAACATACTTGGCATTTCGTTACATCGAACATATATCTTACACGCGGATTGACCTTTTTCGTTCCTTGTCTTCCATCGTATTTCTTTTTAAAAGCCATATGCCCTGCCGGGCAGACAAACATACCCGCATCTTTATTAAACTCAAATGCTTTTTTGCGCGTGCCTTGTGATACCACGGGGTGTAATTTTGAAACCAAAGCTATATGATTTGTTTTTGTATAGGTAATATTATCTTTTTCTGAGTAAGCCGTATCGCCAATGACCGTATCAATGGTCATCCCTGACTCCTTACTTTTTTCGATTAAAGGCTCCAGATAGTTTCCATCGCTCTTTTCGCCTGTCGTAATGACGGCCGCTGTAATAATACGTTCATCGCTCATCGCCAGATGTGTTTTATAACCAAAAAAAGAAGAATCTTTTGTTTTATGTCCGATCCGAGCATCGGGATCATTCGAAGGGTTCATATGTTCCTTAAAATCTTCGACACTCTCTTTGAGGACATTTAACTTTTCTTTAACCGCAGGCAGCGCGGTGATTTGCGGTTCGGTTTCAAGGGTGGAAATGAGTTGATGACAGTAATCTAATTCCTCGTTGATTTCGTTAGATGTATTCTTTTCTGGAAATTTTGGTTTCATGGATGCATCCAATTGATAGACGGCTTTGCGAACATTTTTAGATTTCTCTCGTAGAAATTCGATCGGTGATTTTTGGTTATAACGCGCTTTTGTATGGGTGGCATCAACAATAAGCGTTTTACTTTTAATAATTCCTTTTTCAAGCGCAATCTCAACGGTTTTCCCAATAAGCAGATCTAACAATTTAACGTCCTGAAGACGTTGCCTACGAAAATGCGTTAACGAACTTGAATCAATGACGTCCTCCTCAGGGGCCATGTTGAGGAAATATTTAAACGACAGGTCATATTTAGAACGCTCGACTAAATCGTTATCTGATAAATCATGAATCGTCTTTAATAATAAATATTTGAACATTCGAATTGGAGAGATCGCTTTACGCCCATTATCAAGACAATATTTTGTTTTCAATTCATCATAAATGAATGAAAAGTCCACGAGTTCATTGATTTGACGAAGCATATTATCTTTTGGGACAACAAGATCGTAGAGTGCTGCATAAGGGCTAAGGTTGAGTGTTTCTTGATTTGAGAGCATTGAGTTACCACCTATATACGTTGATAGCTCCATTATAAAGGAAAAGGGCCGTTGAATGTTTGATGAATCAAACATTCAACGGCCCAATGAATAGGTTGGACTTTTTCAGTGGCCTCAACCGCGTGCCAGCGAGACCCCGCAGATTTCTGTTTGTCTGAGGAGGCTCGCGGTGCGCCCGCGGCAAGCGAGTAACCGAAGCGGCGATTCAGCACCGAAAAGACAGGAGACCATCATACATGTATGAAGAAACTTTCCTAAAGGAACTTTCCTAAAGGAACTTTCGCTAAGTGCGCATACGTCCTGTATGCAACGCGAAAGTCATCACATCCTGTGAAAGTACGTCCTGTATGCAACGCGAAAGCCACCGCATCCTGCGGAAGTAAGGACCGGGCGTATTTTGCCCGGTTTTTCTTACAGGATAAGAAAGTATATGATTTTGACCTGTCTTCAAACCAATAGCCCAGTGTCTTGGCCGAGAAACAAAGCGGAGGTGCGAGACGCCTGCGGGAACAGCGTGCCAGCGAGACCCCGCAGATACCTCTACCTGTCTGAGGAGGCTCGCGGTGCGCCCGCGGCAAGCGAGTAACCGAAGCGGCGATTCAGCACCGAAAAGACACTAGTCCATCACACATGGTTGGAGATTAAGGACCGGGCGTATTTTGCCCGGTTTTTCTTACAGGTAAAGAAAGTTTATGATTTTGCTTTGGTGTAGAACGATAAGCGGCAATTTCATCAATAAGAGTTAGCTCGAGACACGAAAGCGCGAGACGCCTGCGGGAACAGCGAGCCAAGGAAGACCCCGCAGATCAATTGCGTGTCCGAGGAGGCTTCCGGATCGCCCGCGGCAAGCGAGCAGCTGGAGTGTCGTTTGTGCACAAGGTGATGAACAAAGCCCGAATGGAAGGCGGAAGTAAGGACCGGGCGTATTTTGCCCGGTTTTTCTTATATATACAGGGAAGTCAAACGCTTTTCTCTGAAAAAAGAACGATTTCGGGATAAATCGTTCTTATATTACAATTGTGTTTCATTACGACATATAAGCTTAATATCTGTTCGGAATATGACGGTGCTATAATAAAAAAGTCGATAGAACAGATGAAATGAAACAATAATGAACAACAGAAAATAGAACAAAGAGATCTATTGTTTTGGGGAGGAACTAGGCCGATCATGAAAATGGACAAGAAGAAAGCGACCGTGACACTGGCACTGACGTTCGGACTGACATACTCTACTTTAGCACCAAATGTTACATATGCAGCACCAAATCTTGCAGAAATTAATAGTAAAACTGCGGCACAGCAATCATTGAAAGCGCAGTTGACGAAGCAGCAGAAGAAGATTCAAAACGAATTGGATGCAATGAATAAGAAGCAATTGAACCTCACAAGTCAAATTAGTGACGGGCAAGCTAGAATCAACAAAACAAATGATAAAATTGGTGTGCTGAAAGCGGAGATCTCTGAGATAAACGAACGCATTGAACAACGTAAAGATATCCTGAAAGATCGTTTGGTTTCCATCTATAAGAACGGCGGTTCAGTAAACTACATCGATGTGTTATTTGGTTCAAAAAACTTTGGTGACTTTATTGATCGAACGGTCGCATTGACAACCATTACAAATCAAGATCAAAAGATCATTACAGATCAAAAAAATGATCAACTTGCTGTAAATCAGAAAAAGGAAAGTATCGAAAAAAAGCAGGCAGCTAACGTTGCTCAATTGGAAAAAATGAAAAAAACGCTTGCTGAAGTTGTTGCTCTCCAAGATCAGAAAAAGATTGCGGCCAAAGCGCTAGAAAGCAAACAAGACGGTGTATCCGCACAACTTGCATCCTTGGCAAGTGCGGCGGAAGACTTGAAACGTGCGGCCGTTAAGCCTGTTTCTTATTCCACTTCAAACGACTCGGTTTCCAAATCGAGTTCAGATGCTTCGGATTCAAATGAGTCAAGCTCAAATAATTCGGGGTCAAATGAGTCATCAACGACAAAATCGGCAGATAAAGCAACGCGCAATGGAGGGGCTTCAAACGACTCGGATTCCAGTCAAAGTCAATCGGTTGGTTTGTCCGCATCCGTCGCTACCGGCGGTATTTCTGGTATTCTCAATTACGGAAACCAGTTTATTGGTCGTTCAACTTATGTATTTGGCGCTTCGAATCCTTCAGCAAGACAATTTGATTGCTCCGGTTTTGTCCATGCAGCATTTGCAGCCAATGGAGTCGGAGTTGGACGTAGTACCGGTGCGCTAGTAAGTCAGGGACGAGCAGTCAGCTTTAGCAGCGCGCAACCTGGCGATCTTGTTTTCTTTAATACGTATAAAACCAACGGACATGTCGGTATTTATCTTGGCGGCGGTCGTTTTATCGGTTCCCAAAGCAGTACTGGTGTTGCCATTGTGAGCATGAGCAATCCTTATTGGAAGTCTAAATTCAGCGGTGTTGTACGCAGAATCCTTAATTGAAGGTTCATTTGTTCGATTACCATATAGAAAAAGTTAGGCGCGAGAATATTTATTCTCGTGCTTTTTGTATTTTCAGAACGATGAGTGAGGCGGATCGCGGCTGTTTCGCTACAAAAAAGATGACAGGTGTCATTCCCTTTTTATGATTACTGGAACTAGTTGTAGGGAAGCGTGTGACGTAAACTTCATTATAGAAGCTCATGATTATTTAATCGAGTGAAGTGATGGAGGAAAGCTTATGACTCTTTTTCCAATGACAAAACATTTTTTACGTGTAATGGTGTACTATAAAGTCAATTTTATTTTCAGTTTTGGCGTGCCGCTTGTATCGATCATTTATTCATTACGCAAATATATTTTTCGACATCCTGAACAAAAAGAAACGATAGAACTAATCATCTTTTGGATCAGCTACATGATTGTACTCTATGCATTGATGGATAGCGGATCTGCACTCGTACGATTGCGTGAAGAGCAATTTTTAAAAATGTTCCTCTTTATTTCCAGAAACAAATGGAAAGTGATTATGGCACGGTTCTTTTCGCATCTGATTGTGCTGACCGCGTCTGCTGTACTGTTCGACTTGATTGCAAGTATCCTTTTCTCGTTACCGTTCGGCACACTCATTGGAATAACCGCTGTTATGATCTGTGTTTGCGTTATTCCTGTTTACAGCCTGTTTTTGCTTTTTGCTGCACTACCGTTTCGGCAGGAAACCATTCAACCCATTGTTAACTTGCTTATATTCTTTTTCCTTATTATTACTCTGAATCATTTTTCAGGTACGACTACCTTCTTCAACGTTTTACTGCTCCTTACTAATCCAATGAATTATGCATTTGATGTTGGCTTGACCTTTTTATCGTTTCTATCTTCAAATGATGCACCACCGGTATCTTGGCTGCTCTTGCTATTGATATCCTGTATTTACTTAATCATCGGTTTCGTTTCAATCATCAATATGAAAATCCTGCCAATCTTTAGAAATTGAGGTGAGTATGATGAAGATTCGACATTTAACTTACAACTACCCTAAAAACCATAAGCTAATCTTTGACAATCTGTCCTTATCCATCGTTCCTGGGAAAGTTAATGTTTTGATCGGGATGAATGGAGAGGGAAAAACAACACTTTTTGATATTGTGTCTGATTTAGTTAAAACCGATGCTGAAATGAACGATAGGGTACCGATTAAGGATATTTTATATCAAATACAAGGGGTCCCCATTCTTAGTACGATTAATGGCAAATCTCTCGCTGAATTAATTCTGTGCTCAAGTGGACAGTATCATTTGAAGGATATAACTCCGAAGCTCTTTGAACCTCTCTTGGGCAATGATCCGGACTCAGTACGAAAAATTGCATATCTTTGGAGGATGCAATATGGTAAAATGTCCCCGGGCGAGCGCCGTTGGATCACAATATTACTCTATTGTCTGATTAATAAATCCCTGTATCTGTTTGATGAACCAACTGCTGGAGTCGATCGTTATTCTGCCAATCAAATTCTCAGACAAATACAAATGCTTAATAAAAGGAAGAAAAAAACAATTTTTATTGCAACGCATCAAATTGAGGACGTGGCGTACTTCTCTCATTTTCAGATTCATGTACTCGCTCACGGTCAAATTGTGCTATGCGAAGATCAGGACAATTGGATTAAGGAAGCAAAGAAAAGTAAATTACCCTTTCTTAAGGCGTGCATTAATGATTTAATCCGCTGCAGAACTGAATGAATCGACGAGATGGAGGTGCTTATATGAAACTCTTTCCAAAATCGGTTGGGCCCTATCCCTATCTCTGGATGCTGATTATTTTTCCACAATTTTTTTATAATGCCTTGCACGTCGATCACTTGACGAATCGAATGATCACAGTAATGGCAGGAATCATTCTGATCTATGTCTTCCGACAGATGTATTGGCTCGACCACAGCGCATTACTCATCCATTTTCAGATTTGTTTGGCGGCGCTGTGTGTGAGTAGTGTCATTATCGACCCATCGATGATGTTTTATGGCCTTGGCTTCGTATTTTTGTTCGGTTATATTGAACGTGTAAGAGATTTAGTATTGGGCATCGTCAGTCTCACGCTTGTCTACATCATTGTCTCGGCAATTTCTGACGGTTCTCCGATTGCTTTCATTAGAAAATACCAGTTCATTCTTTTTATCATTCAGGCCGTTATTCCCATTGCCGTATTTTTATATGAACGAACGCGGAAGTTGCATCATCAATTAAATCAAGCGAATGAACAGATTGTGAGCTTGGTTAAAGAACAGGAACGAAATCGTTTTGCACGTGATCTCCACGATACATTGGGGCACACATTGACCATGGTTATCCTCAAATGTGAATTGGCCACGCGACTCATGGACAAAGAAAGTGATCAAGCAAAACTGGAACTGTCTGAAATTGAAGCGATTACCCGGACAGCACTGCGGCAGACACGAGAACTTGTTACTTCAATTAAATATCGATCTTTGCAGGAAGAACTCGATGATACGAAGCGGTTTCTTCAAAACAAGAGAATATCGGTATCGGTAGATTCTCCAGAAAGTTGGCCGCAACTTGGAACAAAAAGTGAGACAATGCTGAGTCTTGCGCTCCGAGAAGCCGTTACGAATGTTGCCCGGCACAGTGATGCAAAACGATGTACGATTAAAATTATGGTTCAAAATCAGAAATTTTGTCTTGTGGTTGACGATGATGGCGTTGGCTTTGAGGGAGATGGATCAGCGGGAAACGGACTGCATACCATGCAGGAACGAATGATGTTGATCGGTGGATCTGTTGAGTTCGTTAAAAAAGAACCAGGGACTACACTACGATTTCAATTGCCACTGAAGAAGAGAAAGGTGGAAGCCGGCACATGCGAATCGTGATTGCAGAGGATCAAGGCATGCTGCGTGGAGCGCTTGTCCAATTACTTGATATGGAAGAGGACTTTTTGGTCGTTGGACAAACGGATAACGGTGATAAAGCGCTGGCGCTTATAGAGGAAACACAACCAAATCTAGTTATTGCTGACATCGAAATGCCAGGTATGAGTGGCTTGGATTTGGCGGAGCAACTGAAGAATTGCAAGAGCCAATGTAAAGTAGTCATTGTAACAACTTTCGCACGTCCTGGATATCTTGAACGTGCGATGAAAGCAAATGTTTCCGGTTACATATTGAAGGACGAACCGATTAATGACTTGATGGATCATTTACGGTTGATCGACAAAGGCGGAAAATTCATCAGTCCTGAACTTGCAGCATCCTTTTATTTTTCTGAAGAAAATCCTTTAACGGATCGTGAGTGCGATTGTTTGCGTCTCGTATTATCCGGCCATACCACCAAACAAATCTCCGATATTTTATTTCTTTCGCAAGGCACAGTACGCAACTATTTATCAACAGCGATGCAAAAATTGAACGCAGGTTTACGCATGGAAGCGGCGAAAAAAGCTCAAGACAACGGCTGGCTTTGAGCCGGGAAAGTAGCGCTTTTCTCGCAGGATAAGAAAGTATAGGATTTTGCCCTGTCTTCAAGCCAATAGACCCTTGTCTTGGCTAAGAATCAAAGCGGAGGGGCTCTGGCGCCAGCGGGATCGCGTTTAGTTGATGCGTGCCAGGCGAGACGAGACCCCGCAGATTTCTGTTTGTCTGAGGAGGCTCCGGTGCACCCGTGGAAAGCGAGCAATCGGAGCGGTGATTCAGCACTGATAAGACACGAGTCCATCGCACATGGCTGGAGATAAAGGACCAAGCACAGCTTGGTTTTTCTCACAGGTAAAGAAAGTATATGATTTTGGGGGTATCGCAGTGAATATGACTGTGATACCTTTTATTTATGAAACCTAATATTCTTAAACGTATCTTCTTCGATCATCATAGACATTGGGAAGCTTTTAGGAAAAAGTATCAGGGACAGATACGCCCAATTGTCATCAAAGAAGTGGAGAAATTTAAGGATTGTGGAAACCTTAAAAAGGGATTTAAATTGCTGGTTTGCGAAGGTTGTCATGATGTTCGAAAAGTACCTTTTCGATGCAAAGGACGTTTTTGTACCACGTGTTCTATTGGAGAGAGCGAAGAATGGAGCAGACTGCTTGCGGAAGATGTGCTACAAGTCAATCATAGACATGTCATTTTCACAATTGATGAAGGTTTACGTGATGTTTTCCTTTTACACCGGCACTTACTAAAGCCTTTAATGGACGAGGCCGCAAGGCTTATCAAAAACTTTTTTCAGAAGAAAGCGAAAGTGACTCCCGGCATTATTGCTGGTCTCCATACATTTGGATCTCAGCTCAATTTTAATCCGCATGTTCACATGCTTGTGAGTATGGGTGGAATCACTCGCAAAGGAGAATGGAAGTCCTATGACTTCATTCCGTTTAAGATGCTTCGGAAACAGTGGCAGACGGTGGTGCTAAAACTTATTCGTAAACATTTGACTGCGAAAGAGAAGGAGAACGTTCAGCCTCTATTACAGAAAGCTTATTTACAAAATGGAGAAGGTTTCTATGTTCATGCCCCAAGACAACGAGGCCATGTGAAAGAACAACTCCGTTATATTGGTCGCTATATCCGCCGTCCAGCAATTGGACTGAATCGCATCGAAGACTACGATGGTCACAACGTGACCTTTACGTACAAGGACAAAAGAGACAATCAGGAAAAGCGTTTGACGCTTTCAGTTGAAGCCTTTATTGCACGTTTGATCCGTCATATCCCTGACGAGCAGTTTAAAACGATCCGGCATTATGGCATGTATTCTAGAAAAAATAAAAAATTAAGCAAAAAGTTATTAATGGCATGGCAAAAAGTAACAAAGCGCTGGGTCATCAAGGTAAATAAAGTTCTGCGCAGACGTACATGGAGAGAACGGACGATCGCAACTGGCAATAAAGATCCTCATATTTGTCCTAAATGCGGTAACTATTATGAATACAAGGGAGAAGTCTGCCTTGAAGAAGGCAGGTTAGTCATCAAAGTAGCCCTAGGAAGAACGGCAAGAGAGTATCTAGAGGAGGAGATTCGTTATCTCAACCAAAAAACGACGCAAATCGGTCAAAAAGAAAATCGTGCAAAAAACAAACAAAAAAACCGTACGGTTTTTTTGCCTATCGTGTCATGAGAAAGAAGAAATCCCTACACAAATTGTACGAGAAATGGATCTTATGGATGGTGGAGATTCGATCATTCCCCCTCGGTTTTCATGTGAACAATGTGGAGGAGAAATGTATCCTGAATACTACAAAGGGGTTCACGGCCAGGAATACAGAATTAAAGATTATCTCTAAACAAAAAAGGACCGGGCGTTTTTTGCCCGGTTTTTCTTACTCGCTTGAGAATGCTTTAGCCTCAGTTGTGTGATGAAATCGCTGCTTTGGCAATTTTTTTTCGTTAGAAACGAAGCAAAAAAAAGCGGCGTAAAATTTGTCGGAAAATGTGCGAACGCCGATGCAGCACGGCGTGATGTCACATAAACTATAGAAAAATAGAGGAGGATGCAACATGTTTCTTCTCATTGTTGTGATGTTCATTCTTTTGATTATCGTTGGGTTGTTTTATTAACCCATGACCAGAATTCAGCTACAAATGAAATCTGGTTCTTTTTTTATTTATTTTATTAATAGCGTATAAAGTGGATTTGTCAACCGATTTTTTGTGAAAAGCTTCATCGAAACTAGTGCTTCCTCGACAAAAAAACCCCGTTCAGAATTTGAGCGAAATGTGTGACAATAAAGGTACCTTAATTATGTGAAAGGAAGTGCCAGCAGCGATGCCAAACATCGTTTCTTTCAAATTCAACCCTGCAGAACTAAAGTTAAATAAGTTCATTGATTTTTACGCCTATTGCACGCAATGGAATCAAAACATTTATGTATATGGTAATAATGAGGCACATAAGGTTCGGCGCCTGTCTGAGTTACTTTCCTTTATCCTGTTCTCCCATGATCACGAATGCTTAATTGTCATTGAAGGAAGCGGGATTAATGAAACGAAGAACTACATTTCAAAACATCTGTCTGGTGTGCAAACTGCCTAATGTCAATAACCAAAATGGTTGAACATGTGACAATTTATAAAAATATCTTTTCAGTATGGTATAGTATGAGTGTGATGAATTCATAGTGAAAGGATACGACTTTGCATGACAACACTGGAAGACTTACGGATAGCGCCAATCAGCCCTGAAAATGATCCGTGGGAAGCTTATTTTGATATGGAGCATTATGGACATTTAAAACTAACCAATGTCGAGTTTACGACCACAACACTTTGTAATATGAGGTGCGAACATTGTGCGGTCGGTTATACATTACGGAAGCATGATCCCGATGCACTACCCTTGGACCTGATTTTTAAGCGTCTTGATGAAGCCAAAGACCTTCATGCGCTTAGTATAACGGGCGGAGAACCAATGCTTTCGCTCAAGTCTGTGAAAGAGTATGTGGTGCCCATCTTAAAGTATGCACACGAACGCGGATTGAGAACTCAGATCAATTCAAATTTGACACTCGATTTGGCTCGCTATGAATTGATTATTCCTTATCTTGATGTACTGCATATTTCCTTTAATTATGGTAGCTTTGAGGATTATTCATCAATTGGATTTGCGGTAATGGAAAAAAAGCCGAATGTCAAGGCACAGCAGCTTTTCTTTAATCGGATGATTGAAAATGCGCGGGAACTAACCGCTCGCGGTGTCATTGTGTCGGCGGAAACGATGATCAACAAGCGCACATTGCCTCATCTCGAACGGATTCATGAACAAGTGGTCGAAATGGGCTGCCAGCGTCATGAAGTGCACCCCATGTACCCGAGTGACTTCGCAAGCAGTCTTCAGGTCGCTTCGCTTGATGAAATACGAACCGGCATCCATCGATTGCTTGACTGTCGTGATCAGGATGTCTGGATGCTTTTCGGAACCCTGCCTTTTTATCCGTGTAATAAAAATGAGAAAGATCTTGCATTGCTCGATCGCCTGTATCATGAGAAAAATGTTACCGTACGAAATGATCCGGACGGACGCTCTCGATTGAACGTTAATATCTTTGATGGAGACATTATTGTTACCGACTTTGCTGATGCGCCCGCATTGGGCAATATTAAAACAACGTCGCTGGAAGATGCTTACCGATACTGGCGGACAACGCCGCTTGCTCAATCGCTCAATTGTCACTGTCCGGCGGTAAAATGCCTAGGTCCCAATGTTCTCGTGAAAAATACTTACTATAAAGATGTCGATTTTACAAAACGAAAAGCGCTAATTGCACGCTGAATGTGTATCGTAAAGCAGCTGGAGCCTGTATGAATTCGGTTCCGGCTGTTTTCCTTTCTCACAGGATAAGAAAGTATAAGATTTTGCCCACTCTTCAAGCCAGTAGACCCGTGTCTTGACCGAGAATCAAAGCGGAGGTACTCTGGCGCCAGCGGGATCGCGCTTAGTTGATGCGTGCCAGCGAGACCCCGCAGATTCCTGCCTGTCTGAGGAGGCTCTTGGACTGCCTGCGACAAGCGAGCAGCTGTAGTGCCCGTCAGGCACAAGTTCAATGGCAAAGGACTAGGCGTAGCTTAGTCTTTCTTAATTTGTTACAAGTGCCGCTTGTCGAAAATTATGTTAATCTTATTTTAAGGAAACGAAAACAGATTGTAAATCTACTGTGTTCTGTTAAAATGGAGTTTGGGCTCATTTTTAGCAGCGGGTTACAATGTCAGGACTACGGAATGGAGAGGTGGACTTTGTGCACTTTTTGTCGAAAAATGACAAGTTTTTAAACATGCTATCGATTATTTCACTGAATCTAGAAGATGCTGCAAAGTATTTTGATCAAAGTAAAATCAAAAGCGAAGCAGATTTGCACGAATTTTCTCAAAAAATGAAGAGCTTTGAACGGAAAGGAGATTCGTACGTTCATGAATTGATCATTGCGCTGAACAAAACATTTGTGACGCCTCTGCAGCGTGAGGATATTTTGGAATTGGCAATGAAAATGGACAACGTACTTGACGGATTTGAAGAATGGTCGATGAGATTGGAAATTTACAGAATTTCTCATGCTGATGAATTTATGGTTGAATTTGTTGGTCTGCTCTTTGACTCATGCAAAGAGATCAATCAAGCGATTACCTTGATGAGCAAGAAAAATTTGTCTGGTATCCGTAATAGTGTGATTAAAATCAATGAGTATGAAACGCAATGCGATGAGTTGACTTCAAAGTGCATTACGAATCTCTTTAAAAATGAAAAAGATGCGATCAAGATTATTCAATATAAAGAACTTTATGAGATGCTTGAAAGCGTTGCAGACAGCTGCGAAGACGTCGCCGATACACTCGAAACAATCATGATGCGAAACGCTTAATCTTGTATTGAGCGAAGACACTTATTTGTAAATTAAAATATTGTTGTTCGACTGTTTATTCATTTTTTACAACGAAAGGGTTTAATGATCATGGAAAGTTTGTTTGCGTTGACGCTGATGATTGTGTTCTTCGCGTTTATCTTCGACTTTATTAACGGTTTCCACGATACAGCAAATACCATTGCCACTTCTGTATCGACGCGTGCGCTGCGTCCGCGGGCAGCGATCATCCTTGCAGGAGTCATGAACTTTCTCGGAGCGATTACATTTACCGGAGTTGCGCAAACGATCAGCAAAGGCGTTATTGATCCTTTTTCGATTCAAGATGAAACAACAGGCCTGATTATCGTAATGGCCGCCTTGATCAGTGCGATTCTTTGGAATTTAGTTACTTGGCTATTTGGTGTGCCAAGCAGCTCGTCGCATGCAATTATTGGATCACTTGCCGGAGCAGGGATCGCAGCACTTGGGTTTGGAGCGCTGAACTATAAAGGGTTTATCGAAATTTTTCAAGCCTTAATCTTTTCGCCAATCGCTGCAATAACGATCGGTTTTATTGTAATGAAGCTGTTTACAATCATCTTTCACAATTTTTCGCTTGTCAAAACAAATCGCCGTTTTCGATTGTTTCAGGTTTTTACCGCTGCCCTTCAATCGTTTGCTCACGGTACAAATGATGCACAGAAGACGATGGGGATCATTACAATGGCCTTGGTTGCATCCAACTATTTGACTGAGGTAGAAATTCCACTTTGGGTACGTATTGCAGCGGGTCTGGCGATGGCAATGGGAACATCGGTTGGTGGATGGCGCATTGTTCATACGGTAGGAAGCAAGATTATGAAAATTCAACCGATTAACGGTGCAGCAGCTGATTTAACTTCTGCAACCATCATCTTCGGATTTACAATGATCCATTTTCCAGTCAGTACAACTCATGTCATTACTTCGTCCATTTTAGGCGTTGGTTCTGCTGAACGTGTTCGCGGTGTGAATTGGAAGATGGCTCTGAACATTGTCGTTACGTGGGTCATTACACTGCCATTTACCGCGCTGATTGGCGCATTAATCTATCATTTATTGAAATGGGTTCTTTAAAAAGAGGGGACCGTACGGGAAGTGCCGGAATTGTTTTGGGTACATAAAGCGATTTCTCGCCTGTATTAATGTTGTGCAGGCGATTTTTGCCGATATTTAAAAAAGCGCTTACATATTCAAAAAAATAAAAACGGCTGTACACCGGAAAGAATTTTCATTCATTGATTTGGAAAATGCTTGACTAATCTGATTAGAATGACGCACCATGTTCACGCAATGGTGAATACTTCTCTTGAATCTCAATAATCAGTTGGTCAAGTTCCTGACTGACTTTCAATGTCTGTTTGGAGTACGTTCCATATTTTTTTGCGGTGTTTAATAATTTTTGCCTTTTTTCTTCGATTTTTTCTGAATAAATACCACTAATTTCCTGGGATGCACATATCTCTGGGTACCCAGACATCGGCACATGTCCCTCCTTCACAATGTAAAATCTACCAATTATATAGACATTATATCATGACTATTTTTTTTGTCTACTAGATAAGGTTTTATTAAACCATTTTGTGGTATGATCAAGAATCAGATAGACACTAAATTGTTGGAGGACTGGGTATGAAATTCACTGATCTGGAACTCATCGTCGTGTTGTCTGAAGAAGGAACCATGAGCAAAGCTTCGGAACGACTCTTTGTTTCTCAGCCCGCACTAAGCCAGCGTCTTCATGCCATTGAATCGGAATGGAACGCGAAATTGTTTGTTCGTTCCAGACGTGGTGTCATGCTGACTGCTGAAGGAGAACGGATTAAAGAGTTTGCGTGCAGCACACTGGAAAAGATGGCGGAAACACGTGCGGAGCTACTGGCTCACGCATCTGAAATTTATGGGACCTTAAAATTAGCGGTGTCTTCTGTTAACGGGCAGTACTGGCTCCCAAATGTATTGAAGACCTTTGTTGATGAGTACCCTCATGTGAGGATTTCGTTGACAACTGGTTGGTCAAGTGGGGTATTGGAGCAAATTTATCGCGGTGAATGCCAAGCGGCAATTGTTCGTGGGACCCCGAATTGGAGCGGGGGTAAACTGCATCTTTTCTCTGATCCGCTTCAATTCGTTGATTCAAAAATTACGCGATTAGAAGAATTAAATTTGGATGATCGTCCCTATGTTCAATTTCGCAGTGACTCAAGCTATGATCAAGTGATACAAAATTGGTGGCATTCACAAAATTTGAGACCGCCTAGCCGTACAATTATGGTTGATCAGATCGAGACATGCAAACAGATGGTTACACATGGCATCGGCTATGCGGTGCTGCCGTCAATTAGTTTGACCGAGCAAGATCGCGTGCAGCGCATTCCGTTAAAGGATCATCAGGGAAAAGCGATTGTTCGTGATAACTGGCTGCTCTATGATCAGAAAGCGAAGCGCTTGAAACAGGTTCATGCTTTTATTGAACTGGTGAAACGTGGACTTTTTTCCTGAATTTCGTTAATATATCAAGTGAAACGACTATATGGAGGGACTCTTATGAAACAAATGGATGCACATGAAATTATTTCTTTTTTGCAAAACAGCACAAAGAAAACACCGGTAAAAGTTTACATAAAAGGTGATCTACGCTCACTTTCATTTGGAGCAGAGGTTAAATCATTTATTAGTGGACAAGCGGGAACACTGTTTGGCGATTGGAAAGCGATTGAACCGATACTTTCCGCCAATAAAGATAAAATTGAAGATTATATTGTCGAAAACAATGCGGCGAATTCTGCAGTGCCGTTCCTTGATCTTAAAGGGATCGAGGCACGTATTGAACCGGGAGCGCTTATTCGTGAAAAGGTTGAAATCGGCAAGCAAGCAGTCATCATGATGGGTGCAGTGATTAATATCGGGGCTGTGGTTGGTGAAGGAACGATGATTGATATGAACGCAGTGCTTGGCGGACGCGCGACAGTAGGGAAAAATTGTCATATCGGTGCAGGGGCAGTGCTTGCTGGCGTCGTGGAACCGCCGTCGGCACAACCGGTTGTTATTGAGGACGATGTCCTTGTTGGCGCGAATGCCGTTGTTTTGGAAGGTGTTCACATCGGTAGAGGCGCTGTAGTCGCTGCCGGTGCCATCGTTACCAAGGATGTTCCGGACTATACGGTCGTTGTCGGCGCTCCTGCTCGTGTCCTGAAAAAAATCGATGAAAAAACGCGTTCAAAAACAGAGATCATGAAGGAACTGCGTCAATTATAATCATGCGGGTAACCGCCTGAAAAATGGGAAGGGACCAAATATGGACTATGTTGCTGTAAGACGTGCATTGCATCAGATTCCGGAGCTCGGTTTTGAAGAGGTGGAAACGCAAGCGTTTCTGCTTGATCAAATAAAACAGTTGCCTCAAGGGCGTATACAAATTAAAAAGTGGAAGACCGGGTTACTTGTCCGCGTGGCTGGAACCCACCCAACGAAGGTCATCGGTTTCCGCACGGACATCGATGCCCTTCCGATTAAAGAAAACACCGGCTATTCCTTTCAATCCAAAAATGTAGGCAATATGCATGCTTGCGGACATGATTTTCACATGACAATCGCATTGGGAGCGCTTGAGGATGTTGTACTTCATCCGGTGAAGGAAGACGTATTATTTATCTTTCAACCTGCTGAAGAAGGACCGGGAGGAGCACTTCCTATTATGTCAAGCAGCGAATTCCAAAACTGGAAACCGGATTCGATTTTCGCATTACACGTATCTCCTGAATTTCCTGCAGGAACGGTAGCGACACGGGAGGGGATTCTGTTCGCCAATACTTCCGAGTTGTTTATCGATTTCTTTGGGAAGGGAGGCCATGCTGCAAGTCCTCATCTGACGCATGACACCATTGTAGCTGCCAGCCATTTTGTGGTGGGTTTGCAAACCATCGTTGCACGGCGCGTGAATCCACTTCATTCAGCTGTGTTAACAATTGGAAAAATATCCGGGGGCACAAAGCAGAACATTATTGCTGAACATGCGCGTGTTGAAGGGACAATCCGAACGCTTGATCAGGAAACAATGAAGGCAATTAAAGCCGATATTGAGCGCCATGTTCAGGCGGTAGAAACCGCCTATCAATGTAAAGGTGAGATTGATTACGGTGCCAACTATTATCAGGTCTTTAACCGTAAAGAATATGTTGATCCGTTTATTCAATTTTGCAGGCAGAACAAGTATCCTCTTGAACTTTGTGATGAGGGAATGGCCGGCGAAGACTTCGGATATTTTTTGCGTGACTTTCCAGGCTTTATGTTTTGGCTCGGTGTTGGAAAAACAGCGAACTTGCATTCAGCGGATTTTAAGCCCGATGAAGCAGCACTTGCTCAAGGAGTTAAAGTTGTCAGTACGTATATTCGAGAAGGTTTTTAACAAAATAAAACGAAAGATCTTTCGGAGCGAAATAATTTTTTTAGCTCCGATTTTTTTACTGGCTTGAATTTACACTTTAAGTGCAAGAGAGAGGAACCGGATTCCGTTACGATGGATTATCGTGGTTCATCAGGCGACGGATCTGTGCGTATTAAGGATATGCTCTATGAAGAAAAAAGCGACCACCGAATCGTCGGCAAGAAAGGCGACGGCAGATACACCGTCAGAGTACAGACAAGTTCCGGCGACTTCAAATTCCGATAAATGAGTAAGAAAATGATCCGACAAACGCTCCAACGCGCGTTCGGATCTTTTTTATTATGTGGTAAGTAAAAAAATGACCGACTATATTGCATTAATCAGTAGAGTGTATTATTCTATACATATGGAATGAACGAGTCGATCACGCTATCTTTTGGACATCTATTAGATAAAAATCAGTAGTGATCAATAAATATATCTTGATTTGAAAGGATGAATCACTTGAATGTTCAGTTCAAAAAAGGTGTTCTGGAACTTTGTGTGCTTGTGCTTATCGATGGTAGAGACCAGTACGGGTACGAACTTGCTCAGAACATTTCGAAAAAAATTGAAGTGGCTGAGGGTACACTTTATCCGCTGCTTCGACGTCTGACGAAGGAAGGCTATCTATCCACGTATCTCGGCGAGTCAACTGAAGGACCGCCAAGAAAATATTACTCCATTACAGCAGAAGGGGAGCAGTATATGAATGCATTAATTGACGAATGGAAACAATTTTCCGAAGCGGTTGATCAATTTATTAAGGAGGGAGCGGGACATGGTGAAAAATGATTTTTTTCGTAACCTGAACCACTTGCTGAGAGAACTCCCTAAAAAAGAGCGTGATGAAATTCTAGTGGACTTTGAAGAACACTTCACAATTGGATCTAATGAAGGAAAAACAGAAGAAGAAATCATTCAAGAACTCGGTGATCCAAAAGATATTGCTAACGCGGAACTTGCCGATTATTATGCCACAAATCCGGCGAGACAGGGTGGGGCAACGTCAGCCACGCGCTCGCTGCTGCTCGCTATGGTCCTGATTTTTTTTAATCTGGTGGTTGTTGCAGGACCTGCTTTCGGCATTTTCTTCGGATTTATTGGTCTATGGGTTGGTGCCATTTGTCTGGTGATTAGCCCGCTGCTTTCGCTTTTATCCTATTTTCAGTCTGGTTTTGATGCTTTTTTATTCACCTTCTTCGTATCGCTTGCTTGCTGCGGAGTAGGCTTACTGCTCAGTATCGCATTGAGCTACATCGGTAAATTTCTTTGGCACGCATGTGTCGGTTATGTCCGTTTTAACATGGATCTCATAACAGGGAGGAAGCGATCATGAAAAAAATTATCTATATTGCCCTGGCACTCATTCTTATCGGCGCTATAGGAGGATTGATTGTTTTTCAAACAACAGATCTTTTCCAAACGAGCAAAGCAAGCGCACAAACAAAAACAGCATCGGTCAATGGAATAAAGAAAATAAATGTAGACGTATCCTCGCTGGATGTTGAAGTAAAGAAAACAAATCGTGATCAATTGTCTGCCAAGGTGAAGGGCTGGGGCAATAAGCAAATGATCCAAGGGGTTAAGCTTGCGATCAATAAGGAAGGCGATGCTCTTCATGTGACTGCAGTGCGGAATCAATCGTTTTTCACCTTCACTATTGGTTGGTCAAAGCTAATCATCGAGGTTCCGGAGCAGGCGTATAACCAAATTACTGTTGATGTGGGCTCAGGAGATCTTTCTATTGAAGACCTACAGGCAGGACACTTGTCTTTAACTTCCGGCTCCGGAGATGTCACTGCTAAAAATAATAAGTCTAGAGGGAATTTTATCGTTCAGGCGTCCAGTGGTGATATTGATATGCAGCATAATCAAGCCCAGAACGAAGCCCGTGTCTCTGCAAACAGTGGAGATCTTGACGTGTCCGATTTGACTGCCAAGTCCACGCGACTTGAAACGGCCTCCGGAGATATTGATGTTCAAAGGTACAGCGGATCTCTGATTGCACAAGCTAATTCGGGCGACCTAGACATTGAAAGTCACCAATTGTCCGGAGATATTGATGCGCAAGTAGCGAGCGGTGATATCGATATTAATTTTGCGCAGGATCCAGATTCATTGTCCGTTGACTATCGCGGCGGGTCAGGAGAAGGCAAAGTTAATCTGGACGGATTCCTCTATAAAGAAAAAACAGATCACCTCATCATCGGACAAAAAGGCGACGGCAAATACAAAATCAGAGTGAGAACAAATTCCGGAGATTTCAATTTGCAATGAGTGATAGTGATAGAAAATAAAAAAACGATTCGTTGAGTGAAACTTGGGCGGATCGTTTTTCTTTACACACTAAGATGCATATTTTTTTCAACAAGGGAGAAACTGTCCTTTGATGGTTCTGAATAAAACGAAGGATGGATGATCCGCATGGAGCAGCAAAACACGAGTTTTGACTATTTCAACAACTGATTTGCTGTCATTGAAAAAACAGGGCGAGAGTATCGTCCTGTTTTAATTTTGTTGAAGGGGAGATCGTGGAGTAGGGGACTAAGAGGAACTCATGAATCTTGACGGAAGGTCTGTTCATTTGATGCTTAGCCGGCACAATACATTAGACCAATTGAACAAAGCAGTAGTGCATATTTGTACCGTTTCAGTGTATCCTTTCGTGAAGCGCAAAGGTTCTTTGGTATAATGGGGAGGCAGACTTAACAGAAAGCGTGTTTGCAGACTGGAGCGTACAGATCATATGATTGGAGCAGTGTTTCTAGTTATTCTTTGGACGATAATGTACGGATATATGATTGCGGCATCAATAGATTTCGGTATGGGCTTTTACTTGTTTTACGGCCAGTACTTGAGACGTGAGGGACGGTTTTACGCGCCGCTCCAAAGGTGGCTGTCACCAACCTCGGAATTCATGAATATCGGCTTTGTACTTATCTTTGCGGCTGTGATTGGCTTCTCTCCGGAAATCCTTCTTAATTTTCAGACCCCGCTTGTTTTTTGCGGTGGCTTTGCAATCGTTCTTACCGTTGTAAAAGGAACGTTCTTTGCATTTGCTGAATTGTTACCGAGAGGAAGTACGGCAAGTCGCGTGTTTTCAAGCGGCAATGGGATTATCGGAATTTTTATACCCGTCGTTCTGAGTATTGCGCTTGTGATTAGTGAGGGCGGCTTTGCTGATTATGGAACAGGAGCATTTCACGCGTTTGTTCGATCTTTGCTGTTCAATGTATACTTTTGGTCGGTTGTGCTGATTGCGGTTGTCAGTATCTTCTATATTAGTGCCATGTATCTTGTACAGTTCGCTTGGAAAATGGGCAACGAACCGCTCACAGAACATTTTAGAAATTACGCGCTGTTTCTAAGCATGCCGACGGTATTGGCCAGTGGTGTTGTCTTTCTGGGGTTGGAATCGCAAAACCCTGAACATTTCAGTGCGGCTTTGGATGGTTTATGGCCGTTTGTCCTCTCACTGATCTGTTTGCTTGCTGCAGTTACCTTAGTGTTTCTTAGAAAATATCCGTGGACCTTCCTTCTTGTTATGCTTCAATATTTCTTTGCTTTATACGGTTATACGGTTTCTCATTTCCCTTATCTTGTTTATCCGGATATTGTTTTGAATTCGGGATTGTCCAACTGGGCGAAATCCGGATGGTTCTTCGTCTTTTCTCTTGTGATTAGCATAGGTACGCTGGTGTGCTATTTGCGCATTCGCTGCTGGAATGTAGCGGATCAGAAACATCATGAATAATGAAATAAGAAAAAGCACAACGGCCCGAAAGGGCTGCTGTGCTTCATTTTTATAAGAAAACCGTGTTATTTGCTGTTTTCCATTTGCTTGTTTGCTTTTTCATCAACTTCCATAATAATTGGAAGGATCATTGGTTTGCGCCGTGTACGTTCATAGAGGAATGGTGCCAAAATAGTCGTGACCTCGCTTTTAATCTGTGACCATTGCAAGGAATCGCGTTGGATGACTTCCTGTAGACGCTGAGTCAAAAGGCTTTGTGCTTCATTGATTAAGTCCCCGGACTCACGCATGTAAACGAATCCTCGTGAAATAATGTCAGGCCCGGCAAGCAGCTTATGGGCTTCGATATCTGCACTAACAACGACAATAACTAAACCTTCTTCGGAGAGAATCTTGCGATCACGAAGAACAATATTACCGATATCACCGATTCCGCTTCCGTCGATGTAAACGGTGCCGGAAGGGATCTTGCCAGTTACAGTCGCAGAATTTTGGTCAAGAGCAAGTACATCGCCAATACTCATTATGAATGAATGATCGTATGGGATTCCGCAAGCATGTGCGGTTTCAACATGCTTTTTCAGCATGCGGTATTCTCCGTGGATCGGCATAAAGAATTTTGGCTTGAGCAGGCGCAGCATCAATTTTTCTTCTTCCTGACCACCGTGACCAGATGTATGGATATTGCTCAGTTTTCCGTGAATAACATCGGCACCGGCACGATAGAGCTGGTTAATGGTCCGGTTAATACTTACTGTATTTCCCGGAATCGGCGACGAGGAAAAGATCACCGTATCCCCAGGCTGAATCTGGATTTGCCGATGAGTGCCGTTTGCGATCCGTGATAATGCGGCCATCGGTTCGCCTTGGCTGCCGGTACATAAGATCGTTACTTCTTGATCGGGCAAATGATTGATTTGCTGATGGTCGATGAACGTATCCTCAGGGGCATGGATATAGCCGAGTTCTTCACCTATGGTAATGGCGGCTTCCATGCTACGGCCAAACACGGCAATTTTGCGGCCAGCTTCTACCGCGGCATCAACGACTTGCTGAAGCCGATGAATGTTTGACGCAAATGTGGCGAAAATGATCCGTCCATCAACCTTGCGGAAAATATCTTTAATATTTTCGCCAACTTCACGCTCGGTCATGGTGAAACCGGGAACTTCCGCATTTGTTGAATCCGACATAAGGCAAAGAACGCCTTCCTTGCCGATTTCAGCCATTTTGGTTAAATTGGCGATTTGACCGCCGACCGGAGTAAAGTCAAATTTAAAGTCACCGGTTTCAACGATATTTCCCTGAGGTGTTTTTACGACAACGCCATAGGAATCGGGAATGCTGTGTGTGGTTCTAAAGAAGCTGACCGATGTTTTCTGAAACTTAATAACGTCGTCTTCCGTGATTTCATGAATCACTGTGGTTCGAAGCAGATTGTGCTCATCCAACTTGTTTCGAATCAAGCCTGCGGCTAACTTTCCAGCATAGATAGGTATATTGACCTCACGCAGCAGGTAGGGAACACCGCCGATATGATCTTCATGGCCGTGAGTAATGAACAGACCCTTGATTTTATCGGCATTCCTGACTAAATAGCTGTAATCAGGAATGACATAATCGATACCGAGAAGGTCATCTTCTGGAAACTTGATCCCTGCGTCAATAACGATAATCTCATCCTGAAATTGAACAGCATACGTGTTTTTACCGATTTCTCCCAATCCGCCAAGAGAAAAAACGGCAGTTTGATGGTTCTTAACAAATTTCATAAATTACAGATTCTCCAGTTTAAATGCGGCAGACTTTTTTTCATAATCAAGGAATTTGCCGGTGAGCGGTTGAATAAATTCCACGTTGTATGGTTTGTCTGCAAGTTTTTTACGGACATCACGAACGTCCGCTGCTTCAAGATAAAGGGTCTCTGTCTGTTCCCTGACAGGGATTTCATCTTTAGACAACTGATATAATACTTTGTAAATCATAATACGTATTCCCTCCAACAAAAAAATGTTCTACAAATCATTATATATGAAATGGCGATCTTTTTCACTGTCTAGCTTCTGAATTGAAGGAATGCTTGTCAGTGCGATGTGAAACGGTTTAGATTTATTTTTGACGATCTTCGAAAAATCATACCGGAAAGCCGACGTTATTTGTTTAAACTGATATAATGGAACGAGGGTTTTGAATCGAACGAACGGTTCACTTGAATCGATTCGATCCAAAAAAAGGGGGATTTTTTCACGTGTCGAAACCGAAAATTGTTTTCTTTGATATTGATGATACATTGTATGACTATGATAAAAAGATTCCGGAATCGACTGTAGAGGCCGTGCACCGGCTGCAAAAGGACGGGGTGATTACTGCGATCGCAACCGGCAGGGCGCCGTTTATGTTCCAGGACCTCAGAGCACAGCTGGATATCCATACGTTTATCAGTATTAACGGCTCCTATGTCGTTCATCAAGATGAAGCGGTGTATACGAATCCACTTCAGGATTCAGCGCTGCATGCTCTTGTCGAAAAGGCTGACGAGCTTGGCTGGTCCATGACTCTAGTCAATGAGAAAACGATGAAAATGGCCGGCCCTGTTGATGAGAAAGCAAAGAAAGGGATTGCAAGCTTGAAATTGCCTATTGCATTTCCAGAGCAAGATGCTCATTTTGCTGAGGATCATCCCGTCTATCAAGGATTGCTTTTTTATTCAGAGGCAGATAATTCGCGTTTTCTAAAAGAAACCCCGTTTAATGCGTTCCGTTATGTTCGCTGGCATGAGTATGGCGTGGATGTTATCCCGGGCAGCGGCTCTAAAGCGGCTGGAATAAAACAGCTGTTGAATCGTTTGAATCTTACCCCCGAAGATGCTTGCGCATTCGGGGACGGGAATAATGATGTTGAGATGCTTGCTTATGTAGGCACCGGCATTGCTATGGGGAATGCTGTAGATGCTGCAAAAAAATCAGCAAAGCGAGTGACTACGCCGGTCGATCAAGACGGCATTTATTATGGATTAAAAGAAATAGGGTTGCTGTAATCAAATGCAAAAAAGACCGCTGGACGGTCTCTTTTTTTTCCAAACAAAGAAATTATCTGATTTTGCTTTGTGGTATTGCGTTAAGCGGCATTAAAGTCATCGCATCCTGTGAAAGGACGTCCTGTGCCGACGTGCAGATCGCGAAGGTTGCGGATTAATAGATGTTTTTTTCCTCCACATGATCCGGAATTTTAAACGGATCTTTCTTATTGATTCGGTCGTAAAACAGTATGCCATCCAAATGGTCGATCTCATGCTGAATGGCAATGGCAGGGTAACCCTTAAGACGAAGCGTCAATGGTTTGCCCTCTGGATCAAAGGCGCTCACTTTAACCCGCGCATGACGTGGTACAAAGCCGGGGACTTCGCGGTCAACGGAAAGACAGCCTTCGCCACCATCGAGATAGGTGTTTTCAATCGAATGGCTGATGATTTTGGGATTGAAAAGCATGTACTCATAGTGCTTGCCATTTTCATCATCCAAATACAGGGCGATCATCCGCTTGCTAAGCGCAATTTGCGGTGCTGCAAGGCCAATGCCGGCGCGCAGGCTGTATTTTTTTGCAATCGTTTCATCCTGACTGTTCTTTAGAAATTGAAGCATCTCTTTTAACGTGTTTTTTTCGTCTTCTGTAGCAGGAAGCGGGACTTCCTTTGCGACTTGTCTGAGAATCGGGTTGCCTTCCCGAATGATATCATCCATTGTAATCATTTATGAGCACTCCTTTAAACGTTCACGAACACTGGGCTCGCTGAACAAACTTTCTAATGCTTAGTTTATCATTAAAAGACGCAGATGTTTACTTTACTGATCAAAAGTCAACAACCTTGCATTGCGACATCCCCACAAATTCGTTCCAATTGACTTGGACGAATCATGTAGTATAAACTGAGTTTAGAAAAAAGTGATCAACGCTCTCGCGTGTCGTTTTGTTCGTACATGAGTACAGAAGCTTGGTTGGACAGGGGAGCTGTTGAGAAGGCGTTACGTTTTGAGTGGTTTCTTTTTTAATGAAAGCGGTTAAGTGATGAATGTCTCATTAGTAAGTTTGAAAAGAACCACGCATACTGAGGGAAGAGGTGATGGACTTGCCTGTAAACGATTCTGGAAGAATTGAAGACTTTTTTCCAACGTTACGGATTCTTGATACTCAGGGGCATGTGATCAATGAACAAGCAAGGCCTGAGATTAGCAATGATGAATTAAAGGAATTAATGCGGCGTATGGTCTATACGAGGGTTTGGGATCAGCGCGCGCTTAAACTCAATAGACAAGGAAGGCTCGGCTTTTATGCACCAGTCGCCGGACAAGAGGCATCAATGCTGGCAAGCGCGTTTTTGATGGACCAGGAAGACTGGCTGCTGCCGTCTTATCGGGACATACCACAGCTTGTTTGGCACGGGCTGCCGCTTTACAAAGCTTTTCTCTATTCAAGAGGTCATTTTGAAGGCGGGCAATATCCCGAAGAATTAAAAGCGGTTATGCCGCAAATTATCATTGCGGCACAATGTACGCAAGCTGCAGGTATCGCACTGGGCTTGAAAAAACGCGGGAAAAAACAAGTTGCTTTTTGCTATTTTGGTGATGGGGCAACTTCACAGGGCGACTTCTATGAAGGCATGAACTTCGCCGGCGCGTATCGAGCGCCAGCAATCTTCATTTGTCAAAATAATCGTTTTGCCATTTCGGTACCAGTTGAAAAACAAACGGCAGCCGCCTCGTTGGCACAGAAAGCAGTTGCTGCAGGAATTCGAGGAATTCAAGTCGATGGCATGGATCCGCTGGCTGTTTATGCCGCGACCAAAAAGGCCCGCGAGCATGCCATCGCCGGAGACGGACCGACGTTGATTGAAACGCTAACGTACCGTTACGGCCCGCATACCATGGCGGGTGATGACCCAACTCGATATCGGACGGACGAACTTACAGGGGAATGGGAAAAGAGAGATCCGTTAATTCGTTTCCGCTTTTACCTTGAACGGCTCGGACTTTGGTCACAGGAAGATGAAGAGCAGACGGCTGAGCAAGCGAGAACGGATGTTGACAAAGCGTTGAAGCAAGCAGATCGGGTTTCGAAACAAAACGTGACCGATTTGCTCGGCTTTATGTTTGAAAAACCTACTCAGAATATCCAAGAACAGCTGGATGCCTACAGCGCAAGGGAAGGGGATCAGCGATGACACAAATGACGATGATCCAGGCGATCACTGATGCCATGAGAACGGAATTGCGCAGAGACGATAATGTGCTTGTATTTGGCGAAGATGTTGCAAAAAACGGCGGTGTATTTCGGGCAACCGAGGGACTCTATGATGAATTTGGCGAGGATCGCGTATTTGATACGCCGCTTGCTGAATCGGGAATTGCCGGTTTGGCGCTTGGTCTTGCGCTCCAGCAGTACAGACCGATTATGGAAATTCAATTTTTCGGATTTGTTTTTGAAGCGATGGACGGTATTGCATCTCAATTGGCACGGCTTAGATATCGATCCGGCGGGCACTACCATGCGCCTGTAACGATTCGTTCCCCGTTTGGCGGTGGGGTAAAAACCCCTGAACTCCATGCAGATAATTTGGAAGGACTCTTTGCCCAATGTCCGGGACTAAAAGTTGTCATTCCATCAAATCCCTATGATGCGAAGGGGTTGCTGATTGCCGCAATTCGCGATAACGATCCGGTTCTCTTTCTTGAGCATATGAAACTGTACCGCTCTTTTCGAGAGGAAGTGCCTGAGGAAGCCTATACGATTGAGTTAGGCAAGGCGAAAATTGTTCGAGAGGGCAGCGGTCTTACATTGATTACGTATGGTGCGATGGTGCGCACTGCATTGAAAGCAGCGGAACAATTGCAAAAAGAGGGCATTGATTGTGAAATAATCGATCTTAGGACAATAAGCCCGCTCGACACGGAGACGATCGTCAAGTCGATCCAAAAAACGAATCGTGCGGTTGTGGTTCAGGAAGCGCAGAAGCAAGCAGGTATTGCAGCACAAGTTATTGCTGAAATCAATGATTGTGCGTTGCTGCATCTTGAGGCTCCGGTCGGCAGGGTGAGCGCACCGGACTCTGTTTTTCCGTTTGCCTCTGCTGAGGATGTATGGCTGCCGAACGAAAAAGATATTATTGAACAAGCGAAAGCAACCGTCAACTTTTAAAGAGAAGGTAACAGGAAAACCAGATCGGTGAAAGGAGTGAACCCCCGTTGGCGTATTTTTTTAAACTGCCTGACATTGGTGAAGGAATCCATGAAGGCGAAATTTTAAAATGGTTTGTGAAACCCGGCGATATCGTGCGTGAAGATGATACGCTCGCTGAGGTTCAAAATGATAAAGCAGTTGTTGAAATCCCTTCTCCTGTTAACGGAAAAGTGCTGGAACTCAATGCAGAAGAAGGTCAAGTGGTTGAAGTGGGCACCGTTGTGATCACCCTTCAATCGGATGATGATCATGCATCGCAAGCGACAGTAACCCAGGAAGAAGATGTTCAAGGTGCCCAGGTGAGCCAAAAGGATTCTGAACAACCGGCTTCTAAGCCTGATCCTCAAAATGAGGCGATAGCAGATGGAAATCAAGCCGTGGAAAATCGTCAATCGGTGATCGCAATGCCATCCGTTCGAAAATATGCAAGAGATCGCGGGACCAATCTGCAACAAATAACCGGAACAGGACGCAATGGCCGCATACTGAAAGCGGATATTGACCGCTTCATCAGTGAATCTGAGATAACTGAACCGTCTACTGAGTCGCAGCAGCCGCCAAAGGAAAGCGAGACGAAAGCAACAGCTGCCGAGTCAAACGAGACGGCGGTTTCCAAGGGACTTGAAACGCGTGAAAAATTGATGGGGATCCGCAGGGCGATCGCTCGGGCAACAGCGCATTCCGTACAGACCGCACCACATGTTACGTTGATGGATGAAGTGGATGCGACGCTGCTTGTTTCACATAGAAAACAATATAAGGAAGAGGCACAGGCGCTTGGCGTCAAATTGACTTATCTCTCCTATCTTGTAAAAGCACTTGTGTCTGCGCTCAAAGCATTTCCGATATTAAATGCATCGATTGATGAAGAAAGTCAGGAAATTATTTACAAACACTATTACAATATAGGTATCGCTACAAATACGGACGCCGGACTTGTTGTGCCCGTAGTAAAGCATGCTGAAGCGAAATCGATGTATGCTATTGCAAGTGAGATCCAAGAACTGGCAGAAAAAGCGCGTACCGGAAAACTGACTGCAGAAGAGATGAAGGGCGGGACCTGCAGCCTATCGAATATCGGCTCAGAAGGCGGCCAATGGTTTACACCGGTGATCAATCAGCCGGAATCCGCGATTCTTGGGGTCGGAAGAATTTCTGAAAAAGCCATCATACGCGATGGACAGATCGTTGCTGCACCAATGCTTGCTCTGTCTATGAGCTTTGATCACCGTCTAATTGACGGCGCAACTGCTCAGAGGGCAATGAACAAAATAAAAAGGCTGTTAGTTGATCCGCAACGACTTATTTTGGAGGGGTAGAGATGGTTGTAGGTGAATTTACGACTGAGGTGGATACGGTTGTCATAGGAGCTGGGCCTGGCGGTTACGTTGCAGCGATACGTGCTGCGCAGCTGGGACAGAAAGTCATTGTTATTGAGAAACAGCATGTCGGTGGGGTGTGTCTGAATGTCGGTTGCATCCCATCAAAAGCACTAATATCAGCAAGTCACCGCTTTGAGCAAATGAATCATTCGGAATCAATGGGCATCAGCGCGGAAAATGTTCATGTTGATTTTCACAAAGTCCAGGAATGGAAGGGACAGATCGTTGATCGGTTAACCAGCGGTGTCAAAGGGCTGTTTAAAGCGCATAATATTGAAAGCGTTGAAGGCGAAGCTTTGTTTGTTGATTCTGATGTCGTGCGCGTCAATCACGGCTATGAATCTTCACGGTATAAATTTAATCATTGTATCATTGCCACCGGATCATCACCAATTGAAATTCCCGGATTTAAGTGGAGCAGTCGTGTGTTGTCATCGACAGGTGCGCTTGCTCTAAAAGAGATTCCAAAAAAATTAGTCGTTATCGGCGGGGGATATATTGGGATCGAACTCAGCTCGGCTCTTGCTGGATTTGGGACTGAGGTTGTCATTCTTGAAGGCTCACCGTCTATTTTACCTGCTTTTGAAAAGCGGCTGATTGCACCGGTGAAAAAGAAACTTAAGGCAAAAGGCGTTTCTGTTTTTACCAAAGCTTTAGCAAAAGGTGTGGAAGAAACAGCAAACGGCGTTTCTGTTACTGCCGAAGTAAAGGGTAAGACTCAGACTTTTGACGCGGACTATGTCATGGTGACGGTTGGACGCCGTCCGAATACGAAAGATCTTGGCCTTGATTTGGCTGGTGTTGAACTTGGTGAACGCGGCTTGATCCATGTAGATAAACAAGGAAAAACCTCGAACGACAAGGTTTATGCGATCGGCGATATTGTTTCAGGAATGGCACTTGCCCATAAGGCTTCTTATGAAGGTAAGATTGCTGCTGAGGCAATTTCCGGAATCGCTTCAGAGGTCGACTACCGGGCGATGCCTGCCGTTGTCTTCTCTGATCCTGAAATCGCATCGGTTGGACTATCTGAAGAAGAAGCAGTAAAAGAAGGGTACGAAGTCAAAACGGGTCAATTTCCGTTCGCGGCAAATGGGCGCGCACTCTCACTTGGCGAGTCGGACGGATTCTTAAAAATTGTTTCACGTGCTTCGGATGGCTTGGTTCTTGGTGCGCAGATTGTTGGCGTAAGTGCAAGCGATATGATTGCTGAATTTGGTTTAGCCGTTGAATCAGGAATGACCGTTGAAGATCTTGCTCTCACCATTCATGCCCATCCGACTTTAGGCGAAATTGCGATGGAAGCAGCAGATGTAGTACTTGGCCATCCGATTCATATTGCAAAATAAAAGCAAGAAAAACCCTGAGCACAAGTGCTCAGGGTTTTTTCTATAAAGTGGATGCTTTTTAAATGGTGCTGTGCAAAGCAAGTTCATAGAGTGGAAGCAGTTTAACAATCTGTTCCTTTAAATAGGCGATCAGCTGCTCTTCGGACGCTGCAATTGCTTCCTGTTTCGGAATCACAACGCCGCAGAGTAGCTCCGCTTTTTTTACCTTGGTCAGACGGATTAATAACTGCTGCAGGTCGTTCGCAGTAAGCTCGCCCTGCAGCGTGTAATCAGCAGCTGTGTGATCGGAAGACCAAGCAAAGGAAGGCGGAAACGTTTGCATTAGGTTCGGCATATGCGAGAGCATCGCTTCACCCAGTTCCTTTTTGTAAGGGTAGTCGTCAATAAAAGCAAGCCAAAAAAAGAGATGATTCGGCCAAATACCGAATTGAAAGTGGGGATGCTTTTTGTAGCCCCGTTTATCCTGTGCAAGTGCGAGCCATGTACTTTCCGGTGGATGAACCGTTCGTCTAGCGTGGCGTGCGATATGGGCGCAGAAAGCTGGCTCGGCTCGTTCCTTTTCGTTCAGGAACGGGATGAGTTGATCCGCAATTCGATGGAACTGTGGTTGAATCTGTTGGCGAATGGCGCTCATCCGTTCGTCCAATCCAGGCAGCTGCATGCAATTGAAATCAAGCGTAGTAAAACCATCCTGAGGCATCGTTTTACACTCCTTTATGTAGAAAATCTTAAACTAGCATACCATAGCTTGACCGGATTATTTATATCTAGTGCTTCTGAAAAACAATCATTTTAATGGTAATACACATAAATTTTCGCATAAACTAAAGAAACAACAAATCCGTAATTTGATAAGATTCTGATTCATTTCGCGCTCCTGTGAACGGCAAAAAATGAAGGGAAGTGGCATTTGCCATGAAACAGCTTAACCAGACACTGAGCAGGAAGGATGCAGAAAAAAGAATTCCACAAGTACGGATCGCAATCGACAGCGAGCTTACTGTACTGCATCGAGCACTTGTCAATAAGGATGATAAAACAATTGTACGATGCAAACAAAAACTGGAACGGTTGCGTCGCGAAATGCTTTTGTTGGAGATTTGAGGGGCTGATCAGATCCATGGGTAAGGTTAAGAAAAATAAACGGTTTTTGAGAGGATATAATCACCGGCAGAAATCGGTGATTTTTCTTTTTGCAGCTAAATGATGTACTATTGAATGAGACGATGGTATGCCGGACGGAATCGATATCGATTTGTAATCTACAGGCAATGGAACACGTAGAATCAGGAGTTGACAGAAAAATGACGGAACATGACTGGGACGCGCTTGAGCGGCAAGTTATTCAATGGATCAAAGAGGCAGGTACACAGCTGCGTGCATCGCTGTTAACACCTTTGGAAGTCAGCGAGAAGAGTGCACATAATGATCTGGTAACAAATATGGATCGTCACATTGAAAAATTTCTTATTGAAAAGATCCGTGCGGCGTATCCTGGGGATCGAATTGTTTCTGAAGAGGGTTTCGGTGACGGAGTGGCTGATACAGATGGTGTGCTTTGGCTTCTTGATCCTATTGATGGGACGCTGAACTTTGTGATGCAGAAGCGCTTCTTTGCTGTTTCTATTGGCGTATATGAGGAAGGGGAGGGGCGTGCGGCTTTTATTTACGATGTGATGGCTGATGAACTCTTCCATTGTATAAGCGGCCAGGGTGCTTATCAGAATACGAAAAGGCTGGCGACACTGACATCGGTAACGATTGAAAACAGTTTGATTGATCTTAGCGCGACTTGGCTGAAGCCTAACCGGATGATCCACGAGGAAACCATGATGGAAATTGTTAAACGGTGCAGCGGGACTCGGGCTTATGGAGCGGCGTCTCTAGAACTCGCTTATGTAGCGGCCGGTTATTTGGATGCCTATTTTACAATGCGCCTTTCGCCTTGGGATTACGGTGCCGGCTTGATCCTGCTTCGAGAGGTCGGCGGCAGTTATTCTAGGGCAGATGGTCAGCCGCTTAATATTCTGAGCAAGACGTCAGTGCTTGCGGCTCGACCGGGACTCCATCACTTTATTGCAGAACATGTACGCAAACAGATTCAGAGTGGGAAGTTCATCTGTGAACCTGATGGAGGGCATAATCATTAATCATGCCCTCGGCTTCTCTGCTGGATCGCCTTCAGCATAAAACCGACCCACATAAACAAAATGACCGCAAATGCTGAGAGAAGAGTAAGCATTGGCTGGCCGAGGATCATTCCTGCAACGATTCCGCCCAAGCTTGCAGTGGTGCATAGGATGACTGAGAATAAACCGATACGAAACATTGAATCGCCTCCTAAGTTCATCATAAAGCGAAAGCGAAAAAAGCACAAAAGCTTTGCCGACGTGCCGAAACAAAATTTCAATAGACACAGAAAAAATTGACAATAGAACGCGACTTGTGAGAAAATGATTTGCATGTGTATGTTTCGGCTAATTTATGCGAAGCGATTGGAAAAGATGAGGAGAGTAAGGAATAAATGACAAAATTAAGGGAAGAATTGCGGAATATCGCGATTATTGCACACGTCGACCATGGTAAAACGACATTAGTGGATAAACTGTTGTTGCAATCCGGGACGTTCCGTAAAAATCAGCACATTAATGAACGGGCAATGGATTCAAATGCAATTGAACGGGAACGCGGCATTACCATTCTGGCGAAGAATACGAGTCTCTCTTACAAAGACCATACAATAAATATTGTAGATACACCGGGACACGCAGACTTTGGCGGCGAAGTGGAACGAATTATGAAAATGGTTGACGGCGTTCTGCTGCTTGTTGACGCTTATGAAGGCTGCATGCCGCAAACACGTTTTGTATTAAAGAAAGCGCTGGAAGAACATCTGAAACCAATCGTTGTTGTAAACAAAATCGATAAGCCAATGGCTCGTCCGGCAGAAGTCGTTGATGAAGTGATTGACTTGTTTATTGATCTGGGAGCTGATGAGGATCAGCTTGAATTCCCGGTTGTTTATACATCTGCGGTAAATGGCGTTGCAGGAACAGATCCTGAACATGTTGACCAAGATATGAGCGTAGTTCTGGATATGATTCTGAAGTATGCTCCGGCACCGGTTGACAATCGCGACGAAAGCCTACAGTTCCAAGTCACGATGCTCGATTATAATGACTATGTCGGCCGTATTGGTATTGGCCGAATTTATCGAGGCAAGATCAAGGTCGGAGAAGATGCTGTACTCGTTAAAAATGCCGGTGAAAGTGTTGAAAAGTTCCGCATCACCAAGCTTTTTGGCTATCACGCCCTGAAACGGACGGAGATTCAAGAAGCTTGCTCCGGTGATATTATCGCTATAACCGGTGTTTCCGATATTGATATTGGCGATACCATTAATGATGTGGATCACGTTGATCCGCTTGAACCGCTTCGCATTGACGAACCAACCTTGAAAATGACTTTTCTGCCTAATACGAGTCCTTTTGCAGGTCAGGAAGGGGACTACGTGACAAGCCGAAAAATTGAAGATCGGCTCATGGCGGAAATGGAACGCGACGTCAGCTTGAAAGTTGAGTCGGCATCGAACTCGCATGACTCCTGGATCGTTTCTGGACGTGGGGAACTTCACTTGTCGATCTTGATTGAAACAATGCGCCGAGAAGGCTACGAGCTATCTGTATCGAAGCCGAGCGTTATTACAAAGGAAGTTGACGGCAAGCTGTGCGAACCGTATGAATCCGTTCAAATTGATGTACCGGAGGAATATGTCGGTGCAGTCATTGAATCGATGGGGAAACGCAAAGCCGAATTGAAAGATATGCGTCAGGAACAGCCGGGGCAGACACGTCTGACGTTCATGATTCCTTCTCGCGGTTTGATTGGTTATAATCGTCAGTTTATGGCGGATACACGCGGTTACGGTATCTTGAACCATACCTTTGATCACTTTGCTCCGTTTATCAAAGAAGAAATCGGCGGGCGCCGAAATGGTGTGCTGGTTTCGATGGATCAAGGACAAACGACGGCGTATTCGCTTGCTGCACTTGAGGATCGCGGTGAGATGTTCGTCGGACCCGGTGTTAATGTTTATGAAGGCATGATCGTTGGCGAACATAACCGTGAAAATGATTTGACTGTGAATGTTACGAAAGCAAAACACGCGTCCAACGTACGTTCTTCGAACAAGGATCAAACCGTAACTTTGAAAGAGGCGCGTAAGTTGTCCCTTGAAGATTCACTTTCTTACTTGAATGATGATGAATACTGTGAAATTACACCTAAGAGTGTTCGGATGCGCAAGAAGATTTTGAACAAGGGCGAACGTGAACGTTTTGAACGCCGAGGAAGCAAGATTCCAAAGTATAACGGCTGATTAAATAAGATCAATAGTTTATCATGGATTTGATCTGTTTTCGAAAAACTGAACACAGCATGAAACGCTTTGCTCGGTGGTTGAAAATCCGATCGTTAATCGGATTTCAACCACCGAGTTTTTTTGCAAGTAAAGAAAGCCGATGATTTGGCCTTGCGGCTGTCGAAAAATCAGCGGAGCTTCCGTGAATATAAAACCCCCTTAAGCGGACTGATTAGTGTCCATCTTATAGGGGGAGCAGAACATGCATCGCTTTATTTTAAGAAAATTAGTTACGAACTTGATCTCAGTCATCGAATACGATGGGACCGTACACTTTTAAGAACGCCCAACCTTCTTTTTGCTACTGTGTGAAGGCAGGTGCAGTGTGAATTTGCCGGTGGCCCAGCGTGCTCGCGTTCGTTCACTGATTCTTTTATGGCAAGAATCGCAAAGATACGTGTGGATCGGTCTATTTTTTAGCCGTTTTGCGATCGCCGACTGATCATCCAGCTGGCAGATCTTTTCACATAATGCACACTTGACTTGCATGAAAAAAACCTCCTTAAGTTAAGTATAGCAGGTTTTGGAATGAAATCGAAGCAATGATCGCACGGACTACTGCAAACCCGCAGGTGGTCGTTTGTAGACTGTGATTAATCTTGCATTTTATCAGGACAGAGGTTAAGATAAACTTTAGGCAAGTAATTGAGACAAGGGGGAGCAGATATGTCAGTCGAGATTAAGATAGGCAAACGTGAAAAAGCCTATGAATTGCTGCAGGCCGACGCGCAGAAGATTCTGAAACTGATCGGGGTACAAATGGAAAACTTGACGATGCCCCAGTGCCCCCTGTACGAAGAAGTGCTGGACACACAAATGTTCGGTCTGTCCCGTGAAATTGATTTTGCGGTGCGTCTCGGTGTTGTCCGTGCAGATGAAGGAAAAGAACTTCTGAGTTCGCTTGAACGACAGGTGTCTGCCCTTCATGAGGCATCGACACATAAATAATAGCAAAGCGCTCAAACTCATACCCTAACTGAAGGTGAGGTTTGGGCTTTTTTATCACAGTTCACCAGGTATGAAAACCCTGTTGTTCGAAACCTGCTTCCGAGAACGATTGATCTTGGATGTAATGACAATGGATCAGATAGGGTGGATCTTACGTTGAAAAAGCTGCTGCATCATATTGACTATTCTTTACTCGTAACCATGTCGCTCTTGATCGGATTTGGGTTGATCATGGTCTATAGCGCGGGTTCGGTTTGGGCACGTATCTTTTTTTCTACGCCGCAGCCGGCCAGCTATTTCTTTGTTCATCAATTGAGATGGGCGGCTCTTGCGGTGCCGGTTGGCATTGTGGGGATGGTTGTCCCATATAAGGCGTATCGAAAAGTTGTAAAACCGATGATTCTTCTATCCTTTTTTTTATTGCTCTTGTTATATGCTTTGGGAAGTACTGTTAACAATGCACAATCATGGTTACGACTTGGATCGTTTAATCTTCAGCCTGCTGAATTAGTAAAAATTACAGTTATTCTCTATTTAGCTTCCGTATTTTCGAATAAACAGAATATGATCGCTGATTTCAAAACATCTGTTGCGCCGCCACTCATCGTTATTATGATTTTCTTTTTTATGATTGCGAAGCAACCGGATTTTGGTACAGCAATGATTCTGATGATGATATCCACGGTGATGGTGCTTTGTGCAGGACTTAGAACGAAGCATTTACTCTTTTTGGGTTCGCTTTCTGCTGTCGCGGTTATCGGCGTTTACCATTTTGCATTAAGCGGCAACCAACTCGGGCGATTTACAGCTGCCTATGATCCGTTTTCCGTTGCGGATAAGACGGGTCGGCAGTTGATCAATTCATATATAGCTATTGCTTCAGGAGGATTGACGGGAAGAGGTCTTGGTCAGAGTATTGAAAAAACGGGCTTCTTGCCGGAACCCCAAACGGATTTCATTATCTCAATCATTGGGGAAGAACTTGGCTTATTAGGTATTTTGTTTGTTGTATTATGTATTGCTTATCTTGTGTTTAAGGGATTCGTGATCGCAATCCGCTGCAAAGATGTATTCGGCAGTTTGCTTGCTATTGGGATCTCAAGTATGCTTGCAATTCAAACGTTTGTAAATTTGGGAGCTGCTACCGGTCTTTTACCGATTACCGGGGTAACTCTGCCTTTTGTCAGCTATGGTGGTTCTTCGCTGATCACAATGGTTTTTTCAATCTGCGTTTTAATGAACATCTCTGGGTTTGTTAATTTAAAAAGGTCGAGCCAAATAGAAGGGAAGAGAGAGAATGTTAAAGCGAAAAATTAAACGATTGCTAATTGCTAACCGTGGTGAGATTGCAATCAGAATTTGTCGTGCCTGTACGGAACTCGGTATCCGAACGGTTGCCATTTATTCCAAGGAAGATATCAGCTCCTATCATCGCTATAAAGCTGATGAATCGTATTTGGTCGGTAAAGGAAAAAATCCGATTGAAGCGTACTTAGATATTGACAGCATCATTGAAGTGGCAAAAACGCATCATGTGGATGCAATTCATCCAGGATACGGTTTTCTCTCTGAAAATGCCGAATTTGCGCGCCGTTGTGAAGAAGAAGGCATTATTTTTGTCGGTCCGCGTCCGGAACATCTGACCACATTCGGTGATAAAGCTGCTGCCAGAGAAGCAGCGCTTAATGCAAATATCCCGGTTATCCCTGGATCGGGTGGACCTGTGTCTTCTGTTGAAGATGTCAAAAATTTTGGTGAAAAACATGGTTACCCAATTATAATTAAAGCGGTGCTCGGCGGCGGCGGACGCGGAATGCGTATTGTCCGCAGTGCGCAGGGTGTTGAGGAAGCTTATGCACGCGCAACCTCCGAGGCAAAGCAGACATTCGGAAAAGAAGATGTCTACGTTGAAAAATATCTGGATCACCCACGTCATATCGAGGTTCAGATTATGGCAGATCAGTCAGGCGAGATCGTTCATCTCTATGAGCGGGACTGTTCGGTTCAGCGCCGTCATCAGAAAGTGGTCGAAGTGGCACCAAGTCGAGGACTAGGTGAGAAACTACGTCATGAGATTTGTGAAGCTGCCGTTCGTCTAATGAAGAGTGTTAATTACTTAAACGCGGGAACGGTTGAATTTTTGGTTACGCCAAATGGCCAGTTTTACTTTATTGAAGTAAATCCGCGTGTTCAGGTTGAACATACAATAACAGAATTAATTACCGGAATCGATATTGTCTCCTCGCAGATTCTGATTGCTGAAGGTTATGGTCTTCACGAGGATCCGGTACTGATTCCAGAACAAAAAGAGATTCATACTTACGGCTATGCGATTCAATGCCGTGTTACAACAGAAGATCCAAGCAACCAATTTATGCCCGACACAGGTAAAATTGTTGCTTATCGGAGCGGGGGCGGTTTCGGTGTTCGTCTGGACGCTGGCAATGCGTTCACAGGTTCCGTGATTACACCCTACTATGATTCGCTACTCGTCAAACTGTCAACATCGGCGCGCAGCTTTAAAAGTGCTGCGGTAAAAATGCTGCGTAACCTAAAGGAATTTAGGATTCGCGGGATTAAAACCAATATTCCGTTTCTAATTAACGTGGTCAAACACCCTGATTTTCTCGAGGGCAATGTTTCGACAACCTTTATTGATACAACACCGGAACTGTTTGTTTTTGAAAAAATATTGGATCGCGGAACGAAGATGCTGAGCTATATTGGCAATGTAACGGTTAACGGTTATCCGGGAATTGCAAAGAATAAGAAACCGATCTTTGATGTTCCGCCAATTCCGGATGTGAAATTATCGGATCCCTATCCGGGCGGCACAAAACAAATTTTAGAAGAGAAGGGCCCTAAAGGCGTTTCTGAATGGGTTAAAGCACAAAAAAAGGTACTGCTTACGGATACGACATTCCGTGACGCACACCAAAGCTTGCTCGCCACAAGGATGCGGACCAAGGACATTATTCGTGTCACGGCACAAACGGCACATCTTCTGCCTCATTTGTTTTCAGAAGAAGCTTGGGGCGGTGCAACCTTTGATACCGCGTATCGTTTCTTAAGAGAAGATCCTTGGGAACGGCTGCATAAGATCAGAGCCAAGATGCCGAATATCTTGCTGCAAATGCTTTTACGCGGATCGAATGCTGTCGGATACAAGAATTATCCGGATAACCTCATCAAAGCATTTGTCAAAGAAGCGGCAAAACATGGTGTCGATGTGTTCCGTGTTTTTGACAGCCTGAACTGGATTGAGGGGATGCGTGTTTCCCTTGATGCGGTCATTGAAAGCGGGAAGATTGCCGAAGGCACAATGTGTTACACCGGTGACATTCTTGATGGATTACGTACCAAATACACGATTGATTATTATAAAAAGATGGCTAAGGAACTTGAAAACGCCGGCGCACATATTCTCGGTATTAAAGATATGGCGGGACTGCTCAAACCTGAGGCAGCGTATCGGTTGATTGCCGAATTGAAGGATACGGTTGATATTCCGATCCATCTTCATACACATGACACAAGCGGAAACGGTATTTATACTTATGTCCGAGCCATTGAAGCGGGTGTTGACATTGTTGACGTTGCGATTGAAGCGATGGCAGGGATGACGTCTCAGCCGAGTGTCAATTCGCTGTATTATGCGCTCAGTGCGAATGACCGCAGACCGGACCTATCAATTGACGCTTTGGAATCGCTCAGTCATTATTGGGAAAAAGTACGCGCCTGTTACTTCCCGTTCGAAAGCGGCATGAAAACCTCGAATGCAGAGATTTATAAGTTGGAGATGCCAGGCGGTCAGTACAGCAATCTGAAGCAACAAGCGATTGCGGTGGGACTAGGCGACCGTTTCGAAGAAGTTAAAGATATGTACCGGCGTGTCAATTTGCTGTTTGGCGACATTGTTAAGGTGACACCATCTTCCAAAGTGGTTGGCGATATGACCTTGTATATGGTGCAAAATAATCTCAATGAAGACAGCATCTATGAAAAAGGCCAGACGCTTGACTTCCCTGACTCTGTGGTTAACTTCTTTATGGGTGAACTTGGCCAGCCGTATCAGGGTTTTCCGAGGGAATTGCAGCGTATTGTTCTGAAAGGCAAAAAGCCGTTGACCGATCGACCAGGAAAAAATCTTGAGCCGATTAATTTTGACGATATTCAGGCACGCCTTGAAGAAAAATTTGAACGTAAATTTAAATTTCATGAAGTGCTTTCTGCGGCGCTTTATCCTAAGGTCTATACAGACTATCTGCATTTTTGCGATACGTTTGGAGAAAATACGGTGCTTAGTACGCCGACCTTCTTCTATGGCCTTCGTTTAGGTGAAGAAGTATCGGTAACGATTGAAGAAGGTAAGATGCTTGTCGTTAAATTAATTTCAATCGGCCATCCACAAAAGGACGGAACGCGGACTTTGTACTATGAATTAAACGGACAGCCGCGCGAAGTATCGGTGAAAGATGTGAATGTCCAATCATCTGAAACGGCGCATGAAAAAGCTGAGAAAGATAATCCACATCAAATTGGTGCTTCCATGCCAGGTACGGTCGTTAAAGTTCTTGTATCTTCCGGAGAGCGTGTGAAGAAGGGCGACCATCTGCTCGTTACTGAGGCAATGAAGATGGAAACAACCGTCCAGGCTTCAATGGATGGGACCGTTAAAAAGATACATGTTAATGAGAACGATGTAATCGAAACTGGGGATTTGATGATTGAGTTAAGCTAATGTAAAGAATTGGATAAGAAAGAGCCGGGGGAATTTCCCCCGGCTCTTTTCTTGTTGTACAGCATTATTATTTTTTTTCTGGACGGCAGCCAAACAAAATGAGGATGGTTAAAATGCCAAAATATCCGGTTACAAAGAATGCATGAAGCAATAAAAAGAGTAAATTCATCTTCGTGGTGATAATGAATATCCCTGCTACCGCTTGAAGAAATACCAAAATAAGAATGATAAAGAGCAGATTTGATAGTTGTTCTTGACTCTTGTACCGCTTTATTGCTGCAATCAGTGTTCCGATTAACCAGACAAGCAAAATTAATGCAAGGGCGCGATGTAAATACTGAACCCCTGCCTTACTCATCCATGGTTCAGGGAACAAGTGCCCATTGCAGAGCGGAAAATCGGTACATCCCAGACTTGATTCGGTATGGCGGACAAAAGCACCTGAATAAACCAAGAGATAAGTATAAATGCCTAATAAAATAAAATTCCATTTCATTGGCGTCCGCACGGAGAGATTGATCCGATAACGATTCGGATTGACTTGTTCAAAAACGAGACAGGTCAAAAGAACCATGCTTGCAAATGAGAGCAGTGAAATACCAAAATGAAGTGCAAGGACAACGGAGGACTGTCCCCAAACGACGGCAGCCATGCCAAGAAATGCTTGTAAAAAAATAAAAAAGACAGAGGAACAAGCTAGAAAACGCATGCCCCATACGTGTTTGAAACGAATCCATACCCAAACGGCTTGGGCAACGACAAGAAGTGAGGCTAGTCCTGAAACAACGCGATGACTATACTCAATCCAAGTATGGTGGGTTTGCGCATCCGGAATGACTTTTCCATTGCAAAGCGGCCAATTATTTCCGCAGCCATATTCCGAGCCGGTATTCGTTACGAGTGCCCCCATCAATACAACAATCAGTACAGCAAGTGTACCGGCAACGCTGATCATTTTTAACCATGTAGAACGCATAGAATCACCTGATTTTCTGTTTTTGCAGATTGCGATTTGTTAACCGCATGGTTCCATTCTATCAAATTTTGCCGAGCTGCTTGCATATTTCGCTCAAATTCAAAGGCTTTGGCCTTAAAAAAGGCTGCATTTTCATCAAAAATCCGATAAATGAATGAAAAATAGTGATGTAAATCATTGAGTATTACATAAGACAAATCGGAGCCGTTCCTTTATAATTAAATGGGAACGATGTGTTAGACGACGCGTTTTGTTTGCTGTTAGTCAACACGGTTTATTTAATAAAAAAACAGCTTATCCCTTTATGCATAAGAAAGAAGGCATTCTATGATGAAAATGATCGACTCCTCTAGCCAGGCTATTGAATCGCATGATACAACGCCTTTGCGAGATATGGTACGCGATGTACTGACGACCGTAAAGATTGGCATCGTTGATTCTAATCTTTTTACCACTTTTTCCGGGCTTATGCTGGCGATGCACTTTACTGGAGCAAGTTGGCTTGATGTATGGCCGCAGATTCTCTTCGTTCTCATTGGAACAGCACTTGTGATTGGCGGAGGATGTTCACTGAATAATTATATTGATCGGGACATTGATCCGTTGATGGAGCGCACGCATGAACGTCCGTCGGCAACCGGAAAAATGACAGGAAAGACCGTACTAGTTATGGGGGTTGCCTTGTCCGTGCTCGGCCTTGTTGCGCTTCTTGCTGCATCAATAACAGCAGCGGCATTCGGGTTACTGGGCCTGCTTGTTTATGTTCTGGTATATACCTTGTGGCTGAAAAGAAGCCATTCGATGAATACCGTCGTAGGCAGTGTAGCCGGAGCGGTTCCGCCCATTATTGGATGGGCAGCCGTTGACCCTTCGCTTAACTCGCCGATTCCTTGGATCATGTTTCTTATCCTATTTCTTTGGCAGCCTCCCCATTTTCTTGCACTTGCAATGAAGCGCGTTGAAGAATATAGGCGGGCGGGAATTCCAATGCTTCCGGTTGTTGCAGGGTTTGAGGTAACCAAGCGGCAAATGATTGTCTATGTAGCTGCTTTAGTTCCAACGTCGTTTCTTCTTTATGAGCTTGGACCGATCTACATTATAGGCGCATTGGTTTTAAGTTTTACTTGGCTTGGGCTGGCGATATACGGGTTTAAAGCGAAAGATACCATTAAGTGGGCAAAGCTGATGTTTGTTTATTCACTGAATTATATGATGCTGCTCTTTTTATTGATGATCGTTGCAGCATTGTTATGATCTACTTATTGCATCATTAATGAGTCGGAGGCGCATGCTTTCGGCTCTTTTTTACAGTGAAGAAAAAGCTCGAGAAAATAGCGGTCTCCTCCTGTTCCTCTGGAATGGTCCCTGACCTGCAGCTGCGCTATGAGACCTTTGGATCACTGCAACGGCCTAACATATGTCCTCTTCCACGTTCATACATTTAATATGATTGATGATGAGGAGGGCAAGCGATGCTGAACTTAATTGAAGTGAATGAACAAAATGCCAACCAGTTGATCGACGTGTACAGACCGATTCATGAAGAAACCTGGATGCTTGGGCTTGAATCGAATTGGCTTAATCAATGCAAACCTGTTCAGCGCCATCGATCGCAGACCACCTGTTTTATTGCGGTAAAGGAGAAGCAAATGATAGGTTTTATTGCCATACAGGGTCATTCAGCACCTGAAATAAAGCATTGCGCATCGCTAAGCATCGGCGTGTTGAAGGCGTTTCGAGGCAATGGTTATGGAAAAATGATTCTCGAGAAGGCAGAGCAATGGGCACATGGGCATGATATTTTTCGTCTTGAAGCTTGTGTGGGTTATGAGAACCGAGCCGCTCTGCTGCTTTTTGGAACTTCAGGATATAGTGTAGAGGGGATACGCAAAGAAGCCTTTCAACGAGATGGAGCCATGGTCGATGCGTTCTACATGGCAAAGTGCCTAAAAAAGGAATGAGGAACAATAATTCGGATGGAACTTTTTTAAAAGTGTTAAAGTAAATGATATATCGGTCGTTTACGGGTTTATCAATGTGAGGAATGGGACAGAATGGGACTGGAAAGTCAAGGGAGGTTAAGCCGAGTTGAAACTACCAGTCTCGTTTAAAAAAAGCTGTACAATCCTTATTATTCTCTCATTCTGGGTCGCGGGCATGATTCTCTACGTACAAGCGTGGCATCCTGTGTCGGCGAAAACAACCGCGACCACCCAAGAGGAACGTCAAATTTCTCCAGTCGCTGACCAGGAACGAGAGATACTTAATCAGGTTCAGCGGCAACGTAACGCATCCCATCAAAAGCCTGCTGAACCGGATTGGGACTTGTTTCGTGCGTCACGCATCGTCGCGCAGCAACTTGCATCCCAAGATTCAGCGGAAAAGGGGAACATTGAAACGATGTTGAGCGACTTGGGTTATCATCCGGGCAGTGTTCATGTCTTGAAAATGCAGCGCAATAGAAGACCCATGGACGCTGCTCAGATTCTGCGTGATACAGCAGATGCCAAGCTTCTGCAATCAGCGCATCTTTCTCGCATCGGGGTGGGCTATGCATCGGGAAGAAACGGACAGGTCTGGATTGTTTTGTATCGTGACCGCGCCGCAGATAAATAGCTGGGCAATACCCCTTTAACCGTGCTCTGGAGCGGATCGTTTATCTGTAAATTGCAAGACTTGCTATAATGGTAGAGGTTGCCAAGTATTAAGGGGGGATGGAAGATCAGAAGAACGAATGTGATTATCTTTTTCATTGCCGTAGCCGTCTTTGCGGGTACCTTCATAATCAGCTTGGTCAGTCTGCCTTCTGAATATCCGGATCACCCTTCGACAAATCAAAAGTTGTCTCTGCCGTCAAAGTCGAGCTTTAAGGTACCGGAAAGCGGTATCCATACGCTCATGGGCAAGTCGGAGAAGCAGTTGAGCAAAATGCTTGGAAAGCCGGAACGTGTTGATCCGACCAAGTTCGGCTACCGCTGGTTTATCTACGGAAGAGAAAGTGAAAACTATGTACAAGTAGGCATTGATGTGAAAACGGATCGCGTCACAACGATCTATGCACTTGGAAAACAACTGAAACTAAATCCATTCGCCATCGGCGAAGCTTCTCAAAAAATATATGAAAAGGTGCCGATCGAAGCCGATCTTTCCTTCAATTATAATGGAACAAGAATAAATTTTGAGCTAAATGAAGAGGATATGATGATTCGTCCCTTAATGAAATTTGGCAAGGACTGGGTACAATTAAACTTTGATCATGTCTCGGATCGTTTGATTGGTGTCCGCTATATGACGACGGGTGTTCTCGCCGCGCAGCATCCTTATTCAATGACCTATCAAGGACAGCTGCCGAAAACACCGAACTTAAATGATAAAGAATGGATAGCTGTAAATCAAGCAGAAGACCAAGAGATCTTTGACATCAGCAATGTCATGCGTTTGCGTTTTAACAAGCCTATGCTTAAGTGGAATAAACAGGCCCATCAGGCAGCCTATCAGCATAGTAAAGAAATGCAAACCAGAAATTACTTCTCACATGATTCAAAGTGGTCGGGCGACCTTAAGACACGTCTTGATCGGCAAAACGTTTATTTTCAAACGGCGGGAGAGAACATCGCTGCCCGGTATCCCGATGCGGCTGCGGTAAGTCTTGGCTGGTTAAACAGCATTGATCATCGTAAAAATCTCTTAAACGACGTATTTACAGAACTGGGCGTTGGATCGTATAAAAATTATTATACTCAAGATTTTGTCACCCCCCTTAATCCATAAGCATGGACCAAGGGCTTTTTTATCATGTACTGATGCACCATTTTCTCAGGGGATGACTATGATAAATGTAGGAGTTCCGATACGGGAAGGAGTGTGTCCTCATGGCAGAGGAAAAGACAAACGCTGCGATTGGTCGCTTTAAAACATTTCTTCGAAATCATCCTGAGATTGTGGCATATGTTCATAAGAATGACATAAAGTGGAGAGATGTGTTTGATGATTGGGTCATTTTCGGCGAATCTCATGAGGTATGGGAAAAATACGGCTTAAAAGAAAAATCAAGTGAAGATGACGATGAAAAAAGTCATCCAGCGTTTTCTTTTCATAAAGTCTTGAAGGTTGTGGATAATATTGATACAAAACAGTGGCAGGAAAGGCTTGAAACCATAAGCGGTGCGATCACCGGCATTCAATCATTTATCGGGCAGTTTCGTCAAAATAGCGATCAGGATCCACAAAATAGCACCAACAATCAAGAACAGCCAAATCAAACCGAACATCCGTCTGCACCTGCACAAAATCCATTTTTCTTTCGAAGGGATTGAGCCCGATGAGAAAAGAAATTCAGGCCTATTTAGACCAGAATGCTGATCTAAAACTATTTGTGCGCATGCATCCGGAATGGTACCGGACGTTGAGCAGATCGCCGTTGGAAGTCCAAAGACTTAAATCAGCGGCGGATCTTTTTTATGGCCGAACATTCAGTCAGCGGTTGGATCGTTTTAATCAGCGGGCGAGTATGATGAGTATGTTCGTTGCGATGGCGGAGGCCATGGCGGAAAAGAAAGCATAGTCCAACCAATCGGCCGGCATTCGAATCGATGAATGGCACTTTGCGTCCATTTGTTGTATATTTTAATAGAACTGGAGGTGTTCGAGATGATTGGAACATTGGAAAATATCTCGCTTTTGGATGAGGCAGACGAGCTTGCTGCGATGATGATTCAGTCGGAGCCCTATGTGAGCTATTTAGAGAGCAAACGTAATGTTGAACGTGATCAAAAAGCGCAAGAACTTGTTCGTGCTTTCTTAAAAGTGAGAGATCGGTACGATGAAGTGCAGCGGTTTGGCAGATATCATCCCGATTACAAGAAAGTGATTAAAGAAATGATGCAAATGAAGCGTGAGCTTGACACGCATCCTTCGATTGCGGCCTATAAACAGCAGGAGAAACAGTTAAACGATCTCCTTGGTGAATTAAGCAAGGTTTTGGCATATGCCGTTTCTAAATCAATAAAAGTACCGACTGGAGATCCGTTTTTTGACCGCTCGTGTGGCAGCGGCTGCGGATCAGGTGGAAAATGCGGCTGTCATTAACGTTAAGACATCCGTTTCTATTGTTTCGATGATGCTCAGAGAGAAGCTGGGTTTCTGCTTATGGATCATTAAGCGCGTGTGCGGATTGTTCCTGAGTATAAACCCTTAAAGGACCGGAAACAAAGGGGTGGTGTGTTTCAGTGGGGATTCAGAACAGAGACGGAATTATTGTCTGGCTTTATAATACAAAATATTTACGTGTGCTTCGGCGTTATGGTTATGTGCATTACATTTCAAAACGAATGAAATATGCGCTTCTTTATTGCGATCATGAGCAAACAAAAAAAACCTTGAATCAGCTGCTTAAATTAAAATTTGTTAAAGCAGTGGATGTGTCGCATATGCAAGAGGTTAGGACGACCTATGAAAAGGGAAAAAGCAGAGCTGAGGAACGCGACGAGAGGCTTATGCGCGAGCAAGTACGCTGATCGTTAGCGTTTAACAGCAGCGGACAAGCGGAATGAAGTGGTCCGCAATTGAAGCGATGATTGTCATGAACGTGGCGGATAAAATGGAGTAAATTTAAAAAAAGAAAAAACCCGCAGGCAAACTGCGGGCTGTCTTTACGCATCAAAAAAGATGCAAGACAATGGGAGAGGAGAAACCGGCGGAAAACTTATGGGGAAACGTAAGCATCCGCGGTTGGGCCAACATCTCTCTAGGATGTTGCCAAAAGCTAGTATTCACCATGCAATGAAATTATATACATGGTAATTGATTGTGTGTGTGACAGGGCTGAGGCGGACATGCGTTTTTTTTGTTTCTTCGGCTAGTAAGATCAATCGTCTATGGAAGATTGATTCTTATCCGGTATATCTTCAAGTGGAGGGTCGATTCATGCGAGTGATTTCAGGAGAAAACAAAGGACGACGGCTGAAAGCTGTGAATGGGCGAATGACACGCCCGACGACGGATAAAGTAAAAGAAACGATTTTTAATATGATTGGTCCTTTCTTTGATGGAGGTGCTGTTCTTGATCTCTATGGAGGAAGCGGGGCTCTGGGCATTGAGGCACTCAGTCGCGGTGCGCGTGCGGCAGTTTTTGTTGACCGGGCGGGAGCAGCATGTCAGACGATTCGTGAAAACATCGCGCTATGCCGCTGTGAGAATCGTTCGAAAGTGCTTAAACTTGATGCAACACGTGCTCTGGAGCAGCTAAGCAATGATCAAATGAGATTTGATTTGGTTTTTTTAGATCCTCCTTATGCAAAGCAACACATTCGATTGGACATCGAAACACTCATTGAAAAGGATTTGCTGGCTGACCATGCGGTTGTTGTTGCAGAGCATGAAACGGGAATTGAGCTTCCTGAATTTTTTCATGAACGGCTAAGTCGGGAAAAATATCGAACCTATCAGGGGCAAACGGCAGTATCGATCTATATCTGCCGATCTGAAAAGGGAAGTGTTTCGGGTGAGTGAACGAATTGCGGTTTATCCGGGCAGTTTTGATCCGGTGACCTATGGACATTTAGATATTCTCAAACGCGGGCTTACGGTTTTTGACCATGTCATTATTGCTGTACTGAATAATGCGTCTAAGCACCCGCTCTTTACGGTTGAGGAACGTGTCGACATGCTCAAGAAAGCTACAGCGCATTTGGATTCGGTGACGGTTGATTCTTTCGAAGGTCTCCTTGTGGATTATGTACAAAAGAAAAAGGTCAGCGTTGTGTTGAGAGGGCTGCGCGCCATTTCCGACTTTGAATATGAACTGCAAATTGCCTCAATTAATAAACATTTGAACCCGAAAATTGAAACCTGTTTTATGATGACGAGTAATCGGTATTCTTTTCTGAGTTCAAGTATGGTTAAAGAAGCTGCAATGTACCATGGATCGGTTCATGAACTCGTACCCGCTCAGGTGGAGCAAGCGTTAGAAGCAAAGTTCAGCAGCGGCAGGTCATCCATTTAAATGATGACTGTGTGAACAAACCCTGTGCAACTGGAGCACGATAAAGATAATGAGCATAACGAATGTAAGCGTCGGTCCCCAAACAACTGCGTGGTGTGTCAGAGCACTTACGTTCTGACTGAACGCGGTTGTTGTTTCAATGCCGCTGCTTGTAGGGAATACGTGAAAGAGAAAGAATGCAGCGATGGATGAATAGATCATTTGCAGGATGCGTCCTATTAAGAACAGACGAGAACGGAGTCCTGCTTGAGAAAGAATACTGACTGCTTGGGCTTGAATGGAAAAGCCGCAAAAGCCAAGCAAGCCAGAAACAACGACAACTTGTTCAATGAGCGGCACCGATGTTAACTCGGCAACCGATTTGTCGCCGATTGTCAATTCGAAAAGCCCCGGAATCACCGCTGAACCAAGCTCGGGTGAAAAGCCAATCCATTTGAAACATATGCTGAGGACTTCTCCCAAGAGGTTGATTGCACCAATGTTGAGGAATAATTGATACAACATTGAAAAAAGAGCGATGAAACCACCGATGGCAAGCAGTGTCGAAACGGATGATACGACGGCATCGCCTATTTTTTTCCCGAACGGCTGATTGCGCGCAAGACGTTCTTGGTGCATACGCTCAAGTGCATATACAAATCGTGAGCGGACCTGGATGGTACTTGTCTTTTTTTTGCTTTTACTGAAGAAGCGCATGGTTAAACCGACACAAAGATTGCCAAGATAATGGGAAAGCGCGAAAATAATCCCAAGTGAGGCTTGGTGAAAGAACTGAACAGCGGTAACACTAAAAATAAAGAGCGGGTTGCTGAAATTTGTGAAGCTCGCCAACCGTTCTGCTTCGGATTTGGTTAGTTTCTTGTCTTTATAAAGGTCGGCTGTGATGCGTGCGCCAGCAGGGAAGCCAGAGACAACTCCCATCATTAAAACAAACCCGCCGATTCCCGGTAAGCGAAAAATCGGCCGCATCAGTGGTTCCATCAAAATACCGGCAAAATTGACAACACCGAAACTGATCATCAATTCTGCAAGCACAAAGAATGGGAATAATGCCGGAAATACTTGGTTCCACCAAATGGTTAATCCCTTGATCGAACCGCCGACAGCAACTTCGGGATAGCAAACCATAAGTGCGACAAGGGAAACTGAGCCGGTCGCAAGCAAATAAGTAAATGTTTTTGATTGATTCATTGATTGGGTTCACCTGCAATTTTCAGCGTATCTATGACTTGTCCGTTATGACACTAACTATACGTTTCGATCTTCGCTGATAGACCAATCGATGATCAAAAATAAATAAGCGCATACTACATATAATCACAAAGGTGATTCTCTCAATCGAAATTTTGTAACTGAAGGAGGCGGCGTTTTTTTGCGGAGAAGAGTGATAAAGTGGACCTTGATCATTGCTGCTGTTGTGCTCCTCGGGCTTAACTTTGTCAGTACGCCTTATTATGTGCAACGTCCGGGAAAAGCAGAATCAATGGCGAAAATGGTTCAGGTGACCGGAGCAAAAAAAGTTGACGGAGCCTACCGTCTTGTCTATATCTATTTAGGAAAAGCGAATATTTACCAATACTTATGGGCGAAATTCGATCGGAATAAATACACAACGTTGGTTAAAGAAAATCAGGTTAAAATGCCTGAAGAGGATGAGCAGGATTATAATTTGCGTCAGCAAAACTATATGAGCAGTGCCCAGCAGTCAGCAGCCTATGTTGCTTACAAAGCTGCGGGCAAGGCGCCGAAATTAACGGAAGCCGGAGTACTCGTCCTCGGTGTCATGCAAGGGATGCCAAGCAGCAAAGTGCTTAAGACAGGGGATCTGATTACAGGGGTAGACGGTCAAACCATTAAAACTGTGCAGGATATGGATCGCGTAATAAAGATGAAGAAGCTTGGCGACACCTATCGAGTGACGCTAATGCGCGGTCATCGAGTCAGGAACGTAACCGTAAGATCTGCACCATTCCCAAAACAATATGTTGGGGCAGGCAGAGGCTGGGGGATTGGAATCTACCAAGATAATCATGTCAAAGTTCAGGTGAGTCCTAAAGTAAACTTCGACATAGAAAATATTGGCGGACCTTCTGCCGGGCTGATGATGACACTGGAAGTATACGATCAGTTGGTCCCGGAAAACCTTGCAAGAGGAAGAGACATTGCTGGCACCGGAACAATTGGCTTAAACGGCCAAGTCGGACCCATTGGAGGGATTGCTGAGAAAGTAGTCGGGGCGTCCAGATCGGGTGCGGATATCTTTTTTGCCCCTGCGGCCGATCATGAATATGAGACTGCTCGGAAGACGGCAAAAGATATCCATACAAGAATGAAAATTGTAAAGGTCGCGACATTTAAAGAAGCCATTGAGTATCTGGAACAATGACGCATATATGATTGAAACAGGACGATTTACTCATTGAGAAATCGTCCTGTTGTTTCATCATAGCGAAACGGAGGATGTCCTGTTTCACTGTAGGTTGTCTTTGTCGGGTCTTTAATCGTTAAGAAATCGTAAATCTGAGCTGCTTTGAGATCGAGTTCTACCATATCTGAACGGTGATTGCGGATTTTGGAAAGAATTGGAACCGAGATCTTCTTTCGAATCTTCGCCAGATATGCTTGTCCGACGCTGTTCATTCCAAGCAGACGGATCGCATCGGGCTCACTTTCTAGAGCAAGTGAAATCGCCTGCTTTTTCAGTGTATCCGTCAAAATATGTGCCGAGAGACGTTGCAGACGCGCCCATGTATACCGCTTTGTTTTAACTGCCGAGATAAACGCTTGAAAAGAGTGTGCATGACGAATTTGCGACTGCAAACGATGTTCAATGCCTTCTTCCATTTCATAAATAGCGTGAAGCCGCTCTTTGTCTGAGGAGATCAATTTATATTTCAAATAGGGAAAGAAGCGTTCCCAAGTTCCGTAGTCTTGCTCGCGATGAGCCAATTCTAGTTGATCTGCAACAAAATCAGGTACTTTATCGCTAATCGATTGTATTGATTGTTGCTCAAGATGGCTGCGGATGCTTGATGCGCTGGCTATAGCATTCGCTTGATCCCAGCTCTGATCGTTGTGCTGTGCTTGACGTCTCGGAATGGTGTACGGTATTATCGTACTGTTTCGCTGCCGAATGGCTCTGATGTATTGAAAACCAAGGCTGTTATTCGGTTTTGCTAAATCGACGAGATCAATTGATTTGTCAGTGGCTATAGCTCGATAAGCAGCTGCATGGGCATTTGGGTAACTCAATCCCTGTTTCATCGATTCATTTAATTTCGTGTCATAGTCTGTTTGATGTTGTTCAATCAGCGAAAGGGTATTCATAAAAGGCGCAATTTTTCCATCTTCGCTGCTAAAGAGTAAAGCATTTACGCCGAGCCGATCCAGAATGGCGACTGCGCCTCGAGCAAAAACATCCGCCTTACCGACTGCATAGACATAAGGAAGTTCAACGATAAGATCTGCACCTGCTTGAAGTGCCATTTGTGTGCGTCGCCATTTTGAAACAAGTGCCGGTTCGCCTCTTTGTACGAAATCCCCGCTCATGACGACAATGACAACATCAGGATGCAGTTGTTTCTTTAGTGTGTCAAGCTGATAGTGGTGTCCATTATGAAATGGGTTATATTCGGCGATAATTCCGGCAATAATCATTATGCGTTCATCCTTTTTGAAATCAAGATCATGAATGTTCCCATTTTATCATAATCATCGAATAAAAGAGAAATTGCTCTGGGTCCGCTTATTATGATAATCTTAACTAAGGCAGCTCGGCGGATTGACATTCTATTATGCGGGGCTTATAATAACATTTGTTGTCTAGAGGTGGTTCAGTATGTCTTTAACATGGTCCGTTCCTGATCTGATGCAGTATCGAGATGAGGGACTGAGTTTTAACAAAGAAGTTGTATTACCTCTGGAATTGTTTCGCTCGGATCCTGAAATACGAAGCATATCACCTGTTGAGGTTAAGGGTGTCGTTGAATTTTCAAAACGATCATTGACCTTCCATCTGCGGTTATCGGGAACGATGGTGCTCCCATGTGCCATGACGTTGGAGGATGTTGATTATCCCTTTCAAATCAATAGCGCCGAAACATTTTTATTAACGGCGGGGAATGCAAGCGAAGATGAGGGAGAATTTGTCCATACCATTGAGAATGAACAAATTGATTTAACCCCTTATCTCGTTGAAGCAATTATGGTTGAGAAACCAATGCGAGTAGTCAGTGAAAAAGCGCGTGCTCAGGATCATCTCTCCGGGAATGACTGGGCGCTTGTTGATGAGGAAACGTCGAAGCACCAGATTGATCCAAGGTTGGAAAAACTGAAAAAGTTTTTTGACGATTAATTAGTGTCTGAGGAGGTGTCATCCATGGCAGTACCAAAAAGAAGAACGTCTACTACACGCAAAAACAAGCGTCGTACACATTTTAAACTGGCCGTTCCAGGCATGGTAAAGTGTGACAACTGTGGTGAATATAAATTAGCTCACCGTGTGTGCCCGTCATGCGGCTCATATAAAGGTGAAGAAGTCGTAGAGAAATAATTTCTATTCATGCGAGGAGCCCAAGCGGCTCTTTTTTCGTTGGAAAAACAAAAGTCAAAACGTGCAGACAATGAAAAGCGTTTGCGAGCATTTTGAGGCGAGCTGCCCCCGTACTGCCCGCAGCAAGCGAGCAGCTGGGGCGCCCGTCAGGTACAAAATTGATGGTTAAAAACTGCATACAGAGCAATAACCGGGCACTTTTTGCCCGGTTTTTTCTACCCTTTTTTATCGCTTGTCTCAAAAGAAAAAAGCCGGTTTTCTTCTACCGATCCTATCAACAGCATAAGGTATAAAACAAGAGCACAGCTCAAACAAGATTTAAGAGAAAAGAGGGAAGAGAATGCCATCGATAAGACAAGACGCGTGGATGCATGCAGAAGATGTCAAACTTGCAGAAATCATTCTGCGCCATATTAAAGAAGGCAGCACACAACTTGCCGGATTTGCCGAGGCCGGAAGCATACTCTCTCGTACGCCGGCAGCCTGCGGCTTTCGTTGGAATTCATCGATTCGCAAGTTATATGAGCAAGAATTGCAGGAAGCAAAAGCCATCCGCAAAGCGCGCAAAAAAAAGAAGAAAAAGGGAGATTTAGAATCTCAGCCACTTAAGGATCCGTTTGCCGAAATACCGGAACAGAAGCGGCACATTTCTGAATCGGAAATCGATCAATTAATCCGTTTTCTTACTGATTTAAAGGAACAGTCAAGTGATGTTGATGTTGAGGAAGAGGAAAAGCTGCTTCGCGAAAAGCAGCAGCTGGAATCTGCCTATCAGCAGTTAAAAAGTGATTATACAGTTATGAAACAAAATTATGAATCACTGCTTAATGTATTCAAAGTTGTTGATCAGGCAAGGAAGGAAATTCCAGCGATCAAAGAATCTTGAAAGCCGCCCCATTAAAGAATCATGCTGATGGTTTGGGACTTCCGTTGCAGGGGACGCGATGCATGATGTTAGACTCGCGTACAAGCGTTCAGATCGGGTTTCTTGTTAAACCTGATCTTTTTTTATACATAGTAAACAACTTTTAAAAGTTAAGCGGCGCAAATGCGGGTCCCTGAGGAGCGACTCTGGATCAGCCGCGGTCACGCCCTGTACCCAACGCGAAAGCCACCGGTCTGCAGAAGTAAGGGGCGGACAAGCCCGGTTTTTCTTATTTGGGAAGGATTACAACCCTAATTAAGCGAATATAAAAAATAAAGTGGTGGAAAGTGGGGGAATGTGGTAAAGTAAAAACAAAAGAGGGGGCGGCTCTATTGTTTATGGGAGAATTCAATCACAACATAGACACAAAAGGCCGTCTCATCATTCCAGCAAAATTTCGCGATGAACTCGGGGACTCTTTTGTCATCACACGTGGCCTTGATCAGTGTCTTTTTGTTTATCCAATGAATGAATGGCACAGAATAGAAGAAAAACTTAAGGCACTTCCTTTTACAAAAAAAGATGCACGTGCATTCACGCGTTTCTTTTTTTCGGGAGCCAGTGAAAGCGCGTTGGACAAGCAGGGTCGGGTATCAATCGGCAACAGTCTCCGTGAGTATGCGAAATTAGTGAAAGATTGTGTGGTCATCGGTGTATCGACGCGTCTTGAGATTTGGGATCAAGAAACGTGGAGCCGCTATTTCGCACAATCTGAAGAATCCTTCAATGACATCTCGGAGAGCTTGCTTGATTTGGACCTCTAAGGGCAATGAACTGCTTGTGTTCTTTGAGATAGGAGTCGGTAGCAGTGTTTGAACATAGAACAGTATTGAAGAATGAAGCAGTTAACGAACTGAATGTGAATCCAAATGGAATTTATGTGGATTGTACGCTTGGCGGCGGCGGACACAGCGAAGCGATTGCTTCGCAGCTTGATCAAGGCCGTCTCTACGCATTTGATCAAGATGATGAGGCGCTTCAAGCTGCCTCCGAACGCTTGAAGCCCTTCGCAGAAAAAATCACGTTTATCAAATCGAACTTTAGACATTTAGAACAAGAACTTCATCAGCATGGTGTGTTGGAAGTAGACGGCATACTGTTTGATCTGGGCGTATCCTCACCGCAATTTGACCACGCAAATCGTGGTTTCAGCTATCAGCACAATGGACCGCTTGATATGCGCATGGATCGATCACAGCCCTTAACGGCGGCAGTTATTGTCAATGAATGGCCATTTGAGCAATTGTCTCGAATTTTCTTCTTGTATGGGGAAGAGCGGTTCTCAAAAGCAATTGCACGAAAAATTGAGAAAGTACGTATGCAGCACCCGATCGAGACAACCGAGCAGCTGACGGAACTGATTAAAGAAGCGATTCCTGCACCGGCACGCAGAAAAGGCGGCCACCCGGCAAAACGTGTCTTTCAAGCCTTGCGCATTGCCGTCAATGATGAGTTGGGAAGCTTTGACGAAGCCCTGACTCAGTCGCTCCGCATGGTGAAAATTGGCGGGAGAATTGCGGTGATCAGCTTTCAATCACTTGAGGACAAACTGTGCAAACAGTTTTTCAAAAAATACAGCGATCCCCCGGAATTGCCGCCCGGGTTGCCAGTTGTACCGAAAACTTTTTTACCAGTTTTGAAAAAAGTGAGCAGAAAACCGATAATACCTTCACAGAAAGAAGTTTTAGAAAATCGTCGATCACATTCCGCAAAGCTAAGAGTTGCAGAAAAAATCAGATCTATTGAGGAGGATGAGGAGCAATGAATCTCAGTCAGCAAGCGTATAAAGTACAAAGGCAGGAGTATGTTGAAGCGGCACCGCGCCAGAGACAAGTTGTCATTACCCGGCGCGTGACGAAGGGTGAGAAAGCGCTGTGGGCGATGGCCGGTATCATGATCTTTGCTATGGCACTACTGCTCGTTGCGAATCAAGCAAAATTGTACATCGCATCAAAAGATGTTGCTTCTCTCCAATCGAAAATTGATGAACAAGCAAAAGTGACCCAGCAATTGAAAGCAGAATCGGACAGCTTAAGTTCGCCGGAACGCATTGTTCGATTTGCGGAAAAGGAACTTGGGTTAAAACTGGACATTGAAAACGTCAAAGTACTTCCTTAAGGTGGTTTGCTCCCATGAATCAAAGCAAAAGAAGATTAATAAGCTTTTGGACAGGAATAGTCGGCACGATTTTCATGCTGGCTTTTTTTGTCATTATTGGGCGCTTCGTTTACATCGCTCAGGGGAAAAAAATTGATAACCATAATCTTTTGCAACTCGGTGAAAAACAGTGGTCGCAGTATAAGGTTGTCGATGAAAAAAGAGGAACCATTTATTCTTCGAACGGACGAATTCTTGCTGAAGATGTTCCTGCTTACACGTTGTATGCGATTTTAAGCCCGAAAAGTGATAACTATGTGAAGAATAAGCAAAAAACAGCAGAGAAGCTGGCACCGATCTTAGGAATGAAGGTCTCGGATATTCTACAAAGACTCAATAAAAATGTTTATCAGGTAGAATTCGGAGCTAAGGGCAAGATGCTGAGCTATAAGACAAAACAGGCCATTGATCAATTAAAGCTTCCGGGGATTGGTTATATTACGGAATCGAAGCGCTATTATCCGAATCAGTCAAGTGCTGCCTACACACTTGGTTTTACGCAAATGAACTCGGAAAAAAATCAGCAAAAAGGTGTGTTTGGCATTGAACAATCACTGGACAACTATTTAACGGAAAAAGACGGATCCATTCGTTATTACCGCAGCCTTACCGGTGTTCCCATCCCGGATGAAAAACAGAAAATGACAAAGTCCGTTCCTGGCAAAAATGTTTATCTGACGCTGAATTCACGAATTCAAACGGTTTTGGATCAAACGATGTCCAGTGTTCAGGAAAAATACAAGCCGGAAAATATAATTGGTGTTGTAGCTGATCCTAAAACAGGGAAACTATTGGCAATGTCCAGTTACCCGACTTTTAACCCGAATAAGCGCGACATTAAGCAGTTCAGCAATGCACCGATCGCACTTCCTTACGAACCTGGTTCGGTCATGAAGACATTTACGGTAGCATCGGCCATTGACGCTGGCGTGTACAATGGTTCGGCGACCTATGCATCCGGTGACTACAAAACAGATGGCGGGACAATTCATGATTGGCGGCGTCAAGGCTGGGGAACGATCACGTTTGACCAAGGATTTGAATTGTCATCAAATGTAGGGATGGCAGTGTTGACCGATAAATATTTGGGAACGGACAAGCTGAGCGATTATTTGCGTAAATTTGGTTTCATGCAAAAAACAGGCATTGATCTCCCTGGCGAGCGCTCAAGCGTTGTCAATTGGCGCTGGAGACTAGATAAATTGGAGGCTTCATTTGGACAAGCCTCAGCGTTCACAGCGATGCAGATCGTTCAAGCTGCGACTGCGGTTGCAAACAACGGGAAAATGATGCGTCCCTATATCGTCGATCATGTTGTGAATCCAGAGACGAACAAGACCGTGTTGCAGCACAAGCCGGTTGTTACTGGACATCCGATTTCTGCCTCAGCTGCTGAACAGACTCGAGCGCTGATGCGCAAAGTAGTAACAGACAAAAATGTCGTCAACGGGACAAGTGCGACCGGCCTGAATTATGATCTCCCTGGATATGACGTTATTGGCAAAACAGGCACTGCGCAGATCTCCTTAAACGGGAACTATTTATATGGCAAAAATAATTACATCCACTCTTTTCTAGGTATGGCACCTGAAAAAGACCCGAAGTTGATCGTTTATGTTGCAGTCAAACAACCGCAGCTTAAAGCAACCGAACTGGGACCTGAGCCGGTGGCCGACATTGTGCGCCCAGTGATGACCAGTGCACTTCAATATCTTCAAGTAGACAAAAAAGCAAGCACGGCAACGGAGAAGACCAAACTTTCTTCTGTCAAAGCGGCCGATTATACCGGACAAAGTATGGAAGAAACGGCGAATGCTCTAAAGGCAAAAGGCATCGTTCCGATTCAAATTGGCTCAGGAACGATTCGAAATCAGTTGCCTTATCCGGGAGAACGCGTGTACGCCGGCAGTAAATTCATCTTATCCGGCGATGTGCAAAAGAAGATGCCTGATTTAAGCGGTTGGTCTATGGCCGATATCATGAAACTGGCGGATTTGGAAGAGCTTAAGCTCGTGACTAAGGGCAATGGCTTTGCATCGGATCAAAGTATTCCAAAAGGTGCAGAGTTGAAAGCAGGACGCACGCTGACCGTCACTTTGACAGGCGAAAAGAAGAACTCGTCGGAAGGTGCATCACATGTGCCGGCAACATCGTCCGCTTCTGAGTCGGGAACCTCAGATAACCCGTAAATCATTGGAAGCTCGTTCTATTTTTCTTGAACTGCTCATATGGGTAGGACAAGGAAGATAGGAGGGAGGCTTACCTGTGCGTATTTCGAACGTGACCGTCAAAAGACGGTTGTTGTTTTTTTTGACGATTGGATTGATTGCTTTTGCAATCTTTATTGCGAGACTTGCTTATTTGCAGATCTTTGAAAATAATTGGCTGATGAATTACGCACTGAATTCGTGGAGCAGAGAAATTCCCTATGAGGCCGAACGTGGACGAATCTTGGATACTCGAGGCAAGGTGCTGGCGACTAATGTGAGCAGTCCGTCTGTCTTGGTTGTCCCCCGTCAAGTCAAGGATAAAAATAAGACAGCGGATCAGCTGTCTTCTGTACTGAACATGAGCAAGAAGCGCGCGTATGAGAAAATCTCAAAAAACGAGTCCATTGTCCGCATTACCCCCGAGGGAAGAAAAATCTCAAATGAGAAGGCAGCCGAAGTGAAAGCACTGGGCCTTCCAGGCGTCTTTGTTGCTGAAGATTTTAAACGGGACTATCCAAAAGGAAACTTTTTGGCCCATGTACTAGGGTTTGCCGGCATTGACAATCAAGGTCTTACCGGACTGGAATCCTACTACAATGAAGGTTTGGAAGGAAAAGACGGACATGTTGCCTTTTTCTCAGACGTGAACGGGAATCGAATGTCTGATCTCAAGGATGAGTATATTCCGCCCAAAAGCGGTGCGAGTCTAATGCTGACCGTTGATTCACGTGTGCAGTCCATCGTAGAGCGCGAGTTGAACAATGCTGTTGCTGCTTATCATCCGGATAGTGCTTTGGCGATTGCTATGGATCCGAATACCGGTGCAATACTCGGCATGTCATCGAAACCAGATTATAATCCCGAAAAATATAAGACCGTTTCACCGGACGTGTATAATCACAACTTGCCGATTTGGAAGACCTATGAACCCGGTTCAACATTTAAAGTTATCACGCTTTCAGCAGCACTTCAGGAGAAAGCCGTTGACCTTAAAAAGGATCATTTTTATGATTCAGGTTCTATTGAGGTTGGCGGGGCACATCTTCACTGCTGGAAGAAAGGCGGGCATGGCTCCGAGTCATTTTTGGAAGTCGTTCAGAATTCCTGCAACCCTGGTTTTGTCGCTTTGGGCGAGCGAATCGGGAAGGACAAATTGTTTTCTTATATTGATAAATTTGGCTTCGGCGTCAAAACGGGGATTGATCTTCAAGGCGAAGCGAAAGGGATCTTGTTCAACAAAGATAAGATCGGACCGCTGGAAGCTGCAACGACAGCATTCGGTCAAGGGGTTTCGGTCACCCCGATTCAGCAAATAACTGCAGTATCCGCTGCGATCAACGGCGGGTACCTCTATCAGCCGCAACTTGCAAAAGCGTGGGTAGACACAGATACCGGCAAGGTCATCAACCGCATTGAACCCGTCATGAAGCGAAAAGTGATCTCTGAGAATACGTCCAAGCAGGTGCGAGATACGCTTGAAAGTGTTGTTGCTCAAGGAACCGGCCGAAATGCGTTTGTTCAAGGCTATCGTGTAGGAGGAAAAACAGGTACCGCACAAAAAGTAGATCCGAAAACGGGACGCTACTTGAGTAATGATTATATTGTGTCTTTTATGGGCTTTGCGCCGGCAGATAATCCGAAAATTGCTGTTTATGTCTCAATTGACCATCCCAAAAATACCGTTCAATTTGGCGGTACCGTCTCTGCACCGATTGCCGGACGAATCATTGGCGACAGTCTGAGTGCGATGGGGGTCAAGAAACAAAAAGGCGGTCTTGAGAAAGAAGTGCGCTATCCAGATCAGCCGATGATTAAAATTCCGGATCTTAAGGGTATGGATAAAAACGATTTGCGAAATGCCCTGTTTAACTTAAAACTTGAAACAAAAGGTGATGGCGATGTTGTGACCATGCAATCGCCGAAACCAGGAATTAAGGTCAAACAAGGTTCAACAATAATGGTGTACTTAGGTGACAAAAAGAAGGCAGACGATTAAAATAAGCAATGGACGTTCGGGAGCCGGTGCGCGTAATGCCGGCTCCCCGAGCATACATAACTAAGCGGGGGGCTGTGCCTGGTCTTGATCATGCATTAACCTTGAAAAAACGCTGTTTCAGCGTGTGCTGAAGCAGTGCACCGCTTTGACATTAAGATGACGAGGGACGTGTCAAATAATGAAACTTTCCGATTGCCTGAAGGCACTTGATATTTTCAGACAAGAAGGAGCAGGAAACCCTGAGATTGATGAGCTTATGATTGATTCGAGATTGGTAAAGCCCGGATCACTATTCTTTTGTATAAAAGGTCATCACGTTGACGGCCATCGTTTTGCGCAACAAGCGCAAGCGAGCGGTGCATCAGCGATTGTTGCTCAAGATGCAGTTGATGTTTCTATCCCGGTGATTCGGGTGAACGATACGCACCGTGCACTGGCCATGATCTCGGATTATTTTTATGGGCAGCCGAGCCATGATTTGTTTCTGCTCGGTGTTACAGGAACGAATGGGAAGACAACCATTACGTACCTTGTGCAGGCAATTCAAGAAGCGGCCGGCATAAATACCGGTTTAATTGGTACAATGGGTATGCATTATAAAAATAAATCGATTCCGGTCCAGAATACTACACCTGAAGTCCATTTAATTCATCAAAATTTAGCGAAAATGAAGGCTGAAGGGGCAGTCTCGGTCGTTCTGGAAGCTTCCTCGAACGCGCTTTATGATGGTCGATTACATGGTTGCGCCTTTAATGTAGGTGTTTTTACGAATTTAACTGAGGACCATTTGGATCTTCATGGAACGATGAAAGACTACATGTATGCAAAGAGTCTACTTTTTTCGCAGCTTGGAAATTGCTACGGCATTGGACAGAAAAGGGCTGCAGTTTTGAATGTAGATGATCCTGCATCAGAGGTCTATAAACACATGACTGCGGCTCATGTGATTACCTACGGAATTAATCATTCCGCAGATTTTCGCGCGAAGGCAATCAAAATTAATCCATCGGGAACGGCGTTTATTCTAGAAAACGCCGGTCGTAGTTACCCGGTTTCAATGAAACTGATCGGCAAATTCAGTGTCTATAATGTGCTTGCGGCGCTTGCTGCTTGTTCCGTTTCAGGGATCGCTCTAGAAGCTATGATTCATACAGTGGAACAAATTAAAGGCGTGGCAGGACGATTTGAACCCGTTGATGCCGGTCAGGATTTCACAGTCATTGTCGATTACTCGCATACCCCGGACAGCTTAGAAAATGCCCTGAGCACGATCAAAGAATTTGCTCGAAAGCGTGTGATTACGATTGCAGGCTGCGGCGGTGATCGTGAGCGTGGCAAACGACCGATTATGGCAAAAATTGCTGTGGATAACAGCGATCTTGCTATTCTAACTGCTGATAATCCGCGAACCGAGGATCCCGAGCAAATTCTGCTGGAAATGGAAGCCGGCGTAAAGGGTCGGGACTATCGAAAAATTCCCGACCGCCGAGAAGCCATTCGCGATGCGGTAAATGAAGCTGATAGCGGAGATATTCTATTGATCGCCGGTAAAGGGCATGAGGACTATCAGATTATCGGAACAACAAAACACCATTTTGACGATCGAGAAGAAGCACGCAAAGCAATTCTTGAACGATTGAATCGGAATGAATAAACGGACGTACTGTTCGCATTAAGGGAGCGTAACCAATGAGTATTGGTATCGATATAATCAGAGGTCAAGCGATTCAATCGATCGGATCTGCCGATCATTTGATCGGTCGCTTGGCGATCATGACAGACAGCCGCAAGCCGCATCGAAACAGCCTTTTTGTACCTTTAATCGGCGATCATTTCAACGGTCATCAGTTCATCAATAAGGCCATTGAAAATGGAGCTTCAGCAGCGCTCTGGATGGAAAGGGAGCCTCTTCCGCAGGATCTGCCCGCGAATTTTCCTCTCTTTCTCGTTCGCGATACGTTAAAAGCACTTCAGAACATGGCGAAGAGTTATCTGAATCAAGTGCAGCCAAAGGTCATCGCGGTTACCGGATCTAATGGGAAAACGACGACCAAGGACATGCTCTACAGCATCCTTCAAGGCGCGTTTCGGACATTTAAAACGCAAGGAAATTTGAATAATCATATCGGCGTTCCGTTGACGATCCTTGCGATGCCTGAGGACACAGAGGTTCTCGTGCTGGAAATGGGGATGAATCATTTTGGCGAACTGACTTTTCTCAGCCAGATCGCCAAACCGAATGTTGCATTGATCACGAATATCGGCGAGTCGCATATCGAATATCTTGGCAGCCGTGCGGGCATTGCTAAGGCAAAACTCGAAATCGTAAATGGCTTGAAGAAACATGGAACGCTGATCATTGACGGTGACGAACCGCTGCTTGCCCCTGTTCAGACCAACGCTTTTCAGATTGTGCGTTGCGGTTATGGCGATCATAATAATTGGCATATTGAGGATGTCGAGGAGTCGCTGACGGGTACGCGATTCTCTCTAAGAGGACAGAAACATCCGTTTGATCTGCCGGTGCTTGGCAAGCATAATGTGAAAAACGCAGCGCTCAGCTTTGCAGCTGCTCGAGTCATCGGCACAGAAGTTGACACGATTCGTCATGGGCTCGCACATTTGCAACTGACCCATTTGCGGTTTGAACGAATAAACGGACTGAACGGCTCTTTGCTCATTAACGATTGCTATAACGCGAATCCGACATCAATGAAGGCATCGCTTGAAACATTGAAAAATTTGTCTGGATATGATCGGCGTGTTGCTGTGCTTGGCGATATGTATGAGCTTGGAAAAAATGAGAAAGTCATGCATAAAGGTGTTGCAGCAGAATTGACGCCACCGTTAACACATGTAGTTACCATTGGCGACAAAGGGGCTTGGATTGCTGATGGTTTACGCGAACAAAGCAGCGATTCTGCCGTTGAGGTTCGCGTCTATAAAACGAAGAAAGAAGCACTTCCGTACCTTCAATCGCTTCTGGATGCGAGGACTGTTATGTTGTTTAAAGCGTCGCGGCGAATGGCACTTGAACAACTCTCCAGCCATCTTCAGGCAGAAGCGCCTGCAGACTAACGAATCTTTTGATATGATCGAGATAATTGTATGCCGCGTATTTTAAAGGAGCGAAAGGATTTATGACATTGACATTATTATTTGGTTTATCGATCTCTTTTCTTGTAACCCTTGTTTTTGCACCTTTTTTTATCCCGATGCTGCGGAGACTTCACTTTGGTCAGTATATCCGTGAGGAAGGGCCGCAGAGTCATCAAAAAAAGAGCGGAACACCAACAATGGGCGGTGTTATTTTCTTGATTGGACTGCTCATCGGAATTCTGGTTATGGGCCTTAAATACCATGTAACAACACCGGAAACTTACATGCTGCTCTTTGTGACCTTTGGGTTCGGGCTTGTTGGATTACTTGATGATTTTATTAAGATTGTCATGAAACGAAATATGGGACTGACTTCGAAACAGAAAATGGCCGCGCAAATTGTTATTTCTGTGGTTTTCTGGTTCATTTTCACCTCCTATGATTATTCGACTTATCTGTCGTTCCCGGGTACAAATGTTATGATCAATCTTTCTTGGTTTTATCCGGTATTTGTTGTTTTTCTATTGATCGGTGTTCCAAATGCAACGAATTTGACGGATGGCATGGACGGATTGCTGACCGGGCTATCCATCATCGCTTTTGCTGCGTATGCCGTCATTTCATGGTACGCCATGAATCTTGGTGTTGCTGTTTTTGCGATGGTGATGCTGGGTGCGCTGCTGGGTTTTCTCATTTTTAATGCCCATCCTGCTCGTGTGTTCATGGGCGATACCGGATCGCTTGCTATCGGCGGTGCACTTGCCGGTATGGCGATTTTGACAAATACAGAAATTCTTCTGGCCATTATTGGCGGTGTGTTTGCGATTGAAACATTGTCTGTCATTATACAAGTCATTTCATTTAAAACAACTGGACGGCGTATCTTCAAAATGAGTCCGATTCATCATCACTTTGAATTGACCGGATGGTCTGAATGGAAGGTTGTTACGGTATTCTGGCTGGTTGGGCTGGCCCTTGCTGTAATTGGAATCTATTTGAAGGTGGGGATGATCAATTGAAAGCATTGGATACATTTGCAAATAAAAAAGTTCTTGTGCTCGGGTTAGCCAAAAGCGGATATGCTGCCGCTAAATTGATGAATGAACTTGGCGCCGATGTGACCGTTAATGATCGTGGCGACTTAAGCCAGAATGAGCACGCTAAGGCGCTTGTCAAACTGGGTGTACGGATCGTTGACGGCGGCCATCCATTAGAACTCATTGATCAAACGACGGCGTTGATGATCAAAAATCCAGGGATTCCATATTCAAATCCGATGATTAAACGTGCAGAAACGCTCGGTATCCCCGTGGTTACGGAAGTTGAAATCGCCGGTCGGCTTGCCGATGCACAATTTATTGGCATTACCGGATCAAACGGAAAAACCACAACAACCATGCTTATTGGCGAAATGATGAAGGGATCCGCCTATGAACCAATTGTTGCCGGAAATATCGGCACGGCTTTGACTTCGGTTGTTCAAAAGGCGAACGAGAAAAATGTGATTGTCGCCGAACTTTCCAGCTTTCAGCTTCAAGGGACGATAGATTTTCACCCGCATGTTGCGGTTGTCTTGAATATCTTCGACCATCATTTGGATTATCATGGAACCGTTGAAAACTACGCGAAGGCAAAAGCACAGATTACGGTTAATCAGACGGCAGATGACGCGCTGGTTTATAACGCAGACAGCAAGCGGGTAGTTCAGTTCATCGCCGAGAAAACAAAAGCAAAAAAAGTACCTTTTTCACTAAAACAAAAAGTAGCAAATGGTGTATATGTTTCAGAAGAAACGATTTATTTCAAAGATCAGGCGATCATGAAAGTGGAAGAGATGGGGCTTCCTGGAGAGCATAACCTGATGAATGCTTTGGCTGCAGTAGCCGTTGCAGGTGTATACGGCGTTTCAGTTCAGCATATGGCCGATGTTCTACGCTCTTTTAAGGGCGTGCGTCACCGTCTGGAATATGTCGGGGTTGTCCAAGGACGTACGGTCTACAATGATTCAAAAGCAACAAACAGTATTGCTACTTCAAAAGCGTTGCATGCGTTCCCAAAAAAAGAGATTGTATTGCTTGCTGGTGGACTTGATCGTGGGAATAGCTTTGATGTTCTGGTTCCCGATCTTGTCAAAGCGCCGATTAAAGCAGTACTTTTGTTTGGAGAAACCCAACAAAAATTGAAAGATGCCTGTTTGAAAGCCAAGATACCGCTCATTAAAGAAGTGGAAAATGTTGAGGCTGCAGTTCCTGAAGCATTCGCATTGTCACAACCGGGTGACGTCATCTTGCTTTCACCTGCTTGCGCAAGCTGGGATCAATACAAATCTTTTGAACAGCGCGGTGACATTTTTATCGCAGAAGTGAATAAGTTTAGATAAGGGGACAGGCCGGGTAAGGTTTGGTGTCGGCAATTTGGGTCCCCGATCTGAACGGAGTGTTGCACATGCGCAAGTATCGTCAGTCGCCGGATCTCATTCTGCTTGGGATCGCATTCACCTTGCTCATCCTTGGGCTTACGATGGTTTACAGTGCTAGTGCCGTTAAAGCTGCAAGCCAATTCGGCGATTCTTTGTATTTTTTAAAACGACAGTTGCTTTTCGCTGTCGTTGGCGTCGGATTAATGTTTGCTGTGATGCGTATCGACTATCATTTCTGGGGGGCGTGGGCAAAGCTTGCTTTAATCGCATGCTATGTTTTGCTTTGCGTGGTCTTAATTCCAGGCGTTGGTCTTGCGCGAGGCGGGGCACGTAGCTGGCTAGGGGTTGGCGCGTTCTCAATTCAGCCTTCTGAATTTACGAAAGTGGCGCTGATTATCTTTTTAGCCAAGTCTCTTTCCGAACATCAATCGTTGCTTCCCAACTTCTGGAGAGGGCTTGTCCGATCGTTTTTACCGGTACTCCTTGCTTTTGGGCTTATTATGCTCCAACCGGATCTAGGAACAGGGATGGTTCTTGTGCTGACTTGTGTGATCATGATTTTCATTGCCGGAGCGCGGATTAAGCATTTCGTCATGATGGGATCACTCGGAGTTCTTGGATTTGTGGGCCTAATTGTATCTGCTCCATACCGCATTAAGCGCTTGACCTCATTTGTTGACCCGTGGCAAGATCCGAAGCAGGGCGGCTTCCAAATCATCCAGTCGCTGCTTGCGATTGGCCCGGGCGGCTTACTTGGGTTTGGATTGGGCCAGAGCAGACAAAAATATCAGTATCTTCCTGAGCCGCAAACGGATTTTATTTTTTCGATTGTTTCGGAAGAGCTTGGTTTCATTGGTGCATCCTTTGTACTCGTGCTTTTCTTTCTTCTTTTGTGGAGGGGCATCTTAATCGCGATGAAGGCACCGGATTTGTTTGGAACATTGCTCGCGGTAGGCATTACAGGGATGATCGCCATACAGATCATGATCAATATTGCGGTTGTCACGGGTTTAATTCCCGTTACCGGAATTACGCTGCCGTTCCTCAGTTACGGCGGTTCCTCATTAACCTTAATGTTGGTATCGATCGGCATACTGCTGAATGTCAGCAAACACGCACATTAAGCGTCCGCTATATGTGCGAAACAAACCCTGCTTAACGCAGGGTTTGCTGTTTTTCACAAAAAAAAATACAATAGACTCATGAGAAAAAGACAGAGCATGGTGCTGCCATAGAAAATGGTCTTGCCATCAAATGAGGAGGAACATGTCCCATGGACAAGAAAAAGGTTGTCGCACTGGAAGATCGACTGCCCCAATTAAAAAAAGAGCGAAAACAGAAAGCAAATCGGCGTTTTGCGCTTTATGCGACTGTCTTTTTTCTCTTGGTCCTCATCGTCGTTTATATTCAATCTCCGTTAAGCCGGGTACAATCGATTACCGTACAGGGGGAACAAATTACGAGCAGTGCGCGCGTCATAAAAGCGAGCGGCATCTCGAATAAAACACATATATGGGATATTGGGGAAAAGGCCGTTACACGCAAAATTAAAAAATTGCCGGCGGTTCGCTCGGTTACGATTAAGAAGAAATTTCCCAACCATGTGACATTAAGCATCAGAGAATACACGCGCAAGGCATACCTGCAGAAAAACGACGGCTACTACCCGATCCTTCAAAATGGTGCGATGCTGAATAAACTATCAAAAGGAACGTTTCCTTTTGACGCACCGGTACTCATTGGCTTTTCAGAGCAAGACGCGATAAAAAAGGTTGCTGAAGGTTTGTCGGGCATATCAAAACAAATGGCACATAACATTTCTGATATTCACTACATAAAGGCATCAGAAAACAATGAAGATCTTGTTTTGTACATGAATGATGGAAACCAAGTGGTCGCCAGCACGCGAACGTTTGTAAAAAATATTAAACTGTATCCGGAAATTGTAGCCAATCTGCCCAAAGATCAGCGCGGAACGATCCATCTTAGTGTCGGCTCCTATTTTGTTCCAGAAGACGTAGGACAATCTTCACAAGAAAGCTCAAACAAACCGTGAAAACGTCAACAAAGTACGGATACTTTGTTGAAATAGTTAAATAGATCTTTTCTAGTTATTCATCTTGGTGTAGACTATTAAATAGTTAAGACTATTAGTAATGAGTAATACTTTTTGGCTGATTATGAGCGCATTTGCTTTAAAAAGCAAGGGCTAAGACCAGCAGATGCTGTCATGCATCAGGTTATTTTAGACGATTAAATTAAAAGGGAATTGCTCCAATGTGTAGAATACAAACAATAGGGTTTGTTTCTATTAATCGAGGAACAGTGAAAATGTTGGGTTGACTGAAATGTCTTTTAACACAAATCGCAGATGTTTATATGTCGCTTGCTCGATCCAATCATCCCTGAATAGAGAAAGCATCAAAGAGATTCAAGAGAAAAAGGGGGTGCCACAGAATGAACAGTGAGGATGTTTTTGTCAGTCTGGATATCGGAACGTCCAGCATAAAAACCGTGATCGGCGAGATGGCAGGAGAAAGGCTGAATGTTATTGGCGTAGGAGAATCGGTCTCGAACGGAATTAAAAAAGGATCGATTGTCGATATTGACGCAACGGTTCGGTCGATCAAGAATGCTGTTGAGCAAGCGGAACGCATGGTCGGCATTGATATAAAAAGTGTGGTTGTCGGCATCTCAGGCAACCACATCCAGCTCCGCAGTTGTCACGGCGTAGTCGCCGTTTCAGCAGAAACCCATGAAATCGGCAACGAGGACATCGCGCGAGTTATTGACGCTGCACAAGTGATGTCGATTCCTCCTGAACGAGAGATTGTTGATGTAATACCAGAACAGTTCATTGTTGATGGCGTAGATGAAATTCATGATCCAAGAGGTATGATCGGTGTGCGTCTTGAGATGGAAGGGACACTCATCACCGGGTCGAAAACTTTACTTCATAACCTGCTGCGCTGCGTAGAACGTGCGGGTTTGACCATTTCGGATATCTGTCTCCAGCCGCTCGCTCTTGGCTCGGTTGCGTTATCTGAAGATGAGAGAAATTTGGGTGTTGCTCTGATCGATATCGGCGGCGGCTCCACTAGTGTCGCTGTTTTCGATCAGGGGACGCTTATTTCTACATTTGAGCTTCCGATTGGCGGCAATCACGTGACCAAAGACTTGTCTATCATACAAAAAATTCCAATGGATGAAGCAGAACAGACGAAAATCAAGCATGGCGTTGCCTATCTTGGTGCAGCGTCTGATGAAGATACGTTTAGCGTTTCAAAAATTGGCAGTGATAAGAAGCAAACCATGAGTCAGGAAGACTTGGCTGAAATTATTCAAGCGCGTATGGGTGAGATGTTTGACATTGTTCAAGAAGAACTGCATCGGATTGGAATTAAAGAGTTACCGGGAGGCTTTGTCCTCACAGGCGGAGTAACAGCGATGCCCGGCGTTGCCGATCTTGCGGCACATCATTTCAATTCCAGCGTCCGTATTGCGTCACCGGACTACATTGGTGTACGCGAGCCGAAATATACAGCTTGCATCGGACTCATTCAATTCGCCTATCATAATGTCAAAATACAGGGCAAAGAGGTGGCAGCAGCCATCGCTCCTGAAGCAGTACATTATGAGGCTGTACAGAAGCAGCAGAAACAGAAAAAATCAAAACAGGCCCCGAAAGAGCGTGAAGGCGTAACAACCAAAGTGAAAAATTGGTTTAATCTGTTCTTTGACTGATCGGGCGGCGGTATGATTAAATGGGAGGAAATGAACAATGTATGATCACGATACGGAGATGGAACATTTAGCCAAAATCAAAGTCATTGGCGTTGGCGGCGGTGGAAATAACGCGGTTAACCGAATGATTGAAAGTGGCATTCAAGGTGTTGAATTTGTTTGCGGCAATACGGATGCGCAAGCATTAAAATTATCTAAAGCAGATATTAAACTTCAACTTGGCGAAAAACTGACACGCGGTCTAGGCGCCGGAGCGAATCCTGAGGTCGGCAAGAAGGCGGCGGAAGAGAGTCATGACCAGATTGAAGAAGTACTTAAAGGTGCCGATATGGTTTTCGTCACCGCGGGAATGGGCGGTGGAACGGGAACCGGTGCAGCTCCGGTCATTGCTGAAGTTGCAAAAGAAGTCGGCGCCTTAACGGTTGGCGTTGTGACGCGCCCGTTTACCTTTGAAGGAAGAAAAAGGGCAAAACAGGCGCAAAGTGGAATTGCCAATTTGAAGGAAAAAGTGGATACACTGATTGTCATTCCCAACGACCGACTGCTCGAAATTGTTGATAAAAACACACCAATGCTTGATGCATTTCGAGAGGCTGATAATGTGCTCCGTCAAGGGGTTCAAGGAATTTCAGATCTGATTTCCGTACCCGGCTTGATTAACTTGGACTTTGCAGATGTGAAGACGATCATGACCGAAGGCGGTTCGGCACTGATGGCGATCGGCATTGCCTCTGGTGAAAATCGTGCGGCCGAAGCGGCCAAAAAAGCGATATCCAGTCCGCTTCTTGAAAAGTCGATTGATGGAGCAAGAGGCGTCTTGATGAATATTACAGGCGGTACAAATCTAAGCCTCTATGAAGTCAATGAAGCTGCTGATATTGTAGCTACAGCTGCTGACGAAGAGGTCAATATGATCTTTGGTTCCGTCATCCGTGAAGAACTGGATGATGAAATTGTTGTTACTGTGATTGCGACAGGATTTGAAGAGAACAACGCGTCTTCTTCCGGAGAGGATCTTTTCATGCGGAGAAGACAAAGTTCGGAAAATGAGGGTACTGCAAAAGCACGTGACCATCATGATGAGTCTGTAAAACCTGTCGTTCAGCCTTCCAGCAGAAGGTCGCGCAGTGTTATTGATGATGAAGATACTTTGGATATTCCGACGTTCTTGCGCAATCGCCGCAGAAGAAACGAGTAATACGGTATCGCGAAACACGTTTTTGTTTTCTCCCTAATCCATGATTTCAAGCAGATAAGCCTGCGAACAAGGAAGCATAGTTCCCCTGTTCGCAGGCTTTTTTACAGGCTTGAATTGTCAAACTAAGTGCAACACCCGACGATAAAAAGCCTCAAAAAGCGTGCGCCATCCCAGACATTTGCGCGGACGGTGATTCAGTTCATCAGCGCTCTGTTGGACGTCGGCATCGGCATCTTGCTTCAGGTCTTGACCCTTAGGAAAGTATTCGCGCAACAGGTCGTTTGTATTTTCATTGCTGCCGCGTTGCCAGGGCGCATGCGGTGCTGGAAAATAAAAGGGAACGCCCAGTTTTTCAGTGATCCGTCCTGCCTGTCTGAGGAGGCTCGCGGTGCGCCCGCGGCAAGCGAGCAATCGGAGCGATGATTCAACCACCGAACAAGACACGAGCCCATCACACGTGTATGAAGAAACTTTCCCAAAGGAACTTTCGCTAATTTAAAGGAACTTCCGCTAAAGGCGTGTACGTCCTGTGCACAACGCGGAAGTCACCGCATCCTGCGGAAGTTCTGTTCTTTCTCCTTCAGCGTGCGACAAAACCAGCCAAAATAACAATTAATTTCCGACCACAGATTGACAGACTTTCCTCACTAAAGCCCGTATACTGTTCCTAAACACGCAAAGAAGGTGGGATGTTGGTCGTTTATTTAGATGCAGTTTGGGCGCTTAACCTGTTTATTGATGCTTGTCTGCTGAAATTAACGGCGCTGATGCTGAAACGTCAAATGACCTGGCTTCGTCTATGGCTGGGCGCGCTCATTGCTTCCACCATCGTTCTCGTATTGTTTACGCCAGCAGCCTTCATTGTCGAGCATCCGCTGGGAAAACTCGTCTATTCGATGCTGATTATATTCACGGCTTTCGGCTACCGCCGTCTCTCGGTTTTTATGCAAAACCTTGCAGCATTTTATTTTACTGCGTTCGCTATTGGCGGTGGCTTGTTCGCGGCCCATTACTTCTTTCAGGACGCTTCATTTTATGCGAACAGTCGCTTTTTAAACACTATGAATTATGGGGATCCAATCAGCTGGATTTTCGTCGTCCTTGGCTTTCCTTTATTGTGGTATTTTGCGAAAAAGCGTTTGGATCAAACGGTTGTCAGAAAGTGGCACAGCAGTACCATTGCCCAGGTGTCCATACGTTTCTTTGACGACTGGATCCATGCTAAAGCAATGATCGACAGCGGGAACAAACTGGTTGATCCATTGACACAAACGCCGGTTATGTTTCTTGAGAAGAGTGTATGCAGCTCTTGTATTCCTGAGGCGCTTATTCAAAATCGACAGACCTCAGAGCCTCTTCAGCTTGAGTCGATACCGGAAGAGTGGCGACATCGTCTGGCGTGGATTCCTTACCGAGCGGTTGACGGCTCCAGCCAGCTGACGCTTGCAATCCGTCCGGACGAGGTTGTGATTTATAAGGACAATAAGCAAATGGCCTGCAGGAAAGCCTTAGTCGCTTTTACCGATCATGCGCTGAGTTCATCAGGCGATTTTAACAGTATTTTGCATCCGGACATGCTGCTCCACGGAAAAATCATTAAAACGGCTTCATAACAAAAACGGGGAGGTTGAGTCTGTATGAAATTCGGTTTTTTAAAGTTATGGCGCTGGGTATTAATAAAGCTAGGGATCAAGCCTAATGAGATTTATTATATTGGAGGAAGCGACGGACTGCCATCGCCACTAAGCAAAGAAGAAGAGGCAGCATTAATGAAAAAGCTTCCTTCAGGTGATCCAAAGGTGCGCGCAACGTTAATTGAACGAAATCTTCGTCTGGTCGTCTATATCGCTCGAAAGTTTGACAACACGCGGATTAACATTGAAGATTTGATCAGTATTGGAACCATCGGGCTCATTAAAGCTGTCAATACGTTTAATCCGGAAAAAAAGATCAAGCTCGCAACCTATGCGTCACGTTGCATTGAAAATGAAATATTGATGTACTTGCGCCGCAACAACCGTACGCGTTCTGAGGTTTCCTTAGATGAGCCGTTAAATGTTGATTGGGATGGAAATGAATTACTTTTGTCCGATGTGCTGGGCACTGAAAATGACGTGACTACGAAAAATATGGAGCGAAAGGTTGACCGGACATTGCTGAAAAAAGCGATGCTGATGCTTAATGATCGCGAAAAAGAGATCATGACCTTGAGGTTCGGCCTTGCAGGAGGCAAAGAAAAAACACAGAAAGATGTCGCTGATGAGTTAGGTATTTCGCAATCGTACATCTCACGTCTTGAAAAGCGGATTATTAAACGGTTAAAGAAAGAATTCAGCAAAATGGCTTAGCAATACGCATTCGCCGTACACACATTTTTTCACGTGCATAAAATGGACGCCTGCGGAAATACTTGAGGATATAGCAAGGTTGAAAAAGAAGCCGTTCAAGATGATGCAATCATCGATAAACATTCTTTCATCAGCCCGCTATCGCAAGTTTTCGACAGTGGGAGGTCATTTTTATGGCACGGCATAAAGTGGAAATCTGCGGAGTGGACACATCGAAACTTCCGGTTCTGAAAAATGAAGAGATGCGTAAGCTGTTCACTGAGCTTCAGTCAGGAACACTTGAAGCAAGGGAAACATTAGTGAATGGTAATCTACGATTGGTTTTGAGTGTAATTCAGCGTTTCAATCATCGCGGCGAATCGGTCGATGATTTATTTCAAGTCGGATGTATTGGATTGATGAAATCTATTGATAATTTTGATTTAAGTCAAAATGTTCGTTTTTCAACCTATGCGGTGCCGATGATTATCGGTGAAATTCGTCGCTACTTGAGGGACAACAACCCGATTCGTGTTTCCCGTTCTCTGCGGGATATGGCTTACAAAGCGCTTCAGGCAAAAGAACGCTATATTGCGAAACACTCACAAGAACCAACGACACAGGAACTCGCAAAAATACTTGATCTTCCTGTCGAAGATGTGGTTTTTGCCTTAGATGCAATTCAAGACCCAGTTTCGTTGTTTGAGCCAATTTACAGCGATGGCGGAGATCCAATCTTTATCATGGATCAAATCGGCGATGAAAAGCATAAGGATAAAGAGTGGGTCGATAATATCGCACTTAAAGAAGCAATGAACAAGCTGCATGATCGAGAAAAGCGGATTGTTGCGATGCGCTTTTTTTATGGAAAGACGCAGATGGAAGTTGCTCGGGAAATTGGCATTTCACAAGCTCAAGTTTCCCGACTGGAAAAAATGGCGATTAAGGAAATGAACGCAGAAATTGGACCGTGACACTTGCTGCTATGCAAGTGTTTTTTTGCAAGCAAAGAAAGTGTGATGTTGCTTTGTGGTACGACGATTAGCGTCATAAAAAAGGAACTTTCGCTAATTGCACATACGTCCTGTATGCAACGCGAAAGTCACCGCATCCTGCGGAAGTAGGAACTTTCGCTACACGCTACATAAAACAAAAGTTCAAATCATTTATATAAGACCGGTCTTTGCCCGGTTTATGTCGAATTGAATCGGATAAACACTATTTCCTAGGCAATGATCGGGGCAATTTTTTACTTCTCAATACGCCTGCAGCGCCATATATATTAAGGATGGGACCGTAGAGGAGGAATAAAATGCCTAGAATATCGGATTTTCAAACAAAAGAAGTGGTGAATGTTGAGAACGGTAAGCGCTTGGGGCATATCGGCGATCTTGATGTGAATCTGTCATCAGGGAAAATTGATAACTTGATTATACCAGGTGCCGGGAAAATAATGGGGATCTTCGGAAAAGATGAGGACATCGTCGTTCCTTGGAATAACATTGTACGCATCGGTGCTGATGTGATTTTGGTACGCTTTTATAACGAGCATGATTCTTCAATTCAGGGCGAAAATTAAACAATTAAAGAGATTTTTTGCCGTCTATGGTAAAATGAAAGCTAAAGGAAGGTCCTTTGAATGAGAGAGGATGGCAAATCGTGAGTGAACCCTTTTCTTTTCAAAAAGATCCATTGCTTTGTTTAAAGACGGTCGTGTCCAAAAGCCATGCGCTTTATGCGGGTTTTACGCTGCGCTCCGGTGGGACGAGTCAAGGCGCGTTTCACTCAATGAATTTAGGGCTTCATGTCGGCGATCATCCGGAACATGTTGTTGCGAATCGCCGCATTATTGCTGGAAAAACCGGCTTTCCACTTGAGCAGTGGGTATGTGCTGAGCAGGTTCATGGGATTGAAATTGCTCAGGTCGATGCGACATCGGCCGGATCAGGGGCACAATCCCTCGACACGGTCATTCCCGGAGTGGACGGTTTGTTTACAACCGAGCCGGATCTGTTGCTTGCTTTATGTTTTGCGGACTGTGTTCCAATCTTTTACTATGCGAAAGATCCGGATGTTGTCGGCATCATGCACGCAGGTTGGCGCGGTACAGTAGCCGGCGCTGCCGGCCAAATGATTGAGCAAATCTGCCGCGCGGTATCCATAAAACCTGATGCACTTCATGTTGTGATCGGTCCTTCGATCGGCTCTGACTACGAGGTTGATCAGCAGGTGATTGATAAGGTAAAGAAACTCAGAAAATCCCTTTGGACACCTTCTGTTCGTAATTGCGGCAATGGCCATTATTTGCTGAATCTCAAATTGCTCAACCGTTCCATACTTGCTGAGAGCGGAATCCCTGAGCGGCAGATTCAGATGACCGAATACAGCACATACGCCCATCCAAACTTATTTTTCTCTTATCGGCATGATCTTGGAAAAACAGGTCGCATGATGGGGTATGTCGGAATGAAGAAGAAGGAGCATTGAGTCGTGAGAGTTGCAGATAACTTAAGAAACATACAAACGGCGGTTGCCCGTGCTTGCGAACGATCAGGGCGCAGTACAGAGGATGTTACGCTTATCGCAGTCACAAAATATGTGTCGCTAGAACGAGCACAAGAAGCGGTTGATTGCGGCATTTATCACCTTGCAGAAAATCGTAAGGAAGGGCTGCTTGAGAAACAAACGATCCTTCAGGACGATCGCATCATTTGGCATTTGATCGGCACCCTGCAGACGCGTAAAGTGAAAGATATTGTGGGGAAGATCGATTATTTTCATGCTTTAGATCGATTAAAATTAGCGAATGAGTTAAACAAACGGATTGAGGAAGGAATCCTGAATTGTTTTGTCGAAGTAAATGTTTCCGGCGAAGCGTCGAAACATGGCCTTACGGAAGACCAGTTGGATACTTTTATTGATGCATTGGCGCAGTTTGAACATCTGCGCGTGATTGGGTTAATGACCATGGCACCAAATACAGAAGATATCGATGTGATCCGCCATGTTTTTCGTCGACTGCGTGAGCTGCGTGATCAGATTCGCGACCGAAAGATTAGTTATGCACCGTGTTCGGAACTGTCCATGGGTATGTCGCATGATTATGAGATCGCTGTTGAAGAAGGGGCAACATTTATCAGAATTGGCACGGCATTGGTGGGAAACGCATGAAAGGAGAAGAGCAGCATGGGTCTGAAAGGGAAATTGAAACAATTCTTTGATCTTGAGGAAACCGTGGACAGCTCAGAAGACTTTGCAGCAGCAACTGTTGATAAAGAAAAGGAAAAACCGGTTCAAAATCAGCGCTCTGTGGAAAAAAACGGAAAAATTGTTGCGATACAGAACGTCCATCAGCAAACCAAGGTCGTGCTTGTTGAACCGAAGCGTTTTGAAGAGGTTGAAGAGATTGTTGCTTACTTGAAAAGCAAACAAACGGTCATTTGCAACCTTCAAGGAACCAGTAAAGATCAAGGGCAGCGTATCTTGGATTTCATCGGGGGAACGGCCTTCGCTCTGAATGGACAGATTCGCAAAATTGGAAAGAATACATTTCTTTTTGCTCCGGAACAGGTTGATATATCCGGCATGATCAGCAACTGGCCGGAACACTAATACCATTGAGGTGAATCGTTTGATCATAGCAGCTTTTCTTGCACAAGTTATTAATATCTATTCTTGGATTTTAATTATTTACATTTTAATGTCTTGGGTCCCGAGTGTTCAGGATTCGTCGATCGGCAGATTGTTTGCCAGAGTATGCGAGCCGTTTCTTGAGCCGTTTAGGCGCATCATACCGCCAATCGGCGGTGTCATTGACCTGTCGCCAATTATTGCGTTCCTTATATTAAAGCTTGCAACGCGCGGAATCTTTTATTTGGCGTATCTTTTCGGATGAGGCCGTTCTATGTCTGTTTATGAACATTTTCGTCCCGAAGAACGTGCACTGATCGATCATTTCCTTGATTTGATCGACCAGGTGTCACAGCGATATATTCCGAGATTAACCGACTTTATGGATCCAAGACAGCAGACAATATTGAAGTCTTTAATTGGCAAAAACGATGCTGTTCATTTGTCTTTTTTCGGAGGATATGGACATGCGGAGCGTGCACGTGCTTTGTTACTTCCGCCTTATGTTGAACCGGATACAGATCCCTTTCAGCTTGCTTACCTGGACGTTCGTTATCCTGCTAAATTTGGCTCAATTGCTCACCCTGAATTGCTTGGCGCACTCTTAGGTTCGGGTATCTCCAGAAACAAAATCGGCGATCTTTTGATTGGAGACGGACAGGCGCAATTTATTTGTGTTAAAGAACTGGAACCCTATTTTATGCTTCACCTTACATCCGTTGGGAGGATGAGCGTTTCATGCCGATCAATTTCCCAAAAAAGTTTGTTACATACCGACGATGCTTGGACTTATTCAGAGGGGACCGTATCTTCGTTAAGACTGGACACGCTGCTCTCTGAAATCTATCATTTGCCAAGAGCGAAAGCGTCCGAAGCGATTGCGCGCGGCTGGGCAAAAGTAAACTGGGAAATTGTTGAAAAACGTAATTTTGATATTTGTGAGGGCGATGTGATCTCGCTCAGGGGACATGGGCGAAGTAAAATTATATCTTGCGGAGGTTTGACAAAGAAGAACAAAATTCGGTTACAATATGGTAGACTAAACTAAACGAATTATTTGTAAATTGATACGGAGGTGGCCAGGATGCCATTGACACCCTTGGATATTCATAACAAAACGTTTACACGCGGTTTTCGCGGCTATGATGAAGATGAAGTTAATGATTTTCTTGATCAAATCATCAAGGATTACGAAGCGCTGATCCGTGAAAAGAAGGATCTCGAGCAGGAAGTCAAAAATACAAGTGAAAAACTGAGCCACTTTTCCAACATTGAGACAACGTTGAATAAGAGTATTCTCGTTGCTCAGGAAACGGCAGAAGAAGTCAAGCAAAACGCAAACAAAGAAGCAAAGCTGATCGTGATGGAAGCGAAAAAAAATGCTGATCGGATCATCAATGAGGCACTTGAGAAATCACGTAAAGTGACACTGAATATTGAGGAATTGAAGAAGGAAGCCAATGTCTACCGAACACGCTTCCAGATGCTTATTGAAGCGCAATTAGAACTGCTGAAAAGTGATGATTGGAAAAGCATGAGCATTAAATCAGACGATGAAGACGCAAACAATGAAGCAGAAGGCAGCGGAATGATTCAAACGCAGGCTTGACGCAGCACGACGAATTGCATATACTGTGCTTAAATCCATTTTTTATGAGCAACATGGAATGAAAAGGATAATAAATCTGTGAGAGGGAGAGTACTTGTTGCATGGCCACTCAGCGAGCCGGGGGAAGGTGTAAGCCCGGTGTGGACGGCAGCAAGGAAGATCACCCTTGAGTTCGGGTATGAACGATCTTGAGTGAGATCGAGTAGTACTTGACGTTGATTCGCGTTAAGATAATCATGAGTGGCAGACTATTCTTTGCTCTGCTATTAGGGTGGTACCGCGGTCCTTCCGTCCCTTTGGGATGGAAGGATTTTTTATATAGTAAAAAATAGATAACAGAAAGCTGGAGGCGTATTTCTATGGATTACAAGAAGACATTATTGATGCCGAAAACAAAATTTAAAATGCGCGGCGGTCTTCCGATGAAAGAACCCAAAATGCAAGAACAATGGGATCAAGAACATATCTATGAACAATCATTAAAAGTAAACGAAGGCAAACCAACGTTTATTCTCCATGATGGCCCTCCGTATGCAAACGGAAATATCCATATTGGTCATGCTGAAAACAAAGTACTCAAGGACATCATTAACCGATTCAAATCGATGAGCGGTTATCAAACTTATTATGTTCCCGGCTGGGATACACATGGACTTCCAATCGAGCAGCAATTGGCGAAAAAAGGTATTGATCGAAAGAAAATGTCCGTTGCTGATCTTCGTGAAAAATGTAAAGAATATGCTTTGGGTCAAGTTGAACAGCAAAAGAAGCAATTTAAAAGACTGGGTGTTCGCGGGGATTGGGAACATCCTTATCTGACACTTCATAAAGCATTTGAAGCGGAACAGATCAAGGTCTTTGGAGAAATGGCGAAAAATGGATATATCTATAAAGATAAGAAAACGGTTTATTGGTCGCCTTCTTCTGAATCCGCACTTGCTGAAGCAGAAATCGAATATAAGGATGTTAAATCATACTCGATCTATGTTACGTTTCATGTCACGGATGGTAAAGGTGTTTTAAATAATGATGAGGAAGTCATCATCTGGACAACAACGCCTTGGACGATGCCATCGAACTTAGCCATTGCTGTCAATCCGAAATTTGAATACAGCGTTGTTCAAGTTGAGGATCGCAAATTTGTGGTCGCTTCCGAGCTTGTGGAGACATTGACGAAAACCTTTGAGTGGAATGAGCCAAAAGTACTTCGAACGGTGAACGGCAAAGCATTGGAACACGTCGTATGCCGACACCCGTTCTATGATCGCCCATCACTGATGATTCTTGGCGATCATGTCACATTGGATGCCGGTACCGGATGTGTGCACACCGCACCTGGTTTTGGTGCCGACGACTTCTACGTCGGCAAAAAGTATGGATTGGATATTTTGTGCCCGGTTGATGATCACGGTTGCATGACTGATGAAGCGCCTGGTTTCGAAGGGCTGTTCTATGAGAAAACCAACGAACCGGTCATCGAAAAACTAAAACAAGTCGGCGCATTGTTGAAAGTCGGCACGTTTACCCACTCCTATCCGCATGACTGGAGAACAAAAAAGCCGGTGATTTGGCGAGCGACGGAACAATGGTTCGCTTCGATCAAAGCATTCCGAGATGATATTCTCAGTGCAATTCATGAAGTTCATTGGATCCCGTCATGGGGCGATGTCCGGATGACGAACATGATCAAGGATCGCGAAGACTGGTGCATCTCTCGCCAGCGCGCTTGGGGCGTTCCGATTCCGGTATTTTATGGAGAAGACGGAGAAGCGATCATCACTGATCAAACCATCCAGCATGTGGCGGACTTGTTCCGTGAACACGGTTCGAATGTCTGGTTTAAATGGGATGTCAAAGATTTGCTTCCGGAAGGATTTACTTCAGAACATAGTCCGAACGGTATCTTCAAGAAAGAAACGGATATTATGGATGTTTGGTTCGATTCAGGTTCCTCGCACCAAGGCGTTCTGACAACTCGCGAAGGTCTGCGGCGCCCGGCAGATCTATATCTCGAAGGATCCGACCAGTACCGCGGCTGGTTTAACTCATCGCTTGCGACTTCGGTAGCGGTCACCGGCCATGCACCCTACAAACAAGTGCTGAGTCATGGATTTACGCTTGACGGCAAAGGACTTAAAATGAGCAAATCGGTGGGCAACGTCATCGACCCGATGAAAGTGATGCAGCAGTATGGCGCCGACATCATCCGACTATGGGTTGCTTCCGTTGACTATCAGGCGGATGCGCGCGTGTCCAATGAAATTCTTGGTCAGGTTGCAGAAGTTTACCGGAAGATTCGAAATACCGTTCGTTTCATGCTCGGAAACCTGAATGATTTTACCGTTGACAAAATCGTTTCAACACAAGATATGCCGGAACTGGAGCAATATATGCTCGTGAAATTGAATCATTTTATTGATACATGCCTGAACAATTACAATGACTATCAATTCCTGAATGTGTATAAAGCATTGCAGAACTACTGTTCGCTTGATCTCAGTGCTTTTTACATGGATATCGCGAAGGACGCGCTTTATGTTCAGCCTAAGGATTCGCTGGTACGCCGTTCAGCACAAACCGTTCTTTATAAAACCGTTGTTGCGATGACAAAGCTTCTTTCGCCGATTATCCCACATACTGCTGAGGAAATTTGGCAACATATCCCGGATGCGTTGAATGCCTCCAAATATGTTCAACTGACGGATATGCCGGAAAAAGAACCAATTGCCGATGCAGAAGCACTGGAAAAGAAATGGACAGCATTACTTGCTGTACGCGATGATGTGTTTAAATCACTGGAAAAAGCGCGTGATGCTAAACAAATCGGCAAGTCTCTGGAGGCTTCAGTAACCCTTTATGCGAAACCGGAAACAGCTTTTCTTAAAAACATTGAGGATCTAGACAAATTGCTGATCGTTTCTCAAGTATTGGTTAAGGATTGTGAGGGTGCTCCTGAATCTGCAGATCAGTACGATCGTCTTGCTGTTTTGGTTTCAGTAGCAGAAGGACAAAAATGCGAACGCTGCTGGGCTGTATTGCCGAGTGTCGGAGAGGATCCTGAACATCCGACTTTGTGTGCACATTGTGCAGAAACGGTACAACATGATTACCCCGGCGTATCGCTTGACTAAATGTAATGATTAAGTAAATGTTTCCCAAAACATCTAAAAAATACGCGGGCTAAAAATCCTCCTTTACTCCACACTAATTGATGTGCGCGGGTGAAAAAGGGGGATTTTTTATAGTGATGTTTGGCTATCGAAGAATCAGAAAAAGACTTATGAAACGCAAATCCGAACTGGAGCACAAACTGCACAGTGATCAGGAGACAGCCGCTGAACTCGGATCGGTTTCGGATATCGCTTCTGGAGAACTGTCACAGTACGACAATCATCCGGCAGAGTCGGCAACGCAGCTCTATGACCGGGAAAAGGATCTGGCATTTCACAAAATGGAACGGAATGAACTGGAAGAGATCAATCATGCACTGAAAAAAATCGAGAAGGGTATCTATGGGTACGATGAGAAAACCGGCGAAAGAATTCCCCGTGCACGATTAAATGCTTTCCCAACCGCACGTACACAGGTCAGTCATTCAGACCGTACACATCATAATCGGCTTCGTCCCGTGGAGGAATCGGTCATTGCAGATTTGGAAAAACAAGATGTGAACGATTTTCAGAGCAACCGTTTTAATGAAGAAAATGCATTTGATCTTGTTGCACAATTCAACGATCAAGAAGGCGTTTTTGAAGACGCACCATACAGTGATGATGAAGAAGGGATCGGTTTTGTCGAAGAATTTGAAGCATTCGCCGCAACAGATATCGGCGGATTTTCGGGTGATGATGAAATAACGGTTCTGAAAAATCATCATTATGACCATTGGGCTGCGGAGAATGAAGACAACGATTAGTGTGCTCTGTACAGCGGGCAGCTTCCAAGCCCGCTGTGTACATATCTCTTTAGTGATAATTATGCTAAAATAAATTGGATTAACGCATACTTTCACGCAATGGAGGAATTCATTAATGGTTTATTATGCACTTGCGCTTATTATTTTGATTATTGACCAATGTTCAAAAGGGTTGGTTGTACATAATATGGCTCTGGGTCAAAGTATCACGATGATTCCCAATTTTTTTTATTTGACTTCGATACGCAATAATGGTGCTGCCTGGAGTATTTTAGAAGGTCAATTTGTGTTCTTTTTCATCATCACCGCGGTTGTTTTAATCATTGTCACTTATTACATGCAGAAACTTGGCAGAAAACAACCACTTTTGGGTACTTCATTAGGCTTGATCATTGGTGGGACACTTGGCAATTTCGTCGATCGACTCTTCCGCGGTGAAGTTGTCGACTTTCTTCATTTTTATCTGATCCGTTATAACTTTCCTGTGTTTAACCTCGCAGACTCCGCGTTGTTTCTTGGGGTGATCCTACTGATCATCTATCTTTTCCTTGATGGAAAGAAGGAGCGTCAATGAAGGCGATGACTAACACCATTACAGTCGAAGATGAAGGGAAACGAATTGACCGTTGGCTGAGCGGGAAGCTTGCCTCAGAATCGAGAAATCGGATCCAGCAATTAATTAAGAATGGTGACATTCGCGTGAATGGTTCACAAGTAAAAACCAGTTATAAGCTGCGTTTTAGTGATCAAGTCTTAATCCACCTGCCAGAGCCTGAACCCTTGGATGTCGCACCTGAGCAGATTCCGCTCGACATTGTTTTTGAGGATGGGTCAGTGATTGTGGTCAATAAGCCGAGAGGAATGGTGGTTCACCCGGCGCCGGGACATATGAGCGGCACGCTTGTCAATGCTTTACTTGCACATTGCCAGGATCTTTCTGGGATTAATGGAATCTTGCGTCCGGGGATTGTTCATCGAATCGATCGGGAAACCTCGGGTCTGTTGATGGTCGCTAAAACGGATCAAGCCCATCGCTCGCTAGCGAAACAGCTGAAAGATAAGTCAACAAAACGCAAATATCTGGCGATCGTTCACGGAAATCTTCCTCATGACGAAGGAATCATTGATGCTCCGATTGGCCGCTCGGAAAAAGATCGAAAAAAAATGGCGGTCACTGAGAAGAACAGTAAACATGCAGTGACCCATTTTAAAGTTCTTGAACGATTTTCGAATTATACATTTGTTGCGTGTAGGCTTGAAACGGGCCGCACACACCAGATTCGCGTTCATATGGCCTATATCGGTCACCCGCTTGCAGGAGATCCGAAGTACGGACCGCGAAAAACGCTGCCGATCAACGGTCAAGCACTACACGCAGCAGAACTTGGTTTTATCCATCCGGTGACCCGCCAACAGATGCGCTTTTGCGCAGCGCTTCCGGACGATATGGCGCGTTTGTTGGAAGAGTTGCGCAGCGGGCGTTATTCATAGAAAAAGAATTATTTTTTACGTTGACAAATTGTAGCGGTTTTGCGATACTATTCGTAGCCTAAATGAATTGAATGAATTCCTTTTAAATTTAGTCCAGAGAGACTAAGAAAGGTGATGTTTGTCAATGATTGACAACACTGCGGTCTCTTGCTCGAAACAGCAAGACTTTTTTTATGCTGTCAGAGGCAAAAAATGGAAAAGTGATCCGCTAAGAAATCGCAAACAATTGGCAGGTGACGATTCGTGGATGCAAAAGAAATTTTAGATGAAAAGGCAATAAGCCGAGCGCTGACACGGCTTGCGCATGAAGTGATTGAGCGTAATGAGGGTGTCGATTCCGTTGTGCTAGTCGGGATTAAAACGCGTGGCATCTACCTGGCGAATCGGCTCGCTGCACGAATTAAATCGATTGAAAAAAAAGAAGTTGCCGTCGGCGAACTGGACATCACGAATTATCGAGATGACCTTAAGGATAAAATGCTAGACCCTACATTGCTTGGCAGCATTCTGCCAATGTCCATTGAATCGAAAACAGTGATTCTTGTCGATGATGTCCTGTTTACAGGGCGGACAATCCGCGCCGCTATGGATGCTCTGATGGATGTGGGAAGACCACAACGTATCCAGCTGGCTGTACTGATTGATCGAGGGCATCGCGAATTGCCGATCCGGCCCGATTATATAGGTAAGAATGTTCCGACCTCCAAAGAAGAAGCAATTGCGGTTCAACTCAGTGAAGTGGATGGCAGTGATAAGGTTACGATTGAATCAAAAAATGAATAAAGAGATCCATGGAAGCACATCGAACACCTTTTAAAAGGCAGTCCCGTGAGACTGACAAAGAGTGGCTTGAGCGAACGATACGGCTTATTTGCAAAACCTCTTTGTCGAAAAATGACAAAGAGGTTTTTTTGTACGATAAGAAAGGAAAAGGCTATGGATTACAGTATAAGGGCAACTGAGGCTTCGCCGAGGTTTCTTTATAGGGGAAAACGGCACATGGTTGCATGTGTTAAGAAGCAGAATAACGCTTAGAGGGGGATTTTCAAATGGCTCATTTACTTCGCTTGAATGATCTATCGGTAGAAGAAATCCATTCACTATTGGACCGTGCAGAGCAAATCAATGCCATGAGTGATGAAGGATGGCTTGAACCAAACCATACATTAGTTGCTAATCTGTTTTACGAACCGAGTACGCGTACGCGCTTCAGCTTTGAAACGGCTGAACGACGTCTTGGCTTCCAAGTCCTTAATTTCAGCAGTAAAACGTCAAGTGCACAAAAAGGCGAGAGCCTTTACGACACGGTTCGGACGATGGAATCACTCGGTGCAAAAGCCGTAGTCATTCGCCATCAGCAGGAGGCATACTACGAGCAGCTTAGAACGATTAATATTCCGATTCTAAATGCTGGAGACGGTACAGGAAATCATCCGACTCAAGCCTTGCTGGATTTACTGACTCTGCGCGAAGCGTTCACTCACTTAAAAGGACGGACAGTCGCGATCATTGGTGACCTGCGCTACAGCAGAGTTGCAAATGCTGATGCCGAGGTGCTGCAACGCTTCGGCTGCCGCGTCCTGCTTTCCGGCCCAAAAGAATGGAGCAATTCTGCGCTGCCCGGAACCTATGTGACGGTCGATCAAGCGGTTGAGGAAGCTGATGCGGTGATCATGCTTCGTATACAACACGAGCGTCACCAACACACCATGAAGATGAGCAAAGAACAATACCACGCGCGTTACGGACTCACGCAAGACCGTGCACTGCGAATGAAACCGGACAGTATTATTATGCATCCGGGACCGATCAACCGTGGCGTAGAGATGGATGATGCACTGGTTGAATGCAGCCGCTCCCGATACTTTAAGCAGATTCGAAACGGTGTATCCGCGCGTATGGCTGCGTTAGAGTGGACGCTCAACAGCACTGCTACTTCACGGCATGCTGAACGCGTCCCTGAAATGCTTTAAGTGGTCATTGAAACAAAGACCTCTGAGTTCGTTATTCGAAAGGAGTACAATTCATTGAAAAGACAGTTGGTTTTGGAAAATGGTGCATCATTTATCGGTGAAGGATTTGGAAGCAGCTCTGAAATGAAAGGCGAAGTCGTCTTTAATACAGGAATGACCGGTTATCAGGAATTAATTACTGATCCGTCTTACTGTGGTCAGATTGTGACCATGACCTATCCGCTCATCGGCAACTACGGGATTAATCGCTCAGATAACGAATCAGCACGACCAAGCATCTCAGGGCTTATTGTAAAGGAAGTATCAAAGACGCCTTCTCATTGGCAAAAGGAAAAATCATTGAGCGAGTGGCTGGATGAGTATGATGTTCCAGGCATTGAGGGAATTGATACAAGAAAATTAACCAAGATCATTCGCGAGCATGGTACATTACGCGGAAAAATTGTCTCTGCGGATGCAGATCCGTCAGCCGTAGCAGAACAATTGAAAAAATGGCCGCTCCCGACCGATCAAATCAGTCGTGTATCAACAAAATCAGCATACGTGGCACCTGGGTCAGGTGCACGGGTCGTTCTCGTTGATTTTGGCGCAAAACAAGGGATCCTTCGCGAGTGTATCAAGCGTAATCTTGATGTGGTCATTGTTCCTTATCAAACCTCAGCTCACGATATTCTTAAGTTAAATCCTGACGGTGTGCTTTTAAGCAACGGACCTGGAGATCCTAAGGAAGTTCCCGAAGCGATTGATACTGTTCATGAACTACTCGGGAAAGTCCCGCTTTTTGGAATCTGTCTCGGTCATCAGCTGTTTGCACTAGCCTCGGGTGCAAACACAGTGAAAATGCGTTTTGGACATCGCGGTGTCAATCATCCGGTTAAGAATCTTCGATCTGGAAAATTTGTGATCACCTCACAAAATCACGGATTCACCGTAGAACCTGAATCTCTTGTCGGCACTGATTTGGAAATTACCCATCGCGCCATCAATGACGGTACGATTGAAGGACTTCGCCACACAAAATATCCGGCATTCAGCGTCCAGTACCATCCAGAAGCATCGCCAGGGCCGGACGACAGCCAAGACCTATTTGATGAATTTCTCAGCATGATCGAATCGAACAAGAAAGAGGGTGCTTCGCTTGCCTAAGCGTACAGATATAAAAAAAGTACTGGTCATTGGGTCCGGGCCGATTATCATCGGACAAGCTGCAGAATTTGATTATTCAGGAACACAAGCGTGTCAATCATTAAGAGAAGAAGGCTTTGAAGTTGTTCTCGTCAATTCGAATCCAGCGACGATTATGACGGATACTGACATCGCTGACCGTGTCTACATTGAACCGCTGACGGTTGAATTTGTAAGTAAAATTATTCGGAAAGAACACCCGGATGGACTGCTAGCCACATTAGGCGGCCAAACCGGATTAAATCTTGCCGTTCAGCTGCATCAAACCGGTATCCTAGATGAACTGCATGTCCAACTGCTTGGTACCAATCTCGAAAGCATCGAACAGGCGGAGGATCGCGAGAAATTCCGCAATCTGATGATTGCGCTTGGTGAACCGGTTCCGCCAAGTGAGATTGTTACGAGCCTTGAAGAAGCACGGACTTTCGTTGAGAAGGTGAAGCTTCCGGTGATCATCCGCCCGGCATTTACACTAGGCGGTACAGGCGGCGGAATTGCGACAACCGATGAAGAACTCAATACGATTGCAGAAAATGGATTAAAGCTGAGCCCGGTTCATCAAGTCTTAATTGAGAAGAGCATTGCCGGTTACAAAGAAATCGAATTTGAAGTGATGCGGGATGCAAATGACGGCGCAATAGCCGTCTGCCACATGGAAAATATTGATCCTGTAGGGATTCATACGGGGGATTCGATCGTTACTGCGCCTTGCCAGACATTGAGCGATCGCGATTTGCAGCACTTAAGAAGTGTATCGCTAAAGATTGTGCGTGCTTTGAAAATCGAAGGCGGGTGCAATGTACAGCTTGCTCAAGATCCCAGCAGCGACCGCTATTACATTATTGAAGTCAATCCACGCGTCAGCCGTTCTTCGGCACTCGCTTCTAAAGCGACAGGGTACCCGATCGCCAAAGTCGCAGCAAAAATTGCCGCCGGCTATCATCTCGACGAAATCAAGAATGCGGTGACCGGAACGACCTATGCGAGCTTCGAACCAACCTTGGATTATGTTGTGACCAAAATTCCGCGTTGGCCATTTGATAAATTTGATGATGCAAAACGAACCCTCGGTACACAGATGAAAGCGACCGGTGAAGTGCTTGCCATGGGGCGCAACTTTGAAGAATCGATTTTAAAAGCGGTCCGTTCACTTGAAAACGGTACGCTACATCTGGAACTGAAAGAAACCGACGAAATGAGCATGGAAGACTTGTTCAATATCATCAAGAAAAAAGATGATCGCAGACTGTTTCTCATTGCAGAAGCATTGAGGCGCGGTGCCGATATTGAAGAAATTTGGGCATGCACGCATATTGATCGCTTCTTCCTCAGCAAAATCGCCAACATCGTCGCGCTTGAAGGGCAGCTTAAAGAAGCTCCTTATGATGAACGAGTGCTGCGTCTGGCAAAAGAACACGGTTTTTCCGATTGGAAAATCGCTCAGTGCTGGAAAGCAACGGAAACAGCGATTACAAAGTGGCGTAAAGAACACCGCATTATTCCTGTATACAAGATGGTGGATACTTGTGCCGGCGAATTTGAGTCGGAAACCCCTTATTATTACAGCAGCTACGAAGATGAAAACGAATCGCTTGTTTCGAAAAGGGAAAGTGTGATTGTGCTCGGCTCGGGACCGATTCGGATTGGGCAAGGAGTCGAGTTTGATTACGCGACGGTGCATGCGGTCTGGGCAATTAAAGAACAAGGCTACGAAGCAATTATGATCAACAACAATCCGGAAACCGTTTCGACCGACTTCAGTGTTTCCGATAAACTGTACGTTGAACCACTGACCCTTGAAGATGTCATGAACGTGATCGATTTGGAAAAACCGAAGGGCGTCGTTGTCCAATTCGGCGGCCAGACGGCCATCAATCTTGCATCAGGTTTAGCAGCCAATGGTGTAAAGATTCTTGGAACGACCTTAGATGCGATGGATCAGGCTGAAGACCGTGATCGATTTGAACAATTACTGCTTAAGCTGAATGTCGATCATCCTGCCGGAGATACGGCATTTTCCACAGAAGAAGCGGTAAAAATCGCTAATAAGCTCGACTACCCGGTACTGGTGCGTCCTTCTTATGTGCTGGGTGGCCGCGCGATGGAAATCGTTTATAACGAAACCTCGCTTAAGCATTATATGGATCATGCCGTTTTGATAAATCCGGATCATCCGGTACTGGTTGACCGCTATCTTGTTGGCACAGAAATAGAGCTTGATGCATTGTCGGATGGTGAGAACGTCTATATCCCCGGCATCATGGAACATATCGAACGTGCCGGTGTACACTCCGGAGACTCGATTGCCGTTTATCCGACGCAAACATTGAGTGAGGCTGTGAAGCAAGAAGTCATCGATACAGCGATTAAAATCGCACGCGGCTTAAAGGTTGTCGGTATGCTGAACATACAGTTTGTCATTCACAAAGCGCATGTGTATGTCATTGAAGTGAATCCGCGTGCCAGCCGTACCGTCCCATTCTTAAGCAAAATTACCGGAGTACCAATGGCCAAGGTGGCGACCAAACTGATTCTCGGCGAAACGCTGAAGTCGCTTGGCTATAAGACGGGGATTCATCCGCAACCGCAGCGGGGCGTGTTTGTAAAAGTACCGGTATTCTCTTTTGCAAAATTGCGCAGGGTTGATGTGACGCTCGGTCCTGAAATGAAGTCAACCGGTGAAGTAATGGGTCAGGACGTAACTCTCGAAAAAGCATTGTACAAAGGATTGCTGGCCAGCGGAATGACGATTCCGTCGCATGGATCGGTGTTGTTTACGATTGCCGACAAAGATAAAGAAGAAGCGTTGGCGTTGGTTAAACGCTTCTATGATATTGGTTACAACATCTTGGCAACGGAAGGCACCGCTGCTCTGATTTCTGAACGGCATCTACCGGTGACCGCTGTCAATAAAATTGGCGGGGAAGCGCCGAATCTGCTGGACGTCATCCGCCATGGCGGTGCGCAATTTGTCGTGAACACCTTGACGCGCGGCTCGCGTCCGGCGCGGGACGGATTCCGAATCCGGCGCGAGTCTGTTGAAAACGGTGTGGTTTGTCTTACGTCGCTGGATACAACCGAGGCTCTGCTGACGGTTCTTGAATCGCTCGCGTTTCAAACCGAGTGTATGCCGCAGATGGAAGACCATACGGCATCGAAGAGAATCGAACAAAAAGCGGGTGTCGGCGAATGATACAGGAAGACATGCGTGTTATGGCGCATGAAGAAATAGCGGATCATATTTTTGAATTAAAGCTACAAGGGCAAATGGTTCAGCAGATCACTGAGCCGGGTCAGTTTGTTCACGTTCGGATCAGTGGAAAAACTGATGCCGTAGCACCGCTTTTGCGGCGGCCGATCAGCATTTGTTCGGCCGATGTAAAAAGCCGCACGTTGACACTGATTTACCGAAGCGGCGGTTTAAGGACCGGAACCGAGCTTCTGACGCATACGCGAACTGGCGATACCGTGGATGTGCTCGGACCGCTTGGACATGGATTTCCTGTCTCGGAAGCACCGGCACCGGCTCGCGCACTGATTATCGGCGGGGGTGTCGGTGTTCCGCCACTCTACGGGTTATCTCAAGCATTGGCAAAACGTGGCATCCAGGTTACCCATGTGCTCGGCTTTCGTTCGGCAAAAGATGTTTTTTATCAAACGAATTTTGAAGAATTGGGCAAAACGTTTGTGATGACTGAAGACGGAACCTACGGGAGATGCGGCCGCGTCACCGACCTACTTGAGACGGTTCCATTTGACATTGCTTATGCATGCGGACCGACACCAATGCTGCGTGCTCTAGAACAAACAATTACCGACAAACCGCTGTTTGTTTCACTCGAACAGCGCATGGCCTGCGGCATTGGTGCATGTATGGCCTGCGTCACGCAGACAACGGATCCGAACGACGCTAAAGGATACCGGCGCGTTTGCTGTGATGGCCCGGTCTTCAAAGCAAGGGAGGTCGAATTATGATAGAAGTTCACTTGCCTGGACTCGATTTGAAGAATCCGGTCATGCCCGCATCCGGCTGCTTTGCCTTTGGTGCTGAATACGGCGCGCTCTATGATTTGAATGAATTGGGCGCGGTGACGATTAAAGCGGCAACTTTGCAACCACGTTTCGGCAATTCAACACCACGCGTTGCTGAAACGCCTAGTGGGATGTTGAACGCAATCGGTTTGCAGAATCCAGGGGCAGATCAGATCATTAAAAATGAGCTTCCTCGACTGGAAAAACAAAAGGTGCCGGTGCTTGCCAACATTGCCGGCAGCGAAGTTGACGATTATATAGCGACGGCGAAAAAGATATCGCGGCATCCGGCGGTTAATGCGTTGGAACTGAACATCTCCTGTCCAAACGTCAAACACGGCGGCATTCAATTTGGAACGGTGCCTGAGGTTGCCGCAGAACTGACCTATAAAGTAAAAGCAGTATCGGAGAAACCGGTATATGTGAAGCTCTCTCCAAATGTTACAGATATTGTCGCGATGGCGAAAGCCGTGGAAGCAGCGGGAGCCGATGGATTATCCATGATCAATACGCTACTTGGCATGCGCATCGATTTGCACACTCAAAAGCCGGTGCTCGCTAACTTAACCGGAGGATTGAGCGGACCGGCAATTAAACCGGTCGCGATTCGTATGATCTACGAGGTCAGCCAAAAAGTGACGATTCCAATCATCGGTATGGGTGGCATTCAGAATGCCGATGATGTCATTGAATTCTTCCTGGCGGGAGCAAGTGCAGTCGCAGTAGGGACAGCGAATTTTGTCGATCCTTTTGTCTGCCCGAAAATTATTAAAGAGCTGCCTGAAAAACTGAATACAATGGGTGTTACCGATATAAATGAACTCATTGGAAGGAGTTGGAAGAAATGAATGAGGAAAAAAAGCTGATCGTTGCTTTGGATGTGGCATCGAATGATGAGATGTTACAGATGCTCAAGAAGATCCATCGTCCCGGCTGCTATGTTAAGGTGGGCATGGAACTTTATCTTCAAAATGGTGCGGACATCGTTCGTATACTCAAGTCAGAAGGCTATTCGGTTTTTCTTGATTTGAAACTGCATGATATTCCGCATACGGTCTACCGGGCAATGAAGGGGCTGGCTCTTCTTGGAGCGGATATGATTAATGTCCATGCTGCAGGAGGCGCTGAAATGATGCGCGCAGCTGCTGAAGGACTCGGCGAAGGCGCACGATCAGGCCGTCCGATCTGCCTCGCCGTCACACAGTTGACGAGCACCGATCAGACAATGCTTGAAAATGAGTTGTTAATTAAACGACCGATTGACGAGGTCATCACTCAGTATGCTTCGCTTGCCTATTCTTCCGGAATGGACGGCGTTGTCTGCTCGGCTTGGGAAGCACAAAAGATAAAGAATCAAACTTCTCCCGAGTTTCTCGCGGTGACACCGGGCATTCGATTGACCGATGATGATGCAGGTGATCAAAAGCGCGTCGCGACACCTTCGCAGGCACGAAACCTTGGAAGCGACTATATCGTTGTCGGCAGAAGCATCACAGCCGCGGCCGACCCCGCAGAGGCTTATCAGCGGGTACTTGATGATTGGAGGAACCAAACATGGAAAACAATAAACTAATTGCACAAGATCTTTTGAAAATAAACGCTGTCGTCTTGAGTCCGGACGATCCATTTACATGGGCATCCGGCATCAAATCCCCGGTTTATTGCGACAATCGATTAACACTGGCTTACCCAGACGTTCGCGGCGATGTGATCGATGCATTTGTGGCACTCATTAAAGAGAATTATCCGGATGCAGAAGTGATTGCCGGAACAGCAACGGCAGGAATCCCGCATGCGGCACTGATTGCTGAAAAAATGAATCTGCCGATGGCTTATATTCGTTCTTCAGCAAAATCACATGGCCGTAAGAAACAAATCGAAGGAATCATTAATCCGGGACAGAAAGTCGTTGTCATTGATGATCTGATTTCAACCGGCGGAAGTGTATTAACCGCAGTTCAAGCGGTTGAAGCAGCGGAAGCAGAAGTGCTTGGCGTTGCCGCTATTTTTACATATCAATTACCGCAAGCAACCATTAATTTTGAAAATGAGGACGTAGCATTAAATACACTTACCGATTTTGATACGTTGATTCATCTGGCTGAGGAACAGGGCAAGATCAGCGGTGCACAGCTTGAACAGCTTAAACTGTGGTATGCGGATCCAACATCAGAAGATTGGCGCACGCAAAAGAAATAATATAAGTTAATGAAACATAATCATTTAGGAAAAGGTGTCTCTAAAGTCCGTTTTTGACTTTGAGACACTTTTTTTTACAAGGAAAGAAAATTTAGGTTGTGCCTTGCTGGTATGATGATCAGTCATATAAGGTGCTAATTCCCGGTTCGTACTGTACGGTTGGGCGATCAGTTAAGCGCCCAATCTGAGAAATAGACGGAAAAATTCCGCTTATCGAATCGAAAAACGTGAAAATGGAGGGTTTTTCTGTGCATAAGCGGAAAAATTACCCTTATGTACCTGTGAAACAAGTGCCAGGATACAAATAACCGGAAAATCTCCGCTTATTTACTCTCGCCAGATTTAATTAAAGACTCATAAGACGGACGAACACTATTTTGCGCCTCGATTCTGTTCCAGGTAACGAAAGAATGTGATTTCTGATCAGGCAAAAGACAGTGCATCAAACGCGCAGCCGAAGTGTCCATTTAAGCACAAGGTTGATGATTCAAAGCCGCATTTGGAGTAAGCGAACCACCCATTCGCTCGGGTGGTTTTGAATGACGTGCGGATTGATGCGTGACCGCGCATCAAAATATGCGGACTTATCGATAAAGTATGCGGGTTTTCCTCGTGAAAAATAGATTACAATAAAAGAAAAAGAACGGAAGGTACTGATAGTGAACCATTTAAACGCCTCCTCATTCTATTTCTCCTGCTCACCCTTTATTTTTTCTCGTTAAACAATTATGTTGGCCTGAATTCGTTTATTGATTTTTCTAACAGTATGCTTGCAGCAACCATTATTTTCACACTTCTCTTCTTGTTCATTAACGGACTGACGATTTACTGTTATCGCTCCTGGAGGCAATGCTGGAAATGGCTGATTGGCCTCATTCTATCCGCGATTCCCTATGTTAACTGGCTATATGTTTATCCCTGGAAGCTACTCAAACCTATCCATCCTTCATAAATTACCTGGCAAAGCAAGGATTTTCCACCGCAGACATTGCCAGATACAGGGCATTTCCGGATCTGAAAATGGGCGGTTATTATTATGAGATCCACTTTAAAAAGGACAGCAAATATACCTATAGTTATAACCTTGACGCACATGAATTATTGATTTTCTCTGCTTTTAAGGACAGCGACTTTAGAAATTATAAAGATGCGAAAATTCGTGAAGTCTACAATGAAAAAGAATTCATGCGATTAAAGAAGGATTCGATTGCAGAAGCGAAGGATTACAGAAAATGGACAAAAGATCCGGCCTCGAACAGCATTCAACAACAAAAACGTCACGAGTCACAAAAGCATCGAATTGGCTTATATCAAGCCAAGGATAACAATTGAGTGGATGGAAAAAGGGGTGAACGTGGTATGACTATTTAACTGGCAAATATGCATAGCTCATGGCGTTCTTTATGATGATCGGTATGAACGATCGGAAGAATAATTAACTTTGTTCTAAAGTTGATGAGCAGGATGAAACTACAATCAATTTACGGGTCATCTCAATAGACTTATTGGAAAGGACTTTTAATGAGGAACTACTTTGAAACAAAAAATATAAGAGTGACTATTCAGCAGGTAAAAATGGCTATCAATTATATTGGTGGGGAATTAGAGTATGGTTAAATGATACCAATACATTTACTGTTGCTGAACTTTTAATTTTTGGCGGCAGTTCTTATGCTGCGGCTGCAGCAATTTCAAGAGTTATTAAATATCCGCCTGCATTAATTGCATCAACACTTGTAGGGCTTTCGGGCGGCGCTTTAGTTGGGTTAGGCGAATTAATGTTATCAGTAAATCGCGGTAAAGGAGTTAGAATGGATCTTAACTATGCTGTATTGCCTTCAAAAGTAGTGCCTCAATAAATAAGTAAAAGTAGATAAAAAAGAGTTTGCTATTTAATTAAGCATTCTCTTTTTTGATTCCTATAGAATAAGACTGTATTTCAAGAATGATGATATAATAAAGCAATTGTTTAAAACGATTTGTTTTTGAACCCAATATATTAATTAAGACAGATCCTTAGGGAGGAATTATTAACAAATTTTCAAAATGGACTTTTCATTGAAGAGGAGACAATATGTATGTTTACTATCTTATTATACACTATATTATTGATAACCTTTATAATCCGTACGCCACAATTTAATACGCCTCTTAAAAAATATTTAAATTTAGCTTTAATATTGGTTACAATTGCAGTAGTTTTTATCAATGCCTTAACGGGTTCAAAAGTTCCGGATATCATTATGTACTTTATCTTATTCATAGGCTACTTGCCAACATTGTTGAAACTTGGGGATCGAAAATCGTAAATAATATATAAGCGGATTTTATCTTAAAAAGTTTTCCGTAAACCCTGTTACTGGGTGCTGTAGGTGCACTAACTGCTGCAATTTCCGGTATGGTTCATGAGGTGTGGGTTAAAGTCCGTCGATATGGATTGGCACGTTTCATATAGCAGTAAGTTATGTAGTAAGAATAAAATACGATAGTTTTTTTAAAATACAGAATAGTCAAGGCGGTGCACTTGATAATTTCGCGTGAGAAAGTAGGTTCCGCAAATGACAAAAAAAGTATTTTATGATTCAGTGAAAGTAGCTTGTTTTGGTTTATTAGTCTCAATTTTGGTTCTGGTGTTATTGAGTATTTATAAAAAAGAATTTATCTTTAATCCACTATTTATACTGGGTATAACAATTGGAAATCTTTGCTATGGGATCTTTTGCTTCAGTAAAGGAGCTAAATTATTGTTGTGGTTAGTTGGTGCGGCGGTGCTTTGGATTTCAGGAATATCCTGTTTGTTCAGTGATCTTTGGTAGGTCACAAAATATTAAAAGAAAGCTAACTAAAAAATGATAATTATAAAATGGTACCTGTTGTTGGGACATTTGAGAAAGAGCATTTTATCTATAGGTATTTTTCATATACTTGAATTTTAAGAATATAGGATTGGGAGACAACATGAGTTGACTACCTCCCAAGACAAATCTTTACAGTGCGAGTTCGATGTGGACGTTATTGGAATAAGCGAATGGAACACTCTGCACATAGGTGAAAAAACCTATGAAAAATAGATTAATTGGGTTGACCGATTCGACGGCAGCTCGAAACAAAAACCGGGTTGTATGCTTATTATTATCGATTGGTGAGGCGACGGAAATTGCAACATTTATCGCCATTGATGGGCAATCGAACGAAGTAACCAATAAGTTGATATTTTTTAAAATAAAGTTGACACAGGTGTATAAACCTCTGGTCATCATGATAATCAAAATTAGCTACTCGATTTTAAATTTAATCCCAAATTGTGACACTCCAGATACAACCGTCCGCCATTCTTCGATACTCCGGCGCAGGTATTCCTGACCGGTATCGGTGATCCCATAGTATTTTCTTGTCGGTCCGGAAGCGGACTTTTTTTGAGTAATGGCCGTATACCCCGCAGTTTTTAACCGTCGCAAAATCGTATAAACAGAACCTTCGTAAACATCGGGGAAAATCTCACGTACCGATTTCATCAGTTCATAGCCGTAGAGCGGTTCATCCTTCAGCTTAAAAAGAATGCACATCTCTAAGATGCCTTTTTTCATCTGAGTATCCATTAGTGTTCCCCTCAAAATTTTATAACACGAGTATCTGCGAGCATATCATGAAGTGCTTTGTGTTCTTTTGTGAACAGCAATGTAAACAGCGAAATCAGTGGAATGATCGGAATGGAATTGATGACCGTTTTTCCTAAAAATTCTCGGTAAAAGATAGCCGACTTCGATGCCGGTTCTCCGGATGCAGCACGTACGCGAAGGCAAATCAGTTTTTTTCCGACTGTTTGTCCGTGCATTAGCCATGTGCAAATGAGTCCATAGAGCAAGTAGAATGCAATAAGCATGTAGCTGATGGTGATGACGGAGGTGGACGGCTTGCCGTACTCACGCTTGGTCGTTGTTGTTTGTTGATCAGAATCCGAATGCACGGTAACCGTTTTATCTTGATAATAGGATGCTGTTCCAGCATAAACGGACAGTCCGAGAGCGGGGCTTGGATAAGAAGTAAACAGTACAAACAGTGCCGGTGCGATGATTGAGCTGATAAAAAAAGAAGCGAGAATCGATGGACAAATGGAAATAAAGGCATCGATGATAAAAGCGAAAAAACGTCGACCGGGATCAGCTATTTTCTTTGTTGCTCGATGATCAAGTTTTTCTTGATCCTCAATGAGCGATTGGGCGACCATGGCTGGCGTTCCAAGTTCTTCAGCGATTTGTTGATCGCTTCGCCCTTCTTCCCGTCCGGAAATGAAAAAACTGCTGTAATCAGAAAGCACTTCTTTTAACTCTTCAGTAGGCATTCGATCTTGAAGCAATTGCTTGAGTTCACGAATGTAATTAGACTGGTTCACGTTTTATCCCCCTAAGTTACTATTTATTGAATAGTAGTATTATGGCATGCTACTAATCAATGCGCAATAGCTGGAACTACATCGCTTCGATTCTTTTTCTCACACGGCCTCTCTTAAGAAATCCTTCATTTTTTCCCATTGTCTTTTTTAAGAACCGCCCTTTACAATGAATGGAGTAAGATTTAGCGCGGGGGAGCGAAGCAATTGGAAAAATATAATGTGCTTGTTGTCGATGACGATAAAGAAATACGTGATGTCATCGCGATTTATTTGACGAATGAAGGGATGAATGTACTCAAGGCAGAGGATGGGCTGAAGGCGATCGAGCTTCTGCGCAGTCAGACGGTGCATTTAATATTACTTGATATTATGATGCCGCGCATGGACGGGATTCAGACAACCTTTAAAATACGCGAACAAAAGAATATACCGATCATTATGATCAGCGCAAAGAGTGAGGATATGGACAAGATTAACGGCCTTCAAGTCGGAGCGGACGATTATGTGACCAAACCGTTCAATCCATTGGAGCTTGTTGCTCGCGTGAAATCGCAGCTGCGCCGTTATGTCACGCTGGGGACCTATGAAGGGAAGAAGGAAACGATCAATTTAAATGGGCTAGTCTTGGAGCAAGCGGAAAAAAGGCTGATGGTCAACGGTGAACCCATTCGCCTGACGCCGATTGAGTATCGGATTGTTGATCTTTTGATGCGCCATGCCGGACGCGTGTTTTCCATTCACGAAATCTATGAACGGGTTTGGCAGGAACCGAGCTACCATGCGGAAAATACCGTTGCAGTACATATTCGCAAGATTCGTGAGAAGATCGAAATTGATCCCAAAAATCCAAGATTCCTGAAGGTGGTGTGGGGCATTGGCTACAAAATGGAAAAATAATACGGTTGCGAAGCTCGTTACTGGTTTATTGATTGTTGGTCTTTCTTTGTTGGTTTTTGTTTTTTCAACAGGTCACAACGCCATGTTTGGTTCTTTTGAAAAAACAGATGCTTTTATGAGTAGCTATTATGACTTTCAGCACCATTTGGCTTTGCTGAAGCTTAATTATCCGTTTAAGGCAACTGTCGAAAAGTTGCCGGTAACCGATTCGGATATCCACGAGTTCCGCTACCGCTACGGAAGCCTGGAAAAACAGTTGGCCAACGTGCGCGGTCAATATAAAGATGTGATTGCAAAAGCAGAGAAAAATAATGATAAAGACGTGGTCAGTTATTATAAGAAAGAACAAAGTCGCAAAGTAAAAGCGATTCAACAAAACTTTAAAAGCGACCAGCATGTGGTTAAACAAATACGCGATGAGCGTGTGGAAAAAATGGATGAGTATGATCAATCGCTTGATGAAGAACGGCAGCACTTTAAGCAATTGACGAAGGTATTTCACTACGATTTTGTCAATAAACGAACAGGTGAACGAATGACGAATGTTCGACATGTTGCAGATCAAGGGACGGAAACACCAACCCGTTTTGAGAAAAAGTTTACGGATTTATCCGCTTATCAAAATTCTGGGAACAGTGATAAAATTGTTGATCGCGTGTTGAAGCTTTCTGCTGATGACTATCAGGGAAGGATCTTTGTCGCAGAAAATGCACCGTTGAAACTGTTGCGTGGATATGCACAGTACCAGTCTGAAAAAAATACAGGTTTTAGCTTACTTGTATTAGGGGTGCTGATGATTGCTGCGGCACTTTTCATTGGCTTCAAACGATCAATCCGTTCACTTGCTGATATTGAGCTAATCCATCACTGGTATGCGCGCATACCAATCGAACTCAGATTGATCTTCTTTGCCATAGAAAGCTATATCTTTCTTGGCATCTTGGAAATGATTAAGGGTCAAAACTATTCGAGTAGTTATTATTTTGGGGTCATTGGCGGCATCGGCTTCTCAGCTGGGTTTTTCTCGATTGGGTTAGGAATTGCTGTAGCTGTCGCAACGTTGCTCTATCAGGTACAATGGCTGGCAGAGATGCTGCGCGATCCATTAAAACGGCAGGTGTGCTGGAACAACAGCATCGTCAAGCAAACCGGTATGATTTTTCAAGAACTGCTGCGGCCGCCATTTACTGTTTTAAAAGTACTTGTATCCCTTGCGGCGCTGTTCCTTCTTGGCATGTTTACAATGTTCTGTTTTGTCTACAATGTGTTTGCTTTTACTCTGTTCATTCTCTTCTGCACCGCAATGCCGTTGATGTGGTTCATTCTGCACCGCGCTGCTCAGCTTAATCGTATCATCAAACAGGCAGAGGTTGTAGCTGCAGGTGGTGATCCAATCGACTTTTCGACACATGGAAAAGGGACAGTAGGCAGGCTGAGCCGCACAATCAATCAGATGCAGGGCGGCATCAGATCTTCACGGCATGCGCAGCTTAAGAGTGAGCGCTTGAAGACCGAACTGATTACCAATGTCAGTCACGACCTGCGTACACCGCTGACGTCGATCATCACCTATAATGATCTATTGAGAAAACCAGGTATAAGTGAATCGGAACGGCACGATTATGTAGCGATCATTGACCGTAAAGCGAAACGATTGAAACGCTTAATTGACGATTTGTTTGAGGCCTCGAAAATGGCGAGCGGGGCGGTTGAGTTGACAAAAACAAAAGTTGATTTAAGTGAATTGCTTACTCAGGCGCTTGCTGAATACGATGAAGCCATCGAAAAATCGTCCCTTAAATTCCGGATAAAGACGCCGGATGATCGAATCCCGGTTAACGTCGACGGTCAAAAAATCTGGCGCGTGTTTGATAATTTAATCGGCAATATCTTGAAATATTCAATGGAAGGAACGCGCGTTTATATCGAATTGGAAAAGAAGCAGAATCAGACGGTGATTACGTTTAAAAATATCACAAAATATGAACTTGGACGTAATGTCGATGAACTCTTTGAGCGCTTTAAACGCGGAGATGCGTCAAGACATACCGAAGGATCGGGACTCGGGCTTGCCATCGCCAAGTCGATTATCGATCTGCATGATGGAATTTTCGAACTGGATTTAGACGGGGACTTGTTTAAAGTGATGATCAAACTCCCGCTTGTTTCATGATTGCTCAACCTTGACGCATAGGCATTATGAGTGAGACAATGGAATTCGATATTTAATCGGAAGTTGAAAAGCGAGGGCTCTGCCCCGCTTTTTTTTGAAAGTGAGGAATACGCCATGGCTTATGACGGTATCGTTACGCATGCTGCGGTTGAAGAACTTCAGGACTTTACAGGCGGACGGATTGCCAAAATCTATCAGCCGACACCCACAGATCTGATCTTTCATCTCCGCTCGCGACACGCGCGCGGCAAGTTGCTCATTTCGATAAATGCAGCATTTGCTCGAATGCATTTGACGGAACAGTCTGCCGACAATCCGCAAGAACCGCCGATGTTCTGCATGCTGCTTCGCAAGCATCTTGAGGGCAGTGTGATCCAGCGGATTGAGCAGCTGGGATTTGAACGGATTGTACACATTGACGCGCGGTCGCGCAATGAGTTCGGTGATTTAACGGAAAAACAACTCATTATCGAATTGATGGGGCGCCACAGCAATGTCATTTTGATTGATAAAGAAAGCAAGCGGATTATTGATTGCATGAAACATTTGACACCGGCAGTCAACCGTTTTCGTACCGTGCTTCCTGGTGAAACCTACGTGTCGCCGCCCGACCAAGCTAAACTAAACCCGCTTGAGATGACGGGCAGCGATTTAACGAGCAGAATTGAATGGAACACAGGAAAAATTGATCGGCAGATTGTCGGTATTGTCAGCGGTTTTTCGCCTCAAATCGCGGCTGAAGTGGTTCGTCGAGCAGGTCTCCCGCACAAGGATGCGATTGCAGCGGCCTTTGAGAAGATCCAGTCGGAAATCCGAGGGCACAAGTATCAGCCAACAATCTTCTTCAATGAACGTGGAAAAGATGACTTTCATGTTCTGCGTCTCAGTTTGAATTCAGATCGAACGGAGACTTTCAAGTCGGTGCATCAAATGCTTAACCGCTATTATATGGTTAAAGCGCAGACGGACGCCGTTCGGCAAAAGGCCGGAGATCTCAGTCATTTTATTACAAACGAATTAAAAAAATATAAAACGAAATTAAAAAAACTAAATAAAACGCTGCGGGATGCTGAGGATGCGGACAAGTACAGGTTGTATGGCGAACTTTTGACCGCAAGCATGCATCAGATCAAACGCGGCGATCAGCGCGCTGAAGTCGTCAATTATTATGATCCGAATCAAGAAAAAGTGACCATTAAACTGAATCCGAACCGTACACCTTCTGAAAATACGCAAGCTTATTTTAAAAAATACAATAAGGCGAAAACGGCGAAACATGTGGTTGCCGAGCAGGTGGTCGAAACCCAACGTGAAATTGCCTATTTTGAAGGGTTGGTGCAGCAGATCGAATCCGCTTCACTAAAAGATATTGAGGAAATTCGTGAGGAATTGGTTGATGGGGGCTATTTGAAAAAGAAACACAGGCAGAAAGAGCGGAAAAGCAAGCATAAACCGGTGCTCGATCACTATTATGCTTCCGACGGAACTTTAATCCTAGTCGGGAAGAATAATAAACAAAATGATTATTTGACGACTAAAGCAGCAGCGCGTGACGAGATCTGGCTGCACACGAAGGACATTCCAGGCTCCCATGTTGTGATCCGGTCTCAGGATCCGAGTGAAGAAACGTTGTTGGAGGCCGCTCATTTAGCTGCATTTTACAGTAAATCACGAATGGGCAGCGGTGTTCCTGTCGATTATACAAAAGTAAGGTATGTGAAAAAGCCAAGTGGTGCAAAGCCAGGATTTGTGATCTATACGGATCAAAAGACGGTTTACATCACTCCGGATGAATCATTTGTGCTAAAAATGCGCAATCAGCCGGCACGCGAAACGAAATAAATGGCTCGTACGGTCGTTTTGGGACTTGCTTCATTTCTATAAAGTTGTATACAATAAACAAGTGGAAGTGATCGGATGATTAAGAGTATGACCGGATTTGGGTTGAGCGAAAAATATGCAGGTTCCGCACAAGTGCATAGCGAGATTAAATCGGTCAATCACCGCTATTTTGAGTGTACGTTCAACGCGCCAAAGCCGCTCCTTTATCTTGAAGATCAAGTACGAAAGATCATACGCTTCTATGTGCATCGCGGCTCGCTTTCATTATTTTTGTCTGTGGCGGGCAGTTCGGCAATCGCTTCCCGAGTTGAAACCAACTGGGACGTCGTCGACCAATATATCCGTGCAGCAAAAAAAATTGAAAAGCGCAGCGGCTTATCCATTTCAGATGCAAATGCGTTTCTTCAGCTGCCGGGCGTCTTTTCACTAAGGGAAGCGGATAATCAGTCGGCAAAGGTTATTGAACCGTTTATTCTAGAAGCCGTTCACGAATCTTGCGAGCGTTTGATCCGTATGCGTGAAAAAGAAGGGGCGGCAATGCGGCTGGATCTGTTGCAGCGTGTGCAGACGATTCATCACGCTGTTGATGCGCTTGAGGCGTTTGTTCCACAAATCCACGCTCAGTATGAGCAGAGACTTCGTTCTTCTGTTGCTGCTTTTCTGGAAAAAAATCAAGCGATTGATGAAGACCGATTAATGAATGAAATGGCTTTATTTATAAACAAAACAGCGATTAACGAGGAAACGACACGATTGAAAAGTCATTTGCAACAATGCTCCGATCTCTTGTCTGAGGATGAGCAGGAACCGGTTGGAAGACGCATTGATTTTTTGATTCAGGAAATGAACCGTGAAGTGAATACGATTGGTTCAAAGGGCAATCATGCTGAAGTGACGCGTTTTGTTGTGACGATTAAAAATGAGATTGAAAGATTACGCGAACAAGTGCAAAATATAGAGTAAATGATTGTTTGATCGACTGCTTGGAGGCAAAGTGATGAGTTTTAAAGAGAAAGGCTTGCTGGTGGTTCTTTCCGGACCATCCGGTGTCGGCAAGGGTACCGTGTGCCGCACATTGCGCGAACGCGGCACACAATTAAACTATTCCATTTCAGCGACGACGCGTAAACCGCGCGAAGGCGAAATTGACGGTGTTCACTATTTTTTCAAGACGCGTGAGCAGTTTCAAAAGATGATTGAACAGGAAAAGTTACTTGAGTGGGCCGAATATGTTGGCAACTGCTATGGTACACCGGTGGACTACGTGCACAAAATGATTGAATCGGGTCAGGATGTTATTCTTGAAATCGAAGTTCAAGGAGCACTTCAGGTAAAAAAGAAATTTCCGGAGGCACTGTTTATTTTTCTCGCTCCGCCGAACTTGGACGAACTAAAAAGTCGAATCATCGGCCGCGGAACCGAAACAGCCGAATTAATTGAAAGCCGGATGAATGTCGCCAAGTCGGAAATGGAACTGATGCAGAATTATAATTATGTTGTGGAAAACGATCAAGTACAGAAAGCCTGCGACCGTATTGAAGCGATTGTACTCGCCGAGCATTGCAGGGTGGACCGTCTGATTGAGAAATATATGAACAAAGAAGGAGTTGACGGGAAATGATGATTTATCCGTCCATCGACAACTTGCTTGAAAAGATTGATTCAACGTATACGCTTGTGACGCTTTCTGCAAAACGCGCGCGCCAGTTGCAAGAGGGAAGCGGTCATTTAATGGTGGAACATCCGCGTTCGGTTAAGGAAGTTGGCCAGGCATTGGAAGAAATCAATGCGGGTTTGCTGACTTGCAAACGCTAATGTTGTGTTCTGCACACTTAAGGCAACAACCGGTTTAAGGTTGTTGCCTTTTATATATAACAAACCTTGGAGAACGATTCTCTCTGCGTTACTGGCAGAAAAACTGTGCAATTCGTGTATATCATTTATGACTTAGGAGAGTACAACATGGACACTTTTGCAGACTATTTGGCACATATCGATCATCCGCAACATCAGGCACGATTAAAAGAGATTCTAGATTGGGTCACGCAGCAATTCCCACAGTTAAAGCACAAAATTGCATGGAATCAGCCGATGTATACTGATCATGGTACATTTATTGTTGGCTTTAGCACAGCCAAGCGTCATTTAGCCGTTGCTCCAGAGCGGATCGCGATTGATCGTTTCTCTGATGAAATTGTGCAAGCCGGTTATACGCACAGCAAGGAATTGGTGCGCATCCCATGGGATCATCCAGTTGATTTCTCATTGCTCCAGAAAATCATTGCATTCAATATTTCAGATAAGGCGGACTGTGCAACGTTTTGGCGAAAATCTTTATAACGAAGAGCATTTCGAGATCTTGTAAGAATCAACCATTCAATGGATCTTTTAGCATAGAAAGCACATAAAATAACGGAAGTGATCAAATGACTTTGGAAGGAAAAAAGATTTTACTTGGCATTTGCGGCGGCATTGCCGCTTATAAATCAGCTGATTTAGCAAGTCGGCTAAAAAAAGCCGGCGCAGATGTTTCCGTTGTAATGACTGAATCGGCGAAGCAATTTATTGGACCTGTCACGTTCCAAGGCCTAACGAGGCATCGGGTCTATGATCACGTTTTTTTAGATGAAAAAGAAGGACAGATTGCTCATATTGATTTAGCGGATGAAGCAGATTTAATGATCATTGCACCGGCGACAGCTCAAACCATTGCGCGATTGGCGCAAGGATTCGCTGATGATATGCTTACCGCTGTTGCGTTAGCTACAAGGGCTCCGATATGGGTTGCACCGGCGATGAATGTTAATATGTATGAACACCCTGCTGTTCAGCACAATCTTCAGTTGCTTGAGAGCTATGGCTATCATGTGATCGGTCCCGATGAGGGGCATCTTGCTTGCGGCTGGGTAGGGGCAGGAAGAATGACGGAACCTGCCGATATCGTGCATGAAATCGAAAGCCAATTTTCAATTCAAAAGCTATCCGGAAAGAAACTATTGGTGACCGCTGGACCAACGAAGGAAGCACTCGACCCGATCCGCTTTCTCAGCAATCAATCCAGTGGGAAAATGGGTTACGCAATTGCTGAGGCGGCACGCCAAGCCGGTGCCGAGGTGACGCTTATCAGCGGCGCATCGCTCGCCGACCCAAAAGGGATGACGGTTGTTCATGTGACTTCAGCACAGGAGATGCATGACGCGGTAATGCAGCGGTTTGCAACGTGTGACGCTGTCATTAAGGCGGCTGCAGTGGCTGATTATCGCCCTGAGCATGTGGCATCTCGGAAAATTAAAAAGTCGGACGGACCGATGACCCTAACGATGGTACGCAATCCCGATATTTTGAAGGCACTTGGTGAGCACAAGACAGATCAGCTCTTGGTCGGATTTGCAGCGGAAACGGATCATTTAGAGGACTATGCCAAGAAAAAGCTTAAATCAAAGCACTTGGACATGCTGGTGGCAAACCATGCTTCTGATGGGTTTGGCTCAGAAACGAATAAAGTAACCCTTTACTTTGCTGACGGAAGAAAACAGGCGTTGGAAAGGATGCAAAAACAGCAGGTTGCTCGGCACATCTGTAATGCGCTCTCAGGTCTGTTCGAAATGAGTGGGTCAAAGTGATTGCTGAGGTCTATATTGATATTCCTGCAAAGCCGGTAAATCGCCCGTTTGACTATCGTATTCCAGACGACTTGGCTGAACTTGTCAGACCAGGCGTGCGGGTAACCGTTCCGTTTGGAAGGACGCGAAGGCTTGGCTTTGTAACTGCCTTAAAGGAGAAATCCGAGTTTAAACAATTAAAAGGGCTTGATTCGGTTGAAGATCATGTTCCGGTGCTTACGCCGGAACTGATTGAGTTAGGCGGATGGTTGGCAAACCAGACCCTGTGTTCGACGGTGACCGCTTTTCAGGCAATGCTTCCGGCTGCGATGAAAGCCGACTATAAAAAATTAATTGTGATCGATCAGATTGAACGGCTGCTTGAGGAGGACCCTGAACTTGCCGCATTTCTTCAGTCGGTCAAACAGCCGATTTGGTCTGAAATCATAAAGGCTCATCCTGAATGGGCGAAACGGATGCAGCGGGCAATCAAGCATGGGCTGATCTCCGTTCAACAGCTCGTTAAGAATCAAGCAAAAGCAAAAAAAGCAGCTGCTGTTACGGTGGAGGTCCCTCGTTCATTGTTGGAAGACGAACTGAATCAATTAGGCAAGCGCTCCTACCGTCAGAAAGAAGTGCTTGAATTTTTACTGAAGCAGCCCGATCTTCAGCACTTTCATGAAACCATCCAGAAATTAGTCAAGCATGGCTTGAGTCGAGAAGCAATCATGAAATTGGCGGAAAAAGGGCTGTTAAAGCATGGCTACATCGAACAATTTCGTGATCCCTATAATCGTCCGGTCGACCGAACAAAGCCACTTTCTTTAACGGAAGAACAAGCGCATGCGCTTGAGCCGATCTTAACGACGATGCAAAATGAAGAACACAAGGTCTTTTTGTGTCACGGGGTTACGGGAAGCGGTAAAACGGAAATCTACTTGCAATCGATACAGCGCGTCATCGAGCAGGAAAAACAAGCAATCGTCCTTGTTCCTGAAATTTCGTTGACACCGCAAATGGTGAGCCGATTTAAAGGGCGCTTCGGTGATCATGTAGCTGTGATGCACAGTGGATTGAGTCGAGGCGAGAAGTATGATGAGTGGCGCAAGATTCGTGAAGAAAAAGTTCAGGTGGTTGTCGGCGCGCGATCCGCGGTATTTGCTCCCTTTAAAAAACTAGGGCTGATCATTATTGATGAGGAACACGAATCCAGTTATAAACAGGAGGACATGCCGCGCTATCATGCACGGGACGTGGCAATCCATCGCGCTAAAAAACACCATTGCCCTGTCGTGCTTGGCAGTGCGACGCCTGCATTAGAGTCATTCGCTCGCGCACAAAAGAATGTCTATACATTATTAAGTTTAAAAGAGCGGGTGAATCATCGTCCGCTTCCATCGGTGCATATCATCGATTTGCGTGAAGAGCTTCGCGAAGGGAATCGCTCTGTCTTTTCAAAAGAACTGCTTGAAAAAATAAAAGATCGGTTAGCTAAACAAGAGCAGAGTGTGTTGTTTTTAAATCGACGCGGCTACTCTACATTTATGATGTGCCGTTCCTGCGGTGCGGTTGTCAAATGTCCGCATTGCGACATCTCGCTCACGTACCATCGTGCCCAGCAACTGCTTAAATGCCATTATTGCGGCTATGAACAAGCGGTTCCTGCGGCTTGTCCAAATTGTAGCAGTGATGCCATGCGCTTTTTCGGTACGGGTACTCAAAAGGTGGAGGCAGAACTCAATCGGCTGATTCCGGAAGCGCGTGTGATTCGAATGGATGTTGACACAACGAGAAAAAAAGGCAGTCACGAAAAGCTGCTGCGTCGTTTCGGCAAAGAAGAGGCCGATATTCTGCTTGGCACCCAGATGATTGCAAAGGGACTGGATTTTCCCAAAGTGACGCTGGTCGGCGTGCTGGCGGCTGATTCATTACTGCATCTTCCTGATTTTCGCGCCTCTGAGAAAACGTTCCAACTTTTAACACAGGTATCCGGTCGAGCAGGCAGGCATGCGTTACCAGGCGAAGTGGTCATTCAGAGCTATGCGCCCGATCATTATGCAGTGACAGATGCAGCCCATCATGACTACGGAGCCTTTTATCAGCAAGAAATGCTGTTGCGAAAGCGAGCCGGATATCCGCCGTTTTACTATTTAGTTCTGATCAGCCTGTCTCATCCGGAACCGGCGAAGGCTGCTGAATCTGCAGAACGTATTGCATCGATATTGAGGCGAAAATTGTCCCATACTTCGCAAATTTATGGACCGGTCGTCCCTTCTGTGGCTAAGATAAAGGATAGATATCGCTATCAGTGCATGGTAAAATACAAAAGAGAACCTGAACTTATGCCTGTGCTGCATCAAATTATGCAGCATTTTCAGGATTCAGGCAAAGCACAATTGCAGCTGACGGTTGACCTTAATCCCGTCACCTTAATGTAAGTATAGATGCAAGCAGTGGCGCAGATGGTTACGATCGTGTGCAGTAACGAAATGATCATAATGTGATTGAATAATAAAGAGGATGATTTAATGAGAATCGTTTTTATGGGAACACCGAATTTTGCAGTTCCTGTTCTTCAGCGTTTGATTGAGGACCCGAATAATGAAGTCGTATGCGTGGTCACGCAGCCGGACCGCCCAAAAGGAAGGAAACATCAATTAACCCCGCCGCCGGTTAAGCTTCTTGCTCAAAACTATTCCATTCCGGTCTTACAGCCGGAACGTGTGCGTAATCCAGAGGCGGTTCAGAGCATTTTAGCTTATCATGCGGACCTTTTCATCACGGCCGCCTATGGACAGATTTTGCCTGAATCTTTATTGAAAGAACCAAGGCTTGGCTGCATAAATGTTCATGCTTCCCTTCTTCCGGCTTATCGTGGTGCAGCGCCAATTCAACAATCAATTATTGATGGTCAAAAAGAGACCGGCGTTACCATTATGTACATGGTTAAAAAATTGGATGCCGGTGATCTTTTGACTCAAGTCCATGTACCAATCGAATCAGCCGACACTTTCGGCAGCCTGCATGACAAATTGAGCGCTGCTGGTGCTGATCTTCTCATGGAGACGCTTCCAAAACTTGCAGCAGGAGAACTGACACCGCAACCTCAAGATGAGACGCGTGTAACCTATGCACCAAGTATTCAGCGTGAGGACGAACAAATTAAATGGATGCGCAGCGCCGAGCAGATTCGCAATCAAATTCGCGGTCTGAATCCGTTTCCCGGCGCATTTACAAGCTTGTATGGAAAAAACTTTAAAATTTTCGCAGCTGAGATGACGGACGGAACAACTGACGAATGCCCCGGTACCGTTGTTGCATGCCATGCTGATGCATTTTTCGTAGCCGCTGGTGACAAACGTACTGTGAAAATAACGGAGTGTCAGCCATCGGGAAAGAAAAGAATGCGCGCGGCAGACTTCTTGCGCGGGAAACCGTTGTCTGTAGGCACTGTGCTTGGGGGACCATCATGAGTCATCAAACGGCTAGGGAGATGGCATTGGACCTGCTCCTGTCGATTACAACAAAGCATGCGTATAGTCAGATTGCATTGAATGAAGCGCTAAATGCGGGGCAGCTGCGGGAGAATGACAAACGGCTTGTTACCACACTGGTTTATGGCGTCCTGCAGCAGAAATCTGTGTTGCGCTTTTACTTATCGTCATTTGTTAATCGCAAACGGAAATTAGATGCATGGGTAGAAGTGCTGCTCTTACTGTCCATTTACCAAAAAGTATTTTTAGACCGTATTCCGGATCATGCCATCGTTAACGAATCGGTAACAATTGCAAAAAAACGTGGACATCGCGGGATCTCCGGATTTGTCAACGGGATATTGCGCAGACTCATGCGGGAAGGGGTGCCTCGCTTATCTTCAATTACCCCGGAACAAAAACGGCTCTCCATTCAATACAGTCATCCCGAATGGCTGCTTAAACTTTGGCGGGAGCAGTGGGGTCTGGATACAGCAGTTAAAACGGCTCAAGCAGATAATCAACCGCCAAATCTGTGTCTGCGCGTCAATCGTTTGAAGCTTTCGCGTCAAGAATTAATGGAACATCTCGCTCAAGAGGGGATCCAGACGATTCCCGGAACGTTGTCTCCGGACTGTGTCGTTGTTACAAGCGGGAATGCCGTTGCAACCGCAGCGTTTCAAAAAGGATGGTTCACGGTTCAAGATGAGAGTTCGATGCTGGTCGCCGATTGTGTGGGGGCAGAAGGCGGTATGCTTATTTTGGATGCTTGTGCCGGGCCGGGAGGGAAAACAACGCATCTCGGCGAGCGGATGAACAATAAAGGCAAAATCCTTGCCCTTGACCTGCATCCGCATAAAACAAAGCTGATCGATCAGGCGGCCAAGCGATTGGGCCTTGAGAACATTGAGACACGTGCGATGGATGCGCGAGCGGCTCGAGATACCTTTGGTGAAGCTGCATTTGATCGCGTTCTGCTTGACGTGCCCTGTTCCGGGTTAGGTGTCATTCGGCGAAAGCCGGAAATTAAATGGAGCAAAACGGCTGAGGAAATCAGCGGACTCCTCCCCATTCAACAAACAATTTTAGAGGAAGCTGCGCCTTTGGTTAAACCGGGTGGTCGATTAATTTATAGTACCTGTACGATTCAGAAAGAAGAGAATGAACAGCAAATCCTTGCGTTTCTTAAGCGGCATCCAGAGTACAGAACAGACTCTACTTTATTCGAACGCTTGCCAAGTGTTTTAAGTGATGATCGAGCATCGCGTAAGCCGGGAATGATTCAGATTTTCCCATATCAATTTGATACAGACGGCTTTTTTATCTGCTGTCTTGAACGTAAGGATAACTGATTTGCGTAAAGAGGTGATTCAGGTGAGAACAGCTTACTGCACGCATCCCGGCAAGATTAGATCGCATAATGAGGATAGTGTAGGCGTTTATAAGGGCGAGAACTGCTTATTAGCGGTTGTTGCAGATGGAATGGGCGGTCACGCTGCCGGAGAGGTTGCCAGCAAGATGGCTGTTGACTTGTCGGCTCAGCGATTTATGGAACATGAGGGCACCTTTACACGTGAGGAAGCTGAAATTTGGCTGAATCATCTGGTTCGCGGCATTAATTTACGATTGTATGAACATGCAGAATCACATGACACGTGCAAAGGGATGGGCACAACCTTTGCGGCGGCCTTGTGTACGAATGAATTTATTGCTGTTTCGTCTGTTGGCGACAGCAGGATATACATATGGAAGCATTCTCAACCGCTGAAGCAGATTACTGAAGACCATACCTTTGTCAATGAATTGCTTAAAACAGGTCAAATTACTGAGGATGAAGCAGCAGGCCATCCAAAACGGAATATATTAATGCGGTCGCTAGGGACCGAACCAACCATTGCACTAGATACGGCGATTGTAGAGTGGTCAAGTTGGTCGCATGTGCTGCTCTGTTCGGATGGTTTGTCAAATAAATTAACGGATGAACGATTAACAGAAATCATGAGTAAGTCAATGAATTTGGAGGAGAAAACGGAGATGATGGTCAGGGAAGCAAACCACGCCGGCGGCGAGGATAATATTTCAGTGATTCTCATCTCCAATGACAGAGATGGTGAAAAACAATGATTGGTAAACGAGTAGGTGGACGCTATCAAATCATCTCCCGTCTGGGCGAAGGCGGGATGGCCGTAGTATACAAAGCAAAAGATTTAATTTTGGACCGCCTTGTCGCAGTTAAAACCCTTCGCCCAGAGCTGGCCGGTGATGAAGAATTCGTGCGCCGATTCCATCGAGAAGCAGAGTCGGTTGCGAGTTTATCGCACCCCAATATTGTTGCGATCTACGATATTGGAGAGGAAGATTGTTACTATATTGTCATGGAATACATCGAGGGAATGACGCTTAAAGAGTTCATTAAAAATTATTCGCCGATTTCTATTGATGATTCCATTTATATAATGAAACAAATTCTGCTTGCCATTGGTCATGCGCATGAGCACGGAATCGTTCATCGCGATATTAAACCGCAGAATATCTTAATCAATGAGTCAGAATCAGTAAAAGTGACTGACTTCGGCATTGCGCTTGCAGTAAGCGGAGCGACAATTACCTACACGCATTCAATTATGGGATCAGCACATTATTTGTCGCCTGAACAAGCGAAGGGTGGCACAGCGACAATTAAATCCGATATTTATGCGTTAGGAATCGTCATGTTTGAACTTTTGACCGGAAAACTTCCATTTCCAGGGGCGTCACCGGTTTCCGTCGCTTTAAAACACCTAAATTCGCCGATGCCTTATCCAAGCGACTTTCGTTCAGATATACCGCAATCCATTGAAAACGTAATGATTCGTGCGTTGGCTAAAAACCCGGATGATCGGTATGAGCAGGTCACAGAGATGCTTGACGACTTGACAACGGCACTAAATCCGGACCGTGCTAACGAGCAACGGCTAGTTATCGCTGACCCATTACCAGATAAGGAGCGCACGGAAGAAGACTTAGAAAAAACAATTAAGATGACTCCGATTAATAACAGTACGGGCGCGCTTCGAGAACAGAAAATGAAGCCTTCATCCAAAAAGACGCAGGATGAAGGAAAAAAGAAATCAGGAGCGAAGAAATGGCTGACCATTTCGGGAATACTGATTTTATTGATCACAGCTGGACTAATTATTGGGATTACAGTCCTTCCGAAACTATTCTATGTATCCAATGTTCAGGTCCCTGATGTTACCGGACAAACTTATGGAACAGCCAAGCAAACGCTAATGAATCGGAAGCTAAAGGTGATTCGTACGGACCGTGTCAGTGAAACCATTGCATCGGGCAAGGTGATCAGTCAAAGTCCTGGGAAAGGTGTTGAGGTAAAGGAGAACACGGAAATATCGCTGACGGTAAGTAAAGGAGCTTCTAAAGTCGCGATGGATAACTATGTCGGCTACAGCAAGGAAACGGTTGAAGAAGCGCTGAAAGATGCCGGCTATAAGGATGTTGTCTGGCATGAAGAGGAGTCGACAAGCATTCCTGTTGATCAGATTATCCGTCAAAATCCTGTTAAGGGAACAAAAGTGATTCCGTCAAAAACAATTTTAGAGCTCACGTATAGCACCGGAGCACCGCAAGCAACCGTGCCGAATTTGCGGGGCAAGACCAAAGCAGAAGCCTCTGAACTCTTAGAAAACCGGGGATTAGTCGCCGACTTTTCCGAGGGGGACTATTCCGATGATGTTGCAGAAGGCCGTGTGCTTGAACAGGATCCGGATGCCGGAAGTAAGGTGAACCAGGGAGCGGAGATCAATGTTTCACTTTCTAAAGGAAGCGAATTGAAGCCTAAAGAGATCGATCAGCCAATCAAAGTGGTTTACCCAAACAGTAGCGACCAATCAGAAAACCCGTCACCGATCCGGGTACAGATCTACTATACCGATGCCAACCATACTGAATTTCCATTCATTGATGAAGAAATTACGGAAACGAAAACCTATACAATTCCGTTCACCATCAATCCGAATGAAAAAGGAAGTTACCGTGTATTAATTGATGAAAAAGAGCAAAAAACAGGAACAGTTGACTATCCGCGATCACGTTAATGGGGCGTAAGCGAAAAGTTAGGAGATTACCGATGCCTGAAGGAATAATCTATAAAGCCTTAAGCGGTTTTTATTACATTAAGAATGGAGATCAGGATATTCAATGCCGAGCACGCGGCATTTTCAGAAAACGAAGGGTTAGTCCGCTTGTTGGCGATCGCGTTACGTATGAGGCAGAGAAGCCGACCGATGGCTACATTTTATCGATCCAGACACGAAAAAATGCATTGAAACGACCGCCAATTGCTAATATTGATCAAGCCATTCTTGTCTTTTCAGTAATGGAACCGTCTTTTGACTGTCAGCTGCTCGACCGATTTCTCGTTACTATGGAAGCACATGCAATTCATTCGCTGATCTGTTTTACAAAAAAGGATCTGTTATCCGCGAATGATTTATCCAAGTTCAAGGCGCAGATAAATCGATATGAACGTATCGGGTATCCTGTTTTTTTTATCTCAAGTGTCACTAATGAAGGAATTTCCGAGGTGAAGAAACAAATGGCTCAGCGAATCAGTGTGGTCACCGGACAATCCGGTGTCGGGAAATCAACGCTGCTCAATCATCTTAATTCCTCCTTAAACATTGAAACCCAATCGATTTCACAAGCTTTGGGCAGGGGAAAGCATACGACACGTCATACTGAATTAATTCCAATTGCAGAAAACGGCTACATTGCCGATACACCGGGATTCAGTTCCCTTGAAATTCCAGAGATTGCATCCGTTGATTTGGAAAACTACTTTCCAGAATTTTCCGCTTACCGGGACGGCTGCCGTTTTAGAGGCTGCACCCATTTGGCGGAACCGAATTGCCGCGTGAAAGAAGCTGTTTCTGCGGGAGAAATCGATCAAACACGCTATGCGCATTACGGTGTATTTTTTCAGGAACTTAAAGAGCGTGAGCGAAAGAAATATCAATAATTCTTCGTTTTTTTTGAATTTGCGATAAGGAGATGCAGACACGTATGAAACTAGCAATTGTTGCTGGCGGACCGGATGTGTTAGTACCCGATTTACGTGCACCGGAATATTCGGATTATGATTGGATTGGTGCGGACCATGGGACGATCGTCTTATTAAGGCAGAAAATCAAACCGATGATTGCATTCGGTGATTTTGATTCACTCAGTGACGAGGAGCGGGAGGAAGTCAATGGACAACACGTGCTGCTTGTCTCCTATGCTCCGGAAAAAGACAAGACGGATCTCGAGCTGGCGCTTGATTGGGCATTAAACCGAAAGCCTGAGCACTGTTTAATCTTCGGTGCGACGGGCGGACGAATGGATCATACACTGGCAAGCGTGCAATTATTGATGAAGGCGGTCAGTCAATCGGTTGATGTGGCGATTGTCGATAAGAACAACAGAATCACATTATTGACTCCGGGCACATACCCTATAAGGAGCAATTCATCATATCGTTATCTTTCATTTCTTGCGCTGACTGAAAAAGTTGTGGGGCTGACATTGTCCGGTTTAAAGTATCCGCTTCAAGATGCTGTACTTCCTTTGGGATCAAGCCGATGCATCAGCAATGAGACCGAAGAAGATTCGTTTACCGTTTCCTTTTCGAAAGGCTGTCTGCTGATGATGCAATGTCGCGATTAGAAGAGCTGCCGGAGCCGGGCATACTTTTTCTCATCCACTCATATAGTTTAGAAGCACGTGATTATGGATGTCGGCGCATGAGACAAGGAGGAGCAGTGCAATGAAATTTTATACGATTAAGCTGCCAAGATTCTTAGCGAGTATTGTGAGAGCCCTCCTCGGTTCTTTTAAGAAGGGATAATCGGCTCGCAGAGCAAAAAAAGACATCTCAAACGAGGTGTCTTTTTTTGCTAAAGCAACTAGTCAAAAGAGCCGAATGCTATAAAAGATTCGGCTCTTTTGACGATCATCAATGCATTATTGTTACAGATTAAGCACGTTCAACTTTGCCTGATTTAAGCGCTTTTGTCGAAACATAAACTCGTTTTGGTTTTCCGTCAACCAAGATACGTACTTTTTGCAAGTTCGCTTTAAATGTTCTCTTCGATTTATTTTCAGCAAATGAACGGTTTTGACCAAACTTCGTTGTTTTGCCGGTTACAAAGCATCGACGTCCCATTAATATGACCTCCTTGACCATAGCAATTCAATAAAGCAATAACTCTATACTAACACGATCGCAGATGTCACGCAACTGAATCTGTCCGCTTGTTTTCGATGACAAGCGGGGGACTTGGGACCTTTGCTTTAAAATTTGTCTGGGCTAGTGTAAAATAACGTTAAGTAAAATCGGTTTGTGGATGAAACGCACCAATCACGGTGGACCGACGCATTTGTTTTAGTGCAAAATGAATTTGGAGGCAGCATATATGAGTGTTTCAATAACAAATAACTACGGCCAGATCGACATTTCGCTTGATGTCATTTCAAAAATTGTCGGCGGCGCAGCAATGGATTGCTATGGTATTGTTGGTATGGCATCAAAGAACCAATTGAAAGATGGTTTTACAGAACTGTTAAAAAAAGATAATTTAAGCCGCGGGATTGTTGTCCGTTTTGACGAGGAACAGAACTTATTAATTGATATGTTCATTATTGTTAGTTACGGAACGCGAATTTCAGAGGTGGCGGGCAATGTTCAGACGAAAGTAAAGGAAAGTTTGAACGAGATGCTCGGCCTCAATGCCGCCTCCATCAACATCTTCGTTCAAGGGGTTCGACTGGTTGAGAAGCAAGAACAGTCAGAGAATCAGACTTTGCAAGCATGAGGAGCGTCAAATAAGATGAACTATCGAAGTGTTTTTGATATTATCGGACCTGTAATGGTGGGACCATCAAGCTCCCATACTGCGGGCGCTGCAAAAATAGGGCGAGTTGCTAGAAAGCTGCTTGGCACGGTACCCATTAAAGCAGCGGTGACCCTTTATGGATCTTTTGCTGAAACTTATCAAGGACATGGAACGGATGTGGCGATTGCGGCCGGTCTGCTCGACTTTGATGAGCGTAACCCAAACCTTCCTGATTCATTAAGCATTGCTGAGAAACAGGGCATGCAGATTACATTTACAGCAGATAAGCAAACCCCTGTTGACCATCCGAATACAGTGCGCATCTCATTGACTGATGGCAGTGAAATGATGGAGATCGTCGGGGTATCAATTGGCGGCGGAAAAATAGAAATAAATGAAGTGAACGGTTTTTCCGTTTCCCTGTCCGGGAGCAATCCGGCGCTGCTTGTCCTGCATCATGACCGTTACGGTGCTGTAGCTGAAGTTGCTGGAATGATCGCAACCTATGAAATGAATATCTCTTATATGCAGGTGTCACGGAAACAAAAAGGAAGTTTAGCACTCATGGTGATTCAAACGGATGAAGAAATCGGGGATGATTTAGTTACCGGGGTTTCGCATCTTCCCAATATATTGAATGTTGCTGTTTTAACTTGATCATGAGTTGTATCGGGAGGGGGAGATGTTTCAATGTTTCAAACGGTCGAAGAACTAGTAAAAGAGGCAAACAGTCAAAATTTGCCTTTATCTGAAGTGATGATTCAAACGGAGATTGAAACAACCGGTAAAAATCGTGCGGAAATTATCGAAAAAATGTCCAGTCAGTTAACCGTTATGGAAAAAGCAGTTCAGAGAGGGCTGCATGAAGAAATCAAGTCACGCTCCGGTTTATCCGGAGGTGATGCACGACTCTTGAAACACTATATCGAGCACAATGAGTCGTTATCCGGATCGGTTGTACTGGATGCCGTGAGCAAAGCGATGGCGACCAATGAAGTCAATGCAGCCATGGGAACAATTTGTGCAACACCTACGGCGGGTTCGGCCGGCGTTGTACCGGGCGTTCTGTTTGGTCTGCAGCCTAAACTAAATCCGACGAGAGATCAAATGATCGCTTTTTTATTTACGGCGGGGGCGTTTGGTTTTGTTGTCGCAAATAATGCGTCCATTTCCGGTGCGGCCGGCGGTTGTCAGGCAGAAGTCGGATCGGCAACAGGCATGGCTGCTGCAGCGGCGGTCGAAATGGCTGGCGGAACTGCGGAACAATCCGCCCATGCAATGGCAATTGCATTAGGCAATCTGCTTGGACTGATTTGCGATCCGGTTGCTGGATTGGTCGAAGCACCTTGTGTGAAACGTAATGCAATCGGTGCGTCTAGTGCCCTTGTTGCCGCTGACCTGGCACTTGCTGGAATTAAAAGCGTGATTCCTTGTGATGAAGTGATTGATGCGATGTACCGGGTGGGTCGAATGATGCCTACCGCTTTGAGAGAGACGGCGCTAGGAGGACTTGCCGACACCAAGACCGGCCGTGCTCTGAAAGAACGAATTTTCGGGATCAATGCCAAGCGGTCTGTGCCAAAAGAATAATGAAAGCGATGCGTTCTAAATGTCCAATTACAGAGCTTCGCGGTGTCGGGGCGCGGCTGGCGGAAGAACTGGAACAACTCGGAATCAGAACCGTTGACGATCTTTTTAATTATTATCCCTATCGCTATGACAATTATGAAATCAAAGATCTTGCTGAAGTTCAAGATCAGGAGCAAACCACGGTCTTAGGAAAAGTGCAGAGCAACCCGCTGCTCAATTATTACGGGAAGAAAAAGTCTCGATTGAGCGTTCGTGTCTTGACCGGGCGCTATTTGATATCGGTAATCGTGTTCAATCGGCCTTATCTGAAACGAATGTTATCGATCGGCGATCAGGTAACAATTACTGGTAAATGGGAGCGCAATCGTGCAACACTGACTGCAACTGATTTTCACAAAGGTGAACCTGATCAAAACGCCCAATGGGCTCCGGTTTATCCGGTAAAAGCAGGGGTTTCTGTTAAACGCATCCGTACATTAGTGAGACAGGCATTTAAACAATTTCCAGACCTCATAGAGGAAAATCTCCCGGCTTCACTGCGCGCAGCCTATAAATTAGCAGGAAAAGCGCAGGCGGTCCATACAATCCACTTTCCCGAGGATCAGCAGCATTTACATCAGGCGCGAAGACGACTTGTCTATGAGGAATTTCTCAGCTATCAATTGAAATTGAAAGCCTACAAACGGATAAAGCGAGCTTCAGAAACAGGAATTACATTTTCTATCGATTCAAAACGGTTGCAGGCATTCATAACGTCTCTGCCTTTTCCCTTAACGCAAGCGCAAGATAAGGTGCTGTCTGAAATACTGCACGATATGGCCCATGCTGCGCCGATGAATCGTTTGCTTCAAGGTGACGTTGGATCAGGGAAAACGGTTGTTGCTGCCATAGCGCTCTACGCGGCGGTATGTGCCGGATATCAGGGCGCTTTAATGGCGCCAACTGAAATACTTGCGGAGCAGCACACGGAAACACTGCGTGAACTGTTCCGTCCCTTTTCCATTTCTGTTGGTCTTCTGACTGGGAGCGTTCGCGGGAAAAAGAGACGGGAACTGCTTGAACAGACGCGCTCGGGAACGGTTCAAGTTCTGATTGGCACCCATGCCTTGATCCAGCCGGAGGTTCAGTTTCATCAGTTGGGACTTGTAATCACTGATGAGCAGCATCGATTCGGCGTGGGCCAGCGAGGGGCTTTGCGGCTTAAAGGCAAAGAGCCGGATATTCTCTATATGACTGCAACCCCAATTCCTCGTACGCTTGCCTTGTCGGTATTTGGCGACATGGATGTTTCGACCATCGATCAATTGCCTGGCGGGAGAAAAGCAATTAAAACGTACTGGGTCCAAGACAATGCGATGGACCGAGTGATTCGTTTTATGAAACACGAGCTCGATCAAGGCAGACAAGCCTATGTGATTTGCCCATTAATCGAGGAGTCAGAGCAGCTCGATGTACAGAATGCACTCGATGTACATGGGTATCTGACTCAGGCACTGCCTGATTATTCGGTTGCCTTAATGCATGGAAAACTGACTCCTGAAGAAAAGGATCAAGTGATGGAAGCGTTTAAAGAGCATCGAGCGCAAGTTCTTGTATCAACAACTGTTGTTGAGGTCGGTGTCAACGTTCCAAATGCGTCACTTATGATCATTTATGATGCAGACCGTTTTGGCCTATCGCAGCTGCACCAGCTGCGCGGGCGCGTGGGACGGGGGAGCGCACAGTCTTATTGTGTTCTGCTTGCAGATGCTAAATCTGAGACGAGTAGAGAAAAGATGCGCATGATGACCGAGACAACGGATGGATTTAAGCTTTCCGGCTATGACTTGAAGCTGCGCGGTCCAGGAGATTTTTTTGGAACAAAGCAAAGCGGCGTGCCATCCTTTAAACTTGCGGATCTCGTACATGACTATCGAACGTTGAGTGCGGCACGAGATGATGCGGCCCGGTTGGTTCATTCTGAAGCTTTTTGGAAGTCGGACACCTTTCGTTTGCTGCGCGAGCCACTCATAAAAATGGGCCTCGGGGAATCCAGTCATTTAGATTAAGCCTATCCGTAGATTTTTTACGTTCCAGTTAAATCTCTGCTTGCGAAAGTAAAGTGGAAAAGCTTTTTAGAATCACGACGGATCAATAAAATGCCCGGTAAAAATGAAACCAATAGAGGAAGCGTATCGTATAGTTGATAGATTTTCTTGTTTACTGGAAATCTGTCACCGGTACGCTTGTTATGATATACTAACTATTATTACCTAGTCTTAACTCCAAATTGCTGGCAGTTAGGACGAGACGGCGGTGGCCAGTTGATGAGAAAAAGCAAGAAAGACAGACAGGAAACGTTAAAAAAAACGATTGATGAGAATCCGTTTATTACTGATGATGAACTGGCAAAGAAGTTTTCGGTGAGTGTACAGACGATTCGCCTTGATCGAATGGAACTATCCATCCCTGAACTCAGGGAGCGAATTAAACACGTCGCCAAACGGCAATTCGATGATGTTAAAGCCCTTCATAAAGAAGAAGTGATTGGAGATATCCTTGATCTACAGTTGGATGCAAGTGCCATTTCGATTCTTGAGATTACCCCTGATTTTGTTTTTTCAAGAACGGGGATCGCGCGTGGACATCATTTGTTTGCACAGGCCAATTCGCTTGCTGTAGCAGTGATTAATGACGCATTGGCTCTGACATCGAAAGCTGAAATTCAATTTATGCGGCCAGTAAAATCCGGTGAGCGCGTGGTCGCGAAAGCCAAGGTCATGCGTAAGGAACGGGTGCGAACAATCGTTGAAGTCAATAGCTATTCTGGTCGAGATCATGTTTTTAAAGGTGTATTTACGATGTTTCGTGCGCACGGAGGAAAAGAGCGGGCGGAAGAGTGAGCGTTCAGCTGCTCTTTCGCTTGTTTTGCCACGATGAATCATTCTAGTGGAGGTTGATGTGTTGTGAGTAAGATTGCATTTGTTTTTCCGGGGCAAGGATCACAGTCAGTGGGCATGGGTGCAGATTTGTTGGATGTTTATCCAGAAGCTAAAGCAATGTTTGAAGCGGCCGACAAACGTTTATCCTTTCCGTTAACCGAGCTGATCATGAACGGTCCCGATGATCAATTAAAGAAAACCGAGAATACACAACCGGCACTACTGACTGTAAGTGCAGTGCTATATACATTGCTGAAAAAGCAAGGCATTAAAGCGGATTACTTAGCCGGTCACAGCCTTGGAGAATACAGTGCGTTGTTTGCCGGCGGAGTTCTTGGATTTGAGGATGCCGTGCAGGCGGTAAGAGAACGCGGACGCTTAATGGAGGCCGCTGTGCCTGCAGGTCAAGGAACAATGGCAGCCGTTTTAGGACTTGATGCAAATCAATTATCCACCCTTTGTGCCGATGTATCAAAAGCAGGAGAATCTGTACAAACGGCGAATATTAACTGTCCGGGACAAATTGTCATTTCGGGAACGGTTTCAGGCGTTGAGCAAGCGTCCAAACGTGCAGTCGAAGCCGGTGCTCGTCGCGTGATTCCCCTTTCAGTGAGCGGTCCCTTTCACTCCGCTTTAATGAAACCGGCAGCCGAAAACATGCGAGCCGTTCTGGATCACCTTCCGGTTCAGAATGCGAAAATTGCTGTTATTGCAAACAGCACGGCTAAAGAAGAATCGGAAGCGGATGAAATTCGTCATCATTTAATTGAACAGATTTATTCGCCGGTACGCTGGACAGAAAGCGTTGAGCGGCTGATTGAATTGGGCGTTGATACATTTGTTGAAGTTGGTCCCGGGAAAGTACTTTCCGGTTTAATTCGTAAGATTAATCGTAAAGCAACGACCATCCAAGTTCATGACGTTCAAAGTTTGCAAAATGCAGTTGAAAAACTGAAGGAGCGTGTATCCTAAACATGGCACTTGAAGGAAAGATTGCCCTCGTCACGGGCGCTTCTAGAGGTATTGGCAGAGCAATTGCGTTAAAGCTTGCGCAACTCGGCGCTTCTGTCATTGTCAATTATTCAGGAAGCAAAACAAGAGCAGAGGACACCGCAGCAGAAATCCGCAGTACAGGCAGCGAAGCGCTTGTCTGGCAATGTGACATAGCCGATGAGCAAGCGGTTCAAAAAATGATAAAAGCAGCGATAGCGCATTTTGGAAAGATCGATATACTCGTTAATAATGCAGGAATTACGCGCGACGGATTGTTGATGCGCATGAAGGAAGCGGATTGGGATGCGGTTTTGAATACCAATCTAAAAGGTGTATTTTTAGCAACAAAAGCGGTTATTCGGCCAATGATGCGCCAAAAACAGGGAAGAATTATTAATGTAGCTTCTGTCGTCGGCATTTTAGGAAATGCCGGACAAGCGAACTATGTTGCCGCAAAGGCGGGTGTCATCGGTTTAACCAAATCTACAGCGCGGGAAGTCGCGTCTCGTGGGATAACGGTTAATGCCGTCGCACCTGGTTTTATCGTCACCGATATGACGGATCAATTGCCTGAAGAAGTAAAAGACAAGATGAAACAGGAGATTCCGCTTGGCCAACTTGGCACGCCAAAGGATGTCGCTAATGTTGTCGCCTTCCTTGCATCAGAAGATAGCAAATACATGACGGGGCAAACATTAAGTATTGACGGCGGTATGTCAATGCAATAAAATAATTGAGGTATGCTTGAAAAAAAGAGGCTTGGGCAACAGAAGAAATGTCGCACTGAAAGAAACTGCAGATGTTTTCCAGGTGGAAGGTGCCCCTCGAGAGGAGGTGAAGACATGGCAGCAGAAGATGTTTTGACACGTGTCAAGAAGATCGTTGTTGATCGATTGGGCGTAGACGAAGCAGACGTGAAGACTGAAGCTTCATTTAAAGAAGATCTCGACGCAGATTCACTTGACATTGTAGAACTTGTCATGGAACTTGAAGATGAATTTAATTTGGAAATCTCCGATGAAGATGCGGAAAAGATTCAAACCGTCGGTGACGTCGTATCTTACATAGAGAACCATAAATCCTGAGATTCTCTAAACCCATGGGTCCCGTTTTTATAAATCCGTTTATAAGGGCGGGACTTCTTATTTTTTATTGAATTGGGAAGAATGGATTTTGCGTTTGTTATCGGAGGTGATGTGTGTGCCAAGTTCAAAAAAAGAACTGAGCCACGAAAAAGAAGTAACGAAAAGGTTGCATCATTTTCTTGATGATTTTTCCTTTTCCTTTCAAAATGAATCAATATTAAAACAAGCATTTACGCATTCATCTTATGTGAATGAGCACCGTCGAGAGTCTCAGGATGATTACGAGCGACTCGAATTTCTTGGGGATGCGGTATTAGAGCTACTGATTTCGCAGCACTTATTTAAGAACTATCCTGAATTGTCTGAGGGAGATATGACAAAACTTCGCGCTGCAATCGTCTGCGAAACGGGCTTGTTTCAATTTGCTTCTTCGCTTTCCTTCGAAGAAATGATTTTTCTTGGCAGAGGTGAAGAAGTAACCGGGGGAAGAAAACGTCCTTCGTTGCTCGCGGATGTATTCGAAGCATTTGTTGGTGCGCTTTATCTCGATCAGGGACTTCAAGAGGTTGAGCGGTTTTTAGAAAAAGTCGTATATCCAAGAATCAGCGACGGTTCTTTTTCCCATGTGATGGATTACAAGAGTCAGCTTCAAGAAACCGTTCAACGAAAAAATCTTGGTGAACTGGATTATGAACTGATTTCAGAAAAGGGCCCGGCCCATCATCGCGAGTTTACGTCTCATGTGTTGCTCAATAGCGAAGTGATCGGGAAGGGCAAGGGACACTCAAAGAAAGACTCGGAGCAGAGCGCGGCATCAAAGGCGCTGAGAAATCTCGCCGAGTAACAAAAGCAGCCGGGAGATCTCGGCTGCTTTTGTTACAGGATAAGCGAGAATCGGGTATGCTCAAAGGAGCAGTTGATGGTGAGCCCAACTTGCTCTGTCACATGGAAGAAAGAAGCAGACGAAATCAATGAAGATGAATGACGGAATGAAACGGAGGGATTGAGATGTTCCTCAAACGATTGGATGTCTCAGGTTTTAAATCGTTTGCCAATAAGACAACGGTTGCATTTGTTCCAGGCGTGACTGCAGTTGTCGGGCCGAACGGAAGCGGGAAAAGCAATATTACTGAAGCGATCCGCTGGGTGCTTGGGGAGCAGTCGGCCAAATCCCTGCGCGGGTCGAAGATGGAAGATATCATTTTTTCAGGAAGCGATGCCAAAAAAGCGGTTAATATGGCTGAGGTTACCCTTACTCTAGAGAATAGTGATCGCTACATTCCAATGGATTACAGCGAAATTAGTGTGACGCGGAGAGTTTTTCGATCCGGGGAAAGTGAATTTCAACTCAACCGCCAAAGTTGCCGCTTAAAGGATATTGTTGACTTGTTCATGGATTCCGGATTAGGTAAAGAAGCGTATTCAGTGATCGGCCAAGGAAAAATTGACGAAATTCTAAATAGTAAAGCCGATGAGAAGCGGCGCATTTTTGAAGAAGCATCAGGCGTACTTAAATATAAATTACGCAAACAGGCTGCAGAAAAACAACTCAATGAATCTGAAGACAGCTTGAATCGTGTTGAGGATATTTTGCATGAATTAGCGGAACGACTCGAACCTCTAGAACAGCAGGCCTCTGTAGCCAAGGATTATTTAGCGAAAAAAAGCGAACTTGAAGAGGTTGATATTGCTCTGCTCGCTCATGATATTGAAACACTTCATCGTGAATGGACACAAACAAAGCAGCAGGTTGACGAATTAAAGACAAAAAAAGAAGCTTTGAGTACTGAGATCGATCAGCATGATCACATGTATCGGGACAATCGCTTGGCACTTGAGCAAATTGATCGAACGATTGAAGCAAAGCAAACCGCATGGGCAGAGGCAGGTGAACAACTGGAAAAGCTGCTTGGAAATCGGCAAGTATTAAATGAACGGAATAAACATGCACAAAGCAGTGCTGAAGAATTGAAGGATCGGATCACCCGGTTAAAGGAACAATTAGTCCGCGAAAAAGGACACGTCAAAGAGGCTTTTGCAAAGGATCAACAAGAAGCATCGATTCAGAGAGAACTTCAAAAGCAGCTGTCTGAAAAACAAAAAAAATTTCATGGCTTTGAACAAAATTTAGATGAACGAATCGAGAAACTGAAAAGCGACTATATTGAAATTCTGAATGAACAAGCATCGATGCGCAATGAGCGCCGCTACCTAACGGACCAAATTGAATCTTTGAAGACGAAAAAGACTCGCATTCAAACGAATACTGAAGAAGTAAAGAAAGTTGCTGAACAAGCAGGGAAGCGAAAGAAGGCGCTTGTTGAGAAACTGGAAGCAATGCAAAGAAATGGGAAACAGCTGCAAGTGGACTATGAGCGGTGTCAAACACGACTTGACAAAGGGCAAAAACGCTATGTGAAAGAGCGTGATGCCGTGGATCAAATCAGCCGGTTTATTGATCAGGCAAAGTCACGAAGGGAACTGCTCGAATCCTTGAAAGACGACTATGCCGGCTATTACCAAGGCGTCAAAGTAATCCTAAAGAACCGCAAACGTCTGTCGGGCATTCATGGCGCTGTCGCTGAATTAATCCAGCTGAAAAAAGCATACAGTACTGCTATTGAGACGGCCTTAGGAGCTTCTTCACAACATGTTGTGGTTTCAGATGAAGCAGCGGGCAGGCAAGCGATACAATTCCTTCGGCGCAACAAATCCGGACGTGCAACATTTTTGCCATTGTCGGTGATTCGCCCGAAATCAATTGGACGGTCAGAGCGCGCAAATCTGCAACAAATCGATGCTTTCATTGGTTCTGGTTCGGACCTTGTCACTTGTGCGCCGCAGTATCAAAAAATTATTGATTTTTTACTCGGAACGGTAATTATTTCAAAGCATTTGGAGGGCGCAAATCAGATCGCTCGGCTCGTGAATTACCGTTACCGAATTGTCACCTTGGAAGGCGATGTTGTTTCGCCAGGAGGTGCGATGACCGGGGGGAGCGCAAAACAGCGGCAAGCAAGTTTGATCGGCAGAAGTACGGAACTTGATGAACTCAGCCGTCAAATTAAAGAAATGACTGGGAAAAGAGACCAATTACATAAAGATTTCTCAGAACTTAAAAATCAAATTGCAGCCGATGAACTTGAGACAAATAAAATTCATGCACAGCTGCAGAAGGCACTGGATCAGTATCGTGAGATCGAGGTTCAGAAACGCGAAGCAGAAGCAGAAGAAAAAGCAGGTCAAGACAAATATCACTTGCTGACTAGAGAGAATGGCGACTTCAACTTAGAACACGAGAAAGTCAATGCTCGGTTAGCTGAAATTGACCGATTGTCTGTCGAATACGAAAAGAAAGGTACTGATCTTACAGCAGAGATTAGCAGCTTGACAAAGAGCCGTGAAGATATTGATTCCTCGAAAGCGGCCTTGCAGTCGGAAATTACGTCGCTTAAAGTTAAACTTGCTGAACAGATTCAGATTGCAGCACACCAAAAAGAACGTGCCGCACAATCAAAGGCTAAAGTGGATGAACTTGAGGCATCGATTGAAGCATTGCATGCATCGATGCAAGGGATCGATTCTGAAATGGCCGATCAGCACATGAATGAAGATAAATTAAAACAACGTATTGCCACTGCAAAAGAAGCAAAAACAGCTCTGGCTGATGAATTAACGTCGATGCGCAAAGAACGCAAAGAACGTCAAAGGGCTCTTGCAGATGACGAGTCAATGATTGCAAGCCGGCGCGATACACTGGACCGAATCACTGCGTTATATCAAGAGAAGAATGTGAATCTCGGTCGAATGGATGTTCAACTGGATCATCTTTTAGATACATTAAGGGATGAGTATGAACTTACGATCGAAGCTGCAAAAGAAAAATACACATTAACGATGGATGTTTCCGATGCGCGCAAAAAAGTCAAACTGATTAAGCGAGCGATTGAGGAGCTTGGGACGGTCAATCTTGGCGCCATTGACGAACACAGAGCAGTTCAGGAGCGCCATCAGTTTTTGACCAGCCAGAGAGATGATCTGCTGAAAGCGCGTGAGACGCTGAACCATGTCATGACTGAGATGGATCAAGTGGTTGAAAAACGCTTCACAGAAACCTTCACACAGATTCGCAAACATTTTCGAACTGTTTTTCAAGAACTGTTCGGCGGTGGACGCGCTGATCTACAGTTGATTGACCCTGAGGATATGCTGACAAGCGGCGTCGATATTCTTGCTGAACCGCCTGGCAAAAAGCTGCAGAGACTCTCGCTCCTTTCAGGGGGTGAGCGCGCACTAACCGCAATTGCGCTTCTCTTTGCCATTTTAAAGGTTCGTCCGGTACCTTTTTGTGTCTTAGATGAAGTGGAAGCAGCACTTGATGATGCCAATGTGGACCGTTATGCCGCCTTTCTGAAAAAGTTCAGTGCCGAAACACAATTTATCGTGGTGACGCACAGACACGGGACAATGGAACGCTCGGATGTGCTTTACGGCGTTACGATGCAGGAATCCGGTGTATCGCGGCTTGTTTCGGTACGCTTGGAAGATACGGAGGAATTACTTACTGTGGGAAGCTAACACGTTTTGGCACGCGTAGTGCAAAACGCGCATATAACGAGGAGGAGTAAAGATGAACTTCTTTAATAAAATGAAAGATAAATTAACAGGAAAAAGCACCGCAATGAACGAAAAGTTCAAGGATGGATTAACGAAAACAAGAAAAACATTCGCCGAGCGCATGAATCAGCTTGTCAAAAGATATCGCAAGGTTGATGAGGACTTTTTCGATGAGCTGGAAGAAATACTCATTGAATCCGATGTTGGCATGAATACGGTAATGGATTTAGTGGATCGGCTCAAAGATGAATCACGCGCACGCAACATTAAAGATACGGACAAATTGAAGGACGTTATTGTTGAAGTGCTTGCTGAGTTCTTGACAAAAGACAATGAAGAAACCAAACTCAACATGAATCCGAACGGTTTGACAGTGATCCTTGTGGTCGGCGTAAATGGCGCGGGAAAAACGACCACGGTTGGTAAATTAGCCGGGCGATTGAAAAATGAGGGAAAACATGTACTGCTGGCTGCTGCCGATACATTCAGGGCAGGAGCCATTGAGCAGCTTCAAGTTTGGGGCGACCGAACCGGTATTGACGTCATAAAGCATCAAGAAGGATCCGATCCGGCTTCTGTTGTCTATGATGCCATGCAGGCCGCTAAGTCGCGAAAAGTTGATGTGCTTATCTGTGACACGGCCGGAAGATTGCAAAATAAAGTGAATTTAATGAAGGAACTTGAAAAAATTAAGCGCGTCATTTCAAGAGAGTGCCCCGGAGCGCCGCATGAAGTACTTCTCGTGCTTGATGCGACGACCGGGCAGAATGCATTAAGCCAAGCAAAACTTTTCCGCCAAGCGTCAGAGGTCACCGGAATTGCACTGACAAAGCTAGATGGAACCGCAAAAGGCGGTATTGTACTTGCCATTCGTAATGAGATGGATATTCCAGTGAAGTTAGTCGGGCTCGGCGAACAGCTGAATGATTTACAGACGTTTGATGCAGATGCTTTCCTTTATGGACTATTCTCGGAACTTTTTCAGAATGAGAACGAAGATACGGAAGACCAATAATGCACTCCTCATTAAGAAAACTTGACACGGATACGAAAAAACTGTATGATTTACCAGTAAAGTAAAAAGCCTTTACAGTCAAGGGGATTTGCTATGCTTGAGAAGGTTTTACGCGTTAACGCCCTATATGATTTTTATCAGCCGCTTCTCACCCCGAAACAACAGGAGTATCTCAATCTTTACTATCTCAATGATTTTTCTCTTGGGGAAATTGCGGAAAAAAGTCAAGTAACGAGACAAGCTGTTCATGACAACTTGAAGCGGGCGGAACATGCTCTCGAAGCGTTTGAGGAAAAGCTTGGGTTGTTTCGCAAACATGAGGTTCGCCTTTCCGTAATTTCGAAAATGAGGGCACTATCCGGTCATTTAAATAGTGAAGAACGTGAAAAACTAGATTCTTTTCTCAATGAACTGGAGAATTTAGATTAGGATGTGAGAAGTATGGCATTTGAAAGTCTTTCGGACAGATTGCAAGCGACGATGAAAAAGATTCGCGGCAGAGGCAAAGTCTCCGAGAATGATGTCAAACAAATGATGCGTGAAATACGCCTTGCACTTCTTGAAGCCGATGTTAATTTTAAGGTTGTAAAAGCCTTTATTAAAAAGGTTCAAGAGCGGGCGGTCGGTCAGGAAGTTATGAAAAGTCTGACCCCGGGTCAGCAGATCATAAAAGTCGTTCAAGAAGAGCTTACCGAGCTGATGGGCGGCGAGCAGACCAAACTGAACTTTTCTTTGAAACCGCCAACGGTGCTTCTTTTTGTTGGCCTTCAAGGGGCAGGTAAAACGACCTCTGCAGCAAAACTTGCCAACCATATTCGAAAGAACAATAATAAAAAGCCGCTGATGATTGCAGCAGATATCTATCGTCCTGCAGCGATAAAGCAGTTACAGACGTTAGGGGCACAGTTAAGCATTCCGGTATTTTCACTTGGCGATCAAGTTAACCCGGTTGATATTGTTCGTCAAGGTATGGATCAGGCAAGGGCGGATCACAATGATTTGGTGATCATTGATACTGCCGGTCGGCTTCACATTGATGAAGGATTAATGAATGAACTGGACCAGATTAAGGAAGTCAGTCATCCAGATGAAGTTTTTCTTGTCGTCGATGCGATGACCGGACAGGATGCCGTTAACGTTGCCCGTGCGTTCAATGATCGTTTGGATCTCACAGGGGTCATTATGACCAAACTTGATGGCGATACACGTGGCGGAGCAGCCTTGTCGATTCGCTCAGTCACTGGTAAGCCGATTAAGTTCGTCGGTATGGGCGAGAAGATGGATGCACTTGAACCTTTTCATCCGGATCGCATGGCTTCGCGAATTCTTGGTATGGGCGATGTCCTCTCGCTGATTGAAAAAGCTCAGGCAACAATTGACGAAGAAAAAGCGCGCGATATGCAGCAAAAGCTGCTCTCGGTGAGCTTTACCTTTGACGATTTTCTTGAGCAAATTGGTCAGGTTCGTAATATGGGACCACTCGAAGATCTGCTTGCGATGATGCCTGGAGCAAATAAGTTCAAAGGCATGAAAAACATGCAGATTGACGAGAAAAAGATTGATCAGACAGAGGCCATTATCCGTTCCATGACATCCCATGAGAAAACGGAGCCGGAGATTATTAATGCAAGTCGCAAAAAGCGGATTGCACTCGGGAGCGGAACCTCTGTCGCTGATGTCAATCGCCTGCTCAAACAGTTCAAGGACATGAAAAAAATGATGAAACAGTTTATGGGCAAGGCAAAAGGCAAGAAACGCAATCCTTTTAATTTACCATTTATGTAAGTCCATTAAATTTGATTAAAATTAGGAGTTGTTCGATTATGTCAGTTAAAATTCGTCTCAAACGCATGGGTGCTAAGAAGCGTCCTTTCTACAGAGTTGTTGTTGCAGACTCACGTTCACCGCGTGACGGTCGTTTTATCGAAGAAATCGGTACGTACAATCCGGTAGCAACACCGAAATCGTTCACGGTTGATGAAGAAAAAGCACTGGATTGGCTGCAAAAAGGTGCCCAACCGTCGGACACGGTGCGCAACCTGTTCTCTAAAGAAGGGCTTATGGAGAAATTCCACCTTGCGAAACTACAAAAATAATGATTGAGGGCGGCAGATGAATGGAAGCATTAATTAAAGCCATTGTATTTCCGCTCATTGATGATTATGAACATGTTCAGATTAAGAAACGGGTAACGCCGGACCGTGTGACGACCTATGTGCTTACAGTTGCCAAACCGGACATGGGAAGAATTATTGGCAAACACGGTCAAGTTGCTGAGGCTGTGAGATCAATCATTTCCGCGGTTGGCAATGCGAACGGTATAAAAACCCGTTTCTTAATCCGAGAATAACCAAGAAAAAGAGAAGGGGAATGTGCCCTTCTCTTTTTCGCCATACATAACCCCGCAGCATTATACCCAAGGAGGCTCATCAATGGCTGTTCAGTGGCTTTATGTTGGAAAAATTGTAAACACGCAGGGAATCCGTGGTGAGGTGCGTGTAATCAGCGCTACCGATTTTGCGGACGAACGCTATGCAAAAGGTGCTACGCTCTATGTACGCGATCAGAAAAACGGTGATTATAAGCCGCTGAAGGTAAGCAATTACCGGAAACACAAACAATTTGATTGTTTGAAATTTGAAGGCCTTCCATCGATTAATGATGTAGAAAAGTATAAAGGGTGCTCACTGTTTGTAACAGAAGCACAATTATCTGAGCTTGAGGAAGGCGACTTTTATTATCATCAGATCATCGGTATGGACGTAATCACCGATACAGGAAAAGAACTGGGAACCATTAAAGAGATTCTGTCTCCAGGTGCAAATGATGTCTGGGTTGTGGATACCGGTGCAGCGGATGTTTTAATTCCTTATATTCGCGATGTTGTGAGAAAAGTCGATATGAAAACGAAAAAAGTGATCGTTCACTTAATCCCGGGGTTGATTGACCATGAAGATTGACATCCTTTCCCTTTTTCCAGAAATGTTTGACGGTGTCTTGCAAAGCTCAATCATCGGTAAAGCAGCGGAAAAAGGTGCTGTTTCTTTTAGGGTAACAAATTTCAGAGATTTCACGACGAACAAACATAATAAGGTTGACGACTACCCGTTTGGCGGCGGAGCAGGTATGGTTCTGATGCCGCAACCACTGTTTGACGCCGTTGATGCGGTACGCAGTAAGCAATGTGCAAAACCGCGCATTATTTTAACCTCGCCACAGGGCAAACCATTTAAGCAACGCGATGCAGAGTTGCTTTCAAAGGAGTCTGGCCTTATTTTTATTTGTGGTCATTATGAAGGCTTTGATGAGCGAATTCCGCAACACTTGGCAACCGATGAATATTCGATTGGGGACTTTGTAATGACTGGCGGGGAGCTTGCCGCAATGGCGATGATCGACAGTGTTGTTCGTCTTCTTCCTGGAGTACTGGGAAATGATACATCGGCAGTAACAGACTCATTTTCCACCGGCTTATTAGAGCATCCGCATTATACCCGACCGGCTGATTTTCGAGGAATGAAAGTCCCTGATCTACTGCTCTCGGGGAATCATGAAAAGATTGCGGAATGGCGCTTAAAAGAATCGCTTCGCCGAACCTATGAACGACGGCCGGATCTGCTTGAAGGACTTTGTTTAACCGATCAAGAAGAAAAATGGCTGCGTGCATGGGAAAAGGATTCTGACAATAAGTAACCGATGCATGGGTACAAAAAAGCTTGCAACCAATCTTTTAATTATGTTATGATTGAATGCGTGGCAATTGCCAGTGAATACGATGTTCCGCTGCGTTCTATAAGGATGCATGAGCATTTGTGCGGAAGGAGGACATTCCTCATGTCTCATATTATTGATGAAATTACCAAAGAACAACTGCGTTCAGATCTCCCGGATTTTCGTCCTGGCGATACGCTCAAAGTGCACGTAAAGATCGTTGAAGGTTCACACGAACGTATTCAGGTCTTTGAAGGTGTTGTGATCAAACGTCATGGCAGCGGCATTAGCGCAACGTTTACCGTACGTAAGATTTCTTACGGTGTTGGTGTTGAACGTGCGTTCCCAGTGAACTCGCCGAAGATCGATAAGATCGAAGTGGTTCGTCATGGTAAAGTACGTCGTGCGAAGTTGTACTATCTGCGTGCTCTGCGTGGTAAAAAAGCACGTATTAAGAGCAGATAAGCGATTTGAACGTCAAAGTACACAGAAACAAAAAGGAGAGGCTTGGGGTGACCGAGCCTCTTCGTTTTTTTACGAGATAAGAAGTCATAAAATTTGCGTTTGACGGTTACGGAGAAGAAGTAGAAGATCTTTAATAAATCAGCCACAGATACGAAAGGCGAGACGCTTGCAGGATCAGCGAGCCAAGGAAGGTACCCTAGGAAATGGAGTGTACGCGGAGGCTCTCGGACTGTACTTTTTTTCTGAAACCGATATTATTTACGTCTCCGGAGTATTTGCGGATGGGACAGACGTTACTGAAGCGCATAACCGAACTGAAGAAAATTTAGATTGGAGGATTATATAATGGCGATTCAATGGTATCCCGGCCATATGGCCAAAGCAAAGCGACAGATGATTGAGAAAATCAAGCAAATCGATGTTGTGATCGAACTGGTTGACAGCAGGGTTCCAATGTCTTCAAGAAATCCACTGGTAGACGAAATTGCAACAGGGAAACCGAGACTTTTGCTGATGAATAAAATGGATATGGCGGATCGACGTGCGACAAAAGCATGGCAGAATTATTTTGAAGGGCATGGTTTAAAAGTTCATTTGGTGAACAGTCAAACCGGACAAGGCGTTTCCATGATTCCAGAAGCTGTCCGCCAGTTGACTGCTACAAGGAGAAAGAAATTGGAGGACAAAGGTTTCCGACCACATGCAGATCGCGCCTTGATTTTAGGTATTCCTAATGTTGGGAAATCGACCTTGATTAACCGTCTTGCTGGGAAAAAGATCGCAAAAATCGGCGATCGTCCAGGGGTGACGACGGCTCAGCAATGGATTAAGGTTGGAAAGACAATGGAACTGCTGGATACACCGGGGATCTTATGGCCGAAATTCGATGATCCACAAGTCGGTCTCCGTCTTGCGGCAACCGGTGCAATTAAGGAGGAATTGCTTGATTTTCAAGAAATCGCGTTCTTCTTAATAAAAACAATGCTCGTTTATTATCGAGAAGCTTTTGCAAAGCGTTTTCAATTAACCGATCTTCCTGAACTTGATGGAGTGGACGATCAGAACCTAATTATCAAGGTATTTGATCAAATTGGTAAAAAAAGAGGTTGCTTAATGAGCGGCGGTATGATTAATTATGATCGCGTTTCTGAGCTAATTATTCGCGATTTTAGAGGACAAAAAATTGGACCATTAACACTTGAATGGCCGTGAATGGTGTCTGAAGTGCTAAATAGATAGGTAACTGCGTCCGATATAGAGAATACAGGGGAAGAAAATAAATGAGACGAATGACGATTGCTGAACTTAAAACGAGATTATCGGATGGTATTAGTCTAAGTGAAGAGGAGCAGCAGCAGCTTCGTACCGATTCGCGTGCGGGTGTCCGGCAGCTCTTGGTTAAATGGGAGAAGAAACGCGCACATCTGCAAGCTCTCGTTGAACGGTACCATCAAATGAATCACTTTGAGAACGAAGCTCGGCTGGCTGGTGCGCAACGAGTTGCCGGCATTGATGAGGCAGGTCGCGGTCCGCTGGCCGGCCCGGTTGTGGCAGCCTGCGTTGTGCTCAAACCTGAGACGGTGATACCGGGGATTAACGATTCAAAACAACTCACTGCGGCAAAACGGGACTTCTTATACGATCAAATACGTGAATCCGCAGCGTTTTACGGGATCGGAATTGCATCGGCTCAGGAAATCGATGCAATCAATATTTATCAAGCGGCCAAAAAAGCAATGGTACGGGCAGTCAAGCAAATGGATCGCCAGCCGGATCATTTGCTGATCGATGCGATGGAACTACCGCTAGACATTCCGCAAACGTCACTGATCAAAGGTGATGCGCGCAGCAACTCCATTGCAGCAGCGTCCATTCTGGCTAAAGTAACGCGGGATCGTTTGATGTGTGATCTTGATTCCGTTTATCCCGGATACGATTTTGCATCTCATAAAGGATATGGAACAAAAGCTCATTTAAAGGCGATCGAGCGCTTAGGCACATGTCCGGAACACCGAATGACCTTTGCGCCCCTTAAATCGTGAACACGCCTATGAGAAGGTGATTGTGTGAACTTCCAGCCTTATGCAATCAGTCAAAGCCAAATGATCGGTGCCTATGCTCCGGAACAAATACTGCGCGGCAAGGTTCTTGAACTGCTTCCCGACCGAACCGCCATTGTCCGGCTTGGTGCAAAGCAAATCGTGGCAAAGGTTGCAGCTGTGGAACCGCCATTGGAAATGGGAAAGGAATACTTATTTCAGCTTGAGCAAAAGCCAAATGAAGTGCGTGCGAAGCTGATTGCGCGCACACCTTCTGCATCGTTTACGGAACATGTACATAATGCAGCTGATTCGGTCACTCAGGCCCTCGACTTGAAAAATGATGGATTGACCCGAAAAATTGTTCAATTCTTTCTCGATCACAACATGCCGGTCTCGCGAGAACCGATTCAGCATGTGCGTGCGCTATTATCGATGAGTCGGGATTTAGCGACAGACTTGCAAGCAGTTCGCTGGCTGCAAGAGAAGCAGCTGCCGCTTTCAGAATCCTTTTTTAAAGCTGCCCGGGCATTGTCAGGGTCAGATCCGATACAGACGCAGCTCAATCAGTTGATTCAAGTGGTTGAGCAGATGCAGTCAGATCATCCGGCCATCCAAAAGTTGAAAGCCGCACTGCACGCTTTCATCGACTTCCCTCCGCAACAGGCGATTGCAAAATTCTTGCATCAAATCGGTGCTGAGAAGAGCGGTACGTTGTTAACGGAATATCTGTCGACCCAAGCAGGCACCGCTCACACAAACGATCTTAGACCAGCTGTCGCTTCATTTATCGCTGGGGCCAATGAACCCAAAGCACTTGCTATACTGTTAAACAAGATGAGTCTGAAACAAACGCCACAACAATTTTTTGAAAACTTTTTCACATTTGTCACAGAACATTCGGAAATTAAACAACCGTTTCATGCAGGTGATGGGGAAAACTTATTTTTCACGATGCTTAAGAAATTGGGATTCGACTACGAATTTCGGATCGGTCAACAGCAAGAGGCACAGACAAAAGAAAGCAGTTTGCCTTTGGATACCTTGAAGGGGCACTTGGTTGCAGTTTCCCAAAATCAGACAATGCCGCAATCAGTTCGTGAAACAGCGCAGATGATTGTTCAAAAGATTACCGGGCAACAATTGCAACTGGCAGCAGCTGATCCATTTGTTGCACAGTTTTCTTTGCAGATTCCCGTTCCCCATAATCAATCGCTGACGAATGTGTCGGTATATCTTGAAAGCAAACGGGACAGAAAGGGAAAGTTGGATCCGGATTCATGCACCATTGCACTATTACTTGACCTCGCACATCTGAAAGAAACCTTGATCACGCTGTATAGTCAAAATCGCTGCTTGTCAATCAATATACAAAATGATCACATGGATGTGCGCCCCTTTTTAAAAGCTGGAGAATCTCTGCTGAGTAAACGGCTTGCAGCCTTGGGTTACCGATTGCTTTCCTTGTCTCAGTCTGCCCAAATTGATGAACAGCTAAAAAAAAGAGTGTCTGAACCGCTCACCCAAACCACTTATCGTATGGATGTGGAAATATAATGGTACATTCTGAACGAAAGAAGAAAGCTGTTGCACTGAGTTATCAAAAAGGAGAAGATCAGGCGCCGCGGGTCGTTGCTAAAGGAGATGATCAACTGGCGGAGCGTATCATTATGGAGGCGAAACAGCATCATGTTCCTATTCAAGAAGACCCTGAACTTGTCTCAGTACTTGGGCAGCTCGACTTGGAACAGACGATTCCGCCTGAACTCTATCAAATCGTTGCGGAATTATTTGATTTCATCTATACTGTGGATGAACAAGTTTCAGAAAAAAAAGAATGAAAAAATAATTTGACCTCATTTTGACTGCCGTTTGCTACTTCCGCTTAGGTGCCCTCATGCTCTAATCGCTTACCTGATTTCGCTTGATCCCTTCTTTTATTTGTTTAATCGTTTTTATTGTACACTACTTTTTTGTATTGGCAGGTGTGTCCATGGATCACTTTACACGTGAATTAATTGTCCTCAATCATTGTCGCGGAGTGGGCAGAAAGATGATTTGGCGACTGTTGCAACGAGATCCGAATTTAATCCGCTTCCGCAACTATTCAACACGTGATATCCAGCAATTTTTTCATTTATCTCAAGCAAAAGCAACGATTTTTGTTGACGATCTTCATCAGCTAGACGCCAATAAACTGCTGTCAATGCTTCACGCACAGCAGATTACCCCCATATCCTTTCAACATTCATCGTATCCTAAATTATTGAAGCATATTTTTGACCCGCCGTATTTAATCTATGCCAAAGGAAATGTTTCGTTATTAAATGAAACAAAAATGCTAAGTGTAGTAGGTACGAGGCATCCAAGTCGTGAAGCACTTCAGATTATTAACAAAATTGTCGTTCCGTTAATTAAGAGTGGGTGGACCATTGTCAGCGGAATGGCGATGGGAATCGATGGGATGGCGCACCAGCAGGCATTGGCGCATCAAACGATTGCCGTGCTTGGTTCCGGACTGAACCACCCTTACCCAAGGCAGAACCATTTCCTGTTCAAACAGATGTGTGCTGCGCAGCTTGTGATCAGTGAGTATCCACCTGATGCCCGGCCGGAACGTTGGCGTTTCCCAGAACGAAATCGAATCATAAGCGGAATGACATTGGGAACATTAGTGATTGAGGCAAAAGAAAAGAGCGGTTCGTTAATTACTGCTGATCAAGCCCTTGATCAAGGTCGTGATGTGTTTGCGGTTCCGGGCTCTATTTTTAAGGAAACCTGTGGTGGAACGCATCGTCTTATTCAGCAAGGCGCGAAACTGGTCTGTGATTGGCAGGATATTATCCAGGAATTAAATTGGAGAATGGAATAATATTACGAAAAGAGGCCGGCGATTCGGCTTTCCTTACGGATCATTGACCTTGCAGTCCTGTTAATGTTTGACAAAGCTTTCATCAATCATTACTATTAGTGAAGATTTGACTATTCACAGAAAGGGGGAGAACAATCATGAATGATTATCTCGTCATTGTCGAATCTCCCGCTAAAGCGAAAACAATAAAGCGTTATCTTGGTTCAAAATATGAAGTGAAGGCATCAATGGGGCATGTTCGCGATCTGCCGAAAAGTCAGATGGGCATTGATGTGAATGATCACTTTAAGCCGCGTTATATTACGATTCGCGGAAAAGGACCAGTGCTCAAAGAACTGAAAAGTGCCGCAAAAAAAGCGAAAAAAGTATACCTTGCAGCCGACCCCGATCGCGAAGGAGAAGCAATTGCATGGCATCTTGCTCACAGTCTTGATATCGATGATCATTCCGCCTGCCGCGTTGTTTTTAACGAAATTACGAAACCGGCGATTAAGGCAGCGTTTAAAAAGCCGCGTACGATCAACATGGACTTGGTTGATGCACAACAAGCAAGACGTATTCTCGATCGGCTTGTCGGTTATAACATTAGCCCACTTTTATGGAAAAAGGTGAAAAAAGGGCTGAGTGCTGGACGTGTTCAATCGGTCGCACTGCGTATGATCATGGAACGCGAAAAAGAAATAAAAGCATTCGTTCCGGAAGAATACTGGTCGATCGGCAGCTCCTTTCGAGTCGGCGACGAATCGTTTGAGGCTGCATTCTACGGCATTGACGGAAAAAAGAAAGAATTGAAAACTGAGGATGATGTAAAAAACGTCCTCGCAAAGATAAAGGATCAAACGTTTACCGTTCAAAACGTTCAGAAGAAAGAACGCCTGCGCTATCCGGTTGTGCCCTTTACGACTTCCTCGCTGCAGCAGGAAGCTGCGAGAAAGCTGAATTTCAGAGCGCGAAAAACCATGATGATTGCGCAGCAGCTTTACGAAGGAATTGCGCTTGGCAAACAAGGCAGCACCGGACTCATTACTTATATGAGAACAGATTCTACACGCATTTCCGAGGTTGCTAAAACGGAAGCAAAATCCTTTATTTTTGAGAATTACGGCGAAAACTATTATAATAATAAACCTCAGAAAGCTAAAAAATCGGAAAATACACAAGATGCCCATGAAGGTGTGCGTCCCACCTCTGTATTGAGGCAGCCAAAGGAAATAAAAGACTATTTGAGCCGTGATCAATATAAGTTGTATAAGCTTATTTGGGAGCGCTTCGTTGCAAGTCAAATGGCACCGGCAATTTTGGATACAGTACGTGCAGATCTTGAACAGAACGGGGTTATATTCCGGGCATCAGGTTCTAAGGTTAAATTTCAAGGGTTTATGAAGGTTTACGTTGAAGGCAGTGATGATCCGAAAAAGAAGACTGCTGCAAAGGCTAAAGAGAATGATCTTCCTGAACTGGAGAATGGAATGCAAGCGCTGCAAGATCAAACAGATCCGAAACAGCATTTTACCCAACCGCCGCCACGCTATACCGAAGCAACACTCGTGAAAAAAATGGAAGAAATCGGAATTGGTCGGCCTTCTACCTATGCACCGACGATTGATACGATTCAGCGACGCAACTATGTGACAATGGACGCGAAGCGATTTGTGCCTACTGAACTAGGCGAGGTCGTACTGAATCTGATTGTTGAATTTTTTCCTGAAATCATAAATATTGATTTTACGGCTAAGATGGAAACAGATTTGGACGAAGTTGAAGAGGGCCAAAGAAACTGGATTACTCTGATTGATCATTTCTATGAGGACTTCTCAAAGCGGCTGGCCAAAGCTGAAAAGGAAATGCAGTCGGTATCCATTAAAGATGAGCCTGCAGGCATTAAATGTGAGAAATGTGGGCATGAAATGGTTTATAAGATGGGAAGGTTCGGCAAGTTCCTTGCATGTTCCAACTTTCCGGAATGCCGAAATACAAAACCAATATTGAAGAAAACAGGTGTACCGTGCCCAAAATGCGGTAAAGGTGAGGTCGTTGAGCGCAGAAGCAAAAAAAGGCGTATTTTCTACGGATGCGATCGTTATCCTGAATGTGACTTTGTCTCATGGGACAAACCGATTCAGCGCAAGTGTCCAAAATGTGATTCCTATTTGGTTGAAAAAAAGACGAAAAACGGCAAATCCGTTGAGTGTCCGAAATGCGACTATAAAGAAGAGGCACAGTAATCGTCTGAAATGATTAAAGAAATGAGGAAGATTAATGGCAGGACAATCAGTCAATGTTATCGGTGCCGGGCTAGCAGGCAGTGAAGCAGCATGGCAGATCGCAAAAAGAGGCATTCCAGTTACACTCTACGAAATGCGCCCGAAAAAGCAGACACCGGCGCATCATACGGATAAATTTGCGGAACTTGTATGCACCAACTCGCTTCGATCAAACAGTCTTACCAATGCGGTTGGCATCCTTAAAGAAGAGATGCGTCGCCTTGACTCATTGATTATTGCCGCTGCCGACTCCGCAGCAGTTCCGGCAGGGGGAGCCCTTGCCGTTGATCGTCATGATTTTTCCGGGATTGTCACAAGTAAACTAAAAGAATTGCCGAATGTAACCGTAATAAATGATGAGGCGGCAACCATTCCGCAGGCGCCGACGATCATCGCTACCGGTCCATTAACCTCTGCATCGCTATCAGAAGAGATAAAGCGTTTGACGGGTGAAGATTATTTTTATTTTTATGATGCTGCAGCACCTATTATTGATGGGGAAACGATTAATCGTGATAAGGTTTATTTAAAATCACGGTATGACAAGGGCGATGCGGCGTATTTAAATTGTCCGATGAACAAGGAGGAATTTGAGGCATTCTTCCATGAGCTGACGACTGCTGAGACCGCTCCTTTAAAAGCGTTTGAACAAGAGAAGTATTTTAGCGGCTGCATGCCCGTTGAAATTATGGCAAGGCAAGGCGCAAAAACCCTTTTGTTTGGTCCTTTGAAACCGGTCGGTCTAGAAGATCCTAAGACCGGCAAGCGGCCGTACGCGGTTGTGCAGCTGCGGCAAGACAATTCTGCGGGTACACTTTTTAATATGGTAGGGTTCCAAACGCATTTGAAATGGGGCGAGCAGAAACGTGTCTTTCATCTGATTCCTGGTTTGGAAGATGCAGAGATTGTGCGTTATGGTGTGATGCATCGAAATACATTTCTTAACGCTCCATCTTTACTCAAGCCAACGTATCAGACAAAGGTGAACGATAAGCTGTTTTTTGCAGGGCAAATGACCGGTGTTGAAGGCTATGTGGAATCGGCAGCTTCAGGACTAATTGCTGGAATCAATGCAGCGCGTCTCGCAGTGGCAGAACTGCCCATGAAATTCCCAAAAGAAACTGTAATTGGCAGTATGGCCCACTACATTACAACGGCCAGTTCAAAGAATTTTCAGCCGATGAATGCAAACTTTGGTTTATTGCCACCGTTGAATGAACGCATTAAGGATAAAAAAATACGTGGAGAACGCTATGCTGCACGAGCGTTAGACAGCCTCAATGATTTTGTTATAAAATTATAAATATTATTGCTAATTTAAATACCGTGTGCTAACATAAGTAAGCAGGATTTGTCGGTTTAGCGAGTTTTCCTTGATCATCATAACTATAGATGTTTTAATACGAGAATTTTTGACCATTTATAGATTTTATAGAAACAGTAATGGATGACACAGACCGAATCAGGGGGCTCAGTACAATGGGGGGGTGCCTGCCCATCGTATTGCGGCTTTATTTTATGAAAGCGTATAAAGATTCAATATTCTGACGAGACTGCAAGCGATGCTTCTTTGCATTGCAGATAGGGTACACGGTTTGAAAACTTCTTGGTTGGGAAGATTGACTACAATTTTTGGAAAACTAATTATGTTTAACCCAATAGAACAGATTCGATTCATTTGCTGCGGTCTGCATTTAAAAGCGGATGGCAAATGGACTCATTAGGATTGTACAAGTAGTTGTTTCTCAGCCAAACACTTTAACTCAGTATTTGTTGTTTTTAGGAGGAATTATGATGACGTTGCTTGAAAAAACTAGAAAGATTAATCAATTATTACAAGGTACTAAAACACAGGTTGATTTTAATGAAATGGCGCAAACGCTGCGCGATGTCATTCAAACCAACACGTTTGTTGTCAGCCGTCGGGGAAAAATTTTGGGTATGTCTTTGAAACTGGAATTTGATAACGAACGGATTCAAAAGATGTTTGAAAGCAGGCAGTTGCCTGACGATTATACTCAGAGCTTGTTTTCTGTAGTCCAAACTTCGTCTAATATTGATGTGGACAGTGAATTCAGTATTTTTCCTGATGAAAATAAGGAACTGTTCAAAAATGGTTTGACAACGGTCGTTCCGATTGTAGGTGGCGGCGAACGTTTAGGAACTTTAATCCTTTCGCGTCTTGGAGAAACATTCGCCGACGAGGATCTCATCCTTGCAGAGTATGGGGCAACCGTTGTTGGGATGGAAATCCTGCGTGAAAAAACCGATGAGGTTGAAGAAGAAGCACGTGAGAAAGCGATCGTTCAGATGGCAATCGGATCGTTATCGTACAGCGAACTTGAAGCAATTGAGCATATTTTCGAAGAGCTGGACGGCAAGGAAGGTTTGCTGGTTGCAAGTAAAATTGCCGATCGAGTCGGCATCACGCGTTCGGTCATTGTCAATGCACTGCGCAAATTAGAAAGTGCCGGCGTGATCGAATCACGTTCACTCGGAATGAAGGGTACTTATATTAAAGTACTGAATGATAAGTTCCTTTATGAGCTGAACCGAATCAAGGGCGAATAAGCTTCGAAAAATCATAGCTTTGGTGTCATCAAAGGACCTTTGGCAATTTATAAATTGCCAAAGGTCCTTTTTTAGTGCGCCCGGCATGGACGATAACTTGGCGGTGTAAGTCCGTCGTAGGCCGTAGCGGTCGGAACTACTAGCTGAGGACAAGGGTGTCTCCCGTGAGGGAGAATCTGAAGGAAGTCTAAAGCAAAGTGCTGAACTGATGCATCCATGACCCGCTTGAGGGGCGCGGGACACCTGCGGGATCACGCTTAGTTGATGTGTGCCAACGAGACCCCGCAGATGCCTGCCTGTCTGAGGAGGTTCGCGGTGCGCCCGCGGCAAGCAAGTAACCGAAGCGACGATTCAGCACTGAAAAGACACGACTCCATCACACATGGCTGAAGATTAGGGATCGGACGCTGCTAAAGGCGTGTCCTGTGCTCGACGCGGAAGTCAATGCATGCTGGGGAAGTAAGGACCAGGTGTTTTTCCCCCAATTTTCCTTACAAGTAAATAAGGCTTATGACTTTGGATTTGCCGATACCAGCTTAATCAGTTCGAATACATAAGGCAAGACGCCTGCGGAGCGGATCTGTTGATCGCGAGCGACGCAAATCTCTGCCTGCAATCATTCGCAGTAAAGGCAAGGGCCAGTAAGGTAGAAGCAGCAGTTTTACGATGCTTTTGCGATGAATTCAATCAAATATAGCATCTGATTATTGAGAATAAACCGAAAGTTTGGACAGGTAGTTCATAAGACCTTTTTTTATTTTTGGGTAAAAATCGAAAACGCATACATTGAATGTTTTTTATGCTTAATATGGAAAACAATGGAAATTCAAGAGTCAAAACGCCCACAAAAAAATGCTTGTGTCTGTCGAATTTAGTCGACTAATAGAAAACATCGTGAACTTTAGTCGAATAATTGATAAAATAGATAGCGTAAAGATTGTGTCTTGTCAGTACTTATCTGCAAGAAATGAAAGGGTGAGATGATCATGCAAATAACCCCAATGACTGCTTTGGAACAAGGGTTGAACAGATCAATAGCCGCTCAAAACGCAATCGCTCAAAATATTGCTAATGTTGATACGCCGGATTACAAAGCAAAAAAAGTGTTGTTTGAAGACGTTCTTGACAGTAAAATGCAAGCGAATCGGACCAATCCAAAGCATCTAAACTTCTCTTCCGCTGGTGAAACAGGTTTCCGAATCGCGAACGATTCATTTGGTGCGGTACAAAATAATGGAAACAATGTTGACCTAGAGCATGAAATGTCTGAACTGGCACAAAATCAGCTGCTTTATCAAACGTTGAGCCAAGCTGCAAGCGATCAATTTCAAAAGTTTAACATTGTTTTAGGAGGCGCTAAATAATGGGGATGTTCAGCGGACTTAATGTTTCGGCTTCTGGATTGACAGCACAGCGTTTTCGGATGGATGTCCTGTCAGCGAATATTGCAAATCAAGATACAACACGAGGTCGCTACGTGAATGGACACTGGGAACCGTACACGAGAAAAGTTGTCAACCTAAAGACGATTGATTCGCATGCGTTTGATACTCATTTTAATCAGGCGCTCGGCAACGCATCCGGTGGGGTCGAAGTGGCCTCGGTAAGTGAAGATCCGACTGCCTTCCCAGTGAAATACGACCCACAAAATCCTGATGCTGATGATGCCGGTTATGTACGTCAATCCAATGTTGATCCATTAAAAGAAATGGTCGACCTGATGGATGCCAACCGCGCTTACGAAGCAGGGGTTACAGTGATGAACGCAAATAAAAACATACTGTCCCGAGCATTAGAAATAGGAAGGTAGGCTGGAGCATTGACACTAAATGCAGTGAATCTAAATACATTTTCCGATGCAACGAATCAATCGGTTAAGTCTGTATCTCAAACGCAAAATGATTTTGCAAAGGTGCTCAAAGATGCGTTAGGTTCTGTGAATGACGCGCAGCAATCGACAAATCAATTGGTTAGTGAAGTGGCGAGCGGAAATAGTGATATGGACTTACATAACTTTATGATTGCCATGCAAAAATCGAACGTTCTGTTGAAAACCACGGTTCAAGTCCGTGATCGGGTTGTTGAAGCCTACCAAGAAGTTATGAGAATGCAAGTCTAAATTTGGTGTGTGCGGACGATGAACGGAGGTAGCGGAATGAAAGAACGACTCGTATCATGGTTTAATCGAATAAAAACATTTTGGGGCAAGATACCGAAAAAAAACAAGATTTGGATGATCAGCGGTTCAGCTGTTGTTTTAGCAGCGTTGCTATTGATTTTGTTCCTAACAAATATAAAGCATTACACGCCGCTGTACAGCGGCCTTTCGGAAAATGAAGCAGGGCAAATTACAGATGACTTAGATAGCAAGAGTGTTCCTTATAAACTATCAAATGGCGGAACAACGATCAGTGTACCTGAAAAGCAAGTTGATCAGCTTAAAGTTGAACTTGCTGCTCAAGGATTACCGAAGACGGGACAAATTGACTATTCTTTCTTTGGCCAAAATGCCGGGTTTGGGATGACGGATAAACAATTCGACGTTCTTCAGCGTGCCGCAATGCAAACGGAGCTTGCCAATTTAATCGCGAATACAAAGGGCGTGAAATCCGCTAAGGTAATGATCAGCTTGCCGCAAAACGATGTATGGGTGAGCGATCAGGACAAGAAGAGTGGCACATCGGCATCCATTGTACTTAATGTAACACCGGGTTATCAGTTGAGTGCTGATCAGATCAATGGACTCTACCATCTTGTAGCCAAAAGTGTACCGAACTTATCTGTAGATAATATTGTCATCATGGATCAGTATTTCAACTACTATGATTTGAAAAATAATAATAATACCAACGGATCAACATTATCTGCTTACGATCAGCAGCAAGCAATTATTCGCGATGTTGAAAACAATGTTCAGCGAAGAGTCACGCAAATGCTGACCATGATGATGGGTGAAGGCAAGGTAATGGTTAATGTAACGGCTAACGTTGACTTCACGCAATCAAAGGAAAAACAGGAACTTGTAGAGCCGGTCAACCAGCAGACGATGGAAGGTATTCAGACGAGTACTGAACACATAACGGAGAACTATACCGGTCAAGGGGCTGCAGGACAAGCCGGTACGGGAACCAATGATACACAAACGCCTACATATCAAGATGGAACAAGCGGAAACGGGAACTATCAGAAAGTTGAAGACCGAGTCAATTATGAATTTAATCGCATTCACCGAGAAGTCACAAACAGCCCATATAAAGTGAATGATTTAGGCATCCAAGTGATGATTGAACCTCCGACAGCAAGTAACAACACCAGCTTGTCGGCACAGAGCGTGAACGACGTACGGCAAATATTAAATTCTATTATTAAAACGACCATTTCCGATCCGCAAGGACAAGAACTAACGAACAACGCCATTAACCAGAAGACATCGGTAACCGTTGGACGATTTAATGGAAAGTCAACCGCGCAGGCGCAAGCTAGCAAGATCAATTGGCTCTGGATTGCAGGAGGGATTCTTCTCGCACTGCTCATGATCGGTCTCATTTTATGGCTGATTAAGCGCAGAAAAAATGATGAGGCTGCTGAGACGGTCGTTGAAGATATTCCGCAGCAAGAAGATTACCAAGCGATGCTTAATCAAGAAAATCCGGAACAAAAGAAATTTCATGAATTGGAAGAGATGGCAAAAGAGAAGCCTGATCAATTTGTTAAGCTACTGCGTGGCTGGATAGCAGAGGATAAGTAAGGGAGGCGATAATATGCCTGATCGAAGAACCAAATTAACAGGAAAACAAAAGGCCGCTATATTAATGATCGCTTTAGGAACCGATGTTTCCGCACACATTATGAAGCAATTTACAGAACAAGAAATTGAAGATATGACCTTGGAAATTTCCAATGCACGAAAAATAGATTCCGACACCAAAACGCAAATAATCGATGAGTTTTTTCAAACAGCGGTTGCGCAAGATTACATTGCACAAGGCGGAATCGGTTATGCGAAACAGGTCCTTGAAAAAGCGCTGGGATCAGATGAAGCCAATAAAGTGATCCAACGGCTGACGTCAACGCTGCAGGTGAAACCATTTGATTTCATGAGGAAAAGCGATCCACAACAAATCCTTAACTTTATCCAAAACGAACATCCGCAAACGATTGCACTGGTTTTATCTTATTTGGAGCCTGATCAAGCGGGCGCCGTACTTTCAGCACTGCCCGTAGAGCTGCAAGCTCAAGTTGCGCGCAGAATAGCCCAAATGGATCGCACCTCACCTGAAACGATCGCACAAGTGGAACGGATTTTGGAGAAGAAAATTTCCAGTTCATCGGTGACCGAGGACTATACACAAACAGGCGGCATTACGTCAATTGTCAGCGTCTTAAATGGTGTAGACCGTACAACTGAACGGAATATCCTTGAAAAACTGGAACAGCAGAATCCTGATCTTGCTGAAGAAATTAAGAAGAGAATGTTTGTATTCGAAGACATTATCATTCTGGATGATCGTGCGGTTCAGCGCGTCATTCGCGAAAGTGAGAATGAAGATCTGATCTTAGCGCTGCGTACAGCAAGTGATGAAGTGAAGGATCTTATGTTTAAGAATATGTCGGAACGTATGGCTGCAAGTTTTAAAGAAGAGCTTAATTATATGGGTCCGGTTCGGCTGCACGATGTCGAAGAAGCTCAAACACGTATCGTAAATACGATTCGAAAATTGGAAGATGCCGGTGAAATTGTAATTGCACGCGGAAATGGGGATGACGTGATTGTCTAACCTGCTCAAGAATATTCGCCTTGATGGACAAACAAAATTTGTGCATCGTACGGCAACAATCGATCCCAAGCTTGATTCGTTGAATGAATCCTCGGATGCACAATCCGTTGAAAAAACGCTGCAACAAAAAATTGAGGCAGCAAAACACGAGGCAGAACGGATCATTCAAAAAGCGCAAGCAAGAGCAGAAGCAGTTGAACAACAGGCTGTTGTCAAAGAGCAGGAAGCAGAACATCGGCGTGCTGACGCTTTCCAGCAGAAGGTTCAGGAAGGTTATGAAACAGGATTCAACAAGGGCACCAATGAAGCGGCGGCACACTATGCTGCATTGATTGAACAGGGAAATCAGTTTATTGATCAGGCGCATACCGTTTATGACGATGCGATTCAAAAGGCAGCGCCGGATATTCTTAGAATGTCGATCGCCATTGCCGAGAAAATTGTTAATGATTCGCTGGCAGAAGATAAAAAGAAGTGGCAGGGACTGGTTGCTAAAGCAATTCAGGAAGTTCGCGATCAGGAAAAAATCAAAATAATCGTTGCTCCGCTTCATTTTGATTTTCTTAACCAAAGTCGGCAAATTCTTCAACAATATGTTCAGGATGCCAAACTTTATATTTATGCTGATCCTGATTTTGCTGAAAATGATTGCATCATTGAAACAGCGTTTGGAAAAATTGATGCCGGAGTGGACAGCCAGTTGCAGGTCATTAAAAAGAGATTGACGGAACTGATGGAGGAAAAAGAGCGATGAATGCGGACACACTGATTGAACATCTAGCGGACATTGACAGTTATCGCCGTTATGGAAAGATTCATCGTGTTGTTGGGTTGCTCATTGAGTCCAAGGGACCTTCGGCATCTGTAGGTGATGTCTGTCTGATACATATTAAGAGTGGCAAGAAAGTATTGGCGGAAGTGGTGGGGTTTAAAGAAGAGAACATATTACTTATGCCTTTTACTTCGGTGACGACGATTGCACCGGGATGCTTGGTGGAAGCGACAGGTAAACCACTTGAAGTGAAGGTAAACGAGGAATTGATCGGTCAAGTTTGCGACAGCTTGGGCCGTCCGCTGTCTGACATGCGCTTTACGAAACCGGTTGATCGCGTAACAACGAATCAGAGTCCGCCCAACCCTATGACACGGCCCAGAATTTCAGAGCCTATTGAACTTGGCGTTCGCTCAATCAATGGATTGCTGACTGTTGGAAGAGGTCAGCGGATCGGGATTTTTGCCGGAAGCGGTGTGGGAAAGAGTACGTTGATGGGGATGGTTGCCAGAAATACATCGGCCGACCTCAATGTGATTGCATTGATCGGTGAACGGGGGCGTGAAGTCAGAGAATTCTTGGAGAAGGATCTGGGACCTGAAGGAATGAAACGCTCAATTATCATTGTCGCAACCAGTGATCAGCCGGCTTTAATGCGCATAAAAGGTGCCTTTACCGCGACATCGATCGCCGAGTATTTTCGATCAAAAGGAAAAGACGTATTGCTGATGATGGATTCATTGACGCGTGTTGCCATGAGTCAGCGTGAACTGGGGCTAGCAGTTGGCGAGCCCCCAACGACAAAAGGGTATCCGCCCTCGGTTTTTGCAATGCTACCGGAATTGCTTGAACGAACAGGGACAGATGCCCATGGAACAATTACCGCTCTCTATACGGTTCTCGTCGACGGTGATGATCTTGATGAACCGGTATCCGATACAGCACGTGGAATCCTCGACGGACATATTGTTTTGGATCGTGCATTAGCGCAGAAAGGGCAGTATCCCGCAATTAACTTGCTGAAGAGTGTCAGTCGAGTGATGAATGAGATTTGTACGCCTGAACATTTGAAAGCGGCACAACATTTCCGGGCACTGCTTGCTCAGTATACGGAATCCGAGGATCTGATCGCTATTGGTGCTTACAAGCCGGGAAGTTCTGCGTCAATTGATGAGGCAATCCATTTCCATCCCAAACTCATCAGTTATTTGCGGCAGTCGGAAAATGTTGGCGTAAGCCTTCACGAGTCGATCAAGCCATTAATTGCCGAATTTGGACAGGAGGCCAAAGCCAATGGAAACTGATTACCGCTTTGAACGCGTGATGAAACTTGCAGATCACGAAAAACAAAATCTGGAAATTGAATATAAACAACTCTATGAACAGTTTGATCAGATCGCGCATCGCTTAATTGATCTTGTTGATCAAAAGGAATCGATACAAATGGATATTCAAAAAAAGATGGTGCAAGCGATGCGCGTTGATCAAATGACGATGAAATTTGCCGATATTAATAAACTGGAAATTCTCATTGAAGAAACACGCAAATATTTCCTGTCTTTAAAAGAACGGCTTGAAGTGCTGCAGACTAAATTGCAGGAGAAAACGATTGAGGTCAAAAAATATAAGAAATTGAAAGCACGCAGACAAAGCTTTGAACGGAAGCAGAGAATGCGGGACGAAATGAAGAAAATGGATGAGATTGCTGGCAGACGTGCCGCCAATCGATAAAGGGAGGGTGATGCGGCATGGAAGAAACGAAAAAAACGAGTTTTGGGATGAAGCTTTTTAAGGTACTGCTGGCAATTCTAGTTCCCTTGCTTTTTATAGTGCTGCTTGCTGCATTATTTCTGAAACTCTCTGGTGTGGATCCGATCAACGAAGCAAAGCAGTTGATTTTTCCAGAATCGAGTACTTCTCAGCAGTCCGATTCATCTGGAACAGAAGAGACAGCACAACTAAAACAGGACTTATCGAATGCGCAAACACAGAACGAACAATTGAATAAGGACAATAAAAAACTAACAACTCAAATAAACGATTTGAAAGACCAATTCGAACAACTAAAAAATGATGCTGAGACAAGCAGCGATCAAATGAAAAGTCAGTCGGAAACCGCCACACAGGCGATGTATGCGCAAACCTATCGATCAATGGATCCGGCTAAGGCGGGAGCAATCCTAAGCAAGTTGTCCGTGAAGCAGGCTGCAAAATATATCAATTACTTGGATGATAAAACCAAAGCAGCAATTCTCGAAACAATGGATCCGGAGAAGGCGGCCCAACTGACCGAGTTGCTCGAGGCAAAGCAGTCGAACACCAATACGACAGAAAGTGCCGGCACGTCGGCATCAACCGCAACGACACCAGCACCATGATCGTCGGCTATTCCTTTGAAAGGAGGTGAAAATCATGAATGTAACGGGACTGAAACGGGGAAAAGCCATCGCTGAGTTTGCAGACCGACCCGCAAAAAAGAAAAAAAAGGCATCGGCTGCGGATTCTGTTTTTCTGTCATTCATTCAGGTGATGCAAGCGAACGAGAAGCCAAATCGTCGTGCGCACGCGTTTGACTCTGAACAGAAGTCTGGTTTCAAGAAGCATACGGTCACGAGTAGGGTCGTAGCTAAAGCGAACGAACAGGGCATCGGTTTGAGCAAAGACTTGCAGATTTCCGATGCGACGAGAAAACGAACCACAATACCGGTGACCGACCAATTATCAGATCGATCAACAGATTCTATGAAACGCCGAAACAATTTCAATGAATCGGCAAACGTAAATAAAACGGATGATCAAGCATCTGCACAAAGCAAATCTCAATCTGCTGCTGCCATGGATCAAACGAACAGAATGGCGAAGCAAATTTTTTCTGTCGATCAGAAATTGAACAAAGATGACCGACCCGAACCGTCAAAACCTTCTGCTTTTACCCATAAGGCTGACCAATTACCGGCGAATCTACTGCGGATTTCCGAAAGGCAGCTTAGTCAATTAAAAGCAAGCGATGAAAGGCCAGCGATCAATCGTTTTAAGCCCAAACAAATGGCGGCTAATGCGGATGTGAGTAAAGTCAGACCTAATGCGGAGGAAACGGATCTGTTTCAGCGTGTAAATAGAGGTCCCTCAGTAGGGGAAAGCTTACGAAACGCGAAAACATCGAGGGCTGCAACGGATCGATTGCTGGCTAAAGATCACTTCAATTCAGAAACAGAAAAGCAGAAAAAGGACGTACAGGACACCCGTTCAACACTGTCTGTGGATCAAACGTGGATCGGGTCAAGAAAAATGAACAAGCTTGAGCTGCTGCATCTTTTTCAAAACCATCCTCATCAATCAGCGGAAAAGCCGGTGCATGAACAAGTTGCGGATCATTTGAACGAGTGGCTGGGAAAATCTTCGTTCAAAACTGATGAAAGCGGAATGAAGTCCTATACGATGACCCTTTATCCACAGCATCTCGGAAAACTGACGGTTTCAATTCGACAAGATAAACAATTGGGGCTAACTGCTGAGTTTACCGCAGAAACACAACAGGCAAAAGCGCTGCTGGAAGGCGATTTGGGAAAACTGAAACATCAATGTCTGGCACACGGCATTTCACTAACGCGTGTAGAAATTCATCGGTTGGATCAGCAAGCCGTGGATCAGCTCTATAACCAAGATCAGTCGAATAATGAGTCGGGGCAACAGGATGACCATCGTCAGAATCAATCCGAGGACGAACAACAGCAGCATCTGCAATCAATAAATAGCAATAGTGAAAAGAACGAACATTCTTTTAATGAATGGATGACGGGAGAGAGGATATGAGATGAGCGATCTTTCGGTTCAAGCAAAAACTAATGCGAACACTTCGTCTTCCACATCTTCAAATGTCAATCAAGCACTGGATAAAGACTCTTTTTTGAAACTGCTGATTGTACAGCTGACGAACCAAGATCCAACGTCGCCAATGGACAGTGCGCAGTTTGTATCACAAATGGCAACTTTTACGACACTTGAGCAGACGCAGAATATGAGCAACGCGATTGATAAATTGGTTGCTTCGCAATCCAATCAGTCCTTGTCGGAACAGGCAGCAATGATTGGTAAGAAAATTAATTGGGATGAAATGGTCACCGATAGTAATGGAAATACGGTGATAAAGTCATACTCTGGCGTGATCCAAGCTGTCAGTCTAAAGGATGGTTCGCTTAGCTTTCAAACCGATGATGGTTCACAAGTTGATCCCTCATCGGTTACGGAAATAAGTCAGGTCGGAGAGGCGGAACAAAGTGTCTGAGTTTCAGCCGATCACTTATTCGCCCCTGCTTCCGGTAACAGAATACAGTAACCACAGTGCTGCATCGAAAAAGAAAACGACTCATTCGTCTTTTGCAAATACACTTGAGCGTGAGTACGCTGCGGCACAAATCACGATTTCAAAACATGCACGTGATCGAATCAATCAGCGTCACATTAATATTAGTGACCAAGAATGGCATTTAATTGATGCAAAGGTGCAGGAAGCAAAAAAGATGGGGATTGACGATTCATTGGTTTTAACAAAAAAAGCTGCCTTATTGGTCAGTGCGAAGAACAACACAGTGATTACAGCAATGGGTCTGGATGAAGCAAAGTCACGGATTTTCTCCAACATTAACGGTACGATTTTAATCAATCAATAATCAGGCTGGTCCTTTTAAAGGAAAGCTGGACTGTGGATGGATCGAAGCAGTCAGATAAAAAGGAGGATTTCTTATGTTATTACGTTCATTAGGGTCAGGCGTTTCCGGTTTGAAAAACTTTCAGACAAGCTTAGACGTGATTGGCAACAACATCTCGAATGTCAGCACGACAGGGTATAAGAAAGCAAGAGTCAATTTTGAAGACTTGTTTTCCAATAACGTCCAAACAGCAAAAACCGATCAGAATGCAATCCAGGTCGGCCTCGGTGCTCAGGCGGGCTCGATTGACAATATCATCACAAACGGAGTTGCCAATCCAACCGGTAATCCTTATGATGTGGCCATTAATGGTGAAGGGTATTTTAGTGTAACTGATGGTACTAACACTTACTTCACACGTGCAGGAGATTTCAAGCTAAGCTCAGATGGAACACATTTGGTGAGCTCTCAAGGTATGGCTCTTAGTGTTGAAGGAGGAGATGGTCATGATTTTAACGATGTCAGTGCATTTACCATCGACAAACAAGGGGTTATCAGAGGAACTTTGAAGTCGGATAGTGAAACGACTGCTAATTTGGGAACAATTCAAGTTTATACGTTTAATAATCCTGCAGGACTTGAAAAAGTAGGGAATTCACTTTACCAGACAAGTCAGGCCTCTGGAACTGCAAATAATGATCAAGGAACAAACGGTCAAGGCGAATTAGTTCAAAACGCGCTTGAAGGTTCCAATGTTGATCTGACCGATGAAATGACAGCGTTGATTGAAGCGCAGCGTGCCTACCAGGCAAATGCACGTACGATCACGACAGCCGATCAGATTTTGCAGGAACTCGTGCAATTGAAGCGATAATTAAGTAAAGGAGTTAAATGAGCTGGGGCAGCATTGCTCCCAGCCCATTTTATTGCACTTATGATTACATTAACTCATTTTAATAACCGGTCCTTTTTGCTTAATCCATTTCTTATCGAACAGGTCGAATCGCTTCCTGATACGACAATTACATTAACGAATGGGAAAAAGCTGATTGTTAAAGAATCTCCTGAGGAAGTTGGCCGCATTATGACCGCCTTTCTTAACAAGATTACTTTAATCTCAGGATTGGCTGCGGAAGAAGGTGTACACCGATGTTCAAAAGCCGAGCAATGAATTTGCTTTTTACACTCATGGTGTTAGTCATCATCGGAATGATCGTTGTTTTCTTTTTTGTGTTCCGTCAGCAAAGTGATGGGGAAAACAAAGGAACGGATATCGATGAAATTGTTAACCAATTGACGGTTGATACCGGTGAAATCACGACCAACATCAAAGGCGATCATTTCATTAAATTGGACTTTAATATTCAGGTCTCAAGCAAGGAAGCTAAAGAGGAACTTGAGAAACGGACCTTTCAAGTGAAGAATGCGGTGATCTATACGGTGTCCGGTATGACGCCGGAAGATCTTCAAGATCAGCAAGGCATTGCACAACTGGAAAGCTTAATTAAGAAGAGAGTTGATGGATTTCTTCAGAGCGGAACGGTGACGCATGTCTATACAACAGAGAAGATTGTGCAATAGCTCTAGTAGAAGGCGAAGGTGGTGAGAAAAAGTGGCCGAAGTTCTTTCACAATCTGAAATTGATGCACTGCTTTCCGCACTTTCAACGGGTGAGATGGATGCGGATGAGTTGAAAAGTGAGGAAAAAAAGTCAAAGGTTCGTGTCTATGATTTTAAACGTGCCCTGCGTTTTTCAAAGGACCAAATCCGCAGTCTCACTAGAATTCATGAAAACTATGCGCGACTGCTTACGTCTTACTTTTCAGCACAGCTCAGAACGTATGTGCAAATATCCGTTGCTTCTGTCGATCAGCTGCCTTATGAAGAATTCATTCGCTCGATTCCGTCGGCAACAGTGCTCAATGTTATCGAAGCCCCTCCGCTTGAGGGTCATTTGATTGTTGAAGTAAACCCAAATATTGCGTACGCGATGCTGGATCGATTGCTTGGCGGTGCAGGTGAGAGTATGAATAAAATCGAGCACTTGACAGAAATCGAGACGGACTTAATGAAGGGCCTGTTTGAAGGCGGCTTGCCGGCATTAAAAGAAGCGTGGTCTTCGGTTGATCAAGCGATTGATCCCCATTTAATGGAACTGGAGACCAATCCACAATTTCTTCAACTGGTCTCGCCGAATGAAACGGTCATTGTGATTTCATTGTCGGCAGTGATTGGAAAGTCCAGCGGGATGATCAATCTTTGTTTGCCGCATGTTGTCCTTGAACCGATCATTCCAAAGCTGTCCATGCATTATTGGATGAATGAAAAGAAAAGCGAGACGACCAATGAAGAATTGCAGGCATTGAAAAAGAATGTAGCGCATTCAGCGGTTCCTTTAACGGCTGTTTTAGGTCATTCAAAGATCAAGGTAAGAGAATTAATGAATTTGAGCGTTGGTGATGTGATTAAGCTGGACGAGCACTTAGATCAGCCCTTGATCATTCAAGTCAGTGGGTTTCCTAAATTTATCGGGCAGCCGGGAAAACGTAAGCATCAGCTTGCAGTTCAGATCATTAAAAAGATAACAGAGGAGGTTGAGACCGATGAGTGACGGGAAGCTTTCACAAGAAGAAATAGATGCATTGCTCGGAAATCACGAAGACGCTGCATCTTCTTCCGAGCAAGAGGCTCAGAAAACGGATCAAGGTCATAACGGTACTGACGGCAATTTTTCAGATTTAGATAAAGACGTACTTGGAGAAATCGGTAATATCTCCTTCGGCAGTGCCGCTACAGCATTATCCACAATCCTAAACAGAAAGGTTGAAATTACGACGCCGCAAGTCAGACTTGTCAATCGCGGCAATCTTTCTCAGGAATTCCCTGTTCCACATGTTTCGGTTCTCGTCAATTATACAGAGGGATTTCAAGGATCATGCCTGTTAATTATTAAAGTCCACGATGCCAGTGTCATCGCAAATTTGATGATGGGCGGAGACGGAACCCAACCAAGTGATCAAATCAGTGATATGGAAATGAGCGCTGTTCAAGAAGCGATGAATCAAATGATGGGTTCTTCATCGACTGCGATGTCGACTGTATTTAATCGCCGAATCGACATTTCACCGCCAAAGCTCAATCTTATGGATGTTAAATCACAGAAGGGGATTGAACATCTGCCTTCAGATGAAGAGATGTTTGAAATCGCCTTCCAGCTGAAGATTGGCGACCTTGTTGATTCACATATCATGCAGTTGGTGCCCATTAACTTTGGCAAGCAGTTGGTTCAACTGCTGGTTCAAGAATCCAGTGGGAAAGCTGCCAACAATTTACAAGCAGATCAATCGGAGGCAGCAGCTGCACGGGACGCTTCTAATGAGAGCGAAGCCGCGGCCGCTGTTGCTGAACCTGATTTGACTTTCTCTGAGAAGGATCAAGAACACAATGCTCAGCCTGATGTTTCACCAGTGGCTTTTTCTGATTTTGACGAGGACGAACAACCTCATACCGAGCCAACGCCACGAAATATGAACTTGCTCATGGATATTCCACTTGATGTGACTGTAGAACTTGGTCATACCAAGAAGACAATTAAAGATGTTCTGGAGCTAGGACCTGGGTCAATTATAGAACTCGATAAACTCGCTGGTGAGGCGATCGATATTCTTGTCAATCAAAAATATATTGCGAAAGGCGAGGTTGTTGTCGTCGATGAGAATTTCGGCATCCGAATTACAGAAATCCTTAATCAGAGCGATCGAATCAGTCAATTGTGAACCCGCGCATGATGGAATCGGCTCTGGATCACGTCAATCGTTAATTAAAAAAAGAACATTGGAGGTATTTATATGTCAGGACGAATTCTTGTTGTTGATGATGCAGCGTTTATGCGCATGATGTTAAAAGATATTTTAACGAAAAACGGTTATGAGGTTTGCGGTGAAGGAGCAAATGGTAAGGAAGCCGTGGCTAAATATGAAGAATATAAGCCGGATCTCATCACTTTGGATATTACCATGCCTGAAATGGACGGAATCAATGCATTAAAAAAAATAAAAGCTTCGGATCCGAATGCAAAGGTAATTATGTGCTCGGCAATGGGGCAGCAAACGATGGTGATTGACGCCATTCAAGCCGGAGCAAAAGATTTTATTGTGAAACCATTCCAACCTGACCGAGTGATCGAGGCAATTAAGAAAGCGATTGGATGAATAGTCGTGAAAAGATCTTTTTCAATAAAACGAGTGATGGCCGTTTTTCTTATCGTGCTCCTTTCATTCGGCTGTTCATCCGTTGTTTACGCGGATTCAGAGAATGGTACGGTTTCAGATTGGATTAAAGAAAATCAGCAGTCTCAAAAGCAAAAGTCACCATCAAAAAATGAAAAAAACGGCGCATCGACACAGAAGGCACAAACCGATTCCTCGGGCAGTGTCACCATGTTTGTGACATTCATTAAATTGATTGTTGCTCTGCTGGTGGTACTCGCTTTAATCTATTTGCTTTATCATTTGATTGTTAAGCGATCAAAGCGTTTTTCTCAAGTCAGTGCACTGAAAAATATGGGCGGTGTTTCTTTAGGAGCGAATCGTTCTGTCCAGCTCGTTCAAATTGGCACTGAGGTTCTGGTTGTCGGTGTAGGCGAGTCGGTCCAGCTGTTAAAAGAAATCAAGGACCCTGAGGCGATAAAAGCGTTGCTGACCCGGGAAAATGATCAAACGACTCCTGTTGAAGAACAAGTTCTAAAAGCATTGAAATGGACTTCTGATCATGCCTTTCACCGTCCAAGTTCTCGTCCGGAAAAGGATCAGCAGGCTACCGCTCCTACTAAGGTACTGAGGCAGCAGCTGAAAGCAGCAAATCAAGAGCGATCCGGTCAATTGCGGGACATGCTTCGGAAGGTTGTGAGAAAATGAATGCTATTCCAGGAATTCCTGCTGACTTTTTCACAAATCAGCCTCAGGATGTCGCAACGACGCTTCAGCTGTTGTTCGTTTTGACCGTACTGTCTCTCGCACCGGCGATTCTCGTGCTGATGACCAGCTTTACGCGAATTATCATTGTGCTTTCGTTTGTTCGAACCTCTTTATCTACGCAGCAGATGCCGCCGAATCAAGTACTTGTTGGGCTTGCACTATTTCTGACTTTCTTTGTCATGGCTCCGGTATATGGTCAAATCAATACCGACGCAATTCAGCCGTACATGAAGAACGAAATGACGCAGAAACAAGCATTGACTAGGGCGCAAGTACCGATTAAAAAGTTTATGGCCGATGAGACACGCGAGAAAGATTTACAACTGTTTCTTAATTATGGGAAATATAAACAGCCAGCCAAAGTCAGCGATATTCCATTAACGGCATTAGTACCGGCGTTTACAATTAGTGAACTGAAAACGGCTTTTCAAATGGGATTCATGATCTTCATTCCGTTTCTTGTCATTGACATGGTGGTAGCAAGCATTCTGATGGCGATGGGGATGATGATGCTTCCACCGGTCATGATTTCATTACCATTTAAGATTTTGTTGTTTATCATGGTTGACGGCTGGTATTTAATTGTGGAGTCCTTATTAAAGAGTTTTTAAACGGGGGTGAGTCCGAATGAGTTCCGAAATGATCTTATCCATAGCCGATCAAAGTGTTATGGCGATTTTAATGATCGGGGGTCCGATTTTGCTACTTTCGCTGGTCGTTGGTTTAATCGTCAGTATCATACAGGCAGCAACACAGATTCAGGAGCAGACTTTGGCCTTTATTCCAAAAATAGTTGCCGTCTTGTTCGGATTAATCTTGTTCGGACCGTGGATGCTCTCGAAAATGCTAACTTTTACAGAGAATATCTTTGCAAACTTACCCAATTTCATTCGATAGAAAGGGATTTGAAGAATCTTGTCGTTATTCAATGCGGTTCCATTGTTCTTGCTGATCCTTGCGCGACTGACCAGTTTTATCGTGACGATGCCGATTTTTTCGTACCGAACCATTCCGGCTCCGGTAAAAATTGGACTAGCAACCGTGCTTGCCGTGCTTGTTGAAGTGACTTTTTTTCAAAATCAAGGTCAATCGATTCCGCTTGACGGGCGCTATATTTTGCTTCTGCTCAAAGAGGTTCTGGTTGGATTAATGCTGGGATTTGTTGCTGGAATCATTACTTATGCCGTTCAGCTTGCAGGCGCGTTTATTGACATGCAGATCGGCTTTGCCATCGCGAATGTAATCAGTCCGGAAAGCGGCGTTCCGACTCCATTGACGGGGCAGTTTCTCTATGTCTTGCAGCTGCTTTTCTTTCTTGGTGTCAATGCTCATCACATGTTGATCAACGGTGTGATGTACAGCTTTCAAGTGATTCAAGTTGATCACTTGAACGTTGCCTTTGGTTCAGGAACGACGACTGAATTTGTCGCGCGGACAAGTGCACAAATGTTTCTTATTGCCGCGCAGTTAGCGATTCCAATCGTCGGTTGCCTTTTTCTTGTCGATGTTGCTGTCGGTCTGGTGGCGCGTACGGTTCCGCAAGTCAATGTGTTCGTTGTCGGTTTGCCGCTAAAAATACTTGCCGGTTTTGCGATCATGCTGGTCGTTTTTCCTTCATTAATCGGTTTGTTTCAGATCATTTTTGATGCGATGACGACAATTTTCAGTAATTTTATTCGTCTTCTTGGGAGCTGATAATATGGCCCGAGTCCATTATTCGCTAGATTTGCAGTATTTTGCCGGTGAGAAAACCGAGAAAGCGACGCCGCATAAGCGAGAAGAAGGTAGAAAAAAAGGACAAGTTTTCAAAAGTACGGATTTAAGTACAGCGGTGAGTCTGCTTGCCTTTTTCCTATATTTCCGTCTTGCCGGTGGTCAGGTCATTCAACGCTTGGCAGAAATGATGAGCAGCTACTATAGTCGCAATCTGTCCATGGCTGTTACTGAGCTGAATCTTCATGAACTGTTTGTCAGTTTATCGTTTCAGGTGCTCAAATTACTGCTCCCTGTACTGATCATTGCAATCGTGGTTGCGGCAGGGGCGCAAATGATGCAAATCGGGTTTTTATTCTTGCCAAATATGTTGTTGTTTAAGGGAGAGCGTCTCGATCCGTTGAAGGGGTTGAAAAGAATTTATTCCCTTCGCGGCATCATGGAATTGCTGAAATCGATGCTGAAAATACTGATTATAGGAATCATCGCTTTTTCTGTACTATGGCTGTATCGCCAGTCGATTGTGCAATCGGCGAGTCAGCCGCTTAGTGAAAGTATTCGCACGATGGCATCGATTATGCTGACGATGGGCATTACGGTCTCCATCGCATTGATTGCTTTGTCTGTGCTTGATTACCTTTATCAGAAATACGATTATGAAAAAAACATGAGGATGTCAAAACAAGACATTAAAGATGAGTTTAAGACCATCGAAGGGAATCCTCAGATTAAGTCCAAGCTCAAGGAAAGACAGCGGCAGATGGCGCTCAATCGGATGATGCAGGAAGTACCGAATGCAGATGTGATCATAACGAATCCAACCCACTTTGCCGTGGCACTGAAATACGACAAAAAAGAAATGGATGCACCGAAAGTCATCGCCAAAGGTGCGGACTTGATTGCGAAACGAATCAAAGAGATTGCACGCGAAAATCAGGTGACGATCGTTGAACGCAAACCCCTTGCACGCGCCTTGTATCATGATCTTGAGATTGGCGAGAGCATTCCTGAACAATTTTTTAAAGCAGTGGCTGAGATTCTTGCCTATGTTTATCGATTAAGAAGAAAAATCTGACGGAGAGGAGGAATCATTCATGAAAACGAGAGACTATATCGTGATGATTGGCGTTGTACTCATTGTGATGATGCTGATTATTCCATTGCCGGCTTCATTGCTGAGTTTTCTGATCATCATGAATATCTCGATTGCCTTGGTTATTTTGCTTGTCACGCTGAATGTTACCGAATCTCTCGAGTTCTCAGTTTTTCCATCATTACTTCTGATTATGACTTTGTTTCGCATTGCATTAAATGTGTCGACAACACGGTTAATCCTGACTGAAGGCAATGCCGGCCGAGTGATTGAAGCGTTCGGTCAATTTGTTGTTGAAGGAAATATTATTGTTGGCCTCGTTGTCTTTTTAATTCTTATTGTTGTACAGTTTATTGTTATTACTAAGGGCGCAGAACGTGTTGCCGAAGTTGCCGCACGGTTTACTTTGGATGCAATGCCCGGCAAGCAGATGAGTATCGATGCCGATATGAATGCAGGCTTAATTGATGATCAGGAAGCAAAGCGACGGCGCGAAAAAATTACGCGTGAAGCAGATTTTTATGGAGCTATGGATGGTGCCAGTAAGTTTGTGAAGGGCGATGCGATCGCCAGTATGATCATCGTTGCGATTAACCTGATTGTCGGGATGATCATTGGTGTCGCCCAGCAGGGAATGGATTTGGCAGATGCGGCACAAAATTTTAGTTTGTTGTCTGTTGGCGACGGCATTGTCAGTCAAATCCCGGCATTGCTTATTTCAACGGCGACTGGAATCATTGTAACGCGTTCTTCCTCAGAAAATAATATGGGGAAAGAGGTATCCCAACAACTTCTCTCCTATCCGATGATGCTGATCATTGCCGGCGCGGTTATTTTCATTCTCGGATTGACACCGATCGGGATGCTGGCAACATTTCCAATTGCACTGCTCTTGATCATATCCGGATTTGTGCTGCGCAGTCGGCGCAAGACGAATGAACAGGATTTGGTGGAAAAAGAAGATCAGAAAGCAGAGGACTCCTTTAAAAGTCCTGAAAATGTACTCAGTCTGCTCCATATGGATCCGGTTGAATTCGAGTTCGGCTATGCACTGGTCCCCCTTGCGGATAATACACAAGGGGGGGACTTGCTCGATCGTATCGTGATGATCCGTCGGCAGCTTGCGTTGGAACTTGGGTTTGTTCTGCCGGTTGTCCGTATTCGGGATAATATTCAGCTGGATCCGAACAGCTATCGCATAAAAATCAATGGAAGCGAAGTTGCCAAGGGTTCGCTGCTCCCCGACCATTATCTTGCAATGAGTCCGGGGGTTGATGATCCCGCCATTAAAGGCATTGAGACGGTTGAACCGGCCTTTGGGCTAAAAGCCTTGTGGATCGATGAAGCAACAAAGGATCAAGCAGAGCTTGCAGGGTATACCGTGGTTGATCCGCCATCGGTTGTCTCGACTCATCTGACAGAAGTATTGCGTCGTCATGCCTGTGAGTTGGTAGGCAGACAAGAGACAAAGCAATTAGTTGACCATTTGAAAGAACACTATCCGGCACTTGTCGAAGCCGTAATTCCGGATCCGCTGTCTCTAGGTGACGTGCAGAAGGTACTCGTAAATTTGTTAAAAGAAAATCTATCGATTCGCAATCTGCCTTTGATCTTTGAGACATTAGCAGACTATGGTCAGATGACAAAAGAAACGGGCTTGTTGACCGAATATGTTCGGCAGGCATTGTCTCGTCAGATCACAGAACAATTTGCTAAGCCTGGAGAAACGCTTAAAGTTCTAACTCTGAGTCCAGATCTCGAACGAAAACTGTCTGAATCGGTTCAGAAAACCGAACATGGAAATTTTCTCGCTTTAGATGGGACAACGACCGGTCAGGTTCTGAAAAACTTGCATGCATTAGTTGATAAATGGTCGGATCTTGAGAGTGATCCGGTCATTCTATGCTCGCCTGCGGTGCGTATGTATGTTCATCAATTAACCGAACGTTATTTCCCAACCATTCGCGTGCTCTCTTACAATGAACTAGAGACAAATGTAGAAGTACAAAGCATTGGGGTGCTGAATGCGGCATGAAAATGAAAAAAATTATTGCACCAACGATGGCGCAAGCCATTGAAAAAGTAAAACAAGAACTTGGCGATAATGCGGTCATCTTTCATACAAAGAAAGTGGCTAACGGCAAGTTTTTCAATCTATTTAAAAAAGAACATGTTGAAGTTTTTGCGGCGAGTGATCCGGATACGGAATCTTCATTTAATAAAATGAGACGTGAAACCGAAGTAAAGACTAAGGAGACTAAACCCCTCAATCGAGATGCAGTCTTAAGGCCAATGCCTTATAAAAAATTGGATGAGAAGGTCGATCGTCTTTTTTCTGTACCGCAATGGCTTAAATCGATCCAAGATCTGTTGCTCAATCAAAGTGTGCAGTGGCCGCATGCAGAGCAGTTGCTTCAGGGATTGGTTAAAAAATGGTATCAGAGTGACGAACAGATGAGCGGTGATGAAGCCAAAAAAGTGCTGTACGATGAATTGCTGCAGCGGCTAAACGCGGAACCTATACACACGTCTCATTTAAACGGCAAGTACATGATGCTGGTTGGACCAACCGGTGTCGGCAAGACAACAACCTTGGCGAAACTTGCCAGCCGCGCCGTCCTGGAAGAGGGGAAGAAAGTAGCCTTTATAACGGCAGATACGTATCGAATCGCAGCTGTTGATCAGCTGAAAATGTATGCGAATATTCTCGAGGCACCCATGGAAACCGCTTATACGGAGCAAGATTTTAATGAATTGCTGCAACGGTTTGCCAAGTACGATTATGTGTTCATTGACACCGCAGGGAGGAACTTTCAAAACAGTGTGTACATTGCGGAGCTGTTGCAATTTCTTAAAGCAGAGCGACAGATAAACATGTATTTAGTTTTAGCTGCAACGGCCAAATACGAAGATTTGAACCGAGTCATTCATCAGTTTGAGTCGCTTCATGTGTCACAACTTATCGTTACAAAGGTTGATGAAACTGCAACTTACGGCACATTGATCAGTATTTTGCTGCAACATCCACGATTAAACCTTGCTTATATGACAAATGGTCAAGAAGTTCCGGATGACCTTCAGAAAGCGCATGTTGGGAATTTGATTAATCATTTATTGGGTGGTTCAGATGGTCAATGATCAAGCAGAAAATTTGAGAATGCGCATTTTTCATGAAAAACGTGACACCAAGACAGCACAAGTGATTGGCATTGCCAGTGGTAAAGGCGGTGTCGGTAAATCCGTTTTTTGTGTCAATTTTTCATGGGCGCTTGGTGAGCTCGGGAAAAAGGTGTTAATTATTGATCTCGATGTAGGTATGGGGAATATCGAGCAACTGATGGGACAAGCCGCGCATTTAAACATTGTCGATGCACTGCAGCATCAATCCTCGTTTCAGAATGTTTGTGTGCAGGTGAGTTCACAAGTGTCTTTTATCGCCGGCGGTACAGGTCTTGGTTCATTGTTTCGACTAAACCCTGAGTATCTGAATCAATTCATTACGCAGCTTCAAATGGCAAGAGCTCAGTATGATTTTATTCTCTTTGATTTTGGCGCCGGTGCGTCGGAGGATCTGCTGCATTTTCTGCTAGCCGTTGATCGCATGATTCTTGTCACAACGCCTGAACCACCGGCAATCGCCGACAGTTATTCCTTGATGAAAATGGTTTACACGATAAAACAAGATTTGCAGATTATGGCTGTTGTGAATCAAACCTTGGATCGGCGTGAAGGAATGAAGACGTGGCGGCGCCTGTCCTCAACATCCGCTCGTTTTTTAGGCGCGTCGCCGTCATGGCTTGCTTCGCTGCAAAAAGATGATGAACTGTCTCTATCCGTGCGTCGTCAAAAACCGTGCATGCGCAGTTTTCCTAAGGCAGGCTACAGCGTACAAATGCGATTACTTGCCCGTTCTTTTCTTGTACAATCCGGACAGAAGGTATTTACTGCGCATGAGCGTACATTCGGAGATAAAGTCAGAGAGTATTTAGCACGAATTGGGAGGCATCAGAGATGAAGCAAATCAAAGTGCTGGTTGTGGATGATTCTGCATTTATGCGTCAAACGATCAAAGCAATGATTGAAGAGGATCCGGTGCTGCAAGTCGTTGCTACGGCTCGGAACGGTGCGGATGCGTTGGAAAAAGTGATCCGTTTCAAGCCGGATGTCATCACGCTTGATATTATCTTACCTGGAGACAGGGACGGGTTAGCAGTACTGCATGAGATTATGAGCACAAGACCAACGCCAACCATTATGTTAAGCGGAGCGTCAAATGAAACGATAAACTACGTCATTGAGGCAATCAGCAGCGGCGCTTTTGATTTTATATGCAAGCCCTCAGGAAAACCGGCCGATATTGCACGTATTGAAACAGAACTGCAGGTAAAGATCAAGCAGGCAGCAGAATCAGTGACAGTGAGGAAGAGAACAAACAATGCGGCACAAGTATACCAGCGGGAAGACCTGAGCAGTTCCGGAGGCGTTCAAAGTCATTCACAGCTTATTATCATTGGCTCTTCAACAGGAGGTCCGAAGGCTTTGCAAGCGGTTATTCCACAGTTGAGTGAGCATTTGCCTGCGCCAATTTTGATCGTCCAACATATGCCGCCCAAATTTACAAAGTCGCTTGCCGACCGGCTAAATCGATATGCTAAACTACCGGTAAAGGAAGCGGTGAACGGAGAAATTCTGAAAAAGGGGCATGTATACGTCGCTCCAGGCGGCCTGCACTTATGCGTCAGCTGCAATGAACAGAATCATCTTTGCGTCGACTTGTCTTCAAGCCCCCCAGTTAACGGCGTTCGTCCATCGATTGACGTCACCTTGCGCTCACTTGTCCAATTGCAAGGGTATTCGTTTATCGTTGCGCTGTTGACCGGTATGGGCAAAGATGGTGCGAAAGGTATTCTTGAGTTATGCGAAGCAGGAAAACAGGTACATACGATTGCTGAATCGGAAGAGACTTGCACCGTGTTCGGCATGCCGAAAGCAGCAATCGAGACAGGTCGCGTGAATGAGATACAGCCTATTTACCATATTGCCGATACGATCTGTAGACAATTCGGATTACGGGGAGACGATTAAGCATGGATATGAGTCAATACTTAGGTATATTTCTTGATGAAGCAAGGGAACATCTGCAGAATCTTAATGATCAGCTCATGACGCTTGAAGAGCATTCGGATGATTCAGAACTTCTGAACAGCATTTTTCGATCCGCTCACACGCTAAAAGGAAGTTCCGGACAAATGGGCTTTAACAACATGATGGAACTCACCCATACTATGGAGAATGTATTCGATGCATTGCGTAACAAAAAGATTACGGCATCTGCGGACATGGTCGATGTTCTTTTTGAAGGATTGGACCATTTAGCAGCGATGATCGATTCAATTGAACAAAGCGGATCGGATGCACGTGATGTAGCGGAGACGAAAAAACAGCTTGAAGCGCTTACGGGGAAAAAGGATACATCAAAATCGGAAACGGTCAAGTCTTCAAATGATGGGGCAATGAAGCAGCAAAACGATCCCCAAGCACATTTTTTGAAACTGGAAGACTATGAAAAAGCATACGTGAAACAAGCGCTTGACCAAAATTTAAAGGTCTATGAAATACAAGTGACCTTGAATAAGGATTGTGTGTTGAAAGCTGCGCGCGCCTATATGATTGCTAATGCTTTGGAGGAAGAAGGGACAATCCTTGCTACGCGGCCTGCAACTGAAGCGATCGAAAAAGAAGAATTTGATCAAAAACTGGTTTACCTTGCAGCAGTTGCGTGCGATGAGCAGAAACTCAAGCACAAGATCGAAACAATCTCGGAAGTCGCTGCTCTTGACGTGTCGTCTATTTCGGAAATAGAAGAACAACGTGCACCGCAAAAACAGCAAACCGTAGCGACTGAAAAGAAACGCGATCAAACGTCGCGTACATCCGCTGCGGCCGTGAAAAAGCCGGTTGCCGTCGCGAAAACGTTGCGGGTAAATCTTGACCGTATTGATCAATTAATGAATTTATTTGAGGAGCTTATGATTGATCGCGGGCGCCTTGAACGGGTTGCTTCTGACAATCATCATTCTGATTTAAGCGATACAGTGGAAAAAATCAAGCGTGTGACGAATCAAATGCAAGAGACGCTGCTCAACTTAAGAATGGAGCCAATTGAACAGGTTTTCAATCGTTTTCCAAGATTGGTACGCAGTCTTTCAAAGGAACTAAATAAGAAGGTTAATTTCGTTGTGAAGGGCGGGGATACCGAACTGGATCGAACGGTAATCGAAGAACTTGGCGATCCACTGATGCACATGATCCGCAATTCGATGGACCATGGCATCGAACTGCCCGCCGTACGAGAGGCAAAAGGGAAGAACCCAGAAGGGACGTTAACCCTTGCTGCTTATTACAATGGAAATCAAGTTATTGTTGAGATCAAGGATGACGGCGCTGGGATTAACAGAGAAAAAGTGCTTGACAAAGCAATTGAGAAAAATGTGGTGACAGAGGAAGAAGCGCGTACAATGACCGAAAATCAGATTGATCATTTGCTCTTTGCCTCAGGATTCAGTACTGCCGATAAAATCTCCGATATTTCCGGACGAGGTGTAGGCTTGGATGTCGTTGAAAGCAAAATTCAATCACTCAATGGAACCGTTGAAGTGGTCTCAGCTCCCGATCAAGGCACCACATTTACGGTGAAATTACCGATGACCTTATCGATTATTAATGCGCTGCTCATTCAAACCGGTGAGGAAGTTTATGCCGTACCAATCACGTCCATCACAGAAACGGCATTAAAACGGCAGGTTAAAACCTTTACCATCCACGATCAAACCGTCATGGACTATCGCGAAAGCGTCATCCCCCTTGTTTCACTTGCTGATTACTTTGCCGTTCCTGACCGTAAAACCGATAAACGGGAGGGTTCAGAAAATAGGGGTGCGGTTGTGATACTCAGCCATGGTGATAAGAAGGTGGCTTTGACGGCGGACCAACTGCTTGGCTATCAAGATGTTGTCGTAAAACCACTCGGAAAATATCTTGAGAAGGTACCGGGATTCTCAGGAACGACCATTCTTGGTGATGGACGAGCTGCACTAATTATTGATTGTCAGAGACTGATTGAAACCAATAAAACCATTAAGGAAAGAGCTTAAGGAGGAAAACCGATGACGAGTCAGGAGAAGCAACTAAAAGTAATTTTGTTTGAAATGAACGGTGAAACCTACGGCGTTCCGGTTGAACAAGTGTTGTCTATTGAGAAGGTCGACGGTATCACGCGTCTTCCTAATGCAGCTTCTTTCGTAAAAGGTGTGATGAATTTGCGCAGTATTATTACGCCGATTATTGATGTACGTGAACGCTTTCAAATGGGGCATTCTAAGATCACACCTGAAAGCCGAATTATTGTTGTTGAGCAAGATGAGATGAGTGTGGGCTTGTTGGTTGATTCATCAAAAGAGGTACTGGATATCGATGCGGACCAGCTGGAACAGACACCGGAAATGATCGGTGGGTCATCGGCAGAATACCTGAGCGCTGTGGCGAAGATCGGTGAAGATCAATTATTGCTGTTATTGAATCTGAAACAGGTGCTGAACCAAAATGATGTTGCCGCTTTACGTGCAATCGGAGACGAAGCATGAACCATCTGAATCAGCTTGACGGTCGACATCTCGACTTGCTAAAAGAATCAGCAAACATTGGTGCATCGCATGCTGCGACTTCACTATCCATGATGTTAAAGAAGCCGATCGATCTGTGCATTCCGTCCGTACGCTTGCAGTCTATTGCTGAGCTGATTAACGGGAAAGCAGAACAACAGGTTGCCGCTTCATTGATCCAAGTAAAAGGCAGAATCAAAGGCTACTTTTTCGTCATGTTTGCCATTGATCAGGCAAATATGCTGATTGAGGAGCTTGTTCCTCAGGGCAATATTTGCGATGATGGGATTGGCAGATCGGCATTTTATGAAGTCAGCAATATTCTTTGCGGCTCCTATCTGTCGGCGCTTGCTTCATTTTTGAATGTCACGTTTATTCAATCCCCTCCAGTTATTTCGGTGGATATGGCTGGGGCAATATTGAGTGAAGGACTCGTTGAATTATCACTCTATGATGAGTTTGCACTGCTCATTGATGCCGTTGTTTTTGATCGGCAAAAAGGGCATCAGTTGAATGGAGAATTTTTATTTCTGCCACTGCCCGATTCTCTGGATGTTATTTTCGAGCGGGTTGAAGGGAAGTTTTCTCAGTGATTCATGTTGGAATCTCGGAAATCAAGTTTGCCATCCATCCAGAGTCTTTAAAAACACTTGGTTTAGGTTCTTGTGTCGGAGTCGTGATCTATCATCAGCAAACACAAACTGCGGGGATGGCTCATGTTATGCTGCCTGATTCATCATTCGCTCGATCAACGATCTATCCGCCAGGAAAATATGCAGATACGGCAATACCGATGCTTGTGACAAAGCTGACAGAATATTATCATTGCCCGATCTCTGAGCTGAAGGCAAAAATGGCCGGAGGAGCAGAAATGTTCCGAACCACTCGAGTTCTATCCATGGAGAGTATAGGAAAGCGAAATATCGAGGCTGTCAAAGCGCAGCTAAGCGATTTTCATATACCGATTATTAGCGAAGAAATTGGTAAAGATTACGGCAGAACGGTTGAATTTTTTTGCGATTCTTGCAGGCTGGCCATTCACGCCCTGTTTCGAGGCAGCCATTTGATCTAAGATCGTTCAAAGGAGGGGAGAGAACTGGAAAAATCAGAAGCTTTGGAATCCATTTATTGGGAGCGCTGGATTCAGTCTCATGACCGAAAGGCAGCAAATTGTCTTCTGGAAATCTATATGCCCCTTGTAACGTATCATGTGCAGCGGATTGGTGCCGGATTGCCGCGCAATGTGGACAGGGAAGAGTTGCAAAGCTTTGCACTGCTCGGTCTCTACGATGCCCTAGAGAAATTTGATCGCAATCGGGACCTGAAATTTGATACCTATGCATCGTTTCGCATCCGCGGGGCCATCTTGGACGGGCTGCGCAAAGCGGACTGGATGCCGCGATCAATGCGTGAGAAGAGCAAAAGAATTGAGAAAGCAGTCGAGAAGATTGAGCAAAATCAGATGCGTTCCGCTACCCTTGAAGAGGTTGCAAAACTGTGTAAAATGACGGTTAATGAAGTGTCGCAGGTTGTATCGGAGAGTTTGTTTTCAAACTTGCTGTCTCTTGATGACGGGGGTTCAGATAATGGAGAGTCTGGTGCGAATGCAATTGAAGATACACGTTCCGATTCTCCGGAAGAACATGTCCTTGAAGAAGAACGACATGCGCAGCTTGCAAAGGAAATCGACAAACTCAATGAGAAAGAGCGTCTCGTGGTTTCTCTTTTCTATTATGAAGAACTGACTTTAACTGAGATCGGGCAAGTGTTGAATCTCTCTACATCTCGAATCTCACAAATCCACAGTAAAGCGCTGCTTAAATTACGCAACTATTTAACTGGAAAAGAACATTATGCTTAATCATCATGTAAAGCGGGGTGAATGCATTGTCAGCATTTTGGATTACGTTGAATTTCGTGCTGCTTCTTTTGGCTTTTTATCTTATCCTCTATCTGTATCAAAGAATTAAAGTGCTGCAAAAGACGCTTTCAGAACAAAATGTGCAGGAGTCCGAACAACTGCTTGCCGAGCATATTCAAGCGGTGCGCCATGAGAATGAGCAGTTTCTTGAAGCGGTTCAGGAACTTGTCATGAATGTGCGCACGGAAACGCGCGCAGCCGGTCAGGATCAGAGCGGAAAACCGATTGTGACTGCTCCCAAAACAAGCAGCAGCGCAAAAAATAGTGAGAAAGTAAAAGAAAAAACGTTTGAAACCGTCCTGAATCGTGTCAATGAGGATCAGGAATTGGCCTCCAAAAAACAAACCGGAAGTGAGCCAGAGCATGAATGGATGCCGCCGATTGATTCGATCCAAGATCATATCGAAGAGTCCCCCTATGTTCAGGCAATGAAACTTAAAGAAGATGGGAAATCAATTACAGAAATCGCCAAAAAAATGAAACGCGGAAAAGGCGAGATTGAACTTCTGCTCCGAATGCATGGAAAAAATTAATCGAATCTTGCCATGCACTGCAGAGTATGATATAGTTACGTTTGGTGTCAATCACACACGTCTGTTGATTTATGCGCGGGTGCTGAGCGCCATGCTCAGTCGCACACGAAAATGACATGGACGGAGGAATAAAACCATAATTAGGAGGCAACACATTCATGGCAGTTATTTCAATGAAACAATTACTGGAATCCGGTGTTCATTTCGGTCACCAAACACGTCGCTGGAATCCAAAAATGAAGCCGTATATTTTTACGGAAAGAAACGGTATCTACATTATCGATCTTCAGAAAACCGTACGAAAAGTCGAAGCAGCATACAACTTCGTCAGAGATATTGCGGCTGACGGCGGGAAAATTCTTTTCGTTGGTACAAAGAAACAAGCACAAGATTCTGTAAAAGCGGAAGCAGAACGTTCCGGTCAGTACTATGTAAATCAACGTTGGCTCGGCGGTACACTGACCAACTTCGAGACGATAAAAAAACGGATCAAACGTTTGAAAGATATCGAAAAAATGCAAGAAGACGGTACATTTGATGTACTCCCTAAAAAAGAAGTTGTTGGTCTTAAAAAAGAATTGGCACGTCTTGAAAAATTCTTGGGCGGCATCAAAGATATGGAAAGTCTTCCACAAGCACTTTTTGTTATCGATCCGCGCAAAGAACGGATCGCGATTGCCGAAGCACACAAGTTGAATATTCCGATCATCGCAATTGTTGATACAAACTGCGATCCGGATGAAATCGATGTAATCATTCCAGGTAACGATGATGCAATTCGTGCTGTGAAATTACTCACTGGAAAAATGGCGGATGCTGTTTTAGAAGCTAATCAAGGCGAAGAAACAGAAGAAGCTTCAGCTCAACCGGAACAAACTGAAAAAGTTGAAGAAGAGCCGGTTAAAGCGGAATAAAGAGCAAGTCAAGACTTAATGGGGTGATAAGGGGCTAGCCCTTTATCACTCTTTTCACGAAAACAAACAGCTTCACCATCAAAGGAGGATTCCCATTGGCTGCAATTAGTGCAAAGCAAGTAAAAGAATTACGTGAACTGACGGGTGCAGGGATTATGGATTGCAAACGCGCACTCGCAGAAACAGAAGGCGATATCAAGAAAGCGATCGACGTACTTCGTGAAAAAGGAATGGCAAAAGCTGCTAAGAAATCCGGGCGTGTCGCTGCCGAAGGTTTGGCTGAAATCAAAATCGACGGTAACAAGGCCGTTGCTCTTGAGGTCAACTCGGAAACCGATTTTGTTGCGAAAAATGCAGAATTCAAAGTCTTGATTGATACATTAGCACAACACATTCTCGACAAAGAGCCAGCCTCTGTTGAAGAAGCGCTGACTCAGAAGACCGCTTCAGGAGTTACTGTTGACGACTTGATTACTTCCGCTATTTCTAAAATTGGCGAAAAGATCAGCTTACGCCGTTTTGCAGTTGAGACGAAGACCGATGATCAAGTTTTCGGTTCCTACCTGCACATGGGTGGTCGTATCGCCGCTCTGACGAAATTAACAGGTTCTGATGCGACGGCAGCAAAGGATGTTGCCATGCATGTTGCGGCAATTCGTCCGCAATATCTGACAGAAGATCAGATCCCAGCTGACGTTGTTGCTCATGAAAAAGAAGTGCTGACACAAGAAGCACTTGGCGAAGGCAAACCGGCCAATATTGTTGAAAAAATGGTTGGTGGACGATTGAAAAAATTTTTCAAAGAAATCTGTCTAGTGGACCAGCCGTTTGTTAAAGACGGTGATGTGACCGTTAAAGAATATTTGAAGAGCAAGAATGCGGATGTTCTTTCATTCGTGCGTTTTGAAGTCGGCGAAGGCATTGAAAAGAAAGAAGATAACTTTGTTGATGAAGTAAAAGCACAGATGAAACAATAATTGCGCCTGTAAGGTGCTGTTGAACGACGATCGATTTAACAACCGTCATAAAACCGCCGATGCGGTTTTCAACACCCGATGAAACAGAGCAAGAAATCACAATGGGGCACGGGTAACGTGTCCCATTTTTTACACTGGTAAGAAAGTAAGAAAATAAAAGATTTAAGGAAACGAGTGTAAGTGCAACTAAGCCTTTGCCTTCGCCAGAGGCTTGGCAAAGCCAAGTTTTCTAAAAATCATCTAACGAGAGGTGCAGGAGCATGCCGAAAAAGGCAATTTATAAGCGGGTCATTTTAAAATTAAGTGGAGAAGCCCTTGCAGGTACAGGCGGTTTCGGCATCGAACCAAGCGTGATTCGATCGATTACGAAGCAAGTAAAGGAAGTTGTCGATCTCGGTGTAGAAGTTGCCATTGTTTGCGGTGCTGGAAACATCTGGAGAGGAAAAGCAGGCAGCGAAATGGGAATGGATCGTGCACAGGCTGATTATATGGGGATGCTTGCGACGGTACTCAACGCACTTGCTTTGCAGGATTGTCTTGAAGGAATCGGTGTTGAAACGCGTGTACAAACCTCAATCGAAATGAGGCAGGTTGCTGAACCTTATATTCGCAGACGCGCCATCCGACATCTGCAAAAGGGGCGTGTCGTTATTTTTGCCGCGGGAACAGGCAATCCTTATTTTTCAACGGATACAACAGCGGCGCTGCGAGCGGCTGAAATTGAAGCAGACGTGATCTTGATGGCAAAAAATAATGTTGACGGTGTGTATTCAGCGGATCCAAAAGTCGATAAAAGTGCGAAGAAATATAAGGAAATTTCCTATTTGCGTGTTCTGAATGAAGGGCTTCAAGTCATGGATTCTACGGCTTCATCGCTTAGCATGGATAATGATATTCCGCTTGTTGTTTTCTCATTATCAGAAGAAGGAAATATTAAACGTGCTGTGCTTGGCGAAGATATCGGCACAGTTGTAAAGGGGCGATAACTCATGGCTCAAACAGAGCTTTTTAAAGATGCACAAGAACGAATGGGTAAAGCGGTTAAAGCATTTCAGCGCGAATTAGTAACGGTGCGCGCAGGAAGAGCGAACCCTTCGTTACTAAATAAGGTAACGGTTGAGTATTACGGAGCAGAAACACCACTGAATCAGGTTGCCTCAATCACGGTTCCTGAAGCGCGGCTTCTGCTCATCCAACCTTATGATCGGACTGCACTGCCTAACATTGAAAAGGGTATTCTCAAGTCTGATCTTGGCATCACACCGACGAACGACGGTCAGGTGATTCGCATTGCAATTCCACCTTTGACCGAGGAGAGGCGTGCTGATTTGGTGAAATTGGTTCGTAAAATGGCTGAAGAGGCAAAAATTGCAGTGCGCAATGTACGTCGCGATGCAAACGATCAAGTGAAAAAAATGGCCAAGAACAACGAACTGACAAAAGATGATGTTCATGAAGCTGAGGATGATATTCAAAAGTTGACCAATGAAACAATAAAAGCAATTGATCAACTGGCAGCGGACAAAGAAAAGGAAATGATGGACATCTAAAGGGGCACAACCAAACAGGCAGCGCACCGGACAGCACGATCTGTTGATTGTATCCAAAGGTACGCAGCATCAGTACTGGGGGAAAATCAATGTTTGAAAAGTTTTCCTTAAATAAAGGAAAAACGGCTATGCCGAAGCATGAAGACACAAAATCGATAAGCATACCGAACCATGTGGCTATCATTATGGACGGCAACGGTCGATGGGCAAAAAAACGCGGGCTTCCGCGAGTTGCCGGTCATCGTGAAGCAATGAAAACCATAAAACGGGTGACGAAGGAAGCGGATCGCTTAGGTGTTAAAGTGCTCACCTTATATGCTTTCTCTACTGAAAACTGGAAGCGTCCGAAAGCAGAAGTCGACTTTTTAATGAAGCTACCGCAGCAATTCTTGAATTCCTATTTAAAGGAACTGATTGAACAAAATGTCCAAGTGAAAGCAATGGGCGATTTATCCCGACTTCCTACCTATACATTGAGTGCGGTAAATGACGCAATTGAAAAGACGAAGGCAAACAGCGGTTTGATCCTAAATTTTGCCTTGAATTACGGCAGCCATGCTGAAATCGTTCAAGCTGTAAAAAAAATTATTCGCGAAGCACACAGCCCAGAGGACATTAGTGAAAAGATGATTGCCGATCATATGATCAGTCCCGCGCTTCCCGATCCTGACCTTTTGATTCGAACCGGTGGAGAGATCCGGTTAAGTAATTTTATGTTATGGCAGCTTGCTTATACGGAACTTTATTTTTCGGAAGAGTATTGGCCGGACTTCAATGAGCAGAGTCTTCAAGATGCTGTTCGGGCATTTTCAAGCAGACAGCGCAGATTCGGCGGGCTCGCGGAAGGAAGCGAAAATCCTTGAAACAGCGTATTACAACCGGTTTACTGGCAGGTGCTTTTTATCTTGTTCTTCTTTGCATCGGTTCCTTGCCCTTCACTTTGCTGGCTGCAGCTATTGCGGTAATTAGTTATCTCGAATTAGTTAAAATGGGCAAAATGAATGTTGCTTTTCCAGAAGTTATCTTTGGCGGACTGGCGGTGGCCGCTCTTGTTCTGAATGCCGGTCGTTCTTCATTTTTAGCAGATGGGTTATGGATGAGAATGACTGCGCTGTTCGTTCTGCTGATGCTGACACTGATGATCTTGCGACGTTCCGCTTTTACATTTGCAAACGCTGCGTACCTCTTCTTGTCGGTGTTTTACATAGGGATTCCATTCTATTTACTGGTTCGGCTCCGTTTAGACAGTCTGCTTCTCGTATTGCTCGTACAAGTTTTGATTTGGACAACCGACAGCGGCGCTTATTTCGTTGGTCGAAAATTTGGCAAGCGTAAACTTGCGCCTGTAATCAGTCCGAATAAAACCCGAGAAGGCTCAATCGGTGCGGTAATTATCGCCGTTTTGATTGCGTTGCTGTTTAAGTGGATTGCGGGTCCGGCATTGGCACTGGCCTGGCCCACCCTCATTGGAATCAGTCTCGTTATTTCCGTGTTTGGACAGATCGGTGATTTAGTGGAATCTGCAATAAAACGCTACTATAATATCAAGGATTCAGGAACGATTTTACCGGGTCATGGCGGCATGCTTGACCGCTTTGACAGTTTGATTTTTGTACTCCCTTTGCTTTACGTTTTAGGATTCATTGTTTGAGGAGGAATGGTTGATGAAAAAAATCAGCTTGCTCGGTGCCACAGGATCGGTAGGAACCCAAACGCTTGCAATTCTTCGCGAGCATCCGGATCAATTTGCACTTGTCGCAATGGCATTTGGCGAGAATATTCAAACCGCACTCCCACTCATCCATGAGTTTAAACCTGCTTTGATCGCTGTTAAAAATAAACAGGTGGCGGATCGATTGAAGATCCACTTGGATCCTTCCACTCGTCTGGTTTACGGGATTGAAGGGATGATCGAAGCAGCTGTTCATCCTGACAGTGATCTGTTGGTCAACGCAGTACTCGGCAGTATTGGCCTCGAGCCCACACTTGCAGCAATAGAAGCCGGTAAAACAATTGGTCTTGCGAACAAGGAAACGTTGGTTACGGCGGGACATCTCGTGATGAGACGTGCGAAAAAATTTGGCGTTCCGATCTTGCCTGTCGATAGTGAACACTCGGCAATTTTTCAATCGATGCAAGGCCAGGACCGCTCAGCTGTTTCACGCATTATCATTACTGCATCTGGCGGAAGTTTCAGAGACAAAACGCGCGAGGAACTTGCTGGAGTTACGGTTAAAGATGCCCTTAATCACCCAAACTGGTCGATGGGCGCAAAGATTACAATCGATTCGGCGACGATGATGAATAAAGGTTTGGAAATCATTGAAGCGCACTGGCTGTTTGATTTGCCCTATGAAAAAATTGATACGGTTATTCACAGGGAGAGTATTGTTCACTCATTAGTTGAATATGCTGATCATAGTGTCATTGCACAGCTGGGATGTCCCAGTATGCTCGTTCCGATTCAGTATGCCCTTACTTATCCTTCCCGGTTAACACTTAGGCAAACGAAAACGTTGAATTTATCTGAAATCGGCAGTTTGCATTTTCAAAAAATGGACATGCACCGCTTCCCATGTGTATCATTAGCTTATCATGCAGGGAAAACGGGAGGTTCGATGCCTACCGTATTGAATGCAGCGAATGAAACAGCGGTTCAGGCATTCTTAGCTGGGAAAATTACCTTTCTGGATATTGAGCGCTATGTGGAGATGGCTTTGACCAACCATCATGTCATTAAAGCACCTGAATTAAAAACGATTGAAGCTGTTGACAAAGAAACACGCGCTTTTGTCAAGGAGCAAATAAACTAAAGACAGAGGTGTCTTCTCGTGGAAACGTTGATTATCGTTGTGATCATTTTCGGACTGCTTGTCTCAATCCATGAACTCGGTCATCTCATTGTCGCAAAACGCTCCGGTATTTTGTGCCGGGAGTACGCGATCGGTTTCGGGCCGAAACTCTTTGCGATTAAAAGAGGAGAAACCGTATATACGTTGCGTTTGCTTCCAATCGGGGGGTATGTGCGCATGGCGGGTGAAGACCCGGAAACTTTTGAGGTCAAGCCTGGACAAAGTATCGGGATTTTCCTGAACGATCGAAATCAGGTGACACGGATTGTCAGCGACCACCTTGAAAAATATCCGAATGCTCGCTTTCTAACGGTTGAACACTGCGACCTTGACAAGGAGCTCTACTTATCAGGATACGAAGAGGAAAATGGACCACTGATTCAGTACGCTATTGACCGTCAGGCAACCTATGTATCGGATCATCAGGATTTTCAAATTGCACCCCACGATCGGCAGTTTGCATCAAAACCGCTGCTCGCACGTTTTCTGACGATTTTTGCCGGTCCGTTTATGAATCTGGTCTTAGCAGTTGTTATCTTCATCATTTATTTCAGTATTCAAGGCGTACCGTCGAATCAGCCTCAGCTTGGAACCGTTATCGATGGCTACTCTGCACAGAAATACGGATTAGTGTCAGGAGACCGCATCCTGCAAATTGATGGTCAGGGCATAAAGAGTTGGCAAGATATTGCTGGATATGTGAGTAAACATCCAAAGCAAAAGATCGAAATGACCGTTGAACGAAATGGGGAGCAGCAGCAAATAGAACTGCTGACCGGCGAACGGAAGGGTGCCAATGGAAAGCCTGAAGGCATGATCGGCGTATATCAGCCGACGATTCATTCGTTTGCTGCGTCAATCGGTGCAGGTTTCAGTCAAACCTATTATTGGATAAAAATGGAATTCGTTGGTTTGAAAATGCTGATTTCCGGGGGATTTGATTTAAACAATTTAGCAGGTCCTGTGGGCATATATAATGCGACTGGAGCAGTGGTTTCACAAGGTTTATTCTTTGTTTTGAATTGGACGGCATTTTTAAGTGTCAATTTAGCGGTGATTAATTTGCTGCCGCTTCCTGCACTGGATGGCGGTCGACTCATGTTCATCATTTTCGAAGCTTTACGCGGCAAACCGATTGAGCCACAAAAAGAGGCACTCGTTCATTTTATTGGTTTTGCATTTCTGATGATCTTGATGCTGCTTGTCACGTGGAACGATTTGCAAAACCTCTTTACACGATAGATGAAAACAATGTTCCTAAAAAAGACTGAAACGATTTGAGGTGGTCATTAGTGAAACAAAGCCAAATGTTTATTCCAACGATGAAAGAAACGCCGGCAGATGCCGAGTCCGCCAGTCACCGTTTGCTGCTGCGCGGTGGTTACATACGGCAAAATGCTTCCGGGGTGTATTCCTATCTTCCGCTTGGTTATAAGATCATAAAAAAAATTGAGGCAATTATTCGCGAAGAAATGGATCGTACCGGTTCTCAGGAACTGCTTATGCCTGCGATGCAGCCAGCAGAATTATGGCATGAAACCGGACGATGGGACGTGTATGGTCCTGAATTGATGCGCCTAAAAGACAGGCATAACCGTTTCTTCGCTCTTGGTGCAACCGGTGAAGAATTAATCACAAGTCTTGTGCGTGATTATTTAAATACGTATAAAAAGCTGCCAATGAGCCTGTACCAAATTCAAACGAAGTTTCGTGACGAAAAACGGCCGCGTTTTGGTCTGCTCCGCGGTCGCGAATTTATTATGAAAGATGCCTATACCTTTCATGATTCTGCTGAGAGTCTGGATCAAACCTACTGGGTGATGTACCATGCGTATTGCAGAATTTTTGAACGCTGTGGACTAACGTTTCGCGCAGTTCTTGCAGATTCCGGAGCAATCGGCGGCAAGGACACGCATGAATTCCAGGCGCTTGCTGAAATTGGTGAAGATACAATTGCCTATTCGGATACTTCTGATTATGCAGCAAACTTGGAGATGGCCTCAGTACTTGATCAAGAAGAAGGGAAAGATGGCGAGACGCTTCCTCTTGAAAAAGTCGAAGGTAAGCAAGAAGTCGATGGAAATCAAGCAATCACTGCTTACTGGTTCCAAACTCGATCCGAACGTGTGGTTGTGTTTTTGAAAGCCTCCGATGAAATCAACGACGTTAAGGTGAAGAATCTTCTTGGGACCGATTTGATTGAGTTGATAACCGGTTCGAGTGAAGATGCGATGCACCCGGCAGAAGGGGTACGCGTTTTTGCAGACAATGGATTAAAACATGTGGCGCGCGCCGCTTATTATAACCAAGCGGAAAACAGCACTTATTTCCATCTTGATCCATCACGTGATCTGCCAATTGAATCCTTCGATGATCTTCGTTTCATTAAAGAAGGAGATCCATCTCCGGATGGAAGTGGTGTCATTAAATTTGCTCGCGGCATCGAAATCGGACAAGTTTTTAAACTTGGAACCAAATATTCCGAAGCGATGAACGCCACTTATCTGGATACTGATGGAAAGGCTAAGCCGCTGATCATGGGATGTTACGGCATTGGCATTTCAAGAACGCTGTCTGCAGTCTGCGAGCAGTATCATGATGATGAGGGCATGATTTGGCCTAAGTCGCTGGCACCATTCACCATTCATTTAATAACAGTTAATCCCAAAAAAGAGGATCAGTTGGCCTTATCGGAACAACTCTACAGCCAATTCATTCAAGAAGGCTATGATGTGCTTTGGGACGATCGAAAAGAACGGCCGGGCGTTAAATTCGCTGAAAGTGAACTAATCGGCTGTCCGGTACAAGTCATTGTCGGCAAAAGGGCTTCAGAGCAAATTGTCGAGCTTGCCGCACGAAAAGATACAGAGCGCGTAGAAACGAGTACTGCACAGCTTTCTGATGCGGTAAAACAATTATTAAACACACTCGCTTAATCTCATCTTTATTCTGTTCTAGAGGAGCTGACCGGCTCCTTTTTTACAGGATAAGAAAGTATATGATTTTGACCTGTCTTCAAACCAATAGCCCAGTGTCTTGGCCGAGAAACAAAGCGGAGGTGCGAGACGCCTGCGGGAACAGCGTGCCAGCGAGACCCCGCAGATACCTCTACCTGTCTGAGGAGGCTCGCGGTGCGCCCGCGGCAAGCGAGTAACCGAAGCGGCGATTCAGCACCGAAAAGACACGAGTCCATCACACATGGTTGGAGATTAAGGACCGGGCGTATTTTGCCCGGTTTTTCTTATTTGTGTTTCGCAGAATACGAGAATCAATGGCATTTCAGTAATAGTTTTAGTAGAATTGTAGAAAGAAAGGAGACGAGCAGTGATGACGAGTACAACAGCCGGAACGGATCGATTTGAACTATTGCTCAAACATCTTGAGGTGCCGACAGAGTGGATGGAGCGCTATTTTACGCATGGTGAAATCGACAAGCTATCTGTTTTCCGTTCGGAACGTCGTTGGCATTTTGACTTTCTCCTTGACGGAATTCTCCCCTATCAAGTCTATGAATGGTTGGAAGAAAGACTGAAAGCGCACTTTCAGTCGGTCGTATCGCAAATTACTTTTACAGTGCACGTCCGTGATGCTTCACGTGCCGAACACTATTTTTCCGATTATTGGCAGCCGGTTTGCGAACGCCTGTGTCATGAATTCCCAGCATTAAAAGGATGTTTGCAGCGGCAAAATCCGCAATTAAATGAACGGCAGCTGATGATTTCAACGACGAGCGATACAGAAGCAGGGCTTATTAAAAGAAAATTGCCCAAGGTACTTAACGAGAAGTTGCGTACTTTTGGGTTTCCACCGATCTCGCTTGAAATTAAAGTCAGTTCAGAAGAACGAACGAAGGCTTATGACTCATTTGTAAAACAAAGAGATGCAGAAGATAAGCAGAAAGTTGTTCAAGCAATGATTGAAATGCAGAAAAAGAAGGACGCTGAGGATGCGGCCGGCGATGTACCGGATGGACCATTCAAGATCGGTTATGATATTCATGATGAACCGGTATCCATCGAGACGATTCAGGACGAAGAACGGCGCATAACCATCCAAGGATATATTTTCGATTCCGAGATACGAGAACTCCGCAGTGGCCGTACGCTGCTGCTGTTTAAAATAACCGACTATTCCGATTCGCTCATGGTCAAAGTCTTTTCCAGAGACAAAGAAGATGCTGCAAAGTTTGCCCAAATGCATAAAGGAATGTGGGCAAAAGTGCGCGGCGGTGTGCAGAATGACAGCTTTGCCAGAGATTTGGTGATGATCGCTAATGATATCGAGGAGATCACCCCTCATGTAAAAAAAGATACAGCTCCAGAGGGGCATAAGCGCGTCGAACTTCACGCGCACACGGTTATGAGCCAGATGGATTCAGTGGTTACGGCGTCGGCCTTGATCAAGCGAGCGAAACAATGGGGGCACTCAGCGATTGCGATTACCGACCATGGGGTTGCCCAGTCTTATCCGGAAGCCTATGCCGCCGGACAGAAAAACGGCGTTAAAGTAATCTATGGTGTTGAAGCTAATCTTATTGATGATGGTGTACCGATTGCCTATAATCTAGCGCACCGGTTGCTTGCTGATGAAACTTACGTTGTCTTTGACGTTGAAACGACTGGATTATCCGCGGTTTATGACACGATCATCGAGCTTGCCGCAGTTAAGATTAAAAACGGTGAGGTGCTCGAAAAGTTTGATCAATTTGCAAATCCGCATCATCCGCTTCCTCAGAAAATCATTGAGTTAACCAGTATAACGGATGAAATGCTTGCTGACGCACCGGATGCAGATCAGGTTGTCCAGGCGTTTAAGCAGTTTGCAGGGGATGCAGTGCTTGTGGCGCATAATGCGACCTTCGATATGGGTTTTTTAAATACTGCCTACCAAAAGCTTGGGTATGAAAAAGCGGACAATCCAGTTATTGATACACTCGAACTGGGCCGCTTTCTTTACCCTGAATTTAAAAACCATAAGCTCGATACGTTGTGTAAAGCCTTTAACATCGAGCTTACCCATCACCACCGGGCCATCTACGACACGGAAGCAACGGGTTATCTTGCTTGGAAGATGCTGAAGGACGCTGCTGAAAAAGGCATGCAGTATCACGATCAATTAAATGATAATCTTGGTAAAGGAAATCTTGATCGGATTCGGCCATCGCATATTATTCTGCTCGTGAAGAACCAAATCGGACTTAAAAATCTCTATAAATTGATTTCGCTTTCACATGTTAAATACTTTTATCGCGTACCTAGAATTCCGCGCTCGTTGTTGACGAAATATCGAGAGGGCCTTCTGGTCGGTTCCGGTTGCGACAAGGGCGAACTTTTTGAAACGATGATGCAGAAGTCGGCGGAACTGGCAGAAAAAGTCGCTGAGTTCTATGATTACATTGAAATTCAGCCGCCGTCCAACTATCAACATCTTGTCGAGAAAGGGATCGTTCGCGATGAACTGGCGCTCAAAGATGTTATGATCAAGCTTGTAAAGCTGGGTGAGAAAATGAACAAACCGGTGGTTGCCACTGGAGATGTTCACTATTTGGACAGCCATGATAAAATCTACCGTAAGATTTTGATCGGCTCTCAAGCAGGGAATCCGCTCAATCGTCAGACGCAGCCGGATGTTCATTTTCGAACAACGGATGAAATGCTGGGCTGCATGAGCTTTCTTGGTGAAGAGAAGGCAGAAAAAGTTGTTGTCAGTGATCCTCATGCACTTGCTAACCAAATTGAAGAAGTATTACCGGTCAAGGACAAGTTATATACACCAACGATTGACGGCGCCGAAGACGAAGTTAAAGAAAAGACCTACGGCAGAGCACATAAACTTTACGGTGAGACACTTCCAGATCTGGTCGAAAAGCGGCTTGAGAAAGAACTAAAAAGTATCATCGGACACGGGTTTTCCGTCATTTATTTGATTGCCCATAAATTGGTGAAGAAGTCACTCTCCGATGGTTATCTTGTAGGATCACGTGGATCGGTCGGTTCGTCGCTCGTGGCGACAATGCTTGAGATTACCGAGGTTAATCCGCTTCCGCCGCATTATCTGTGTTTGAATTGTCATCATGTTGAGTTCTTTACCGATGGCGCGGTTGCCTGTGGGTTTGATCTTCCGGATAAAGCTTGTCCTGAATGCGGAACAAAGATGACAAAGGAAGGGCATGATATACCTTTTGAAACGTTCCTCGGCTTTAAGGGGGATAAAGTTCCCGACATTGATTTGAACTTTTCCGGAGACTATCAGCCGGTTGCTCACAATTATACGAAAGTACTTTTCGGTGAAGATAAAGTATTCCGAGCCGGAACAATCGGCACGATTGCCGACAAAACGGCCTACGGATATGTAAAAGGATATGAAGAAGACACGGGCAAAAACCTACGGGGAGCAGAGCGTGATCGTCTTGCAGCAGGATGCACAGGAGCAAAACGAACAACCGGTCAGCACCCTGGCGGTATCGTCGTTGTACCAAGGGATATGGAGATCTTCGATTTTACTCCGGTTCAATATCCGGCCGATGATATAACGGCCGAATGGAAAACGACACACTTTGATTTTCATTCAATCCATGACAACATTTTGAAATTGGATATACTCGGGCACGATGATCCAACCGTTATTCGTATGCTGCAGGATCTGAGCGGAATCGATCCGAAAACAATTCCTAAAGATGACAAAGAAGTCATGAAAATCTTTAGTTCAACGGAATCCCTGGGCGTTTCTCCAGAACAAATACGCTGCAAAACCGGCAGCCTAGGTATTCCTGAATTTGGGACGCGCTTTGTTCGGCAGATGCTCGAAGACACGAAACCAACAACCTTTGCTGAGTTGGTTCAAATCTCAGGCCTGTCTCACGGTACTGATGTTTGGCTGGGCAATGCCCAAGTGTTGATCGAAAATGGGACCTGCGTGCTTCGCGATGTCATTTCCTGCCGCGACGATATTATGATCGACTTGATGCACCAAGGCCTTGAGCCGTCACACGCATTTAAAATCATGGAGTCCGTGCGAAAGGGAAAAGGGTTAAATGACGAATGGATTGCTGAGATGAAGGAAAACGATGTACCGGGTTGGTATTTGGATTCATGCCTTAAAATCAAGTACATGTTCCCGAAAGCACACGCAACAGCTTATGTTTTAATGGCATTCCGCATCGCCTATTTCAAAGTGCATTATCCGATTCTGTTCTATGCAACCTATTTCAGTGTGCGCGCGGATGACTTTGATGTCGATGTGATGAAAAGAGGATCCGATGCGATACGGGCAAAAATGGATGAAATTGAGAAAAAAGGCAATGACGCGATGCCAAAAGAAAAGAGCTTGCTGACTGTGCTTGAAGTAGCACTCGAGATGTGCGAACGCGGACTCAGTTTCCAATCGGTCGATTTATATCGTTCGGATGCAACACGTTTTCTGGTAGAAGGGGATACGCTGATCCCACCATTTAATGCAATTCCCGGTGTCGGGACTAATGCTGCTAAGGCAATTGCCAAATCCCGGGAAGATGGTGAATTCCTTTCGAAAGAAGACTTGCAGCGCCGAGCCAAAATCTCAAAGACAATTCTTGAATATCTTGACGGTCAAGGTTGCTTGAAAGGAATGCCCGACGCAAATCAATTATCGCTATTCTGACCTGGCTTTTCTTGCCTAGATTAGACGGGTATGATATAGTGTTTATGGAAATACTGGAAATAGTTCGTCTCAAAGAGTGGGATTTTCCCACTCTTTCATTTTCAAAAGGAGGCTGAAAATGGCTAGCGTTATCGCAAAGATGGCCGATGAGTTGATTTCCCCGATTCTACAAGAAATGAATCTGGAACTCTTTGATATAGAATATGTCAAAGAGGGGAAAAACCGCTTTTTGCGTGTTTTTATCGACTCTCCTTCCGGCGTCGATCTAGATACCTGCGCTGAGGTCAGCGAAAAACTGAGCGAGGCACTTGATGTAAAGGATCCAATAAAAGAAGCCTATTTTCTGGAAGTCTCTTCACCGGGTGCCGAGCGTCCGCTGAAGCGGTATGAAGACTTCGAAAAGGCCGTGGGAAAAGATGTTCATTTGACCACTTATGAACCGATCGAGGGCAATAAAGTATTTGAAGGTAAATTAACTGAAGTGAACAAGGATTACGTTATACTTGCAATCAAGGACAAAACAAGAGTGGTTCATGTGACGCTTCCTTTTGACAAGATTGCCAGCAGTCGCCTTGCGATCATCTTTTAAAATAGGCTTTTTACAGGTTGTGTTGCTTGCTTTGAATGGGAATCTGTTCGCATTTGACCTTTGGCGGGAAGCGAACCGATTACATAGCAAATAATAACAACAGAAGCTGATGCAGCCGGTAAGTTAGAAAGAACTGCCGTAAAAGAAGGGGAGAACAAAATGAGCAGTGATTTAATCGAAGCGCTCACCGCACTGGAAAAAGATAAAGGAATCAGTAAAGAAGTTTTGCTTGATGCCTTGGAAGCAGCATTAATTTCAGCGTATAAACGCAATTTTGACCAGGCACAGAATGTGCGGGTAGATATTAATGAAGGTTTAGGACAAATCAAAGTTTATGCGAGGAAAGAAGTTGCGGAAGCGGTTGAGGACAAAAACCTTCAAATTTCGCTGGAACAAGCGAAAAGTCTTAATTCGCACTACCAAATCGGAGACACGGTTGAAATTGAAGTAACGCCAAGAAATTTTGGACGCATTGCCGCTCAAACCGCGAAGCAAGTCGTGACGCAGCGCGTTCGTGAAGCAGAGCGCGGCGTGATCTATTCAGAATTCATTGATCGTGCAGACGATATTATGACCGGAATTGTCCAACGCATTGATCATCGTTTCATTTATGTTGACCTTGGACGTGTTGAAGCGCTACTGCCGCAGTCAGAACAAATGCCGAATGAAACCTATCATCCGCATGACCGCATTAAAGTGTACTTAACCAAAGTCGAAGATGCCAAAAAAGGCCCGATGATTACGGTTTCGCGTACTCATCCAGGGCTGTTGAAACGTCTCTTCGAATTGGAAGTTCCGGAAATCTACGACGGCACTGTGGAAGTTAAATCGATTTCGCGTGAAGCCGGTGACCGTTCAAAGATTGCCGTTCATGCAGAAGATCCGGCAGTGGACGCTGTCGGTGCTTGCGTTGGGCAAAAAGGCGCTCGCGTACAAACGATCGTCAATGAATTGAAGGGTGAAAAAATTGATATTGTTCGTTGGTCTGAAGATCCGGTCATCTATGTCGCGAATGCACTCAGTCCATCTAAAGTCATTAAAGTGATTGTTCATGAAGAAGAAAAAGCGACTACAGTTATCGTTCCGGATTATCAACTTTCACTTGCAATTGGTAAGCGCGGACAAAATGCCCGGCTTGCTGCAAAACTGACAGGATGGAAAATTGACATTAAGAGCGAATCCGAGGCAGAAGAACTTGGTTTATTCGATGAAGCATCCGCTTCTGAGTCTTCAGAAACTGGAAGAGAAGATCAAGCTGCCGAAGAATCAGCGGAATTTGAGACGGACGAATCTCCGGATAACGAGCAAGATTAAGGAGGCGATTTTCATGCCGAAGCAGCGGAAAATTCCAATGCGCAAATGCATTGTTTGCCAGGAATCCACTGAAAAAAAGGCTCTTTTTCGTATTGTTCGTTCGCCAGAAGGCGATGTATCCCTTGACCTAACGGGAAAGAAAAATGGACGAGGCGCTTACCTTTCTAAAAAAGTGTCTTGTATTCAAAAGGCAAAAGACAAAAACCTGCTCACAAGACACTTGGGCGTTGCCGTACCAGATCATGTTTTCGAAGAAATGAATACTTATCTGGAGGCTCATCCGGAAGATGCCCAATCATAATCAATGGGCATCATTTCTTGGCCTTGCACAACGAGCAGGTAAGGTGAGTTCTGGCGAAGAAACGGTGTTGCGGTTAATTCGTCAGAATAAGGCTAAGGCAGTTTTACTGGCAGCGGATGCTTCCGACCGAACAAAGAAAACAATCACGAATAAGTGCGATTATTATCACGTTCCGCTTTTGACCGTACCGGATAGAGAGGTGCTTGGCCAGGCGATCGGTCAACCTTCGCGGGTGATCATTGCGGTCACAGATAGTGGATTCGCAGGCCAGCTGATCGAAAGGATCGGACCATCATCACGGGGGTGAATATATGAGTAAAATGCGTGTATATGAATATGCTAAAGAGCATCATGTATCAAGTAAAGTTATTATAGCAAAATTGGGAGAACTTGGCATTCAAGTCAAAAGCCATATGTCAATCATCGCCGATAACGCGATGAGTCAATTGGATCGAAAAATGAATGGCAATGCAGGAGCATCTGCACAAAATATAACGAATAAAAGTAAAGCAGAGGGTAAAGTGAATCAAACAAAAACTAAAGAAAAGAAACCAAATCAAACAACTTCACATGTAAAAAATAAGCAAACCAATTCAAGGACGAACAGCAATCGCTCCGGAGAAAGCAGCAACAGAAGATCATCCGGGCGTAATCAAAACTCGAATAATAATAATAATAATGAGCGAAATCGTTTTGGTGGAAACGGTCGAAATAACAATGGCGGCCGCCGAAACTTCGGAAGGAATCGTAACAATCGCAGAAGAGGCGGTGCACAAACCAACCGCCAAAATCTTGAGATCAAGCTTCCGGAAAAAATCACTTTATCCGGGTCGCTGACGGTTGGACAGTTTGCTGAAAAGCTGGGACGCCCATCTACCGATATCATCAAAAAGTTAATGGCCTTAGGCGTTATGGCCACCAAGAATCAAGACCTTGAACGAGAAACAATTGAACTGCTTGCAGCGGACTATGGCGTTGCCGTCGAGGATGAAGTGGTTGTCGACGAAGCAAGCTTTGAAGATGAAGGATTGGAAATCGATGAAGAAACTGCCGTTGTCCGTCCGCCGGTTGTTACGATTATGGGCCACGTTGATCATGGAAAAACAACTTTGCTGGACTCCATTCGCCATACAAAAGTAACGGCAGGAGAAGCCGGAGGAATCACGCAGCATATCGGTGCTTATCAAGTGACACATGATGGGAAGAAGATCACATTTTTAGATACACCAGGCCACGCTGCGTTTACGACAATGCGTGCGCGCGGTGCTGAGATTACCGATATTACTGTCCTAGTTGTTGCTGCTGACGATGGGGTTATGCCACAAACCATTGAGGCGATTCATCACGCCCGCGCAGCTAAGGTACCGATTATTGTCGCTGTTAATAAGATTGATAAAGCAAATGCCAATCCTGACCATGTCATGCAGGAACTGTCCGAACAAGGACTGATTCCTGAAGATTGGGGCGGCGACACGATTTTCGTCAAACTTTCCGCCAAGAAGGGTACGGGCATTGATGAACTGCTTGAAATGATTCTGCTTGTTGCTGAAATGGAAGAATGTAAAGCAAACCCGGATAAGAAAGCAAGAGGGGCTGTGATCGAAGCGCAGCTGGACAAAGGAAAAGGGCCAATTGCGACCTTGCTGGTTCAGAACGGTTCACTGCATATTGGTGATCCCATTGTTGTCGGCAACACCTATGGCCGTGTACGCGCCATGGTCAACGATGTTGGTCGCCGTGTAAAGAAGGCAACCCCTTCAACACCGGTGGAAATCACAGGATTAAATAATGTGCCCCATGCCGGTGATCAATTTGCTGCGTTTGATGACGAGAAAAAAGCACGGCAAATTGGCGAAGTCAGAGCAGAACGTGCGCTGATTACCGAACGCAAGCAAACGACGAATAAAGTTAGCCTTGACGATCTGTTTGAAAAGATCAAAGAAGGCGATATGAAAGAAATAAATCTGGTTATCAAAGCGGATGTTCAAGGATCGGTTGAAGCATTGGCCGGTTCCTTGAAGAAGATTGATGTTGACGGTGTGAAAGTGAACATCATTCATGCCGGAGCAGGCGGAATCAGTGAATCGGATATAATTCTTGCTTCAGCTTCTAACGCAATTATCGTTGGATTTAACGTACGTCCGGATAATCATGCACAAAAAGTTGCTGAAGAAGAAAACGTTGATATTCGTCTGTATCGTGTCATCTATGATGCAATTGATGAAATCAAAGCAGCAATGAAGGGTATGCTAGATCCTGAATACAAAGAAAAAGTGATTGGACAGCTGGATGTTCGAACAACATTCAAAGTATCGAAAATCGGCACGATCGCCGGATGCTATGTGACGAACGGTCTCATCTCAAGAGACGCCGGGATCCGGTTGGTTCGTGACGGGGTTGTCATTTACGAAGGCAATGTGGACACACTGAAGCGATTCAAAGATGATGCTAAAGAAGTCAAAGCAGGCTTTGAATGTGGTGTGACACTGGAAAACTTTAACGACATCAAGGAAGGCGACACAATGGAAGCCTATGTGATGGAAGAAGTCAAACCGAAATGATCGTTGGCGTTGTCCGCTGCGAGTGCATCCTTTTCAGTGCACACTCTCTGAAAGAGAAGCGGTCTGTTGTTCAAAGTATCCTTCGAAAAGCGGTGCACGGGCACAACCTGTCTGCAAGTGAAATCGCTTATCAAGATGCGTGGCAACACACCGAACTTGCCTTTGCCTGTGTGGGCAGCGCACGTACTGCGGTTGAACACGAGCTTTCACGCGCACTTTCTTTGGTTGATTTTAGAACAGAAATCGAACGTGTTCATACAATTTATGAATGGTTTTAAGAAGGAGGGTGACCCCATGGCTAACTTAAGGACCCATCGCGTCGCCGAACAGATGAAAAAAGAAATGAGCGATATAATCGGAAACAGGATCAAAGATCCACGCGTCGGGTTTGTCACGGTGACCGGCGTTGATGTGACCGGCGATCTTCAGGAAGCCACTGTCTATATCAGCGTCCTCGGTGATGAGGATAAGAAACAGGCGTCACTAGAAAGATTGAATAAAGCCAAGGGATTTGTACGCAGTGAAATTGGAAAACGAATTCGTCTGCGGAAAACGCCTGAAATTTCTTTTAAAGTTGATGAATCGGTGGAATACGGAAGCCATATTGATCAGCTTATTAATAAACTGCATCATAAAGATTAACGATGTGGGAACGTTCACAGGAATGAAAATCGGGAGGATGAGCGATGCCGGAGTATAATGGTTTGTTGCCGCTTTACAAGCCAAGGGGTATGACATCACATGATTGTGTTTTTCAGCTTAGAAAACTGCTGAAATTCCGTAAGATCGGTCATACCGGAACACTTGATCCGGCCGTCGACGGTGTTTTAGTCTTGTGTCTTGGAAAAGCAACAAAAATCGCCCAATATTTATTAGACTATAGTAAAATATATCAGGGTGTGATCCGTCTCGGTTCATCAACAACAACTGAAGATGCAACAGGCGATGTGATTGAAACAAAGCCTGTTGAAAAACGTCTTGATCGCGCGTATGTTGAAAAGATTTTGTCCCGTTTTGTTGGGGATATCGAGCAGACGACTCCGATGTACAGTGCGGTAAAGGTCAATGGTCGCAAGCTCTATGAATATGCGCGTAAGGGAATTGCAGTGACACCGCCTGTGCGTCATGTTACGATTTATCATTTCGATTTGGACAGCGATGCTGCATCTTTTTCTGTGGATATTCCGTTTAAAGTGGCATGCAGCAAAGGTACCTATATTCGTACGCTTGCCGTTGATGTTGGACGAAGAATGGGCTATCCGGCGCATTTACACCACATGACGCGAATCCAAGCGGGTCCTTTCTCAAGTGGAGATTGTGTGTCATTTGAAGAAATTGAGCGATTCATTCAAGAGGACACTTTTGAATCAGCACTTAAACCACTTGAATTTGCTTTACGCTCCATGGATCACTGGGTTGTTGATCAACAGACGGCGGAAAGAGTCGTTCACGGGGCATTACTTACAGCCCCAGAGGGATTTGGAGACGGACCTTATGCGGTTTTTTCGAGTCACAGTGAATGTCTGGCAATCTATCGGCGTCATCCGGAGAAACCGGAAATGTTAAAACCGGAGAAGGTTCTTGCAAACAGTTCGACTGTCCTCTCGTAAGAATCGGGAATTTGAGTTTACAAGAAGTGAAGGTGCCTGTTATGGAGTGTGTTTATTTAGATGGCCGACCGTTTATCGAACAAATGGACGGCAAGGAAAAAGTAATCGCATTGGGTTACTTTGATGGTGTACATTTGGGCCATCAAAAAGTCATTAAGACCGCCGTTCAAATTGCTGAGGAAAAAGGCATGGAAGCTGCAGTCATGACCTTTTACCCCCATCCTTCCGTTGTTTTGCGTCCTGATTCAAAACGGGAAGCAGAACTGACACCCAACGCGGCTAAAGCGGAGTTGTTCGAGCAGCTTGGCGTGAACACAGTCTATTTTGTAAAATTTGATCGGATACTCAGTCAACTGTCGCCGCAAAATTTTGTGGACGAGTACTTGATTCGCCTTCATGCAAAGCACGTTGTTGCTGGATACGATTTTACATTCGGTCGCAAAGCTATGGGGAATATGGACAATATTGGCGAGTATTCACGTAGTATGTTCAGCTATACAACGGTCGCAAAAGTTGAACTGTTCGGTGAGAAAATCAGTTCGACACGTATTCGATCACTAATTATGAAAAAAGGGGCGGTTGAGGAGGCTTCTGAACTTCTGCGCCGACCCTATCAAACTACGGGAACGGTGGTTCACGGTGACCAACGCGGACGTACGCTCGGTTTTCCGACAGCGAATGTGGAAAAAGATGCGGCTTATTTGATCCCAGCTAACGGTATCTATATTGTTCAATTGATCGTGAACGGGAAGGCTTTAAATGGGGTTTGTAGTGTTGGATTACGTCCAACTTTCTATAGCCATGAAGCTGCCATTCAAACGGTTGAAGTCCATGTTCTTGACTTTAACGGCGATTTGTACGATCAAAAAGTTGGCATTAAATGGTACAGACGACTGCGTCCAGAACTGAAGTTCAACAGTGCCGATGATTTAATTAAGCAAATGGAGAAAGATAAGGCAGACACGCGCGCTTATTTCCACAAAAATAAATGATCATAAAATTATTGCCCGTTGATGCTTGAAATTAATAGCTAAAACGTGTATTATAAATCAGTACGATTTAAATCGTCATAAGAACCCATGCTTGGCTGTACGCGCCACCGGCGGCAGCGAAGCTTGAGGGGATTTTAGATTGGGAGGTGAATGCAAGTGGCTTTGACAAAAGAAGAAAAAACGAACCTGATTCATGAGTTTGCTACTCATGAAAACGACACGGGTTCACCGGAAGTACAGATCGCTGTACTGACAAAGCAGATTAACACTTTGAACGACCACTTGAAGCAGCACAAGAAGGATCACCATTCTCGTCGTGGACTGCTGAAAATGGTTGGGAAACGTCGTAATCTTCTCACATATCTTCGTGAAAACGACGTTAAAAGATATCGCGAGCTCATCAACAAATTGGGCCTGCGCCGATAAGAAAGCAAAGAAGCGGGAGCATTCCCGCTTTTTATTCATATTAAGGGAAAACTTCTAGAGAGATTGTCTCAAAAGTCTGTGGACTTGGAACTCTCTTTTTATAGGAAGAGGTTAAGTGCGAGACGCCTGTGAGAGTGGCTGTCTGTTCGAGCAACTGCTGCGCAGCATAACACGGGATAACCTTTTGAGACAGCCTCGTTTGATCATGGGGAAAGAGGTGTTATAAATATGCGATCAGATAAAAAAGTCTATTCATTGCATTGGGCGGGAAAACCGTTGCGTATCGAAATCGGCGAGCTCGCGAAACAAGCGAATGGTGCAGCTCTTGTTTCTTATGGGGACACGGTGGTGCTGTCTACAGTCACGGCTTCCAAAGAAGCAAAAGAAGGCTCATTCTTTCCTTTAACCGTCAATTACGATGAGCGCGCTTATGCGGTGGGGAAGATTCCCGGCGGATTTATTAAAAGAGAAGGTCGGCCGAGCGATCAAGCAACGCTGTCTGCACGTTTGATTGATCGCCCAATTCGTCCACTTTTCCCAGACGGGTTTCGAAATGAGGTCGTGATCGGCAATATGGTTCTGAGCCTTGATTTGGACAGCAGTGCACAGATGGCGGCCATGCTTGGTTCATCGCTTGCACTGTCACTCTCAGATATTCCGTTCTTCGGACCGATCGCCGGTGTGATAATTGGACGAGTTGACGGTCAATTTGTCGTGAATCCGACGGTTGATCAGCAAAAGAAAAGCGATCTTCATTTAACAGTTGCCGGTACGAAAGAGGCAATTAATATGGTAGAAGCAGGCGCAGATCAAATTCCTGAGGAAACCATGCTTGATGCCATTCTGTTTGCTCACGAACAAATTAAGGAAGTCATTGCTTTTGAAGAGCAAATAATCTCGGAAAATGAGAAGAAAAAAATGGAAGTTACGCTGTTCCGAGCAAATAAGGCTTTCGAAGACCAAATTCGTGCTATGGCTGCCGAGCCCTTAAATCAGGCAATGCGTGTAGAAGAAAAGCAAGCACGTGATGCAGCAATTCAGCAGGTTAACGCACGCGTATTGAGCAAACTTGAAGAAGAGAACAATGGCGATCAGCCAATCGATCGTATGCTCATTGAAGATGTTCTACATACTGTCTTAAAAGAAGAAGTTCGGCGGATGATCGTTGAAGAACATCTGCGTCCGGATGGCCGGGCAGTTGATGAAATCCGTCCGTTGTCGGCACGTGTCGGAATTCTTCCGCGCGCTCACGGGTCAGGACTTTTTACGCGTGGACAGACTCAAGCACTGAGTGTTTGCACGCTTGCACCGCTCAGTGAGGCGCAAACACTCGATGACTTTGACGCTGAGGAAAGCAAGCGGTTTTTGCACCACTATAATTTTCCAGGATTCAGTACCGGAGAAGCGAAAGCAACTCGATCGCCAGGACGGAGAGAAATTGGTCATGGTGCACTTGGTGAACGCGCCTTGGCACCGGTTATTCCCGATGAACAGCAATTCCCCTATATGATTCGTTGCGTGTCCGAAGTACTTGAGTCCAACGGATCCTCATCTCAAGCAAGTATTTGCGGGAGTACGTTAGCTTTGATGGATGCCGGCGTACCGATTAAGGCGCCTGTCGCAGGGATCGCAATGGGTTTGGTGAAACACGGCGATCACGTGGTTGTACTCACGGACATTCAGGGTATGGAAGATTCGCTTGGTGATATGGACTTTAAATGCGCGGGTACGGAAAAAGGGGTTACCGCGTTACAAATGGATATCAAAATTTCTGGAGTTACTCGGGAAATCTTAAGCCAAGCACTGAGACAGGCGAGAGCAGGGCGTATGAAAATCATGGAAACCCTCTTGGCAACGCTCGAGGCGCCGCGTGATCATCTTGCCCGCTATGCACCGAAAATTATCCAGATGCAGATTAATCCTAATAAAATTAGAGATGTCATCGGATCCAGTGGAAAAGTGATCAACAAGATCATTGAACAAACTGGCGTAAAGATCGATATTGAACAAGATGGATCGATTAAGATCTTCTCAATTGATGAAGCAAATGCACGTAAAGCAAAACAGATCATTGAGGATTTGGTTCGCGTCGCTCATGTTGGAGAAATAGTTGTCGGCAAGGTCAAACGAATTGAAAAATTTGGTGCATTTGTTTCCTTGTTTGGTCATACTGACGGATTAATTCATGTCTCTGAATTGGATACAAAACGTGTCACCAATGTAGAAGACGTGGTCTCGATTGGAGATGAAGTTCGCGTTAAAGTGATTGAAGTGGATCAGCACGGCCGCATCAAACTTTCGCGCAAGGCGCTGTTGACGCCGTCAGAGGCAACAGCAAATAAAGAATAACCATCATTGAATTATGAAAGCAGGATGATTTTCAGCAGGATATCCCTGCTTTTTTTATTGAGGAATTTCAGCAGAACGATTAATTTATTGTATGATACCAATAAATACACATATAATTTTCAAGACATGAAAGGTAAACAAAAGCCAGGCTAACCTGGAACAGATGCGGATTAATGGTTTGTCGCCATTTTTTGATCGTGATATAGTATTTAGCGTGCGATCGATCTACGAGTTCAGGGGGAACAATTTTTGATAAGCAAAAAAACATTAAAGAATGGTGTGCGTATACTGCTGGAAAATATTCCAAATGTTCGTTCGGTCAGCATTGGAATATGGGTAGGAACAGGCACACGATTTGAAAACCATACAAACAATGGAATTTCTCATTTTATTGAGCACATGCTTTTTAAGGGCACCAAAACGCGTACTGCACGCGATATAGCGGAGACTTTTGATAAAATTGGCGGACAGGTCAATGCTTTCACCTCAAAGGAGACCACGTGTTATTATGCAAAGGTCATGGATCGGGATGCACACTTTGCGGTAAACGTGCTAGCCGATATGTTCTTCAATTCCAAGTTTGAAAAGCAGGACATGGAAAAAGAAAAGCAAGTGATTGGCGAGGAAATCAAGATGTATGAAGACACACCAGACGATCTTGTTCATGATTTATTGAATGCGGTAAGCTTCAACCATCATCCCCTCGGTTTTCCGATTTTGGGTACTCGCGAAACTTTGGCAGGCTTTGATCCCGATGGACTGCGCCGCTATATGCGTACCCACTATACGCCGGATCATGTCGTGATTTCCGTTGCAGGTCATGCAGACGAAGGGATCGTCCAAGAAATCGAAGCTCTTTTTTCTGACTTTGGTAGTGTGCAATCGGCGGAACGATCGGCTGTGCCTTGTTTTAATCCCGGGAAGATTGCCCGTAAGAAAGAAACAGAACAGGCGCATATCTGTCTAGGATTTTCTGGTTACAGTAACCATGACCGAGAATTAGCACCGCTTATGGTAATGAATAATGCGCTTGGCGGCGGGATGAGCAGTCGGTTGTTTCAAGAAATACGCGAAGAGCGCGGGCTTGCCTATTCGGTGTTCTCTTTTCACTCATCGTTTAAAGACAGCGGCTTGCTTACTGTATATGGCGGCACAGGCGCTGATCAAATCGATGATCTCGGAAAAGCATTGCTGGATACCATCCATCGATTTGTCGATCAAGGGATTTCAGAAGCAGAACTTGAAAGCAGCAAAGCACAGATTAATGGAAGTCTCATTTTCGGGCTTGAAAGTACGAATGGGCGAATGGGACGTAATGCAAAAAATGAATTGGTTCTGGGAAAAGAACGCAGTATTGATGAAACGGTTGCATTAATTGATGCTGTAACCATTGATGATGTTCAAAAGACGGCCCAACACGTGTTTGAACAACCTTACGCTTGCTCGATTGTCAGTCCAAGCGGCAAAATGCCAGGCACTCTCTGAATCGACAGCTCAATGGAATAGAACGTATCACAAAAGACTCGACATGACTTAACGTCGAGTCTTTTGTTCGATTATAGAGAGTTTAGCTTTTAGAACTTTCGCTAAGTGCGCATACGTCCTGTATGCAACGCGAAAGCCACCGCATCCTGCGGAAGTAAGGACCGGGCGTATTTTGCCCGGTTTTTCTTACAGGGAAAGAAAGTATAGAATTTGCCCTGTCTTCAAACCAATAGCCCAGTGTCTTGGCCAAGAATCAAAGCGGAGGGGCTCTGGCGCCTGCGGGACCAGCGTGCCAACGAGACCCCGCAGATTCCTGTCTGTTTGAGGAGGCTCGCAGTGCGCCCGCGGCAAGCGAGCAATCGGAGCGGTGATTCAGCACCGAAAAGACAGGAGACCATCATACATGTATGAAGAAACTTTTCTAACAGGTAAAGAAAGTTTATGATTTTGCTTTGGTGTAGAACGATAAGCGGCAATTTCATCAATAAGAGTTAGCTCGAGACACGAAAGCGCGAGACGCCTGCGGGAACAGCGAGCCAAGGAAGACCCCGCAGATCAATTGCGTGTCCGAGGAGGCTTCCGGATCGCCCGCGGCAAGCGAGCAGCTGGAGTGTCGTTTGTGCACAAGGTGATGAACAAAGCCCGAATGGAAGGCGGAAGTAAGGACCGGGCGCTTTTTGCCCGGTTTTTCTTACAGGTAAAGAAAGTACATGATTTTGCCCTGTTTTCAAGCCAATAGACCAGTGTCTTGGCCAAGAGTCAAAGCGGAGGTACTCTGGCGCCAGCGGGAACAGCGTGCCAGCGAGACCCCGCAGACTCGCGGTGCGCCCGCGGCAAGCGAGTAACCGAAGCGGCGATTCAGCACCGAAAAGACAGGAGACCATCATACATGGTTGGAAATTAAGGACCGGGCGTATTTTGCCCGGTTTTTCTTACCTACACGAAATGAAATCACACTACTGGGTATTCGTCATACCATAAAGTGTTGAAGGAAAATACGGCTATGCGCAAATTGAATTTTTATAGAAAATAGCCAAGCGGAGGGAACGTTGATGCTGACGAACAGACATATTGTGATCATGGGAGGGGACGCCCGGCAGATTGAAGTCATTAACAAATTAATCGCGCTTGATGCTCATCTGTCGCTTGTCGGTTTTGATCAGCTGGATCGAAATTTTAACGGTGCTTCGAAAGTCACAATGGATGAAATTAACCCTGGAACTGTTGATAGCATTATCCTACCTGTGAGCGGAACCAGTCAAGAGGGAATTGTTGAGACGACCTTCTCAAATGAAAAGGTTAAGTTGACAAAGGAATGGGTGGCAAAGACTCCGGAACATTGCGTTATTTATTCGGGAATCACAACCCGTTATTTGAATCAACTTGTCGCGGAAACCGGTCGCGGGTTAGTTAAGCTATTTGCACGAGACGATGTGGCCATCTACAATTCGATTCCTACGGTAGAAGGCACGCTGATGATGGTCATTCAAAATACTGATATCACGATACATGATGCAAATGTTATCGTCCTTGGTCTTGGACGTACCGGCATGAGCGTTGCACGCGCATTTCATGCGCTCGGTGCACATGTGAAAGTCGGTTCAAGAAATCCGGCGCAAATTGCGCGTGCGATTGAAATGGGAGTCAAAGGCTTCTACCTAAAAGACTTAGAAAAAGAAGTAGAAGACAATGAAATATGTATCAATACAATTCCTGCTTTAGTGCTGACAAGTCAAGTATTGTCGCGCATGCCTGCTAGCAGTTTTATCATGGACATTGCATCGCTCCCGGGGGGAACGGATTTCCGCTTCGCAAAAAAACGAGGAATCAAAGCAATTATAACGCCGGGGCTTCCGGGAATGGTTGCCCCCAAGACAGCGGGGCGAGTTATTGCAAATGTGCTGGCGGATCTGTTGCTCGATAATTTTTCAAAGGAGGATAAATCATGAGTCTTAAAGGCAAACATATTGGCTTTGGCATTACGGCCTCTCATTGTACCTATAGTCAAGTTGTCCCTCAGATTGAAAAACTGGTTGAAGCAGGTTGTGATGTCTCAGTATTTGTCACCTATACGGTTAAAACAACCAGTACGCGATTTGGCAAGGCAAGCGATTGGATCAGCAGGTTTGAAGATATAAGCGGAAAAAAAGTGGTTGATTCGATTGTTGAAGCGGAACCGTACGGGCCGAAAACACCACTGGATTGCATGGTTATCGCACCACTGACCGGGAACTCGATGAGCAAATTCGCCAACGCACAAACGGATTCGCCGGTCCTGATGGCCGCAAAAGCAACCTTGCGCAATGGAAGCCCTGTCGTGCTCGGCATCTCGACTAATGATGGTTTAGGGCTTAATTTACAAAATATTGCTAAATTAATTGTCGCAAAAAATATTTATTTTATTCCGTTCGGTCAAGATGATCCGATAAAAAAGCCGAATTCCCTTGTATCGCATATGGATTTGCTTGTTGAAACCGTTGAACACGCCATTCTTGGAAAACAAAATCAGCCAATCTTAGTTGAAAAATCAGCAAAAAACAAATAATACCTGCTTCTCTCTATATGTAATTGTGATAAAATAAAACTGTATTTTTCGGTAAAAAAGGACATTTTTTCGAATAGTCCTTTTCTTTAAGCCTCAAATGATAATATAATGATAGGAAAATCTATTGAGTGATATAGAGGAGAGATGGTTTTGCTTAAGTCAGAAGGTTTAAATGTGGCGGTTGTCGGCGTAACCGGTGCCGTTGGAACCCGAATGGTTCAGATGTTGGAAGGTTCGCCGCTGCCTGTGAAATCGCTTTTGCCGCTTGCATCCGCACGTTCAGCAGGAAAATCCATTATGTTTGGTGAAAAATCATGGACGATTGAGGAAGCAAAGCCTGAATCATTTGAGCATATAGATATCGCGTTATTCAGCGCAGGCGGATCTGTTTCAAAGCAACTTGCTCCTGAAGCAGCGAAACGCGGCGCAATTGTTGTCGATAATACGAGTGCGTTTCGTATGGATCCGCAGGTTCCGCTTGTCGTTCCCGAAGTGAATGAAAAGGCGTTGGCTCAGCATCATGGCATTATCGCCAATCCAAACTGTTCAACCATTCAAATGGTTGCTGCACTTGAGCCCATTCGCCAAGCCTATGGCTTAAATCGGATTATTGTCTCAACTTACCAAGCGGTGTCCGGAGCGGGAGCGAAAGCAATCGCTGAATTGGAAGAACAATCTCGTCAGGTCTTGGACGGAAAGAAACCGGAAGCAGCGATTATGCCGGTTAAAGGCGACAAAAAACATTTTCAAATGGCATTTAATGCAATTCCGCAAATTGATTTGTTCCAACCAAATGATTATACGTTTGAAGAAATGAAAATGATCAATGAAACAAAAAAAATTATGGATGATCAGGAGATCAAAGTTTCCGCGACTTGCGTGCGTGTGCCTGTAAGTATCAGTCATGGCGAGTCCGTATATATTGAAATCGACCAAACCGATGTTTCTGCATCAGATTTGAAAAAGCTGTTGGCAGATGCACCGGGAGTCATCTTGCAAGATGATCCAGCACATCAGATTTATCCAATGCCGGCTTCTGCATCGGGTAAAAAAGAGGTTTTCGTCGGTCGAATTCGCCGGGATCCTGATGTAAGCAACGGATTCCACTTATGGATTGTGTCGGACAATTTGCTGAAGGGTGCTGCTTGGAATTCGGTACAGATAGCGGAAAGACTTCTAAAACTTGGTTTAGTGAAGTTTTGATTCGTGTCGGCACAGAAATTGTTTCGAGATCTCCCTTATGCGAAAGGGTGAACAAATGTGAAAATCATTGTTCAAAAGTTTGGCGGAACATCCGTACAAACGGAACAAATGAGACAGCGTGCCGTTCAGCATGTGCGGCACGCTGTAAGCAAGGGATATAAAGTGGTTGTCGTTGTGTCGGCGATGGGACGTTCAGGCGATCCGTATGCTACGGATACTCTGCTTGGACTGGTGAGCGGTACGATGTGTTCGCCGCGCGAAAAAGATATTTTAATGTCTTGCGGTGAAACCATATCAATGGTCGTTTTCTCAAATCTTTTGAAACAAGCAGGGCTGCATTCGGAAGCGATGACAGGTGCTCAAGCCGGTTTTCGAACCAACCGCAGTTTCAATGAAGCAAAAATTGTCGAGATGAAGGTAAATTCGCTGATAAAGCGGCTAGAAACAAATGATGTGATTGTTGTTGCTGGTTTCCAAGGAAGTACAGCTGATGGCGAGATCACGACGCTCGGACGTGGAGGAAGCGACACATCGGCTGCTGCACTTGGCGCTGCACTGGACGCTGAATGGATCGATATATTCACGGATGTTGACGGCGTGATGACGGCGGATCCCCGAATTGTCAGTGACGCACGACAACTGTCGCTGCTTACTTACAATGAAGTATGCAATCTTGCCTACCAAGGAGCAAAAGTGATCCACCCTCGAGCGGTGGAGATTGCAATGACCGCCAAGGTGCCAATCCATATCCGTTCCACTCTGTCGGACGGCCTTGGGACGTTAGTGACCGCTGTGAATCGTACCGGACGGGGACAGGACTTGGCTGAACGACCAGTAACGGGGATTACCTATGTACGAAACGTGACCCAAATCCGTGTGCGTGCAGGCAAAAATGAGTATGATTTGCAGGCTAAGGTTTTCAAGACAATGGCAGAAAACGGCATCAGTGTCGATCTTATTAACATTAGTCCTAGCGGTGTTGTTTACACAGTGAGTGCAGAAACTACGGAACGCGCGGTACGTGTGCTTCGTGCAAAAGGCCATGTTCCTGAAGTACAGACCGGCTGTGCAAAAGTTTCAGCGGTCGGTGCCGGAATGGCCGGTGAACCTGGAGTGGCCTCACGAATCGTCAATGCATTAACGGAGCGAGGCATCCGGATTTTACAATCGGCCGACTCGCACAATACGATTTGGGTTTTGGTAAAGCAAACGAAGATGAATGAAGCGGTTAATGCGCTTCACAAAGCATTCCATCTAGAAAATGAAAAAGACGGATCAGCTTTGCAACATCCGAAACAGGAGTGAGAAAAATGGATTTTGGGCGATTATTGACAGCCATGGTCACCCCTTTTGATAAAAACGGAAAAGTGGATTTACATCAAACAACCGTGCTTTTAGAGCACTTAATAAAAACCGGTTCAGATGGGGTTGTGGTGGCCGGTACAACGGGAGAATCACCAACGTTGTCCCATGATGAAAAATTAGCTTTATTTGAGCATGTCGTTCGGGTTGTGGACGGGAGAATTAAAGTAATCGTCGGTACCGGCGGGAATAATACAGAGTTGTCTGTAGCATTTTCGAAAGAGGCGGCGAACTTAGGTGTCGACGCAATTATGGCTGTTGCACCATTCTATAATAAACCGAATCAAGCAGGAATCTATGCACACTATAAAGCGATTGCCGATCAGGTGGCCGTTCCTGTCGTTATCTACAATATCCCAAGCCGATCGAAAGTAAACATTGACGCAGAAACAATTATTAAACTATCGAAAATCGATAATGTTGTGGCGGTTAAAGAAGCAAGCGGGAATTTAGATCAAATGGCTGAAATTATTAACGGTACGGATGATCAATTCCATCTTTATAGCGGGGATGATGGATTGACGCTGCCTATTCTATCGATTGGCGGGCATGGCGTAATTTCGGTCGCGTCGCATGTGATTGCTCCAGAAATGAAACAGATGATGGAGGATTATAGTCAGGGACGGGTTAAAGAGGCGGCTGCAAAACATCGAATGATGCTCCCGTTAATGCGCGAATTGTTCGCTGCACCGAGTCCTTCTCCAGTGAAAGCGCTTCTTAATCATCTTGGGCTTCGCGTTGGCGGTGTTCGACTGCCAATGGTTGCACTGACAGATCAAGAGCTTGAGTCATTGCTGAATGTCTATCATGCATTTAAGAAAAGTTCTCGTTTAGGTATTACAAATAAATGAAAATGAAAAAAAGGTGAGAAGGCGGATAAATCCGCTTAAATCGCCTTTTTATTTTTTACTGGAGGAATTGGAAATGAGAGTATTGTTGAGCGGTTTCGCGCCATTTGGAGGAAGCAAGTGGAATGCTTCGTGGGAAGCGGTAAGGCGTTTGGATGGGATGCAGACGGGGGAATCAATTGAGCTTTTTGCCACCAAATTGCCCGTGACTTACAATGAAGCAGCAGAACGTCTTCTGGCATCAGCACGTGTCATTTGTCCGGATATTATTATTGCAGTCGGACAAGCAGGCGGCCGCAAAGCAATTACACCGGAATGTTTTGCAGTGAACAGAATTCATTCGGAAAGACCGGATAACGACGGAGTCATTATAAAAGAACAGAGAATTAGTGAAAACGGTCCTCAGCGTTATGCATCCGACTTGCCGTTGAATGAGATCGTCAGCGCGATACAACACATGAATATTCCGGCTGAACTTTCGGAAGATGCCGGCACCTTTGTTTGCAATCATGTTTTTTACAACCTGATGCATGGATTGCAAAAATTCGAGAAACCGATTATCGGCGGCTTTATTCATGTGCCCTATTTATCGGAACAAATTAAAAATAGTGAATCACCAAGTCTCCATATTGAGCAGTTGACTGAAGCAATGCGGATAGCAGCGGTTGAGTCTGCACACGATTTGCTTAATCAAACAAAATTATGCGAAACAAAGTAATGCAATGATGCGATCCGTATTCGGAATCATTGCGAAATAATTGTACTTTAGTAGAGGTATTGGGTATAATAAAGGCAATGATTAGTTCGGGTCAATAGCGATGACTGCTCAACTTTATAGGAGGAATGCCCATTGAAGCATGCTAAGAAGAAAGACAGCGTGAAAATTTATGCAATGGGCGGCGTTGGTGAAATTGGAAATAATATGACGGTCATTGAAGTTGAAAATGACATTTATATTATTGATGCAGGATTGATGCATCCACATGAAGATATGCTTGGCGTCGATACTGTAATACCGGATGTTTCGTATTTAGTCGAACGGAGTGATCAGATTAAGGGGATTTATCTGACACACGGACACCAAGCGAACATTGGTGGACTCCCGTATTTGTTGCGAAAACTGAGAGTTCCGGTTTATGGAACACGTTTTACACTTGCATTGGTTTGGGAAAGTCTTCGACGAGTCGGTGTTAGTTTCCCGAAGGATTTATTCCGTACCGTTAATCCGGACAAGCGCATTAAAACAGGACACTGTGTCATTGACTGTTTCAGAACTTATCACAGTGTGCCGGATTCAATCGGTTATGCAATCCAAACGGCACAAGGTTATATTGTGCATACAGGGGACTACAAATTTGACTTTACCCCAGTTGGAGGCGTTCGAACCGATGTCAGTAAAATCTCCGAATTTGGAGACAAAGGCGTTCTGTGCTTGCTTTCCGACAGTAAACGTGCGGAATTGCCGGGCAAAACCCCATCCGATTCGATCATCGGTGATAAGCTGAATCATATTCTTTATTCTGCGGAAGGACGCGTGATTGTCACGATTCACGCGACCAATATATACCGTATTCAGCAGTTCTTTGATGCCTGTGACCATCATAATCGCAAAGTAGCGATTGATGGAAAATATCTAGAACGGGTCATTTCAATCGCTGCACGCGAGGGATTTTTGAAAATACCGCAGCATCTTTTATTGAATTGGGAGAAATCGCTAAAATGCCCGGTTCAAGAACTTGCGATTTTATCAAGCGGTTCTGACGGCGATCCTTTGACACCTATGTCAAATCTTGCCGATCATCTTCATAAAAAATTGAGACTCAAAGAAAATGATCTGATTATCTATGCTGCATCACAAACCCCAAGTAATGAGAAAGCTGTAACGAATGCCATTGACCGTTTAATGAGTCAAGGTGCACGTGTAGTATTTGGCAAAGACGTCCATGTTTCAGGGCACGGGTCAGAAGAAGATATTAAATTGATGCTTCAATTGACGCGACCGAAGTATGTGATCCCCATTGGTGGCGAATTCAAAATGATGAAAGCTCATCAGGAAATTGCTGAATCAATGGGCGTGCAGCCAAGCCACGTTTTTTTGCTGGATAAAGGCGATGTTGTCGAGTTCAGCAAAGGTGCAGCACGGTCAGCGGATTCAGTGCCGGCGGGCCAATTGCTGGTTGACGGACTCGGAGTCGGTGATGTAGGAAATATTGTTTTAAGAGATCGCCGTCTCCTTTCTCAAGACGGAACAGTGATTGTTGTCGTTACCTTGGGACGTAGAACGAAAAGAATCCTTGCAGGGCCGGAAATCATTACGCGCGGATTTGTCTATGTGCGCGAATCAGAAGATCTTTTAGATCAAGCTAATCATATCGTTTCCAATGTGTTGTCTAAATCGCTTACACAACATGTATCTGAATGGTCATCGCTAAAAAGCGGAATTAGAGATTCGCTCAGTCGCTACTTTTTTGATAAAACCAAACGCCGTCCAATGATATTGCCAATTATCATGGAATTTTAAAACCAGGTTTGCAGCATTGAATGAGCCCCCTAAAGTTGGACGATAAAAATTCAACTTTAGGGGGCTTTATGTTGAACCAATCGTTAACTGATTTTAAGACGCAGGGCTCTGGATGGTGTGAAGGAGACGCATGGATCGCCTACGATCGTCTTTTGCTAAAAACAGACATATAGAGTAAATTAAAAATAGCAAGTACGACACAGAGATTCTATGAGAATGAAATGAGGAGCAGGGGAATCATGGCAAAGAAGAAACGAAGCAAGAAAAAAACGCGCACAAGCATTGGTTGGAAGACCACGCTGATTTATGAGATCGGCGGACTATGTATGTTTGCGTTAACCTGCATAGGGATTAGCAGCTTGGGTGCAGCTGGTGAAGTGATTAAAGAAGCTGCACGTCTCTTCACCGGAAATCTGTGGGTACTCTTCCTGCTTTTTTTCCTTGTGCTCTCCGTTTATTATGTGCTGTTTCGCAAACAACCAGAGTTTTTTACAAGAAGACTATGCGGCATTTATTTATTGATGTTTACCATGCTTTTAATCAGTCATGTTCGTTTATTTGAGGCGCTTTCTACGGTTAACACTTGGCAAAACCGTTCAGTCATTGTCAATACATTTCTGCTTTTTAAAGGCGAATTATCCGGGGCAATTCCTAGTCAAGGACTTGGCGGCGGCTTAATTGGTGCGATTGGCTTTGCCTTTTTTTATTATCTTTTTTCTACAACAGGAACCTACTTTATGACGTTCTTTTTGTTTCTTGTATCCGCAATCCTGATTACGGGACATTCAATTGGATCATTCGTCCGAAAAATCGTTGACGGATTTCTTCACTCAATAAAAACGAGTGCTGCACATTGGACAAGCTCATTTAAAACATTTTCAGATAATCGGGCAAAAAAGAAAAAAATGAAGGCGGATGAGAAACAACAGAACGAAACAAACAATGAGAAACCGCCTGTCGACGCGCCGCCGCTACATGAATCTGAGAGGGCGCCAGAGCCGGAGATCCATGATTTCAATGAAACGGCAATGAATCAAACAGAACAAATGTCGGCAGAAGAATTACTGTCACCGTCTGAGAAGAGCGATGAAGACATCCAGGCGCCTGATTTTTCACAAATGCCCGTAGAGAATGAAGACTATCAGTTGCCGCCCCTGTCGCTCCTGCGCATGCCGGGAAATAACGCACAGAAAAGCGAACGTAGCCATATCGCTGAAAATGTGCGCACATTGGAACGGACGTTTGAGAGTTTCGGTGTACGTGCGACGGTTAAAGAGGTGCATTTAGGTCCGGCGGTCACGCGTTATGAGGTCTATCCTGAGGCGGGTGTTAAGGTTAGCCGCATCCTCAACTTGAGTGATGACCTCGCGCTAGCGCTTGCCGCCAAGGATATTCGTATTGAAGCGCCAATCCCCGGAAAATCAGCAGTCGGCATCGAGGTCCCAAATCAGGAAGTGGCGATGGTCTGTCTTCGTGAGGTGCTGGAGTCATCCAATGCAAAGCGTGCCGCATCCAAACTGACCATTGGGCTTGGACGCGATATTTCCGGAGAACCGATACTTGCCGATTTAAATCGTATGCCACACTTGCTTGTTGCCGGGGCAACCGGCAGCGGAAAAAGTGTTTGCATCAATGGGATTATTATTACCTTGCTCATGCGAACAAAACCGAGTGAAGTGAAGCTGTTTATGATTGATCCGAAAATGGTTGAATTGAATGTATACAATGGGATTCCGCACTTATTAACGCCGGTCGTTACGGACCCTGCAAAAGCTGCACTGGGCTTGAAAAATGTTCTTGGTGAAATGGAACGGCGCTATGAGCTGTTTTCTGAAAGCGGGACGCGCAATTTGGAGAGCTATAATGAGGCGGTGCGCAAATTCAACAAGGAACATGAAGAAAAGCAACCGCTTATGCCCTATATTGTTGTCATTATTGACGAACTTGCCGATCTGATGATGGTTGCATCGAAAGACGTGGAAGAAACGGTGACCAGACTGGCACAAATGGCGCGGGCAGCAGGGATTCATTTAATTATTGCAACGCAGCGGCCATCGGTCGACATCATTACGGGCGTAATTAAAGCAAACATTCCTTCCCGGATTGCCTTTAGCGTTTCATCAATGATGGATTCCCGAACAATCCTGGATTCAGGAGGTGCTGAGAAATTGCTGGGAAAAGGCGATATGCTTTTCCTTCCAATCGGCGCTTCAAAGCCCGTGCGGATACAAGGTGCTTTTTTGTCGGATCAGGAAGTTGAAGCTGTGGTTCACCATGTCGTTGGGCAACAAAAAGCAAACTATCAACAAGATATGATTCCGGCAGATCAGCCGGAACAAGCGCATAACGACGTGGACGATGCGCTTTATGACGATGCCGTTCAGCTTGTTGTCAACATGCAGACGGCAAGCGTCTCAATGCTTCAGCGACGCTTCCGAATCGGCTATACACGTGCTGCACGATTAATTGACGCAATGGAAGAACGGCATGTCGTCGGTCCCTATGAGGGAAGTAAGCCGCGCACGGTGCTCGTGCCAAAACAAAGCGACGAAGTGAGCGGAAGATGAAGGAAACGGAGTGATGACCATGAACACGCTGTTAATCACGGGTGCCAGTGGGGCCATTGGCAGCGCGGCAGCCCGTGCGCTAGCTGCATCGGGTTCCTCATTGTATTTGCATTATTATTCCTCAAAAGAGAAAGCGGAAGAACTTCAGCAGGAGCTGAGAGAAAGGTTTCCAAATCAGGCTTTTCTTCTCGTTTGTGCGGATCTTTCGGATGAAAAAGGTCCGGAATGCTTGATGGCACAACTTGACCAACCAATTGACGGCGTTGTCTACGCAAGCGGGAATAGTGAGATTAACTTGTTTCAGGATGTTGCCAATGAAGTGATTAAACAAACCATTCAACTTCAGCTAACCAGTCCATTTCGATTACTTCAACAACTGATTAAGCCGATGATTCATAACAAAAGGGGACAGATCCTTATGGTTTCATCCATCTGGGGTCTGGAAGGTGCGGCAACAGAAGTGCTTTATTCCATGGTCAAAGGCGGTCAGAATGCCTTTGTAAAGGCATTGGCCAAGGAAGCGGCTCCAAGCGGGATCTCGGTAAACGCTGTTGCGCCGGGTGCGGTGGACACGCCAATGATGGATGTGTTCTCTGAAGAAGACCTCAAACGGGTTGAGGATGAGATTCCGATGGGGCGAATGGCCAAACCGCAAGAAGTTGCGTCGCTCATCAATTTTTTAATGAGTCCTTCTGCTGAATACATTAATGGCCAAATCATATCGATAAATGGTGCATGGTACTGTTAGTCATTTGTATGGCCTAAAAATAGGGGAACATCAGCCGTTTGAGGCTTACTGTCAATCAAAATCCATGCGCATAATGTATGGAAATTTATTCTTCTGCTTTTTAATGGATCTTATCGTTAAAAGTGCTAAGTTATGATAATATTAATAGTGAACAGCGTATGGATTATCAGAGATGTCTAAAAAGGGATTCAAAAGATTTTACGTTACAACAGTTCACATTGAACTGGGCTGGACCGATTTAGGGGCCATCTTAGTCGTGCTCATAAGATCTGTGGCGCGTCTAGATGCTGCTTCCATGGGATTCGGTTCGAACGTGACTGAAAAATTATCTCAAGGTATCCGGTGTTAGGCCTGGTAGTTAGGATTTTTTCCCTTCCAACGGCAAAATAGGGTATCTTGATTACGAAATACATATAATTAGGCAATGCACGCTAGAAAAGGGAGCTTTCCTATATCTCCAGATCGTGTTGCACATAGAGAAAAAGAGGGATTCAGTGCAAGTTTGACAATCGAAATGATGGTTTCGCACGTAAGAAAGTGAATGCAGCTCCGTTTATCCGTTGTTTGGATAAGAAAAATCTCGAAGATCGTTGGATTCGAATGGTTTGCATTGATGATGAGCAATCATGCTTAAACCGAACGGACATGGCCGATTGATCGATTTGATGGATGATGAGCGGACACGGTAGCCGAATTCGAGCTTATCGCTTTATTTAATTTCTATTGGCAGGTGTTAGTTTTGAGTGAACTTGGTCAAGAACTGAAGACAGCCCGAGAACAGAAAGGTTTATCCTTTGATGATCTCCAAAAGATAACAAAAATTCAAAAACGCTACCTTGAAGCAATTGAGAAGGGTGATTACAGCCAGCTTCCAGGAGAGTTTTATACGCGAGCTTTTATCAAGAGTTATGCTGAGTCGGTGGGCTTAGACTTTAAAAGCCTGGCGGAACAGTATCCGGGTGATATGCCAAAGGTTGAGCGTCAGCATATCGAAACGCGTGTAACGCCTCCGGATGGCAGCGAAAATGAACAGGCACCAAAAAAGCTTCGCCGCAGTGCAGTGCGGGTGAATAATTGGTCATCACTGATCAATAAAGCAATTATTGTTGTTTTTGTTTTAATTGGTGTGATGATTATCTACATCCTAGTGACACAGTTCGCCGGACATCAGCCGACTTCGCCATCCGACCAGAACAATACGAACTCGGTACAATATAAAGCGGACAGTACTTCTCAAAGCAGTTCGAAGTCACATACATCGGATTCCTCATCAACTGAATCTTCGGACACGTCTTCAGAACAAACTTTGAAAAAGGATAAACAAGAAGGCAACATAACCACCTATACACTATCTGGAACGGAGAAATTTGATGTAGTCGTTACGGCTGCTACAGCTAATCAAGCTTGGTTTCAGGCAAAAGACAATCAAACGGGACAAACTATTGCAGAGGGAACTGCATCAAAAACGGGGCAAGAATCGTATCACTTTGATGCCTCCAAAGTACAGTCGTTGTCACTGAAATTTGGCAATGCACCAGGTACAGAGTTGAAGATTAATGGAAAAAAAGTTGCTATCCCGTCTCAGAGCACGGTGCAAACCATGATCATTAATTTCAGCAAATGATTTATTCATCATGAGCCGGCCGATAAAGGCGGCTCACTTTTTTTGAGTGTAAGACTGTTTTTATCATGAGATGACGATGAAGGGATGACCGATCGATGAATATCGCGAATAAATTAACTGTTGCACGAATGATTATGATTCCTGTCTTTTTAATTCTGCTGCTTGTACCGATGCCGCTTGGGGCGATTGATTCCGGAAATTATCATCTTTCGGTTGCCCAGCTGCTTGCTGCGGTTATTTTCATGCTTGCTTCGTTTACAGATTGGTTGGATGGGCAACTGGCGCGCAAATATCATTTGGTCACCAATTTTGGAAAATTACTGGATCCACTTGCGGATAAATTGCTTGTTATGAGCGCTTTTGTCGCTTTTGTCGGTATCGGAAGAATGGCTTCTTGGATGGTCATTCTTATCTTGGCACGAGAATTTGCCGTAACAGGTTTGCGACTGGTTGCCGTTGAAGAAGGTGAAGTCATTGCGGCAAGTAAAATTGCAAAATGGAAGACTTTCTCACAAATGGTCGCCATTATTCTCTTTTTATTCAATAATGTTCCTTTTGGTATCCATGGATTTCCACTTGACCAGATCATTCTCTGGATCGCTGTGTTCCTGACCGTCTTTTCCGGAGTGGATTATTTTTATAAAAATCGTGAACTTGTTTTTCGATCGAAATAACTTGCGCAAGCAGGTATCTGTGTTTGATAATAAATAAGAGATTACGAGTTGCGAAAAACAAGGATAGGGGTTCTTGCTCATGAATGCGGAAATCATTGCGGTCGGTTCTGAACTTTTACTCGGGCAAATTGCCAATACGAACGCGCAGTTTATTTCGGAACAGCTCGCCGCACTTGGCGTCGATGTTTTCTTTCATACCGTATGCGGCGACAATGAGGCGCGCATGATCGATGTCATCAAAAATGCGGAGAACAGGGCGGACCTGCTCATTTTTACCGGCGGATTGGGCCCAACGAAGGACGACTTAACGAAGGAGACTGTTGCGCGTGTTCTCGGACGCAAGCTCGTCACGGATCAGGCGGCCATGGACAGTATTGTTCACTACTTTCAAGTCACCGGACGTGAAATGACTGAAAATAATAAAAAGCAGGCACTGATTATTGACGGAAGCCATGTGCTGCCTAATCGTCATGGGATGGCGCCAGGCATGATTGTTGACACAAAAAAGCATATCTATCTTTTGATGCCCGGCGTACCTTCAGAAATGAAACCGATGTTTCTTGATTTCGCACGCGGCTGGTTGTCCACACATAATGAAGAACATATTCAATCTCGTGTTCTGCGCTTTTTTGGGATCGGCGAATCTCAATTGGAAACAAAAATCCTTGATTTAATCGATGCCCAGTCAAATCCGACGATTGCGCCGTTGGCAAAGGAAAGCGAAGTCACGTTGCGGTTGACGGCGAAACATGCCCGGAAAGATGCAGCAGAGGCAATGCTTGACCAAATCGAGGCTAAAATCGCTGCTCGTGTTGGTGTCTATCTTTATGGATATGATGATGATTCACTTCCGCAAATTGTGTTTCAACTGATGCGTAATCAGAAGAAAACGATTGCTTTTGCTGAAAGTCTGACCGGGGGGATGGCTGCCGATTGGCTGGCGGCTTACCCTGGCGCTTCTTCTGTGTTGAACGGCGGCGTGGTCTGCTATACAAATCAAGTGAAGAATCAAGTGCTTCATGTACCTGAATCCATTCTTAATACGGACGGCGCGGTCAGTGCTGCTTGTGCGGAAAAAATGGCTTCTTCAGTCAGAATACTTTGCGATGCTGATCTTGGGTTGTCTTTTACGGGCGTTGCGGGGCCCGATAAGAGTGAAGGAAAAGCAGTTGGAACCGTATATATCGGACTGTCCGATCAGGAAGGAACTCAGAGCTATCGGTTTCAATTTAATGGATCACGGCGTAAAATTAGAATTCAATCAACAAAAACCGGTTATGACCTTGTAAGAAGACACTTGCAGAAGCTTCCAAATTTAAATCATTAAAAAAAGGGCGAATAAACATTCGCTAGAACACTTGTGCTTATCCTTGAAAAAATGTATGATGATAAAAAGAATGTTGAAGGAGATGAATCGCGGTTATGGCTGAAAAAAATGAACGCAAGGCAGCACTAGACAGCGCACTTCGCCAGATTGAAAAGCAGTTTGGTAAAGGATCAATTATGAGATTAGGAGAACGGCCGGAACAGCGTGTATCGACAGTATCGAGCGGTTCCTTGGCTTTAGATATAGCAATGGGTGTCGGCGGTTATCCGCGCGGCCGCATCATTGAAATTTACGGACCTGAATCTTCAGGTAAAACAACGGTTGCGCTACATGCGATTGCTGAAGCGCAGCAGAGTGGTGGACAAGCTGCTTTTATCGATGCAGAACATGCACTTGATCCGGTCTACGCAGAACATTTAGGCGTAAACATTGACGAACTGCTCCTTTCCCAGCCTGATACAGGGGAACAGGCCCTCGAAATTGCAGAAGCACTTGTTCGAAGCGGAGCAGTGGACATTATTGTCGTCGATTCGGTGGCTGCCTTAGTACCAAAGGCCGAAATTGAAGGCGAAATGGGCGATTCGCATGTTGGGCTTCAAGCACGTCTTATGTCGCAAGCGCTAAGAAAGCTGTCCGGCGCAATCAGCAAATCAAAAACAACGGCAATTTTCATTAATCAGATTCGTGAGAAAGTCGGCGTTATGTTTGGAAACCCTGAAACGACGCCGGGTGGACGCGCGCTTAAGTTTTATGCGTCTGTTCGTCTTGAAGTACGCCGCGCAGAAACGTTGAAAATTGGTAATGATATTGTCGGAAACAGGGCACGTATTAAAGTTGTCAAGAACAAGGTAGCACCTCCGTTTAAACAAGCGGAAGTTGATATTATGTACGGACAAGGAATCTCTCAAGAGGGTGAAATTCTGGACATTGGTTCAGACCTTGATATCGTTGAAAAGAGCGGGTCCTGGTATTCCTACAATAAAGAACGCCTTGGCCAAGGGCGCGAAAATGCTAAGCTTTACTTGAAAGAAAATGAACCGGTTAAAGAAGATATTAAACATCAAATTCGTGTTCACTATCATCTGGATGAGACGGCGGATGAAACTGCCGATGAAGCAGCAACGCTTCCAACCAAAGAATAAACAACTTGCTTAAACGAGTGCCGGTTTCAGGCACTTTTTTTACAGGTCAGGTAAGGAAAGTACAAGATTTGGCCCCGTCTTCAAACCCATAGACCCATGTCTTGACCGAGAATCAAAGCGGAGGTACTCTGGCGCCTGCGGGATCGCGCTTAGTTGATGCGTGCCAACGAGACCCCGCAGATTCCTGACTGTCTGAGGAGGCTCGTGGTGCGCCCACGCGACAAGTGAGCAGCTGCAGTGCCCGTCAGTCAGGTACAAAATTGACGGTTTATAACCGCGTCCTGCGGAAGTAATAGCCTGATTTTCTTACCTGTGATCTTTGTTATGTTATCTCAAAATGAATCCACTGCACGGATTCCAAATGCGCAAGGTTGACAACCTAAATGGGCAATTATACAATGATCTTGTAACTAAAAAGTTACTATTTACTTGATTATGTAAACTTTTCGCATGAAAATGCTTAAAAGAACGACAAAGAGAGTGAGCTAAGTTTCCATTTTCCTTTCAAGCGGTTCGTACTGTTTGAAAATTGTATGGGAATATCAAGTGAAAAACCTCTTACCTATCGTTTCTCTGTTAAGCATCATTCAAAAGGAAACGTATCTGCTTTACCTAATGACGATATGGAAAAGCAAGGAGGTGAAATGATGACATTCACGATTGTTGTGATCATCTCCATTGCGCTACTGATCTCTGTCGTTTGTCTGTTTGTTGGCTATTACATCCGAAAGAACATTGCCGAGGCGAAAATTGCGTCTGCTGAGACTGCAGCACACCAGATCGTTGAGGATGCTCATCGAGATGCAGAATCCTTAAAAAAGGAAGCACTCCTGGAAGCGAAGGACGAAATTCATACGCTCAGAAATCAAACCGAAAACGAAGCGCGTGATCGGCGTAATGAGCTCCAGAGGTTGGAAAACCGTCTCGTGCAGAAAGAAGATCTGCTCGATCGAAAAAGTGAATCTCTCGATAATAAAGAAAGATCATTGGAAAAAAGGGAGGAAACGCTTAGCAAGAAACGTCGACAAATTGAAGAGATGGAAAGCAAAGTGGAGGAAGCACTGCATAAACAGCAGTCTGAACTGGAACGGATTTCCGGTTTGACCAATGATGAGGCGAAAGAGCTTATCTTGAATCAAGTCAAACAGGAAACTGCTCATGAGGCTGCACAACTCGCTAAAGACATCGAATCGAAAGCGAAAGAAGATGCAGAAAAAAAGGCGAAGAGCATCCTTTCTCTAGCTATTCAGCGTTGTGCTGCTGATCATGTAACTGAAACAACGGTTTCGGTTGTGAATCTTCCGAATGATGAGATGAAGGGCCGGATTATCGGGCGCGAAGGGCGTAACATTCGAACACTGGAAACCTTAACGGGTATTGATTTAATTATCGATGATACACCGGAAGCAGTTATCCTATCAGGATTCGACCCGATTCGACGTGAGGTTGCGCGCATTGCCTTGGAAAAGCTTGTTCAAGACGGACGCATTCATCCGGCTCGTATTGAGGAAATGGTCGAGAAGGCACGCCATGAGGTTGATGAGAAGATTCGTGATTATGGTGAACAAAGCACTTTCGAAGTCGGCGTTCATAGCCTGCATCCGGATCTGATCAAGATTCTCGGACGACTGCATTATCGCACCAGCTATGGTCAGAATGTACTGAAGCACTCAATGGAAGTTGCTTTCCTCTCAGGAATGATGGCAGCTGAGCTGGGTGAAGATGAGAATCTGGCAAGACGGGCCGGTTTATTGCATGACATTGGCAAAGCGATTGATCATGAGGTCGAAGGCAGTCATGTTGAAATCGGTGTTGAATTGGCACAAAAATACAAAGAACACCCGGTTGTCATTAACAGCATTGCTTCACACCATGGAGATACTGAAGCGACATCGATCATTTCGGTACTCGTAGCGGCTGCTGACGCGCTGTCTGCGGCACGGCCTGGAGCTCGTCGAGAAACGCTTGAAGCCTATATTCACCGCCTTGAAAAATTAGAAGAAATTTCTGAATCATTTGAGGGTGTTGAAAAATCGTATGCGATTCAGGCTGGACGCGAAATACGAATTATTGTTCAACCGGATCTTGTCGATGATGCGAAATCGTTTCAATTGGCTCGTGATATCACGAAGAAAATTGAAAATGAACTCGATTATCCGGGCAATATCAAAGTAACGGTCATTCGCGAGACCCGCGCTGTAGAATATGCAAAATGAAAGAGGCGGCAGATTGCCGCCTCTTTTATAGGTTAGAAAAGTACAAGATTGGAAGTAGGAACTTTCGCTAAGTGCACATACCTCCTGTTGCAACGCGAAAACCACCGCATCCTGCGGTAGTACCCAATAGACCAGTGTCTTGGCTAAGAATCAAAGCGGAGGTACTCTGGCGCCCGCGGCAAGCGGTGATTCAGCACCGAAAAGACACGAGCCCCTCACATATGGCTGGAGATAAAGGACTAAGCACAGCTTGGTTTTTCTCAATCAAAAAAGATAAGGTTTTACTAGAAGAAAAGAGCGTGAATGATGAAATTATTATTTGTTGGCGACGTGTATGGACGAACCGGTAGGCAAATGATTGAGGACTACCTACCGAAATTGAAGAATAAGTTTCAACCAACCGTAACCATTGTAAATGCAGAAAATGCAGCACATGGCAAAGGCTTAACGAAAAAAATCTATCATAAGCTGCTTGAGGCGGGAGCAGATATGCTGACGATGGGCAACCATACTTGGGATAACCGCGAAATTTTAGAATTTGTTGATGAGGCAAAACAGCTGGTCCGACCGGCTAATTTTCCCGAAGGTACTCCAGGAACAGGAATTCGTTACATTCATCTGCCGCACAATCGTCAGGTGGCGGTCATTAATCTTCAAGGACGCGTTTTTCTTCCCGCGCTCGATGATCCGTTCCGTATCGCAGACGAACTGATTGACGAAGCACGTAAGAAAACGCCGATCATCTTTGTTGATATGCATGCGGAAACGACCAGTGAAAAACTCGCGCTCGGCTGGTATCTAGATGGCAGGATCTCGGCAATTGTAGGAACACATACCCATGTCCAGACAGCCGATGAGCGCATATTTCCACAAGGCACAGCCTATCTTACCGATGTCGGGATGACCGGTCCGTATAATGGAATTATTGGCGTGCAGCGTGCAGCAGTAACCAAACGCTTTGTTACGGCAATGCCGGTCCGGTTTGAGAGTGAAGAGGGTGCGGGTCAGCTTGGCGCGGTCCTCATTCAGATTGATGATAAAACAGGAAAAGCAACTGACATTAAACGCCTATTAATTAATGACGATCATTTATTTTTTGACTAAATACCTGTACGAAAGAAACATCAAAGGCACAAATGAAAAAGCATGCAATGCTGCATGCTTTTTTCTATGGGCATAAACAGATTGTGTGCTTCATGAAAAATAAGTCATGAGCTGAGCGGTCTATCTAGACTCAATAATTAGCTTAATCGCCGTCCGTTCCTCGCCATCGATCAGAATATCCGTAAACGCAGGAATGCAGATTAAATCGAGCCCGCTAGGAGCAACAAATCCCCTGGCAATGGCAACCGCCTTTACTGCTTGATTTAATGCTCCTGCGCCAATCGCCTGTATTTCTGCTGATTTTTGTTCCCTCATTGCATGTGCAAGGGCACCAGCAACAGAGTTAGGTACAGATCTTGCTGAAACTTTTAACACGTCCATTTCCGAATGTCATCTCCTTATGAGGATTGCCCATAAATTACTATATTCTTGAAGAAGATGACTATGCCAGTTTTAAAACGTTGTTGCTGCTGCTTACCGTGCTTCCGGCTGTGATTCTTTTTAACTGTCTCGGTGAAACAGGCCGTAGCTTTGCGTGTGCGCAACTTTAACACCCAGAGGGAAAGTCATTCGATTGAGCGTGCTAAGTCAGTTTAACGTATAAAACGCTTACATTTATATGTTATAATAAAGAAGGAGATCAGTGGTTTTATGATAAGGAGGCGGCAGCCATGCTTGTGGAACAATTAATGCTGAACCATGTCGTAACCATTACTGAAACAGATTCGCTGAAAGCATTCATTAAGCTTATGATTGACCACAAAATAGGCGGTGCGCCTGTCGTTAATTTTGCCCATCAGTTGGTCGGTTACATTAGTGACGGTGATGTTTTGAGAAAGATGATGCCGAAACAGAAAACAATCTATGATCTTTATTCTTTGATAGAAGCCATTGATGTCGAAATATCACAAGATAAATTAAAAGACTTGCTTGATCTGCAGGTGAACGGCGTTATGAAAAAAAGGAATGTGCAAACGGTTAGAAGAGAGCAAGACATTGACGCTGTATTACGCATCCTTTCCCACCACCACATCAAACAGATCCCGGTTGTTGATGATGAACGACATGTCGTTGGCTTGGTAAGTCGGAGCCAGATTATCCGTCATATTGGTGATCAGCTGATTCACCAATGAAAAAGCAGCATGCGAGCGATGTGCATGCTGCTTTTTCTATCAAATTTTGAGATACGATCATTTCTCATCAGCGGCGAGCGAATGAAACCCGTATTTCTCCGGTTGAACCTGATGAATTGCCGGGATACGACGCAGAATGGGTACTATGAAGATGTAGAGGGCGAGAAATAAGAGACTGATGCTTGCCGATGCAAACACCAGACGCGCACCAAGGAGTGCACTCAGTGCGCCGCCAATCAGTGAGCCAATCGGCATGATGCACGAGGAGATGCTCGCTACAACCGATATAGATCGCGCCATGAGGTGTTGCGGAATGATATTTTGCATCATGGCAAAGCTGAGTACGTTTGTTAAGCCAATTGGTATCATGCTGGAAGAGAAAAGAATGATTTTTAATGAAAGAACCGGGACGAACAGTGAAGTCAGCCAGCATAGAAAGCCGAGTGTGTAGCCGGCAATCATCAGATGGCCGAAAGCAAAACGCTCAAAAAGCCCGGCAGATCCTGCACCAATCAGACTGCCAATGGACATGCCGGCAAGCAAGAGACCGTAAGTTTTTGCTCCTCCGATTGTGTCTGAATACGCAGGTAGTGAAGCCATCATCGCACCAAAAACAAAATTTGTGATGGCACTTGCCACAAGGATTTTTGCAAGAAACGAATGAAAAACGAGCTGAAAGCCTTCTCTAAGATCAATGAAATAATGGTTTGCTTGTTCTTTAAGGGAAAGTGTTTTTTGATCTAATGGAGCATGGTGCAGCTTTAATGCTGAAAAAAGTAGTGCTGCAATAAAGAAAGTAAGAATGTCGGCAGAATACAAGGCGATTGCCCCGACGAGTGCAACCAGCGCACCACTAATTGCATTGAACGCGGCATCCGTTCCTTGCTGGGCGACAGCCATCAGTGAATTTGCACGGACACGCAGCGCTTTGGACAAAATTTGCGGGATGAGTGCGCTTTCTGCAGGAAAGGAAACTTGATTTAAACAAGCCGCGAGTGGCATGACAATAAGAACGAGCGTTACCGAGAGCATATGCCAATAATAGGCAATTGGAATCAAGCTCAATAAAATGGCTTGAAGAACTTGTGTTACGATGAGCAGCTTTCTTATTGAGCAGCGGTCGACAATGGGACCTGTGATGAATTGAAGCGACTGCGGCAGCATCGTCAGAAAGCCTGCAAGTCCTGAGTAGAAAGCGGAACCTCCCAGCTTGTAGACGAGCCACATGGCTGCGATGTAATACATACTGTCACCGATATTGGTGATTAACCGACCGATAAAAAGGATAGAAAAATTTCGATTACGAAATAAACGTTTCATTCACGGACAATCCTCCGAAGTTCAATTTGATTTGTTGACTCTAATGTATCAGAGGGATCAGCGCAATAAATCAGACTACAGGCGGAAAACAGCTGGTCATGAGACTGAATTGAGCTGATATGGCGATTCGATGCCGGGGTGAATCCATCATCAACGCGGAAAAAAGCGTTCATTAAGCATGACTTTGTCCATGAATGGCTTCTGTTTATGCGGAAAAGCCATAATTTTCGGGGTTTACCGCTGCTGCAGCAGGCAAACGTCGCAGTGATGGCATGAGCGCAACGTATGCGGCATATAGGAAAAAACCAATGCTGGAAGCGGCAAAGATTATCGGTGATCCGAAAAGATCGCTTAGTGAGCCACCGACAAGTGATCCGAGCGGCATAATACAGGTTGCGAGACTTGCAACAAGTGACATGGCACGGGCGAGCAAGTGTTGCGGCACAACGTTTTGAATCAGTGTAAAATTGAGAACATTGTTACACCCGGGAAAAACAAGGCTAACCGAGAATAAGATGAAAGAGAGCATTGGATTTGGAACAAGTGCTGCTGCAAGCCAAAGCAGAAATCCAATGGAATAACCAAAGATCAGCATTTTTCCAACCGGTTTGTTTTTAAAGCAGCGGGCAACCAGCGCACCAATTAAGGTACCCACTGCCATCCCGGCCATCATTAATCCATACATACCGGGGCCACCCAAGTGATCGGAGTATGCCGGTAAAACAGCAACTAATGCGCCCAATGCAAAGTTGGTCATTAACGAACCAACCATCATTTTACCGATAATGGAATGAATGACCATACGAAATCCTTCACGCAAATCAATAAAATATTGCTTACACTGATCGGGAATGGTTTGTTTGGTTGACGCTTGGGGATGCTCGGGTAATTTGAGCATTGTAAATAGTACAATCGCAAAACCAAATGAAAGGATATCGGCATTATACATCGAAACGGCGCCAAGTAATGCAACGAGTGCACCGCCTATCGCTTGAAAGGCAGCATCCGTTCCTTGATAAGCAAGTGTCATTAAACTATTCGCTTGAATCCATTGTTCTTTTTTCATGATTTGCGGAATCAGTGCACTTTCAGCAGGAAAAGAAAATTGATTGAGGAACGAGACCACCGGCATAATAATCAGAATCAGAGTAACTGAGAGATTTCCGGTTAATGCAGCAGCAGGAATGATTGCGAGCAGGCAGGCTTGGGCCAGTTGTGTGCCGACTAATAACTTTTTAATTGAATAACGATCAATAATCGGTCCGATCAGAAATTGCAACGTGCGGGGCATCATGGTCAAAAAGCCGGCAAGTCCGGAAAAGAAAGATGATCCACTTAATTGGTACACGAGCCACATCGCTGCAATAAAATAGACACTATCACCAATGTTTGTAATTAAACGAGCAGAAAACAACAATCGAAAATTTCTATTTTGTGCTAATAGAATCATCATTCACCCTCCATAATAACGTTCAAAAAAGTATAACCATTATCTTATCATGTCGTCTGCTAAGAGGATTAAATTGTTACCTATGTTATACACTCTTCAAGGTAGAAAAGCATTGCGAACACGCTGGATGGCAGGCGATTCGCTGGGAAATCGTTCTCTTTCTTTCATATCAGACTTGAGTTTGCTATAATTTAGGAATGAGATTTTGAAGGAGAGGTTGCATCGTGTCTGAACAGACATCAAGCAAAGTTGATTTTTCTAAATATTTTCAACCGCCGTCGTTAAAAGATGCACGCAGGCGTCGCAGACAAGCGGTTCAAATTATAAATGATTTCAGTATTCCTGAGGATATGGCAGCAATTGGTCGAGGAAAACAGTACTTGATTGAGACATACGGTTGCCAAATGAACGAACATGATACAGAGGTCATGGCCGGCATTTTAGAAAAGATGGGCTATCACGAAACAGATGATCCCAAGCTGGCAGATGTAATCCTGATCAATACATGTGCCATTCGCGAGAACGCCGAAAATAAAGTGTTTGGCCATATTGGGACTTTAAAAACATTAAAGCTTGAAAAGCCTGGATTGATCCTCGGGGTCTGCGGTTGCATGGCTCAGGAAGAGGTCGTGGTTAACAAGATTCTTGCCAAGCACCCACAAGTGGATCTGATTTTCGGCACGCATAATATCCATCGTCTGCCGCAGTTACTTAAGGAAGCGCTTTTCAGTAAAGAGATGGTTGTTGAAGTCTGGTCAAAAGAGGGAGATATTGTTGAAAATCTGCCCCAGTCGCGTCGCGGCCATTTTCAAGCGTGGGTCAACATTATGTACGGTTGTGACAAGTTCTGCACCTATTGTATTGTTCCTTATACGCGGGGAAAAGAAAGGAGCAGGCACCCTCAAGAAATCATTCAGGAAGTGCGTGAATTAGCACGTCAAGGCTATAAAGAGATTACGCTGCTCGGTCAGAATGTTAATGCCTATGGTAAAGATCTCCCGGATTTGCAAAACTACGGTCTAGGTAATTTAATGGATGAGATTCGTCGGATTGGCATTCCGCGCGTCCGTTTCACAACCAGTCATCCAAAAGATTTTGACGACCATCTGATTGAAGTGCTTGCTAAGGGTGGCAATCTGTGCGAGCACATCCACCTGCCGGTACAATCAGGCAGTTCGGATGTCCTTAAAATTATGGGCCGAGGCTATACACGCGAGCGTTATCTTGAGTTGTTCCATAAAATAAAAGACGCGGTTCCTAATGCCTCATTTACAACAGACATCATTGTTGGTTTTCCGAATGAAACGGATGAACAGTTTGAGGAAACCCTGTCACTCGTACGAGAATGTGAATTCGACGGTGGATTTACGTTCATTTATTCGCCACGAGCAGGCACTCCGGCCGCTCGGATGAAAGATAACGTTCCAATGGAAGTCAAAAAAGTGCGTCTGCAGCGCTTGAATAAACTGATGGATGAATTTTCGGCTAAAAGTAATGCAAAATATCAGGATCAAACGGTTGAAGTGCTGGTTGAAGGCGAAAGTCGCAAAAATCCTGAAGTGCTTTCCGGTCATACACGAACCAATAAGGTGGTCAATTTCAGGGGACCGAAATCGCTCATTGGTGAATTGGTGAATGTAAAAATTACCAATGCGAAAATGTGGTCGCTGAATGGCGAATGGCAAGAAGAAACGCAAGGTGTCCGTTGATGGAGCATTATTACTCGAAAGAAGAACTAGTTGCTAAAGCTGAACGACTTGCGCGACAGCTGTCTGAGTCGGATCAAGTTCGCTTTTACAAACAAGCTGAAGAAAAAATCAGTGCTAATAAAAAAGTTCAGCAGTTGGTTGAAAGGATCAAACAGTATCAAAAAGAATCGGTAAACCTGCAACATTTTGGCAAAACAGAAGCCTATCATCGGAACGAGGCAATTATCGATCAATTGCAGGCGGAACTCGATGCAATTCCAGTCGTTCAGGAGTTTAGGCAGTCACAGGAAGAGCTTAATGACTTCCTGCAAATGCTGACTCATTTAATTTCCCAGCGCGTTGTCCCAAAAAGTGAAAATCCAAGTCCGGAAGAGTAATGGGAGCATGCTGTACTTCTGGCGTTTTATAAGCTTCTCAATAGAGAAGCTTTTTTTCATTCCTGCGTCTTCTTTTTGTATCACACGTGGCATTCGCCCTGCATAACATGAAGTGAAGAAGGCAAAGGAGGTTTCGACTTTTGGCAGAGAATGTATATCGGGAAATTATAACGAAAGCCATATGCGGAAAAGGGAAAAAATTCAGCCAATCCGCGCACACAGTGACACCATTGCACAAACCTTCGAACATCCTTGGATGCTGGGTCATCAACAATAACTATAAAACTACCTATCATAAGGATGCGGTTCTTGTCGAAGGGACCTATGACATTAACACATGGTATTCGTATAATGACAATACGAAAACCGAAGTTGTTTGTAAAACCGTCAGTTATCAAGATCGTGTACCGTTGACCTTGCGCGATAAACAAGTGACTTCGGATCAGGTCGATGTTTCTTGTCGCGCATTGCAGGAACCAAATTGCTTGGAAGCAAAGATTTCAGAAGGAGAAATTGTCGCAAAAGTAGAGCGCGAATTCCTCGTTGAAGTTATTGGTGAAACAAAGGTTAAAGTTCAGGTCGATGACAATGGACTGGTTGAGGCAGACGATGTTGACGACGAAGATCTGGATTCGGAGTTAGACGGTCTGGACTCAGAACTTTTAACCGATGAAGAGAAAGATAACGACTAAAAGAAAGGGTATTCATCTCAGGCAAGAAATAGTGATGATTAATGCGTAGGTGCAGCACCTGCGACTTTTTTTATTCGTTGGGTGAAAACCAAAAACGCTTGAACGCGCTTGGACCGCTAAGCTAAAGAATCGCCATCGTCTCTGGTGCCCTGAGCGAGCAGCGGTAAGCCAAGAACCGGGCATGTTACCCGGTTTTCTTGCATAAAAAAGCCATGATCGCGTATTGGATCATGGCTTTTTGGAATCGAATCGATTAAGTATCCTGTCGTGTTCCATACATGAAAAGTTGTTTTCGCCGCATGAATAGGATGGCGCATTCCAGCATCAGAAGGAATGCAGAAATGATAAAAACGGTACGGACGCCGAGCCAGTCCGCTAACATGCCAATGAGAAGACTGCCAATAGCAAATAAAACAGATTGAACGGCATCAGCTGCCGAAAAGACATTGGCCAACTGCTTCGGAGGCACGCAGGTTTGCTCAATCGTGAGAAAAATTGTTGCTTTTAATTGAACGGCAAGCCCATATAAAAGTGAAAGGACGAGTGCCATTATCGGAATCGAGTTGATGCCGAACAAAAAGGTGAAGATACAGGCCAAAAGCGAACTAAATTGCGCGTAGAATGCTGCCTGATGTTTGATATGCCGATTCCAGCGCATCCCGCAAAGACTGGCCAGCATCAGCCCGGCAAAAAAACTGAAATTAATAGATCCCCACCATGATGCATCAACATGCAATACCTTATCGACAAAAATGTAGATGATCGCTGCAATCCACACAACATCGGCAACCGTGCTCAGTGAATCAATGATGAAAATGATGCGCAGCGATGGATGACGCCAGACCGTCAGCCAACCTTTCTTCATAAGCGTCCATTTCGGCTGGTTCGCTTTTTTTGCGTTTGCTTCGTTTACTTTAATCAACGCCATGCCTATTGAACTGATCGCATAAAGAAGTAAAGTTAATGCTAAGAGCTTGTAACTTCCAATCTGTACGACCAGCAAACCGCCCAATCCCCAACCGAGCATCGCCATACACTGATCAAGTAAGGAAAGAAAGCTGTTTACCGCGAGCAACTTCTTTTTAGATATAAGCAGTGGAACCAATGCTCCGCGCGCAGGCGCTGCCCATCCATCGAGAAAACTGATCAATACGAGAATGAGAAAAGCAAGGGCAATACTGCCGATTCGATCAGTTAATGCGATTGAAGTCAAGAGAAAGGCCAATAAAAAGAGGGTTTTAGCGGTTTGCGAAATGGCAAGACAACGTTTGAGCCCCATCCATTCGAGAACGATGGGTGCAATGGTCGCACTGACAAAACGTGATCCGGTGCTTAAAAAAGGAACAAACGCAATCGTTACGGCAGCGTCCGTCAAGCGATACAGAAGTGCCATTAAACCGACAAGGTAAAAGACATCGCCCAAGTTTGCAAGAGACTGTCCAAGCCATAGGTAATAAAAATGCTTGCTTCTCATGACGTATTCACTCCTATTCAATTGATTTCTTGAATTTTAGAATGAATACGTCAATCACATATTTGGATGTTCTTCCCTTCGTTTTCCTCGTTTCATTTTATCATAGTTGGGTTTTCTTAAGGGCAGGTTTTACTTTAAACGTTTTAGTTGTTTCTCAGCATCATGCACGCTGTCAAGATACATCGCCTGTTCAGAAGCAGTCAGTTCCTGATTCCCATAGCGTACTTTTTCATAATAAGTGATTAAACGATCTGTTGCGTTTAGATTTAACCGGAATAACCATTCTTGCAGTGATTCGTAAGGGTGCCGACCGCATCCCACTTTTTTCGCCTGTTTTTGAAGCCGGTAGATTGCGCGCCGAACGGTGTGTTTGGGCGCAGATAATCGAATAGGTTTCCTGTCTCGCTTGGGGGCACTCTGAAGTGGAATTTTTTCAGTTTTTATCGCATCATCCTGCACGTTCTTTTTTGCTTTACTCATGTTAATGCGCCGCAGCTGCCAAAAAGCAATGAGCAGGAGCAAGACTGCAATCAGAATACCGAACAGCAAACCAAAGTTAAAGTTAGCTTGTGCATCAGGGACTATTTTCTGCATTGACGTTTTTTTTTCGGTGCTTGAACGTTGAAGTGCACGCTTTATTTCACTATTGGCGTGCGGCGTTAAACGCCCGTTCAGCCAACCAAACAGCACTGAAAACGCTCCATAACTGAGCGGTTTAACAATGAAATTAAACAAGGAATCATAAATGAATGTCACTGCCGGCTTCAACAAAGCGGCGATCATCGATGTGATGCATGCGGTAACTGCTAGTATTCCGGAAATCAAAAGCAAAACATGTCCGCGTATTCCGCTTGTTAGATGAATCAAAGTGAGCGCAGCTGCCAGTTCTGCAATGAGCAATATAAAAAGTGCAGATGGATGACGGATTGGTGTAAAAAGGGCATAAATGCAGACAACAGCTGCAAAGAGTACAATCAGTCGCCAGAGCCGCTCTACACTTCGTCCCTCATCACCTCGAATTGAGAAGTAGGTAAGTAGCGCGGTTAAAAGCATACTCGCAAAGAGACTGAGATGGAAGAGAATAAGCGCTGCAAGACCGATCAACACGGAAACACTGAGAAAGGCAGCGAATGTTACATGCCGTAATTTTTGCAGACTGCCCAATAAGAGCATATGGATCACTGCTAAACAAGCAAATAGAATAAGCGGTGCCCATTGATGGGCAATGAACGGCAAAAGGACAAGAAAACAAAATAACCATTCACACACGAGGTACAGGATAAAGGTGAGTAAGTGTTTAAATGCTACCAACTGCGGATGCTCCTTTCTCAACCTGTTCAAGAATACAGCGCTTATCAACTCGGCGTAGCATAAAGAGTTGATGCCCGGTTTTTAACCATTTTTCGAGAAAAGGTGCAGCAAGCTCCGGCTGATCCAGAGTCAAGAAAATTAAAATTTGCGGCTGACCCAGTTTGCGGTCAATCCATTTCAGTGCTTGAGTGATGGGGGTTTTCATTTGCCAAGCTTGAATAAACGCGAGCAACTCCCATGTTTTTCGAAGCTGAACCTCTCCTTTTCCTGATTCAATGCCGATCATTTGTTGACCAATTGATTTCGTATTGCAGTAGAGGGACGTGTCAATGGTTCGTCGACACGCCTCCTGAGCGAGCCATGCTGCAGCAGCGACCCGCTGTTCAAAATCTGCTAGCGGCTGATGATGCACAGAGTTTGGTTGATTCAGAAAAAGAAACATCCAGTTCTGATCGGCAACTTGCTCGAACGTTTTTGTCTGAAGACGACCAGTTCGGGCGCTCGCTTTCCAGTGAACGTATTTAAATGGATCGGAGTAGGTATAATCACGAATTCCGGAAGGTGCTGAAACATCGTGATAGAGTGAATGCTTGGCAGAGCGTGTGCCCGAGATCTGAGGAGGAATGAGATTAAGCTGATGGACAGGCTCTGGATCAGGATAAACCACCACATTGCTTTTCAGAAATTGATCAAAATGTATCGAACAGCGGACAATATGAAGTGGATCCGAACAGATAAATTCAAGCGAGCGAACGCGCGCAATCCCGCGTTGCAATGCAGTGACGGGACAATGGACAATAACTTTTCCATGAGCGGGACCCGTGATTGTAAAGCTGTAAGCAGAATTCTGCCCCTTGCTATTGTCATTGGGAAAAACGACATTTTTGTCTGCAGCGATTCTTCCTTTAAGTGAAAAGAAGGGTATTGGCGAGCGATTTTCAAGACTAATTTTAAGGATCCTCTCATCGCCTACCGATAAGCGCAAATCATGTTGTTGATTTTCAATAACAAAGGTACGAATCATGTTCAGCACATACCATTTCGAAAGAAAAGCACAAATAACAAAGATAAGCCCGGTTAGTGAGCATAAAAATGAGTTTCCTATAAATCCGACAAAAAACACCAAGGTACCAAAAAAATAGAAAAGAGTCTGATTACGTGACTGCCAATCGGTTGCGTATCCTTTCATTTTTGCGAAGCCCCTGATTCAACGGGTACAGCTGTATGTTCCAGAACATCATCAATGATCTGCCTTTTGGTCGCATGCAGCTCGCCTTCCATCGAAAGAACGAGACGATGTGCAAGCACAGGAACTGCCATACTTTTTACATCCTCGGGAACAACGTAATCGCGTCCGCTCACCAACGCCTTAGCTTGCACGCTGCGCATAAAGGCAAGCGTTCCACGAGGGCTGACCCCATTTGCGATCCAAGTATTATCTCGGGTGGCTCGGACGATTTCGAGAAGATAGTGCTCGACAGCTTCGCTGACATGAATTTGTTTCACTTGTCCCTGCAGCGTAAGAAGCGTTTGTTTCGTAATAACCGGCTGGATTTTTTCCAATGGATTTCCGGAACGATGGAGATGAAGCATCTCCTTTTCTTCATCAAAGGTTGGGTATCCGGAAGAAATCTGCATGAAGAAGCGATCCATTTGTGCTTCAGGAAGTGCAAAGGTGCCATGAGATTCAATTGGATTTTGCGTTGCGATGACAAGAAAAGGTTTTTCAATGGCAAAGGTTTCGCCTTCAATGGTCACTTGACGTTCCTCCATGACTTCAAGAAGACTGGACTGTGCACGTGGGGTCGCACGGTTGATTTCGTCTGCCAGTAAAACGTTTGTCATGACAGGACCTAACTGCAATTCAAATGCTTGTGTTTTCGGATTGAAAAACTTAATTCCCGTGATATCAGACGGTAGCAAATCAGGTGTGAATTGGACACGTGTGAAGCGACCCTTTATTGATTTTGCAATAAGCTTCGCCATCATTGTTTTTCCCGTTCCCGGTACGTCTTCCATAAGCAAATGACCTTCGCAGATCATGGCGATAAAAACAAGCTCAACTAATCGATCTTTTCCCGTTAACACAGTATGTACATTTTTCTTTAAAGATTGCAAACTTTCATTCATATACAGGTGTTCCTTTCCTGATTATTTTTTCCATTATATCACTCAATTTTGTTATCGGGCACTTTGGTTTTCACGTAAGAGCAAAGCAGAAAGCAGCTGCCCTGTGCTATAATAATAGGATAATAAACCGCAGGAAAAGCGCAAGGTGGAATGAACAGATTATGAGCTATACCCCAATGATTCAGCAATATTTAGCAATTAAGGCGCAGTACCAAGACGCTTTTCTTTTTTTTCGACTTGGTGATTTCTATGAACTCTTTTTCGATGACGCGAAAAAAGCATCGAAAGAATTGGAGATTGCACTGACTTCAAGAAACGGTGGGAAGGACGAGTATATTCCGATGTGCGGGGTTCCTTACCATGCTGCAAAACAATATATTAAGGTGCTCATTGATAAAGGCTATAAAATAGCGATATGTGAACAGATGGAAGATCCAAAGCTTGCCAAGGGCATGGTGCGCCGTGAAGTAATTCAAATGATCACGCCGGGAACAATCATGGAAGACGAGTCGCTTCAGCCGAAAAAAAATAACTATCTGGCTGCGTTGACTGCCGCCAAAGACGGTTCATTTGGACTGGCCTTGAGCGATTTGACGACGGGTGAAATACGGGTGACGCTGATTTCCGGTTGGGATGGTGTGATTCAAGAACTGGATGCCAATGATGTGCGCGAACTGATTCTTGCGTCCAATTTTGATCCGGATAAAAAAGAAGAAATGGTTGAACGCTTGAATATGACTTTCTCTGAAAGCGATGCGAGTCAAGTACCCGACCCATTACAAAAGATTGCCGTGGGCATTGATCAGAAAAAATTAATCGATCCGCTGGGCAAGCTACTCAGCTACCTGGTAAACACGCAAAAACGTTCGCTTGATCATCTTCAACGTGCAGAAGTCTATCAAATTAATGCCTATATGATGATTGATCAGCATTCGCGGCGCAATTTGGAATTGACGCAAACAAATCGCGAGAAGAAAACGTATGGATCGCTACTGTGGCTGCTCGACGATGTGAAAACAGCGATGGGCGGAAGAAGGCTGAAGCAGTGGATCGAGAAGCCGCTGCTCAGCAAGAGCAAGATTGAAAAGCGCTTGGATGCTGTTGCGGCATTAAAAGAGCGTTTGCTGGAGCGGGAGACCTTGCGTTCACTGCTCGGTAATGTCTATGATCTGGAACGTTTGGTCGGCCGGGTTTCTTTTGGAAATGTTAACCCGCGCGAAGTGGTTCAGTTGAAACGCTCGCTGGAACAAATTCCGGAAATCAAACGAATATTGGCTGAATTAGATGAAACAGCGTTAGCTCAATACGAACAAGAAATGGATCCGTGTACGGAGGTTCGCGAGCTGATTACGGATGCAATCGTGGATGACCCTCCGTTTACCACTTCAGACGGCGGGATGATTAAACCGGGTTATCATGAAACCTTGGATCAGTACCGCGATGCATCGAAAAACGGCAAGCGCTGGATTGCCGAACTTGAAGCGAAGGAGCGCGAAACGACCGGGATTAAATCATTAAAGATCGGTTACAATCGAGTGTTTGGCTATTATATTGAGGTCTCTAAACCTAATTTGAAGCTGATCCCGGAAGGACGTTATGAACGCAGACAAACGTTGTCCAACGCCGAACGGTTTATTACCCCGGAATTAAAGGAGAAAGAGCGCGTCATTCTCGAAGCAGAAGAAAAGCGCGTCGGTCTTGAGTTCCAAATCTTCGGCGATGTTCGTTTGAAGATTAAAGAACAGTCTGAGCGTCTGCAAAAATTAGCGCGACTTGTTAGCAGTCTGGATGTGCTGCAAAGCTTTGCCTCGGTCAGCGACCAAAACGGCTATGTTCGGCCGCAATTTTCGAATAAACGGGCACTTGAAATTAAAAACAGCCGCCATCCGGTCATTGAGCGGGTGATGCGGCGCGGCACTTTTGTTGCGAATGACATTAGAATGGACGAAACATGTGATCTATTGATGATCACCGGACCGAACATGGGCGGAAAAAGTACGTATATGCGCCAAGCTGCATTGACTGCGATTATGGCGCAGGTCGGTTGTTTTGTCCCGGCGGATCATGCGGAGCTGCCGATTTTCGATCAAATTTTTACCCGCATCGGAGCCGCCGATGATCTTGTATCCGGACAGAGTACGTTTATGGTTGAAATGGATGAAGCCAACTATGCGCTGAGTCACGCGACTCAGAACAGTTTGATCCTGCTCGATGAGATTGGTCGCGGAACGTCAACCTATGACGGAATTGCGATTGCACAAGCGATTGTTGAATTTATTCATGACCACATCGCAGCGAAAACATTCTTCTCAACGCACTATCATGAATTAACGTTTCTTGAAGAGAAGCTCGAGCGGCTGAAAAATATTCATGTTGGAGCGATGGAAGAAAACGGAACGGTTGTCTTCCTGCATAAAGTGCTTGAAGGTCAAGCGGACAAAAGTTACGGCATCCATGTTGCCAAACTGGCTGGCCTGCCGGACGCACTGATTGAGCGCGCGGATACAATTCTTCAAGGACTGGAGGGCAATGCAGCTGCAGATTCTGTAACCGATGATGGGAATCAATCCGATTTACGGGGTGAAGCAGCTGCAGCACAAGAAGTCGAGGAAGAACCGCAGCAATTAGCGCTCTTTACAGAACCGAAAGAACAGGAACAACCACCACGCAGCAAGCAGGAGCGAAGGGTGCTGCAAGAATTAGATAAAATCGAATTATTGTCGATGACGCCGATGGATGCAATGAACAAGCTCTTTCAGCTTCAGAAAACATTAAAAAAATAAATGGATGAAAGGAGAAGTCTCTCGTGGGTGTCATCAAAAGGCTGAGTGAAACACTGGCGAACAAAATAGCAGCTGGGGAAGTGGTCGAACGCCCGGCATCGGTTGTTAAAGAACTGGTGGAAAACGCGATCGATGCGGAAGCATCCTCAGTATTAATTGAGATTGAAGAAGGCGGATTGAAGCGCATAAAGGTTACCGATGACGGTCGCGGTTTTGCTCCTGAAGATTGTCGCATCGCCTTTGAGCGCCATGCGACCAGTAAAATTCATGAGGATTCCGATCTTTTTCATATTGCGACACTGGGGTTTCGCGGTGAAGCATTGCCAAGTATTTCCGCAGTTTCACATCTTGAGTTGACAACCTCTGACGGAGTGCATCCGGGCACGCATCTTGTACTGCAAGGCGGTCATGTGATTGCCGATGGACTGGCGCAAAGCCGGAAAGGAACGTCAATCAAAGTTGAAGGCCTTTTTTACAATACGCCGGCACGATTAAAGTATCTGAAAAGTATTCACACGGAACTTGGGAAAATGACCGATGTGGTCAACCGAATGGCACTCGCTTATCCCCACGTACGTTTTACATTAGTTCATGAGCAAAAAACTGTTTTTCAATCAAATGGTAGTGGCCAATTGAGCCACGTTTTGGCTGCAATTTATGGTGTGCGCACGGCGAAAGCAGCATTTCCATTCTCTGGGAAGTCACTTGATTTCAAGGTGGAAGGACTGGCAGTGCATCCACAGATTTCACGAGCGGGAAGACAGTACGTCTACATTTTCATTAATAACCGCTTCATTCGCAACTATCCGATTTTTAACAGCATTATGGAGGGCTATCATACGTTAATGATGATTGGACGCTATCCAATTTGTGTTCTTCATATACAGATGGATCCGTCTCTTGTTGATGTGAACGTTCATCCGGCGAAACTTGAAGCGCGAATCAGCAAGGAGAAAGAATTGTGCGCGTTGATCAGCGAATCGATTCGTTCTGCATTTCATCGTGAACGGCTGATTCCTTCTGTAACCGGAAAACCCCATAGTCGTGCTTCAAAACCGAAAAATGAGCAGCAGACTTTGGACTTTTCACCAACAGCCGTGACCGGACCGGATCTCTCAGAACCGATCGAGCATTCAGAACAGACCCAAACAGAAAAGGCATTTTCGGAACAAGTCCATGAACCTGAAACGCATACTTTTTCATCGCAAATGGCAGGAAAGGATGAATCGGCAACCACGTTGGAGCAGTCTGTGCAGGACACAAGCGACGTAGAAGATTCTCCATCGGATGAACCGCAAAGAAGAATGCCGAAGCTTTACCCGATCGGTCAGATGCACGGAACCTATATTTTTGCCCAGAATGAGGACGGGCTGTATATTATTGATCAGCATGCGGCTCAAGAACGCATCAAGTATGAATTTTTCCGTGAAAAAGTTGGCGAAACCGCGCGTGAAGTGCAGCAATTGCTTGTCCCAATGACCTTCGATTTCAGTGCCTCTGAGTATGAAACAGTCACTGAGTATCAAGATTATTTACAGGAAATTGGGCTGAATTTTGAATCCTTCGGCACGCGTAGTCTGATCATCCGTTCCTATCCGACTTGGCTGCCAGAAGGCAGGGAAGAAGAAATGATCAATGACATCGTTCATCAACTGATTGAAACGGGGAAAGTTTCGATTAAAAAGCTGCGTGAAAAGCTGGCCAAAATGATGGCCTGCAAACGTTCGATTAAAGCCAATCACTACCTGCGGCCCGATGAGATCCAAGCATTGCTGGACAGCTTGAGCAAAGCGCAGGATCCGTTTACCTGTCCGCATGGCCGCCCAGTACTCGTACATTTCACGCCCTACGAAATGGAAAAGATGTTTAAACGCGTGCAGTGACGGGGTTTTCAGCACCCATGTGAACCGTTTGCCCATAATTTGCCCATGTAAATTTTATTTGCCCAGATAAGCGTCCAAGTTAGAGACCATTTCGTTCTCAAGGTTCTGGGTAAAATGAACATAAACATTCGCGGTCATCGTGACATTGGCGTGGCCCAAACGATCACTCACAGACTTGATATCTGCCCCGCTCTCGAGTAACATGATCGCGTGTGTGTGACGCAGTCCGTGAGGTGTGATGTGGTGAAGGCTTGTCTTAGCAAGAATCATATTGATGACCTTGTTCACACCATATTCGCCCATCTCACGACCGTTCGGAATAGTAAGCATATATTCAGAGTCAAAGCATATCTTGTGTTTGAGACGTTCCTTCTTCTGCCAAGTCTGATATTGCTTCAATTGATCGATGAGCGTATCGTCAATGGCAATCGTCCGGATACTGGACGCAGTCTTAGGCGGGTGGCAGCCGCTCTTATCACGTGATTTCGTAATCTTAATTCGCTTATGAACCAGGTCGATGTCGTCCCATGTGAGGGCGAGCATTTCGCCTTTCCGCATTCCCGTTCGTAAAAGCAGGGAGACCATGATAAAATGATGAAAGGGCGATGTAGCTGCCGCATCCATAAAGATGCTGACTTCGTCTTTCGTCAGATAATTCGTTTTTACAACGTCGTCTTTCTTCGCAATTGATACGTTTTGAAACTTATTGAACGGCAGCATTTCCAATTCAACCGCTTTATTCATGGCCGTGCAGAAGATGGAGTGAATCGACTGTATGGTTCTTTTTTTGTACTTTTTGGTCAGTCCATTGATGAATCGCTGATATTGTGTCTTGCTGATCGTCGCTAATCGGTATCCGCCGAGTTCCGGAATGAGTATGTCATTGATGTAATGCTTGCGGTATGCTCGTGTCTTGGCATTGATGGATTCGTTATATACTTTCTAACCATTCGGTCAACCAACTCTTTACAAGCGTGTCTCGGCTCTTTATAATCGTTGTCTGTCCGAGATAGATTTTTTCTTCAATATCCGCGGCTTCCATAGATGCTTCTTTCTTTGTACGGAAGCCGCCTTTGGTTTTCTCCTTGTACTTTTCAGTAACGGGATCACGGTAAATGATCCGGAATTCCCACTTGTCGCCGCGTTTTCGAAAACTGGCCATTATTTTCACCTCCTTTCAAGGGAAGAAGTGACGTAGTTGCTTCGAATGTATACAGAGTAACTACGCTTTTTCTTGGAGAGAACGAGCGATTAGATCACTCGCTAAAGCGTAGTTACCTCTTAATTATGCGCAGTAACTACATCGACGATCAAATGCCCCATTGCTTTTTCAGCTTGCCGAGAAATTTCATCATAGTGTCGTCATGGTTTGAAGTGACGTCTGGATGAAACTTGGCGGCGGCAACACGGTAGATTTTTTTCAGCATCTTTTTCTCGCTATCCGAATAATTACTTGTTCCCACGTTTCCGAGTAATGAGCTCCAATCGCAGTTATCACTTGAATAGGATTGGTAACTACGTTTTGTATACTCATCACTTTGCCGCTTTCGCTCTTTCAACCGTTCTAACTGCTGTGGATCACGGAGCGTGTTGAATACGTCATAGCAGGTCTTATAAGTGTCCTGCCGTAAAGTTCATCAAAGGCTTGCTGAGCGTCCTGATAGGCAGCAATTAAAGCATGATGTTTCTGAGCAGCACGGTACTCTTCAGTCTTTTCATATTCTTCTTTGATGCCTTTCTGAATAGGTTGTTATTTTTAATATTAAATTGCACACCTATAAAATAAAATATTGCACTGTCAATTTGGATAAATAATGATAAATCAAAATGATCAATGTTCTAATCATGAGGAAAGTTTCTTTTATATCTTACCAGCGTACTTGTACTTATCCCAGTTATTTCAGCTTTAGATAGTCAATCTGTTGACTGTTAAGCCCCTTTATTTGCAAAAATCCTTCATGCTTTCTTGCTTGCTTTATACTCTCATGTTTATACATAATGAGAATTCTTCTTTACACGAGAAATAATGCACAAATAAACTAAAAACTTATCTTCCATCAGTCAACTCCCATATTAAACATTTTAAATTACATATTAAAAGCATTTGACCTGAATTATTCATAGCCTAATTTGCTAACTGGCCAAAACGCTTTCCCCACAAGGAGATAACCCTTTTCGTTTTTTCACCGATTAGGTGAAAAAAGTTAATGAAAAAGGAACCATTCCTTTGTATGATAATAGGTGACTAAACCAAAAACATACAAGGAGGTTCCTCATATGCTCAGTGTAGAGGAAAAGTCGTGTCAATTCAACAGGAAGATCAAAATCAATTTTACCGGTGGCGAACTTTCTTCCGACAGCGGTCATCTGATTTTTAAAGAATTTGATGAAAAACTCGGTTTCTCAAAAACGCTGACTCACCATCTGGTGCTGAACGATTCGCGCAAAAGTCCGGATTATTCCAATGAGCAACTTTTGCGCCAGAAGATCTATCAGCTGCTGGCTGGTTATTCTGAAGATGATGCAGCGGATTCATTGATTCACGATCCCGTGTTCACTCAGGTTGTTGAATCACCAACACTTGCGTCACAGCCGACACTCTCCCGTTTTTATGATCGCTTTGATCCTAATGCTCTGGATCAGCTTGGCATGGCCAACCAAAAATTACTCGACAAAGTTCACCGCTATCGCAAGAATCCAGCACTGATCCTTGACTTGGATTCCACCCATGTTGATACGTATGGAAAGCAAGAATCCTCGGACTATAACGCGCATTACGGTACGATCGGCTTCCATCCCTTGGTGGCGTTTGATGGGGCAACGGGTGATTTTTTGAAAGCGAAACTGCGTCCTGGAAATCGCTATACATCGCATGGCGTTGTGGACTTTGTCCGGCCGATTCTCGAACACTACAACGAGCACTTTCCAGAAACCACGCCGCTCGTTCGCGCTGACAGCGGTTTTGCCACACCGGACCTCTACGAGGCGTGCGAAACAGAATCCGTCTACTACGTGATTCGGCTGAAGACCAACGCCGTGCTTCAACGGCTGGCCGAAGAACTTCACCCGAATGATTCACCAACCGGTAAAACTCAGTGTTACTATGAAGAATTTGATTATCAGGCGAAGTCCTGGGGTAAGCCAAGACGGGTTGCCGTTCAATCCATTCGCCCGGCCAATGAACTTTTCTTTACGCATACCTTTATCGTGACCAATCTGGTTGAATGCTTCTCCCCGAAACAGGTCTTTCAGACTTATCAGAAACGAGGGACGATGGAAAACTACATCAAGGAAGCCAAATCCGGATTCAGTCTGGATCAACTGTCTAGTCACAAATTCGAAATTAACGAAGTCCGATTGATGCTCAGTCTGCTCGCCTACAATTTAACGAACTGGATGCGGACGATGGCATTCCCAAAAAGACAGAAGGCCATGCGAATCGAAACCATCCGAACGCGGATCGTCAAAGTGGCCAGTAAGCTCGTCCGGTCAGGACGATCCCTTTATTTCAAGCTGTCTTCCAGTTTTGTCTATCAGGCATTCTTCTGGAACGTGCTCAACCGGATTCAACAACTTCACATCGAGTAACAAAAAAACACTCAGCTCAAAATTCAAAACGGGTTCATCAGATCAACGGGGGAAGTCTGTCTCAAAATGGCCTTCTTTTACGTGAATGTTCAGAAATTGATCTTCAAGGTCATTTTTCCATTCAAAAAATCAAGTGAAATCAGGTTGGCTGCATCCTGGTGAGCAAAATCCCGAAAAAACGGCAAGCGGTGAATAATTCAGGTTTGATTTTTTGCTTTATTACAAACAAATGGATAATATGTGAATATTCATTTAAATATCCATGAACATTCAAAAATATTATTGAAGTAATCCCAAAAAGTATTAGATTAAAAATAGAATTAATGAAAAGAGGTGTTAACAATGGCTAAGAATCAAAAAGTTGAAGTCAAAGTTAAGAAGGTTGACCTCGGCGAAGTAATGAATGTTTCTGTAATGGCAAAAGGTGATGGATGGTAAGTATTGATTTAGGGCTGCCTTGAGATTAGTTTTTCTCTTGAGGTAGCCCTTTTTCAATAATATGAATAATAAATTAAAGGAGATAATTACTTTGTTATTTCAATTGAAAAATGATGTAATCGTTAGAAGAGAATTTTGGGGTGGATTAATTATAGTAATTAATAAGGGTGAATTTGAAATTAATGATTTTACTACAGACTTACTACTGTTATTTGAACTTACCAATGATATTTCGCAGCAAGCTGTTATCCTTTCAGCTTTGTACCAACAAGATATTGCCCAAGATATTATTACGGATGCAATTTCAGAATTGGATAATTTTTTAAGACCAGCAAAACATAAGTACCATTGTTTAACTGATTTAACAATCAATAAATTCAAGAAAGAGAAAGAGGAGGTTAAAAAAATTGATTTTTTATCTGCTCCTGTCAACGTATCGTTATATCCAGGTATGGTTTGTAATTTGAAATGTAAATTTTGTTTTGTCTCTCAGGAAAAATGGGATGATAAAAAAGTCGTTTATCCCATGAACCAATGGATTCCTGTTTTAAATGAAATAAAGAAATTAAAGATTCCATATTTAACCATACTTGGTGGTGAGCCTTTACTTTATCCAGATATTTGGAATATGTTAGATTATCTTGATGCAATTGGTCAAAAAACGCATATTACTACTAATGGAAGTATTTTAAGTACAAGTATTATCGATCACCTTAAGAAATATCACAATTTGACCTTAAAAGTATCTTTACAATCTCTAGATGATAGACACAAAGAATTAACTTATGGATCATGGGAAAAGACAGTGAATTTTGTTAAAAATTGTCGTGAGGTAGGAATTGATTGTGGGATTCATACACTGGCATTACCAAAAACTATTGATGGTATATATCAATTAGTTGATTTTGCTGTTAAAGAAGGATTATATGAGTTTTCCATGGGCGCTTTTGCGAATATAAATCAAGTTGAAATTAAAGGATTCTCACTAAAAGAAAATCGGGAAATCTCAAGTAAAGTCAAAAAATACATTAAAGAAAAATATAACGATGCCATAAATTATAGACTAGAGGGATGCCAAATTTGGACAGGAGATCAGCAATTACAAAAGTCTAATATTCCCAAGTCACCCTACGAAATTTTGAAAAGTGGTTGTTCTGCAGCCCAAACAAGATTAGAAATTATGAACGATGGGACCATGCTAGGATGTGCGTTGTTTGATAAAAATAAATTTAGTGCGGGGAATGTTTTTGAAAGTTCAATCAAAAATATTTGGCTAAACTCTTCGGTATTTAAAATACTTAGGTCAGGAAAGACAAAGGATATATTTTGCAATAGTTGCAAGTTTGAATATTTTTGTCACGGCGGATGTCCAGCGCTCAACTATGTAACGACTGGTGATATGTGGTCAGGAGATACAAGATGTCAAATTAGAGACAATCTAATTAAACATGGAAAAGAGGACGTAACCATCGTATAAATTCATTAATTATTTTGAATGATTTAAATATCGCAAAAGAAAGTGTGGATAATTGTGAATAGGATTAGAGATTCATGGGCTAATTGGAAAAGTACACTCAAAAACAAAAATATGCGCGCATTTACTCTTAGTAGAAGTATGAGTCGCTTGGTAACTAACATTATCCCTATTGTCATACCATGGCAGATTTTGAAAATTGAACATTCTAGTTCCTCATTACTAGCATATTATCTGACGATTTATACTTTGTTTTTAGCAATAGGATCAATTTTATCTGGATTTTTTATTGATCGATATGGTCCAAAATTAAGTTTACTATTTTGTGAAGTATTTAGATCGTTAATAGCGGTTATGACCCCACTTGGCCTTCTTACGTCATATGGAGGCTCATTCTTATTAGGAGCGATTTTAGGTTTTTTTGGAGGAGCAGCTTCAATAGCGACTAATGTAATACCAAAACGAATATTAACTAACTCAGAAATTCCACATGGTGTTGCAACACTACAGTCGTCTGGGCAATTCATATTTTTAATTATTCCTTTCATCTCAGGTGCTGTATTGAGCAATATTAACTCTTATTCACTATGGTATTTGATTGGGTTATTTTATTTATTTGCATCGTTTCCGTTATTATTAATTAAAGAAAAAAATGTAAAAGATGATCGTGTAATAATTAATAAAAAAAGTAGGGGATCTATTGAGGAAGTTAAGGAATCGATGCAACTTTTATTCCATAATTCATATATACATGTTTTTATAATAGCAAGTATCGTTATTGGGATAACAATGACTGGAATTCAAGATGTTATTGTCCCACATGAGTTAATTAATAGTATGCACGTGAATTCATATGTATATGGAATGGTCACCCCTATCTGGCAGTATGGTCTTTTAGCTGGAAGTCTTCTATTAGGCATATTCCCACCAAAAAAGCTTAGAGTATTTATTTATTCATCGATTATGTTTTCGTTTACTATAATCTTCTTTATATTTCCGTCTGAAATTTTGTTTATAATTGGTTTAATATTTCTTGGCATTTTAATGAGTTATCAGCGCTCTACCAGTATAGTGTTTCTAAACCAAACAGTTCCAGGGAATGTATTAGGGAAAATATCTGGGATATTGGATTTCATTGACTTTGTATTTCAACCACTGTCCCTTTGGTTAGCTAACTTGGCAATTGTTTATAATCTAATAAATACTTATGAAATGGCGTGCATAGCAATAATAATTGTTCCACTAATCTTCTTGCTAGGAAGAGTTAATACTTTAAAGTTTACGAATGAAGAAAAAAGCAATTTTCCAAAGTAAGTTCTAACGTCTTAAGAAGGGCTATCAATAAGATCAATTTGTCTCGATTACGATTGTTTTTGAGACGTTTTTCTTTTTGTCATAAGTTACAGCTATTTCGTTGAATTTTATGTATTAAAACATTGCTCATAAACTATATCTCTATAACCACCCTTTGTGCTATTATTAAAGTCAGAAGGTGGTTTTTTATTATGGAATCTTATGTCTATGGTTATGCTCGAGTAAGTACACGTCAACAGGATTTAGCACGACAACTTGATTTACTAAAAAAATATAATTGTAATGAGGTACTGACAGAAAAAATGACAGGAACAAAAGCTGATCGGCCACAACTTAATCGACTAAAAGATAAATTGCGTCCGGGAGATGTTGTCGTTGTGGAAAGCTTTTCACGGTTAGGACGAAGCACAAAAGATCTAATTGAACTTGTGAGCTATTTTGAAGAAAAACATGTCAAATTAAATAGTATCAAAGAAAGTTTTGATACATCGACACCACAAGGGCGTCTCATGATGACTGTATTTCAAGCGTTCAGTCAATTTGAGAGAGATTTGATTGTCAAAAGAACTAAAGAGGGATTAAAAAGTGCCAGAGCACGTGGCCGTAAAGGTGGCCGTCCAAAAGTTAACTCGCGTGATATTAACAGAGCAGTCAATTTGTATCGTTCAGAACAATACAGTGTTAAAGAAATTGTGGAAATGACGGGTATTAGTCGAGCAACTTTATACCGTTACTTGAATCAAGAACTGGTTATATCCTAAGTACCTACCAAAATATGAAGGGAGCCTTTCTATGCAAGAGCCTCCTCCACTTACATTCTTCTCGGATGAACAAGACAAGCTGCTGTGGAAAAGTTTACTATTATTTCTCCGTATCTTACGAATGAAAAGAAACTACAGGCAATATCAAAGGAATTTGGCATTTCGAGAAGAACATTGCATTATTGGGTCAGCAGTTATGAAAAACTTGGTTTAAAAGAAATTTTTTTGGATAGAACGTCTGAGTTAAAGCAGGATTTACCAAATTTCAAAATTCTTCTTTCACGTTTAAAAAGTGGCGATTCGTTAGTCGTCCCAAAACTTGACTCTTTTGCACGCAGTTACTCAGAGGCAATGACAATAGTCAGTAACCTGTTTCATATGCAAGTAACAGTTAATATATTAAATATGGGAATTATGGATAGCACGCCAGATGGAGAGCATATTTTTAAGATTTTCTGTGCATTTACTCGTGCAGAGAGAGAGTTCGTAATTACACGAACGCAGGAAGGTAAAGAACAAGCAAGGAAACATGAAGGGTTTCGCGAAGGAAGACCAAGAAAATTTAATGATCAACAGATCGAATACGCACTATCTCTTCTTACATTTTCTTCATTCGGTGAAGTAGCTGAAATCACTGGAATAAGTGAGAGTACATTAGCAAGATATAAAAGGAAATCATTCTCAAAAATGAGAAATTAACCATCTATAATCATAATACTCTGATGTGCAAGTTAATATTTCATAGATGTGCAATTTAATTTTAAAAGTAACAATCGAAATAAGATTTCCGATAATCATTTTGCTATAAATACGGATCGTCCTAATGCCAAATATAACTATATTATTCAGGAAATGGAAGGTTGTGACTACAACATGTATTCTAATAATATGTTCACGCAGAATCATGTACAAGCTGAACCACTGGTTATTGTTGGTGAGCACTCTCAATCAATTGGAAATATGGATTAGACCTCTCAAGGTCTTTTTATTTTGCATGAAATGGGGTGTTGGTGATGAATAAATATGAAACGATTTACCGATTAATCGCGGCGGTGATTGGGGCGGTAACAGGTTACTTGTATCCTGGATTCCCGTTACACATCACTAGGTAGTGGGATATCTAGAGCCGCATAAATAGCCTTCTGCGCGGTCAAAATCTCACCCACTCTTAGTGCCTGACCTGGGGATTCAAAGGCCTCGATCACATCTAATTTATCGAATAAAGATTGAATCGTGTAGTCTTTGAAAAGCTTCTGTGCCTGCATTTTTTTCTTGATCTGCGCAAGCAAAATCAACCCAACAAAACTTACAAAAAGCTTCCCGTCTAACGTGGCTTCTGATGAAACCAACATGCGACGTAAGTTCAGCCGCTCTTTTATGTCTCCAAAGCACTTCTCAATGGGATCTTTTCCCCGATAAAGTTCGAGGGCTTGGATGGCATCCATTTTTTCATTGGAAAGCAGGGAGAAATACCCGTAGTACCGCTTGGCCTTCTCAACCATTTGATGATTGACTGTAATCTGTGCCCCTCGCTTTGGTGTTGATTTAACCGTGAAATACTTTTTGTAAAAGGCTTCGTGTTCCGGAACGCGCTGCCCGTTTTTCAGTTCTTGATGATGGCGCATCAGCTTGCGATCAAACTTTTTCTGATCTTCTGCCGCTTGATCGACATTGTAGTAGAGATGCAGATAAACGCGACGCTTCTCTTTGAGCGTATCTCCTTTATATGGGCGATCCTGCGTGTAGTCCCAGTCCGTTCTCACCGTCAGGGCATAAAGATCGTACTGCTCATCCAGATTTTCGAAAGTGTCAAGCGTGTCATAGACGTGATCAAGTTCATGACGTACCCAAGATAATGAGGGACGGACGGCAATCAAAAATTTCAGATGTTCCTTCATCAAAGCGTTGATATTGGCCGCACTGTAAAAGCCTCGATCCATCACCAGCTTGACCTTTTCAAAACCGAGGGTTTTGAAATCACCTAAAAGATTCAAAACCGTTTTGACATCAGGAATATTCCCAGCCAATTTCCGATAATAGAAGGGCAACCCGCTGGATTCACCAAAGATGAGGGCTAAGTTGATTTGGGGAAGACGATCATCTTCCTTGTTCTTGCCATAGGCGACCTGTTTGAGCACTTCGGAATAGCTCGAGATACTGGTCGTATCATAAGCCCAATACTCATCCTCATGACAACGCTGCTTGCGACGTGAGAAAAACTGGTTCTTGCCCGCTTCAGAGATGGATGAAAAAACAGTGCTGCTACGCTGAGAAGTCACATTTTTCCCGTACGGATGCTTATGTAGATGATCCCATTTCTCAAAACGAGTCAGAGGATTCGGGTGTTCCAAAATCATATAATAGGCAAGCGACAGAATCTGTTGATAATGCCTTGGAAAACAGGTCTTGAGATCCTCAGTGAGTCCAAGCTGTTCACCGATTTGATCCAGTAAATAGGTGGCTCCGTAAAAAACACGCTTCGCTTCAGCAGCAGGAGTGGGACCTCGTTGAGGCTTTTCCTCAGATGTTTGCCTGCGTCGTTTCCCTCGCCCGTCTGTAGGGATTATTTTTCCCGTCTTTTCATCGACACGTCCAATGAGTTTGCGTCTTGAACGCGGTTGTTTCTTCTCTTTATCCCAGTACGATTCCGATTCGTAAGCATAGGTGAGTCCGCTACGCTTGTCTTTTTGCCTGATGATCGCCATTTTTAGCCACCTACCTAGTGATGTAATTATAACACATAACTAGGTAGAAGAAAAGCAAAAAAAGTCCCCCAATCCCCATGTAATCAACCTTTTTGAGGGCTTGGGGAAAATCATAGGGAGATACGGGAATCCAGGTTGTATGGAGGGTGGACGCCGCTGATTCAAATTCTCTTAACGTTTGTGATTATTGATTATGTAAGCGGACTGCTGGCCGCAGCTTATACCGGCACACTGTCCAGCAAAATAGGATTCAGGGGCATTGCCAAAAAGGTGATGCTCTTTTCTATTGTCGCTGTGGCGCACTTGGCAGATGCGGCCGTTGGGTTTGGGCATGTGCTTATGGACGCGACCGTTTATTTTTATTTGGCAAATGAACTTTTGTCTATTTTGGAAAATGCCGGGAGGACAGGCTTACCCGTTCCGGAACAAATTAAAAATATGGTGTCAATACTGAAAGGAAAGGGTGAAAACAATGGTGGAAATCAAGGGCGTTGATGTGGCTCGCTATCAGGGCGACATTGATTTTAAAAAAGTTAAAGACGCAGGCTACAAGTTTATGATCGCTAAAGCAACCGAGGGCAGTGAAGCAGGGAGTCGGATTGTCGACCCATATTTTAAAAAGAATATTGCTGGAGCAAAGGCGGCCGGTCTTGCCGTGCATGCCTATCATTTCTTCCGCGGTGTGTCTGAAGCAGATGCTCGCGCAGAAGCGCAGTGGCTGCTCAAAAACATAAAGGGTCTGCCGCTAGGCTATCTGTTCGCAGACGTGGAAGCGGGGACGCTGACGAGTGATCGCGCGAAGCTGACCGCGTATGTTAATGCGTTTTTGGACGAGTTGGCTGTATATTGCCATCGCAAAAGCCCAGTTATGCCATGTTTTTGGGACACTTAGGACATAAACGAGGGACATGTGTGCCATGCGAGGGACAGGCAGAGCTAAAAATGCAGAGGGATCATCCGTAGATGATGCCTCTGCGACCCATTTTTCTTATTCTTTTAATCCGTGTCTTTCTCTCATGGACACTTCTCCATCAATTAAGATGGTGTATGAATCGTGAATGATACGATCGAGAATGGCATCGGCGAGGGTTGCCTGGCCAATATTTTCATACCATCCTTGTGCATCAAATTGAGAACAGAAAATCGTTGAGGACACTTGATGTCGAGTCTCGATAATTTCCAGTAAATCACGTGCTTCGTTTTCTCTCAATGGGGTGAGTAGCCATTCATCCAGGATAAGAAGATCGACTTTGCGATATAACTTCATGACTTTTTGGAAAATCCCTTCTCCTCTGGCAACGGCTAGCTCATCGAGTAAATCAGGCAGACGAGTATATTTCACTGTATAAAACTGTCGACAGGCCGCCATGCCAAAAGCACAAGAGAGATAGGATTTTCCGTTCCCAGAAGCCCCTTGAATGATCAAGTTATGCTTGTCCTGAATGTATTGTCCGGAGGCTAATCGTAGAATCTGAGTTTTGTCCAGTTTGCGATCAGGATGATATTCAATGTCTTCAATACAGGCTTGATTATATCGAAATCCTGCCTTCTTAATCAGGCGATCCAGTTTGTTGTTCTTTCTTCGATCCCACTCACGATCCACTAAGAGACTGAATCGATCTTCGAATGATAAATCATTGTATTGGCTATCGCGTAATTGCTCGCTATATTGTTCAGCCATAGCGGTCAATCTCATATCATATAATTTTGATAAGGTATTTTCGCTCGTCATTTTTCTTTCCTCCCATAGTAGGCTGCACCTCTAACGAAACCGTGAGTATCGCTTTGATTTGTATTTGATTTTGGTGGATTGATAGAGTCTAGTTGTTGTTTATCCTGACCTGTTTTTAAAATGGTCTTAATACTGTTCAGATTGGGTCTTGGCGAATAGTCTAAGGCACGTCCACATGCCCGTTCGAGGCGTTCTACAGAGTATTTATCTGCTAGTTTTGTGAGTGATGAACATGATTTAAGTGCCTGTTTTTCTACTTTGTATGAAGCGAGAATCGCTTTTACAGTAATGAGTGTATGAACCCCGACTTCCTTAGCCCAGGACATAAAATAATCTCGGTTCATCGATAAATAATCCTTATGTTTATCGGGCATATGCTCGGGATTGGTAGATAGCTGACCTTTCTTCCCATAAAGTCTGATATGCGAAGCAACGCGGAAGTGATTAAAATAGATTTCGATCATGTTTCGGGTCACTCGAACATCCACCTGGTGTTTCATGTATTCATAGGGAACGGAATAGTACATTTTTTCTACAGATATGTGATAATCAAAGGGTACGGTAGCTTTTTTCCATGTCGCTAATTCGTATGAGGAAGCAGGTAAAGGGAGAAGGGCAAACTTCTCCTCCTCCGCAAAAGCGGATTGCCTGCTTCCATCTTTTTTCTGAAAGGGCTTCTCATTATATTCCGTTAATTTCTCTCTTATCGCTTGATTCAGCTCGGAAATCGAAAAGTATTGACCGTTTCTCAGGGAGGCAATAATCCAAGTTGATATGATTCGAACACCCCCTTCTACATTGGGTTTGTCCTTCGGGTGGCGAACCCTGGCAGGAACAATCGCTGTTTGATAATGCTCAGCCATTTCCTGATACGAGCGATTGATCACCGGGTCTGTTGAGGATGATCGTTCAACACCAGTCTTTAAATTGTCAGGAATAATCATTCGGGGAACCCCACCGAAAAACTGCAGGGCATGGATATGAGCGGTTATCCAGCTTGGTGTATCCATGGATAGAAATGCCTCGACGTAAGCATATTGACTACAAGGTAACACAGATATGAAGACGTAAGCAGGAATGGTCTGTCCGGTGATAGAATCCTGAATTGAAGCAGTTTGACCTGCCCAATCCACTTCCATTGCTTCACCAGGCTTTCTTTTAATTCTCATGGTTGCTTTGGTCTTTATCACATAGCTGTTGTAAAAACGACAGAATTGCCGATAACTGTAAGGGATCTCCTTGTTTTGTCTACACGTTTCTACATATTCATGCCAAAGCAATGACAGGGTCACTCCGCTTCGAGCCATTTCCTGGTGGAGATAGCTACAATCCGGTGGACGTCTCATCTCAGATCGATGCTTTTCAGGAAAAAGAATATTCTGGAGTTCAGGATTATCCATGTCCTTATCCAGTGGCCATGAGACTCCTTTCTCTCCAGCCCGCCTCAGGACATTGCCAATGGTATTCTTCGAACATCCGCAGCTCGAAGCAATATGCCGATGGCTAAATCCCTGAGCATGAAGCCGCAAAATTTCACGGTATTTGATCATTAAAAAAACCTCCTGTAATGGATTTACACCACTAGGTGCAAGCTCATTATACAGGAGGTGTCCCTCACATGTCCTAACTGTCCCAATTTGATGTCTTTACTGTCCCAAAAACTTGGCACAGCTGTCCCTATTCAATGGCAATATACATTGGCGAAAAATGGTCAGTCAAAGCTTGGCGTCTATAGCGGCAAATCGTTTTTAGAGAGTCGGTTGAACGAGTCCGACTTGCGTCCAGGACTGCTTAAATGGATCGCTCGGCACAACTCGACACTTGGCCGGAGTGCGGATTTCTGGCAGCATACGTCCGGCGCCAACGTTCCCGGAATCAGCGGAAACGTCGATGAAAATATTTCCTATACGGATACAATTACGGGGGGAAGCGGCAAAGTTTCAAAGCCCGCTGAATCTAAACCAGCTAAGGAAAAACCTGTTGCAAAGAAATCGTCTTCCGGATCTCTTCTAAAGCGTGGATCTCGTGGTTCTGCGGTACTCGCGTTACAGAAGAGGTTTTCGAGTGTTTATTTCTATCCGGATAAGGGTGCAAATAATCATGGCTGTGATGGTATCTATGGATCGAAAACGGAAGACGCGGTTCGCCGCTTTCAGCTGACTCACGGACTGACCGCAGACGGCATTTATGGTCCGCAGACCGCGAAGGCATTGGACAAGGCTGTTGCCACACAGAAAAAATCCAAACCGAAAAAATCACCGACACATAAAGTAGTGAAAGGCGATACGCTTTGGGATCTTGCGATCAAGAACAAGACGACGGTTGCGGAATTGAAGAAACTGAACAAGCTCAAGTCGGACATTATCTATCCAGGACAAATTCTGAAATTAAAATAAGGGAGAGAATTCACTATGAAAATCAATCGGATTTTACGTCTCAAAAATAAGGCGACGGTAACAGCCCTAGCCGCTCTATTAATTGGTATCGCTTCCGGCGTGATTAGTGTCGGCAATCTGCTTGGTTGGTGGTCTGTATCCTTCGATCAGGAGCGGGCGACAACGACTGTAACGGCATGGATTGGACTAGTGTTTACGCTGGTCGGCGGTATTGTTGGTACGATCACTGATCCCACAACTGTCGGCATGGGGGACAGCAAACAGGCACAAGGCTACACAGAGCCGAAGAAAGACACGGATGAGCAGGCCAAGGCGCAAACTGCAGCTGCAAAAGAAAAGCCGACCGCACAAGAGACTGCGCAGGACGCAATCAAAGTACAGACAGAAGCACTGGAACAGAAATAACATAAGTCTTCCCGCCTGGGTGACCGGGTGTACATATTTGAGTGATACGAAGATGAGATCGTTTAATAGTGTGGCTAAAATGTGAACGTGGATTTTTTGTAGTTTGCTAATTTTATAGGTGAATCAGACAGATATTTTGTCATATAATGTCGAACAATGCCGGAATTAGAGATTAGCACTCGGAAATGTGTGTGTTCGCACATCAAAACGTGCGGAATACCGCAAAAAAAATACGTGATCACGCATGAAATGTGCGGATTAGCGCGGCATGAGCTATGGTAATATTTTCATATAAACCATAAGGAGTGATTATATGAATAGTATAAGTTCAATAAAATTTAAAAGATTTATTATTTTGGTCTTAACATAGCTATAACGCTTGCCCCACTTTCGCTATTTGCAGATAGTGCCCATGCGGAAACACTAAAAAAAGATTCTTTAAACGTTAATGTTCCGGAATCTTTTGCTCCCTATTCGAATAAAGAAAACATTGCTGATAATTTAAATGAAAATGCGATAACTCCATTTCAAATGACACCTGGTCCAGGTGGCGGTGGAATAAGCTGGACATATTGGGGTCACTTAAGTATTCAAAAAAGTTTATCGCGGTTACGAAATCAGCGATAGGTGCTGCCATCATGGAATTTGTTCCTTGGGCACAGGTAAAGGCTGTTTATGATATTGCCGCAATTTTCTATGCCGCATATGCTCCTAATGAATATGTTACAGAAAAAATTTATAGAAAATGGTATAATGGAGTGCCGATAAAAGAAAAAACAACTTATTATTTCTATACAAACAAGGCAAGAACTCATCTTGCAGGTAAAGTGAGCCGTACCTATAATAAATAGTGAGGTGAAGGGTATTGGCGAATAATAAGGTATTTATTTTAATTAAAGTTATTCTGGTTATTATTTTATTCACATATATTTTTATTAATCCTGATGGAGGAACTGGCTATTATATTCCCGCTTTAATAGCGTACGTGGTTATCTCCTTCGTATTAGATTATATAAAAAGTAAATTTTCGAAATGACATTAAGAAGTATGTTTATTGGCGCACTCCCGCATTCGCAGTGCACAAAAATGCCCATCCACCCCACACTGGATGGGCATTTATTTATGCTAGCTCTCTGCTGATCCCCTCAAGAACATTATCCATAATGTGGGGAAACTGTGCAAATCACAGTTTTAACGAAAAGAACGATTACATGCGTAAGCGTCAAATAATGGACACCTTCTCTTGATCAGTCAAGCATGCGATAATGCCTCTATCAAATGATCTGGAGGATGATCCATGACGCGTATCGAGTTACAAAATCTTTGGCAAGAGCGCATGAAAGATTTTGAGAAAAGTGAACAGAACGGCAAAGAATGGTGTTCGACACAAGGAATTTCACTCAGTCAATTTCGATATTGGCGACGTAAGCTAAGATTGATGCCAGCGACACCTTCAACGCATTCATGGATGACCATGGATTTTGATCGTGCACAGAAACAAGAGAGTCTTTTTGTCCATCTTGGAGTTTCAAGGATCGAGGTCCACGCCGGGTTCGATCCGGATCTGTTGGCTGATGTGGTTCGTGTGTTGCGAACGCTATGATTCGGGATTCGATCATTGAGCAAGTGTATTTAGCCAAAGGTCCTACGGACCTGAGAAAGTCGATTGATGGGTTGTCCGTTATCGTACAGGAAGGCTTTCATCTTAATCCTTTTTCCTCCTGCCTATTTGTGTTCTGTAATCGTAAGCGGGACAAGTTAAAAATCTTGCATTGGGAATATAACGGCTTTTGGCTTTATTATAAGCGTCTGGAGAAAGGAGCCTTTGCATGGCCAAAGGCTGACGATTCCTCGCCTTCTTTAAAAATTACGCGACGACAGCTGAATTGGCTGTTGGATGGTTTGTCTCTTGAGCAGCGACACGCACATCAACCGGTGAACGCGCAAACCTTGATCTGATTCAAGAAATCAGAGACAGGAGGCGTGTTTTCTATTATAATGAAAAAATGGAAAAGCGAGCGGATTCTAACACCCCCACAATCGAAGCATTGCGTGAGGAACGTGATGCGCTCAAAAGAGAGAATACCGAACTGATACTCAAGCTAAAATGGTTCGAAGAACAATTGCGCCGGGGCAAAGAACGGCAATTTGGTGTTTCCAGTGAAAAAACCAATTCGGTACAGCTCACACTGTCGCTCTTCAACGAAGCAGAAAGTGATGCCGATCCTCAAGCTCCAGAGCCTACCGTTGAAACAATCACTTACAAAAGGAAGAAAAAGCAGGGACAGCGTCAAGAAAAGTTGGAAAACCTACCGGTTGAAGTGGTCAACTATACATTGTCTGAACACGAACAGACCTGTACGTGTTGCGGTGGTGATTTGCATGACATGTCAACGGAAATTCGTGAGGAACTTAAAATCATTCCTCCTCAGGTTAAAGTGATCCGACATGTTCGTCACACCTATGCCTGCCGGCATTGTGAACGACAAGCCACGCAAACACCCATCATCACGGCACCGGCACCGAAAGCTGTTTTTCCAAAAAGCCTGGCTTCACCATCAGCGATGGCCTACATCATGTGCCAGAAGTATCTAGATGCTCAGCCGCTCTATCGACAGGAACAACAGTTGAAGCGACTCGGTGTAGCCCTGTCTCGGCAAACCATGGCCAATTGGATGATTTACGGAGCAAGTCATTGGCTTCAGTTGATCTATGATCGGATGAAAGCCAAGCTGGTTAAGCAGGATCTTCTTCATGCCGATGAAACGATACTTCAAGTTTTGAAGGAACCTGAGCGGCCAGCTACATCAAAATCCTACCTATGGCTTTATCGAACGGGACACCTTGGCCCTCCAATCGTATTGTATGATTATCAAACAACGCGAGCGAGTAAGCATCCGGCTCGATTCTTAGCTGATTTTAAGGGCTACCTTCACGTGGATGGCTACGCTGGCTATCATGCGCTTCAAAGCATCACCCTGGTCGGGTGTTGGGCACATGCGCGGAGAAAGTTCAGCGAGGCAATCAAGGCTTTACCGGATTCGGCAAAAGATTCGGTTGTACTCGCTAAAGAAGGCCTTGCTTACTGCAACAATCTATTTAAAATTGAACAGAACCTCAAGAAATCCAATGCTTCCGATGAAGAACGCTACCAAACGCGACTCAAGCAGAGCAAGGTCATCGTTGAGGCTTTTTCAGCATGGCTGAAAAAGCAGACGCCTCGAGCCCTTCCTAAAAGTGCATTAGGTAAAGCCATCCATTATTGTCGTACACAATGGGAGAAACTGATTGTCTTTTTACAGGATGGACGGTTGGAGATGGATAACAATCGAGCTGAGCGCTCGATCAAGTCCTTTGTGATGGACGAAAAAACTGGCTGTTCAGTAATACGCCAAGAGGTGCAGTAGCTAGCAGCACCATATACAGTCTCATCGAAACCGCAAAAGAAAACGGCTTGATTCCGTTTCAATACCTTAGCTATTTATTCGAACAACTGCCCAATCTTGAAGACCAGACCAACGAGACACTCGATAAACTACTGCCTTGGTCCTCAAGTCTTCCGGAAAACTGTAAACTATCTTCCCAACAATCATAAATCAAGCCCACATCTTTGACTAGGTGTGGGCTATTTGACGCTTACATTAAAACATGCGGAATACCGCACAAAAAATGCGGGGTAACGCATGAAATGTGCGGATTAATATGGCATAAGTTATGGTAATATTTTCATATAAAATTCGAGGGAGGCTATAAAGTGAAAAAAATGAGTTGCATTACAGTATTTATTATTTTCTTAATATCTTTGATTTCATCCCCTTTGTCAGCTTCTGCAGCTACGGTGAAACTTTCATCTTGGTGGCTTACAGATTCAGGGAGGCATTTAGATTGGGATGGTGGCTCAAAGTACATATCATATTTTAAAAAAGGAGTTAGCACGTGGAATAAATATAAAAGTGGTGTCATAAGACCAGACTCCATTTGGGTGATACAGGATGTATACATTTCCGATTACAGTGAAAAGTCTAATACTTGTGCCTATACTTCAGCAAATGGAACATTACACTTTAACAAATACGTTATGGGGGATTTAAGTTCTAAGGGAAAGCAAAATGTGGCTACCCATGAATTAGGGCATGCTCTCGGGTTAGCGCACAATGGCTCTAATGATATAATGTATAAATATCAGACTAATCGAATATCCTTGAGTGCAAACGACAAAGCCTCCTATAAAGCGGCTTATAAAAGATACTAATTTTGAAAGAAAGTGCGGTGTATATGAAACATAAAAGTAGTATTTTTTTGGAAGTGTTGTTAGTTTTAAGCGTAATCACTGTACTAGGTGCATGCTCGAATAAAGTAACAAACCAAAAAAATTTAAAGAAGGTATATGTTGAAGGTTCGTTTTCTATAAATGTTGATAGTCCTAGAGCAACGGTTGGTGATGCAGATTATGTGTTTGTTGGTCGCGTTATTCAAAAAGACAAAACAAGTTATAAAGACACAGTGACGGTAGAAACTGCTAATGGTGGGGCAAAAGAAGTATCTACTCCCTATTCAAATTATAAAGTATCTGTTTTAAAAAACATAAAGGGGAATCTTAAGGTAGATTCTTCTATTCCAATTCAGAAATTTGGCGGTGTCAATAAAGATCATACAGAGATTGTGTTGTATGAAGACGATCAATTGCCTGAAGAAAATAAAACATATGTTTTTTTAGCGTATGCTCAAGATGATGGTTCTTTGCTCATTTCTGGCCCCAATTCAAACAAGATTATAGGAGATAATAGTAACGAGGCGACAGCAAAGAATATTTCCTTATATGCTAAGAAATCTGACGTCATTTCAGATTATCAAAATGCTTATGAACATCAGATCGAAACAAAGCGAGATAGGTCAATATCTAAATACGATACTATGAAAAACGATTAGTTGTAGCCCACGAACATTTGGCAAAATAAAAAAGATCGTTACCGGTAGCACAGAATTGGTCTGAATTTAAAGATCCGATTCTTTTCCGGTAATGATTTTTTTATGCAAATAATCTCTTGATAAAAGGCACAGAACCACCAGAGCGTTATCAATAGGGCACAGCTTATGTTATAAAGATATGCAATATAAAAATTCCCACGCAATTAAGCGTAGGAATGGGATTATTTAATGTATAGTGTCCGTTCAATCTCTTTCTTTCCGAAATACGTAACCGTCACATTAATTTGTTTCACGGGATAGTTTTCATCAATTACAGCAGCATATAACTTGCTGATCTTCCTTAGCCCGTCGCGCCTTGCATTCGACTGTGACCAACCTGATCCGTCCCAACCCTCAGCTTCTGCGCGAATCGTCATGACACCGTCCTTGACACGGTAAACGGCTACGTGGTCATCGAAGATTTGGGTGACGGCGTGATGCAGGTTCACAGGTTTGCCTAATGTTCGATAGGCAAAAAAGGTGCAGGATACAAAGATGAGCAATATCACGGCGATTTCGAATTTTAATCTCAATTTTTTTGTCATGAGAATCACCGTTCGGCAAGCCAAGCGTTTTGTTTTTCAAGTCGGTTAATTTCATTCTCAACCGCATAGTATACGGCACGATCTTTAAAGCTATAGCGATGCTCGTCCGCATATTTTCTGAGGTCAATTAGGCTTCGGCTGTTTTCTTCAATTAATGCATCAGTTGCGTTCCATTGGTTCATTTATCCGACACTCCTTGCCCATAATTTGCCCATGTAGATTTGAAATGCTATGATTTTACTTGAAAATGGCATTCTCAAAAATGGCTCTACAAAGGGATTTTCATAAAATATGAAACTGTAAAAAAGGCTCTGACTATACGCCCTACGAAATGGAAAAGATGTTTAAACGCGTGCAGTAAAAGGATTTTTAAAGCCCTATGAGCCATAAAACCATTAATTAGTTTTGCAATTAATGAAGTAAGGGCAAAATTCAATGAAAAAAAGTAATGAAGATCATCTCTTATTATTGTTAGCAACGGATAGCTCAAGTCCCTTTGGCGTGTTTTTATTTTGCATAATTACAGGACAACGATGGGGAAAGTTGCCAAAATTAAGTTTGACGATGTGGTGTTGTTTTTGCGTTGCGTTATACAGTTAACGATAACATCGCAATGATCTAGATTTTGTCCACTATTTATTGATAGGGGGTCTGAAATGTTAAAACAGAAAGAATATTGGAACAAAGTTGCAGATGAAAAACAGTTTACGACGCCTTTTCAATTTGAAAGGTTTTCTAAATACTTGAATTGTCAAACTAAGTGCAACGCCTCATTATGTCGATTTTTCAGAAGAAATGATAAATCGGGCTCAGCTAAATAGTAAAGATGATATAAATTTTGTGGTCATTAATAGCGGCAAGTTGCCTTTTGAAGATAATTCTTTTGATGCCGTATTATTATTTGCTGTCCTTACCTGCGTCTCTAAGGACATGGAACAAGATGCAATTTTAGATGAGATTAGAAGAGTGCTCAAACCTAATGGTATTATTTACATTAATGATTTCTTATTAAATGATGACGCAAGAAATTTGAGTCGATATAAAGAATATGAGCCAAAATACCAGACTTATGGTGTATTCGAGCTTCCAGATGGGGCAGTCTTGAGACACCATAGCGATGAACGTATTAAAAGCTGGAAACACGGTTTTAAAGATTTGGCGTATGAAAAAGTTGTTTACACCACAATGAATGGACATCGTTCTAATGGGTTGATTTACATCGGCAGGAACAATAAATTACTTTAATTTCAAATCGATGATTCGCATTATCCTTTTATAGTTGTAAATCGCTAAAAGTTGTTGTCCAAGATAGGAAAGCCTGAGGACGTTGAAATGACGGTTAAATCCGTTGTTTCTACGTCTTCTTTTTGCTCAAATATCCATTACAACCAATCTTTTTTCTTTTCCAGGTTCTGCGTGAAATGCACGTAAACACCGGCAGTAAATTCGGCATTCCTGTCACATGAAATAGGAACACATGTTCCTTTTTGTAAAAAAATAAAAGCCCGGAAAGGGCCAAAGCAACCATTTATTTGATCTACGCTTTCTCTTCTCTTGAATCGACAGTCTCTATTTAGGGCGCAAATTCATACTAAAAAGTCTTCAAAATCATACATGAGTTTATCAAGTCAATTTGAAACTTTCTCAATAAGTTTTAATCGCGTTTCCATGGAGATACAAATAAAATCTAAAATGGGATCAGTAATTTTAAAGACATCCCACCGCTGGCCAGAGATCAAAGTAAAGCCAACTAGACGCTTGGAATCGCTAATCATGGATGAAAGACCTTCGGAAAAATGTTGAGCTTCCCATTGTGTTAATAGACCTTCATCCAGTACTTGTTCGATCGAGTAAATTTTCATTTTTATCGCCTCCTGATATGTATGTAGGAAGCAGTGACGTGAGATGGTTAAAGCAATTGAAAAAAATAATAAATTTTATGCGAGTTCTGTGCATGGGGTGTTGAGAAAGCTGAAAAGCCTTGATGCTTTCGCATTTTTTCCATAACTGAATTGTTGAACCAATAAGTAAAGTTCCTTGATGCAGTCCAGGCTAATGAATGGTTCTTTCATTAAACAAAAACAGCTATTGAGTTAGCCAACAGCTGTTTTTGTTTAATGAAGTTTCAGTTAAGCCTTATTGGACTGAAAATGATAGATAACCAGTCCGATCAAGCTGCCGATTGTGGCTGGTACGAGCCAGCCTAATCCCAAACTATAGAGTGGCAGTACATGCGCATAAAATGTGGCAACACTATCTAGGAACATGTTTTGTGTCGATGGGACCATTGTGATCAGCGTATTGTACCCGTCAATCAAACTAATGATTAATGTTAAAATAACGGCTGAAAAATAAACGGTTGAGCTGCTATGGAACCCATTTGCAAAAAGGGTTAGCAAAATGAGTACAATGGCAACTGGATAAACAACCATTAAAACGGGAACAGCCAGCTTCACAATGTTGGTCAAGCCAACATTTGAAACAATATACGAAATGCAGCTAATGGCGACAACAAATTTTTTGTAGCTGATTTGCGGCATCAGTTCATGAAAAAATGTACTGGATGAAGTTACGAGTCCGATGCTCGTCTTCATACAAGCCAAAATGATGATCGCAGCAAGCAGTAAGCCGCCAAATGTGCCGAAGTAATGATGCGATACAGCGCCGAGAACAAGACCGCCGTTTTCGAGCAAGCCGACCTGAGCAACACTTGTCCCGCCAATGAACGTAATGCAGCCATAAATCACCATCATCAGAATCATGGCAACGAGACCGGATTTCAAGGTGACTTTGGCAATCTGTTTTGTACCCGTGATGCCACGAAGCTTAATTGCATTGATGACAACAATGCCGAATGCAAGTGAGGCCAGCGCGTCCATCGTGTTGTAGCCTTCTTTAAATCCAGTGGTAAAGGGTTGCGAAGCATAGATTCCTTGCGCGTTTCCAAGACCGCCCATGGGATGAATCAAGGCGACAAGAATTACAAGAAACAAAACAAGCAAGAAAATCGGTGTTAAATATTTACCAATATAGTCCATAGCCTTTGCAGGGTTTAGTGAAAAATAGCACACGCAAGCGAAAAATAGGAAACTGAACAGTCCCAACGGTAAAATTAATGATGAGGAACCGATATAGGGTTGAATGCCAACCGCGAAAGGTACGGTAGCCGTTCGGGGAAGCGCAAAGAGTGGCCCAATGATTAAATAAAGGCAGATCGAAAAAATGATTCCAAAAAGCGGATGCACACGGCTGGCGATATCTTTTACACCATCGGTACCGGATAAGCCAACGGCAAGAATACCGATAAAAGGCAATCCGATTGCTGTAGCAAGAAATCCAGCTAAAGCGAGCCAGTAATGTTCACCGGCAAGCTGGCCGAGTTGGATCGGAAAGATTAAATTGCCTGCACCAAAAAACATGCCGAACAGCATGGTGCCGACCATTAAATAGGTTTTGGTCACTTTTGAAATAGACACAATAAAACTCCTTTTTATTTACTTTGCGGATTGGGAATCGTTCAATTTATTGAGTGAACCGTTAACAGTATAACCTTGTGAATTATAGCACGTACTTTAATGTGCTAAAACAAATTGCCGATATGTTTATCTAATTGAATGATTAAAAAAATACAGAAACTTGATATTCAATTGAGAGTAGCTATGCATCTGTTTTTGCTGTTGATTATCAATAATGAATGATAATTATCATTATTTTCTTGGCGTATTTAGTGGAAATGGGATAAAAAACAAGTTCATGTATGAGCAGATTAGTTTGATTATAAATAAATATTTGTTACTATCTAAGCGAAGCAAAATGAAGAACGTAAGTCAATCAAATCTTAGTTTGCTTCGCCATATAAATCTCATACCATTTACAGGAGGATGAATCATTTGAATATTGTTGTTGTCGGAACATCGCATGGTGGGTATGAAGCGGTAAAAACAGTCTTGGAAAATTATCCAGATGCTAAGGTTAAATTGTTCGAGCAGTCGGATAAAGTATCCTTTTTGTCTTGCGGCATCCAGTTGTACTTGGAGGGAGCCGTTCAGGATATCAATTATATTCACTACGCAACAAAGGAAGGCTACAGCGACCAGGGTGTTGATGTCTATACCCGCCATCAAGTGACGGGATTAGATCCTGATCAGAAGACGATCCATGTGAAAAATCTTGATACAAATGAGACCTATGATGAATCTTATGATAAATTAATTTTGGCGCCGGGTGCGACACCGCGTAAACTCCCATTTAAAGGAAATGATCTTGATAATGTTTATTTCTTACGGGGGAGAGAATGGGCACTCAAAAGCAAAGCGAAGATTGAGGATCCAAGCGTTACCGATGTCGTAGTTATTGGCAGTGGCTATATTGGCATTGAAGTCGTTGAGGCCTATGCAAAAGCAGGAAAGAAAGTCACCGTTATTGATGTGACGGATCGAATTTTGCCGACTTATTTGGATCATGAATTCACGGACATTCTCACAGCGGATCTCCAAAAGCATGGCATTAATGTACGCACGGGCGAATTTGTTCAGGAAATTCAAGGCCGAGATGGAAAAGCATCTGCAGTTATTACTGATAAAGGCACTTACCCTGCCGATCTTGTTGTTGAAGCAGCAGGCGTTGTACCGAATACAGATTGGTTGAAAGGAACGTTGGAGCTCAACAGTAACGGCACAATCGTTGTTGATGCTTATCAAAAAACAAGTGCACCGGATGTGTTTGCTGCTGGTGATGCATGCATGATTCGCTATAATCCAACGGGTAAAGAAATGAATATTGCCTTGGCAACCAATGCGCGTCGCCAAGGGGTTGCAGCCGCATTAAATCTTGAAAAGCCTACGTTTAAAATCGAAGGCGTTTCCGGGACTTCAGCACTCTCGTTGTTTGATTATAAATTCGCGACGACTGGGATTAAAGATGCGACAGCAGCAAAGAGCGGTTTGGAAACCAGCTCGGTATTCGTTACCGATTACTATCGTCCGGCATTTGTTCCCGGAACGGAAAAAATCTATATGAAATTGACTTATGAGGTAGGCAGCAATCGTATTGTTGGTGCACAGCTGCTGTCCAAACATGATATTACGGCGGCAATCAATACACTTTCTCTAGCGATTGCAACGAAACAAACCACGCAGCAATTAGCTTTTGCCGATTTCTTTTTCCAACCTGAGTTTGATCAGCAATGGAACTACCTTTGCGCGCTTGCTCATGCTGCCTATAAGCAGGCAAAAGAAATTCAACCGGTGGCCCTGTAAACAAACGCTTTGATCACGCACTCAATCAGAACGATTGTTCCCCCCTAAAAGAATGAAGCGAAAGGGGGCTTCTGCTGAGGGCAGAAGGACTTAACGAGGTATCGCTATAAAATAGAGTGAAGCGACAGGATTAGAGGCCACTGCAACAATAGTGGATAGGTTACAATTAATTGGACAAATAATTTAAGGTCATGTACACTTGGTTCAACTATTCCAAGGGAGACCGGAAACATGAAAAAGGAACGGAGAACTTTTTCAAAAGAGTTCAAGGAACAAATCGTCAGTCTACACGCTTCAGGTAAGCCCAGACATGAAATCATTAAAGAGTATGATCTCACGCCTTCGGCCTTTGATAAATGGGTTCGTCAACACAAGACAAGCGGTTCTTTCAAGGAGAAGGATAACCGAACGCCTGAGCAGGAAGAACTGATTCATTTAAGGAAAGAAAATCAACAGCTGAGAATGGAGAATGATATTTTAAAACAAGCCGCGCTGATCATGGGACGAAAGTAGATGTGATTCGACAGAACCGTCACAAATACTCGGTATCAGCAATGTGCGACGTCCTACAACTTTCTCGCAGTACCTACTATTACGAAGCTAAAGTTCGTGAGAATCAACAGGCTGAACAGGAATTGACACGCCAAGTGGTTCAAATATTTAAAACAAGCCGATCGATCTATGGACAGCGAAAGATCAAAAAAGAACTGGAGAAGCAGGGAAAACAAGTCTCGCGAAGAAGAATCGGGCGAATGATGAAAGAACAGGGCCTCGTTTCAAAGTATACGATTGCACAGTTTAAGCCGCATAAAATAGGCTGCAACGAATCTCCCACTGGAAACACGTTGAATCGTCAATTCCAGCAGGAAAAGGAATTAAAAGTGGTAGTCAGTGATCTGACGTATGTCCGTGTGCAGCAGAAATGGCATTATATTTGTATCTTTATTGATTTATATAATCGCGAGATTATTGGTTACAGCTCTGGTCCAAATAAGGACGCTCAGTTAGTCCACCGTGCCTTCGCCACGGTAAAAGGTGACCTAAGTCAACTCGAACTATTCCATACAGATCGGGGAAACGAGTTTAAAAATAGGCTTATTGATGAGACTCTGGAAGCGTTTCAAATCAACCGATCACTGAGTCACAAAGGGACACCCTATGATAATGCTGTGGCGGAAGCGACCTTCAAAACGATTAAAACTGAGTTTATTAGCGGACGTGATTTTCCTAACCAACACGTTCTTGACCTTGAATTATTTGATTACGTCAATTGGTTCAATAATGTTCGCATCCATGGATCACTAGACTACCTAACACCAACTGAATACAAGCTGCGACACCTTTAAAAATTTGTTTGATTTAGTGTTGACATACCAATAGGGGTGCTTAGACCTCCTACACCAATGCGCGTCATTCATAAATCTTTAACCAATGAACAAGAGGGTGTCTCAATCGTCTATGACGATAAGACACCCTCTTCCGTTCTTTTATTGAAAGGGTACGTCAAGATGGCAGTCGGACAAGTCGATGGAATAGCGCACCGCTTGATTGCCGCGAACTGTCATGGCAAAATCGGTGGCATAGATGATCAATCCTAACTGGTGACCGGCAGCCAACTTGTGAAAGGTTGGTTGCAGTTTGATCTCAAATGTGTAGAACTGGTTGGGCATCAGTTCATTAACCTTCCATGGATTCTCCCGGTTCTGCAGATTAAGATGCCCCTTTGTAATCATCTTGAACGGCGTTGGAAATTTAGCCAACGTGAATTCACGGAGTGTATCTTCACGCCAGTTGCAGCCTAATTCCATTCGTTGAATCGGAGTGGGCGATGGGTTGAGCCGTTTCTCTTCTCCGAAGTCGATCAGTTGAAAGCTGAGCATGCCGAAGGGTTGACTCGACGCTGTTTTGACATGGATGGCAACTTTTCCGTTTACAATTTGAGCTTTTTCAAAAGGTGCAGACTTAAAAATTAAACGGTTCGCATGTAACGCTTGTTTTTGATTCGAAATCAGCTCATTTTCCCATTGATCGATATGTTCCGTGTACCGTTTAAAGTCGTCTATCGGTAAATCATCTTTAAAGGATTGAATGGAGTTGCTGCCGCATCCCTCCGTCAATGTTCCAGGCGAGAGGTGGAATACCGTTTTGTCCGAATGAGGATTAGACCAGTCCGAGTATGCGGTCCATGTTTCAGGTATTAGATTGTCTTGTACAATCACATCCGGCAAGACCTCTTTTGCACCATTTTGCACGCCATACAATTCATGGCTAATCCAAAGATTGATCATATCCGTATAGTCGATCGAACGAAACGCATTGATATAGATGTGCTGACCTTGGTGTAAGATGATCTTTTTACTTACCGGGACACTTCTTAAGCCCTGCCATAGCGCCTCAACTTGCCCGGGTTTCACGTTCCAGTCATTTAGCCCATGAATCATTAATACGTCACATTTAATCTTATTGATGCTTTTGCGGTAATTGCGTGCATCCCAGAAAGGCGTGTAGTTTCCTGATTCCCGATCCATGCCGCGTGCCATCTGATCCATTTGTTTCGTAAAAAAGTCTTTGACGCGGAGTATGTAATCTGCCGGCGCTTTCATACGACTTTGGGTTTCAATTGCCAAAACATCAGCATCTTCTCCTGGAAAACCACCCGGTGCAATAACGAGCCCGCCTTCACGATAGTAATCATACCATGAGGAAATCGCTGCTTCTGAAATTATTGTTTTTAAGCCTTCAACACCGGTGGTCGCGGCCGCAGTTGCAAGCGTTCCTAAGTAAGAGCGGCCGGTCATTGCTACCCATCCATTGCACCACCATGCCGAGATGGCAATGTTGTCAGTACGATTGGTAAACGCGCGCCGTTTTCCATTTAACCATTCGATGACATTCTTAGTCGCTTCCGTTTGCTGCGGATCACCGCATGTTTGAACGCCGTCTGAATCCAATGTACCGATCCCGGCAGCGTAAACGGCGGCAAATCCGCGTACAAGAAAGTAATCATTTAACGTATAAGAACGTTCTCGACTGAACGTCTCGGCGGCATGTCTGGTCTCGCCGGCTACAGGGCGAGGGGCAGGCAAACTGTGCTTTTCTTTGCGATAAGCGATGTCCTGATAGGTAAGGCGGTTTGCTTTCTTCGCTTGCAATGGAACATTGACGTCATGCATCGCTCTGCTACCTGCTTCATGGTTTATTCCTTGATTATAAGGACTTGCTGTAAAAAGAGCCGGTACGCTTAACCCATGTTCCGTATCTGAAGGGCGCAGGATTTCGACCTTGAGTAAGTCAAGCTGACCATCACAATCGGAATCCACAGAGGACTCCACATAAACGACTTCTCGAACCAGTTTTGCAGGATCAAATACTGCTTGTGCTTTTCCATTAAAAAACAAAGGCTTTTCACGCGCCGGCAAATCATAAAACGGGATAAAGTAACCTTGGTTTGTTAAACGATCAAGGAAGGTTTGGCCGTTTTTTGTATGTGTTGTTAAGAGAAGATACCAGGCATCAAGCAGCTGATCTTTATGCCAATTGCCCTTTGTTTCAACGGTCGGAAGCTGCATTTGGTGCATTGCCTCTACTGGGTGATCGATCGCAAAATCCTCTGTAACGAGAAACTCAAGCAGCTGGAGCGCAACCAAATAGAAGATTTCCGTGGTTACTGGTTTCTTCGAAGCGCAATAGTCTTTAAGGTCTAAGCTCGGAGTTGCTAAATAGTTTTTCAGTTTGTTTGTAAATGAACCCTCTTCTTTCGTTGTTAAAAACGCTTTGCGTAGCAAAAGCTGGTAGACTTCTGTAGGAGAGGTCACACCTATACTTTGGTCATCATAGAAATGAATGGCTTTCAACTCATTAACAACCGTCTTATGATCGACGGTGAGCCTGGCAAATTGATTGTTCTTCATAAAGATTCTCCTTGTTACATTATTGAAGCCATTATACCATTATCTGCCTGTTCCTTAGAGATGCAATCCATTTGTTAACTAAATCCCATTATCGCTTTTAAAGGATCATTTTGTTTTTTGCCATTAATCTCTGTCTGGAGTCTGATGACAAAGCACGTTCATGCATTTAAGGTTAAAATAGGCTTATAGTTTTGTCTGTAGAATGGGAGAGAAATGCATTGTTAAGAAAACGAAAAATGGTATTCCTATGTTTGTTATCCGTCTTGAGCTTGGCGATGCTTGCCGGATGCCAGGTGTTTGACTTTTTCACAACACAAGTCGAAGGCAATTTAAAAGGCTTAAATGTGACGATGCAGACGTATGATGCCGACGGCCAGCCGATTGATACGATTAAAGGTGTTTCAGGAGCGATTAAACGGGACAGTACCTTCGATCGAACCAACGAGAAAGGGGAAAAGACAAAAGAATCTTCGGTATTAAATATAACAATTGGAGGAAAACAAGTGCTTCATGTCGGCAGTACTTTAATCATGTATGAGAAGGGACTTCAAGACGTGATGAACAAACTGCCGCAAAAAGTACTTGTCACGAACCAAGACCGCAGCTTGCCATTTGTAAATCGGATGGTGAATCAATTTCATAATTATTTTGATGGACGCTCAAAAATAGTCTTAATTCGTTCACAGCTCGGGAAACCGATTGCCACTTTTGCAGGAAATCGCGTTTCGTATTTTGCTACGGACGTCCCCAATTCCACCGGACTTATTATAGATGGGAAGTATTTGTTTATCTATCGATGCGATTTCACGATGTACGATACTTCACTCATTAAGCGCTAATCTTTTTCATGTTAAGCGTGAGGTGCAGTACGGGTGGAGAATGTGCTATACTGAGTCCACTAATTATCCGGGAGTAATTCAATGAATACAGCAACAATTGTGATCGTGGGTCCAACCGCAGTGGGCAAAACAAAATTAAGTATTGACCTGGCAAAACGATTAAACAGCGAGATCATTAATGGAGACGCATTTCAAGTCTATCGAGGGATGGATATTGGTACAGCGAAAGTATCAAAAGAAGAGGCTGAGGGAGTGACGCATCATCTGATTGATATTTGCAAGCCAGAGCAACCGTATACAGCTGCAGAATACCAACAGGATGCACGACGGATCATTGAAAACATACGATTGAAAGGGAAACCACCAATTCTTGTCGGCGGAACCGGTTTCTACATAAAAGCAGCACTGTTTGACTATCAGTTTTCTTCAACCGGCGCAAATCCGGCATATCGTCGGCAGCTGGAGCAGATTGCAGCTTGTGAAGGCAAGGGTGTACTTTTTGAACGATTAAAAAAAGTTGATCCGATCGCTGCAAAACGGATTCATCCCAACAATCTCATTCGAGTGATTCGCGCTTTGGAAGTTTATCATGAAACCGGAAAGCCCTTCAGCTTACACAAATCTGATGAAACGGTTCGCCCTCTCTACCCGTACCTCTGTATAGGCTTATCGATGAATCGCCAATTGCTCTATCGCCGAATCAACGAAAGGGTGGATCAAATGATTCACGAGGGCCTTGTTGATGAAGCGCATGATCTGTATACTCGAGGACTAAAAGATGCGCAGGCAATGCAAGCAATTGGCTACAAAGAGTTTATTCCTTATTTCGAAGGAGGGACATCTTGTGAAGCATCCGTGGAACAATTAAAAAAGAATTCACGCCATTATGCAAAAAGGCAATTAACCTGGTTTAGGCGTCAGATGTCTGTGGATTGGTTCGACATGTCGGATGCTTTAGTCAATTTTGATGCCAAGTCGGAAGAAATTTACCGATTTGTTCTGAGAAAATTGGACGGGCACTCAGATTCGTGAATTTTTCTAACACTTTTGGTTAGATTTCTTATATCATCTTTGCAAATGCTGGGAATATAAAATATAATCTTAATTGTAGATCTTTCTGACTAGACTCGTGAATTCCTTCTCAGAAAAAAGATCAAGCAAGTCGAGCAGCATGTGCAGGATATTCTATAAATTAAATCGAACTAGTTTTATTTAGAGAGAAAAGAGGAGGAATAAAATGAAACAGTCAATTAACATCCAGGATACATTTTTGAACCAGTTACGTAAAGAAGGAACATTTGTGACGGTTTTTCTAGTCAGCGGCTTTCAATTGAAAGGAAAAGTGAAAGGATTTGATAATTTCACGGTACTGCTGGACAGCGAAGGAAAGCAGCAATTGATTTTTAAACATGCGATTTCAACATTTACTCCTTCGAAGCCAGTAAATTGGACCAGTCAAGACGAGGAGTCATGATAAATTCTGCGAAGACAGCGGCCCCGCTGTCTTTCTTTTGTTTCCTGAAAATTCCGCTCCCATAAAAATGATGATGCGCTCTGTTGCATAGGGTGAAGCACTTCTGAATCTGTCCGCTGTTTCATAAACTAGAGCAGTCCAATTTATTTCGTTCTATTGCCGAAATTAGGCAACTGTCACGAGACACCCTGCTGATGTGTATACCTATAAAAGCAGGCAGAAGAATGTGCCCTGAGTTCATCAACAGAGAGGTGATCGGATCATGCGAGAAGCCTATACATTTACCAAAAAGAGTCAGATCAATGTGGTCTTTAACCAAAAACCGCAGAAGACTCCGCCCGTCCATTTCCCAATCGAAGAACGAGTAGCTCATGAACCACTAGAAAAATTGGAACATCAACTTGATCGTTTAGTCGGAATGGATCAGGTGAAACTCATGGTGCGTGAACTCTATGCATGGCTATATGTTTATCGCAAAAGGCAGGAAGTGCAGTTAAAGGTCAAAAAACAATCTTTTCACATGCTTTTCAAAGGAAATCCGGGGACTGGAAAAACAACCGTAGCGCGATTACTAAGCCACCTGTTTCATGAGATGGAAATATTGCCAAAAGGTCAATTAATTGAGGCTGAGCGAGCCGATCTGGTAGGAGAATACATCGGACAAACCGCACAGAAAACAAGAGAACTGGTTAAACGAGCGCTTGGCGGTGTATTGTTCATTGATGAGGCCTATTCGCTCTCGCGTGGCGGAGAAAAAGATTTTGGCAAGGAAGCAATTGATACGTTAGTCAAACAAATGGAAGATCACAAAGATGAGTTTGTATTGATCCTTGCTGGCTATTCTGATGAAATGGATGAGTTTCTTAGAATGAACCCAGGTCTGCCTTCGCGTTTCCCGATCATTATGTCCTTTCCCGACTACTCCGGCGTCGAACTGCTTGATATCGCAAAACAAATGCTTGATGATCGCGAATACACAATGACGGTTGAAGCACAGAAAAAGTTTCTTCGCCTTCTGCAACGGAAGGTACAGGCGCAAGAGCCGCATTTTAGTAATGGACGTTTTGTTCGCAATGCAGTTGAAAAAATGATTCGCCAGCAAGCGGTTCGCCTAGTGAAAGAGAACAGCTTTGATCGTGATGCGCTCATGACGATAAGAGCTTGTGACCTTATGGCAGACGATTCTGATCATCCGATCATTAGTCAAATGGGTGAAGGCGAGTAAAAAGAGAGGTAAAATATGGAATATGTCATTCTTGCAGCATGTCAGCTGCCTCATCAATCGGATGAGCATTTCCAATCATCCCTTGATGAACTGGAAGCATTGGCGAAAACTGCCGGCGGTGAAGTGGTTGCCGTCGTCACACAGAAAAGAGCAAAAATTGATGCTGCAACCTATATTGGCAGTGGTAAAGTTCAGGAAATTGCTGCGCTAGAAAAACAACTTGAGGCCAATGCTGTTATCTTTAACAGCGAACTGTCTCCCGCGCAGCAAGGCAGACTTGGTGCTTTGCTTTCTGCAAAAGTGTTGGACAGGACTCAGCTCATTTTAGATATTTTCGCCGTTCGCGCGCGTTCTCGTGAAGGGAAACTTCAGGTTGAGCTTGCTCAGCTTAAGTATCTGCTGCCGCGGCTAAGCGGTATCGGGCAATCTCTCTCTCGGCTCGGGGGCGGCATCGGCACACGCGGACCCGGTGAAACAAAGCTGGAAAGCGATCGACGTTACATACGCAGCCGAATGAAGGACATCAGCCATCAATTAAATGCGGTGGTCAGCCATCGGCAGCGCTACAGGGAACGAAGGCTGTTAAATAATCAGTGCCAAATTGTTCTTGTCGGTTATACGAATGCCGGAAAATCAACACTGTTTAATCAATTGACTGAAATGCAGACCTATGCAGAAAATAAACTGTTTGCAACACTGGATCCCTTAACCCGGAAAATGAATTTACCAAATGGATTCACTTGTCTGCTGTCAGATACCGTTGGGTTTATTCAACAGCTTCCCACTCAATTAATTGCAGCCTTCCGTTCGACTTTGGAAGAAGTCACCGGGGCGCAGCTGATCGTACATGTACTTGATGCGTCCAATCCGGATGTGATCGAACATGAGAAAACGGTGTGCAAATTGCTTCAGGAACTGGAAGTGGATGACTTGCCGATGCTGACGATCTATAATAAAAAGGATTTATTGCAAACCCCATTTATCGTTCCCAAAGGTGCTTTGCTTGTTTCAGCGCACGATATTAATGATCGAAAACGGATTCTTGAAGCGATCGAATCACAGATTATGCAGCAGATGGTTCCATTTCATACTAAACTACTTGCTTCGGAAGGAAAACTGTTAAGCAGTATAAAGCGCAATGCTATTTTACAAAACCAGACTTTCGATCAAAAGACACAGATGTATGAAGTAGAAGGTTTCGTGTATCCGGAAACGTCGATCGCATCAAAACTGATCCAGCATCAAGGCTCAGCAGATAAGGAGTAGACAGCATGTTTGAAACACTCGCCTATGGCGGAGAATTGACTAAACTCGCCGCCGCTATAGATGAACAAGTTGCAGAGCAATTAAAGGCGGCGGACGCAACTGCACTAGAGAATCAATATCGCGTTTTATCGAGTTTTAAGAAAAATAAAATAAGTGATGCCCATTTCAGCGGAACGACAGGCTATGGATATGATGATTTTGGGCGAGACGGTATTGAATCGGTTTATGCCGACTGTTTCGGCGCTGAGTCTGCACTCGTCCGTTCACAAATGATCTCCGGAACCCATGCGATTACAACCGCTTTATTCGGTATCCTCAGACCCGGTGACGAGTTAATGTACATAACCGGCAAGCCTTATGATACTTTGGAAGGCGTGATCGGCCTTACAGAAGAAAGTCATGGTTCTCTAAAAGACTTTGGCATCGGCTTTCGGCATGTTCCCTTAAAAAATGGATGTATTGATACGGAAACGGTAAACCGCATGATTGCACCCAATACAAAAATGATTGGCATTCAACGTTCTTGTGGCTATGACCAGCGCCCGTCTCTTCATGTCGCACAAATTGGAGAAGCGATCGCTGCAATTAAAAAGCTCCACCCATCTATTGTTGTCTTTGTCGATAATTGCTATGGCGAATTTACCGAAACGAAAGAACCCTGTCATGTAGGTGCTGACTTAATGGCAGGGTCGCTGATTAAAAATCCCGGTGGAGGATTAGCGGAAGCAGGCGGCTATATTGTAGGGAAGAGCGAGCTGGTTTCACTTTGTGCGGAACGACTGACCGCACCCGGACTAGGCAAAGAAGTGGGGCCTTCGCTACAACATCTGAAAGATCAGTATCAAGGCTATTTCTTATCGCCGCATATGGTTGCTCAAGCGGTTAAAGGTGCTATTTTTACATCTGCAATGATGGAACGATTGGGTATGGAGACCGCTCCATCTTGGGAACAAAGACGTACGGATTTGATTCAAAGTGTAACTTTTCACGATCCGGATCAGATGATCGCGTTTTGTCAGGCGATACAAATGGCATCACCGATTAATGCCCATGTTATGCCTTATCCAAGTCCAATGCCGGGCTATACGAGTGAGGTCATCATGGCTGCGGGAACCTTTATTCAAGGGGCCAGCTTGGAATTGACCGCTGACGGGCCGATTCGGCCCCCTTACACGCTTTATGTGCAAGGCGGACTGACGTTTGAACATGTGAAAACCGCTTTAATTGTTGCTGTAAATCATTTGCTTGAAAGAAAATTGCTTGATCCAATGAGAATAAAGTTGTGACAATATTATGAAACGCATCCCATTTGCTGTAAGATAACCTAACACCAATTGACAACTAATAGGCGGATGGATATAATGTAACTAAGAAAGGGGCGAGGCGAAATGGCTGAAAATGTACGCCGCTCTATGCCTTTGTTCTCAATGGGTATCGTGCAAAAATTGACAGGGCTGACTGCTAGGCAGATCCGCTACTATGAGGAAAACGATCTCATTCATCCCGAACGTAGCGATGGAAATCGCCGCGTCTTTTCTTTCAATGATGTTGATCGACTTCTTGATATAAAGTCGCTGCTTGACGAAGGGGTTAATTTGGCCGGAATCAAACGTGTTCTCAGTGAAAAGCCAGTGGAGGCGAATACTCCGGCTCAAGGAAAGAAGTCAATGTCCGAGGCTGAGTTGATGAACTTTTTGAAATCTGAACTTGTTCAATCCGGCAAGTTCGGCAAAACTTCGTTAATACAAGGAGAGTTGTCCCGATTTTTTCGGTGATTGCTGCCTGTGTATATAATTTTTGAAAGAAAATAGACATTTATATTGGGGAGGATCAAGAGAATGGCAAAGTTTACAAAGGAAGACATTATTTCTAAAGTGAATGAAGCAAATGTAAAATTTATTCGTTTGCAATTCACCGACCTGCTTGGAATTATCAAGAACGTAGAAATTCCGGTAAGTCAACTTGAAAAAGCGTTGGATAACGAAATTATGTTTGACGGTTCTTCTATCGAAGGATTTGTTCGGATCGAAGAATCGGACATGCTTCTGTATCCGGATTATGACAGCTTCGTCGTATTCCCTTGGACTGCAGAAAAAGGGAAAGTTGCGCGTCTGATCTGCGATATTTATAAACCAGACCGCACGCCATTCCCAGGAGATCCTCGTTCGGTGCTGAAAGCTCAACTTGCCGAAATGGAAAAAATTGGTTTCACATCCTTCAACATCGGGCCTGAACCTGAATTCTTCTTATTCAAAATGAATGATGCAGGCGAACCAACTCTCGAATTAAACGATAAAGGCGGTTATTTCGACCTCGCTCCTACTGATCTTGGTGAAAACTGTCGCCGTGATATCGTCCTTGAACTCGAAGATATGGGCTTTGAGATTGAAGCCTCTCACCACGAAGTGGCTCCTGGACAGCACGAAATCGACTTTAAATATGCTGATGCAGTAAAAACTTGCGACAACATCCAAACGTTCAAATTGGTTGTTAAGACGATCGCCCGCAAACACGGATTGCATGCGACCTTTATGCCGAAACCTTTGTTCGGTGTAAACGGTTCGGGAATGCATTCGAACATGTCGCTCTTCAAAGGCAAAGAAAATGCATTTTATGACGCCAACTCTGAAGATGGTTTGAGTGATACAGCAAAAGCATTCATTGCAGGTATTCTGGAACATGCTCCGGCATTTACTGCAATCGCTAACCCAACGGTTAACTCGTATAAACGTTTGGTTCCCGGTTATGAAGCACCAAGCTACATCGCTTGGTCCTTGAGCAACCGCAGTGCCTTGGTTCGTATTCCTGCTTCACGTGGTCTTGGTACACGTATCGAAGTGCGTAGCGTCGACCCAACGACCAACCCTTACCTTGGTATGACTGTATTGCTTGCAGCCGGACTTGATGGCATCAAGAAAAAATTGGCACCTGCTGCTTCTGTTGACCGCAGCATTTATGTTATGAATGATCAAGAACGTGAAGAACTTGGTATTCAAGAATTGCCGGCTTCTCTGAAAGATGCAGTAACCGCATTGAATAAGGATGAAGTAATTACAAGTGCATTAGGAGAACATACCATATCACACTTCAATGACGCAAAAGAAATTGAGTGGGATATGTTCCGCACGCAAGTACACCCATGGGAACGCGAACAATACATGGAACAATATTGATCAAATAGATTTGCTGAAACCCCTCGAGCCGTATGGCTTTGAGGGGTTTTTGTTTGTTTGGAAGTTTGTTATAGAAAGGAGGGGCGTTTTTTGAAAAAGTCAAAGAAATATTTTCAAACACACCCAAAATTTTCTTGTTTTGTTAATGGCATCATCATAATCCTCTTCGTGTGGCTTCTACCATGCTATGTACTTGGGAATAATAAATCAAGTTACATTTTTGGGATCATCTCGGCTTTGCTCATCGTGAATATCCTCGGAGCATTTTGGTATCCTTGGTTTACAATTAGAGGTAAAAATAAGGAGCATGAAGATAATGATTAAATATTTGTGTCCTTGATTCCTGCGCTTTCTTGCAGTTATAATTACAGTTATGTTACATAGAGAAAACAACAGAAGGATGAGTTAAAAAATGAAATTAAAAAGAGGCTTGAGTGCACGCCATATTCAAATGATTGCGTTAGGCGGCACAATTGGTGTTGGTCTTTTTATGGGATCCGCCAGTACGATAAAATGGACAGGGCCATCTGTATTGCTTGCTTATGCAATAAGCGGACTGTTTATTTTCTTTATCATGCGTGCGATGGGCGAGATGCTGTATGATGAACCGAGTACAGGTTCATTTGCGAAGTTTGGCTATACGTATATTCATCCGCTGGCAGGTTATTTGACCGCCTGGAGCAACTGGTTTCAATGGATCATTGTGGGGATGTCGGAAGTGATTGCTGTAGGTAGCTATATGAAGTTTTGGTTTCCGGAGCTTCCTGCATGGATTCCCAGCGTCATTGCAGTACTTATACTTGGAACGGCAAATCTGGTTTCCGTTCGATCATTTGGTGAATTCGAGTTTTGGTTTGCCATGATCAAAGTAGTGACGATCGTATTAATGATTATTGCCGGTCTCGGTTTAATTTTCTTTGGGCTAGGTAATGGTGGCAAAGCGATCGGTTTAGCGAATTTATGGGCACATGGCGGATTTTTTACCGGTGGATGGAAGGGGTTCTTCTTTTCCTTATCGCTCGTTATTGCCGCCTTTCAAGGGGTTGAGCTTATTGGAATTACAGCGGGCGAAGCAAAAAATCCACAAAAAACGCTTACTCATGCAATTCAGAATATAATTTGGCGGATTTTAATTTTTTATTTAGGCGCTATTTTTATCATTGTAACGGTTTATCCGTGGAATGAGCTTCAATCACTCGGCAGTCCTTTTGTTACTACGTTTTCAAAAATCGGCATTACAACCGCAGCTGGAATCATCAACTTTGTTGTCATTACTGCAGCGTTATCGGGTTGCAACAGCGGGATTTTTAGTGCCGGTCGCATGCTTTACACACTAAGTGCACTGGGGCTAGCGCCTAACTATTTTATGAAAACCTCACGTTCTGGTGTGCCGTTATACGGAACCATTGCGGTACTGATCGGATTGGCAATCGGCGTTGCGTTAAACTATCTTGCACCGGATCGAATTTTTGTTTATGTATACAGCGCTAGCGTCTTACCGGGAATGGTTCCATGGTTTGTCATTTTAATAAGTCAAATTCGCTTTAGAAAGCTCAGAACAAAGGCAGACAATGCTAATCATCCATTTAAGTTACCGCTTGTGCCTTTCTCAAACTACGCGACCATCGTGTTTTTAATGGTCATCTTAATAGGGATGGCATTTAATCCAGAAACACGTTTATCACTTGTTGTGGGAATTGTTTTCCTGACACTTATTGTGATCAGTTATTATGCGTTCGGACAAAATAAGAAACAACCTACGGCAAAGTAAGATCCGTTAACCTGCATTTCACTCATCTGTTCTTAGGTTGTATGGAGTAACCCTTTTTCCTGTTTAGGAATATCAAATAATGACCATGCTGTTTCCTAAAAGGGTTGCTCGGAACATTGCTGGAAGGGATGGATGAATGAGAATGAAACAACCTGTTCTTTCACGTCCAGAACGACTGACTTGGAGGCAGAAAGTTAAAGCAGCTAAACTCTTTGTTAATATATACCGAAATAATCGCCAAGATTTATCGGTCTTAAGTTCTATTGTTGTTGCCCTGCGTCATTGTTCGATAATTTGTAACGACGAGTCTTATCGCTCAAAATAATAGAATATTTGCTTTATCAAAACAGTATTGCCTGTTGGCAGTACTGTTTTTGGTATTTTCGTTTAAAAAGTTGAAAAACAGGAAAAAAGTACAGGGTCAGATGCGGGATGATGCGTACCCCCGCACAAAATATGCGGGGGTACGCATCATAAATTCGTTGTTGGTGCGTGGGAAAATAAGCTATGATATTAATGGTTAATCGATAGGATCGATTGCTGGTAATTTTAAGGTGAATCAATGGCGAAACTTCTGTAAATCCGACCCCAAATACTTAATGATTCAAACGTACGACGAGCCCAAGTGCGTTTGATGTTTCATTTTTCCTCTCTAACTGTAATTCCCATCCGAAGTAAATTGGATTTGCATGACAGACCGCAGGATTCACCTTAATTTATTATTAAAAGATTTTTGATTCTCATGATCGATAACGCTAAACCTCATGTTATTGTTGTCATTTGAACTAAAGAAGTGAATGTTAAACCTTTAGCAATAACTCCCAAAACACTATTTTATGGATCCCGATTGCGGGATCTTTTTTTACAGGAAAAGAAAGTTTATGATTTTGCTTTGGTGTAGAACGATAAGCGGCAATTTCATCAATAAGAGTTAGCTCGAGACACGAAAGCGCGAGACGCCTGCGGGAACAGCGAGCCAGCGAGACCCCGCAGATACCTACCTGTCTGAGGAGGCTCGCGGTGCGCCCGCGGCAAGCGAGTAACCGAAGCGGCGATTCAGCACCGAAAAGACACTAGTCCATCACACATGGTTGGAGATTAAGGACCGGGCGTATTTTGCCCGGTTTTTCTTACTTTCTGCAGCTTAACAGCACTATAAAATAATTATTAAGAATAAAAAGAATATTGAATAAACATAAGTTTTTCTTTGTTTTCGATAAACCAAGCCTTATAATTCAATTAAAACACTTTTTGTTAGAAAAACAAATGAAGGAGATTATCATGAGAAACGAGAGCAAGAATGCCACTTATCGCTTAGTTTTACTAAGCATATTTACCGCTATTATCCTCCTGCAAAATTTTGTTCCATTTCTGGGCTATATACCCATGGTTGCCTTAAGCCTCACGATTATCCATATTACGGTGATTATCGCAGCGATTGTGCTCGGGCCAACTGGCGGTGCTATTATCGGTGGCGTATGGGGAATGACTACATTTATTCGCGCATTTACTTTTCCAACCAGTCCTGTTGCGCCCATTGTTTTTACGAATCCGCTTATTTCTGTTTTTCCTCGTATCATGATCGGAATTATTTCTGGGAATGTGTACCTAAAATTAAAAAAAATGGGATGCCCACAATTTGTCAGCATGTCGATTGCAGCACTGCTTGGCGCTTTGACGAACACGGTTCTCGTGCTGGGATTGATTTATTTATTCTATCGACAACCCTATGCAAATGCCTTGCATATGGACGTCACCCAGTTGCTGCCGGCGCTATTGGCCATTGTGTTTACAAATGGTATTGCCGAAGCGGTAGCGGCATGTATTGTCGCACCAACCGTTGCAACCGCAATCCTTAAAGCAAGAAACAAGACAGCTTCATAACCAATGGATCTGACAAAACTCCATTCAGGTGTTGTGTGCATATGATGGAGTAATGCCATTGGGAGAGGAGGTGGGATCTCTGTGAACAGAAAAGAATTATCAGAGGGTTTCGCACTCTTATCCATTACGATTGGAAAAGTGATGGCTGCTATTGGGCAGACGCCGATTAAAACATTGGATCGCGAAACTCAGGATCAGTTAATTCTTTTAGGCAGCATCATCCAGGTTGGGGCAGGTGCGTCACTTATTGATCTCACCTCCAATAACTCGTCTGAACAATTAGGACTGGCGCTCACCGTTATTGGTTATGGTTCTTTTGTTCTTCAGTTTATTAGAGACGAAGATGATGATCGTATCTTACTGAAACGCGCAATTTCCTCAAATCTTAAAGAAGTATTGGCATCCTTTGTGATAGCTACCGATCCGATTTTTTGGAGAAAAATGTATCAGATTATCGGCACCATGTTGGTATGTATCGGGAACTATATTCAAGTCATGGGGAGAAATCGTTTACTTGCGGAAGGCGAAGATTATACATTGTTTGATCCCTTGGTTACCTTTGGAACTTGGATGGAAGCAGGAGGATCAGCTATACTGACACTCGGGACTATTGAAGAAACAATTTAATAGAAATGAAGTTAAAAATAAGGAGGGCATCGCAACGTCTGTTTGACGCTTTGATGCCTTCCTTGTGATTTAAGTGAACGTACAGCAAATCGGGTGGGATGGTCAAGTGTTGTATTTGCCACGATATCATTTCATCCCTAATGATTGTCTTCATGGGACAAGAACCCTTAATAAAAAAATGGAAAAGGATAAAGAAATGGGGTCGCAAATAGGAAGAATGGGAATAGAAAACGATTAAACCTGCGATACCTTGGACGCGGTCCAGGACCATAGAAATAACGCGTGTCGGATTCAGGTTCAGCATTCTCAGGTACCAGCATGATTACCCCTTGATCAGTAACATCTTCGACTATTCCTTCCATTTGTGTACCATCAGCCATCTGTGCAATGACATAGTAATTCATGTATTTTCGGCATAGGTTATTTATTGCTTGCGTGTTGTCAGTAGGCTGATTTACATTTCGATCATTCATTTCATGGGGAACAAAAAATGACGGATTGTTTTCTTCGTACGTATAACTCATCATCATCTCTCCTTTATGCCTTAGTGTATTCACCCATTTTTCGAACCGTGACAAAAACACTTTTTTCGATAAACTGCGGAAGTATTCATTTATAAGCAGCGTACAGAGGTTAATTATTTTTTGACGTCAAGAGAAAAACAAGCGGTACATGCTGTGCTATAATGTGTCAATGAGTTAATCTACCAATAAATCAATGGTAACTAGTAGACAAGGTTGTGTGATGAATGAATAATAAGATGCGCTGCGCCGAACAAATGCAGCAGGAGTTGCAACACTTTCGTTGTCCGCTTTGCGGAGAAGCGTTTACGCTTGTTAATGAACAAAGAAGCCTAAGGTGTCCAAATACACACACCTTTGATATTGCCAAACAAGGGTATGTCAATCTGTTAACAAAAGCCGTGCATACTCATTATGACAAGCAGCTGTTTGAAGCGCGCCAAAGAATTATTGTTGGGCATAAGTTTTTTAATCCGCTCGTGAAAAGTATCGTGAACGCTATAGATGAGCAGATGGGCAGTGATAAGGTTCAACAATCGACGATCCTCGATTTAGGTTGCGGTGAAGGATCACATCTGGCAGCTATTTGTGACGCGCTTTCACAACAGACGTCGAAACAAATTACGGGCTGTGGTATTGACCTTGCGAAACCGGGTATTCAATTAGCTGCAAAACATTATCCGAATCAAATCTGGTTTGTCGGAGATCTTGCGCGGCCACCTTATCAAAAACACAGCTTTCAATTTTTGCTTAATATTCTGTCGCCATCGAACTATGATGCATTTGATTCATTACTTGAATACGGCGGTTCTGTCATTAAAGTCATACCGGGAGAACACTATCTTCAAGAGTTGCGTCATGCATTTTACAGCACGAGCAGAGCAACCTACTCGAATGTCGAAACACTTCGTCTGTTTAAAGAGCATTATCCTGAATCCGAAATGCATCATCTTCACTATACAGTAGAGCTTGATAAAGCAGGATTGAGTGATTTGCTCTACATGACGCCGCTTACTTGGAACATACCTGAATCAACGCGCCAAACGTTTTTAAATCAAGAAACCGCCATCATTACATGTGATCTTCTATTGCTGATCGGACGGAGATCGAACAAAAGCTAACTCAAAACCAGTCATATTCATTCAATAAGTGCTGTATCTAAAGAATTATTTTGAAATCCTTTGATTGATTTTGAAAGAAAAAGTGGTACAATAGGTGATGTGGAGGAATGAATATGTTGGCTGAAGAAAGACAGCTGATGATCTTGAAGACTTTAGCGGCTGACCATGTGGTTAAGTTGAAAGCACTCGTTTCTATGCTCAATGCTTCTGAATCGACTGTTCGACGGGATTTGCAAGAACTAGAGGGTCGTCATCTTCTCCGCCGTGTGCATGGTGGTGCATCACTTCTGCGTAAGTTAAATGATGAACTGGATATGGAGACAAAAACATTCAAAAATGTGCAGAAAAAGAAAGCGGTTGCGAGACTAGCTGCAACGAAGATCAAAGATAATGATTGTGTATTCCTTGATGCTGGGACAACGACATTAGAAATGATTCCTTTTATTACAGCAAAAAATGTAACCGTTGTCACTAATGGCCCTGCACACGGTGACCTGCTCGTTCGAAAGAAGATCATTTGCTATTTGTTGGGTGGACAAATGAAATCAACGACAAAAGCCGTTATTGGAAGTTTGGCGCTGCAATCGATTAATTTGTTTCGATTTGATACTGCATTCATTGGCGTAAATGGGATTGATCCTTCAATGGGCTATACAACGCCGGATCCGGAAGAAGCAGCGCTGAAGCGGCGCGCACATGATCTTGCACAACGCACTTACATTGTGTCGGACAGCAGCAAGTTCTCTGAGATCTCTTTTTGCAAGATTTTTGATCTCGGCGAAGCGATCATCATAACGGACCATCTGCCTGACTTAGATGGCTTCAAAGTCACCGACAAAACGGAGATCTATGTTGCTGATCAAGAAACCGTTGATCGGTAACCGCTGAGATTGATCAGCCAATGCGTTCAGATGTTGCTGGAAAAAACGAAGTTTTGTTTTTGATAAAAAATGAAATCGTTTACCTAAAACCAGTATCTGGAACGATGATGCTCTACAGACTTAGATTAGCAAAAAGGAGTGGAACTTCTATGAAAATTACAGATTTAATGATTGAAAGCGCTATGCTTTTGGACATGAAAGCGACAACTAAAGAAGGCGCTATCGATGAACTGATTACCAGTCTTGAAAAAAATAATCGAATTAATGATCCGCAACTTTTTAAAGAAATGATTTTGAAGCGTGAAGCACAATCAAGCACAGGCATTGGCGACGGAATCGCAATGCCTCATGCGAAAACAAAAGCGGTGAATGAAGCGACCGTTGTTTTTGGTCATAGCAAAAAAGGGATTGATTACAAGGCTCTTGATGGACAACCTTCATACCTATTCTTTATGATTGCGGCCCCTGAAGGAGCGGCTGATGTCCATTTGCAGACGCTGGCAGCATTGTCCCGACTGCTGATTGACCACGATTTTGTTGAACAAATAAAACAAGCCGTTACTGCACATGAGGTTGCCCAGCTTTTTAATGAAAAGCAAGCAGAGCATGATGCAGAAGAAAAGAAAGAGGCAGAAGCAAAAAATGCACATGCTCTGAAAGCATCATCTGAAGAGCAATTCGTCGTTGCCGTTACCGCATGCCCAACGGGAATTGCACACACCTACATGGCCGAAGATGCTTTGAAGAAAAAGGCAAAAGAAATGGGCGTAGCCATTCGTGTTGAAACAAATGGTTCAGAAGGGGCAAAGCATGTGCTTACTAAAGATGAGATTGCACGTGCTGCTGGAGTCATTGTTGCTGCAGACAAGAAAGTTGAAATGGCTCGCTTTGACGGTAAAAAGGTACTGCAAACCCCTGTAAGCGACGGGATTCGCAAACCGGAAGAATTAATCAATAAAGCACTGCATGGCCAAGCACCTGTATACCATGCGGAAGGCGGAGGAGCTGAAGAGAGCGAGCAAGTCGGTAAGGAATCAGTCTGGAGCAAGGTTTATAAAGATCTGATGAACGGTATTTCCCATATGCTGCCGTTTGTCGTCGGTGGTGGTATTTTACTTGCCATATCGTTCCTTTTTGAACATCTGGGCAAAGATAATACAATCTTTCAGATGCTTAGCGCTATCGCCGGGGGAGACACAGGGGCCTTCCACTTCTTAATCCCAATTCTCGCCGGATTTATCGCAATGAGTATCGGTGATCGACCAGCATTGATGCCAGGTATGGTTGGCGGTTTTCTAGCAGCAAGTGCGAATGCTGGTTTCCTTGGCGGCCTTGCCGCTGGTTTTCTTGCTGGATGGGTGATTATCTTGCTGAAAAAAGTATTTAGCGGTCTTCCGCGTACTTTGGACGGTATAAAACCGATTCTGCTTTATCCTGTTTTGGGCCTGTTGGTTACGGGAGGATTAATGTATTACATCCTTAACCCAATTTTTAAATGGATTAACACAGGATTGATTGGCGGCTTGAACCATCTAGGAACCGGAAATGCAGTTTTGCTTGGTGTTGTTCTTGGCGGTATGATGGCCGTTGATATGGGTGGTCCGGTAAATAAGGCTGCTTATACCTTTGCGATTGGTGTCTTTACAAGCAGCGGCAACGAAAATGGTTTAATGATGGCTGCCGTCATGGCGGGTGGCATGGTACCGCCGATTGCGATCGCTTTAGCTTCATCGCTCTTCAAACACAAATTCACTGAAGAAGAACGCAAAGCAGGTATTACAAACTATGTGCTCGGTTTATCGTTTATTACAGAAGGTGCAATTCCTTTTGCGGCTGCCGACCCGCTTCATATCATTGGTTCAAGTGTGATTGGTGCAGCAATTGCTGGGGGATTAACTCAGCTTTGGAACATTAATATTCCGGCACCTCATGGCGGCATCTTCGTTGTACTCCTTGGTAATCATCCGATTCTGTTCTTGGTTTCGATTATCATCGGATCAATCGTTTCCGGGTTAATTCTTGGACTTTGGAAAAAGCCCGTAAAGCAGTAAATGAGCATGAGCAAAAGCATTATTCCAATGCGTTAAAAGCGGCTGAAACTTCGACCGCTTTTTTTTATGTCTGAAAAGTGATAATAGCAGGGGTTTTGACAAATACTAGTCCAGTAATGACTGAAAATCAGATCTTCTGGGTGTGAGCATTTTTGGATGGTAAACGTCGATTAATACAATTATTTTCAGGGGCGTTTTTTCTGTTTGGCGGGGTTTTTTTGCTTATGAGCATGATAGGTCCACTTTTTCTTGGGAACTATTTAAAATATGGAAATCTTGCCTATTCATCATTGGACTTGACCTGGATCCTGTTACTATTAACGGTTGTTTTTATACTTTTCTTACTGTCGATGCATCGACTGTTGTGTGCGTGTCACGGGAAAACGGTGTATCGCTTGCGCTTTTTGCTGGTTGCTGTGATTGGTGGCTATGAACTTTTCCTCCTTATCGTATTTTCAGGGATCCAGCCTCCTGAAATTGATGGCGGACATGTGTTTATGAAAGCCTATCATTTATTGGAAGCAAACAGAAATAATGCAGACACGATTTATTTTCAAATCTATCCGAATAACATCCCCTTGCTGCTGATCCGCTATGGACTTTACCGTATCTTTCCATTGCAGTCGGTCGATGCATTTTTGTTTCTTGATCATTTGCTATGTATGGCTGTTTTAAATTGCGCTATTCTTTTCTCTGCAAAAATAGTTAAGATAATTTTCGGAATGAGAATGAGTGTGTTCTTTTTAGTGCTGATCGCTACTTGTTTCCCATTGTTTTTCTATTCGCTTTACTTTTACTCGGATACTTTGATGATTATGATGCCTCCGCTTTTGATCTATTTATGGATGCGCTATGAGCAGGGCAACAAGCCTTACGGTCTTTTATTTTGTCTTCTGCTTGCTGCCGGTTGCGTTATTCGCCAGAATCTGATTCTCTTTTTGCCCGCACTCATCATCTATCTGCTGTTACAGAAGCGTATCAAGCATGTTTTGATGTTTACTGTTGTGACACTTGGCGCATTGCTTATCATGCAAAACTCAGCGATTCAGCTGGCTGAAGGAATCCATCTTAAGTCAAACGATCATGCAAAGATGCCGACGACACACTGGATAATGCTTGGCCTATCCGAACAGGGGCGGTATAATTACAATGATTTTCAACGAACATTCACCAAACAGACCCAGGAGGAGAAAAGAAAAGCAACAACGGATGAAATCAAGAAAAGGCTGCATGAGAAATCAATCGGAACACTGATATCTTTGTGGTTTGTTAAAGCGTTCCGCGTCTATGCAGATGGCTCGATGGGCTACTATTGGTATCTGGGAAATACATCCACACACTCCTTGATGTACGATTATTTAATTGGGGGACAACGCGCGTTATTCCTTCTAATTATTCAAGCTTTCCACTGTGCCAATTTGTTTTTTCTTCTTTGTTCTGCACTTCGCGCGTATCGTAAAAAGCACATCGATACGGGTCTGCTTTTGCAAATGATGCTCTTTGGGAATTTCGTATTTTATATTTTTGTTTGGGAAGCAGAGCCTCGCTATGCGCTACTGTTCCTCTTTCCATTTCTAATCATGAATTGTTACGGTGTTTCCAAGGTGCAGCTGTGGCTCGGCGAAAAGAGGCAGATGAATCGTTCGCTGTGGTCAATAACGGGTCAGCGTGCCGCACATCTGCTTGTGATCCTGCTTTTAGCTGTGACGGTCTTCCATTTCCGTGTGATTACACAAGAGAGTGATGTACAATACCGCTATGCGGTGAATCAAGATCAGCGCAAAGGCTCGCTTCAAGCTCGAGTTTCGCTTGATCACTATGTTTCACAAACCTTTTATGCGGATCGGTCATTTGATCATATTTCTTTAGGCATGTCTCGTTCAAAAGGGGATGGCATTTATCAAGTAACACTTCGTTCTCGATCCGGGGATGAAGAACAAACGAAGCAATTTACAAAACATGGCTTGAAGAAAGGCACACTTTCTAATTTTAATTTTGTTCGTCCTTTTCGTGGCAAGAAGAAGTATGTCTTAACGGTTTCGATGATTGGAAATCAGCAGCATAGTTATCTGGATTTAGCGATTCATGGAAAAGGATTATTCGAACAGCGAGATTTGTATCGAGGCGGCTCTTTAATGTTCAACGGACGAATATTAGAGGGAAGAGACTTACAATTCCGTGCTTATATGCGTGATACACGTCCCTATTTATCAACAACGAGTTATTTCGTGTTTGTGAGTGTTCTGCTGCTGATGATCATCCTATTTACCGATGTATATCGAGACCCAGTTGGAGTGCATTCCCGCATACCTCCTGATCCTGCTTAATTGGCTTATGAAAAATGCCTCCGTCTTTACTGTGCTTGAATGGATTGTGGTTGTCAAAAAACAACATTTGATTTGGATAACCCGGCGGAATAGGTTAAACTAAAAAAAGAGAAAACATAAATTTTGATAAAATAGGTGATTGAAATGAAGATCGGACTCATTGGATTGGGAAAGATGGGGTACAACCTTGCACTTAATATGTCTGAACATGGTTTTGCGGTTAATGCCTTCGACCTGTCCGAAGCAGCTGTAAAAAAAGCACAAGAAACTGAAGGGATTGAAGGGTTTACTTCAGTAGAAAAGTTGGTAAACAGCCTAGAAACGCCGCGGGTATTCTGGCTGATGGTTCCAGCAGGGGATCCGACAGAGCAAACGCTCAACACGCTTCTTCCTCTGCTTGACGAAGGGGATATTGTGCTTGATGGAGGCAACTCACGCTACACCGATACACTTCGCCGTTACGCGCGATGTAAAAAACAAGGAATCTCATTTATGGATGTCGGTACATCCGGCGGGATGAGCGGTGCGCGCCATGGTGCTTGTATCATGGTTGGCGGAGAAGAACGATCCTTCAGCTATCTCGAACCGCTCTTTAAAGCAATATCGGTTGAGGATGGTTATCTCTATACGGGAAAAGCAGGGAGTGGCCATTTCTTAAAAATGGTTCATAATGGTGTCGAATACGGCATGATGCAGTCGCTGGCTGAAGGTTTTGAAGTTTTGCAGAAAAGTGAATTTGATTACGATAATCAGGCTGTCGCAAAGGTGTGGAACCATGGTTCAGTGATCCGCAGCTGGCTCGTGGAACTTCTTGAAGATGCTTTTTCAAAGGATGGTAATCTAGAGAAGTTGAGTGGGGTTATGTCCTCATCCGGTGAAGGAAAATGGACACTAGAGACCGCTCTTGATATGCAAGTGCCGACTCCGGTCATTGCTCTATCACTTTTGATGCGTTATCGTTCTCTGGAAAGCGATACGTTCTCTGGCAAAGTGGTTGCTGCATTGCGTAATGAATTTGGCGGACATGCTGTCGTTAAAAAATAAAACCTTGGGAACCAAAAAAGGATCTGCCCTCAGAGGGGCAGATCCTTTTTTCACTTTATGATCAAATCGATTACAGGAACCGACGCATAACCGTCTTCATTGGCGGCATTTTTTCCATTTTGTGATTTTCAGCAATTGATTTCGCCGTGAATCGTGCATAACCCTTTGCTTCATCCATCACAATTTTTCCTGGAAGCGGCGCAGCATTTACATCTACGGCAACGTCAAGAATTACCGGCACATCTGATGCTTTGGCTTGCTCTAGAGCAGGCTGGAGTTCTTCATATTTTTGAATCCGGAATCCTTTTCCGCCGCATGCTTTGGCAAACTTGGCATAATCAATGTCACCAAAGTCAACAGCATATTTTAATTGACCGGCGGACTGTTGTTCATATTTAATGAACGCCAATTGTTTGTTGTTTAAAACGACAACGATAATCGGCATTTTGTAATGAACGGCAGTAGCAAAGTCTTGCATCACCATTGCAAATGCACCATCCCCCGTGATGGCGATGGCTTGACGATCTGGGAATGTCTGTTTGGCTGCGATGGCACCGGGAAGACCGCATCCCATCGTACCTAGCCATGCAGAAACAATAAAGTCTTGATTATCTCTAAGTCTGAGATAACGTGTTGACCAAACCGTTGACGTACCGACATCCACAGAATAAATCGTGTCATCCTCAGAAATGGATTCAATGCCTGCCATCAATGCTTCAGGAGCAATCGGCGATTTCTTTTGATCCTGATCCTCATTCATCCAGTTCCACCAAGTCTTCATGTTGTCTTGGCATGTTTTCAGGAATGGACGGTCAGAAACAGGTGTTACATGTTCTGTTAAGTAGGCGAGCGCTTCAGCAGCATCACCGACAATTCCGTTAGTTACCGCATAACGCTTGCCGATTTTTTCAGGATCAATGTCGATCTGAACACATTTTGCACCTTCCGGAAGATATGCTGCATAGGGATAATCGGTACCGATCATGATCAGCAAATCAGAACTTTTCATTGCTCGATAGGCAGGCTTTGTACCGATTTTGCCAATATTGCCGATAAAGTTCGGGTGCAAATCTGAAATTGCTCCTTTGCCGGGCAATGTGATCGCAACGGGTGCGTCGATACGTTCTGCAAAGGCTTTGAGTTCATTCTTTGCATTTTTCGCGCCAACACCTGCTAAAATGACCGGACGCGTTGCATTGTTAATTAAGGCTACCGCATCATTCAAATCATCTTGAACAAGACCAGGCGTTTTCTTCTCAAAAATCGTTGAAAGTTGAGGCGCACTGTCGGAAATCTCACCTAGCGGAATATCATCCGGAATGGAGAGAACCGCAACGCCGCGTTTTGTATAAGCCGTGCGGATTGCTTGGTTGACAACAGCCGGGAAGCTTTCGGCGCTTGTGATTTTTTTGTTGTATACAGCAACATCTTTAAACAGTTCCACTGTGTCGACTTCTTGAAAATAATCGGTTCCGGTCAAACGTGATGGAATATGTCCGACAAGTACAAGCATCGGTACATGATCCATCTTAGCATCATACATGCCGTTGAGTAGGTGAATCGCACCAGGACCGCCAATTGCAAGGCACACACCGATTTTTCCGGTTAGTTTTGAATAAGCTGCAGCTGCGAGTGAAGCGACTTCTTCATGACGAACCGTGTAAAATTTTATTTTGCTTTCTTCTTTGCGTAATGCTTCAACCATCGTGTCAATGGAGTCGCCGGGGATACCATAGATATGATCAATGCCCCAGTTTTCCAGCAACTTGACGACTGCATCACTTGCTTTTACTTTTCCCATATTGGGTTCCTCCTCCAGAGTTGAATACATTCTTGAAACAGATTTTTGTTTACGTTTCAAGATCTTTCTCTATATAAAATGTGACAATAAATTGAACCTTATGGGTTCATTTTATGACAAATAGAAAAAAATGCAAACCGATATGCTCATAAATCATCGACGGACAGGTTGATCGATACTTCTTTTTCGAATGGATTGTTTCTATAATAGAGAAGAAGCCTTGAAGGAGGGGTTATATTTGAGTTTTGTTTCGATTATTGCATCGAACCAATGGATATCTGTGGTGAGTGACGGAAACCAAGTTGAAGCGAACGATGAGGGAGAAATTCAGATCAGTCTGTCGAAGAAACCAAATTTTGTACGTATTTCAGACTATCAATTCATCGCATGTACGGGAAGTGAGAAACGATTGAAAAGGATAAAACGCATGTTTACGTTTCAAGATCATCCTTATGCGATCGATTCTGCAATGCTTGCACAGCTGAAGGAAGAGGTAACAGCCGTATCTAGTGACCGGCAAGATGTTTTGCTCGCGATAGCCGATGCTGCTGAAGGCTGTGTCTGCCGTATGATCTCAAATAAACCCGGAGCGCGTTGGATCACGATACGTCCGGAGCATGGTAGAGCAGCTACACTTTTTTTAGCGGGGAAAGGAATTGATGAGCAGAAAATCCGCTTTCTGTCTGATGAGTGCAATCGGCTTTTGCGCCATAAAGAGGAGAAATTAGACAATGCGATTATCGTGCAGGTGCAGCTTAATCGCATTGCAGCAACACTTGATTCGACGATTGGTTCCCGAATTTTTCGTTTGACGATTAAGGCACCTTGACGATAAGAAAGTCATCCTGAGTTTGGCGGCAAACCGTGCAAGCGGATGTCATTGCCTGTTCACCAAAGAATCCAACGTTTAATCCTGATCAAAAGTAAGGAAGGCTCCGATTTTAAAAGCGGCCGGAGCGGAAAATTGAAAGAAGGACGATCATAAACATGAAAAGAACGATGGTGACCGCTATGCCAATAATTGGCACGTTACTGATAAGCGATCGAGCACCAAATGCCTCACCGAGAATAATGCATGCCAAAATGATGCTGAATGAAAGCAGCATAATACTGAATGAAATACGGTTCGCAGCGCGATCAACTTTTGCAAGTAGAAATTCTAATTGGGGAAGTTTCATTTCTACACGAGTTTTCCCTTTATTTAAATGCGTGAGTGTTTTCCGCAATAAAGAAGGCAGTTGTATACTGTTGTCAACAACATCATAACTGTTCATGAATAGTTTCTTTGTAAGATCAGTCAGGTTCAATCGGTGTATGAGTAATTTATGACCATAGGGTTCTGCAAGTTCAAGAATACTTATTTCACAATCGAGCTGGGTAATGATTCCTTCGAGCGTGATGAGTGATTTCCCGAGCAGTGTATAGTTCTTTGGAATGCCAATACGATGTTTTTTGGTCACTTCAAAGATATCATGAACGACTTTGCCGATGTGTACTTCTTTAAAAGGGAGCATGTAATATTTTTCACGCAGTGCATCCAGATCCATTTTGAACTGACGTTCATTCAAATCGTCCGGAATGTCAGTCATTACAGACAACGTACGAACCAACATGTCCGTGTTGCCTTTCATTAATCCAATAATTAAATCGCCGAAATCTCGTTTCATCGTTTCATTTAAATAACCGACTTGACCAAAATCAATGTAGCCGATTTTGTTGCCGGAGAAGAAGAATAAATTTCCGGGATGAGGATCTCCGTGAAAAATGCCGAAGACGAGTGCTTGATCCAGAAAGGAACGAACAAGCCATTCACAGAGCGTTTTTTTATCAATATCGGCCGGGGTACGCTCAAGTAAATCCTGCACCTTATAACCGTTAATATAGTCTAAGGTTAAGACGCGAGCTGAGGAGTAATCATCGTAAACCTTAGGAATGACGACTTGATCGTTATCCCTAAAAAAGGAATAAAGCTTTTTGGTGTTTCGCGCTTCTAGTGTATAGTCTAATTCTTTATGAACGGCTGTAGAAAATTCTTCCACGAGATCCAACACTTGATAAGTGCGTGCCCATTCGTACCGTTTATCGACAAGGGAGGCTAAGTCCCATAGAATTTCAATGTCATTGGCAACAACCGATTCAATGTCCGGACGTCTGATTTTAACTGCAACTTTCTCGCCGCTTTTCAATTGAGCATAGTGCGCCTGACCCATTGAAGCCGCAGCGATACACGAATCGTCAAAACGAGCAAAGACGTCTTCAACGGGTGCTCCGAATTCTTCAGCAATAATCTGCTTGATGGATTCTACGTTTACGGGTGTAACCTGATCCTGAAGATTGCGCAATTCGTCAGCAATTTGTTCCGGCAATATATCGGTTCTCAAGCTAAGCAGTTGGCCAAGTTTAATAAAAGTAGGTCCGAGTTCTTCTAACATAAGCCGTATACGTTGCCCTAATGATCTTTGCTCTTGTCCGTTTCCGGATAAATCAGCCGCAATCTGTTTGGGTAATGAGAGCAAATGAAACAAGCCGACATCTTTTACAAGATAGCCGAATCCGTATTTAACCAGAACTGAAACAATTTCTCGATATCTTTTAAGATGACGAATGTGTTTTCCAATCATTGTCGCTTCACCTGAAAAAAGGTTATTTTTCTTCGTTTTCGTTCTGGCTGACAACCGCCTTTAACTGCTTAATTTCAGTTTCCAAAAAGGCTATTTGTTGCTGAAGCTGTGCCAGTTCTTCATGTGTTACAAATCCAAGTTCGTGAAGTGAATCGCTGATGCCTTGATGCAGCTGTTGGTTCAAATTCTCTGTACTTTTCTTACCTTTATCACCTAATGTTTTCAGCAATACCTTCGTTTCATCAGCTGCCGCGCTGCCGTTATTGGAAAGATCACTAAGTATCTTTTCGACTTTCTCCTTGCCGGCAGAGGCTGCCCCGATCCCAATAAGGAAACCTGTTTTCAACCATTCGTTCATCATTCATTCCTCCTTTTCTTTTCTCTATTTTAACCGACTGAACGGTACCTGTATACGGAACCAACCTATTGTCACTTGAAATGCTGTTCTGGAGCACTCGATGGATGAGTTCTAAATCATTCGCTATCCTTTTTATTCCATAAAACAAAACCTCCTGAAGAACGAGACCCTTCAGGAGGTGGTAACAAGCAATGAACGACTGAGAGAAGTTATTTGATAGTGCGAAATACGCCGATTACTTTTCCGAGGATCGCACAGTTATCAAGTAAAATCGGATTCATTGACGGATTCTCCGGTTGTAGACGAATATGGTCCTCCTCTTTGAAGAATCGTTTGACGGTTGCTTCATCCTCATCGGTCATTGCGACAACGATTTCTCCATTTTCTGCAGTGCGCTGCTGACGGACAATCACTTTGTCGCCATCGAGAATTCCGGCGTTGATCATACTTTCACCAGTTACATTAAGAATAAATGCGTCATCGTCTTCAACGATTGAGAGCGGAACAGGGAAATATTCTTCAATATTTTCAACTGCGCTAATCGGAAGCCCTGCAGTTACTTTACCAATAACCGGAATATTGACGGTTTTCTCGGTGAAAATGTCTCCATCATGATCGAGAACCTCAATCGCCCTTGGCTTTGTGGGATCACGTCTGATTAAGCCTTTTTTTTCAAGTCGCGCTAAATGACCATGTACCGTTGAACTCGATGCGAGCCCAACAGCATCACAAATTTCACGTACAGAAGGGGGATAACCTTTACTGGCAACTTCATGTTTTATGTAATCAAGGATTGCTTGCTGCCGATTTGAGAGTTTCATGATACTTCTCCTTTTCCTTATCTTGACAATAGTATAGCATTTGAAAAAAACAGATGCAAACATTTGTTCTAAATGCATTGACACAAATACATGTTCGCATTAAAATAGAGAAAACGAACAAACGTTCTTGAGAACAAGCATTCCTAATGAGGGGGAACTTAAATGAATATGCAGGCAAATCACAAGACCAGAGGACTATCATTTATTATCATATTCTGCATTTTATCTGTTGTCTTATTTTTTACATTAACGAATACAGTTGCTGCGGATCAAACAATATATAAGGAAGTAACGGTCAAGCACGGAGACTCATTGTGGTCAATTGCGACCGATTACAAAGATGAAACGCCGAGACTTACCAAGCAGGCATTCATTGATTGGGTGAAAAATGAAAATGGTTTGGTGCGCGATCAAATTGTTCCCAACCAAAAGCTGATTATTCCAGTGAAAAAAAATAAATAATGAAATCCCAAGCCTTTAAAAGGAGCAAAAAAGACGATTGTGTGCTATACTGTTATATAACAAAAGGATTGATGAAATGATGTATTAGTACAATTGTTTCTTTTCCTTTTTGTTTTTGAAGCTTATGAATCCATTAATGGCATTTTTCCATTAATGGCCATTTTTCATCCTCCTTCAGATGGAAAGCGGACTGATATTCAGTCTATGCTTTCTTTTTTTTACCGATAAAGACAGTAAATCTTGACTTGTGATTTTCCAGTACGGAATCAGCGTCATCTCTTTATTAACTGGGCTCTAAATGCAACCACAAGACACCTGTGGTAGACGAACAGCTGAAATGTTCAAGAAGCGCAAGATTGATGAATAAAAACTGCATGCAGCGTAACCGTACGGAACAGATGCCGCCCGTTCTTTCTGTAACAGAGTTGACCATGATTCGCGAGATAGTGTAAACTGAACTATGGAAATTTGATACAAGGAGGACGCACACTATGCTCTGGTTATACATATTAATAGGCGTGATCTGTCTCGCGGTCGGATTGATTCTCGGTTTCTTGATCGCCCGTAAATATATGATGAGTTATTTGAAGAAGAACCCGCCGATTAACGAAAACATGTTACGCGTGATGATGACACAAATGGGTCAGCACCCATCGCAGAAAAAGATTAATCAGATGATGAAAGCCATCAATAATCAAGTGAAATAAAAACCCTATTGGAACAGGGTTTTTAAGCGGTGAGACTTTAAAAGTCTTGCGAGCGATACATTTACTTGGTTGATCTGTCGATACGTTTTCAGCATCAAATCGTTTAACCTTTCAGGTTTACTTTTCAATAACACTTCACTCTGTAGAAAGATCAAACAGATTGGGGTGTTTTTTTATGAGCAACTTTGTGATTAACGACCTAATGCAGGAATACCTTTACCACTGTGCAGCAAGCGGCTTTACTGAAAAGACCATGAAGAATAAGACCTTCGAAATCGAGCACCTTGTGACGTATTTAGAGCAGAAAAGAGGAATCACAAAACTAAATACTCTGACGCATTTTGATCTACAAGCCTATTTTCACCTTAAAAGGCTCAAAGGAAATAAAGCTTCTTCGCTTGTCACACTCCATAAATGCATTCATGCTTTTTTTTCATGGATGGTTTCGGAAAATTACCTCAAAGAAAACATCATGGATAAAGTGGAATGCCCGAAAACTCCAAAAACGATCATCAACACTTTCACACCTAATCAAGTTTACAGAATGATTCACTCGTTTAAGGAAAACTCATACCTAGAAGTAAGGAATAAAGCAATCATTTCAATGCTTGCCGATTGCGGCTTGAGAAGCATTGAAATCAGACGACTAAAACCCGATGACATAAAACTCACACAAATCAATGTATTAGGGAAAGGCAATAAAGAGCGCATTGTTTTTATTTCACCTGCGCTTAAAAAGGTTTTAATACGCTATGAGCGTTTTCGACGTCAATTTGTGAAACGTGTTTTCCCACATGATGAAAATTATTTCTTGAATTACCTTGGTGAAGAAATAACCCACACAGGCTTATATAACATCATTAGGGAAGCTGGGAAAAGAGCCAGTATAACAGGTGTACGCTGCTCACCACATACATTCAGGCATTATTACAGTGTCGAAGCATTGAAATCTGGAAAAATCGACCTTTACTCATTAAGTCGGCTGTTAGGGCATTCCTCAACGGCGATCACAGAACGTTACTTACGTTCACTAGAGGACAGTCAACTTATTGATAAAGCAGTGTCAAGCAGCCCCTTGATGAACCTAAATAGAGCAAATAGGAGAGCGACAAAAAATGACTAAGAAACAGCAACATGAAGCAGACAAACAGCTTTTCAAGCTTTTAGATTCAAAGGAATTAAAAAAATTTGTTGATGATTTTTTAAACGATATTGAAGGAGAGCGAAAAAATGTTTGATCTTCACTCAAGCATGCAGAAAAGTATTCGTCAATTTGACGCATTTTTGGATGGTTGGACTTTTGGCACTCTAATCATTGAAAATAACACAGTCACACTTGTCACTGAAGCCGCTGAAATTCATCTGAATGACAGTTACCTATTAGAGATTCAAAACGGCAACGAGTACATGCAGATAACCGTTCAGCAAGCATTGAATACCTGTGATTCAATTACAAACTTTCCACTATTCGCAGGAATGGCAGCACGTATTAAAAAAGGGTAAAACAAAAGCCACATGCGGGAACATGTGACTTCAGCACTTGAATATTACGGTTATCCAACGATAATCATAGTCTAACATTCGTGAAAAAAAACGTCAACCGTTAGGCTTATTCAAGTGCGCCAATAAATCATAAAATTGGAGCGCACACACATGAAAAACCGAACAATCATAGAACATTCAACCTTCAGACAAATGCAATCCCATGAAGCACTACACGACAAATCCATTAAAGATAAATTCTTAAATTCCATCATTTCATTTTATGGTGACAGATATTATAGGCTCAAACAAGGCACAAGGGACGCTCTAGACTGGCTCTGTTTCCTTGCACATAACAAAGGCTATTGCTACGCTTCCCAGACTTACCTTGCTGAAAATGGTGTCTCTGAGCGTACAATAAGACGAATAATGAAAAACCTTCAGCAAGCAAGCATAATTTTTATAGCTTATCGCAGAAAAGGACACTTCAATTGCTGTGGCAAGCCTGTTTATTTCTTCGTGCAGCATCCTTATTTTACTGAGTGGTGCAAACTATTAAATATTAATGTCCCTGATAATGACAGAGACAATAGCCATCACAATTCCAGTGAAAATGGCTCTACAATGGGCGAAAATGATAGTTTTCAAGAATCTACCTATTCATTACCTAAAAAATTATCTAGTAATCCTTTAAATAATCGTGAGACACTCGACTTGCTGCCTGACAATATAGATCATGACTTTGCACATCTTTATCATGCTATTTTGGTGTCAACCTGAAGCAGATAAATGAATTGTGGCATATCTGCAAGCATCAAGCATGGAAAATTAACATATTACCTGAACATATCGCATCAGGTGCTATTCATGCCTTAAAACAGACAGTAGGACAAGCCAAAATCAAGAAAATCCGCAACTTTGCCGCATATTTTACTAATACAGTAAAAAACATATATCATGATATTTTTATTAATGAATGTGATGCGCTGTTAGCTGAATAGTTTACACTTGCCGCCAAGCGAGATATAAGAAAGATGAACATGAAATATTAATGATTATTATGTTATTAATTAATCTAATATTAATGCATAATAAGCATTAAATCTTTCATGCAAAGTAAAGTAAATTGTCAGACAATAGAGGTGAGGAAATTTTCCTCTATTTTTATACACTTATAAAAAATGAAAAACGAACAAAGTTTTTTGGTATATAAAGAATCAAAGAAAACACTTAATCTTTATATACAATAAAAGATTGTTCTTTTTTGAAGGAGATAGAATAAACTTGGACGCAATAAGAAAGCCAATAAAAGATGCAATCGAGTTTGCGGAAATAATTGATCCTGATTTTGATTTTTCTGCTATGAAGCAGCAAATTGGAAAATACGGAATATTGAAAAATAGTTACTACCCTGAAAAATTAAAAAGTGAATTAGAACGGTTCTATTCTAATGTTTATTACACTGGTAGAGGTAAGAAAAAAGTAATAGTTTGTGAGAATAAACGCGATAAGCCACTCATGAGAGTTGATCATAGGAAAGGACGTTCAGGCAGAACACTAGAGCTAACGACTAATACAATGTTAAAAAGGTTATTGTCATATTTGATGCTTGATAATTCAGGGACGCCCCATTCATACACTGAATGGATTAAATTAATTGGTTTATATCCTGATAATCGGCTTATTAATGATGCGATTAAATCTCATCACTATGATTCAAACGAACGGTATTTATCTGATATAAATATCAATGGTAAAAACATAAATTGGCAAATTAGGCGTGACATTGTGCAGCAAGAAGAAATAAGAGCAAAAAAGGCAATGTGTCGAGCAATTAATTATCTCCATGATCGCAAACTGATAAAAATAAATGAAACGCAATACGGAGCATTAAGATATGACAATAACGATAGGCACTATTTTGATCGTTTAGACGATGAATTGAGCCGCAATGTTCACGAAACGCAAATTAGCCTGTTAGATAAAGAGAAAATAACTTTGCGTGACGTGATGTTTCCACCGCATGACAAAGACATTAGAGAAAAAGTAAATTGCTATCAGCAAGCAATGAATGCTTTTTTAAAATCACATCACATTATATTTTTTTATAGTTTAGTGGGTATTCAGCGGAACACTAAAAAGAAAATCATTCAGGAACTGAGCAAAGACAGTTTTTCACTTGAGGAAATTCATGAGTTAATGAGTGATAAAGCATTGAAATTAGCGGAGAAAAGGCAGAAAAAATTTAGAGAACAAATAAAAAAAACTAAAGGATTCGGCACTTTAGTTTTCACAAATGAATTAGATAGATCAAAATATGAAGGTAGTTATATTCAAGATGCTGAACTGCTTTTCGACTATTATATTAAAGATAATTCTAATTTAAAAGTAGAAGAAGTTAAATAAAATATCCGTTTTAAATATTAAATGTATTGCCTTTCACTTATATTATATCGCAAAGATATAAACTGTAAACCAAAAAATAACAGATAGATAAAATAAAAAGACCACCATTTTTGGCGGTCTTAATTTATAATTGGATTATCGAATGGCGTTCAGAAAGTCGCTGAAGGTAAGTGAACGTTTTTCCTTTTCCTGATCTGCTGTATCTTCATCTTCAGGCTGTTCATCGGCTTCAGGTGCTTCAGGTTCAGCTTTTTGATCTTCCTTAGTAGTAGAATCATCTTTGCTGCCTTGCTGCTTCTCAATAGCGGCTGTGAGAGCCTGAACGCTGTCATTCAATGTGTTGATTGCTTCAATAATATCTTTGTTATCTTGTTGCTCTTGTGTATCCATTTTTGTATCTTCCTTTAAATTAAAGTTATTTGCATTATCTAAGCTGCGGAACTCATAGGCAGGGTTAGCGGTCAATGAAATTTCAATAAGTTTTATTTTTTCTAGTGACCTTTTGGCAATTGTTTTTGATCTGTCCCAAATATCTTTCAAAGGCTTAAAGCCAAACGAAAAACCAAATTTTTTATTATTTTGCTGTAAGGCTTCATAGTCACTTTTGCTCAACTCTACTGTGAAATTTAAATTTCCGTTTCTGTATTCTGTTTTTGCTTTGCCCATAACTTTTCTAGTGTCATGTTCAAATAGGAGGGGGACACTATCAGGCACGTGCTGCAAGGCTTCAGGGTTGATTTGTTCAACAAAAGAGCCGCCTACCCCTTGAATTTGGTGCGAGAGTGTGTTACTTTTTAGTTGACCTCGAAGAAAGTAACGACCTTCATTTGTAAATAATTCCATTAAAAACACCTTTTAAAAAATTTAATATAAATATTGAAAAACTACTCAACCTTGAAAGTCCGTTTTGGTACAAGGTTGATTTGCGAAACCCAGCGCGGCATAAAGCGTTAGACACCGTTTTTTTCTGAGATAATGGGGGAAAGACCCAGAAACCCCATAGCAGCGGGGTTTATGAGCTTTTGGCATCTGGCTGTTATACTTTTGCGCTGTCATTTTGCGCTCAAACTTTTGCATTTTTGGCTGCCGTAATTTTTCAGTTTTGAGCAAAATTCACTTCAAAAACCCACAAAATCGACTTAAAACCCACCCAAAATGAATAAAACTATGTTTATATATTACTTTGTCACACAATGTTCACAAAAAAGCTATGCGACAATATGTATACTAAATGGAATATAATTCCATTTAGTAGTGTCAATTTTTGGCGAAAATCTATATAAAATCGCCCAAAAAGGATGATTTTTACTCAAATTGTGCCTGACTCAACGGTAATCAGCATAAAAGGTTGATTCAGAAAGTCTTTCTCAACTGAAACTATGTTCAACTTCTGCGTTTCGTCATCAGGGTTATGAACTTTCATTGTTATATCAGGGTTATCTTCATCAAGAAGCGATTGCCTGATAATATATTGTTGTGTATTCTGCATTTGGCTGCCGTTAGCGGTCATTGTTATGACCTCAGTTGTCGTATAGTTGCGCCTAGCTGCCCAGCGAGTGAACGCTTCTTCTTCACTTTCAACAACTCGACCGCCAACTTTTTCCTCACTTATTTTTATAAAGTGTAAACGATATTTGAAAAGTTTCAAATCAATCTTTGCCAATTCAATCACCCATTGCCCAAACACGAAATGGACTCAAGATTGCTTGATACATTAACGGTAAAGGCTCTTGCCCTCTACTTTGCTCTGAGTATATTTCCCTGTGGTTATACCACGTACCTATGAGCGATAGGGCGGCTATTGTGAACTCTTGCGGCACTGGGTCAAAGTCAGTGTATGGGCGGTTAAGAAAAGTTTGAATGGTTGACCTAGCGGCATCAAGCATGTTTTGCAAAAGTGCATCATCATCGTTATAGTCTACTCGTAAATAGGTTTTGATTAAATCAATATTTAACTCTGTGATTGGCGTACTCAATGTATCGGACATAAGCTATCACGCTTCTGTGATGTTCAGTAAGCGAATAGCTTCAAGACTTACTGGCGCAACGTGAACATGAGCGCAAGCAACAAAAAGCGTCGTATCCGATAAAAGTGTAGTGCTGTCATTGTTTACACTGGCAATGTTAATGTCTTTGCTAGTGAATGAAGCGAGTGAAGCGGCAGGAATAATCAAGAGTACACTATCAGCCTTAGCGTGTTCACTGATTTGAATCGGCAAGCCTAGCAATACATATCCTTGAGCTTGTGACCACTGAACTAAATAATAGTCGCCTTGCGTGTTCTTCAGGTGTAGTAGTTTATCGAACATGTCACGATTCATTACCCACATTGCGCCGTTAATATACTCTTGCTTCAATGAAGCATATTCAGTGATAACAGCATCTGCAAGCTGTGCAGCTTCAGCGGTCTGTACGCTTGCCGTACCGTCAATGAATTTATATATGCCTAGCATGTCAACTGGTGTCTTGTCACTGTTGGCTTGACCATTTAGAATAACGTTATCAAGTTTGTTACCGATCCTACGACCCAAATAATTGCTGAAATAAGTCTCAAGTCCTGCTGTTGTTCCGTTCAAAAGCTGATTAGTTGCTGATAGGCTAGCGGTCAAACGTTTTGGCTTCAGTTCAACTGTATCTATCTCATGGTCTACTGGCACTGAAGCAATACCTTCAGCTAACATTTCAGCATCTTCAGGTTCAGCCTTTTCAACTGGAACGGAAATAGTGCCGACACCTTGAAACTTCTGTGACTGGGCATAGAGTGGAGCTATTTCAGATACGATTTCAAAAATCTTATCGCTCACTTGCTGCGGAATTACTGGCACATTATTCGTGTCGGTGAACGCATTCATAGAGCGCAATTCAATGCTATTGTTTAAAACATTCTGCAAATTATTTTCGTGATCTTCTGCTAATTTTACCATTTAAAAAAACTTCCTTTATTTAAAAATTCTGATATTAATAATCAAGCTGAAGCCTGATCGTTATTTTTTTGTTGTTGCGGCAAGTTTGGCTGAAACAAAGTGCCATCAGCATTCTGATATGCCTTACCTGTTGAGTAGTGCTTTTGCGGGTTTCCTGTTGGCTTTAAGCCAAGTGCTGCACGTGCTTCATCAGTGTTAATGAGACTGTAATCTAACTGATCTTTAAGCAGCTGCATTTTGGATTCTTGGTCTAGTTTGTTTTCGAATTGCGTAACATCAAACTTGATGTTTGAAATAATCCTCTGCAAACCGTTTTCAAGACAATTAATAATTGGCTGCAAAGTGTCATCCATATATAGGGAATTACGCTGTGGCAAACTATTATATTTGTTGCTGCTGCTTATAATCATTTCCGGTTGCAAGTTTAGCGCATCAGCAATGGAGACATTTAATATCTTACTCATTTCGGGCATGGTCATTTGATCTGGGTTCAATGAAAGCTGTTTATATTCCAAACCGCTTTCTAGAACAGCTATTTTATTGCCCTTAATAAGATTTTCCCATTGGCTGCGAATCTTTTCTGCACTATCTTTCATTAGTTTCCCAGTGGTTGTTAAAATGCCGTTGGGCTTTTGCGCTTGTTGTAAGGTAATCGCTTGATAATGCTGCATTTGCAGGGCAGCTTGTAATAACTCGTCATAATTCAGAACGCCATTGCCATAGTGGAAGCAGATTAGCTTTTCAGGCGATATTTCTTTTTGTCCCGCAAGTCCACTATACACATATCGATAATGATCTACTGTTATTGCATCTTCACTAATTCCATTTTCTGTCATTCTTTTACTCTCTAGCACCTGCCATGCTTTGCCGCTGTTATAGAGATACGCTCTACCATGTAGCAAAAGTTGCTGAATCAAGTCTTGGAGCCATTCTTCCTTACTTTGAAAATCTGGCACATGCAGCGCATCGGATGCGCATTCTTTTTCATTTTTGAGTAGGGGAATACCTGCAATGTCATTTGCTATTAGATTAATGCCTTTACTTAAAAGAGGTATTTTCAAGGCACTATTTTCATCAATTGTGAAGCTATGATAACGCTGCCCAACGATAACACCACTAATTTTTTTATTACTTTGTCTGTGACTATTCCAATTTAAAAAACCCATTATTTACGCCCCCTTTGCCCATTTAAATATTGAACTTGCGCATAGCGCACTGGTTGCATGTTTTCTTGCTTTAGTGCGGCATTAATGACGTTAGTCAAAAACATGAGTGACAAATACTTATTCTCGTTTAACGTCATATAAATAATGACTTTACGGCGGTAAGGTTCAGGAAAAGATGACATCATATTGTTGACTTTGTGAACTATATTTTTTACATCGTTTAATATTCGTTGATTCATTTTAAAAACTTCCTTTATGTATCCCGCCCCTAGGCTAAGGGCGGGTGTAAAATTGAAAGAAATAGTGAGAAAAAACTAAAAGTTGATTGAGCGAGCGAGAGAGGAAGAAAGAAGAGAACCTCTCTCTATTTATAGTATAACACTTATTATCAAATAATTCAGATAATTATGCAGAAAATTTAATTTTTTTTAAACTTTTTCGGTAAAAATATTGATTAATCCTCCTAATAGGAGTATATTTTTCATATTGAATAGTGAAGTGTCAAAGAAAATAAAAACCTGATTAAATCAAGGGTTACGCGTGATGATGACACAAATGGGTCAGCACCCATCGCAGAAAAAGATTAATCAGATGATGAAAGCCATCAATAATCAAGTGAAATAAGGACGATTAATCACGATTGTAAAATAGGTTAATCTTTCACAAAACACCATCCTCTGTCGATGGTGTTTTTTATTGTTTTGAAAACTGGCAGCCAACCGATGACGTGCAATCGTACTTGCATCAAGTACGATTCAACAAGAGTTTCGTATCTTTGCGTATCAATGAGATCATGGTAACAAGAAAAGCCATGGGATGTATTGTGAGTTTATAATGCAGACAAAGTATAGATGTCTAGACAGGATGAGCTGCAAAATGCTACAATAAAAGAAAAAAGGAAGCGATTTTATGGCGACTAAAATTGATGGTTGTTCCATTTATAGTCAGAATGAATGGATTGAAAACGGGAGCCTGATTATTGATGGAGAAACAATCGAAAGCATTAACGCTCATTCGTCTCAATCAACAGATCAGACCCTGCATTTTCCTTCGACCTACAAGTGTTTGCCGGGAATGATCGACATGCATATCCATGGTGCCGATGGCGCAGACACAATGGATGCAACACCAGAGGCATTGAGCAAAATTGCTTCGGCGTTGGCGAAAGAAGGGACAACCTCATTTCTAGCAACGACGATTACCCAATCGGTTCCTGCAATCGAAAAGGCGGTTGAAAATGCAGGAGCGGTTATCGGTCATCAGAAATCCGGTGAAGCAGAGATCATTGGGATTCATCTTGAAGGGCCATTCATTAACAAAGAAAAAGCAGGCGCTCAGCCTGAACGCTTCATCATTGATCCGGATGTTTCCTTATTTGATCATTGGCAGAGCATTTCAGGAAACCATATCAAGGAAGTGACCATGGCACCAGAATTAAATGGTGGTCTTGACTTCATTCGTCATTTGAAGCAGCAACATGTTGTTGCTTCAATCGGTCATACGAATGGAATTGATGAAGATGTCATTCGCGCTATTGATGCCGGAGCAACACAAGTCACGCATCTTTATAATGGGATGAGAGGGATGCATCATCGTGAACCTGGCATTCTCGGTGGTGCGCTGCTACATCATGACCTTTATACTGAACTGATTTGTGACGGCCATCACGTATGTCAAGGTATGGTAAATCTTGCTTATAAATTAAAAGGCAGTGATCGGATGATTTTAATTACCGATTCGATGCGCGCCAAATGCCTGAAAAATGGTGTTTATGATCTCGGCGGCCAGGATGTTTTTGTAGATAAAGGGATGGCCGTATTAAAGGATGGAACGATTGCCGGCAGTGTACTTAAAATGAAAGATTCATTGCGAAATATGCTTGCGTTTACTGACGCGACACCGGCAGATGTTGTACAAATGGGTGCAATCAATCCAGCATTGCAGTGTGGGGTATTTGATCACAAAGGATCACTAGAAGCAGGAAAAGATGCCGATCTAATTGTTTTAAATGAGAAGAATGAACTTGTACTGACCATTTGTCGCGGCACCATTGCCTATCAAAAAGAAGAGGTGGATTGACATGAAAATTATTTCTGTTAAAGATAATCAAGAAATGAGTACGAAAGCTGCTGAAATCATTCGGAAACTTGTCGTGAGCAAACCCGATGCTGTTCTTGGTCTTGCTACTGGAGGAACCCCCGAGGGCACGTATCAAGAACTGGTCAATGATCATCAAGCAAACGGAACCAGTTATCAATCGATCCATACGGTAAATCTCGATGAGTACGCTGGGATTGACCCACAAGATCCAAACAGCTATAACTCATACATGAAGCAGCACTTTTTTGATCATGTTGATATACCTGATGGACGGTATTTTTTACCGAACGGCTTGGATACTTCAGATGAGGCTTGTGCACGTTATGACGCTTTAATTGAAAGCCTCGGAGGGGTAGACCTCCAATTGCTCGGAATCGGACGCAATGGACACATTGGTTTTAATGAGCCGGGGTCTTCTCTGACACTTGGCACACATGTGGTGAAGTTAACAGAATCGACACGCCACGCGAATGCTCGCTATTTTGGAAGCATAGAGGATGTACCAACTGAGGCCGTTACCATGGGCATCGGTACGATCTTAAAGAGCAGGCAAATTCTTTTAATCGCTTCAGGTGAAGAGAAAGCAGATGCAGTAGGTAAGCTGGTGCTTGCAAGTCGGGCAGACAGCAGTTTTCCAGCATCAGCGCTCACGCAGCATAAGAACGTCATCATTATTGCTGATGAAGCGGCACTTTCTCAAACAAAAGTCAGCAAGGATTGATGAAATGATTGACCACAAATCTCCGATGCCTATGTATTATCAGATTGAAAGGTATATCGAAGACCTAATTAACCAGAAGCAGTTGACGACTGGGGACCAGATTCCTTCTGAACGCGAATTTACGGATCAGTTTCATGTATCGCGTATGACTGTACGCCAAGCCATTATGAATTTGGTTCATGCGGGTATCTTAATTCGAATCAAGGGAAAAGGGACATTTGTTGCTGCTCAAGAAAAGATTGAGAAGAAATTGCTTGGCTTTAATGGCTTCTCCGAAGACATGATCAGCCGCGGTTTGAAGCCGGGGAGCAGGATGCTGCACTTTTCCATCGTGCACCCCCCAGACAAAATTGCGATGCAGCTTAAATTGCAAGAGGGAGAAAACGTCTACGAGATAAAACGTGTGCGCCTGGCTGATGATGAGCCTATGGCAATCGAGACTTCCTATATTCCGGTACGCGTTCTGCCGCATTTGACTGATCAGCAAGTTAGTCCTTCTCTGTACCATTACATTGAACGAGAAACCGGTATGACGATTAACCATGCGGAGCAGTCCATTGAAGCATCAATTGTGACCTCTGAAGAAGCAAAAATTTTAGATGTTGCCAAAGGTTCACCGATTCTGCTCATCAATCGTTGTGCCTATCTAAGCAACGGTCAGCCGATTGAACAGACAAAATCATTATTTCGTGCGGATCGATATAAATTTAAAATTGATTTACCGAGAAGATAAACAACTTGGTTGCTTATCTTTTTTGCATGTAAAGAAAGGATATGATTTGCCCTTACTGGTACGACGATTAGCGTTATTAAAAAAGGAACTTCTGCTAATTGTAAAGGAACTTTCGCTAAGTGCGCATACGTCCTGTATGCAACGCGAAAGTCATCACATCCTGTGAAAGTACGTCCGGTGCCAACGCAGAAGTCACTGCATCCTGCGGAAGTCATGTAAACGCTCAGCGCCGGAGGAGTAGCCATTCTAATGCCCCAAGACTGCCGCAGCGTTTTATTCGAATTCCCCCTTAAATAAGTAAAACTTATACAAACTAATTAAATAAATAAAATTTACTTAATGGTTAAGTTCGATTATGATAAAAATATATAGAGTTATTAAGATCGGACAGGAGGGAAAACATGTCTGGAGCAGTTGGAACAAAAGGTACGAAAGCTACAGATGTATTTCATGCGATCAAAACGTTTATCAGTCTTGGTCAGCCTATTCACTATTATCAATTAAGCGCTTTAGCGGATTACGGGAATATTGATCGTCTTCCATATTCGATCAAAGTATTGCTTGAGGCCGTCCTTCGTCAATGTGATGGGGGAGCGATTAAAAAGGAGCACGTGATTAATTTAGCCAAGTGGGGAACGGATCAATTAGATAAAGCGATTGACGTCCCGTTTAATCCATCGCGAATTATTCTTCAGGATTTCACCGGTGTTCCAGCTGTCGTTGATTTGGCATCGATGCGCAAAGCGATGGCAGATATGGGGGGTGATCCTGAGAAGATCAATCCTGAGAAACCTGTCGATCTCGTTGTCGATCACTCCGTCCAAGTCGATCGATTCGGTACGAATCAGGCACTGCGATTTAATATGGAACGTGAGTTTGAACGGAACAAAGAACGGTATACATTTTTAAAGTGGGCACAATCATCGTTTGAGAATTTTCGTGCGGTTCCTCCTGCCACAGGAATTGTTCATCAAGTCAATTTGGAATATTTGGCATCGGTTGTCCACAAGGTTGAGCGTGACGGCACATTGTTTGCTTTCCCAGATACTTTGGTCGGAACAGATTCGCATACGACAATGATTAACGGTTTAGGCGTACTCGGATGGGGCGTAGGCGGTATAGAAGCTGAAGCAGGTATGCTAGGGCAGCCCTCCTATTTTCCGGTTCCGGACGTCGTTGGTGTACGGATCGTTGGAAGTTTGTCAGAAGGAGCGACGGCTACCGATTTGGCCTTAAGCGTCACGCAGCTTCTTAGAGCGGAAGGTGTGGTCGGAAAATTTGTTGAATTTTTCGGACCTAGTCTGTCTCATATGGCGCTTGCGGATCGTGCAACCATTGCAAACATGTCTCCGGAAAACGGTGCAACAGCGACTTATTTTCCAGTAGATCAAGTGACTTTGGACTATCTTCGTTTAAGTGGACGTGCGGAGGAACAGGTGCAGCTGGTTGAAGATTATTGCAAGGCAAATGGTTTATTCTATACAGCCGGTGCGAAAGACCCACATTTTACAAAAGTTTTGGAACTGAATTTAAACAATGTAACACCGTCACTGGCTGGTCCGAAGAGACCTCAAGATCGCATCTCGCTTCGGGATATGAAGCGTGAATTTGAAGCATCACTCACTCGGCCATCCGGAAATCAGGGATTTGGTTTGGGAAAAGATGAACTGAAAAAGTCGACACTTGTCAGTGGGAATAACGGCAATCAAGAGCATCTTGGTACCGGAGCTGTGGTCATTGCAGCAATCACAAGCTGCACGAATACAAGTAATCCAAGTGTCATGATTGGTGCCGGGCTTGTCGCTAAAAAAGCCGTGGAAAAGGGATTGACTGTTCCTGATTATGTAAAGACCAGTCTTGCTCCCGGATCAAAGGTTGTTACAGATTACCTTGAAAAGGCCGGCTTATTACCTGATCTGGAAACATTAGGTTTTAATGTTGTTGGCTATGGATGCACCACTTGTATCGGCAACTCCGGGCCATTGCCGGAAGCTGTTGAGCAAGCGATCGTTGATCAAGATTTGACTGTGGCGGCCGTACTTTCAGGGAATCGTAATTTTGAGGGGCGCATTCATCCGCTCATTCGCGCCAACTATTTAGCATCGCCGCCTCTGGTTGTTGCGTATGCACTGGCCGGATCCGTTAATTTTGACCTGCTCCATGATTCGTTTGGGAAAGATCGAGACGGAAATGAGGTTTATTTTAAGGATCTCTGGCCATCTCGTTCTGAGATTGAAGCGGTCATGCATCGTGCAGTTGGACCTGAAAGCTTTAAAAAAGAATATGCGCGTGTCTTTACGGAAAACAAGCGATGGAATGCCATTGAGACGAGTGCGGGCGAATTGTATGATTGGGATAAAGCGTCAACCTATATCCAGAATCCGCCATTTTTCGAAAATCTTTCGGCAGAATTAAAAACGATTGAGCCGTTACAGGCAATGCGTGTTATCGGAAAATTTGCCGACTCGGTCACCACCGACCATATTTCGCCAGCAGGATCAATTGCGGGTGACAGCCCGGCGGGACGCTATTTAATGGATAAAGGAGTCGATCGGATTGACTTCAACTCGTACGGATCAAGACGAGGGAACCATGAGGTCATGATGCGCGGTACGTTCGCAAATGTCCGCATTCGAAATCAAATTGCCCCAGGCACAGAAGGCGGATATACGACGTATTGGCCGACTCGAGAAGTGATGCCGATTTATGATGCTGCGATGAAGTACAAACAAGATGGCACCGACTTAATCGTTCTTGCAGGTAAGGATTACGGCATGGGCAGTTCACGCGATTGGGCCGCAAAAGGGACGAGGCTGCTTGGAATTAAAGCAGTCATCGCCGAGAGTTATGAACGCATTCATCGAAGCAACTTGGTCATGATGGGGGTTCTCCCGCTTCAATTCGAGAGCGGGCAGAGTGCCGAAACACTTGGACTAACAGGAGAAGAGGCAATTTCCGTATCGGTTGACGAGACGATTGTGCCAGGTGCACGTGTTCAGGCGGAAGCGGTCGCCTTAAACGGAAAATCGGTTAAGTTTCCCGTCATTGTCCGCTTTGACAGCGAAGTTGAAATGGACTATTACCGTAATGGAGGAATCCTGCAAACGGTTTTACGTAAAAAACTTTTGAAAAAATAAACCGCTACGTATAATTCTCTCACAAATAGCCATGATAATGAACGAAGGAGATTATGAAAGTTCCTTCAGACATACGGATGATTTTCGAGGGAGTGAGTTCCGTTGGGATGGTTAACGTTTGATCCTAGGGTTATCACTGAATTCTTTTTTTAAAGAAACTCAAGAAAAGATTCGCTATGCATGAACAAACTTCATAGAACTTCTTCAATGAAAAAGAGGCTGCCGATATGGCAGCCTCTTTTCTTATGCGCAAGGTCTTTATCAATGAGTAATTAGTTCATTTGTTTGGAAAGCTCGAATAAAAACTCAGTTAAAGCGCGCAATCCGCGATCAAAATTCTTAAGATGAAAATGTTCGTTGGGCGCATGGAAATTCTCACTGTCCAATCCGAACCCCATGAGTATCGGGGCAAGTCCTAGTTTGTCATGGAATGTATTGACAATAGGTACTGATCCGCCTTGGCGTGACAGAATAGCCTTTGTATGGAATGCTTTTTCAAGGGCATTGTGGGCAGCTTGTAAAGCAGGATGGTCAACAGGCATAATGAATGGATCGGCATGGTCCATTAATTCTACTTCCAATTTAACACCGGCAGGCAGATGGTCCTTAAGATGTTTTCTCAAAAGAGCTCCGATGAGTGCCGGATCCTGATCAGGAACAAGCCGGCATGTTATTTTGGCGGTAGCTGTAGACGGAATAACGGTTTTTAAACCTTCGCCTTGAAAGCCGCCGTAAACACCATTCAATTCCAATGTCGGGCGTGACCAGATGCGTGCAACCGTTGGGTAACCTTCTTCACCATATAACGCATCAACATCAAGCTCTTTTTTCAGCACGTCATCATCAGAAAGCGTTTCACAAACCTTTCGTTCCTCTTTTGTCAAAGGCTTTACTTGGTCGTAGAAGCCGTCAACCGTTACACGGCCATGATGATCATGCAGGCTGGCCAACAATTCAACCATTGCATGCAGTGTGTTTTGTACAGCGCCGCCGTAGACACCGGAGTGAAGGTCTCCTTTGGGGCCGCGCAAACGTACTTCTAGGCCGCAAATACCGCGGAGACCGTAGCTGACAGCCGGCTGATCCATGCCAAGCATGGTCGTATCGGAAACAAGCAGAACATCCGCTTTCAGTAGATCAAGATGCGCATCAACAAAATCATCGAGATGAGCACTACCAATTTCTTCTTCACCTTCAAAACAGAATTTAAGGTTGACCGGAAGTGTTCCGGTTGCGTCAAGAATCGTTTCAGCCATCTTAGCCAGCATGAAGACTTGGCCTTTGTCATCGCTTGTCCCGCGTCCGTAAATGATGTTGTCTCTGATCTCTGGTTTAAAAGGATCCGTTTGCCATTGATCGACTGGATCAACCGGTTGCACGTCATAGTGTCCGTAACAGAGAACGGTGGGTTTGTTCTCATCAGTTAAATAATCGGCATAAACAACCGGGTGACCGGCTGTTTCAAGAATCTGCACATGACTCAGACCACCGTGTTTTAAATCGTTCGCCAACCATTCAGCAGCGCGGCGTACATCTGCTTTGTGCGTTGAATCAGAGCTGATACTGGGAATAGACAGAAATTCAATCATTTGTTTTAAGTAGCGGTCTCTATTTTTTTCTAAAGTCGTCACGATAGGTTCTTCCATGGAAAACCCTCCCATTTTGATTGATCCTATTTATTGTAGCAGACTGCTGAAATAAAAGAAAAATACGCGAGTCGTGATAAACGGTGCCGTAAGACGTGATTGCGTACAACAGACAAATATAAAGAAAAGCGCGGTGGTTCACGAAAAATCTTATCGAGGGATGATCCGGTTTTGAAATTTGAGTTTTTTAGCACTTTTCTCTGACGTGAACAATCGCCTATGTTAGAATGATCACGAGTCTTTGCTATGAGAGGTGATTTGAATGGCTCAGAATAAGCTTCACGTTGTTCCTTATGATCCCAAATGGGAGGTCAACTATAAGCGTGAAGCCGCACATGTTGCACATATCCTTGAACCGCTGCTGACTGCTATTCACCATATTGGAAGTACGTCCATTGAAGGCATGGCAGCTAAGCCTACCATCGATATTCTTGCCGAGGTGCATGATTTGTCCGGTGTTGATGCGTATACTGGCAAATTGTCTCAAGCCGGTTATGAAGCACTAGGGGAATATGGGATTCGAAGGCGCCGTTATTTTGAAAAGAAAGATGCTTCGGGCGATCACCTGGTACATTTGCATGTCTTTGAAGCTGAATCAGAAGATGTTGTTCGTCATCTTGCCTTTCGCGACTATTTAAGAACGCATGATGACGATGCTGCAAGCTACAGTCAGATCAAGATTAAGCTTGCCGAACAGTTTTCAGATGATCGCGAGAGTTACTGGTTGGGAAAGAAGGAAATGTGTAGGTACATTGAGCAGCGTGCCTTGCAGTGGTGGTACGACGCATAAAGAAAAAGTAAGAGGGGTCGAAGGAAATTAAAAAGAAAGCAATCATTTATCTTTTAATTGTATTAATGGCTGCAGCAGTGATTTTTGGCTATATCGCGCTGCGGCCGAGTGCTGCTCCCAAAAAGCCGAAACCCATCCTTTACAAAATAACGGCTTTAGGCGATTCGCTGACTGAAGGTGTCGGGGATCTTGAGAATCAGGGCTATGTTGGAGCAGCCGCTGAAATGCTCAAGAAAGAAAAAAATGTAAAAAGTGTTTCAGTAAGCGATCTTGGTCATCGTGGAGATACCTCCGCTGATTTGTTAAAGAAGCTCAAGCAGCCAAAATATCGCAAGGCGATCAAAGCTTCCAATACCATTTTTCTTACCATAGGCGGCAATGATATTGTTCATGTTTTCAGACAGAATTTTCTTGATCTGCACGCCGGTGATTTTAATAAAGAACAAACAATCTTTTCGACTAAATTGAAGCAAGTATTGAAGGAAATCCGTCAATTAAACCCCGATGCCTCTGTCTATTATTTTGGACTTTATAATCCTTTTGAAGACTATCTCGGTGAAGCCAATGAAGATTTTGTACCAATTTTGGCTAAGTGGAACGCCAACAGCAAGCAGATTAGTGAAAATTATCAGCCCATTTCATTCATCCCGACGAGCGACTTGTTTCGAAACAAGTCGAAACAGCTGCTCTCTAAAGATCACTTTCACCCAAATCGTGAAGGCTATAACAAAATGGCTAAGCGACTGATTGAAGAAATTGTAAAAAAGCAAACAAAAAAATAATAGATCACTTAGGATTAGTAAATCTGAATAGTACGGGATTGTCGTGCCGACAAAAGGAGCATATAATCAGATTATCGATTGTAAGAGGGGGTTGCGGCGTTGGCAACGATATTGTATCAGGATCAATTTATCGATCGCACGCAAGCAAAGGTGGATATTGAAGACCGAGGCTATCAATTTGGAGATGGCATTTATGAAGCAATGATGGTCTACAGCGGAAAAATTTTCTTACTTGAGCCGCATCTGAAACGCTTGGAACGCAGTGCACGCGAGCTTAGTTTGACATTGCCTTACAGCATTGAGCATCTCGCAGATAACATTAAAAAGCTGATCGAACTGAACCAATTAGAGGACGGCGTTGTCTATTTCCAAATTACAAGGGGAGCAGCTCCGCGACAGCACTTTTTTCCGGAACACACGCCGCCTGTAATCACCGGCTCCGTATCGTCCAAGGTTCGCGATCTGTCAAAACGACCGAAAGGAATTAAAGCGGTGCTTGCAGAGGATATTCGCTGGCTGCGGTGCGACATTAAAACGCTGAATCTGCTGGGAAATGTCCTTGCGAAACAAAAAGCGCACAGTGTGAGCGCTGGAGAGGCGATTTTGCATCGCGGGGAAACCGTTACAGAAGGATCATCAAGCAATGTATTCATTGCCAAAGCTGGGGAACTCGTGACGCATCCGGCTGATCATCTGATTCTTAATGGGATCACACGCTTGTTTGTTCTCGATCTGGCAAAACAACTTGATATTCCGGTTTCTGAGCGTGAATTCACGCTGGAAGAACTGTTGCATGCAGACGAAGTATTCATTACGAGTACAAGCAATGAAGTAAAACCAGTACTGCAAATTGACGATCAACTGATCAACGCTGGAGAACCTGGTGCACTCTCGAAAAAGCTGATTGCCGCATTTGATGCTGAAGTAGAACGGATTCGAACTCAAACGGTTTCATAAATCATTTTTCTACAGAATAAAGCGCCTCGCTTAATGCGAGACGCTTTATTTTTTGTAGGATTATTATTTATTCCATATGCATGATTGGCCACCAATGATGACCGTGTTTTTCCAGTAATTCGTCTGCTGTAGATGGCCCCATTGAGCCGGCCTCATAGTAGTCAATCGGTACATGCCGCTTTTTGCAGGAATCAACAATTGAGTCAATGATTCCCCATGAATACAAGACCTCATCCCAACGTGTAAAATTCGTTGAATCACCTTTAATACAATCGGCGATCAGGCGCTCATAGGCATCTTGCATATTTTCCATCGCCAATTCATTATTGCGGAACTTTAGAGATATAGGAACGGTATTGCTGCCTGCCTCACCATTTGCTTTTACATTTAATTTCAACGAAAGTCCCTCGTCAGGTGATATATAGATGACGAGCAAGTTCGGACCGACATGGTTGACGTTATGGAAATAGGGATTTTTGGGCAGCTTTCTAAATTGAATCACAATCTGTGTTGCCTTTTCAGCCATTCGTTTTCCTGTACGTACGTAAAATGGAACGCCTTGCCAGCGGTAATTATCAATTTGAAATCGTGAAGCTACAAAGGTTTCAGTATCTGAATCACTCCGAACATTGTCCTCATTAAGATACGCACGCATTTTTTCACGTTTCGGTGAAATACCGCGCGTATACTGACCGCGAACAATTTCTTCAGCGATATTATGAATGTTCATTGGTCGGATTGCTTTCAGCACTTTGACCTTTTCGTAACGCAAATCATCGGTCTCAAGTTGTGTCGGCGGCTCCATCGCAATCAAGGTCAGTAGCTGCATAATGTGATTCTGTACCATGTCCAAAAGCGCACCGGTTTGATCATAATAGTTTGCTCGGTCACCGACGCCGAGAGTTTCACTGAGCGTGATTTGCACATTTGAAATGTAACGGCGGTTCCAAATTGCTTCGAAAATCGGATTTGCAAAGCGCAGAACCTCTATGTTTTGTACCATTTCTTTGCCTAGATAATGGTCGATTCGAAAAATTTCCTCTTCAGAGAAGGCATGGAGCAAACTTTCGTTTAATTCTTTCGAGGATTTCAGATCGTGCCCAAAAGGCTTTTCGATAACTAACCGTTTCCAACCTGAAGTGGTTGATAGTCCGGATTTTTTTAAATTTTTCGCAGCTTCAGCAAAATATGCTGGAGCCAAGGAAAGATAAAAAATTCGATTACCTTTTAACTGATAACGTTCATTAAGTTCGTCACTGAAACTTTTTAGGGTAGCAAAATTTTCAGGACGCGTAATGTCTAAGCGGCGATAATAAAAGCGTTCCAAAAAGTGCTGACGCTGACCAACCTCGGAAGGTAGCGAGTCATTAATTAAATCGCGATAGGTTTCATCCGTGTGCGCGCGACGTGCAAGACCAATTACAGCAAATTCTTGATCCCGTTTATACAGTCGATAAAGAGCGGAATATAACTTCCTACGAGCGAGATCTCCTGTTGCCCCGAAAAGAAAGATTAATACCGGCTCTTTTGACGTTTCGATCATCTGTTCATTCCCTCGTTCCTCGTTCATTATACTTGAATGTTATCACACTTTTTATTGAATGTGTTACACTTTATTCGCTTTTCGTTTGAAATGAATGTGAACATTGACCATTATTATTGACGAAAACGGTTGGATTCAACCCATGCGTTCATTCGCCTTCGTTGCAATTCATCGCTGTACATGGTAAGGTGAATCTATGTGCTTAGGTAATCATAGGGATGGAAGAGGTTTACTTTTGAAAACAACGATGAGATCTCGTTCAATGTTTAGTAGGCATTTTCCGTCCGGCGCGGGGAATGCCTAATCATTTAATTGATCGTACTAAACATGAAAAAGGAGATAGTATAACTTAATGAAATTTTCAGAACTCGAAATCAGTCAAGAAGTAAAGAAAGCAACCGAGCGAATGGGGTTTACCGATATGACTCCAATTCAGGAACAAGCGATTCCGGTTGCGGAAACAGGTGTTGACCTGATCGGTCAAGCACAAACGGGTACAGGAAAAACAACTGCATTTGGTATCCCGATGATCGAAGCAGCCGATCCCCACAACTCGGATATTCAAGGAGTTGTCATTACACCGACGCGTGAACTTGCGATTCAGAATGCTCAAGAACTTAACGCGCTCGGCTTTTATAAAAAGGTCAGAACGGTTGCGATTTATGGTGGTCAAGATATCCAGCGGCAAATCCGTGATTTGAAAAGGCGTCCAAGTATTATTTCGGCAACTCCTGGACGATTGCTCGACCACATCAAGAGAAGAACAATTCGCTTGGATCAGATCAAGGTAGTTGTGCTTGATGAAGCAGATGAAATGTTGAACATGGGCTTTATCGAAGATATTCATGCGATTTTGGAAGCTACACCGGAGAATCGTCAAACCTTGCTGTTCTCAGCAACGATGCCGAGACCGATTCAAGTGCTGGCTGAGAAATTCATGCATGAACCTAAAAAAATTCAGATCAAAGCAAAGACCCTAACGACGTCATTAATTGATCAAAGCTATGTTAAGGTTCGTGAGCTTGAAAAATTTGATGCTCTGACACGTTTTCTTGATATTCAATCGCCTGAACGGGCAATTGTCTTTGGTCGGACAAAACGACGCGTCGACGAACTGATGCGTGCGTTGCAAAAAAGAGGCTATGAGGCAGAAGGAATTCACGGCGATCTGACTCAGTCAAAACGTGATCTTGTTCTGCGACGTTTTAAACAGAATGAAGTGAAACTGCTGGTTGCTACGGATGTGGCGGCACGCGGACTTGATATTAGCAACGTGACGCATGTCTACAACTTTGATCTTCCGCAAGACCCGGAAAGCTATGTACACCGGATCGGCCGTACAGGACGCGCTGGGAAAACCGGAATGGCACTCACTTTTATTACGCCGAGTGAATTCCCGCATCTGAGATCGATTGAACGTTTGACGAAACAGCCAATGAAACAACTCAATGCACCAAGCTATGAAGAAGCATTAGCGGGACAGCAGAAAATTGCTATTGACAATTTAAAAGAAATGATTGAATCCGGAAAATACCGTAGCTATGCAGCAAAGGCTCAAGATCTGCTTGATGAATTTGATGCAACGGATGTGCTCGCTGCAGCCCTTAAGCTGATTACTAAAGAGCCGGATACAACTCCGGTACGTTTAACCCGTGAACAACCGCTCATGGTTAAACGATCAAATCGGCAGCAACGAGGCGGCGGAAGAGGTCGCAACAATTACCGTTCACATGATCGTGATCGTCGAAACAACAATTATCGCGGAAGAAGCAAACAAAAATCACAGCATTATTGATGCAACAAGTTTTCCAAGAAGCAGCCTTCGGGTTGTTTTTTTTTTTTTAGAAGAAAGTTTATGATTTTACTTTGTGGTACGACGATCAGCGAGACGCGAAAGTGCTCTGGCGCTAAGAACAGTGAAAGATGAGCGGAAAAATAATGGCTAAACTGTTAATCCTATCCATTTAAATCATAATATTTAGAAATATTAATATTAGGCGGGATGAAATGGTTGTAACTTTCAGAAAAGTAGTGTAAGATAGTAAAAAGTGCAAAGGGGGCAATAAAAATGAACAATGATCACTCTACTCAGGAGAATACGAACGCGCTTGTTGTCTACAAAGAGAAACAAGCTAAAGTCTCGGTTGTTGAAATGTATGCCCAAATGATCCTTGATGAAATGGAATTCAATCAAAAAGCAAAATACCTTCGCAAACAGATTGATGCAAGTTTGGATTCAAGGAACAAAGCACTCTTTATGAAACTCACTGCAGAATACGCGGCATTAACTCGTTAGTAAAGCGAGCTCTATAAAAGAGAATGAATCGATACTTGTGTTTGTATTACCCATTTGTTCTCAAGCCTTTATCGGTACACAAAAAGAAACAGAGATGCGCATCTCTGTTTCTTTTTTGTGCATTCACCTTTCATTTCCATTCAGGTTCTGTATTCTTGCGATTGCTTCGGCTTTCGCAGGTTTTCCGGCCATTCAGCAAGCAGCATCCCGACCAAAATAAGTAAAGATCCGGCGATTTCATGTGTACCAAATTGTGCATTTTGAAAGAGTATCGATGTCCATGCGGCAAAAACAGGCTCCATAATGTAGATAATACCGACATGAGTTGCCGGTGTATCTTTCTGAAGAGCGGTCTGAAGCAAAAAGGCAAGTGCAGTTGCAAACAGCGCCATAAAAAGAATGATGACAAGAACATCCAATTGTACAATCTGTTGAATCGCAAATGCATTGCCGCCTTCCAAAAAAAGACTGAATGCAAAGGCGAGGCAGGAAACCGTAAATAGTTGAACAATGGTCAATGCATAACTATCATAACGCTCCGTTACTTTTGCAGTGAAAACGATATGTAATGCAAAAGTAACGGAGCTGACAAGAACAATTAAGTCGCCTTTGTTTAAGACAAACGAACCATGTGTGGTGAGGAAAAACAGCCCCACTGCTGCCAAAGGTACACTAAGGAGTGCTGTCCGGCGCGGCGTTTGATGTAACAAGAAGGCTGAAAAAATTGGCACAAGCACGACGCTCAAACCGGTGATAAATGCTGCGTTTGACGCTGAAGTGTAGAGAAGAGCAATCGTTTGACAAAGATAACCGGCGAATAGAAATCCGCCTAACAACGTGCCAGATCCTATTAGTGGCCAGTTGATGTTTTTCAGTGTATGTGCACTTTTTTTGCGGCGCACGTATTGCCAAAGAAGTAAAAAGAGGGCGGCAATAAGAAAACGCCAAGCATTAAAAGTAAGCGGCGTTAGTTTATCGAGAATATTTTGAACAACAATGAACGTTGTTCCCCATACAAAAGTGATACCGAGCAGAGCGGAATCAGCGATAAGCACACGTTTTCGATTCATTAGCTGTGAACCCCTGTCTTTATTTTTCGCTTTGTTGTTTAATGGCTAATCTTGCCAGAGCATCAGCATTTTTATTTTGTTTATCTGGAATCCATTTGCAAAAAAACAAGTCAAACTGATCGATGTAATGTAAAGCATCTTTTAAGTAAGCTGCATAGAGACTATTTTTGACGTATCGCTTTTCCAGTGCTTGATTCACCAGTTGGGAATCGGTGCGGAATGAAACGGTACGGTAATTATTTTCCAAAGCAATGCGAAGTGCGGCAACGCAAGCGGCAAATTCTGCTTCATGATTGCTTGACAGGATACCAAAAGGAAGGGCATGTCTCATCTCGTGACCTTTTCCATCTTTTATGTAAATTCCACCGCCGGCAAGACCGGGGTTGCTAGAAGCAGCACCATCAAATGAAACCTCGATCAATTTAAGGACAACCTCTCAGGTATTGTTTAAAAAAGTTCATGCTTCAGCCATCGATGCGATGTCAGCGTAACACTCATTATGTTATCATAATAAAAGTAAATTGGCTGGAATAATTTAATTTTCGAATGGGTGAGTAAAAGACAATGTCAAAAACAGTAAAATCCGATATTGAAATCGCTCAAGATGCGGTTCTCAAACCAATTGGATCTATTGCAGAACAGCTTGGGCTCGAGGAAAAGGATTGGGAACCTTATGGCCGATATAAAGCGAAAGTATCGGCAAACACGTTAAAAAAGTTAACCGAAAAACCAGATGGCAACATTATTCTAGTCACTTCCATTAATCCGACACCTGCCGGAGAAGGGAAGTCTACAGTTACTGTGGGGCTTGGACAAGCCTTGAATAGGATTGGTAAAAAGGCGGTCATTGCTTTACGCGAACCATCGCTTGGCCCGACAATGGGTTTAAAAGGCGGGGCAGCTGGGGGCGGGTTTGCTCAAGTTGTTCCGATGGAAGACATTAATCTTCATTTCACTGGCGATTTTCATGCGATTACAACCGCCCATAATGCATTGGCAGCTTTATTGGACAATCATATTCACCAAGGAAATGCACTCAATATTGATCCTAGGCGCATTGTTTGGAAACGAGTCCTTGACTTAAATGACCGAGCGCTTAGACACGTTGTTGTCGGACTTGGCGGTCACGCAAACGGAATTCCACGCGAAGACGGATTTGACATTACCGTCGCTTCCGAAATCATGGCAATCCTCTGTCTGTCGGAAAACATTGACGACCTGAAAAGAAGGCTCAGCAACATGCTGATTGCCTATACTTATGATCGAAAGCCTGTTTTTGTACGTGATTTGCATGTGGAAGGAGCGCTGACACTTCTTTTGAAGGAAGCCATTCACCCAAATCTTGTTCAAACGTTGGAAAATACTCCAGCTTTTGTACATGGGGGTCCATTTGCCAATATCGCGCATGGCTGCAACAGTGTGCTGGCAACAAAATTAGGAGCAAAACTCGGCGATTATCTCATTACGGAAGCTGGATTCGGCGCAGACTTAGGTGCGGAGAAGTTTCTGGACATCACGACACGTGCCGGACATTTCAAGCCAAGCGCGGTAGTGATCGTTGCAACAATTCGTGCGCTTAAAATGCATGGCGGACTGACTAAAGATCAATTAAAGCATGAAGATCTGAATGCATTGAAACAAGGCTTGGACAACTTGGCCCGCCATATTGATACAATCAAGTCATTCGGCCTGCCATACATTGTTGCGATTAATCACTTTATCTACGATACAGAACAGGAAGTTACCCTTGTTAAAGCGTGGTGCACCGCTGAAAAGCACCCGGTTGCTTTGGCGAAGGTTTGGGAACAAGGCGGGGAAGGCGGCAAGGAACTTGCACAACTCGTTGTCGATACTGTGGAAAAAAATGAAAATCACTTTAAACCGCTCTATGATTTGAATGCGTCAATTCAAGAGAAAATTCAAACCATTGTTACTCAGGTGTATGGTGGAAAAAATGTTGAGTTCTCAGCGAAAGCACGCAAACAGTTAAAGACGTTCAAAGAAAATGGTTGGGGTGGGTTACCGGTATGTGTGGCGAAAACACAATATTCACTTTCCGATAATCCAAAATTGATTGGCAGACCAAAAGACTTTACGATTCATGTACGTGAATTGAAGGTATCTTTAGGTGCAGGATTTATTGTTGTTATGACAGGCAATATGCTTACGATGCCAGGTCTGCCAAAGCATCCTGCAGCATTAGACATGGATGTTGATCAAGAGGGAAGAGTACTCGGTTTGTTCTGATCCATTACCAAATGTATTCATTAAAAAAGCGTCTCAAAGTCTGTTTATGACTCTGAGACGCTTCTTACTTTTATGGGGAGTCAAGCGTAAAATCAGGATGAGCACGGTGCGGATTTTACTCTAGGAATTAATCAGTAATGAATGAAGGCAATGGTGACATTTCACATTACTGTTTACAGCCTGACAAATTGTGCAGCTGCTGATCCGGCAGCATGTCCGGTCGTAAAAGCACTTGTTATATTATACCCACCCGTATAGCCATGGATATCTAAGATCTCGCCACAGAAATAAAGCCCGGGCATGAGTTTAGATTCCATGGATTTAGGATTTATCTCTTTCAGTGAAACGCCGCCGCCTGTGATAAATGCCTTTTCAATCGAAAGCGTACCGGAAACTCGGACAGGAAATGCCTTCAACGCATGCGCCATTTTTTGAACCGCTTCTTTTGAAAGCTCATGAAAATGACGATCCGGCGATAAGGCAATAGAGTCAAGTAGAAAACTCAGATAGCGCTCAGGAACAATGCCTTTCCACGCGTTCTTCACTGTCTTCTTTGGATCGGATGCGGCAAGCTGGAGCAGCTGCTCGTAAATTTCATGTTCGCTTAAGTCAGGTTTGGCATCAACCAAAACAGTGACTTCGTTTGTTTTAAATTTCTTTAAGGCTTTGACAACGAATTGGCTGAGTCGAAGAATTGCCGGTCCAGATAAGCCGAAGTGGGTGAAGATTATATCCCAGCGATGCGTCTGAATCGGTTTGCCTTTTGAATTGATTAGTGTTACGGCGACATCAGATAAGGAAAGCCCTTGCAGTATTTTTGCTTTGATGAAGGATTCGTTTGAGGTGAGCGGAACTTCGGTTGGATAGAGTTCAGTAATTGTATGACCGGCCGTCTTGGCCCACGTATACCCATCTCCTGTACTTCCGGTACTTGGGACACTTTTTCCGCCAACAGCGACAATAACAGAATGTGCTGAATAGATCCTTCCGTTCACCGTTTTGACTCCGGATACACGATCTGAATAAAGGACTGCCTGCACGGGTGTATTTGTTTTAAGTGTAACATTTAGTTCGCGCATCCTTCTAAGCAAAGCTTGAACTACAGATTTTGCATCATTACTCTTCGGGAACATACGCCCGTGGTCCTCTTCTTTTAAGTCAACACCAAGCCGTTTGAAGAAGGAAACAATATCCTGATTATCAAATGATGATAGGGCACTGTATAGGAAGCGGCCATTGCCGGGGATATGCTTAATCAATTCATCAATAGGCATCGCATTGGTCACGTTGCAGCGTCCGCCGCCTGAAATGGCTAATTTTCTTCCGAGCTTGTCTCCTTTGTCGAGCAGTAGCACACGCGCATGCTGTTCAGCCGCGGCGATGGCTGCCATTAACCCGGCAGGACCGCCACCAATCACAATCACATCATAGTTCATGACTTTTCCTCACTTTATTCATTTACTATCGTAACCTTAACAGATTTCATGATCCTTTTCATCAAGCGATGGCTGTTTTCTGGTGTGATAATTGTCACAGACGGTGAATTTTGATAGGATAGACACAGAACAATTTGCAGCGATGCCGTCAGTGGCGGATTTCTATATGAGGTGATTGGATTGACAGAAGGAAAACCCTATCGAGTACTGTTGTACTATCATTATGTAATGCTCGATGATCCGAAGCAGTTTGCTGAAGAACATTTACGATTTTGCAAAGCACTCGGACTAAAAGGACGCATTTTAGTTGGCCGTGAAGGATTAAATGGAACGGTATCCGGTACTACGGAGCAAACCCAAAGCTACATGGACACGTTGCACCGCGATCCCCGATTTAAAACGATGCCGTTTAAAATCGATGAGGCAGATGGTCATGTCTTTAAGAAGATGCATGTGCGCCCGCGCAAAGAGATTGTTGCGTTGAAACTAAATGAGGATATTGATCCGAAACAACTCACCGGGAAACACTTGAAACCTAAGGAATTTTATAAAGAACTGCAGCACGATGACGTCCTTGTCATTGATGCCCGCAATGATTATGAAACACAAATCGGTCATTTTCAAAAGGCAATTCTGCCGAATATCCGTAATTTTCGTGATCTGCCAAAATGGATCGAGACGCATCTCGCTGATCAAAAAGATAAAAAAGTGCTCACCTATTGCACCGGCGGTATTCGCTGTGAGAAGTTTAGCGGCTATTTGCTCCGCGCCGGGTTTAAGGATGTCAGCCAGCTTGATGGCGGAATTGTTGAGTACGGCAAGGATCCGGAAGTAAAAGGCAAACTCTACGATGGAAAGTGCTATGTTTTTGATCAGCGTATTTCGGTACCGGTCAATCAAACGGATGAAGACGTGGTCGTTGGTCACTGCCACCATTGCGGAAAGTCGTGCGACCGCATCGTTAATTGCGCAAATCCAGAATGCAATGTACAGTTTATTTGTTGTGAAGCATGTGAGAAGCAGCACCACCGTTCATGCAGCGACACATGCCGTCATCACCCGAGAAATCGATATAAAGTGGAAGTCGTTCAGGCAGCGGAGAAACAAACCGTTTCATAAGTAAAAGCAAGGAAAAAGGGTCGGCCTCGGGTCCGATCTTTTTCTGTTTCAATGTTATTTTTCTTAGATAATATGTATCGAACACGTGTTGTACGTGTCCGATACGTGTTATAATCAAAGAGAGGTGAGGAACAGTGTTTAAAGATCAATATATTTACCCTGCTGTAATTATGAAAGCCAATGACCAGTTCACCATCACTTTTCTTGATTTCCCGGATACTCAAGTGAAGGCGAAAACGGTTGAAGACGGATTTGCACAAGCGAAAGAAGCGCTGGCACATGTTCTATTTGATTACGAAGAAAGAAAGGAGAATCCGCCTACTCCTTCAGAGCTGTCTGCGTTTGAGAAAGGGGATCCGGATCAATTTGTTACGCTCATTGATACATGGATGCCTCCTTTCCGTAAGAAAATGGAAAATCAAGCCGTAAAAAAAACACTGACGATTCCTAAATGGCTTGATGATGCGGCAAAGGAAGCCGGATTGAACTATTCACGGATTTTGCAAGATGCACTGAAGGAAGAACTGAACATTGATGAAAGTGGCAATTCTTTTTCAGTTCAGGATCGTTTAAATAATCAGCTCAAGAAAGTCAAGAAAAGTTTGAAGGATTTGTCCAAAATTCGTGTCCATGTCAATAGAGCAAGTGATGATGCATCAGAGAAAAAAGAAACTTCCGTTAAAGAATCTTTGAAACAAGACATTGACCTTATCAAACAGGAATTAAATGAAGTGGCAGATCGGTTGAAAAACTCAAATGAATACCAGCAACTCAACGAAAAAATAAATCGTCTCATTGATAAATTAAATCGATAATTGTTCATTAACAAACTACATTGTAGTTGAGGACAGCTCAAGTTCTAACCATGAGCTGTTTTTGTTCCGAGATAAGAAAGAATGTGATTTTGTCCTGTCTTTAATCCAATAGGCCCGTGTATTGACCGAGAATCAAAGCGGAGGTGCTCTGACGCCAGCGGGATCGCGCTTAGTCGATGCGTGCCAGTGAGTAACCGAAGCGACGATTCAGCACCGAAAAGACACGACCCCATCACACATGGCTGCAGGAACTTTCCTGATTGTAAAGGAACTTTCTTAAAGGAACTTTCCTAAAGGAACTTTCGCTAAGTGCGCATATGTCCTGTATGCAACGCGAAAGTCATCACATCCTGTGAAAGTATGTCCCGGGCGCTTTTTGCCTGTTTTTTCTCATTTAAAGTATGAAAGAACTATGAATCATTTGACGAAATTCGTTGCATTCAAGTAAAATAAAACGATTGAACGTTTTATTTCGGAGGCAACAATGAGGGAACAGAAAACAAATAAAACAACGGTGCTGATTGGCCTGATGATCGGTACGTTTTTAACGGCGATCGAAGGAACGATTGTCAGCACAGCCATGCCTAAAATTGTCGGCGATTTACAAGGCATTGAAGTTATGGATTGGGTCTTTTCTATTTTTATGCTCACTTCAGCGATCACCGTTCCGCTTTTCGGAAAACTTGCTGACCTTTTCGGCAGGAAGAAAGTATTTACGATTGGAACGTTAATTTTTTTATCCGGATCTGTGCTTTGCGGCTTTGCATGGTCGATGGCTGCACTGATCGTTTTTCGTGGTATTCAAGGAGTAGGTGCCGGAGCCGTAATGACATTGAGTACGACGATCATTGGCGATATTTTTCCAGTAGAAAAACGGGCGAAAATGTTCGGGATGATGGGCATGATTTGGGGAATCGCAGGGATACTTGGACCGCTCGTGGGCGGTTTTTTTGTCGATATATTATCTTGGCATTGGATCTTTTTTATTAATCTTCCCTTTGGCATTTTAACCGTTTCGCTCATTTCTATCGGGCTTATGGAGAAAATAAGTCACGAACAGAAGACGGTCGACTATGCGGGCATTGCTGTTTTTTCAGCTGCGATGGGCCTGTTTCTTTTTGTCCTTCAAAGGATTGGGGAATACGGTTGGCATAATCTCTTGAATATCGGATTATTGATTAGCTCTTTTTGCCTGATGGCAGCGTTTGTTCTCGTAGAAAGCCGAGTAAGGGAGCCGGTGATGCCGCTTACAATTTTACAAAACCCGATCGTTCTTATGACCAATATACTGGCTTTTCTTGCGAGTATTGTCTTGATTGGCAACGATATTTATATGCCGATGTGGCTGCAAGGACTGCTTGGTTATAGTGCGATGACGTCTGGATTCGTTTTGACCCCCATGTCACTTACCTGGATGATCGGTTCCTTTCTGTCCGGGCATTTGCTGACAAAATTCGGTTTGAAAATCGGCGAAGCAGTCGGCGCACTTGTTCTAATGATCGGCACTTTTTTGCTGATGTTGCTGCGGATGGAAAGTCATCCATTATCGTATTATTTCATCACAGCGATTGTCGGAATCGGTTTTGGCATTACGCTGACGTTGACGACAATTGCTGCACAATCTGCAACGGATCGGGCAATGCGCGGAGCAGCAACGGCTTCCAATCAATTTTTTCGCAGTGTTGGACAAGCGGTTGGTGCAGCCGTTTTCGGCATGTATTTTAATACGCAAGTCGGCCAGAGCATTCGTGAACAAGGGACAGCTGCGATGTCGGCCAATCAATTAAATCAGCTCGTCCATCCGGAAGGGCACGAACAACTTGCATCATCCGTGCGCAACTTGCTGCGTGAAGTTCTCTTTAACAGTATTCATCACGTATTTATCTTGTTTTTTGTTCTTGCTGCTGTAGCAGTCACAGTCGCACTGCTGCTTCCAAAACATACTGCCTCAGTTCATAACGAATAAAAAGAAGTACCTGCTGCGATGCGAATGCCGTCTGTTTGCGTGCCGTCAGAAAGTGCGGACAGCGAGAGGTAATTGGGCCGTGTCGCATTTCGCATCAAAAAGGCTGAGGTCATTGCACCCGGGCGCCGGAATTTATTTAATTCAGTAATGATCTGGTTCGCCGACAAAATGCCGATCCCATGCCCATAATACCGATCATCCGCTAAGTCAACGGCGTTTTCTCCTTGCCATTGCGGCGTTTGCGGACTGACCTCCGGATTTTTAAAATAGCGAACATCCCCAGGAATTCCCGCACCGACTCCTGGCACATTTCTCAATGGAAAGAATGGGTGGTTCTGCCAATCCCAGAGATAAAGATGTTGAAACACTTCGTTAAAGCGTTCGTTAGGAATGGTGTTGATTAGCGCTTTATAAAAAATGATCATCATTGCTGTTGCGCATTCAAACGCATACGCCTCTCCATTCACAAAGATATCATTGACCGCTTGAGCGGCGGGGACTCCAGGTTTCAATTCAAAACCACCGTCTCCGGTAAGCGTCCAGTAATAATCGTTGCACTCCGAATAGTAGAACGTTGCAAAAGATGCACCACTTTCCAAAAGCGCGTACGAGGCCTCAATGGTCTCGTTTCTCAGCTTGATTTCAAAATTAAGCTCGCGTTTCGTCGGAAATGCAAACCATTCATGAGAATCGGCCATTGCCCGGTAAATGGTTGCAGCAAATCGGCCAATACTCGAATAACCGGCGAAATCCTCACTGAGAAGTTGCTCGTTTGCAGCAATAATCATCCTTCATACCTCCCGTGCACAGGCATACTGATCGATTGCAATTGTTCGTTCAAGTTCAGAACAATCCATGGACGCCAAATCTTTGGCTGCTCTTTTCGTAATCGGCAAGAGTAGGTCGACAAATTGATTTGCTGACGCATCGGTAAGCGAACGAATCCATAATAGTTTTCTTTTTCATTGGACATTAAGGCCTGAAGCGGTTCTCCTTTTCGCGGCGAAACATATTTTCCAAGGTATTTTGCACTGTAATGAATCCGGTAGGGTCTTCCACCAGGGACCGCATCGTTGGTTTCACCCGTATAAACTAAATAATGTGCATTCTCTTCATACCATGTTTCAAAAGCGAGAAACGCTGAGGCATTGTCGTTCGCGTGCTTTACCTCGGGTATGAAATGCAGCATGCGCCGCGCATAGTTGCTCTCTACTGATTGGTTGGATAGCAGATAATTGGCTAGATAAACGAGGCAAAGCGGATTGGCTGTTTCCCACATGGCACTAATTAAGTAATGGCGCTGACTTTTATTCTTATAACGGTAAAATACCAGATCTACCATTTCTTTCAGCCAATTTTCATGATAGGTATGCAGAAAGTTAATCGCCGTTTGGTCAATGACCTGCGTATAGTCCATTGACACGATGTTTTTCCAGCCTGTGCTGAGCATCCAATGCATGGCTTCAACGACTTGGTGGTGCTGATTTGCAAATGATGCCATCTGATCAATACCAAGATCTGCTCCATGAAGAATATTTCTTATTTGTGATAGCGCAATGCGCGGACGCGATTCTAATGCTTCGCTTCGCGTATCTAATTGATCTCGGAGCATGTAGAGGACTGGAAAGTCTAGTTTTGGATCATTGATGATTGCCAAAGCATGTTCAGGATCATCTTTATTAATACGATCCCATTCGTTGCTGAGCATCCCCGGCTGTTCTTGTCTTATTTGATTTAACGGATTATCAGCGCTCATTGCAACCTCCTCCAATCAATTCAATCTTGTAGGATATTTATTGATGGGAACATGGGATTATTCACGTTCATTTATCAGCAGCGCTGTCTTCTTGATGAGGAGAGTGTAGAACAAGAGCATTAAAAATGGTAAACTAAGATTCAGCAAAGAAGAGTGGAGTGATCAGTATGAAACAGTATCTTGATCTTTGCCGTAAAGTTCTTTCGGAAGGTCATCAAAAGGGAGACCGTACAGGCACCGGTACGATCAGTACTTTCGGATATCAAATGCGTTTTAATTTGCAGGATGGATTTCCGCTCATGACGACGAAGAAATTACACTACAAATCGATCATTTATGAATTGCTTTGGTTCTTAAAAGGAGATACCAATATCAAGTATTTGCAAGAACATGGTGTCCGCATCTGGAATGAATGGGCAGATGAGCAGGGTGATCTTGGTCCCGTTTACGGGCATCAGTGGCGGTCATGGCCGGGCAAGAACGGCGGAACCATCGATCAAATTGCTAATGTTGTCGATGAAATAAAAAAGAATCCGAATTCACGACGCTTGATCGTCACTGCTTGGAATCCTATGGATATTCCGAACATGGCGCTGCCGCCGTGCCATTGTTTGTTCCAATTTTATGTCAATGATGGCAAGCTGAGCTGCCAATTGTATCAGCGCAGTGCAGATATATTTCTCGGTGTTCCATTTAATATCGCTTCGTATGCATTATTAACGCATATGATTGCTCATGTTACTGGTCTCGAGGTTGGCGATTTTGTACATACGCTCGGTGATGCACATATTTATTTGAATCACTTGGAACAAGTCAAAATGCAGTTGGATCGTACGCCAAGACCGCTTCCAGAGTTAGAAATTAGACGGTCTGTTTCTTCTATTTTCGATTTTGATTATGACGATTTTGTGTTTCAAGGCTATAACCCTTACCCAACGATCAAGGGCGAGGTGTCCGTATGATTTCGTTTCTACTCGCCATGGATCGCAACGGTTTAATTGGACGAGGCAATAAGCTTCCCTGGCATCTTCCAGATGATCTGCGCTATTTTAAAGAAACAACTTGGGGTCATCCGGTTATTATGGGCAGAAAAACATTTGAATCGATTGGAAAGGCTTTGCCTGGAAGAGAGAATATTGTGCTGACACAGAATCTCGATTTTTCAGCTCCCGGGGTGACCTATTATCATTCAGCAGAAGAGTTTCTACATGCAGGAAAAGCTTATGGAAACGAATGCTTTGTCATCGGTGGCGCTAAAATTTTCGATCTGTTTCTTCCTTATGCTGACCGCCTTTATATTACGCATATTGACGCTGAATTTGAAGGAGATACCTACTTTACAGGGCTCCGAGAAAAGGATTGGCAGCTCGTCAGTCAAGTATCCGGCAAACTCGATCAAAAAAACATCTATCCGCATGAATTTCATGTATATGAACGAAAGTCTGTTCTGAATTTGCATTAAATCGCGATCTGCACCACTTCGACTCCGGTGCATAAACTGTTAAAAAGAGTGACGGAGTTGGTAAAAATGATCGTATCAAATCTGCAAATTTGGCTTTGCTATGGATTGATCGGACTGATTATGGGATCAATGATCGGCTTTTTTCCAATAGGACGCAGATTGACGATGAAATATTTCGCATTGATTCTTCTTGCTGCAGCAGTTTGGCTCCCTGTCGTTATACTTTCCTTGCTTGCTGCACCGTTTGCCAATCACTATCGACTTCAGGAAACAGATTTTTGAATGATAAGGCTCCTGGATGGGGGAGCCTTTTCATCTGCATCTTGCTTCTCTGAGTTCACCGCATGCATCTTTTTACTTATTTTGGTATCGGATTTGGCGGATTCAACAAGGACAAGCCCTTAAGAGAAACGCGTTCAAATCAAAAGATTTGACGCCGTTCTTCGCTATAAATTGAAAGGAAAGATCGTGATTAATGAATCAAAATCGAATTTATTTTCTTGACAAACAGATGAATTTGCTTTAAAAAATAATAATAAACGGTTAAAATTGGTATGATCATTGTTTTAATTCTATGGGCTACTTCTTGCTTTGAGCAGAAAATTGGAAATCAACTGTGTTTCGTGGGAGAATAAAACTATTCATTAATAGTTCCCAGTGAAAACTCTTATGATTTTCTGCACGGAGCGGGTGAAAGTAATTGTCAGCGCTTGTTCATTAAGTTTGGAATATGATTTAAGATTTACTCTATTTTACAGCAAACAGTTGGCAAAAAAAAGAAAAAAGGAGAAGGTACAGGTATGGCATCAAATGTATCAGAATTGACTACCTACAAGGCGTACCTCCAAGGTGAATGGAAGAAGAGTTCATCTGACGAGACCATTGCCATTCAATCCCCTTATCTAAGAAAAACGATCGGTTATGTTCAAGCGGTCACACAGGATGAAGTGGATGAAGCAATCAAAGCAGCACATAAGGCTCAGAAGTCATGGGCTGAATTGTCTTTAAGTGAGCGAGGCGCTTATTTGGATAAATGGGCGGATGAACTCGTCAATAACAGCGAAGATATTGCCACTGCAATTATGCAGGAAGTCGGCAAAGGCTTTAAAGATGCAAAAAAAGAAGTCGTCCGTACAGCAGACCTTATTCGCTATACTGTTCAAGAAGCATTGCACATGCATGGCGAAAGCTTGAAAGGCGATGGCTTCCCGGGCGGCGATCAGAAAAAAATCGGTATCGTTGAACGTGCACCATTAGGTGTTGTGCTTGCTATATCACCGTTTAATTATCCGGTAAACTTGGCTGCATCGAAAGTTGCCCCGGCACTGATGGCTGGAAACGGTGTAATCTTTAAACCGGCAACGCAAGGATCAATCAGCGGGATTAAAATGATTCAAGCACTCGATAAAACCGGTCTTCCAAAGGGACTGCTCAGCTTAACTACCGGACGCGGTTCAGTGATCGGCGATTATCTCGTTGAACATAAGGGAATTGATATGATCAGTTTCACCGGAGGTTCCGGTACCGGACGCCACTTGTCAAAACAAACGGCAATGATTCCGCTTGTTCTGGAACTTGGCGGCAAAGATCCTGCACTTGTTGCAGAAGATGCCGATATGGATGTTGCGGTAAAGAGTATCATGAACGGTGCATTCTCTTACTCAGGTCAACGATGCACGGCAATCAAGCGTGTTCTCGTAAATGAGAAAGTAGCTGACGAACTTGTTGCCCGACTGAAGTCTGAAATTGAAAAATTAACGGTTGGCTCTCCTGAAGAAGACAGCACCATTGTTCCTTTGATTGACGACAAGTCTGCAGACTTTGTTCAAGGCTTGATTGATGATGCGCTGAACAAGAAGGCGACCTTGGTAACCGGCAACAAACGCCAAGACAATTTGATTTATCCGACACTGCTTGACCAAGTCACTGAGGATATGGATGTCGCTTGGATCGAACCATTTGGTCCGGTTCTGCCAGTCATTCGCGTAAAGTCAGATGAAGAAGCGATTGAATTGGCGAATAGATCTGAATTCGGTCTTCAAGCGAGCATCTTCTCACAAGACATTGATCGTGCTCTTGAAGTTGCACGACAAGTTGAAGCAGGTACCGTTCAAATTAATGGCCGTACGGAACGTGGTCCGGATCACTTCCCATTCCTTGGTGTCAAAGCTTCCGGTATGGGCGTGCAAGGGATTCATCACAGTCTTCTGTCGATGTCTCGCGAACGCGTTACCGTTCTCAATCTTAAATAAAGATTGTTATATGATAAAAAAGGTGTCTCTACTTGGGACACCTTTTTTAATGGTAATTTTCATTACAATAATGTAGAAGAAAGGATCAAAACATCTCTAGCTAATCGTTTTGATCCTTTTCTTACCATCATGAATGTTTCAGCGATCATCACTCAATAAGGTTTAGTAATAGTAGGAGCCGTCGCTTGGTCCGGGACCATAAAATCCGCCACCACCGCCATAGGGTGGACGCGGACCATAGCCGCCCCAATATCCAGGCCTCGGCGGACAGAACGGGCATGGACGTACACCAATAATTGTGCCCAGTCCAACGCCAAGCAGGCCGCCTGCAAAGCCGCCTAAGAAGGCTTGCGGACCGAATGCACCACCGAAAAATCGATCATCGCCTCTAGATTCGTTTTCGTCTAGTGTTTGATTATTGCTCAAAGGTTTAAGATAAACGTTATTTTGGTCGAAGGACTCGATAATTCCCATATGAACGGACCCATCACTGCATTCAATCTCGACAGGTTGATGGAGCAGATTTTCCCAATACTGCTGATTTGACATGAATGTACCTCCTAATCAATTGTTGCTTTGGCTAAACAATAGCCTAATTTCAGATTATGCGATCGTTCACCAAAAGGAATGGGCAAATGCACATGAAGCAGCTGATTCTTAAAATGATTTTCCGATTATAGGAAAATTTTCGTTCGTCTATGTGTAAAATGTTTCTCGGGGGATAAATTTGATGTGGGCGTAAGAGGATGCGATGGCATGCAGTTCTTTCTTTATTTCTTTTTAGTCCAATTTTGACTGGACGAAAAGGAGAAGGCTCCTTATTCTAAATGTATACCGACCAAGGTGAATACATCAGGAATAGAGGCCTTCTCTCAATGGATAGTATAAAAGATTTATTAGAAATTTGGAAGAACCAAACGAGCCTTTTGGCGTTTGAGGAAGAGGCAACCGCCTATATGTACCAATTTATGAGGCGCAGTGTTGAACAGGTATTTTCTTTGCTTGATCAAGCAATCACTCGGGAGAAACAAGCTGAGGGATGGAAAGTAGACAGCCATAAAGATCAACGTATTCTCCAATTTTTATTTGGACCTGTGACGCTGTATCATACGCGTATGATTAACCCGGAGGGTCATGCCTGTTATCCGTTGGATAACCTTCTGAGGTTGAAAAAGCACATGCGGTATTCGCCAAATGTTGAGTATGAAACAGCAACTTTAGCCAGCCGTATGACTTGTCGGGAGGTCGTGAAGACTTTAGCAACGTGGACTCAGGTTCAAATGAGTCACACTACCGTCATGCGCTGTGTTCGAGCCGTCGGCGAAGCTCAAGAAAAGCAGGATCAGGAGCTTGTCATCCAAGCAGAGAATGGAGAATTAGATGGAAAAAGGCAGCCGAATTTTCTCTTTGCGGAGGCTGATGGAACCTTTGTCCGGGGATTGAAAAAGCGCCAACATATTGAAATCAAGCATTTCATTTTATATGAGGGTTGGGTGAAGAATGGAAAACGGCGGCTCCTGAAAGAGCCTTACGCGGTCATGACAAGCAAGGGACTGGATACTTTTTGGGAACAGGTTGGAGCCGCAGTCGAACAGCGCTATCGCTTATGGCAGACACAAGTTGTCGCTAATAGTGACGGAGGAGTAGGCTATGACGAAGCTCATTTTAAAGATGCTTTTTGTGGGTCACACAAACGTATTTGGGTTCAACTTGATGCGTTTCATGTTGCCCAATCCCTTATTCGTTCACTACACGGTGATAAGGCATGGATCACCCGTATACAACAGGCGATTCAGAGAAAAGACCGTACAGAGGTCATCCTGTTACTGGATACGTATGAAAGTAATTTAGACGAGGATGAGCGTATTAAGCAAGTCGAAAAGGTAAAGCAATATCTGATAGGACACTGGGATCGTCTGTTTGACTGGCGAGAAATTATGGCGAAAGAAACGCTTCCCGAAAATGCGGGGAGATTGGGTGCTATGGAATCCAATCAACGGCATTTGACGTTCCGCATGAAAAAGCGTGGCATGCACTGGGGTGAGTCGGAAGAAGGCATGGTTAAGGTTATTCAAGGTATACGTAACGGGACGTTAAAAGCGGCGTATCTTTCTTCGTTCATTCCGACCAAACGCGACGAACGAATCATAAAAAAAATGATACGAATTGCATCCTTGTTGAAGGAACCTACGGTTCCGTCTATTGGTGCCCATCGCGGTCGAATTGGAACCAACGCGTCCTCTTCGAGTGCAGTAGGCAAACTGAACAAAGTGCTTACGTTTGCCTAAAAAATATGATTTTATACCTAAGGTGTACAAATTTAGAATTAAGAAGCTCTTTCCCAATAAAGAGTTCCGAGAAAAGCTTGACACATACTTCGTTCGTGCAGGAGTTGCTTTTCGAGTTGCCGGGGATTAAAATGAAATAAGTATTTAAAGAAGGAGTGGAAATATCGATGTTTTTGTCTGATTGTCTGCAACTCAAATTGGCTTGAGATGGGTGAAGTATGTCTTCTTCACGAAAGACTTTTTAGGCCAATTGATTGCGTGACAACGGACCAGAGATGTTTCTGTTTCTAACGGGTGAGAGGTAACTCAAAGAGCGAAGCGTCCTGCTTCGCTCTTTTTGCATGGATTCAGAAAATCTTGTATCTGTTTCCCCAATCAGTTTGGCCTAATAAAAAGGGGAGTGAGCATTTATGCTGCTTATAGAAGCAAATGACGTATTTTTCTCATATGGAGATAAGCAAATTTATCAAGATATGAACTTCAGACTTATGGAAGGTGAACATATTGCGCTTGTTGGTCATAATGGTGCTGGGAAGTCAACGTTCCTAAAGCTTTTGCTGGGCCAACTTCTGCCAGACAGTGGATCAATTAAGAAGCGACACAATTTAAATATCGGTGTAATCGAGCAGCATTTACATTTTGAAAAAGAGAAAAGCATCTACGAAGTCTTGCAGGATGCATTTGCCGATTTGTTCAATGCGGAGCGAAAGATGAATGCATTAGCAATGAAAATGCAAGAGCAAGATGCAGATCCGGAATGGATCAATCAGTATGGAGAACTTCAAGAGAAGCTTATCACCAATGACTTTTACACGATCGATGCGCGAATAAAGGAAATGGCAGATGGTTTAGGGCTGTCGGCAATCGGGTTAGAAAAGAAAATAAACCAATTGAGCGGTGGTCAGTTGACTAAATTGTGTTTGGCCAAACTGCTATTGGAGAATCCGGATATATTGCTTTTGGATGAACCAACGAACTACTTGGATGTTGGGCATATTCGTTGGTTGACCAACTATCTGAACACGTATTCTCATGCGTTTATTGTGATTTCTCACGATACGGAATTTTTGGACCAAATTGCTCAATTTGTCTATCACTTGGAAAACCAGCGTCTGATTCGCTATGTGGGCAACTATCAAATGTTTGTCAAGCAACATGAAGCTCGACTGGAGCAACAGGAAATTGCCTTTCGCCAGCAGCAGCGCGAGATTAAGAAACTGGAGACCTATATACAAAAGAATAAGGTCCGTGCTTCAACAGCGAAACAAGCCAAAAGCAGAGAGAAGCAATTGGACAAGATTGATCGACTGGATCCTCCGGCACAGCAGCGAAAACCGATTTTCCAATTCACCGTTGCAGGTCAGCCGGTCCGTGTTGTTTTCTCTGCGGAAAACCTTTATGTCGGCTATGACCGGCCACTGTTCCCGCCGATTAATTTGACCGTCGAGCGTGGTGAGAAAGTTGCGCTCGTTGGCCATAACGGTATTGGAAAAACGACATTGATTCGTACCTTGCTCGGTGAACGAAAACCTTTGTCCGGAAGCGTTGTATCTGGTGATCGTGTTCTGCCTGGTTATTTTTCTCAGCTCTCTGCACCGCTTCATTTGACACCAATTGAATGGTTGAAGCAACATTTTCCAGACCTTCCAGAACAAGTGCTTCGCCAGCATCTCGCTCAATGCGGTGTCTATGCAGAGCACATGCGCCAGCCAATGGATACACTAAGCGGAGGCGAAGAGACAAAAGTGAGAATCGGGCGATTAATGCTGCAAAAGAGCAATGTCCTTATTTTTGACGAACCGACCAATCACTTGGATGTTGACGCTAAGGCAGCGCTGAGTAAAGCGCTCAATGACTATGAAGGTACAGTTGTGGTTGTCAGCCATGAACCAAGTTTTTATGAACAATGGATTACAAAAACCTTGAATGTTGAAGCGTGGGCTAAAAGCAGTAAGCGATAAAATCATATTTCGTAGAACGGGCAGGTAGCTGATGGCAAAAGCCGATTCGGTAGCGGCATAAAGGACATATAGTACTAGAGAATATCCAATGAATTGAGGCGATCATGAATGCCAAAACCATCCGCTTATTCTCAATGCTGCCGCATGCTAAATCAACCCGTTGAAATTCGTTGTTATGATGGATCCATCCATCGGGGAATTCTCACACATGTTGACCGAACGAATGCTTATCTGCAAATGCCGGACACGAATTCCACTTCAAATCCAGGATTGTTTCTCTGGGGAGGATATGGCTGGGATTTCCCGGTCGCACTTGCATCCATTGCAGCAATACTGGCTCTCGGTTTTCTATGGTGAAGGAAAAGCGATCTGTAAAAAAGTTTCTCCAAGAGAGAAGCTTTTTTTATATGCAGAGAAACTGCTCTTGAATTGCCTGTGTTCCTGTTCAATGAATTTACAAGGTTATGCTTTTCAATCGAAAAATGTTATGCTGAAGCTTAGAATAAGTTGATTTGCTGAAACAGAGGTGATTCTCAGTGAACAAAACAGAAGCTATGGACTTATTGAAAAATAAGGGATATAAACATACGGATAAACGTGAAGATATTCTTGATCTATTTGAACAGAAAGGCGGATATCTCTCGGCGAAAGAAGTTCAGCTTGCTTTAAAGGACAGTTATCCGGGTATCAGTTTTGACACCGTCTATCGTAATCTGTCGCTCTTTCGTGAATTAATGATCCTTGAAGAAACAGAGTTAGATGGTGAAAAGATCTATCAGTTCCATTGTACGGAGCACCACCACCATCACCTGATTTGCTTGAACTGTGGAAAAACACGGACGGTCGATGTCTGTCCGATGCAAGATTTATCGCAGATCGATCCTGAATTCCAAGTGACCGGTCATAAATTCGAAATCTATGGTTATTGCAAGGCATGTCAAAAGAAACTGTCGGGGGAACAAAGTCATGAGTCAACTTTAAGACCAAGAGCGTGATTGACTGTAAAGACTTGTTCAATGGTTTGCTGCAAACGAGAAGGGCAGTTCACGGCAATGATTACAAAAGCTGTTTGTTCCTTGAATGTTTTTGTATAACAAAAATTGATCAGTAAACCGAGTAAAAAACCGATCAAGCTGGACAGAATTCCCCAGAAAATCGGTCCCAAAATGATCCTAAACCCGATACTGGCTCCGACAACCCCAAAAATGGTCGCAAAAATAAAGCCTAGATCTGCTTTTTTCGTACGGCCGTCCGGTTTAGAATCATGCTGAGATTGTAGGGACCTGGGCGGATCAAGAAAAAGACAATGTATGGACTCTCTTGTTAAGCCCTCTCGCTTAAGCGCTTGAAGTGAGAGCTCAACTTGCAGACCTGAACGGAATATGCCGATTACTGTTGCCATTCGTGTGGGTCCTCCCTTTGAAATAAAAAGTTTGAGTCAGACGGCCATTCTTTTTCTAAGTAAGCGCGTTGTTCCTTTTCAAAGAGTTGATTGATTTCAATAGCTTTGCTGTAGGCATCATAAGCAGAGCCAAAAATGACAGAAGGTAAGAAGAGCAGCCACTCAGGCTTAAGCACTTTCATTGAATCGATGGCATGCCCGTCGATAAGCAATTGCAAGCTGTCTAACTCGTGACAGTTCACATAAATCATCACCGACCATATAAATAATGATAGCGCAGGAATGATGCGGCGAAGATAAAACTGACCGGCCCCCGGAAGTAGCGCCGACCAGGCAGCACCAACCCAAGGCAGTTTTTTTTCTAAATAGTTCATGCCAAAAGTATGAATGGTGAGCATAGGCACATGTAATGGGCTTTTTTGCATCAATGCATTTTGTTCATTTATACTTATTGCTGAATGATAACTGTCCCAAATACTAAAAAAATAGAAGGGAATATAAATAAGCGCCCATTGTGCGTTTAAATCGATTTTGGCTTTATCAAATTCGCCGATAAACGTATCAACCATTGCCGAATTTAAGTTGGCATGATAATTGATTATGATCTCAAATAAAAAAAGAATAAAGCCTTTTAAATGCAGATCAAGCAGCATATGTCCCAAACCAGGCAACGCAGCAGACCACCATGCGATCACAATAGGCGTTTTGTGACAGAGTACGGTTTGTCCCCAAAAGTTTAATTCTGCATTGGCTCGTCTTCTCTTCATCGTTAAGCTCCAATCGCTCTTACAGGTATTGACCTATTTTGCCTAGATGGGAGTAGTGTTCCACCGGCTTGAGTGATTCATGCAGACAGAACAGAGTTTTGAAACCATTTGCAGGTAAAGGAAAGAACTATTCTTGAATTTTTTAAATATTGACAAAGTATCTTTTGACGAATATACTTGAACTGTTCCTTAAGCTTTCTTAATTGAAGAATCCGAAAGTAACCGCTTGTCGGCCGCTTCAATTAGCTGAATCCTATTGCGGAAGGACTTTTTTATGACATACCCTGGAGATACGATATATTTGATCGGTGATGCAAAATCCTCCCAGAAGAACCCGATTACTTTTCAGTACAGTCAGTTCTTTATCGGACTCGTTGTTGATCCGACTAATGGAAGAATTATTGATGCAGATTGTTCCGCAACCATTAAACTGACGTCACGATTTGTACGCTCCTTGCTAATGGGGCGTTTCATGGACGATCCGAATGTTCTCAATGAGATTCAGAAACGCTATTTTGGCTCATCGCAAAAAGCACTGATCGTTGCTTTTGGTGATGCGCTTAAGAAATTCAAACAGTATCAAAGCGACGTTGCTTTGTCTAAATAAGCCTAGACAAAATCCAGTTCACCCAATTAGTGGGACTGGATTTTGTTTTTTATCACTATCTTTTGAAAGGGGTGTACACATGATCATTCCAAGTCGTTTATTTGAAGGCGATACAATTGGTGTAATCAGTCCAGCTGGATCACCGAATAGAGAACGTTTGAGCGTAGGGACTGAATGGCTTAAGCAACTCGGATTTCATGTCCGTTTAGGTACCGGAAGCACGAAAAAATATGGCTATCTTGCTGGTTCTGATGATGAGCGGCTTGACGATTTTCACACGATGTTTGCAGATGATTCGGTTCGGGCAATTATCTGTTCCCGAGGGGGGTACGGTTGTGCACGTTTTGCCGAACGTATCGACTATGAATTGGTGCGAAGCCATCCAAAGGTGTTTTGGGGGTACAGCGATATTACTTACCTACATACAGCCATTCGACAAAAAACAGGATTAGTGACCTTTCATGGTCCAATGCTTGCGTCTGACTTGGGCGATCCTGATGCGCCTTTGCTTTCAAAACAGTTATTTTCCCAGCTTTTTCAGCCGATGTCGCTTCGCTACGATGAGCATTTATCCCCGCTAGCGTGCATCAGTGCAGGCAGCAGCGAAGGAAAACTGGTCGGCGGAAATTTATCGCTGCTCGTGAGTTCACTAGGAACGCCTTTTGAAATCGATACTAAGGGCAATTTATTGCTCATTGAGGATATCGGCGAAGCGCCTTATCGGGTAGACAGTATGCTGAATCAGCTCCGTTTGTCCGGAAAACTAAACCAAGCGGCAGGTTTTGTCATCGGCGATTTTCATCAAAAAATTTCGGATGATCCGGACAGCTTGACCTATCAGGAGGTTTTTCATACCTACTTAGGCGGATTAGGAAAACCGGCTGTCAGTGGGTTCTTGATCGGCCACTGCGCGCCGAATTTCTCCGTACCGCTCGGTGTCGATGCGCTTCTTGATGCGGACAGAAAACAATTATGGATTCAGCCTGGCGTTATGTAAGCACGAACGGAAACGGTTGGAAGTGTCACGTGAAAGGATGAAACGTGTGAAAATCATTGATATACAAACGAAGAAACTGTCAATCCCGCTCATTAAACCTTTTAAAACAGCACTGCGTACAGTGAATACTGCAGAAAGCATTATCGTAATGATTTTCTGTGACGATGGGACAGTGGGATTCGGCGAAGCCCCTCCAACACATGTGATCAGCGGCGATAGTTTGGCAAGTATCGATTATGCGGTAAAGCACGTAATCGGTCCACTTATTATCGGCATGTCGATTGAACAAAAAGAAAGAATCAACCGCGTGATTAGCCAAGCAATGATACACAATACTAGCGCCAAGGCAGCGCTCGATATCGCCGTCTACGATTGTCTTGCTAAAAGAGCAGGGCTTCCGCTTTACCAGCTGTTAGGTGGCAACAGCAACCGGCTCGAAACGGACTTTACAGTCAGTGTGAACCCTGTTAATGAGATGGTACAGGATGCCCTAGATTATGTAGAAGAAGGGTTTAAAACACTAAAAATAAAAGTTGGTGACGCGACAATTGCAGAGGATCTTGAACGCGTCAAAGCTTTGCGGCAAGCAGTTGGTGATCAAATAAAATTAAGACTCGATGCGAATCAAGGCTGGAATGCAAAAGAAGCAGTGGCCGCCATTCACCATATGGAAGATATGGGTTTAGCCATTGAACTGGTTGAGCAGCCCGTACCCGCCGCTGATTTTGAGGGAATGAAGTTCGTTACGGAGCATGTGGATACATTGATCATGGCTGATGAAAGTATCTTCAGTCCCACCGATTGTGCACGCTTATTGGCAATGCACGGCTGCGACATTGTTAATATTAAGTTAATGAAGGCAAGCGGTATCACCGGAGCAGAGAAAATTAACACACTTGCCGAAGCTTATGGAGTCGAATGTATGATCGGCTGCATGGTGGAATCCAACGTTGCGATTTCCGCCGCATGCCATTTTGCAGCTGCAAAAGTCAACGTTACGCGCTGCGATTTGGATACCCCGCTGATGTTCGCTGAAAATCCAGTTGCCGGCGGCGTTGAATATAAGCAAAATTGTATTTTGCTTCCAGACCATCCCGGACTCGGAATCAGCAGTGTTCAAACCAACTGATGGAGGAAGTTGCATGAAAAAGAGAAGAACAGCAGTTCCGGTTGCAACGATCTGGTCCACTCCCGAATCGATCCGATCGATTGACCAACCAGCATTTCGAGAAGATCCGGATATGACGGAATGGTTGGATCAAATGAGTCGCGATGAGACGATTGCGCTTTGCCGTGAAAAGAGAATTCAGACTCAAGTCTTATTTGGTGAAGAGATCATCATTGAGTCGGTGAAGGGGACCTGGGCGAATGTGTGCATCCCAAGTCAAGCCACATTTAAGGATCAACGTGGCTACCCTGGCTGGATGCCGCTGAATCAGTCCGTGAGTTCAGAGATGACAGAAAATAAAAAGAAGATTATGGTTCAAAGCAAGTCCGCCTCTTTTTATGCTCTGATCCAAGAGAAAAGGTTTGATTTAAGCTTTTCTGTTTTTTTACCGCTAATCGATGATTCAGAGTCTGTTGTTAAAGTGGATAGCCCGATTGGACCCGGGCTGATACAGAAGCAAGATGTGCTCATGCCGGATCAGCAACATCGGCAAAGCGGTGAAGAGATCGTCAATAATGCTGTTCGTTTTCTGGAACTTCCCTACCTATGGGCAGGAATGAGCGCTTATGGATTTGATTGCTCAGGTTTCAGCTATACACTTTTGCGTGCAGGCGGTTACCTTATTCCGCGTGATGCCGATGATCAAGCTGTTTGCGGGAGCGCTATACCGATTGAAGCCGCCTTGCCTGGGGACCTGCTTTTTTTTGCCTATGAGAATGGAAAGGGTGCTGTTCATCATGTGGGCATCTATTATGGCAACGGAAGAATGATCCATTCGCCAACACCTGGCGCAATCCTCAGCATTACGGAATTAAAAGGAACGAAATATGAACGGGAAATATGTGCCGTTCGCAGATATTGGAACGAGTAAATCAAGTTCGCGTCCAGAAGCACTGAAAGGGGGACACGTCATTGGTTGTATTGAACGATCAATTACATAAGGATCTTATGAAAATTGTGCGCCTGCACGAGGATCAGATTTCAGTTGCTGCCGAGGGTTCCGATGGCTTTTCATTTACGTATCAAGCCGGCATGCCAATGGTGTCCGCAAGTCTGATCAAATTGCCGATTCTGCTATACGCATTTAAAGAAAGTGATCGTTATAAAAAGCTGTTCGAACACGTTGTCCGCTTTGATGACCAGCAGATTGTCGGCGGCTCCGGCGTCCTTCAAATTCTCTCATCAAGAGAATGGAAATTGAGCGATCTTTTGGCGCTAATGATCAACGTATCCGATAATACGGCAACGAATTTAATGATCGACTTTTTTGGGATCAGTAATCTGCAGAAATGGGTAAGGGATCAAGGATTTCTGGAAACCAAGATTGAACGCAAATTGATGGATGAGGCCGCCCAAAAAGAAGGGCAGACGAACTGGATCAGTGCGCGCGATGCGAATAGAATGATTCAGCAACTATTTATTGGAAGCGGTGCTCTTCCAAAAGAAGCGCAATCATGGCTGTTAAAACAACAATTCAGATATAAATTGCCGGGGTTGTTCGATGAGAAAGATCAGCCGGTTGCCGTTTACAACAAGACGGGTGAGATGGAAGCAATTGACCATGATGCCGGATTTTTTGTTTATCAAAAGCATTCAATGGCAGTTACGGTCATGACAAGCGGCTTTTTAAACCGTCAGGCGGCCTTGTTTGCCATACAAAACATCGGTATGCATGTGCAGAACTACCTGATCAACGTCGCACAGGCACAAACCGAGTCGCTGGAATGAACCCTATTCCTTTTATTGACAAACTTTGGAAGTCACTATAAAATGAAAATAACTGTTTAAAAAGCATGGACTTTGATGATCAGCCTCTCTGAAAAATGAGGGGCTTTTTGTACAGTTTCAGCGTTCAGGGTATGATAGAACTGTGATGAATTGAAATTCGGAGGTAGTGAATACAATGGAGGCAATGAACTTTATCCGTGTTGCGGCAGCATGTCCGGTGACACGCGTCGCAGATATTCCTGTTAATATAGAGAATATAAAAAAATGTATTACTGAAGCGCTAAATCAGCAAGCAAAACTTGTTGTTTTTCCAGAATTATGTGTTACTGCTTATACCTGTTCCGATTTGTTTCTGCAGAAACAGCTGCTTGATGAGTCGGAACGCGGGATTGAAGCACTGCTCACCTACAGCAAGGGCAAGGACATCTTGATTGCTGTTGGTGCCCCGCTTCACACGCAAACCTCTGTCTATAACTGTGCGTATCTTCTGTTCGACGGAAAGATACTGGGTATTGTGCCGAAAAGTTACATACCCAATTATGAAGAATTTTACGAACAACGCTGGTTCACCTCAGGTAAAGACATTAGAAATCAGACAATCAATTTGCCGTTTCAAACAGATATCCCATTTGGCGTTGATTTGCGCTTCGAAAGCGGTGCTGTGCAATTTGGATTCGAGATTTGCGAAGATTTGTGGAGCGTTGTCCCTCCGAGCAGTTTTCTTAGCTTACAAGGTGCCCAGATTATTGGCAACCTGTCCGCTTCAAATGAAGTGGTCAGCAAGTCAGATTATCGCCAGTCGCTTGTATCGGCACAAAGTGCAAAATGCATGGCATCCTATGTATATGCCGGAGCCGGTACCGGCGAATCGACGACAGATGTTGTATTCGGCGGTGAATTGCTGATCGCTGAAAACGGTAATATGCTGCAAAAAAACAAACGGTTTCAAAGAGACAATGAAGTCGTCAGTGCGTTGATCGACCTAGACCGGTTGAACCTGCAGCGCATCAAAAACATCAGCTTTCGTGAAGCGGCAACGACCTTACCTTGGACTTCCAGAACCGTATCCTTTTCATTTAAGACTAACAATTTTGGTATGTTTGATCGATTTGTTGACAAGCATCCATTTGTTCCTGAAAATGCAAAACAACGCGAGCAGCGATGCAGCGAAATTTTTAATATACAAGCAACAGCGCTCGCAAAACGAATGCAGCATACAGGCTTAAAAAAAGCGGTCATCGGTATTTCCGGAGGGCTTGATTCGACGCTTGCTTTGCTAGTTATTACGAAAACCTTTGCATTGCTTGGCTATTCACGAAAAGACATCATTACCATCACATTACCCGGATTCGGAACAACAGACCGGACCTATCAAAATGCGGTTTCACTTTGCAAAAAACTTGAAACAGATTTTCGCGAAGTCAATATCGTGGCTGCGTGTTTGCAGCATTTCAAAGATATTGGACATGATCCGGATGTTCATGATGTGACCTATGAGAATGTTCAAGCGCGAGAACGGACACAGATTCTAATGGACATTGCCAACAAGGAAGGTGGTCTTGTGATCGGGACCGGCGATTTGTCGGAAATGGCACTGGGATGGAGCACTTATAATGGCGATCACATGTCCATGTATGCAGTCAATTGCTCTGTTCCCAAGACGTTGGTTCGCTATCTTGTCAACTATGTTGCTGAAGAAGAGACGGGAGCGGAGATTCGTTCCATACTGCTTGATGTACTCGACACACCGGTAACGCCCGAATTGCTTCCTAAAGATGTTAAAGGAAAAATTGCACAGAAAACGGAAGATATTGTTGGGCCTTACGAGCTGCATGATTTCTTCCTCTATTATTTTGTACGCGCTGCTTATCCGCCTGTTAAAATTTTTTATCTCGCAACGAAGGCATTTGCCGACTGCTATGATGAAGAGACGATTCGTAAATGGCTACAGATTTTCATTCGCCGATTCTTCGCGATGCAGTTTAAACGTTCCGCCATTCCCGACGGACCGAAAGTGGGCACGGTCAGTCTGTCTCCGCGCGGTGACTGGCGGATGCCTTCGGATGCCAGCCGCTCGATCTGGATGAAGGAAATCTAACTTAATAGGAAGGCGAGGCGTGCGCATGATGAAACGCTTTTTCTCATATTACAAACCATACAAGAAATTATTTTTCCTTGATTTTTCCTGTGCCGTTTTGCTTGCACTGCTGGAGCTGGTCTTCCCGGTGGCGGTTAATCAAGTGATTGATCGGCTGCTGCCCGGACGCGATTGGTCGATTATCGTGCTCGCATCAGCAGGATTGCTCGTTTTTTATATTCTAAATACCATTCTGCATTATATTGTCACGTATTGGGGCCATATGCTTGGAATCAGTATTGAAACCGATATCCGCCAGGAACTGTTTGAACATATACAGCGTCAGTCTTTTCATTTCTTTGATAATCATAAAACCGGACACATGATGTCACGGCTGACCACCGATCTATTTGATATCGGCGAAACCGCCCATCATGGTCCGGAGGATCTTTTCATTGCATTAATGTCGCTATTCGGTTCCTTCGCCTTGATGCTTTCAATCAATTGGAAACTCGCCTGGATTACCTTTCTACTCGTTCCGATCCTTGGTGTTTTTATTACTCTGTTTAATGTGAAAATGACGCATGCAACAGATAAAATTTATCAAGATATCGCTGTTTTCAATGCCAACGTTGAAAATGCGGTTGGCGGTATCCGAGTTGTTCAGGCCTTTTCAAACGAAAACCATGAAAAAAAGCTTTTTAAAGAAAACAACAAATTGTACCGAAAAGCAAAGTTGTTCTCGTACAAAATTATGGCAACAAGTGTGACGACAAACTATTTTTTTATGCGCTTGATTACTTTGTTTACTTTAATCAGCGGTTCCTGGTTTGTGATCCATGGTGAATTAAGCAGCGGACAATTTGTCGCATTTTTACTCTTAGCGAATATTTTTGTTCAACCCATTGAAAAGTTTAATGCCATTATTGAACTTTATCCGAAAGGGATCGCTGGGTTTAAACGATTCTTAGCATTAAAAGATCAGGCTCCAGAAATTGTCGACCAACCGAATGCGGTTAATGTGACGACCATTCAAGGCCGGATTGATTACCAGGATGTCAGCTTTGCTTATGAAGGGAAGAAACAGGTACTGAGCCACATCAATTTACAAATAAAGCCAGGAGAGACCGTTGCTTTTGTTGGGCCAACCGGAGCGGGAAAAACGACGTTGTGCAGTTTGCTGCCACGCTTTTATGATGTTAATGAAGGACGGATTTTAATTGATGGGATCGATATCCGTGCGTTCAAACTTTCTTCATTACGTCATCATATTGGCTTGGTACAGCAAGATGTTTTTCTCTTCTCAGGGACACTTCGCGAGAATGTTGCTTATGGAAAATTGAATGCGAGCGACGAAGAGATTTGGCGAGTCTTACGTCTCGCTCGACTCGAAGCAACCGTCGCCAACATGCCGGATGGATTGGATACGGTAGTCGGCGAACGTGGTGTCAAGCTGTCCGGGGGACAGAAACAGCGTTTATCCATTGCGCGGATGTTCTTGAAAGATCCGTCGATTCTCATTCTGGATGAAGCAACCTCTGCACTTGACACAGAGACTGAGACGGCAATCCAACAAGCGCTTGAGAAGTTATCGGAAGGGCGTACAACGCTGATCATCGCCCATCGTTTAGCCACGATAAAGCATGCAGATCGAATTGTCGTTGTGACTGAGAATGGAATTAGCGAGCAGGGGACTCATGAACAACTGATCAAGAGCGGCGGTGTCTATAGCCGGCTCTATGAATCGCAGTTTGCTTTGACAAGGTGAGTGACCGCGAGTAAGTGCAAATGCCCATTAAATAGAAGAATAAGTATCGTCTGTGTACCGGTAAATGGGTTTCCGGTACACTTTTTTGCTTATTCATTGATGAAAGAAATGTCCGGATAGCTTTCTTTTTGTTGAAGCGGGCATTGACTGGAAAAAAGAACTTCAATCGTTCGAGAACACTAAAAGAGCGGATGGCTGAAAAACGTTCTGCAAAAAAATAACATAAAATTGATTATGTAAACTAAATGAATGTTGCTGGGATGAATCCGTTTTCTAGTGCGATAAAAAATATTAAGCACTGCAATTTATTTGCAGAAAAAAAGCACCCTGCTTCCTAACACGCAGGGTGTAGATCATTCATACAAGAGCCGCTGTTTCCTAGTTAATAAAATGACATCATTCTTACTTGGACGATCAGACCTTAGCTGCTTGCAGCAGATCTTTCGCACACTTGTAGTCGAAGCCATGTGCATCGGCGACTGCTTTGAAGGTCACGTAACCGTCCAACGTGTTCAAACCTTTTAGTAGGGCTTCATCTTCAAGACAAGCTTGGATATAACCTTTGCTCGCAATTTTTGCTGCATAAGGAATCGTTACGTTTGTCAGAGCCAAGGTAGATGTATTCGGTACAGCACCCGGCATATTGGCAACTGCATAATGAATGACACCGTGTTTTACATAGGTTGGATCATCATGCGTTGTACTGTGATCCGATGTCTCGACAATACCGCCTTGGTCGATTGCAACATCGACAATTACTGAGTTGTCTTTCATTGTTGCCACCATTTCTTCAGTGACCAGTTTCGGTGCTTTCGCGCCCGGAATCAGAACACATCCGACAACAAGGTCCGCTTCTTTAACTGCTTCTGCGATGTTGTATGGATTTGACATCAAGGTATTCAACGAATTGCCGAAGATGTCGTCAAGTTCACGCAAACGATCTGCACTGATGTCAAGAATTGTAACATCAGCTCCGAGACCAACAGCAATTTTTGCAGCATTCGTGCCGACAATTCCGCCGCCAATGACTGCCACTTTACCGCGGGAGACACCTGGGACGCCGCCAAGAAGAATTCCTTTTCCTGCTTCGTCACTGAATTTTTCAAGATATTGTGCACCAATTTGAACCGCCATTCTTCCGGCCACTTCACTCATAGGCTGAAGCAACGGGAGTACTCGGTCTGCACGCTGAACCGTTTCATAAGCGATTGAAACAACTTTGTTTGAGACGAGTGCCTTCGTCAACTCAGCACCAACGGCTGGGGCAAGATGCAGGTAGGTGAACAGAATCAGTCCTTCATGGAAGAAGTGGTATTCTTCCGGTTCTGGTTCTTTAACCTTAATCACCATATCGGCAGACCATGCTTTTTCAGCCGAGGTAATCACTGCACCTGCTTCTTCATACTGTTGATCGGAAAATCCTGCACCTGCGCCTGCGTTTGTTTCGACATAGACACTATTACCTTCTTGCACCAAGTGATACGTGCCTGCAGGAGTGATCGCCACACGACGTTCGTTGTTCTTCAATTCTTTTGGAATACCGATAATCATTGATTAAAGCCTCCCAGTTATTTTTTTGATAGCTCATTGAATAACAGATACTTCGATTTCCTGCCTTTCGTCTGCTTGAATCGATTCAGTATGTGTTATCCTTTAATTAGAATCTTACAAACAATGAAACAGTTTTTCATCGTACGTTTTGTCTACAGTTTTGGCAATTTACTTGACATTTGATGTACCTGTTAGATAATATGACAACACACAGCCGCTTATAGGCAATCTTTGGAGGTATTCATACATGGATGAAATGCCGTTTTGTGTTCATGATGTACTTAACCGTCCACTATTTCAACGTGCAATTGTACTTGCCGGTGCACAAGGAATTTATCGTGAGGTACGCTGGGTACATATTCTAGAAATCATTCATGCAGCTCCTTATGTCAGCAAAAATGACCTGATTCTGACAACTGGACTTTGGTTGAAGCGGTCCGCAAAATCGGGACTCGAGTACATGCGACAGATCATTGAGCACCAAACTGCAGGATTATGCATTGAATTCGGTACGACCGTTGATGAAATACCCGATCAAATCATTGATCTGTGCGATTCGTATGATTTTCCGTTAATTCTGTTCCGCCAGCCGGTTCGTTTTGAAGAAATCACCCAAGACATTCATGCACACATCATTAACCAACATTTCGGACTGCTGAAAAAATTGGAGCAATTCTCTCAGCAACAACAACAGCTCATCCTGCAGAGTACAGATATTCCTGCCATTCTGCGTTTGCTGCAAAACTATTCCGAACATCAGATTTTGTATTTGTCTCGCATTGAAGCCAACACTTATTTTCCGCCTTTGCCTGAGGAGATGCGTGAAGCGATCAATACATTTTGTAATCAACAGATGAAGCACTCTGATCAGATCCAGGAAATGGAGCTGTGGAAAATGGATGAACATCGCTACGTTCTCATTCAGCCGGTCGTCTGTTTCGGTCAGGTTTTTTCCTATGTCGGCATGCTTTTGCACCAAGCACATCCTACTGAATATATGAAATTATTAGTGGACTATACATCCAAGGCTGTAGCGACTGTTTTGCTTCGCACACAGTTTCTTGAGGAGAAAATTCTCAGCAATCAGAATGAGTTGATTCAGGATATTCTCAATCGCAGCATTGACAGTGAAGAACAGGCGCAGATGCGTATGGGACTGCCGTCGCCAAATGGTGAAAAGTATATTTTTGTTGGCGGAATCATTGAATTTGAGCATAATGTTATTGAAGCAGGACCCGAACGCATGGAATCGCGCAATCAAGATGTTTTAGTATTGATTCGTTCGCTTTTGAAACGAGATCGAATGCACCATGTGTTGATGATGAAAAACAATCAAATCTACTTACTGTGTGCCAAAGCACGCATTGGAAAAGATTCGGAATCAAGTCTGTACCACAAAATTCAAGGATTAATCGACGGTTTGAATAAATACATCAATCAAGCATGGCCTCATTTCCATTTTCATATTGGCTTTGGCAAATCTAGAACAATGCTTCTTGATGCTTGGATGAGCTTTAAAGAAGCTTTTCAAGTGATCGAACTTTCACAAACGGTTCCAGCGATGAAACAGAATCATTACTATGCAAGTATCGGCGTGTATCAACTGTTACACGCGGTACCCTATCCGATTCTCAGCGATTTCGTTCAGGATCAGCTGGGCGATCTGATTGCTTATGAAAATAAACATCATCTCCATCTCATTGACACGTTAGCAATGTATTTCAAATGTATGGGTTCAAAAGGGGAGACCGCCAAACGCCTGTTTATTCATCGACAAACCTTATACAATCGATTGGACAAAATCAGCGATATTCTCGGAGAAGATTATTTTCAGCCGCAGCGGCGTCATTGTTTGGAAATGGCTATGCTCGGCTATCCGCTCATCGAATCCTATCATGCAGATCAATAAATGAAAAATGGGCTGCGCGTCATGGCAAGCGCGGACCTGCAGCCGGACATCGGGCAGACAAGCAGCAGCATATAAACACTAGAGCGTTACTATGAAGGAAGGGGTCTTATGGGCTATTTACGTGTCTATTGGACGAACTATAGAATCAGATTTTTGCTGGCGCTATTCTTTTTATCAGGAGAAGCGCTTGCCGATCTGTTACAACCGGCGCTTATGTCTCGCATTGTAGATCAAGGCGTTGCTTTAAGAAATATGAATGTTATCGAGCGTTTGGGCTTTCTCATGTTGGCGATTACAGCAATGGGAGCGATTTGCGCGAGTTTCCGGAATCTGCTCTCAGGAATCATATCTCAGCGATTTGCTCAAGATTTACGACAGGATCTATACATAAAAATACAAAGTCTTTCACAGCAACAAGTCGATCAAATCGGTAATGCGTCATTGATTACTCGGCTAACGAACGATGTGACACGCATTCAGACGTTTGTGAATGGGTTGATGCGGATCATGGTTAAAGCGCCACTTGTTGGTATCGGAAGCTTAATGATGGCTATTCATTTAAACGCGCGGTTATCATTGGTGCTGCTCGGCATCGCGCCGATTATTGCTGCGATCATTTTTCTAAACATGAAGATCACGTATCCTTATTTTCACAAAGTGCAGACTGCACTTGACTCCGTTAATCGCGCTATGCAGAACTTCCTGGCGGGTGTACGGGTCATCAAGGTGTTTAATCGCTCTGATTTTGAACAAAGACACTTTCGAAAATACAATAAGGACTTTAGCGACAAAGCAGCTGCTGCTACAAAAATCAGCAGCCTCTTTGGTCCCTTAGTCAATTTGACGGTAAACGCCGGCATAATCGCCATTCTTTGGTTTGGTGCGATAGGGGTTCATCAAGGCTCTATGGAAGTAGGATCGATTATTGCTTTTACTAATTATATGACGCAGCTGCTTTTTGCGATTATGATGGTCAATCATGCATTCACGATGATGGTTCGTGCACGGGCATCTTCAGAACGTATCGGAGAAGTGATGAATCTTCCGCCGGCCAAACGATTTACTGCACAATCAAAACCGACTGATGCACCGCCATGTCAGGGGACACTCCTTTTTGATCATGTTACCTTTGCTTACCAAGAAGGATTGCCGGTGCTGCATGATCTAACCTTTCGAGTCAATCGTGGGGAGACGCTGGGCATCATTGGGCCGGTTGCTTCAGGTAAAACAACGCTGACACGGCTCATTCTTCGCCTATATGACCCGGTCAAAGGGACAATTCGATTTAATGGCCAAGACCTCACGACATTTGGTGAGGATGATTTACGCAAAAAAATTGCTATTGTTCCGCAGCACTCACTGTTATTCAGCGGGTCGGTGAGCGACAATATCCGTTGGGGAAGCGAGGGGGCAAGTGATAAAGCTGTACGAGAAGCTGCCGAAATTGCTGATGCGGATGCGTTTATCCGCAAGCTTCCCGGCGGATATCATGCGCGAGTCGGCCAAGCCGGTGTCAATCTTTCCGGTGGACAAAAACAGCGCATCGCGATTGCGCGTGCGTTAATTCGTAATCCGGATCTTCTCATTCTCGATGATGCAACGAGTGCCGTGGATGCACGTACGGACAAAACAATCCGTTCCCGGCTTAAAAATGGGCAAAATCAGATGACTTGTCTTCTCATCTCTCAAAAAGCGTCGACATTAAAAGACGCAGATCAGATCATTGTACTTAACCAGGGACGAATTGAGGCTGTCGGCGATCATCAAAGGTTGATGGCCTGCTCTTCATTCTATCACAGCGTATGTGAACAGCAACTTGAGGAAAAGGAGGCGACGGAAGAATGAATGAACGCAGTGGAGAGCGCCCGGGATCTGGCAGAAGCAATCCGAGGCGAGGGGCTGCCCGCTATGCCCCCGTTGAAAAGCCAAAACAAATGCGTTCAACCTTGCACCGATTAGGAAGCTATTTTGCAAGAGAGAAACGGGTGCTCCTGGTTGTCTTTCTGTTCGTATTCCTCGATGCGGTCGTGTCGTTATTGGTCCCTTATTTAATTGGGATGGCAATTAATCAAATCGGTATTCGCAGGCAATATGTCCATTTTTCAATGCTTTGTTTCATACTTATTAGCCTTGCCGCATTTTACGTGGGTGATGCTGTGCTGACCTTCCTTCAAGGTTGGCTGATGGCGTCGGCAGGACAACGCTTGGTGTCGCATCTCCGTGAACAGTTATTCAAGAAACTGCAAAAGCTTCCGATTGCCTTCTTTGATCGCCATAGTCACGGAGAGATTATGAGCCGTCTGAGCAACGATATTGAAAACATTGACACAACGCTCTCACAATCAACGGTGCAGCTGATGAATGATCTGATTATGATCAGCGGATCTCTGCTCATCATGCTCTGGATCAGTCCTCAGTTAACTCTGACCAGTCTGATTATGGTTCCACTTGTCCTTTTATTAACAAAAACAATTGCTTCACGTACATCTAAGCTGTTTATAAAACAGCAAAAAGAACTTGGTGCATTAAATGGTCAGATTGAAGAATCGATCTCCGGCATGTCCGTCATTAAAGTATTCAGCCATGAAAAACAGGAAATTGCACGTTTTTCCAAGCAGAATGAGCAGCTGACCCGAGTGGGGATAAAAGCGCAAATATGGTCGGGTTTTTTTATGCCGCTAATGAATGTCATCAATAACTTAGGGTTTGCCGCTGTAGCGACGGTTGGTGGGTTATTAGCTGCAAACGATCGAATCACAATCGGCATGGTTGCCAGCTTTCTAGCTTACTCAAGACAATTCTCACGTCCGCTCAATGATATTGCCAGTATTTTTAATACACTTCTGTCAGCGGTTGCTGGTGCAGAGCGAGTGTTTGCTGTTTTAGATCAAAAAGAGGAAGAGGCTGATCCATGGGATGCGCGTTCGATTAACCGCAATCAGTGTAAAGGTGATGTCCGGTTCTGCAATGTTTCCTTCGGTTATGTTAAGCATCAGCCAATTTTGAAAGAGATCAGCTTTCATGCCCATGCGGGCCAAGTCATTGCACTTGTCGGAGCAACCGGTGCAGGAAAATCGACCCTTGTAAATTTGTTAACGCGGTTTTATGACCCGAGCAGCGGTTCGGTACAGGTGGACGGCATTGACATAAAAAGGTATCGACGTTCTGATTACCGCGGATTATTCGGAATGGTGCTGCAAGAAACGTTTTTGTTTCATGGCAGTTTCGTAGATAACTTACGCTATGGAAAGCTGGATGCTTCCAAAGACGAAGTGATTCGTGCTGCCACAGCTGTCCACGCCGATTCGTTCATTCGAAAATCAGAAAAGGGATACGATACAATCCTACAGGGAAATGGTGGAAATTTGAGTGAGGGGCAGAGACAATTGATGACCATTGCACGTGCCCTTCTGGCGAATCCTGCCATCTTAATTATGGATGAAGCGACGAGTCACATCGATACACAAACAGAACAAGCCATTCAAAATGGAATGGCTCAGTTGATCAAAGGTCGAACATGCTTTATCGTTGCCCACCGCCTTTCGACAATTCGTCACGCGGATCAAATTTTAGTAATTGAAAACGGACGCATTGCCGAACAGGGCATTCATGAACAGCTTTTAGAGAAAAAAGGGCACTATTACTCATTGTACCGAGATCAATTCTCTTCATGAGTTGCCGACGAGATTTTTTTATTCATTTAAGGAATGTTGCCAGTGAATCGCTTTTAAATACAGTTCCATAAATGCTTCGTCCGTGAATTTGCTTTTACTGATAAATTCACTGAACGCTTGCCAGTCCGCTTTTTCAAATGAAACAATTGCATCTAAAAAAATGCGAATCTTGTTTGGCTTCCCCATTAATGCATCTTTTACTTCTTGATCCAGCGGCAGCTTTGCCAGAATTTTTTTCATCGGCTGATTAAGAATCTGGTCCAATGAAGAAAAAATACCGGTGATGAAAAAGTTGGAACCTTTCTGTACCAAACCGCTTCTGCAGGCAAGCAACTCCAGCAGTTTGCCGCGGATCAGCGATCTTTTGATGAGTTCCGAATTCTCGCTGCGTTCTGCGCCTTTGATCATCATGATATGAATCCATTGAATCATCTCTTTAGCACCAATACGTGATAATGCTTGACGTATGGAATGGATAGGGTATTTTGATCCGTATTGGATCGTATTGGCAGCGCGCAGCAGCTTATAAGCAAGCCCGATATCTGCACTGATGAAATTGGTGAGCTGATTCAAATCTGGTTCTTTTTTATGCAGTTCTTTGAGAATTCTAACGAGCAATGTTTCTTGGTAACCAATTTCTTTCGCATTTACAATAACCGGCTTGCTAAAAAAATAACCTTGGAAGAGGTCATATCCCATAGCAAGAGCTAAGCGGTAATCATTCATGGTTTCTACTTTTTCGGCAAGAAACATTTTTTTGCCTCGGTACTTTTGCAGTAACAACAATTGCTCTTTTATTGTAGCTCTTGAAAATTCAATTTTAATCATATCGGCAAGTTCAATAAGCGGTCCGTATCCGTTGCGATCAAAAACAAAATCATCGAGTGCCAAAATATAGCCGTCCTTTTTTAACGCGCGGCATGCCTCAATCACCTTCTCGCTCGGATTCACGCGCTCCAGTACCTCGACGATAATTTTCTGTTGCGGAAGCAGACGGGGAAGCTGCTGAATCAGAAATTCTTCAGGGAAATTGATAAACCCATGCGTGTCTTCGATCAACTCATCAAAACCAAGGACGAGAAATGAGTTAGACAAAAGAGAGGCCGTTGCTTTTTTGTCACTGAGCCCGTTAAATTGATTATTCTGATTCTCTCGATACAAAAGTTCATAACCATACAGTTTCATCTTTCGATCAAAAATTGGTTGTCGTGCAACATATATATCCATAAGATCATCCTGCGTCACATCGTTATTATTTTACTAACTTTTTATCGGACAGAAATGAAAAGAAGTAAAGGAAAATGATTAAACCGTTTCAATTTTATACGTTTTTCTGTGCAGAATACCCGATACAAGGAATACCTTAACCACGCAATAAGCGGCAATCACTTTATTGATGCAAACGGCTGATTTTTGCCGCTGTCATGAGCAGCACTGAGAAAACGCAATATCCAATACCAACAGCACCGGCAGACATCAGCGAAAAGGCAATCGAAAATGAGTTAATATGTCCGGTGATTTGCGTGATAAAATGCACCGGGTAAAAGAGATCCCAAGAGTTAAGCCTTAAGAAGCGTCCAATATAGACGGCAGCACCGCTTGTGATAAAGATCATGAGCAACGCAAGTTCAGCAAGCGGCGAAATGAGCCGTTTCAGAAAACGGTGATGAATAATCCACAGCGAGAGCATACCGGAAAAGAGACCGATGAAAACCGCAGTGCCAATTTGAATCAGTCCCAACCATGACCAAAAATTCGTAGTATAGACATCTGTCGTTTCGGTTGTGTAAAAAGTAATGTTCTGTAAATGAATAAAGTCAGTGACTAAATAGGGAGCATTCGGGAAAAAAATTAGCCAGAGAACGCCGAGCAATCCCGTCCGAAAGCTGTCGCGCCGCTGATCTTCAAGACACATCAATAAAACAAGAAGCAAAGGGACATTGGCCAAAAACACGTTCCAAAGAATGACAAGATGGACGCTGCGTTTTGTGATTATAAATAAAAGCAGGCTGATGAGAACATAGCATGCAGTGCAGTATACGATTGGATGCGGCGCGTGCCTTCTTCTGTAGAACATAGCATCTTAATCCTTTCCATGGTCACCGTCTCATCATGGATTATATTAATTAAGGACAAGATTTAGGATTCATGAAAGCAAGCTGCCGAACGCCTGCAAATTGACAGATCTAAATGCGAAGAGTTATCTTTAAAAAGACATAATATGTTCACATTGTAAACGATAACAGGTGATTTATTTGATTGGAAATGTTACATCTTTATCAGAAACAGTCCATGCAGCGATTGATCATGCACGTCGATCGCATCAGTCTTGTGTGGTTAGTAAAATAGAAGAACTGAATCGGATTCTACCGCTTGATTTTTATCAACGTGCGGGAAGATTATACAGCGGTCAGCGTTGTTACTGGAGCGACTCATCGGGAGAATTGCAGCTGGTTGGCGCCGGGATCACCGCCATGATCTCAACCCAACAAGAAGATGCCGCTGTGCAGGTTAGACAAGCACAAGCGCGACTTTTTCGTAACGCCTATACGTTGGGTACGCAGCGTGTTGCCGGTACAGGACCAATTTTTTTAGGTGGATTTTCTTTTGATTCAAAGAAGGAACGGGCGGAAATGTGGCAGAATTTCGGCTCTGCTTATTTTATCCTTCCAGAGTTTTTATTGACGGTTCACCATGGTCGCTGCTATCTCACACACACCATTTTGTGCAGGCCGAATGATGACGTTGCTGAACGGGTGGGCGCTTTGGAAGCTCAGCCCCATGAACTATTTAACAACGTGTTTCATGCAGAGCCGGACACGCACGATCAGCAGCTTCTGGACCAGAATGATCAAGATCAAGATACATGGTGTCGGCTGGTTGCTGAAGCAGTGCAAACGCTGCAAGAGACGCCGATGAAAAAAATAGTATTGGCACGTGCACGAAGCTTAATCTATCAAAGGAAGCTTTCTCGCCATGCATTGCTGCGTGTCTTGAGCGAGCAGCAAAAGGGAACCTGTATTTTTTGTCTGGAAAAGGGGTCGGCAGCATTTATTGGCGCAACGCCGGAGCGACTGATCAAAAAAAGCGGACGTTCAATTGAATCCGCTTGTCTGGCCGGTTCGGCTGCACGTGGAAAAACGCAGCAAGAGGATGATGAGTTCGGCAAGTGGCTGTTAAATGACGGCAAAAATCTTAAGGAGCATCAGTATGTGGTTGAATCGGTACGTGACGCTTTAAATGCGTTGTGTACAAGCTTGTCCATACCCAAGCAACCGGTCCTGATGAAAAACAAGAATATTCAACATTTATATACACCGGTTAAAGGACGATGCAAGTCAGCAACATCGTTAATTGATCTGGTTGCTCGATTGCATCCCACGCCAGCCCTTGGCGGGTTGCCTAAAAAAGATGCTATGGCTTGGATTCGTACCCATGAAGCAATGGATCGCGGTTTTTACGCTTCTCCGATCGGTTGGGTTGATTCGGGCGATCATGGCGAATTTGATGTCGGTATACGCGCTGCACTGCTTCGCGGCAATGAAGCTGTTTTGTTTGCGGGTTGCGGCGTGCTGGCCGATTCAGATCCAATTCAGGAATATCAAGAAACCGATGTTAAGTTTCAGCCGATGCAGCATGCATTGATGAGGGGGACACTATGAATCATCGAGATCTGCTCACAAACTACTTGTCATCATTCATTCAGACTCTTTATGAACACGATGTGCGTCACGTTGTCATCAGCCCAGGTTCGCGTTCAACGCCGCTTTCCATGCTCTTTGATGCGCATCCGGATTTCACCACCCATTTGGATATCGATGAGCGCTCCGCTGCATTTTTGGCACTTGGTATTGCTAAGGCATCAGCTAAACCGGTTGCCTTGGTCTGCACCTCTGGAACTGCAGCTGCAAATTATTATCCGGCGATTATTGAAGCATCTTTGGCACGTGTACCGTTAATTGTAATCACAGCGGATCGTCCCTATGAATTGCAGCATGTCGCTGCACCTCAGACTATAGATCAAACGGAGATGTACGGCAGACATGTCAAGCAATTCTTTCAGCTTGAATTGTCGGAACATGATTTAAGTCTGCTTCATTACAACCAGGCCTTGGCCAGTCGTGCTGCCGCATGTGCAATCCGTACGCCACAAGGACCGGTACATATTAATGTTCCGCTTCGCGAACCGCTTGTTCCTAATCTATTGATTCATAAATTCGATAATGCGCATGACGCCATGGCCGCACCATCGGTTACTCAAGGCACGCGGTCTTTAACTGTAAATCAGCTTCAAGAACTTGCCGCCCGTATTAACGCTGCTCAGCGCGGGATTATTCTATGCGGCGCATTGGCACGCGAGGCGCGTTCGAGTATCCTTGCATTGGCCCGTCACGCTGGCTTTCCCATTCTTGCGGATCCGTTATCGCAGCTTCGCCGTGGCGCGCATGAACAAAAATTAGTCATTGAGAATTATGATCTGTTTTTGCGCTGTCGAGAAATTGCGTCATGCTTCAAGCCGGATTTAATTATCCGTTTTGGTGCACCGCCGGTAAGCAAAAGCGTTAAACTGTGGATGGAAGATCAGGAATGTGCCAATCTGGTGATCGATGCAGGGGCAGACTGGAGAGATCCTGCCTGCAAAGCAACACATATGGTTTACTGTGATGAGCAGTACTTTTGTGAACACATGCGCTCTCAAATTAATCGACATGTCAATGCAGCTTGGGCAGGATTATGGCAAACGATTAACGCGTTGGCTCGATCAACCCTGCAATCGATTCGCGATGAACCCATGCTCAGTGAAGAAAAGCTGTTTTTGAAACTGTGCGAACAGTTACCGGAACAAGCCGATCTTGTTGTCGGAAATAGCATGCCGATTCGTGAACTTGATACGTTTATGTTCAAGCGTTCAACACCGGTTCATGTGTTTGCAAATCGGGGAGCGAACGGAATCGATGGAGTCGTTTCAACTGCAGTCGGTGTCGCTTTGTCAAAAGGGAGAGCGATTCTTGTCATTGGTGATCTTAGCTTTTTCCATAGTATGAATGGATTACTCGCGGCAAAACAAAACCATGCCAACCTAACCATTGTATTGGTTAATAATGACGGTGGCGGCATTTTCTCGTTTTTACCTCAAGCATCCGAAGAAACGTATTTTGAATCACTGTTCGGAACACCGCATGGTCTCGACTTTTCTCATGCAGCAATGCTTTTTGGCGCTCACTATACAAAGATTGTTGATTGGCCGATGTTTGACGCAGCATTTCGTAAAGCGATAAAAGAAGAGGGAATAACAATCCTTGAGGTGCCGACAAAGCGTCGAGATAATGTGCAGAAACATCAAGCATTACGGTCCCGCCTGGTTAAACGCTTTAAGGAGGCAAATTCCGTTGAAGATTAACTTGCGCGGCGTTCACTATCATTATGAACAAACCGGCTTAGGGACGCCGGTACTTTTGCTTCATGGGTTTACAGGCAGTTCGACGACATGGCATTTTCTTGAAAAAGAGGCAGCGGAGCAAAAGATTCGACTGATCACCGTCGATATTATTGGGCATGGGTTAACCGAATGTCCTGAACGCCCAAACAGATACGCGATCACCGAAGCGGCAAAAGATCTCGCGGCACTGCTTGATGTTCTGAAGCTTGATGCGGTACATCTCGTCGGCTATTCAATGGGGGGCAGGCTCGCGCTTAGTTTCTCGTGTATGTTTCCAAAACGTGTCCGAACGTTAACCCTTGAGAGTGCCTCGCCAGGCTTGAAGACGGAGATGGAGCGACAGAAAAGACGTGATCGAGATGTTCATCTTGCAGAGCGGATCAAAAAGTATGGCCTTTTGTCTTTTGTTAACGATTGGGAAAATATTCCGTTGTTCGCCTCGCAAAAAGACTTGCCGAAGAATGTGCGCTCATCATTGCGCGATCAGAGATTGGCCAGCAGCGCACATGGACTGGCCTGCAGTTTAATTGGTATGGGGACCGGGGTTCAACCGTCTTGGTGGACTCAGTTGACAACCTTGCATGTACCGACCTTTTTGATCACCGGAGCCCGTGATCGCAAATTTTGTACCCTTGCTTCTGAAATGAAGCAAGCATTGCCGTGTGCAGAATGGTACATGGTCCCGAATGCTGGACATGCGGTTCATTTAGAAAAACCGGACCCGTTTAAAAACGCATTGGTTTCATTTATTCATCGATTTTCTGCATCATCAGAGGAGGGAAGGGCATGAAGATTCGTTCGGTAACGATGCGCCTCGTCGCTTCGCCGCTGAAGGTGCCTTTCACCACGCATTTGCAACAGGTGTCGACGCGTGAAGCACTGATTCTGGAGGTCATGGATACTGACGGCCGGATCGGCTACGGCGAAGCCGATCCTTTTTCATCTCCCTGGTATTCTGAAGAAACGATTCAAACCTGCCGCTACGTGTTGCGCGAGTTCTTGATCCCAATCCTGCTCCATGTTCCGATAAAGCATCCAGAAGAGTTAGAACAAAGATGGTCCGCGGTGCGCGGCAATCGGATGGCCAAATCAGGGCTCGACCAAGCGGTTTGGGATCTCTATGCAAAACAAATGAACACTTATCTTGGGAAACTATTCGGTGGGCGCAAAGCAGAAGTAGACGCTGGTGCAGTCATTACCGCAGCCACATCGGAACAGGCGATCCGTCAAATCGAGCCGTTGCTGAAAAAAGGCTATAAGCGTTATAAAATAAAAATATCACGGGAAAATGACCGACCGTTGTTGGAAGGCATCCGTACAGCATTTCCTGATCTTCCCATCATGGCTGATGCAAATTCGGCCTACACCATTCGGGATAAAGACCATCTTCAAAAACTGGATCGATACCGGCTAATGATGATCGAACAGCCCCTGGCCTATAATGATCTATCGGAACACGCAATACTGCAAAAAAATTTGGCAACACCGATCTGCCTTGATGAGAGCATTAGCTCTTACGCTGCGGCTGCAAGTGCCGTCATGCTCCAAAGTGCAAAAGTTGTTGCTTTAAAAATGGGCCGCGTTGGCGGCTGGACTCAGGCTGCACGCATTCATAAGCTTTGCCTCCAACATTCGATTCCGCTTTGGTGCGGCGGGATGATTGAGTTTGGCATTGCAAAAGCACATAATCTGGCACTTGCAACACTTCCCGGTTTTACATTACCTGGCGATTTTTATGCCTCGGATCACTATTGGACGTGTGATCTTATTTCGCCAAAGATCACAGTCGATCATGGCGTCATTTCCGTTCCCAAGGATCGTCCCGGCATAGGCTTTTCAATTGATCATGACGCATTAGCCCATTTGACGTGTGACGTTCAATCCTTTGTCCATCGTTGACTTATTTAGCAGTTGACTTCAAAACACTTTGACAAATGTTTCCGTTTGATAGGATACTAGTCTTAGTTAGATGTTTTGCAAACTTGAACTTGGAGGCATGTTTTCATGCGACTGCACAATGTACTTTTTGATTTCGACGGAACGCTGGCAAATACGCTTCCGCTCACCGTCCATGCAATGAAAAAAGTTTTCAAAAGATTTGACAGCAGAACCGTCACAACAGACGAAGTCATCGCGATGTTTGGCCCGCCGGAAGAAAAGATGATTTCGATGAATCTCACCAATCAGGCAGATGTTGCCGAAGCTGTTGAATTCTACTTCGTTATCTACGAAAAGCAACATGACGCATACGTGGAAAAGAATCCGGAAATTTTCAAACTGTTGCATCTGTTGCGTGAGCGCAACATCAACATTGGTTTAATTACAGGGAAAGCAAGAAGGTCTTATCTCATTTCCGAGAAGAAACTCGGGTTTGGCGGCAAGTTCGACAGTATTATTACCGGAGACGACGTCAGTGTTGCAAAGCCGGATCCTGAAGGCATCAATCGGACGCTCAAAAAATTTGACGCGCTGCCGGAAGAATCCATCTATATTGGCGATGCGAACGGGGATACATTGGCCGGTAAAGCCGCGGGCATTCATACCGCTGCCGTACAATGGCTGGAAATGGCACAGTCCAGTGAATTTCCGGCGAAACCAGAATTCTATTGGACAAAAGTCGAGCAATTTATCGCTATGCTGAATAATGAAATTGAGTGACCGGCCATAAAATCAGGACACCAGGAGAAATGTGTAAAATCTGCCTTGATCCAGTGAACGGCCATGAGGCCATGTACTACGGTTTTATTAAATAGAACACGATTCGTTGAGTATCGTTCCGCACGCTAGATTGAGCAGTGCGGGACGTTTTCATTTTTAAGCACACTTCATGAACCAACCAACATCACGGGCAGCAAAAATAGCGAACATCCATTCGTTATGCTATACTATTGAACAACAGAACGTCAAAGAAGCATTGAGATTTAGAGGTGACACAATTGATCGGAAAACAAACCATCGAGGACCTTCTTCATCGATTGAAAAACGATCAGAATACAGTGCATTGGCAAACGATACCGGGGCGAGCAGCACATACCGCACCGTTTCCAGACGATTTGGACGAGCATCTTAAAGATGCTTTGCGTCGACGCGGGATCCATTCGCTCTATACCCACCAGGCGGAGGCCTATAACTCGGCGATGATGGGTGCAGACCTCGTCCTTGTCACGCCGACCGCCTCTGGAAAGACCTTGTGCTATAATCTGCCGGTTCTCCAGACTATGATTGAACATCCGGAGAGCCGAGCACTTTATTTCTTTCCGACAAAAGCATTGGCTCAGGATCAAAAGAATGAGATGGCTGACCTCATTGATGCGGTCGGACTGCCAATCAAGAGCCACACTTATGATGGCGATACTGCCGGATCGATCCGGCAAAAAATTCGTCAAGCCGGTCAAATTGTGATGACCAACCCGGATATGCTGCATGCCTCTATTTTACCGCACCACACAAAATGGGTCTCTTTATTTGAAAATCTGCGCTTCGTTGTGATTGATGAGCTTCACACCTATCGCGGCGTATTTGGCAGTCATGTAGCTAATGTCATTCGCAGACTGAAGCGTATTTGCCACTACTACGGCAGCAATCCTCAATTTATTTGTACGTCGGCGACGATTGCCAATCCGCGAGCACATGCAGAAGCGCTGACCGGACGCAAAATGTTGCTTATCGACCGCAATGGGGCTCCAAGCGTAAAGAAACACTTCCTAATCTACAATCCTCCGGTTACCAATAAGCAGCTTAATGTGCGCGAGGATGAAACGCATTCCGTGGTTCGGCTTGCAGGTGAATTTTTAAAGAATAAAATACAGACCATTGTCTTTGCAAAAAGCCGATTAAAGGTTGAACTTCTTGTCAGTCACCTTCAGAAAATAAACCGTGGCAGACAAGATCGTGCGACAATCCGAGCATATCGCGGCGGCTATTTGCCGCTTGAACGCAGGGGCATTGAAAAAGGACTGCGTCAAGGTGAAATTATGGGCGTCGTGACTACCAATGCATTAGAGCTTGGGGTTGATATCGGTCAGCTTCAAGTTTGTATTCTCACCGGATACCCTGGAAATATGGCAAGCGTCTGGCAACAAGCAGGAAGAGCGGGCAGAAGAGCGGAAGACGCGGTGATTATCATGGTTACCTCATCGAATCCGCTTGACCAGTACATGGCAAATCATGCCGACTATTTTTTCTCACGAAAACCCGAGAGTGTGCGGATTAATCCGGATAACATGATGATTCTGATGGAGCATATTAAGTGTGCCGCTTATGAACTTCCTTTCAAAAAAGGCGAACAGTTCGGAAGCGAACCGGTAGATGAACTTTGTGACTACTTGACCGATGAAGATTTGCTGCACTATCAACGTGGCAAGTGGTATTGGATGAGCGATGGGTTCCCGGCAAATAACGTCAACTTAAGATCAGCTGCTCAGGATTCGTTTGCTATTATTGATGTCACCGATCGAGGCCATGCAAAAGTAATTGGTGAAGAAGACCGCTTTGGCGCCATGACCATGCTTTATGAAGATGCAATTTACATTCATCAAGGCACGCAGTATCACGTGGATGAACTGGATTTGAATGAACGGAAGGCCTACGTGCGAAAAGTGAATGTAAATTACTATACGGATTCAGACCTTGCCGTCCAGCTCGATGTACTGGCAATGGATAAGCATGCAGCCTTTGACAATGAGCATATTGAAAAGGGCTACGGCGATGTTTCCGTACGTGCTTTACCGACTGTATTTAAAAAAATTCGTTTTGAAACCTATGAAAATATCGGATGGGGAAAGATCCATCTTCCAGAACTGGAAATGCATACCAATGCTACATGGATCAGTTTTGATTCAACCTATTTGGATCAATTCGGAAAAGATGTGTTTCAAGGGGCTTTGGTCGGCCTGAGCCATTTACTTCGCCATGTAGCACCGCTTTTCGTGCTGTGTGATCAAAATGATCTCTCGGTTGTTCCAAAGATCAAAGCACCGCATAATGAGAAACCATCGGTATTTATCTATGATAAATACCCTGGCGGTGTCGGATTAAGCGAAAACTTGTATCAGCTGATGCCGAGACTGCTCGAGAAAGCAAGCGATATGGCGCAAACCTGCCCTTGTGAATCCGGTTGTCCGTCTTGCATTGGGTTTGTTAATGAGGGGAGAGCGGCAAAACAAGCATTGATTCGGCTGCTAAAGGAACGATCAACGTGTCACTAGCACAAAAGTTAAAACTCTATCGAAAACAATTGCATGAGCAGAACCGTGGAGCCCAGGAATCATCGCTGAATCGGCAACAACAGGATCAGATGCTAAATGACGAGCGACAGAACCAAGCGATCCGACGCGCGGCTACAGCACTTGCTGCTGATTTGCGAACTTTTGAGGATCAATACGTCCTTGTTCATTCCGAACGCTTGCCTTTAGCAACACGAATCGGCCCGTACGCATTAGGCGACTTATGGCAAACGGTTGCTTCATGGCAAGCGTTTGATGCGGCGCATCCGTTATCAGCGAAGGGTTTACATGCAGAAGATCTGCTTTTTTTCGATACCGAAACCACTGGATTAGGTTCAGGTTCCGGGCAAATGATTTTTTTAATTGGCCTCGCCCGAATGACGGATCATTTTCTTGAATTAAAACAATATTTTTTACCCGGGCCGGGTCACGAGGCTGCTTTCTATGATTCTTTTTTAAAGGACTGCACATCTTTAAAGCATTTGGTGACCTTTAACGGCAAGGCGTTTGACTGGCCAAGAGTAAAGACACGCCATCAATTTGTTCGCGATCAAGTGCCGAAACTGCCGGCATTTGGTCATTTTGATCTTCTGCATGCGTCCCGCCGCCTTTGGAAAAATCGATTAGAGTCGGTACGGCTTCAATCCATTGAGTCGAAACTATTATCGATGAACAGAGAGAACGATGTGCCGGGAAAATTGGCTCCCTTTCTTTACTTCCAGTTTCTGAAGCATCCTGAGCCGGGCTTAGTTAAGGGAATCATTGAGCATAATCGAGAAGATGTGCTCACTTTGGTCAGTCTTTATATCCATCTCTCAAATAAAATACTTGGCAAGGCAGCGGCTGACCCAGAAGAAAACTATGAAATAGCACGTTGGTTTGAACAGATTGGCGATCACGCGCATGCCCAGACCATTTGGAAAACACTCATCCAAAAGGATTCTGCTTTCCAGATACCGGCAAAGGCACGACTTGCAGCATGTTTAAAGCGAAAGGGGGACTATAGGCAGTCTCTGAAGCTTTTTGAATCGGTTATTGCTGCAGGAGGGGATGAGGGCGGACTGATTTCCATTGAGGCAGCCAAATTATTGGAACATCGCTTTCATGATTATTCGCGGGCAATTCAGTATACAAAGTCGGCGATGATTCAGATCGGTCATCAGCAGAATGATGAAAAGCTGTATCAATATAAAAAGGCGGCCTGCTTGAAAAGGCTCAATCGCTTAAATCTGAAACGTGCTAAGAAATTTTCTTGAAGAAATACGACTATTGCCCGGGCAAGCGCAGATATTGCCTGGAATCGCCATAACTCGTCATGTTCTGCCTAATCAATCAGCATCGATTCGACAATTTGCCTGCTTTCTCGCGTAATATAAAAAAAACAGGGGGAAAATGAATTGACTGAAGAGGGAAAAGCGATCCTTGTCACCGGCTACAAAGCACATGAACTCGGTATATACTCAGCAGATCATCAAGGGATCTCCGTGATCCGTTACGCATTAAAGAAAAGCATGCGCGAATTTGCTGATCAGGGTGCACAATGGTTTGTCATCAGCGGACAAACGGGTGTTGAACTGTGGGCTGGACGCGTATGTATCGAATTAAGAGACGAAGAGAAGCTGAATGTGCACTTAGCCGTTCTTGTTCCTTTTTTAAATCAAGAAGAGCATTATAAGGAGTGGCAGCAGGAGCTTTATACCGATGTACTGGGTCAGGCGGATTATACAGGGGCGATCAGCAACCGCCCCTATGAGAATCCCGCGCAGCTCCGCTTGAAAAATGATTTTCTCGTAGCAAAGACAGAAGCGATGCTGATCGTTTATGATGAAGAAGCCCCCGGCACGCCGAAATATTATTTAGCTGCGGCCAAAAGAAAGAAACGAAATCATGACTATCCAATTCAAATCATTAATCGTTACGATCTGGACTTTGCTGCTGAGGATCTGCAGCAGCAGAACCCGAATTACTGGACGCAATGACAAACCATTGCATGCATCACCATCCTTTGAAACCCAGACACTAAAACGTACGTAAATACCGAGCTGACAGGAAAACAGTACTGAATCGAACATTGACACCATAGATTAAATTTGAAAAAATAAGACGAGAGATCATTAGTTTGGAGTGGACCAGCATGGCGGAGCAAAAAACGATTCGATTAACCAAAAACGATATTCTTCACAAAGAATTCAAATCAGGGTTTCATGGCTACCAACAAGATGAAGTTGACCAATTTCTTGACATCATCATTAGCGATTACGATGTATTCAATGCAGAAATTAAGCGTTTGCGCGAAGAAAATAAACGATTAAAAAATCAAGTTACGGAAGGAGAGGAACAAAGAGTTTCGAAACCATTGGAAAACCAAGGCCTAACGAATTATGATATTCTGAAGCGGTTGTCTAATCTCGAAAAACATGTTTTCGGGAATCGCCTTGGCGAATAAATAAATATGTTAAATATGGGTTGCATCTTTAGTGAAATGAGATTATAATATCTACTTGTGACATTATTTATGTTCGGGTAATCGCTGTATTCCCTGTGAATATAGAGGAAAGTCCATGCTCGCACGGTCTGTGATGACCGTAGTGTTCGTGCCTGGCGAAGTCATAAGCCAGGGTAGTTCGGAGTGATCTGGACTAACGGCGGGAGAGAGACCTGTGTTCCTTTTGGAATATGGTTTGCTATCCCATAAAGTGCCATAGTGACGATGTCTTTTGGAAACAAAAGAAGTGGAACGCGGTAAACCCCTCGAGCGGGAAACTCAAACTTGGTAGAGGACCCCTTTGGAAGGAACCAAACGGAAAAAGGGACAGATGATTCTGTAGATAGATGATTACCGCTTTTGTACGAGAAGCCGTTTGCTTCGTTTGAGTGCGAGAGTACAGAACATGGCTTACAGAACATGGATAATGCATTTATATTAAAGAAAAAAGCCCATTTTAGGGCTTTTTTTTGCTATTTATGGCAATTAACCTGAGAAGGGATTCTATTCATGACACAAAAATTGACGCTCATTGCCACAACTGCAATGGGACTTGAAGCTGTTGCAGCTCGTGAATTAAACGATTTAGGCTATAATGATCTGAAGGTTGAAAATGGTAAGATCATCTTTTCAGGCGACCCGATTGATCTTTGCAGAAGCAATCTATGGTTGCGGACAGTAGACCGAATCCGCCTTCGCGTTGGCTATTTTAAAGCAGTCACTTTTGACAGCTTATTCGAACAAACTAAAGCATTGCCTTGGGCCGATTTGCTTCCTGAGCAGGCACAATTTCCAGTAACCGGGAAATCACATAAATCGGTTTTGCACAGCGTTCCCGATTGCCAAGCGATTGTCAAAAAAGCAATTGTTGAATCCTTGAAACAACATTATCACAAAGAATGGTTTCAAGAAGACGGACCGATGTATAAGATACAGGTTGCCTTGGATAAAGATCAGGTTACGCTCTCAATCGATACATCCGGTGATGGCTTGCATCGGCGCGGATATAGACGCCTGCATAACGAAGCGCCTCTGAAGGAAACATTAGCAAGTGCCATGATTTTATTAAGCCGCTGGACGCCTAATCAGCCGTTCGTCGATCCTTTTTGCGGCTCAGGAACACTCCCAATCGAAGCGGCTATGATTGGACAGAATATAGCGCCTGGATTTAATCGTTCGTTTGTTTCGGAATCATGGCCGATTATTGATTCAACGTGTTGGACGCGCGCTCGTGATGAAGTCGAAAGTAAAGCAAACTATGATCAACCGTTAATGATTACGGGCAGTGATATTGACCACAATATGATTGAATTATCAGAACATAATGCACAAGAAGCTGGATTTAGCGGATTGATCACCTTTAAACAGATGCAGGTTGCTGATTTTACCACGAAAAGCAAATACGGCTGTATGCTTGGAAACCCGCCGTATGGTGAACGAATGGGCAGTGAGCAGCAAATTAGAGACCTATGCCGTTCCTTGGGCCGTTTGTTTAAAACAAACAAAACTTGGTCGTTTTATTTTATTTCTTCCTACGCGCAATTTGAATCCGATTTTGGGCGTCCGTCCAGCAAAAAAAGAAAGCTCTATAATGGACGTATTCGTACCGATTTCTATCAATATTTTGGGAAAAAGTATTCGGACTAACCGCTCAAAACGCAAGCTTCTTCGGAAAACAAGAAGGACATTGCCTATAAAAAAGAGAATGAATGGATAAAATCCACATTTATGACAAAGAAAAGGGACGGTTTTCATGACAACAGATGAAGTGGTCGCTTCATACACTCACTATGTAAAAAAGATCATGGATTTTAATGAATCCATTGCGTTGGCAGAATGGGATCTACGCACGGGTGCGCCGAAAAAAGGCGTGAAGCAAAGAGCAGAGGTCATTGGAACACTTTCAGAAGAAGTGTTCAAGCGATCGACATCAGATGAAATGAAAGGATACATAGATGCGCTCACTGATCCAACGATACAGGGTCAACTGAATTCGGTTACCAAGAAAATGATTGAAAAGTCGCAAAAAGAATATGATCATTATGTGTCGATTCCGGCTGAAGAATATAAAGCATATGTCATACTCCAATCTGAAGCACAAAGCGTGTGGCAAGAAGCAAAAGCGAAAAGCGATTTCTCCCTGTTGCAACCGTATCTTGAAAAAATGGTTGACTATAAACGACAATTTATTGAGTATTGGGGGATTCATCACAACAAATACGATGCATTGCTTGATTTGTACGAACCAGGCCTGACCGTCAAAACAATCGATCAGGTCTTTGAATCGCTGCGAAACGGGCTCGTTCCCCTCGTAGAAGCGGTTGTCGCCTCGGGCAGTCAGCCTAAAAAGGAGTTTTTAGCGCAGCCTTTTCCGGTTGATCGTCAAAAGAAACTCTGCCTACACTTATTAAAGGAGATCGGCTATGATTTTAATGCCGGACGTCTTGATGAGACAGAGCATCCTTTTGAGCTGACGCTAAATCCTGGAGATGTACGCGTCACCACCAATTATCAAGAACATGACTTTATTTCTACGATTCTGGGTACGATTCATGAAGGCGGTCATGCCTTGTATGAACAGCATATCTCACGCGAACTGGTGGGTACACCACTTTGCGAAGGAACATCCATGGGCATCCATGAATCGCAGTCTCTGTTCTTCGAGAATTTTATTGGACGCAGCAGAGCCTTCTGGTCCGATCATTATGACGAATTGAAACGCTATGCAGAGGGTCAATTTAGCTGTGTTTCATTGAATGATTTTTATCGTGCAATTAACGCATCTCATCCGTCACTCATTCGTACTTTAGCAGATGAATTAACCTATCCGCTTCATATTATGGTACGCTATGATCTTGAAAAGGCACTTTTTAATAGCGATTTGCAGGTTAAAGATCTTCCTGGAGTGTGGAATGAAAAAATGAATGAATATCTTGGAATTACCCCAAAAAATGATCGAGAAGGCGTGCTCCAAGATATTCATTGGCCAGGCGGCGATTTTGGCTATTTCCCATCCTATGCATTGGGCTATGTCTATGCTGCTCAGTTTAAACATGCAATGCTCAAGGATATCCCCGACTTTGAAGATCGTCTGCAGTCGGGAAAGCTGCATGAAATCACCCATTGGCTCAGTACGCATATTCATCAGTATGGAAGCTTAAAAAAACCACTTGAGCTCTTACAAGAGGCGACCGGGGAAGGTCCGAATCCCGAATATCTGCTTCATTATCTAACGGAAAAATACAGTGAAATTTATCATCTTTGATGCATCGATGTTCATGATAGGAACTATGGCATGGATGCCGTCGGTTGTTGATGCACGTCCTGCCGAAGGAGTGGCAGGATCAAGAAAGGGGTTCTTTATTTGACTAAAAATGTTTCGGCTTATGATGACGATACCATTCAAATACTTGAAGGACTAGAAGCAGTACGCAAACGACCGGGGATGTATATCGGTTCAACCGATTCCAGGGGACTGCACCATCTCGTTTATGAAATCGTTGATAATGCAGTTGACGAAGCGCTTGCAGGTTATGGTCATGAAATTCGCGTACGCCTGCACAAGGATGGCAGTGTTGGTGTACGCGATTTTGGTCGCGGGATGCCGACGGGGATGCACCGCACAGGAAAACCAACGGTCGAGGTTATCTTTACGGTGCTCCATGCCGGTGGGAAATTCGGCCAAAATGGTGGTTATAAAACAAGCGGGGGACTTCATGGTGTCGGTTCATCCGTTGTCAACGCACTGTCTGAGTGGCTTGAAGTAACGATTTGGCGCGATGGAAAGGTGTTCAAACAGCGCTTTGAACACGGCGGCCATCCGGTAACGACTTTGGAACAAATCGGCACCACCCGAGAAACCGGTTCACTGATTCGCTTTAAACCGGATGCTGCACTTTTTAGCACAACAAACTTTCAGTTCGATATACTGAGTGAACGGTTGCGCGAATCCGCCTTCTTACTTAAAGGAATGAAAATCGTTCTGACCGATGAACGCAGTGATGAAGAAGAAGTCTTTCATTTTGAAGAAGGCATTAAAGAATTTGTAGCTTATTTGAACGAAGACAAGGATGTTTTGCATCCCGTTGTTGCCTTTGAAGGTGAAGCAAATGAGATTGAGGTCGAGGTTGCCTTCCAGTTTAATGACGGCTATTCAGAAAATCTGATTTCCTTCGTAAACAATGTGCGGACAAAGGATGGCGGCACACATGAATCCGGTTTCAGAACGGCTTTAACCCGCGCATTTAACGACTATGCGCGCAAAGCCGGCATTTTGAAGGAAAAAGACAAGAATTTGGAAGGTAACGATATTCGCGAAGGCTTTATGGGGATTGTATCAATCAGAGTTCCAGAACATTTGCTTCAATTTGAAGGACAAACGAAAGGAAAACTGGGAACAAGCGAAGCACGTTCTGCTGTCGACACAGTCGTTTCAGAGCAGCTTGCCTACTATCTTGAAGAGAACCCGCAATCGAGTGAGAACTTGATTCGCAAAGCGCTGCGTGCGAGACAAGCGCGTTTAGCTGCGCGTAAGGCACGCGATGATGCGCGGAGCGGCAAAAAATCAAAGCGAAAAGAATCGATGCTCAGTGGTAAACTGACACCGGCATCTTCTAAAAATGCTGATCGTAATGAATTGTATCTTGTCGAAGGAGATTCGGCCGGCGGCTCTGCAAAACAGGGACGTGACCGTAAGTTTCAAGCGGTGCTGCCGCTTCGCGGAAAAGTCATTAACACGCAGAAAGCACGGCTTGAAGAGATTATGAAGAATGAAGAAATTAATACCATCATTCATGCAATTGGTGCCGGCGTCGGTTCTGACTTTTCAATCAAAGACAGCAATTATAATAAAATCATCATCATGACCGATGCCGATAACGACGGCGCACATATTCAAGTGCTGCTGCTGACTTTCTTCTATCGCTACATGAAACCGCTGATTGATAACGGCAAAATCTATATTGCACTGCCCCCGCTTTATAAAGTAAGCAAAGGCATCGGCAAGAAAGAGACCGTTGAGTATGCGTGGGATGATCGTGGTCTTAAAGAAGCGATTCAAAAGATTGGTAAAGGGTACACGATTCAACGCTATAAGGGCTTAGGCGAGATGAATGCCGATCAATTATGGGAAACGACGATGAATCCTGAAACGCGAACTTTGATCCAAGTGGGTATTGAAGATCAGGCATACGCGGAACGGCGCGTGACCACGCTCATGGGCGATAAAGTTGAGCCACGCCGAAAGTGGATCGAATCGCATGTCGCATTCGGTCTTGATGATGATGCGAGTGACGGACTAACCGCCGTGAAAGGTGCTGAATAATTATGGCAAATAATGAAAAACTGCTAAATCGAACGCTCGAAGAGGTCATGGGTGATCGATTTGGCATATACAGTAAATACATTATTCAAGAACGCGCGCTTCCAGACGTGAGGGACGGCCTGAAGCCTGTACAGCGACGCATTCTCTATGCAATGCTCCGAGACGGAAACACAAGTGACAAACCGTTCCGCAAATCGGCAAAAACAGTGGGTAATGTGATCGGTAATTATCACCCGCATGGCGACTCTTCTGTGTATGAAGCAATGGTACGGATGAGTCAGGACTGGAAAGTACGGATGCCGCTGATTGAGATGCACGGGAACAACGGTAGTCTCGACGGCGATCCGCCCGCAGCGATGCGCTATACGGAAGCAAGGCTGTCGAAAATTTCCGCAGAACTGCTGCGTGATATTGATGCAAAAACCGTCGATTATATTCTCAACTTTGATGATACGACCGAAGAGCCGACCGTATTTCCATCGAAATTTCCTAATTTGCTGGTCAACGGGTCTACGGGTATATCTGCCGGATATGCGACGGAAATCCCGCCGCATTGTCTGTCTGAAATTATTGATGCGACCGTTCACCTGATGGAACATTCAGAAGCTACGGTTGATGATTTGATGCATTTTGTCAAAGGTCCGGATTTTCCAACTGGCGGCATCGTTCAGGGGCTTGAAGGTATTAAGAAGGCTTATCGTACCGGCAAGGGTAAAATTGTACTTCGCGGCCGCACGAAGATCGAGACTCTGCGTACCGGACGAAAACAGATCATCATCACGGAACTCCCCTATGAGGTCAATAAAGCGCTGCTGGTGAAGAAAATGGATGAGCTTCGTCTTGACCATAAGGTCGAAGGCGTTTCTGAAGTTAGGGATGAGACGGATCGCAGCGGTATGCGTGTCATTATTGAACTGAAAAAAGACGCAGATCCCAATGGAATTCTTAATTACTATTTTAAAAATACAGATCTACAGATCACCTATAATTTCAATATGGTCGCTATTGACCGAAAAACACCGCGTCAACTTGGACTTAAAGATATACTTCAGGCCTATATTGCGCATCAGAAAGAAGTTGTTACAAGAAGATCGAAGTACGAGCTCCAAAAGAGCATTGATCGTCAACATATTGTTCGCGGTCTTATTAAAGCAATTTCCATTTTGGATGATGTCATTCGAGTGATCCGAAGCTCTAAAGACAAAAAGAATGCTAAACAAAATCTTTCCGAATCATTCGGCTTCACAGAGGCTCAGGCGGAGGCAATTGTCAATTTGCAGCTATACCGTTTGACTAACACGGATATCGTGACGCTGCAGAAAGAAGAACATCAGCTTGACTTGACCATTGCTCGCCTTAAGGGAATTCTTGGTTCTGAAAAGAAATTGATTGCTGTAATAAGAAAAGAATTGCTGGCTGTTCGTGATCAGTTTGCCGATCCAAGGCGAACAACGATAGAAGCGGAAATTGAAGAAATTAAAATCGATCTTGAGGTTATGGTTGCCTCAGAGGAAGTTATGGTTGCTTTAAGCAAACATGGCTATGTAAAAAGATCAAGCCTTCGCTCCTACGCGGCCAGCGGCAATGATTCCGTTGCGATGAAAGAGACCGACCATACACTTTTCCAACAGCAGATGAATACGACCGATACGTTACTGGTCTTTACGGATAAAGGGCGCTATGTTTACCTGCCGGTTCACGAAATCCAAGATCGGCGCTGGAAAGAACTCGGCCAGCATCTTGCCAGTATTGTTCCAATTGAACCGGATGAATTAATTATTTCAGCAGTCCCTGTCAAGGATTTTACAGAAACAACGCGCTATATGACTTTCTTTACCAAGAACGGAATGGTAAAGAGAACGAAGCTTAGCGCATATCACGCGCAGCGACGTTCAAAACCGTTAACAGCATTAAAGCTTAAGAAAAATGATACCTGTCTGAGCGCATTGGCGACAAGCGGAACTTCAGATTTAGTGTTAGTCACCCACAACGGCTATTGTCTGCGCTTTAAAGAAGAGGATGCTGGAGAGGTCGGTACACGTGCCTCCGGTGTAAAAGCAGTACAGTTAAAACCAGAGGATTATGTTGCGGGCGCCAGATCGCTAATTAAAGAGGCTTCCTCGAACGTTGTGATTGTGACGGATCGAGGAGCTGTAAAACAAATGGCACTTGAAGAACAAGTTGAGTGCACTGGTCGGCCGAGACGCGGCGTTCAAGTGCTGCGTGAACTAAAGACAAAGCCCCATCATATCGTTGGATTTGAGCGTGTGCAGCCCAAGGACAAGCTAACCCTTTTCACGAATAAGGGGAAACTGTTCACCGTGTCTGCAGCAGAAATACGCTTGTCCGACCGTTACAGCAATGGGTCCTTCATTTTGGATCAAGAAGAGGACGGAATGGTTTCCGAGGTGTGGAAAGAGGTAGCTTCGGAAGATTAAAGAAGCTCATTTTTCTTGCGTACAAAGAATGTATGGTACATCAGCGTAATCGATATGACGATGAGATAGATGGGCAGTGAGTAGAACATTTGGTATCCGTTTTTATACTGGTAGACGTTTGCGTGCCAAGCGAGCGCTTCAGAAGCGATGGCAATCAACGTCCATACAATAATAAAGAAGAAATATGTGGTTCGATTTTTTGGGATTTCGGTGTAAGCATAAATCAACAGATAGGTGTACGGACCAAACATAACAAAGGAAAACAGGTCCCAAAGGTCGAAAAACGGTGTATCGTTAATATCATAGTAATCGAATGGATTCACACATAACGTTGTGTCAAAAAAACAACTCCAATACGAACTGATCAGCAGCATGGTGATGATTTGTCGTTTGGTAAAGCGTTGGGGAAGAGCGAGCATCAGTAAATAGGCACCTGTCCCTGCTATAAAGATGAAAAGCTCATTACTGCTGGACTGTATCAGGCTTGAAATCATTGCGAACTCCTTTGGTGAATCGACCGTTTTTTATTACCCTTTGTGAAAAGCGATAGTGCAACTAAAACAAACAGATAATAGCAGCTAAAATAGGTGGTCAATCCACTAATACCGATGGATTTGAAGGTTGTATGGACGGGATCAATGCGACAAAAGAGCAGAAAAATGACATAGCTTCCCAAACAGCTCAAGAGTTTTTCCCACAGCTGTCCGGATTTCCAAAGATTCAACGCAACCAAGGTCAGCATTGGAAAGGTGATATTTCGATTCATATGGAAAGCGACTGCATCCTGCATCGGAAAGTCGCGGTAAGTTGGGCTGAAATACAATTCACCTGCTGAATATATCATCGACAGCATGATTGTCAATGAACTTAAAAGAAACAAAAATAAGAACGTTTCACGATCTAGCCGTTTAGGCATCATCATAAATCCATTTATAATGATCCAATCGAAGCAAATTACAATAGCTACAGCCATTTTGGTCTCGCCTTTCATGTACAAAAGTTGATTCCTATTTACCGTTCATTCATTGATTAGATTGCGCCTTTTAGCAGTAAATCATTCGTCAGTGTACTGCTAAATTAACTTTTTGGATGTGCCGTTTTATTGGAATTGATAATAAATTTCAATTAGAATGTACATGACCGAATGAGACCGTACAGAGGATATTGGAGGGATAGTTTTGGTACAGAATCAGGAATTATTTGATATAACAATTATCGGTGGCGGGCCGACTGGACTTTTTACTGCTTTTTACGCAGGCATGCGGCAAATGAAAGTAAAAATCATTGAAAGCCTGCCTCAGCTTGGCGGACAGTTGAGTACCTTGTATCCGGAAAAAGAGATTTTTGATGTTGCCGGATTTCCAAAAATTAAAGCAAAAGATTTGGTCGCCAATTTGATCATACAGGCGAATCAGTTCAAACCAGACATTGTATTGGATGAAAAAATTGAAGCGCTTGTACCGGATGAAAACGGTGTGATTGAACTTAAAGCGGCTTCCGGCCGTAAGCATCGGACAAAAACAGTCATTATTACAGCGGGAGTCGGCGCTTTTGCGCCAAGGCCGCTGTCGGTCGATCAAGAGGTTTCATCGTATAAGAACATTCACTATTTCATTCAGGATGTATCTGTTTTTAAGGACAAGCGTGTCGTCATCTTAGGAGGCGGAGATTCAGCGGTTGACTGGGCTAATACATTAGCGCCGGTTGCAAAGGAAGTCACGATCGTGCATCGCCGTGATCAATTCCGTGCACATGAAATCAGCGTAGAAGCTATGAAAAAGGCGTCGGTGAAAATTAAAACACCTTTTGTAGCCAAATCCGTAGAAGGCACGGGCGATCAAATCACACAATTGACGATTCAAAGGGTGAAAGGTGAAACGGAAGAGAAGATACCGCTTGATGATCTGATCGTTAATTACGGTTTTGTTTCTGCACTTGGTCCGATTAAAAATTGGGGTCTTGAGCTCGAAAAGAATGCGATCGTTGTGAATACAAAGATGGAAACGACAATTAAAGGTGTCTATGCGGCCGGGGATGTTGCTAGCTATCCTGGAAAAGTAAAGCTGATTGCAACTGGTTTTGGTGAAGCGCCGACCGCTGTAAATAATGCAAAACACTATATTGATCCCGATTCACGCACACAACCGATGCACAGTTCGAGTGCCGGAGATCTTTTTTCATAATAAACAATAACAATGAAGGCGTGTCTCAAAAGTCTGCGTTTGACTGCGAGACACTTTTTTATACATACGCGAGATCTCGCTTATATAAACTAGATCATCAATGATTGGAGACTCCTGATGATTATTCGCTCCGTAAATGTAATGAATTATCGATTAAAGGAAGAAATTCATACGCTCGAAAAGCGCTGCACGCAGGCAGATCACGTTGCCTACTTGACTGATTTAGATGATTCGCTTAATGTTCATAAAGAGATGAATCATACGTTTCTTTGTTACGAGGACAAGAGGCTGATCGCTTTTAGCCATTTGTTTGTGCCCACCGATGCAGAAGCTGAACTATATGCACAGACAGATCCTGAATTCCGCAGGCAGGGCTATTTTTCAGCACTGTTGAAACGAACATTGGAAGAGGTGAAACGCTTTCATATTCCGGATCTTCTTTTGGTCGTTCAACCTGGAAAAATCGGCACTTCGATTCTTGATCATCTAGGCGCTTCTTATGATTTTTCAGAGTATATCATGTCGCTAGATCGCGCAACCTACCATCCGCCCAAAACAGATCAGCGGCTGGAAATCAAGCAACAGACGTTACGAGAGTTGGAGCGGCTCATTGAGATCAGTATCTCAAGCTTTGGCGATGATCGTGAAGAAGCGCGGAAGCTTATCGAGATGGCTTTGCTTGCACCTCATCGGGAAGGCTATATGGCAGTGTTTAAGAAGCAAATTGTCGGAATCTGTTACACGCGTTTCGATGAAGGTGAAGCTTTTCTGTTCGGACTGGGCATTGACTCGGCTTTTCAAGGAAAGGGATTGGGGAAAACATTTCTTGTCCATTTGTTAGACAGATTATTTTCTAGAGCTGTGCATACGGTGAGGCTTGAAGTTGACTCCAGAAATCGAGCTGCGCTGAACATCTATCAAGATGTGGGGTTTGCTCCGACAGACACCGTTAATTATTACCGCATGCACGTCAAAGAAACAGAGGCGATGATTTATGACCGAGAGCGTAAGGAATAATGATGATCAATGGCTGCCTGCCATCATTAACGCGTGGCAGCTTGTCAAAAAAGAAGGAATTGCAGCAACGATTGAAGGGGCGGCTGCCTTGCGTCTCCATGGATGTGCGATCAGTCCCGGACCATGGATCGAAATTTCCGTTCAGTGGGACGCGATTGAAACATTCTTTAAGAACGGTTCGCTCAATCAAAAGAGCATACTCAATAAATTTAAACGAATTTGCTTTTTTACCTTTAAGCTTGATGATTATTATGTTAAAATCATCGGGTATTTAGGAACGGTTGTGCGAACAGATCCTGACCGGATGTCCATTTCTATAGGTACAGAACAAATAGCCGTTAAATCATTAAGTTCCTTTTTGCGTTGTACGGATCCGGATGACACGTGTCGAAAAGCCGCCAAAAGCTATATGCAGAAATTGCAGGCACAAGACGCAGACCGTAACGGACAAGCCTGGAATGATGAAGCATATCGGGCGTGGATTAATCGATTTGGTACACCGGAAGAAGCGGCTGCTAAGATAAAACGTGATCCGATTGGACGATTAGGCAGCCTTGCGGACTATCTAACGGATTGCAACGATCAGTGCGTGATCAATTTACTCGGCTCTCATGCTGGAAAAGCACTTGCTCTCAGCTTACTTGGTGCAAATGTGACCGTTGTCGATATCTCGGCAGAAAATGCCGCCTACGCTGGAAAGACTGCTGAAGCACTTGGCGTCTCGTTAAACTATATTGTTTCTGATGTTTTGAAGCTTCCAATCGCTGAACATAAAGGCCGTTATGACAAAGTGTTCATGGAACTTGGTATTTTGCATTATTTCATTGACCTTGAACCACTTGCTGATCTGATCGAGCAACTTTTAAAGCCCGGAGGAACTTTCATTATTCAGGAGTTTCATCCAGTCTCGACAAAACTCGTAACGACTCGTGGCAAGCGGCAAATTGTATTCGGCAATTATTTCGATCAGTCTCTTCATACGCGATCTGTTGCGTTTACGAAGCATCTTGATCCGTCACATCAGTGTAAAGCGCATGAAGAACGAACGGTCTACTTGAGAGAATGGACACTTGGCGAGATTGTCACAACGTTCGCACAAGCAGGCTTAATTGTAAGCCGTTTGGATGAGCAGCCGAATATGAAAATTAACGATATTGGACTGCCAAAATTATTTACGCTTGTTTGCGTGAAACCGGGCGGGACGAAACAGATACAGAGAAAATGCTGATCGCAAAGGGTAGCAGGGTGAACTTGCTAGGGATGATGTAGGACGAACTGCATCAATCCTAGCAAACACAAAGAAAGAGCAGCAAAAAGCTGCTCTTTCCAATAGAACGGTTTATTTCATAACCTTAGCTTACTGTTTTGATCGCCGACTGCAATTTTACGTCCTTTATTGCGGAAATAGATCTCCAACGCTTCAAGCGATTTTCCTCTCGTTTCCGGTAAAGCGAGTTTGACGAAAAGAAGGGCAGCAATACCGCATAGGAAGAAAAGAAAGAATGTGGCTGAAAGACCGATAAATTCTTGAATGACCGGGAACAATAGGCTGATCATGAAGTTGGTTATCCAAAGACAAAAAACAGATACACCCATACCAAGCCCACGAAGACGCTGTGGGAAGATTTCCGACAGCATCAGCCAAGTAACCGGAGAAATGGTCGATTGTTGAAAAGCCAGAAACATGACGGTCATGCTGAGCACTAAATAGGGTAATAGAGCTGTTCCGTTCAAAGTCATTGAAAATATACTGATCATAAGTAACGCAAAAGAAGTACCTGCGAAGCCAATCATGAGCATGGGACGATGATTCACCTTGTCAAGCAGCCAAATTCCCAAAAATACGGCAAGCACGGAAATGATCCCATTCGCAACATTTGCGATCAGCGCGACATTTGTGCTAAATCCTGAATCTTTTAGAATTTGTGTACCATAGTACATAATTGAATTAACGCCTGTCACTTGCTGAATGACCGATAAGCCGATACCAAGAAAAACAATTCTTCTGATCCAAGGAATAGCCAAATCTTTAAATGACGCTTTAGAAAGCTTCTGTTCGGTATGAACCGCTTTTTTAATTGAGGTGAGTTCCAGCTTCGCTCGTTTCGGATGTCGAATTTTCATTAAAACACGCCATGCGCTTTTAAATTTTCCTTTAGAAGCGTACCATCTGGGACTTTCGGGAACGAAGAACATGCCAATCCATAGAACAATTGCTGGAAGCGTAGCAAGTACAAGCATAAAACGCCAAATATGGGAAACGCCTCCAGAATAGTTTGCAAGTACAGCATTAAACGTGTAGGCAAGGAGCTGTCCGGTAACAATCATCAGCTCGTTTTGAGTAACCATTCTGCCGCGGAGTTCAACTGGAGAAACCTCTGCAAGAAATGCAGGTACGGTAACGGAAGCTCCTCCAACCGCCAATCCAAGTAAAAAGCGGAAGAAGATCATGACTTGAGCATTTTGAGCAAATGAGCAACCGATTGTGGTCACCAGAAATACAAAGGCAAGATACATGATGACTCTTTTTCTTCCTTTGCTGTCTGCTAATTTTCCGGTGAATACAGCTCCAAATGCGGCGCCTAATATTAATGAACTCGCAACGAGTCCTTCCAAGAACGCACTTAAATTTAATTGATCGGGTCTGGCCATATAGGGAAGGGCACCATTGATCACGCCTGTGTCGTACCCGAAAAGAAGGCCACCGAATGAAGAAATGAGAGTAATCGTTTTCAAATATCTTTTGGGATGATTTGTAGTACTGCTCTGTTGCTGACGATGATCCAACCTCGCGGGATCGTTTGACGATTCTAAAGGTTTATTCATACTACTAATAACAAATCTCCTCCTTAGAGTAAAAAGCAGCAAGGAAACCTTGCTTGTTCATGCATACAGATCAATTTGTTGGAATTAACCCGCGATCAGTCAAGTTTGACCAACGAAGCGAAAATCCAACTCTTTTACTCTGTGTTTATCAGGGGCATTTTAAGTTTAGCATTAAACCGATATTAAGTCAAAAAAGGTGAAATAAATTGAAAATAAGGACAACAGGAAATTCAACAGAAAACCTTTCGGAAACCGCAATCCAACTGTGGTTTCAGCTGTCTCGTGCCTATCATGTTCAATTAAAAAGTTACAGTCAATTTCTAAAAAAATGGAACTTTACGATTTCTCAACTCGAACTGCTTGTTAAAGTTGGGGGAAATGAACATGTCTCGCAAAAGCAGCTCGCTGAAATGATGTTTTTCACAAAAGGAAACATTACGCAGCTCATTATAAAGATGGAAAAAGAAGGCTATTTGAACCGCGAACAAAACTGGAAGACAAAGTACATCCTGTTAACACAAAAGGGCAGAGCGGTGTATGAACAAATGATTCCTGAGCAGAGACAATTTTTCTTGAAGCGGTTTAAAGGATTATCGATCAAAGAACAAAAACAGTTCCTTCAGTTATTGAAAAAATTAGACAATCAGTAATTGTCGATGATTGACCGCATATAACATAAGTTTCGTTTTAAATAAACGTTTGTTTAATTGCTGTGTTCGCTTTATAAGCATCTGAGCGCAGCCTTTTTACAGCGATTTACATAATTCTGTCGATCAGCTTTAAAGAAACCAATGGGATCGATCCGGATAATAATGAGGGCAATCGGCCCAGTCTCAAGCAATTTATGACTAAAAACTGAGCTGAGATAAAAAGCATCCGTCTTGTCCTGTAGAAGACGATCTGTCAGCGTCTCTTTTGCAGGATAAGAAAGTATACGTTTTTCCCCGTCTTCAAACCAATAGACCCGTGTCTTGGCCGAGAATCCAAAGCGGAGGTACTCTGGCGCCAGCGGCAAGCAAGTACCCACAGCGACGATTCAGCACCGCGAAGACACGAGCCCATCACATATGGCTGGAGATTAACGACCAGGTGCTCTTTGCCGGTTTTTCTTATTATTTTGTAGGTGTATTTTACGATATATGTACATCCCACATAGGTATATACAGAAAATATATGTATATTTTCTGTATATACCGCTTTTAATATACGTATAAAGCGTGTATATTTATATGTATAAACTAAGTAGGCGAAGAAAGGGAGCGTACGTTGATGCCGAATAAGACCATTTATGTTCCAGACGCTGATTTGGAAGTATTTGAACAAGCCCAAGAAGTATCCGGTAAAAATCTGTCCGCTACGATTGTACAGGCACTCCGCTTTTATACAAAGATCGGAGAGGGGAAAGGTTTTGAACATATTGAAGTCTCTGTAGGTGAAGATGGTTATTATAAAAGGAAACGATTCATCGGACGTGAACTTGCTTCTGCCAGTGTGCACGATGAGGATCATTCAATACTAACAACCTATACGGTTTATGAAACGACCCATGGCCGATACGCTGTCTACATCCGCGAACAGAAGCGTATCCCTTTGGAACAATCGATTGAAAACGAACTGCGAAAAAGGATTATGGAGAAAATTGCAGGAGAAAGTACCAGTGGTCTTTCGCTGACGGCCGAATCGGATGATCTGATCCCAGATAAACGGATTTTAAGTGTTTATAACTCCATTGATGACCTTATCGGCAAGGTGCCCACTGATTTATACCATGCCTTGCATGAAATCAAAGATGGAGAATTTCTTGATATCTAACCATTTCTTGAGTCGACAAAAGGCAGGTGCTTGTTTCTGTGATACGGATACTGACTCATGATCAGCAGAATCAATTGGTTTCAAACTTGGCTCTTTCAAAATTAGCATCCGCGGATTCGGACAACTTTTGGCTGGACATCAGTGCGGCAACGGAAGAAGAGCTAAAAGAAGTCAAACATTTCTTTCCAGAGTTTTACCGGCAGAATAAGCTTGTTCAAAAACAGCCCAATCGTCCGCAACTGAAATTATTCAAGGACAGCTACTCTGTTTCAATGCGCGTGATCAGTCCGAATACATTGAAGACGCATGAACTCTATCTATATGTCAGTGAGCAAAAGCTTATCACCTTTCACCGAAAAAATTTGAAAGCAGTCAATGATGTTTGGCATGATTGCAGATCCGATCAACAGTTTCAACCCGAACACATTCCTGAAGAGATCTTACGTCGATTGATGAGCAGACTGATCGATCAATATATTATGGCTGTCAATGATCTTGAGGATCAGATTGATGACCTGGACTTGAATGCAAAAAATGAGCCGATCCATAAACTCAACCGCAAAGTTTTTCAGTTACGCAGTCAATTGCTTAGTTTTCGCCGCGTCATTGCACCATTAATGGATATCATTCACCGGATCATCGGCTCTGCAATGATTAAGACAAGCCGGGATCAGGAACTTTTTTTGCGCGATATCAATGAAAATTTAAGTCGGCTGACACATATGATTGAATCGAATTTGGAAATCACTTCGGATATTCGCGACAGTTATCTGTCGTTGACGACATACCGTATGAATCGAATTATGCAAACATTGACCGTCATTACAACGATCTTCATGCCTTTAACATTTATTGTCGGCATTTATGGGATGAATTTCGCGTATATGCCGGAACTGAACTTGCGATACGGTTATTTTATTGTTCTAGGCGTGATGGCTGTGATTGCGCTCATCATGTTTTATTGGTTCCGCAAAAAAGGCTGGTTTGATAAGTAAATAAAGTATTGGGTTCCATTCGTCCTGCTTTGAGCAGGTCTTTTTTGCAGCGACGCAGTCTTGATAGGCTAGTGCTAGCTGTGATCCAAGTGTTATACTCGTTTACACAAGCAGTCTATTTAATCAAATAAGGGAGTGTATCATTGTAGTGGATGAATTAAAGTCTCGTATTCGCAAGGATGGAACAGTGATTAATTCGGAAATTCTGAAAGTTGATCGATTTCTCAATCATCAAATTGATCCGCAATTAATGAAAGCGATTGGCAAAGCTTTCGCCATACACTTTCAAAATGCCGGGATTACAAAAGTTTTGACTATTGAATCTTCCGGAATTGCACCGGCACTAATGACCGGCTTAGAAATGAATGTCCCCGTACTGTTTGCGCGCAAGAAAAAATCGTTAACGATTAATGAGGACAGCTTAACAACCGACGTTTATTCATTTACGAAAAAGGTACATAACACTGTATTACTTGAAAAAGATACGATTATTAAAGAAGATCATGTCTTAATCATTGATGATTTTTTAGCTAATGGTGAAGCTGCACTTGGTTTGACTCGCCTCGTTGAGTTAGCAGGTGCTGCTGTCTCAGGAATCGGCATCGTCATTGAAAAATCGTTTCAACAGGGGCGAGGCAGACTTGACCGGGCTGGCTATGCCGTCTATTCGTTAGCGCGTATCGCTTCTTTGAACGATCATCACGTCCAGTTTTTGGACTAAACTAAACACTTACTGAGAGGAAAACATGCATCCTTATAAATTTTTATTGTTTGATGTGGACGATACACTGCTTGACTTTGGGGAAACGGAAAAGTTAGCACTTCGGCTGCTGTTCAAAAAACAAAACATTCAATTGACTTCGGAAATTGAAAATTATTATAGAAAGATGAACAAAAAAATGTGGCGCAACTTCGAAAAGGGCGATATAACACGTGATGAATTATTATTCACCCGTTTTTCAAAACTTTTCAAAGCATTTGGCAAAACAGTGGATGGAATTGCTATGGAGAAAAACTACCGTCATTTTCTTGGTGAGGCTCATCCATTGGTTCCGGGCGCACGTCGCGCATTGGAGAAGTTAAAGCGCCATTTTGATTTGTATGTCGTTACGAACGGCGTCGCCGATACACAGCGGAAACGACTGGCAGATGCAGCACTGACGCCTTTCTTTAGGGCGATCTTTGTGTCTGAAGATACGGGTTATCATAAACCGGATCAACGTTTTTTTGAGTATGTAGCACGCCACATTCCCAATTTCACTTCTGAACATGCACTAATTATTGGTGATTCACCGATTTCCGACATGTATGGCGGAAATCGAGCCGGAATGGACACATGCTGGTTCAATCCAAATCATTTGAACAATCCGCTTGATTTGAAACCTACTTATGAAATTGATGATTTAAAGCAGTTGTCCACGATTGTCCTCAAATCGGAATAGCTCAGGATACCTTAAATTATTTATGTAAACAAATCACACCTGATCATGCGCGATCAGGTGTGATCCATATTATCGACTGCACGCTTCAGTTCATCATTTGATAAATGCGTGTAGATCATGGTGGTTTGGATCGATGAGTGCCCAAGCTGACGACGGAGCTTAGGAATATCGTTGTTTTCCGCTTGATAACGTGTTGCAAACGAGTGACGCAATTTGTGTACAGAGAGGGAAGGCTTGCCAAAGGCGATGGCATACTTTTTAACCAGATTCTCAATCGCCCGCGCGCTGAGTCGCCGTGTTGTCCCTTTTGGACCCATCGATGCAGCGACAAACAACGCTTGGTTCGAAGCCGGCAGCCGATACTTTTTTGCACGTACATTTAGATAATCTTCAAGATCCAACTCTGCTTGTTCACTGAAAAATACATATTGTTCTTTATTTCCTTTTCGCACAACACGAACCATTCGTTTTTGGAAATCAACATCATGTAAGTCAAGACCAACCACCTCGGAGAGCCGAAGGCCTGATCCAAGGATCAGTGAGATAATCGCGGTATCGCGTTCAGCATTTTGCGTATGAAAATTTAACAGCTTCCGATTGTCCTTGACCGTTTCGCGATAATCGCTCGCCACAAATTGACGGAATGCCTCGTATTCATCATGCCAAAGGATTTTCCCAGCCATTTTTTGAGCAACTGTTTCTTGATCTTCCTTAATCTTATTAAATGAAATTTTCGCCATCACATTACGTGTAAGGTATGGCTTTAGCTCACTTGTCTCAGCAATATTTTGTAAATAGTTAAAAAGTGATTTTAATGAGGACAGCTTTCGGTTCATGGTAAACTTGTCATTTTGCAGCCGAAATTGGAGGTAGGAAAGGAAATTCTCGATCGACTGGGGCGTTAATTTCTCGAGACAGTCCAAGGGTACCGACGTACGATCGCCTTGGTGAAATCCTTCAGCGATCATCCAATCAAAAAAGATCAAGTAGTCATGACAATAGTTGAGCAATGATCGAGGGGACATCACCCTCATTTTTTTATCCACGTATTCGCGAACATACCAGGGAAGACGCGCTGTTTTTTCATCAATTCGTTCATAAAGATGTTGTGAACGTTCGTCAGCCATAAGGATGCCTCCATATAAATGGTAATATTTAACATATATAGAATAACATAATGATAGCGGTTTAGCAAATATTTTACGAAGTAAATGCTGGACAATTCAAGATTCATCAACAATAATCTTGAGCAGATGTGACATTCATCATCTTTTTTTCGGATTCTGCTTTTCTTTTCACGTCAATCCATGCTATATTGTAAGGGATGATTAATGTAATAGTCATATCGTGTGTAACTGGCGTAGCATGGGGAACCATGAGGGAGCACATGAGGTAATGATAAGCCGTACGCCTGGGCAAAGTATTTGGAGAAGACCAACCAAATACTTTTTTTATTTGTTTATGGAGGTGTATCCATTGGGAAAATTGCTTGAGACAGCGGCACTTGCAAGTGAAATATTGGATCACTTAAGTATAGAAGTTAAGCAACTGAAAGAGAAGGGAATTGAACCCACTATATCTGTGATTGTTGTTCAGGGCGATCCTGCGTCAGAATGCTATGCGAAAGTTAAACAAAGAATTGCGCGCAGACTGGGCATTCGTTATTTGCTCACCTTCGTTCATTCACAAGTAACGGAAACAGAACTTCTTGAACGCATTAAATGGCTGAACCGTTGTCCGACAATTCACGGCATCATTTTGGAACTTCCACTTCCGAAACATCTTGATGCAGCGCGCTTGGCAGCGGCCATTTCTCCTGAAAAAGATATTGACGGCCTGACACCGTCAAATAAACTCGCTTGTTTTACCGGCAATAAAGGGCTGTACCCAGCAACTCCGTTAGCATGTATCCGAATCATGAACTATTTCGGCTATACGCTTGAAGGAAAGAATGTTACGTTAATTGGACATGGCGAGACCGTAGGCAAGCCGCTCGTACAACTTTTGTTGCGTGAAAATGCAACGTTGACCGTTTGTCATAAATACACAAAGGACCTGCGAATGCATATTGAAAAAGCTGATGTTCTCATTACAGCAGTGGGGAAGGTCGGCCTAATATCGGCTGACATGGTTCATCGCAATTTAATCATCATTGATGCCGGTATCAGCGAAACGAAGAACGGGATTATGGGTGATGTGCAGCCTGAGGTAGCAGAATTCGTTAAAGCAATGACACCTGTTCCAGGCGGCGTTGGTAAAGTAACGACCATGCTCTTATTTGAAAATCTAATCAAAGCGGTGCATCTGCAAACGAGTAAAAGAAAAAGGGAGGTTGACCAGCGTGAAAGTCTTTGACCAATCCATTCGCCAATTTATTGAGGCTGCGTGTTCCGCATCACCAACGCCCGGAGGCGGCAGCGTCGCTGCGGTAAGCGCCGCACTCGGTGCATCAATGGGTTCCATGGTTGCCAGCCTTTCGACAGGTACACGTTTTGAAAAAAATGCAGCTCAGATGAATACAATCATTGCACAGATAAAAACCGCTATTGATGAATTCGAACAAATAGCAAAACAGGATATGGAATCATTCCGTTTGTTTATGGACGCTTTGAAAATGCCAAAAGACACCGATGAGAAACGTGCACAACGTTCCGAGTGTTTGCAGCAAGCAGCGATTCAAGCAGCAAATGTTCCGCTCAGACTAATGACTCAAAGCCGGGATATCATGGCACTGCTTGAAAAAGCCTCGCAAATTTATAACAAGAATGTGATTTCAGACCTTGGCGTGGCCGTCATTACGCTTGATGCAGCGATTCAATCGGCTTGGCTGACCGTTAAAATCAACTTATCATCAATCAAAAATGAAAAAACAAACAGCAATTATGAAAAACAAGGGATGCATTTATTAAATGATGCACAAAAAATCAAACAGTCGGTCATGAACGTTGTCATGGATAAAATCGGCTGATGGAGGCATCATTTTTAAATCCTCGGACTTTACTTCGTCAAAATTATATTTTACGTAGTAATCTAGCGGCGAGATTTTTACCCCTTCTTGAATAAGATTGATTACTTTTATTCTTTGCTTTTAAGATTAAAGAGTTGCAAAAGTTTATGCAGCTCATTATATTGTTCTTGATTGTTCTTGGACTTTAACGGCATCTATATTTTATCGCGTCTCTTGTCAAAGAGCTGTCAATGCTATGACGAGACGCATACTTATGAACGATGAATCTTATTGTCAAACGCTGGTCATCCTCGCTGTTTCCGCATTTTTTCATCGGTTAGTTTCTCCGAGTTCAGCAGTTTCCTGCTCATATCGGTCGCAATTCGTTTGATTTGAAGCAAATCTCCTTCATCCATCCATTCAGTTTTTCCAGTTCGATTGTAAGGATCGGCTTCCCTGCCTGAGCTTTTTCCTGTTCAAATAGATTTTTCGTACGATTTCTTACCACAACTAGCACAACTGGCACAATTTTGTCTTTGCAAACGCCTGTATCTGTTTGAAATCGCCCTTTTCCATAACACTGATCGAGGCAAGTTGCTCGAATCCCTCTTTCAATACTTTCCAATCCGGTCGCTGCACGAATCCTGAAATGATGCTGTATTTCTGCTAAATGATCATCTTATTTATCATCATTACGAAATAGATAGTCAAAAAACAGAGTATCAATTAACACAAAAAGTGTACCTAGCGAAGTGGGATTTACTATTGAATTCCCATTTTTGCGTTGAGAAAAATTTATCGATTGAAAGTAAAGATTATATGGAACCAATGTTGCAAGCTCATTATTTTTGAAATCTGAATCAGTAATGGATAGTACGGGAACATGCTTGAATTTTAGCATACGGATATCTTCTATAATCTCTTTAATTTCACCGCTTAACGAAATAATAATCAGCAGATCCCGTTCTGTAAAATATTGACGCGCTATTTCAAACTCTTTTTTTGCAGTTAGATCAATAATTCTTCGATCACAGCTTAGAAAATTCCGCTTTAATTCGAGTACTGCATTGCGCTGCGCCCAGCCTGTTCCATAGGCATAGATATGTTCAGCCATTTGGATGCGATGATAGATTTGTAAGCGGTCTGTTGCCCGAAATCGTTTAAGCGTAGTCTCAATTGCCATGTTTAGCTGCTGGTAGTAATTTTCCTTTTCCAATTTATTAAAGGTAATATCACTTTTTAGAGAGTACTTAAATTCGCTAAACCCTGAAAATCCTAATTTTTTCGTCATTCGCAATATGGAAGATCTAGAGAGATTACAGTAAGTTGCAAGATCTGTGATACTCATCCTAACACATTCTCGTTTGTGATTAATAATATAGCGCAGAGTTAATCGATCATTTTCATTTAAATTATTGTAATACTTGTTAATCAGCATCTCCAGCTCCATTGATGACACTCCTGTCCGCTCTCTATATATATGATACTAATAGCGATCAATTCAAGCAACAGATAAATGTAAGCGTAATCATTTACAGCAATAAGTCATACCCCATCGCTGAACAAGCGGCTGATTAACTGTACAATTACCTCATGAATAAACGGATTACCCTGTTAAGCTAATCGTAACAGGGTAATCCGTTTATTTCAATTAACCCAACTTGGGCACGGTTTATGATCTTAGGCACCCCACTCTCCTACTCTGACACGAGGATAATGAGGATCCATCAGCAGATACGATTGAAAATTGTTCATTATCAGCGCCACTTAGATTATTTGATACCCATTTGCATTAATTTTTCAAATTCTTCTCTGACCTGAGGTACAGATAGTCCGACGATTACCTGGAACGCTTTTCCGTGGCGTACCACTCCATGTGCTCCACCCTGTTTGAACGCGCGATCTGGTCCCACCAGACTTTTGTCCTTGACAGTGATGCGGAGTCGAGTGGCACAGTTTGTCACATCGCTGATATTGTCATATCCGCCAAACGCATCGAGATAAGCGGCTGCTTGTGTTGCGTATTGATTTGTTGACTCAGCTGATGGGGTGTGTTTTTTGTCTTTGTTACGATAATCTTGTTTTGTGAACAATTTTGTTTCCTCATCATCAGCTTCACGACCGGGTGTTGGGAAGTTAAATTTGAGAATTAAAAATCGAAATACAAAAAAGTAGATGCATGTAAAAATGAGACCGATCACGATTTGTGTCAAGTACATCATCCAATGGTTAGCAAATAACGGGATCCAATTAGTCGTCATCATGTCGATGATCCCATTTGTCATTCTTCCGACAACGCCGAAGAAAAACATGGCAGCATCCATTGTTGCTGCCAGAATTGCATGGACGACAAACAACAGAGGAGCAGCGAAAAGAAATGTGAATTCAAACGGCTCAGTGATTCCCACAAGCATGGCAGTTAGTGTTGCCGGTATCAACAATGCTAAAACCTTTCGTCGCTTCTCAGGTTTAGCCGTAAAGTAAAATGCAGCGGCAATTCCTGGGGGGGCAAATATTTTTTCATTCCCATACAAAGCAAAGCCTCCCTCCGGAAAAAGCTCTTTAAGTGGCTTCGTTGAATCCGCAAACTCCTGCATATGGCTGAACCAATATTTTACAATTCCTCCGTCAACAGCTGCCGGACCATACATAAAGGGAATATAGATAAAATGGTGTAGTCCAGTCGGAATGAGTAGCCGCTCAAGAAAACAATAGATCCACACACCGAGAACTCCGGAAGTGGCCATAAAATGCTGTAATGACGCAATCCCTCCCTGAAAAATAGGCCATATCCAGCAAAACAGAAAAGCGACGGGTATCATTACAAAGAATCCGATGATGACCACGAATGAAGACCCCTGAAATACACCAAGCCAATCAGGTAATTTTGTGCTGAAATAACGATTATGAATCCATACCGTGATACCTGCAATAACCAGAGCCCCCAGTACACTTGTATCAAGCGTCTTTATCCCCGCAATCATCTTCAATCCACTGCCCGCAGCCCCATCAATAAGGTCCTGAGAGAAGTCAACACCGAATAACCCGCCCCAAGAAGTTAGTATTGAATTCACGAAATAATTAAACGTAAGGTAAACGACTACAGATTCCATGGCGGCCCGACCGCTGGCTTCTTTGGCTAAGCCGATTGGCAATCCGATAACAAATAGCAACTCCATTTGATTGAAGATTGTCCAAGCCCCGTTTTCAATCATTGACCAAAACTGTGTCCAAAGGGTTCCTTCGTTTGCGACACTGCCAAGCAGGATCGGGTTCGTTAATGAGATTGAAAGTGCGAGCATTAACCCGGAAAATGCAAATAACAAGACCGGTGTGAACATCGCTCCGCCAAAGCGTTGTATTTTCTGCATCATTCTGAATCCCCTCTCATTTGCGCTTTAAATGCGATTTCTTTCTCACAGAAAACGATTAAGAGTCGTCCATGTAAGTGCTAGATCCATGAGAATTTATTTTTTAGCTTCTTTAATAGCGCTTACATCGTTATCCTACACGACTTAGTACGGGATGCAATAGAATCCAAGTATTCTGTGAAAACGTTTTCATTTGTGGTCATTGTTTCATTTTACGGGAATTTTTCCGGTTTTTATCTAAACTGTCAATGCTCCTTAACCGACGTGCCAAAGCAACTTGCAGAAAGGATCCTTGAACCCTCGTGCTAATTTACCAATGAACGATCAAGATGATTTTTTCAGTCATCTTTTTGCTTAAACGATTGTGTGTCGTCTGATGGAATGGCTTTCTTTTGATTGCGTGCGCCAGAACCTACAGATTTGCTGGCTGTATGCTAAACTATAAGGAACGAATGATGAGAATTGAGGGATAGCATTGGAACAACGGTTAAAAAGAGAGCAAGTGCCAACAGAACAGACTTGGAACCTCAAGGATCTGTTCTCTACTCGAGAAGCCTATGTCGAAGAACTTAATGATGTGAATGCTGAAGCAGCGAAAATCATTGCACAAAAAAGCAGCATAACCAGCAACAGCAAAGCGCTCTATCAGGCCTTGGAAACCTATTTCGCTTTAAAAGGTCGGCTTTGGCGGCTTTCTGCTTTTGTAAGCCTTAAACAATCCGCCGACAGCAGCAACGCCGAAAACCAAGCAGATGCCGCTCGCGTTGATGCGGTCATTACTGAAATTGAAACGCAGTTGTCTTTTTTTGAAGATCAATTGATGGCTGTAGATGAAAACAAACTGGCGGATTTTGAGAAAACCACACCTGAACTGAAGGAATACGCACCCTATTTTCATAAGCTTTTGCTTCGAAAACCACATCGTCTGCATCCAGAGGCAGAGAAAACGATTAAGGCATTTTCGGAGGTGTTTGATGCTCCCTATACGATCTATTCACGCAGTAAGCTTGCCGACATGCAGTTTCATCCGGTTACTGACGGCAAGGGCAGAGCATTGCCCATGTCTTTCACGCTTTATGAAAACAGATACGCGTCGAGTCGGGATACCACGTTAAGAAGAAACGCCTATGCATCATTTACCGAGACCCTTGCCGCCTATAAGAATACCTTTGCTGCCGTGTATGCTGCCGAAGTTGCAAAAACGATTGCACTTGCCAAACTGCGCGGTTACAAATCAGCAACGGAGTATATGCTTCAAGAACAACAGGTAAGCGAATCAATGTACACGAACCAATTGGAGATTATCTACAAAGAATTGGCGCCCCATATGCGGCGTTACGCAAAAATAAAACAAAAGCAGCTTAAACTAGATCGCATGACCTATGCCGACCTGCTTGCTCCGATTGACACGTCCGCCCCACAAACGACCTTTGCGGAGAGTAAAAAAGTACTTCTTGAAGCCCTCGAAATAATGGGCCCGGAATATCGTGCAATCATTGAAGAAGGTCTTAATAACCGGTGGGTGGATTACGGCGATAATGTTGGAAAATCAACCGGTGGCTTCTGTTCTTCTCCATACGGTGCGCATTCCTATATCTTAATGACTTGGACCGGAGACATCCGCAACATTCTCACCCTTGCCCATGAATTCGGACATGCCGGTCACTTTATGCTTTCTCAAAAGTATCAAAAGTTAGCGAACTACCGCCCTTCCCTATTTTTTATTGAAGCACCCTCTACGATGAACGAATTGATTCTCGCCCGTTATCTGAAACAGCAAGCAAAATCAGATGAAATGAAACGATCGGTCACCGAAAGGATTTTGAGTACCTACTATCACAATTTTGTTACCCATCTTCTGGAAGGCGTTTATCAGCGAAAAGTATTCCGCCTAGCTGAAAATGGTGAGGCATTAACGGCTTCAGTACTGACCAAGCTGTTCAATGAGACGCTCAAAGGGTTTTGGGGTGATGCCGTTGCACTTGATGAACGTGATGGTTTAACCTGGATGCGGCAGCCGCATTATTACTCAGGATTGTATTCGTACACGTACTCAGCCGGACTAACGGTTGCAACGGCTGTTGCTGCTCAAATTGAAAAAGAAGGTCAACCAGCAATCAATCGTTGGCTCTCTATTCTAAAAGCAGGAGCAAGTCTTTCCCCGCAGCAATTGATCGAAAAAGCGCATGTCGACATCACGAATCCGGCAACGATTCGCGCTGCTGTTGGTTATGTTGGCTCACTTGTGGATGCCATGCAGAGTGCTCCGCCCAACGAACACAGAGCAACTGTTTAAAAAGAGCTGCCGACAATCACATCGGCAGCTCTTTTTTTATGTGGATAAATGAATCGCTTGCAGAACTTGACTGGAATATTTTAATGCTCAAGTCTGAAGCGCTGAATCACCTTTTCAAATTGATTGGACGTATCGTCGATCATTTTTGCTTCCTTCATGTATCGACCAATGGATCGCTCAATTTTGTTCATCGACTGATTCACTTGAGCAACACTTGCCGCAGATTGCTGAGAGACTGCAGCAACTTCAGTAAGTGACTGCTTCATTTGCACACCGATCAAGCTGACCTCATTCAAGTTTGACGATACATCCGTTAAGCTTGATCGTATATCAAGTGCATCCTGATTAATGACTGATAATACTTCCCCAGTATTTGTAATCTGCTGGACACCATTTTCTACCTGTTCTTGACTCGCATTCAGCGCATCATTGACACGATCAAATCCCTTGTACACCGCGCTGAGCATCAGGGACATCTCCTTTGTCGATTTAGAGGTTTGATTCGACAGTTTTCGTATCGAATCGGCGATTACACTGAATCCACTGCTCTCTTGATCTGTTCGCGCCGCTTCGATCGCTGCATTTAACGCCAATAGATTGGTTTGCCCTGCAATGTGGCCAATGGATTCAATGAATTTAGTCAGTTGTGCCAATTGCTGCTTAAACTCTTCCATTTTGCGGCTTGAGTCGTTCACACTCAATTTAATCGTCTTCATGTGCTGTTGCGAGTTTTCAATCATTGACCGTCCGGTTTCCGTTAAGTCTGAAGCGTCCTGTGCCTGATGGAGCACTGAGGAAAGCATGGCAACTTCCTTGGTTAAGCGTTCACTAAAATTCTCAGTGAACTGTGCAATGTGGACGGTATTTGCCGCTTGCCGATCAAAACCATTGGCAAGTTGATCCATGATTCGGATCATCTCTTTGCTTTCCGTTGAGACGGACTGGGTCGATTGAATTAACGCTTGTCCACTTGTTTTAGATCTTCTCGCTGCCTGAACCATCATCCGAATCAGTTCGAGCAGATCGGCCTTCATTTTTTCCATAGAATCCGCGATCAAGCCGAGTTCGTCTTTATTTGTTTTTGCTTTCTCATGTTCGGTTAAGTCACCGGCAGCAATCCGTTCGGTAAGTCCAATGACGTATCTGAAGGAGTGCTTCATTTCTTTGCTGACGCGCCATGTAATCGCGCAACTGATTAAAAGCGTCACGACGATACTCACGGCTAGAAAAAGCATCGCCCCGATGACTTGTTTTCGAACAAGATCCATCGCCCGCTGCTGTTCATCAATGACTGAATCTCGCAATTGATTAATGCGCTTTATGCTTCTTTCTTGAATCGTATTCTGTTCTTGATGCACTCTTGATAGTTCCTTTTTCTGATTCATCAGAACCGCAGGCACAAATTCACTTTGAAAAAGATTAAACAGCCGTGAATCATCAGTTATAATCTGAGAAAACCACTTTTTCTGATCGGGTGTATTCATATAAGGCTTTAATTTCTTTTCCGCTTGGTTGAGTTTGTTCTGCTCTTGCGTGTACAGCTTCACAGATCGGTCCCCAGGATCGAGAAGATAATCAATGATGCGCGCGTCTTTTGATTTAAATAGCGTTCCAATTTCAGTAATCTGCGCCGCACGTTCACCCGCCGCACGCGCTTCCTCTGCTCCTTTCATAGACTGATAAAGCAAAAGTGTTGATGCCGCAGCTGAGAGAAACATCAGAATGATGACTACCCATAAGCCAACTGAAAATTTCATGCTGATTGTACTTTTCTCCCACAGTTTGCGCATTCGATTCATCGTTTCACACACTCCATTGACCTGTGTCATTTCCTACTCTATAAGTATTCAATCAAATCGAACGCAAATAAAGAGGTAAAACGTTAAAGGAATGTAAATTTATCTTTACAATTTCTTTTTGACGGATTCATTTATCGGCTACGCTTGAAAAAACACGTCTATCTTGGCCCCTTCGGATCATAGATTAATAGAGCAGCATGCAGCAAAATCGGGAGGGACAAGCTTGAAAAAAATCAATCCAACACTAAAAATGCAGCAAACAGCCCAACCATCGCTCCTCTTCTACTACCTTTTTTTTATCACTTTGGTTTACGGTTTGGCGATGTTGATCAGTATCAGCCAATTCAAAATTGGTGCTGTTGAAGACGTAATGCAAAAAGCTGATTGGCCCGCCGAGGTCCTGCTCACTGAAACCTTTGGCAGTGAAAATAACATCTTTAATCATGCATTGGACAAGCAAGAACGTCCCAAATCGCTTTCTCACGTCATCTTTGAAACGATCACGGAGCTGCATTTTGATGACAATCGCAGCCTGTTTGGCTCTGAGCTCCCAGGTTTTTCAATTTACAATACACGAATTTTTGTCGCCGGAAAGGGCCTGAATTATACAAATCTCCCGAAAGACAACCCCCCGCCGTCACAAATTAATATCGAAACACCTGAGCCTGATGAACCGAAACCAGATGAAACCAATAAAAGCAATGCGAAGCTTAAAAAGACAGTGTTAATCTATCATACGCACCCATGGGAATCTTATCATCCAATCAATAATGGGCAGGTCACGACAACCAATCCGAATAAGAGTGTCGCGATCAATGGAAAAGAAATCGGCCAAGTGCTTGCTCAGAACGGAATTGGTTATGTGCACCTGATCAAGCAAGGATGGGGCTATAATGAGGCTTATCAAAGTTCACGAGCGATGGTTCAAAAGGAATTGAAAAAAACACCGAGCCTCAACTATCTCATTGACATTCATCGTGATTCTTCTGGTAAGAACGTCACGACCATGAAAATTGGCAAAACCTCTTTTGCACGCATCAGTATCATCATTGGTGAAGCGAATCCGAATTACTCCGCCAACCTTTATCTGGCGAAAAAAGTAAAATCTGAACTTGATAAGCGTTATCCAGATCTGGTTCGTGGCATTGTCGGCAAAACAAAGTTAACTGGAAACGGGGTTTACAATCAGGATTTGTCAAAGAATGCCCTTTTGGTTGAAATCGGCGGTATCGATAATAACCAAGAAGAGATCACACGCAGCTCTCAAGCATTCGCCGAAGCTCTAGCTAAGATCATCAAACAAAATAATTGAAAAGAGTTGTAATATTTAGCACCAGGTATTAATATTAACTTATAACATCGCTTTTGAATGGCTTCCTTCAAAAGTGAACCTTATAGGGAGATGGGCGAATAAAATGGAACTCACAGACCTTATTGCACCACAGAAATACAATCTTACAAATGAAATTGATCGGTTTGATTCAGATCGGATCGCTTTGTACTGGGAAAATGAAGCGGGTGAAAAACGAACCGTTACCTATCATGAACTCATTCAAAAAGGAAAGCAGTTTGCCAATGTACTCAACCACTTAGGCATTAAAAAAGGCGATAAAATCATGACGATCGTGCCGAGAATCATCGACGCTTACGTGATCTATTTAGGGGCGTTGCGCGCGGGAATTGCGGTTATTCCAGGCTCTGAGATGCTTCGCGCCAAAGATATCAGTTATCGTATTAATCAGGGTGAAGCAAAAGCAATTGTCGTTTATAAAGCATTCACCGAACAGGTGGATCACATCGATGAGACGATGCCATCGCTTCAACATAAGATCTCTGTTTCCGGCGAATCAAACGGATGGCTTTCAATGGATCGACTTATGGATCAAGCGCCAACGACCTATACAACCGTGGATACCGAGAAAGATGATATGGCTTTTCTCACCTATACCTCCGGAACAACGGGCACGCCTAAAGGCGTGGTGCACACCCATGCGTGGGCCTATGCTCACCTCAGAATTGCTCCCGAACGTTGGCTTGATGTCCATGAGGGTGATACGGTATGGGCAACGGCAGGTCCGGGGTGGCAGAAATGGATTTGGAGTCCTTTCCTGTCTGTACTTGGAAAAGGCGTTACCGGTCTCGTCTATTTTGGACGCTTCCACCCGGAAAAACAGCTTCAGCTGCTTCAAGATTACAAAGTTAATGTCCTTTGCTGCACACCGACCGAATATCGTTTGATGTCCAAAGTCGACCATTTGGATCACTATGATCTTTCCCAGCTTCATACCGCCTGCTCTGCAGGAGAAGCGTTGAATCGCGGCGTCATCGATGTATTCAAGCATACGTTTGACCTTCAGCTCAAAGATGGCTATGGTCAGACCGAAAGCACTCTGCTGATCGGTACGCTCGTCGGTAAAGATATTCGTATTGGCTCAATGGGACAGCCGATCCTTGATGAATTTATTACGATCATTGATGAAGAAGGTCATGAGGTCCCTGAAGGCGTTGTCGGAAACATTGCTGTTCGCCGCGACTTTCCCGCACTGTTCAAAACCTATTACCAGCAGCCGGAGCGGTATCAAAAATCAGTGATCGGTGATTATTTCCTAACCGGTGATCGTGCGTCAAGGGACAAGGACAACTATTTCTGGTTCAAAGGCAGACGTGATGATATCATCATCAGCTCGGGTTATACAATTGGGCCTTCAGAAGTTGAGGATGTGCTTCTGAAGCACGAAGCGGTTAAAGATTGTGCCGTCGTTGCCAGTCCTGATCCAGTCCGTGGAAACATTGTTAAAGCCTTTGTTATTCTGAAAGAAGGCTACAAAGAAAGTCCGACTTTGATACCGGAATTGCAGACGTTTACGAAAAAGAATACCGCTCCATACAAATACCCAAGAGCGATCGAGTTTGTTACCGATTTACCTAAGACTGTATCAGGCAAAATTATGCGTTCCGCGCTGCGCGATTTGGAAATTCAGCGCGCAAAAGAACAGCAAAACTAAAAAAATTGCGGCATTAAAAATCCGAAAGGTGCTTAGGACCTTTCGGATTTTTTTAGTGCTTTGTTGGTCGTGTCGCCATCTTCACAGCCTTAGCGCCCAAGACTCGCGGGAGAAATTTTGCAGCAACCGCACCAAATTGATTAAGCGCCCCGGGTATAACAACTCGCTTCCCCCGTTCCATTGCTTGATAGCCAAGCTTTGCTACCCGTTGTGCATCCATCGAGCGGCTGAAAAGCCGTACATCTTCCGCATGTGCGGTCGTGCCAAAATTTGTATGAGTCGGTCCCGGACATAGCGCAGTGACCGTCACTCCGCTTCCCTTCAGTTCTTCAGAAAGTGCCTCGGAAAAAGAAAGGACAAAGGCTTTCGTTGCAAAATACACCGCCATATACGGACCGGGCTGATAAGCAGCCGTGCTTGCGACATTCATGATCTTTCCTGATCGACTTCTAAGATCGGTAAGAAAATAATAGCTGAGTTCGGTCAGTGCGCTGCAATTCAGTCGGATCATGTCACTCATCTGTTCGACTGGCAATTGATCGAAACAACCAATTAACCCAAATCCTGCATTATTAATGAGCCGATCAACGACCAGTCCCCTCTGCTTTACCTCTTCATAAACTTCGCGAGCGGCATTCACAACACTTAAATCTTTTTTGATAAGGGTAACGTTCCGATGCGGCATCCCATCTTTCATCTTGCCCATCACGGTTTCATTTCGTGATACAAGAATCAGGTGGACCGGTTCATGAGCAAACAATTTTGCGAGAGCATTGCCGATCCCGCTTGTAGCGCCCGTAATTAATACTGTTTTGACCACGCTATCCCTCCCTACCTCAATCATGCACCGTGGAAACTCAATGATCAAGAACATTCGTATACGGAGTAATCGGCAGAACATTCGAAAGCACAAAGCCGAGTGTTACCGTACAAAGAACAATGAGCACAAAGTAAATATCCTTTCTGCTCCAGCTGATTTTATAATAATAAGTCCGTTCCGCAGTCATTGAAAAACGTTTCGCTTCCATTGCAATGGCTGTGCGCTGTGCACGGCGAATCGATTGAGCGAGCATGGAAAGGCAATAACGGGTCATACGCTCGCAGAACGCCTTAACTCCTTTTTGACGGTTCATCCCGCGCACACGCATCGCCTGGCGTATTTTCACAAATTCCTCTGCCATCATTGGAATCATGCGAAAAGCGGCCATAAACCCATAAGCGTATCGGGCTGGAACTTTCAGCTGCTGCATTAATGAATAGAAAAACGGAACCGGCTGCGTCGTTGTTGCAAAAACCATGCCGATTAAGCTAAACGTAAACGTTCGAAGCCCGAGCAGTACGCCTCGAGCCAGACTTTCCCGTGTAATGAGGATCAGTCCTTTTTGAAAAAGGACCGAACTACCTTTTCCGAAAAAGATCATCGCTGATGCACTAAACAGCGAGACGATTAAGGTCAGGAGCACAAACCAAAACGACCACTTGCCTGATAACCCGCTGACAAAAAAATACAGGATGAAAAACAAGAGTGCTGTCCAAATCATTGTATTTAGATTCGTGACAAACAGGTACAAGATGAACAGCGAAGAGACGAGGAGAAATTTCAGACTTGGATTCACTTTAAAAAATAATTTGTTCGTGTTTCCCCAAACCGTATCCATGCCCCTGCTCCTTTCCTACGCCTTCATCTTGCGTGTCCATCACAATGGATCCATTCTCTACCTTCAGAATGCGGCTGGCAAAGTGTCGCACGATCTCCATCTCATGAGTCACCATGAGCAGTGTCGTTCCCCTCTGTTGGAGCTGTTGAAAGAGATCGAGCAGTGCAAACGTATTCTTGGCATCCTGTCCGAATGTCGGTTCATCCAAGATCAGCACATCCGGATAAGTGATTAATGCAGATGCAACACTCAATCGCCGCTTTTGCCCCATCGACAGTTGGAACGGATGTTGATGGCGCTGTTGTTCAAGAGAATAATGGTGGAGATGCTCTTCAACACGATCTGCACATTCAGGCTCATCCCGTTTTCTAACCCGAAGGCCGAAAGCGAGTTCATCCTGTACCGAATCGGTAACAAACTGATATTCAGGATTTTGAAAGACAAATTGCACATGATCGGCAGGATGTCCAAAAGACCAGACGCATTTGCCTTTTGATTTAAGAAGTCCCATAATGCCTTCAATCATCGTGCTTTTTCCTGCCCCGTTTTCACCAATGATTGCAATCCATTCCCCTTTGTGAATGTTTAAAGATTCAGCAAAAAATTTAACTTCCTTTTGCCTGAGTACGGCAAAATTATGAAGACTGAGTTGAACCTCGCCTTGAACGGATTGCTTTGAATCATTTTGCTGATGAATACGATAGTTCATCCAGCTTCCCGGATGCCAGACCCCATATTCATCAAGCTTTTTTTCGTAACGAGACAGCATTTCCTGCTTTGGACCATCGGCAAAAATGGCGCCTTGCTCGTTGAAAAGAACGACGCGATCAATGAAATCAAGCACGTGGTCAATTTTGTGTTCAACGATAATCAATGTACGGTCATTTCCAATTTGTTGCACGGTCTCCCACAGCTTGCGGGTTCCAGATGGATCAAGTAATGCCGTCGGTTCGTCCACGAACAGTACTTCCGGTTCAAGTGCGAGAATACTGGCAATGGCCAACCGCTGTTTCATCCCTCCTGAGAGCGTACGAATCAACCGATGATTATCGGTCAAATTCAGATCGACTAAGTTCAGATAGTGCTGAATCAGAGACGGCATCTGCTCTCGGGGTACACGTCGATTTTCCAAAACAAATGCAATCTCCTCATCAACATACGGCATGCAGAACTGAGTGTCAGGGTCTTGAAAAATATACCCCCAGTTTTCCGGTATCACGCAGCGTTCTGCGCGCATCGGTAATTGGATACTGTTTGGAATGAGACCAGAAAGAACTTGAAGCAGTGTGGACTTACCGCATCCTGATGGTCCTAAGAGCAATACTCGCTCACCTTTCTTATAATGAAAGGAAAGATCTTTAAATAACATCGATTTTTTCTTAGGGAATGCTAGACGCAGTTGATCAACGCCCCACTCTTCCCGCTTACTTAAGGACATCGTAATCTTCCTTAGTTACCGGGCGAAGCGATTGCGTGACACCGGTCTTCTCAAGTCCTTTCACCAAAGCATAGGGAAATAGCCCTGAAAGTAAAATGGAACCAATCAAGCGAAAAACGAGGTATAAGATAAGATTCCATCCGGCGAGTAAGGGCAGGTATGCATAGCCGGCATCAAGAATGATTGATGCAATTAATGCAGCGAATGCGGACAATGAAGCAACGCCGATCGAAAATTTCTTATAGCGCCATGCGGCAAAAATTGCTTCTGAAAATGCCCCTTGAAGCAAACCATAATAGAGGTTGATAATGCCCCCGCTGCCTGCAAAAAGCATTTCAGCAAGCGCTGCAGCAGTCTCTGCCAGGAATGCGACACCGGGTTTGCGAATTAGAAGTGCAGCAAAGGGTGCGGCGATAAACCAAATCCCATACAGAAGTGCATCCAGATGTATCCCCAGCGGCTGTACCAAATCATAGACCGGTCCCATTAAGCGAAAAACCAGTCCAAAAACAAGTGCAATCACGATCGTTACAAGAATGTCGGTTAAATTAAGCTTCAGATTACGGCTTTTTTCATGAGCCATATCTGTTCCCCCTTTAATTTTGACTGTTCCTCCGTTCATCCGGTCACCATGTTTGAAAAGTTTAAAAAACCGCTTTCATCGTAAGACGAAAGCGGTTTGAATAACGTTTGAGTTACCACTTTCCTACGCTGGTATTAACCAGATCAGGTCCAAGGGTCGGGACCATGCCCTCTCAGCAAACAGCACCCCTAGTGGACGAACCAATCATTTAGTTTTTCTAACAGATTAAACATACTATACCTTCACGAAATGTTCAAGATTAACCGCTTGAATGATCGTCAATAATCCAATCCAGCAATGCTTTCCCATGTATAGAATGCAGCGCTGCGAATCAAGCTAAACAAAAAAAGATCGGAGCTGTCTCAAAATGCCGCTAGGTCGTTCTTCTCACACACTGCTGGTCGCTGTTCTCCTGCTTTCCAGCCTTATTTGGCATCCTGTCCACATACACGCAGAATCAATGAATGAACTCATCAAAACTGTTCAACCGGAAAGCAGCCAGCGCATGATCCAACAATCGGACCTTATCGTATACACGCATCTGAATCAATCAATTAAAAGATGGAATACCGGAAAACGCTTGCCTTCCGGTGCGCGCTTTGTCAATGCAGAACAACTGCTACAGATTCATGAAGTGCTCAAAGGCAGCGTTCAAGCGCCGGTCAAACTGCTGACCACCGGGATCGATCCGCTTCCACAGCCGTCGGATCCTCTAAATAATCGATATACTGGACCGCTCGCCGACGGGGATTACCTTCTTTTCCTGAAATCATACAGCCAGACGCAGCATTATATCCTAAATGGAGGATTTGCCGCCGTCTATCCGGTTTATGCTGGAAAATTAATTGCACTCAATGAAGGGTTTAAAGCATTCAATGGCAAAACGATTGCTGAGATAAAACCAATGCTTCACTGAATCCTCCACCTACTTTGCATATTTTCATCGGACAAGCCATATAGTCTATCAAAGGCAGTCATTAGGGGGAAGCATTCATGGAAAAAACACATACCACACCATTATCCAAAAAAAATGAACCATTCAATGATTCGCTGCAGCAGCTCAGACAAAAAATTGAGCAGCTTTCTGCTGAAGAATGCTTTGAATGGGTCACAAAAATCATGTATTATGCAATTCTGTTTCTGGGAGTCCCTTATTTCATCTTTGTTCTGATCTCATTTATCCGGATGGCAGCTTGATTCACTTTAGATCCTGCTCCAACTGCTCTTGAATATTTTCCAAAACATAGTCAATCGATTTAATGGTTTCATAAAATCGCCGTCTGCGCGTGTCCTTCTGAAATGCCGTGACGCATATAATCGTTAAATTATCGCTCGTATCTTTAATTTGTATTGGAAAAACATACCTGGGTTTGCGTTTTCTGACCCAATGTTCCGCTAATGGATGCCATTCATCAACAACCTTTTGCATCGCATCGGCAAACGGCTTGACCTTGCCATAAAAATCGGTCTGATAAGCTTTATCCTGCGTTTGTTCCGCATACTGTTTATAGGCGGTTTGGTTGAGTTCCCTCAGCTTTACCGTCAGCTGATGCAGCCGGGACTTTGATTCAATAGGCACACTGATTCACTCCATAAACAAGTTGATTAAACTTAGTGTATCATGATCAAATCGTCAATTCACCAAGTCTGCTCATGAAGCGTCAACCCAAGCGTGCTTGTTACATCTTTCAGGCTGAACGGTTCTGATCCTTCGAAGCGTTTGTGTTCGGTTCGAATAAAATCGACTCTAGCTGGTTTGAATAGTATATTTCTGTTCCACGAGCCGCTTTTTCAAGCATCCGATCCACCTGATTCATTTTCCTTTTTGAATGGTCCATCTTTTTTTTGCACAGATCCAACTGTTGTTCAATTAACTCACTATTATTGCGCATAATTTTATGATCCAACTGCTCCAATTGCATGGTTAAATAATCCATCCGAAAATTCAGTTCACGAACCGACATGCCAAGACTTTTGACTGAGTGCATGTACGTCCCTTCTCTCTTAGTTAGATTAATTTAGAGGTTCCATAAAAGAGAGGGATCACCTGCACACTCGACAAAACTAGCAGCAATCTTTCAAAACTAGCCCTTTCTCGCAAGCAATCATGACCGATTGGACCGTTTTAAATAAAATTAACCCCTTCGAAGCGTACTTTGGTATACTGTTCTAAGAATAAAGCAGACGACATTGCTTTTGAATGAAAGGAAAGGAGCAGCCGCATCATGAGCGTCTTTTATCCCAATGGACAGCCCTACAAGGGAAAAAGTCAAGCGGTCCAATCTGGCCCCGCTTCGGAAATCGTCTATGGGCACCGCGGCATGTCTTTAGAAGAAGATTTGAACGTGACAAACCGTTATTACATTGAAACGGATCAGGCAGTGATTTACAAAAAGCCGACACCAATACAAATTGTCCATGTAGACTATCCGAAGCGAAGTGCTGCCAAAATTACGGAAGCTTATTTTCGTAGAGCATCTACTACCGACTACAACGGGATCTATCGAGGGAGATACATAGACTTTGAGGCAAAAGAAACAACGCACGAGAACTATATTCCCTTGAAGAATTTTCATCGCCATCAAGTCGAGCATATGAAACGAATCAAACGACACGGCGGTATTGGGTTTATCATTGTCAAATTCACAAAGCGTTCGGAGATTTTCCTGCTTGATGCGGATTATTTAGCGGCGGCTTGGGACGAATCTTTAAACGGCGGCCGCAAATCAATCCCGAAACGAATCTTTCAGGATCATGGTTCATTGATTCCGCAAAAGTATCTTCCGCGTGTCGATTATCTTCAAAATGTGTGTGAAGTCTACTTTTAATTAAGTCATAATCAGCGGGAACTCTCGAATACTATGTCACGTAAACCATGGGACAGGTTTTTTTGGAAAGGTAGGATCAGTCATGGTTGAATACCATACCCGAATGGAAAGACGGCGTGCAGCCGAAGCAGAAAAACAGAAAAACGAAACACATAAACCTGCAAAAAAGAAAAAGAAATCCGGTGGAAAAAAACATTGGGTAAAGCGGACTTTCATTCTTTTATTGCTGGTTTTCTTATTCTTGATCTTGGCTGGGACGATTTTCGTCTTCGCTGTGATCGGACAGGCGCCGAAATTAAACGCAAATGCATTGCATAATGAAATATCATCGGTCCTCTATGATCAAAATGATAAAAAAGCAACGGATGTCGACTCCGGCGAGCATCGCATGTATACAGATATCGATAACATCCCTAAAACGATTCAAGATGCTTATATAGCGACAGAGGATGTTCGTTTCTATAAACATATCGGTATCGACCCGATTCGAATCATGGGTGCAGGCGTCGCCCAGTTTACGAAGGGGTATAAATCTGAAGGAGCAAGTACGATCACACAGCAGGTCGTTCGCAATGCAATGCTCACTCAGAATAAGACCTTTACACGTAAGATTCAAGAAATGTATCTAGCGATTCAATTGGAGAAAAGTTACACCAAAAAGCAGATTCTTGAGTTTTACTTAAATCAAATCTATCTCGGTGGGGGTCCCACTTACGGTGTAGCCGCTGCTTCTGAACGCTATTTCGGCAAGAATGTTAAGAATGTCACTTTAGACCAAGCAGCAATGCTTGCCGCGATGACACGGAATCCCGGCTACTATGACCCGATCAAACATCCTGATCGGGCAAAAACACGCCGTGATTTGGTTCTTGACTTGATGGTGCACAATCACGCCATCTCATCGGAGGAAGCAGCAAAGGCAAAAACCGTTTCGATGAAGCAAATGACAAAGGGACATCGGCAGATTAAGGTCAGCAATCGCAAATATGGCGCCTTTCTCGATTTCGTTCGCAAAGAACTGGTTGAGGATAAAAAAGTAATTACGGAACAGGAATTCAATTCGGGAGGATTGAAGATCTACACCACTTTGGATCCGGAGATTCAGAATCAGGCGCAGGATGTGCTGAATAATAAACAAAATTTCCCGGTTGTACAAAAGAATTTCAACGCCGGCGTTTCGGTGATCGATACGCAAACCGGGGCAATTCGTGCCCTCGGCGGCGGGCGCAACTACACCTATTTAATGAACAACAACCGCTCTTATAAAACAGCGGGAAGCGGCAATGTCGGTTCCACTGCCAAACCAATTATGGATTATGGTCCAGCCATCGACTATTTACAATGGCCGACCGACTATCAAGTCGATGATACGCCGGATGTTAAATACAGTTGGGGAAAAAAGATCAATGATTTTGATAATCGTTTCCTTGGTTCAATGACAATGCGCCGAGCGCTTTACCTGTCACGCAATGTTCCTGCTTTGCAAACGTTCCAGAAGGTTGATCAGGCAAAAGGCACAGGTAGCATTCGTACATTTGCCAAAAAACTCGGCATCCCAAGCGAAACGCTTAAAAAGCTTGGCGAAAGCTATTCAATTGGTGGCGGCGGATTCAGTTCCAACCCGCTCGAAATGTCCGGCGCCTATGCTGCCTTTGGCAATAAGGGCATATACAATCAGCCCTACGCAGTACGAAAAATTGTAAAGCCGGACGGAGAAGTGATTCAGCTGAACCATACACGTCGTGTTGCGATGCATGACTATACGGCATACATGGTTACCGATATGCTTAAAGATGTCATGACAAATCCACAAGGGACCGGGCGCAGTGCAAATATAGGCGGATCAAACATGGCGGGTAAAACCGGCACGCATAATATTCCTGATGATTACGCGAAGCAATACGGCATATCAGCCACGCAGCAAAGACATGGTGCCCTCGCTTCTTGGTTCGTCGGCTACAATACAAGATTAACTACCGCTGTATGGACGGGTTACGAAGTTAAAAATGAGCAAAAAAATGACAAAGACTATGGTACTTTTCTCGGGCCGACCGAACAACAATATGCAAAAACCATTTTCAGAAACATTATGGCTCAATTTATGGTTGGTGCTCCGGATTTCACAAAGCCAAATTCCGTTGAGACATTGGGCAACGGTGAATTGGCTGTGATGCATTCAAATGTCAGCAATCACTTCCGCTCAGATAAGTCGGATGCATCAAGCAGTGAAAGCAGCAGTGAGCAAAGCAGTTCTTCAAGCAGCGAAAGTAGCAGTAGCAGTGAAGAAAGCAGCTCGTCAAGTAGTGAGAGCAGCGGTAGCAGTGAAAGCAGCAGCTCAAGTATTGATGAAAATACTGAAGATACCGGGGAAAATGAAAACGCTGAAAACAACGGAAACAATGGTGATACTGAAAACAACGGAAATAATGGTGATGCGGGAAACAACGGAAATAATGTGGACACTGGAAACAACGAAAAAAATGGAGACACTGAAAACAACGGAAATAATGGTGACGCGGGAAACAACGGAAATAATGTGGACACTGGAACACCACCACCAACTACTAATCAGTAACCTTAAAACAAAAATGTAAATGGCCTCCCTAAGGTTGGACAGATAAAATTCAACTTTAGGGAGGTTTGCTATGTCTAAATACTTAACTGATTTTAAAAAGAATACTTCAAACTGATGAAGAGCAACTCATCGCTATCTGGGAAAAAGCATTGCAGACATTAAAACTTAAAACATCGATAAAATATAAAAAAGAACCGTTCACCACTTGAACGCGCAGCACTTTATTTAAAATTTCAATCTCTTTACTTTCATCGATTTATCAGTGAAGTCGTAACAGATTTAGATGGATTCGAAACCAATTGAGTACATCCCCTATGGGGGGAAACGCACGAAGAATCCAAAGTCTGCAGTCAAAAAAGAACAACGAATCAAAAGTTACTTATTAAACAGGAGTGACTTCAGGAGTTTGAATCAGAAAACGAACTTCTAATGATGCCCCGTGCTAAAGGGAAAAATTATAAACGGTTTTGTGTGCTTAGATCAAGTATTATAATTAATAAAGAATCAAAGAAAAATTCGGCGGTTAAAGTCCAATTGAATATCGGATTTTAACCACCGAACAGGCATTTAAAACTACATCAACTTTACGGGGAGACATCATCAAGACGTTGGGGATTTTGTCTCTCTCATTTATTTTCGAGGCGACGCATGCTCGCTGCTCTTTTTTTGGTAAATTCCTGCTCCAACTCATCCAACTGAATAAACGCCAGATAACGCGCCGGTTGACGAAGCAAGTAACCAAGTCGTTCGTCAATATTCAATGGTGCGTAGGGAGCAGCCTTGATCTGTTGGATCAAATCGTCATGAACTAATGAGGAAACCGGAGCGCCCGCAGACCAGCAAAGCTGATCAATGAATGCAGCAATGCAACGAATCATCGGCTTTCGAACCAAAGCTTGATCACGCTGGTGAAAAAGCACGCGAAGCGCTTCGCTGCGCTCCTTCCAGTACGCATGAAAAAAATTGTCCTCTTCCTGCCAGGGCCACTTTTCCAGCTGATTGGGCGCATTTACATTTATATAAAGTAAATCATAGAGAAAGGGAATCTGATAAACCTCTTCTTCCGAGAGTACACCGTCAATGACCTGCTGCTTTTCGTAAAATGGGAAAACTTGAAACGTTTGAGGCAGCTCAAGCTTTAGAAATGGCTTTGTCAAACTTGCTTTCACCTCTTCTCATTCGTTTCTGCCCCTCTCGGCATACGTCAAGAAGCGGACATTCCGGACACTTCGGATTTTGTGCTCTACAATGATAGCGTCCGAAAAAAATCAGACGATGATGCGTTTCCGACCACTTCTCCCTGGGAACCCGCCGCATCAATGTCTTCTCGACTTCAAGGACGCTGTCCTTCCATCGGCAGATTCCCAGCCGCTTGGTTACCCGTTCAACATGGGTGTCAACAGCAAGAGCGGGTTCACCAAATGCAACCGAGACAATCACATTCGCTGTTTTTCGTCCAATACCGGGAAGTTTGATGAGTTCATTACGAGTTGTTGGCAGCTCGCCATTATACTTTTCAATGAGCATCTGACACATTTGCCGTATATGTTTCGCCTTATTTCGGTAAAGCCCAATAGAGCGCAGATCATTTTGAAGTTCTTCAATGGGTACAGCTAGGTAATCCTCAGGCTCATGATATTTTTGAAATAGACTCGGTGTGACGCGATTGACTAGAGCATCGGTACATTGTGCGGAAAGCATCACCGCAATCGCCAGTTCAAAAGGATTGGAATGGTTTAATTCACAATGGGCATCAGGAAACATGTCTGCTATCGTATTTAAGATGTAGTCACATTGTTTTTGGTTCAGGAGTTTGCACCTTCCTAATCGAGTTTGCCTAGCCAATTATACGTCGGCATTTTCGGAACATCGCTTTTTTCTTGTTTGGTCACTGTGTTACGATGTTGGTGAGCTCTGATTTTTTCACCATGTTTCTTTGCCTGATCCAATGTTTTGATTCCGTTTTTCTTCCAGTCAAATAAGATGCGATCGATATAACGGAAATTCATTTTTCCGGATAGAACCGCTTCACGCAAGGCACCTTTAATCAACGATGGCGAATGGTGGTCTTGATCCAGCCACATCGCAAGCGTCTCGCACTCAATTGGCGAAAGCGGTCTTGCAAATTCATTTTCAAACAACGTATACAGCTTATCATCGTTTTCTGTTGACACCTTGCTCACCCTCTTTGAGTAAGCGGCGCGAATCAGCTTGTTCCAAAGCGGCTCCAACGAGTACGCTTCAGAATATAGTTTACGATCATTTTTTTGTATGATTGCCAAATAGCCGCGTTGGATTAAGCTGCGCAGACAATCTGCGCACGCGGTTTCATCAAAGCTCATTCTGCTCGCCAAATCGTCAAACGTTGGAAAATCGTCACCTTTACTTAGAAATGAGTGGATTTGAACCAGCAACATACACTCTTGCTCATTCAAACCAATCCCGTGATAGTTTTCAATAAGAAGTGACGGGACAGTGACACTGCCGTTCCCAACGAGTTCAAGCATGAAATTCATATCCATCATTCTATGACACCTCATTGAACATTATAGCATGGATCATCGCAGACTGCGGTCCATGTACTGAGGGAGATTCTCTCAAATTGCACCGCAAAAATAGCAAAAGACTCGGGAACACCCGAGTCTATCACCATGAAAAACCTCGATTAAGGATAGATACGATTCAACAATCTCGGGAACGGAATCGTCTCGCGGATGTGATCCAATCCGCAAATCCATGCGATTGCTCGCTCTAGCCCCAACCCGAATCCCGAATGTGGAACGGTGCCATATTGGCGAAGTTCCAGATACCACTGGTACGCAGGATCCGTAAGATGGAACGCTTCATAGCGCTTCTTCATCAGTTCCAGATCATCGATTCGCTGGCTTCCGCCAATAATTTCACCATAACCTTCCGGTGCCAAAAGATCGGCGCAAAGAACGACATCGTCACGTTCAGGATCCGGTTTCATATAGAATGCCTTAACTTTTGTCGGGTATTTCGTCACGAAAACCGGGACATCGAAATGTTCAGCAATTGCGGTTTCATGTGGTGAACCAAAATCATCGCCCCATTCAATATCATTAAATCCTTCTTTCTTTAAGAAGTCAATCGCTTCATCATAGCTGATACGCGGGAACGGTGCTTTAATCTTCTCAAGCCTTGTCGTGTCACGTCCAATCGCTTTAAGCTCCGATTGACAATTGTTCAAAACACGTTGAACAAGATAAGCTACATAGTTTTCTTGAACCTTTAGACTTTCTTCATGATCACAGAAGGCCATTTCCGGTTCAATCATCCAGAACTCAATCAAATGCCGCCGTGTTTTTGATTTCTCAGCACGGAAAGCCGGTCCAAACGAGAATACCTTTCCAAAAGCCATTGCAGCAGCTTCCATATAGAGCTGCCCGCTTTGCGAGAGATAGGCATCACGATCGAAATATTTTGTATGGAAGAGATCGGTGGTTCCCTCTGCAGAACTTCCGGTCAGAATCGGCGGGTCAACTTTAATAAAGCCGTGATCATTAAAGAAATCATAAGTTGCTTTGATCACTTCATTGCGAATACGCAAAATGGCATGCTGCCTGCTGGAACGCAGCCACAGGTGCCGGTGATCCATTAAGAACTCAACGCCATGCTCCTTAGGGGTGATCGGGTAATCATGTGCCATTTGAATAATCTCCAGATCAGTGACCGTTAACTCAAATCCACTTGGCGCGCGTTTATCTTCGCGCACACTTCCCGTAACATAGAGCGAGCTTTCTTGTGTTAATTCTTTCGCCTTTTCCCAATTTTCTTCACTGATCTCATTTTTTAGAACAACGGCTTGAATAAATCCAGTGCCGTCCCGAAGTTCCAAAAAGGCAATCTTACCGCTTGATCGTTTGTTGGCCAGCCATGCACCAATGGTCACTTCATCGCCCAAATGATCTTTCACTTCAGAAATTCTTACATTCATTTTCCATGACCCCCGCATTCATGTAACAAATTACTTTGTATGTTCTTTAATAAAGTGTTCGATGCGATCGAGCGCTTTTTCCAAATTATCTAAGGATGTCGCATAGGATAAGCGGATATAATCAGGCATTCCGAAACCTGCACCGGGAACTACGGCAACCTTTTCTTCGTCTAGTAATGCTTTGACCCAATCTGTAACACATGAAAAACCACATGCATCACTCAATGGTCGTATATTTGGGAAGAGATAAAAGGCCCCTTGAGGTTTGACACAAGTCACACCAGGCAAGTTCACCAATCTCGGGTATATTGTATTTAATCGTTGTTCAAACGCCTGACGCATGGTTTCGATACTTTCTTGAGGACCGTTATACGCCGCAATTGCCGCATATTGTGACACTGACGCCGGGTTTGATGTACTGTGACTTGCTATATTTGTCATCGCTTGAATTAAGGCCGCATCAGCTGCCGCATAGCCGATACGCCAACCGGTCATTGAATGTGATTTAGAGACTCCGTTAACAACAACCGTCTGTGCTTTCACTGATTCAGACAATTGTGCAATTGAGAAGAAACAGTTGCCATTATAAACGAGCTTTTCATAGATTTCATCCGAAATAATCACAAGATCATGTTTCACACAAAACTCAGCAATCGGTTCAAGTTCTTCTTTAGAATAGATCATCCCGGTCGGATTGCTCGGCGAATTAATAAGCACTGCTTTCGTTTTTGCAGTAACCGCTTTTTCCAAATCAGCAACCGTGATTTTGAAATGATCGCGCTCGGAGGTCTCAATTGTGATTGGAACACCTCCAGCTAGTTTAACCTGTTCCGTGTAACTTACCCAATATGGAGCAGGAATAATCACTTCGTCAGATGGATTCAGCAAGGCTTGGAAGAGCAAATAAAGAACGTGCTTCGCACCGTTTCCAACAATAATTTGATTTCGTTCATAGTCAAATCCTTGATCACGCTTTAATTTTTTGATAATGGCATCCTTCAGTTCTGGAAGACCTGCCGAAGGCGTATATTTCGTATGTCCGGCTTGTGCAGCCTCCGTTGCTGCATCAATAATAAATTCAGGTGTATTAAAATCTGGTTGTCCTGCCCCTAGTCCGATGACATCAAACCCACTTGCTTTCAATTCGTTCGCCTTCGCTGTAATGGCAAGGGTACTTGACGGAGTGATCATTTCCGCTCTTCTTGCAAATTGCATTCTCTCTTCCTCCCTGAACATTTATCAAGATCAGCACAGTTACAAATTTAGAATTCGTTGTGCTTCTTTCCCAGAATCAAAATAAAATGAAACATAATTATAATGTTGATTCGGGCTTAAAAAGGTAATTTCCCATACCGGATTGCCATTGATCGCCCCGAGTCGAACGGAAATGAGTCGTTTAACATCGAACCTCTGACGTTCAAAAAGGGTCAAAACTTGATTCTTTGTTATCCCGTCACTTGCTCTGCGTTCAATATAAGCCGCTTTTTTCGAATCATCGGGCACCCAAAAATAAACCGTTTTCCCATTTCTTTTGGCCTTAACCACTTGATAGGCATCTGACCCATGATAAGCTGAAACAGAAAGCGTGCGATCAAAGGAATAATGCTGCTTTGCTTTCTCAACCGCTGCTGCCGCGTCATGCGTTTGATTACTCATGTTGCTTGAATACAAATGCCAAGCACCAAAAATCAAGATCAATAACACAGTAAAAGCAGTGACATAAATCCATGTTCGTGTTGTTCTCAAAAAATCACCCGAATCACTTTATGTATCTGGCGAACCACGCGTCACGCGGTGCCGCCATTGCCAAATACTGGCGGGTATAACCCTTACCCTTTCCGTTTAAACTACGCCTACCCAGTTATGGGAAAAAAGCTCCTGAACCGACTTATGCATTGCGGGTAAACCCGGTCTTTCGGGTTTATTTTCATTTGCTCAGCAAAATAATCGTATCGATTCTTCCGGTAGATTGCAAGATCATTTTTTGTTCGAACCACCGGTTGCCCTCATACACGAACTGCGTGATTCCACCCTTTTAAATAATTATAACAAAATGCTGCTCGTTCTGTGCGATAATTGAAACGCTTTAATCCCACTCAACATCTGCAGAATATACATTTGCAATGGTTCCATCCGTCTTTTTCAATCGCAGCACTCCGTCATCATTAATCCCCAATGCCGTACCAATGAGAACGCGTCCCCCAGGTTGACGTACTTTTATCTGTTTTCCTAAATTCAGCGCACGCTTTTCCCAAAGCGGTCGTATTTTTTTAAATCCTTCGCTCAAATACAACTGATACAGCGTCTCAAACGAAGCGAAAAATTGCTGCACAATCGGCGCTAAGGCAAACTGTTTTCCTGTCAGCGATGCAAGGGAGGCTGCCTCGCTTTTTATTGGATCGGGAAAAGCAGTTGTATTGACATTAAATCCGATGCCGATTACCACAGCTTTTACATAAGTAGCCTCTGCCATTAGTTCAGTTAAAATTCCGACAAGTTTTTTTCCTTCAAACAATAGATCGTTCGGCCATTTGATCCCGCATGACAAACCTGCCTGTTTTTCAATGGTTTCAGCCGCTGCCACAGCGGTTAGTAATGTAAGCTGCGGCGTTTGATCGATCGGAAGCTCCGGTCGCAAAATTAAGCTCAACGCAATGTTCGTCCCACGCTGCGATTGCCACGTATGCCCCAGTCTTCCACGCCCGCTTGTCTGTTCATTGGTTAGTACAACGGTTCCGTGCTCAGCACCTTCATCAGCAAGGCGCAGCGCTTCTTTTTGTGTTGATCCTATTGCGTCATAAAAACAGATGTGTCGCCCAATTACCTTTGTTGTTAGATGGGCGCTTACCGCTGCTTCACTTAATCCCATTGGAGCATCAATAAGCTTATAGCCTTTTTTTTGTACCGATGAGATCTGATACCCTTCAGCGATTAGTGATTGAATGTGCTTCCATACTGCCGTTCGTGAGCAGCCGATGTGTTCAGAGATCCATTGTCCGGAAAGAAATTGATCATTGTGTGTATAGAGCAGTTTTAGAATTGCTCCTTTTGTTGAGTGCTCCACTCTTTGAACCATAATCGAATCTCCTCCGTCTCATTTTTTACCCGCTCATTGACTACTTCACGCTCGAGTTCACTGATCACTTGAGCAAGCCATGGTCCCGGTCGTTTGTTGGCCCACTGTTTGAATTCATTTCCAGTTGCGGCAAGTTCCGCTCGCGAATGAATCGGACATGCTTCCCATATCCTCCTGACGTCACTTTCCCGATCAGCCAAGCTGCTTTGCAAAATCATTCCCAGTGCAGCGCATACGCGATCAGCAGCATTGGCATTGTCTGGCCCATCTGAATAGATCGTTTCTCTCGTCCACGCTTGCGCCTTGCGCAGTTTCAATAAATCCAAAAGATGGGCGGTTTGCTGTCGCAGGCGGTTGGACCATTTCCATGCTTTTGCAAAGGCATAGCTATCCTTTATGCCAAGTGCGGAAAGAAATGCAGTCCATCGCTCAGCATCAGAACGAAGCACAGTAAAATGAACGTCAAGGACCTCCTTAGCATCTGCCTGCTCAAGCAGCGGCAGTACATGGATGCACTGCGTTTCAAAAAGCAGCCGAAGTGCTTGTGTCGCCGCTTTCCCCGCAAGCAGACGCGTCATTTCCTGATTCACCCGTTCAATGGAAATATTTTTTAATAGCACGGCCTGCTTGCGAAAAGCATGACGCTCACTGCTGCCTAGTGTAAATTCAAGCTCTGATGCAAACCGCATCCCACGCATGATGCGTAGCGGGTCCTCGCTGATCCGCTCCTCCGCACACCCCACTGTGCGAATGCGTTTCATGCGCAGATCACGTTGTCCATTGAATAGGTCAATGATTTTTCCCGTTCGATCCATCGCTAGGGCATTGATGGTGAAATCGCGTCGCATCAAGTCCTGATCCACCGACGACACAAACGCAACCTGACTGGGATGACGGTAGTCCTCATAAGCTGCTTCGGAACGAAACGTGGTGATTTCATAAGTTTTTCCGCCTGAAAGAACGGCAACCGTGCCGTGATCGATGCCAACCGGTATGGTCCGTTTAAATAGTGAGACAACGTCAGCTGGTCGTGCCGACGTTGCAATATCAATATCATGGATTGGTCGCCCAAGCAAATAATCGCGTACTGCTCCGCCAACAATATACGCACCAAATCCATGGTTGATTAATTGATCAAGTAATCGTTCAGCTTGCTTAAAAGGAAAACGCAAAAGGACACCTCATTTATATCAATACAAAAACTGTGCTTATTTATTTTCTTTGTTCTGGTGCAGAAGCTCTCGCCAATGCAATTCGCCATGCATCAATGCATACATCAAAATCTCTGCTGAAGCGAGATTTGTCGCAAGCGGAATACGGTACACGTCGCTTAATCGCAGCAGAGCATTAACATCAGGCTCATGCGGCTGCGCAGTCAGCGGATCGCGAAGAAAGACAACCAAATCCATTTGATTGGCGGCAATCATTGCACCGATTTGCTGATCACCGCCCAGCGGTCCTGATTGAAAACGATGAACCGTTAGGCCTGTCGCCTCCATGACCTTCGATCCTGTTGTTCCAGTCGCATACAACGCATGCTTTTTTAATAGCGATTTATAGACGATGGTAAAATTGACCATTTCCGGTTTCTTCTTATCATGGGCAATCAATGCAATCTTCATGCTTTTAGCACACCTCGATCCCTTGGATGCTCGTCCATGTCATTTAATCAAGAATATTTTCAAGACCGTATACTAACGTTTCCAAATCCATCACTGTTTTTGCCGCATAATGCACACCGTTCATGAATGAAGCACGATCCATGGAATCATGACGAAGCGTGAGCAGTTCCCCTTTACCACCGAAAAGGACTTCTTGATGGGCAATTAACCCAGGAAGACGGACACTGTGAATCCGCATTCCTTCATAATCAGCGCCACGTGCACCTGGAAGTGTTTCTTTTTCATCGGCTGCACCTTGTTTTTTTGCTTGGCGCGTTTTTGTCATCAGTTCAGCGGTTTTAACTGCTGTTCCAGATGGCGCATCCTTTTTCTTATCATGATGCAATTCAATAATTTCCGCATCGGGGAAATACTTTGCAGCCATTTGACTGAACTTCATCACAAGAACGGCACCAATGGCAAAATTTGGAGCGATGATGCCGCCAAGTTTTTTTTCATCCATTTGTGAACGGTATGCCGCAACGTCATCATTGCTGAATCCGGATGTACCAATAACTGGACGTACGCCATAATCAATTGCCTTTTGAAGATTACGTTTTCCTGAGTCAGGATTGGTGAAGTCAATCAGGATATCTGCTTGCTCATTCGAAAAACAAGCATCAATGTCCGTATAAACCTTTGCATCCGCCCCCTCTGCTCCCGGGACCAACTCTGAAACACGAGCACCATCATGACCATGGTCAACAGCTGCCACCAGTATCAGATCAGGCGCCTTCTCGATCATACGAATGGTTTCCGAACCCATTCGTCCTCTCGGTCCGGCTACAATAATACGAAGTTCTTTTTTCTCAGTCATGTTGTTTAAGTTCCCTTCCTTATTTTCTCGTCCACCGATCCTTGTCGCGCGTTTGGAATTTATCCAACACCGTTGTTAAAGCTTGTCCTAAATCAATATGCAGACTGTTCGCCATGCAGATGACGACAAAGAGCAAGTCGCCAAGCTCTTCTTCAACGGTTTTTTCAGCTTCGGTCGGTTTCTTCTTCTTCTCGCCATAATAATGATTTATTTCTCTTGCCAGTTCGCCGAGTTCTTCCGTCAATCGAGCGGTAAGCGCAAGCGGCGAAAAATAACCCTCTTTAAATTGACCGATGTATGCATCGACATCATCTTGAAACGTTTTCAATGTTTTCTGTTCCATAACAATCCCTCACCCCTGTTCCATTTTAGCGAAAAAAGAGCGGTATGCCAAAAAAAAACACTAATTGCAGTTGGATTATACCACTGTTTTCCACCCGATGAAAATCATACAAAGCAATTGTTTTTATAATTGCTGCCTCATGTGTATTGAAGTATTATTTTGTAAACCGTATGATTAAGGTTGCGACTTTGATACGAAAGGGCTGTAGGTACATGAAACTCAATTTACAAGCAAAAAATATTCTCTTTATTCTGCTTGGGGCAGCCGTGTTTTCATTTGGGTTAGTGAATTTCAATATGAAAAATACATTGGCCGAGGGCGGGGTTACCGGCATTAACCTGATTTTATATAATTTATTATCGTTTGATCCTGCTGTAAGCAATATTGTGATTAATATTCCATTATTTTTCGCGGGCTGGCGATTCTTTCGGAGAAATGAATTTATTTATACATTGATTGGAACGTTCTCCCTCTCCGTGTTCCTTTTTATCTTTCAGCATTGGATTACCTTTGATTTTTCATTAAAGCATGATCTTCTCCTTGCTGCGCTCTTTGCCGGCGCTTTCATCGGCAGTGGACTGGGAATCATTTTTCGCTATGGGGGAACTACCGGCGGCACGGATATCATTGCTCGAATTACCCATAAAAAATATGGGTGGGCGATGAGCAAAACGATGCTTGTACTTGACGCGGTCATCATTGTTCTTTCACTGTGCTACTTGGACTATCGTCAAATGATGTACACATTGGTCGCTGTGTTTGTTGGTGCGCGTATGATTGATGTGATTCAAAAAGGTGCCTATGCCGCTAAAGCGGTTATGATTTTCTCGAAACAAAGCGATCGGATTGCGGATCAAATCATTCAATTGTTCGATCGAAGTGTTACGCTCATTGACGGAAAGGGCGGCTACACGGGAAGGAAGATGAATATACTGTATTGTGTTGTCAGCTCCAATGAAGTGTTCCGCTTAAAAAGCTTGATCCATGAAGTTGATCCCAACGCCTTTGTGACGGTCAATGACGTTCATGAAGTGTTCGGAGAAGGATTTTCGATCAATGATGCCGATAACGGATTAAATCAGCGGCAGCCTGAAAAAAACAATAAATGAAACGCATGATCCGATGGAGCAGTTATACGCGGTTTAACTAAAAACAGATCGAGCATGATCGCTCGATCTGTTTTTTCTCACAGAATAAGAAGTATACAATTTTTGGCAAATCCTAAACGCATGAAGCCCATGTGCACATAGGCGGCTCGAAACTATTTTTCGTTAAAGGAGCGGATTTACTCGTATTTCTGCTGCCTGTTCAAAAGAATAGGCCAATTCGATTAAGCGCGGTTCACTGTACGCCATGCCGACAAAGGTGATTCCAACCGGTTCACCGGCAGAGGTATAACCGGCGGGAACGGTAATCGAAGGATATCCGGCTTTTGCCGCAATATCCGATCCCTGATAATCAGCAAAGATCAGCGCATCCAGTTTGCGCGTTTTTATCACGGCATCTATACCTTCTTTTCTTGACAGCCGCAAGTCTTCCGCACGGTCAACAAGATACTGACGCTCGCTAAGGTCGCCGCTTCGCTGATCTGCCTTTTCTAATAGGCTTTGCCCATAGGCTAATGCCTGATCCGCGTGCGCCTTATTGAACGCAATCAGTTCAGAGAGCGTATGTACCGGAACGTCATCAGACAATTGGTGTAAGTAGCGATTCATATCATATTTAAATTCCTGCAGCATGACTGAGGATTCGCGGTTTTCTAACGAATCGGTTGACGGGATGACCGCCGGATCAACAATATATGCACCTTTATCACGCATACGGTCAAGCGCACGGTTAATCAATGCGGCTTTTTCATCACTCACTGAATCCAAGAAGCGCCGATCAATCCCCAGACGGGCATTCTTTAACGCACCGCGTTTTAAAAAGACGGTATAATCTTTGGCAACATCGCCCTGGCTCCAAATCGTCTCTTCGTCATCTTCATCCATTCCCGTCATTGCATTGAACAAAAGCACGGCATCTTGCACCGTGCGCGCAATCGGTCCTGCAGTATCCTGACTGTGTGAAATCGGCACAATGCCGCTCCGGCTTACCACGCCGATCGTTGGCTTTATGCCGACTAGTGAATGGTAAGCGGCCGGGCAGATTATAGAACCGGAAGTCTCTGTACCGATGCCAACAGCGGCTAAATTGGCAGCAACCGCAGCGGCCGTTCCGCTGCTTGAGCCGCCAACATCAAACGACGCGCCATACGGATTGCGGACTTGTCCACCAAGCGAACTGTAACCATTAGGCATTTCCTCTGAAACAAAATTAGCAAGTTCTGTAAGATTTGCTTTTCCGAGAATGATTGCCCCCGCTTTTTTCAGCTGAGTGACCACAAAAGCATCTTTTGCAGCATGATTGTTCTGCAAAGCGATTGCCCCCGCGGTCGTGTGCATCGCGCCTGCTGTATTAATATTATCTTTAACGATCACAGGAATCCCGAAGAGAGGGCCAACATCTTTCGTAACTGACCGTTTTACATCGCATGCTTCCGCATCATGCAGGACATCCGGATTCACTTCTAAAACCGAATTTAATGTTGGCCCGTCTTTATCAAAGCGTTCAATACGATCCAAGTAGATCTGCACCAGCTCTTTTGAAGTCACTTGCCCAATCTTTAACGCTTTTTGCATTCTACTGATCGTCATTTCTTCAATTTCAAACGGTTTTCGTTTTGCAGCTTCTTGACGAAGGTACATTCCCGCAGTTACTGCTGCTGCGGCTGCACCCGTTAAGGCTGCTGCAAAGGCAAACGTTCTCTTTTTTGACATGAGGTTCACTCCATTGATCGATTTGCTTAATTTATGTAAAGCCTGTCTGCAAATTTAACCTCATCTTACCGTTTCAAACCGAAACTTGCAAGAATGGACAATATCATTGAGCTTAAGTTCAAAAAAAGAACTTAAGGCATTCCCCTTAAGTTCGATCAATAGATATCGGTTTAGTTCACTCTTGTTGCGGATTCAGTCATTCTTGTCGTAAGGTGAACACCCTGAGTCTTTAAAGCGCGGTTCGAATGATTTAATCGCAACCACATCATCGAGACAGATATCGATTGTGGAAACAAAATGACGCTCACAGTCAAACAAAGTCAACACATTTTTAGAAACCCCGGCGAAATAGCCTGTGACTGGTTTTGAACTTTTCAAGAAGACCTTAACAAAATCATTCTTTGAAATGCCTTCCAGTAATTTTTTGCCGCAATCGCGATCGCGACGGCCATAGTCACCACCGTAATTATCTCCACACCCGCAACCGGACTGAGTTCCATATACGAAGTTATTCCAACCCATAGAATTACTCCTTCCTGATTCTTTATTGATCTTACATAAATAGCTTATGTGCCAACGGCTTAAAAGTTAGGGACAAAGTATCCAATATATCTGCGTAATTTTCGAGCCTTTTGCCACAAAGCAGCGATTCCAGACAAATAAGATTGCATTTCAATTGATAAAGCGGATACATTTATGGTTCAATGAAAGAAAAGAGAATAGAATCGAGGGCTGACAATGGAATTAAAAAAAGGAACGAACCGTTTTTATATGCTTGATGGTGACAAAGAGATTGGTGAAGTCACCTTCACTGAAGATCAACCTGCAGTATTGAGCATTAATCATACCTTCGTCGATTCGAATTACCGCGGAAAGGGCATTGCACAGCAATTAATTCAAGCAGTTGTTGCTTTAGCTAGGGACGACCAAAAAAAGATTAATCCCGTTTGTTCTTATGCACAGGCATTCTTCAAACGAAATAAAGACTATGCTGCAATTGAATATCATCGATAAGAAAAACTAGGCTATGCCTACATCAACAACATGCTTGAACGGCACTTCAGCTTCTCGCTGGCATCGGAGCGTTTTCATGTCTGTAACGGACTTCGTGATGAAGGGATGCTGATCATCGTACCAGCAAAGCTAAATCATACTTTCTGTAACGATAAAAAGACGGGTTGGCAATAGCCACCCCGTCTTTTTATTGACCTAAGATTTTGGCAAACAATCCTTTCTTATGCCTTTTTTTCTCTTCCGTCAGCTCTCTCAAGTGCAGCATCAGCTGCTTGTCTCTAAGCTCAATTCTGCGTTCAAGTTCAGTACTAAAGTTTTTCATCACTTGATTTGCTGCCTGTTCAGCCGCAGAGGCGGCAACTTCTTCAATCATGGAATGGATTTGCGGATCGGGCAAAAAAACTTTTTTACGGGCCTGAGGCAGTACGGTCTCTTCAATGGCTGGCAGATTACTCTTTTCTATTGCCTTGCATAGTAATTGCGCCGCCTCATCAATGGTCACATCATTTTTAACTTTTTGGAGTAATTTTTCAATCATCTCCAGATTTTCTTGGAAATAGATCCGTTGATTGCTTTTATTACGTGTAAATTGATAACCATGTTTTTCTAAAGCCATCGTCAAATGTCTGAGTTTATTTTTGGTAATTCCTAATTTTTCAGCAGCAAGTTTTGTGAAAAAACCGATCGATTCTTCGTCCGCACGCATTAAAGTCCCTCCTTAATGAGTCTATAAGTATATGCTACTTATAGAGTTACACATTGAGGTCCTCTTTTCCTATTCGCTTTGCGATCATTCGTCAAAGACTTATCGACGATATTTGATTAAAACAGCCAATGTTGGACAAATAGTGAGACAATTGCCAGCACAATCCAGCATATCAATCCAAGAAAGATCGGTCGAATTCCGTTTTTCAGCAGCTTGACAAAGTTCGTATTCAGCCCGATACAGACCATGGCCATGACCATCATATATTTCCCAGTTACTGTCAAAGCGTCCGTTAAACCTTGTGGTAATGAAAAAACAGTCGTCATGACGGATGCAGCTGCAAATCCAAGCACAAACCAAGGAAAGATTTTTGAAAAACGATAGGATCCGGCCTGTCCGCTGCTCTTTCGTGCAAAAATGAATGCGAGTGCCAGCGTTACCGGAATAATCATCAAGGTCCGCGTCAGCTTGACAATGACCGCCAAATTGCCCGCATCATGACTGTATGTATATCCTGCTGCCACAACAGACGATGTATCATTAATTGCCGTTCCTGCCCATAAACCAAATTGGTCATTACTCATGCCAAATAAGTGACCTAGAAATGGAAATAAAAAAGCAGCAATGACATTAAAAAGGAAAATTGTGGAGATGGCATGCGCGACTTCCTCATCTTTCGCACGAATAACCGGAGCGGCAGCCGCAATTGCTGATCCGCCGCAAATTGCCGTTCCCACAGCAATTAATGTCGTTGTTCGTCCTTCAGTCCGCAGCAGCTTCCCTGCGAGATATGCACCGAGAAAGGCTGCAGTCAAGGTGAAGATCATCAGGAGCAGGGTTTGTCCACCAACATGGAGGATATCGAACAAGTTCAACCCGAACCCCATTAGAATAATGGCATACTGAAGGACCTTCTTGCTCGTGAAGACAACTCCAGGATGCCAAACTGCCGGCCTCTTCCAAAAGGAGAGAATCAAGCCAAGCAAAATGCCGATAACCGGACTGCCGACAATCGGAAAATAGGATCCGACCAGCCATGCGGGAATAGCAAGTCCAGCAGCCAGTCCAATACCCGGAAATTTTTCAATAAATGATGACATAAATCAAATCGTTCCCCTTTTTTCTAATAAACATAAAGCAAGCCCTTGAAAGGGCGAACGAATGGGTAAGCTGAGTAACCCGCTCTCTTATTAAGTTTGAATGCCATTGACTCAAGCGTACACCTCTTTCAAAACGAGCAGCTATTTATGTTTACATCATTCGTTTATTGAAGCTTTTTTGGTTCAATAAACCCAAAGATTGATTATACACCGAGACCGCGATGTGTGATCAGTGCTACTTTGTCAAACCTGTTAAAATCATACGCTAAATAATGGCGCCAAGAAAATGAGCAGAACAATCGCTGCAATGATACAAACCGTTTGTTTTGTCGACAGCGCTCTACGCTGCTTTCCGTGAAAAAAATATTTAAATTGAAGCTTGTTTTGATAAACAAGTAACAAACCGAGTGCTGTTGCACTTAATATCATCAAAAAACCGATCACATTAATTTTAAAATGAAGCAGCGTTTCCATGAAGGTGATGACAAGAGCAGCAAGCACACAAATCAGACTATGCATTATCCAAGGTCGAAAAGGCACACCCCATTTTCTATTCATTCGAATCCCCCATTTTGAACTTAAGGATGTAGCAGTTCACATGTTAAGCTTGTTTTCATTTTATTGCAGTGCGTCTTGATTATGCTGGCATACTGGCGGAAAAGTACTGCTACATAAAAACAATCCGTACGGTTCATCCTATAACGGATAAACGAAAATGGCTTCTAACCATTCACGCAGCTTTAAAAAAGGAGGAGAAAAAATGGTTGATACTGTCGTTCATGATCCTACAAAAGAATACACATCAAGCACCTATCCGAAACAGGAACAGCCGGCGCCGGGCCTGCAATCGCGTATGACCCCCATTCCTAATTGCGGTGAGCAGACCTATAAGGGCAGCGGGAAGCTTACAGGAAGGAAGGCACTGATTACCGGCGGAGATTCAGGAATTGCGCGAGCAGCTGCGATTGCTTACGCGCGTGAAGGTGCTGATGTTGCTATAAGTTATTTACCCTATGAACAGCCCGACGCTGACGAAGTAAAGACGCTCATCGAAAACGCCGGTCAAAAAGCTGTCCTGATTCCCGGAGATCTGACAAACGAAGGTTTTTGTCAGCAAATGATCGATCAAACCGTTAAAGCACTGGACGGCTTAGATATACTTGTTCTATCCGCCGGGATGCAGCAGGCATACGAAAGCATCAGCGATATTCCATCCAATATTCTGATCAAACATTTTGAAACCAATGTTTTCTCCATGTATTGGATTGTAAAAGCGGCATTAAAGCATTTGCCAAATGGCGCTTCCATTATTACCACAAGTTCGGTTGAAGCCTACAATCCAAGCCCGGATCTGCTTGCCTATTCGCCGACAAAAAGTGCCATCGTTGCGTTTACAAAAGGACTTGCCAAACAGTTGATTCATCAAGGAATACGCGTCAATTCAGTTGCTCCCGGTCCCATTTGGACGCCGCTTCAAATAGCTGGCGGACAATTACAAAAAAACATTGCAAAGTTCGGTCAAGACACAATCTACAAAAGGGCCGGTCAACCTGCAGAATTAGCCGCTGCGTATGTATTGCTTGCTTCAGCAGAATCCAGTTATGTAACCGGACAAGTTTATGGTGTCACCGGCGGTATCCCTATTGCCTAATCACAAGCACAAGGAAACGCTCCTCGTTTAACCCGCGGCTCAAAAGTGCGCTGCGGGTTTAAACGTGTTTTCCTCCTCACCAAGTCGATCATCATCAAAATTGAATGGAATTGCTGTTTGATACTTTTCGATTAGTCATTCTGTGCTATACTTTTTTAGTACGCTGGCATGGCTGTACGAATACATAGATTTATGGAGTGTCTCGCGTGAAATACAACCCCAAAAAACTGCCTTTGCGCTTGAAGGCTTTAATCATAACGCTGATCACAATCGGCGTTATTGCAACGGTTCTCATGACAATTGGTGCGCTTTATTTTGGGTTTATTGGCCTATTTAATTTATTAGGGATTCATTATGATGACTTCAATACGCTCTTTATGTTTACGATCCTTTATTGCGCGTTCAGCCTCATCGGCGAGGTCGTACTCAAAGGGTTTATTTATGTCGTTCACTACTTCAAAGTAAAAAAATGGCAGATTAAATGGATCTTTCTTTTTCTCACAGCATTTTTTGTAAATATCGCAATCATTTCATCGCTTGATGATCAATTGACCGGGATCTATATTCATCCGGAAACCAAATTTATTGTCTCGTTGTTCCTCGCCGCACTCGATCTTGCCATGGAATGGGACAAAATATGAGGCCTTCCCAAAAGGGTATTGGATACTGCGCTCCGGTTGCACGCATCAACAGAGCGCGACCGCGGGCAATTCAGGAGTCTCGCATCTTCGCACTTAATCCCAAAATAGACGTTTTTGGTTTCTGCCAAAAAACTGGACTTGATTCGTGAAGATTTGGCCAGGTGTGCATTCGTTCAACAGCTTCAATTCAGTTAGCGGAACGTTTGCCTTTAAATTCTCATGTTTACATAATTTTATTTCTGTAATTTATTTTAGCTTCTTAGCGCACGATCAACTGCCGCACCATAGCCTTCGCCAAACATGATCAAGTGACAAAGCAGATAGTACAGCTGATACCATGGAACGCGTGCTTGCCATCCTTCTTCAAGTGGATACGCTTCTTGATAAGCTTGATAAAATTCAGATCCGAATCCTCCAAAAAGCAGCGTCATCGCCAAATCCATCTCTCGGTTCCCGTAGAAAACAGACGGATCAATCAAAACAGGATCACCGTTTCGATCATACATAATATTTCCACCCCAAAGATCACCATGAAGCAGACTTGGTGTCACGGTGCGGTTTTTGTAGGTTTGGCTGAATCGTTCGCCGAATCGTTCAAAGGCCTGCTGACGCGTAACATTCCAATACCCGCGCGCTTCTGCGTAACCGATGAGCGGCCCCAGTTTTCGTTCAAGATAAAAGGTTGCCCAATCCTTTTCACGCCGATTATCCTGGGGCAGCTGACCGGCGTAACTATTAAATGCAAAGCCGAATCGCGTGTCCGTTTGTCGATGTACATGTGCAAGGACGCGGCCAAGCTTTGCTTCATTCCGACGTGTCCCCTCTGCAATCCACTCAAGGATTAAGTAATCCTGAGCCCCGATCACTCCTTTATGTATAACTTTTGGCGTACGAGCGGCCTTTCTCAGCAGTTCCAGCCCAGTGGCTTCCGAAGTGAAAAAGTTGTTATCGGTATGCTTATGAAGTTTTAAAAAGTAGCGCCGATCACCTGAATAGATGCTATATGCATCATTGATGTCGCCGCCGGGTACCGATTGAACGTCATGAATCGATTTAAGGGGCAGCTGCGTTATGATTTGCTTTGATAACATGAGTCGTTCCTCCTTGTCTGTACCATGTTTAACTCGACCACAGTATATAAATATTTGCTGATTACGTAATGCTAAGTCCAAGTTTATCCATCAAAAAAGCAACTTGCGCGTCTGGCTGCTCCGCTTGAAGTGCTTTCATTGCGTCACAGAATGAGTGAATCGGTCTGCCCTGCCGATCAACGGTTGCATCCGCATGGATAAGCGAGCTAAGTACCGACTCTTCTACCACGGATGCCGTCGCTCGAAAAAGCGAATCCATGACACTTTCGTGAAGCGACACATGCGTGGTCAACATTGTAGTTGAAGCATGCGGGATACGATTTGCTGTTGAGAAAGCGAGTGCAATTTCTCCACTGCCATTCCCGATAAACGCTCCTGTTCGTGAGATGCCCACACTGGAACGTTTGCATAGCCGTGTTAATTGCCGATGATCCAAAGGTAAATCCGTTGCCAAAATAACAAGGATGCTCCCTTTCTCCACTTCTTCATTTTCTTTGAAAAATGGATGCAACTTCGTACCAATTGGGCATCCGTAGATATTTAAATCACGCAGGCTCCCAAAATTCGACAGTACAAGTGAACCAATGGTAAAGGGAAGCCCATCAATGACGACTTGACGCGATGCTGAGCCGATCCCGCCTTTAAGCCCGTAACAACACATGCCTGTTCCTGCACCGATCGCCCCTTCAGCGAAAGTATGTTCCACCGAAGCGATTGCTTGATTGACGTGCAGCTCCTGAATCGCCATTGCTCGAATATCATTAATCGTCCCATCGTTACATTCTAAAACAAGCGGATTCACGGTGCACGTTGTATCCCCTATGTCTGCATTCTGATTCAGCATATACTTAATCAACGCATTCATTGCTGTGCCCACAGCAAATGTGTTTGTCAGTAAGATCGGCGTTTCCAGTGAGCCAAGTTCATTGATCTGAATTAAACCGACACTCTTGCCAAATCCATTAATTATATGCGCAGCTGCAGGGAGTTTGGATTGAAACAGGTTGCTCGTTTGCGGAAGAATGGCGGTTACGCCGGTGTTTATTTGCTCCGTTTTGATTGTTGAATGTCCAACTGTAACGCCGGGTACATCCGTAATTAGATTTAGTGGTCCTTTCATGCCAACGCTTAATTCATCATAAAGCGGCTTATTTAACCCCATAATCGCATGCATACTCCTTTAATGGTCGAAAAATTAATTCGATAAATAAGATAGATCTATTTCTCCCCATTCTATCATAACAGCATCAATGCTTTGCACTGAAAAGGGACTGGCAGCGCGCGGAACACGAATTAACGATCATCTGAAGAAACACAAAAAAGCTGTCGTTTCCTGTTGATCATGAAACGACAGCTTTCTTAAATTAGAGTTCGTCTGCCTCAGCCCATTAACTCACAGATATTTTTGGAGAAGGCGACGGGGTCTTGAATTGGAAGCCCCTCAATTAATCGCGCTTGATTATACAAAAGACTCGTATAGAGGGCAACCTTGTTCTGGTCATTTAGATCGAAAGCGGCCTTTAAAGCCTTAAAAACGTCATGATTTGTATTCACTTCAAGAACTTTATCCGCTTTAATGTTTTCATTATTCGGCATTTGATTCAATACTTTTTCCATTTCAATCGATACTTCACCCTCCGTTGCAAAGCAAACCGGATATGACTTCAAGCGTTTCGAAGCACGAACACCCTTTACTTGATCAGACAGAACTTCTTTCATCTTATCAAATAGGCCTTTATTCGCTTTTTCTTCTGCTTCATCCTGTTTCTTTTCTGAGTCATCCTCAATGCCAAGATCACTGCTGGATACCGATTTGAATGCTTTTTCTTTATAACTCTGAAGCATTTTGATTGCAAATTCATCGATATCTTCAGTGAAGTAGAGGATTTCAAATCCTTTATCTGCGACAAGTTCCGTTTGCGGAAGTTTACTGATCTTTTCGATTGAATCGCCGACCGCATAATAGATATATTTTTGTTCTTCAGGCATCCGTGATACATATTCACCCAGAGTAACCATTTTCTTTTCTGTTGACGAATAGAACATCAGCAGGTCTTGAAGATCATCCTTGTGCTGACCGAAATCTGAGTAAACGCCATATTTCAACTGGCGACCGAATGCTTTAAAAAATGTTTCATACTTTTCACGATCATCTTTCAGCAGTTTTTGCAGTTCCTTTTTAATTTTATGATTAATATTCTTAGCAATTAATTTCAACTGCTTGTCCTGCTGCAAGATTTCGCGTGAAATATTTAGTGAAAGGTCTTCAGAATCGACAATTCCTTTGACGAAACTGAAATAGTCCGGCAGCAGATCCGCACATTTTTCCATAATCATGACGCCGTTTGAATACAGTTCCAAACCTTTTTCATATTCCTTTGAATAGTAATCGAAGGGAATGTTTTCTGGAATGTAGAGGATTGCATGGTAGCGAATCATACCGTCTGCTTGAATATTAATGTAACGCAGCGGTGTGTCAAAACCATAATGCTTCTCTTTATAGAAGTTTTCATAGTCTTCAGGTTTAAGCTCCGATTTATTTTTACGCCAGATCGGAACCATGCTGTTAATCGTTTGAACGTCTTTTACTTCTTCAAATTCCTTGTCGTTGTCTTTCTTTGGGCGGCTCTCAGTGATTTCCATTTTAATTGGATAGCGAATGAAATCTGAATATTTCTTTATAATTTCGCGCAGACGGTATTCTTCCAAATACTCGCTGTACTTGTCATCCTCAGTATCCTCCTTGAGGGTCAAAATGATATCGGTACCCACCGAGTCCTTGTCCGCGGTTGTGAGGGTGTAGCCGTCGATGCCTTCCGATTCCCACTTAAATGCTTGATCGCTATCCAGCGCTTTACTGATTACGGTTACCTTATCTGCTACCATGAATGCCGAATAGAAGCCGACACCGAATTGACCGATAATGTCATGGTCGTCTTTCGATTCATTTTCCGATTTGAATTTTAAGGAACCGCTTTGCGCAATCGTGCCCAAATTTTCTTCCAGATCTTCCTCAGTCATGCCAATCCCGGTATCGGAGATTTTTAACGTACGGTTTTCTTTATCCGTTTTGATTTCAATAGAGTAATGGTCTTTGTCAAAATTAATTGCGTCATCGGTGAGCGCGCGATAATAGATCTTATCAATCGCATCGCTGGCGTTAGAAATGAGCTCTCTCAAAAAGATTTCTTTCTGAGAATAGATCGAGTGGATCATCATTTCCATCAATTTTTTGGATTCTGCCTTAAATTCTTTTACTGCCATCAGTAATCCCCTTTCTCGTGAACCTCTATGTGAATGAGTTTTCCTACGCAAAGATTAGCACTCTATAGCAAAGAGTGCTAACACTCTTTTTATAGCCTATACGAACGGTTTTGTCAAATGAATGGTGATGCGCTGTTTCCCTAATAAAACGTTTACCTATTTTTCTTATCCATGATACAATCGCAAAAGAAAGTTATACAAATTGAGGGTGAATGAATGAAAACACTTTATATTGTTCGCCATGGCGAAACACTATTAAACTTGCTTAATCGCTCACAAGGGTGGGCAGATTCCCCTTTAACACAAAAGGGTACGGATCAGGCAATTGACTTAGGAAATAGATTTGGGAAGGCTGGCATCCATTTCGATAGCGCCTTCTGCAGCGATACCGGGCGTGCCCGGCAAACCGTGCAACAGATTTTGATGTCCTCCAACAACACAACTGCACGGGTTCAGGAAAACATTCATCTCCGTGAAGCCTCTTTTGGCCGTTTTGAGGGAGCAGACAATGATGAAATGTGGGCACAAGGAGGTGCTGCTGTCGGCGAAACCGGAATGAGCAGAAAATCATCGATCGGCCGTAAGATTAAAGCACTCTCGGGAATTAAACGTTTAGACACAATTCATTACGCCGAAGACTATACCGACGTTCAGAAGAGAATCAAGTCCTTTCAAGAAACACTTTGTCACACCCATGCTTCGAACATTCTGATCGTCACCCATTCCCTATATATCTGCTGTCTCGTTTACACACTAATCGATGATCAACAAGTGATCGACAAAGTTCCCAATTGCAGTGTCACGAAACTGACCTTGGAAAACAACAAGTTTCAGCTTGGCTACATTGGACGCACCAACCAATTTTAAACAAATTTTAAACAAATTTTAGCGAAGCAATTGATGAAAACCAAAAAGAGGAGATCTTATGAATTCATGAGACCTCCTCTTTCAATCGCTCACTAGTTAACAGCTTCAAATGGATGACCCCATAATCCTGCTGATTAAAGATTGTCGACAAAATGACGAATACGTTTCATCGCTTCTCTCAATTGATGCATTGACGTCGCATAGGAGCAGCGTACATACCCTTCGCCACTGTCTCCGAACGCATTGCCGGGAACAACGACGACACGTTCCTCATGAAGCAAACGCTTGGCAAACGATTCGGAATCCATGCCGGTTGATTCAATGTTCGGGAATGTATAAAAAGCGCCTTCAGGTTTGTAACAAGAAAGCCCCATCTCATTCAATGACTCAACAACAAAGTTGCGCCGCAAACGGTAACTTTTGCGCATTTCCGCCATATCGGATCGCCCATTGCGTAACCCTTCTAATGCGGCGTATTGGGCCATGGTTGACGCACACATAATGGCATATTGATGGATCTTCAGCATCCCCTGCGTGATCTCTGCTGGCGCGCAGACAAAACCGAGCCGCCAACCGGTCATTGCCATATCTTTCGAAAAACCACTCACTAAAATCGTCCGTTCCCGCATCCCATCGATTGCGGCAAAACTAGTATATAGATCGTCATAGACGAGTTCCGCATAAATTTCATCGGAGAGAATCAGCAGGTCATGCTTTTCAGCAACACCGGCAACCTGTTCCATCTCTTCCTTGCTCAGCATGGAACCGGTTGGGTTGTTTGGTGAACAAATCATAATCGCTTTTGTTCGTTCCGTGACGGCGTCTTCCAACTGACGGGCTTGCACCTTAAAATCATTCTCTTTTTCTGCTGCTACAATAACGGGAGTACCTCCGGCTAGAGTGACGAGCGGCGCGTAAGAAACAAAGCACGGTTCAACCACCAATACTTCGTCCCCCGGATCGAGAATCGCACGCAGCGCAATGTCGATTGCTTCGCTTGCGCCAACCGTAACGGTAATCTCATGCGCCGGATCATAGGAAACACAATAATAGTCGTCAACGTATTTCGCAATCGCTTCACGAAGTTCCAGCAAGCCGGCATTAGCTGTGTAGGAAGTATGGCCGTCCTCCAATGAAAGAATGGCTGCTTCCCGCACATTCCAAGGCGTTACAAAATCCGGTTCTCCAACACCGAGCGAAATAACATCCGTCATCCCGGCAGTCGCATCAAAAAATTTGCGGATTCCTGAAGGTTTCAGGTTTTGAACATGATTTGCAAGATATGATGTTTTCAGCACCATTACGGCGACACCACAATTCGTTTATCCCGATCATCCGAGTCATAAATTGTCCCATCGTGCTTAAATTTCTTCAAAACAAAATGAGTTGTCGTTGAAATGACTCCTTCGATTGTGGATAATTTCTGACTGACAAAATGGGCAACGTCATTGACCGATTGCCCCTCCACTTGAACCGACAAATCGTAGGTTCCCGACATCAGATAGACGGACTTGACCTCTTTATGCCGATAGATCCGTTTCGCAACTTCATTGAAACCGACATCTCTTTTCGGTGTCACTTTAACATCAATCATTGCCGTTACACCCTGATGTCCGTCAATCTTTGTCCAGTCAACAAGAGATACATAACGAACAATGACTTTTTGATCTTCAAGTTTTTTCACAATTTGACTGATTTGATCTACACTCAGATCCGTCATTTTTGCAAGCTCATCATTCGTGAGACGTGCATCTTTCTCTAAAATACCCGCGATTTCGATTTCCGTTGCGGTCAGTTTCACCTTAATCATTCCTCTCTTGATGATCCTGCATAAATAAGCTAAAAACATTATATAACGTTCTGGCCGCATGAACCACTTTTTTATCATAAAGCGGGCAACCCTTTTTGTGTCGCCGGGATTATTGGAAAAACATTTTCAATAAAGTATACTAACAAGTAACAAGTTTTTTTGATTTTGATCGCGGTGTGGAGGGTATACGCATGAAATTAGTTGTCGTACGTCATGGAGAAAGTGAATTTAACGAATTGAACCTGTTTTCCGGCTGGGAAGACGTTGATTTGACAAATAAAGGCATTAAAGAAGCCAAACATGCCGGGGCTCTATTGGCTAACCAGAACTTGAGTTTCGACGCTGCCTTTACTTCCGTATTAAAGCGTTCCATCAAATCATTAAACTACATATTAGAAAGATTGGATCAAGAATGGATTCCTGTACATAAGTCATGGCGGCTCAACGAACGGAGCTATGGCGCCTTGCAGCGATTAAACAAGGCCGAAACAGCTGAAAAAGAAGGAAAAGAACGTGTCAATCGCTGGAGAAAAAGTTATGACGCACTTCCGCCGATGTTGAATGTTTCCGATCCAAGACACCCGGTCCATGATCGCAGGTATCATAACATTGACCCGCACGCCCTTCCTGGAGGAGAGAGTTTGAAAACAACATTGGATCGTGTCCTTCCTTTTTGGACGGATCAGATTGCACCTTTACTGCGTGACGGAAATAATGTGCTTGTTGTCAGTCATCGCAACACATTGCGCGCATTAGTAAAACATCTTGAAAATCTGTCTGATGAAGAGATTGTCCATGTTGATGTTCCTACAGGGGTACCGGTTATCTTTGAGTTTGATCAAGCGTTGACGCTTGTCTCAAAAAAAGAACTGCTCAGTAAAGAAACATAATTTATTTTTACGCAGCGAGTGGCGCTGTGTTGGTTAAGGCTGGTTGATTGGATTTGAATGTACCATTAAGGAAGAAATGCCGTGACATACTTGTTTTAGCGATTCCGGCGATGATTGAAAGTCTTTTGCAAACTGTAGTCGGTTTTGTCGATACACTTTTTGTTGCGCGATTGGGATTGACTGAAGTTACAGCCGTCGGCGTGGCAAATACATTGCTTGCCGTTTATATTGCAGTGTTTATGGCAATTGGTATTGGAACTTCATCACTGATTGCGAAGCATATCGGCGCCGGAGATCTGGAAACGGCTCGGGAAGCCGCATGCAGATCGACACGGATCGCACTGATTGCAGGCTTTATCTTTGGCTTAGTTACACTAATCCTTGCGGAACCGTTGCTTAAGCTCATGGGTGCGGATGGTGAAGTGCTCCGTCAAGCGGCCCTCTATTTCCGTATTGTTGGCACCCCTTCGTTTGTTATTTCGTTAATGCTTCATTTAGGTAACGTATTGCGTGCTTCAGGAAATACAGTTTCGCCAATGATGATCAGTTTCTGGATGAATCTGATTCATATTGTACTTGATTATCTACTCATTTTCGGTATTTTTTCATTTAGCGGATTCGGCGTCTGCGGTGCTGCGATTGCAACCGTATTGACCCGAGTGATTGGTTCTGCTCTTTTAATCGTTGCAATGAAAAAATCACCCGTACATTTCTCATTTAAACGTCATACATCGTCTGAGCACAGCACATTGACTCGCGAAATTATCCGACTATCGATTCCTGCAACAGGAGAACGACTGGTTATGCGGCTGGGTCAAGTGGTTTATCTCGGTTTAATCGTTCATATGGGAACAGAGATTTATGCTGCCAACGCAATTGCCGAAAACATCGAAACATTTGCTTATCTGCCTGGGCTTGGGTTAAGTGTCGCTGCAACGGTGCTCGTCGGTAAGCAGCTCGGTGCGAAAAAATATGCTCTTGCCTATTCCTATGGGCGATTAACTGTACTCATTTCGGTTGCAATTATGAGTATCACTGGCGTGCTGTTATTCTTTTTAACGCCTTTTATGGCGTTCTGGTTTACTGGACAGGTTCATACGGCATCAATGATTACATTGGCGATGCGGATCGATGCCTTTTTCATGCCCCCACTTGCCGTCGGCCTTGTGCTCGCCGGCGCGCTTCAAGGAGCAGGTGATACGAAAACACCGCTGTATAGTACAGCAATCGGTATGTGGGGCATTCGCGTTCTGTTTATTTATCTGCTCGGTGTAAAGGGCGGAATGGGCATTGCCGGAATTTGGATTGCCCAAGGGATTGATTTGACGGTAAAAGCATTGTTTCTCTATTATTGTTTCCGGAAATTGTTCAAGCGCATCAAAAGTGCTCAAAACGAATAGTGCGCCCTCTGCTGTTTAGGCCCTAAGTGATGCTTCTTTTGGGTAATGAACCAAATAAAAAATAGATCGTTCGTCCCTTCTCATAAAAAGATCATGGCCTATAATGAAGTCAATAGAGTCAGGAGAGGTGGGACGGGTGGGATGCAGGTGCCTCAGGTTCGTACAGTGATCACTACCGGTCAGTCGTTAAAGAATACATATAACCAATTAAAAGCACTGGAACAAGAAAAAAGGGCTTGGCAATACGAGGAAGATCGAACTCATTTCTCAACCAAGGATGTAACGGATCAAAGAAAATTAAATCAAATTGCTGTGAAAATTGGTGCCCTGAATCGACAGATTAACCAAATTCATGTGCAACAGTCGATCGCTTCTCAAGACACACTGACCATTAGCAGCACCGCGATCAACCAGTATCGTTTCCATAACGAATAAGAGAGCCAAAATTGGCTCTCATTTCTTTTTTTATGATTGAATGGGAAGATGGTTGATCAAATTCGTGATGAATGAATCGATACATGCTTTATCTTCGTTTGTTCCGTAAAAGTTCGTTGCGAACGTCATTCTTTTCTGAAATGTGGTCACCGCAATTTGGAAATAAGGTGCATACTTTATCGATCCAGAAATAAAAACATCACGAATGCTTAATCCCGAAAAACGCAGTTTGTGTTCATCAATGATCCCTATATTTGTCATCCCATTAACAGGAATGCGATAAATACTTGGAAACAGTTTTTTCGCTTGATCCAGATGATGATGGTGATACGTTTCCTCAAGCTCCCAATAGACTTTCAGCGGCTTAAAGCTCTTTTTTTCCTTATCCATCACCTTTTTCACTTGCATTAATGCCTGATCAAAGCCAATTCCTGCATCTCTTGGAACAATGCAAGTAATGTTGGACGTTAGATTACAGAATCCTGGTTTGACCTCCTTGGGCAGATAGCTGCGCAAATTAACCGGGCAATCGAGAATAATTTGCTCTGCCTTGATGACTCGAGCCAAGGCACAGACATAAGCTGCGAAAAGTGCATCGTTAATGGTTGCCCCCTTGCTCTTTACGTAACCCCGCAGCTGATCAAAAGCTTTGGCACTTAATTGATGCGTCATAATAAAGGGCTGCCGTTCGTCCCCTTTAAGCGGAAGATAGTCTCGTTCATCCTGTTCATGCTTCATCAATCGTGCATGTTTCATTTCGTTCAATTGTGCGTCATTCAACGCGTCAAACACTTGTTTTATGCTGCGTGAACCAAGATGATCTGCGTTCGGATGTGCGCAAGTACTGCCATCAATGAAACGTGAATAGTGTGCGCTTAAGAGGGCCAGGTAGTCATTAAATCCTCCACCGTCACAGAGCATGTGATTTAGGATTACAGCTAGAGAATCTCGCTCATCCTTTCTAATAATCGCTATACTCAGCTGCGGTCCTTTTTTCTCATTGAGCTTTCGCGTCAGCTGTTCTTGAACGGCCTGTTCTCGATCCATTGCTTGAACGACATGCACCATGTCGCTTGCGCTCCAATCGCTTTCTTCCCAATAGGCATTCTCGGTCGCTTCAACGTATCGGCATGAAAGTAATGGAAATAATTTTTGCGACTCATGTACGGCCTGGATGAGCACGCGTTCATCAATTGTTGTGTCAAAATGAATGACGGCATGCAGATAATGATCATTTTTCTTATTCAATCCGGAAATAAAGTGCTTAACGTCTGAACTCTCAGCTGCAAAAATCTTTTGTTTTGTCGCCATTCACAACACCCTTTCTCCTACATTTCTCACATTTTTTCATATGTCAAAATGATGATGAATTCATTATATAATTTGATTGGTTTGCCGATCAAATATGAGACACTTATCCGCCAGCACAAATAGTAAACCGGATCAGCAAAAGTGCTGATCCGGCTACTGTAAATGAAGCATTTGAACGTTTTTAATGGTGAGAATCAAGCAAGATAGGCGGCTCTCACCTGCTCATTTTTCATTAGCTCGTCCCCGTTGCCATCAAGTACAATTTGACCAGTCTGGATGACATAACCCCTATCGGCAATCTGCAACGCTTGATAAGCATTTTGCTCGACAAGCAAGATCGTCATGCCCTCTTCGTTCATTTCTTTGATAATATCAAAGATTTGTTCAACGATTATTGGCGCAAGACCCATCGAAGGTTCATCGAGCATAAGCAGTTTTGGCTTCATCATCAGTGCTCGGCCAATCGCAAGCATTTGCTGCTCGCCACCGCTCATTGTGCCTCCTTTTTGATTTAAACGTTCCTTTAGTCTTGGAAAGTAGTTAAAAACACGCTCCATGCGTTCCGCAATGACATGCTTGTCTTTTACGGAAAAAGCACCGATTTGAAGATTTTCACGGACGGTGAGCCGTGGGAATATTCTCCGTCCTTCGGGGACTTGTGCAATTCCAAGCAGTGCGGTTTTATGTGCCTGAAATTTGCTGATTTCTTGACCGTCAAAAATAATTGATCCGTTTTTTGGGCGAACCTGCCCACTGATTGATTTCAATGTTGTTGATTTTCCGGCACCATTACTGCCAATCAAGGTAACAATTTCACCTTTATCAATATAAAGGTCAACACCCTCCAATGCTTGAATCTGACTATAAAAGCTGTCAATTTTCTTTACTTCAAGGAAATGGTTCGATACCTCAGCCATTTGAAACTGCCCCCTTGCCCAAATATGCTTCGATGACTTTTTTGTTATTTCTGATCTCATTGGGTTTCCCAGAGGCGATTAACTCACCATGATCGAGCACATAAATTGAATCGGAAATTTTCATGACCAAATTCATGTCATGTTCAATTAGAATAATCGTGACATCAAGTTTGGTACGCATATCATGTATGAGATTGGTCAACCGTTCGGTTTCTTTTGGATTCATTCCCGCTGCCGGTTCATCAAGCAGCAGAACTTTAGGTTTAGCTGCGATGGCACGCCCTATTTCCAAGCGCCGCTGCGCCCCATAGGCTAAGTTGCCTGCATTCTCGTTTACATAGTTCTCTAAGCCCACATAGTTCAAGATATCATACGCCGTAACCCTAGCATCTTCTTCGATCTTCCGAATATGCGGCAATTGGAGCAATGTTCCGATCCAATGCGACTTCAGATTTTGATGCATACCAACCAATACATTCTCTAAAACCGTCATGTTTTCGAACAAACGGATATTCTGAAAAGTTCGCGTAATGCCGAATTGAGAAACTTGATGCGGTTTTAATCCGACAAGTGATTTTCCATTGAGAAGGATATCGCCGGATGTGGGTTGGTATACTGCCGTAATCATATTAAAAAAAGTTGTTTTTCCGGCACCATTCGGTCCAATCACAGCAGTTATGGCGTTTTTTTCAACCGTCATATTAATATCTGATGTGGCTGTCAGACCACCAAATTCTTTTGTCAGGTGTTTTACTTCCAATATGTTCACGAGTCAGCACCTCCTGAGGCTGTTTTTTCACGCTTCAGTGCTGCTTGTTCCGACTCTTTTTTCAAAGCGGCCACATCGACTTTGCGATTTTTATGTGGAATCAGCCCTTGTGTTCGATAAAGCGCGAAGACAATTAAAAGGATTCCAAAGATAAGCAGCTGCATTTTTTCAGGTGACAGAGCTGGTGGAATGGAGATGCCGTAATTCGAACTCATGGCCGACAACCAATTCGAGATATTGGTAAGCACCTGTGTTCTCAGAATGATGACGACAGCAGCACCGAGAATAACCCCTGGAACACTCCCCATTCCGCCAAGAATGACCATAACAAGTACCATGGTCGATTCGAGATAGGTAAAACTGGTTGCATCAACAAACATCTGTTTCGCTGCAAAGACAACCCCCATCATTCCAGAGAATGAGGCGCCAATAGCAAATGCGGCTAATTTTGTTTTTACTAATGGAATACCCATTGATTGTGCGGCGATTTCGTTATCGCGAACCGCTTTCCAAGCACGTCCTAATTTAGAATACTCAAGTTTTCGAACCACATAGATGACGAGAAGAAAAATCGCAAACGCAATATAGTAGAACTGATTCGATGAACCAATACTTATTCCGAAAAAGTTCGGCGGTGCGATCGATGCAATCCCCATCGAACCGTTTGTAATATTAATCGGATGATCCATATTGTTCAATAAGATTCTAATGATCTCGCCGAATCCTAACGTAACAATCGCTAGATAATCGCCGCGCACACGCAAAACCGGTACACCTAACAAGATCCCAAAAATGGCTGCGACAATCGCTGCAATAAAGATGAAAATCCAAAATGCGCCGCCAGAAAGCGGATAATGACCAAATGGCATAAACTTTGATGCTTGATCGCTGGCAAAAATGGCGTACGTATAAGCGCCAACTGCGAAAAAAGCAATAAAGCCAAGATCGAGTAATCCAGCAAAACCAACGACGATGTTCAGTCCTAAAGCCATGGCACAGTAGATGCCGACCAATGTCCCGACTTCCATATACGTTTGATACGAATCACTGAAGCTCGCAATAAATGGTACAACTACTGCAAGAATAACAATTCCCGTCACCCATTTTGCTCTGAGATTCAAATTGAGATAATACAAAATAAGAATCGAGAAAAGCAGCAGCAAGAAGGCAATCGTTGAATCCGGCAAAAGGAACAGTCCAGCACCAGTCACAATGACATATGCGAGGAACAGGATGCTTTGATTTTTTTTGCTTTGCGCTATTTTTTCAAAGAATGCACTCAAACTTGTCACCTACACTTTCTCTACGACGGCTTTACCAAATAAGCCTTCTGGTTTGAAAATTAAGACAAGAATCAAAATGATAAAGGCAAACACATCTTTATATTCGGCTCCCATTGCCCCATGGGTAATAATGGACAGGTTTGAAGCTGCAAACATCTCCAGCAGTCCGAGCATGACGCCACCGAACATAGCTCCTCGAATGTTTCCAATCCCCCCAAGAACAGCAGCGGTAAACGCTTTGATGCCGAGTACAAACCCAATATACGGATCAATGGTTCCATATTGGATCATAAAAAGTACACCGGTTGCCCCGCCAAGTGCAGATCCGATAAAAAAGGTCACTGAGATCACTCGATTCACATTAATTGTCATCAGCGACGCTGTATCACGATCCTGGGCAACCGCTCGCATCGCCATTCCCCATTTTGTCTTGTTCACAAAAAGATCAAGCGCAATCAGCATAATGATCGTCACAATGAGCACGAGTAAAAATGATGACTGGAAGGTTGCGTTGTTAAAAAAAGGTAAGGCACTATGGAGATTCAGCGTAAACTTGTGATTAAACATCGGCGGCGCTGTCACAATGTAGTTACCTGTTTTTAATTCCGCAATAAAACGAACCAAATCTTCAAGCACAAAAGAGATACCGATAGAAGTGATCAGTGCGATCAGTTTCGGAGCATTTTTCTTTCGCAGCGGCCGATAGGCTACCCGCTCAATGCCGACCCCCAAAAGTCCGGTAGCAATGGCGGCAATCACGATAACGATGATAAATACGAGTATGGCCGGTAACGCTGCAAGAAATCCCATTCCCATTAATAAGAAAAGAACAATTGCTCCCATAAAAGCTCCCGTCATGAATACGTCGCCATGTGCGAAGTTAATCAACTCAAGAATGCCATAAACCATCGTATAGCCGATTGCCACGACCGCATAAACTACGCCAAGTGTCAGACCATCAATGAGTACTTGGGGCAAATTCTGAATGATATGTGCAAGCATGCTCTCACCACTTTCCTCACGAGTTGTTGGTTTGGATGTATTTTATTTGTTGGAACAGCTAATTTCTGTCCAAGGTTATGTGAAGACTGCCAATAAAATCCTAAAAGGGCATAAGCGTGCTGCTCAATACCCTTTTAGTCCACATTAATTATTCATGAATATCCTTGAATTTCATTTACTGATTCATGGGTTCAATTATTGGCTGATTTCCGCTTTCTGAACTGGCGGATACTTAGCTTCAGCGAAGTTATAGATGTAAACTTTGGCGTATTTGTTATCGCCTTTGTCATCCAAACTTACTTTAGTTGTTACACCATCATAATTTTGAACCGAACGAATCGCTTTTGTTACTTGTTCACGAGTTGGTTTTTTATCGTCATTACCATCGATCGCTTTCATTAGCCCTTCCAGAATAACACCGGCTGCATCATAACCATAAGCTGAATAAGATTCAACGTTCTTACCAAATTCCTTCTTGTACTTTTTGGCAAATGCTTGGCCTTTTTCCGTTTTTGATACATCTCCGGCAACCGATGTTAGGTATACTCCTTTAACTGAGTCCCCGGCAATCTGAACGGTCGATGAAGAATCAAGACCATCGCCGCCCATGATCGGGCCATCGAAGCCTTTCTGACGCGCTTGTTTAATGATCAGGCCGCCTTCAGCATAGACACCGCCGAAATAGATCAGATCAGGTTTCTTCGCTACAGCTTGACTAAGAACACCGTTAAAGTCCTTCTCACCAACTGTGATTCCTTCATAGCCGACAATCTCAGCACCCAGCTTCTTGGCTTGATCTCTAAACTGTTCAGCAAGACCTGAACCGTATGCTGTTTTATCTTGAATAACAAATATCTTTTTCGCTTTGAGTGTTTTTACTGCAAAGTTTGCGCCTGCTGGACCTTGGAAATCATCACGAGCACAGATACGATTAACCGTAGGAAGTTTACGATCAGTAACAACCGTTGCTGTAGTAGCTGGCGATACCATTGCTAAATTGTTTTTGTTATAAACTTCAGAAGACGGAATCGCAACGCCCGAGTTCAAGTGGCCGACAACAGCAAGTACATCTTTATCAGAGGCAAGAATCTGAGCGTTTGCCACACCTTTTTTCGGATCACCTTGATCATCAAGATCTTTTAATTTAATTTGAAATCCTTTTTTCTCAAATTCTTTTTGGCGATCTTCAATTGCTAATTTTGCACCGAGCCGGATGGCATCGCCAAGGGTTGCACTGCCGCCTGAGAGTGGCGATTGACTGCCAATCTCAATCACTGTTTTTCCGTTTGATCCGCCTGATTTTGGCGAGCATGCCGCAAGGACACCGACTAATAATGCAATAATTGCTAGTAATGGTACGACTCTCTTTAATTTCATTGTCATCCTCCTTTTTATAAAAGCAAAAACACTTGAATAAATCCCAATTATCTGTCTTTTATGTAGCGTTCACCCCCGCTATCTCTTTCTAAACTATCTCTATTTAATGCGGCTCTATAATGTAATAATAATTTAATCTTCTTTCACAAACACTATCTATGTCAGATATTCCGACAAAGTTTTTGAATCCTGTTAATTTTCTAATATTTAAAACCGCAGTTATTCCCTATGTAATCCTTGCAAATAAGCGATATTATAATTAAGTAAAAAATAGAAGGAGGACGTCCCAAAAGGGTGTTGGATTTATACTGCGCTCCGATTGCTCGCATCTTCGCGCTTAATCCCAAAATAGACATTTTTTAAGGGTGTCTCAAAAGTCAATTGACTTTTGAGACACCCTCCCTAATGAATCAAACCGTTTTAAACGATGCAACCATTTTTTGCAATTGATCGGATACATAGTCCAAACTATTGGTGATTTGGTTTAAGCGCTCCATTTCCGAGGAGACCTCATGCAGTGTTTTCATTGATGCTTCACTGCTTGATGCGTCTTCAGCCGTTCTCCGCTTAATTTCATCGGCTGATCGATTAATCGACTGTACAATCTCATTCAAATCGCTGCTCTCCTTCGTTGTTATATCCATCAATTGATCGGTTTTCTCAGAAATCTCGCCAACATTACTGGATATATGGTTAAACGAACCGATTGTCGTTTTGATTTGAGACGACGATTGATTGACTTTATCATTGGTTTGCTTGATCTCTTTCAAGGTTTGATTAGTCTCGTCTTGAATACTCTGTACAAGGGTTGCCACTGATTTTGTCGCCATTTCTGTTTGTTCGGCAAGTTTTGATACTTCCTTAGCAACTACTGCAAAACCTTTTCCCGCTTCGCCCGCTCTTGCTGCTTCAATTGCAGCATTAAGTGCGAGAAGCTGCGTCTGCTCGTTAATGTTCTTAATTACCGTAACCGCTTTGGTGATCGACTTAGATTGTGTATGTAATTGGTCAATGCGGTTCATGGTTGCATCCATTTCCTGTTCTAGCTCACGCACCATGTTAAGTGCTACTGAAGATGCCTTATTTGCCTGAATCGTTCGATTCTTCGTATCATCAGTATGTATACTTACCTCGTTTATGAGCGCGCTCATTTCCTGAATCGAAGCGAAAAGTCCATTAAAATGATTGCGCGCATTTTGAAAAACCATGTTTTGTTCGCTGGCCGCAGCGACCAGCTCATCAACGTTATCTCCGACAAGATCCATACCGCTTGCCATACGACCGGCCATCTTTGATGCTGTAAATGAGACGCTTTGTGATGCCCTAGCCGATGCACCAACGCGTTGGATCATCTCCATTTGACTGTTAATAAATTTATTGAACCAACGGGAAAGTTCGCCTATTTCGTCTTGCGTATTTTTATTGAGCCGCTTTGTGAGATCACCATCGCCTTCTGCAATTTCATGGAGTATAGCGACGGTTTTTCGAATTGGTGTAATGACGATGTGGTTGGCAGCAAACAGGAAGGCTAGCGATAGGAGCACCCATGTTGCCACGGTGCACCCGATTCCTGCCGCAAGGGACACGGAATAACCGATTCCATTTAGCCCTGCTGCAATCAATGTTCCGAGTGAAAAGTAAATGGGAAGCCGTAATCTTAAACTTTTGAACTGATAAATTTCTTGAATGTCGCCTTCACACATCATGCCCCAGACTTCATCACAATACGGAGGATGAATCAATGTACCTTTTCCCCCAACCATGACATGCCGATAATCGGGGTAACCCGGCCACGTATCAAGATTGTGCCCATGGTCGATTGTTTTTTGAATACCGGGATGCAGTTCCCCTGTTTCGGGATCAGTAAAACGAATTTCAAATTCAGTATGTTTTTTTATTTGTACGAGGCCCCATTTTGCAGTGTGTACCCCTGCTTTTAGATTATCCCCGAGTGTATAGGTGTTATCTTCAAATCGGCTCCGCGAGATTGCTGTTCCCGGCAGTATATCACGATTCGTTTTAACCATAAAAAGATAGTTGTCACCAGAGTCTTTATAGACATGAGCATCCTCATTCTGAATGACATTGCTCATAGTATCGTTGAGCACGCGGCCCATGAATACACGCGGAATGCCTTTACCATTTACCGCTGGTGTCGAAAACATCAACGTGATTTCATCTGCAAAATGTGTGCTGCTTAGATCAAGATCCAGCGTTCGATGATCGATATAAGGGCCGTACATCGATTTCTCTTTATTAAGGCCGCGCGCATAATTTGGCAAATCAGTCATTTGTAAACCTAAATGCTTGGTACAAGTGGACACCATGACTTTGCCCGTTTCGTCCAGCAACATAAATTCAATAAATGCATCACTATTCTTCAATTGTTCTTTAAGCACTTCACTAATTTCTGTACCGCGTTCATCATAGCTGTAGGCAATCTGATTCGCATTTTCCAGTTCATTCCACCGATCATGGAACCAATTGTCAAGTGCTTTTTTACGTCCTCTTGATATCCCATCAAAAATACGTTCAGATTGTTTCTCAATCGAACGATTTAATAAATGCATCATCCTTGAGCTAAGCATGGACAAGCCCCCCCTTTAAGGAATTAAATACACTCTGTTCTTCGCGTCTTTGTTAAGACGAAAAATATTTTCTTTTTTTCTATACTAATAGTTTCGACATTTTTTTCTAAATCTTTAGGTTTTATGAAAATACACGCGACGGATCAAACTTATGCTATTATTAATACAAAGTTTACCATGAGGAGAACTGATGTTATGCCTATAAAATTACCAAAACTGCTCCCGGCAAGAGAAATTCTCGAGAACGAAAACATCTTTGTGATGGATGAAGATCGCGCTATGACCCAGGACATCCGTCCATTAAACATATTGATTCTAAATTTAATGCCTGAAAAAGAAATGGAAGAAACGCAATTACTTCGTCACTTAGGAAACACACCTTTGCAGGTTAATGTAACCTTTCTGAAAATGGCAACCCATGAGTCAAAGAATACGAGTCACCTTCATCTTGATCAATTCTATTCAATTTTTGATGAGGTGCAGCAGAAAAAATTTGACGGCATGATTATCACCGGAGCACCCGTCGAGCAACTCCCATTTTCCAGTGTAGATTATTGGAATGAATTAAAAGAAATTATGCACTGGTCCCGAGATCATGTCACCTCAACCCTGCATATTTGCTGGGGTGCTCAAGCCGCGCTGTACTATCATTTTGGTGTCGATAAAATTCCCTATCCGGAAAAGTTATCCGGAGTATTCAGCCACACTTTATATGAGCCAAAGGAAAAATTGCTGCGCGGTTTCGATGATGTCTTCTTTGCACCGCATTCCCGTTATACGACTAGCGACGTAAAGGCACTTGAAGCTCATCCTGACCTACATATTCTCTCGGGTTCCGACGAAGCCGGACCTTTTATTTTAATGGCAAACCAAGGAAAACAAATTATGATTACCGGTCATCTGGAATATGATACAGGGACGCTTGCGACCGAATATGAACGCGACTTAAAGAAAGGGTTGAATCCGCATCTTCCCACACACTATTTCCCGAATGATGACCCGCAAAGGACACCGTTCAACACTTGGCGCTCGCACGCGCATCTCTTGTTTTCCAATTGGCTGAATTACTATGTTTACCAAGAAACTCCTTACCAATGGGATTAATCCATTGATTTAAGACAACCCGGGTAAAAAAGCACCTGAATTATCGCTTCGATTACTCGCTTGCCGCGGGCGCACCGCGAGCCTCCTCAACCAAACGATTCCTGCGCGTTTGGTTCGCAACCGTTTGCTTTGCTGTAAAAAAACGTATACTTCCTTTTCTTAAAAAAAGGCTCGGGCAGATGCCCAAGCCTTTTTACATTTCAGTTTATGCTTTGCTGTTCAGCCAATCGTAATGTTTGTCATGGAATGTATGTTCAATAATTCCGACCACATCTTCATCGATCAAAAGCTGTGCCTGTTTAATTGCTGTATATACAGCTTCACTTTTTGCCGAGCCGTGAACCTTAATGATTGGTGCGGCAAGGCCAAAAAGAAGTGCACCGCCGTATGCAGACGTGTCCATATGTTGTTTCACTGCTTTTAACTTGCCATACATCAGACCGGTCAGTACTTTTGTGTACAACGAACCACCTAGGGTTTCCTTTAGCAGCGTCATCAGTGAAATCGCAGTTCCCTCAATACTTTTCAATACCATATTGCCTGAAAAACCATCTGCAACAATAACGTCTGCCGGTCCTTCAAGCAACTCGCGGGATTCAATATTCCCGACAAAATTAATCGGAGCATTGCTCAAAAGTTTATAAGCCTCTTTAACGAGATCGTTTCCTTTACCTGCTTCTTCGCCAATGTTCAAAAGTCCAATTCGAGGATTCGGGCGATGCATGACTTTTTCTGCATAGATGTTGCCCATGATTGCGTATTGCAGCATGTTTTCCGGCTTCGTCTCCGCATTTGCACCAACATCAAGGAACAGGAATCCCTTATTTTGATGAATTGTCGGTAAGGTTGGTGCGAGCGCGGGACGGTCAATGCCTTTAATACGCCCAACACCAAAAAGTCCTGATGCCATCAGCGCTCCGGTATTGCCTGCAGAAATGGCCGCTTCACAACGCTTTTCGCGAACCTCTTTTACTGCCAGAACCATTGAAGCCTGCTTTTTTTGGCGAACCGCTTTTACCGGTGCATCGGTTCCTTCAATCTTTTCAGTGGTATGCAGAATGTCAATGCGATCCTGTTCGCCTACCAGATCCTTCAGTTTTTCCTTGTCGCCAACGAGCGTAATCTCAAGCTCAGGAAATTCCTTCAAGGCTTTGATTGCCCCTTCAACCATTGCATCAGGTGCATGGTCGCCGCCCATCGCATCAATTGCTAACCTCATTACATTCGCTCCTTTATAAGAACAGCTTTTCACGCTGAATTGCTTAAGTTCATCAAACCGGTGTTCATAAATTGATTCTCGACTCACTCTAACATTAAATACGTGATCTGTCCAAACTATGTTTCAAAAAAGTTTTTATGTTCGAAAATGATTCCGTTTTTTTGGAACAGTAATGAAGTAGTAAACAGAAAGTGGCCACCAAAGAACCGCAAAAGCTGGAAATACCGCCCATATTCGGTTCGGTGTTGTCAAATAATTCACGCTCGCTAAATAGACAATGGTCATCACAGCACAAATCATTGCAAATCGAAAGGGCTTTTTCGCAAAGTAAAGACTGAGCGGCCACCAAAGAACGGCAAAAGTGGGATGAATCATCCATAAATAATTGGGTGTTGTGATTCCGTTCAGTACCATAAAAAAGAGTATGATCCAAAATGATCCCGCAAATGCAAACCGTTTGGGTAAATGCGCAAAACTGCAACTAAGCGGCCACCAACCCATTGCAAATAGTGGAAAAAGGCTCCAAAAAAAGCGTGTTTCAAAAAAGAGATTAAGCAGCAAATAGCTCGCTGAAAACAAAATACTGATCAGTACTGCAGCAGTTCTGGATTTTGCCGATGAACCGATCCAAACGACGATTGGAAAGCAGACAGCAATCGGCAGCACATAAACAAACCACCAGTAATCAGGACTTTCAAGCATATTGATGGTTATGCATGTGCCCATAAGGATTACTGACGTTATCACCGATGCGCGTCTTTTATTTTGCATGAAGAACCAACTTGATGCGCAAGTTAAGACTGCCAGCGGTGCAATCGTGAACAGGTACCCGGAATGGATCGACAAATTGACACCGAGCAGAAAGATCCCGGTCATCATACAGCCTGCTGCTAAAAAATTCTGAAGCTCTTTATTCATAGTTCCTTCTCCAGCCTTTTGCGGCGTAAATGATAAAACATGGAGAGCGGCCACCAAGAAATGGCAAAGGCAGGATAGATAAACCAAATAATATGCGGTGTGTAGTAAAAATTAATAAACACAACCAATGCGATAATCAATGCACTGCCCCATATAGAGAAACTGAAATTGATGCGCGCTAATTCACGCTTTCGATTAAATGTATTCTGCGGAAGATCCATCTCGCGTTTAATTTCCTCAATATCTCCAAACTCAACAATCACTTTATTGACTGCGTCTTCTTCTGTTTTTCCTTCTTCAATTAAGTCTGCTACCTTTTCTTCTAGATCACGCGTAATCTCTTCCTTAACTTTTACCGTTTGTTCGCTGCTTGGCAGATCCTCAAATAATTTGTCAAGATACATGTTCAGCCGTTTCATCAATCAGTCTCCTCCATGAATAAGTCCACAATTTCCTTTACCTCGCGCCATTCATCGATCATTTCTCGAAAATAGGCTTTCCCGAGTGTGGTAATTCGGTAATATTTTCGCTTTCCACCATGGGAACGCTCACCATAATAAGAGTCAATCAACTGCTTTTTTTCAAGTCTCTGAAACACGGCATAAAGTGTCGCTTCTTTAATTTCAAAGCGTCCTTCTGTTTTACGGCTAACTTTTTTTGAAAGCTCGTAGCCGTACGAATCGCCATCTTTAAGTAGTCGCAGAATGATTGAGTCGAGATGCCCTCGTAATATATCGCTGCGAATAATACCGCCTCCCGCTAATCGGTTATTACTCTATCTGATGTAGCAATAATAGCATAGATTACTCTATCAGTCAAAGTAATAGATAAATAATCGAATGCAGATCTCATTTACAAGTAATGAATATGCTCCGGCTACCGAGAGCGTTTCCTCGGCTTACTCCAGCATGTCTCGTCAACAAAGTACGATTGTACAGGAACTTGAGCACCCACGCGTTGGTCTCGCAATCTTTTATTTCATCAATTATAAATTTTTGCCCATTAAAAAGGACCGGGTGATTTCCCGATCCATGCATGTGATCTTATTTTGAAAGCAGTATCGCTTGTTTGATTTTCTTAATAATGGAGCCGTTACTATAGGTGAGCACTGAACCACGATAGAAACGCAAGCTGAACATGAACAAACCAATGATCGTAAGCACGAGGAGTACAAGCGAGACAAAGGCCTGCCAAAGCGCCATATCGGTTGCCCCAATACGCATCGGCATGATCATCGATGCTGTAAATGGGACGTAGGAGAAGATTTTGATGAGAAGCGTATCCGGATTGCTCATTCCGCTGATTGCGATAAAGAATCCCACCATGAGCAGCATCGTCACCGGCATCACCGCTTGACCAACATCCTGAACTTTATTGACGAGCGATCCCAGCACTGCGCCAACCAGTGTATAGAGCAGACAGGCCAGAAAGAAAAACAGTATTGCAAAAACCGTGTAGCCCAGTGTCAGTTCGCTAAATAGAGTACTAACCATGTCCCAGTACTTACCTGCCTGGAACCCGCGTGCCATAAGCAATGCACCACCGATCAATACAATAAACTGAGTCATCGCCAATGCCAGTGTGCCAAAAACGCGGGATAATAAGTGAATAACTGGTGAAGTGCTTGAGATGATAATCTCCATAATTCGCGAGTCCTTCTCTGCCGCAATCTCAGAGGAAATAATCGACAGGTAGGATAATACGAACAGATAGATGACAAACGCAACCGCATAGGAGACAAAGGTTGCCGTTGACTTTTGTCCGCTTGTTTTTCCTTTTTCAGCATGCTTGGTCAGTACTTTTTGATGGAGTTCAATCTTTTGATTCATGATTTTTTGTGCCTGTTCAGCACTTAAATTTAATTGCTGGATCGTGAATAGTTGATTTGCTGCGCGGGTCTGTTCTTCCAGCATTTGCTGATCGGTTAATTGAAGCGGATTTTTCGTCTTGAGTTCTGCCTGTAAAGCACCTTTCTGATCCAGTGAGAGCACAAGCAGCGCATCCGTTTTTCCCTTGACTATGCGCTGTTCTTCCTGATGCACAGAACGTGTTGTCGGTGTAAATTTCATCTGTTTGCTGCTGTGAAAATAGGTTTCTGCTTGCGCATTCGTCTGATCAGAGACTGCTATGGTCATCGGCTTGTCATCCGAAGAAAACCAGCTGCTGATCGTTGGCCACATAAAAAAGCAGGCAATACCGGCAAGCATAATCAGCGTAGTAATTAGAAAAGATTTGGCTTTTAGCTTATTCGTGTAGGATTGAGAGAAGAGCAGAATGAACTTATTCACCTTTACCTGCCACCTTTCGTGTAAAGATCTCCTCAAGCGACAGATAGTCTAAGCTGAATCGCTCGATAAAGCCGTTCTTTGCAAGGGTTTGAAAGATCGGCCGTGCATCATGTTCATGGTGTAAGCGCAAACGATACATGTCTTTTTCTTTCGTGACCGATTCGACCCCTGGAAGCACCGCAAGTTCAGTCTCGACATATGGCCCGCGAATGGTCAAGTTTATTTTCCCGTATTGTTTTTTCAGATCGAGGATTGCTCCGGAGAATAGCGACCTCCCCCTCTTGAGCAGACAAATATGATCGCACAGCTCTTCGACATGATCCATGCGGTGACTGGAAAAAATAATCACGGTTCCCTCTTTTTTGAGAGAAACGATCGCATCCTTCAGTAATCCGGCATTTACAGGATCGAGCCCGCTAAACGGTTCATCGAGGATCAGTAATCGCGGTTTATGAATCAGGCTGGCAATCAATTGCACCTTCTGCTGATTGCCTTTTGATAAAGTCTCCGTGAGCACTTTGCGTTTCTCGTTTAACTCAAATCGTTCAAGCCATTCATTAATCTCTTTTCTGAGCACCGTTTTGGGCCAACCGCGCAATTGACCGAAGAATAGTAATTGATCTTCGACAGGCATTTTTGGATAGAGTCCACGTTCCTCAGGCAAATAACCAATTTGATCGCGTTCCAATCCACGAATCGGATGTTCTCCCCAGTTAATCTTCCCAGAGGTTGGTGCGAGCAAGTTTAAAATCATGCGAAATGTAGTCGTCTTCCCTGCACCATTCTGACCAATCAATCCGAAAATTTCTCCTTCTTCAACTTTGAAATTAAGATTATCAACTGCTAAGAAATTTTGAAAGCGCTTTGTTAAATGTTCTGCAGACAGTGTCATTTTTTCCCTCGCTTCTCCATATTTTTACCTTTTCATTTTTCCTGTTAGATATATTCTTTCATAGTTTACCAATTTCACTTATTTTATTGCAACCGAATGGCCGGATCGCGTTATAATAATCAGGAATGCTAGAATCATTTGGAGGATTCGCGATGAAAAAATTGTATGCGGCAGCACTCGGGTATATGATTGCCGGCCTTCTTTCCGGAATCTATTATCGGGAATTAACGAAGGCACTGAACTTTAGCGGTGAAACCATGCTGTCTGTTTTGCACACACATTTGCTGATTTTAGGTATGTTCTTTTTCCTTATTCTGATCAGCCTTGAAAAACTGTTTCAGTTGAGTACGAACAAACGGTTTTCACTCTTTTTTTGGATCTACAATATCGGTGTCGTTTGGACAATCACTTTGATGGCGATTCATGGAACACTTGACGTGCTCGGTATCGCTTCAGGTCCTGCAATCGCCGGACTCGCAGGAATGGGACATATTATTTTATCCATAGGGCTCATACTTTTCTTCATGATTCTTAAAGAGGTGTTATTTAATAAGAAGGCATGAGAAAAACCAAGCTGTGCTTGGTCCTTTATCTCCAGCCATGTGTGATGGATTCGTGTCTTTTCGGTGCTGAATCGTCGCTTCGGTTACTCGCTTGCCGCGGGCGCACCACAAGCCTCCTCAAACAGACAGGAATCTGCGCGTTGATGCACGGTCTTTTGCATGACCAAAAATCTTATACTTTTGTACGTAAATGTGATGAGCGCTAAAAAAGTTAAAAAAAAGAGAGGTTCTCCTCTCTTTTTTTATGCCTAAATAGTTGATTCAAGATGATCTTATTTATCGTAGACCGGCGTGCAAGATTCAGCATATTTCGAATTTTTTCCGATCGTTAAATTAAAGAACAGTTCTTTAATTTGTTTACAAACTTCGCCTTCATGACCGGTTCCGATCTGACGATGGTCAACGGCAACAATCGGTGTAACTTCCATAGCAGTACCGCTGAAGAAGACTTCATCAGCAACATAGAGTTCGGAACGTGAAATGCTGCGTTCTTCAACTTCAAGACCTAACTCTTCTTCTGCCAGTTTCATAACAAGATCACGTGTGATTCCTTCAAGAATATTATCTGCCGGAGGAGGGGTAACCAGCTTGCCCTTGCGGAAGATAAAGATGTTTTCACCGGAGCCTTCACAAACATGGTCGCCGTCAGTTAAGAAAATCGCTTCGTCAAAGCCGGCGCGTTTTGTTTCAAGCGCAGCCAGTGCGGAATTCAAGTAAGCTGCGGTCGCTTTCGTACGAGGCGGAAGCTGGTTATTCGAAAGCCTTCTCCATGATGTTACACCGACGCTCAGTTCTGGTTTTCCAGCATACTTGTTAAGCGGCTGTGTATAAATCACAACTTTTACATCTTTTCCGTCAAGGGTAGGACCGATGTCTAGAGCATCATTATATACGATTGGACGAAGATAGGTCGTCGTCCTGCAATTATTCGCTTTTAATAGGTCGATTGTACCTTGGATCAGATCGTCAACTGAAAAATCAAAATCCATATTCACGGTTTTTGCTGATTCTTTCAATCTGTTGTAGTGTTCCTTAAGTTTAAATGCGTATAGCTGCTGTTTTTCATCATCCCAATAAGCGCGGATACCTTCAAAAACACCTAGGCCATAATTGAATGCCTTGCTGCGGACGCTGACCTTAACATCATCCTCTTTTACGATTTTGCCTTGATAATAAACATAAGCCTCTGTCAACGCGAATTCCTCCTTGGTTTCTGATAGTAACAGAACGTTCAGACTACTTTAGTTCGGCACGTCGTCCTTAGTAACTAAAGTGTTCAACTGTCCTGCCTTTTTTTGTGTACACCTATAATAACATAAATCTTCCAAAATATTTTCTAAAAGTGAATTTTTTTCTCGAAATCTCGCAAGATTCCAACACGTGCTTAATTATTTTTTATTTGTTGTTTTCACGACCAAGAGGGCCTCTCAAAGTAAAACGAACGTTTGAGACACCCTCGAAGTACTATTCATGACCGGTCAAAGTGATAATAATGATACTCCATCGGTTCCGATCGATCCCCGTTCAGGTCTAGCGACTGCAGACAGGAGCGGAGCAGAGAACCATTGGTCTCATCCTTCAACTGCCCTAGACTTATATTAACTGAATCGCGAGTTGGGTTTACGAGGAGAACAGTAAATTGATTCATCGATACGTAACGAAGACAGCCAAATAGAGGACCGAGAGAGAAAGGATAGAATGCGCCATGCTGCAAGTGTGGATCGGTTCGCCTCGCATGAATTGCTTCCTGAAACACTGCTTTAAGCTGCTGATTTTCTTTGCCCCATGGATAGAAACTACGGTTATCCGGATCCTTTCCGCCAACCACCCCTGCTTCATCACCATAATAGATACACGGAACCCCAGGCAAAGCCATTAAAAGCCAAACAGCTAGCCCCAGTTTTCGTTGACTCTCTTGAAACACGGTCAGAATGCGTTCCGTATCATGCGTGCCCAGATTATTCATATTGGCGAGCAAAGCCTCAGGGGGGTAATTTGATTTGAGCGTCATAAAACTTCGTACAGCCTGTCGCGCATTAATTTTACCATTAATCAGGTTAACAATCAGATCTCGGAATGGATAGTTCATTACGCCATGAAGCATTCCGCCTTCAAGATAATGGCGTCTTTTTCCATAAGCGATTTTATTAGTCGCATCCTCCCACACCTCACCAATCAGTACTTTATGCTCCCCTTTTTTTTCATGCCGCTGCAACGCATTTCGAATGCCGGCGATAAATCCATCGCTCAGTTCATCGGCAACATCAAGTCGCCATCCGCCAATTCCCGTTTCTGTCCACGTATCAACAACGCTTTCTTCAGAATCGTAAATGAATTTTTGGTAACTGATCTTCGCCTTATTCACTGTAGGAAGATCCGTTATACTCCACCAGCAGTCGTAATGATCCCGGTCGCCGTGAAAAGTAAACCAGTCATGATAAGGTGATGAAGCATCTTGATAGGCACCTCCCGATCCGTAATTTCCATAGCGGTTAAAGTAAACACTGTCAACCCCTACATGATTGAATACGCCGTCCAAAATGACTCGAATCCCAAGTTGCCCTGCCTTAGACACAAGTTTTTTAAAGATCTTTTCGTCGCCGAACATCGGATCGATCTTTTGAAAATCCCCGGTATCATATTTATGATTACTTCGCGCTTCAAAAATGGGACTGAGATAAAGGATGGTTACACCAAGACGCTTTAAATTAACCAGTTTGGCGATAATCCCGCTCAAGTTTCCACCAAAGAAGTCCCATCGGGCGATTTGATCATTTTTATCACGAATATAGTAAGGCCGATCCTCCTCGGTTGCATAGATAAATGAGTTTTTCTTCGGGTGGAGCATCTGTTTATGGCGATTACCGTTAAAAAAACGGTCAACAAAAATATGATAGATAACGCCGTGAAGATACCATTCCGGTGCAGGATCAGCGTATTGAAAACAGGTCATCTGATACTGTTCGACTTGACTCAGATCTGAAACGATACGACCCTCACCACCATACAAGTCGGCAGCTTTGCAATAATAAATGGTTTGAACGTTTCCTTCTTCCTGAAAAGTGATTCGAAAATGGTAGAAATAAAGGCCTGGTGTACCCTCTGTTTTGAATTTACAGGTGAAGCGTCGACTTTCATCCGCTGCCTGATTCATCAGCACTTCGTGAAAAGGGTTCCCATCTTTCTGAATCATTAAGTTGACTTCAGCAGCTGCATCCTGTTCAATCTGGATTGAAAAATAGATCACAGACCCGATTCTTACTGCGCCAAACGGACGGCGATACTGTTCGGACCACGAGTTGAAATAGACCAGCGGAACCCCCATATAGCATTCCTTCTTTCTTAACTTCGATGAACATTAAATTCGATGAACCTTTGATGAGACATCCCAAATCTGACTCGCATATTGCTGAACCGTATAATCCGACGAAAAAATACCCGCACTCGCAATATTGATGAGTGCCATTTTCTGCCAGATAAGCGGATCACGATAGAGCCGATCGATTCGTCCTTGAGCAGCAGCGTAATCGTCAAAGTCGCGAAGAACAAAGTACTCATCACCATAGCTAACGAGAGAATCGAAAATCGCATTTCCTTCTGCTTCTGCTCCGGGGATTGTGCCGTCAATCAACGCATTCAAGACGCGGTGAAGCACTTGATTCTTTTCATAATAGTCGTGCGCGTGGTAGGTTCCTTCATTATAGTAGTGATAGACTTCATCCGCTCTCAATCCAAAGAGTACAATATTATCTTCACCAACATGTTCCTTAATTTCAACATTAGCACCGTCCAAAGTTGCCAGAGTAATGGCCCCGTTCAGCATCAGTTTCATGTTGCTCGTCCCGGATGCCTCTTTTGATGCAAGAGAAATCTGTTCGCTAACATCAGCCGCTGGAATGATCTTCTCTGCCAACGACACCCCGTAATTTTCAACGAATACAAGCTTCAATTTGTCATGAATGTCAGGATCATGGTTAATCAGATCAGCCACTGAATTAATCAGCTTAATGATCTGTTTTGCATAAGTATAGCTGGGTGCTGCTTTGGCACCAAAAATGAAGACATGTGGATAGAGATCTGCTTCCGGGTGATCTTTCAGCTTAAAATACAGACTGAGTATGTGGAGCAAATTCAATAATTGCCGTTTATAGGCGTGAAGCCTTTTTATTTGTACATCGAAGATTGCTTCAGGGTTGATTTCCAATCCCATGCTCTGGTCAACAAACCGAGCAAATCGAACTTTATTTTGATGCTTCACTTCCGCTAGTTCTTGCAATGTCCTTTTATCTTCACGAAACGCCTTCAGCATTTTTAATTCAGTTGGCATGGTCGCCCATTCATTGCCGATTTTTCGATCAATCAAATGACGAAGCGGTTCATTAGCAAGCATCAGCCAACGCCGTTGGGTGATGCCATTGGTCTTATTATTAAACTTCGACGGATAAATCAGACAGAATGGATGAAGCACCTTTTCTTTTAAAATATTTGTATGCAACTGAGCGACGCCATTGATACTGTGACTGCCAATAATAGCCATATGAGCCATTCTTACATGCCCACCTTCTACGATTCGCGTGCTCTGAATCAGCTTTGAATCGAACAGCCGCCCCATTTCCATGACGTAACGGCGATCAATTTCGTGAATAATCTGTACGATTCTCGGCAGAAGTGTTTGAATCATTTCAATCGGCCATTTTTCCATGGCTTCGGCCATAATCGTATGGTTCGTATAGCTCATGGTATTGATGGTTAAATGCCATGCATGTTCCCAATCCATGTGCTCTTCATCAAGCAGAATGCGCATGAGTTCTGGAATACACAGAGCCGGATGCGTATCATTAATATGAATAGCAACTTTTTCCGCCAAATGCTCGATACCAAGATGCATCTTTTTATAATGGCGGATGATGCTCTGCACACCTGCGGATACAAAAAAATATTCTTGTTTTAAACGCAGCAGTCGTCCTTCATAATTCGAATCATCTGGATAAAGCACTTCTGATATACTTTCTATTTCATTGCGTTGATGAATAAAAGACCAATAGTCCGTGCTCTCATCTTGAGGAGGCACTTCCGCAGACCATAATCTCAACGTATTGACAATCTCATTATCAAATCCGATAACCGCACTGTCATACGGAACAGCCAGCACTTCTTGAGCATCTTCATAATGCGGAACAAGATGCCCTTCACCTGAATGTTCCAGCCATACATGACCATAAAAGCGTACCGTCACTGCAGCATGCATCTTTCTCGTTTCCCATACATTTCCATTCTGCAGCCAGTTTTCTGGAAGTTCGACCTGGTAACCGTTGACAAACTTTTGCTTAAATAAGCCATATTTATAACGTATCCCGTTGCCGTGAGCAGGTATTTCACTTGTCGCCATTGAATCGATAAAACAAGCAGCTAAGCGACCTAATCCCCCATTGCCTAATCCTGGATCCGGTTCAATTTGAACCAGCGCTTCAAGATCAATGCCTAAATCACCCAATCCGTCACGTACCGTTTCCAAAATTCCTAAATTCAGCAGGTTGCTCTTCAGCATGCGTCCGAGCAGAAATTCCATAGAAAAATAGTAAACTTGTTTCTTTTTCTTCTCGATATACGCTTGATTTGTCTTGCTCCAGTTTTTGGCAATGTAAGAACGAATTAAGTTCCCTAACGTAAAAAACTGCTCCGTTGCTTCTGATTCTTTCAGACCCATTGAATAGACTTCAGTGAGCATTTTTTTGAAATCCGCTTTAAATTTATGCTTCGACAGATCCATAATTGACCATCCTTAATTCATCGTAATCGTTCTCAAGCGACAGATAAGTCGATAAAGAAAACTAGGTTAAACCAGCTGCTTTAAGCACCTGCTGAGACTTCGTTGCAATGCCGACGCTGCGGACGGCTGTATGAGAAATCGATCATTGGCGTTTACAGTCAAAATTAGACGAACTATGATTCCCATTCTTACCAAAAGACGCTAAATTTAAAAGAACAATGAATTAATAGTGATGAAAAAAGCCTTTAGAAGACTGCTTGCTGTCCACTTCCGGAATCGGCTTACCTATATTTGTCAGACGCGTGAAATCTCCTTCCACAATTCGACTGATCACTGAATTTTTCTCAATAACAATCGGGTTTGCTTGCGTGCCGATTAATTTAGTATTCGGTTCAATGCGCACATTTTTATCGAGAATAACGTAATGCAGTTCGGCTCCACTGCCAATCGAGCTTCCTTGCATTACGACAGAGCTGTTGAGCACCGTTTTTTTTTCAATCAGAACATTACGAAAAATAACTGAATGAGCAACTTCTCCATGAATCATGCAGCCATTTGCAATCAGTGAGTCGGTTACATCTGAGGAGCGTGAATAGAAGGTTGGCGCTTCGTTCTTTACTTTTGTGTGAATATGCTGACTTCCCTTCAATAAGGCTAATAGATTTGAATCGTGCAGCATATCCATGTTTGCTTCATAAAATGAGCGAACTGAGTGGATATTCTTCATGTATCCGGTATATTCAAATCCATTTGATGGAAGGGCAACAATCGCTTGATGAAGCAAGTCGCTTAAATTGCAGTGTTCATTTTCAGCGACTCCATTGCGAATTAATTTGGTAAGCAGCTCTGTCTTTAAAAGATAAATTTCCATATTCATGTACACATGGTCAGTCTTGTCATGCAAGACACTTGACTTCAACCCGCGTACCCTCCCGTCTTCATCGATCGTCAGACAGGACGTGTTTTGATCATCATTATCAACGTTTTCCATTGACTTATACACAACCGTAACCTCCGCGCCTTGTTCAATATGATGGCGCAGGATGGCCTGCACATCAATCGCACACAACATACGGGTACCCATAACCACGGTATACTCGGACTCTGACTTATCGAAGAACTCGATATTGTTATAATAATTTAGCAGATCCCCTTCAGTACTGAATCGGTTCGCTCTTCGATCAAGGCGCGGATCAGAGAAAAAAAATAGTCCGCCGTAAATACTGTCTAGGCCCCACTCCTTGCCGCTTCGTACATGATCATAAATCGAACGCAGATTGTCATGAGTAAATACACCGATCGTATCGACACCGGCCGTAGTCAGATTGGTCAATGGAAAATCGATCAGTCGATATCTGCTGCAAAAAGGCAGACTGGCAATGGGGCGATGACGTGTCAATGGATCGATCGCCGATTTAGATTCCGTCAAATTTAAAATGCCGCAAATTTTATTCCGCCTCATCATTTAACCCTCCCACAATTTCGTTGTATCCGACAACTGCAATCGCTGAATCACCAACCACTTGTGCATGATCAGCAAACACCGCATGTTCTCCGACAATTGCGTGATCAATCACTACATGTTTGCCAATGACCGTATTGGCCATGACGATTGAATCCTTAATCACTGAGCCTGTTCCGATTTTCACATTTTGTGAAATAATCGAATGATCGATTTTCCCTGATATATAGCAGCCGTCAACAATCAATGACTCTTGAACCCTCGCGTCCTTGGAAAGATAATGAGGCGGCGCTACTGGGTTCTTTGAGTAGATCCGCCAATGCTTATCGCGAATGCTGAGTTCATGGTCGGGATTGATAAACGCCATATTCGCTTCCCACAGGCTCTCAATGGTACCAACATCTTTCCAGTAGCCGTTAAATGAATAGGCGAACACATTTTCTCCATTTGCAAGAAAAGTCGGAATCACGTTTTTTCCGAAATCATCCATGTTCTGACCCGTTGCATGGCTTTCAGTCAAGTAGCGGCGCAGGACATCCCATGAAAAAATATAGATTCCCATTGAAGCCAGATTACTCTTAGGCTTCTGCGGTTTCTCTTCAAAGTCGATAATTCGGTCCGTGTTATCGGTATTCATAATGCCAAATCGCGAGGCCTCATCTAAGGGCACATGGATAACCGCAACAGTCGCGGAGGCTTTCTTATGTTTATGAAAATTCAGCATATGCTCATAGTCCATTTTATAGATGTGATCCCCGGACAAGATTAATAAATAGGTTGGATGATGACTGTCGATATAACTTATATTTTGATAGATCGCATGAGCGGTGCCCTTAAACCATTTTTCTCCATCAAGACTTGAATGCGGCTGCAGGATGGTGACGCCACCATCCTTATGATCAAGACCCCAATGGGCACCATTGCCGATATGACCATTCAATTCAAGGGGCTGATATTGGGTAACTACACCGATCGTGCGCACACCGGAGTTGGAGCAGTTGCTTAAAGAAAAATCGATGATTCGGTATTTCCCGCCAAAAGGTACTGCTGGTTTTGCAATCGTTCGCGTCAGCTTGCCTAAACGCGATCCTTGACCTCCCGCCAAAATCATTGCGATCATTTCATTTTTCATATCATTTGGAAAAAGAATGGTGCAACCACCTTCTTCCGCACACCTCCTTCATCCTGTAAAAGTGACGTTATTTCATCCTATGAGAATCATTGGAAAATCATATTTAAATTGAGCAGGATCTTATAAAAAAATAATTATACGGATACGCTTTCAATTTTTGTTAAATCGGTCCCTAAAGAAAAAGAACATAGGTATGGTAACAAAACCAAGTCTTAGCTTAGGATTATTAAAATGCATCATGGAGTCGGATAGATCGATGATTTCTTCATCGCTGACTATTTCCTTTCTGTCACTGGACAATACGGCGATACAGGTTTAGATAATCATTGGCTGACTGGTCCCAGCCAAAATCTAACCCCATTGCGCGATTTGTCAGTTCATCGAATACATGGCGATTGTTACGGAACAGATGAATCGCCCGTTCAATGGTATAAAGCATGTCGTGGGCATTATAATTGGTAAAGCTGAAGCCATTTCCCTCATGTGTAAACCCATTATAAGGAACGACCGTATCGTTTAATCCACCGGTTTCGCGTACAATTGGCAGGCTGCCGTAACGCATGGCCAATAACTGACCAATCCCGCACGGTTCAAATTTTGAAGGCATAAGAAACAGATCAGATCCCGCATAAATTTTTCTTGCCAAGGAATCATCAAAATAGATATTCACTGAAACGGCGTTTGGATAGCATTCGGCAAGCCATTTAAAGGCATCCTCATAATTACGTTCCCCCGTTCCCAGCAGCACAAATTGGACATCGAGCTTCATGATTTCATGAAACACGCTTAGAACAAGGTCAATGCCTTTTTGGTCAGTGAGTCGGGTAATCATGGCAATCATAGGTGTCGCTTCATCAACAGGCAGGCCAAGATCACTTTGTAGCGCCTGCTTATTTGCTTGTTTTCCTTGAGTAGCGCTGTACGTTTCATACAGCGCTTGATCCGTTAGGGGATTGTAAAGTTCTTGATCAATACCATTAATAATCCCGGATAGTTTATCATGATTCCAGCGCAGGAAACCATCTAGGTTTTCACCAAAATAAGGATATTGAATTTCCTGTGCATAAGTTGGGCTGACGGTTGTCAGCAGATCTGAGTAGGCTAATCCTGCCTTCATATAACTGACATGATCATAGAATTCTAAACCATCTTTATGAAAATAGGTTTGATCTAAACCGAGAAGATCACCGAGTACAGATTTAGGAAAAACACCTTGGTAACGTAAATTATGGATGGTAAAGAGGGTACGCATGTTTTGATAGAAAGGGTTGCTGCGATAATGCGCGCGAAGAAATACACTGATTAATCCCGTCTGCCAGTCGTGACAATGAATCAGATCTGTTTTTTTTGCTAAATGGGGCAAAAGCTCAAGTACTGCGCGAGCGAAAAAAGCAAACCGTTCTCCATCATCCGCATAGCCATAACTGCCTGAACGCTTAAAATAGTACTCATTGTCGAGAAAGTAATAATCAATGCCCGCTTCCTTACAATAAAAAACGCCACAGTATTGATGTCGCCATCCTAGCGGAACATAAAAATACTTCAGGTAAGTCAGCCGATCGGTAAAGTTAGAATTAAGATCCATATATTTAGGCAGAACAACACTGACGGATACCCCGTCCCTTTGCAAAGCTTTGGGCAATGCACCAATGACATCGCCTAATCCTCCCGTTTTAATAAAGGGGGCACTTTCAGACGCAGCAAACAGAACATTCATCTCTCTCTCTCCTTTTCCTGGACACAGACCGTTGTTATTTTGTTTTATACTTGTTCGTAAGCGGTCATTATTTTTCTTTTCTTTGTCTCTTTCATTAAAATAGTGATTCCCAGCGGTGGAATCGTCAATTTAATATGGTACGGCTGATTGTGAAAAGGAGCTTCCTCCACGATAATCGGTCGATGATTGCATTGTCCTGAACCGCCAAAAGAAGCAGCATCACTATTGAACACTTCTATATAGCTGCCCACTGCCGGTACGCCTAACTTAAATTGATGATACACAGCAGGCGTAAAATTGCAGACGACGATGCAATAATCCCCCTTCCTTTTTCCTTTTCTAATAAAGCTAATAATACTTTGTTCGGCATTGTCCGCATCGATCCATTGAAATCCGTCCAATTCATGATCAAGCCGCCATAAACATGAAACGGAGCGGTAAAAATGATTGAAAGCCGTGACGTACTGTTGGAACGCGCGATGCGTTGAAAAGTCAAACAGATTCCAATCGAGTTGTTCGAGATCCTTCCATTCATCGAACTGCGCAAATTCGCTGCCCATAAAAAGCAATTTTTTTCCTGGATGAGTCATGAAAAAGCCAAAAAGCACGCGAAGATTTGCAAAGCGCTGCCATTCATCCCCTTTCATTTTATTTAAAAGCGAACGTTTGCCATAGACAAGCTCGTCATGAGAAAACGCCAGGACAAAGTTCTCTGAATATGCGTAAAGCATTGAGAACGTAATGAGATTATGGTGATCGCGTCGTTCAGATGGTTCATAGGACATATAGCGCAGCATATCGTGAACCCAGCCCATGTTCCATTTATAATTAAAGCCAAGGCCTCCCTGGTCCGTTGGCTTTGTAACCATTGGGTAGTCGGTTGCCTCCTCAGCAATCATCAACGCCTCCGGAAACTTCAGAAATACCGCTTCATTTAGTTTTTTGATGAAGTCGATCGCTTCGAGATGTTCATCACCGCCGTATTTATTCTTCAATTCAAAGGGCAGGTCGCCATTATGATTTAAGTAAATCATTGACGATACTGCATCAATTCTGAATCCCTCCACATGATAAATGTCCATCCAAAAACGAACATTGGAAATGAGAAAACTGATCACTTCGTTTTTAGAAAAATCAAAGGTGTAGGTTCCCCATTGCGGACGATCTGCCAATTTGGGGTCGCACGGCTCGTATAACGGTGTTCCATCAAATTTTCCCAAACCATGTATATCCCGGCAAAAGTGTGCCGGCGTCCAGTCGAGAATAACGCCAATACTGTTTTGATGACAGGTATCAACAAAATACATAAAATCCTCTGGGCTGCCGAAGCGGCTTGTCGGTGCAAAGTAGCCGGTAATCTGGTAGCCCCAAGATCGATCATACGGGTGTTCCATGATCGGCATGAGTTCGATATGAGTAAACCCGTTTCGCGCGACATAATCAACCAGTTCATCCGCAAGCTGTCTGTAAGTCATCAAATGATTGGTGTCGTTTTTTCGCCAAGACCCTAGATGGCATTCATAAATGTTCATCGGACGATGATATTGATCCTTTTTAGCTCTTTGCCTCATCCAGCGTTTGTCATGCCACGCGTATGCATGAAGTGGACTGCACGTAAGCGATGCAGTATTGGGTCTCTTTTCTGCGTAGAAAGCGTAGGGGTCGGCCTTTAAAACAATCGAACCAGTCGGTGTTTCAATGGCATATTTATAACGCTCTTCATTGCCAAGATCTGCAATGAACCCCGTCCAGACACCAGAATTTTCTACTAAACCCAATCGATTTGCTTCAGTATCCCAGTCGTTGAAATCACCGACAACTGAAACGGCTCGTGCATGCGGTGCCCATACCGTAAAGCGAAATCCTTTTCTACCATTATATTGTTCTAAATGGGCACCGAATACCTTATACCCTTCATAAAGCGTGCCTTCATGAAATAAATACAGATCGACTTCGCTAGGAGACATTTGCGACTCATAATCAACGGTTAACATCGACACACGTCCCTTTATATTTTTTGATTGCATTTCTTTTAATACCGCTGCTTTAATGCTCCAATCATCATTCCTTGTTCTTGGAAAAATTTACAATGCTGCATTTTGGGTAATCATTTTTGTTAGGACATAAAACGCCTCCGAAATCCGAGTTGACGGGACAACCCCATTTTTTGTTGCTTTATACAAACCCTGTTTCTGTGCACAGAGGGTCGAATTATTGGACAGTCATTTTTATTTATAATTAAATATTCAACGAAGTGCAGGTTTATCCTCTTGAAAAAACTCTCTTTTTTTGTCAAAAAAGAGAATTTTCTAAAATTAGAAAGCGAACATTGTCCTTCCTACAAGTCATCTGAAAATCGGGCATAAGAAAAACCGGGCAAAATACGCCCGGTCCTTAATTTCCAACCATGTATGATGGTCTCCTGTCTTTTCGGTGCTGAATCGCCGCTTCGGTTACTCGCTTGCCGCGGGCGCACCACGAGCCTCCTCAGACAAACAAAAATCTGCGGGATCTCGCTGGCACGCTGTTCCCGCTGGCGCCAGAGTACCTCCGCTTTGACTCTTGGCCAAGACACTGGTCTATTGGCTTGAAAACAGGGCAAAATCATGTACTTTCTTTACCTGTAAGAAAAGCCAAGCTGTGCCTGGTTTAACATTTCTTGTGCGCTTTCGTTTCCCACTATCTCTAAACTTGAAGGTCGTGTACTATCGCTTCATTCTCCTGCATAGCATTGATCGAAAACACTTTTTTCGTTCAGCCTATGCTATGATTTGAAAGGTTGCGCCCTCGCCAATTCATTTGAACCAATGCATATTTAACAAGCCGCAAACCAAGTTGATCTACTTTATCAATAAAAGCATCGTCAATTTCTGAAAACTCTGCATCGGATAGATAAAGTGTCACTGGGACTTGGCAATTGATCGCCGCCAGTCGTTTCGATAAGTGCAACATTGACAGATCTGTACTGATCTTCTTTCGCTGTCCGTTTGGAAGCAGTTCCAGATGAGATAGCATCGTATCGATGGAGCCAAATTGTTTCATAAGCTTAAATGCTGTTTTCTCTCCGATACCATGAACACCCGGGTAACCATCGCTTGCGTCACCCATTAACGCCTTAACATCCACATATTGCTGAGGCGTAACGCCGTAATGATCAAAAAAGGTTGACTCGGTATAACTTCGATAGTTGCCGTAACCTTTTTGCAGCAAGTCAACATGTATGTCACGATCAAGGAGCTGAAGCAAATCACGATCACCGGTAACAATCGATACTTGGACATCGTGATGCAGATGTTTGGCAAGCGTACCAATACAATCATCCGCCTCATAACCCGCTAAACCAACGTTAGGGATACCAAATGCATCAACCATTTCCTTTGCCAAGTTAAATTGGGGAATCATCTCCGCCGGAGGTGCCGAGCGGTTTGCTTTATATTCGTCAAACAATTGATGGCGAAATGTTTTTGATCCCATATCCCAGCAAACCGCAATATGGGTTGGCTTCCTATTCTCAATAGCTAATAACAGGTGACGGAGAAATCCTTGAACACCATTCGTTGGAATACCTTGCGCATTAAACATAAACTGACCCGTTGGGGCTGTTGCATAAAAAGCGCGAAACAACAACGCCATCCCGTCTACAAGCAGCAATCGTGATTGTTGTACCAAAAAAACGCCTCTCTTCTTGTTAACTGCCCCCATTATACCATGAATGGTTCTCCCAAAAGGGTGAGACGTATGGTTTTAAAATGCATCGCTTTGCGTTAAGCTATATAGTAATTCATAAGCCGATCTTAATGGAGTGTTCTACGTGAAAATCAAGCGATTCATCTTTATTGCTGCTGCAGCAGTTTTCCTACTTGCATTCTATCTCATTTTTGAACATAGCAGAGCCTCAACAGCAACACATACGGTGACCAACGCTACCGAGACTGCTGCTGAACAGACTGCAGCGGATAATAAGATAAACCATCAGCAGATTCCAACCGTTTTTATTCATGGCTGGAAAGGATCGAAACGTTCTTACCGCACGATGTTGGAACGATTGCACGCAAACTACGATGGTCCGGAACGCGCAATGATTGTTACAGTCCGACCAAATGGAGTCATCAACGTTAGTGGAAGAATAACGAACCAAAAGATCCCAATCATTCAAATTATCTTTTCTCGTAATCATGAGCCTATGGAGCAGCAAGCCGCCTGGCTGAATAACATTTTTCGCATATTAAAGAAAAATTACACCATTGATCAAGTTAATGTTGTTTCCCACTCAATGGGTGGAAAAGCGTTTACCTGTTATTTAGAAAAGATCAAAACTCCGGTTGATTATCCAAAGATACGCAAGTATGTTGCCATTGCTGCTCCATTTGATTGGATCAGCGGCCCGCTCAATGATACTCATCTTTCTATTAAATTTCTGAAACAGCAAAGCTATCTGTATCACCATCGTGATCGTTTGCCTAATAATTTGGATGTTTTAGCTATTGCCGGCATCATGAGCAATGCTCAAGAAGGCGACGGTGTTGTGACATTAAAAAGCGCCTTTTTCGGAAAATATTTCTTTAATCCGAAGCACTATTCCGAGAAGATTGTTTACGGTCCGAATGCCCAACATAGTATGTTGCATGAGAATCCGGAAGTCGATAAAATTGTCGCCGATTACCTTTGGGGACTGCGGCCAAAAAATTAAAAAAAGAAGTGCTTCACTTAAGAAGCACTTCTTTTTTTATCCCCTTAGATTAACTTATCAAGTTTGGCACGACGATTGATTGCATACATAATCGGCATACCAATCAACATTACAACACATTCGCCAATGGCGACTGTCAACCATGTCCACAGAAACGGCAGCTTTAGAACAATTGCAAGTTCCCAGGCAATAAAACACATGGTCAAAGTAAATACCCCTGTGTTTACCAGCATGCGTGCCCAGATGTTGGTTATAAATTTAGAAACAATCATTGTAGTTAAAAGTGCGAGCACTGATTGTCCCGTTCCGAAAATCAGATCATATGGGAGCATCGGCGAGAAAAACAAATTGCCAAGAAATACACCGCAAATAATGCCCCAAAAATATTTCTTGTTGAATACAATCATGTGATTCAACATTTCTGAAATACGAAATTGAACTGCTGAAAAACTGATCGGCTGAAGAAAAAAAGTCAACACAATATAAATGGCGGCAAGCAATGCATTAACCGCCAGCATTTTTACAGTCTTCATACTTAAGACTCCTCCTTAGTTTTTTGATAAACGTGGGATGGTTTCGAACCACGTGAGCATGCTCAAACTCTTTTAGTTTAATCTAAAATGTGGCATTGTCAAGCAATGAACTTCCGCTATTGCCGGTAACGATACAGAAATCAATCTTTGAGTTACAGCTCAAGTCTTGTTTTAAGGAACTTATTCAATCATAACCACCCTTCAAAAGGGTGGTTTGCTCCAAGGCTATAAGCCTTGGATTACCGGCCAGCGTCTCAAGGCGCTGGCCTTCACTTTGTTCAGGCTATATTGACTTTGCCTCTTTTGCTTACCCATAATGGGTGTTTGTACTACTCAGCGACCTCTAAAGGGGTCCTCATATTCTCGAACGCTTAATTTATCCAGTGCAATATCGTGTTTTTCTTGATCTTGAATATATTTCTTGATGGTTGCTTCATTCAATCCTACGGTACTCACATAGTAGCCTTCTGCCCAAAAATGACGATCGCCAAATTTGTACTTTAAGTTTGCATGCTTGTCAAGCATCATCAACGCACTTTTGCCTTTTAAATAGCCCATAAAACTTGCCACGCTCATTTTAGGTGGTATGCTGAGCAGAAGATGCACATGATCAGGCATCATATGTCCTTCCAAAATTTCTACTCCTTTATACCGACAGAGCTGCTTGATGATTTCCTGTAAGCTTCTCCGATATTGATTGTAGATAATTTTTCGTCTATACTTTGGTGTGAATACGATATAGTATTTACACAACCATTTGGTATGGGCTAAACTGTTTGCTTTATTAGCCATTCTAGCGCTTCCTTTCATGTAGCAATATAGCCTGAACATCTATATTCTATCGAAAGGAAGCGCTTCTTTGTATAACGATTTGGTACTCCCCCCGCATAGCGGGGGGTTTTATGTTTCGCACGCTACGCGTACTCAACGGACTAAAGTCCATAAAAAAAAGCTGCCACTTATGTGGCAGCAGACAGGCACATCTCATTGTATGCATTCAGCATTTGAAAGATCCGCTTACTCTTCTCGATTGCTCATCGTAATCATCAAAATAAAACGAACGAGTTCCATTACGGATACCAGTGCAGCGGCAACATAGGTCATTGCTGCTGCAGACAATACCTTTTTGGCCTGTGGCCGTTCATTTTCCTGAACAATGCCTAAGCTGACAATCTGTTTTAATGCACGGCTTGATGCGTCAAATTCGACAGGTAAGGTTACGACCTGGAAAAGCACAGCCGCTGCAAAGAAGACCACGCCCAGCGCAGCAAGCTGAAACATGCCGAGAAATACGCCTGCAAGAATCAAGATGTACGACAAATTTGATCCTAAATTCGCCACTGGAACGAGGGCGCTGCGTACACGCATAAACGTATAATCGTTTGCATCCTGAATTGCGTGCCCGACTTCGTGAGCCGCAACGGCAGTTCCCGCAATAGAAGCACCATGATAAATATCCGTGGAAAGATTAATCGATTTGTCACGCGGATCATAGTGGTCGGTTAAGGATCCTGCAACCTCCCTGACCGTTACATCGTACAAACCGTTATCGTCAAGAATTCGCCGCGCAGTTTGCGCACCGGTCATTCCGGTTGAATTACTGACCTCTGCATAACGAGCGTACGTTGAGCGAACACGCATTTGTGCCCACATGGGGATCAGCATCAGAATGCCCAGATAGATTAGGTATTGAATCATGCTCATTCCTCCAAAATTGATCTAATTAATTGATTCAAGCCTCTTGAAAACGGTACAATCGTCAAACGTATTCAAGCATCAGTTTTCAATCGGAACAATACTATTATAGTCAATTTTAGTCAAACAATCTATCTTTGTCAAAATTTTTACTTTTTCAATGGATCCGTGCTCTTCTTTTCCGTTCTGCTGTATAGCGCACCCAAGATACATAGGCCAGTACGGTTACAACAATTCCCCCAATTATGGGCATAAACCCCATTGTATTTTCTTCTTTACCATTTCGTGATTGTTTAAATAGCCGATTCAAGTCATCGGTTATTCTGTTTAATTGACGTATTCGCTTTGATTCCGTGATATCTTCTAAACGGTGATTGGTTAATGTTGTGATTCGCTGATCAAGCAAAGTCACCATATCCGGCTGACCGTCGATGATCAGTGCTGGATATATGATCGCATATTCATTAAGAAATTGATTAAGTTCATATTGATAATATTCTTGTTTCTTATTTTTCAATGCGGTGTTCATTCGGCTCAGGGGCTTCATGATATCCGAACGTTTTTCCTTCCACATCGGAGTCCCTTCATTTTGTAGCGCATCGAATCCAAGCCGCAGGGAGGCAGCTGCATCAGCTATTTCCTGCTGATTCGCCTGCGTCTTAAGTAAAACCTTAAGCTTTACGATTGAGGTTCCGATCACTTGCTGTTCTTTTTCCGAATACAGATCTAATGAATGATTCCATTTCTCGCTCAGCTCATTCAGAAGGCTTGCGGCTGCTTTATCCTGTTTGGCGATTGAATAGTGAAAAACTTGATCAGAAAGACTGATTAAATTGTCGGTTTGATTTTTCATTGCGGCGCTGCTGTTTTCGGCATATCCGCGTTCTGGAAATCCTATAAACAATGTAAAGCAAACAAAAATGATAAACAGCTTTACGTTCATCGCTTGTCCTCCCTTTAAACGCCTTATCGGAACTATATGAGTTGAGGGACAAGAGTAGACCGCCAAGTGTTTATCATTTAGAGAAGGTTTTCTGTTTATCCGTTCATTTGTTTATTGATTGTATTTAACCGTTTCGTGAGCGTGTAAAACTGCTGCTGATCACCCTCATCAAGTGCATTGTTAATGGCACGAGTCAGCCGGTTGATCATGAAGGTGCGCTCTGCCTCATCCGTAGCATGTTCTGCCATTTGCCCGTACTTCTCATGAATATCCTCATGACTGTTCGGATTTTCTTCCAAAACTGAATAAAAAATAGGCGAGCGGTAGACCGCTTCAATGGATAATTGAAGATAAACATCCTCAATCTGATTCATTCGTAAATCGTGAAATGCTTTTTCAGGATCATCGGTTTCAACCGTTGTTTTCACATAACGGAAGAATTGAATTCCTTTTGCCGAATTACCGATTATAATGGATCGATTCACGCGCGTGACATCATCAACGATATGAATTAAAGACAAGAGTTGGTCATTACTCATTAAATAATGGAGCAACCAAATAATTTCCCGGTTGGTCAGCAGATGACGATCTAAGATCCACCGAAGGAATGTTTTCTTCTGCACATTTGATACCATCTGTTCCATCCTGACGTCCCCTCCTCGCGACCATTCGCATTCATCAAGCGTCATATTATTTATATTCGCCTTTTACTGAATTTCATCCTGCTTAATTCGTTCGACAAATGCTGCAAGATCTTGATTTTCCGGACTCAAACGCGATGCCGTAATTAAAAGATCAAGCCCCTCTTTTAAATGACCTGTTTCTCTTAAAAATTCTCCGTATTCCTGGAGAAATTCTGGATTGTCAGAGAATGCGGACAAACTCATTTTATAGAGCTGCGCTGCCTTTTTGAGTTCGTCTGTTTGATTATAAGCGGTGGCAAGAAACCAGTGCAACAATGGGTCGCCCGTTTCAACCGGCTCGAGCAGCTCAACAACGGCTTCGTAATCCTCATCCTGTGCTTTTAACTCGACAAGATGAGTTAATGCATCCATATTTTCCGGATTCAACTTGAGACATTTTTTGAAGTATTCTGCCGCCTGCTTCTCTTCATTCAATTTTGCTGATAAAATGCCCGCACGTTCAAAAAGACGCTCATTATATTCATCCTGTTCGATTCCCAATTTGATCGATTCTATGGCTTTTTTTAGTTGCCCTTCGTGCTCATACGCTTCGGCAAGTACATTATAAAGCGTACTGTAGCCCGGATCCATTGCTCTTAATGTCTCTAAAGCTTTAATTGCTTTTCGATGTTTATGGATACGTAATGCGGTAACTGCGTAGCCAAAGAGCCCGTCCAGCGTTTTTTCTTGTTTGAAACCCAATTCATATTCTTGCATAGACGCTTCAAATTGACCACTGAGGCTGAGTGCTTCGGCAAGCTTCAAATGGATTTTTTGATCAGCAAGCTCTGGATTATCTTTAACTTCCATCAGGCAGTCAACCGCTTTGCTTGCTTCGCCAATCGATAAATAGAGCTCTCCAAGAGCAAGAATAAGTACAGGCTGATGTGGTGAAACCTTAAGTGCATGAAGCAATTTATGTTCAGCAACCTCATCCAAGCCTTCCATTTGGTACAGATCGGCCAGCATGACTTGTGCACTTAAATAATTGGCATCCAATGAATGAATCCGCTGCAAATAATCAATCGCACCTGTTTCTTCATTCTTATCAATCAGTAGTTCTGAAAGCTGAATAATTAAATCACTGTCATTAGGATAGCGCTTCAGCAAGCGTTCATAAACCGCTTGGGCATCATCAATAAATCCGAATTGTTGATAAAGATCTGCAGCAGCAAACTGAATCCGGTCGTCATGTTCTTCAGCTAACTGGTGCAGCAGGTCGAGCCCTTCCTCAGTTTGTCCGCTTCCTAATAACGCGCGTGCTGTCTCTAATGTACGCATCATGATTCCTCCCAATACGATTCCGATCAAGTTTTTTCTTCTTAAGCAATCATAAGCAACTTTTTTAGGAACTGCAAGGAATGCTCCTTATCCAGAATAGCGCCGCTTGTTTCTTTTTGATTTGTTACACTGAGAAAAACCAAGCTGTGCTTGGTCCTTTATCTCCAGCCATGTGTGATGGACTCGTGTCTTTTCGGTGCTGAATCGCCGCTTCGGTTACTCGCTTGCCGCGGGCGCACCGCGAGCCTCCTGAGACAGGTAGGTATCTGCGGGGTCTCGCTGGCACGCTGTTCCCGCAGGCGTCTCGCACCTCCGCTTTGTTTCTCGGCCAAGACACTGGGCTATTGGTTTGAAGACAGGTCAAAATCATATACTTTCTTATCCTGTGAGAAAAACCGGGCAAAATACGCCCGGTCCTTAATTTCCAACCATGTATGATGGTCTCCTGTCTTTTCGGTGCTGAATCGCCGCTTCGGTTACTCGCTTGCCGCGGGCGCACCACGAGCCTCCTCAGACAAACAAAAATCTGCGGGATCTCGCTGGCACGCTGTTCCCGCTGGCGCCAGAGTACCTCCCCTTTGACTCTTGGCCAAGACACTGGTCTATTGGCTTGAAAACAGGGCAAAATCATGTACTTTCTTTACCTGTAAGAAAAACCGGGCAAAATACGCCCGGTCCCTAATCTCCAGCCATGTGTGATGGGGTCGTGTCTTATCTGTGCTGAATCGTCGCTTCGGTTTCGGTTACTCAATTATTCTATCGAAGCAATGCCGTTTATCCAAGAATCAGTACGTTCTTTATTTGTCATGCAAGGGATCCGTTCCTGCTTACTCGTATTCATTTGAAGCGAGCGGTTTATGATTGACCCGTTCTGGTAGCAGATGCTGATCAAGCGTAAGCTTAATCTCGCGTATCGCTGCAGTTCGCGTCGATGAATCAGCCAATTGCTCCGCTCTTCGCCCAACCTCAGCAACAATTGCACTTCCAACGATAAATCCATCCGCATAATGCTCCAGTTCTGCGACTTGATCGCGCGATGAGATGCCGAAACCAACCGCAACCGGTAACTGCGCCACCTGCTTGACGCGTTCAAGGAATGGATAGACGTCAGGGTGGAACGTTTTGCGCATCCCGGTCACACCTAGAGAGGAGACACAATAGAGAAAGCCTTGTGCATGATCGCAGATCCTTTTGAGACGCTCATCAGATGTCGTTGGAGCAACGAGTGAAATCAAGCTTATTTTGTGTTCCGCACATTGATCGGCAAGGCTCCTGCTTTCTTCATAGGGCAAATCAGGGACAAGCAGCCCGTCAACCTCATGACTTACCGCCTCTTCAAAGAAACGATCTAAGCCAAATTGAAGCAAAACATTGGCATAGGTAAAAATAATGACCGGGAGATCAAGCCCCTGTGTACGCATTTCTTCCACAAGACGCATTGCCTGATTTAAATTTTCGCCATGACGCAGGGCTCTTTGCGATGCCTCTTGGATCACCGGTCCATCTGCCAGTGGATCTGAATAAGGAATGCCAAGTTCGAGTGCATCGGCACCAAGGGATTGGAGCATTAAAGCCAACGCAACGGTTGCTTCATCCGTTGGGTCACCCGCGGTTATAAATGGGATAAACCGCATAGTCTTAGCATTCGTCACGTGTTTCTCCATACGAACAGTCATAAACGCTCCCCCCTTTTTTCATGATTCGCTAAAACGTGCATGATTGTTTTAACGTCCTTATCGCCGCGACCCGATAGACAGACAATCACCTTTTGTTCTCTTCGCATCGTTTTTGCTACTTTGAAGGCAAGTGCGAGTCCATGGGCACTCTCTAACGCTGGAAGAATGCCTTCCAGTTCGGATAATTCAAGCAGCGCAGCGACTGCCTCGTTATCTGTAATTGCCTTATAGTCTACACGTCCCGACTCAGAAAGATAAGCGTGTTCCGGTCCGACACCCGGATAATCCAAACCTGCAGATATGGAATAAGGCGCTTTAATTTGACCATACGCATCTTGCAGCAGATAGGTTTTCATCCCATGGATAATTCCAACCGTTCCTTTCGTTAAGGTTGCGGCATGTTCGCCGGTGGCCACACCCTTGCCTGCTGCTTCCGCACCATACAACGAAACGGGATCATCTAAAAATGCGGTGAACAGGCCGATCGCATTGCTGCCGCCGCCAACACATGCAACCGCCGCGTCAGGCAAACTTCCCGTTTGTTTCAAGCATTGTTCGCGTGCTTCATCGCCGATAATACGTTGAAAGTCGCGAACAATCATTGGATAAGGATGCGGACCAACGACCGAACCGTCAATATATGCTGTATCATCGCTATGCGCAGCCCAATAGCGAAGCACCTCATTGACAGCATCCTTTAAGGTGCCATTTCCTGAATGTACCGGGATCACTTCCGCACCTAACAGCTTCATTCGGAACACATTCAATGCCTGTCGCTTGACGTCAAGCGCACCCATGAATACCTTGCATGGCAATCCGAAGTAAGCAGCAACCGTAGCAGAAGCCACCCCATGCTGCCCGGCGCCGGTTTCTGCTATGATCTGTTTCTTGCCCATTCGACGTGCCAGTAAGGCCTGGCCAACCGCATTATTGATTTTATGTGCGCCAGTATGATTCAAATCTTCACGTTTCAGAAAGATTTGCGCGCCGCCAAGTGTTTTGTTTAGTCGCTCACAATAACTAAGCGGTGTTGGCCGACCTGAATAGTCATGGAGAATGCGGCGATATTCACGCAAAAAAGATGAATCGCTGATGGCGTCTTTAAATCCCTTTTCCAATTCCAGAACGGCATGCATCAACGTTTCCGGAACGTATTGTCCGCCAAAAGCCGCAAATCGTCCATTTTCATCGGTTCTGTATTTACTTTCGGCTTGTGCTTGTCTGACCATCATTAACCCCCACCTTTTCCTCTAAACTGCGAATAAGCGCTTGATCTTTACCAAAATGACGTTCAATTCCTGATGCGATATCAATGCCTGTTGGCTGATACATCATGAGTTCCTCTATATTTTCCGGAGTGATTCCACCTGCAATGAAACAAGGCACCTGCTGACGCTTTGCTTCGGATAAATAGTTCGGAATACGGTGCCAATCAAAGCGTTTTCCAGTCCCGCCAAGTGTTCCTTTTCGTTTTGTATCGATGATAAATCCATCGGCAGCTCCACGAAAACGGCGCATTTGATCCAACGTTGTTTCATCGTGATGGAGCGCTTTCCAAACGGATTGATCAACCATTTTTTTTACGGCAATCAAGTGATGCAGCGATTCTCCGCCATGCAGCTGCACAACATCAAGCGGAACATGCTCGCATACTGATTTGATAGTATCCAGTGAATCATCCGCAAACACGCCGACTAGCTGCTTTCCTTTGCATCGACCGATCTGATTCAGCCATTGTGATACTTGTTCGGTGCTGACTGTACGCTTGCTTTTGTGGGTGAAGACGAAGCCGATATAATCAGCATGGCTTGCATAGACAGCACGCAAATCGTTCAGGGAGTGATTGCCGCAATATTTAAGTGCGGGAGACATGAGCATTCACGCCCTTACCGAACAAATCGCAAATTTTCTGTTTCGGATCTGCTGCACAAATTAAAGCTTCACCGACAAGTGCAGCGTGTGTCCCTTGTTCCAAAAGGAACTGAACATCTTGCGGGCGATGCACACCCGATTCACTGATAAGCACTGCGTTTCTGGGTATGTTAGGGGCAAGTGCTGCCGTTACATGCAAATTCGTGTGAAAAGTCCTCAAGTCCCGATTGTTGACACCGATTATTTCAGGGGTAAAACCGTTTAAGAGCGATGCCAGTTCTTGTGCATCGTGCACCTCAACTAACGCCTCAAGTCCACGCGCTTTTGCCGCTAAGTACAATTCATGTAACGCGGTTGGTTCAAGCGCTGCAGCAATCAAGAGAACCGCATCTGCACCAATACGCGCACTTTCTTCAATTTGACGTTCATCGATAATAAAATCTTTGCGCAGAATGGGAAGTTGAACGCTTTGTCTTACTTCTATTAAGTCGTTAATGGAGCCATGAAAATAGTTTCGATCCGTGAGAACACTGATTGCGTCCGCACCTGCGGACGCATAGCGTGTCGCCGTTTTTTTTGCACTAATCTTCGTGCGAAATATGCCTTTAGACGGCGAAGCATGTTTCACTTCAGCAATTAACCCCAACTGATGGTTGGGCCGTAATAATGCGTCTTTCAATGAATAATGCGGTTTAGGTTGAGACATGGGTTCAGGAAGCGAAAAGTGGGCCAGTTCTTCTTTCTTTGTCTTTAAGATCTGGTCGAGAATGGATTCAGGCATGCAGCATCACCTTCGTTTTTGCACGCAATAGTTGAAGCTGTTTGGCCGCACGACCGGATTGAATCGCTTCACGTGCTACATGAACGCCTTCTGCGATCGACTTTGTTTTTCCTGCGGTAAAAAGCCCTGCACCTGCATTCAAAAGTACCGCATTGATTGCTGAGGCGTTACGTGAGGTCCCGGTTAATACCGTTTCAATGAGCTTTGCACTCTCCTGAGGATTATGAACGCGGAGCTCCTCAATGGTACCTCTCGTTAACCCAACATCCTCAGGAATCAGCGTGAAAGTGTGGATCTGATTCTTTTCGATGAGGTATGCATCCGTTTTCCCTGCGATGGTCAGCTCATCCATACCGTCTGAACCAGTGACGACCAAGGCTCGTTTTGTGTTCAATTTAACCAGCACTTCGGCATAGCGTTTCGCTAATTCACGGCTGTATACACCGAGTAATTGATACGCAGCAGCAGCAGGATTCGTTAATGGGCCCAGTTGGTTGAAGATTGTCCGAAAGCCGAGCGATTTTCTCGGTTCGATTGCATAGCGCATTGATGCATGATAGAGCGGGGCAAAAAGGAAACACATATGCGTTTGCTCAAGCAACGCTGCTGCCGATGCTGGGGTGGATTGAATTGAAATACCTAGTGCTTCTAATGCGTCGGCAGCTCCACTCGTTGATGAAACCGAACGATTGCCATGTTTTGCGACATTCACGCCAAGCGACGAGAGCACAATTGCTGCAGCAGTGGACAAATTAAATGTAGCCATGCCGTCACCGCCAGTACCAACAATATCCAACAATGGATCCGCATACTTCAGCGGTAATGCATGTGCCCGCATGCCCCGAACCGATCCAGTCAGCTCATCTGCTGTTTCCCCGCGCAAACTTAGTAGCGCTAAATAGGCAGAAATCTGATTGGAATCGACCTTGCCGTCCATGATGTCGTTCATCACAACTTCGGCTTCTTTTTCCGATAATGTCTTGCCTTGAACCAATTCTTTTAAAGTCGCTTGAAACATTCCGGTTCACTCCTCTTTTTTGAGGAATGAGCAGTTTGTGGAGTATAAAGGAGGGTGATCAGTTCAAAAAAATACTGATCACAAAGAAAAATCCGCAGAAGCTTCTGCGGGTATCTTGGCTATCTTAGCGTGGCAAACCCTCAGCTCTACTCAACTCAGCTCATTCTTTTTCTCTTCTCAACTTTTGACTGATCGCGTCCTGTGACGCAATCCAATCGTCAACATAATATAAAGATTATGTATTCATTATCTTAGTCAACAAGGAGACAACTGTCAACCATTTTTTGTCTGTTCATGCGTTGCATGCCGCACCGCATAAATTATGCTTCTTTATTGCGAATAACCGCTAACGCGGCTCATAGTTTTTCATAAAAAAAAGTTTCCGACGCCTTCAATTGATAGCGTGCAGCATTGAAAATTTGTTCCGTACTACCAACAAATAGGATACCTTCCGGCTTAAGCGCTTGTCCTAATTTATGATAGATCGATTGTTTGCCTTCCTCGGTAAAATAAATCAGTACATTGCGACAGACAATTAAGTCAAACGATTTCGGTGGAGGGTCGAGCAGCAGATCATGTTTACGAAAATGAACGCTTTGTTTCAGCTGTGGCTGTACTTCGAATTGTGATCCCTTATTTATAAAAAAACGGCGCTCGTCAGCATTTAGCCCATGAATCGCCAGCTCCGGATAAATGCCATCTCTCGCCCGTTGCAAAACCTTTTCATCAATATCCGTTGCAAGGATCGAAAATTGGTTTTGCGGCAAATATTTGCTCATCAAAATAGCCAAAGAATACGCTTCTTCTCCGGTTGAACACGCTGCGCTCCATACAGTGATTGTGCCTTTACGCGAAGCCATTTGGCTGATCTTTTTTTCTAAAACAGTCCATCTCTGGCGATTCCGAAAGAATTCAGTCACATTTATCGTCATTCGGCTCAGCGTTTCGTCCAATAACGCATGGTCCTCACGTAAATGATGCGCCAAGTCTTCAAAGGATGAAAAACCGTGCCGCATGCGCAATGTATTGAGGCGGCGTTTCATTTGTTCTTCTTTATAAAGACATAAATCGATTCCTGTCAAATTAAAAAACAAGCGTTTAAACGTTTCATAGTCTCCGTTGCGTAGTTCGGACATTTCTTCTACTCCTTAGCAAGTTACAGGCGTGCAACGCATTCATCTTCATTAAAGAACAGATTGATTTCCCGCGCTGCATTTTCTGGCGAATCCGATCCATGGATCACATTACGATTCATTCGCGTTGCGTAATCACCGCGAATGGTCCCTGGCGCAGCCTTTTCCGGATCGGTCGAACCCATCATGAATCGAGCAAGTTTGATAATATTTTCGCCTTCCCATACCATTGCAAAAACGGGTCCGGAAGTCATAAATGTCGTTAAATCATTATAATAAGGTCTTCCTTCATGCTCATAGTAATGCTTTTTAACCAATTCATCCGAGATGGTCATCAGCTTACCTGCAATCATTTTAAAACCTTTTGCTTCAAATCGAGCGATAATCGTGCCGATTAATCCGCGACGTACACCGTCTGGTTTGATCATTAAAAATGTGCGTTCCATCTTTACTCGCCTCCTAAGCGATAAATTCAATGATAAATCAACTATTCAAGACACTCATCACATGTACCTTGCATGCGGGTATCTGAATTAATAGTTTCTTGTACCAATATAATCTGCAATTACCCTTAATGCATGGGTTACCTTCACTTGTGGCAACTGTTCTAAGAGGTCGATTCCCTTTTGCAAATAAGCGTTACTCAATTGTTCGGAATCCCGGATCGCACCTGATGCGCGGATTGAATGAATCACAGCGTCCCATTGTTCATGACTTGGATTCTTGTTCTCAAGTACTTTCCGGATACTATTGCGCAGGCCATATCGATTCATTGCGAAATAGGTTGGCAAAGTAATGTTTCCATTACGCAGATCACCGCCAGCGGGTTTGCCCAGCTGTTTCTTGGTACCTATAAAATCGAGAATATCATCCGTAATCTGATAACTCATGCCCAAATAATAGCCAAAGTAATAGAGTTTTAACCCAATTTCAGACGAACAGCCCGATGAAAGTGCCCCTAACTGACAGCTCAAAGCCATAAGCAGTGCTGTTTTCCGTTTAATTCGTCTTAGGTAGGTTCGTAAATTTTGCTTCCAATGATACAGCTCTTTTATTTGATCAATTTCACCAAGACTGAGATCGCGGATGACACGCGAAATGCTGCGGTGCACTTCAAGATTGTCCACATCTGAGATAAGCTCGATTGCCTTCGCAAAGATAAAATCGCCAGTGAACATCGCAACACGATTATTCCATTGTGCTTTGACCGTCGGTTTTCCACGTCTCAAGTCAGAATCATCAACGACATCGTCGTGAACAAGCGACGCCATATGAATTAGCTCCAGCATCACTGCTGAATCTTTAACTGCCTTTCGCTCCGCATCACCATATTCGGCGCAAAGGAGAGTCAGAAGGGGGCGTATACGCTTTCCCCCCGCTTTGAGCAAATCAAGCGATGCTTCGCTCAATAGTGGATTGGCTACAGAAAGTACAGATTCCAATTCGCGTTCAACGCTTTTTAGCTTGCTTTTTTTTTCCAAATATATTCTGGACAGGGTCATCTCTTTCACCTTTCACTAAGTCGTGGAACTGCTAGGCATGTTACCCGTTTCGATCTGGTTTCAAGCCTTTATTCCTCTATGAATAGCCGCAATACCTCCCATTAATGAGTGAACCGAAATGTTGGCAAAACCGGCCTGCTCAAACAACTTGGAAAGTGTCTTTTGGTCTGGAAATTTTGAAGCGGATTCATTTAGCCAAGCATACTCTTTATAACTTCCCGCAAACAACTTTCCAAGCATCGGCATCATAAATCGAAAATAAATGAAGTACAGTTGTCGATAAACCGGTATCTTCGTTTGCGACGTTTCAAGGCATACCAAAGTCCCCCCTGGACGAAGGACACGATTTATTTCTTTAAGAACCGTTAAATAATCCGGAACGTTCCTCAAACCGAAACCAATCGTAGCACGATCAAACGAAGCGTCTTCGTATGGAAGATCCATGGCATCACCATTTACAAGCTGCACATGTTCAAACTGATTCGCATCTTGTTTCATCTTTGCGATTTTCAACATATTATCGCTGAAATCAAGACCGACAACTCGACCCGTTGCTCCAACCTTTTCAGCAAGAGACATTGTCCAATCACCGGTACCGCAACAAACATCAATAATACGATCACCCGGTCTTGCTGCGACAAGCTCATCAGCCTTTCGACGCCACGCTTTATGTTGATTAAAACTGATCAGCGAATTCATCGCGTCGTACCGCTTATAAATTTTTTGAAAGACGTGGTGCACTTTCTCACGTTTTGCTTCTTTCTCCATTATTTCGTTCAGTCCTCTCTTTATCACCTTTATGCCGTTAGCGGCAATTGCAGGTTTATATAATCCTTTAATTTGAGAAAGAGCTCGGACTGATCCTCTGACCGTTTCAATGCTTGTGACAGTTGTGCGGTTCGGTTTTTTATTTCCGAATCTAATTTTTCAACCAGCTGGTCATCATCATCGAGGCGCATTTTTGAAAAGTATCCCGTATGTTTTTCCTCATTTCTAAGATCCCTTTCCGCAATGAGCCGTTTAATTAAGAAAAAATCACTAATGTACGGAACAACATGCTTAAAGCCCAGCTGGCGCGCGATCTTCCCTACTAGAGCGCTCTCAATTTTCTTTATTTCATGGATTAGCTCCTGCCAGCCAAAATGGACGGGAGGGAAAAATAAGGCACATTTATATTCATTAAAATTTTGTATTGCTTGAGCGACCCATTTAACAAGTTCAATATTCGATTGTCGTGCAAGTGTGTAATAGTACAGTGCACTGTAGAAATCACCGGATAGCACCGTTAGCTGCCTTTGCTTGAGCAGTTCTTTGTTCGTTCGCTTTTCGCAAGTCATGGTTTCATGGGTGTTTAATCCGATTTCAGCAACCATCACACTTTTCGTGTAGGAGCCGGCGGCTTGTTGCGGCTCATTCATTCGAAAAAGCATATAGTAAATCGTCAGCTTATCTCGATCAATGTCCGGTTTCGGCAGAACCGCTTGTACATACTCATGCTTTAATTCAAGACAAAGCTGATGACAGACCAAGTCTAATTCTTTAAATAGCGACAAAGCTTGCCCCCCCATATCAAACATTTTCAAATGGCAGAACGCATCATGCTTTCGATTCAGCTTGGATTACCCCATGTTTTGTCTGAATGGTTGCCTGCCCGTGTACCTTAATCGCTGAAGTATGCTCGGTGAACTGTGCAATCATGACCTCACCTTTATCCAGTTTCTCCGTGTGAAAAAAACGCGTTTCCGCTCCGCGGGTCAGACCAATGACATTCACACCGTCTTCTTCTGCCTTGATCACGAAGTAATCCCCTAATACTTCTTCATTTTTCAGTTCCATCAAACGATCCCTCACTTTCTTCATTGTTTAATGATTGATAAGCGACATCGCTTCCGCACGCGCATTCAAATCCTTTTGAAAAATTCCGCGTACCGCAGAAGTAATTGTTTTTGCTCCTGGTTTTTTTACACCGCGCATCGTCATACACATATGCTCGGCTTCGATTACTACAATCACCCCATAAGGCCGCAAGGTTTCAACGATACTGTTCGCAACTTCTGAAGTTAATCGTTCCTGAAGCTGCGGTCTCTTGGCAACCGCTTCAACCGCCCGTGCCAGTTTACTGAGACCAGTTACCCGTCCGCCTCTTGGAATATAGCCAACATGTGCCTTGCCGAAAAAAGGAACAAGATGATGTTCACACATTGAATAGAAGGGTATATCTTTTACTAATACCAATTCTTCATGCGCTTCATGAAACGTTTTCGACAAATATTCTCTCGGATCCTGCCGCATGCCCTGAAAGATCTCTTCGTACATACGAGCCACACGTTTCGGTGTCTCAATAAGTCCTTCCCTGTCCGGCTGCTCCCCAATAGCCTCAAGAATCATCCGAACAGCTTTCTCTATTTTTTCATGATCCACGTTCACTAAACATATCCTCCCAAATTCCATGTCCCGCAAAACGAAATCGTAAATGGTGAGCTCTATTGATTCAGGCTCAATAATGCAAATCTATGTACGATTACTTGCTCTAATAGAAAATTCTAGCATAGCCCAATACAAAAATAAAGAAAAGTTGATCGATCCTTAAGAATCCTTCCAATAAAAAACGAAGCGGGTCTGCTTCTTATGAGAATCTTCCGGCTGCCCTTCTCTAAGCCCCTTTGCTGTCGCTCTGTACTTGTTTTAATAACGATACGTTACAAGACGCTCACATCAACAGGCTGAACCGATGAACGTCGCCCTGCGCGCTATTCGCAACCGTTTGCCTTGTACAGGATCATAAACTTTCTTTAGCTTGCAAAAGGAGCCATCCGAAATGGATGGCTCCTTCCAATGTACGTCCTATGTAATCTTTCAGATCATTGGACGGCTTCTTTTAATGCTTTACCCGGTTTAAATGCCGGCACCTTGCTTGCGCTGATTTCGATTTCTTCGCCCGTTTGAGGATTGCGCCCCTTACGTGCAGAGCGTTCGCGAACTTCAAAGTTGCCAAATCCGATTAATTGAACTTTGTTGCCATCTTTCAATGCATCGGCAATCGTTGACAGGACAGAATCAACCGCTTTTGTAGCATCCTTTTTAGACAATTCTGCAGATTCTGCAACCGCAGTAATTAATTCAGTCTTATTCAACACTTTCACCTCCTTAAAAGGGATTAACTCCCCTTTTGCGCTGGATGAAACATCAACAACGCTTATCATATACGAAGTAATGGAAGAATTCAACAGCTTTTATAAAAATATTGCCCTATTATCAGCTTTTTAATCGTTCTTCCTATGAAAAAGGCGAAAAAAATTGAATCACAGCGACCGATTTGGATGGCGATGTATCCAAGCTATTTTTTGCAAAGAAAAAGACCCCTGGTGGGATCTCAAGTGATTTCATTCGCGTGTTATAGGATGATCGCAATCAGTCCCCCGGAGCCTTCGTTGATAATTCGTTCCAAGGTTTCTTTTAGTTTATACCGTGCATTTTCCGGCATTAATGCCAGTTTAGCAGAAATGCCTTCTCGAACAATCGAGTTCAAGGAACGCCCGAAAATATCGGAATTCCAAATTGAAAGCGGATCGTCTTCAAAGTCTTGCATCAGGTAGCGAACGAGTTCTTCACTCTGTTTTTCTGTTCCAATGATTGGGGAGAATTCAGATTCAACATCCACCTTGATCATATGAATGGACGGTGCGACAGCTTTCAGCCGCACACCAAAACGAGAGCCTTGCTTAATGATCTCCGGTTCATCGAGACTCATGTCATTGATGGATGGTGCTGCAATTCCATAACCGGTCTGTTTCACCATCTTCAATGCATCGGCCACTTGATCATATTCACGTTTCGCATGCGCAAATTCCTGCATCAGTTGCAGCAAGTGATCTTTACCGCGGATTTCAACGCCAACGACCTCTTTGAGCACTTGATCATAGAGATTATCCGGTGCATACAGATCAATTTCTGCCGTTCCTTTCCCCATTTCGATTCCGGACAGTTGCGCATTCTCAATGAAATCGTATTCGCCAAACGTGCCGACGACCCGATCTACATCGCGAAGCCGCTTGATATCCTTAACGGTGTCTTTGACCGCGTCTTCATAGCTCTTGCGCAGCCAGTGTTCATCGCTGAGCACCATCACCCAGCTTGGCAGGTTCACATTCACTTCCAGCACTGGAAATTCAAAAAGTGCTTCGCGAAGAATGTTGTTAATATCATGCTCCGTCATGTTCTCGACACTCTGGGCGAGACATGGGATATCGTATTTCTCAGACAATTCTTTTCGCAATCCCTCGGTTTCCGGATGGTAGGGATGCGTTGAGTTGATAATTAAAATAAACGGCTTGCCGACCTCTTTTAATTCATCAACAATGCGTTCCTCAGCTTCAACGTAATCTTCTCGGCCAATCTCTCCAATGGATCCATCAGTCGTAATGACGACGCCAAGCGTCGAGTGTTCTTGAATAACCTTGCGCGTTCCAATTTCCGCCGCTTCCTGAAAAGGAATCGGTTCGTCGTACCACGGTGTGTGCACCATGCGCGGACCATTTTCATCCTCAAATCCTTTTGCACCTTTTACCGCATAACCGACACAGTCAACGACACGAATATTGACATCCAGACCTTCTTCCACCGTAACCTTAACTGCATGATTAGGAATAAATTTAGGCTCGGTTGTCATAATCTGTTTGCCTGCTGCACTTTGCGGTAATTCGTCTTTAGCGCGAACACGGTCTGCCTCATCTTCAATATTTGGCAGAACCACCAGTTCCATGAATTTCTTAATAAACGTCGATTTCCCGGTTCGGACAGCTCCAACGACCCCTAAGTAAATATCTCCGCCGGTTCGTTCCGCAATGTCTTTGAAAATATCCACTCGTTCAAGTTTTTCCAAAGTTGGCACCCTCCCGCTCCTCCTTCTGCAATAAATTACCTCGGTGATCGTTCTAAACATATGACTTTGTCCATTAAATATGCCTATAATATTTGGATCTTCCGAAGGTGTGATCAAAGTTGGACCGGCAGCTGGACTATATGCTGCCTATCCCTATTAAGCTATTGTTTCTATGCTTTTTTATGACTACTTTGCGCAAAAAAAATTAGAGAGAAGACCATAAAGTCTTCTCTCCGCATGACTAAGTCCTTCCACGCCCTTAAACTCTTGCAAAATGGTTGACGCCCCTATATTTTATGCAAATCCTGCTTTCTTTGCCGCTGACGTCAGCCCATTACTTTTGCTTTGGGCTGAAAATTTTAGACAGTGACGAAAAATTCCCCGGTATGTTTCCTGAAGTAATCGCTTTAACAATTGCGTCTTCTTTTTCCTTAGAAACGGGTACCCCTGCTGTCTGACCAATTCGGGCAACTAAGTCTTTAACAACCTGCGGATCACTGAAATCGGCGTTAGAAACAGAATCAGCGATCTTAAAAATCTCATCTTTCTTCACGTTTGTCTTCTTCTCGATGTTATCAAAAAAAGGATTATTGGAATCCAATGAGCGTCCTCCTTTACCCTGCATTCTTTATAATGTATGCGCGGAATATTGGAGGTGTTCCTTGGCCATTAATGTTTTTGTTCCATTCGTTCGTTTAAACTGTGTGTCAACGGAGCAATTTCATCCTTCTTGTCGCGATCCATTAGTTCATCAACTGCAGTCTTTGGATGTTTTCCCTCAAAAAGAACTTGATAAATTGCGGTTGTGATCGGCATTTCGATATTCAGCCCTTCTGCCAATGCATGTGCTGCTTCTGCGGTCCGTACGCCTTCAACGACCATTCCCATTGATTTGAGGACCTCGTCAAGTTTTTGACCTTTCCCAAGCATATTTCCTGCACGCCAGTTACGGCTATGCACACTCGTACAAGTGACGATCAAATCACCCATTCCGGTTAAACCGATAAACGTCAATGGATAGGCGCCCAGTTTGGTTCCTAAACGGGAAATTTCCGCCAAACCCCGTGTAATTAGGGCTGCTTTGGCGTTATCCCCATAGCCGAGACCGTCAAGCATACCCGCACCCAGTGCTATAATATTTTTTAATGCACCGCCAATCTCAACACCAATCATGTCTTCGTTTGTGTACACTCGGAAATAATGGTTAAAAAATAAATCCTGTGCTGTTTTTGCTGCTTGGGAATTTGGTGAAGCAACGGCAACGGTTGTCGGGTGTCTAAGTGAGACCTCTTCGGCATGGCTGGGCCCGGAAAGTACAACAACCCCTGAGCGCAAGGATTCAGGAATCTCTTCCATGATCACTTCAGACATACGTTTGAATGAGCCCGGTTCAATTCCTTTAACGCCATGAATAAATAAGAGCGGGTGATTCAGTTTCGTACGAATTTGTTTAAGAACGTCGCGCATCGCTTTTGCAGGAACAACAAGCAACAATGCAGATGCATCTTTTAGTGCTTCATCTAAACGGTCGGTACCTTTGATCAAGTTGGATAGAACAACACCCGGGAGATACTTCTCGTTTGTATGCTGATTTTGAATTTCTTCCGCCTGCAGTTTCCTGTGGCTCCATAGTGAGACATTATATCCATTATCGCTAAGCACCATGGACAGCGCGGTACCCCAGCTGCCTGCACCAATTACAGCTATTTTCTTATCCATCATTTTTCCTCCTCGCTTCAGCAGTTAGATTGAACAAGAAATCGTTATGCCTGTACTTTCTTGTGTCCGAGCTTATTTTCTTTGCCATGGATCAATCGATTAATATTTGCGCGATGCTGATAGAATGCAAGAATGGTGATGAGAAAAGCCACGACCAGAACACCTGCTGAATAATTATGAAAGATCCAGCCTAAGACCGGGACCGCCAAGAGAAAAAATAAGGAACCAAGCGATACAAACCGTGTTGCAAAAATAATCAGGAGCGTGATCACTCCGGCAATCAGTGCGTAAAGCGGCATAATCATAAAGAATACACCAATGGTTGTAGCAACGCCTTTGCCGCCCTTAAAACCATAATAGATTGGAAAATCATGGCCGATTATTGAAGCCAATCCCGAAAGTGCAACGGCCCATTCTGGAAGTCCAAACGCTTGAGCAATCAAAATGCTGATCACGCCTTTCAAAACGTCCAGAAGCAAAACGCCGACAGCAGGACCAGTGCCAAGAACCCGCAAAGTATTCGTAGCTCCTGCATTCCCACTTCCGGTTTTTCGAATGTCGATCTTTTTTATTTTTTTCGTGATAAGATAACTAAAGCTTATTGATCCAATCAGGTATGAAATAATTGTTGATAGCGCAATCCACATGATTTAATGATCCCCTCTTATTTCTCATTTTTCTTGCGGGACAAGAGTTTAATTGGTGTGCCGATAAAACCGAACGTTTCACGAAATCGGTTCTCAATATGTCGTAAATAAGAGAAATGCAGCAGTTCCGGATCGTTGACAAACAGCACAAAGGTAGGCGGCCGAACGGCAACCTCCGTTACATAATAAATTTTGAGTCGTCTTCCCTTGTCGGATGGCGGCGGTGTCATTGCAACAGTATCCATGATGCAATCATTAAGCAAGCTTGTCTGAATACGCAAGCTGTGATTTTCTGCAACCTGTTGAATGACCGGCAAAATTTGATCCACTCGGCTGCCGGTAAGCGCGGAAAGAAAAACAATCGGTGCATAATCAATAAATTGAAATTGTTCACGAATCTTCTTTTCAAACTGATGCATTGTTTTGCCATCTTTTTTTACTGCATCCCATTTATTAACGACAATGATAATTGCTCGACCAGCATCATGCGCATATCCGGCAATTTTCTTATCCTGTTCAATAATGCCTTCCTCACCGTTAATTAACACAAGCACGACGTCGGCTTCTTCAATCGACCGCTGCGCACGAAGGACACTGTACTTCTCTGTCTTTTCGTAGACCCGTCCGCGGCGGCGAATCCCCGCTGTATCAATGATCACGTAGCCTTGCCCGTCTCTAGTGAACGGTGTGTCTATCGCATCACGGGTTGTCCCTGCAAGATCGCTGACGATGACTCGCTGTTTGCCCAAAATGGTGTTTACAAGAGAGGACTTCCCGACATTTGGGCGGCCGATTAGTGCGAATCGGATCGCGCCGTCATCATCTGATGCCTGTTCTGCGGCAGGAAATTTAGTAACTGCTGCATCAAGCAAATCGCCGATTCCTTGACCGTGAGCGCAAGAAATAGCGTAAGGGTCGCCAAGCCCCAGTGAATAGAACTCATACATCTGATTTCTTTGTTTATAATGATCCAGCTTATTTACGCCAAGAACAACAGGCTTACTTGAACGCCTCAGCAGCTGCGCAACCGCTTCATCCGCATCGGTCAGTCCCGTTTTTCCATCAACAATAAATAAAATGACATCAGATTCATCTACAGCAATTTCTGCTTGTGCACGCATCTGTTGCAGCAAGGGCTCATCGCCAAGCTCAATTCCGCCGGTGTCAATCACATGGAATTCGTGCGTCAGCCATGTACCGTTTCCGTACAACCGGTCCCGAGTTACTCCGGGTTTGTCCTCGACGATGGCCAGACGCCCGCCGACAATCCGATTAAATAGAGTCGATTTACCAACGTTTGGACGTCCAACGATGGCGATCGTGGGTTTAGACATAATCTTCCTCCTAGAAAGCAGTTGCGAATCACTCATCCTGTGAACCCCTACTTATCGGGCTGCTTTGGTTCACGTTTATGAAACATTGAGCCTAATTCGTGTTCTCTTTTTTTGATAGGTTTCCTTACTTAAATTAATACAGAAACAACTTTTGATTTTAACACATTTAAACGGAAAACTCTTTTATCATTTTAATCACAATAAAGGAACCTTTCCTTTTGCAGGAGAGGTTCTTCATCAAGACTCCTTGGTCATACTATATCCTTTGATCGGTCATTTAAACCGCTTTAATTCTGGTTCACATCCACTAAGATACAGAAAAAGCGAAAAAACGAAGGAAACAGGTACATGCTCCCAACAATTTCCGCTTGTTTGCTGCAATCATAGAGCTTGTTTATTTTAGCTTCTTTAATTGGTCGCCAATCATGTCGCCAAGAGAGAATCCTGTCGATGCTTCTTCGATTTCAGGATTTTCTTCCGGTTGCACTTCTTGTTTTGCTTCCTGTTGAGGTTCTTCAAGCGCCTTAATGCTTAACGATACCCGTTGTTCATCAAAATTCACATCAAGAACCTTGACCTTGATTTTCTGATTTTCGGTGAGTACCTCTTCCGGAGTTCCAATATGTTCGTGAGAAATCTCAGAAATATGAACAAGCCCTTCAACACCTGGCAGCAATTCAACAAATGCCCCAAATGGAACCAGCCTCTTTACCGTGCCTTCAAGCACGTCGCCAACGTTGATTTTTGATTTTGCAGTTTCCCATGGACCAGGCTGTGTTGCTTTAATCGACAGAGAAATTCGTTCATTTTCCGGATCTACAGCCAGCACTTTAACCTTCACATGGTCGCCTTCAGCGACTACTTCTGAAGGGATTTCGACATGATAATGGGCGAGCTGAGAGATATGAACAAGACCGTCAACGCCGCCAATATCAACGAATGCGCCAAAATCAGTCAAACGTTGAACAGTTCCCTCAAGAACAGACCCTTCCTGGATTGATTCGAGAGTTGCTGTTTTCTTTTTATCGGCTGCTTCGTCAAGGACGGCACGATGTGACAGAATGACTTTCCGTTTTTCACGGTCAAGTTCAACAATTTTCACATCAAGTGGTTTGCCCTTATAGTCGCTGAAATCTTCAACAAAATGACGTTCAACAAGTGACGCAGGAATAAAGCCGCGTACGCCCAAGTCGACAACTAATCCGCCTTTTACAACATCCGCAATTTCAACTGAGAATGTTGTTTTGTTATTGAATTTGTCTTCAAGGTCGTCCCATGCCAAATCTGCATCTACTTCACGCTTCGATAAGACGAGTTCATCGTCTTCAAGTTTTGTCACTTTGACGCTGATTTCATCGCCTTCTTTGAGCAAATCAGCAACCTTTTCAACATGGAGACTGGAAAGCTCGCTGATCGGAAGAATGCCGTCCACTTTATATCCAACATCAACTAGTGCATGTTTTTCTTCCACTTTTGTTACTTTGCCGTTTACAACTGTTCCAACATTCAAGGCATCGAATTGTGCCATATCATGATTCACTTCTTCAACCATTCTCCGGGACCTCCTTTAATTAACCAAACGAGAAAATATCCTAGTTCTAACTTCTTACAATTAACCGGTTTTGTCAAGCCGTAGAACCTGTATGAGTAGCAATCAATTGTTCGATATGCTTCATAATAATTGCGGTTACTTCGGAAGCTTTCAGTTTCCGATCTTTTAATTCTTTCATGTTTAATGGTTTGCCAAACACAACTTTCATTTTTCCGCGAAATTTAAAATTCCCGATAATGGCGCAGGGAACGACAAGCGCATTCGTTTTCAAGGCGAAAAAACCAGCGCCTGAGTAGGCATGCTGCATCTTCGTATGTTTCAAATTCCGATGCCCTTCAGGAAAAATCAACAACGCATGTCCTTCGCGAAGCAGCTTCATCGCTAAACGGATCGCCCCGCGGTCGCCTGTCCCTCTTCGAATCGGGAAGGCATTCAAGCGGTGAAGCACCGCTCCGAATAAAGGGATTTTGAACAGTTCCTCTTTAGCAACAAAGCTTAGTGGCCGTGAAAGCGATGTGCCGACTAAAGGCGGATCAAAATTAGAAAGATGATTACAACAAATCAGTGTACTGCCTTGATCCGGTACGTTCTCCTGTCCAATCACTTGGATTTTAAATCTGAAACGAAAGAACAGCGCAACTAATGGCTTCCCAATTGAATAAAGGTTCAAGATAGCTGTTTCTCCTTTACATAATGCAGAATCTGTGACACAACGTCTTCAATACTCATTGACGTTGTATCGACTGCGATTGCATCTTCTGCTTTAACCAGCGGAGAGATTTCTCGTTCCATATCTTTTTTGTCCCGCAGTGCAATCGCCGCCTTTAACGATTCCATCGATGGATGCCTGCCTTTAAGTTCCTCTTCTCGATACCTGCGAACGGCCCGCTCATCAACGGAAGCAATTAAGAAAATCTTGACCTGAGCATTGGGAAGCACATGTGTACCGATATCCCGTCCATCCATGACCACACTGCAGGATTCAGCAAGTTTTCTCTGGCGTGCAACCATTTCCGTCCGTACTTCTTCATAAGAAGATACAAGTGAAACCTGTTTGGTAACATCAGGATAGCGAATGCGTTCGGTAACATCTTCGCCATCAACATAGACTTTTTGCCCCGACTCGTCATGTACGAGTTGAATCTCTGTTCGGTCAAGCAATTGCTTTAACTGATGACCATCGTTTAAATTCGCATTTTCGCTTAGCGCTTTAAAAGTCAGTGATCGATACATTGCGCCTGTATCGATATAAACAAACCCCAATTTTTTGGCAGCAATCTTTGCAACGGTGCTTTTTCCTGCCGCTGCCGGTCCATCGATTGCCACTTGAAATAAATTCTCCATGTTCCTTGCTTGCTCCCATCCGTCTTGTCTCTTACATAGTCCTGTCACCATATCACGATCTGCGCATTTCCAGATCCATTTGTTTCTTCCTTGCTTCCAGTTGCTTTTCAAAGCAATAGCGAATGATCGGCTGCCTTTCTTTTTCCGAATCAGGGAGAAATTGAATGCTCGCCCTTTGTCCATTCGTCCTCTTATCTGTGAAAATACGTGTCACTTGTGCACGAAGTACAAGGTAATGATAGCTTCCGGATGCCGTTGGCAAAGAAAGCCATGCATGAATCATCATGTCTTCATGAAGCCCGTCGCATTTATCCGGCAGCAGAACCAACGCGCCGCCGCCGCCAAGATCACTTGTCAATGATGTAAAAGGACTGAACATACCTTCCGTCGAGTGAATCGCTATGTCGACGTTGCAAGCAACGCGAACATAGTCTCTCCGCTGAATGCTTTGCATTTGATTCTCTCCGCCAAAGCTTATTGCCAGCAACGGTACTTTACCCGCTGATCGGTGCAGCAGAGTTGTTGGGAAACGGAACACATGATCGTCAACTAAATAAACAGCCATGAAGTTCGTTCCGTTTAACAGCAAAGGCGTCCGACCTGTCTTCTCATCTATAGGATAATCGATAAGAAGCAGTTGATCCCGAATTTCTGCAAGTTTGCATCGGTAGCGCTTGATTTCGTTCTGGTTATTTCGGTGTTCTAATATGAGTGTGCTGCCGACCTTCATTTGCATCGTTGTTTCCCCCAACGCTTAATCAAACACGAGTTGCTTGATTTGCCAAGTCATGCCAATGGTTCACATCTAGCACCTATTATACATTAGATGGCTAAGTTCAGCCAAGTCATTGAGCAATACTCATCTGCGCATGATGCATGGTCAATCATTCTTTAAGCAATTCGACCTTTTCTTGATTGCCATTCGCCGCATTCAGCAATACACGATATGTGTCATTGCCCCGTGTTGCAAAGAACTCGTAACACAATACGTTCTTAAGCATTGCATTCTGGAAAACGGCAAGATCAGTTTCCTGTACTTTCAAATTCTGGTTCAATTGTTTTCGTGCTTCCGCTTCAGACAGTCCCGGTTTCAACGGCACATTGTCGCATTTATTAAACAGATAATCCGTTTGATCAAATGCAAGGATTTCACCATTATCGAGTGCCACTTTGATCCGAATTGATGCCGGGTACACACGAATGTTGTTTTTCCGCAGAACATAGGTGAGTACAGCAACATGATTATACTTGTTCCGTTTTGTCAGCTCCATATTTTTAAACGCGTGCTGGTTTAAATAGTTTCCTGATCGCTGAGACGCTTCATAAAGCGAAAGCGTTTCCTTCCTAACCGGGCGCTCAAAAAGATACCAGATCACATGCCCACCTTTTTTGGTCACCGATGCACTCAGCGAACGTTTTTTTGCTTTCATGCTGATCTCATAGGCGGGCACATTCGAACCTTTTCCCGCTTTAGCCACTTTAACAACTTGAGCATTCGAAAGTCCGGTCCATTTTTTTAAGTGGGAAACCGCCTGACTGCCGGAGACCTCTGTCCCTTTTATCGGATTTAGGTTTTTCTTCTGTAACACCACATTTTTGGGATTTTCAGGACTGAAGCTGTTTGTATATTCAGTCGCTTGGTTATCAATCCGTTTCATCCCGTCAATGACTTGATTATCTTGATTCTGGTTTTTATCTTGAAGCACATACTCAACGTCCATCCAACGCAAATGCTCTTTCATCACTTTTGCCTGGACATCCCTTAATCCGTCACGAATCGTTCGTGACTCGGAATAGAGTTGTTGAAGATTCTTATATTCTTTGTCACTTAACTTTCGATCGTTGGTCGATTTTACACCGGTGTTATAGGTGAATTCGCCGACATGTGACAAGAATTCATTGGTGCGATTAAAGGGCATCAAGGTGAGCGGAAGTTCATTCGCTGCCGCATGAGCAAGCGCACTTAAGCGCCACGTTTCAACGAGTTGCGGACGCATCGTATCGCGCGTTTGCATTGCGAGTGCTGTTCCTAATGATTCTTCCAATGAATCGACATAGTAGTTCAGTTCATGAAAAGCTTGTTGATAATGATTCTCTGCATGGATCATCACGTTCTTTTTCATTTGCCGTTCCTGAAAACCCCAAACAGCTAAACCGATAATGAGCATGACGCATGCTGCTGACAATATGATAATCCAATACCGGCGTCTCAATAAAATTACCTCCTATTTACAAAAAATGTGTTTTCCAATTTTTCCAATTTGCGGTCTTGTCCAAATCCAAGCTGAGGTTGCCGTGTCCGGATTAAAGTAATAGATCGCACCGTTTGAAGGATCCCAACCGTTAATCGCATCCATGACTGCTTTTTTTGCCGATTCATTCGGTGTCAGCCATATTTGACCATCTGAAACGGCTGTGAATGCACCCGGCTGAAAAATTACGTCAGAGATATTGTTTGGAAATCGGGGATCTGCGACACGATTGACGATGACTGCTCCGACAGCCACTTGACCTATATAAGGTTCCCCCCTTGATTCCCCATAGACCGCGTTAGCCATCAAGTTAATGTCTGATTTTGAATAGCCTTGCGGCAAATTATCAATCGTATATTTTCCCTGGTTTTGTTTTCCTGTAGTTGCAGACCCGCTTGGCGATTGAGCTTTCTTTTGAACTTGCTGACTGAGCGGAATCCCCCCATAGTAGGTAAATGTATTGCCTGCATTGAGATTGCTTATCACAAAATTACGATCGTATTGGGAAGCTTTCACCAGTTTCTGTTTTGTCTGAGCGCCTCCCATTCCATCGATCTTTAAACCAAATTGAGATTGAAAATTTCGAAGCGCCCAATAGGTTCCGTATCCGAAAGCACCATCAATTTTTCCCTTATAGAAACTGATATATTGAAGACGCGCCTGCAGTTCAATAACATCATCACCCGTATCTCCCCGCATAATGACACGATCTGAAAATGCCGCTGCCTCATTCGTGTGAACAAACAGCAGTACAGATGCGAGCATCGCAGCATAAAAAACTCGAATCAGTCGTTTTTTCAATGATTTGATCCTCCCCGAGTGTATCGAACACTCCTTGATTATTCTTCTGATTTCCAGCAACTCAGAAATCACATTTATGGTTCCAACTATGAGCCAAATTATGTATTTCATAAAAAGAGAAACGGTCGCAAAAGTGCTCGAATCACCTGCATGCGTTACTGCCTGCTTCAGCAAATGTTTCGTGTAATGAAACAAAAAAAGAGATCGTCTCATCGTTATAGGATGTTGAGACAACCTCTTCAATTCATTTATTCAGTTTATCGACGGTCATTTTTATTATTTAATGAAGCATGACATGAAAAATGTGTGGCAGAGATAAACTATAACCAGCCGCGTGTTCGTGCAGATTCAGCAATTTTATATACTCCGGCAAGAAATGCAGCCGAACGCATGGATATGCTGCGCTCCTCAGCAATATGATGAATGCGTTCAAAAGCATCGGCTAAGATCTGTCGAACACGCATTTCACCTTCTTGTTTACTCCAAATAAGCCCCTGTCTGTTCTGTGCCCATTCAATGTATGAAGCAGTCATATCTCCCGAACTGGTTAAAATTTCCGGAAGAAACAAAATGCCATTTTGGGTCATCCATTCCGCAGCATCATCAGAAACCGCATCTTCGGCCGCTTCGACGACGAGCGAGCTGTTAATCTTTTGTGACGCCCTGCCCGTAATCTGATTGGCTACTGCTGCCAAGACCATAATATCACAGGGTTTCCCCAGAAGTTGCTGACTGGTCAGCGAATGTTCATGCAGCTTCGTGATTGTTCCAAAGCTGTCTCTGCAGGCAATCAAATGCGTTAAATCAAGACCATCAGGATCATATACGGCGCCATAAGCATCGGATAAACCGGTAATCGTAACCCCTGAATCAGCGAGTGATTGAGCGACATAACCTCCGAGTTCACCAAATCCTTGAATAATCGCTGTAGCGCGACTGAGATTTATACCCTTTTTACGTGCCGCTTCTGAAATAAATAAGACGATACCACGTCCAGAAGCATGTTCCCGACTTTTCAAACCACCAAGTACAATCGGTTTGCCGGTAATAAATCCGGCCGACTGGTCGGGACACATTTTACTATACTCATCCATCATCCAAGCCATCACTTGGGAATTTGTAAAAATATCAGGCGCAGGAATGTCAAGATATGGGCCAATTACAGAACGAATGGCCTGTATGTAGCCGCGGCTCAGCAATTCAAGCTCTCGAACGGAGAGCTCTCTTGGCTCACAGAGTACGCCGCCTTTTGCTCCGCCAAACGGTATATTAAGTAAACCGTTTTTTAAACTGTTCATTAAAGACAGTCCATGCAATAAAGGTTCCGAAACTTCCGTATGAAACAAAACGCCACCTTTTGTAGGCCCAACTGAGAAGCTGTGCTGCACGCGGTAACCGGTGAACACACGAACTTGTCCATTATCCATTTTAACTGGAATTCTGACGGTAAGGGTTCTTTGAGGCGCTTTGAGCAGCTCAAAAACTTCTTCAGAATAGCCTAGTTCAGCGAGTGCTTCTTGGATCATTCCGTGTACTGAAGCAAGAAAGCAAACCTGCTTTTTTGTAAAGTCTTGTTGAAATACCGACACCAAAATCTTCCTTTCTGCGCCGGCAGCAATGAATGGCTGCATAAAGCTTATTCATGCGAATTTCACTCATGAAGCAGCCTGCTTGCGCATAAAGTCTACTATAATTATAATACCTGACACAAACAGATGGAGCGAATGAACCATTCGCTTTCTGCCCATTGCTTGTGCAAAATAAAGTAAGAAAAACGATTCCGCCGCTGACCTCCGCTTTGATTCTTGGCCAAGGCACGGATCTATTGGCTTAAGGACGGGAAAAAATCATAAACTTTCTTTATCTGCCATGAAAAACTCCGCATTACTTCGTATGCGGAGTCTTAACAAAATAGCGGTATAGATCGGCAACTGCCTGATCCTTCATCAGGCATTTCCCGTACTCTTCCAGTCGAAAGATTGTAATGGTTGATGTATTGCCGTACTCCGCAAGAATTGCAACCAACGTATCAACGTCAAACGAATCATCTAAATGGTGTTCATCGAAGTGCAGATAATATTTATGCTCAAATAGAAATAGGCTTCCTGTACGAATACCTGAATCATATAGTGTCTTCGCTAGTGCAATGACATCATCCAGCTGCTCAAACTGATAAAGAACATCTTGGCTTTCATCCATCGTTACCTGCATTTGGATAAAGTCGTCGTCATCACTGAAATCATCATCTGTTTGATCATGACTACTCTTCATCCCTTTAGACACAATCACAACCATTCCCTGTGCCGGAAGGGAAAATATTTCAACATCGATCGGTCCCGATGCTTCAAAGCCCAGCTCATCACCTGCTTCAAGCATCATGTCCCGAAAGAGTTTCTCAACGCTTGGCAAGTCGTGCCACATATCTTCTTTTGTAATGCCTCGTTCTTTAAGGTCGTCAAAAGTCAGGAAAATCTTAATCCTGTTTGCATTTAAACGTTCCAATCGCATCGCAAATGTCCCCCTTGCCGTCCAGCCTGATCTCAATTGCGCATCACTGTAGACCTTTACTGTATGTATATGATCTCAGCATATTTCGGTGTCTCCTGTCTGAAATACAGGCCGAACACGACGCAAACTGCTGCGCTCCGAAAGTGTGCACGATGAACTTGAGTGTAGTATACAACGCCAGACTGAAAATGTACAAGCATTTCTTCTCTTCAAAGTCGATTGCGTTGCAGCGTGAGCAGTAATACATCAGGCTTCGCTCCAAGTCTTAGCGGAATTTTAGTCGTCCCGTAACCGCTGCTAATGATTAGTGTCCCAAACGGCAGTTTTTTTACACCTGCCTTCTCCTTTAAAGTGAACCCGAAAAAATTTATTTGCCCGCTGTGTGTATGCCCTGAAATAACATAATCAATCTTCATTTTCCCGTTCAATTCATGCTTAATATCCGGATTATGACTGAACAGTACGGTTGGTGCATTGCTTCGACGGCTGTTGAGCACCTGTTCAAGATCAGGTTGACCGGCAAGCAAGTCATCAATCCCGCAAAAGTTGAGCGAATACCCCTGCTCATCAATGATGTAGGTTGCATTTTCGATTACGGTGACGGCGTATTGATCCAGCAGCGTCTTTATTTGTTGTGTCTTTGCTTCACGATCATGGTTCCCCCAAACAAAAAATACTGGTGCGCAAGAAGTCAACAGACGAAGGTTAGCTTCGACTCGTTTAAGCGGAACTCCTTTTTCCGTCAGGTCGCCTCCGATTACCACATAGTCCATGGATTTCTTTAATGCATTCAGCCAAGATTCAGAGATGCGGCGCCGATGAATGTCGGAGATAAAAAACAGATGCTTGCCAATAAAAGGATCCGGCAAATCAGCAAATTCCAGATCGAGCGTTAAAACGCGATTTAAGTGTCCCTCAAGAAACATCCAACCTAATAAAAGTACGGCAGCCCCAATCAGTAAAGCCGCTAAAAAAGTAACCATCATTTCTCACTCCATCCGCGTACGATTAAACCGGTATTTTATTTATTCGCATCAGAAAGCAGATCTGTGTCAGGGCGAATAGAAAAGATAAATGAAATCCGGTCTATGTACGAGCCGTTCACGCATATACAATGATGTCGAAGTAATTTCAAGGTTTAGAAGGGAGGTAATAACGTGGCATCCTCACGAAAATGGTATGCACCGTACATCAGTCCGCATGATCCCTGTCCTCCTTTAACCCCCGTCTCTTATGAAACCCCGGTGCAGCTCTATCTTGGCTTTCAACCAAAAGGGATGGAACAATTTTCTCCCTTTGACGCGCTTGCACACGGCACGTTATGGCCAGGACTCTATACACCGTATACCAATCCATACAAAACAAAGGAAAGGGGCTGAGGATGTGGCTGATTCAACACCAGTACCGGAGAGTTATTATCCCGATCTTAAAGCACTTCAAGCCATCGATTTCACACTCGTGGAACTTAATTTGTATTTAGACACACATCCTAATGATTTGGAAGCACTGAAACAATTCAATTCGGCGGCCAAGAAAAGTGCTGAACTCCGCGAAAACTTTGAGGCGCGTTATGGTCCGCTGCAGAATTTTGGACATAGTCTCTCCGCTTATCCATGGAAATGGAAAGACACGCCTTGGCCATGGCAAGTGTGAAAACGTCCTAAGGAGGCGGAATTTGTGTGGTATTATGAGAAGAAATTGCAGTATCCGGTTCGTGTCGGCATCTGCAACCCTGGCGTTGCCAAGTTTCTTATCGAGCAATACGGTGGAACAGACGGCGAATTGGCCGCCGCACTGCGCTATCTGAATCAACGGTACACGATACCGAGCCGTGTTATTGGTTTGTTGAACGATATCGGTACAGAAGAATTTGCCCATTTGGAAATGATTGCCACAATGGTCTACAAACTGACAAAGGATGCGACACCGGAACAACTAAAAGAAGCGGGTCTCGGCGATCACTACGTCGATCATGGGAAATCGGTTTATTATCATAATGCAGCCGGTCAAAAATATGATCTCGGCGTTCAGTCAAAAGGCGACCCAATCGCTGACTTGTATGAAGATATTGCTGCAGAAGAAAAAGCGCGATCGACGTATCAATGGATTATTAATATAACTGATGATCCGTTGATTAACGACTCTCTGGGTTACCTGCGTGAGCGTGAAATCGTTCATTCGCAACGTTTCCGAGAGGCAGTAGAAATACTTAAAGAAGAGCAAAGCAAAAAAAGGATCTTCTGATCATTGAACAATTCGATCAAACAGGCTGCTTTCCAACTTTGGTTCGGCAGCCTTTTATTTATAGAAAAGATTAATATCAAACTCTTTCTTTAAGAAAGTCAGTACATGAAAGCGAATCGTATCGTTTTGTACATCAGCCTCCTCAGACGTCCACAATTCGTCTGTACGTTCAATGATTTCATCTTTAAGGTCGTCGTAGTCATCATCCGCATCTTCTCTTTCACTGTGCGTGTAACTAAAAACGAGTAAAAGAAGCAAAGACAAGAACAGAAAACTTGCGCTAAATGGCTGAGTAACGCGCATATAAAAGTCATGAATTGAACGAATGGCGCGATCATTTAATAAAAATGCATAGACAACTACGATACCGGCACAAAGCATAAGGCTAAATCCGGCGGCAGCTTCTCTGCGCGCCCACCGTTCTTTGGCCTTCTTTCTTTTGATCATTTCAGTTAGTATCGTGAATAAAACGCCGGATATCTGACCATTATCTCGATATTCTTTTAGAGACATCGCCCCATCACCTCATTTCAATACTATGAAGGATGTGGTGAAAATAGGACGCGTTCATGTTCGATCTCTTTATGTACTCCTGTTGTTGTTCATTTTCTCAAGCAATACCGGCAAGCTGTTGATAAAAAAATGTGCGAGGATTGGGGCAATCAATCCACCGGATACTTCGCGAAGTCCGCCCAAAATGAAACTAGCGCCAATAATAAAGACTAATAAAACCGGTCGTTTAAGGTAACGAAAATGAATCAATGCAAAAATTGTATTGGCTGCCCAAAATCCGATGAGCGATTGCAAGATTCCGCGAAATAACGTTTCTTCAATCCATGCAACACCCAGCATGACGACGATCAGTTCCGGCAGTCGAAATGCTTGTATAAGCTGTTTATTTATCCCTCCGTCATTAATCCAGTGATTGGGCAGCCACTGCTCAGCTGCAGCTTGTAGCAGAACAAAGAGCAGTCCAGTACCCGCGCCTTGAAGCATATGAATGATGTGAAAGTGATACCATTTGCTTAGAGAGCTTGTGCCATCGAGCACGAGAATTAACACTGCCGAAATGAGAATCAACGTGCCTTGCGATGCAAAGAGCGCTTTTCTTATTTCTGGATTTCCCAGTGTACGATTTGATTTATTCAAAGTGGCGATCGCTCGCTTTCTTGAAACAGCGCCGCTAATTTCTGCTTCCAATCCATTAACCGCAACGGTTCTGTGCGTTTCTTCTTTGGTATCTTTTGCATCAGCTCACTAAGAGGGATCCTGCAACGGTCACAACAATAGGCCGGTTTTTCTTGCAACTTTTCATGGTATACCTGTAAATAAAACCTTCGCCTGCAGGAAGAGGTCTCCAAATAGTTTTTCATAATCGAGAGATCATTGACCTGTACGGCCACACGTTCTTTAATCCGCATACGGCACGGGTCAAGCAGCGAAGAATAGGTTTGCTGCATCGGCTTTTCGGAAGCGTGTTCAAACAGAAAACGTGCGGCTGTTTCTGAAACCCCCTCCTCCATCAGAACATTCATGAATTCATTTTTATCCGCAAGGGATCGAGTGCCTTGATCCAGCTGAAGGAGTACGCGGCGGAGCGTTTCATCGCTCGGAAAGTTTCCGTCAATAAACCCCTCCGGCAATTGTTCATCACTTTTTGTGTAAAAGAGAACAGCAAGCCCTTGCTTGCCGTCGCGCGATGCACGGCCAATTTCCTGCAAGTAGGCATTCATGGAGGATGGAAAATGAAAATGAACGATTAAGCGAATGTCCGGCTTATTTATCCCCATTCCAAATGCATTCGTGCAGCACAGGAGATCAATCTGATTATCGAGAAACTGATTTTGTATTTTTCGTCGGTCAATGGAAGCCATTCCACCGTGATAGAAAGCTGTTCGAAGCCCTAGTTTCTGCTTCGCCTGTTCTGCCAGACGTTCTGTCCAGTCACGACTGGCACAATAAATAATGCCCGGATAGGGCGCCTTTTCCAGCAAATGAAAGAGCCGTTCTGTTTTTTCCTCCTGATTTGCAGTCTTCTGGACGATTATTGCAATATTCTTTCGGTCAACACTCATGATTATTTGAGCGGGATGAGTTAAATTGAGCGAGCGAACCACATCATGTCTGACGTGTTCATCTGCTGTTGCGGTAACTGCGAGACAAGGGGGCTGACCGAGTTGTGCTCTAATGTCGGCCAAATGCATATAATCCGGACGAAAGTCATGCCCCCACTGAGAGACGCAGTGCGCCTCATCGACAACAAACAAAGCAATTGTTATTTTTGACAGTGCTTTCATTACCGCTGGAGCGCGCAGCATCTCTGGCGAAAGATACAAGAATCGCAGCGAACGCAGATTCCGAAGCACGCGTGACCGTTCAAGCGGATGCATCAATCCATTCAAAGTGCGGACATTTTTTTCCCCCGTTAATCGTAACGCATGCACTTGATCTTCCATTAGCGACAAAAGTGGCGAGATGATCAGCACGGTTCCCTGTAAAAGATAACCGGGAATCTGATAGCAAAGCGATTTTCCGCTTCCGGTCGGCATCATTGCAAAAACATCTTTTCCATTCAGTACATTGAGAATAATTTCCTCCTGGCCGGGACGAAACTGTTCATGACCGAATTGCTTCTTCAGGATTGTTTGCGCTTGCTTTAAAAACCGTTGGTTACTGTTCATTGGTACGCACCACTTTTCTTCCTGATACTGCATTTTTGGCTAATGCTAAGCGGATTTGAAAATACGACACATGCTCGCCGAGATGATTTTTGATCGGTTTCAATTGACGCGTTTTTAGAAGACCGGCCACGTTCATAATTCGCTGCTCACACGCTGCGGAAAGATAATCGGGCAACCAGTGATTAACCTTCTTCAAGGTCAATTCAACGAGATGATCTTCGATTGTACTCACTGCCAAATGACGTTCATTTGCGATGTCGTGCAGCGTTAATCCGGTTTGAAGCAGCTTTCGCGTTGTTTCAGCGGTTTTTGAAAGGCTGCTTTGTCTGCCGATAAGCAGTCGTGAAAGGAAAGGAAACTGATCGGGGGATTCTACGAACAGGTGCATCATACGCCTCAACGCCGATTTAAAAAGTATACTGCATTCTAGCGTATCTTTCCCACTCACTTCTGCCATTTGGTCCAGTGTAAGACCAGACGCCTTCCATCCACTCAAAAGCGCAGACAAACTGTTTGCTTCGCCATCGGGCATTGTTAAAAAAAGCTGATATAATTCATTAAAAACAATACGACCGAGCTGATCGCGCGTTGGCAGACCGGATAGAATAAGCTTGCGTACATGCTCGCTGATTTCCGGCTGGCGGACAACAGGTAAGAAGGTTGACTGGCCTTGGCACAATGCAGATACCGTCTGCACAAGCAATTGTAGTTTCAGCCAAAAGCGACCTTCTTCATTGATTTGATCGATAATTTGTAGCCCATCAGGAATCAACCTGCTTTTCGGAAAAACATCGAGCTGCTTTACGCCATTTTCCGTAAGCACAAATCGCGTGCAATTAGCATCGATAGACCTAATCAACTGTGCGCGCTGCAGATGTCCGATCCGTGTATCAAAGTAGCTGCGACTCAGTTCAGAACATGAATGAAAGAAAGGTGCAACATGAAATAAATAGCTGTCCTGAACACTCTGTGAAGACTTTTTCCCTTTTAGCAGGTGGTAGATTCCTGAACATGTGCGTTCACCGCAGAACTTTTGGATTAAATAGAGCAAGAGCACATCCTGATACAATTAGCATCCCCCTCTCATACACAGTTAAGGAAACAATCGTTCTGTGGATCGTCCAGCCGCATGAGCGAGCGGCCGTACGTCCCTACGGTTTGATGACCTTCATGCTCATCGATTACATTCTGTATCCTGCTCCTTTTATTTTACCTTTTTTATGCGCTGATTTCGACAAATAGTCACGGTTGTGTCCATAACTCTATTGAAAAGATTAAGCCGCTTCTTTAAAATAAAAGTCAATGAACCGAATTAATCGACGAGTGACAGAAAGGAAATGACTATGGCTGAGAAATTTACAATTGTAGATAAAGAAACATGTATTGCGTGCGGTGCATGTGCAGCATCAGCACCTGATTTATATGATTACGATGAGGAAGGCATTGCTTTTTCAATGCTTGATCTCAATAAGGGAGACACCGCCGTTCCTGATGAGCTGATCGACGACTTGGTTGATGCCTATGAAGGCTGCCCAACCGAATCGATCTGTGTTTCAGATCAGCCGTTTCACGGCAAGCCAAATCATACGGTTGGCATCTGACCAGAAATAAAAGAGGTAACGTGAAGCTGAGGGCGTCCCAAAAGTCAATTGACTTTTGAGACACCCTCAGCTTTTTTCATTCACTGGTGACGTTGCTCTGCTCCACTTGTTCAGAATATCCCAATCTCTCTTAGGGTCAAACCGTGATAAAGTTAACGCCCCTGTACTCTGCTATGATTCTCTGCAGCTTTTATGACTAAAGAACTACCCGCTTGAGAGAGCGCGAGTGTTTCTAGTCTTATAAAATAGGCTTGCAGAGCAAACATGCTTTAAAGGAACGCATAAAAGACGCGCAACTGCGATTTTTCATCTTTAAACGCTGTCAAAAGAAAGTGTACCGATCGATAAATCCAAAACCGTGAAATAAGAGACAAGCTTTGTCGATTTATGATTGAACAGGCAACGTCTTTTTTAAGGTAAATTGAAAGGTTGTTCCTTCGCCCTTAATACTGTTAACCGTAATCTCGCCGCCATGCGCTTCGACGATATGTTTCGCAATGGCCAGGCCAAGACCCGTACCCGTTTTGCCGCGTGTTCTTGCCTTGTCTGCTTTATAAAAACGTTCAAAAACAAACGGAATATCCTCTTTGGCAATCCCGACGCCTGAGTCGGTAATCCATACATGAAGACGATCCATCTCAATCCGCGCTTTGACGGTGACTGCTCCGCCTTCTCGTGTATGTCGGATCGCATTATCAATCAAATTGGTCATGACCTGTTCCACACGATCCGGATCCATAAAGAACTTGGTTTTATCGATACCCTCTAGGTCCGATTGAATCCTAATTTTTGTATCAGCAGCTAATTTACTGAATTTTGTAATGTTATGTTTAAAAAAGTCGTCTAGTGCAACCTCGCGACGATCCAATTGAAAGTGGCCGGCCTCTAGTTTAGCGAGATCTAATAGTTCATTGACAAGACGCCCCATTCGTTTTGATTCATCAACAATAATTTGCGCCATGTCCTTTTTGTCTTGAACACTCTCTGCAATATCATCAATGATTGCTTCACTATAGCCCTGCATCATCGCAATCGGCGTTCTTAACTCATGACTAACATTCGCGACAAAGCTGCGAATCATCTGATCGTTATGGCGCTCCTCTGTCATATCGCGCAGCACAGCCACAGACCCGCGCACTTTTTCCTGATCATACAACGGACGCAAGATTACGACCCAGATCCGTCCCTGCACCTCGAGTTCGAGTGTCTGCTGCTCATTTTTTTCAGCGCCTTTATGAAACAGCCTTTTCAACGGATCCGGCGTCTCTGCATGCGATCGAATACTTTTGTGCTCATAGTTCCATGAGTAGATAAAGTGCGCAGCAGGCGGATTGGCGGCAACAATCTGAGCTTTTGTATCCATAAGAAGTACGCCGTCGGCCATGTTCTGAAGAATACCGGCGAGCTGCTCCTTTTCCTGACGTAAAGCATTCATATTTTCCTTCAATTTTTCGCGCATATGATTAAAAGCTACCGCTAAATCGCCAACTTCATCACGCGTTACGACCGGGACTTTAATATCAAAGTTGCCAAGAGCAACTTGACGTGCAGCTTTCCTCATTTTTCTCAGCGGGGAACCGATTCGCGTTGATAAAAAGAATGCGAAAAACGTTGTTAATAAAATTGAAAAGCCCGCTGCAATAAAAATAAGCTTCTTTGACTGATCAATCGCATTTTGCGCAATCTGTATGGACTGCACCATATAAACCGCGCCGTATGTTCCCGATTCATTGCGCACCGGAACGCCTACAACAAGCAGTCGTTTGCTTGAATGCCTCTCAGATACCTGGAACATCCCGATTTTTTTGACCGGTTTTCGCCCGGTAAGTGCTTGTTTTAACGTTGCATCCTGTTCGAAGAATGCGCGATGCAATCCGAAAGTAACGGATTTAGAGGCGCTGCGCCACTCCTGATCCCGCAAAATCAGAACATACCCCGCATTATATACGTCCGCCAAATCATTTACTGTTCTCAAGGTCTCATTCATTGTTCGTCCTTGAGGATGTACAACTAATTCAGCGGATTTCCAGCCAATTTTCTCCATTTGCTGTTCCGCTTGCTGAATATTATTATTCTGAAAAAATTGAAGCAGAAACAACGTAAGAAACAACAAAACAATCGTAACAATAGCAATGATGGTTGCCCATAGCTTGCCAATCATACTCCGCCAAATCATGTTGCAGAGTCTGCTTCAATCTTATAGCCGACGCCCCAAACGGTAACAATCATCTCTGCTGCTTCTTCCGAAACCTTGTTAAGTTTTTCGCGCAGTCGTTTGACATGTGTATCCACAGTTCGCAAATCACCGAAGAATTCATAGTTCCATACGTCCTTCAAAAGCTGTTCTCTTGAGAAAACTTTATCCGGATTTTGCGCTAAGTAATAGAGCAGTTCATATTCTTTTGGCGTCAGGCTAACCTCATGCTGATCAACTTTGACACGGTGCGCATCATGATCAATAGTCAGATGCGGAAAGACAATAACATTTTTTGTTGTTGTTTCCGTTTCTAAAAACTTCGTTTTAGAAGAACGCCGCAACAATGCCTTAACGCGAAGAACAACTTCGCGTGGACTAAACGGCTTAACGATGTAGTCATCCGTACCGACTTCAAAACCTTGGACACGATTTGCTTCTTCACCTTTCGCTGTCAGCATGATTACAGGCGTTGCCTTTGACTCACGAAGTTTCTCACAAACGGTCTCGCCATCCATTCCTGGAAGCATCAAATCAAGCAAGATTAAATCATAATCTTTCTCCAATGCCATTTGTAAAGCAATCGAACCGTCTTCAGCCTCATCAATCCTATATTGCTCACGTTCCAAATACATTTTCAACAGCTTACGTATTCTTTCTTCATCATCAACAACCAAAATAGATGCCGTTTTCTCTTTCATCCAGATCCTCCCTTTTCCAAGCAGCGCCTCTATCTCTCTGTATTCGATTTTTTTAGCTTTAACGCGATCCCTGATTTTCCAGCATGGTTAAGCAAAAAATCTGTCATACATCGACATTTCCTGCAATTGTGTCAAACCTATGTCTTATTTTAAACAATTTCTTTAAAAAATACAGTATTATTTCTGAGTGTCGGTTTCACGCGCGAGTGTTTTGACCTCAGAAACGGTCAGTTCACGAGCCTCGCCCGGATGCAATCCTTTCAAGTCGAGAAATCCGTAGCGTTCTCTTTTCAGTTTGCACACATGTAAATGAAGTGCTGAGAACATCCTTCTGATTTGACGATTTCTGCCTTCATGAATCGTTAGCTGGACAGAAGCTGTTCGTTTTTCTTGGTTCGAGGAAAGCAGCCTCACGCGTGCCTTTGCTGTCATTCCATCCTCCAAACGAATGCCATTAGCCAGTTGGCTCAGTTGCTCGGCTGTTGGGGCCGGACGAACTTCAGCTATGTATGTTTTATTAAATTTGTAACTGGGGTGCATTAACCGATTCGCAAGTGCCCCGTCATTGGTCAAGAGCAGTGCCCCCGACGTGTCGTAGTCGAGCCGGCCGACCGGGAAGATGCGTTCCGGAACTTGCTTAAAGAAATCAACAACCGTTCGACGTCCACGATCATCTTTCACACTTGAAATCACACCAACCGGTTTATAAAAAAGGTAGTACACAAGTTTTTCTTTATCAAGCGGGACACCGTCAACAGTTACTCGATCAGTTGCAGAGACCTTTGAGCCTAACGTATCCGTCACTTTACCGTTAACCGCTACTTTGCCATCAAGGATTAATTGTTCCGCTTTGCGTCTCGAAGCAATGCCGGCACGCGCGATCACTTTTTGTAAACGTTCCATTCTTCCACCTCAACAGATATCATAACGCGGCAACTCTGTTTTCTCAAGTTTCATTTTTTATTCATGGTTTTGACACACTCCGCTCACTTTCGTTCTTCATCGTAGATAGCGCATGCAAATGGGTCACCCAAAAGCCCAAGTAACGATGCAAACGGCACTGATTACACCGACAAGATCAGCAAGCAGTCCAACCTTTAATGCGTCCCCGATTCGATGGATCCCTACGGCACCAAAGTAGACCGTAACAACATAGAAAGTCGTATCGGTGCTGCCTTGCATGACGGAGGCAAGGCGTCCAACAAAGGAATCGGGACCGTAAGTCTTGACCAGATCAGTCATCAATCCGAGAGCGCCGGTTCCGGATAATGGACGCATTAAAGCAAGCGGCAGCACTTGAGACGGCATGCCGATTGCCGACATCAGCGGACGAATGAAGTGGATTAGCGCATCCATTGCGCCAGACGCGCGAAAGACACTGATCGCAACCAGCATGCCGACCAAAAAGGGCATCACAGAGATGGCCAGTGAAAATCCCTCTTTTCCGCCTTCAACAAATGCATCATAAGAAGGTACTTTTTTGAGCGTCCCATAAAGCAAAACAACAGCGATCAGACATGGAACCAGCCATGTTGAGAATGTTGTAATCAGACTCATTTTTTTCGCCTCCTGCGATGATAGAAGTAACGGTCAATAAGAAGTGCTGCAGCAGTTGTACAAAGTGTTGCCAGCAAGGTTGGACCGACAATGTCCGTCGGTGAATGGGCACCGCTCTGCATCCTGATTGCAATGACCGTCGTCGGTACCAGCGTCAGTCCTGAAGTATTCAGGGCAAGCAATGTGATCATTGATCGGCTCGGCGTTGCTTTGCCTCCGCTAAGTTTTTTCAATTCTTCCATCGCTTTAATACCCATTGGGGTTGCCGCATTACCCAATCCGAACATATTGGCGATTGTATTCGATAAAATATAGCCCATTGCCGGATGATCCGGAGGAACCTCAGGAAAGATTCTTTTCATCACCGGTTTAAACAGATTGCTTAGTTTGTCCAGCAAGCCGGATTTCTCTGCAATTTTCATCAAGCCCAGCCAAAAGATGAGAATGCTGACAAGTCCAAAACAAATCTGCACGGCGTCACTCGCTGAAGAGAACAATACCTTGTTGACGTCATCCATCGTACCGTTTACCGCAGCGTAACCCATGCCGATTAAAAAAAGCGCAACCCAAATTAAATTAATCATCGGTTTGTCCCCGTCAAGATCGATTGAAACAAGCCGCTAAAACGTGACCAAAAATGAGTTTCTTTTTTCTTTGCCTGCTTATAGTAAATTGGAAGCGATGCGAGCTCTGTCCGTCCCAGAAATAAGCTTAACCGGCCGGCAGGCGAATCTGGCTCCCAATTTTTCACATTTCTCGGTTTAATGAGTACGAGCCGTTTTTGAATCTTTCTTTTTTCATCATTGGTAAGCGGCAGCACCAGAGAGCGCTCCGCATAGATATGATGCTTATAAAATTTATGAACCTTTGCCCTTATTTTGCCTTTTTTAACCACTTCAATCGGTGTAAAACGATCAAATGCCCAGTCAAACATTGTTTGATGATCCTTCCAGTCATCGCCGTCATTGAGCGTTACAGCAACGAGATTCAGATCATTCTTCGAGGCAGTTGAAATAAGCGTTCGGTGTGCTACTTTAGTAAATCCGGTTTTTCCGCCAGTCGCGTATTTATATAAAGACAACATTTTATTTTTATTCTTCCAAACGCGCGCTGCTTCTTTATTGGTTTCAGGTACCCGGTGCAGTTTTGTTCCCGTCACTTCGCGAAACGTTGCATTCCCCATCGCGTAACGCATCATCAACGCCATATCATAAGCCGTTGAGTAATGCTTCGGATGCTCAAGTCCATTAGGATTGGTAAAGTGTGAATCGGTCATACCAAGTTCGCGTGCTTTTTCGTTCATCAACAGTACAAAACCGTGCTCACTGCCGGCCACTGCTTCAGCGATTGCCCGTGAAGCATCATTTCCCGAACGCAGCATCAACCCGTATACGAGATCTCGAAGCTTCATTCTTTCGCCCACTTTTAAGTAAATCGACGATCCTTCGGTGCGCAACGCTTCCTGACTGGTAGTAAAAGTTCTGTTCATTTTACCTGACTCAATCGCTAGAATGGCAGTCATGACCTTCGTAATGCTGGCAATGGGCAATTTCTCCTTACTATTTTGTTGAAATAATACGCGTCCGGACGACTGATCCATCAGTACAGCGGATTGCGCAGAAACATGCATTGCCGAAGCCTTTGAAGTTCGTGGAAAAATTGAAAAAACTATGCTGAAACACAGAAAAAACAGGAACGCTCTTTTTAGCATGACTCCCACAGATTCCATCCCCTGTCCTAATCTTTAGCAGACACGTTTAGGGTAAAGTATATCCGGGATCATCATTTTCATAGGAGCTGATAAGATGATTCACGACATGTGAGGTACTTGTACCCGGACTGTTTGGACACCCTTTATAAGAACGGTATGCGAGGACAAGCAGAATATGAATGGATTTCCAAAAGAAATACCGGGCAAAATACGCCCGGTCCTTAATTTCCAACCATGTGTGATGGACTCGTGTCTTATCCGTGCTGAATCACCGCTCCGGTTGCTCGCTTGACGCGGGCGCACCGCGAGCCTCCTCAGACAAACAGAAATCTGCGGGGTCTCGTTGGCACGCATCAACTAAGCGCGATCCCGCAGGCGCCAGAGTACCTCCGGTTTGATTCTCGATCAAGACATTCGTCTATTGGTTTGAAGACGGGGCAAAATCCTACACTTTCTTATCCTGTCAGAAATAGAAATGAGCGATTTGAAACAGAATGATCCAAAAGACGAAAAAGACTGTTTGAACGATGATCCAATAAAGTTGAAATCGCTTTGACCCAAAGGATGCACTCATAAGGAGTATGATTGGGATTAGGACAAAAACAGCAAAAAAAGCCAGTAAAATCAAAAAAAGAAACACTTTGGTGAGGAAAGCGCCATGCACCATCAATACGGTAAGCAGTGCCGGTATCGCGATAAAAAGGGGCATACTTAGACCGAAAGCAATCACCTGCTGACGATATTCTTCAGCAAAATTTTTCCAGTAGTTTTTTAGCTGTTCAAACACGGAAATCTCCTCCTGTTAGCTGCTGCTGCAGCTTATACGACAAGGTGCTGTACTTGGCTCAAGTTTGAATCAGTGAAAACAAGAATGATTACAGGTCTTTTACGGTTTCTTTGTACTGGTCATAGAATAGATCATAGGTATCAACTTGTTCATTCTGTTGCTTCATCATTTCGGCAAGCGGAGGAAGTTCACTTAAGTCATGGAGTCCAAAATAGTCGAGAAATAAAGGGGTAACACCATATAAGATTGCTCGACCGCTTCCTTCAGCGCGTCCAACTTCTTTAATGAGTCCCTTCACAACGAGCGTTTGAAGTGCTCGTTCAGACTTTACGCCACGAATTTCTTCTATATCGATACGCGAAACCGGTTGCTTGTATGCAATAATAGCTACCGTCTCCAAAGCTGCCTGAGACAGCGGCGCTGTTTTTGGAATAGCTGCAAATTGTTTCGCATAGTCTTTCATGAACGGTTTGGTTGTCAGACGGTAGCCATTAGGAAGATCCGTAATCATTAATCCGCTTGATTCATTTGTTTGATAATTTTCTTTCATCCGCTCTACAATGTCACTAATTTCATCTCTCGTACATTCTGGAAGCACCCTATGTATTTGTTCGACTTGTACGCCGTCTTCTCCTGTTATATAGAGTAGTCCCTCAATAATCGAATGAATTTTCTCCCGTTTCAAAATCATCTGCTCCTTCTCCAAGATTGATCATGATATCATCAAAATTTTCATTCTGCATGCAGTGAATCGCATTCAGTTTCATTAGTTCCAGCAGGGCAAGAAACGTCACAATGAGATGTGTCCGATCCGGATAGGAGAAAAGTGACTGAAAAGATAAGGGATGCTTGGCGGACACTAACTTGTTCATCACCAAATTCATCTGCTGTCCAATCGGTAAAACTTGACGATCAATTTTTGTATTTAATGGTTTTTCCAATTTATTCTTTAACATAAGCCGCCTGAATGCATGCAACATGTCATGAACCGTTGCTCTTCCGGAAACTGGAATAGACGTCAGATCATTGTTCTCGTACGCAGTCAAATCCGACGGCGGTTTTGAGTAAAGCTGCATTCGACCCTGCTCATTTTCCTTTAGCGCTTCAGCCGCTTCTTTATATTGACGGTAATCAAGCAGCTGCTGCATCAATGCTTCACGCGTCATCTCTGGATCTTCATAGCTGTCATCATCATTCACGGATTGAAGCTCTGTTTTTGGTAAGAGCATTTTGCTCTTCATCGCAATAAGTGTTGCTGCCATAAGCAGATATTCGCTGGCAATATTCAATTCAAGCTTTTGCATATGGTGAATAAAATCTAAATATTGGTCGGTGATTTCAGCAACCGGTATATCATAAATATCAATTTCCAGTTTTTTTATCAGATGCAGAAGTAAATCAAGAGGACCTTCAAAAGCATCGATTTTCACTTTGTATTCCAAGCTTTATCCCCCTGATTTCATCTTTTTTTCCAGCATTTCCTGATCTTAAGTGATGAATCGTTTGATCCTACGGACGAGCAAAAAAAAGAAACCATATCAGGAATTGGTTTCTTTTTCCTCACCTTCTTGAAAACATTTGTTGAAGTAGGACTTAATGGCTTGAGACGGAGCCAGATGAACATGCTCGCCAATAAACTGCCTCAATGCCAAAATCATCTGCTTGCCGACCCCTTCCGCTCGGTAGGAAGGATTGACACTAATATGCTCGATTACCGCTTCGTGCTCCGAAGTCAAGTGAACCCCGACCACACCCAGTATATCTTCATCATCTTTCCATAAAAACAGCTGCCAGCTTTCGTCCTCTTCGTACTTTTGTACGGTTTGCAAAAGCAGCTTTATCTCTTTTTCAGACGGGATAAAAGACAGCAGACCCATGGCTATCTTCTCGTAACTCTTTTTATAGCGAATCAGCATGTTGAACCCCTCATAACTATGAGATAACATAATCTTTTCATTGCTAAGAAACCAAGCACACGATTTATATTATACCCAAAACAATCAGGCTGTGCATCTTTTCACCTGATGTAACGATAAAATGGACGTTTGAACCTTCCGAGTTTAACTCGTGATAAAGCGCATCTGTTCATTAAATATTTGGAGAAAGGTTCTTTAACGGTACATCGTAACGAATCAAATCTTCGTAGCTTTCACGTCTGACTACGAGTGCTGCTTCACCGTTTTCAACAAACACAACGGCAGGATTAGCAATGCGATTGTAGTGACTGGCCATTGAATAGCCATATGCGCCTGTTGAAAACACGGCAAGTAAGTCACCGGTGCTGCAAGTTTCAGGAAGCATGAGTTCTTTAATTAGAATATCGCCGGACTCACAACACTTTCCGGCAATCGCAACCTTGTTTGTTTTCGGTTCAAGCGCCCGATTTGCGCAAATCGCTTGATACTCTGCTTGATAAAGCGACGGACGAATATTATCGGCCATCCCGCCGTCAACAGACAAATAATTGCGTATACCCGGGATCGTTTTCGCAGCCCCGACGGTATACAGCGATGTTCCTGCTTCTCCGACAATCGAACGTCCCGGTTCAATCCAAAGTGCAGGCAGTGGTAATCGATAACGCGCACACTCCTCTTCTGCTGTTTCAACAATGGCATCAATGTAGGAAGTAATGGGCAGCGGACGATCCTTTTCTGTGTAGCAAATTCCGAAGCCGCCACCGACATTTAGCACGTTAAGTGCAAAACCCAATTCTCGTGTCCACTTATTCACGTGCTTGAGCATGACACGAATGGCACCAGTGAAGCCATCCGTTTCGAAAATCTGAGAACCGATATGGGCATGGATACCGATTAATTGAAGATGTGCTGCTTGCAGCGCTTGCTGCACAGCCTGCTGCGCCATTCCATTGGCCAAGTTGAATCCAAATTTCGAATCGTCTTGGCCGGTCATGATAAATTCATGAGTATGCGCCTCAATGCCCGGCGTCACACGAAGCAAAATAGCTATTTGTTGATCGCGCTCGGCGCACATGCGTTCAAGTAGCTCCAGCTCATCGCGATTATCGACAATAACGGCTCCGATTCGTGCATCCAAGGCCATCGCAAGTTCTGACTCAGACTTATTGTTCCCATGAAAATGAATCCGTTTAGGATCCATTCCTGCTTTGAGAGCCGTAAACAATTCGCCTCCGGAGACAACGTCAAGCGACAAGCCCTGTTCATTCACCAATTGGATCATAGCAAGAGTGGAAAAAGCCTTGCTTGCATAAGCAATTTGCCAGGTAATCCCTTCGTGTTTATCAAACGCCTTTTTAAATTGATTAATTTTGTCTTTAATTAACGCTGTATCATAAACATACAGCGGCGTACCAAACTCTCTTGCCAAATCTTTCGTATCAATACCGCCAATGTAAAGGTGGCCGTCGCGATTAATTTCCTGTGTGCCGAACACGGCAATCCTCCCCATTCTAGACAAAGCGTCCGCTACCGTATGTAAAAAGCGCACCCTTTTCCCCGCCTGATCTCTTGAAAAATACGTACAAAATTTTAGTGATAGTTTATCATGATTAACTGCTCAAGACAAGGTTTACTTCGTCTTGCTTTTCGCAGGCTGGCGGTATTTATCCACAGGACGTACAATGCTCGGACGGATAACCGAAGTTGGCAAAGCACGGCGAATGACGATATTAAAGAGACCGGTTGGATTAAACGGGATGAACGGCCACAGATATGGGGTATTCATATTGCGAACCTGCGCCAAGTAAATGATGAATAAGGTTGAAGCAAACATAAATCCAGGGACATGAAATAAACCAACCGCCAAGATTAATAGGATTCTTACCATTTTGTTTGCTAACTGAAGCTCGTAACTTGGGGTCGCAAAACCGCCGATGGAGGCTGCCGACGTATACAAAATGACTTCGGGAACAAATATCCCTGCTTCAATTGCAATCTGCCCAATCAAAACCGCTGCAATAAGTCCGAGTGCTGTCGACAGTGCAGTAGGCGTGTGAATCGCGGCAAGTCGAAGCGTTTCAATCCCCACTTCTGCAATCAGAATCTGAAGGATCAAGGGAATATTATAATCCTTATCATTCGGCCCAATGAAATTAAGAAAATCCGGCAACAGATGATTCGTTACAAGAAGCAGCCATAATGGCACAAGAAAAATGGAAGCAAGAATCGCCATAAAACGAAACCAGCGCAGCAGCGCTCCTGAAGCGGTGACTTGTCGGTATTCCTCCGCGTGCTGAACATGGTGAAAAAGCGTTGTCGGCAAAATCATGACACTTGGCGATGTATCCGAAACAAGGACGACATGCCCTTCAAGAAGATGAGCAGCCGCGACATCCGGTCGTCCCGTATAGCGGACAAGCGGGAAAGGGTTCCATCCCTGCTTTAAGATAAATTCTTCAATAGCATTATCAGCCATCGGGATTCCATCAACATCAATCGCTTTTAATTCTTTGCGAATTGTTTTGATTAATCCTGGATTGGCCACATCCTTCAAGAAACAAATGCAGACATCCGTTTTTGAACGGACACCGATCTGTGAAATTTCACAACGAAAGCGAGGATCACGGATACGCCTTCGAATTAGACCTGAATTTTCAATAATATTTTCTGTAAATCCATCCTTAGAACCGCGCACAACTTTTTCTACATCCGGTTCTTGCGGCGTTCGTCCTGGATAGTGCCGAAGATCAATGCACAAGCCTGTTGATTCGCCATCAATAAAAATAACGATGCGCCCTGTCAGCATTTTATCGATCGAGTCATTAAGTGTTGTGACTTCTTCAACCTGCTGATGTACTAAATGCTGTTTGATCTCTTCAAATACATTTACATTTTTCTCATTTTTATTCGGAAAACGCATGAATTCCCGCATCATAACGACAAGGATGCTCGAGTCCACCAGACTGTTGGTATAGTATATTCGGCAATCTCTGCCAAGTATCCTGATTTCACGCATCCCTACATCAAAATTATGGGGACCGATGTCAAGAATCTGCTGCATTTGATCCGCATTATCTGTGATTGCTTTGCTTATTGGTTTGGCTGCTTGTTTTTCCATTCTCCTGAATCCTCCATCCAGCACAGACTCATCCCTTCGGTTTAAAAATCAGAGCAACAATAAATCCGAAGAGAATTGCAGAAGTAATCCCTGCTGAAGTCAATTTAAAAATGCCCATTGCAATACCTAGATAACCGTGCTCATGGCCTTCCGCCATCGCGCCGTGAAGCAAAGAATGACCGAAACTTGTTATTGGAACGGTCGCACCGGCCCCAGCGAACTCAATAAGATGATCGTAGATACCAAAGACATCCAAAGCCGCACCTAAAACCACAAAGCTGGCAACAACATGTGCAGGCGTCAATTTGAACACATCCATAAGCAATTGTCCGACAACACAAATTCCCCCACCGACGAGAAAAGCATAGATAAAGATCATTTTTAACCCTCCTTAGCTGATTCCAAAAGCACGGCATGTGCGATACACGGGATGGTATCTTTCTCCTTCGGGGTCGAACTATTAAGCAGCGCCCCGGTCGCGACCACTAAAACGCGCTTCAATGAACCCTCCGCCAATCTGTTGAATAAATAACCATAGGTCACGACTGCGGAACAGGCGCAGCCGCTTCCTCCTGCACTTACCGGTTGATCAGACGTATAAATCATCGTTCCACAATCCTGGTGAACGGAACTGATATCTAGACCCTTTTCTAAAAGAATCTCATCTAAAATCGGCGAACCAACAGCTGATAGGTCACCGGTAACAACGAGATCATAATCGTCAGGTGTTCTGCCTGTATCCTGAAAATGGGTCCATATTGTATCCGCTGCAGCAGGAGCCATCGCCGTTCCCAAATTAGCCGCATCATTAATTCCCCAGTCGATGACTCTTCCAATCGTTGCTTCCTTAACTTTCACTTTTCCAGGTTCTTTGGTTAGCAGCGCAGCGCCCGCTCCCGTCACTGTAAACGTTTGGGTCAGTTTTGTCGGGCCACCGTATTCCGTTGGATAGCGAAATTGCCTTTCGGCGGTTGCATTATGGCTGCTGACGGCACAGAGCACGTTGTCCGCAAAGCCACTGTCAACCAGCATTGCTCCGGTTGCCAATGTTTCCATTGAGGTTGAACAGGCACCAAACATGCCGAGAAACGGAATTCGGCTCTCTCGGGCAATGAAATTTGACGTCACGGTTTGATCCATTAAGTCGCCTGCGAGAAAAAGATCGATGTCTCCCTCTGCTTTTCCGGCTTTTGCCAAACAAAACGAGATCGATCGTCGGAGTAAAGCACGTTCGGCTTCTGTCCACGATTTTTGGCCGCAATTAAGATGTTCATAACATTTATCAAAACTTGCGGATAATGGCCCCCTCGCTTCTAGAGGCCCTACGACCGTACCCGTCGCTCCCAAATAAATCGGTTGATCGAATCGCCAAGTTTGCTTTCTAACTTTACTCAAGCGCTCACGCCTCCTCAGAATAAATGTTCAATAAACAGACGAATTATGCCTAATACTGCTGCAGACACAACCCCGAACACAATGACTTCACCGGCCAGTTGAAACAAGTTCGTTGCTATTCCAAGAACGATACCCTCATTTTTATGTTCCAGCGCACTGCTTGTAATCGAATTTGCAAATCCAGTCACCGGAACAATGGTTCCCGCTCCAGCAAAATTAGCAATCTTGTCGTATATACCAAAGCCAGTCAGCAGTGCTGAAGCCAGAATCAGCGTGGCTACCGTAGGATTTCCTGCAGCTTGTTTTGAAAAATGAAAGACATGCATATAAAATGTTTGCACACCTTGACCAATCAAACAGATGAAGCCGCCAACCAAAAATGCTTTGAAACAATTCATAAAGTAAGGCACCTTCGGCTGATACGCTTTGACGTTTTCTTTATAATTTTTGGGATCATTAAGCATAAGCAGATACTCCCTTCCGAATCGTACTGATTCTTAGTATCTGCCAAGTGGTTTAAATTATGCTCAAGTGTGAGAATTCGTGGATTGGAGAAGTTAAACGGCGTGGCAAAGTGAAAAACGAAAAAAGCCGGATAACCGTTATTCGGCCATCTGGCTTTTGATTTCTTCGAGTATTTTTTTTTCAAGACGTGAGACTTGAACCTGCGAGATACCAAGTCGCTGCGCAACCTCTGTTTGTGTCTGATCTTTAAAATAACGAAGATACACGATCAGTTTCTCACGCTCATTCAATTGTTCGACAGCTTCCCGGACGATCATTTGATCAAACCATTTTCCGCTCTCCGTGTCTGAAATCTGATCCAGAATGGTAATTGGATCTCCATCGTTTTCGAAAACCGTTTCATGGATTGATGACGGAGCACGGATTGCTTCTTGAGAAAGCACCACATCTTCGGGAGACAGTTCCAATGCCTCAGCTAATTCGCTAATTGTTGGATTTCTCCCGAATCGTTTCGATAACTCGTCCTTCTTTTTTCGCACCTTGATTCCGGTTTCCTTTAAAGACCGGCTGACTTTAACGGCCCCATCATCACGAATAAAACGCTGAATTTCTCCGATGATCATCGGTACCGCGTAAGTAGAAAAACGAACGTCATAAGAAAGATCGAATTTATCAACCGACTTCAGCAAACCAATACAGCCGATCTGAAACAGATCATCTGGCTCATAACCGCGGTTGATAAAACGCTGAACAACCGACCAGACCAGCCTCATATTCTTCTGAACCAGCCGGTCGCGTGCATCATGATCTCCCGCCTGACTTTGTTTAATCAGCTTCTTCACTTCACCATCATCAAGCAACGGTTCCTTAGATGCCGTTTTTCGATCAAGCTCCATTTGCATGTCTCCCTATTTGCATACCGCTCGATTTTGGGCAATTTCCTTGGTCATGATGATCGTGGTTCCTTTGCCTTCCTCAGTCTCAACCGTGACATGATCCATAAAGTTTTCCATAATTGTAAAGCCCATTCCTGAGCGTTCCAATTCAGGCTTTGTCGTGTAGAGCGGCTGTTTCGCCTTCTCTACATCGTTAATCCCAACACCGTCATCATGCACCGATACCGTCACATTGCCGTCCTCAAGAACGGCTTTTATCGTAACATCACCAACACCGCTGTTTCCATAACCATGAATGATACAATTCGTAACTGCTTCAGAGATCACGGTTTTAATCTCCGTTAGTTCATCAAGCGTTGGATCGAGCTGCGCGACGAATGCCGCAACGGTGACACGTGCAAAAGACTCATTCTCACTGACAGCCGAAAAGGTTAGCGACATCTTGTTTCTCATTCAGGCCACCCCCAGAGTGTGAAGTGCATAGTCTTCATCAGTTTCAAGTCGGAGAATTTTAAACATACCGCTTAGTTCGAAAAGCCGGCGCACGGCTGGTGAAATCGAGCAGACAACCATTTCTCCGCCAAGTCCTGAAATACGTTTGTATCGTCCAAGAATAACGCCTAGACCTGAACTATCCATAAATGTGAGATTTCCTAGATTTAACAAGATATGCTGCACCATTTGCTCATCCATAACACGGTTGACCTTTTCCCTCAATTCATCAGCAGTATGATGATCAAGCTCACCTTCAAGCCGGATACACAGCACCCCATACTTCACTTCTAACTCGGTTTTCAGACTCAATGCTGCTCCTCCCTCCATGAACCGTCCAACGAACGGACGACCCATTTATTTATATATTCAGTTCTCTCTTCTTCTCGCATACTCCTGCCTGCCGACAGAACTAGTGCCTTTTCGTCAAAACCATCATGAACATGCCAAAATAGCACGTTCCTTTCCTAGAACCTTAGTGGGTTAAAATAGATCCAGCACTCCGCTTAAATAACTGCCACCATGTCGCGCGCTTGACCTGATGCTTAACAATAAGCGGTGTTTTTGATAGGACTTTTCCCTTTTTCATCACAATGTATTGACCGACAACCGTCCCTGACTTTATTGGCGCCTTAAGCGCCTTGTTCATCTTGATGGTTTTTTTGATTCCTTTCGTACGCTCACCTTTTTTTAGGAGCAGTACGGTGGGCTGCTGTGTGACAATTGGAACTTGGGCTTGATCCCCTTTATTCACTTTTGCCATCGCTACTGGTTTATGTTTTTTTAGAAGCAGTTTCGTTGAATAGTTTGCAAAAGCATTATCCATGAGAGCGGCAATCTCCTTGTTGCGCTCTTTAGGGGACGGCGCTCCCATTACGACCGCCACAACGCGCATCCCATTTCTTTGCGCGGTTGCCGTTAAACAATATTTTGCATTGTTTGTAAAGCCGGTCTTTAATCCATCTGCGCCTGGATAGGTTTTAATCAATTTATTTGTATTGACCAACCAAAATTTCTTATCCGTATTCTCACGCAAGTAATCTTCATATTTTGAAGTATAGTGAAGAACTTCTGGGAACTTTATAAGCGCGCGCGCCATAATCGCCATATCATGCGCTGTCGTATAATGATTGGCTACCGGAAGACCTGTTGGATTGACAAAATGGGTGTTATTCATCCCCAAGCGTTTTGCTTCATGATTCATTTTTTCAACAAATGCCTTTTCTGACCCGGCAATATGCTCTGCCATCGCGACAGAAGCATCGTTTGCCGAAGCGATACAAATTGCTTTGAGCATTTCATCTACCGTCATCGATTCACCGGGTTCAAGGAACACCTGAGAACCGCCCATTGATGCCGCGTGCTCACTCACATTGACTTTATCTTTCAAGGTAAGCTGGTGACTTTTCAGTGCTTTAAAAATGAGCAGCAGTGTCATCACCTTGGTCATACTCGCCGGTGGAAGCTTTTTATTTTCATTGTTTGCAAAGAATACCTTCCCTGTTTCCTGCTCCATAACAATTGCTGATTTCAGTTTACCATTCTCCTGATCGGCCTTATTCTTTTGTTCGGCAAAAGCCGATCCTGCAGGAACAAAAGAGGCAAAAAGAAGTGAGGCACAGATTATCCAAACAGAAAATACCTTCATCAAAAAACCCCCTCAATATGCTCCATAACATTTTGTCCATACCCACTGCTTTTATACCGGATATGGAGAGAAAAAATATGAGATTTCTTCAATGATTTCTTTAGAATCACGCAACCGTTGTCAGGTTGATAGACACTGGTGGTGAGGAACGGCAGTTGGATGCGCCGACCACCTTAGGAAAATGCTCATCTCTGCGTTTTTAAGTAAGAAAAACCGGGCAAAAAGCGCCAGGTCCCTAATCTCCAACCATGTTTGATGGGCTCGTGTCTTTTCGGTGCTGAATCGTCGCTTCGGTTACTCGCTTGCCGCGGGCGCCAGAGCACCTCCGCTTGATTCTCTGCCAAGACATGGGTCTATGGGTTTGAAGACGGGGCAAAATCTTAGCTTAATAAAAAGGGCATCTCAACGGCGCAAGCGAACGTTGAAATGCCCTATAAAAAATGAAAAGGTTATATTGAACGGATGAGCGACTGAATCAGTGCAGTAAAGTCATTTCTTACGCGATCTGCCGTCTCAATAACTTCTTTATGAGACAGTGGCTGATCCAAAATTCCGCAAGCCATATTGGTAATACAAGAGATACCGAGAACCTCCAGGCCAAGATGACTGGCAGCAATCACCTCAGGAACCGTAGACATGCCGACCGCATCCGCCCCCATAACGCGCATCATGCGAATTTCTGCAGGCGTTTCATATTGAGGCCCATGAGTAGCCAGATATACGCCCTCCCTAACCTCGATGTTGCGCTGTTCTGCCAGTTCCTTGGCTGTTTGGATCAACCGCGGACTATAGGCATGGGACATGTCCGGAAAGCGAGGCCCCAACGCTTCATCATTTGCGCCTATGAGCGGGCTGTCACCAAGCATGTTAATATGATCGGTAATCAACATCAGATCTCCTGGATTAAATTCAGTGTTGATGCCGCCGCATGCATTGGTAACAATTAATTGTTTCACGCCCATTGCCTTCATGACGTATACAGGGAAAGCCACTTGTGCCAGGGAATAGCCTTCATAGTGATGATAACGCCCTTGCATCGCTACGACAATTTTGTCCTCAAGTTCGCCAATGACAAATTGTCCTTTATGCCCTTTTACCGTTGATTCCGGAAAATGAGGCAGAGAACGGTAGGGAATGCGTACCGCCTGATGCAATTGATCAGCCAAATCACCAAGCCCTGATCCAAGAATTAACCCGATCGTGGGTTTGTAAGCGGTTGCTTCTCTAACCTTCATTATCACTTCTTCGATTGTTTTCATAAAATCGCTCCTGTCTTGAATCATTCATTTTATTTTTTTGCACGTGGATGGTACGCCATGTAGATTTTTTTTAGCGGCTGCCGACGCGAGCGCGGAAACCGCAGTGCCGCTGCATGTGGTGCTCGTCCCATCAATTCATCGACAAATTCGATCGGTGCTCCATTTGCGAATAAATGTGCGGTGAGAGACTGGCGGATCGTTTCCGGCGAAAATTTATCTTTAATCCCTGCTTGTACGGCATAATATTTCATGATCTTCCAAACCCCTTGCCGAGACAGCCTTTTATTCAATCGATTTAGAAAAAGTGGCCGATCCGGTGCTTCTTTAGCCGGATCTTGGTCTCGGTCATCTATGTATTCCCGCAATGCCTGCACAGACTGCGCATTAAGCGGAAGCACTCGTTCATGATTGCGACTTCCGCTGCAACGGACAAATTCCATCTCTAGATTGACATGCTCGCGATTTAACTTAATACATTCGGAAACACGCATCCCTGTTGCATAGAGCACTTCAAGCATGGCATGATCACGTTTTCCTGTTGGCGATGTTTGATCCGGTGCGGAAAGAAGCTGTTCGATTTGATCCAGTGACAACACAGCCGGAGGCAACTTTTCAGAGCCTTTCGTCAAATGATTGAGCGTATAGGCAGGATCATTTTCCGTTTGCTGGCTTCTGAGCAGGTAACGGTGCAGTCCACGTACTGCTGCGGCCTTTCGAGCAAGCGTCGCTGGAGCCAGTCCCCGATCTTTTAAAGCATAAAGGTAGTTCATCACCATCACACGGGTTACATCGCGCCATTGCCTGCAGTTCGATCGCTCTAAGAATTCGAGATACTGAGACAAGTCGCCTCGATAAGCATCAATTGTATTTTCTGATAAACCGCGTTCATCAGCAAGTTGTATCAAGAAATTATCCAAACTGTTTTTCAATTCGCTTATTCTCCATCTCTTATAAATTCAAAAAAGCGTGAAAGTGGACGTGGTCCGCCTTGATCGTTCCTGTTTGCTTTGTGAAGCCCGACGTCTATTGTCCGTGTCACTTTAACAGCCTCTGAATCCGGTTCATCATAACGGTGCAGGTAGTCTTGAACGTTGTCCATTCCGGAAAGTCCATAATAAAAAAGTGCTGTAAAAAGTATAAAGAGAAAAATAACCTTAATCAGTTCAGCACTGATACGAAAGAATAGCTTCAATTCATTCATCTCCGCTCCATCAAATGGATTTTAGTTCATCCTATGAAACAGAGCGGAGAATATTGCGAAAAAGGCATACCTTTTCTGTTGAGGTTGACGCTCTCCTATCGATTGGTTGTCGAAAGGAAAGATATGAAAAAACAGTCTGATTCACTCAGGCTGCTTGAAAACAGGAACAGTTATACTTTCTCTGTCTCCTGAAGATACGGTTTTTCTTTATTTAATCGACTTTCTTCTTCGTGCTTTTCCAAGCATCGATGACAGATGCCGTGAAAGGTCAGACGATGATCCTTCACTTTAAAATGCCACTTACGTTCAACAACCTTTTCGACTTCACTCAGTAAATCTTCCTGAATTTCATCAACTGAACCACATTCAACGCAGACCAAATGGTGGTGAAAGTGGCTTGCCCCCTCGCGGCGAAGGTCGTATCGTGCCACTCCGTCGCCGAAGTTAATTTTGTCTACAATTTTAAGTTCTGTTAACAATTCAAGGGTTCGATAAACGGTCGCCAGTCCGATTTCTGGTGCTTTCTCTTTAACGAGCAGGTAGACATCTTCAGCACTCAGGTGATCTTGCTCGTTCTCCAGCAAGACTCTAACAGTCGCTTCTCGTTGTGGCGTCAGCTTATACTTCTGTCCATGGAGCTGTTTTTTAATCCGGTTAATCCTGCCTTCCACAAAAGCGCCCCCTTTACGCACCAATGACCCACAAACAATTGAGCTGCTTCTCCGAACCAAACCATCCTTTTCTCAATCATTAGGATTGTTCAAAAAAGGCTTCTATTATCAATAAGATCATTTGTTTTCACAAAAAATTATAATCCTTATTGATAACAGTGTCAATTAGAGATAATTATTTTCAAGTTATAATTATTTTATTTTAAAAAAAGAAGCGGTTCTCTGCTCATGAGATGAAAATACGGATCAGCGCAGGAGACAGATAAGATTCATACCCTGAAGCGATTACCGCAACGAAGCATACAGCTGCTAATACGATTGCATAATTGATAAATTGCGGTAAAAGCGGGTGCTTTCGTGTCCTCATTAATAATTGTCGGATCATTTTCAATGAAAAGGCAACGGAAAGTACGGCGATAAATAAAAAATTCGGCAGAATGATCAAGTTCTGAGGGAAAATGCTGACGAGAACAGCCATCAATCCTTTTGATCCCATCTGGCTGATCAAAAAGCCGACCGTAAAGCCAAGAAACATCCCTTTAATGAAAACCAGTAAGAATATAATCGGAAGACCGATTATAGAAAGACCAAGCACCCAGATTAATAGGATCAATTGAAAATGATGCAGAAAGCTCTCTTTAAATAAAGCTTGAGGTCCAGCGATCTGATGCTGTGCCAATTCACCGAAAAATTGTTGTAAATAATGCAGCAAATTGCTTTTTGATTCATAGGACAGACAGTTTACAACGATTGCACCGAAAATAATTCCCATGAGGATAAGTCCGGTGACAAAAGTATAAAGAGAAAGATAATCGCTGATGTGCTGCTTCAACGCAATTTTGATCCGCTGTGAGAACATGTGCGTAACCTCCCGACAGGATTCGAACATCTAAAATCTATAATCCTATTCTATGAGATAGAAAGAAATCTATGCTCACTGCGAGAGATTCACGCATTCTTTCATTTTTTTGCTTGTAACGCACGCAATTTCAAGAATTGCACTGCATATACCGACTTTGCATCATAGATTTGATGCTCGGCAACCATTTTTTCTGCTTCCGCAACCGTTGCGGAGCTTAACTCAAGAAATTCATCGGGATCCAAATGTTGTTTGCCTTCGATCAGTGTATCGGTGAAGTAAACATGAAGCAGTTCATCAGAAAAACCGGGTGATGAATAAAACGAAGCAACCTTTTCCATCTTTTTACAGCGATAGCCGGTTTCTTCTTCCAACTCGCGCATTGCGGAGTCATCGGGATCTTCATGAGGTTCCAGTTTGCCTGCTGGTATTTCATAGATCACTTGATCCAGCGGATAGCGGTATTGGCGAACAAGAAGCAGTTTGCCTTCCTTATTCACTGCGATAATCGCTACGGCCCCCGGGTGCTTCACAACTTCACGCGTGGACGATTTGCCATTAGGCAGCTCCACCTCATCCAAAAATAAATGCACAATTCGTCCCTTGAAAATTTCCTTTGAACGCTTCTTTGTCTCAGTTAAGCCATCCATAACAACACATCCTTATTCTCATTCAGCGCTTGACCGCCCAGCTTAATGTCATGCTAATTTTACCACAATCCGCAAAATACTTAATACAAATTTATGGTCACAAACCATTCCCTCTGGTTATTCCTGTCGGCTATTTATTTACTGGCTAGTTCTCTGAAGCTGTTGCGGTATCTCAGCAATGATGACACTCAGCGTCGTATCGTTTCTGCTCATTGCAAGCGTGCTTTGCGTCCTAAAATCCAAAATTTTAATTAATTCGCTTTATCTTGCGTGGTAAGACATTGGCTGTAGCAGAAGCAGCCGGTTTCATGATCATTCACCATACCTGATGCTTGCATGAATGCATAACAAATGGTTTCACCCACAAATTTAAATCCTCGCTGTTTCAGCGCTTTGCTCATCAGAAGTGATGCCTTGCTCGATGCCGGGATCGCTTCTGCTTCTTTGTAATGATGTATGATCGGTGTACCTCCGGTGAAGGACCATAGAAAATCACTGAATGACTGTTGTTTTTCAAGTGCTAGATACATTTGCGCATTCGTAATCATTGCTTTAATTTTCAAGCGGTTGCGAATGATGCCCTTATTCTTCATCAAATGTTCGATTTTTTGCTCCGAATACGCGGACATCCGTTTCGGATCGAAGTGGTCAAAGGCCTCTCTGAAACTGCTGCGTCGTTTCAATATCGTAATCCAGCTTAATCCTGCCTGCATGCCTTCAAGACAAAGCAGTTCAAACAATTCCTGAGAATCATACTTGGGACGCCCCCATTCAAAATCATGGTAGGCAACATAATCGGGATCTGCGCTTACCCATGCACAGCGCTGTTTAACGTCCTCACATCTTTTTGTCACGTGATGAGCCTCCGTTTTAGTCAATGATTGTCGTTTTAAAAATTGCATGCATGTGCTCAAGAAATCGTTCATGCTGATCTGTAAACGTTGCCATACCTTTATTGTATGCAATTGTCGCATAACCTCTTGAATAAGCACCGTACGCAGTCAGAAAATCACAAATATCCGTGCAGACACCAACCAATTGAACGGTATCAACTTCATATTGCTTCAGCAGTTGATCGAGATTGGTGCGGATGAAGGCGTCATATTCAGGCTTCGGTATAAAGTGAACCTTTTGTTGCTGCTTATGAGTGACATACCATTCGCCAAGAGAGCCATAGAGATGTGCCCCCCACGTTCCTTTCACATTGTGGACCGGCCAGAGATTAAAATGAGCATCGTTGGCTTCATGCGCATCCATGCAAAAGAAAATCGGCTTTCCCGTTTCGTTGAATTGATCGGCAAGTTTGACGATAAAAGGGACAATTTTTTGAGCCGGTTTTCCAGCACTCAGCCCTCCTTGATCATGGACAAAATCATTACTCATATCAATGATAAGCAATGCATCTCTACTCATCAGCAATACCTCCCTTTTTTTATGGATAACTCTACTTTATCATGAGCCGCCGAGGAGAAAAAAGTGCTCAGCTCCTTTATTGCCGCCCTGCAAACGGCTTTTTTCCATCAACCTTGTGCTAGAACGGCATTCAGCTCCCCGCCGTCAGCCAGTCCCAAATCATAAACTTTCTTTGCTTACAAACCATGCGAACGACTTTACGCCGTCCGCATGGTTTATGCCTGCTCTATTAGTATATTCTGACTTTGAGCCGAATGCCGACATGGGTCAATGATGCCCGTGATGGGCACAATCCGATCGGCAGGTATTGAAATGAACACTCTCAATCTGAATGGTTGAATGATCCAGTCGATAATGTGAAAGAAGCGTTTCCACGTGTCGCAGTAATTCATCGCGATCCACACCATCCTTTGCTGTCAAATGACAGCTGAGCGACAAAAATTCGGAAGTGATCGTCCAAATATGCAGATCATGAATTCCATCAACGCCATCGATTGCTGTGATTTCTTGGCGTATCTTTTCGATATCAAGATGATCCGGCTTTGCCTCCATCAGGATATTAATCGAATCCCTTAAAATGCTCCAGCTGCTTTTAATAATGATCAGTGAAACAACAATACTTGCAATCGGATCTGCAAGATTCCACCCAAAAAGAAAAATCAGCACCGCTGCAGCAATCGCGCCGAGCGACCCAAGCAGGTCGCCAAGCACATGTAAGAATGCGCTATGCACATTAAGATTATCCTCCGAGCCGCCATGCAAGATACGTGCAACAACAAGATTGACCAAAAGCCCGATACAAGCGATCACCATCATTTCAAAGCTTGCGACCTCGACAGGCGCGTTAATCCGTGAGATTGCCTCAACGACGATCCAAACCGAGATCAACAATAATAAAGCACCATTAAATAAAGCTGCAAGAATTTCAAACCGTTTATAACCAAACGTTTTACGATTATTAACCGAAGCTCGATTGCCAACTAAGATGGCTGTATAGCTTAAACCGAGTGAAATTGCGTCACTGAGCATATGTCCCGCATCAGAAAGCAGTGCCAAACTACCGCTCACATAGCCGCCAATCGCCTCGACGATCATAAACCCGCTTATGATGATAAAACTGATCAATAGCGCCCTTTGATTTGCCGCGTGGTGATGAACATGATGATCCTTTTTTTCGTGATGCACTATGTCTTTCCCCAAGTCTGACTCACCTCTTCTTTCCCAAGAAAACTGCCTGAAATCAGTGAATACAGGTAACATCGTTTCTATGTTCAGTATCATCATTTTCCGATGTACTGTCAATCGTATCTTATCTTATTCACTACACATGGAACACTTTTTGCTATACTAATAGCAAAATAATTTATGAAACGAGTTGATTGTCATGTCTGTTCATTCGATTCATCATTGTGCCGTCATTTGTACGAATTACGAACGATCCAAGCAATTTTATGTTTCTGTTTTAGGACTGAAGGTGATCCACGAAACCTATCGGCAGGAACGCGATTCGTATAAATTGGATCTTGCTGTCGGCGACAGCGGCGCTCAAATCGAGCTGTTCTCCTTTCCAAACCCTCCCAAACGTCCCACCCATCCGGAAGCATCCGGACTCAGACATTTAGCATTTGCCGTTCAAGACATCGAGGCGTCGGTTCACATGCTGAGCGCAAAAGGTGTGGCAACCGAAGCGATTCGTGTGGATCCCTTTACAAAGAAACGTTTTACGTTTTTTAGAGACCCCGATGATTTGCCGCTTGAACTCTATGAGTTATGAATTTTCCTTCTTTTGACGTGACATGTTAGAATAAGATGAATTTGATATGATCCAGTTAAGGAGGACTACATTTTGAGCATACATATTGAAGCAAAGTCCGGTGAGATTGCTGATCGCATTCTGCTTCCCGGTGATCCTTTACGTGCAAAATATATTGCGGAAACCTATCTTAAGGACGCAAAGCAATACAATAACGTCCGCGGCATGCTCGGTTTTACAGGGAGCTATAAGGGAAAACGTATCTCTGTTCAAGGGACAGGAATGGGTATTCCGTCTATTTCTATTTATGTTAACGAGCTGATTCGTGATTATGGCGTTAAAAAACTAATCCGCGTCGGTACCTGCGGCGGTGTCCAGAAAGGGATTCATGTTCGGGACGTTATTCTCGCAATGTCGGCAACGACAGATTCAGCGGTTAATCGCGGCATCTTTCCAGAAATCAACTTTGCGCCAACTGCAGACTTTTCGCTGCTCCATAAGGCGTATACGGTTGGGAAAAAACTTGGTGTACCGCTGCGCGCCGGTAATGTACTTTCTGCTGATGTCTTCTACCGCGATAGTATGGAACTCGTCAAGAAATTAGGGGAATACGGCGTCCTTGCTGTTGAGATGGAAACATCAGCGCTTTACACATTAGCAGCAAAATACGGTGTTCAAGCGCTGACCGTTCTCACCGTCAGCGATCATATATTCTCAGATGAACCGGACACTACAGCGGCAGAACGACAGACGACCTTTAACGAGATGATCCACATCGCTCTTGAAACGGCTGTCACTGACTAACAGAAAAGGATTAGAAAAAAGCAATGATCCGTAACCAACGTACAGATCATTGCTTTTTTACTGTTTTTCGTCAGCACTGAAATAATCCTCAATAATTTTCAACTGGTTTTTTAATAAGGTACTTGGCAGCTCGTCTTTGCTGCGGAATTCGAACGTTTCCGATTCATTCGGATCGATCAGCCACTTTCCTTCAAAGGACTGCGCCTTGTATGCAATCGTTACCGGATAATATTGATCGCCGTTTTCGGCAACCGCAGGCGTGCGTACCCCTGAATAAATATTGAAAAGTTTAAGGCCGCTCACGGTCAAGCCGGTTTCTTCCTTAACCTCACGAACTGCCGTCTCTTCCGCAGATTCCCCCAACTCCATAAGTCCGCCAGGCAGCCCCCAGCTTTCTTTCGGATAGTTCCGTTTTTGCAATAATAATCGATTCTGATGATCAGCAATTAAAACGACGGAACCAACCAAGATTAACGGTTGATGCCCAATCATTTCGCGCAATTTCTGAATATAGCCCATGCGTCCGCCTCCTTAGTTTAGTGTATCATAGAGGTTCACTCAAAGTGCATCGCGTTCTGCACAATCAAAGCTCATTGTTTGCGCAACTGAAACAGCTTATAAAGCCGCGTGATAATCACTTTGCAGACTGCGTATACAGGAATAGCAAGCAACATGCCAACAATTCCCGCTAAATTTCCGGCAACGAGCAGCAAACAAATGATCGTCAGCGGATGTATGTCCAGCTTCCTTCCCATCACAAGCGGTGAAATCACATCTCCTTCAATCTGCTGAACAACGGTCACTCCAACAATAACGTAGATTGCTAAAACAGGGGACTGAATAAAAGCAACGATAACAGCAGGTATTGTCGCAATGAATGAACCGATAAACGGAATAACATTCGTAAATAAAATAACAAGCGCAAGGACAAGCGAATAATGCAGTCCGATAATCAAGTACCATATATAAATAAATACAAAATCGAAGAGCAGCACAATCATCTGTCCCTGTATGTATCCGCTCAACGTTGCATCCATATCGGTCAAAATTTCACGCGCTTTTTCTTGATGCTCGTCAGGAATAAATTTCATCAATCCCCGGAACATTCGGTCGCTGTCTTTTAAAAAGTAAAACAAAATAAATGGTATGGTCGCAATGATCAATACCGTGCCCGTAATCGATTGAATAATCGTTAATACATTATTACCAATTGAAGTCGCAATGGTGGATAATGAACGAGAAAACCGGTTGGCAAAATCAAGGTATGGAATTTGATCTAAGTGCAATTTAAAAAATGTATCGCTCTTCTGAAAGTTTACCAGTTGTTCACTCAGTTGCTGGACCAATGCCGGCATACTTGTTATCAATGACAAAAATTGATTATATAAGAGCGGTCCAAAATAGAGAACAAGAAGTGTAATCAATCCAATACCGGCTAAATAAATGATTAGGATGGCGATAACTTTCGGTATTTTTAGACGAACCAATCCACGTACAAGTGGACGGAGCAGATAATAAAGAAGTCCCGAAATAATCAGCGGTGTAGCAAGTGAAGTAAACAGCACCCCTAACGGTTGTAAAATAAAGGTTAACTTTGAACCAACCATTAAGATTACTAGAGTGATCAGAACCCATACGGCAAAACGAAAGTATTTTGAGTTTGGCATTAAAATTCCCCTATCTTCTCTTCCAAAAAATATAGATGCTACGCTCACATTGTACCCTACTTTTCACATTATTATCCAATATAAATCGATTTCATAGGGATAATTACTTTGATGCGGGGTTTCCCATTAACCTGCTCCGTTTCCTTTATGCTGGCATTCACCGCGGCACAGACCATGACACATCCCGTCGCTGATCCCCCAGGAGTCTTGCACCTCGTACTTGGTTCATCATTTATACCTGTAAGAGGGTGTCTCAAAGTCCGTTTCAACTTTGAGACACCCTCTTGATTGATTAATCTTAAGTTTCTCATAAAACGAGTTTAAAAGGCGCTTGCAAATTTGCTTTTACCGTTGCAAGGAATGCTGCTGCTGGCGCACCGTCAACGGCACGGTGGTCAAAGGTGAGGCTGAGCGGCATGACCCTGCGCTTTTGCAGTTCATCATCAACATAGACCGGCTGCTGAGTGATCGTTCCGACTCCGAGAATCCCTACTTCCGGAGGATTAATCACCGGAGTAAAGAAACCGACACCGTAAGTGCCCAACGAAGTTATCGTAAAGGTTGAACCGCTCAACTGGAGTTGATTCAATTCGCTGCCGCGTGCAGCCTTACTTGCTTTTCTAATCTCTCGTGAAATCGTACTCAATGATTTTTGATCAGCCCCATGAATCACCGGAACGACAAGACCTTCATCGAGTGCAACCGCAATACCAAGATGTACATGATCAAAGGTTGTAATCGTATCGCCTTCATAGAGACTATTCATGTATTTGTGTTCAAGCAACGCATTGATCGCTGCTTTTGCAATAAAATCGGTGATCGTTAACCGTACCTCATCATTGATTGGATAAGCTTCTCGCGCTTTCTTTTGGAAAGCAATCAAATCAGTGACATCAACAGTGGCCTGTAAGGTGAGCTGCGCGGTCTGTTGAAGACTATTAAACATCCGATCCGAAATGACTTTCCTCATACCCGTCACTTTTTTGGCTGTCCCTGCGGATTGCGCTGCCGGTGGTGTCGGGGTATTTACTGGGGCAGCCTCCGTTTGTACACCAGGTTCTTGTTCTTTCTTAATTTGAGCCGCTGCAACATCCGCTTTTGTGATTCTTCCCATCGGGCCAGTGCCTTGAACGGTTGCCAAATCAACCCCTGCTGATTTCGCTAATCGACGGGCAGCTGGCGATACGCGCAGCCGCGGTTCTGTTGCGCCATCCGGCACTTGTGGGGACGGCACAGGGGTTGCGACAGCTGGAACGTCCTTTTCTTGTTCAGCAGGCTGAGGCGCGTTTGCTTGACTTGTTTGAACGGTTTCGCCCGGGGCACCAATATAGCCCACAGGATGTCCGATAGGTACAATATCATCCGCCTCGGCCTCAATATCAATGAGCACACCGTCTTCGGGTGCTTCAAGATCTTTTTCAATTTTATCTGAACTAATTGAAACGACAGGCTCTCCTTTTTTGACTGAATCGCCTTTTTGTTTCAGCCATTCAACCACTGTTCCTTCTTCCATACCCATGCCCATTTTAGGCATGATGATTTCTACCGCCATTTTCACTCGCTCCTTTCAGATGAAAGTCAGGATATGTGACACTTTTGCAGCACATGCTCCCAATCCTATCGTTCGAAAATTTTACAAAGCTGAGAATACATGTTCACCGACCATTTCTCGGAATGCTTCGATGATCTTCTCAGGTGTCGGCATATACAGCTTTTCGAGTGGTGGCGAAAATGGAACCGGAGCATGAGGCGCGGTTACCCGTTTAATCGGTGCATCCAGATAATCGAATGCTTTGTCACCAACAATTGCCGCGATATCGGTAGCCGCACTGCAGCGCGGATAGGCTTCATCGACAATAATTAGACGGCCCGTCTTCTGCACCGATTTAATAATGGTGTCTTCATCAAGCGGAGACAACGTTCTTGGATCAATCACTTCCGTTTCAAAACCTTTTTTCGCCAATTGATCGGCTGCCTTCAAGGCGGTATAAACCTGCTTTCCAAGTCCGACAATGGTTAAATCCTTACCGGAACGTTTGATTTCCGCCTTTCCAAATGGAAGGGTATAGAAGCCTTCGCCAACTTCTCCTTTCATTCCATAAAGTGTTTTATCTTCAAAAACAATAACCGGATCATCATCAAAAATCGCACTGAGGAGCAGGCCTTTCATGTCGTAAGGGTTTGAAGGGATCACAACTTTCAACCCCGGAATATGAGTGAAAAGTGCATAAAGGCTTTGTGAGTGCTGCGCTGCAGCGTTGAATCCAGCGCCGTCGATTGTTCGGATCGTCAGCGGAACCTTTGCTTTGCCGCCAAACATGTAGTGGAACTTGGCTGCCTGATTCATCACTTCATCCAAACAGCTACCGATAAAGTCGTTAAACATTAATTCCGAAATCGGACGCAAACCGGTTACCGCAGCCGAAACGGCAGCACCCATATAACCGGATTCAGCAATCGGTGTATCGATCACACGGTCACGACCAAATTCTTCAACAATTCCCTTTGTTACACCAAAAACGCCGCCCCAGGCCCCTTCATCCTGAAGATGATCAACCTCGGCTCCGCCGGCAACGTCTTCACCAATCAAGACAACGCTTTCATCTTTTCGCATCGCAAAGCGAATCGCATCATTAATTGCATCTGAATAACTCATCTTTACTGCCATTGCAAGCACCTCCAGATTGATCCAATTAGATTAGTATGAGACATAAACATCGGTGGTCACTTCGTGATCATCAGGAAACGGACTTTCTTCACTGAATTTTATCGCGTGTTCCACCGCTTTTTTTACGGAGTTATCGATCGTTTTTATCTCTCCCTCAGTCAACAGATCATTTTCCTTTGCAAAGGTTTGAAATCGAACAATGGCATCATCTTCAGTCATCGCTTTTTTTTGCTGGTCGGCATCTTTATACGTTTGCGTATCGCCTTCGAAATGTCCGAAATCGCGATAGGTCATGCATTCAAGAATTGTCGGCCCTTCCCCATTACGTGCACGTTCCACTGCTTTGCCTGCGGCTTCATATACAGCCGACAAATCTTTTCCATCCACAGTTTCGCCCGCAATTCGATAGACGTTCGCAAAGTCCGAAATCCGTTCCGCTGCTGCCGCATAGTCGAAGGTCGACGCCTCTCCAAACCCGTTATTTTCACAAACGAAGAGTACTGGAAGCTTCCAAATAGCAGCCATATTCACAGCCTCATGGAATGTACCGTGATTGCTGGCGCCATCACCAAAAAAGCACACCGCAACATTCTTCGTTTTTTTCACTTTAGCAGTAAGTCCAGCACCAATCGCTAAAGGCAGTCCGGCACCAACAATGCCGTTTGCCCCAAGCATTCCTTTAGAAACGTCGGCAATGTGCATGGAACCGCCTTTCCCTTTGCACAGACCTGTCGATCGTCCATAGATTTCTGCCATCATTCCATCTAAGTCACAGCCTTTTGCAATACAATGCCCGTGACCGCGGTGTGTGCTTGTAATACTGTCGCTATCCGTTAGATGCGCACACACGCCGACCGCTACCGCTTCTTCGCCGGCGTACAAATGAACGAAACCAGGAATTTCACCTTTCGCAAAAATATCATGTACTGCTGTTTCAAATTGACGGATCTCTTGCATTTTCGTATAAATCCATTTCGCCTTTTCAACGGTCATGTCTTTTGCGGATGCCTCAGTTTGCATTCTGACTCCTCCCGTCATATAGCACTTACAGCAATGATGTAAGCGTTTTCTTACTATATAATCATACTCTATTTTTGCTTCCGATGCAAAATATTTATATGCGACTGCTTGCCGCTTTTTCACTTCATTCGTAAAAAAGGGCCGCACACCTTTTCGAAAACTGCAGGAACGCATTGATATACCTTTGAGCCAATCCCCATATACCACGGAAGATTTAATGTCCGTTTATTTTTGCCTACAGCATGCAAAATACGTTCGGCTGTGTGGCGCGGATCAAGCATGAATCGGTCGACGCGCTTCCGATAATTACCCGTTGGATCCGCATTGTTCATGAACGGTGTACGGATTGGTCCAGGATTTACAACCGTTACATGAACACCCGCTTCTTCAAGTTCCATACGTACGCCGTTCGCAAAACCGATCACGGCGTGCTTCGTTGCACCATAAACAACAGACTTCGGTGTCGTTATAATCCCCGCCTGAGAAGCAATCATAACGATGGAGCCGCATTTTTGCGCTTCCATCGCTTGAGCAGCCTCATGTGTGCAATAAATAAGCCCGCGTACATTGACTGCAATCATTTGATCAATTTCCTCCGTATTCATTTCAGTAAGCGGCTGAAAATAGCCGACGCCCGCACAATTGATCAGCAGATCGATGCGCTTAAATTTTTCCATGATTGCCTGAAACGTTAAATGAACCTGTTTTGCATCAGTAATGTCTAATGATTCATAAACCGCACGGCCGCCTGATTGTTCGATTTTATCTTTTAAGGTTTTCAATTTTGCTGTGCTGCGGGCAAGCATAATGATATGCGCACCATTGGCGGCACACAGAATGGACAGTTCCCTGCCAAGTCCGCTGGATGCCCCGGTGATGACAACCATTTTATTCGTTAATTTCATAAAGTTCCACCTCAGAGTAAGTACGCATTGTACCGTTTTACCATTTCTATTATTATAGAGAGTTTATAACAATGCAAAACAATTTAGCAATGAGCAGTGTCCGAAAAAGAAATCTTCTGATTTGGACAGATCCAAGGCAGACTTTTTAATCGTGACAAAATTGTAGCTTATGTAAGGGCTTTCAAAAATAATGGAATATTTTTAATATTTTGTTGTAACATTTACTGACACCGTATGTTATAATTACTACATCATAAAGAAGGGGGCATTCATTTAATGAAAGCAACAGATGCAATTACATTTAGTTTGGATTCATTATGGGTAATGGTTGCAGCAATCTTAGTTCTCCTTATGCAAGCTGGTTTTGCATTTCTTGAAGCAGGATCACTGCAAAGCAAAAATGCGGGCCATATTACCGGTAAGCAAATTATTACGCTTGCACTTTCTTCAATTGTTTATTGGGCGGTTGGTTACGGCATCGCTTTCGGTGATGGTAATGCATTCATTGGAACTTCTAAATTTTTCTTAAGCGGTGTTCCAAGCGGCTATGATTCTATTTTCTTCTTGTTCCAACTCGCATTTGCCGCTGTATCTCTTGCGATTGCATGGGGCGGCTTTGCAGAACGTGCAAAACTGGCTGTTTACTTTGTCTTTGGCACAGTCTTTGTTGCCATTATTTATCCAGTCGTCGGACACTGGGTATGGGGCGGCGGCTGGTTGAGCACGCTCGGCATGCAGGATTTTGCTGGATCAACAGTCGTTCACCTTCAAGGTGCGACTGCTGCGCTAATCGGTACACTTCTCCTTGGACCGAGAATCGGAAAATTTGTTGATGGAAAAGCAAAAACAATCCCGGCTCACAACATTCCTTTTGTTTTCCTTGGTACATTCATCCTTTGGATCGGCTGGTTTGGATTTAATGCCGGAAGCACGGTATCCACGGGTGTCGCAACTTCTGGATACGGTCAGTTCTTCGGCTATGTTGCTTTAACAACGAACTTGGCAGCAGCAGCCGGTGCACTTGGTGCTTTGTTTGCAGCAATGATCCTATCGAAGAAAGCAGATATCGGTGCAATGTGTAACGGCGTGCTTGCAGCGCTCGTAGCGATCACTGCTTCCTGTGCGTTCGTTGAACCATGGGCAGCAATCGTAATCGGAGCTGTTGCCGGTGCCTTTACTTACTGGACTTCAATCTTCCTTGAAAGCAAAGGACTCGATGATCCGATTTACGCATTCTCTGTTCATGGTATTTCGGGTGTTATCGGTACACTTTCTACCGGATTCTTTGCAGCACCGAAGCTTGTTGAACTGGCCGGAGTCGGCAAACCGGGTCTCTTCTACGGCGGCGGTCTCTATCAATTAGGCGTTCAAGCACTTGGTGTAATCGCAGCATTCGCTTTCGTAGCTGTCGCTTCCTTGATTGTGCTCTCAATCATCAAAGCAACCATCGGTCTTCGTGTATCCGCGGAAGCTGAAAAAGCGGGTCTTGATATCAGCGAACACGGTGCTTACGGCTATGGCGAAACTGAAGGAAAATAACTAAAAATACTTAATAAATTATTAGATACACAAAAAAAGATTCCCTTATGTGGGAATCTTTTTTTGTGTATCATCAATTGAAAGCTAAGGTTCGGCGATTATTTCCGATCCTAATCTCGTTCTATTGATTAAGATCGTTGCTGATAAGGCAACTCAAAAGTCCAGAAATCATGCGCTAAATAGGTCTGCTTAAAAACAGATTTAGCTTCTTTTAATAGTGCATGCTGTTCTTTTTTCTGGTATCTGGAACTTAAATGAGCCAAAATCAGCTGCTTCACCTCAGCTTTTTGCGCCATTTCCGCTGCTTGAATTGATGTTGAATGATGATAATCATGCGCCAAACGAGCACTTTGACCATTAAAGGTTGCTTCATGAACGAGCACATCCGCATGTTCGGCGAGATTAAGTGCAGCTTGACATGGCCGCGTATCGCCTAAAACCACCACATGGCGTCCCTTCTTTTTTTTGCCGATAAAAGGAGCGGTCTCTAGTGTTCGTCCATCAGGCAAGATCACTTGACTCTGTTCCTTAATTTTTTTGTAGATAGGACCCGGTCGAATACCAAGATCCATCAACTTATCAACAAGCAGTTCTCCAGGTTGGTCCTTCTCGGTAATCCTGTAACCAAGACTTTGAATCCCATGATCCAGTTCACATGCATGAACAATGAAATGTTCATTTTCATAAACCTTTCCCTTTGACTCAATCTCGTGAATCGCCAAGGGATAATGCAGATGTGTCCCTGAAACCTGAAGCGAAGTCTCAACAAAAGCTTTTAATCCCTTTGGTCCAATAAGTTCCAATGGATGTTCAGCACCTTGAAACGACCGGCTGCCTAGTATGCCTGGAAGGCCAAATAAATGATCTCCATGCAGATGCGTTACAAAAACAGCCGTTAATTTCGTTAATTTCACTGCCGTGTAGAGAATTTGCCGTTGCGTTCCCTCACCACAATCAAAGAGCCAGAGGTCACCATCGTATTCCGGGAAACTGAGTGCCATAGAAGTTACGTTTCTTTCCTTCGCCGGCATTCCCGCTCCGGTGCCTAAAAAAGTAAATTTCATTCTATCCATCCTTTGTCACGCGAACCTTCTTTATGTAGAGATCAACAACCGGAATCCGGAGACTCGGAACGTTTTTTATTCAGAAGACGTGTAGCAGGAAGCAGCGTATTTTCACCAAATTGATCATTGATTCGATCAATTAAGTCAACCAGCTCCTCGGTCTGAATGTCATTCTGATAAGAAAAAAGATCGAGCTGTTTTGTTGATTCACTAATCGCTTGAAACGATGCGAGCGTGATCCCAAGAAGCCGCACAGCCTCACCGCTCCAGTTGGCTTGGAAGACAGAAAAAGCCAGATTCAAGATCTCCTGCCTAGAACGCAAAGGCTGCATGGTGGACTTGTGCCGCGTAATTGTCTTCCAATCATGATAACGGATCATGACAACCAATTCGTAGCTTGCCACATGCTCCCGTTTTAATTTCATCTCAAGCTTGCCCGCTAATTGCTGCATTGTCTCATAAATCATTTTAAGATCAACGGTGTCATGAGATAAAGTCATTGAATGACCAATACTTTTATAACGGTCCCATGAATCCGGGTCAACCGGACGCACGTCCCATCCATTTGCAAAGTCATGCAGACGCCTGCCGTTTATTCCATATTTTCTTTCAATAGCATCAGGATTTCTTGCAGCCAGATCGCCGATCGTCTTGATTCCCGCTAAACTGAATTTCTCTTCAGTCTTTGGACCAACGCCATGCATTTTTCCAATAGGCAACGGCCATAGCGTTTGTGGGAGATCACGCTTACGTATCACGGTGATCCCCATTGGCTTTTTCCGATTAGATGCCATTTTTGCAAGAAATTTATTGGGGGCAATCCCTATGCTGCATGGCAAATGAAGTTCCTCTCGAATGCGGCTCTGGATCTCATTTGCCAAGTTCAGAGGATGCCTGCGATGAATCCAGTGGCTGACGTCAAGATACCCTTCATCAATGGAGGCTTTCTCTACAAGGTTCGTATAGTCTTTCAACATTGTAAATAGTTGCTCCGATGTCCTTCTATAGAGCGAGAAATCAGGATGACGAACAATGAGCTGCGGGCATTTTTGCTTCGCTTCGCGAACCGTCATGGTCGTTCGCACACCCATTTTTCTTGCTTCGTAACTGCTGGTTACGACGATCCCGTGCCGTTCCTCCGCTTTTCCGGCAATCGCCAACGGCTTGCCTCTCAATTCAGGATGATTTGCAATTTCCACTGATGCATAGAAGCTGTTCATATCAACATGAAAAATGACTCGTGCATTCGCCATCATCATTCTCCGTCCTTAGATATGATTTACCCTTCGTTCGTTGCCTGATCGATCAACGCAAGAACTAACTCACCTGTTTTCACAAGTTCTTCAATTGCAATTTTTTCCTTAACCGTATGAATTTCTTCATAGCCAACACCAAGGTTTACGGTTGGAAGTCCCTGACCGGAAATAACATTTGCATCACTGCCACCGCCGCTCTGAAGCAGTCTCGGCGTTCTTCCGATTGCATTGATTGCTCTTGTTGCGAGTTGAACAACACGGTCCTCACGGCCAAATCGGTAGCCCGGATACATGTATTCAGTATGCACGTCTGCCTTCCCGCCGTATTCGTTTGCAGCATCTTCAAAAGCGCGAGTCATGATCTCCGCTTGTTTTTCCATTTTTGACTGATTTAGTGAACGCGTTTCTGCGAGGACTTTTACATAATCACAGACAATATTAGTGGCTTGTCCACCTTCAAAACGACCAATGTTTGCAGTCGTTTCTCGGTCGATACGCCCGAGCGGCATGCGTGCAATCGCTTTTGCAGCAATGGAAATAGCCGAGATTCCTTTTTCAGGTTCAATGCCGGCATGTGCCGTCTTTCCATAGACTTCTGCCAACAGCTTCGTCTGAAAAGGAGCGGCGACAACAATATCGCCAACAGGTCCGTCACTGTCTAAAGCAAAACCATACTGCGCATGGACGAGCGATCGATCAAGCGCTTTTGCCCCGCGTAACCCGGACTCCTCGCCGACTGTAATAATGATTTGAACCTCGGCGTGATCTTTTTGATTTTCTTTAATGACTTGAATCGCTTCCAGAATCGCGGATACTCCTGCTTTATCGTCTGAACCAAGAATTGTCGTTCCATCAGAAGCAATGAACCCGTCTGCAATGACGGGCTTAATCCCTTTTCCGGGAACAACCGTATCCATATGTGTACTCAGTGCGATCGGTGTTCCTTTTATCGTACCGGGGAGTGTCGCGATTAAGTTGCTGGCACCATGTCCGGTTTTCTGTTGTGCCTGGTCTTCTTTTACATCTAAGCCCAAAGCCAACAATTTGTTTTTAAGGACTTTAAAAATCTGTCCTTCATTTCCTGTTTCCGAATCGACTTGAACGAGTTCACAAAAATTAGTAACCAAACGTTCTTGATTGATCAATCCATTCACCCACCTAGAAAACTTTTAAGAACCGATACGAGGTGCATCGGTTCGATCTCAATAGCCACTCTTATCATACCATACCTTTTTTAACCAAACGCGTTTAACTATTGAAAGCTTGGCGGATTATCTACTATAATAGTTAGGAAAAAGCAATGAAGGGAATTTAGGACATGCATAAGAAACTGTTTAAATTTATTGTTTACCTGATGATTGCTGCACTTGTACTTTCCTCAATATCCGCCTTCATTATTGCGATTGTCAGCAATTAAGCTTTATCCACTCTTATTGAGCAGTATTGTAAAACGCGTCCCCTTCTGATATTCACTTTGTACATGAATTTCTCCGTGATGCACATCGATAATTTTTTTCACAATGGACAAACCAAGTCCATTGCCTTCTTGACGCTTTGTCCGCGAGCGGTCCGCTTTATAGAATCGTTCAAATAAATGAACGAAATCTTCTTTTTTAATCCCAATCCCTGTGTCGGATAGACAGAACATAATTCGCCCATCGCGAATGCTCAATTCTACCTGTAGCTTCCCATGTTCCGGTGTAAATTTAATACTGTTGTGGATTAAGTTCATCCATACCTGGTTCATTAAATCAATATCCGCATCAATCGTAATCGGATCGAGCTCGATAGTCATATCTAGTGCTTTCTTTGTCCACTGCGGCTCAAGCGCAAGCAGGCAAGAACGAATTTGACGATCCAGTCGGTAGTTGGATAAACGAATCGGATGTTTAGTGTTTTCAAGTGCCGTTAATTTCATTAAGTTATCACTTAACTTCGATAAGCGATCCGCCTCTTTTTGAATGATATTTAAATAGTGCATCCGCTTATTCTCTGGCAAGCGATCATTCTCTAATGCACGGGCGAATCCTTTAATTGACGTCAACGGCGATTGAATTTCGTGAGAGACGTTTGAAATAAACTCCTGGCGCACTCGCTCCAATTGGCCAAGTTCCTTCGCCATATAATGCACGCTGTCAACCAACTGTACAAATGGATTATGCCGGCTTTTCTGATCCGTCGGCAGAGGAATGTCGAGATTGATTTCAAAATTTCCCTTTGCCATCTGCCTTATCGCTTGAATGATCGTTTGAAAGTAGCTGATTCGTTTCGGCTTCATATATTTTCCGACCTGAGCCATCACAAAAGCAAAAAGGGCCAATCCAAGCAATGCACTTGCAACATGCAAAAGGATTGGGTGAATGGCAACCCTAAGCCAAGAAAAAAACAGTTCAAGCAAGAAGTAAAACAAAACCCAGTAGACAACGATCGAAAGTAATAAAAGAATTGCCAGACTGTGTACCTTCAGTTTCGATGAGCATTGATTTTTCATTTACTTTCTTCCAATCGATAGCCCAAACCGCGGACTGTTTTAATTTCGAACCCGCTGGAAGCTGTACTGAATCGCTCGCGAAGTCGCTTAACATGCACATCAACCGTACGTTCATCGCCTTCATAATCGTAGCCCCAAATATTCTCGATCAAGTCATCACGGGTGAATGTGCGTCCGGGCGAACCGGCGAGCATAAAGAGAAGCTCGAATTCCTTTAAAGGGATCATAATGGATGCATCACCTTTGAAAATCGTGTAGGATTTTCGGTCTAAGATCAGACGCCCGACTTCAACGGTTTGCGATACGGAAACCTGATACCGTTTCAATAATGCTTTGACACGCATGACAAGTTCGATTGGTTCAAACGGTTTTACGAGATAATCATCTGCCCCCAGTTCAAAACCTTTCACTTTCTGCATTGTCTCTCCCTTTGCTGTCAGCATTAGAATCGGAATCTGCCATCGTTTGCGAACGCGCCTGCAAAACGTCCAGCCATCCATCTCCGGCATCATAATATCTAAGATGATCAAGCCCGCATTTTCCTGCTCAAGACGTTCAAGTCCCTGTTCTCCGTTTTCTGCTTCAATGCATGAAAAGTCCTCATTTTCAAGGAACACCGTGACAAGTTCACGGATATGAGGATCATCATCAACGACCAGAATTTTTTTCAAGGTCAACTGCAACTCCTTTACAACAACGATGTTCTTATTTTGAAACAAGACTATGAACAGAACATGAATCTGAACGATTCAGGGGTGCGTTTCATCCAAATCCGTCAAATCTTCGCAACAAAACGAGAAAATTTCGTTTTTATCTGCATGATCCGTGCACGGAACCCCCTTTTAATATGTTGAAAAAATCGCGGCTTGAGTTCCATAATGACAAGGCTGGCCAACACAAGAACGGCACCGACGTATTCATGGAATGACATATGCTCACCGTCTGCAAGAAACGCAAAGAAAACAGCAAAGATCGGTTCCAGCGTGAAAATAAGTCCCGCATGAAGCGATGTTGTATATCTTTGTGCAGCCGCCTGAAGCAAATAGCCTGCTGCACTGCAAAGCAGTCCAAGACCAAGTACAGAAATCCATACCGATGCAGAATCCGGCAAATGCGGCCGCTCAAAAGCAGCAGAAAAGACAAATGCGACCGCCGCTACAAACCCCATCTGATACATACTAAAAGGAATAATCTTTACGCGATGAATGATTCGACCGGTAATTTCGATATAAATTGCATTTAACAGCGCAGCGATGATCAGGAACAGCGAACCTGCATTTAAGCCAATTGAAGCGGCGCCGGTCAGCACATAAATCCCTAAAAGCGCGATCAGTGTACCACATAGAGCGCGTATTCCCGGAAGCTTTTTCACAATGCATGCATGAACAAGCGGTACAAAAACAACGGTCAAACTGACAAGAAAACCCGCTTTTGATGTAGAAACAGTTTTCATTCCATACATAATAAAGCTAAATACCCCGAGTAAAAGCACACTCTGGATCATGCTGAACAACACGGTCACCCAATCGATTTTTCCCAACATGCGAAAAAATAGAATGGCGGTCACTACAAATGCTACAAGAAAACGAAGTGCGATCAGATTAAATACCGCTAAACTTTCCATTCCTATTTTCATAAAAATATAGGAAGAACCCCAAAACATCGTCACAAGTACCAGAATAAGATCTGCTTTATGCTGACTCATCGCCCATCCCTCAACCGTCACATTTATTTATAAATTTAGTATACAAAGCATATTGTCATTAATAAACCTGAATTATTCATAGCCTAATTTGCTAACTGGCCAAAACGCTTTCCCCACAAGGAGATAACCCTTTTCGTTTTTTCACCGATTAGGTGAAAAAAGTTAATGAAAAAGGAACCATTCCTTTGTATGATAATAGGTGACTAAACCAAAAACATACAAGGAGGTTCCTCATATGCTCAGTGTAGAGGAAAAGTCGTGTCAATTCAACAGGAAGATCAAAATCAATTTTACCGGTGGCGAACTTTCTTCCGACAGCGGTCATCTGATTTTTAAAGAATTTGATGAAAAACTCGGTTTCTCAAAAACGCTGACTCACCATCTGGTGCTGAACGATTCGCGCAAAAGTCCGGATTATTCCAATGAGCAACTTTTGCGCCAGAAGATCTATCAGCTGCTGGCTGGTTATTCTGAAGATGATGCAGCGGATTCATTGATTCACGATCCCGTGTTCACTCAGGTTGTTGAATCACCAACACTTGCGTCACAGCCGACACTCTCCCGTTTTTATGATCGCTTTGATCCTAATGCTCTGGATCAGCTTGGCATGGCCAACCAAAAATTACTCGACAAAGTTCACCGCTATCGCAAGAATCCAGCACTGATCCTTGACTTGGATTCCACCCATGTTGATACGTATGGAAAGCAAGAATCCTCGGACTATAACGCGCATTACGGTACGATCGGCTTCCATCCCTTGGTGGCGTTTGATGGGGCAACGGGTGATTTTTTGAAAGCGAAACTGCGTCCTGGAAATCGCTATACATCGCATGGCGTTGTGGACTTTGTCCGGCCGATTCTCGAACACTACAACGAGCACTTTCCAGAAACCACGCCGCTCGTTCGCGCTGACAGCGGTTTTGCCACACCGGACCTCTACGAGGCGTGCGAAACAGAATCCGTCTACTACGTGATTCGGCTGAAGACCAACGCCGTGCTTCAACGGATGGCCGAAGAACTTCACCCGAATGATTCACCAACCGGTAAAACTCAGTGTTACTATGAAGAATTTGATTATCAGGCGAAGTCCTGGGGTAAGCCAAGACGGGTTGCCGTTCAATCCATTCGCCCGGCCAATGAACTTTTCTTTACGCATACCTTTATCGTGACCAATCTGGTTGAATGCTTCTCCCCGAAACAGGTCTTTCAGACTTATCAGAAACGAGGGACGATGGAAAACTACATCAAGGAAGCCAAATCCGGATTCAGTCTGGATCAACTGTCTAGTCACAAATTCGAAATTAACGAAGTCCGATTGATGCTCAGTCTGCTCGCCTACAATTTAACGAACTGGATGCGGACGATGGCATTCCCAAAAAGACAGAAGGCCATGCGAATCGAAACCATCCGAACGCGGATCGTCAAAGTGGCCAGTAAGCTCGTCCGGTCAGGACGATCCCTTTATTTCAAGCTGTCTTCCAGTTTTGTCTATCAGGCATTCTTCTGGAACGTGCTCAACCGGATTCAACAACTTCACATCGAGTAACAAAAAAACACTCAGCTCAAAATTCAAAACGGGTTCATCAGATCAACGGGGGAAGTCTGTCTCAAAATGGCCTTCTTTTACGTGAATGTTCAGAAATTGATCTTCAAGGTCATTTTTCCATTCAAAAAATCAAGTGAAATCAGGTTGGCTGCATCCTGGTGAGCAAAATCCCGAAAAAACGGCAAGCGGTGAATAATTCAGGATAAAATGAATGTTTATAATATTCATCATTAATTTATTTCATTAGGTTGGGGTTGCGATGAGTCTGATTAAATATCAAATCTTTTCTACGGTCATGATGTTAAAAAGTTTTACGAAAGCTGCAGGTCAGCTTGGGTTGACTCAATCGGCGGTAAGTCATGCTGTATCCAGTTTGGAACATGACCTAGGCTTTGCACTCATCAACAGAGATCGATCAGGAATAACCGTAACTCGGGAAGGTCGCATTCTTCTGCCCTCAATCAATGCTGTACTGCAAATGGATAAAAATGTCCATCAAGAAGCTTCAGCGATTTTAGGCATAAAAAAGGGAGTTGTGACGGTTGGCGTCTTTAACAGCATCTCCCGCCATCTGCTTCCGAAAATCATTCACGAAATGGATCAACGTTATCCACTTGTCCAAGTTCGTCTGTACGAAGGTAATTATGAAACAATCGAGCAGCGGTTGACACGCGGTGAATTGGATTGCGGTTTTGTTAATAAACTTGAAATAAAATCATTCCAGATTACTTCGTTGAAGAAAGACCGTATCCTTTGTATCGTCTCACCGCAGAGTAAACTTTATCATCAAAAAACCGTTTCTTTTGACCAATTGAGAAAACAGCCATTTATTATGCCCGCCTTTGGAGGAAACCATGAAGTAAAACAGCTTTTGGCGGCACACCACTGTAAGCCCGAGATCCGCTTTGAACTTATGGAAGAAAATGCGATCCTCGCCATGGTCCGCAATCATCTCGGAATTAGTATATTACCTGAATTGGTGCTTCCTGATCACATTGCACCGCTTAAAGCCATTCCATTCTCTGAAGAAAGCTTTCGTACGATCGGTCTTGCAACGCGAATTCCTCCTTCACCGGCTGCTAAATGTTTTGCTGAGATAACCAAGGAATTAATCACTAAGCTTTCCTAAGGAAAGAACAGCAACACGAAATCGAAAGGATCGGAGTACTGCTCATGACCCAATTACAAGCATACAGAAAAGAAATCGATGCCATTGATGAACAGCTCATCCGCCTGTTCAACAAGCGAATGGACATCGCTCGTTCGATCGCATTATTCAAATTGAAAAACGATCATAAAATTCTAGATGGAAAGCGCGAGCAAGACATCATTAGAAAAGCACGTGACCAAAGCGCACGTGCAGAACTTAAGCCTTATCAAGAATCCCTTTTCAAACATCTCGTAGCCCTCAGCCGGGATTATCAGAAACTGCTGATTAATAAGAGCAAATGAAAAGCAACCTCCATTTCGATGAGTCGAGACGGAGGTTGCTTTTATCTTCTCAGATTCGCTTGAATCATTAATATATCGGTGTGTTCTCAGGATTAACATTTTCAAGCAGTTCTTTGATTCGCGCAAGAAAACGCCCCGTAATCAATCCATCGAGTACACGATGATCGATGGAGATACAGAGATTGACCATATCCCGAATTGCAATCATGTTATTAACCACTACAGGCCGTTTGACAATCGATTCGATTGACAGAATAGCAGCTTGAGGATGGTTGATAATCGGCTGTGATTGAATTGAACCAAATGAGCCGGTGTTGTTTACTGTAAACGTTCCTCCTTGCATATCATCGGGCGACATCCGATTTTCGCGAACACGAGCGGCAAGGTCGTCGACGGCAAAGGCAAGTCCTTTGATGCTCCGTTCATCCGCATTCTTAATGACCGGAACATAGAGCGCATCTTCTGAAGCAACGGCGAGTGATAGATTAACTGCTCGCTTTTCAATGATTTTATCGCCGGCCCAAGTACTGTTCATGCGCGGAAATTCTTTCAAGGCGGCGACAATCGCTTTCATAAAAAAGGGAAGATAGGTTAATTTATGACCTTCTTTTTTCAAAAATGCATTTTTTACTTGGTTCCGATAGTTCACTAAATTGGTCACGTCAACTTCAATCATTGTCCATGCATGAGGAATTTCATGTTTGCTGCGCAGCATGTTAGCAGCGATCGCGCGACGTACTCCAGTCAACGGGATAACACGATCACCCGCTTCACTCTTTATGGCAGCATGTTTTGCTTCAGGTGCCGCCGCTTGTCCGGCGACAGCGCCTGAGTAACACACGGCACCGGCGGACGCAGCTGGTTGCATGCTTGCAGCCGGCTTTGAATTTCCAGAAGCTTGTGCAGGTTCAGCCGCCAGAAAACGCACGACATCCTTCCTTGTAATCCGCCCGTCTCTTCCACTGCCGGGAATCTGCTCAAGTTCAAGGTCATGTTCTTGAGCAAGACGTAATACGGCCGGCGAATAGCGTTTTTTCATTGACTGCTTCGTTTTTTGACTCGACTCAGCTGCCGCTGGAGTTGGCTCGGTCTCACCTGTCGCTTCGTTATCGGCAACTTCAATCGTACATATCGGCTCGCCAACAGGCAAGGTATCGCCTTCGTTCACATGCATTTTTATAATCTTCCCTTCGAAACTCGAAGGTATTTCTGCGTTCACTTTATCGGTTGTTACTTCAGCAATCGGATCGTATTTTTTCACGGTGTCGCCTGCTGAAACCAGCCATTGACTGATCGTTCCTTCAGTCACACTTTCTCCTAATTGCGGCATCGTCATTTGCTTTTCACTCATCATACTGCCCCCTTCCTTTAAAATTCGGCTAGGTCTTGGATTGCGTGTTCAATTTGTTCTGGTTTCACCATAAATGCCTTTTCCAGCGGGCCGGCATAAGGCATTGCCGGCGCATCCGGTGCCGCAACACGTTTGATCGGCGCATCCAGATCAAAAAGACAGTTCTCGGCAATAATCGCTGCGACTTCGCTCATCACGCTGCCTTCTTTCGTGTCTTCTGTAACTAGCAAAATTTTTCCCGTTTTTTGTGCTGCGCTGATTATCGATTCTTTATCAAGTGGATAAATCGTTCTCAAGTCAAGCACATGAGTTGAAATGCCCTGCTCCGCAAGCTGTTCCGCCGCATTGAGGACATGGTGAACCATTAGTCCATAGGTAATTACGGTTACATCGGTACCCTCGCGTTTAACGTCGGCTTTTCCAAGCGGAACAACATAGTCGGTTTCCGGAACTTCGCCTTTCAATAGTCGATACGCACGCTTATGTTCAAAGAAGAGAACCGGATCATTGTCACGTATCGAAGCTTTTAACAGTCCTTTTGCGTCATATGGCGTTGAAGGAATAACAATTTTCAATCCAGGGACATTAGCAAAGATCGCTTCCATCGATTGAGAATGGTAGAGTCCCCCATGAACGCCTCCGCCAAACGGAGCGCGAATCGTTAATGGAACCGACCAGTCATTATTCGAGCGGTAGCGCATTTTCGCCGCTTCAGAGATAATCTGATTAGCCGCTGGAAGCATAAAGTCTGAGAATTGCATTTCAGCTACCGGACGCAACCCATATAGAGAAGCGCCAATGCCGACACCTGCGATTGCAGACTCAGCAAGTGGTGTATCCATCACGCGAAGCTCGCCGTATTTTTCATATAATCCCTTTGTCGCTTGAAAGACGCCCCCGCGTTTGCCGACATCTTCGCCTAATACAAAGACGTTTTCGTCCCGAGCCATTTCTTCATCTAAAGCCATGGTGATTGCTTCAATATATGAGCGTACTGACATTCGTTCATCCCCCTTAATTCTTTTCCTCATAAACATAATGAAGAACAGAATCGGGCTCAGCGAATGGTGCTTTTTCTGCATCATTAGTCGCCGCATCAATTTCTTTGCGAATCCGTTCTTCCATTGCTCTTTCGCCATCCTCGGTCAAAACATGAACAGCGCGCAGGTATTCGGCAAACGTCAGGACACCGTCATGTTTTTTCGCTTCATTGACTTCCTCTTTGGTTCGATAGGTCATATCATTATCGTCACTCGTGTGCGGCATTAACCGGTAACCATTCGCTTCAAGAAGTGTTGGGCCTTCGCCGCGATGTGCTCGATCAGCTGCTTTCTTAACCGCAGCATAAGCAGCAAGAGGATCGTTGCCGTCGAAAGACTCCCCATACATCCCGTAGCCAATTGCACGATCTGATATATGTGCACAGGCTACTTGATTTTTTAAAGAAACCGAAATCGCATAATGGTTGTTTTCACACATGAAGATAACAGGAAGTTTGTGAACAGCTGCAAAATTTGCTGCTTCATGAAAATCGCCCTGGTTTGACGAGCCTTCGCCAAAAGTAACAAAGCTGACAATATCGTCACCTTTGATTTTTGCTGCAAGTGCGATTCCGACAGCATGTGGATTTTGCGTCGTAACCGGTGATGAATGACTAAGCATGCGCAGCTTTCGATAACCGAAGTGGCCCGGCATCTGTCTTCCGCCTGAATTCGGATCTTCTGCTTTTGCAAAATTATTCAGCATCATTTCCCTTATCGTCATGCCCCATGCAAAAACAAAACCATAGTCGCGGTAATAGGGCGCAACATAATCTTTATCGCGATTTAAGCCAAATGCAGCGCCGACTTGTGCTGCTTCCTGACCTTGACATGACACAACAAAGGGGATTTTACCCGCGCGATTGAGCAACCAAAGTCGCTCATCAACCCTTCTCGCCTTCAGCATATTCTCATACATTGACAGAACATCTTGATCAGTCAAACCCAGCGCTTTGTGACGGTTAGCCACTTGAACAGTCTGATTAATTTTTTGAATCATAGATGAATCGCCCTCCCATCGGCCGCCAATGCAGCTTCACCGATAATTTCAGATAGTGTTGGATGCGGATGAATGACTTCTGACAGTTCCCACGGCGTCGCGTCGAGCAGCTTTGCAGCTGCTGCCTCGCCGATCAAATCGGTTGCATGCGGTCCATATAGGTGGATACCAAGCACGTCATTGGTTGATTTATCTGCAATCACTTTTGCAAAGCCTTCAGAGTCGCCATACACGAGTGCCTTGCCGATTGCCCCAAACGGAACCTTTCCTACTTTCACGAGATGATCTTTTTTAGCCTGCGCTTCTGTTAAACCAATGGATGCGATTTCCGGATGCGTGTAGATGCAGCGGGGAACCCGTTCCGGCTGCAGCGGTTCAACAGGCAAACCTGCAATATGTTCCACCGCATGGATTCCCTCATGTGAGGCAACATGTGCCAGCTGCAATCCACCGGTTATATCGCCAATTGCATAAATATGCGTTTCCTTGGTTTGACCGAAAGCATTTGTTTTGATATAACCGTGATCTGTTTCGATTGATGTATTGGCAAGGCCAATGTCCTCGGTATTCGGCATCCGCCCAACCGATACAAGTATTTTCTCTGCAGAAAAAGTTTCTGTTCGACCATCAACTTCTGCACTGATCGAAAGCTGGTTTTCTTTTTGCAAGGTTTCCGGAAGCAGCTTTGCCGAGGTGACCATTTGAATGCCGCGTTTTTTAAAACTGCGCGCAAGCGATAGCGATAACGTTCGATCCTCGCTTGGGATGATGCGGTCACTATACTCCAAAATGGTCACTTTCGAACCGAAATCCGCCAGCATCGATGCCCATTCCACGCCGATCACACCACCGCCGACAATGACGATTGAGGCGGGCACCTCTTGTAATTGCAATGCTTCATCGGAGGTCAGGACATGTTCTCCATCAACCGCTAAACCGTTTAAAGAACGAGGTCTTGACCCAGTTGCTAGGATCACATTTTTAGAAGTCAGGATCTCATTTTCACGACCATCGGCAAATTCAACCGATATTGAACCGGGTATCGGTGAGAAGATTGATGGACCAAGGAGACGTCCGAAACCGTTGATCATGTCAATTTTTCCTTTTTTCATTAATTGCTGAATGCCATGATGCAATTGGTTCACAATCGCTTGCTTTCGTTCCTGAATTTTGTTGAAACGGAGTGCAACTTGAGCAACTTCAATTCCGAAGTCTTGACTCTTTTTTATTTCACTAAAAACTTCTGCGCTTCGAAGCAGTGCTTTCGTCGGGATACATCCTTTATGAAGACATGTCCCCCCTAGCGAGTCTTTCTCAACGATAGCCGTCTTTAGCCCGAGTTGGCTGGCGCGAATGGCTGCTACATAGCCACCTGTTCCACCACCTAATAGGACCAGGTCATAATTTTTGACCATAAAAAAGTCACTCCTTATCGTTCGTGCATGGCTTATTTACGTTTTGGGTGCAGAAAGGTTTCATACCGAAGAAAAAAATCATTTGGTCAGCGCAAAGCCGCTGCGATTCTTTCCATATTTTTTTCGATTAGTTGCCGTGTATCCATAAACGCTGTAATCCGTGCTGCATCACTTTAGTCATGTGATCTTCTTCTCTTATCGTACCCTATTCATAACCGATAGGCAAAGCGCATGTATCGGTTTGCTCCAACAATCCGCTAAACGATTGCGGCGTTTTGCGTTTTCTTCATGATTATACGAAGGAGGCAGATTTCTCAGCACGCTCTTCATATAAGCAATCCTTATCTTCGGGAAACCATAAGAAATGTTTTTTTGAATAATCAATGACATCGGCCGTTGAAAAACGTACAATTAAGAATTGAGGAAGTCATTTTCCAGATGATTCGAATCAGAATCACTGTTATCTCTTAATGCGTAAGCCAATGCGATGACCTAACCCTACTTTTCGGAGTGAATAATTTGGAACAATTTAACTGGATCTTCACGATTACTTGGCAGGAAGCACTTATCTCATTAGCCATATTTCTGATTTTCTTCATAGCAAGAAAACTGTTTTCTAAATTTTTTCTAAAGCTGATCGCCCGGCTATCTAAATTAAGTAAAACCCAGATGGACGATGCGATTGCTGAGGCCTTTTACAAGCCGGTTACGTTTATCCTACTCTTTGCAGGCATCTATTTTGCGCTTCTCTATTTACCGCTTCCGCATACATGGAAGTCAATCGTTTCATTGATTTTTAAATCGTTGACTGTATTTTCAATGGGTTGGGGATTCTATATCTTCTCTGGTGCAATTGGAATTTTCTTTAATCGAATGGGCAATCGCTATGAGCTGCAATTCAATACAATCGTGATTCCATTTCTTTCTAAAATCGTGAAATTTATCATCGCAGTCTTTACCATTTCGATAATCTTAGAACAGTGGAATTTTCACGTCACCGGATTGATTACCGGGCTGGGCATTGGCGGACTAGCAGTGGCAATGGCAGCAAAGGATACTTTAAGCAACCTGTTTGGTGGCCTGGTGATTATTACCGATGCCCCCTTTACAATCGGTGACATCATTCAGATGGGGTCAATTCAAGGCGTTGTTGAAGACATTAACTTTCGCTCCACACGCATTCGAACGACTGATCTTGCACTGGTAACGGTCCCCAACTCAACGCTTGCCAACTCGCCCATCACAAATATATCGAGGATGGACAGACGACGAATTTATTTCAATCTATCCTTGGATGTTGAGACAACAAATGAACAGATCAAACGGAGCCTTGGCCGCATCCGGCAAACACTAGCAGCAGATACTGAAGTCTATCCTGATAAAAAATATGTTTATCTGGATAAAATTACTTCAAGCAGTAAAAACTTGATGATTGATTTTTTCATCAAAACCACGGATCTTGAGGAATGGTTAAAAGCAAAAGAACACTATAATTATGTTGTTCTCGATATTCTTCAAAAAGAACAGGTTAAATTAGCTGCAACGCGCTCGGTCATAGTTACAACAAATGACGATGGAAAAAATATCGAGGACAATCAGGCCGCGGCCACGGAAGAACGCTCACCGTCTCGTGACTCATTATAGGTTTGTAGATGAAGGGTGTCTCAAAAGTCTGTTGACGATGGGACACCCTTTAAAAAACGTACGTTTTAGGATTAAGCACGAGAGTTCGAGACTCATTCAATGGTGTTTGTTGACCGCTTACTGCTTGGTCAGGATTGAATTTGAATTTTTTGCGAGCATGATCATCCCTGTGCAAATCAGCAGCCCAGCAACTGGAAGACCCGTCCCATATAAGATCAAACAGTTAAGGCTCCCGGCAACTAGAAACAGTAGCCCGCAAACCACAGCAAACCCTTTTCTTATGAATAGATACAACCCGATTCCAGCCATGGCTGCACTGATTCCTCCGGCCATGAATGCATGACTTCCAAAGGCGAGCAAGCTGCTTAACGCCCCGGATGCAGAGAGCGGATCATGCTTGATAAACTGAGTCACACGCATTGAAGGCGTCCATAAAGCCGCGAGAACTGTAAGGCCTCCAAAAAGTGTATATTGCCATCGCAAAAGCCCAGTTATGCCATGTTTTTGGGACACTTAGGACATAAACGAGGGACATGTGTGCCATGCGAGGGACAGGCAGAGCTAAAAATGCAGAGGGATCATCCGTAGATGATGCCTCTGCGACCCATTTTTCTTATTCTTTTAATCCGTGTCTTTCTCTCATGGACACTTCTCCATCAATTAAGATGGTGTATGAATCGTGAATGATACGATCGAGAATGGCATCGGCGAGGGTTGCCTGGCCAATATTTTCATACCATCCTTGTGCATCAAATTGAGAACAGAAAATCGTTGAGGACACTTGATGTCGAGTCTCGATAATTTCCAGTAAATCACGTGCTTCGTTTTCTCTCAATGGGGTGAGTAGCCATTCATCCAGGATAAGAAGATCGACTTTGCGATATAACTTCATGACTTTTTGGAAAATCCCTTCTCCTCTGGCAACGGCTAGCTCATCGAGTAAATCAGGCAGACGAGTATATTTCACTGTATAAAACTGTCGACAGGCCGCCATGCCAAAAGCACAAGAGAGATAGGATTTTCCGTTCCCAGAAGCCCCTTGAATGATCAAGTTATGCTTGTCCTGAATGTATTGTCCGGAGGCTAATCGTAGAATCTGAGTTTTGTCCAGTTTGCGATCAGGATGATATTCAATGTCTTCAATACAGGCTTGATTATATCGAAATCCTGCCTTCTTAATCAGGCGATCCAGTTTGTTGTTCTTTCTTCGATCCCACTCACGATCCACTAAGAGACTGAATCGATCTTCGAATGATAAATCATTGTATTGGCTATCGCGTAATTGCTCGCTATATTGTTCAGCCATAGCGGTCAATCTCATATCATATAATTTTGATAAGGTATTTTCGCTCGTCATTTTTCTTTCCTCCCATAGTAGGCTGCACCTCTAACGAAACCGTGAGTATCGCTTTGATTTGTATTTGATTTTGGTGGATTGATAGAGTCTAGTTGTTGTTTATCCTGACCTGTTTTTAAAATGGTCTTAATACTGTTCAGATTGGGTCTTGGCGAATAGTCTAAGGCACGTCCACATGCCCGTTCGAGGCGTTCTACAGAGTATTTATCTGCTAGTTTTGTGAGTGATGAACATGATTTAAGTGCCTGTTTTTCTACTTTGTATGAAGCGAGAATCGCTTTTACAGTAATGAGTGTATGAACCCCGACTTCCTTAGCCCAGGACATAAAATAATCTCGGTTCATCGATAAATAATCCTTATGTTTATCGGGCATATGCTCGGGATTGGTAGATAGCTGACCTTTCTTCCCATAAAGTCTGATATGCGAAGCAACGCGGAAGTGATTAAAATAGATTTCGATCATGTTTCGGGTCACTCGAACATCCACCTGGTGTTTCATGTATTCATAGGGAACGGAATAGTACATTTTTTCTACAGATATGTGATAATCAAAGGGTACGGTAGCTTTTTTCCATGTCGCTAATTCGTATGAGGAAGCAGGTAAAGGGAGAAGGGCAAACTTCTCCTCCTCCGCAAAAGCGGATTGCCTGCTTCCATCTTTTTTCTGAAAGGGCTTCTCATTATATTCCGTTAATTTCTCTCTTATCGCTTGATTCAGCTCGGAAATCGAAAAGTATTGACCGTTTCTCAGGGAGGCAATAATCCAAGTTGATATGATTCGAACACCCCCTTCTACATTGGGTTTGTCCTTCGGGTGGCGAACCCTGGCAGGAACAATCGCTGTTTGATAATGCTCAGCCATTTCCTGATACGAGCGATTGATCACCGGGTCTGTTGAGGATGATCGTTCAACACCAGTCTTTAAATTGTCAGGAATAATCATTCGGGGAACCCCACCGAAAAACTGCAGGGCATGGATATGAGCGGTTATCCAGCTTGGTGTATCCATGGATAGAAATGCCTCGACGTAAGCATATTGACTACAAGGTAACACAGATATGAAGACGTAAGCAGGAATGGTCTGTCCGGTGATAGAATCCTGAATTGAAGCAGTTTGACCTGCCCAATCCACTTCCATTGCTTCACCAGGCTTTCTTTTAATTCTCATGGTTGCTTTGGTCTTTATCACATAGCTGTTGTAAAAACGACAGAATTGCCGATAACTGTAAGGGATCTCCTTGTTTTGTCTACACGTTTCTACATATTCATGCCAAAGCAATGACAGGGTCACTCCGCTTCGAGCCATTTCCTGGTGGAGATAGCTACAATCCGGTGGACGTCTCATCTCAGATCGATGCTTTTCAGGAAAAAGAATATTCTGGAGTTCAGGATTATCCATGTCCTTATCCAGTGGCCATGAGACTCCTTTCTCTCCAGCCCGCCTCAGGACATTGCCAATGGTATTCTTCGAACATCCGCAGCTCGAAGCAATATGCCGATGGCTAAATCCCTGAGCATGAAGCCGCAAAATTTCACGGTATTTGATCATTAAAAAAACCTCCTGTAATGGATTTACACCACTAGGTGCAAGCTCATTATACAGGAGGTGTCCCTCACATGTCCTAACTGTCCCAATTTGATGTCTTTACTGTCCCAAAAACTTGGCACAGCTGTCCCTATTCAATGGCAATATACAAAAAGCGATTGAATCAATGCTGACAGTACAGATAAAGAAGCGATGATACACGCTGCAACGTGACGATTCATGGTGAACACTCCTTAATCAATCTCTAACAAGAAACTTGTCTGCTCAATCATATGCTTAATGCTCCGCCTTGATTCCCAATCTGTTTTCGATTTTCCAGTCTTGCTGATTGTAAAAAGCAGGTTGATCCTTATTGATGATCCCCCTGCTTTACGCTTCGCTTATTTGCGTTTCATCGATACATTGCCCAATCAGAACAACCATTTTGGTTAGCTGTTTCTGTAACGCCCGGGATTTTCACGAGCATTTTCCTCAGCCAGCTGTATCTCTTCCAATAATCTCTGATGCAGAACCTGTGCTTCTTCTCCTTCAAGCACAAGTAATAATTCTTTTTTATGGATTGAAGAAAGATAGGCCATCGTTTGTGGAAGACTTTTTATTGGGAAGGTTGAGCCGCTTTCGGAAAAATAAGCACGGCAACGACTTTTTTTTAACACCTCAAATAATCGGATAATCCGCCGTAAATTGATACCTCCAGGTGAAGTGAGCGGTATTTTGATCGATGCGAATTTCTTTGCCATGTTTTCAAATCACCTCTTGCTCTATTTCTTAGACACCTTCGGCTATCTTTATTATAGAGCATCTCGCCATGCATGCAAAAGTTGACACCGTGAGAAAAACCGGGCAAAATACGCCCGGTTTTTAATCTCCAGCCATGTGTGATCGGTTCGTGTCTTTTCGGTGCTGAATCGTCGCTTCGGTTGCTCGCTTGCCGCGGGCGCACCGCGAGCCTCCTCTTATCGTCATCCATCGAAAATCTTAGGGTGATACCGAGGCAGTCTCGTCACTGCCCTTCCCATGCTGCAGCTGATACATCGTGAAATACAGCCCGCCTTTTTGCAGCAACTCTTGATGTTTTCCGCGTTCAACAATTTCTCCACGGTGCAGCACGAGGATCTGATCCGCATCCTGTATGGTCGACAGACGATGCGCAATTGCAATCGTTGTACGTCCCTTGCGCATTTTTGCCAGTGCGGTTTGAATCGCTTCCTCTGTTTCAGTATCGACGCTGGCTGTTGCTTCATCCAAAACAAGTACTTTGGGATTCAGTGCCATCGTTCTTGCAAAAGAAAGAAGCTGTCTTTGTCCGCTTGAGAACGTTGAACCGCGTTCGCCGACAGGTTCTTGGTATTGACCAGGCAGTTTCTTAATGAAGCGGTCAGCTTGAACAAATTCTGCCGCAGCTTGTACTTGGTCATCCGTAATCTCATGGTGGCTCAAACGGATATTGTCGGTTACATCGCCAACAAACATAAATGAATCTTGAAGCACCAGCCCAATCCGTTTGCGCAGTTCTTCATCAGAGAACGCAGTGAGCGGTTGACCATCAATAAAAATACCCCCGTGATGAATTGGATAAAACCGCATTAACAGGTTAATGATCGAACTCTTTCCACTCCCCGTATGCCCGACAAGCGCTACCGTTTCTCCAGGATTTGCGGTAAAGCTAATGTGCTTCAATACATCTGTTTTCCCATCATAGGAAAAGGTTACGTCACGGAATTCGATACGGCCATCGGATACTTCAGGATTTGTATCACTCTCTTGAACCGGAGCCAGACGTTGATCATCAAGCAAACCAAAGACGCGTTCAGCCGAAACCATTGCCTGTTGAAAAATGGTCAATTGCTGCATGATCTGATTAATTGGGTCAAAAAAACGATCAAGATAATTGATGAACGCATACAGAACACCGATTTTTACCACGTTATCAAACGACTGAACACCAAAGTAACTGAGAATCATGATTAAGCCAATTATATAAACGGAGTAAACGGCCGGCCTCAGCATCAAACTGTTTAGTCGAACACTTTTCAAGAGCGCTTTTTTATGATCATTGTTTATCTCACCAAATTCATTACGCAGCCTTTTTTGCTGCCGCATCGCTTGAATCATTGCCATGCCCTGAAGCGACTCATTCAGCTTTGCATTGAGCTGACTCAGTTTCACACGTGTCACACGGTAAACCTTGGAGCTTAGCGTACGGTACGCCCACATTAACAGGAGAAGAAAAGGCATCAGAATGAAACAGATTAACGCCAAGCGTACATCAAGGAAGAACATTCCGGCAAAGATACCGATCATCATAATCGTGCTGTTCACAATCGTCGACAATACGGTCACGTATAAATCCTTTATTGTTTCCGTATCATTGGTGAGACGTGAGACAAGACTGCCACCTGGAGTCTGATCAAAGAAACGGAGGCCCAGATGCTGCACTTTTGCAAACACTTGGACACGCATCATTTGAATAATATTCAAGGCAATCTTTTGAAAAGAAATGACTTGAATATAATGAAACGTTGCCGATACGGCATAAATCCCAACGAATGAAATGCCTAATAAGACAAGCGCTTCTGTTGGAAAGCGGCGCGGTGTTAAATAATCGTCGATAAAGATTTTCATGATAATCGGTCCGAGTACATCAGCACCTGTTGCAATAATTAATGCGAGAAACGCTGCCGCCACTTTCCACTTAAAGTACTTAAGATAGGACAGAAGCCGTTTCATCACGCCGCGTCCGGAAATTTTTGTATGTGTTTCCTCATTCATCCTTTCTCTCCCCCCTTCGAAACTAAGCTTTCGAGTTGCTGATGGGCGTACATCTCTGCATACCAGCCATTCTTTTTGATAAGCGCCTCATGGGTCCCGTGTTCGATAATCTTGCCTTCATCAAGAACGACAATTTGATCGGCATGTTCGACTGCACTCAAGCGGTGTGCTGAAATCAATGTCGTTTTATTGATACGTTCATGTTTCAGTGCATGAAGAATTGATACCTCAGTACGTGCATCAACCGCAGATAGAGAATCATCAAAGATTAGAATTTCCGGATCGGCAAGCAATGCCCGAGCGATCGAAATTCGCTGCTTTTGTCCTCCGGAAAGCGTAACACCGCGTTCACCAACAATGGTTTCATATCCTTCCTTAAAATGAAGAATATCTTCATGAATACTTGCCAGTTTAGCGACACGCTCAATCGCTTCGCGTGATGCATCCGGTTTTGCAAACGCGATATTTTCTGCGATTGTTGCTGAAAACAAAATATGATCCTGCGGAACATAGCCGATTGCGCTGCGCAATGCGTCCAGCTTTACAGAACGAATTGGCATCGCCCCGATGCTGATTTGACCGTCGATAACATCGAATTCACGGAGCAGCAGCCTCAGCATCGTTGTTTTTCCAGCACCAGTTTTCCCTACAATCCCCAACGTCTGCCCCTGTTCTACGGTGATGTGAATATCGGAGAGTACCTTCGCCTGATTGCCCGGGTAAGAATATTCCTTAATAGCATAAGCAATGGCGCCGCTCGGTACGTCTTCTGATGCACCTTTTTGATCCGTGATCTCCGGCTTTATCGCCAGGAGCTTATGGATTCGATCATAGGACGCGCTCCCGCGTTCAACAATATTAAACAAGAAGCCGAAAGCAAGCATCGGCCAGACCAATTGACCTAGATACAGGGTAAAGCTGGTCAAACTGCCAAGGGTCATCGAACCTTGCATGACAAACACCGAGCCGAAAATCAATGCAAGAAAATAACAGAAAGCGACAATAAACGTAATCGTTGGATCGAACAAAGAATCGACTTTAGCAACAGCAATATTTTTATCAACCACATCACGAGACGCCTTGCGAAATAACTGAATTTGCGCCTCTTCTTCACCGAATGCTTTAATCACCCGGACGCCCGACACGTTTTCTTGAACTTTATCATTGAGGTCGGAAAACGCTGCCTGCGCTTTACCAAATCGCTGATGCAGTAAATTTCCATAATGCATCGTCAAGATAACCATAATCGGCATCGGCAACAATGTAATGAGTGTTAGCTTCCAATTGATCAGAACCGACATGGTTACAATGACCATACCACCCATGGTGATTGAATCGATTAAGGTCAGAATTCCTTCGCCTGCTGCATTTTGAACAGCATTGATGTCATTGGTTGCATGGGCCATTAAATCGCCAATACGCCGTTTTTGAAAGAAATTTGGCGAAAGCTTCGTAAAGTGCTTATACAAGCTGTTCCTCAATTGATTCGCAAGGATGATTGAAGAACCAAAGATCCATTGGCGCCAAATATAACCGCAAGCATAATAGATAATACCAATAATGATAAGAAACAAGATCCAACTGATTAGCGTCGTTGGGGTTAAACTTCTTGTTCGGATGTCGTCAACCAAGACGCCGACAACATAAGGCGGGATCATTGAAAGAAAACTGGAAAGCATAAGAAAAATAATTCCGAAACCGTATTTCATGCGTTCTTGCTTGAAAAACCACCATAAATCAAAAAATATGTGCACACCGTCAACCTCCTTGTCAAACCAACCGTTTCGTGAGCAATTCGCACAAAAAAAGCCACAGGAGAATTAAAATTCTTTCTCCCATGGCTTTATCGAGACAGCAAAGCGCTTTAATCTGCCGTTTTGGTCTTCATTCGTGCCGAGGGAAAGAGTTGAACGTCAAAACATCAGGATAATTCATTCCATGAAGTCCTTTAATCATTAAATGTCTATTCATGACGTTCCCCTCCTTCTCGTTTAAAAAATGAATGATTATATTATATAATTAATTAAAATTGAAGTAAATAGCGAGTTGAATGAATTTTAAACAAATAAAAATAAAGCGCAAATTTTGCTGCTCATGTACGAAAACATAAAAGGAGAAGAACATCATCGTTCTTCTCCTTTTATGTTTTAATTTATGTTAATTTCTTTACGATTTGACTTTTTAGTTTCTTTTTTCGGGAGTGTGATGCCGAGCACGCCATCGCTAAACTCAGCTTTAATCGCGTCTTCATTAACATCATCAAACCTAAACCGCCTCGTATAAGAACCTGTAGCACGTTCTTTACGAATGAAGCTACCGTCCTCTGCTTTTTCATCTGACCGCTGCTCACGTGACGCGTCGACGGTGAGTATGCCTTGACTAAAACCAATATGGATGTTCTCTTTGTTGAATCCCGGAAGATCCATTTTCACATCATAAGCGTCAGGACGTTCCTGAACGTCCGCTGCAAATGGTTGAAGACTGTTATTCCGAGAGAAGTTATGCCCCCATTCATCAAACCAGGAAGGTAAAAAGTCAAAGAATCCGTCATGATCTTTTCTTGTTGGGTATAATGTTGCCATGATCAATTCCTCCTTAATTGTTTCAAAGTTCTCTTGATCTCAAAACGATTCTTTTGTCTCATTTGATGCATCTTTCGATCACATCGCTTACCGCCCCTTTGCGTACGGGTTGAATCTAAGCACCGGGGATTAGAACATGATCACGTTCAACCCTTACAGCTTTATTATAGCATTTGGTCAATAAAGGTCAACTATAAATTTGATCTTCACTGACCTTTTATTCCACTGAAATTATACGCGTCGTCCGTTATAATAATACATATTGATGGGAGCCAAAGCGGTGAGACTCCTGCAGGAACAGCGACCAGATTCGCAGTCGCCCGCGGAAAGAGAGGCTATGAAGCGGAAATCAACAGACTCATTTTACAAAGCATAACAGGAAAGGAATTAAATCTATGTCTAAAGCTTTAGTACTGGCTGAAAAACCTAGTGTAGGAAGAGAAATTGCTCGTGTACTGGGCTGTAAAAAAAAAGAACGGCATTATATCGAAGGCGATCGTTATCTCGTTACTTGGGCACTAGGTCATCTTATTGAATTAAAAATGCCGGAAGAATATGATCAAAAATACAAAACATGGCGCATTGAAGACCTGCCGATTATACCCAATAAAATGGAAACGCGGCCGATCAAACAAACCCGCGCTCAGTTCCAGGCAATCAGCAAATTGGCCAAGCGCAAGGATCTGGACAGCTTGATCATCGCAACGGATGCCGGAAGAGAAGGCGAGCTCGTCGCCCGCTGGATTATTAAGACGATTCGCTGGCACAAGCCGATCAAAAGGCTTTGGATCTCGTCCCAAACTGATAAAGCGATTCAAGATGGCTTTCAACACCTGAAACCCGCCAAAGATTACGACCAGCTTTATCAATCGGCTGTTTGCAGATCTGAAGCCGACTGGCTGATCGGCCTGAATGTTTCTCGTGCCCTAACCGTCAAATATAATGATTCCTTGTCGGCAGGTCGTGTTCAAACACCTACGCTGTCTATGCTCCTTGAACGCGAAAATGCGATCCGCACGTTTAAGCCCAAGCCTTATTGGGTACTTGGCGTTGATGTTGGTGGATATACAGCGACGTGGCAATGTGCAGATCAAAATCGCATCTTATCAAAGGAGCATGTAGATAAGCTAAAAGCTAAAATTTCCGGACATCCCGCCATTGTCCGACGAGTAACGGTTAAAAACAAACATGAGCGCCAGCCGCTCCCGTATGACTTAACCGAATTGCAGCGTGACGCAAACCGTAAGTTTGGCTTTTCAGCCAAAAAAACATTGAATGTTCTGCAGAACCTTTACGAACACCATAAGATCGTGACCTATCCAAGAACAGATTCTCGCTATTTGACTCCCGATATTGCTTCAACAATGCCTGAGCGCTTAAAAGCTGTCTCATCGATGTATGGAGGCGAAATACGTTCGATTCTGCATAAACAAAAAGGAAAAGCCCTTGCTAAATTTGTATATAATGAATCAAAGGTCAGCGATCATCATGCATTGATCCCTACAGAACAGCCCGTATTTATTAGTGATCTGTCGGACGATGAACGCCGTCTCTTCGACTTAGTTGTACGTCGCTTCCTTGCACTGTTTTATCCGCAGTATCAGTATCGCAGCATCCATGCCGAACTTGATATCAACGGTGAGTCGTTCATATTAAACGTCTCTGAACAGACCGATCTTGGATTTAAGCAGCTGAACGCTCCATCAGAGGCGCCACAGCCACAAGCGAAGCTGCGCTTAACCCAAGCACAGCAACTGCAGGTTCGTCACATTCGCGTTGAAGATAAAATGACAGAGCCCCCGGCAAGATTTTCAGAAGCCGATCTCTTAACAAAAATGGAAAAGTATGGACTGGGCACACCTGCGACACGCGCCGATATTATCGAAAAGCTGCTTCAGGCTGAATCCGTTCAACGAATGAATGGACGACTTTGTCCTACAGCAAAAGGAAAACAATTGATTGATCTCGTTAATAACGATCTAAAGTCGGCAGCACTGACTGCAGAATGGGAACACCAGCTGGAGCACATCGCTAAGGGCAAGGGAAATCCACAGCATTTCATGACAAAAATACGTAAAAAAACGCAACAACTCATTAATGAAGTGAAAGATAGCGAAAAAACATATAAAATTCAAAATTTAACGGGTTCAAAATGTCCTGAATGCGGCTCATTAATGAAAGAGGTTCACGACCGCGATGGGGCACGCATTCTTGTATGTATTAACCGCGAGTGCGGTTATCGCAAGCGCAAGGACCCCAAGCTTTCAAACAAACGCTGTCCAACATGTCATAAACGAATGGAAATGCATCACGGTAAAGCTGGTCTCTATTTTCAATGTCGCTCATGTGGAATCATTGTAAAGGCAGACGAGTTGAAGCAAAAGGCAAACAAAAAAGAAACGCGGCGCCTGCTCCATCAAATGAACAAAGAAAGCGAACCGATCGGAAATCGTTTGGCCGATGCATTAAAAGCTGCAATGAAAGAGAAAAACGAGTAAGAAAAAAGCCGAAAGGCTTTTTTTCTTACTCGTTTAAAAGGCATCCGAGCACATTCCTGCACTCGATTCTTTCTCTCACATGTTAATTTAACAGGCGCATCTTGCACCATGATTTTTTCAGATCAGGAATATACGAGGATACAATTTCGGCCATAACCTGATAGCCTTTTGCGGTAGGATGTAGTCCATCCTCGTTAATTAAATCACTAAAGCTTCCTTTTTTCTTGAACGCAGAGCGAACATCAATCAGTTTTACTCCCGATTTATCACAAAAATCCTTAAGTGCGCGGTTGTACATTCCATGCCAATGCTCGATTCCGCCGCACAATCCGATCCAATGACCGATTGAATGGCTGTAGTGCTTCATCAATGTCGCGTAGTATCGCGCAGGATCTAACGGTAATAGGCTCAGCACAACCGGCAGCGCACCGGACTCTGATATCCGTTGAATCATCACGGAAAGATTCGAAAGATAGCGTTCTAGCGGCACAATCGGTACATGTTCCGAATCCGGAAGCTTCGCCACTTGATCCCAATGAAAATTACAATCGTTCCCGCCGATATTAATGAGCACAAGATCCGGGTGTTCATCGAGCACATCAGCGTCCAGCCTCTTGATCAAAAGGTCGGAGTTATCGTTAAATACACCCTTATTCACAACTTCATCTTCTTCGCCTAAAGAGCGTTGCAGAAGTGCAGGGTAATTATTACGAATGATTTTAAAACGACCACGTATAAACGTAATTCCACGCGTCACACTGTCACCAAAACAAATCAATTTCATGACTGCTACCCTCCTTGCGGCTGGCTTCCCTGTATTCCAGTCTTCTATTATTGCCTACATAGTAACAAATAGAAAGGAGAATGAACAGTTCTATTGAGAAATAATTTACTTTTTTGAAAGAAATATCCGTTTGCCTGTTTTTTGGGGAACCATTTCCTTAATTTTTTGTACAAGTTGATAGATCACTTCTGCAAGCACCAGCCCCATTGCAATGGCTCCAGATAAAACAAATACTTTTTCTGCAAAATAAATCGCAATATCGTAATTATTATCAACGGCACGACTCATGACCGAATAAGACAGTCCCCCCGGAACCAAGGGGATAATCCCCGATACACTATATAGGGTAACCGGATTCTTCCAAAGCCGAGCAGCAACCTGACTCATCATTGCGATCACCAATGAAGCTGCAAAAGTCGCGAGCAAATCACTGCCTGTATTTTGGAACAGAAAAAAGTAGATCAGCCAACCGATCATTCCGATCAATCCACCATGCAGAAGCGGTTTAAAGGGAATATTAAAAATGATTCCGAAGGCACAAGTGGCAAGATAACTGGCAATCGACTGGACACAAATCACTGTAAACAGTTGCACGCAAGTCACCTCAATTAAAGACAAGCGCTGCAGTTACACCTATGCCAATTGCAAAGGCAGTAAGTCCTGCTTCCGCACTTTTCGATAGTCCGGCGACTAAATCGCCAGCCATAATATCTTTCACAGCATTCGCAATCGGCACCCCTGGAACAAGTGGCATCACTGCGCCAATAATAATCTTGTCAATCTGAAACCCGAAACCTGTCTTGATACTGACGAGAGCGATCCCGCCAATGATCACTGAAGACATAAATTCTGAAAAGAACTTCGCCTTCGATAGCTTGTGAAAATAAATCATACCGGCTTGGCCAGCCCCGCCGGCAATAAATGCAGGCAGCACATCATGCCATTGTCCTAAGAACATCAGTAAAAAGCTGCTGCTGGCAACGGCTGCTGCGAAAATCTGCAACGGCACTGAGTAGGCGACAGTCGATCGATTTACACGCGATAATTCACGATGAAGTGTTCTTAAATTGATTTCGCCTTGAGCGACCTGCCTTGATAAGGTATTGACTTCAGTCACCTTACGCAAATTCGTAGCACGATCTCTTATGCGGACAAGCTGAGTAACATCGTGATTCTCAATTGAGAAAATAATTCCTGTTGGCGTGACGAAACTTTGTGCTTCGTGAACCGCGAAGCTGTTTGCTATACGGTTCATCGTATCTTCCACACGAAATGTTTCAGCTCCATTTTGCAATAAAATCTTTCCTGCCAACACACACACCGTTGCAACTTCATGTAAAAAAACTTCTCTGCTGTTCATCATTTGATGATCGTTTAAGAAACCATCCATAGTCTCGACTTCTCTCTCTATATTTTTGAGTATGCCCATTATAATATGAGCCTTAACGGTTAACAAGACTTTCACATTGTTTTAAAGGATGATAAATGTAAAAGAGCTAAAAGCATGGTATAATGATTGATGAAAAAATCACTGATTCGTCATTCTATGCCGCTTGACGCGAGTGATTTGAGTAAAATGGCTTCATCACGTCGATACTTTATATGCATGCTTGATGGCAATGATTGGTGACCCCATCTTCATTCGTTGCGCCTCGCTGTATGGCTTATCGATTGTTAAAATTTGAGAGGAGTGTTTTCCACTAATGATCAAACTCGTATTGATCAGGCACGGACAAAGTGCTTGGAACCTTGAAAACCGTTTTACCGGTTGGACAGATGTTGATTTAACAGAAAAAGGCGAACAAGAAGCAACTGAAGCAGGAGAAATTCTGAAGAAAAATGGCTACACATTTGACCAAGCATATACTTCCGTACTTACAAGAGCAAACCACACGTTATGGAATGTACTTCATGCATTGAATTTAACTTGGATTCCTGTTGAACATTCTTGGCGCTTGAACGAACGTCATTACGGCGCACTTCAGGGTCTGAACAAAGCTAAAACAGCTGAAAAGTACGGCGCAGATCAGGTACATATCTGGAGACGTTCTGCCGACGTTAAGCCGCCGGCACTTGAAAAAGATGACGAACGTTTTGTTGCACAGTTAAACGATCCTCGCTATGCGGATCTTTCTGAAGCAGAACAACCACTGACTGAAGATCTTCTGGATACGGTTGACCGTGTACTCGTTTACTGGAATAAAGAAATTGCTCCACAAATCGAAGCAGGCAAAAAAATCATCATTGCCGCTCACGGCAACTCGCTGCGTGCACTTGTGAAACACCTTGACAATGTTGATGCCGATACGATTGTCGGCTTGAACATCCCTACAGGCACTCCACTGGTTTACGAATTGGATGATAATCTCAAACCGCTCAATCGCTATTACCTGACTGCTGATGGACCGAGCGATAAAGAAGTTCTGCCGTCTGCAGAAACAAAATAACGATCGCTTGCTTCGCACCCCGAACTGGTTCGGGGTGTTTTTTCATTCGTAAAATAAAAAAATCCCCTGATAAGAATCAGGGGAAAATCGGGATGTCGGTAAACGAAAGATACAAATTTCACCGTGATGGGCTTCCGGTGAATGTACCGCCGCCTATCCCAAAAATAACTGGGTAACCATGCAAGGTGCAAAGTATTATGATGGGCATTAATCGCTCATAACAATGATATTGTAAACCCTTTCTTATAAAATGTAAAGGCTATCATTTCTTTTTCAGGATAATTTGTTTAAAGGCTACGGTGCCCGCTCTGAGGCAAGAAATCCACCTTCAATACGGTGTACCCTGCTTTGGCAACAGCACCGCATAGCAACGACTCAGGCAATGGTCTTTTCATACGTACTAGAGCTTCTTTCTGATCCAAACGAACCGTGGCACACACACCTTCTATGGAACACAATCCATTTTCGATCTTCCGCGCACAATTTTGACAGGTCATCCCATCAATGTGCAACAGCGATCTGTATGGATAGTCTCTGCACTTATCGCCCTTTATTTTAACCTTCTTCAACCGCTGGATGTCATTGCCGCAACAACCGTTGCGCTGCCTTTTCCACGCACTTCGACAAGCAAACAAAACGAAAACGAATAATAAGGCACTAATAATGACCGTCGCCAATCCGCCCAGATCCTTTCTTTATTGATTCTTCTTACTCCTTTTCCCTATCGGCGAATCATTCCTCTTAGCTCAGATCGTTTCAATTTTTGAATTTGAACCGGCTTGCATTGATTTAATGCTGCGTTCCGGCGCAAATCTTTAATGGGACAGTTGCCGCTTAATCCACAATCCGTACACGATCCTTTGCTCTTTATTGCATGGCGAATGGCCAGAGCAAATAATACAAGTAATAAAATAAAAACGATTAAGGTTTGACTATTCATAAATGCCGCTTCCTTTCATCGTGATTTAGCGCGTTGTCCAGGGGTTCATCACTTGCCGTCTAACTCATTTAAGCACCGGCATGCTGCCCTCTGTCCAAAATCATTTTATTCGCTGCAGGGACCGGCCGTACGAGCAAATAAATGGCAATACCAATAATGACCAGCGCGAGCACAGCGCCAAAACCAAAGGAATGACCCAGGAATAGGACACTGCCAAGCTGATAGGTGACAAAGCCGAGCGCATAGCCAAGCAGCACCTGATAACCCAGTGCGATCATCGTCCATTTTATCCCGCCCATTTCTCTGCTTGTTGCACCAATTGCCGCAAAACACGGCGGATTGAAGAGGTTGAACAGCATAAATGAGAGCGCACTGACGCCTGTAAACATCGAACCGATTCCAGCAATAACTGCTCGTGTATTTTCTTCGTCTGCTACTCCGTTCAGCACTGCGAGGGTACCAATCGCATTTTCTTTGGCAACTAGAGCACTTATCGTTGCGACAGTCCCCTTCCAAGAACCGAATCCAAGCGGGGCGAATACCCAGCTAATTGTATTGCCGAGTCCGGCTAGAATACTATGATCCACATCTTCAACCATTCGCAAATTCCAACCAAATGAGGAAAGGAACCAAATTAATCCGCAGGCAATAAAGATGATCGTACCGGCCTTAACAATAAAATGTTTGCTGCGTTCCCACATATGAATCAAAACACCTTTTAGCGACGGTAAATGATAGGCAGGCAATTCCATGACAAAAGGTGCCGGTTCTCCGGCAAACATTTTGGTCTTTTTCAAAATGATTCCGGAAAAGGCAATCATGGCGATACCCAATAGATACATCGTTGGTGCAACCCATGAGGAATGATGGAAGAACGTCGCGACAAACATGGTTATAATTACCATTTTAGCTCCACAAGGGATAAACGTAGTCAGCATAATCGTCATTCTGCGATCATGATCGTTTTCAATTGTTCTTGTAGCCATGATTCCAGGTACGCCGCATCCTGAACTGATTAAAATAGGGATAAACGACTTTCCAGATAAGCCAAAGCGGCGGAACAGCCGATCCATGATGAAGGCAACTCGCGCCATATACCCGGAATCCTCCAAAAGAGAAAGAAAGAAAAACAGAATCATCATTTGCGGGACAAAGCCCAACACCGTCCCTACTCCGCCGATAATTCCATCAACAATTAGACCGTTCAGCCAGTCAGCCGTCCCAATAGAATTCAGCAGATGCGTTGCACCCTCAGTCACCCATGTACCAAACAAAGTATCGTTTGTCCAATCGGTGACAATTGATCCAAGCGTAGTCACCGAAACATAATAAACAAACCAAATCATTGCGATAAATATAGGGAGTGAAAGGAAACGATTGGTAACAACCCGGTCAATTCGGTCTGAAATAGTCAGCTTTTTTTCGAACCTATGTACTGAATGACGCACAATTTGTTCAATATATTCATAACGCTCGTTCGTTATGATGGATTCACCGTCGTCTTCCATACGGTCTTCAACTTCTCTTATTGTCGTTTCCACATTTTCCAACCTATCGTCAGGTAACGGATGAGCAGCGAGTACTTTTTCGTCGCGTTCAAAATATTTAATGGCGTACCAGCGCAGTCGAGTCGGATCAACTTGTTTACTAATCGATGCAGAGATCGTTTCAAGCGTATCTTCAACAGGCTTGCTAAAGATCGGTTTAGGCACAAGCACCTTCCCTTTTTTAGCAAGTTCAATCGCTTTAAATGCCGCTTCTTTGGAGCCGACGCCTTTAACCGCAGACGTTTGAACAACTGGACAGCCGAACGCTTTCTCGAGTTGCTGAACATTGATTCGATCGCCATTCTTTTTCACAACATCCATCATATTAATGGCAAGCACGACCGGAATACCCAGTTCAATGATCTGGGTGGTCAGATACAGATTACGTTCTAAATTGGTTCCATCGATAAGATTAATGATCGCGTCCGGATGGTCATTGAGCAGATAATTTCGACTAACCACCTCTTCAAGCGTATAGGGAGACAGAGAATAAATGCCCGGTAAATCAGTGATTACAATATCTTTGCGCCCTTTTAATTTTCCCTCTTTTTTTTCGACCGTTACCCCTGGCCAGTTGCCGACATACTGACTGCTGCCGGTGAGATCATTAAACAGCGTTGTTTTTCCACAATTGGGATTCCCGGCTAAAGCAATTTTCAACATCAATTCAAATGCCTCCTTTAGATGCTTCATAAGATTGAGCAGACCAATATGTCCGCAGCTCAGACAAGCTCAATGCTTTCTGCTTCCACTTTACGAATGGACAGTTCATATCCGCGCACATTAATTTCGACAGGATCGCCCAGCGGAGCAATTTTTCGAATAAATAATTGCGTTCCTTTGGTGATCCCCATGTCCATGATCCGTCGACGTAGCGCTCCTTTTCCATGCACCCGTGCAACAACGACGGTCTCACCCGGTTTTGCTTCTTTTAATGTTTTCATGATCAATGCCTCCAATTTTCTATCAAGCAGTCATCACACGTCTTGCCATGACCCTGCTCACCGCAAGACGTGTTCCTTTCAAAGAAACAATGACATTTCCATCTGTCTCTGTGATTACAGTGACTTCAGCATTTTCGACAAATCCAAGATTTATCAGGAAACGACGTGTTTCATCTTTGCCGCAAACACATTTCACCCGAACGCTTTCGCCTTTGTGAATAAGACTCAATGGAACTGCATGGGTACATCTCGGTTGTGAAATGGGTTGATGACAATTCAATCCATCAAATGCACGCGAACTATTCTGATCCAAAATCAATCACTTCCTCATCAAATGGGGTTCATCCATTACTAAAGGTTATTAAATAAAAACGAAAATCGAGAAATACCTATGTTCACTGAATTCGCAAAATCTTGATAATGATAATTGTTATCAATTAAATAGTAATGGATGAAAAGCGTGATAACAATCAATAGTCGTGAACAATTTTTGACGATTCTTTATCTCCTATCCTTATCTTTCTTTTTTTCGACGCATTATAAACTTTTTTCCCAAATTCAAACAAAATAATAGAAATAATTCAAGAAAGTGTGACATACATATTTACAAATATGACCAATAAACCTATCATTTTCTTAGGAGGCATATCTATGTCGGGAAACAGAAATTCGATTGATTTAAATTTTAAAAAAATGATCGATCAAATCGCGGATGCAATTCTCGTCCTTAGTGATGAGACCATTGTCTATTCAAATCGATCTGCTAATCAAATACTCTCGTTTGACGAACGAACACCGCTGAGCGGCATATCCATTGGTATGTTTGTGAACCCCGAGGATATGCCTTTGCTGCGCGATGCGCTCACCAAGATCACTACCTGTCAATCAGAGAAGCATTCGCTTCAGCTAACCATCCATTCCAGTAATAATTTTAAACTCCCTGCGCTCATTAATGTTCAGCTTCTTCAAGCGTGTGACTCCTTAGTCCAGCTGTCAATTCATGACATCAGTGCCCGCAAAGCTGCAGAAGAGAGCATGATTCAATCAGAAAAACTATCGGTGATCGGTGAATTGTCGGCAGGGATCATCCATGAGATTCGAAATCCGCTAACTTCAATTAAAGGATTTTTGCAATTAATGCAAACGAGCGAAAAACTCAATAAAGACTACTTAGAAATAATTATGCGTGAAATTGAACAAATAGAAAAGATTACAACTGAATTACTCTATTTCACCAAACCGAAAAGCGATCGCTTTACAAAGATTAATCTGACAACCATAGCACAGGAAAGTGTGCGCTTATTTGAAACGCAAACACTGAAACGAAACATTAAAATGTGTTTGGAAGCAGATAATGCCGACGACGGACACTGCTTGTATGGCGATAAAACGCAGTTGAAACAAGTATTCGTCAACCTGATCAAAAATGCTCTTGAAGCAACACCCAAAGGCGGAACGATTTCAATACTGCTTTCTTCAACAGCAAATACCGAGGAGATCTCGATTCAGGATACAGGCTCCGGCATACCTGAGCCATTAATTCATAACCTTGGCAGATCGTTTTTCACAACAAAAGCAACAGGAACCGGTCTTGGCTTGATGGTGACCTATACCATCGTAAAAAATCATAATGGCTCTGTCCACGTTCAAAGCGAAGAAAATAAGGGAACAACCTTTCAACTAAGTTTTCCTAAATGGAAACAACAAGACGATTGATTCATCATTCCGGGACATGTTCCTTCAAAACAAGGAAGACTCTCAAACCTGTATCTGCATGCCTCGCTTCTCTTAGCAGCTAAACAATAGGGTAAAAGATGGATACGGACCGGACGTGGTGTGAGACTCTTGAAGAATCGTACACTGTTGATTCGAGAAACCGTCATTCACCATACATTGGATGTCTTCTTGAGACCCCCCCTCACAAAAAATGTCCCAACTCATAAAATGAGTTGGGACATTTGCGTTCACCGTTTTCATTTAGCTTTTGTATTGAGCAATAATTCCCTGCTCTTCATCCAATTCTAAACGCAACGATCCATATGGATCCACGTGCCTTTCAGTATCCAGCCAAAAGCGCAACGCTTCAATAATATTTGATTCAACAAGGATCTGCTTTCGAGCACCGACATATGCCTCAGCAGAAAAACCATAATCATCATCATAAAGAAGCTCAACTTGAATCGATTCTGGGGTCCTATCCTTTTTATTTGCTAAATAAAGGCATAGACTATTTACGATGTCCTGCTCAGAGATTGTCATCGTGTCCATCGGTTTGAATCCTCAGATCGTTTCTTTCTAAAACTTGTAATAATGTAACGAAATAAAGCGATGATCACAAGAATTGCAATTAAATTAATTAAAAATCCTGCCATCATGCCAAATCCGCCCATGTGTGAAAGAAGACTGCCAAATAAAAATCCAGACAAACCGCCGAAAATCATCCCGCGCATAAAACCGCCGCCCGTGAAACTTCTTGCCGAAGTTCCTGTTTTAGCCTTCTGCGTCCGGTTGCTTTTAAAGAATGAAGTCGTTCCGCTGCCGCGGTTTGAATTAAAGCTTTTTACTCCAGAACGGTATCCTTTTGCGCTCACTTGCTGATCATGACTTTGGAAAACCAGATCACCAGCCGGGCTAAAAATCAAAGCCAAAGCTAAAAAGGCAGCCATAAGTTTTTTCATCAGTAAGAACCATCCTCCTATTTGCATATCATCTGCTGATAATACTAATACGTTTTCTCTTGAAAAAGGTTTCACAATTAAAGCTATAGAGGCAATCGTTACCTCTCTATCATAACACCGGCATGCAGGATAAAAAAACATTTTAATTCGGCTATTGATCAGCCGCTATGTGTAAAATGTTTCTCGGGGGATAAATTTGATGTGGGCGTAAGAGGATGCGATGGCATGCAGTTCTTTCTTTATTTCTTTTTAGTCCAATTTTGACTGGACGAAAAGGAGAAGGCTCCTTATTCTAAATGTATACCGACCAAGGTGAATACATCAGGAATAGAGGCCTTCTCTCAATGGATAGTATAAAAGATTTATTAGAAATTTGGAAGAACCAAACGAGCCTTTTGGCGTTTGAGGAAGAGGCAACCGCCTATATGTACCAATTTATGAGGCGCAGTGTTGAACAGGTATTTTCTTTGCTTGATCAAGCAATCACTCGGGAGAAACAAGCTGAGGGATGGAAAGTAGACAGCCATAAAGATCAACGTATTCTCCAATTTTTATTTGGACCTGTGACGCTGTATCATACGCGTATGATTAACCCGGAGGGTCATGCCTGTTATCCGTTGGATAACCTTCTGAGGTTGAGAAAGCACATGCGGTATTCGCCAAATGTTGAGTATGAAACAGCAACTTTAGCCAGCCGTATGACTTGTCGGGAGGTCGTGAAGACTTTAGCAACGTGGACTCAGGTTCAAATGAGTCACACTACCGTCATGCGCTGCGTTCGAGCCGTCGGCGAAGCTCAAGAAAAGCAGGATCAGGAGCTTGTCATCCAAGCAGAGAATGGAGAATTAGATGGAAAAAGGCAGCCGAATTTTCTCTTTGCGGAGGCTGATGGAACCTTTGTCCGGGGATTGAAAAAGCGCCAACATATTGAAATCAAGCATTTCATTTTATATGAGGGTTGGGTGAAGAATGGAAAACGGCGGCTCCTGAAAGAGCCTTACGCGGTCATGACAAGCAAGGGACTGGATACTTTTTGGGAACAGGTTGGAGCCGCAGTCGAACAGCGCTATCGCTTATGGCAGACACAAGTTGTCGCTAATAGTGACGGAGGAGTAGGCTATGACGAAGCTCATTTTAAAGATGCTTTTTGTGGGTCACACAAACGTATTTGGGTTCAACTTGATGCGTTTCATGTTGCCCAATCCCTTATTCGTTCACTACACGGTGATAAGGCATGGATCACCCGTATACAACAGGCGATTCAGAGAAAAGACCGTACAGAGGTCATCCTGTTACTGGATACGTATGAAAGTAATTTAGACGAGGATGAGCGTATTAAGCAAGTCGAAAAGGTAAAGCAATATCTGATAGGACACTGGGATCGTCTGTTTGACTGGCGAGAAATTATGGCGAAAGAAACGCTTCCCGAAAATGCGGGGAGATTGGGTGCTATGGAATCCAATCAACGGCATTTGACGTTCCGCATGAAAAAGCGTGGCATGCACTGGGGTGAGTCGGAAGAAGGCATGGTTAAGGTTATTCAAGGTATACGTAACGGGACGTTAAAAGCGGCGTATCTTTCTTCGTTCATTCCGACCAAACGCGACGAACGAATCATAAAAAAAATGATACGAATTGCATCCTTGTTGAAGGAACCTACGGTTCCGTCTATTGGTGCCCATCGCGGTCGAATTGGAACCAACGCGTCCTCTTCGAGTGCAGTAGGCAAACTGAACAAAGTGCTTACGTTTGCCTAAAAAATATGATTTTATACCTAAGGTGTACAAATTTAGAATTAAGAAGCTCTTTCCCAATAAAGAGTTCCGAGAAAAGCTTGACACATACGATCAGCCGTTCATTCTTGACTTCCCATCAAAGTCTGAATATAATTAATACAAATTAATGATACTGTGCGTTGACAGGGACTAGTAAATAATTGAAGGTGTGCTAGAGAACAGCATCCATCGGCTGGAAGATGCTCCGCTCCGTTCTTATTGAACCTGCCCTTGAGCTATTCGGACAAAAACCGAATCGTTTTCTTCACGTTACGAAGCGATTAAGTGAATACGCGTTCGTCGTATTAACAAAGGTGGTACCGCGGGCAAAGCCTCTCCCCGTCCTTTTTTAAGGATTGGGAGAGGCTTTTTCATTGAAAGGAAAGGATTAGATCATGAAAACAAAACGAGTGGTTATAAAAATCGGAAGCAGCTCGCTGACGAATATTCATGGACAGTTGGATTCTGAAAAGCTTGAGGATCATGTTGCCGCAATCGCGAGGCTTGCTTCAAGTGGCTATCAAATCGTCCTCGTATCATCCGGTGCAATCGCAGCTGGATACTCCGGTCTTGGTTATCCGGCTCGTCCGGTAACCATTGCCGGCAAACAAGCTGCTGCGGCTGTTGGACAGGTCATGCTGCTCAATCACTATACACGAGCTTTTCATAAATACGGAATCACCATTGCCCAGCTCTTACTCGCCAGACAGGACTTTGAACGACGTGAACAGATGAGTCATGCCTATTCTGCATTGTCCGAACTTTTGAAGCGATCAGTGATCCCAATCATTAACGAAAATGATTCTGTTTCTCTAGAAGAGCTGACGTTTGGTGATAACGATATGTTGTCTGCACTCGTCAGCGGCTTGATTCATGCCGATTTTCTTGCCATTCTTACTGATGTTAACGGGCTTTATGATAAGAATCCAAACGAATATGACGATGCGGTCCGCTATCACTATCTTGATCAACTTCCCGACCATCTGCTGAACGAAACAAGCGCTGCTTCTGGCTCTAAGGTAGGCACAGGCGGTATGAAATCAAAATTATCTGCTGCTCGTACCGCTCTGTCGCTCGGTGTCCGTACCTTCATTGGCACAGGAAAAGGGACGGGCAAACTCGTCGCGATTATAAAAGGCGAAGGCGATGGAACCTATATCGGTTCAAGAGAGTTAAAACCTTCGCTCAAGGTGTCAAAACAGTGGATTGCGCTTCATTCACCGGTATCTGGAAAAATAGAAATTGACGACGGTGCCGTTCGCGCATTAATGGAAAAGGGTAAAAGTTTATTGCCCGCCGGCATACGGAAAATCAATGGTCATTTTCATGCCGGAGAAGTGATTCAAATTGTGGACCGAAAAAACCATGTACTGGGTAAAGGTCAAGTGAATTACTCGTCCGAACAGCTTGAGGAAATCAAACGAATGAACAGTACGCATGCTATGGATTTAATTGACGGTGGACACGCTGAGGTCGTTCATCGCGACAATTGGGTACCGTGGACCGCAACACTTCGTCCTGAAAAAAAGAAGGGAGCACGAACCAATGGCCTTAGTAAAGAAAAATGAATTAATCGAAAAAGCAAAATCAGCGCGCACCGCATCACAGTTCCTTTCCGTGCAATCAAGTGCTGAAAAAGATCAAGCATTGCATGCCATCGCCGTTCAGCTGCATACAGACAGAAACATCATCATTGAAGCAAACCGCTTGGATCAGGAACGCGCAAAACAAAATCAAATGACCCCCTCCCTGCTTGACCGGCTCATGCTCAACGAAGCTCGTATTGATGCGATGGCAGCAGCAGTTGAAACCCTTGCCAAACTCCCAGATCCGATCGGTGATACGCTTGACCAATGGGACCGGCCCAACGGACTGCATATCCAAAAAATTCGAGTACCGATTGGCGTCATTGGTATGGTCTATGAAGCACGGCCAAACGTAACGATTGATGCCGCTTGCCTTTGTCTCAAAACAGGAAATGCCGTTTATCTCCGTGGCAGTGCGTCAGCACTCGAAACGAATAAAGCGCTTGTTTCAACCATTAAGCGAGCACTTCGGCAAACAAACATCCCTGAGGAAGCGGTTCAATTGCTGGAGGATACACGTCATGAGACCGCCAATCAGTTCTTTCGTTTAAACGGTATGATTGATGTACTGATTCCACGCGGCAGCAGTCGCTTGATACAGACGGTAATCAAACAGGCAAGCATCCCTGTCATCGAAACCGGAGCCGGGAATTGCCATGTATATATCGATGAATCCGCAAATCCTGAAATGGCAACCCGCATTGTTTTAAATGCGAAGACTCAGCGGCCTTCCGTATGCAATGCTATTGAAACCGTCATTGTTTCCAGAAAATGGTTCGATCAATTTGGCGACTCCTTAATCGATGCGCTTCTAACAGCCGGTGTTTCCTGCCACATTGACCCAAGTGCCGCCGATAAATTTCCTCAATTACCAACTGCTTCTGAGGAAGATTGGGCAACTGAATATCTAGATAAAATTATTGCAGTCAAACTCGTTGATACGCTTCAAGAAGCCATTGATCATATTAACCGCTACGGTACGAAGCATTCTGAATCAATTATCAGCGAAGATCCTGCACATGTTGCGGCTTTTTTCAAAGCTGTAGACGCCTCGACGTTATATCATAACGCATCAACACGCTTCACCGATGGCGAACAATTTGGGTTTGGTGCAGAAATCGGCATCAGCACACAAAAATTGCATGCACGTGGCCCAATGGGATTAAATGCATTGACCAGTATTAAATACCTCATCGAAGGAAACGGACAAATCCGTGAATGATCTCCATAAAAAATAAGCAAAAGCAAAAAAAACGAGGGTGTCTCAAAAGTCAATTGACTTTTGAGACACCCTTAAAAAACGTCTATTTTGAGATTAAGCGCGAAGATGCGAGACTCCTGTGGAGCGTTCCCGTTGATCGCGAACCAAAGGAGGCCTCGTAGGCTTTACAGGATCAGCCGAGGATGCTCCTGAATCGCCCGCGGTCGCGCTCTCTGTTGATGCGAGCAATCGGCGCGCAGTATAAATCCAACACCCTTTTGAAACTGCCCCGTTTTTCATTATTAAGCGCAGTCTATTTAAATGCTGCCGATGCGAAAGAGAATCAACGATCAGAAACGACCAAATAGGCAACTTTGACCGGACCATGTACGCCGACAACCAATCTCATTTCAATATCAGCACTGTTACTTGGTCCAGAAATGAAATTAATATACGAGGAAATCGTTTCTCCTTTTTGTACACGCTCTTCAACTCGCTGCATCGCTTGCGTCATTCGTGGAACAATACTGCTTCTCGGAACAATTACGATTGATGTCACAGGAAGCAAGCTGACGCTTCTCGCTTTGTCTTTATCATTAAACAAACCTGCTGTTGCGGATTCAGCCAACATTACATCGCAAATTGATAATCCGATATTAGCATGTGCCGCCTTTTCAATAGTCTTATGCCCTTCTTTATAATCCCAAACAGCAACATTGTTCTTTTTCAAAATCTCGTCTAAACCAAATGCATGAAAGCGCAAATCATTAGTGGCGATAATCGATCCCCCGCCATAGTCGGCAATTAATTGATCCAATTGAACACCAAGTTGTTCTGAATTTGTCTCAAATAGTTTTGTATGAATCGGCGCGCAAGCTTCTTTCATCATCGCCAGCAATTGATCTTCCGAGTAATTTTGATAAACCTTATTTTGAGGCGTGTACTTCCAGATTGGTTTATCTGGCACTTCACCCGGTATCCGATTCAATTTACCGGCAATTTTTTCTAGAAATGCATCGCGGTTTTCTATAGTACCTTTCATAGTGATTCACCTGTTCCTTTATCTTGAATCGCTGTGCCTTGCTGTTTATGATTCTTAAACCATTTTCTGAAGTTGTCCTTGCTCGGTGCCGGAAGATCCCTGCCATGGGTCCATGGCTTCAATGGGCCCGGTCCTTTGGTTATCGATCCATGGTGGACAAGCGGTTTAAGCATGATTGGAGCAGATTTTACGCCAACCTTGAAAAGCGCAGGAGAAGAAGCGCCAATGCCAAATCCTTTCATCGCAACCTTTTCCATAACTGGCGGATGACCGCCGCCTTCAACATACTTCTGACGGTGGCGAATCAGCAGCTTATGCAGTGGAATTTTAACCGGACATGCTTCCGTACAAGCTGCGCAGAGACTTGATGCATAAGGCAATTTTCCGTATTGTTCATACCCCCCTAAGATCGGAGATAATACCGCTCCAATCGGTCCTGGGTAAATCGAACCATACGCATGTCCGCCGATATGGCGGTATACTGGACAAACATTAATGCATGCCGCGCAGCGAATACAGTGCAATGCAGACTGAAATTCTGTTCCCAATGCATTAGAACGTCCTGCATCGACAATCACTAGATGATAATCTTTAGGACTGTCTACCGCCTCTTGATTCCCATCCGGTGTAATATCCGTAACATAAGTCGTTAACTTCTGGCCAACTGAACTTCTGCAAAGTAGTGAGACAACGACGTCCAGTTCTTTCCATGAGGGAACAAGTCGTTCCATACCCATGACTGTTATTTGAGTTTCCGGAAATGTGGTGACCATATTTGCATTTCCTTCATTGGTTACAAGGCAAACACTTCCGCTGTCAGCAATGGCAAAATTACATCCGGTAATGCCAACGTCAGCCTCTAAGAATTTCTTACGCAGTGTCTTCCGAGCAAAGCCAGCCAGCTCCTTCGCATCATCGCTGCCTTCATAGCCAAGCTTCTTAAATGCATCACGAATTTGCTGACGGTTCTTATGCACTGAAGGGACAACAATATGTGAAGGCTGATCATGATCTACCTGAAGAATAAATTCTGCCAAGTCTGTTTCAAGGACTTCGCATCCTTCGTCCTCCAATGCTTCATTTAGACTGATTTCCTCAGTAACCATTGACTTAGCTTTCACGACATGCTTGGCATTTTTTTCTTTACATACCTTTTTAATATAATTACGTGCTTCTTCTGCAGTTTCCGCAAAATAAACATGTCCGCCCCGCGCAGCAAAGTTATCACTTAATTGTTTTAAATAGTAATCCAGATTGTTTAGCGTATGGGATCTGATTTCTTCACCAGCACTGCGCCAATCTTCCCAATCCCCTAGTGCTTTATCGCCTACCGTAGCACTAATCTTTCGGCCTCGCAGTCCATCCTGGGCAGAGGAGACGGCATTAACCATAAATGAGTCATGAATCGCCTCATCAACACCTTCAAAGAATGGTAGATTTCCGACTTTCATCGGCATCTCGCTCATCTCCTTTGCCTTGATGACTGTTTAAAATTTGTGCAATATGTAACACTTTAATCGGTCTGCCTAAGCGTTTCATTCTTCCTCCAATATTCATCAAACAGCTGGCATCTGCACCAACAAGTACATCTGCTTTTGTTTCCTCAATATGACGGATCTTTTCATCAACCATTTGTTCAGAGATCGGAAACATTTTTACAGAAAATGTACCGCCAAATCCGCAGCAATCATAATTATTTGGTAACGGTACTAACTCAAGCCCTTTTACGTGTTTCAGAAGCGTATAATGCGACTCGCGTTCGCCTAATAAACGTGTCATATGGCAGGAGGTGTGGAGTGTAACACGCGCATGATACTCAGCACCTACATCAACAACACCAAGAACACGCACAATGAACTGTGTGAATTCATAGGTTTTTGCAGCAACTTGTTTTGCACGTGCTTCCCATTCCGGCTCATCAGCAAAAAAGTTAGGATATTCATGGAACATCGTTGCACAGGATCCTGATGGGCATACAATGTAATCAGAATGCTCGAAAGCCTCAATCATCTGTTTCGCGGGTCCTTTTGTATCCTTTGCATAGCCGCTATTATACGCCGGCTGACCACAGCAGATCTGTCCTTCTGGAACATCCACTTCGCAACCTAATCGTTCAAGTATTTCGGTTACATCTTTTAAGACATCGACGTAGAAAAGTTCACCCAAACACGTCGTAAAAAGAGAAACTCTCAATCAACTCAACTTCTTTCCTTGGCATGTGACTTCTCATACAAACTTATTCATATGCAAGTTTTTTCATCGTAATGATTGTCACAAAATCATCACTCTTCACTCACATTTTATACATATTATTATAAAGTTCAAGTCAATTATAATAATTATTATTACTAATTTATTATAATTTGCATTCATTTTTTCTATCCCGCTGCTTTAACTAATCACATTCACATGGCACGTTGCAGGTTCTCTAGCAAGCACTTAAGAAAAACTAAGCTGTGCTTGGTCCTTTATCTTCAGCCATGTGTGATGGGATTCGTGTCTTTTCAGTGCTGAATCGTCGCTTCGGTTACTCGCTTGCCGCGGGCGCACCGCGAGCCTCCTCAAACAGACAGGAGAATCTGCGGGCTCTCGGCACGCTGGTCCCGCAGGCGCCAAAGTACCTCTGCTTTGATTCATAGGCAAGACACGGGTCTATTGGTTTGAAGATGGGGCAAGATCTTATACTTTCTTTTCCTGCAAAAAAACACGCGTCTCTCAATTTCTGAGAAACGCGTGTTTCGCTTTGCCTGGCAGTGACCTACTCTCACAGGGGGACAGCCCCCAATTACCATCGGCACAGAAGAGCTTAACGACCGTGTTCGGGATGGGAACGGGTGTGACCTCTTCGCTATAACCGCCAGACTTAAACCGGCTCTCACGAGCCTTCAAAACCGGTAACGAAAACTTCAAAGTCATTCATCCAATTGTTTGTTTTGGGTTAAGTCCTCGACCGATTAGTATCTGTCCGCTTCACACGTCACCGTGCTTCCACTCCAGACCTATCAACCTCATCATCTCTAAGGGGTCTTACTGATTAAAATCATGGGAAATCTCATCTTGAAGGGGGCTTCATGCTTAGATGCTTTCAGCACTTATCCCGTCCACACATAGCTACCCAGCGTATGCTCCTGGCGGAACAACTGGTACACCAGCGGTGTGTCCATCCCGGTCCTCTCGTACTAAGGACAGCTCTTCTCAAATTTCCTACGCCCGCGACGGATAGGGACCGAACTGTCTCACGACGTTCTGAACCCAGCTCGCGTACCGCTTTAATGGGCGAACAGCCCAACCCTTGGGACCTACTTCAGCCCCAGGATGCGATGAGCCGACATCGAGGTGCCAAACCTCCCCGTCGATGTGAACTCTTGGGGGAGATAAGCCTGTTATCCCCAGGGTAGCTTTTATCCGTTGAGCGATGGCCCTTCCATGCGGTGCCACCGGATCACTAAGCCCGACTTTCGTCCCTGCTCGACTTGTAGGTCTCGCAGTCAAGCTCCCTTGTGCCTTTACACTCTGCGAATGATTTCCAACCATTCTGAGGGAACCTTTGGGCGCCTCCGTTACCTTTTAGGAGGCGACCGCCCCAGTCAAACTGCCCGCCTGACACTGTCTCCGAACCGGATCACGGTTCAGGGTTAGAATGTCGATATCGTCAGGGCAGTATCCCACCGATGCCTCCACCGAACCTAGCGGTCCGGCTTCCAAGGCTCCTGCCTATCCTGTACAAACGATACCCACATCCAATATCAAGCTGCAGTAAAGCTCCATGGGGTCTTTCCGTCCTGTCGCGGGTAACCTGCATCTTCACAGGTACTATAATTTCACCGGGTCTCTCGTTGAGACAGTATCCAAATCGTTACACCTTTCGTGCGGGTCGGAACTTACCCGACAAGGAATTTCGCTACCTTAGGACCGTTATAGTTACGGCCGCCGTTTACTGGGGCTTCAATTCAAAGCTTCTCCCCGAAGGGATAACCTCTCCTTTTAACCTTCCAGCACCGGGCAGGTGTCAGCCCCTATACATCACCTTACGGTTTAGCAGAAACCTGTGTTTTTGGTAAACAGTCGCTTGGATCTTTTCACTGCGGCTCTCCGGACCCGAAGGTCCTTCGAGCACCCCTTCTCCCTAAGTTACGGGGTGATTTTGCCGAGTTCCTTAACGAGAGTTCTCCCGAGCGTCTTAGAATTCTCTTCTTGCCCACCTGTGTCGGTTTGGGTACGGGCACCGTTTCACTCGCTAGAGGCTTTTCTTGGCAGTGTAGGATCAGGCGCTTCGGTACTTAAGTTCCCTCCTCATCACCGCTTGGCCACAAGCAGCGGGATTTGCCTCGCTGCAAGCCTCACGGCTTGAACGCACGCTTCCATCCGTGCGCTCGCCTTACCTTCCTGCGTCCCCCCATCACTCAAACGTGAAACGCTGGTACAGGAATATCAACCTGTTGTCCATCGCCTACGCCTTTCGGCCTCGGCTTAGGCCCCGACTAACCCTGAGCGGACGAACCTTCCTCAGGAACCCTTAGGCTTTCGACGGAGAAGATTCTCACTTCTCTTTTCGTTACTCATACCGGCATTCTCACTTCCAAACGCTCCAACATGCCTCACGGCACATCTTCAATGCCCTTGGAACGCTCCCCTACCATGACCTGACGGTCATCCGCGACTTCGGTGCTGTGCTTAGCCCCGTTACATTTTCGGCGCGACGCCACTCGACCAGTGAGCTATTACGCACTCTTTAAATGGTGGCTGCTTCTGAGCCAACATCCTGGTTGTCTGGGCAACGTCACATCCTTTCCCACTTAGCACAAACTTAGGGACCTTAGTCGGCGGTCTGGGCTGTTTCCCTTTCGACGACGGATCTTATCACTCGCCGTCTGACTCCCGGACGTAAGGGCTTGGCATTCGGAGTTTGACTGAACTCGGTAATCCTGTGGGGACCCCTTATTCAATCAGTGCTCTACCTCCAAGTCTCACTCATCCGAGGCTAGCCCTAAAGCTATTTCGGGGAGAACCAGCTATCTCCGTGTTCGATTGGCATTTCACCCCTACCCACACCTCATCCCCGCATTTTTCAACATGCGTGGGTTCGGGCCTCCATTCAGTGTTACCTGAACTTCACCCTGGACATGGGTAGATCACACGGTTTCGGGTCGACAACCCTAAACTCATTCGCCCTATTCAGACTCGCTTTCGCTGCGGCTCCGCCTCTTCAGCTTAACCTTGCTTAGAATCGTCACTCGCCGGTCCATTCTACAAAAGGTACGCTGTCACCCCCGAAGGGGGCTCCAACTACTTGTAAGCACACGGTTTCAGGATCTCTTTCACTCCCCTTCCGGGGTGCTTTTCACCTTTCCCTCACGGTACTGGTTCACTATCGGTCACTGGGGAGTATTTAGCCTTGGGAGACGGTCCTCCCGGATTCCGACGGGGTTTCTCGTGTCCCGCCGTACTCAGGATCCACTCCGGAGTGTACGTTCCGTCGGCTACAGGGCGTTTGCCTTCTCTGGCCGACCCTTCCAGGTCGTTCGCCTGAAACGTACATTTGTAACTCCATGCGGAGTGTCCTACAACCCCAAAGGGCAAGCCCTTTGGTTTGGGCTGTTTCCCTTTCGCTCGCCACTACTCAGGAAATCGCATTTGCTTTCTCTTCCTCCGGGTACTGAGATGTTTCAGTTCCCCGGGTCTGCCTTACTCTGCCTATGGATTCAGCAGAGCATGCTATCCGTTCAGGATAGCGGGTTCCCCCATTCGGAAATCTTCGGATCAAAGCTTACTTACAGCTCCCCGAAGCGTATCGGCGTTCGTTCCGTCCTTCATCGGCTCCCAGTGCCAAGGCATCCACCGTGCGCTCTTTATAACTTAACCACTGCATGCGCGATGAGCGGCGAATCTCTTCGTCAGCTTGTTCCCTGTGATCCTCATGTAATTAAGGAACTTCTGCTAAAAACGTGTACGTCCTGTACACAACGCAGAAGTCACCACTTCCTGTGGAAGTTACATTCCGGTTCTCGGAAACGACGCTTCCTCGATCTTCTTGCTCCTAGCACATGCCATTTATGATTCGTCGCTTGATCGAAAGATCAATTGAATAATCATTTTGGATGTTTCTTGACTTTGTTGCTTGTTTTCGTTATCCAGTTTTCAAGGTTCATGGCTGCCTTTCGGCTCGCCGGTGAAGGAATGCTTCCTTCAAAACCAAACAAAAGACCAAGCGTTCGCTATTGATCGTTTCCTTAGAAAGGAGGTGATCCAGCCGCACCTTCCGATACGGCTACCTTGTTACGACTTCACCCCAATCATTTGTCCCACCTTCGGCGGCTGGGTCCATAAAGGTTCCCACACCGACTTCGGGTGTTACAAACTCTCGTGGTGTGACGGGCGGTGTGTACAAGGCCCGGGAACGGATTCACCGCGGCATGCTGATCCGCGATTACTAGCAATTCCGGCTTCATGCAGGCGAGTTGCAGCCTGCAATCCGAACTGGGGGCGGCTTTATGGGATTCGCTTGACCTTGCGGTTTCGCTGCCCTTTGTACCGCCCATTGTAGCACGTGTGTAGCCCAGATCATAAGGGGCATGATGATTTGACGTCATCCCCACCTTCCTCCGGTTTGTCACCGGCAGTCACCTTAGAGTGCCCAACTTAATGCTGGCAACTAAGATCAAGGGTTGCGCTCGTTGCGGGACTTAACCCAACATCTCACGACACGAGCTGACGACAACCATGCACCACCTGTCACTCTGTCCCCCGAAGGGGAACGGCCTATCTCTAGACTTGTCAGAGGATGTCAAGACCTGGTAAGGTTCTTCGCGTTGCTTCGAATTAAACCACATGCTCCACTGCTTGTGCGGGCCCCCGTCAATTCCTTTGAGTTTCAACCTTGCGGTCGTACTCCCCAGGCGGAATGCTTAATGTGTTAACTTCAGCACTAAGGGGTTGGACCCCCCTAACACCTAGCATTCATCGTTTACGGCATGGACTACCAGGGTATCTAATCCTGTTTGCTCCCCATGCTTTCGCACCTCAGCGTCAGTAACAGACCAGAGAGCCGCCTTCGCCACTGGTATTCCTCCACATCTCTACGCATTTCACCGCTACACGTGGAATTCTACTCTCCTCTTCTGCACTCAAGCTCCCCAGTTTCCAATGACCTTTTGCGGTTGAGCCGCAAGATTTCACATCAGACTTAAGAAGCCGCCTGCGCGCGCTTTACGCCCAATAATTCCGGACAACGCTTGCCACCTACGTATTACCGCGGCTGCTGGCACGTAGTTAGCCGTGGCTTTCTGGCCGGATACCGTCACAGCACCAGCATTTCCTCTGGCACTCGTTCTTCTCCGGCAACAGAGCTTTACGATCCGAAAACCTTCTTCGCTCACGCGGCGTTGCTCCATCAGACTTTCGTCCATTGTGGAAGATTCCCTACTGCTGCCTCCCGTAGGAGTTTGGGCCGTGTCTCAGTCCCAATGTGGCCGATCACCCTCTCAGGTCGGCTATGCATCGCGGTCTTGGTGGGCCGTTACCCCGCCAACTAACTAATGCACCGCGGGCCCATCTGTAAGTGATGGCCGAAACCATCTTTCAACCTCGCACCATGCGGTGCGAGGGATTATCCGGTATTAGCTCCGGTTTCCCGAAGTTATCCCCGTCTTACAGGCAGGTTGCCCACGTGTTACTCACCCATCCGCCGCTCACGTCCAGGAGCAAGCTCCCTTCTGTGCGCTCGACTTGCATGTATTAGGCACGCCGCCAGCGTTCGTCCTGAGCCAGGATCAAACTCTCCAAAAAGTTTATTGTTTACTTACTATTGTACTTCTTGTCGTACTCCCAAGGAAAGGAACTTCTGCTAAGGGCGTGCACGTCCTGTGCACAACGCAGAAGTCACCACATCCTGTGGAAGCTATGATCCATAGCAAATTGAATTGATTATGGGGTTTAAAAACCCTTTATTCACGCTTGGCTTTTGTTTAGTTTTCAAGGAACATTCTTGGTCGCCAAAAACGACAACTTAAACAGTTTAACAAACTATCAATAAAGTGTCAAGACTTTTTTTCACTAGAATCACTCACAAGTAATTCTAGTCGTTTTACCATTAACTCGTTAACAAAAAGCATTCATCAATGGAGCAACTTTATTAATATACCAGTATGGACAAATAGTGTCAACTGTTTTATTAATTCACATGATATTCTTTCAACAGCATCCGCGTTTTGGCTACCCAAGTCCTTGCCGCGTAAGATAGATAATGATTTCTTTCCCAGATCATGGACAGTCGCCAGTTCAATTCAGAGTTTTCAATCGGAAGCGTTACTATAGCGTCTATTTCTTTTTCAGCTTTTTTCAAGATACTTTCCGGCAGCAAGGCCACTCCAAATTTCTCAGAAACCATTTTCACCATAAACTCCCATTGAGAACTCTCAAAAACAATATGCGGTTGATAGCCCGCCTTCTCGCAGCAAGCAATAATCATACCATGTAATGAAAATTCTTCTGGAAACAAGATGAAATGTTCATTTCGAAGATCGAATAAATTCACATGTGTCTTTTTCGCAAGCGGGCTCGACTTATGAGCAACAAGCCGCAGCTTATCTTCAAAAAACACAAAGGAATGAAACAATTCATCATTGAATTCACCAACCGTTACGCCGACTTCCAACAATCCTTCAGCAACCGAATCAGCCACCTTTTTTGCACCGTACTCCGCAATATTAAGATCGATACCTGGATACTCATTACGAAATTGGCTAAGTATATTAGGAAAAAATTTAAATCCAATCATCGGTGGCAAACCAATGGTTAATTTTCCTCTTTTTGCATGCGTTAAGTTACCGAGTTCATCGGAAAGATGAGCAAACGACTGAACAATTTTCTGTGATTGTTCAAAAACAATTCGTCCAGCATCCGTTAATTCGATTTCTTTTCCCGTTCGATCAAGCAATACCATCCCTAACTCATCTTCTATGTCTCTCACCATCTTACTTATTGTTGGCTGCGTGACATACAGATGATGTGCTGCCTTGGTAAAGCTCTTTCGCACAGCCACTTCAATAAAATAGTGTAGATGTTTAATGTCCACCTTCATCCCCCCAGCTCTTCAAATCATCTCTATAAGTTAAAGGAATACATGTATTCCCGAAATCTATTGTACCTGCAAATTTGTATTTTGTATAATTAATTGTGATGTTCGTCATAGACGACTGTTAATTAAATAAGGAAGTGTTATTAATTTGTCAAAAGCGTTGCGAATAATTACGCAGGTTCTTTTCTTGTATCTGTTTGCATTACTTGGGAACTTTCTCGTTAAGCAGCTGCACTTACCCATTTCAGGAAGTATCCTCGGGTTGTTCATCGTCCTGGGACTCCTCCATTTTAAAGTGTTAAAGCTTTCAATGGTTGAATTGGGTGCAAGTTTTCTGACCTCTGAAATGCTGCTCTTTTTTATCCCATCCGCAGTTGCAATCATCCAGTACAAAACAGAGATCTTGCAGCACGGTTCCCAGTTTTTAATTGTTATTTTATTGAGTACTGTTACAGTTATGGCCGTTACTGGTCTTGTCGCCCAATTTGCACTACGCAGGCTGGCAAATAAAAAAGGAGAGATTGGCCAATGATTGCATTTATTTGCATCCTGCTTACTATTGCCGTTTATGTTTTATCGAAATGCGTGTACAAAAGAATGAGGTTCGCTCTATTGTCACCACTTCTCATCGCACCCTGCATTCTCTCACTGATGTTGGTTGGAGTTCATATCGATTATTCGGATTATGACAAAGGAGGCCGCTGGCTGAGCAATCTTTTACAGCCTGCGGTAGTCGGCTTTGCTGTCCCCCTGTATAAATTTCGCAAGGTGATGAAGAAATACGCAAAAATCATTGCGATCAGCATGTCTACCGGCGTATTTATAGCAATCCTCAGCTCAGGTGTGTTCAGCCACATCGTTCATTTAAATGATAGCTACTTGCTGAGCTTACTGCCACGATCGATTACCACGCCGATCGCAATGGCTGTATCTGTCGATATTGGCGGCATGCCGACAATGACAGCAATTTTCGTTATTGTAACAGGTATTACCGGCTTAATTCTGGGACCCGCAATTATCCGTTCAATGCATATTCAAGAAAAATTAGCCAAAGGACTTTTATTGGGCATGGGCGCGCATGGAGCGGGCACATCAAAAGCGCTTGAATTTGGCAGCGAAGAAGGTGCAGCAGCAAGTCTTGCCATGGTATTGGCGGCTATCATCACTCTGGTGTTTGCCCCAATATTAACACCACTCATTCTCTTATAAATTTACTATAAGCGAAAGTAAGGTCTCCGATAAATCTTCGGGGACCTTTTGTCTCAATCAATCCTTTAGTCATGGGGAGATTCCGATAGCGCATTGACTAAGCGAACTTATTTCTCAGCGTGAGTACTCCTTATCCGCTTAATGTGCTATGATTTGCGTAGCATCTTCGGAAAGGCAGGTGACCGCAATCCTTGATCTTTGTATTTATTTATTAAATGACCCCACGTTTCCTACTCTGCTTATCATTTTTGAGTTGTCCCTTTGCCTAAGCAGGCAGGCATTTGCCCAGCAGTATGCTTCGTTCAAAAATGATTTTAGCGATCAGACTGTTCGGTCACACCTCCATGCGAAACCGGAACGGCTCAATCGTGCTCAGTGGCAACATCAATTGATTAGCTGCTTAGTGCGATCAATCATGCGACGAGATGCTGCGTCAACTGATTCAGAGAGTGATTGCTCACTCTTAGCTCATTAACCGATACACCAACAGCTAGGAGGAAACGCGAAATGAAAATGCTCATTGAACCTTTCACAATCATGATCCAAGGTACAGCATCGCTTTTTAATCATAATTACGGTATGGCGATTATTATTTTGACACTGTTGATTCGCTTTTTGCTTGCGCCGCTCATGGTTCGACAGTCCGTTCGGCAATTTGATACGAAACAAAAGATGGACAAACTAAAGCCTGAGTTGAGTCAAATTCAGAAAAGAATGGCCGATGCTGCAAGCCCTGAAGAAAAACAAAAACTTCAGATGGAAATGATGGCGCTCTACAAAAAGCATGGCATCAACCCTCTGTCTGCAGTAGGGTGCTTGCCTATACTCATTCAAATGCCAATCTTGATGGGCTTTTACTACGCAATCCGCAGTTCGAAGGAGATTGCCGCACATCACTTCCTGTGGTTTAGCTTAGGACATACAGATCTCACACTGACGATCATTGCCGGCATTGTCTATTTTGTTCAATTTAAGGTCAGTCAAAAACTGCTTATTCCAGCAGCCGGCTCTGAGACGCCAAACAATTCAATGCAGTGGATCGGATTAATTTCGCCGATTATGATTGTATTCGCTTCACTGTCCACATCTGCTGCTCTACCTTTATATTGGGTTGTAGGCGGGGTGTTTCTAATCGTGCAAACATGCATTACTTCGGCATTACTGCATCAGCGGATGAAAAATGCATCAGTGGTGCAGCAATCCTAAAAGCGACTTGTCCTTTTCATCAATCACATAACAAAAAGCGGTGGATTTGAGAAATCTCAAATCCACCGCTTTTTATGATTCCAAACAATTAGTTTTCTTTGCCGATACCTTGAGCTGAGATTACATTGCTGATTGCAGCTGCTGCTTCATCAGCGTCTGAACCTTCAGTTACAACCTTAAATTCAGCACCTTGCATAATGCCAAGAGCCATGACACCCATGATACTCTTCAAATTTGCTTTCTTGCCGTTATATTCGATATTAATGTTCGATTCGAATTTGCTTGCTTCGCTTACAAGCACAGTAGCCGGACGTGCATGGATACCTGTTTCATCAGTGACAACATACGTTTTTTCCATTTTCTACTCGCTCCATTCATTTGCATAAAATTTAAGTTTCTGCAGAATTTCACAGGAGTGAACTCTGCTCTATCTTCAAAGAACCGTTTTCATCTTAAGAGACGACAAGATCCTTCAAATAGCTTATTTATATTTTAGCATTCATTTCCGCAGATGTCATGACCTAACATTGAAAAAAATGAAAAGTCTTTGATCCACATGGATTATTTCTTCGTCATTCCCAACAATATTCCGCCAACAATGATCAAAGCGCAGCCGATGAAAAGCATCACCATTTGATGTTTCGACTTTTTCTCACCTAGAATAAAAATTCCGCCAAGCGTCGACAGCACCGTCCCGATTTGTGACATAGAGAAACTAATCGCGACACCTTCCATTTTTGTTGCAATCAATAACGCAAGATTGCCACCTGCCCACATCAACCCGGAAAGGGTGTTAAAGAATGTGTGCCGGTCATACAAGGACTTAACCTGTTTCCCAGACAATAAAAGAGCACCGATGAGCATGCCAATAGACTGGGGAAGCACCGCCGACCAGCCATTAATATCGAAAATTCTCAAGATGACCAGATAAGACATATAACCTAGTGTCGACACAATAAGCAGAAAAATTCCCTGAATCAGTGAATTATTGTTCGACTCTTTCGCGTTCTGCTCTCTTGATGTAAACAATACACCAATAATAATACATACAACCGCACTGATGCCCAGAACCATTCGCAGAGCCGTATTCCATTCATGAAACAGAAAAATACCAAACAACGCAGCACCTGCAAGCTGCATCCCGGTGGAAAGCGGCATTGTCTTCGAAACGCCAAGCAGCTTCATTGCAGCGAATTGATGGAACTGTCCAACTGCCCAGCACAATCCGGAGATCAAACTGATCACAAAAATTGCAGCATTGATCTCTGGGCTGAAAAACAGAAACACCATCATTGAAAAACAAAACGCACCGATTGTCATCCCAAATACCTGGTGATGCGGCGTTCCGCCCACCTTCGCGCTAACTAATGGAAGTGTTCCCCACAAGAGCGCCGGGATAAGTGCAATCAACAAACCAGTCAAATCTTCAACACCTTCCAAAGCTACACCATCATCAGTAAATAAGCATGAAACAAACTTTTTACTTTTATGTTTGCACCAATTGACTTTATGTATGACATAAAAATGAAAACGGTTAGCAGTTTTTTAGACAAGATAAACTATATCATATAATTGCTTTTTCGTGGCAATTTTTTCGAAATGGCTTTCCAAAAATAGTATTGAATAAAAAATATATTTCATTCCACCGATTTAACAAAAATCATCAGTATGATGTCATATATAACTCGTGACATACGGTGCAGACAACAATCATTCAGAACCATAAAAATGTGGTCACGGTTTTAGAATTCCCTTAGAAAATCATCCAGCTTTCCGACCAAGACTCATCTGGTTCCTTAAAGACGTCGGCTATTTGATCAAACTTACCCAATTAGTCTTTCCCATCTTGACCTCCAATTCACTCTGCGTTTTACGCGAAAATTTTTCGAGAAATATATAAAAAAAAGAAGCTTTCTCATTTCGATAACGCTTGTTATTTTCACAACAACTTTAAAATGGAAATTTAATCCTCCGAACTGATAACTGTAGCGTTCAGTTCACACATCATATTAGGAGGCTTTATCAATGATTCGCAAAATGTACATTATTCAGTATCTCGATCAATCCACCGCATGGTTTGTGCGCGCAACCGTGGAAATTCAAGCGGCGCATTCAAAATATCAGAAAGGGGACATTATCAAAGTTAATCATCAAAATTACCTTGTCATTGAGGATTTTGGACGTTTAAGGGTTAAGCGCTTTGATAATGAAATAAACCCATTCATTCCATTTACTGATCAAATTCCAAATAAATAAGAAAAAAAAGCCGGTCATTGACCGGCTTTTAAATATCTTTGATAATATTTTCTTTGTTACTAGACCACATCGTCTACCGTTGTAAACTTTGAATTTGCATTGTCCGATCACCTTTAACATCTCTGTGATGAGTTCCTCGTATTCATAAGCAGCGTCTTCATCATCAAGGCGCTTCATTCAAAATGATATATCTTGTCCTGTCATTCTTAATCAGAAATATATGTTCACTAGATCTGCGCTTTAATCCACGATAACAGTTCTTATTTCCCTTTCCGCAGTACAAAGTATCACCGGTACTCTTTTCTTGATGTAGATATACTTAGTACACACAAATCCTCTCCCAATCTTTATATCAGGAAGAATGATTTTGTCAAAGGTCATTATAAAATTGAAATTTTATTATATGTTTTATAATCCTGAATTATTCATAGCCTAATTTGCTAACTGGCCAAAACGCTTTCCCCACAAGGAGATAACCCTTTTCGTTTTTTCACCGATTAGGTGAAAAAAGTTAATGAAAAAGGAACCATTCCTTTGTATGATAATAGGTGACTAAACCAAAAACATACAAGGAGGTTCCTCATATGCTCAGTGTAGAGGAAAAGTCGTGTCAATTCAACAGGAAGATCAAAATCAATTTTACCGGTGGCGAACTTTCTTCCGAAAGCGGTCATCTGATTTTTAAAGAATTTGATGAAAAACTCGGTTTCTCAAAAACGCTGACTCACCATCTGGTGCTGAACGATTCGCGCAAAAGTCCGGATTATTCCAATGAGCAACTTTTGCGCCAGAAGATCTATCAGCTGCTGGCTGGTTATTCTGAAGATGATGCAGCGGATTCATTGATTCACGATCCCGTGTTCACTCAGGTTGTTGAATCACCAACACTTGCGTCACAGCCGACACTCTCCCGTTTTTATGATCGCTTTGATCCTAATGCTCTGGATCAGCTTGGCATGGCCAACCAAAAATTACTCGACAAAGTTCACCGCTATCGCAAGAATCCAGCACTGATCCTTGACTTGGATTCCACCCATGTTGATACGTATGGAAAGCAAGAATCCTCGGACTATAACGCGCATTACGGTACGATCGGCTTCCATCCCTTGGTGGCGTTTGATGGGGCAACGGGTGATTTTTTGAAAGCGAAACTGCGTCCTGGAAATCGGTATACATCGCATGGCGTTGTGGACTTTGTCCGGCCGATTCTCGAACACTACAACGAGCACTTTCCAGAAACCACGCCGCTCGTTCGCGCTGACAGCGGTTTTGCCACACCGGACCTCTACGAGGCGTGCGAAACAGAATCCGTCTACTACGTGATTCGGCTGAAGACCAACGCCGTGCTTCAACGGATGGCCGAAGAACTTCACCCGAATGATTCACCAACCGGTAAAACTCAGTGTTACTATGAAGAATTTGATTATCAGGCGAAGTCCTGGGGTAAGCCAAGACGGGTTGCCGTTCAATCCATTCGCCCGGCCAATGAACTTTTCTTTACGCATACCTTTATCGTGACCAATCTGGTTGAATGCTTCTCCCCGAAACAGGTCTTTCAGACTTATCAGAAACGAGGGACGATGGAAAACTACATCAAGGAAGCCAAATCCGGATTCAGTCTGGATCAACTGTCTAGTCACAAATTCGAAATTAACGAAGTCCGATTGATGCTCAGTCTGCTCGCCTACAATTTAACGAACTGGATGCGGACGATGGCATTCCCAAAAAGACAGAAGGCCATGCGAATCGAAACCATCCGAACGCGGATCGTCAAAGTGGCCAGTAAGCTCGTCCGGTCAGGACGATCCCTTTATTTCAAGCTGTCTTCCAGTTTTGTCTATCAGGCATTCTTCTGGAACGTGCTCAACCGGATTCAACAACTTCACATCGAGTAACAAAAAAACACTCAGCTCAAAATTCAAAACGGGTTCATCAGATCAACGGGGGAAGTCTGTCTCAAAATGGCCTTCTTTTACGTGAATGTTCAGAAATTGATCTTCAAGGTCATTTTTCCATTCAAAAAATCAAGTGAAATCAGGTTGGCTGCATCCTGGTGAGCAAAATCCCGAAAAAACGGCAAGCGGTGAATAATTCAGGATAATATATGTATTAAACACTGATCTTTTAGCTTTGTAAGTGTTTGATTGTAGGAGCATCGTCATCTAAATTTGTTAAGTTGTTATTCTTCCACTTCGTTAGAATTGTTTTGTAAACGTTCTTATGTTTCAGCATCATTTTGTCGATAGAAACCGCAGACGGCAACCAGTCAATTCTCTTTTTAGTTATCTCGGTCTTATTGCTGCGATTAGTAAAGATGCTTTCAGTTTATCCACTTAATACATTCCCCTTTTCTTATACATTGTATATCAAATGGAATTTTTTGCAAAAAGAAATCATTTCCAATTTCCGTCTAACTATTGATTAAGAAAATCTTCTTAATTAATCTTGTTAAATCAGACTTTTTACTTTTTAAAAATATTGTTTCTCCATCCTTACCAACAAGGATATGATCCAGCAAATCTATCCCGATTGACAATAAATAAGAAAATTTTCTAATAGAATTCAAATTTTGTTACTTTCATGATTCGACCTCTCAGCCCAAAATAAAAAGTCCCAATGAACTAAAAAATTCATCGGCACTTTTGAAAGAGTTTATTGGTTTTAAATCCATGTTTGCTGGCTTATTCGTCCAACATCCACTATTTTACAATCCCTAAAAATCCCTTTATATCACAAAATCCGCATTGATTCTTCGGCGCGATTCTCGATTCGGAGCTTGTCGGCGACCATGGCGATGAACTCTGAATTTGTTGGTTTTGCTTTTGACATGGATACTGTGTAGCCGAACAGCTGCGAGATGGATTCAACGTTTCCTCTGCTCCAAGCAACTTCGATCGCATGGCGGATCGCACGTTCGACGCGGCTGGGCGTCGTTTTGTATTTTTTGGCGATATCCGGATACAGGACCTTGGTAATCGAACCGAGCAATTCAATATCATGATAGACCATCGAGATGGCTTCCCGCAGATACATATACCCTTTGATGTGTGCAGGCACGCCAATCTCATGAATAATATCAGTGATACTTGCGTTTAAGTCGTGATTTTTTTCCAATGTTGTCTGCTTCTTCAGTGTATGTGAGGTAAACACAGGATTTGCCGCTTTTTTCCCGGCGACCTGACGAATATGATTCGCTAAGTTAGGCATATCAAAAGGCTTTAGAATAAAATAAGAAGCGCCAAGTTCTACAGCTTTTTTCGTCACATCCTCTTGCCCGAAAGCAGTCAGCATAATAATTCCGGGTTTGGGTAGTTCTGGGTTCGAATGAATTTGTTCCAACACCCCTAGCCCGTCAAGATGTGGCATAATAATATCCAATAAAAGTACATCGGGCGTCATGTTTTTCAGCATTTCTAAGCAATCTTGACCATTGCTCGCTGTACCGATTACTTCGATATCATCTTGAGACTTCAAATACTCGTTAATTAGCATAATCAGTTCTTGGTTATCGTCGGTCATGCAGACCTTTATTGTTTGCAACACAAAATCCCCCTTGTCGATGATTCTACATTAATGATTTCGACAAGAGGGTAAGGTATCCTTTTTATTCTTATTCACTTCAATCCATTTTTTTCTTCCTAATCCTTCTTTTTAACAGGTAATCCGTTTCGATTATCGTTTATTCGACAAGGATCAGCACGAACTTGTCGAATTATTTTGCACTTGTGATCAGCTTGCTATTTGTTTTTGCAAGGACGAGTGCTGCGTGTCCTGTAATCCTGCTTCATTGATCATCCATTCTATATGCACGCCATATCCGCTGGTCGGATCATTAACAAATACATGAGTGACCGCTCCAACCAGCCTGCCGTTTTGGATGATCGGACTTCCGCTCATTCCTTGTACGATTCCTCCGGTTGCTTTCAGCAGCTTTGGATCTGTAATTTTAAGAACCAAACCTTTTGTTGCAGCATGTTTTTGCGGTATTGAATTCAGGATGCGAATATCAAATGCCTCGACTTTATTGCCATTGAGAACCGTTAAGATTTGTGCCGGGCCTTCCTGCACTTGGCTTGCTGTAGCAATTGGCAGGGCTTTTTGAAGCATATCCGAACGAGTCAAATAATTTTTTTGCATCTTTCCATAAATGCCGAAGGGGGTATTTTTTGCTACCGAGCCAATACTTAGGGCATTTTCTGGAAAAAAGGCTATTTTTTCTCCAGGTTTCCCCTCCTGACCGCGATCAATTGCCTGCACAATTGATCGTACAATGCGTCCGTTTTTAACCATGATAGGCTGGCCGGTGTCACGATCGGCAATGACATGTCCCAGCGCTCCGTAGGAACCGGAAATTGGGTCGTAGAAAGTCATCGTTCCAATTCCAGAAGCAGAGTCTCGAATAAACAATCCCAGTTGGCAACGCTGATTTGCTACATCCAGGATCGGCGTTAATTTTTTCTCCATCGTTGATCTTTGACGAATCAATGTTACGTGAAGTGGCTTTTCTTGATTCATATGGGTCATAAATTTGCGCACATCATTAATTGAACCCATTTGCCGTCCATTAATTTTTGTAATCACATCACCGACTCGAATGCCGGCGGACTCACCTGGCGATGATTCCCCTTTTGAAGTCGTAACCAGATGATAGCCGACAACCAGTACGCCTTTTGTATTAAGCTGAACGCCAATGGACTGGCCGCCCGGAATCAGCCGAAGATCTTTTTTAGGCAATAGTACAGGCAGTGAAACAGAACCAGCGACTGTGTCATTTTGTTCCGCTTCTTTCCATTTATGGACCGCTTCGAGCTTTTTCTTCTTGGTTAACATAGCGATTGGCGAACCACTTGTTAATTCTGCCCGTAATTGAAAACGCTCTGCATGTATCATCTCTGTATGCTTACTCAGTTGCGAAACAAACAGGTTTGCCTTTATTCCGGTAACGAATCCGATCATTAGGAAACCGAGTAAAACCCAACCAAACACGACTCCCAGCTTATTTTTTTTGTTCATAACTCACTCTCCTCGCTCCAAAACCGCACCTTGTCGTGCAGTGCATTTATTAAAATTGCCTGAGCAGAGGAGAATTATGAGTGAAGCGATTCAGGGATTAATTCCAGTATAGGGTGACGATACCAATAGTGATTACTGTTTGATTTTTTCCGCCAATTGAATAAGTTCTTTTGCGTGTTCCCGAGCAAGATCAGTCATCAACGGACCCGAAATCATTCTGCTAATTTCTTGTACTTTTTCAGCGTCATCCAACGTTTTGACATGCGTATGGGTACGTTCATCTTTAGTCACGTATTTTTCAATAGAGATATGCTGGTCGGCCATGGCTGCAACTTGAGGGAGATGGGTAATACAAAATACTTGCGCGTTTTGAGAAAGCGAACTGATTTTCTCCGCCATGGCTTGTGCTGCTTGGCCGCTGACCCCAGTGTCCACCTCATCAAAGACAATGGTTACCGGACCAATCACTTTTCTGAACACCGTCTTCATTGCAAGCATAACTCGTGAAAGCTCGCCACCTGAGGCAACCTTTGCCAGCGGTTTGAATGGTTCACCAGGATTGGTGGTTATATAAAAGGAAACATGATCAATGCCTTCTGAACTGAATCCGGAAAATGACTCAAGATTACCATTCATCTTCACGTGAAGATCAATCAAAGCATGCTCCATACACAGATCTTTAAACTCATGATTAATGGCACGCGCCAGTTTCCCGCTTGTTTGTTTTCGCGCTCTGGATAATTGAACGGCACAGTCTCTCAATACGCCAATTTCAGCTTTCAATGCTTCATGCAGGGCATCGAAATTTTGGTCGCGTGAATTCAAGTCATCGAGTTCTTTTTTTATTTGCACATAATAAGTTAAAATTTCGTCCACATTATTTCCGTATTTCCTTTTCAAAAGCTGAATTTCATTTAAGCGTGCTTCAATTTCATTCAGCCGTTCCGGATTATATTCCATCTGCTCCAAATAATTGCGGATCGATGAGGCTTGCTCTTCAAGCAGATAGAAACAATTCGAGACAGACTCAGAAAAATGATTCAGCTCAGGGTCGAGATCGCGAATCGAGTCAAGGCCGGAAGCGGTTTGACGAAGCAGATCCAAGGCCGCATGTTCACCATCAAGTGCGCCATAGCTGGATTTAAGCGTTTGAAATACTTTTTCATAATTCAACAGCTTTCTTTTTTCCTCGAGCAGCTGTTCCTCTTCATCTTTCTGCAGATGACCGGCTTCAATATCCTTTATCTGGTAGTGAAGCAAATCGACTCGCTGTGCTACTTCTTTTTCGTCCTGATTATAGCGGCTGCATTGAGCGGCAAGCTTCGTTGCTTTTTGATATTCTTCTGTATAAGCCTGCTTCAGCTTTTCAATAGTCGACCCTCCAAATCGATCAACAAAGTCGAGATGTTTCGAAGGATCGAGAAGGCGCTGATGTTCGTGCTGCCCATGAATGTCGATCAGAAGCGTACCGAACTGCTGCAGAACGGACTGAGTCACGAGCTTGCCGTTGACACGACAGACACTTTTCCCAGTATGTGCGATATCGCGCCTGAGGATTAACTGGTCATCGGTGTGATCTAAACCTAACTGATCAAGCAATTGAATGACCCGCTCATTATTTTCGATATCAAATAACGCCTCAAGCTCAGCCTTTTTTGCACCATGCCGGACATAATCAGCTGAGCCGCGTGCCCCGCCAAGCAAGGCAATGGCATCAATAATGATTGACTTTCCCGCACCGGTTTCACCAGTAAATACAGTCAGTCCGTCTTCAAAAGACACATTCAGTTTGTCTATAATTGCAAAATTTATAATTTGAAGTTCTGTTAGCACATGGAAACACCTCTTCGATTCGAACATTCGTTCCCTTCTATTTTCCACTGTTTCCCTAAATTCGTCAATAAAAAAATAAGGAACAAACCTTTATTTCGGTTTATTCCTTATTTTCTTCTGTTTAAAATTAGTATGTGCCAAGCGAACAACATCGTCAGGCATGACTTGTAGTAAATTCTGAGCCTGATCCTTTTCCGAGCGTAAATGGGCAAGAAATTCTATATTTCCATCTCCGCCTGTAATTGGTGAAAAGTCAAGATCTAACAGCGTATACCCGCAGCCCAGTGCAAATTCCAGAATATCATTGATCACCGCCAAATGAGTTTTCGGATCGTGAACGATTCCCTTCTTTCCGACCTCATCGCGGCCGGCTTCAAATTGAGGCTTAATTAAACAGACAACCTCGCCTTTGTCCTTTAAAATGCCAATCAATGTCGGCAGAATCTTTTTCAAAGATATGAACGAAACATCAATGGACGCAAAATCAGGAGGCCCTGCTTGAAAATCATCAAGCCTGCAGTAGCGAAAATTCGTTTTCTCCATGACAATGACCCTCGGATCACTGCGCAGCTTCCAAGCAAGCTGATTGAATCCCACGTCAAGTGCATAAACTTTTGCGGCTCCGTTTTGCAATGCACAGTCGGTAAAACCGCCGGTTGACGCACCGATATCAAGCATTAACAAACCATTTAAGTTAAGATGAAAGACATCTAATGCTTTCTCGAGCTTCAAGCCGCCTCTGCCGACATAAGGCAGTGGATTTCCTTTAATCGTAAATTTAAGCGCACGGTCAACCTTGCTCCCTGGTTTATCGACACGCTGCTCATCATGATAAACCATTCCCGCCATGACCGCTCGCTGCGCTTTCTCACGCGAGTCAAATAATCCTTGTCTCACGAGGAGAACGTCGACCCTTTCTTTATCTCTCATGATGTAATAACCTTTCTAACCTGATTTCGATGCGCTTGCTCATGGATCATCTTTTTCACCCGACGAGCGATTTGCTCAGCCGTTAAGCCAAGCTCGTTTAACAGTTCCTTTACGGTGCCGTGTTCTACGAAGCGATCTTCAATCCCCATGCGTTCGATGACCAAATCATGAACACCATGATCGTGGTAATATTCGAGCACGCCTGAGCCAAAACCGCCGGCAAGCATTCCCTCTTCAACCGTTAAAATCGGCGTCTGCTGTTTCGCAATTTGGTCGAGCATTCGCCCATCCATCGGTTTAATAAAGCGTGCATTAACAATGCTTAGGCGGAATCCTTCAGATTCAAGCTGCTTTGCGGCAGCAACTGCAATCTGCAGCATTGGTCCAAAGGCGAGCACCGTTGCATCCGTTCCGTCACGAAGCACTTCCCATGAACCGATGGTCAATGCTTCAGCTTTACCTTTCATTGGGACACCAATACCATTTCCGCGCGGATAGCGAACGGCAATCGGTCCTTTATTATAGTGAATGGCTGTATAGACCATATTTCTTAATTCATTTTCATCTTTGCCCATCATCACGACAAGGTTAGGCAGGGCCCGCAGGAATCCGATATCGAAAACACCTTGATGTGTTTCTCCATCGGCACCAACGAGACCTGCACGGTCGACTGCAAGAACCACATTAAGATTCTGTCTGCACAGATCATGGACCAATTGATCATAAGCGCGCTGCATAAATGTTGAGTAGATCGACAATACGGGTTTCATATTCTGGGTTGCAAGTCCTGCAGCAAAGGTAGCGGCATGCTGTTCTGCAATGCCGACATCAAACAAGCGCTCTGGGAACTCCTTGGCAAAACCTTCGAGCTTTGAACCGACAACCATTGCCGGCGAAACAACGACGATCCGTTCATCATGACGCGCAAGTTCCTGCAATTCATCGTTGACCACTTGGCTGTACGCCGGTGCGACAGCAGCGGGCTTAATAAAGGCACCGGATTCTATTTTATAGGGGCCGGTTCCATGCCATGTACCGATCTCATCCATTTCAGCGGGCCGATACCCTTTCCCTTTTTGGGTCAGCACATGAATCAGAACCGGTCCCTTCCGCTTCTGTGCGTAGTTTAAATTATCAATCAGTGCGTTTAGATTATGACCATCGACAGGACCAAGATAAGTGATTCCCAGTTCTTCGAAAAACACACCGGAGACGAGTAAATATTTTAATCGATCTTTTAATCGTTCTGCAACGGAAGCCAGTTTTCCGCCAAATGCAGGAATCTTCTTCATCAAGTATTCAAGATCTTCTTTTGCGCGATTATATTTATTTGCCGAACGAATTCGATTCAGCATATTATGAAGAGCACCAACATTCGGCGCAATCGACATCTCATTATCATTTAAAACAATAATCATATTTCTGTTTTGGTGCCCGATATCGTTCAATGCTTCAAGTGCCATTCCGCCTGTCAGCGCCCCATCGCCGATAACTGCGACCACATCAAAGTGTTCATGCTTGAGATCGCGGGCTACAGCCATTCCCAGCGCTGCTGACAGTGACGTCGAACTGTGTCCGGTTTCCCATACATCGTGCTTGCTCTCGCTTCTCTTTGGAAATCCGCACAGCCCTTTGTATTGTCTCAGCGTGTCGAATTGACCGCCGCGTCCGGTCAGAATTTTATGCACATAGGACTGGTGACCGACATCCCAGATCAGTTTATCCGCCGGGCTATTAAAAATTTTATGCAGTGCAAGCGTCAATTCAACAACACCCAAATTGGGTGCCAGGTGTCCGCCGGTTTTGGAAAGCTTCTGAATTAAAAATGAGCGGATATCATCGGCAAGCTCAGTCATTTGATCAACGGACAGTTTCTTAAGAAACTTAGGATTCTTTATTGTCGATACATCCATGATTTATCACACGTCCCTCTTTGCCGTTTTTTTCTTCTTCCCCTTCTTTTTTTTCTTCTTATCAAGAAGCTTTAAGATGGGAATATGAAGATGATCTTCTGTGAAGTACATGACGTAGCCCACTCGATAAATAATTTTCGTTGCATTTTTAATGGCGAAGCCTTTTCCCAACGCTTTGACAAAAACAGTAAATGCTGCAACACAACTCGTCACAATCACAGAAATGATATACTCGGCAACACCACTCTTATTGTAAACGAGGAGCGCCATCAATTCTACTACAACGACTGAAGCTGCCGTACCACTGATAATTGCTGCTGCGTCACCGATTACATCGGTACAAAATGTGTTCACTCGGTCCGCATTTTTGGTAAGCCAGACCGAAAATTTCGCACCCTTCATTCCCTTAGAAGCGATGGCATGAAAAGGCGCTTCACTTGAAGCTGTGGCAGCAACACCAATAATATCGAAGAAAAGGGCGATCAGGATGATGACCATGACAACGATCGTACCGCTGAATACATTTGCATTGCTGAGCACGGCTGTCGATGCAATTGAAAAAATAGCCGCTAGCACAAATGTGATAACAGCTAATGGCAATGCCCATCTTAAAGCTTTTTTTAAATCGTTTTTCATGCGTATTTCGATCATCTTTTTATCTTGACCGAAATTCTCACATCCTTAAATAAATTATAAGATACTCATTAAAGAAAATTATGTATATGAGGTCGTTCGAAAAGTAAACATTGCGGCTTAGGTCCAGTAGGTTTTCCCGTCAAATTGCCTGTTGTCGCCAAGCAGGTAGTTTCCTATTAAAATTTGACCGATGTTGTCGCCATACATCGAACTGGAACGCCACTTAGACCGCACCATAATCCTTTTCGAACGCTGCGGTGATGCAGACAGTCTAGGAGATTTCCTCAAGCACTCTTGAAGCTTTGCTCTAGCCTCTTTTGCAGAATTGATTTCAGGAAGACGTCCCTTTTCCCACTGGCCAAGCAGGTCAAAGTTATTCGCCATCCATCCCCTCTTTCCCACTCAAGGCAGGCTACGCTGTTCGCTTTTCCTTAATTGTTCAAGTACTGACGAAACAGGTTTTCCACATAGTTATTGCACAAAGCAAACAACGTACGTGTCTCCACGGGCGCAGGGTCTTCGCCCACATGCCGTTGCGGATCGCCCTACGCCCTTTACTCCCAGCACCAGCCCAAAGCTGGGCGCCTTAAGCCGACACCAGGAACTTCATCGATGTGCCCTTTGACGGATTTTTAGCCCCGTCTTCAAGCAAAGTAGAGTGACTAGAATACTGCACCTTCATTGACAATGCAATTAAGTTTATCACAAAAGATGCAAACGCTCAAATCCATTTAACGATTTTAATGCGTTCGTTTTTCCAGGTAGCGTGCAAGATCACCAAGCAGGCCGTCTTCAAAACCTAATTCCTTTAAATTGGCAAGTGCTTGCTCAACTTCCTGTGCAAGTTTTTCTTTTGCACCGTCAACACGCAGCAAACTTACATACGTGTTTTTATTGTTGGCAAGATCGCTGCCAATCGTTTTCCCTAATGCTTGCTCGTTGCCAATCACGTCGAGAATATCGTCTCCAATCTGAAACGCCAGTCCCAAATGCTCCGAATAGCGAATGAGTGCTTCTGTTTGCACCTCGGTTGCCTCTGCAATGACGGCTGCTGCCTCGACAGGAAATCGGATCAAGGCTCCGGTCTTTCTTTTGTGAATTGACATCAGTTCTTCTAAATGTAGCACTTTCCCCTCAGCTTCAAGATCATCTTCCTGACCGCCTACCATACCCTCGGGACCTGCTGATTTTGCCAACCTACCAATTAGTGCTACTCTAACTGCTGCATCTAGGCTTTGATCATCAGCGATCATTTGAAAAGCCGCGGTCAGTAATCCGTCACCGGCGAGTATAGCAGTACCATCGCCATATACCACATGGTTTGTCGGTTGTCCGCGTCTCAATGTATCATTATCCATTGCGGGAAGGTCATCATGGATGAGTGAGTACGTATGTATCATTTCAAGTCCCAGTGCAGTCTTTAACCCAATTTTTTCATCCCTGCCAAAGGAATGAAGCGTCGCAAAAAGCAAGATCGGTCGAATACGTTTTCCGCCTGCTTTTATCGAATAAAGCATTGCATTCTTTAACTTTTGGGTGATGGATAGGTGCTTAAACAGCTTCGGGAGCTGATCGTCAAACCATTCCTTCTTCTCAGCTAAATAAGCATTCAGCGCTTCGCTCATTATTCGTCATCTCCCTGGACAGAAAAAGGGCGCGTTTCCCCATCCGGAGTTAGCAGTTGATCCATTTTCTTTTCGACAGACTCCAGCTTATCATGACAAATCTTAGATAAAGCCATACCTTCTTGAAACAGCCCAATCGCTTTCTCTAAAGGAACATCGTTTTCTTCCAATTGTTTGACAATCTGATCAAGCTGATCCATCGCATCCTCAAAAGCCGGCGCTTTCGATTGATCTTGTTCAAAAGATTCACTCATTCGTCTTCGCCTCCTCAATACCCCATACTTGGCAGTCAATTGTTCCATCGTGCAGCCTCAAATTAATCATATCACCCGGATCAACTGTACGCACCGATTTAATCAGATGATCGTCTTTATCAAACGCGAGCCCGTAGCCGCGTCCCATAATTTTAAGCGGACTCAAATGGTTCAACTGATCAATCCTTCGCTCAAAAAGTGCCTGCTTCTGGTTGAATTGAGCAGAAAAAGAACGGGTTAATTGACGTTCCCGATCATTGAGCCGCTCTTTGGCACGCGCAACAAGCTGGTTGGGCTTGCTTTGACTGAGCAGACGTTCCACCATGCCCAGCCGGTCACGCTTCCGTTGGATACCCATTTGAAACGCCCCGCGCAACCGTTCAATAAGCCGGTCACATTCTTGTTCTTTCTGCAGCACAAGCTGAGCAGGATAGCGAAAGGCATAGGATTGTTGCAGATGCTCCAGTTGCTTCTTCGCCTCGCGAATTTTGCCGCGAACGGCTTGTCCGAGTTGAGATTCTGTCTGTGCGAGTCTTCGTTGAAGGTCAATACGACTTGGAACCGCAAATTCACCAGCTGCCGTTGGCGTAGGCGCCCTTTTATCAGCAACAAAGTCGGCAATTGTAAAGTCGGTTTCATGTCCCACAGCAGAAATAACAGGTATCCGCGACTGAAAAATAGCATGAGCAACCATTTCTTCATTGAAAGCCCACAGATCTTCAATGGATCCGCCGCCGCGCCCAACAATTAGAACATCGAAGCGATTGTACCGATTGGCCTGATCAATTGCTGCAGCGATTGAGGATGCAGCTCCCGCTCCTTGAACAAGCACTGGAAAAACGGTCAAGCGTGCCGCTGGAAATCTGCGCTTAATCGTTGTAAACAAGTCACGTATGGCTGCACCTGTGGGTGAGGTTATAATCGCAATTTCATGAGCTGCTTTTGGAAGTGGCTTTTTGAGCGTCTCATCAAACATGCCCTGCGCCTGAAGTTTCTTCTTCAGTGCTTCATAAGCGAGATAAAGCCTGCCTAACCCATCCTGCTCCATTTCTCGGATATAGATCTGGTATTCACCATAAGGTTCATATAAAGCGACCGATCCTTGGACGAGCACTTTCATTCCATCTTCAGGTTCAAAGGTCAATCGGCGTGCATTTCCAGCAAACATGACGGCGCGAATCCGTGCATTTTTATCTTTAATTGTCAAATACAAATGGCCACGCGAATGCCGTTTATAATTAGAAATTTCCCCTCGCAACCAAACATTTTGAAGCTGTCCATTGGTTTCAAGAAGCTGTTTGATATAGCGCGTCAATTTGGTAACACTTACATAGCGTTCGTTTTCCATGAGCAATCAGAGTCCCTTTTCCATTTGTCTCATTGCAGCGGTCAATGTATTTTCCAATAGCATGACCCGCGTCATCGGGCCGACTCCGCCGGGCACCGGCGTAAGATAACCCGCCTTTTCCTTCACCTCATCAAATGCCACATCACCAACCAATTTTCCTCTTGCATTTCGATTCATGCCAACATCGATTACAACAGCCCCAGGTTTAATATCATCAGCATGAATCAGTGATGCTTTGCCTGCTGCAACAATCAATATATCTGCTTGCTTCGTATACAATGATAACGGTTTTGACTTAGAATGACAGACTGTGACGGTCGCATCGCGATTTAGAAAAAGCAGTGAAACCGGCTTGCCGACGATATTACTTCGACCAACGATGACGACATGCTTGCCGGCAATCGGTAAATGAATGGTTCTCAGCATCTCTAAAATTCCCGCGGGTGTACATGAAACAAACCCGGGCTGTCCCGTCACGATTCGCCCAATATTAACTGGGTGAAAGCCATCAACATCTTTTTCAGGACGGATCGCTTGAACCACTTTTTGTTCTGAAATATGACTTGGCAACGGCAATTGAACAAGAATGGCGTGAATCCTGCGATCAACATTAAGCTTGGTAATTTGATTCAGAAGTTCAGCTTCAGCAACGTCTCCCGGTAAACGAATTAATTGTGAATGAATGCCCACTTCCTGACAATCGCTTACTTTCCCCTTCACATAGGAGACGGATGCAGGATGATTACCAATAAGAAGGACAGCCAGCCCAGGTGTCGTTCCTTTTTGTTTCATTAATTCAACCTGAGCGATCATTGCTTTTCTTTTTTCTGCAGCAATTGCTTTGCCGTTTATGAGTTGTGCACTCATACTCTATCATCCTTTTCATCAGCAATTTGTTTCTATTTCTTTAGAAATGCCGGAAAGAACGCCATTAACAAATTTTCTTGTCTGTTCATCACTATAAATTTTGCAAAGTTCAACCGCTTCATTGACAGAGACCGTCAATGGAATGTCATCAAAATACATGATTTCACAAACAGCTAGACGCAGAATGGTTTTATCAATATTCCCAACACGATCAAGAGACCAGTTTTTTAAATGCTTGCTGATCAGTTGATCGATGGCTTCTTCGTGATCTAAGGTTTGATCCAGCAGCCGAGTAACAAAAGGGTCAACAGGTTCTCCTTCATCTTTTACGGCATCGATGGCCGACTTTCTGTCAATATCGCTGAGTGTCATTTGAAATAAGGCTTGCAATGCCAGCTGACGTGCTTCTCTTCGATTCATTACGTACTCCCTTTCATCTTACATTTCACATGATTCATTGTCTTGAACATTCATAAGCTGTCAACGGTTTCACATCATAACTGCTGAGGACTACACGGAAAGAAGCAAAGAGGACAACCTCCCGCCCCTTTGCTTCTTAATCGATTGCATCATTGTCATTTTCTTTATGCTCGAAACGCACACCGACAACATGAATATTGATTTCACTAACATCAAGTGCAGTCATCCGCTTAAGCTTTTGAACAATATTATCCTGCACTTTCTCGGCAACTTCGGGAATCGAAACACCATAGTTCATGATCAATTGAACATCAATCGTAATCCCTTCATCAGTCAGATCAACTTTAACACCTTTTCGATTGTTGTGACCGCCTAGTTTCTCTACCATTCCGGCAGCAAATCCTCCATACATTTCACCGACCCCGACAACTTCGATAGCGGCAAGGCTGGCGATCACTTCAATCACTTCCGGTGAAATTTCAATTCTGCCTAAATCCTCCTGATGTTCTTCAACCTCAATGGTTTGTTTTTCATTTTCAGGCATGAGCATCACACCTCCACGATTAGCTTTGCTCGTTCAACGGGTATTTTTCCAAGAATTTCGTATTAAATTGTCCACTTTGAAAAACCGGATGCTTGAGCAGACGTGTGTGAAAGGGAATCGTCGTTTTGATCCCTTCAATAACATATTCGTCAAGTGCGCGTTTCATTGTCGCAATAGCATCTTCTCTTGTTTTCCCATACGCAATGACCTTTGATACCATGGAGTCATAGTATGGAGGAATGAAATAGCCTTGATAGACAGCTGAATCGATTCGAACCCCAGGACCTCCGGGGGCAAGATAAGTCTCAACACGTCCGCAGGAAGGCATGAAATTCTTCTCTGAGTCTTCAGCATTGATCCGGCATTCTATCGCGTGTCCGGTCAACTGAATATCCTCTTGGCTGATCGAAAGCGGCTCACCGGCAGCGATACGAAGCTGTTCCTTGACCAAGTCCACACCGGTAACTTCCTCAGTAACGCCGTGTTCCACCTGGATGCGCGTGTTCATTTCCATGAAGTAAAACGATCCGTCCGGTTCATAAATGAATTCAATCGTTCCAGCACCGCGGTAACGGACAGCACGTGCGGCACGAACCGCGGCTGCACCCATTTCCCGGCGTTTCGCTTCATTGAGTGCCGGTGAGGGAGACTCTTCTAATAACTTCTGAAGGCGCCTCTGAATCGTACAGTCACGCTCGCCAAGATGAACGACGTGCCCGTGCTCGTCCGCCAGTACTTGAATCTCAACATGTCTGAAATTTTCGATATACTTCTCGATGTATACCCCGGAATTTCCGAAAGAAGTATCGGCCTCTTGCTGAGTAATAGCAATCCCGTGACGCAGTTCTTCTTCATTCTTGGCAACGCGAATCCCCTTGCCTCCGCCGCCTGCGGTCGCTTTAATAAGAACCGGGTAGCCGATATCTTTTGCAATCTTCACTCCGTCCTCAACATTGTCAATGATACCATTGGAACCTGGGACAACCGGTACGTCAGCGTCTTTCATTGTTTGCTTTGCTACGTCTTTGATCCCCATTTTACTAATGGCTTCTGATGTCGGACCGATGAATTTGATGTTGCATTCTTCACACATCTCAGCAAAATCAGCATTCTCAGAAAGGAATCCATACCCCGGATGAATCGCATCGCAGCCAGTCAATGCAGCGACACTGATCATGTTGGTATAGCTGAGGTAACTGTCCTTAGGGGCATTGGGTCCAATACAGTAGGCTTCATCAGCAAGCTGTACATGAAGCGCATCCTTATCGGCTTGAGAATAAACCGCTACCGTTGCTATGTTCAATTCTTTACAAGCGCGAATAATTCTAACCGCAATTTCTCCTCGATTGGCTATTAATACTTTTTTTATCATTTAAACTAAACTCCTTAATCTTCCTTAACCAAGAATAATGGCTGACCATACTCAACAAGCTGACCATCTTCCACAAGAACGTCAACAATCGTCCCTTTGCAATCGGCTTCTATTTCATTGAATAGTTTCATTGCTTCAACAATACAAACGACCGACTTCTTGTCTACTTTTGATCCTTTAGAAACAAACGCATCTGCGTCAGGTGAGGAGGACGAATAAAAAGTTCCAACCATCGGTGCCGTAATTTTGTGGAGGGACGGGTCAGCATCTGTATTTGCTTCCGCAGCCGCAGGTTCAGCACTTGTATTTGATTGTGGCTCAAGCTGAGCAGAAGGTGCCTGAACAGCCGTCGTCTGAGGTGCTGCCTCAACGATTGTTTTTACTTTTCCAGCAAATGCATCCGCTTTTCTTAAGGTGATTTTTCCATCTTCTGCCTCAAGTTTCAGTTCGCTTAATGAAGATGAATCCAGTTCTTTAATTAAAGTCTTAATGTCTTCAATAGTTAGCAAATCCAGCACTCCTTTATCCCGTCCGCTTTAAACTCAATTATAACATATCATCATTCACTTGTTTGATACTCATAATTCCTTCAAGCGTTGTTCGTTGGGCATTTATTTTGTTTGTCTACTCGTCCAGAAAACGATAACCCTATAGGATTACGAATCAATGGACAAAAATGTTTCGACTTGATTAAAAATACTCGGCTAGTCCCGTTCCTAACTTTCGCAGGACGCGCAACCAAGTGATTGTTTTTTCGGTTTGAATACATTGACGACGTCTGATACTTTCTTACCTTACCAAAAAAACTGCTGCGAAAAAATCGCAACAGCTTTTATTCTACCTTATTTTATCTAAAAAATCTTTAAGCGGCATTGATTTATTAAATTACTTTTGATTTAACGCGTAGGTAACACTGACAACGCGGCCGGTCCCCAAATATTCATTTGTTAATTGAATAATTTCATTGGCTTGCTTATTCGTCAATTTATCAGCGCTGACATAAACTTGAACTTGGTTGCCGCTTGTTTTGACAACACTTTTATCATAGCCTTTCGATTCGATGACGTCTTCAAGCATTGTTTCATTATTCGCAGTTGTTTTAAGATCTGACATTGCGTCGTAGGCAGCACTAATCTCTTTGGCTGTACTATTTTTTGAAGCAACAACGCTCTCATACTTGTTTTCCAAGCTCTTGCGTTCGTCATCTTTAGTCAACTCAATATTGGCGAGCTTTTCTTCAGTTGCACTGGCTGCAACTGTTTTTGCTGTCTTTGCCGTTTTTGATCCTGCGCTTGTCTGAGCCGCTTTCTCACCGGATTGCGCCGTTTGCCCATGGTTTCCTGGAGCAGAGAGCGCGTACACGGAGAGAACAACAATTAAGCTGAGCATTGTGAGTAACCAAACCGTTTGTTTTTTGATCATGTTTTTTCTCCTCCTCAGTCATTCTTCTCAAGAACCGTTACTTTGTAAGACGGTAGATCCAAAACGGTAGAAACTGCATCCATGATTGCGACTTTCGTCGATGATTGCTCGGCACCTCTGGCGACAACGATAACGCCGCGTACTGTTGGCTGCTCATTGCCGATCACAACGGGCACTTTGTTGCCATCCTGATCAATCATGACTACTTCACTATCTTCGTTGCGCTCAGTAACCTGGCGTTTGCCGCCTTTTGGATCGGTCTCACTCGTTTGATTATCCTGTACCTTTGTGTTGTTTTGATAAATCTTCTTTTCTGTAGAAGCAAAAGTCACCATAACCGAGACATCCGATACGCCGCGTATTTGTTCCAATATATTTTTTAAATTCTGATTCACATAAGACTCATACTTTTCAATCGAAGTCATCGTGCCCGTCTTTGTTCCTGCTTTAATCTCTGAGAGGTTCTTCGAATCCTTGGTGCTGAAGGCAGGTTCAGCAGTTGATGGCTCAGACCCTTTTTCGGAAAAGAAATGACTGGCAGCCAAAAGCGCCATACCGACCAGCGCTAGCGCAACCAATTTAACCAATGCGCTTTTTGTACTTTTTGCCGGTTTTCCGTCCTTATCCTTGCCCCCAAGCATCCGGCTCAGCTTTTCAATCCATCGCATCATACCTTCACTCTCCCCCTTCCATGTTTACTGAGATGAGGCGCTCATTGAGTTCCCATCGTTTCGCAAGGAAGGCTCGGACATCTTTCATCTCATTGGATTCATGTACCGACTTCTCAGTTGTCGACTGCTTATCTAGGTCGACCGATACACTTTGAACGGGTTGAATGCTCCGAATTCCGGATTCTTGACGACGATGGCTTGCTTCCGCTTTTTCAACCGTAACTTTAACGTTTCGCACCGACAGATCTTGTCCGTCCTCATGCGCAGCGGAGAGTTCCAAATGTGCAATTTGTAATCCGTATTGTTCATTCAACTCCTCCTTCACCTGATTTTTCATATGGACAACCACTTGTTCTTGAATATATGCGGCTTGTGCCTTTTCTATTTCACTTTTTTGGCGCGCGGTTTCTTTTTTTACCGGTTCGTTGTATTTCTGCGTGTTGATCCCTTGAAGCAGACTGTTCGGGTCAACATGAAACAAACGAATAACCGGATCCATCAATGCAATAATGAGTACAAGACCAATAACAAACTTAATATATTTTTGGAAAACGCCGGAAGGCATGAGCAATTCAAGTATGACCGCGAACAGAACGATGAGAACAATTTGTGAAATCCAATGAACAAGATAGCCCATCTATGCACCTCCTAGCGCACCATTAGCGACAGATTTCCAGATGCAATAATGATCGTGATGGCAAGAAAGAACATAAGCGAGACGACGGCGAGTGCTGCGAACAAATAGAAAATGCTTTTTGCCATGATGACCAGACAATCGATGACGGGACCGCCTCCCAGCGGCTGCAGTACAGCGGCTGCTAAATTATAAATAAACGCGAGCGATACGATTTTGAGCAATGGAAAAACGGTGATACAAATCAAAATAAGCAGACCGACAATTCCAATCGTATTCTTTAACAGTACCGAGGCGCCCATGACCGTATCAGCAGCCTCAGTAAACATCCTCCCGACCACCGGGATAAAGTTTCCGGTAAAAAATTTTGCGGATTTTACCATCAAACCATCGGAAATCGATGTTGCCGCCCCTTGAACTGAGATAACTCCGAGAAAAACGGCAAAAAAACCAGCCAAAGTAAAGAGGGCAACATTTTTCATTAGCTCACTGAGTCTGGTGAGTTTATAGTGATCGGACAAAGTACTGACAATGGCGAGCAAGGCAGACATTAACAGCAACGGCAAAACAAAGGAAGAAATCAGCCATCCCGATGCATTAACAAGAAAGATAACAAGCGGATGAAAAAAGGCAACGGAGGCAAGTCCTCCGGTAGCCGCAGTCAACCCCAGAACGAGAGGGAGCAGCGCAATGAGAAAATGGCTCATCGTACCAACGGTTTCGTTCGTATAATTAATCGCCAGTCGAAAACTGTTCAACATCAGAATCATAAGCACTAAGGTAACAACTAGATAAGCGACCTTAGAAACTGCCTTGTGCTCAAATGCCGACTGAATGGTTTGAAGCAGCGTTGAAAAGACGGTAAGCAGAATCAGAGTACCAAGCAGCTTGCTGCTGACAACGAGTTCATTCAAAAAGAATCGAACCGATCCGTCGATCATTTTTTTAAAAAAACTTTCTTTATCTGAATGCAGCAAATCTTTGAAGTTGGTTTCGGTTTCGGGCAGAAATCCGTTATAATCCGTAACAACTTTCTGCCAATATGCATCAATTTTATCGGTGTCAAGCTGATCAAGCTGCTGATCAGACCATTGCTGCAACTCGCCGCTGTCTTCTGCATAAGCAGGCTTGTCCGCACCAAACAAGAGTATGAGCAAGAACAGCATGAATGCCAGAAGCTGAAATCGCTTGGAATATAACCTTCGCCTCATCTCAACCTCCTCCTACTTGTGGCATTAAGTTCATCACGGTTTCAACGATGGCGGTCAAAATAGGAATAGCCATAACCAAAATGATCAATTTTCCTGCTAACTCAATTTTCCCAGCCATTGAGCTTTGTCCCGCATCTTTTGCAATTTGTGCACCAAATTCCGAGATATAAGCGATGCCGATTATTTTAAGAATGGTCGCAACGTAAACATTATTTAGATGCGCGGTTTGCGCCATATTTTTCAGCATCTCCATAACCAAACGAATTTGGTCGATCATCATGAGGAGAATAAACACACCAGCGATGAGCGAGACAACTAAAGCAAACACTGGGTTTCTCTGCTTCAAAATAAGCGTGAGAAATGTGACAGAAAGTCCCAATCCAACGATCTGAAGAATATCCATGGATCAGCCGCCTCACTACATGTAAAGGAATACTTGTTTTATTCGTTCAAACAGATCATCGATCAGCGTTGCCGCCATATAGAGAATGACGATAAACCCGATCAGTGTCACCCACTGCGCCCAATCATCTTTTCCCATCTGCTTCAAAACCGTTTGGATCATCGCTACGATAATGCCAATTCCGGCAATTTGAAATATTGTATTTACATCGAGTGACATGGGACTCCCTCCTCTCACTCCGCGCCAGATTGCTTGCTTTAAATGCCTTTTATAAGAACAGTAGAACAATAAGAATTCCCGCCAGAAAGCCCAAGCTGCGAATCATTTTTTCATTTGCTTTTTGCGACTGACGTGCCTCCTGTTCTTCACGTTCAAGATGCGCCAATGCAAGCTGAATGTGTTTCCTTTGATTTTCCGCATCCTCCGTTCCAAGTGTTGTCCCAAATTGGATCATAATCTCCTTCTCCGGCTGTTTCAGTGCCGTTCCGGGCCAATACTGTTCGATCGAATGGCTCCATGCTGTCTGTAGCGGCAAACGTTCACCGATCATCTGATCATGAAGCGTATCAAAGAAATTTGATAGCGGCAGCGGCATTTGCAAGGCAAGATCTTCTGCCATTTGATCAACGGGGATTCGTCCGTAAACGATTTCTGCTTCGATTGATTGCAGAGCCGAACGCCATTGTCTGATTTCCCTTGGACGATCCCGGTACCGCTTGGCAAGAAGCAGCCCTGTTGCAGTCGATGCAAAAACAATCAGCATTGCCCCGATTAAATGAATCACTGCCACTGCTCCTCTGTGGCAGACATCTTTCTTCCCATTCGATCAAGAATCGTCAATCGGCAACCATTTTTTTGAGCACTGTTGTGACGAGAAAGAATGACATAACGTTCAAACAGCTGTGCTTCAATCAATGGGCGAATTGATGGGCGGTGGAGAAGTTGATCAAAAGTGAATCCATGTGCACTGGCCATGACGGCAACGCCGGCGTTTAACGCTTCTAATAATGCTTTCGTGTCTTCCGCTCCGCCGATTTCATCAACAATCAGCACTTCAGGACTCATCGAACGAATCATCATCATCATCCCTTCCGCTTTTGGGCACGCATCCATCACATCTGCGCGAATGCCCAAGCGATTCTGTGGAATGCCATCGACACATCCTGCAAGTTCAGAGCGTTCATCAACAATTGCCGTCTTTCGTGACGGCAGATAACGATTCGGTATGCCTTCACTGACAAGCCGTGCCAAATCGCGCAGCATCGTTGTTTTTCCGGTTTGAGGCGCACCGATTAGCAATGTACTGAACCAGCGATTGCGCTGATAGAGATAAGGAACGAGCGGCAGTGCTGCTCCGACCTTTTGTTTGGCTAATCGAATATTAAAGAAGGTAACATCCCTTAAACGAAGGACATGTCCATTTTCTGTAATGACATGGCCGGCAAGTCCAATTCGATGACCGCCGGGGATGGTCACATAGCCGCGTCTAAGCTCCTCATCCAAGGTATAGAGCGAATACTTGGCTAATTGCTGCAACAGGTGCCTTGCCTGCTCTTTTTGGAAAATCGGCATCGCAACACCTTCTGGCGGCACCCACCGTTTGCCAGAAACAATCAATTCAAGCGGACAATCTGTGCGGCAGCGAATCTCTTCAAGCGCATTGCGATCGGTTTCAGGCATCCGAAGAATAATTTGCTGCATCGGTTCAGGTAGATAGGGGAGTATCTGTTTCAAATGAGCCACCTCGGATCTTAATGCTTCACTGCTTTTTGTTTTCTATCAAAATATATGCCCGCTTGTACACAATATGCTTGATTCGCATGAGGCTGCATGCGAACAGATGAAAAGCACACATGCCGGAATCGTTCGTCTGTGAGGACAAAAAAAGAGAGTGTCCCGTAGTCAAATTGACTACGGGACACTCTTTAAAAAACGTCCGTTTCAGGATAAGCGCGAAGATGCGCGACTCCTGCGGAGCGTTCCCGTTGATCGCAAGCCAAAGGAAACCCCACAGGATTTACAGGATCAGCCGAGGAGGCTCCTGGATCGCCCGCGGTCGCGATCAGTTGATGCGAGCAATCCGTTCAACACCCTTTTGGGACAGCTCAAAAAACAGCCTCAGAAGAGACTGTTCACAAGTATGCTGTTCATGCATGCGTTATTTAATGGGTTGATTACGCACGGGATACATAAAGACCTGAGCGCGTATCAATCACAAGCTTGTCTCCTTCATTAACGAAGAACGGTACTTGAACGACATAACCGGTCTCAAGCGTTGCCGGCTTCGAACCGCCCGAAGCCGTGTCTCCCTTAATTCCTGGTTCCGTTTCAGTAACTTCGAGAATAACGGTATTTGGCAACGCAACACCAAGCGTTTCACCTTGATACGATTGAACGTTACATTCCATGTTTTCTTTCAAGAAGTTCAGTTGTTCAGAAATTTGGCTTGCATCGAGATCCAACTGTTCGTAAGATTCCAAGTCCATAAATGTATACGTATCGCCGCTTGAATAGAGATACTGCATTTTACGGTTGTCGATCCGTGCCGGATTTACTTTTTCGCCGCCGCGGAACGTTTTTTCCTGAATGGCCCCCGTACGCAGATTTCTCAGCTTTGAACGAACAAACGCCGCACCTTTTCCAGGTTTAACATGCTGGAACTCGATAACAGAAAGAATATCGCCGTCCACTTCAATGGTCAAACCTGTTTTAAAATCGTTTACAGAAATCATAAGCTTCCTCCTTTAAGTACACCGCTGCCGCAGGCTCATCCGCGCCAGTCTTTAAAAAAATAGTAAAAACTATGTCTGTAAAACGTTCATGTCCACACTCATGAAAAAAGCATCATTTCCTATAAACGAAGGAAATAAATGCAGAAAAACGTGTTGATTAAGGTTTTTTTCAGCCTAATCTAACGAGACGCGCAGACAAATTCACTCTTGACATTTTACCACAGCATTATTGATTTGAATAGTTGCTTCCCCCCGTTTGTTCCTCAAAATCAAAAGAAATCGAGTAACCAACAAACAATCCATACAACGCAAAAAGGCAAAGTGTTGTCGATGTCGTATTCCAGCCAAGCCGAGCAGGTTCAGGTAGACCGTGTAGAAACGGCTGAAACAAGAAAAAGACAATAAACCATAATAAAAGACCAAAACTAACCGAGAACCACATTGATTTAATTCTGCTGAAAACAAATAAATAAAGCTCTGCGATTAACAGAGAGAGTAGTGACATGACCGCCACCGCAATCAGCTGTCCATAGACGGAGTCCTTCCCTGTCCAGTAAGGAAACACTGCGAAGATCAAGGACGGACCAACCTTTGAAAAATTCAGCAAATAGCATAGGAGACCGATTAACCCCCAAAACAGTCCGCCAAATAAACCGGTTATCGCTGTACGCCCGATCGACATGGCAAATAAATGCTTCGCTTTTTTATTCGTCTTTCTTCTGCGTTTAGCCATCATTTACCCCTCACAATACGAATGGTTACCATGAAGTATGCGCCTCTTTGTGGATAATCATGTATTTCTTTAAACAAATGAATACGGTCGGAAAGGAATATTGATCTAGAAAACTATGAACAGAAAGGGGTACATATCTAGAGGTTTTAAGTGAATTCGGGTAGAATAAGAATAAGTAACAAGGAAAAACAAATCATTGATGAGAAGCGGGCTGATTAGGTAATGGATAAAATTCTTCCTATATACGGTGGTCAGGCGGTCATTGAAGGTGTCATGATGGGCGGTAAGCACACAACAGTAACTGCTGTGCGCCGGAATGATCAATCCGTCACCTATTTTGAAGTACCCAAGAAAGAAATGCGTGCTCTTGCACCGTTTCGAAAAATCCCAGTGATTCGCGGCATTGCAGCCATTATTGAATCCAGTGCACTTGGCACAAAGCACCTCAATTATGCAACGGAGGTGTATGATGAAGATCCAAATGTGATGAAGAAAGAAGAACCAAAGAAGCGCTTTAATCTTGAGGCAATCATTGGCTTGACTGCACTTGGTATCCTATCGTTTTTGTTTGCAAAGTTTGTTTTCACACTTGTCCCGGCTTTTGCGGCAAGCTTATTTGAACCGCTGATATCGGGAACTGTTGCTCAGGTTCTGCTCGAAGGCTTTTTCAAGATTCTGCTTCTTGTCGGCTATGTTTATTTTGTCTCTTTGACGCCGATGATGAAAAGGCTGTTTCAGTATCACGGTGCGGAGCATAAAGTAATTAATACCTTTGAAAGTGGTGCAGATCTGACGGTGGCCAATGTAAGAAAGCATTCACGGCTTCATTATCGCTGCGGTTCAAGCTATATCCTGTTCACTGCGATCATTAGTATCATCCTTTATTTCTTTGTCCCTGCAGAACCGCTGACACTTAGACTCCTTTCCCGAATCGCGCTGATTCCCTTGGATTTGGGTCTTGCCTATGAAATTCTTCGATTAACGAATAAGGTTCGCCATATTCCTGTGCTGAAGTGGCTCGGTTACCCGGGACTTTGGGTTCAATTGCTCACAACAAAGGAGCCTGACGATAAGCAAATTGAAATTGGCATCTATGCCTTTAAAGAAATGCGACGCAAAGAAAAAGACATTGAGCAAAAACAGTCACTTGTGCGACAAGTGCTCTAATTTTAACGGAGGTGAGTGTCCGTGAAAACGTTTCTCTATTCATTAGGCTTCGTAATTATTGGAGGTCTCGGACTATTCGGCCTGCTTTCTATGTTTATGCCAAGTCAAAAGACAGTCATTCTGACTCAATTGTTCATCATTGCACTAATAATGATCATTGGTTTGTTCTTTTTCCGACGTTTGGCAGAATGGACCGGTCATGGAGATCAGACGCGTTATAAAAGAGCAGCGCGTCAGTCGCGAAAAAGAAGACAAATCGTTTCATTGCATCACAAAACGCATATGCTGCGCTCGACCTCACCCAAGTTTAAGGTGATTAAAAACAACGCTCACTCTGCTTACACACGAAACGCACACCAAGCAAAAAAACAAAGTCACTTAACGGTCATCGAAGGTCGAAAAAATAAGAAAAGAAAACGACTTTTATTTTAAACCTTAAAACATAACCAAAGAAGAGAGCGTCTCATAAGTCTTAAGACCTTGAGGCGCTCTTATTATGTGCTTAAGAAAACGTGATGATGCACGGATCCATATCGACTTCTACGACAAACTCAGCGTCCGAATGAATCTAATAGGACCACTTTTTGAGAAACTGTTCGGCGCTGCCTGCACCAATTTGAAACAAGCGTTCCCGTTCTTTTGCAGATATTTGGAAGTCCTTTGTTGTTACTTTATCAACAGGCAGACCAATAATGTTGGATTCTTTAAATTTATCGATTGCGCGTTCATCGTGAGCTTCTCGCATCGCATTAAATAATCCGCGAAAGAGTTCAACCGCATTTCTGATTTTCTTCTTCTCTAGATTCTCCGATTCCTTATCGACAATCTGCAGACCGACAAACGGACGCACAGGAAGTGCTTCGTCTCGATTGAAGATCCAAAGCGGAAAATTACTTAGAATGCCTCCATCAACGATCAGCGATTTCACCCCATCCGCATCATAGAGCGGAACCGGCTCAAAAAAGAAAGGCAAGCTGCAACTCATTCGCACTGCACGTGCTACTGAAAAATGGAGCGAATCCAGTCCATAATCTTTTAAATCATCAGGAATGACAAGCAGCCGTCCCTTGGTCACGTCTGAGACAATGATTTTCAGGCGGTCTTTAGGGAGATCTGCAAACGTCTCAATTCCTTTCTCACGAAGCAGTGTATTCATCCACTTTTCAAGATGGTTACCTGGAAATAAGCCCATCTTGAAGTAAATACGTATCCATTTAATAATTGGGAAGCGAATATGTGCCGTTGGTTCAATCAGTTTGTCAGTATCCATACTGCCCATGATTTGTTTTAATTCCTCAGCTGAATAACCTGCTGCAACAAGAGCTGCAACAATCGAACCGGCGCTCGTACCTGCTGTCCGCTTAAACTGATAACCCGCGTTTTCAAGCACGCGCAAAGCGCCTGCAAACGCAAAACCTTTAACTCCGCCGCCCGAAAAAACAATATCAATGTACACCCGCGATCCCCCCTACTACCATTAGATGACCGCACATGCAAAATGAGACCGGAAGATTTTCATCTCTCGATCTCATCAAAAATCATTCTTCTTCGTCCGCTCGTTCTTTTATTTCCAATAGCTGTCCGACACGTTTCGGATCCTCTTCGAAATATTGAACAACATCGCCGATTCGGTCAATAGAATCCCAGCTTAAGTGATGTTCAATACCCTCAACGTCTTTATAAACATTCTCTTCATGCACGCCAATCAGCTTTAAAAAATCTTCGAGAAGCTCGTGCCGATACACTAGCCGCTTCCCCATTTTCTTGCCCTTAGGCGTCAAAATAAAGCCGCGATATTTTTCATAGATAAGGTATTGATCCTTACCCAATTTCTGAACCATTTTTGTTACTGATGAAGAATGAACATCAAGTGCTTCCGCTATATCGGAAACCCTTGCATAGCCCTTATCTTGAATCAGCCAGTAAATTCTCTCAATGTAGTCTTCCATACTCGGAGTAGGCGACATCGTGTCTCCCCCTAACCACTTCATCTTTTCTTACTCATGTTACTATAACACTCCTTAAAAAACAAGAATTTGTCGGCATCTGGAAAGCGGAATCAACGTCATTCGGACTGGTTTCATGCCTTTCATAAATTGAGACAAATCGTTATAATAAAATGTGAAATGAATTAGGGGGACGACGAGTCATGGGCTGGATTATTTTAGTTGCAATGATCGCCGCATATTTCGGTTATTTTTTTATCGCCAGATTTATGCAGCGTCGCTATCTTACCACATTATCCGACGTTGATTTTCGAGCAGGCTATCGTAAAGCTCAGTTAATTGATGTCCGGGAACCGAATGAATTCAAAAATGGTCATATCCTTGGTGCGCGTAATATTCCGCTGACCCAGTTGAAGATGCGCCATACGGAAGTGCGTCATGATATGCCAATCTATTTGTATGACAGCAATGGTACACGAAGTGCACGTGCTGCTGCTGTACTAAAGAAAATGAATTATTCAAATCTCTACCAACTTGAAGGCGGCTTTAAGAAATGGAACGGTCGCGTCAAAAAAGGATAATCGAACGGCCGTTAAACCGTTGACAAAATGAAGACCCAACTCGCATCAGTATCCGGGTTGGGTCTTCGTTTTCTTTGCACAAATAATCTTGAACAGCCGTGACGCGCTAAACAGCACTTCGTTATTCTTTCACATAACGAAGTACCGGGTGGCGTGCCGCACGTGTTTCATCCAATCTGCCGATCACGGTTTGATGCGGCGCTTCTTGGACCTTTTCCGGTGCTGATTCAGCCTCCTTTGTAATCTCGATCAGATGATCAATGAATGCATCCAAAGTTTCTTTGGATTCCGTCTCCGTTGGTTCGATCATGAGTGCCTCATCAACAAGAAGCGGAAAATAAATAGTCGGCGGGTAATAGCCGAAATCGAGCAATCGTTTCGCCATATCCAAAGTACGGACACCTAACTTCTTCTGCCGACTTCCGGACAATACAAATTCATGTTTGCACAGCCGCTTAAACGGTGTTTCAAAGTAGCCGGATAACCGTTTTAACATGTAATTCGCATTTAGGACGGCATCTTTAGACACTTGCAACAGCCCCTTGCCGCCCATCGTGCGAATATAGGCGTAAGCACGGACATTGATTCCAAAATTACCATAGAAAGCCTTGACACGCCCAATTGACTGCGGTCGATCAAAGTCTAATCCGAACAATCCGTTCTCACGTTTCATAATCAACGGCTTCGGAAGAAACGGTGCCAAGTCGACTTTAACACCAACCGGACCTGACCCCGGACCTCCACCGCCGTGCGGGCCAGTGAATGTTTTATGAAGATTAAGATGAACAACGTCGTAGCCCATATCACCCGGACGCGTGACACCCATAATCGCATTCATGTTTGCACCATCGTAATAAACCTTGCCGCCTGCTTCATGAATGATCTCTGCAATGTCTTGTATCTGCGTCTCGAACAGCCCTAAAGTATTCGGATTCGTGAGCATCAGTGCTGCTGTGGTTTCATCAGCGACGCGTCTAAGATCATCCAAATCAACCAAACCATTTTCATTCGACTTAACAGTCACCGCTTCAAATCCCGCAACTGCAGCTGAAGCAGGATTCGTACCATGAGCTGTATCCGGAACAATAACTTTGGTACGTTTGAAATCACCGCGAGACTCATGATACGCGCTAATAATCATTAGTCCGGTCCATTCGCCATGCGCACCTGCAGCGGGCTGCAAGGTAACGGCATCCATTCCCGTTATTTCCTGCAGATTTTCTTGAAGACGATACAGCAGCTCAAGTGCGCCTTGCACCGTCTGTTCATCCTGATACGGATGGATTTTCGTCAACCCGTCAAGCCGCGCAACCTGTTCGTTCACCTTTGGATTATACTTCATCGTACAAGAACCAAGCGGATAGAAACCATTGTCAACCCCAAAATTTCTACGAGACAAGGCTGTATAATGGCGGACGAGTTCAAGCTCTGAAACTTCTGGAAAATGTGGTTCGTCTTGACGCAGATATGCTTCACCAACCAATTCGGTAAGCGGTTTTTCCGGAACATCAAGTTCAGGAAGACTAAACGCTACTCTTCCTTCTTTGCTGCGTTCAAAAATGAGCGGCTGATTTTGATTATCCAACTGAAATCCCTCCAAGCGCTTTAACAAATTGGTCTATCTCGTTTTTCGACCGCATTTCGGTAACTGCAACAAGCATCTTATTCGTGTAACCTTCATAGGATTTACTTAAGTCGTATCCACCAATGACGCCTTGGGCAAACAATGCACGGTTAACTTCTGAGACAGGTCGCCCACAGTCGATCACAAATTCATTGAAAAACGCCTGATTTGTAACGATCTTAATCCCATACTTTTGAAACTGCTCAGCCGCATAGTGAGCCTTTTGAATATTTTGCTTTGCCAGTTCACGAATTCCTTTCTTGCCGAAGGCCGTCATCGCTACAGAAGAAGCCAACGCATTCAAGGCCTGATTCGAGCAAATGTTGGAGGTTGCTTTCTCTCGTCGAATATGCTGTTCACGTGCTTGGAGCGTCAGCACATACCCACGCTGTCCCTTTTCATCAACAGTCTCCCCGACCAACCGACCAGGCACTTTGCGGATTAATTTTTTCGCTACTGCAAAATAGCCGCAGTGCGGGCCACCGAAGGATTCGGAAATGCCGAGCGGCTGACAGTCGCCGACAACAATATCGGCATTGAAACGGCCAGGCGGTGTCAGAAGCCCTAATGACAGCGGATTACTGGAGACGATCAGATGTGCGCGCTTCACGCGGTGTACAATTTGTTCAATTTCATTCAGCGGCTCAATTTGTCCGAAGAAATTGGGATACTGCACGATCACACATGAGGTAGCGTCATCCGTTGCAGCTTCAAGGGCTTCAAGATCTGTTGCTCCATCTTTCATCGGTACGGTGACAACATCGAGACCGCGTCCATGTGCATAGGTAGCGAGCACCTCTCGATATTCTGGATGAACGGATTCAGACACGATTACTTTCTTATTTCGCGTCACACCATTTGAAAGCAGTGCAGCTTCAGCTAAGGCTGTAGATCCGTCATACATCGATGAGTTTGCCGCCTCCATGCCGGTCAGCTCACAAATTAAGGTCTGAAACTCGAAAATTGCCTGAAGCTCTCCTTGGGAAACTTCCGCTTGATAAGGCGTATAAGCCGTGTAAAATTCTCCACGTGAGATCACACTATCTACAACAGAAGGAATATAATGGTCATAGACCCCCGCTCCAAGAAAAGACGCGTATTCAGTTGTACTTGCATTCTTTTTCGCAAGTGCAGAGAAAAAACGAATTAATTCCGGTTCGGACAATTTGGATTCAAGATTCAACTCACCCTTGAAGCGAATTTTTTCAGGAACATCGGAAAACAGGGCTTCATCGGAATGAATCCCAATGACATCAAGCATATCGTGTCGATCTTTTTCAGTTAACGGTAGGTAGCGAAACTCTGACATTTAATTTCCTCCTCAAGATCTCTTATAAAAAGGGGTTTTTACGATTTTAGCTTTTTTTCGTTTGCCGCGTACATCAACGTCAACTTCTGTACCGAGTTTCGTCCACTCACTGTTCAGCAACGCAAGGCCGAGATTCTTGCCGATTGTTGGTGCCTGCGTTCCGGTAGTAACCTCGCCGATCTCTTTGTCTCCTGCATAAACTTTATAATGGGATCGCGGAATTGCTCGATCAATCATCTCCAGACCAACAATTTTGCGCTTTAATCCTCCTGTTTTTTGTGTAATAAGCGCCTGCTTGCCAATAAAGTCAATCGGCTTATTTGTTTTCACCGCAAAACCAATTCCAGCTTCCAAAGGCGAAATTGTGGAACTCAGTTCTTGACCATAGAGAGGCAGACGCGCTTCGAAACGAAGCGTATCGCGTGCACCTAAGCCGCATGGGATAAGTCCATCGGATGCTCCTTTTTCAAGCAATGCATTCCAGATGCTGCACGCTTGGTCCCACGGGCAATAGAGTTCAAGCCCGTCTTCACCAGTATATCCCGTTCGTGAAACAAGACTGTCTACACCATTTAAAGAAACGTGTTTTGCAAATTTAAAGTGTTCTATACTTGTCAGATCATAGTCTGTAATCTTCTGTACGCTGTTCAGCGCATGAGGACCCTGCACTGCGAGCAGAGCGATTTGTTCTGATCGATTGGTTAAATTTATCGATTGAGGAGCATGTTCGGAGAGCCAATTAAAATCTTTATCAATATTTGCTGCATTAACAACCAGTTGGTAATGGTTCGTATCGAAACAGTAAATTAACAAGTCATCAACAGTACCGCCGTCTTCATAACACATCGCGGTATAAAGTGCATCGCCCGGATGCGCTTTCGCAACATCATTTGTTACCATTTCTTGAAGAAACTGTTGTGCGCCTTCGCCTTCAACACCAAACTCGCCCATATGTGACACATCAAAAATCCCTGCTGCTGTGCGTACTGCATGGTGTTCATTTTTGATTCCAGTCATTTGGACTGGCAATAGGTAGCCGCCAAAATCAATTAACTTTGCGTTCTGACTTTTATAATAATTGTAAAGCGGCGTAATTTTCAAATCCGGCATCTCGACTTTTCCTCCGCCCATTCTCAATTTTGTTAGTGTGCCTATGATCATTGAATAAACGATGGAAAGCACTGTACGCTCTAGCCGTTCGCTTGTCGCAGGACGCGGTGACTTCTGCGTTGCATACGGGACGTGCTTTCACAGGATGTGCACGCCTTTAGCGGAAGTTCCTTTACTTCGCAGAAAGTTCCTCTTCATGCCGCTAATTGTCGTACCAGCAAGACAAAATTATTGAACTTTCTTTACCTGCAAAAAAAAAAAGACAGAGGAAGACACATTGTGTCTTCCTCTGTCCCTGATACCTGAAAGTTTATCGCTCTACTTGAGTAAAAGCGGTATCCCCTTTGGTAGCCCCGTGGCACTCTCCAGAGGTGCGTCCGCTATAAGTCCTTTGGCCTGAGAGATTCACTGTACGTTTGCTCCTTCGGCGACTGCTTCATAGCAGTCTCTCCCCATAACGTCATCCGCAATTCATTCAATTAATCATCGTTTAACCCAAGTTATTATGGTACATACTAACAGTGTTATCCTAACATTTTCTCTGTGAACTTCGCAATACTTTGTTCACAAATTTTTAACATGTACAGGTGCAGGCGATGAAACCAATCATTCACTTTGACAGAAGTTGGTATGAATCATTTTTTAAACACATTGAAGAAGATGGACCCTGGGCGAAATCGGAACTATTTTCGCTGGCCTACCTTGCAGAACAGGCAAGAACCGTCCCCACATTTCACGGATTAATCGCACCAAGCAGACTGCCGCTTTTGAAGCCTCACCCTCATCAGGTTGAAACCGCCCGAATCGTTATTGAGGAGATGCATGGAAAAGCGATTCTCGCTGATGAAGTCGGTTTGGGAAAGACCATTGAAGCAGGGCTTATTATCAAGGAATATATGATCCGCGGACTGGTGAAAAAAGTGCTGATTCTTGTTCCTGCATCCTTAGTGCTTCAATGGGTTTCAGAACTGAATTCCAAGTTTTATATTCCTGCTGTACCCCAGCGGAAGACTTACGTTTGGAGTCAGTGCGACGTCGTCGTTTCTTCAATTGATACCGCAAAACGCGAACCGCATCGCGATATCGTACTTGACCAAGATTATGATTTAATCATTATAGACGAAGCACATAAGTTAAAAAATCACAAAACAAAAAACTATCAATTCGTTCAATCGCTCAAGAAAAAATTCTGTCTTTTACTCACAGCGACCCCGATACAGAATCGGCTCAGCGAGATCTTCTATCTTGTTTCGCTTCTCAAGCCTGGCTATTTAGGTGATGCTGAGAGTTTCGCCAAGAACTATAAATCCGGAAGCCATGCCGTGAGAAATGAAGAAAAACTTAAAGCACTGGTAAATCAGGTGATGGTACGTAACCGCCGCGAAGATACCGGCCTTCGCTGGCCGAAGCGAATTGTTAAAGCGTATGATATTCCTTTTTCAATGGCGGAAAAAGACTTCTACGACAGCCTTTTCGAATTAAAGGAAAGAGGGATGATTCAGCCCTTCTCACTGCTCACTCTGCAACGCGAGGCGTGCAGCAGCAGAGAAGCCGCCTTTACAACCTTAAACAAAATCTACAAAGAAACGGCACATCCAATGAATGAGCGGCTTTGGCATCATATTTTTGAAAAAATGAATGCGATTAAGCAAAATGCCAAAGCGAAGAAAACATTGGAGCTCATCCAACAAATTAATGACAAAGTTATTATCTTTACCGAATATCGAGCTACACAGCTTTTCCTGCAATGGTTTCTGAAAAAAAACGGAATTTCATCGGTGCCGTTTAATGGCGGGTTTAAGCGTAGCAAAAAAGATTGGATGAGGATGCTTTTTCAAAACAAAGTACAAGTATTGGTTGCAACGGAAGCAGGCGGTGAAGGAATCAACCTTCAATTTGCCTGCCACTTGATTAACTATGATTTGCCTTGGAATCCGATGCGGATTGAACAGCGAATTGGCCGTATTCATCGATTGGGGCAGGAAAAAGATGTTCATATATATAATCTAGCCACGCGCGGGACCGTGGAAAGCCACATATTGAACCTGCTTTACAATAAAATACATCTGTTCGAACAGGTCATCGGCGATTTGGATCGAATTCTTACACATATTGATCTTAAAGATGTCGACAAACAAGTGGCTCATATTTTTGAAGAATCCGAATCTGAGGGAGAAATTAAAGTGAAGCTGGACAATTTAAGCAGTGTCATCAACTTTGAACAAAATCATTTATCTGAAGGTGATTCTCATGCAGCAGACGGAAATTCATGACTTTCTTGTGCGTTTTTTTTCAAGCGCTGAATGTGAACTGCTCCCTGTTGCAGACGATCACGATCAATTAAAGGTCAAACTGACAAAAGCGATGGACAAACGATTGATGAACCGCCCTTTTTATTGGCACTATATTGAGCAGATCGGTGCAGAGCCGGAGACCGCTGTACTCAATTTTCGGTTCAGCGATCGTATTCAAGAAGGAGAGTTTATTCACTCCGGTTCGCCGCGATTACATCAGATACTCGATGCATCCGAAAAAATGGGGCGTTATATTCGCATGTATCAAGTCATTGCAAATAAATTGTCTCCCGCGCTGGAGCCATGGCTCTGCATAAATATGAAAGTGAGCTATCAATGTGACTTAAAGAAGGACCGTATCTGTTCTATGGGGCTGCAATTAATAAATGGAACAATGATTGAAGGCTTTCAGTCGGTACTTAACACCTTACATCTAAGTCAAAAGCTTCCGGACTATTGTTATACGCTTCGTCCGCTGATCACCATAAAAAGCGGGCTCACACGTATCGAACATTTTATCGAGTCCGAGCTGCAAAAAGAAAACTTCGATTGGGCCGATCACGCTGCCACGCGATGGGGCAAGGATTTGCAGCTGCTTGACGCTTTTTATGAACATCAGGAAGAAAAACCAGAGCGTTATGTTCAGGAGAAGCAAGCACTAAAAGAACAATATCAACCGCAAATAGAAGTCACATTGATCAATGCCGGGCTTTTTTTTCTTCAATCAGCCGCCTTCCTGCCAGACTTAATTAAAGACCGTTAATCATCTGAAACACCGGCAGCAGTATAGAAAGAAACAGAAGGAGAATTAATCCGCCAATGACGACTAAAAGTGTCGGCTGACACAGGGACAGCAGCCATTTAGAACGCTGCTCCATCCGATCCATCAACCGTATGCTGTAGCGATGCAGTGCGTCGCCAAGTGTTTCCTGAAAGGCTGCCTGTTCGATCATCATCGGTAATTCAGGCAAATAGTAAGAAACATCGGCAAGGATACTGCTTAATGTATGCCCTTGAGTCAATGCCTCTTTCAAGCGATTGGCCTCTCTTTTCAAAAAAATTGAAGTTCTATTTTCAGACAGTATATGAATGGCTTCTTTCATGCTTAACCCTGACCGTAGAAGACTGCTGAGCTGAAAAGAAAGCTGATGGGTGTAATACAACTGAATGAATGGTGACAGAACGGGAAGACGAGCAGCAAACTGTAACCGCACCAAGAGGTCAATCCGGCGGCTCAAAACGTAGCTGATGACGAGTAGAAGAAGGAATAACGCACCGAACACAAGAAGTTCCGTTAAATGATTGGCCAAGGATAACATCGTTTTTGTGATTGCCGGAAGCTCCAAGGACATGGACCGATAGAGCTGAATAAAGTTCGGGAGAAGAAATTTTCCAATGACATACAATACTAATCCAAACATCCACACGAGAAAAAGCGGATAACGCATGACTCGTCGCAGCGACTGCACATACTTTTCTTTGCGCTGCATCGCCTTTCCATTCTCCAATAGTGCCTTAGATAACTGACCGCTTCGCTCCGCAAAATAGATGGCGCTTGCTACCTCCTCCGGAAATCGGTGCGCGCGAAGCAACTCATGCAACCTTTTTCCGGATCGCAATTGATGCTGCAAATGCGTCCGAAACGCGCGTTCATAGCGATGCCCAATCGGTGCGCGCAGTGACGCATTGAGTGAGTATCCATAATTCAACGATTCGCCAAGATTGATTAGCAATTGTGCCTGCTGCTTCCTAGTCAAATTTTTCTGAAAGAACATCCTCGGCACCCCTCCTCGCCGCATCTCTCGCAATCCAGCCGGACTCGATTCCTTCTTCTAAATAATCTTCAATTGTCTTGTAAGATAGCGAAGCCGTGCGCGACTGCCTTCCGGATAAATAATCATGCAGCGGCATTCCTGCTAAAATTTCGAATAACCCGGTTCGTTTTGGGTGATGTCGATGGGGACATTCAGGATTGCATACTTGCCCGCAGTTCGGGCATTGAATGGTGACAAGCCGTTCTGCAATTACTGCAACCAATGTTTCTTTCAAGTCAAACCGAGCAATCCCCAATTCGGCCATTCGCTGCAGCGTTGTCACGGCATTTGATGCATGGACGGTCGACAGAACAAGATGACCGCTTAATGCTGCACGAATCGCAATTCTTGCTGTCTCTTCATCACGAATTTCACCAATCATCAGAATATCCGGACTGTGCTATCCATTTGAGAATATTTGTTCCCATTTGTATCCCCTTCGATTTCCCCTATCTAATAATTTTAATGCATTAATCATTTACGTGTATTTTTTATGATTTTTAAAAAGTGTGGTCAAAATGTGGTCATGGCGTTTGCATATTCCGCTAACTGCATCATATCTATATGGCATGGAGGTGATGTGATGGCGAAGCGAGGATTAAATACCACGTTTGATGAAGGAATTTACTCTGCTTTTAAAAGCAAGTGCGAATCGAATGGCTTGGGAATGAATGAAGTTCTGCAATTATTTATGGTTGAGTACATTAACGGAAATTATGAAGTGGAAAAGAAAATGTCATTGAAGAAAATGTAAAAGGCAACCCGATCCCCTGGCAGAGATTCCGGATTGCCTAGCCGTCAGCGCAAGGGCCAACGTAAGTATTATAACCGATCAGAGACCATCTGACCAATAAACCTATCGGCCCGCTGACCCAAAAACCCTGACTTTAGCTTTTGTTTCGCGCGCGTACGCACGAACAGGGTAGAGAGAGGAGCGGTTTTTTATTTTGAAAAAACACGATATCAAGTTTGCTGTAACCATTGACGACAAACGAAAATTGATGCTGATGGCTTACGATGCTAATCTATCGCTTACGCAATTTTGCTCAAAGCTTGTCCGAGAAGAACTCGTTCGATATCGCATGTACTCGAAAATAGCTTACCCAACCAACGGTGTGCTTATACATGTCAAACTGGAAGATGATTATTTTAAGATGGTGCAAACATTGGCTGTGCAGTGGCTCCTGCCCTATCGTCAAGTCGTGCATCGGCTTGTTGCCAATTATTTAAAAGAGCCAAATCCAATTGACGCAATGGTAATTTCTTATACGGATTTATAAAAACTGTGGTCCAACGTACCACAAAATCGGAGGAATCAGCATGAATAGCTTGTCTTATATAGATTTAGGGTATGGATGGACAAAAGGAATCAGCAGTGGAAAACAATTTTTTGAACCTTCCGTGGTCGGAGACGCACGGCAGCTAATGGAAGAACAGCAGCGCGACGGAGACATGATCTACCACGACGATGAGCAGTCACTATTCGTTGGCGGCCTCGCACTGCGGCAAAGTAAGATTCGATATAACAGCACCGGAGAAAATAAAGCGGAGACATGGACAACAGCTGTCATTCTCAAAACGGCACTTGCTAGCTTGTCCCCAACCGGGCCAGTGAACTTAATTACTGGCCTACCTGTGGACTATTATTTGAAACAAAAAGCATCGATGGCACAGCTGATTGATGGAATTAACACAGCCGGATCCTACCAAGTGGAATTTTTCGGCCGCCGTCAACCGGTCCGCGCTAATCCCCTGATTGCCAATTACAAAATAGTTCCGCAGCCGTTTGGCAGCGCTATGGACTATCTCTTAGATGAGCGTGGCAATGTTGCTAAAATGGATGAAGCAAAGAAATCCATACTCGTGATTGATGTCGGCTATCACACGCTTGATCTGCTCGAACTGGACGGCATGGAGATCGGCAAAAATAGCCGGTCACCGCACGGATTAGGCGTAGATACCGCCTATAACCTCCTACATGGCTATCTCGTTGATATGATCGGCCACGCTCCGGAACGTTTTGAAATGGATCGCTACGTGCTGTCTGGAGAATATGCCGGTTATGACATTCGCCCGCTCGTTAAACAAGCGTTTCAGGCGCTCGCACAGCAAATATTATTGGAGATTGACAGCTTATCAAGCTACTATGATATGTATCTTTTAACCGGTGGCTGTGCGCCGACAATCAAGGAATTTATCAATCTTCCAAACTTGGTTTTGCTCAAAGGCTCGCAGTTTGGTAATGTCCGAGGGTATGGCAAAATTGGGGCGCGGTTATGGTCGAAGTGATTCGTGTCCGGTTAAGAAAACAGAAAGATGATGATTTGCGTACAGCGTTTGAGGAATTAACCGATGATCGAAGCGATTTGATCCGTGCGGCGCTAAGAGCATATTTATTTGAGCAGCCAGAACGACCGAAACTCGAAACCAAGCCTGTCCCAAAACTGGAAAAGAAAGAAAAGCCGGATGAGGCAGTGATCGGAGGTCTTGATGATCTTTTAGGTAATTTTTAATGAAACAGCAAAATCACCAGTTTATAATCGCTTACAGTGTGTCAAATCGATAATGATTGACCATTGTAAGCTTTATTTTCACTAAAATCTATATTTGCTAATTACCCAAATATCGGTTAAAATTTATTTGAATATTTAGTTATATTTTCTTTGTTTTCCCCCACTATTTCCACGTGTTTCTTCCTATCTAATAATCGAGGTGATCAAATGAATCCACAAAAAATTGCAGAAGCCATTTACGTTGTCAACTGTCACGCTAAAACTGCCACTCAGCCGCAGCAGCTATACACTTTAAAAAGAGTAGCGCTCAATAAGCTAATCCGTGAAGGTTCCGCGCAAGTAATTGGGTTACATCGTTATTCTTCAAAGCCGCGTTCTCGTCCGCCTCATTGTGTTTTAATTCGTTGTAACAACTATTATTTTCATAAAATCCCCTCAAGACACGAGCTACATCATCTCAAGCCAATTATAGGTACCCCAGATCATCGCAACCCTAAAGTGAGACTTTCATTATCCAAAGCAAAAATAATTATATCCAACTATATCGGCAAAGATCACGCCGAACGCACCCTTTGTATCGCAAAGATGCGCTCCACCAAGAATTTCCGGACTTGGTGACGTGAAAAACAATACGCCTGGATATGCTGTTCGGACACGGAAATAATGCGGATTCTTCGCTTAGTGAATTTACCTGTTCTATCTTGATAACCGTGACAACGATGATACATGATAACTTGAGACAAAACATTCTTTCTTTTTAAATTGTATAGTTCTTTTGTTTGTAGTAGTAATTATTAATTTAAGTGATAAAATAAACTTAAGAATTTTATTGTCAAGGAGGAACAAACAATGAATGATCAATTTGGCAAATTATTTGTCAAGTGCCGTGAATCAGGAAATGAAATTGCAGTCCTCCCTTACAATGAAACAGATAAGTATTACGAAATAATTAAAACAGCGCGTTCTAATGGATTTAAACAGGTAATTGTTAATTCTGAAATAATGATTAATTTGCTATACACCATATTGGGAAATCGTGGAATTATTTTAAAAATTAATATGTCTGACAATACAGATGATGAAATAAAGGATAATATTAAATCAATTATCCGAAGCATCAAAAAGGATAAATTAAACTTTGTTAAGTTAAAAGATGAATTGGAATGGGCAACTGAAAGTGGTTCTATTGATATAAATAGTATAGAGATATTTATTACAAATATTAAAGCTCAAATATATTCAAATGGAATTTTATTCAGTCAGAATAATGAAACGATATTTAATATAATAAAAGCTACTTTGGAAGAGTATTTTAATGAATAGTCGTAAAAAAATACTAAAACAAGAATTATTAAAAACATGTAGAAATTTTTCTATACTGCTTATTAGTCTAATCTTAATTCATTATGGCTGGTCCATTTCTTTTATATTGGGTTGGAATAGTACAGATAAAGAATCATGGAGTTTGGATATAGGCGCGTTCAACTTAATTCTAAGTGCTATTTTTTCATTAATATATTTTTTTTATAGATTATGTAAACTCCACATAGTCATAAATATTATTAACAAAAAGGAAAATTCTAACTCTATTACTCTTGTGAACCAAAAAAATGATCAAATATGCGTTAAGATACAAATTATTGGTCGACGAAAAAAATTGGCCCCAATAATAATTTATTTCCCAGATTGGTTAGATGTTCAAGTAAAAAGACAATCTTATATCGAATTTTACCAAGATGAAAATAAATGTATGATTGATTTAGAGCAATTGATTACTAAACAGAAAAACATCAACCAAACAAGATTAATAACTTTAGACATCATTAATAATACTGATGATGAGAACGCTGAACTAATTGAAGCGCAATGTAGAATGAACTGGTTTCAAAAACTTTTTCAGATTGAATTCGACAATTGCGGGATTAATATTAAAAACAAATAAAAAGAGGGTAAAAAATCATGGCCTTGTCAAGATGGACAGATAATCAGGGTAATACCATGGATGAAATTATTAATAATATGTTAGACTTCAGAAATTGGTACGAATATGAAAATGATCCAATAACTGGTGAACAACTAAATGTTAACATTGATAAAAAATTTAGTGAGAATCGCACTATGGAACTGAACGGTCACACAATGACTTTTAATTATATTGAATATGATTTCGAAAAAGTTCGTCCGGGTGAAGAAAGAAATGAAATGCGTTCTTCAAGAATTTTTTCTTTATCAGGCTTCATTCTTGTATATTCAGATGGAGAAAAAACTCAATACATTACAAATCGTTCCAACAACACAAGTACTTTGACGATTCTTCGAAAACTAAATAATTATAAAAAAAAGTTGGAAATAACAGCTAATCCGCTTTCAATAACAGATGACATGTTTACATGGATGATTTATAAAGTATTGAACAGTCGTGAAGAATCATTTGATGATGAATCACATTTGACACTGGATAGAATCATCGGCTTTAAAGGTGCTACTACCGATAAACTTGCAGAAATAAAGGGAACGGGTAATCGGGTCATGAACCTTCTTAGCACCTTGGCATTTTTATTTGAAAATGAATCAGTATCATACATTTCTACTAGAATAAACTATGATCATGAGACAATTGAACTCGCGATGAGTTTGAGTGGAAGTATAGATATAGATCTCGATAGTTATGTTGGCAACTATCTGTTCGATTCTGATTATGAAAGATTTTCAAAAGTTATTTTAGAGACATTTCTTGAAGTCATTCCGAAAATAATTGCTACATATTACACAGAAAAAGAGAATAATGATTGGTCAGTAGAGTTAAAAAACAACTTTTTTGTTGAAATCGGAACAACAATACAAGAAACAATCAACGAAAAGCTGCAACTCAATAATTCATGAATATTGCTTGGAATTTTCAATATTCCTATATGTACGTATCCCGGCATAGCCGGGTCTTTTATTATGTACACCCGGTCGTCCGGGTGGTAAATCATTATGTTATTTCTGCTCCTGCGCTTCTGTCTGTGCTTTCTCTGCTTCCTGCGCTGCCTGCTGCTCAGTCGTCTGTTCCTGTGCGACAGTAGTCTGCGTGTCCGCCGCCTTAACCTCAGCTTTCTCTGCTTCCTCGACCTTTTCTTTAACCTCTTTAACTGCCGCCGGGAGCAAGGCGTGCAGGTCGGTAACTGCAGCTTCAATGTATTTCTTAATGGTTGCCGCATCCAGCTTAATGTGCAGCTTAGCTGCAAAGGCAACCAGTGCATCAGCCGCAAATTGGTACTTCTCTGCTCCGAGACCAGATCCGTTATAGATGCTCTCTGCTGCTTTGACAAACGTAACCGCATGCGACTTGATCAGCACGTCTGCCGCAAAATTGATACCATATTTAACGGCCACGCCAATGACTGCTGTGATAATAGCCAAAATGGCTGTGTCAAGATAATTAGAGATGTCCAAAATAATCGCTCCTTTTCTGCAGATAATCATCTGATTTTCGTACGATATGTCTGCAGATTAATATTTGATTTTTTGTCCAGGATAGATGAGATCGGATTTGAGTTTGCTTAGTGATTTCAGGTGAGCGACAGTTGTTTTCTTCGCCTTCGCGATTTCCCAAAGCGTATCTCCGTGCCGAACCGTATATGATCGGCTTGAAGCCTTTTTGGCTGCCAGTTTCTTAGTCACGGCCGTAGAAAGAGCGGATGCTGTTTTCGGTCCGTAGATGCCATCCGCATTAAGTCCGTGAACCAGCTGGAACCTCTGAACCGCATTCTTGGTCCGTGGACCGTAAACGCCATCGACACCGTGGTTTTTTGCCGATTTCTGCGGATAGAAATGAACGGATGCCAGTTTCTGTTGCATCGTCTTTACAGCTGATCCACGTGCCCCGAGCTTGAGAACACTTATCTTTGTGGACGACTTTGTGGCAGGTTTTTTAACTGCATCTTGAGCCTTCTTGCTGACCTTTTTCCCAGCTTTGATATTTGCCAGCAGTGCAATATTTTGTGCAGCGGTACCGTGATAGTCGCTTGTCTTGGTCACAATGCCATAAGTAACCGCAAGTTTTGCACGATTAGTAAAGCTTTTGTCGATTTTTTTTGACGAAAGATAGTTTACGAGACTGACCGGACCAATCTTGCCGACTTTGCTAGACACTGCGCCTGTGTACTTCCCGGCATAATCAATATTAACGTCGATTGGACCATAACCGGCAAACGGACGTTGCGAGCTGCTCCACTGGTGAGAGCCTCGGTTATTGCCCGGATCAAGTACTGTCTTGCCATCGGATGCGTATCGTGCGAGCCACGGTTGCGAGTTGTTTAGCTTGCCCGCGTCCAAACGGCCCTCGTAATAAGACTTTCCAGTGTAGAGATCTGTCCGATCGTATCCAAGCCTGTGCAGTTCAGCGATAAAGGCATTAGCTAAGCTGGTCAACACTGATTTGCTTTTGGACAGATTTGTTGCTTCGAGGTCCAACACAACATATCCATCCTTATTCTTATCAAACCCATCCGCCTGAAGGTTTTTATCAAACCACCGTGCTTCCGCCTGCGCTTCGCTGATACTTGTCATCCGCCCAAAATGGTAAGCTGATACACGCAGTCCAGCCGCGCGAGCATTAGCGATATTAACTGCAGCTGCTTTGTCTCGGACATTTGTCCCCTCAGAGACTTTAATTACAACGCCATCGATTTTGCCTGCTTTTGCTGTTTGATACATCGATAAAGGCAACCCTGATTCCGACTGATGGTGGGACACATCGATAAAATCAATTCTTCCTGTCTCCGCTTGGATTGGCTGGCAAAAAGAAAACGCCAGTGCTAATGTCAGCACCAGCGTGATCACATATCTGATTTTCTTCACTGTTTCTTCTCTCCCTTCTTATTTTCTCCCCGAAGCTGCGTAAACGCCTCGGAAATCTTCTGGGGCAAAGGAACGCCCATATGCCCCAGGTTCTCCGTAAAACTTATGCCCTCTGTACCGATCAAGAACATCAACATTGCATTGCGCATAAACGTTCCGGATCCGGACGCCATGTCGAGCATGTGCGCGACAACCACGGCCATAATCATTCCGGATTTTTTCATGATTCCACGCCAAGCCACATATGAAGAAACGGTACGCATGTAGTACGCTGCCATGACCCCGCTGATGTAGTCGGTCCCCATCATGACGCCAAAAGCAATGATGAGATTATCTAATCCGCCCAACAAAAAAGCAGCTGCCGAATAGGCGCCGCCAAGTAATGCTGTCCATAATGTATCTGTATTGTGTTGCATCAAAAGACTCCCTTCATGGGGCATCACCTCCCCCTTTTATACAAAATAAAAAGACCGTTATCGGTCTGAAAATGGATCATCTCCTTTTGTGGAATATGTTGCCAATCAAAAAAGACAAAATAAAAAGGCCCCGGAGGGTCCTGAAATGTAAAACTAATAATTACTTGTTGTCGCTCTTAACAGTGCTGTTAGAATTAAATCCCCACCCCTCAGCCTTTGCCTTACTCATTAACGTTTCAGCAACAAAGATATTGGGGATTCTCGCTTGACCCATTGCTGGTTGAAGCGACCCATCAGGCCTTCGCCAAATAAACCTGTATCCATTTTCGCTTGTCCCATCACTATAATGATAAGTACACCATTGAAAACACAAGACCCACGATTTTCCTTTCAAAGCATCATCATAAATAACTTCTTCGAGAACTTCCACATCTGCTTTAAGTGACATGTTTTCACCCTCCTAACCATCTATTTCTATAATATACACGGCTTGGAGTTTATTTACACGTAGATTAAACATGTTGCGCAGTAGCGTCCTACTTAGTAATAGAACTCCAAGTTTATTATCGGAGCATTTGGCCACTCATCATCGGGATATATCGTCAACTTGTCGCCATTATTAATACCTTCAATAGTGGTATCATAGACATATTTGTCACCATTTTTTATTTCCATTGTACATGCTCTTGGGTCGCTTCTAATAAATCCGAACTGATAGACGTATCCATCTTTTCTAACTTCAACTGGTAATTGCAACATTTTAATAATAATCGTATTGCCCAAAGCACTCATATCCCTTCTTGTTTTATACCTATAATATAAGACAAGTTAAGAAATTGCGCTGTTTTATCAGCATCTTCCCATGCTTCTAATAACTCAGTAAATATTTTAATAACTTCATCCTTATTCATTGCATTCATTCCGCGTTATCTATTTTTATGTTGTTTAACAAAAGCATAAAACCGCTTTTTACTAACTTTTGTAAAGTTATTCATTCTCTTCACCCTCATCAAATAGAAACCTAAAATTATGCGGTTTGACCCTCTTCCAAAACGTCTATTGCGTTTTCAAAACCCGGCTGTGTTTTAATAAACTCATACCCTTGTTTAAAATTATTTTTAGCATCATCGTTAATATCTGGAACATATTGAAACGATAATTTGTCGATAACATTTTGTTTCTGATCATTATCATAAACATTGACATAAATTGTTATCATCTGCTTATAACCTTGAAGACTTTCTATTTCAAAATAGGCATCATTAAATGTTAATTGTTTACCATAGACCTCTTTTGAATACAGCTTCTTGAGAGCCATTGCTAACCCCTCCTATTTAAATTTTTAATATTATTCGAGTTTATACGCCACACCAATACCATGCTGCTGGAACAGATTGCGTGAAAAATATGCTAAAGCCAGGTGGCAATAAAACTGATCGCAAACTGCCTAAATTTCTAGAATTTCCAGATTCGTCCGCAATGCGCAATTCGCCGGTAAATTCTGTTCCAACTCCAGTAGTAACTAGATAAACAATCACACTATATGGGTAATTATTTTTAACTTGTACATTCAAATCAGGAATTGTTGGTGTAGATAAACTAAATCCTCCTCTTGCCTGCCCTATTTTAGTTCCAGTATATCTACCTACATATACTTGGCTATGGGCATTATAAAGCAAGTCAACATCGTTTGATGAGTTTGCGTTTACCCGGTCAATAATCATTTCTGCTTTATCATCATCGAAATGAATAAACGCGTTTGTGGATCCTCTGCCATATATTGATTCATACGCTATGTTTCTTATTAACAATGTCGCCCTAAGCTTACTAGTGCTTGTAGCTCCTACGCGTATTAATTGGATGTTTTCTGTTGTATTGTCTGGAGTTCCGAAGCCAAAAAAGTGTATATTGCCAATAGTAAATTTGTCTCCAGGCATACCTACGAGCAGACCATTTGATACTGCGCTACCACCATTCAACTGTACATCGTCAACCACAAGATGGTTAGATGCGAGTATAGCATTGTAGCGTCCTCCAGTAGCACCAAATGCGCCAACCTCAATGTGGTTAACCCAGCATATATTTCCGAGCGCGCCATTGTTAAAGTTCAGACCGTTTCCGTCTTGACACTGCACTCCGCTAATGTTCTTGTCATTTATGACACCAACGTTATCCAATCCCCCACACATAAGGCCTTGGAGGTTTACGGCATCAGCATTGTGGGTCTGCACCGCGTCCTGTCTAAAATCCAGGTTACGAATAATAACGGTTTGATTGTCCCCATATCCAGTTTTATATGGAGCTATAAAGACACCGTTCGGGTCTGTCCCTGCAATGATTGTCCCACCATTGCCACCAAAAGCTAGGTCTTGATAACATCGACCTATACCATCTATGATTAAATGTGCACCATCTGGGACACTATATCTTGTACCAAAGTTTAACTTTCCCGTGCATATTAGTACCTTTCCGGTCGGACCCATAAATATTCCGCCAACACACTTGTACTGAAACCTCGGCAGTGAATTAATTGCTTGAGCGAATACCACTTCATCATTGACACCCGTACATACGAAGTTGGCAGTTTTTTTTTCACGGTCGCTTGACGTAGCTGTAGCGATAATGACGGTTGCACCACTACCTAAATTCGCCTTTTCCGCCAACTGCGCAGCATTGTTTTGGTTAATTTTCGCCTGAGCTGCTTCCGTTTTCCCAATTTCCCCAAGCACCATATCTCTTGCAACTGGATATGTTTGGCCGTCTCTGCCGGTGCGCATGTCGACTACTTCGGACGGCTGCTCTACACCGTTGATGAGGTTATCAACTCGTGTCTTCTGCTCTTGCATGTCTGATCCAATATCGCCAAAGATCTTGTTTAATAGATTTCGAAAAGCTCTCGTTGTCAAAACACCGATGTTTTCATATGGCCACTTCATTATGACCCGCTCCCTTCCTCATATGCCTCTGTGCTCAACGTTCCATCATCGCCAACAATCAAAATAAACTTGCTTCCGTTTTGGGAAACAAGTATCCTGTCTTGCTTATCATCAATCTGTTCTACTTTTTCTTTGTCATAATCCGTATAATCGTTGGTAGATAGCCCTTTGCCTTCGACTTTATCTACCTTATCGTCAAGTGCGATCTGCTGAATGTAACTAATGGGTTTATCCATGTCTGCTGTATTATTGACTTGGTCAAGTCCTACATCTGATTTATTAAGCAGCACATCACCGGTTTTACCAGATACACTGTTGACTGGTACATCTGGTATGTCTCCGGGAGTAGCCGCTCCGATATCAGCAGCAGTCAACTGGACGATTCCTGTTTTGCTATTAACACTCTTAACCGCTTGTCCATCTGTTATTGCTGCATTCAGCCCAACAACAGCCTGAGCATGTGTCTGAGGGTATATGGAATTACCTTGTTCGTCATTAATTTGTCTAATCTCAGTCATTGATCTCACCCACCTTTTCACCAATTCGGATTGAGGTGTTATTTAATGTATTGGCAATGAGCAGCGTTTGAGCAACCGTTTTGTCCAGTGTCGCAAACGAAGCTGCATTCGCAGATAATCCAGCCAACACATCCTCGGCTTTCCTTTGTAGCACACCGAACGTGTACGATGGTGATTTACCTGTATTGTAATCGTCAACTTCGGAGACCCTTAATTCTAAATCTATCCCGAAAGGATCAAGCGTTACCCAGCAATAATCGCCCTTGCGTACGTCCTGCACGCCTAAGCTTTCAAGCTGCAGTGCCGTTAAAGTAATTGTAATTGGTATGGAATCCGTCAGCTGTGCTTTGATATAGGCTAGCAAGTTATCATATTGCGTGAACCGCTCGTCTCTTACTGGCGCCGCATGCCTAATTCCATAAGTCTGAGCCAATGGGCTTGTGTATTCAGCTGTGGTCACATAGCTTCCATCCTCATTCTGTTTACCATAGCCACGAATGTACGTACACAGGCTTGTTGTATCGATCTGCATCTGTGGATCTTGTGCATTCATGAGATAGCGGAATTGATTATCGGTATGCCTGGACAATTCTTTCGCAATCGTAAACATCTTGCCGTTTATCTCATACTCGCAGCCGAATTTTTCAATCGCACTTTGAAATAAAGCAGATGAATTGTCATCGCCGAAATTCTCGACTTCAACCGAATTATCCAGCCCATCCATATTGATCTGCACACTATATACCGTTCCGGCTAAAGCAAAATCGCACAATTGTTGCAATGAATACGTTCCGGTTAGCTGATCGTAGATGTGCATGCTGATCAAATCTTCATAAAAGCGATGCTCAGCAGTAAAGGTTTTAATCGTTCGGCGACCTTTGGTATTCTGTGTGAGGTTCTTAATCACGTACTCATCATCGCCATACAGAACATAATTCTCATTCATGAGCAGCACGAAGCCATATTGACTTCTTTCCGTCTGCCGTGCCGTCACATCAAGCGTTTTTTGACCGTTTGTGATGTTCTTCCGCGTGATTTCGGCATCAAGGATCATTTCTTCTTGTCCAGTTATGAGTGATCGTACAAAAGCATCCATCGAATCACCTCACAAATAAAGCCAGCGAAACCCGAAGCTGATTATAAATGCTCCGCTCGTTCCGCTGACTTTTATATCATTCCATCCTGGTGCGAGACGGATGAATTTCCGATTACTCTTAGATAAGGCTGATGTTCCATTCAGTAGGACACGAGGACCGTTTAAATCAATTTCATCCCCTGCTCCTGTTGCTTGATTGAACGTAAATGAATCGCCTGTTGTCTGATTTGTTATCGCCAATCCGTTTGATGCGCCAATAAACTTAATCAGTAACTCGTGAAATCGTGGATCGACAGTCTCATCTCCGCCGTTGTAAATACGAAAGCTGTTTTGCGACCAAACATATTGCAGATCATCTTCTAGCGTGATGCCTGCGCCGACCGACTGCCATTTTTCGGAGTCGAAATCGACTGGATCACTGTCAGTGCGTCCTACACTTTCCCAAAACGGCAAATCACTAATGAAGTCGATGCCGAATGTGCCCATCTTAATCAATCTTGTAATCGAGAACTTACTGTCATACTTGACCTTGAGCCGTTTACCCAGTTCGTTATCACGTATTAGATAAAAGGCTTCTCTCGAGTCTAGTGCTCGAAATAACTCATCACGCATGAGTGGATAATCAGGAAAATCTTCACCTTCCATTTGGCAATCAGCATGCAGTGTTCGCCCGTCAAGCGTCGTTCCCATATCAATAAAACCGGAGCGCCCTTCTATCGTTTCGCGATGATGAACCGGAGACGGTGAATCATCAACAATTCCCTTCACGAGAATTCCGTTTGCCCGCATATCATAGACCATTCCATCCATACGTACCAGTTTGAAATTATCGGTTGAAGGTAAATTAATCATCAAGATCGCTTCCCTTCGCGATAAAGTTGAGCAGCTGCTTTCTGAGCGATATTTTTAGAGAATTGATCTTCATCGGTCTCATACTCAAAGTAGTTATCTCCGGTGACATAAACATTAACCTCTTGATTACCGGCTGCTTGAGCAACTTGTTTTTGACTACCAAGATTGATACCATACGTGCTCAACACTTGAGCCATTAAATCGAGCGTTCGGTTCTTGTTTTCAACCGGCAAGATAACTTCTGCTTTATTCCCTTCTGAAATCTCAGCCAGAGTGTGCATAAAGTTCCAGCCGCCGTTTGCGTAACCGTGACCTTTCCCAAGTGCTGACAGCGAAGATCCATAACGATGCTTCGCATAGTTCAAAGCTGCAAGCAGGTTGTCAAAACCATTAAAAATGTTGCCATGCCCTGGAAACTTGTAAGCATTAAAAGTTGCTGAAATGGTCTGCATCAAACCTTTGGCCAGATCTCCTTTAATCGTATTGATATCGGTATATCCATGTTGCACGGCCTTTGGATTGCCGCCTGACTCAGTCTGCATTTGGCGAAGAACTTTGTTGACCATTGAGCCGCTTGTGCTTAATCCGTTCATTGCTAGCGCCCGAATGACTGATGTGCGCCAACGTTCAACTCCGGAACCCGGTGGATCTGCTGATGAACCAAAATCTTTCAGCTTATCCGTTATTCCTTTGAACATATTTTTCGGCAGCTGAACGGACAGCCCGTGAATTGCTGGCCAGTCAGATAACCTCTTCTGAAAATCTCCCAAACCAACCTTATCAGAAATCCAGCTAACTAGTTTCTTAGGAGCCGAGAAAACCATGTCAGATGCCCAGGACACTCCGCTTTTAATTTTGTCCCAGAGTCCCGAGAAGAAATCTCCAACACCCGACGCATAGCCTTTAATGCCAAGAGCACTCAGCAGGTCAACTGATTTTTTGTGGGGCAGAATTGATGTTCCTTTTGGCAGAAAACGCATTTCAGGACCTTTTTGCCCAACCGCGTAAACACCATGACCTGGCGTATGCGCAAGTTCAAATCCTTGCTCACCTGTGAGAGCAATCTCGTCCTTCTGCGTACCCTTTGTACCTTTAGCATAGCCAGCCGGTTTCCACGTAGGGATCTTCAAGCTCTTTAACCCGATTTTCGAGAACATCTTGTTAAAAAATCCGGAAACGCCATTCATAACATGAGCAAAGCTTCCGGTGAATTTATTCCATTTACTAAGAACCTTACCGGTTTCCCAGTCTACTTGATCACGATGCCCATGGGCTTGTTTCTTGGCTTGGTCAACGACCTTCTCATGCATATCTTTTGCATGTCCAATCGTTTTATCCTTCTGTTTCTTGGCAGAACTAATCGTTTTGTCACGCTGATCAGCCGCCGCCTTAACTACGGCATCATGCTGTTTTTTTGAGATGTTATGCAGCGCATAATACTGTTGATCCGCCCATTTTTTGGCTGAGTTGTATTGGCTATTCGCGTGTTTTTTTACCTTTTCATACTGGTCTTTAGCGTTATCAACTGTTTTGTCCCGCTGCTTCTTAGAATTTCTAACAACAGCTGCCGCCTGATCTGCAGTCAAACTGCTTGCATGATCTTTCAGTTTACCGAGAATGATCTCTTGTTGTTTTGCACTTTTGGACATCGACTCAGCGGCATAGGTATTCATCTTTGACTGTAGCTTATTGATCTTATCCTGCTCATCAGCTGTAATTGATCGGTGATTCTTAGCTGCGTCTTTATAGATGTCCTCAATCTGATTTTCGATCTTTTGGACAGCTGTCTCTTTCTGCTTCGTCCCTGCTTCGGCATCTTTTTTAATCTGATCGTATTCTTTCTTATTTGCCTTTCGCAGAGCAGATAAAGCATTTTCGGACTGTTTATCCATTCGCTCGAAATGACCAATGATCTGATCAGCCATATCCTTATACGGCTTAACTAGACCGGCAACATCCTGCTTACCGACTATCTTTCCAGTGATTACCAATTCTTCAAGTTTCTTTTGTGCCTGATCCGACAGTTTGACATAGCCATTAAGAGCAGTCTGCGTAGCCTTATCCACGCTCTTTCCCCAGTCAATGGTTGTTTTAATCATTGGTTGAAAGAAATCTTTAACTTTGTTTACCGCACCAACAAAACCATTTTTTAAAGACGATGTTGTCCGGTCAACCCAATCATGGAATGGCTTGATGTTCTTATAAGCAAGATAAAAAGCGGTCGCCAGAGTGGTGATCGCAAGAATTGTCCAACCGATCGGCCCGCCGAGTATTTCTAGAATAGTAGCCGTCCCACCGAGTCCACCTGCTAACCCTTCTGCTGCCGCTCCACCAGTAAGTGCCACTCTCGCAAACGATAGAATGCCTTTACCGACATTAATGATTTCGGGCAAAAGGTTCATCACAATTCCGGATACAACGCCCCACTTGCCGCCAAACAGCATCAATCCAGCACTCGCCAAACCGAGAACACCGTGTAGAGCCTTAACTTTTCCACTTGTTTTTCCGACACTTCCCCCTGCTGTATCCATTGCGGCTCCTGCTGCAGCTGCGCTAGCGCCCAATGTTTTGGCTGCTGCTGAACTAGCTGAAGCACCCGAACGAAACTTAGACATCAAAACAATGAATGACTGCATCCCTCGAAAAGCACTACCGATACCAAGAGCAACCAAACCAAATACGGATACTAATGCCATTAAAGCAACGGCAGTTGCTCCGCTTACGGCAATCACGTGCTGGATCGGTTCTGGCAAACAGTTAAACCAATCTACCGCTTTCTGTATCGCTTCAGTGATGAATTTAAGCGCCGGAAGAAGTGCTTCGCCTAATGTGATCGCTGCCGTGTTTGCGGAACCTCGCAACTGTTCAACTGTACCGTTAAAGTTATCAAGTTTCTGTTTCGCGACATCCGCAGCCTTGATCTTGTCCATGCTCGTTGCCATCTGGTCAATGCCTTCCGCTCCGGCACGATACAAAATATTGCCAGCACGTATCGCATCACTGCCAAACATGGTTTCGAGTGCTTGTGAGCGCTGTGCGTCTGTCAGGTTCTTAATGGATTCATGTAGGATATCCGCAATATCTGCCAAGCCTTTAAAATGACCATGTGCATCAATAAACTGATTGCTTCCATCTTTGGTGACGATACCCAATTCCCGAAACTGTGCAACCTGGGCCTTGGTTTGTGGTTGCAGGTTTTGAAGCATGGTTTTTAGAGATGTGCCAGCATCGGAACCTTTAAGTCCATACTGGCTAAATTCAGCGAGTGCAGTAACCGTATCTTTAAACGACCATCCAACGCCGGACGCAACAGCAGAAACCTGTGACAATCCGATTTTTAATTCACCGACATCGGATGCGCTGGCATTCGCCGCCCCAGCAAGAATATTCGCCGCCTGCGCGACTGATAAATTATCCTTCCGAAATGCATTAAGCGCGGTCGCGGCAATCTCTGCGGCATCCTTCAGATTAAGTTCCCCGGCTGTGGCTAGGTTAAGGGCGCCCGATAAAGCACCATGCATGATGTCCGAAACGGAGAGACCTGCTTTGACAAGTTCTCCTTCGGCTTCTGCTGCTTCAAGTGCAGAGTATTTCGTTTTCGCTCCTTGAACAATGGCTAAACGTTCAAGCGAATCACTGTATTTATGCACATCAGCTGGATCCATAACAGACTTGACGTTTGACATCTCTTGCTCAAAGTCTGCAGCGCTTTTCGTAACTTTACCAACTCCTGCCGCTGCTGCCAATGTTGCAATGCCAAAGGTCATTGATACATCCATACCGGCATGTTCGATGTGCTCATATTTCATCTTCACATCATCGAGCTTGTTGTTTAGACGTCCCCACATTGTAGACTGTGCGTCAATCTTTGTATTGACATGACTTAGAGCATCCTCGGTGCTTTTCATGCTCCCCTGCGCTCTGGCGATAGCACTGGCTAGATTCTGCGTCTCTTCTGCATTTTTCCCGACAGAAGAAACTGAGTCATTATATTTCCGCTGCAATACTTGCACCGTCTCGCTCTGTATGCCCAGCACGTTATTGAGATGTTCCGCCTTTGCACGATATTGATCAGTCTTGCTACCTGCACCAAGTACGCCGGAAGAAAGGTCTTTATATCGCTTGTTTTCTTCATCCAGTTTCTTGTTTTGGGTATCAATGACATCCGAATACTTCATCGTCTGCAAGGTGGCAAGACGTTCTTCATCGGTCATTTTTGATAGACCGGTTTTCAACCCGAGTTGCTTCAGCTGTGCATCCACTGAATTTAACAGTGGTTCAAACTCTCGCAGGTTCTTCTTACTGTCATCAGTCAGCGCTCCGAGCTTCTGCTTTGCCTTCATTACAGATTCCTGCAGCTGCTTCATTGATTGCTCGCTGACTGCACCAGTTTCTTTTAACTCTTTCTGTGCTTTTTCAGCAGCATCATTGAGATCCTTAAATCCGCTCTGATTGCCGGTCTTTTTTAGTTCTGTCTGCAACTTTGTAAGAGTCGCGTTAAAAGATTGGAAAGCAGTATTTGCCTTTCTAGTTGCATCTTGGCTTTCCTGCCCAATCCCCTGCAACGCCTGCCGAATCGTACGGATACCAGCCGTCATATTCCCAAATGTCGCTGTAAAATCAGCGCGGAGCTCTTCAACTGTTGCCATGTGGTTTTCCCCCTCCCTTCTGTTTAGATTTCAATCGTTCGAGCATTTCGAAATTCCATTTCTGTTCGACCTTTGGGCGATCATCGACTTCACGCGGCATTAACGATTGCCGAAATTCTTCTCGTTTGTCAGGATCCGCATAAGGCGATGCCATACATTGCGAAATGAACGCAAAATAACGCTCGTATTCGTGCTCACGGGCGCTTACTTTGTCTTTTTTCATTTCCAGTTCAAGGTACTTAAAAAGCTCCACCATCGGCGTGATCAGGACTTCTGATCGACCGCCAAGCAATGGAGCCAAGCGATATATAATTGCTTCTTTTAAGCTTGTGTCGCTTCTGGTTCGCTTTCTGTTTCCTTCGGCGCTGGAGCCAGCTTGTTGACGAGTGACTTCAATTTGATCTTGCTCTTGGTCAGCGCCAAGGACTTTTTTGCTCGATTCATCAGCTTCTCAATGTCGTTCTCGGTAATGACCGCATCGTAAACGTCCATGATCGTCGTCATGGTCTGCTTGTTTAATGCTTCTGAATTAATTCCACTGACTACACTAAGCAAATTGATCGCCTTTTCAGGCATACGGACGGCAAGAACATCAAACGAGTTAATGATGCCAATGACAAAATCTTGATCGAGGTTCTTACCTGGTATGTCATCACCAGCACCAACATAATTCAGCAGATCAATAAGCCCTTCATTGCCTTTTAATTCTTTCAGGATGTCATTGACGACTTTCATCATGCCAATGTATTGGTCAAGTCTAATTTCCTCTATTTCATGGTTTTCTGTTTTAATATTTCCTGTTTCATCTTTAATTTTTAGTTGAATAATTGTGGCCATGAGTTTTCCTCCATGATATTAAATAATAAAAAGAAAAAGACTCCGAAGAGTCCCCAAAATCAAGGTGCAGCATTCGGATCCGTAGGTCCAATGTAGAAGTAGTTACCATCTTTCGTTGGATCAAAACCATCACGCGGCATCATGGCGAGTGTAATCTGCCGGTTTGTTTGACCTTGGTTCCACTGCTTTGTAAATTGTCCATCTGAAGCCGCCTTGTAAATAACAATGTCCAAAGACTTGTCAGTCGCATCCAAATTTCGCGGATGAATGACAATCTTCTTACCTTTTGCTCGTAAAGATGTACCGATCTTGGAATCAGTCAATCCTACCACTGTGCTTGTCGTAGTATCTGTAATTGGTTCACTTGCCGCTAAAGCAAGATCAAGAATTTTCATGTCTTCCTGTGCAGCGGTGATTTGAACTTGTCCCTGATAGCCTGTTAGCCTGCGATCCAGTGGCGATGATCCGAAATCAATCGCTGTAATATCTGACCATTGTGGTGTCAGCTGAACTTGTCCACCCTCGGCTTGCATATATTCCTGCCCATCAAAAACGATGGCATCTTCTCCTTCACCAACAGTGACTGTTGCTGGTCCAAAAGGAATTTTGGTAGTGTCTGCCATTTATTAAGCCTCCCTTAAAGTTGCCCTGAAATTAATGGACCACTGCATCAGACCGGCATCATCAACACCGACCCGCAGTGGTTCGCTCAGGGCTTGTAATAGATAAAGATAATAGTTGTTTGTGATTGTCTGTCCTTTGATCGTTTTGCTGATTGTAATCTGTCGATCTTGCATCTTGTGCAGGTGGTCGAACACTTGACGTGCCGCATACTCTGCAAATGCCCAATCAGACGACCGGATGAACACCATGTATTCCGGTTGATGGAAATTTGGGTCATAGAGATCCGGAGCACCACCGCTCTCTGAATACACGGTGCCTGTGTTGTCAGCCGCTGAATAATTATCAATCGTCCAGGTCAATCCAGTGATTAAAGGCTTGATTTCGTGCATTAAAAAACTCTGGATCATGATCCATCACCCTCCAGAGTGCGATGCAAAACACGCTCGTTCGTTTCGTGATATTCATTGTCTGTTGCGTTGATCGCGTTCTGTAAATATTTGCGCCCTGGAACTTGTCCGCGCCAGTTCTGCTTGCTTCGCGTGATCTGTCCGCGACCGTCCACATAAAAGTCTGGGAACTTCGCACCGTTGTCGTACTTCGGAAATATGCCTTTTCGGTACGGTTCCTCATGCCGTCGGAGCGCATACTTAGAATTAGAGCCAATTGCCATTTCCACGGAGTCGCCTTTAATTGATGCTTTCTCAGTTGTGATGCTTGATTCAAGATCACCGTTATCATGCGGTGCCAATGCTTTTGCACCTTCCTCGACAAGCAATCCATATTTCCCATACTCTTTTAACAGATTCTTTTTCAGATCCACTTCCATGCGGTCGAATTTAGCGATTAGCTGATCAAGTCCATCCCACTTGATATTAAAGCCATCACTCAACATAAACTGTCCTGAAATAAACTTTTTTTCCGGCAGGATTAAGTGCTTCGTCAAGCGCAATCACTTTCCCCTTTTGCAGTGCAGCACCGATTGGATGGAATTCGGTGCCGTCACCTTCTGCAATCACAACATCAGGCGGAAGGTCAATGCTCAACAGACATTTGTGCAGTTGTCCGTCACGACTTTGGATAAACTTTGTCGATCGTCTGATTCGAGCCTGTTTGATCGGCACATCCACTGTAAGCGGATTCCCGTAATCATCAGTCATTGGCTCGCCATTCTCGTCCAGTTGTGGCCGTTTCAGTGTCAGTACATCATCTGCAAGTTTTGGCATGGGTGGTCTCATATGAGCCGCCCCAATTCCGGCATGCGGCAGTGGATGATCTGTTTTACCTCCGGACTGATCGGATTATATTCCGATGTCTGCCCTTCTCGACCTTCAAACGTCACATCAAAATCTTTGGCACGCATGGCAGTCACCCCTTGCCGTCGGTATTTGCGGAAGTCTTCATCCTCACCCTCGAGCATGTAGAGCGTCTGTACTGCAACGATGCGATCGGTTAGCAAAGATTCACGGTAATGATCCTTGAGCACTTCTGTCGCTTCAAAGATGGCCGCTTCCTTGCCTGGCTGATCCAATGCATCATAGAGATCGGTATAACGTAGCTTTTTTAAATACTGATCCACGGAATTAAAATCCATGGTGATCACCTGCCTTTATCAGGCTTTTGGTTTTTCGGCGTCTACTGGCTGCTCAGGTGTTTGTTCTTCTTCATCCGGTGCTTCGGTACCGGTTAGTTTTGCAACTAACTGATCTTTGCTTAAGCCAGAATAGGCAACGCTGCCGTCCTTTGCAATCACCTGCAGGTCAGCAAGTTTAAACTTGGACAGATCCGCGACCGTAGCCGCTTTGACCTTATCCCCGAGCTTGCCCGCCTGTACTTTTTCCAGTGTAATCGTTTCATCCGGTTTAACAATCTTGCCATGATCGACAAGATAGCCTTTCGCAAAATAAAGTGGCAATTTAATCACTCCTTAATTTTTATTCAGAATCAAACGCCCATCGTAACGATTGCTTGCGGTTTCTGTAGTGCCGGGAATGCTGTTTCACCAACACGAACAGACTCCTGCGGCGGATCGTCCTCGATCTTCGGTTTCACGAACTTACCGGACTGGAAGTTCTTTTCTGCAGTCGGTCCGATCATGGTGCTGCCTAAGTTGTCACCAAGCAGGACAAACTTGTTATCTTCGAGAAGCGGAACTTCGGCGCTGCCATAAAGATTAATCACATCGTCATTGATCTCATAAGGCGGCAGTCCAAGTGAAGAGAACACATTAGCAAGATCTTGCTTGGTCAACAGTCGTTTATCCGTTGGGTTGCCGTATACTTGATACTTGATCTGATCGTTTTTGAGTAACAGCGCTTCGGTTGCGCTGGTTAGGTGCATCACGACTGGCTTTTTGCGCTGATTCTCGCTTTTGAATTGATTAACAGCAGCCGTAATGTCATCCAGCGGTGAAGCTTCCTGAACTTGACTCCATGGCGTTGTTCCAGTGAGCTTGTTTTCTGCCGGAACACCAAAATCCACGTGGATATGAACGTCGTTTTCTGTGTCGTCGTACTGCAGAACGCCATTATAAAGTGCTTGAGCACGTAGGAATTCTTCCACATCGTCTACACCAGCGATCAGATCGTCAGTGTTTTGGTAAACGTAATCCACCGCCTGACGCTTTTCTTCGTCATTGCGTGGTGCGTTGAACTTCAAAATCTGTCGTTCGTCTAAACGGAACATGTGCTGAATCTTTGCAACAGAAGCGTAAGCTTTCTGCAGTTCCTTGGTATCGCGGAGTGGCGCCGAAGCACTGAATCCCGTGATTGATGCAGCCTGTGCGTATTTTCCTGTAATAATGTTGTATGTGAAATCAATGTCACTTGTCGTTCTTTGTGGCAAGAAGCGTCTCAGTAGATAAACTCTTGCCGGTGGTACGTTTTCCACGTAACCAGTGAATTCTGCTTCTTGAAATTCATCAAGATGTAAAGGCATATTCTCTCATCCTCCTAATAATTAAATTAAATATCGAATACAATGCGGCCTTTAGTAGCCGTTTTGAACGCGTCGTTCACGCCGGTGCACTTAGATTCCAGCGGATGACCAGCTGCGAGAATACCGACAATCGGATTCTGTCCAGCGTAAATCTTTACATCGTGCATGGTCAGCCCAGCACCTTTTGCGGTGTCTGGTGTCGGTGTTGCGCCGTCTGGCACCCAACGGTGGTACAGTCCGTCATCTCCGAGAAAAACAGCGGTACCGGCTTTGACATAATCGCCTGCAGTAAAATCTGCGGCTAATAGCGTCCCACCGCCCGTCTTCACTTCCATGCCTTGGGTGTTACGCATAAATTCTTTTTGACCGTAAATAGTGTCAAAACGTGGTTGTAAGTTCATGGTTTATTCCTCCTTCTTATGCCGAGCAAGAGCGCGCGCCTTGCCGGATTCGTATGGATCGTGCTTTGGTTTTTTGTTGCCGCGTTGACGAGAGCCCGGACGATAAGCAGAACGCTTCTTCTTGCGCCTTGGTTGCTCCTCTTCGTCCTCGTCTTCATCACCGTCATCTGCAGCAAAAAGATCCGGGAACTCGTCTTCAAGCGTGTCAAACGCATCTTCGAGATCGTCCGGATCCACTTCACCGTCTTCATTCAATTCGAGCTTGTCCAGGTCAATGAGGCGAGCAACCAGCTTCGGATTCTGACCATGATCGGCAGCGTATTCCTTCACAGATAGCCGTTTTGCCTTTCGATCCAGTTTCAGCTGAAGATTAGCTGTTTTCGCATCATCCTCATCACTGCCTTCGCCCTGCTTGTCGTCCTGTTTTTGTTGCTCTATCGCAAGCAGTTCTTTGGCTTTCTTTAGGTCGACACCTTTCAAACGCTTGTCAAATTTGCTCTTGAACAGCTGGTTGAATTGCTTCTTTAGATTCGGATCATCCTTGATCATCTGCTCAAGCGTTTGTTCCTCGTCCTGGTCCTCATCATCTTCATCGTCACCGTCTTGATCATCCTGATCGTCATCATCGCCGCCTTCATCGTCGTCTCCATCCTCGCTAGCAAAGAACTGGAGATTCAGCTTGTGCGGCAGTTTCTCTGCTTTATGGGAAGCAGGCACCCTCTTTTGAAGTAGCAAAGCAACGATCAGCGAGATCCATAGTTTTAATCTTGTGAACATGTAAATCCTCCTCTGCTCTAGGTTGCAGGCACCATTCTCATGATTGTTCTTTTACGTCTGCAGTCATGGGAAAAAGACAAAATTAATAAGCCTGTTTAACGTCCGTGCTCAGAACGAGATAAGTGCAGATCACTATCCTTTCCGGGATATCCCCTGCATGATGCTGCGGTATTCACTCTGCAATTCTTGGAACTTCACAGTATTCTGCCGCTTCATTCGTCTAAATCCGCCTATTGTCTTGGGTGCGTCCTTGCCCAGCACCATCTGCCACCTAGCAAACTGCTTTTTCTCTTGATTCGCAACTCTGCGAATCTCTTGCTCTTTCTCGTATGCCTTTATCTGAGAAGCGGAGCGAACGTCTTTGTCTGGCTCGAAACCTTTCCATGCGTTCAGCTCGGATTGAATCTCGCTGTCTGAATGAAACTCAACTAAATACGGCGATACAGTATGACGGCAGCTAGTTTGGGTGATAAGGGGGCAGTATCCCAGTTCCTGAAGGGAATCCCTCTATATCACCATTCAAACTCACCACCTTCCCTGCATACGGCGCACACACATGGCATGTAGGACTGTGTTCGTCAACCTTTACCAGTTTCACATCGTTTTCAAGGTACCGATTAACCGCCCCGGTCGTGTTCGCTGTCCGCATCTTCGTCCGCACCACGGCCTGAGAATAGAAGTCTAACGGTAACCGCTTATCATCGCTCGTGATGAACGATGTCAGTCCATTCTCCGCGAACGATTTAGCGACCCGTGCTTGTATAACCTTGCGCGGATCGCCTACGATTAAGCCATTTGCAATATCTTTATTCACAGCTTTCAGAGCACCGTCAATGCTCGCTTTTGCACTCCGCTGAGCTGTTCGAATCGCCGCATTCAGGTCCATCATCGTGTCTTCGACAATGTTCTGCACGGCTTCAAGATGCATTTGTGACTGGAATTCTTTCCGCACCTTGCCGTCTTTCGTCAGTGCGGATGCTTTTTTAAGTTCCACACCGGCATCGATCAGTAGCTTCGTTCCTTGATCCACACCGCCGAAATACTCTCTGAGAATCTGCTCAGGAATCACATCAGCAACCGTAGCTTTCAGCCTGCCCAGTGTCTTCAATATCGCGTTAATGAGATCAAGAGCATTTGCGTCACTCTGCAGATCATCTGCCGAACCCACCTGACTTAAGATGTTCTGGACAACAAATGAGAAGTAATCAATCAGCTTATCAGGAGTCATTTGGCATCACCCCACTGGTTCGTAGGTTTTTTCGAAGATGTCTGGCTTGCATGGGTAATACTCACCATTCACACCTTTGATAATGTAATCTCCAACGTTTGCTTTCATATCGCCTTCTAAAGTTTCAATAACTAGAAAAGGCTTTTTCATATCAATCACATGTTCCCATATTACGGACCGTTCATCTTCGCCAATGTTCATAAAGTCTAATAATTTATCAATGTTATTGAGAGTCATTTGTACAGCTTCAACAACGATTGGCTTCTTTCGATATTTAGCCATCACTCATCATCCTCTTCCCCCTCAATCGGCTTCCCATCCTCATCTCGGTTATCCATGTAGTTACTGAGGTTCGCTCGTCCTTGTGCAAGTGATGTACTGTCATCGCTCTGTTTCTCGGCTTCGATTCGCTGTACTTCCTCTTGTATCCACTCTTCGGATGAATCCGGATTAATCGTTCGTACAAGCGTTTCAAGACTTGAACCGCCGCCTGTGTGAGCGGCCACACCTTGCGTGATCAACTCAGATTTCGTAACAGGGAACATCTCTTTAGTCGCAATCTCTGGCTGTTCTATCTGCACCGCTGAATCGTCTTGATTCGCAAGCCATAAGCAGTTCTCAAACAGCTGCTTCAAGAAGTAAACATACTCATTTCTCAGCCGCTCTGCCTTGCACAGCGAGACGAATAGATCATAATACTTGGCAATGCCTGACTGTGCTTGTGTGGTCTCAGAAAACAAGTCCAAGGCTTTCTCAGAGGTCTGCGTCTCAGCCAACATCTGCCGCTCGAGGTCTTTTACCCAAGCAACGTCGCCGATCTTCGTAATGTCGATTTGAATGACTTCTAATGCTTTCCCGTTTTCATCAAACGTGGTGACTTCAAGGTCTCGATGATCAATCTTCTTCTCGTCTCCGTAGCGGTCGAAGGCATTATTTTGCAAAGCCTGCATAATCTCTTTGCTGACTGCTATCCTCGGCTTACCGTTCCGCTCGTACACAATGGCATTTCGAGTAAGTGACCAGTTAATTTCATCCTGCTTGCCTTCCTGACCTTTGAGGCACGAGACACCGAGCGGATGCATGAACGTCTTGTCATTCGGCCAATACACAATAAATGGACGGTTGCGGCCCGGATAAAAGGTCTCCAACTCGTCCATCTCAAGAAGTTCCATTGCTGTATCATCGTCTACTGGCTCAAGCTGTCCGGCAATTGCTTGTGAGTAGTTTCCAATACCGCTCGAATCAAATCCGCCGGCTGCTTTCTTTTCATCATGTGCGCTTAGTTCGTCGATCTTGTACAGCATGTTCGTGGCTCTCAATCCATCTTCCTCAACACGTTCACGGTAGATATGAAGATAAAAGTCCTCGCCGATCTTTCGCTGATAAGCGAGGTCAGCGCCTAGCCCATCCTCGTGAGGGAAATAGACATCACGCTGCTTGGTTTCGATTCTCAGCCCGCGCTCGTCATTCCACACAACGCCGACCAGTCCACCATCAACCTGTTGCTGTACAATGTTTGACCAATGCTCCATCTGCAAGCCGCTGTTCTTTTCGATCTGCTGAATTAATTCTTGCTGCAGATCATCAATTTGACTGTTCTCAGCATCGTGTGGCGCTTCTAGTTGCTCGTCCGTCTCTTTGTTCGCCGCATCGTTTTGCTCGCTGTCAGAGTGGATTGAGGACGAGATTTTGCCAATCGACCGTGACACAAGCATAGCCGGAATCTCCGGTATCAGTTTCGAGATATTCGCAATGATATACGGTGTCTGTACGTTTTGCGCATAGTGCCGACCGCGCATGATCTGATCGGTGATCTCGCCCTTGTCGATTAGGTTCTTCGCCCTCGGAAATAGATCAGCATGTTTGCCCTCGTATAAATCGCGGTAGAACCACACATGACCATGGAACTGCTCAATGACGCCCTCTGACCACTCTGTCCAGTTGATTGCCGGCATCTGATTACCTCCTTTCGTGCAAAATAAAAACGCTTATTCAGCGTTGGTTTCTCTTTCCGTTTCAACTAAAGCGCGTGCAATCAAATCAATCGCCTGCTCTTGAGCAACGTCAATCAATTCATTTTCTGTATCTGCATTTATTGGAGCAAAATGCAGATGAAGCAATTCATGAACCAATGTTTTCTCCATGTCTTGGGGGAACGCTTTATTCGGTTCATAATCGACAGGATCTAAAATGTGAATCCAAGCGAGCTTGCTTTGAATATTCCAATGACATTCGCCTTGACACTCTTCCAGTTCAAAGTCTCGCGCCCGAACAATGGAAATAGCAATTTGCCAATCCTGCAGTCGCAACTTCTTCTGCCAATAATTCAATTTATCTTGCAACTGATCCGCTGTTAAAATACATTCGCCCATTTAATCAACTCCAAACAAAAACGGCACCACATTAGGCACCGTACTTTTCGATATATTCCTTTTTCAGCTCGTCCATACGCGTTTCGATAGCGCCAGGTACTTTGATGTTCTGCCCCACAATGTTCTTGGTGGAGCGACCGTTTAGCTTCTGGTATTCTTCCTCGAGCGCTTGAATCTTTCCCATATCAAGTGGCCGCTGCTTGTATGCCTTCTGAATCTGAAACAGCAACGACTTCCGCCGCTCCTGCAGCTTCTTAATTTCCTTATCCATCACGTAAGCAACATACTCGCGTTTGCAATGTGGGCAGCGGAAATAGCCGACAATGAACTTATCAATCTTTCTCGTTTTGTGCTTGACCTCAAAATCTTTATGGCACTCATCACAATTGGCTTTCATTCTATCACCATCCTGATCTACTGCTTATGCCTGCTTTCGGTGCAAATAGAACCGTTTGGCAGAAGTATCTGTCCGAATCAAGTGCATGGTCAAATTGCTTCACAGGCTTGTCCTCGCCACGATCAGCCGCTTTTTCATCCCAAACATAGGACGCAAACTCGGTAAAAGTATTCTTACAGCAATCATTGTATAGAATCAAGCAGTTATTGAGTGCCACCGACATATTTTCGATGCCTGGCAGCACGTCGTTCTTAGCTTTAATTACATAATAACCTGCTCGCTTCAATTCTTCTATAAAACTCGTAGCCGATGGATCAATGATCACGCCTCGGATCCGACGATCGCCAACAAACTCTTTGAAGTCTTTCAAATACTCCGCGTTTGTTTTCTGTCTGACTTCCTTGCGACCGTTATAGTAATATTCTTTCACCTTGTACCACACGCCGTTGCAGAATCCCCATAGACCAAACGTCATTGGGTTTTGCATGCCGTAGTCACAAGATACATAGAATTGCGTGTAGCGCCGCTCCTCAGCCGGAACAACGTGCTTCTCACGGTCAAACATATCATAAATGAGACCTTCAGCAAGCACCCACAAGCCGAGAATAAATCGCTTGTAGAACACTCCGGTGTACATGCGCTTATAGCGCTGTTTGACCGCTTCAGACAGCGAATAGTTATCATCCATCGTGAAATGAAGATGAACCATTCTCTTGCCCTTAAGATGATTAAGATATTCAGTCTTGAACCAGTGATAAGGCCCTTCAGGGTTGCAGTTGAACCACAGCTTCGAACCATCCACAGAACAACGTGCAGTCGCTTGATTAACGAATGATTGCGGCATCAGCGCAACTTCGTCGAAGAACATACCGGCAAGCGTAATCCCTTGGATAAGGTCTTGAGAACCTTCGTCCTTGCCGCCGAACACATAGAAATAATTCACGACTCCATGGAATCGAATCTCAAGCATATTGTCCGCTCTATGATCCTTAACCCGATAATGCCGTGATCTCAGCATCCGTTTAAGCGGTGTGATAACGTTTCGCCGGAATGAACCAATTGTCTTACCGGACATGCCTAAGTTCTCTTCTGAGAAGGTATCCATTGCCCACATGACAAAGGAAAGCGACATGACAACCGTCTTACCTGCACGGACAGAACCATCACAAATTATTCCGTCTGAATCTTTAACCGGTGAATCGTCACGCCACCAGGTTAGAACCTGCATCTGCTTTGGAGAGAATGGCTTGAACTTAAACGGCGCCGGCTTTTTCTTGTGGACAAGCATCGTGAACTTTTTAACGCGTGGCTTCGTCTCAATCATCGGAGTCACCACTGCTCTCGTCCTCGCTGTAGTCCCTCCAGACATCAGCCGTTTTGCCGTTCAGCGCTTCTAGGAATCCATCATCCTCGTAGTCATCCTGATCGTCTCCTTTGATTCGTGTGGTTTCGGCTTTTAGCTTATCAATGCCCGCTTGCATCTGTTCAAGTTTCGCGCGGCGAATATCTTGTTCATCCGCTATGGCAACAAACTGCTTAATCAATGCCCGCAGCTCGCCCATTGCTCGACTCTGAGCATTTAAAAAGTTCGCCTGTTTGTCCCAAGCGAACTGTAATTCGTACTCTCGTTCTTCAGTTGTGTCGGAGTCTTTCTTGCGTTTCAATTCTTTAGTGAGATCGTCGTGATTTTCAACAAGCATAATTTTCTGCGCCCGGATAATCGCCGTGTACTGAATCATGATCTGATCCCAAAGTAAGTCAGCCGGATCAGCCGTGTTTATTTCCTGCATGATCTCCACAGATTCAGCCGGTAGGTATTTCGAGAAGAACCCGAACTTGGTTGCGTTCTGATTGCCCACTGGTGGACCGTGACCCTTTGCATTCTGATTGCCAATTGGTGCACCTTTTGTGTGCACCCCTTCTTTTTTGTGTGCACCCTTTTCGCGAATCCACTTGTAACGCTTTTTCCACGACTTGACGGTGTTCAGAGACACGCCGTATTTCGCGGCAATGTCTTTGTACTTCATGCCGTTTTGATAATCATGGTAAGCCTTGTCTTTGTTGTCATCCACTCACGACACCTCACCTCCTGGTTGTGGTTGTTTGTTTTGAAGCAAAAGAAAAAGCACCGCGGTGGGCGCTTCATTTTATTTCTTTAAAATCAAACTTTGTAACATTGTCTAAATTGATTAGCGTCTGTTGTAAATATAAGTATTTGTTCCTCTTATGAGTTGCCGACAGAATAATAAGACGTACAGATTCATCTACTTCCAACGATTCTTTTTCACCGCTCACATAGTGAATCGTCAGAGTGATTGTTTTGGGAAGATTATTTTTATCTTTTTCAAGTTGTTCAAGCAGTGAATCAACTTTATCAAAGAATGATTTTTTGTCCATAGTCATCAACTCACTTATTCGTTTAAGATCACTTTAGCACATATAAGATATGCATTCCAAAACTGATGCGAGAAAACGATTCTGAAGGAACTATTTAAACTGTTTATTGAATTGAGCATAATACCAATCCATTCCACAAAATGGGACAATTTCCCTGAAAATTAGATAAAATTGTTAAATTATAGCAGGATTATGAATAGTACTTATCGAATAGAAAATATAAGAAAGGAGGCGATTACATGTCAAGACGCTATGGCTACCCATTCAACGGCAAGAGATTCATTGGTAACACGAACACAAACGAAGTTCACGATCTTGATAATGAACAATATAGCTGTGAAATCGACAAAATTTCTACGAATCATGTCAAAACATTCAGTCCAGACACATGGAATCAGGCCCACTCTGAAGGATTTGACAACTGTGCTTATTGTATCGGTAACTCTAAATACTGATAACATCTAAATATTCTTTGCAAGGAAGGCCGTGTCTACGATGCCATTCCTTGCATTCTTTTTTATTTTTGCAACCTGTTTTCAGGTCCATCAAATAAGTTCCGTGACAACTGCCATCCCCATAATAATACATTTTGCAATTATATCCTAAACGTTCAGCAACCTTTACACTTCTAATGCTAATTAATACATGCGAATTTCGTTTTCCGTGACCACAGCAACAGCTTAATGTGACTACACCCATATCATTTAGGAATTTAATTTCACTGGCAATGCACGCATCCACCTTTACAATGTGGTGCATTTGGTCAGTGTTAATCACTTTTACCCATTTATAAGTCCCATATAAACAGATGAGATCACCCCATTTATAAATGATATGATTACAGTATTGACTGACATTCATGTTTTCAAAATAAAAAGCAGCCTCTCGGATGCTCTTTGCCTTTAAATATATTAAGTACCGAAGGTACGTCTGCTATGCACTTATTTACGATATAAGGATAACATAAAAAATCCAACTAGAAGTGTCGTCTTGGTGTTGTACTTCGGAAGTCTCTTGATATTTTTTTGAACAGTCCGTTGCTGATTCTGGCATTCACGTGTTTGATCCAATCATAGCTGTAGCCTAACTCGTCAGCGATCTCAACCAATGAATAGCCTTGCAACCGTCGATACGCGACCTTGTATTCAATACCGTTAAATTCACTCATCTTTTTTTCAATCTCACGCTTCGTCTGCTCTTTGGCATTTATGATCTGATTCAGGGGAGTCAGTACATCATCGACCCGGTACATTTCACTCAACGCGCGATCAAGCGGCATCATGGCTTTTGTCGGATGCGTGCCCATTTGCCAATAATAGTCGCGTTCGGTCTCCAACTGGTTAATTCGCAGATATAGGCAGTCAATTTCTTTGCAGAGGTCATTATACAATTCAAGGGGCAGAAGCTTTGTTTTAGGCATCCTTACCGCCCCTTCCTTCGCAGCACACCATGATGACGCTCAAGTACCTGATCAAACTCGCCCATCATTTCGCGCAGCTCATGCTTCGATATGTCCGGTTTCCGTTTTACCCGCTTTTTCGACCGCTGTTTAGGCTTCTTGTTCATCGGATTCACCATCCATCGGAACACGAATTCGACCAGACATAAGCTCGGGAAGTAAGGAATCTCGCAGCTCTTTCAATAGTCTGCTATCTTCATCATTAAGATAATGAATATGAGAAACGAGAGCAGGAATCATTACCGAAAAAATACTTGAAATTGATCCTTTATCAATGTTCTCTATTTTTAAAACTTTATGTTTTGTCAAAGTTAGGTATTCTTCGTGTTTCAGGTTTAAGTCAATACCTAATAATTTCATATTTGCATTGTTTTGATCGATAAGCTCATTGGCTTCATTAAGCATTTCGCGTGTTGTGTCAAGATTAAAATTTCTGGCCATCGTTTCGTTAATGGTCAATTTTATTTTGTTCTTTTCCCTGTTTATCCGACGCAAGTCTTTAACAATGTCCTCAAACGGCCGATGTTCTGGTTGTTCAGCCTTGTACTCGATGTATAACGACGGCGTAAGTCTGAAATCGTTTTCCGATAATTCAGCTTTGGTGACAGGCTTCGAAAAATCCTGTTCCATCGTTTTCGTGTGCACCGCATCAACAAGTTTCTTGATATGGTCTTCCGTCAGTACATTGATTTCTTTTTTATAAATTCTCGCTCGATGGCTTTTGTCTTCGTCGTTCAATCCGCCGCGCTGTTCGCGAATTTCCTTCTCACATGTGTTTCGAGCGTCAATCAATTCAACTTTTTCATTTTTGTCTTGCGTCAGTGTCATAATACAAACAGGAATGCTTGTTGACTCAAACATCCGATCGGGCAAAGTGATTACCGATTCAAGTTTTCCCGAGTGGATAAGATATTCCCGGATCTGCTGTTCCGGACCTGAACTGAGCACACCGCATGGTAAAATCATTGCCGCTCGTCCCTTTTTGTTCAGCATACTGAGGACATGTAGAACAAAGGCATAATTAGCACTGCTTTCCGGCGGAAGCCCGCTTTCTGTGAATCGCGGATCAAGTTCACCGAGCTCTGGATGGTTCCATTTGATGTTGTATGGAGGATTTGATATGCCGGAATCTGCTTTAATCTCTGGTTTGGCAATCTCAGAAACTGACCCATACCGATTACCGGGCTGTACTTGATAAACAGCCGAAACTTCTTCAGAAAGCACATTTCCATTAACAACTACTGCGTAGATATTTCTAACGGACAAGTTAAAAAGCAGCAAAGGAACCACATTTCCATCCAATTCTTCACAGATGAATTTTAGATCGTGGTTTGTATTCCACTTTTGGATTGTGAGCGATCCGGATCCTGCGCAGCAGTCATAAACAATTTTCTCACCTTTATGCGCCGTCAGTTTGGCAAGCAGCTTCGCAAGGCTTACCGGCGTGAAGTCTTGCTTTTTCTCCTCGCGGTCTGCCAGATAGAATTGATAGATTCGCTGCATCCAATCCACAGTTAGATCAGGGCAGAGTTTCAGATATTCTTCATATGCTTTTATCTCTCCGTCCATAACTGCCCGCATGATCCGTTCTGGAAGCTCTGAGAACGTCTTGCAACCAAGTAACGTTAAAAATTTATCCGCTGTCTCTTTCAATTCCATCTTGACCACTCCTTTTTTATTGTCCGAGTCAATAACAAAAAACAAATAAAAAGAGGACACCAATCAAGCGCGTAAACGCTCAATCAGTGCCCTCCGTTCTCCCCGGCCAGGCTATTAATCTGCAATTATTTTGTACGCCGGTCGTCCCGGCTTTGAATGATTAAATCCTATCTCCATTGTACCAAATTCTGGCATAGGATACTTCACTGCTTGTCCATTACTTACAAGATATACAGCATTTTCTTTTGCATCTATTTCTGATTTCATCGTGGCTGGATCAACCTGGATAAATTCTTTGTTAATGTTCATTGGGTATCGCCCCTTATGGTAAGATATAGGCATCGGATTGTCGGGGCGACCCGGCTTTTTTATTGCGTATTTGTGTCGAACTGCGAATCAATCTTTCATAAAAACCATCCAATGCGTTTTGCTCCTACGATTCCCAAACAGTGGCTTTCTTCCAATCGCTTTTATGATTTCAGGAAGCCGTATCTGATCTTCATTCCATTTAAAAATTAGTGTTCCGTTCGTCTTCAGGACTCTCATACACTCGTCAAAGCCTTTTTTTATATCCTCGCGCCATGTATCTTCGAGTACACCGTACTTTTTGGCCAACCACGAATCCTGTCCGGCATGGATTAAATGCGGTGGATCAAAAATTACTAGATAGAAAGATTCATCGCCGAATGGCATGTCTCGGAAATCAGCGACGACATCTGGATTAACTTCCAATGTTCGACCGTCACATAAATTGTCTTTTAATTTCCGATTGTCCATGTAAACTGCTTTAGGATTGTGCTTATCAAACCAAAACATTCGGCTTCCACAGCACGCATCCAATATTGGTTTCATCCTCTTACCTTCCTTCGCTTTAGCTGTCTACTCTGCCACAGCCCACTTGTATTTCTTCACGCACAATTCCGGCATGTTCGCACGAACCAACGCTTCCACGAATTGTGGTGGAACCGCATTTCCACAACGCGCAACCTGTTTGCTTTTCGGATACGTTTTGCCCTCAAAGTCGTGATCGATAATGTAATTGTGTGGAAAACCCTGCGCGTCGAACAGCTCTCTCGGCTGCAGCATCCGCATGCCGATGTCTACGATCCGGTATGGCTGACCGTAAACCTTCACCAAGCCGAACCGGTCATGACTTGTGACCGTTCCAAGCGGTGTATTTGCCGGCTGTCCAATACCTTGCCCGTAATATTTGATCAAGAAGGCTTGAACCGCTCCGATATGCTGTGCTCTCGCTGTTATGGTTGGCATTGGCTGCCGAACATCCGAACCAATTCCCGTTTTATAAAACTTTGTGAGGAACGCACAGGTTAACGCATATCGGTTTGACGTGTCCACATCGTAACTGTGATATTGGCTGATAAACGATGCCATCACTCGATCATCTTTCACGATATAAGGGTTTGGATTATTAGCAATAAATTTCTCAATCCCTTTTGCGATCCGAATCATCGTATTCTCAACCAATGGCTTTCTGCGCTTAAAAATACTTTTGCACGGTACCGACCAATCTATGACCTCTGCCGCTGTTCTCCACGGCTTTTTCAATCCTACCTGAACAGTTAATTCTCGCGGATCTGCATGCGTAGATTCTGGCCATGTTATCGGTTTTCCGTCACGTCTAGCGACTAGGAAAAAACGTTTCCTACTTGTAGGTGCCCCATAATCACATGCTCTCAACTCTCGCCAATCCACCCGATAACCAAGCGATCTCAGCGACTTCACAAATGACTTAAATGTCATGCCCTTTTTGTTTGGATCAGGAACCCATTGATTTTTCGAGTTGAGCATCAACGGCCCCCATGTCTTAAATTCCTCGACATTCTCAAGCATGATTACACGTGGTTTTACCGATATTGCCCATTTTATTGCGATCCATGCTAAGCCACGAATGTTCTTACTTACCGGCTTGCCACCTTTTGCCTTGGAGAAGTGCTTGCAGTCCGGAGACAGCCAGCACAATCCAACTGGGCGGCCCTCGCAAGCTTTCTTGGGATCAACATCCCACACGCTCTCACAATAGTGCTTGGTTTCGGGATGGTTTGCCTTGTGCATCGCGATTGCATCTGGATCATGGTTAATTGCAATATCTACGTTCAATCCCGTTGCCAACTCAATGCCAGTACTCGCCCCGCCTCCGCCGGCGAAGTTATCGACTATAATTTCTCTGAATATATCAAGCTGTTTAACTGGCAATCTGCTAATCTCCTTTCAATCACTTCCATTCAGTAACTCTGTATTGATCTGTCTCTTCACTCTTGCTTGTTCTTTTTTCCATTTTTCCGGTATCTCTTTTGCCTTCTGGTAAAGTTCAAAATGATACGGACAGAAGTCAATTTCACGATCAATATTTTTGGCGCATTCCTCGCACATCGGCACATCACAAGTCTCATAACTCGGTTCATTTTCCTTAACGCATCTCATACGGTCCCGCAGGAATATTTGTGGATGCCAACAGTCAATCACATAATCGCAATACCTAGTAGCTGGCCGTTTATGACAGATCGCACATGGATTTTTAAACGTTTCAGGATCGTTCATTTTGCCCTCACTTCCTTCCATCCATCGCGCAAACGAGCATTTAGATCATGCCTTTGCAGCTGCTCATACAGCCAAACTTTCTGCCGCTCCTCCATCCGAAAGAGTAAGATCCATCGGCGGCGACTCATGTCGCTGCCTCTTTCGCGAGGATGTGCTCAAGATCAATGTCAAAGTCATTTTGGAGATCGTTCAATTCAACTGCTATCGTTCCTTCTGCGAGGATATACGCACGCACCCCGCCCTCGCACAGATAATCAATCCCGAGAAGGTCTGCGAATTCTTTCAGATCATACGGCTCAATCCAGAGGATCAGCTTATCTCCTCGCCAGTCAATTTCTTTATCTTGGCAAAACTTATAGAGTTCCAATTCAGTCATGCCGTCACCTTCCCCGTTCTTATTGGCAGCAGATAGTCGAGCGCAATCCCGTTCCGACTCCACACAGATTCGCAGTTTTCAATAAACCATTCATACGGAATGCTCTTCCGCCCGCCATTCGGCACCGCGTCATGCCATTTGACGAATTCCTTGATTGGCAGGATGTAGGTCTCATTGTGCTTAATAAACCGCACGAGCAGGAACGCATAGCCGCCGCAATCCTTGTATCGTTTCAGATACCTCGTCTGATGATCGTGTACGTTTGCCAGTGGCAGACTTGGACGTTTGGTCTCCTTAGCGTCAAAGGCAATCCCTCGACCGTTCAGGCAGCCAATAAAGTCCACTGTGCTCTTTTCCGCCGGGATTAACTTACTGAAGTTCCCTTGTCTGTCCCTTAGTGGTTTAAACGGTGTAGCCACTTTTTGGATAACGGCAATCCCCTTCATCATGTAGGCGCGGTTGCTCGATTCGATCTCCTGTTCCAGCTGCATGCCGAGGTTTCGGTGTGTGGTCATGGCTTCTCACTCTCCTTCTGCATGTCAATCGCTTCTTCAATCTTGTCAGGGGCGATTAAATAAAGTCTGTCGAGCAATGCCGTATTTGCACAGTTGGCTTCCTTTAGCTGATCGTTTACTGTAGCTAAATGTACCGCTCTTTTTTCATACATTTTCATGCGCTTTTCGTGGTACTCATTATCATCTCGCAGCTGAACCACCGTGCCGATAAGCCACACTGCATCGTCCCTACGCAAGGAAATTACATCACGCTCTCCTTGCTCTCGAATGATTCGTTTAATGTATCTCAGTCGATCGCTCACCCGTGCCACGCTCCCCTTAGCGCAATTGGCTGCTTATTATCGCCGTAGTCCTTGCAATGCTGTCCAGGCATGCCATATTTGCGATGCACCTCGTCCAGCTCCGCTTTCGAGAGAAAGTAATGCTTAACCGGGCTACTAGCTAGTACCTGGCGTGGTTTAAATGGTCGTGGCGCGCGCTTCTCACCTTTCTTGGTGCTGACAGCTTCCTCCAGTGTCCATTTCTGCACGCAGATCCGATTGAACACGTTGTTCTTATTTAGTCCGTTTTGCTCCATCTGCTTGAGAAGATCACCGTCAATGTGGTGACCATTGATTGTGAAGGGTTTAAGCATTGGGATCATCTTCTTTCAGCCACTCGCCAACGTCAGGATGCTCTTTGGCGATGATTCTTACTACCTCTAAAATTTCATTTTTTAGTTGAAGATATTCTCCACCTACTGAATTTGCTAGGCCACAAAGATGACCTAAACTCCGTCTAAATTCCTCTTTCGGGCTAAGCGGATTGACGATCTTCTTGCCGCTTTTCAGTGCGGCGATCCAATCTTCGACTTGTGAAATTTCAATTCTGTCAATATTTCCTGCCACATTCAATACTGCAAATATTTTTCTTGTGTTTGACTCATAAGGATTTTTGTTCAACTTTTGGAGATCAATTGAATTTAATTTTCTTTTCAGCACATACACATCTTCACTCATCGTTCTCCTCCTCGTCTTTCATGGTCTGATACAAACGGCGTATTTTGCTTTTGGCAATGATGATCGTTTTCTTTTCAAAGTGATCTTCGGGATGCGCGCCGTGAATTAGATCTTTGTCACTGACAACCCATCCGCTCGTTTTCGTTTTCCAAGGAATTAACTCCCAACCGTCAATCATAAATGAGCCTTCATCGCTCATTATGCTTCGCCTTCTTTCTGTTCGCTGTTCCAATCAGGAACTATCATCCTGTATTTAATCTTGCTGCAATAACGGTTGCAATACGTTATGGTAACCCTTATTTTGTTCTGTACTTCTTTTCGATTTGAGTAATCGGCTATAATCGATTTTTTGATCTGTTGTATTTGTTCTTTTCGACTCATTCGCTTGAGAAAAAGCTGATATTCAACCGTTGTATAAATAACACTTTTTATTACCAAGCCGCTTCACCTCTTACTTTCTTTCCGCAGCTGATCCTCTAGTTCGCAGCCCTTACAGTACGCGGCATATGTCGCTAGGCTGAGTAGAGCGATTGACGCGGTGATTAAAAGTGCTAGCGTTAGCACGTGCGACCCCCTCCTTAACCTCTTTTTCCAAGTTTCTGAACCACTCTTCATCGTCTTGCTTGAGCATTGGTCCGTTTGCAGTGACCTGAATAACACCTGGCATTACGTATTCTGCTTTAACCACAAAAGTTCACCTCTCAAAATTGCTTTTTTCGGTAATCCGGTCCGTCCATGATGATTATTTCCGTGTCATCCATCATCCGGCTAAAGTTCCGGGAATTGATTTTTTTTTCAAGCTCCGCGCTGCCTAAGTTTGTCGTGTAGATCGTGTTCCGTCCGCTCCGGCTGTCCATAATCTCGAACAGTTTACTTTGCGTCCAGTTGTCCTGATCGTTCCGTAGATTCGTGTACTCGGTCCCTACGTCATCCAGAACCAAGAGGTCTACCCGTTGTATGTAATCCATGATGTCGTTCTCAGACCACTTAGCGTCCCGATTGTAAGTGTTCTTGATCTTTGTCAGCAGCTTCGGCACTGACAAGAATAAGCATGTATATCCGCGATCCAGCAAAACTTTTACGGCAGCGACGGACAGATGGCTTTTCCCTGTTCCGTATGAGCCTTTCAGCAGCAGATTGCACGATTCATCCGGATCAAAGGTCTGCGCGAATTGATAGATTTTGAGCTTTGCTTCTCGTAATGCCGCAGTCGTTGGCTGATAGTTTTCAAACGTCGCTTTTTGCAGCGCTTTGTTGATCAGCGAATTGCTATCGAACATGTCCCGAGCTTTGCGATCAAGCATGGCTTGGTGATTACGGACCGCCTGCATAGCCAGTTCTTTATCCTCGCAACGGCAGCCAACGTTTTTGACAAAAGTCTCGCCTTTATGCGGGCCAAGCGGAATCGTGAACTCAGTTGCCTGAACCATTTCTCCGCAACCGGGGCATTTGAACTCTTTAAGCACTCGACTTCGTGGCGCTTTAAAACCCATTGCTTTCGCTGCTGTTTCCATCCGTCATCACCTCCTAAAATCCGTATTTCTTCTTGCTTGCTTCCCGTTCTGAATCGGTTATTGAGAACCCTCCGAATGTCCGCATAGGCTTTGCTTTTTTACTTTTTTCAGCTTCCATCCGATCAAACATTGGACCGACGCAATAATCTAAGCTATTGATCCGGTCTCGTGGATGCTTTGGCCGATAGTCACGGAATACTTCTTCCAGCCACCGCATAGCCTTTTCTATCGGGATCTTTGCTAGAATTTCATCAGCTGCAACTTCATCCTTTGGTGAAGTAAAGAACCCATGTCCGCGAAACTGGATAAATTTGTTTAACAGCTGCTGTTTGGAGGATTGCGGTATTTGTCCCCATCCACCCTCATCTTGGGCTGGCTGAACGATTTCGGTCGTAGGCACCCCGCCGTCTTCTCCAACACGCGCGCTATTATTAGCAGCAGTAGTAATCTCTTTCTTAAAACATTCTTGATCATTCTTGTTTATAGGTACGAGCTGTTTCCCTGCTGTTTCCTTGCTGTTTCCCTTTTCTTCTTGAGACTGGTATTTTTCCCATTGCAACAAGGATATTAGTGTGTACTGTCTGTTTCCCTTTCCATTACTTTTGGAAATCATGCCTTGTTTCTCAAGCCACTCTAAAATGTGTCGAATCGTCTTTGTACTTGGCTCATGAAAAACTGATTGATCATAATATCCAACACCCTTTGCAATGTTCCGTATCGAGGTTAAATGCTGACCTGGTTTGATCTCCAAGAAACTACCGTCTCGCATCGGAATTTTCTGAGGTGCATGATTCATCTTGTATTTCAAGTACTGCCAGGTTCGATGATAGATAGGGGGCATCAGCCATATGTCACTCTCAAGCTCTTTCCGATAATCTTTAATGTAGCCATTGATTGCCCCTCACCCCCTTACGTTAAAAACTAGCTTAGAACGGCAGATCATCATCTGAAATATCAATTTCCTTGCTGTCTCCTGCAAACGGATCATCGAAGCTTGGCCCAGATCGCTGAGATTGGCTTGTGCCGGCGCTTCTGCTCCCGCTGCTGTAATTGCCTTGGCTCGTTGATTGATCACCAGAATGCGTGCCTTTCGGCTCAAGAAACTGCACACTGTCAGCAATCACTTCCGTCACGTAAACTCTGCGACCTTCGTTGTTCTCATAGTTTCGGATTTGAATCCGACCATCAACACCGGCAAGGCTTCCCTTTCTCAGAAAGTTTGCTGCATTCTCGGCTTGTTTGCGCCAGACAACGACTGGAATGAAATCTGCCTCCTGCTCGCCGTCTTGCTTTTTAAATGGTCGATTGACAGCTAGTGTGAAGTTTGCAACCGCTACGCCATTGGGCGTATACCGGAGCTCAGGCGATTTTGTGAGACGCCCAACAAGTACGACTCGATTGATCATCTAATCCCTCCTTATGCGATGTATACCGTCTTGCCTGTGGTCTCCATAATTTCTCGCTTAAACTGCTCTGCGTTTGAATTGTTATTGGATAAATGGATCAGCCAAATCCCTTTGACGTCCGATAGATCATTGGCTGTCAAAAACTCTTTCACATGTTCCAAACTAAAATGTGATTTCAAAAGTCGATTCTTTAGAACCCCTGGTACCAGTCCGGATTCAATATTTTCATTCAGGATATCTACTGAATAATTGCATTCCAGCATGATATGAGTCAGCCTCTGAAACTTGTACTTGATGTAGTAGGTATCCGTTGCGAATAGTAGTTTTTCTCCGGATTGATCCGCGATCAAAAATCCTAAAGGTTCAGCTGCATCGTGCTCCGTATCGAAGGGCAAAATTGTAAATGTTCCGATGCTGAACGGTTCTTTTTCTCGGACAAGCTTCATATGATGTCCTGTGAGCCCCAAAGCGGAAGCTGTTCCTGCACTAGTGTAAATGTCTATTCCTGCCTTTAAAACGTCACTGGCCGCCTTGCTGTGGTCGCCATGCTCATGTGAGATCAAGCATGCATCAACATCTGTCAGATGAAAGTTCAGTGCCTGCTGGATCCGTTTGATCTGTATGCCGCACTCTAGGAGCAAGGACGTTGTTCCGTCCCTTATGCGGTAGCAGTTACCGCTGCTCCCTGATGCTATAACTTGTATCTCCATTAGAACGGTGCCTTCTTTGACGCTTGCTCAAAGTCTCCTACAGGATCGTTCTCGACCGTCTGTGTCCTAGGTTTCGATTGTTTTTCTTGCTTCGGTTCTTCTACAGGATCCGGTTGAATATCAATAATCTCTTGGTTTGCTTTATGGCGAACTTCTTGATTAACTTCCGCTGTGATGTCCTTCCGTTCCGCTTGTGACTCTTCCTCTGTGTACATACTGCCGAGATTGCCCGGGAAGGCCTCACGCATCGCGTTCACAATCGCTGTCTTACGGATCATGTTGAGTGGCATCTGTTTCCAAGTTGCTTGTCCCTTGGAAAATTCATCAAAACTGATTTGTACTTTAACTGGAACCTTGCGATCATTACGGAAGACCTTTGCCCATCCGCCGATTAATTTATCAGTAGAAAGCTTAACCGCACCCTCCAAATTGACGATCTCACCGCCCCGATCAACCATGATTCCTGCTTCTAACCCGGCATAATGCTCGTTAGCTTCCGCGCGTTTCATGAACGCTTCCTTACTTGTGATGATTTGAGCCGGCGCTCCTTTAAATTTCACTAGGTACGCCTCATTCAGAAATGGATTCAACTTTTGGTATTTGCATAAGTTGATGAACATTACAACCTCTTGCTTAGTAACCTGTTCATTACCACGGACTAGATATTGCACGACTGTTGCCGAGTCTAATTTAACTTTTTCGCCGTTCGCTTCAAACTCAGTATTTATCAGATCATTTCTCTGTTCGTTTGCCATCAGATAACCGCCTCCTCAACTGGTTTTTCTTCTTGCTCAACTCTCAGCTGCTTGTCCGCTTCTGAAACAATCAGACTGATGATCTGTGCATCGATATCGATCAGCTTTGTAACCGCTTCACGGTTATCGATAAAGATTGGAGCTGACAGACCTTTAAACTCCGAAAGAGTATTAATGATATCAAGCCCGACATTGATCTTGGCTGCGTTATTCAGAGCGTTATAGGGCACGCCTTGATAAGTGGTTTCGCAGACTTCATTCAACCCGCCGTTGATCTGTTCTGCGAATAATTTGAACCGCGCCATTTTGAACTTTGAATTGATACGATCCTCGAGTAAATTCACTTTGGTTTTAATGAACTCTTCCGTCAGATTCAATTCGTACTCAGTACGTTCAAATTCTTTAGCCAAACGTTTTTCGTGTTCTTCAAGCTCAGCAATCCGCTTGTCGATCCGGCGCGCGGAATCAAACTTGAGTAATGCTGTTTCAGTTGAAGCAAGTTGCCCTTTCAGATCTCGTTTCTTTTCGTTCTCAGCCATGATTGCATCATCTGTTGATGCCTGCAGGCCCTTAATTTCAAGTTCAAGCGTCTTAATTTGTTTCTGCGTTTGTTGATATTCCGGATCATCCATGATGCTCTTCGTTCCAGCATTCAGCTTATCGATTTGCTCCTGCAGGTTGTCCATGACTTTTTTTGTAACATCAGCTGATTCTCCGAACTGAGCAACATCAACACCATTCTCTTCATTTGCTCTGTTCAGCCGCTTAATTTCTTCAACGAGTTCCTTACCTTGGCGCTGAATTTCTTCTAGCTTCTTAGCCTTAATCCTGTTGAATTCAGCTTCTGCATGCGTCTTCGCATCTTCTACACGATCCACAGGAAGCTCTTGCCCACAAGCTGCACATACAGTTTCACCTGTAAATTCAAATTGCTTTGCGTCTTCGCTCGCCCAGTTTAATCGAAGTTCTTCAGCTTTTTCCCCGTTCTGCTTTATGCGCCGTTCATTCGATTTTATTTCTTCTTTTCGATCCGCAATCGTTCGAAGATATTGGTCGTGATCGCTCTTTTCCGCAAAGTATTTAGAACGTTTTTCATCGATTTCTTCATGAATACCTTTTTGAAAATTGTTTCGGAGATCAAGCTGAATACCTTCGATCTTCCGAATCTCATTCCGCTTTTTGTCAACTTCACCGCCTGACCGGATCGCGCTGATCTTGTCGTCAATAGAATTAATCTGTTCCTGTAGGTCAGCCGCTTTAGCCGTTAGGCCCGCTTCACTCTGTCCATCCAATTCCGGTTTTGACTTCGTTGCTTCGTCAATTCGAATCGGGATTCGTTCAAGCTCCTGATTGATCTCTTTCCGCTTCGCCGCAATGATCTTTCTTAGGTCCTCAATGTCGTGACCATCAAGAATGTTAGGTAGATCAGCGAGCTCTTTGTTACTTGCAATCACATCTTCATCTGTCAGATTACCGCAGACACCGAGCAAAACTTTCCGCCTTTGCTTCCAGTTCAGTTGCTCATTAAAGTAGGTGGGCGAAGTAATGAGTTTGAACAGGTTCTCATTGCTCGACACAAGATCGGAAACCGTTTCATCAAATTCTTTCTTTTTCGCCGGCACGCCATTTACGAAATAGTCATTGGTGTGACCGCTGAATTCGCTCGTTGCGCTACCGCGCTTCTTCGTCCACTTTTCTTTGAAAACCTTCTGCAGTTCAAGTGGTCGTCCATCTACCAAGAATGAGACAGCAACCGAATGATCAAGATGGTGTTGCTCCTTGCCGGCGACATCCACTGTTTTAAGTTGAAAGTCTTTCTTATCAGCTGAATCCTTATCAAAAAGCACCCAAGTGAAAGCATCGAAGATTGTCGTCTTGCCTGTGGCATTGTCGCCAAACACATTCACGTTTGCGCTATTGGCATTCAGTTCAAATCTCTTGATACCCTTGAAATTTTCTATCAAAAGACTGTCTAGCGAAATTCGCTTTGTCATTTCCACACCTCCATTTGATTTATCACCGTGACCCCTGTTAAAATAAAGGGGATGAAACATTTACAAGTAGTTTTCAATTAAGAGCGCCCTGGCCGGCGTTCTTTTCGTTTGCTGTACAAACTTCATAAAGTCGATCAAGCCGATTAATTTCGCTCTGATTCGCTTGAAGCATTCCAGCGAAGAAACCTTTTTCCGCATCAGTAACACTTCTTAAAGACAGGTTTTTTGTTACTTTCAAATCATGTTCAGCAAGTTCTTTTTGGAAGAGAACCAGTTCAGTAAAATGGTTTCGTTCCATTTCATCACCCCCTCTCAGTGGTTCAAATAAACGTTCCTTGCTTGTTCAAAGGAGTTATCATCCATCACGCGTAACAAAGCGGCTTTCAACTTCGATTCCTGTTCTTCTGTGTAACCGAGACGATCAGCAGCAAGCGTTATATAACCGAAAAATGCTTGGTTGTAATAAGCAGAATCTTTTTCAGGCATTCAGTTCACCACGCTTTGCAATCGCCTTGAATTCGACCAGCTGCCGATAGAAAAAGCATTCTGCAACCGCCATGCCCTTGCGCTTCGCTTTCTCGTGCAGGTCTTCCAGTTCTGTGATTCGATTCAGGACTTCGTTCATCTTTTTCTCACCACGATTCGCATTATTTTCAGATGCTCTATTGTAGAAAGAAACGGTTGTTCCGGCTTATTGACCAGTGCGATCAGCTCGTCCATGCAGTTGCAAATTTCATCAATATTTGTGTCGGCGTCCTCCAATTCGCCAAGAGCGATTCTTAATTGCCATGCATGAAACATGCGCTCAATGCATTCGATACGTTCTTTAACCGCCGGTAAATCCTTATCTGAAAAATGTTCTTTCAGTTCGTCCGTGAAGAGGTTCATTACATCATCGCCGCCTTTTTCGGCTTATAGGTCATTGCCACGCCCTGAGTTAATGCCTTTGTTGACCAACGGCTTGTCAGGTCGTCAACATCTAAGTCAAATTCTCTCATTCCTGCGTAAAGGAATGTTTGCAATGCTCGATAAACGTCATAAACTTGCTGCCAATCATCTGTTTTCAGTACCGAAATCCGAGTTGGACGTAGGTTGCTGATCCAATGTCGAATCGTTCCGAGCTTGTCCTCTGCTTCGTCGATTTGCTCCTGCAAGTTGATCAGCGCCTCGGCTGCGTTGTCGTTTAATTCCGGCGTAATCGGCACCGCAGCCAGTGGATGTAGACTGTAAATGTACTGGACAAGGTCAATATGTTCGTAAGCTTTTAAAACCGTGAACCAGCGAATCATAAACTCTGGTGTTGCATTGATGTAGCCATTTTCAAAATCGCTGATTTGACGTTGAGTTTTGCCTAGACATTTGCCAATTGCTTCTTGACTTATTCCTGCCTCAATGCGATCGTCATGCATTATATTTTTCAAAATGTAGCGTGGATACGCTTTGTTCGTCATATGTTCGCCTCCAAATCTACTATTATTTTCCAGTTAAGATAGAATCATAAGTTGTTACTTTCATACCGCCGTCTTTCGGTATTCATCCAATCGCCGATAAAGCACTGGCGCATTCAGTTTCACCCATTCGGTGTTCTGCTCAATCCATAAGATAAGGAGATGCTTCGCAACTTTCGGACGACCAAGCTCACGTGTAACTGGGAAGTGCCGCGGATCATTTAACAGCTCAGATGCTTTGTTGTTCTTGATACCGCAATAGGATTCCAAATCAGCCTTTGAGAGTATCGGCGGCCAGTCACTGTAAACGCTCAATCGATCGGTGAGTTTCTCATAGGCACGATCAGCGATCTTGTCAGCCAACAAATTAATAAAATCGTCGTCAAATTCAGCTTTGAACACTTGTGTCGCCTCCTTTCAGTTGTGCTTGAGCGTGGCGATGGCTTGGACGATTTCTTTAACGTCCTCACTAAAGCCGTTACTCGCGATGATTTGGTTTGCTTCTTCAGCAAGGTTTTCAATCAGTTCTTTTTCGGCTTCAGTCATTTTTGATCCGCCTCCTTTTTGCTTTGTAATCAGGCATTGGGTAGATTGTTCATGCCGGAACACCGTTTTTCAAAAATTTATTTATGAAATATGGTTGTCCTTTGCCAGTAACTTTTGGCGTTTTAGATAGCGTTACAAATCCATTACTGTGCGTGATCGCTGTTTCTTTAATCCTAAAAAGACCCATTTCCATACTCTTTTGCGTTGGCATGTTGTAATCTGTTCCTTTACGCTTGATCAGATAGCCATTTTCACGCATCCAGCGAAACAATCGAGTAGCACCAATGTCGATTCCATTCTGCTTCAACATCTTTGCAAGATCGCCAATCAAGATGCACCCGTTACTGTCGGCTACGGAATCGGCAAACAGGACTTTTGGCTTCTGGATGTCAATCGTATTATTAAGTTCATTTATTTTGGCATTTGCGAATTCAAGCGCACGCTTCATGATCATTTCAGGACTGTTCCAAAGCATCTCAAGTTTTAAAAAATACTGTCGCGCTTCTTTGCCGCGTTGCGTTCTCTGAAGCATTGAAATTTCTTTAGCCATGTTGATTGTCATTTTGTGATCCTCGATCATTTGAAGATTTTGGGGGTGTACCATTTGGTACGGGCTATAATCAACCCCTTCTGTGAAGCCATATCCGGTCATTCGCTCGAACCATTTTGAATATCTTTCTTTGATTAGAAGAAATTCGTAAAGTTCATGACCATGAACTTTCAATTCACCATTTTCTGTTTGATGAGTAGGGATAAGCTGGTTCATTAGATCACTTCCTTTTCTTTATCTTTCGTAGCGTTTTTCGCTACATCCTGATCAAAAAAATATTCTGATGGAACTTTGAAAAAAATCGCTAGTGCATGTAACTCATCTGCCGAAAACTTAACGTGTCCAAGTTCTTTTCTGTTATAGGAATAAACGCTTTTAAACCTTAACAGTTCAGCAAGTTCTTCTTGAGATAACTTTTTTTCTTTTCTCAAATCCTTTATTTTCTCAAGGTTTAGAACTGCCATTCCTTATCACCTCCGTAGCGTTTTTTGCAACTCCATATTCATATTATATATTGCATTATTCGCTACGTCAATACTAAATTAGCGTTTTTCGCTATTTATTTTTGCATTAAACGCAAAGATGATAAAATTAAGGGGATGATTTTTTATGGGGGTAATTTTATTGAAAAAAGCCCTTGGTGATCGATTAAAAGAGTTGAGAGAATCAAAAAGACTAAGCCAAAAAGAGGCTGCTTCGCGATTCGGTATAACGAATTTTCAACTTTCTCGATACGAGACGGGGAAAGCAAATCCAGATCCTGATTTAATAGCAAAATTTGCCGAGTATTACGAGGTGACATCGGATTATTTATTAGGCTTATCGGACATAAAAAATCCCGAAAAACGGTCGGAAAGCCGCTTCTTCTTCGACTTAGATGATGCTACCGAGGAAGACTTAGAAGACCTTGAACAAGTGTACAAAATGCTTCAGCGTAGAAAACAAAAAAGACAAAATAAAGACAGCGATTGAAACCCACACCATGAAAAAAGACGCTCAAAGAGCGCCCGTTTAGGTGTGGGATTTTTATTATTATTGAGGTAGTACATATTTAATAGATAGATATTCATAGGGGGGATTTTATGAAGATAAAAGCACTTATTCTATTGACAGTTATTTCCACTTTAATTCTTTCGTCTTGTGGTCAGAGTGTAAACGGCATTCCAAAAGATCAATTTTCAACAGCAGAACAAGTCGCTTACGACTTCACAAAAGCAATGTACAGTGGTAAAGAATCGAACCAATATCGAGCAATGAATGATTTAATGTCAAAAGATAATAGCCTTATAGCTATGATGTCTTCTATGAAAGATGATGGCGTTTTTAGTGAACATTATTCTGACATTAAAGTCATGAAACTTATTAAAGAAAAAGAGAAAGGTGAAACGATCCGATATATCTTACTGAAGCTAACTAATGGCGAAGGTTCGCGAGAGAACATAGTCAGTGTTTATAAAACTAAGGTCCAGTTAATATTTGCGCCGAACGACAAAATCGGCAAAGAAGGCTTTGAACGATTACGTAAGAAGTTTTAAACGCTTAATCTATATAAATATTCATAGGGGGATATCGATGATTGCTTCCATTTCAATTATTACCGCCTTATCAATCGTATCTTTTTTTGTGGGAGCCGTTTTGATGATTCCTAAGAAAATGAGAAAAAAGGGTGTGAAATTATTTGCGGCAAGTATAGTTATTTTTGCTGTGTGTGTCGTTACATCGCTTTTCTTCAATGAAGATGATAAGCCGTCTAGTGATAACTCTAATTCGAAAGCATCAGATAGTATTTATTTAACGAAAGATGATGAAGAAGCTCTAGCATCCGCTCAATCTTCCGCTAATCAGGAAACATTAAAAACAAAAATAAAATCTTCAGCTAAGCCTCAAATAGGCAAAGTTGAAGAAGTCGATATTAATGACGATACTGGAAAAAATGATGGTGGAAAAATCGTCCTCATTCATATCAAATCAAACGAAGCTACCAAACGAGTAGCACTTTACCAAACATCCTTAATTATGAGCAAAGAATTCAAAATCAAGAAAGTCAATGAAGTCGTAGTCTTTTGGGATGCTGATGTAGTGGATAAATACGGTAAAAAATCAGTCGGAACGTTGGCCAAGGTTGGGCTGACAAAAAGCGTCGCTAAGAAGATCCAATGGGATTCATTTGACTACACCCAATATCCTAATATTACTGATAACTACTACATGAGCAAACTATTAAAATAACGTTTTTCAACCACACAGAGAAAGGAATACCCCTTTGATCTACACATCGTTCCGCTTCCCCTACTTAGGTATTTTGCCGCAAGGCATTTACATAAATAAGACGAAATTATGGAGGAAATCATGAAAAGAATTACCGCACTACTACTGTCCATTTTAATCTCAATATCGCTTGTAGCTTGCAGTTCCACTAGCGCTACCGACAACAGCGATAGTTCGAGCACAGTAAAAACTGAATCAGTTGCTAAAGATTCAAGCTCTGCATCATCCAATTCATCATCGAGCGCTGATAGTTTATCGGATAGTTCTTCTTATTCTTCCCAAACGACATCAGTTGATAGCTCGTCGTCTCAAGCATCAAAACCAAAGACTGCAGCAGATGCAGTTAAAGAACTTGTCACCGCAACCGTAACAAAAGAAGTTGACGGCGATACGCTCCACGTTAACTTTAAAGGCAAAGACGAAACGATCCGCATGTTGCTGATCGATACACCGGAAACACATAAACCAGGTACACCGGTGCAGCCTTTTGGGATTAAGGCGTCTGCATTCGCTGTCGGTCAAATGCCGGTCGGAACCAAGATTAAGTTGGAGATCGGTAAGAAAGGATACGAACGTGACAAATATGGACGCCTGCTCGCCTTCATCTACCTTCCGAATGGTCAACTTTACAATGAAAAGATTGTACGCAAAGGACTTGCCCGCGTTGCTTACATCTATCCACCAAACACACAGCACTTGGACAAACTGAATGCAGCTCAAAACTATGCTAAAAATAATAAACTAGGCATTTGGTCAATTAATGGATATGTGACAGATTCAGGCTTCAATACGCCAAAGGCTGCAGGTACAGTGAAGAAAAAAGATACAACAACATCATCAAACAACAATTCAAGTAACAGCAGTTCTCAAAAATCAGTTGCGGTAACTCCAAAAAAAGAGCGCGCCATCAAATAATAACAACGCTAATAAACCCGCTGCTTCCAATTCCACCAGTTCAACCAAGCCCTTTGAAAACAATCCGGCTGATGACCAGGAGCAGAGCACGCAGTACAGAGGAAAAATAAAAGGTAATGCAAATACAAAGATTTATCACGTTCCTGGAGGTGCGTATTACGACCGAACGCAGGACAATATCGTGTGGTTTAATACTGAGCAAGATGCGATCAATGCCGGGTATCGAAGATCGAAGAGATAACACATAAACATAAATTGCCCTTTACGGGCTTTTCTTTTTGCTCTATAATCGAACATATGTTCTTGAAATATTGAGGTGATTAATTTGAACAAACCATACACTCCTCCACTTGTGGAAAAATGGGTATCTGACACCCTTATAAAAGCCGGTATCCTCTATCCTAGTGATATATGCTCGAGTAAAATTTGCAAAGCTTTCGATATTGAGTACACTAATCATTTTGGTATTGCCGGATCCAAAACTAATGAGCTAGGTTCTTTTATCGTAACCGATGAGCGGCTACAGCTTCCTGAACAACATGAACAGTTTTTGCACGAACTCGGTCATGTGCTACGCCATTATGGCGATCAAACCAACATGCCCCAATCTCTTCGGGAATACCAAGAGTGGGACGCCAATTTATTTGCGATGTATGCCGCTATCCCCTTCCATATGATCGATTTTAGCAAGCCATACACTATGAACAGCATCATGGAGGAATTTAACGTCACAAAGGCGCTAGCGCATAAACGGATCGAAGATATCCGTCAGAAAACCTACTGGGAGCAGCGCCGTCAGCGAGAACGGTACGTTCCAGTATTCAAACCCTTCGCTCTTCAAAACTGCTCAGACGAAACAAAAAGGATTATGAAGCAGCTTTCAAAACAAACAGGAGCAAAACTTGTATGAACACATTGATTTATGATATTGGTTCTGATGATGTAAAGCGGCCTATTTGGCTAAAAGTGCCATTACGCGAGGCGACACAAGTTGAAAACAAGCTATACATCGATGCGCTGAACTACGACTCAATATTTATTGGAGAATATATTGATGACTCAATCGGGTGTAGTATTTCCCTTGCCGAACTCACCACTGGAAGAAGATACGAGGAGATTGGCATTGACTTATTAATGGTTAAACAGCGTATTGGTTCAGTAATTGAAGAAATCGACCACTTTATCATACTTGTTGCCGACGTCATCCAAATCCAGTCAAACAGTTGCTATTTATTTGATGATATACCTAAATTAATTATCTGATAACCATATTCCAGCATATTTATGCTCTTTTATTAGTGTTCGCTGATTAATATGCTTGTCATAATCTTTTTTCTTACAGGAGGTTTTAGTCGTGGCGTACTTTAGAAAAATACCTGCCAAAAATTCAAAAGGATATACTTGGGGATTTACGATTAACCTTCCCAATGATCCAATGACTGGTAAACGCCGACAACTCAGTCGAAGAGGATTTGAAACGAAAAAAGAAGCCGAGCGCAAAGTAGCGGATTTGCTCGATAAAGCTAATCAGGGTATCAATGTTCAGGCGGGGAATATCAAGATTGAAGATTACGCTAAAAAATACTTGAAATCGAAAAAAGGACGTATTGCCGAAACCACTTTTATTCAATATAGAGGAAAAATAAATAATTATATTGTTCCTTTTCTTGGCAGCATAACACTAGAAAAACTGAATGCTAGGCATGCTGAGGAGTTTCTAGACTATCTAATCGAAGAGACGGATTTAAATAATGTATCCATTAATAAAGCGCTGAATATAGTTCGATCTATGATTAAAAAAGCTGTAACGGAACGGATCATCTTCTTTAATCCATTTTCATTAATTAAAAATCTGAAAGAAGATAAGCACATGAAGACCTGGACATTTGAGGAGTCAGAAAAGCTTTTGAAATATATTAATCGTCATCATACTTCTATGTACTCAAATTTTATTGGTGTTGCACTAAATACAGGGATGCGCAAAGGCGAAGTTCTTGGTTTGAGAAAAAGAGATATTGATTTTAAATCCAAACAAATTCATGTTAATCAAAGTGTTTACGAAATGCAAGGCGGAGCGTTTGTTTGTTCGCCAAAGACCTCGTACTCAAAGCGTACAATCCTATTTGACGAAACGATTGAAAAATATTTAAAGGATCAAATAAGTAAACAAGGTGCATTAAAATTGCTTTATGGAAAAAAATACAATGACAATGACTTACTTTTTTGTTATGACGATGGTCGCCCGATGCGGCCAACAAACATCAATAAATTTTTTAATCGTATAATTAAAGCTGCAGGCGTGCCCAAGATTAGAATACATGATATGCGACACACGCACGCTACCCAGCTTCTTGAACTTGGAGTAAATCCTAAAATTGTAAGTGAACGTTTGGGTCATGCAAGCGTAAAAATCACTCTTGATCTTTATTCCCATGTTAAACCGGAAATGCAGGTTCAAGGTGTTGCTCTTCTCTCCGAACGACTGAATATGAACAAAAATAAAATGAATGTGGTCAAATAGTGGTCGGTTTCAATGTAATGCATCCGATAAACATTGATATAACAATGTTTCTTGCTTCTAATCATAATCATATCCGGGTCATGGCGAAGCAATGCGCGAAAGCCCTCCGCATAGGTAAAATGTGCTTTTTCATTAACTTCCATTTGGACGAAGGCATCGTTCTTTTTTTCAATTGGATCTTCAATTGTAATGACACGTGCACGATAACGGCGCTGCAAGGTTGAAAGGATGGAGTAGAGCGTGGTTGTTTTCCCGGATCCTGTCGGCCCTGAAATTAAAATCAACCCGCTGTCATAAGAAAGGAGCGAGCATAAAGCTTTCTTGGCTTCTTCAAATACAGTTAAATCATCAATGGGCAGCTCAGTTTGTTGAGGAAGCAGCCGAATCACTAGGCTTTCTTCATTTGCAGTGGGAAGGATCGATGCGCGCAAATATACAAGATCGTGATTAATCACAACCCGCATACCTCCGCTTTGCGGGAGACGGCGTTCACCAATGTCCATCCCGCAACAAAATTTGAAATGATTGATGATTTGTTCTGCAGAACTGGGCTTAAGGACGCTGAGTTCATAAAGATACCCATTAATTCTTAACTCAACCAGTGTGTCTTTCTCGCGCGGCGTAAAGTGAAGGTCAGAAGCACCGGATTCATGGGCACGCTTTAATAAATCTCGACTTTTCTCAAGGGTACTGCTGTCGATTTCCGACACAAGTTCACCTGCTTTCCTTTTGTTTGTGCAGGCCGACTTGATCTCGAAATACAGGGGTTTACTATATATTAATTCACCGCGTAAGGTTTCATTTCCTTTTTGAAAAGCTAACTTTTAAAAAAAGAGAGGAAAAAATTGCGTATCCTTTAAATTGATAATGGCAGGCAAAAAACGCTCATTTCGAATGAGCGATTGATCCAACCTATTAGCTTATTCAAGGAATCCTATGAGGCGTCTGCTTCTTTTCAAGGACAAAGGGCTGATCCGCTCGTCCGGTTATTCGTGTATTTGGTTTTACGTACGTACCTTGTCCGACAATCACATGTTTTAAGTACACATTTTCGCCAATGATGCAATCCTCCAAGATGATGGAGTCTTCAAGATTCGTTCCTTCATAAACTGAAACATTTCGATTCACTATCGAATGACGGATACAGCCATTCACCCGACACCCCTCACCGATTAACGCATGATATGGTGCAGCCTTAGGTCCATAATAGGCGGGGACTTCGTTTTTCATCTTTGTCCCTATCTGATGGCTGCCTCCCAAAAGGGCAATCCGGTTCGCATCCTTGAGCATATCCATATTTGCATCATAATACGCTTTTATTGACTGGATTTTTTTCATATAACCTGTATATTCAAATCCATAAGTGGAAAATTCTGCAACCGCCTGGTGCAGCGCTTCACGCAAATAGTACACTTCATTTCTTGCAACTGAACAGCGTACAACTTTTATAAAAAGCGATGCTTTCATGCAATAAATTTCCATGTTTATCGGCACCCGTTTTTTGTCCAACGTTTCTTCTGAGACCATCCCCTTGATTCTTCCATTTTTGCTCATGTCCAGTTCTACAATCGGAAGGCTTTCACCCTCACTTCGCCGCGCCGTTTTATAGACAACGGTAATGGCTGCTTTTTGTTCGAGATGATTTTGCAATAAGGCGCGCAAGTCGATATTACACAGAACCTGTGCCCCCAAGACGACGACATAGTCTGAATCTGATTTTTCAACAAATTCAAGGTTGTCATAATAATTAACAAGATCTTCATGATTCTGTCCGTACCGTGATTGATCAATTCCCGGTGCAAAAAAGAAAAGGTCTCCGCTGATTCCATCGAGATCCCAATCGCTGCCGCTGCGAACATGATTATAAATGGAACGGTATTGTTCGTTCATAAAAATACCGATCGACTCGGATCCGGCTGCAGTAAGATTCGACAATGGAAAATCAATCAGTCGGTAACTGCCGCAAAACGGAAGTGCTGCCAAAGGTTTGCTGACCGTTAAAAGCCTTGACGTTTCCATTGAGTCCGATAAATTAATTATGCCGCAAATCTTTTGATTCCTCAGTTTGATCAGCTCCTCATCCCGCTACAAATGCAAAACAAAAAAGTATACCATAACTTTATGCGTCGAACAGGGAATCAGAATAAAAAAAGAAGAACAGCTGCTTAAGCTAGCTCTTCTTCAAGAAAACCTCTTTAATTGATATAATTGAGCGGATTCACCGCACCATTGTGCGGCGGCGGTGTCCAACGTCCATTATAGACTTCAAAATGCAAATGTGATCCGAACGACTCACCGGTACTCCCCATTGCACCAATCGTCTGTCCTTGCGAGACGCTTTGTCCCTCTGATACATTGATCGCTGACAAATGGGCATATACGGTTGTCATGAGCTGTCCATTGATCACATGAGAAATCATAATACAATTTCCATAACTGGACGATTGATAAGCTCTGAAGACAATCCCGTCGGCTGCCGCATGAATTGGCGTACCTGTACTGTTCGCAATGTCAATTCCCGGATGAAATCCATGATCAAATGAACGGTAGCCGAAACCTGACGAGATATAACCCGCGGCGGGTCTGATGAATTGAGCACTCGTATTTGCCGAAGAAACCGTTTCAGCAGATGTTTGCTGAGCATTCTCAACCGTGCCGCTGCTCTGATTCGAATCTGAGTCGGCTGCTGCAGATGTACTGCTATCTGCAGCATTCTTCGCAATTGCTGTATTCGTCCGCTCTGCTTTTGCTTTTGCCGCTTCTCTTTCCGTTTTTGCCTTCGCCTCTGCTTCTGCCTTCGCCTTTGCTTCAGCTTCTGCTTTTGCTTTTGCCGCTGCCAAATCGTCAAGCTGCTTTTTAACTACAGATTCTTGGGCACTCAATATGTCATGTTGTTCGCTTGTCGAAAAAACAGTTTTTTCAATGTCATCCGCTTGGTTTTGAAGATCTTTAAGTAAGCCTTGTTTATGATTATTCTCCTTATCTAAACTGGTTTTCATCGTGGTTAAGTTATGTAACGCGTTCGTTGTTTGCGCGAGAACATTCTGCAGCTTTTCTTTGCTGTTTTGTTGAACTTGTTTATCCTTTTTTTGATCGTTAATGATTCGATTATCCTGATCTGTAATCATTTTAAGGGCCAGCAAGCGGTCAAGAAAATTGCCAAAGCTCTTCGCGCCCATGAGGACATCGAGATAGTTTACCGCCCCGCCGCTAATATACATCGTTCGAATCCGCCCGCGAAGAATCTCGCCCCTTGCGTCAATACGCTGATTAATCTTATTAATCGTCTTTTTCAATTGCTCCATTTTCAGTTTATTTTGATCGATAACCGTTTGTGTGCTGCTGATTCTTCCGTTTAAGGTACTGATCTTCTTATCGGTAGCTTTGATCGCTTCAACCACCGTGTCTTGCTTGTTCTGATTTTTCGAGAGTTTTTGCTTTGATTTTGAAAGATTTTCCTTATTCTTTTGTTTTTGATCTTGAATCGTGTTCAATTTATCTTTTAATTGAGATTGGGTCGTTGCCGCGAAAACCGGTCCGCTGCTGACACTTAACACAAGCGAACATGAGAGGCATACTGATGCGACAATTTTTAACTTCGGTACATTCATTTATTCAAACCCCTTACGCAAACTCAGTTTATCAACTGATTCATTCGCCAACTGCGAAACAATGAAACAATGATTCTATCAATTTCAACATACTTCTTATTATAACAACAGATTCGCCGATCGTCCGACACAATTCGATTACAACTTTGTTTCAGTTGACGAATATTTAGTAAGAATTGTTAATTATGTGTATCAACGATTGAAATTTTCTGTCCACTCCAGGATCTTCCTTGTTTCTTTTTCTTGCAAAGAAAAATCTCACAGCCATGACTGACTGTGAGACACCTGGTACCTATAAAAAAACGATGCTCGTTTTTAGGCGATGATTTAATAGCCAAGTTCCCGATTCACTTGGTTTCTCAATGGTTTACCCGTGATGAAGTTTGTTACATTCTTCGCAACTAAATCATTTCTTTTTTTATATTTTCCCGGTCCAACACCTAAGGAATGGGAAGTAATAAGAATGTTCGGCAAATCCCACAAAGGATGATTTTCAGGCAGCGGTTCCTCAGCCGTTACATCGAGGGCTGCCCCACCGACTTTTCCGGAATGGACTGCGTCAATCAAGGCGCGCTCATCAACAGTCCCGCCTCTTCCGACATTGATAAATTGTACGCCGTCCTTCATCGCAGCAAATCGTTTCGCATCAAACAGATTCTTGGTTTCAGGAGTTAAAGGCAGCACATTGACCACGAAATCCGATTCATTGAGGACGGGATCCAAATCATCCAACGTATAAACAGCATCTGCATCCTCAGAAAGTCCGCTCAAGTTGCGCTTTACCGCAAGCACGCGCGCGCCAAATGCCTTCAAGCGATGTGCGATTTCCGAACCAATGTCTCCAAAGCCGATAATACCAAAGGTCGAACCGTCAATTTGCAAGCAACGATCCCCTTCGTGCCAAAGATGACGCTCCGTTTGCTTGACGTACAAGGGAATTTCTCGAATTAAAGCTAAAATTAAGGCAAGCGTATGCTCAGCACCGATCACACCGAATACGCCGCTTGAATTGGTGAGGGTAACTTCTTTAGCAAGATTGGGATGATGCGCAAAATGATTGGCTCCAGCACTTGGCAGCTGCAACCAACGTAAGTTCGGCATCTTCTTTAGCAATTCTGCTGACGGCGCACCGATGAACGCAACCGCATCCTCCAAAGAAACCGAATCGGGAACCGTATTTGCATCGAGTTGGACAAATTCATAGTGATCTTTAAACCGTTGTACAAGCTGCTCATACTCTGCTGCCGGCAATGAGAATTCTTGATCGAAGCCGAACACTATTTTATTCACTACCCGTCACCTGTCTTTCCTTTATTGTCAATTTTCCGAGATTACTTAATAGTATAGAGAAAAATAATCGATCCAGCTATCATCATGCTTGAAAACAAGTGTATTAATTTAATGCTAAAATTGCATTGAAAACTTCGCCAAACCAGGAACGTAAGCGCTATCTACCAATTGACAAGTCGATCTGAAAACGGCTACTATATAGTTCCAAACACCTGATGTTTCCAACACAAATAGAAAAAATCAGATCGTTATGTTTATTAAGGAGAGAAAGAAAATGGCCTTGCAGCTTATTTCACGAATTGCCCCTCAAGAATATGTATTAGAAAAAGGTGCCTATGATCGGCTTGCACCTGAACTTAAATCGCGTTTCATTCACCGTGTGATCTTGCTTCACGGAACCAAATCAATGCAAAAAGCAGCACCATATCTTCCCGATCTATCCCAGCAAGGGATCGAGGTCATTGATGTCTCCTTTAACGGTGAATGCTCGAAAAGTGAAATTCAACGCATGATCGACCTCATTCACAGCAAACAGGCCGATGCAATTATTGGTCTAGGCGGCGGTAAAGTTATGGATACCGCAAAGGCCGCAGCATATAAAGCCGGCGCAGTACCCGTTATTTTGCTGCCAACGATGGCAAGCAACTGTGCGGCATGGTCTTGTCTTTCCGTACTGTATAAAGATAACGGAGAATGTATTGGCCATGAAATTTATCAAAATCAAACTTTTCTTCTTTTGGTCGAGCCTCGTGTTATCTTTGATTCACCGATCGATTATTTTATCGCCGGAGTCGCAGATACCATTGCCAAGTGGTATGAAGCAGACCTTCTATTAAAAAATGCCGACCGTAACAGTCTTGCACTTCGTTTTTCTCGTGAAGCAGCTCGTCAATGCTTAGAAATTCCGCTAAATCATGCGGAACAAGCCATTGAGGATATGAAACAGGGAAAGCTCTCCGATGAATGGATTGAAGTCATGGAGACCAATATCATGGCAAGTGGGTTAGTTGGCGGATTTGGCGATGAATACGCCCGCGCGACTGCAGCTCATGCCGTTCATGATGCGTTGACCATTCGCAAAGAAACACACCATCTGCTTCATGGTATTAAAGTTGCATATGGTATTATGGTTGAACTCGTTATTGAAAAGAAATACGATGAAATGACTCGTCTTCTCCCATTTTATCGGGCACTTAAGCTTCCGTTTTGCCTAGAAGATCTATCGCTGGGTGCGCTAACCGACCAAGAAATTCATGACATCGCTGATTCATCGGTTCATAAACCTTTTTCCCTTATGGATATGCACCCGCTGAGTCCTTCAGTTGAAACGGTCTATCAAGCAATGATTGAATTGGAAAAATGGGCGGAACAAAATAAAGTGAAATAACCAGCGCATGATGAAGCAGCACCGGAGGCAAAACATCCCCCGGTGCTTTATTATTGTTCTCATCAAACGATGACCCTTTGAAATCGTGCTCAATGTCCGGCAAGCAAAAAGACCGACGATTCTCAGCTCTCTGTCACAATCGATCCTCTGTTTTTCCTAAATTCATCCTTTCAAATCCAGATCCAGTTCAACCGGACAATGATCCGATCCATATATATCTGTTAAAATTCTTGCGTCGCGAATACTGCTGCTCAAGCGTTTGGACAAAACAAAATAATCAATGCGCCATCCGATATTCCGTTCCCTCGCATTAAATAGAAATGACCACCACGAATAGGCATCTGTGCGCTCCGGATATAAATGGCGAAAACTATCAACAAAACCGTTATTAAGTAAAGCGGTAAAGTCCTCACGTTCCTCGATCGTGAATCCTGAATTTCCTTTGTTGTTCTTGGGATAGGTCAAATCAATCGCTTGATGGGCGACATTCAAATCACCACAAAAAATAACCGGCTTATTCTCGTCCAGCCGCTTTATATATTCGGTAAAGGCTGCGCCCCATTCCAAGCGATAAGCAAGCCGCGTCAAGTCTCTTTTTGCATTCGGTGTATAGACTGTGACCAAATAATAATCTTCATACTCCAAAGTAATCAATCGTCCCTCTTGATCATGTACCTCAATCCCCATTCCATAGGTGACACGAAGGGGTTTATTTTTTGTAAAAATAGCAGTACCCGAATAGCCTTTGCGAACGGCATCATTCCAAAATTGATGATATCCTGGTGTATCGATCTGTACTTGATCCTGGTGGAGCTTCGTTTCTTGAATACACAGTGCATCAGCTCCTGTTTCTTTAAGCCATGAAAAAACATCCATTTTGCGCTGAAGCGCGCGAAAACCGTTGACATTCCATGAAATGAACTTCATTCGTTTCTCCTAATTGATTAATTTTTCTGCCGATGAACTGGGTTTAATCCATAGTTTACTAAAGTCCGCCCAACCGAACGCATTCAATCGGATTCCTGATAATGCTGCATTGAAGGTGATTTCTTTGCGGCTGTGGTATAAATAGATCAACAGCTGTTCGCTATTGAGATACCTTTCCAATTGTTCAAAAGCTTCTTGTCTCATTTTTGCCGTGCCTGCCTGGATAAACAAATCCATGAATTGATCAACACGGGCTAATCGCTTTGGATCAAGCATTCTGCGAATTAAGCCGCTTTGATCCTTAAATAGATGAATCAATCCCAGCTCTACATTTTCCTCAAGCACTTCTCCGCCAAGAATGATATCGGCATTTTCAACAAACTGATCATTATAAAATTGATCCATCGGCCAAGGGATAGGTTCCAGACACACCCCAAATCGTGCTAGAGCATTTTTAATCCACGCGGCATCAACAGCAACAGGCTGATGATTAAAATAATAGAGTTTTAATCGTTCGCCTTGATAAACACTTCGCCCAAGACATTCCTCTATTCGTTTTGCATCTCCAACCGCTTTCAACCTGCGTTCCGAATTGTTTGGAATAAAACTGTTTGACGGGCTGTATCTGTCGCCGCAGAGTTCGCGAAGCATTTTGTTGCGGTCAATCGCCGTGTTCATCGCTAGCCGCAACCACTTATCCTGAAGAGGACCCGATCTATTAAGATTATAAATCATGTAGCTGCTGCCCTTTTCTTCAAAGCGCTTTGCATGTGTAGCGTGATCCGCCTGAATTTGCGCTACGTCATACATTTTTTTCGCGCCGACAAGTTTGGGTGCAACGTACAATTCAATCCGATCAAGCAGCGCGCGTTCACGGAAATAATCGGCAAACCGTGCCAATATGAGCAGCTGATTGCTATAGTGTACAATTTTAAACGGTCCGGTACCAATCATTTGTTTTGGGTGATACCCCGCATCAATACAACGGACCTTAGTGCGGATCAAGCAGCCGAGCTCATCAAAACCACCTTTTATCTGGCATAAGAAAAACCCGAAGCTGCGTGAATTGTATGCTTCGGGTTTTTCTGTTGGATCATTATTTTCCACTGAACTCGTCTGAGTAGCGGTTCAATAGGTTATGTTTCTCATTCCAAACCTTCCAAGACAAGTCAACGAAGTAGTTATGCGGATTTTCAAAGCGGAGCACTTCTGCCCACTGGCGCTGCACTTGTTCCTGAGCAAATTGGCGAATGTCCATGACGGATGGGCTCTTGTAACACAACTTGCCGTCTTTGAAAATCTGTTTTCGTAAAAGTTCCGCTTTATACCGCTTTAATTTTTTCTTTTTCCAAGTAAATACAGGATCAAATAAGGTGAGCATCTTGCTTTCATCAATCGTTTCCGATTCATCACAAATCAGATCGGCGATTGCCTTATCCGCATCCTTATCATAGATCCGGTAAATCTTTTTAAATCCTGGATTGGTGATTTTCTCTTCATTTTCACTGATCTTGATGCGCGGAATGATTTTGCCGTCTTTCTCAACGGCTACGAGTTTGTACACGCCACCAAAAACCGGTTCGGAACGTGCGGTGATCAATCGCTCACCGACACCAAATGAATTGATTTTTGCGCCTTCAACCAAGACATCTTTAATGATATGTTCATCAAGAGAGTTGGAGATGACAATCATTGTATCCGGGAAACCCGCCTCATCCAGCGCTTTCCTCACCTTGCGCGTCAAATAGGTTATATCCCCTGAATCAATCCGAATCCCCATCGGCTCATGACCTTGTTCGCGAAGTTCTTTAAACACTTGAATCGCATTGGGAAGCCCTGATTTCAAGACATTATACGTATCGATCAAGACCAGACATTGATCTGGATACGCTCTTGCCCACGCGCGAAACGCTTCGAGTTCACTGTCAAATAATTGTACCCAGCTGTGGGCCATCGTGCCTGAGACCGGGATATCGAACATCATGCCCGCTAATGTATTGGCCGTTGCAGAACATCCACCGATGACTGCGGCGCGCGCGCCATAGATGGCGCCATCATACCCTTGAGCCCGCCGAGATCCGAACTCCATCACCGGTCGATTCCCGGCAACGCGGCAAATGCGGTTTGCTTTTGTTGCAATCAACGTCTGGTGATTAATCGTTACAAGGATCATTGTTTCAAGCAGCTGTGCCTGAATCGCGGGACCACGTACAGTGACGAGCGGTTCGTTTGGAAAAACAGGATAGCCTTCAGGAATTGCCCAAACATCACAAGAAAACCTAAATGTGGAAAGATAATCGAGAAATTTTTCTGAAAAGGACTTAGTGGAGCGGAGATAATTAATATCTTCCTCTGTAAAACGGAGATTCTCAAGGTATTCAATCAGCTGGTCCACTCCGGCCATAATGCAATAGCCGCCCCCGTCAGGCACTCTGCGGAAATACATATCAAAATAGACGATTTGATCGCCTACTCCTTCCGAAAGATAGCTGTTCCCCATGGTCAGCTCGTAAAAGTCAACCAGCATCGTGAGATCTCGATCATTTCTCACGTCAAACCTGGATTTCATGATCTAGTTTCCTCCAATGTTTTCCTATATGTATTTATTAGTGACATTTGAATCGAGTATACTATTGACGCTCAATCTTGTAAACTGTGCCTCAATTCCAATGGGGTGTGTTTTTTTGTTAAAATGAAATTAATTTTATGAATGGGACATTAGATGTCAAAAAATAATAAACATACATTCACAATAAATCAATATTTTGCTTAACAATGATCACGTACACTATAATAAAAGCATCGCACAGATCAAAAAGACAGTTTCACTGCGAATCATTTATCGCCTTTCGATGCTTCGAATCTGTTTATAGGGAGGTTAGACGATTGCTGTCCATTCATGCACTGTATGAAATGGAATGCCGCTTATTCCGACGAATCAATCAGCATTTTGAACGCAGAATGTTAAATGCTTATTTTCGCATGATCACCAATATTGGCGGGGCCGTACTTGAAATTGCACTCGTTCTCTTTTTGTTGATTTTTGCACACGGTCCATTGCATTTAACCGCTATTGCTTGTGCTGTATCACTAATAACGAGTCATATTATTGTTCAGATTTTCAAAAGATGCTTTCCGAGAAAACGTCCTTATCTCATCCTTGACGGAACAAATCATCCAGTAAATCCAATACAAGACAACTCATTCCCGTCGGGTCATAGTACTGCTATTTTTTCTGTTATTACTCCATTAATATTATTTCACCCGTCGTTAAGCCTTATACTGCTTCCTATTGGATTGAGCGTTGCTGTATCTCGAATTTTTCTTGGCTTGCATTATCCATCTGATGTACTCTCCGGCATTTTGTTAGGCTCCGTGACTGGTTATCTTTGTTTTATAAAAATTGTTGTACCCTTTTAAAGGACATCCTAGGCAGTTGGTGATTGATCGACTGCCTTCATTTCGCACACTTTTAAAAGCGTTTTCATTCTTTATTTACAAAAATTGCTGTATACTAAAGAGCGTTAAAGGAGTTTGGAGGGAATTCACGTGATTCAATTAATTGCGATCGATCTTGACGGCACTTTACTGAATGATCGGAAACAGATCACAAAACAGACACAAGCCGTACTCAAAGCAGCACGAACAAGCGGCGTTCGAATCGTGCTCTGTTCCGGCCGCCCGCTTCGCGGAATCGACAGGTATCTGCGCATACTTGGACTTACCAATCCTGGTGATTTTGCAATCACGTACAACGGAGGGCTTGTGCAAAAAAGCGATTCCGGTGAAGTCATCTCTGAAAAGACCTTAACTCGCGACCAGCTGCTTTCCCTATACGCATTGAGCCAAGAACGTGACCTTCCAATGAATTTTATTGATCGCGAAAAAGTATACTGTCCCCCTTATCCTAAGCAAAAGCCTTCTTTATACGGAACAGTCATGAAAACAATGCCCTTTGTAAAAGCAGATATGGAGCACCTTCCTGCCGACATCCAAGTCAATAAAGCCGTCTTCTGCATCAGCGAGAAAATTCTAACACCGGCAATTGCCGGCATTCCGCAAACGTACATGAAAAACTATACCATGGTTAAATCTCATCCTTACCTGCTTGAAATTTTAAATAAGGATGCAGATAAGGGTAAGGCACTGCAAACGCTCACTCATTTTCTTGGTTTGTCTTCAGCTGAGGTGATGGCAATCGGTGACGAAGAAAACGATTTGGCAATGATTCGGTTTGCCGGATTAGGCATTGCAATGGGCAACGCGATTGATGCATTAAAAGCTGAAGCTCAATTCGTGACCAAGACGAATGAGCAGGAAGGCGTTGCCTACGCCATTGAAAACTATGTATTGAACCAATAATTGATCCTACAGTGGTCTTCCTAAGCACCCACTGCAGAAATAGAGCACCACAAAAGAAGAACGGATCGCGGCATCATCGCGGTCCGTTCTTCAATGAATCGTCCTCTTGGTCACGGTCTGCGACAGGAAATCCTTCTGCTCAGTGAGTGACGTTCCAGAGCATCGCTCCAGATGCTTAAAACTGCCGCAGCGAGAACCATCAGCGCGCCGATCCAGGTTGTATCAATTAAGTTGAGATAACGAACAACTTGACCGCCAATGAATGATCCTAAAGCGACTCCCCCGTTAAATGCTGCGATATTTACAGCAGAGGCAACAGCCACAGCTTCCGGGACAAAACGTTCCGCGAGCATCACAGCGTAAAGCTGCAAACCAGGAACATTCATAAACGCAAATAAACCCATGAAAACAACAGTGGTCACACCAAGTAATTTGTTCGATGCGGTGAAGGACAAGAGAAAGAGTGCAGCAGCCTGGAAAATAAACATATAGATCAATGCGTGCATCGGATTATTATTCGCAACCTTCCCGCCGAATGCATTTCCGACAGCAATAGCAACGCCATACACAAACAAGATCAGAGCAACAGCATTTGGCGAGAATCCAGTGATTTTTTCCAATAATGGAGACAGATAGGTGAAGACAACAAACGTCCCACCATAGCCAAGTGCAGTGATTACGAAAACAAGAAGCAGCGGTCCAGTCTTGATGAGTTTAAACTGATCAGCAAATCTCATTTTTGGTGCTTTTTTCAACTGAGAAGGAATTAAAAAACCGTTGGCAACTAATGCAATGAATCCAATGATTACAATAACGACAAAGGCGGCTCTCCATCCCATTATTTGACCAATGAACGTACCGATTGGCACACCAGTCACTGTTGCGAGCGTAACTCCGGTAAACATAATCGCTATCGCACTCGCACGTTTATTCGGTGCTACAAGATCAGCGGCAATTGTCGCGCCGATCGACATAAACACACCGTGAGAAAAAGAAGACAGTATTCGTGCTGCCAGCAACAGATCGATCGTTGGCGCAACAGCAGCCAGTGTATTGGCGACGAGAAAAACAATCATGATTAAGATCAGCAGCCGTTTCTTTGGTATTTTTACCGTCAACGAGGTTAGTACTGGAGCGCCGATGGTTACACCCAATGCATAGAGCGTGACGGTTAGTCCCGCCATTGAATAAGAAACATGAAATTCCTGCATCATTAACGGGAGCAAACCAACACTGATGAATTCTGTTGTACCAATAGCGAATGCACTTGTTGCTAGAGCGATTAAGGAAAAAACACTACGTTTAGACGACATGAAGCGACCCCTTCCAGAATGGTGTTCAAAACAATTTGCACATGCTATTATGGTAGGTGCATAATCTTTAGCCAAGTACGCACTTTTTTGTAGGGTAAGCACTTTTTTGTAACAATTGTGGAGGTTACAACGTTGACTAAGAAATATAATATTTCAGTTGAAGCGACACTCGAGGTCATTGGTGGGAAATGGAAACCCGTCATTCTCTGCCATTTAATGAACGGTAAGAAAAGAACCGGAGAGCTCAAACGATTGATCCCGAAAATCACGCAAAAAATGCTGACCCAGCAGCTGCGTGAGCTTGAACACGACGGTATTATCAATCGTATTGTATACAACCAGGTACCGCCAAAAGTCGAATATGAATTGAGTACGTACGGAAATTCTTTACGAGAAATTCTCCATTCGCTCTGCATTTGGGGTGAGCATCATATCGAACGTACTTACGGTGATGCTAAGAATTATCTTGAGGACAGCATTCTTAATCAATAGCGCAAAACGACCGTTGGCCAATGTGGTCAACGGTCGTTTTGCTTTCGACGATTCGATTAATAAGCATCTCGCGGCTGCTGTGGTTTTCTTACCAAAGCCATAATTCCAGCGATCAGCAACAGAATGCCGGGAACAAACAGTTCCGGTAGACTCAAGATTCCTGCAATCAGCAATACTATTCCAGACGTTTTCGTCATCTTTAATTTCAAAAGAAGGAACAGGCCAATTGCTGTAAGCAAAAAGATAATTATGCTGTACACTAAAATAAAATTGCCTGCCGCCTGTGCAATATGAATATAATCATTAATTTGCTGCGGGGTTAAGTTCTGCTGCTCGCCTGCAGCTTGCAGCTGGCTGCGTATCACAGAGTAATCCGCAGTGACCAATCGAATACCGATGAGCAATACGAGCAGATTAATGCAACCACCAATAACCGTCAATGCAATTTCTCCAGTTCTTTTCAACTAAATTCCTCCTTCAATCTGTTGATTTCCTCAACACGTTGTACAGATCCAGGAATTATTTTATCATCTGCTGACCCTTGTTCCGTTCTTCAACGCTCTTCATTAGCCAATGATTGCCACCATCAAGTTAATAGAAGGTAATAATAGGCAATCGGCCGTAACTGCACTCACTGTAAACCCCTGCCTCGATCAATCAATCCGTATTCGTAAATCTCAACTGTTGATTCAAGGGAAGTTGCGTTCCATTTTCATCAATCATCGTTGAATGATTACGCTGCACGCTTCGTGAAAAGAACCATGACGCAACGAAATACGGTATGTAACCGGATGAAAAAACAACTTCTTGATAAATGGAAAACAATGTGAGAAAGCAGTGGAAAAAACGATGAGAAAGAACGCATGCAAGAGTGAATAAGTGGTTTAATGTTCAAAGGCATTCAGATTAAACGCCTACACTCTACTTTAGTCAGCTGATTGTGAAACTCCATGGAAAATGTATCTTATAAAAACTATACACTATTTTTCATCATTGATCATGGGAAAAATTGTCAATAAAAAAACGGTATAAGACTCATCTATCCTAAAAATTACATATAATTATATATTTTCCATTTTATGGATTTGCATTGCAAAAAAATAAGCTGAGAATCGAAACGGCGCATGTCGCCTGACTTCTGATTCTCAACTGAAACCACCACATTTACCCTGAAGTTAGAATTCCACTCTCTTATAGGATATAAGTATGGCTGACTGAAACCAGTCAAAATTGAAAAGCTATCATTATGGGGAGCCTCAACAATAGCTAAAACGCCTTCACTCACCGACTTGGCCGAATCGCCCAAATAATATCAGGACTGAACATGGCCGTCACCTCCTTTTGATGTAATTATAGTAGCATGATTCGACAATTTTATTTTAAAATGTATAATATACTCACACATTACAGGGAGGAACGATGTCATGGGCTATCAATTAGGGGAAGTTCTGAAGAAAGTACGCCAGTCGAAAAGATACACACAAAAATATGTTGCAGATGAAGAAATGTCACGCGCAACTTATGCAAAAATAGAAGCGTGTAGCATGCAGCCTACAGTTGGAAAATTCATGCATATATTAAAAAAACTTGATATAACGTATGATGAATTGACCTATATTCAACATTCTTACCGATTAAGCGGAAAAGAAGAAATAATACATGATTTATTTCAATTATCTTTTAGTACTGAGATTAATAAACTCCACTCACTTAATTTTAAGTGTGAGTCCTATTTGAAAGATAATTACGATAATGTTGTGCAAGACATCAGCTATGTTTGTAAAGCTAATATCTCTATTCACAACAGCAAGAACTTTGAATCCGCTTTACCTTATGCAAAGAAAGTATGGGAACGTCTATCAAAACTTGATAATTGGTACTCAATAGAATTGAAGTTAATTAATAATATATTTTACTTTTTCCCACTTGATACAGCCATATTTATTGCAAAAAAAGCATTAGAGAATATTAATCGTTTTTCTTACATTATTCGAAATATAGAACTAAAATCTTCTTATCTGTTAAATATATCGATTCTTTTAATTAAAGATCATAAATACCAAGAAGCACTTGACTATGCTGAAAAAACAATTGACGAGTGTATTCGTATCAAAAGATATGAAGGTTTAGCAGTTGCATATAGTCGAAAAGGTATGTCCTTGATAAACCTTGAAAATAAAGACAAAGGATTCAGTTTCATACGGAAAGCTCTTTCAATATGTGATGTTTTAAACTTAGATGTAATGAGAAAAGCTATCATTCAAGAAATCGCTGAACTTACATCATTGGATATCGATCATTTTATAGCTGGCGACACCGATTAATCCTTAAAAAGTTCATGGATGCCGTCGATTAATAGTTCTTTAAGTGGGCCGAACGCAAAATCGACATCCAGTCGTTCCGTCCATTGATGTGGGTCGCGGCCTACCGGACCAAGATTCAGTACAGGTACCGATAACGCTTCGATTTCCGTGAACGGAATTGAGTAGCCATGATTCCAAAGTGGCATGTTGCCGCGAAGCTGATCCATTGACGACCGATTTGCCGGGACCCCGATATAGCTCAAATCGGATATCCCGCTGAAATAGTGCTGTTCAATCAGTTTCGTACGATAAACGTTCTGTGCGTGATCTTGAATTTTTTTAACCGTTGCTTGGATCCGTTGATGATGATGGGATTGAACCGCCGGATAAAAAGGTGGTGCATAAAAGAGAATGATCATGGGTGCTAACGTATTGCAATAAGCAGCAAGCTGGTCAACAATCAAAATCGACAGACCTCGGTCATCCATTGATCGGTACTGATTTATCCAGGCAGCGATCATTTGCGCCACTTTCTCTTTACCTAGCGATCGCTCTGCTTCATGGATTAGCTGATCAAACGTTTGTACACGCACAGTCTGATGTGAAGCCGATGAACCGGTTCGTTTTGCATATTTTTCTGCTTCGTCATGATAGCGCGCCTCAATTTTGCGAGCAGCAGAAGTCGCTTTTCGAAGCAGTAATTCGCTCAGCTCTGCAATGGACCTCTCCAGCAGAAACAGGTTGAACAGCGTTACGGAATGATGGGGCGTTTGTACCGAATAGCCGCTCTTCAATCCCTTTTGAATTAAGTTTGTCGGCGGTGGGGCCGGCTTCCCTTCATCTTGATCACACAAATCCGTATTCAATTCAATCTCAGCCGTCACCAGAGACGCCATAAGATTGCTGTTTAATCCTGAAAACGGCTCACCAACATGCGTTTCTTTTCCACAGCAGAGAAAGCCAGGCATTATTTTTCCGATTGAGCCGGTATAGATGTAATGATGGTCGTCGCCCGGGTATAGTGAGAACATCGGTTCAGAATTCAGAGCAACCCGGTAGTCTAAGTTATATTTATTCTTTAGCTGTAGTAAATGAGGAACAGCCGCACGCATGCCCACGGAATTCGCTTCTTCATCGGGAACAGAAATAAACAGCAGATTGCCAGAAAACGCACCCTGACTTGCCATCTCCAGCAGAGATAAGTGAACGGCAAGACCACTTTTCATATCCATCGATCCTCTTCCGAACAGCCAGTGACCTGATGCGAGATCCTCGCGCACGCTTTGCGGCAGGCGATCCATTTCGCGATAGAATTGTTGGGTTAATGCTTTCACTTCAAATGCGGAGTCCTGCCACTTCCCGAAATCTTTAATATCAACGACATCAAAATGGCTGAACAAAATAACGGTTTTCGCAGTCGGTTCCGGTGCCCGAACAAAAGCTGAAACAAGAGAACGTCCATCTTCTGCAAATAGTTGCTGCAAATCATCCGGGTGTTGCAAAAAATAATCCATCTCAGATAGTTTTTTGATTATTAATTCAGGAAAATCTTTCTCTGCTTGTGATCCGGAGATGCTAGGAATACGCACCATCTCACAAAGAAGATCAGTCATTGCCTCTTTCGTTTGCCACATAGCCACTGCTCGAACACCCGCCTTCTTCTAGAATCCATTTAGTTTCATTATACAAGCATCAGGCAGTATAAATAGCGTTTTCCGTTGAAAGTAAACGATTTAAGAAAAATCGGGCAAAATACGCCCGGTCCTTAATTTCCAACCATGTATGATGGTCTCCTGTCTTTTCGGTGCTGAATCGCCGCTTCGGTTACTCGCTTGCCGCGGGCGCACCGCGAGCCTCCTCAGACAAACAGAAATCTGCGGGGTCTCGCTGGCACGCGGTTCCCGCAGGCGTCTCGTACCTCCGCTTTGATTCTTGGCCAAGACACTGAGCTATTGATTTGAAGACAGGGCAAATTCTATACTTTCTTTTCCTATAAGAAAAACAGAGTCGTTTATTAAGTTCCGCAAAACGGAAATACTGATCAAGCATTCCACTCAATGACCTGTCCGCAGTGGCAGAGTCCGCCGCCAAATCCGTACAATAAAAGGCGATCGTTTTTCTTAATCTTTCCTTCTTTAACGGCATCAGACAATGCAAGACCAATTGAGGCTGATGACGTGTTTCCATAATACTCCAAGCTGTACAATACTTTGTCCATCGGTACGTTCAATCGATCAAACACAGCTTCAATCAAACGTAAATTTGCACTGTGTGGAATGAACCAATCAATGTCCTCGATGGAAAGTCCGCTGTTTTTGAGCAGCTCGGGAATGCCCGTTGTCACGGTTTTTACCGCCCACTTGTAGACTTCACGTCCATTTTGAATCATCTTTCCAGTATCCACCAATTTTGCACCATCCATGACGGTTGACAACCCGGTACGGTACAGTGCTTTTCCTAGGCTGCCGTCAGCACCCATATAAGCACCAAGGAACGCCCCATTTTCTTCGCTTCGTTCGACGAGTGCTGCGCTGGCGCCGTCGCCGAGCAAAACGCAAGTCGTGCGGTCGCTGTAATCCGTTACTTTTGACATCGTTTCAGCGGCAATCACAAGAATTTTTTTATGCAATCCGCTCGTTACTAAACCGTTAGCTACATGGAGGGCATATTCAAATCCGGAGCAAGCGGCACTCAGATCAATGGCACCGGCTTGTTTTAACTGAAAAGCTGCTTGGACACGTGCAGAAACGCTTGGGAATCCATAATCAGGAGTCGTGGTTGAGACGATCACGAGATCCGTATCGTGTAGATCACTCTGATAGCGTGCGACAAGATCCTTGACTGCCGCACAAGCCAAATCGCTGGAAAACTGTTCCGGACCAGCGATGCGCCGTTCCTTCATTCCTGTTCTCCGAACAATCCATTCATCAGAAGTGTCTACGAGCTTTTCTAAATCTTGGTTCGTCAAACGTTGCTCCGGTACATAGGCACCGATCGCCGACAATTTTGCTGTTGATTTCAATGGCTATACCGTCCCTTCACTGCTGTTATTGATCATATTATACCAGATATTAATACCACATCCTACATTCTTATTTTTTCAGCGCTAAACGTCTAAACCCATTGCATAAAAAAACGAGCTGGGAGACCCAACTCGCGTGCTGCTTCACTAAATCAATTATTTTTTTGTGGTACCGGGTCTTTGCCCAGAAAAGCCGTGTAAAACCAAATCGTCTTATCCAGCTTATTCTTAATTGCAATCAGTGTATCATTCGTGACTGCATCACCTTCACGGTCAGAGATCACAATCCCTTCTACCAGCTCATTGCGAAGCAATACGAGATCGTCAACCGCTGTCTGAACCATTTCCTTCTCACTTAGCGGATTGACATACGGCTGTTCCTTAAGGCTTGCATGTTCCAGAAACTCACGTAATGTCGAATAGGGCCGCCCGTTAATCTGAAGCAGACGTTCTGCCAATTCATCGAGAATTTCCGTTGTTTGATTATATAGTTCTTCAAATTTCGCATGCAAGGTGAAAAAATTTGCACCTTTCACATACCAATGCAGTTGATGCAATTTTGTATAAAACAATCCATAATTTGCAACTTGCTTATTCAAAAAAGTTTTCGTCGTTGTTTCTTGTTGAATAGACATTAAAACAGCTCCTTATTAATAATGTTTTTCTTTATGTAATCATTATAATTTAAATTGTATTTTTTGTCTACCTTATTGTTCCAGAAATAATTTCAGCTAAACCTATCGCCTCTATTTGCGCTATCTATTTTCATTTACAGCGTCAGTTTTATCATCTTTATTGCAAAATCCTTGAGCCGCCGCTTCCCTTAATAAGATGTCCATCGATGAGGCAAAAAATAAATTTAATGTAAAATGAAATTTCATTCATTTTAGTTGACTGTGTTAACCTTTATCGGTACCATATAAAACAGTTAACACAGTTATCTATTTTATGGAGGTTTAATAAATGGAGCTTGACTCGATCAAATCCCTGATTAATGCCTATGAGGAGGTTTCGATTTATACATCCAATAAGGTACATGAAGCCGTTGAGAGCGTGCTTCGATCCCATGGCATTACGTATGAACAGATGTGCTTGCTGCGCATGATTTATCGTCATCATGGAATTAGTTCAATCCAGATTTCAGAAGCATTGGATATTAACAAAAGCGGCGTCAGTATTCGCGTCAATCGGTTAGTAGGGAAAGGCTACGTTGAAAAACAAAAGATTGATAATCGCAGTTTTGGGCTGTATATCACTGCCAATGGTCGTGCCGTCTTACAAGAAGGAGAGCGAAAGATCCACGACCTTGTCGGGAAATGGATTGAAGAAGTCGGTGAAGAAGACAGCAAGGCATTCATCCGAATTTATACGAGAATTAATGAAACGATTCGGAAACAGAAGGTGGAACAATGAAGAAAGTAATCAAGCTTCGATGGGTTTTCCTAGCCATTTGGATTGTTGGTCTGGCGGCATTGATCCTAACCCAACCGAATATGAACCAGCTCGTCCGTGATAAAGGCGGCTATGCACTTCCAAATGATTATTCAAGCAGTGTCGCCAGCAGAATTGAAAAGCAATTTAGTGGCGATCAGAACACGACATCATACATTGCGGTATTCCATTCAGATCAAGGATTATCAACGAAGCAAATGGATCGCATCAAAGAAACACTACAGAAAATAAGGGCGGATCAGAAAGACCTCCATATCAATAATGTCGTGGACAGTTTTGATCAGACCGATTTAAAGAGTCAGCTGGTCGCAAAAAACAACAAAACGCTCATGGCAGTCTTTCAAGTAGAAAACACGAACGATGTGACCGTCCATCAATTGCGCGCCAAAATGGATACGCAAATCAAAACGAACGGAGTCAAGACCTATCTTACGGGTCAAGAACTGATCAATGACGATATGAGTACCTCCGCGGAAGCGGGACTACAAAAGACTGAATGGATTACCGTTGTATTCATACTCGTTGTTCTTTTACTCGTCTTCCGTTCACTGATCGCACCATTTATTCCGCTCGTCACCGTAGGAATCAGTTACGTCGTTGCTCAGAGTGTGGTTGCGTTTCTGATCAAATATTTTGACTTTCCGGTCTCCAATTTCACACAAATTTTCATGGTTGCCATCATGTTCGGGATTGGAACGGACTACTGCATTTTACTCATGAGCCGTTTTAAAGAAGAACTTGCAAAAGGAAAGGACAAAACCCGAGCAACACAGGCAACTTTTAGAACTGCCGGTAAAACCGTACTGCACAGTGGGATTCCGGTCTTCATCGCGTTCCTGTCTCTTGTTTTTGTTCAATTTAGCCTTTACCGTAGCGCGATCGCCGTCGGTGTCGGCATTATCTTCCTGCTGTTAGCACTTTTCACCTTGCTGCCTCTGTTCATGTCCACGTTGGGCAAACAGTTATTCTGGCCGATGGTTGGTAAAATCAAAGAACCGAAGAGTCCGCTTTGGGCGGGTGCAGGCAATCTTGCGTTCACGCGTCCGCTGATTGCACTTTTAATTGTTGCTGCCTTTCTCGTTCCGCCGATTCTGACTTACAATGGTCAATTATCTTTTAACTCACCTGAAGAGCTGCCTGACCATTATGCAGCAAAGGAAGGATTCGACGTTGTCTCAAATGACTTCGGTCCGGGAAATATATCCCCAGCAACCCTCTACTTAAAAAATGATGATAACATGAAAACAACGGACTATATTGCACTCATTGAACGGATTTCAACTGAACTAAAGACGGATGCAAATGTGTCAAAGGTCATGAGTATTTCCCGTCCATTGGGAGATCGTTTAAAGGATATCTACGTTGCGAAACAGTCACAAGCACTGCACAGTGGTTTATCGGATGCCTCTGACGGCTTAGGCACCTTACAAAAAAGTCTGAACGACACAAGCAAGAAAATTGATGCCTCGCAGCCTCAGCTTGCAGCCGTACAAACCGGAGCTGACAAACTGCAAGTCGGCACAAACGATACAAAAAAAGGCGTTCAAGATCTGCAATCTGCACTGGCAAAGATTTCCGACGGAATTAAAAAGGGATCAAGCGGAACCAGTGAAATCAGGACGCATGTTCACGATGCGCAAAAGCAGCTGACACAACTGCAAACGGGTCAGCAGCAACTTCAAAATGGGTATCAAAACGTTGCTCAGAGCTTGCAGACACTCTCCGATCAGCTCGGAAAATTTTCGACCGGATCAAGCGCTCAGCCGGCCATCGATACAACACAACTAAAGAAAACCTTAGGACAAATTCAATCGGGTCTGCAGGCATACGCCGCGGCACACCCTGAAGCGATGCGGGACCCTAATTTCAGAACCATAGCTGCTGGATTGCAAAAGCTTCCGGATGAGATGAACCAGCTGCAGTCCTCGATCCAGTCTGAAGCAGCGAAACAGTCGCAAGCAGCACAAGGACAAATCAGCCAACCCAATAAGAACATCCAAGCGCTGGCAGACGGAATGAACACCCTGAACGCCCAGTCTGCCAAAGTCTCCGATGGACTTAGCGCTTTTAAGTCCGGTTTGGCACAACTCGATACAGGCCTCGCTCAACTGGAAAACGGGTTAAACCAGGCAAGCAATGGTCAAGCGCAAGTGATTGCCAGCACCCCGAAGATCACTAATGCCTTAACGCAAATTGCATCGGGTCAAGAAAAACTGAAAAATGGATTTTCTGATGTTCAAGATCAGATGAAAGACCTGTCTAGCGGATTATCCGAAGGTGCAAGCGGGACCAATAAAATTCAAAGTGGCCTTCAATCGGCAAACAAGTTAGTCGGCAGCTGGGCAAAGGTTCCTTATGATCAGTCGGGCATCTACGTACCTGAACAGATTTTTAACAATAAAGATTTTAAGACCGCCCTTGATCAATACATGAGCAGTGACGGAAAGATCACAACCCTTCAAGTGACGATGAAGGAAGATCCGTATACCAATAAAGGGATCGCTGATCTGCGCAATCTGAAAAAAGAACTTCCATCAATACTAAAAGGAACGAAGCTCGAAAATGCTCAAGTTGGGGTCAGCGGTATCGCCAGCTTTAACAGTGATTTGAAACAACTCGTAAGTTCCGACTATCAAAAAGCCGTTACCTTTGTCATTATCGGTGTCTTTATTGCGCTCGTTATCGTGCTGCGCTCGCTCAGCATGCCGATCTATTTAATGGCATCGCTTCTGCTCACTTATTTCGCGTCAATGGGCTTCACAGAGCTGATCTTCACTAAACTCTTTCATTTTTCAGGGTTGACGTGGACGACTCAATTTTTCGGCTTTATCGTCCTCGTAGCCTTGGGCATTGACTACTCAATCTTTGTCATGACACGATTTAATGAGTATGTTAATCAAGCAATAAAAGAACGCATGCTGCTCACGTTGTGGCATATGGGAAGTGTAATCTTCTCCGCTGTTTTGATCCTCAGCGGTACTTTTGCGGCAATGATGCCTTCCGGAATGCTGTCGCTCGTTGAAATTTCAACGGTGGTCATTATTGGTTTGGTGCTTTACGCAGCGATCTTGATTCCATTGTTCATCCCGGTAATGGTAAAACTGCTTGGGCGTGGCAACTGGTGGCCGTTTATGGAGCGTCCGAAAAAATCGGTACCTTCAGATGATTCACCCTCCATGTAAATGAAAGCACACAACGAAAAAACCTTGACGGCGTATAGCCGACAAGGTTTTTTCTATAGCTTCCTTTTGTTGTCCAAGCGCTTTAAAAATTAAAGCTGCCCGATGCATAATAGTAAATTAATGTTGCAACCACATCAACGGCGCAGATGATCGCGATGATGGGTACAATTTTACCGCCTTTTTTCTTCGCTTCTTCCGACTTAATCGTCTTTTTATTCATAACCGCACCCCCAAAACCATTATCTCGTTCCTTTTGTTATAATAATGATTGATCCCGATTGCGATCAGCTTTTTCAAACCACGTTGTTCCGTGCATGCATTCATACGAAAAACCTCTGTTTTTTTACTAGTTTAACATAAAATCAAACAAATAAATGACATGCAATTCTGATTCATTTCGAATCCTTTAGCCGATGGATAAAATTTCAATCTTTTTTTAAATGGAATGCAATCTTTTCTCTTGCGTCATGAGGTAAACTTAATCTATAGCTATTAAGCAATGTGAGCAGTTTGTTCGTAACAACAAGAAACAACGCTCGCCTCAGCAACATGGCAAAACACATCTTTCACGGAGGGCGAGTTCACTTGAAATTAAACACGAAACACCGCTATATGGGCGGTTTGGATGGGCTGAGGGCGATTTCGGTTCTCGCTGTCATTGCCTATCATATGAATTTGCCCTGGGCCGGCGGCGGTTTTCTCGGAGTCGGTATCTTTTTTGTTCTGTCCGGCTATCTGATTACTGATCTTTTAATTGACGAATGGGAAACATCCGAAACCATTAATCTCAAACGGTTTTGGATCAGACGTGCAAGACGACTATTGCCTGCAATGATCACTGTGGTCACAATTATATATGGCTATGTTTTTTTCTTCCAGCCAAGCTTGCTGCATGAAACGCAGATGGATGCCGTTGCCGCGCTCTTTTATTTCAGCAATTGGTGGTCGATCTTTCATCATCAATCCTATTTCGACAGTTTTATAAATCCTTCACTCTTGAAACATTTTTGGTCCTTAGCAGTTGAAGAACAATTCTATCTTATTTGGCCACTGCTCGTCCTGCTTGTCCTGCAATTGTTTAAAAGTAAAAAAGCCCTCTATTTTCTGACCCTTGTTTTAGCTGCAGGATCCTTATTGTGTATGGGACTGCTTTATCACTTCGGTACGGATCCGAGCCGTGTTTATTATGGAACCGACTCGCGGGCATTTTCACTGCTTTTCGGTGCAATTCTTGCTTGTATTTGGCCAAGCCGTCACCTAACCGGCAGCAAGGCACAGGGCATTTTTCTTGATGGAATGGGCAGTCTTGCACTTCTGTTTCTATTCTTATGCATTGGCTATGTCGACGCTTTTGAACCTTTTCTCTATAGCGGCGGTCTCGGTCTGTTTTCTATTGTGGTGGTGGTTCTGATTTCAGTACTTGCCCATCCGTCTACTCTGCTTGGCAAGTGGATCGGTGCCAGACCACTGCGTTGGATCGGTGTACGCTCTTATGGAATGTATTTATGGCATTATCCCGTCATACAACTCACAACGCCTGCAAATCAGGCAAACGAGATACATCCGCTGCGTATTGTGATACAGTTAATCTTAATTTTCCTTATTTCTGCATTGTCCTATCGTTTGATTGAACAGCCCATTCGGCGCAGAAATCATGCAAGCAGTAGCTGGCTGATCGTGCAGCACGCAGGCATCGGTCTATTCGCACTGTTTTTGATTTTTTCGGGAACATCCATTGCGGTCAGGCACGTTTCGTTCCCGGTTCATTCTGAACGGTCTGCAATTGAGCAGCACCATCCGGATGCCCGCCATAAAGAAACACATGCGGACAAAAAGAGTGAACCGGTAAATGCAAAAGAGCAGACAAGCCATCCAAAGCAGAAGCAAAAGGCAACGAAGAAAAAAACAAAAAGCAAAAGTGAAGTCAAAACACAAAGTCCGCCATCAAGCAGTGCCAGCTCATTTACCAGTGGAAAAGTCACTGCGATCGGTGATTCCGTCATGCTCGGCGCCGAGCCTTATTTAAAAAAATCGATTCCACAGCTCACGATTGATTGTAAGGTGGGCAGACAGTTCCGAGAAGGATTTACCACGCTCAATCAATTAAAACAATCCGGTGCCCTCGGTCGTTATGTGATCATTGAACTCGGAACAAACGGTCCATACGATCAAGAAGAAATGGATGAATTAATCCGCTTAATCGGCCCGAATCGCAAAATTGTTCTGATCACAATTCGCGTTCCGCGACCATGGGAACGCGTCGTAAACCAAATGATTCAGCAAACAGCTGCGAAACACAAAAATGTCACATCCGTTGACTGGCATCAGGCCAGTGCGGGTCAAGCATCTTATATCGGTAGCGACGGCGTTCACCTGTCAGTTACCGGCGCAAAGAAATATTCAGCACTAATTGTTCATGCCCTTCATCAACTGGATTAAGCGTCTATCCACTGTTTTTTGTCTCGCACAACAATGATAAAGAGAGCGTCTCCAAGTCAAATACTGATTTGTGAGACGCTTTCTTGTGATTGAGGGAGTGATCCGATAAAGAGGCTGATCTATTTTGTAAGGGTTTACATTTGTTTAGCCAGCTCCGTGATCATTCTGTTACTTGATCTGTTCCTTCAGTGCCATAGCGGTTAGTCTTTCAAACCATTCTTTATCATAGGTAGCCAAAGCCAAATCAATTAAGCTCTTCAACTCTTGGTTCGTCAATGCATCATGATTAGGAAGTACATCTTCAAAAGAAATTTCGAGCCACTTCATTCGTGGATGATTTTCGCACTGTGTGACACGCAGCTTGCACCTTTTAAAGTCAGGATAAATTGATGTCACGAAACCAATGCAATCATGCTTTCCCATATATTTTGTGTGAACCCACTGTCCCATTTCCATGGCTGATCGCCTCACTCTGTCTCAAGTTGCCTGGCCATCATCACACTTCCAAGAATGTATCTGCTCTTAGCATATGATGCAAATCCGTTTCCTGCCACAGATCCAAGCCTGTTTGACAAAAGAAATAATCATTTCTCCGCAATTCTTTTGATTGGAACATCTCTTCCCCGAAACAAACAGGCTTCATGGTATGCTATAGAAAATGAAATTCCCTTTAAAGGGAGCCAAGTCATTGGAGGCGCTTTATCATGGCATATATCCATTTATTCATCTCTGTCAGTCTGCCCATCTTGATTATTTGTACATGCGGCGCTTTATTGCAAAAAAAACAGCCCATCGATACAAAAATGCTGGCGAATATCAGCTTATACATACTCGCACCTGCCCTAATTTTATCAGCACTTTCACAGTCGCATTTAAAGGGATCTTACGTGCTCCACATCTTTGCTTTTTCACTGATTATGACCGCTGTTCTTTGGCTGCTCGCCGTTGTTGCCGCTAAATGGATGCATTTATCCGAGGGAAGCAAACGGGCATTAACGTTAACACTCGTCTTTAGCAACGCAAACAACTACGGACTTCCGGTTCTTTTGCTTGCATTTGGCCAATCCGGATTTTCACTTGGCGCCATTTACGTCATCGGTCAGATTATTCTCGTCAATGTGCTTGGTATGTACATTGCATCCCGTGCAGAAATGAGCGGTAAAGCAGCGTTGGTTCACATCGTAAAATCGCCGCTTATCTATGCATCCTTGATTGGTTTTCTCTTTGCATTTCTGCAGCTGCCGCTACCAAGCGGAATTGATACCGCAGCTCAAATGCTCGGCGCAGCCTATCCTGTGCTCGTTCTATTGATCCTTGGAATAAAATTAGGTCATACCCGTTTGGCAGGAATTCGGCGACGCGATGTTTGGGGCGGCGTGCTGCTTCGCTTGCTGCTGGTCCCACTTATCGCTAAAGGCGTCTTATTCCTGCTGGGGATTCACGGCATGCTTGCCTCCGTTTTATTCGTTGAGGTCAGCATGCCGGCTGCCGTAAACAGCGTTATGTTAATCGAAAAATTTAATGGAGACTCTGAGCTCGCGTCTCTGATCGTAACCCTTACAACCGTTCTAAGTTTCATTTATCTTCCCTTTCTCATTCGCATTGGATGAGTTGAAAAGCAGTTGCTACCAGTTGATTCCTAAATGCCTAAAACGTAACAAAAGACGTTTGCATCAGATGAGTATGCGTTGTGGACGCGGAACGAATCATAATGATTTCTGCATGAAAGACGCCTTTCTGCTCCTTCCCCCATACACGAATGGGTACGTTGCGATGCAATCGAGAGAGATGATCTAAGGAACGATGCTTATAAACTGCTTGTTCCGGTTGATGAGAACGGGCATTTTCTTCAGTATAAATTTGCGTTGCCGCACTTAGTTGAACAGAAAGGTTAATTTTCCCCTGATTGTCGTCTGTCTGTAAAGTCAGTGTTTTTCTGCTGCTTGCAAGCAGTGTTCCTGCGTAATCCGGAATACCTAGTGAACGAATCACTGCTCGCTGTGCTTGACCCGATGAATTTGCATGGCTCATTTCTGCAAACTGAACCATGAGCGTGCAGAAAATAATTAATGAAATAACGATCAGACAATGGTTTCGATTCTGGTGATCAATTGCCAGCCAATCAGACAACAGATGCCACAGTGCAAACCCAAGAATACTTCCCAGCATGCAAAGAATTAAATCATCAACGTTTGCATTTCCAGTCGCAAAGAAGAATTGAATCGTTTCGATCAATGTTCCAATTAACAGGGTCATCCCGATAAACCGTTCGAATTCCATCGGCTTTCGTAATAGAATCGGAACAAAAAAACCTAATGGCAGTGCAGCCATAAAAATCTGAACAACACTGAATAGAGCGGAACGAAACTCCTGATCATGTTGGTCCGCTAGGTAAAACAAAGTGTTCACAAAATTCATCGGCACCAAATTATAAGCCTGAAAATTAAATTGCGGACTGGATCCATTCGTTGTTAAGTGTAAAGGTGCCACTAAATTCATTCTGCTCAATGCCCATAGATAGAGAATAAACAGGATCCATAGAAAACAGGACAGCCATTTCTGGCGATGCAGCCTTTTCGACGGGACTCCTGATTGTTCCCTTTTGTTCGTATGATCCGTTGCCTCCGGCATAGTACCCCTGCTTCCCGTGATCGATGATTCAGATTCTTTTCGGGTAAATCGCTGATTGAACCATTGAAAATTTCACATACTCAGGCTATTCCCTTTTCTGTAACAAACAGCACGTATTCGCCAAAAATCGAACCTATTCTTTATGTACCTATTAAAACATTTTAAAAGGAACATTCAGGTTACAAAATTCTTATAAGTTCCTTAAATTTATCTGCTGCTTGCACAATAAAAAGCAAAACGCGCATCGGCTTGTGACAAACGCCGATACGCGTCTTGCTGCTGAACCAATCAATCCATCTTCAAGGGGCTTTTATGCAACGTTTTTTGCTTCAATCCAGTGATTGGTCCGCAATCTTCGCTTATACTAATGCCCGTAATGCGTTTAGAGCTGCTTCGTAATCCGGATGATCGGTCATCTCTTTTACATATTGAACGTAACGAATCGTATTCTCCTGATCAATAATAAAAATTGAACGCATATCCAGTTGAAGTTCCTTAATCAACACACCATAATTCTTGCCAAATGCATGTGTCTTATAATCAGACAGTGTATCAAGGTTGTCAATTCCAGCCACGGAGCAGAAACGATCCTGCGCAAACGGCAAATCGACTGAAATGGTCAGTACAGCAACCCCATCACCAAATTTTGTCGCTTCTTCATTGAAGCGCCGTGTCTGGGCTTCACACACTTTCGTATCCAATGATGGAACAACAGAAATCAGCTTGATTTTTCCTGCATAATCGGAAAGCGACTTCTCTTCCATTAGATCCTTATTCACCGTGAAATCCGGTGCTTTATCTCCGACTTTCAATTCCGGTCCAATTAAAGTGATCGGATTTCCGCCAACCGTTGCAATTCCTTTTTTTTCTTCACTCATCATTTATCCCTCCAAAAGTTCGGTTAGTATTTAATACAAAATCCATCCGTATACGGGTATTCACAAATCAGGTTGCCAACACCTCCTTAACCGAGATAAATGAACTTCTTTGGGACAATCATTTCATTTGACCTTGCGTCACCTGTTGGGTTAACAATTTGATCGTCCGGTTCAAGTTTTGAATCTCGGCTTCAGTCATCTGGCTTGATCGAATAAGTGTCTCAGGAATGCAAACGGCTTTTTCCTTTAAGGCTGCACCCTTTTCCGTTAATCGAACCGTAACGATTCGCTCATCATCCAGCGATCGTTTCCGCTGCAACAGAGCTTTGCTCTCCATTCGTTTCAACAAAGGAGTCAATGTTCCTGAGTCAAGGTCAAGAAGCACACCAATCTGCTTCACCGAACATTCGCGATTTTCCCACAGTGCAAGCAAAACCAAGTACTGCGGGTAAGTGATTTCTAACTTTTTTAACACAGGTTGATACATACGCAGGATTGCTCGTGAGCAACTGTAGATCGAAAAGCATAAGTGGTCTTCTAGACGGAACGCAGGTTTCAATGCTCTCTACTCCTTTATATTTTGCACAATTTAAACGTACACAATTTAGTTTTCCCCGTCAAATATTTTGCTTAATTAAAGATGCGTGTCGTATAAAATCAATGGATCACGCGCACATTCATTGTTTAACAAAACAGAAAAGAAGATCTCCTAGGCTATACAGAGATCCTCTTTTTGCCGTTTCTATTATTTTAAACACTCGGACGTGCTTCCGCACAACGTCCGATCTCATCATTCACTTTAAAATCTGCTGTTTCGTTTCCGGACCCCAGCTGATTGTCAATACCGCAGTTATCGCTAAGAAAATGCCGATCACGATAAAGACCGATAGAATGCCCTGATTGGTCAGCAGCCAAGCCACGATATATGGTGTAACAATGGTGAACAGTCGGCCAACTGCTTGCGCCGTGCCGTTCCCGCGCATTCTCAGTGCCGTTGAGAAAAGTTCAGGAACATAGATTGACAGACCCACCGCCATCAGTATGTAGAGACATACCGTCATCAAAAAACCAATGGTCATTAAAGCTGCCGGTTGCGTCTGAAAAGCATAGATATAGCCTAATAGAGCGGTCATGATCAATGCACCGACAATCATCCATTTTCGCCCAAGACGATCAACCGTCATTCTTCCGATCAACGCACCAATCGGGGCACCAAGCATCATAAGTGCTGTATAACCAAGAGACTTAGAAACGGTAATCCCGCTATTCACCAGTAAAGTCGGTACCCAGGTAACAAAAGTAAATGCAGCTGTATTAATCGCAGCTAGGATCATACACCCTAACAAAGTACGTCTGATCATGCTTTTGCTAAACAATTCACCATAATGCCCCTCTTTGGTAACGATCTGATTCACTGAATCTTGTTGATCGCTGTTCCTCTGAAATTTTCCACTCTTTCTTGCCTCTTCCTCAAACTGTGCAACAATTTGTTCTGCTTTTCTATAGTTTCCCTGAGAGAAGTACCAGCGCGGGGATTCCGGAAGCCCGCGTCGAAAATACCAAACAATGATGGAGAGCACACCGGCAATCGCAAACATCCAGCGCCATCCGATCGTTGGAATAATCATAAATCCAAGAAAAGTGGCGATTGGCGCGGAACAGTTTGCAAAAACCGATAATCCGCCAACCCATTTTCCTCGAGAAGCGGCAGGCACAAATTCCCCTAACAGTGTAAAGCCTGTCACGATTTCGGCTCCAAGTCCAATCCCGCTGATCCCTCTTAAAATAATAAGCGTGGTCATGTTTGGGGCAAAGAAGCTTGCCAGAGAAGCAACACCAAAAATAAATAGATTGACTTGATAAGCAAACTGGCGTCCCCTCCAGTCTCCAATAAATCCGGTTGCTAACGACCCGATGAATAGGCCAACAAAGGTTGTCGAAATAAAGGTGGCATTCAAAGCAAGTGACGACCATCCGCTTTGGACCAATTGACCGAGAACACCTCCTGCCAGATAAACATCAAATCCGTCAAGCATCATCCCTAGCGTGATCAAGGTGAAGATGCGATACATCGTTCTCGTAACTGGAAGCTGGTTAATTCTACGCTCCAAATTAAGGATTTGTTCCTGTGTTAAACAATTCGTTTCAGCATTGATTGTGGTCCGTTTCTGGATCCCCTGTCTTCTGATTACGCCTTCTGTATCAATCATAGCGAGCACCTCATCCCTTCTGTTTCTGTTTCAATTTTTCTCTGTTTTGTTCGTAATACGTTCATTCGCCGTTGCGCTGTCTTCCCTCCCTACCCTCCTTATCTGCTAAAAAAGTGTAAAAAAAGAACCCATTCATGTTTGAATGGGTCTTGAGAACGGTTGAACATCCCACGCACTGCATGAACAGGACACATCGCCCTGTTCACATCCGTACGGTTGCTGTGTCCTACTAAAGCATGAAGTTAGGCTGAGGGCAAACGGTTAGCCCTTGCAACAATTCACTTAGTAGACTTTGCAATCGACGATTTGTGCTCATCATGAGACTTCCTTTCGCTTCGTTATTGGCGTATCGTCAGTCTACTCCTGGACTTTTGATTTTGTCAAGAGAATTTTTTGTTTTTTCGCTCAAAAGAAAATTATATCGATCATTGGCTGGCCGAAACAACGGTCACATTTTTTATAGAGAACTTTCCAAAAAAATTTGATTGAATGGTTGACAAGAAAAATAAACCATGTATTATTGGGGGCACAAACATTTTTCAGAAAACGCGATGATGAGGAATAAGTAATCAGCAAGGGTACTTGCAGAGAGCCGGAACACGGTGAAAGTCCGGCAGTACTACTGATTGCGAACTCACCTCAGAGTGCCGGTTTGAACTTTTCAGATGAGTAGATCCGGCCGAGTGTATGGTGCACTCGTTATCAAATCGACATTTTGCTTGCCAAAATGCCGCTGAGTCATTACTTGTGAAAGTAGTGAAAAGCCGGGTGGTACCGTGAAACAAGTCCTTTCATCCCTGCATCGAGTCATTATTGTGACTGGTGCGCGGTGGAAGGACTTTTTATTTTATTCAGATGCGCCGGGGGAACCGCACCACGATTCCTCCTTGCCATAAAAAGAGATACAGACCAAAAAACAGAAAAATTTTCAGAAGGGAGATTCGAAAATGGAAAAGGTTGAAATTTACGACACGACGCTCCGCGACGGAGAACAGTCACCGGGATGCAGTTTAAACGAAGAAGAAAAAGTGCAGGTGGCACAGCAATTGGAGCATCTTCACGTCGATGTTATTGAAGCGGGCTTTCCCGCTGCTTCACCAGAAGACTTCAAAGCGGTGCAAAAGATTGCAAAAATTGTCAAGAAAAGCACTGTGACCGGTCTTGCCCGCTCAATAAAAAGTGATATTGATACGGCGTGGGAAGCACTGAAAGAAACAGAAAATCCGCGTATTCATATTTTTATCGCTACATCACCGATCCACATGGCTGACAAATTAAAGAAAAGCCCTGAAGAAGTGTTAAAAATGGCTGTTGAATCTGTAAGCTATGCCCACAAATGCTTCCCGCAAATTGAGTTTTCCTGTGAGGATGCTTCGCGTAGCGATTACCCTTTTATGTCTCGGGTTATTGAAGGCGCGATTAAGGCTGGGGCCTCCGTCATCAATCTTCCGGATACGGTCGGATATTGTTCTCCTGAAGAATATTCGGGCATGTTCCGTTATGTTCAAGAGCATGTACCTGGAATTGAAAAGGTTCGTCTGTCCTGTCATTGTCATAATGATCTTGGCATGGCAGCTGCAAATACGCTCGCCTCAATTGAAACCGGCGTGAGACAAGTCGAATGCACCATAAACGGTGTTGGCGAACGTGCAGGAAATGCCGCGCTCGAAGAAATTGCCGTTGCCCTTCACGTCCGAAAAGATCACTACAAGATGATGACCCAGCTTAAAATGAACGAAATCGCCAAAACAAGCCGGATGATCAGCCGCTTCATGAACAGCCCGATTGCCGCGACAAAACCGGTGGTCGGTGCGAATGCATTCGCTCATGAAGCGGGAATCCATCAGGATGGTGTACTGAAAAACCCACAAACCTATGAGATTATCTCCCCGGCACTCATTGGTCTTGATTCTGGAAAACTAGTCCTTGGCAAGCATTCAGGACGACACGCGCTTCGAAATAAGGCTACAGAAATGGGCATTCATCTCACCGACGAACAGGTCAATCAATCCTTCCACGTGTTTAAAGCACTTGCGGATCAAAAGAAAGTGGTAACCGATCAAGACCTGCGCATTCTATTCGCACCGTTTCAACGGGCAGCCATTCGTTAAAATCCTTTTCAAAAGAGATGATGAATTGATGAAAACCATAACCGTCTTACCTGGTGACGGAATCGGTCCGGAAGTCACCGCTTCTGCCGTACGGGTATTAAAATCGATTTTTTCCACCAGCAACAGAAATGTCCAATTCATTGAGAAGAAAATTGGCGGTGCAGCAATTGACGCATACGGTACGCCGCTTCCACAAGAGACGATCGATCAATGTCATCACAGTGATGCCATTCTGCTTGGTGCGGTCGGCGGCCCGAAATGGAATCAACAGTCCATGCAGCTGCGGCCGGAGCAAGGCTTACTCGGCATCCGCAAAGCGATGGGATTGTTTGCAAACCTGCGACCAGTAGAAGCCTTTCAAGCACTGGTCGATGCCTCACCACTGAAGCAGTCGTTTGTTGAACAAGTTGATTTTGTTATTGTTCGTGAACTTACCGGCGGCTTATATTTCGGACGCCCAAGTGAACGGCTTGGACCAAACCAAGACCGCGTTGTCGACACATTAGCCTACAGCAGACAAGAAATTCAACGCGTCGTTGAAAAAGCATTCCAGTTGGCACTGAAACGTCGCAGGAAGATCACGTCAATTGATAAAGCGAACGTGCTTGAATCAAGCCGGATGTGGCGTGAAGTTGTTAATGAAACCGCCAAACGCTATCCGGAAGTTGCAGTTACCCATCAGCTCGTCGATTCTGCGGCAATGCAACTGATTACCAACCCTTCACAATTTGATGTGCTGGTCACCGAGAATATGTTTGGCGACATACTCAGCGACGAGGCTTCTGTCCTTACCGGTTCACTTGGAATGATGCCATCTGCAAGTTTGAGAGCGGATAAAGTCGGTTTATATGAGCCGGCCCACGGATCGGCACCAGACATCGCCGGGCAAGGAAAAGCAAATCCGCTGGCAACCATTTTGTCGGCTGCTCTGCTCTTACGGTACTCCCTGGATATGGATACAGAAGCTGCGCAAATTGAAACAGCCGTTCGTCAGATTCTCAATCAAGGGATCCATACGAGTGACCTGCATGTCGCAAACCATGAAGATCAAATCGTCAGCACCTCAGAAATGACCGATCACGTGATTCATGCCATTAATGCGAACAGAACGTGATCCAACAGTAATCATAAAGAGGAGGAAAACGAATGAAGCCGCGTACGATTATTGAGAAAATATGGGATCAGCATCTGATCCATGAAGAACCGGGAAAACCAGATCTTCTCTACATCGATCTCCATCTGGTTCATGAAGTTACATCCCCGCAAGCCTTTGAGGGACTGCGCATCAATCATCGGCCCGTTCGCCGTCCGGATCGAACATTCGCAACGGTTGACCATAATGTGCCGACATCGGAAAACCGTGAAACAAAGGACGCAATCTCTAAACTTCAAATTGAAACGCTGCAAAAGAATTGCCAAGCGTTTGATATTGAATTGGCCGATATCTATAGTCCGCATCAAGGCATTGTGCATGTGATCGGACCTGAACTCGGCTTGACACAGCCGGGCAAAACAATGGTTTGTGGGGACAGCCACACCTCAACCCACGGTGCTTTCGGAGCGATCGCGTTTGGCATTGGCACAAGTGAAGTAGAACATGTGCTGGCAACGCAGACACTTTGGCAAAAACGTCCAAAAGCGATGCAGATTAAAGTTAATGGAAACCTTGGTATCGGCGTCGGAGCTAAGGATTTAATCCTTGCCATTATTGCCAAGTACGGCATTTCGATTGGCACCGGCCATATCGTTGAATATACCGGTGAAGCGATTCACAACTTGTCAATGGAGGAACGAATGACCGTTTGCAACATGTCGATTGAAGCGGGTGCAAAAGCAGGTCTGATCAGTCCCGACCAGACAACAGTCGACTACCTGCGCGGACGTCGTTTCGCGCCAAAAGGCGCAGCGTTCGATCACGCAGCGCAAAAATGGCTAGCATTAGCCAGTGATGATGGTGCCCACTACGATCGCACGCTCGAAATCGATGCTTCTGAAATTCAGCCTCAGGTTACATGGGGAACGAACCCGTCAATGGGCGCATCGATCAATGATTTGGTCCCCGATCCTGAATCTTTTGATGATGAAGAAAAGAGGCAAGCAGCACAAAAGGCAATTGCTTATATGGACTTAAAGCCGGGCACTCCGATCCATGCCATTCCAATTGATGTCGTCTTCATCGGTTCCTGTACCAATAGTCGAATTGGCGATCTAAGGCAAGCCGCTGAAGTGGCACAGGGAAACCATGTTCATGAAGGCGTACGTGCGCTCATCGTTCCCGGATCATACCAAACCAAGAAACAGGCAGAGGCTGAAGGATTGGATCAAATTTTTAAAGAAGCCGGTTTCGAATGGCGGGAACCTGGATGTAGTATGTGTCTTGCAATGAATGACGATATTGTTCCAGCCGGAAAACGCTGTGCGTCAACCTCGAATCGAAACTTTGAAGGACGTCAAGGTACCGGATCAAGAACGCATCTGGTCAGTCCGGCAATGGCTGCTGCCGCTGCGATCCAAGGACATTTTGCCGATATCCGCGAATTCACTGCGATCCACTAATTTATCAAAAAGGGGAGGATTAACGATGCATCCATTTAAAACGTTTGAAGGCCGCGTTTGTCCGCTCGATCGAACAAACGTTGATACCGATCAAATCATTCCGAAACAATTTCTGAAACGGGTGGGACGTAAAGGCTTTGGTTCCTGCCTCTTCTATAACTGGCGATTCGATGAGCATGGGAATAAAAAAGCGGACTTTGTTTTAAACAAACCTGAATATGCTCAATCATCGATTCTAGTCGCTCGAGACAATTTCGGTTGCGGTTCCTCACGTGAGCATGCGCCGTGGGCACTGCAGGATTACGGGTTTCGTGCCATCATTGCACCGAGCTTTGCCGACATCTTCTATAATAACTGTCAAAAAAACGGCATTTTAGCCATTCGACTCGATCCAACCCGTGTGGACGAACTGATCCGGCGCGGAGCAACTGAGGTATTTGCACTCACTGTAGATCTTGAACAGCAAAAGCTGTCCGCAGCGAATTTTGACGAACATTTTGAGATTGATCCTTATCAAAAAGAAGTATTGCTCAAAGGATTGGACGAAATCGCAATGACTTTAACCTATGAAGATGAAATTGCGACTTATGAAAAGCAGCATGAAACCGTAGTTCACTAATTACCAAGTGCTTGAAAGCCTCCTGGATAACCAGGAGGCTTTTTCATAATCTCTACCCTTTACAAAGCTTTGTTAAAAAACAGTTGACGGCAGCCGCAGGATCTTTCGCTTTTGAAATTGCTGAAATGACGGCGACACCACTTGCGCCCGCAGAACAAATGTCCGGTACATCATCGGGCGTGACACCACCAATGGCGACCATCGGTAACGGGTATTTTTCATCCGATAACTTGCGAATGACCGAATCACCGATCGGTGCCTCTGCATCGTTTTTGGACTGTGTTGGCTTATACGGACCGACACCGATATAATCTGCGCCATCGCGCAACGCCTTTTCTGCTTCTTCAGTGGAGTGCGCCGATACGCCAAGCCACATCGTGTTGCCGATTTTTTGTCGCACTCGCCTTGCCTGTTCATCTTTTTGGCCGACATGGATACCATCCGCCTTAAGCAGGAGCGCAAGGGCTGGATCATCATCAACAAAAAAAGGGACATGATAGTCTCGGCATAATTGCCTTGCGGCGTAAGCGAAGTCGACCCTCTCATTACCGGTTAAGGACTGTTCTCCTTTTTCTCGCCATTGAAAACAGGTAATGCCTGCCTGCAGTGCGATTCTGATTGTTTCCAATGGCGCGTGGCTGCCTGCATCCGGGGATCCCATTACAAAATATAAGGACAGTACGTCGTGCAAGTCTCGATTACTGATCATGAGCGGCATCGCCCCTAAGTGTCCAATGACTTACCGGGCCATGTCCGTGGCCAATTTCTGGTGCACAAGCGATGGCTCGGGTCAATAAATGTTTTGCTGTTTGTACGCTTTTCTCTAATGGACTGCCTTTTGCAAGCTCCGCAGTAATTAATGAAGAAAGGGTACAGCCGGTTCCATGGGTGTGCGGCGTTGGATACCGATTTGCGGTGAACCATGTTATTCGATCTTTTGTTGCGAGACAATCGCGGGCTTTATCGGGATGATTCCTATCATGCCCGCCTTTTAGCAGAACGGCTCTAGCTCCGCGCATCATGATTTTCTTTGCGGCTTTTTCTCGATCTTCATCTGAACGAATGGTCATTTCCGCTAGGACTTCCGCTTCCGGTGTATTGGGCGTAATTAGGTCGGCAAGCGGCAGCAAGTTACGGATGATTGACTCAATCGCTTCGGGAGCGACCAAATGCGCGCCGCCTTTCGCTACCATAACCGGGTCGACAACCAAAGGGCACCACACAAATCGGCGAATCCCATCAGCCACGGTTTCAACCCGTTCCGCATCAACCAGCATACCGGTTTTCAAAGCGGAAACGGTGAAGTCATCGGCGATTGACCGCATTTGCGCCTCAATCGCTTCGATGGATAACGGATAGACGCCTTGAACTCCTTTTGTATTTTGAGCGGTCACCGCCACCACGACCGACATGCCAAACACATCCCGTTCCTCAAACGTCTTTAAGTCCGCTTGAATCCCGGCACCGCCGCCGCTGTCGGTTCCTGCAATGGTCAAAACTTGCGGTCTCATAAATCGGTCACATCCTCAACGGCGGCATAGCGTTGTATTTTTTCTTCATTCATTAAATATAATTCGTCCATCAAGTGTTGACGAAAAGAACCGGGCCCTGCGCATTTTTCACCAGCAAGCTGTCCGGCAAGCGCATAGATCGTCGAAGCAGCAACGGAGGCTTCGAGCGCATTTGACGTAACAGCAACATAGGCTGCCTGAATCACGCCATTCAGACAGCCGGAGCCGGTCATATATGGAAACAGCGGATGGCCGTTTTTCACACGGTAGGTTCGTCTTCCGTCAGTAATTGTATCGACAGCACCTGAAACAGCAACAACGGTGTTCCAGCTCAATGCCACGCGATTCGCCATGTCCGTGACATCCCCATTCCCATCGCCCGCATCCACTCCTTTTGCAGCCCACTTTTCACCGGCAAGCGCAGCAATCTCTCCGGCATTTCCTCGGATAATTGCAACCTTCACTTTCTCAAGCAGTTTCTGAACCGTTTGCAGTCGAAAATCCGTGGCACCTGCACCCACCGGATCAAGAACAACCGGTACACCTGCTTTATTTGCTGCCCGGCCGGACAATCGCATGCTTTCAATTGAATAGGGCGTTAGATTGCCAATATTAAGCTCAAGCGCCCCGCTTATTGCCGCTATTTCTGCCACCTCTTCGTGAGCTTCGGCCATGATTGGCGACGCACCAACTGCAAGTGCTCCATTTGCCGAATCGTTAATGGCGACACGGTTGGTAATAACGTGCAACAATGGTTTTTGCTTACGCACTTCATCCATCAATTCAATGAACCGTTGATTTTTGACCATAAGCGTTTTCTCCTTTTCCGTATGTCGGCCAGTCTTTAAGATTGGCAGCCATTTCCCAAAAGTGATATTCATAATCGCTGCTTTGCATGAAGATATGGATCATTTCGCGACGTTCTTCATCAGATGCTGATCTGCTTGTCTCATCCCACAGCGCACGCTCAATTTCCATATTTTTCTCGATCCCTTCACCGCTGTACTCGGTAATCCACTCGCGGTAAATCGGTTCTTTTGGTCGTGCATCTTTTAATTGCAAGCCAATTTCATAGTAGAGCCATGGGCACGGCATTAACGCAGCCAAACTATGCCCCAAACTTCCTTTACTCACAACATGGTAAAGATGGCTGATATAGCCATAAGCAACTGGAGCCGGACGAAAAGTCTTCCATTCCTGTTCACTGATTTCAAGCGTTTGGAATAGCTTTTGATGCAGCTGCAATTCTCCTTCAGCAAGTCCAAGACCAATTTTTAAAAGCGTAGCCACAACATCTGCGTCATCGCTTTGCGCGGCAGCCATACCATGCAGTTTAGCAAATTCGCGTACATAGTAAGCATCTTGCTTGATGTAGAAACGGAACTGTTCCAAAGGAAGGGTTCCATTCTTAATTCCCTGCACCAACGGATGTCTGAAACTCTGTTGCCACAGCGCATCGCATTGTTTCCGTGCCACCAGTGAAATACTCTCCATTTAATCACCCCTATTTCTTTTTTGACAAAATGAAAACCGCTTTCAGTTATGAAAGCGGTTGATCACTCAAGGTGAAAAGCTGGAATTTGATCAGCCACTTCCCTACGCCGGTATCACCCGGATCAGGTTCAAAGGGTCTTGACGGAGTCAATCTCAGCTTCTCGCTCCCCTAGTGGATCGTTTATTCATTTGTTTTCATTTTAACATAAGCGCTTACATCACTCAATAAGAAAAACCGGGCAAAATACGCCCGGTCCTTTTTTGTTTAGAGATAATCTTTAATTCTGTATTCCTGGCCGTGAACCCCTTTGTAGTATTCAGGATACATTTCTCCTCCACATTGTTCACATGAAAACCGAGGGGGAATGATCGAATCTCCACCATCCATAAGATCCATTTCTCGTACAATTTGTGTAGGGATTTCTTCTTTCTCATGACACGATAGGCAAAAAAACCGTACGGTTTTTTTGTTTGTTTTTTGCACGATTTTCTTTTTGACCGATTTGCGTCGTTTTTTGGTTGAGATAACGAATCTCCTCCTCTAGATACTCTCTTGCCGTTCTTCCTAGGGCTACTTTGATGACTAACCTGCCTTCTTCAAGGCAGACTTCTCCCTTGTATTCATAATAGTTACCGCATTTAGGACAAATATGAGGATCTTTATTGCCAGTTGCGATCGTCCGTTCTCTCCATGTACGTCTGCGCAGAACTTTATTTACCTTGATGACCCAGCGCTTTGTTACTTTTTGCCATGCCATTAATAACTTTTTGCTTAATTTTTTATTTTTTCTAGAATACATGCCATAATGCCGGATCGTTTTAAACTGCTCGTCAGGGATATGACGGATCAAACGTGCAATAAAGGCTTCAACTGAAAGCGTCAAACGCTTTTCCTGATTGTCTCTTTTGTCCTTGTACGTAAAGGTCACGTTGTGACCATCGTAGTCTTCGATGCGATTCAGTCCAATTGCTGGACGGCGGATATAGCGACCAATATAACGGAGTTGTTCTTTCACATGGCCTCGTTGTCTTGGGGCATGAACATAGAAACCTTCTCCATTTTGTAAATAAGCTTTCTGTAATAGAGGCTGAACGTTCTCCTTCTCTTTCGCAGTCAAATGTTTACGAATAAGTTTTAGCACCACCGTCTGCCACTGTTTCCGAAGCATCTTAAACGGAATGAAGTCATAGGACTTCCATTCTCCTTTGCGAGTGATTCCACCCATACTCACAAGCATGTGAACATGCGGATTAAAATTGAGCTGAGATCCAAATGTATGGAGACCAGCAATAATGCCGGGAGTCACTTTCGCTTTCTTCTGAAAAAAGTTTTTGATAAGCCTTGCGGCCTCGTCCATTAAAGGCTTTAGTAAGTGCCGGTGTAAAAGGAAAACATCACGTAAACCTTCATCAATTGTGAAAATGACATGTCTATGATTGACTTGTAGCACATCTTCCGCAAGCAGTCTGCTCCATTCTTCGCTCTCTCCAATAGAACACGTGGTACAAAAACGTCCTTTGCATCGAAAAGGTACTTTTCGAACATCATGACAACCTTCGCAAACCAGCAATTTAAATCCCTTTTTAAGGTTTCCACAATCCTTAAATTTCTCCACTTCTTTGATGACAATTGGGCGTATCTGTCCCTGATACTTTTTCCTAAAAGCTTCCCAATGTCTATGATGATCGAAGAAGATACGTTTAAGAATATTAGGTTTCATAAATAAAAGGTATCACAGTCATATTCACTGCGATACCCCCAAAATCATATACTTTCTTTACCTGTAAAAAAATCCCAAACCCGGAATCCTTACTCCTGATTTGAGGACTTGCGCAACCTTTTTACTTTTTTCGGCGTAATATCTTTCCCTGTTGGGTCGACAACCGTGATCTGAGCCAATTGTTTTTTAAAACGACTACGGAAGTTTTTCAAATACTTTTGGCGTAATTCCGCCTGACGCTTTTTTTCTTGTATTGTTAGCGAACGTTCCCGCGAAAGCCGCGCCAACCTGTTAATTTCATCAATTAATGAACGCATTTTAGTTTCTATCACTCCTGTTTCGTTCTCCTTGTTGCATTATCGCACAGGATTCCATCCGATTTCAATCATTGCTGGACGAATTTACTACAATTAGCAATTCCATTAATAATACGATTTTGGCTGAACATTGCTTTAAAAAGATCATTGATCATGATTTTTAGGTTTATTTATCAAAGCTTCCGCTCTCAACATCTTTGATAAAATCAGCCAGATGTTTGAAATAAACCGGTGCATTATCAATCATGTGGTGATGACCGCCTTCAGGCGTTGTTGTCAAGCGAGCATGCGGAATTGTTTCAGCCATGCGGTGCGCAGCAGCAAGCGGCATCGTTTCGTGTTCACCGAAGGTAATCAAGGTTGGAGCCTTGATGTCCTTAATCTGATCACGTACATCCCACTCTTTCAGCTTTCCGGTCACAACAAACTCATTATCTCCTTGGAATGCGTTATATACGGGGGTTGCCATTGTTCCAATCAGATGAGAGATAGCTTTAGGTTGCTTACGATCAACATATCCTTTATTTAAGAGATCGACATAGTCTTGATAGCGATCATTAGCATAATCATTTTCTACTTCACATTGTTTCATAAAAGAAACCGCATCGGCGGGCAGCACGAGCTCACGAATTTTATTAATGTTCGCCACGTATTCATCGATGTTGTCGGTCATCGATGAAATAATCGCTCCTTTTAAATGATGGCCGTACTTTAGTGCATACAGTTGCACCAGTGCACCACCCCAGCTCTGACCGATCAGATAGAATTGATCCAAACCTAACTTTTTCCGTACCTCTTCCACTTCTTCAAGAAAGTATTCATAAGTCAAATAACGGTTTGCAGTTTCAGGATCCGAGTAATCCGGCTGATCCGAATAAAAAGACCCGAGTTGATCATACATATGGACCTGAATGCTCAACCCTTGTTCAGCCAACTTTTGCGCGAAGTTTTCATAGTATTCATGGGTTCCTCCCGGACCGCCGTGCAAGCATAGTAAATGAAGGTCGCCTGTTCCTTGTGTGTTCGTCCAAAGATGATACCCATTATCTAACGTGATGATCGTTGTCCCTTGCTTCATCAAATCACCTGTTCTTCAATTTCCTATTTAAAAACCTAACCACAGCATGAACTCGATCACGCAAAAAGTCAAACCGTGCATTCACTTTATCTTCAAGAATGTAATTACTGCTTTCGCATCGGGGAATGTTTCCGATCCAGTCGTTAAGGGAATCATTAGTGATAAGCGATCATGAACAAACAGCAGAAAGCAGGTGTATTTATGAAATTACGTGCCGTTATTTGCCTTGCACTAAGCACCTTACTGTTGATTGCCGGTTGCAGTCAAAGCAGCAATGGCCCTAACACCGCTGAAAACCATGACTCGGTACAGACAGACCGCTCAAACGCTGAATCAAGAAATGACAAAAGTGCAGCGGATCAGAATGATGTCAAGGATCACTCATCGACGGCAAGCACACCAAAGCTTGGCTCACTTAATCAAACGCTTCAAGCGATTCAAAAACAATTAAACGATCAAAAACAACTCTTTCTCCCAGACTATGTGCCCATTGAAGATGGAAAATATCGTTCAGCTGTTGTGACGGAGCAAGCTTCAGATTACTCCGTCACCTTTAAACAAACGAACACTCCGGCTGCTGTTAATGACCCATCATTAGCTCATGCAAAAACGATCGCAGCAATTCGCGCACGTACGTTCCAAAACAAAAATGATGCAGCCAAGCAGATCAATCACAACACATTCAGTGCTTCCGATGGGAAAGCGGTAGAGCTTGGACACGGTATCACCGGCTATGCAGATGCCGGGGCAGGTACGGCCGGCATTTCATGGAACGAAGGCCGGTGGACACTGGCTTCATTATCACCGACCTCCGATGCTGCAGACGGTACAGATTTAGCGCGTGAAATCGTTGCTTATCTTGAGCAGCATCGCTTACCCATTCCTCACCAGTACGGAACGGTTCAAGTCTATACGGACAAACGGCAAAGCATCGTTCGCTGGCAAGCAGGCGCAGCAATGCTTGAGCTCACGGGTACCATCCCGCCGCTTACACTAATCAAAATCGCTTGTTCAATCCAAAAATTCGATTAACAAAAAGCAGGATGACTTTTATGTTACAGTCACCCTGCTTTTTTACTCAGGAAATTAATTCGGATCCCGTTCCACTCCGCCCGTCCATTCCATCATCCCGCCGCTCATGTTTTTCACGGTATAACCATGTTCAGCCATAAATTCAGAAGCAGCGACACTTCTTACTCCGGCATGACATACGACAATATATGTTTTGGACGGATCGATTGCTTTGCAACACGAAGGAAGCTCATTGAGGGGAATATTCACTGCTCCGGCAATGTGTTCTTCTTTGAATTCAAAGGGTTCTCGCACATCGATAATATTTATCGGTTTTTCTTTCATTATCAGTGCTTCAACGTCTTCAGGAAAGATTTCTTCGTACATGTGCGTGCTCCTTTATTTCGATGTATTCTTTGTATTTAGTAGATAATGACCGGTTCGTTCTGTTCAAGGTGATCATAGACTGTTTTCATGACGTTCGGCGGCGTATTGACACAGCCGCCCGATCCTTGAGTGAGGTAGGCATCCTTCTTCCAATTACGTCTCCAGCTCGCATCATGAAAACCACAACCGCTCATGGTAAACGGTGCCCAATAATCGACTTTTACAGAGTAGTGCGGGTTCCCTGCCTCGCTGCCTTCAAGTACAGATGGAGATTCTTTGTACATGATATACCATAAACCTTTTGGCGTATCTTCTTGAGTATCATGCCTACCGGTGACGACATCAGTCGAAAGTATGAGTTTGCCATTTTGATAGATCCATATTTTTTGCTCAGAAATCGATACTTCTGCATACGTATTGCCAATTCCGTTATTCGCTGTATTATGGTAGCCGATTCCATAAGTGCTGTACCCGACTCCGTAAACATTATAAGCCTTCAATGCAGGGTCACTGTCTTCGAATGCTTTGGTAATGCGCTTGGTTTCATCGTTTACCTCCAGCGCCCAGCCATACGATTCACCCTGTACAGAAATGATCTTTCCTGAGTGTGTTTTGAAAGAGAATGTCTTGTTCAATGTTGACTGGTTTTTATTAATCTCGGCAACTTTATGCTTCAAATCTGCAGAATCAATCTTCAGTTTTAAATCAGGGGAAACCGAAGCATTTTTAATGTAGGTGTCAGCTTTCAATACATAATCCTTATTTTGGACGGTATAGGTTACCTGCCGTTTCCGCAATGCTTGCAGTGTACTTTTTTCTTTTTTTACCGTTTCGCTGTCTGCAGTAACCGGTTGAAGAAACTGCTGCTTCAGATGGATCACACGCTTATAACTTTGATGCTCATAATCTTTTATGATTTTTGCACGATCAAACTGGTTGCCATTTTCGCTCTTTACGACATGAACCACACCATCGCTCAGATAGGCATAAGCATCTTTCGGTGCCTTTCGCTGCTTGTTCAATTGATTCAGCTTATCTTCTAATTGTTTTTTTAATGTTACAGAACGGTACGTGTCTTGTTGGTTCGGCATTAATGAAAAATTTTTGGTTTTATAGGATGGCCACCATGTCTTCTGTTTCTCAAAGATCTGTTTAATCTTCGAAAGATCTTGCCTAGAGAATGTTGCAACAGAATTTTTTCCGTTAATCACCCGCTCCTTATCTATGTAAATATCATTTTTCAACCTCAATTCAGATAAATGCTTCAACGCTTGCTCCGGTTTCATATGACCGACGGCCACGCCATTGATGGTCACATGTGCGTTAAACCGGGTTGCCTGAACATAACGGATTCCCCCGAGTATAACAACTGCGATGAAAAAGATACTGCTACTTATAATGATTAAATTACGTCTATTTATGATCGCTCACCTCAAGAAAGAATTATATGCATTAACGATCCATATCATCAATCGGTTTCATGGTACTCGTTATCTATAAGATAAATGAGTACGCACAATTTAACAAGAATTTATTAATCGTGACTATTCGCACAAAACAAATTCTTTGATCCAAATCAAAAATGTTGATCAACCCTGCCCCTCAAACTATAATTAATATACTTAATTACAATTTGTTAGTTTCTAGGTTCATGACAAATAGGAAATGAGGTTTAAATGATGCCCTTACAAGCGAACGAGCAAACCATGATTAAACAGGTTTCATTAAAAGTGAATAATCTGGTAAAAATGATTGAATTTTATTCGAAAACGATCGGTTTAAGGCTCATCAAACAGAGTCAGACTCAGGCACTTTTTTCTGCTCAAGGCTCCGATCAAGTGATTCTTCAATTAAAGAAAATTAATGACGGAGCAAGCTCACTCGCAAAAACCGGTCTCTATCATACCGCTTTTTTGCTGCCTACTCGAAAGGATCTTGGCACGATGCTGCTGTGGTTTTTAAACAATAAAGTGACGCTCATTGGAGCCGCTGATCACGGTTATAGCGAGGCAATATATCTTAATGATCCTGAACAAAACGGTATCGAAATTTATCGGGACAAACCGATTTCTGAATGGGATATTCTTTCTAATGGGCACATCAAAGGTGTGACGGAACCGATGGATGCACAAGCGGTACTCGCAAGCGCTGATGGTCAGTGGCAAGGGATTGTACCCGGTTCGAAAATCGGTCACATTCATCTAAAAGTGAATGATTTAACTGAAACTGAATCCTTTTATAACGGCATTCTTGGGTTTGATGTGAAGGATCATTTCGGAAGACAGGCGAAATTCTTTGCTGCCGGTTTGTATCATCACCATATCGGAACAAATAATTGGTCCGGAAATCAGCTCGCACCTATGGCAAGCAACGATTTGGGATTGGATTACTTCTCGATTCAACTGCCGGATGGAGTAACCAGCAAGCACGTTCAAAAACGGTTAGGCGCTCGGAAAGAGCCTTTTGAAATCGGTAAACAAGGAGAACTGATTGTGACTGATCCTAGTGGAATTACCCTCCATCTTGATTAAAAATTAAATACAGTCCCCCGCATCAGTCAATGCGCGATCAAAAGAATTTCCAGTGTGCTGGTGCACATGATTAGACGAGGGCTGAAGGGTTTGCTACACTTTAAGTATTGAGGAGGAGGAAAAATATGACTACTATTCCACAAGTAACACTCAATGATGGATTGCTGCTTCCCGCTGTTGGTTTCGGTACATACAAGCTCAATGGCGCCGCAGGCATTAACTCAATCTTAAGCGCAATTGATACCGGTTACCGTTTGCTTGATTCAGCCTTTAATTACGAAAATGAAGGTGCGCTCGGTGAAGCGGTTCGAAGAAGCTCCGTTCCGCGCGAAGCATTGATCATTACCTCCAAGCTGCCCGGACGTCATCATAAATATGATGAAGCCATCACAACCATTCAAGAGTCATTGTTTCGAGCAGGTCTTGATTATTACGACCTTTATTTAATCCACTGGCCCAATCCAAGCAAAGATCTATACGTTGAGGCTTGGCAAGCGTTAATTGATGCCCAGAAGTGGGGATTAATCCGTTCAATCGGCGTTTGCAACTTTCTGCCGGAACACTTGGATCGTCTCATAAAGGAGACTGGAGTAACGCCAAGCGTAAATCAGGTTGAACTTCATCCTTACTTCTCTCAAGAAAAGCAGCGTGCCTATGACAAAGAACACGGCATCGTTACGGAATCATGGAGTCCACTTGGTCGTGCGAACAAACTGCTTCAGGATCCGGATATCAAACAGATTGCCGATGCCCATCAGAAAACGATCCCGCAGATTATTCTGCGTTGGCATGTTCAGTTAGGCGCTGTTCCAATTCCAAAGTCTTCAAAACCATCACGACAGCTTGACAACCTGTCTCTATTTGACTTTAAATTAAATGACGAAGAAATGCAGAAAATCGGACGGCTCAGTCATGCGGATGGCCGAACCTATAATCAGGATCCGGCAATATATGAAGAGTTTTAATGATATCCGATCAAACGACTTTCCGGGATATTCCAGCGGAGAGTCGTTTTTTTGTGGACTGCAAAAAAGCAGTGTTTTGAATTTTGTCACACTGATGTGTCTTTAAAAAAGGAAATCATTCGTTACATGACGAAATAAGAATATGTGTTCTTAAATAATCTCAATACCAATAAGGAGGTGGAGAATGCTTATGGTCAAATAAGTAACCCGCTTACAACTCCCAGCTCAATTTATTCATTTCGTCGACGCGTTTCTCGTTACTCACATTTCCTGCTTTACCCCCACTACATTTCACCCATCATAAAGGAGTCCTTCGCATGATTAAAACCTTTCATAAACTGATTCTCGCCTCTGAAAAAGCTTTCACCCTAATCGAAATGATGATCGTACTTTTTATTATTTCCATCCTGCTGCTTATCGCTGTACCGAACATGACCAAATCCAATGATGTCGTACAGGAAAAAAGTACGGAGGCAACGGTTCAATTGGTTCAAGGTCAAGTGGCTGCTTATCAAACCAATCACAATGGCGAACTTCCCGATAATTTAGAGGAACTTGTTCCTGAGTATGTCAGCAGCATCACCGCATCAAATGGCAAACCTCTTGTGTATAATGCAACGACCGGTGAAGTCCGGGCACCTGCGGATGAATGAGCCGCCACCGATGCATCAAGCATCATTATTGCAAAACACGAAAGGTTTCACCTTGATTGAGGTGCTGATCGCATTGTCTATCATCTGCATCATTGTTCCTTTGTCCTTTTTCTGTTTTTCTCGGCTCACTGATGAGCTCACAATCAGACATTTCGTTGAAGCGGTCAATGAAACCATTTACGACACGCAAATGGAGGCGATCGCTCGTGCCGATTTTGCTCAAATTGTTTTTTATGATGATTTTTACTATGTCTCAATTAATGGGCGGACCAAACGGATTCTGATGAATCCACGTATCGAGGTTCTGAGTGCAAACAAATCAATCAAGATTAATCAGCTCGGCCATTTTAGCAAAATTGATTCATTCTTTGTTAAACTTGGGCGCATCAGTTACAAATTCACCTTTCTACTTGGTCAGGGGAGGTTTTACTATCAGAAGGTTTCAGGATGAGCACGGTTTTATTTTCGCTGAAGCCATGATGGCTTTAAGTATACTTTCAATTCTCTTGATCGTTTCTATGCCCATTTTGGCGCATGTATACGACGAACGGCAGATCATCAAACAAAAGCATGAAGCCATCCGTATGCTTCAACACCAATTATTATTATGGCGCAGAAACGACAATGCTTCACTGAATGCAGAACAGGACACTGACTTTCAGTTCGAATGGATTGAAAGAAAGGAACATTCCGCTTATCTTTCGGTTCACTGGACTTATCGCGGACGCACCTATCGGCTAACCGGAGAAGCGTTACGATGAAAAAGCAAGCGGGGTTTACACTGCTCTCAACAATGCTTGCACTTACTGTGTTATTCGTCGTTCTCAGTCTAACGACTGCCCTTGTACAATTAATGAACCACCACTTTCAGCCTCGTCTTGACAGCCAAAAAGAAGTGCAACTTTTCTTCGCCCAAACAGCAAATGAACTCCATCAATCCACTTCTGTCCTAAACACATCGGATCATCAACGGTTAACGTTAATTCACAGTGAAGGGGTAATCAGTTATTCGTTTCTGTCACCAGGACGCATTGTCCGGCGTGTTAATGAACAAGGCTATGAAATTGTGCTTCAGCGTGTTGCAGGCGTCTCCTTCCAAACAACAGATGATGAACAGGTTTCCATTCATGTAACCGATCAGCAAGGACGGGACTTCTACTGGACGGATCGACTCTATTTAAGGAGTGATGCTGATGAAAAGCAAAGTGCTGAATAATCAACAAGGATTCATTCTTCCGTTGACAATGATTTTGTCGCTGGTTTTCATTGCCTTTATTTTTCACGCGCTTTTTCTGCTGCAAAGCGACCGTACCTTTTTTCAACATACACAGACGCACTTTTTTCTTCAACAGTTGCGTGAATGCGCGCTCAACGACTTCCAACAGAAATTAGAACAGGACGCTTTGCCGGATGAAGGAACATTTAACTATCATAACGGTACCGTTCAATACATTGTTACTGAAGATTCGGCATTTGTGACCATAAACTTCACCGTTCACTATGGTGATGAGCGGGAAATTGATCGAATCGTCTACGATAGGGAAAGCGGGAATCCGGTACGATGGCTGGAGCGGATCAGTTAATGCAATGCTTCATGAATCGTGTTTGACGGCATGCTTGAACCTCGGTTTGCGTTTATTCTGTCCACCATGTATCCAATTTCATTTTTATGGGCATACTGATCATAAAAAGCAAGAAGGTGCACGTACGCGATGAAGTCGGAAGAATACGTTCGCTTCTTAACCGAACAGTTTGTTCGCTACATGGAGACGCCGCGCGATCAAAGGAAGAAGGTGCGTCAGGAACAGAAAGCGAATCGCCCTCCGCTTCGCAATCTTCTCTTTGGTCAGATCCCCGATGCCATTGAAGACTATACGTCAAAAATGAGTAAACGCATAAAAAAGCATAAAAAATAACTCGGTGATTCGATGCCGAGTTATTTTTTATGACTGCTCTTGTTTTTCCATTGTAAAAGCGCGATAAGTCAGTTTCCCTTGGAACATCTGCAGGATTTGAATATGCTGAAGCCATACATCGAGCGCTTCTTCATCAAGCTTACTCGTGAAATGGTAAGAAGGCTGAGCATCCTGCTCATCTTGTCGCAGCTGATTTGTACGGTATGCTTGAATCTTAGTGAAACCGGCTTGTTTCCAAAGGGTGAGCCACTCTTTTTCAGTACGTACATCTTTTACACCATAAACCGTTTCAATGAGCTGCTTCTGTTGCTCATCCAACGCTTCTTCAATGGTCATCTCGACGGCAGCCATTCGTCCACCATTTTTCAGTACGCGAAAATATTCAGGGACAGAATGCGCTACATTGGTAAATGCAGTTACTGATTCAGAGAATACAGCATTGAAGCGCTCCGATTGAAACGGCAAGGCTTCTGCCGAGGCTTGAATGATCTTGGCTGTTCGTTGCCTATTCTTAAGCCTTGTTTTCGCATGTTCAACCATTAATGGATGCAGATCAATACCGGTTACCTCTGCCTTTAATTGATCCGAGAGGTACATGAGCGTTGCCCCTGTTCCGCAACCTACATCAAGCACCTTGTCTCCTGCTTTAATTTGTAATTGATGGACAAGCTGCTCCGTGAGCACATGTCCGCCTGGATGCGCATGATCAACTGCCAACTTTGCAAGAAAATCAAGATACCGATGATTACTCACTTCTTGCACGTCCCTTCGCTTTTGCTTCTCATGCTATCGTATGATCAGCAGTTGGGAACGTGCTCAGGTCAATCCCATCAAGAATGGATTCGCGATTCGTTCATGCCCGATTGTGGTCGAAGGTCCATGCCCGGGACAAACCACGGTTTCATCGGGCAAAAACAGCAGCTGTTCGCGAATACTCTCCAGCAATTGCACTTGATTGCCGCCATATTGATCGGTCCGTCCGATACTTTCGCGAAAAAGCGCGTCACCGCAAAACACGGTATGTTCTTGAGGAAAATAAAAGGAAACCCCTCCGGGTGAATGTCCCGGCGTCGGAAGAACCTTGAAAGAAAAAGATCCAATCGATAAATGTTCATTTCCTTCCAGTAAATGCTCAGCTGCGCCGGCAGTAACCGGCTGAGCCATCGCAAAATGGGCAGATCCGTTCTTTTCCGGATGATCCGGCCAGTCCGCTTCGTTCGTTTGGCCATAAGCCGGGACAGCCCATTCATCGCGAACAGCGTCTAATGCACCAATATGGTCAAAATGAGCGTGAGTCAATAGAACCGCTTGGGGAACTGCGCCGCTTTGTGCAATGATTTTTTTAATTTTATTAAACTCCTCACCCGGATCAATAATTAAACACATGTCGGAGCTATTATCGATCAAAATATAGCAATTTGCTTGTATCGGTCCAAATGGACAAACCGTCCATTTCAAGTCATACACCTCCCCATTCACTCAATCACTATACTGTTCTTATTTAACGGTTGCACGATTTATTTTCTTAATACAGAGCCATGCGGAACCAATCACGCCAGCGTCGTTACTGAGCTTCGCAATATCAATCGTACATGCATCAAAAACCCGAGGCAACGCAAACTGTTTAAAGGACTTGGTCAGCGGCTGAAGCAATGAATCCCCGGCATGGGAAACGCCTCCACCAATCACGATTTTCTCGGGGTTAAGGGTTACAGCGAGCGCGCCAAGCGCGAATCCAAGATAATAGGCCGCTTTTTCAGCAACGGTTACTGCCAACGGATCCTTCTTGGCTGCACAAGTAAAGACATCTTCAGAAGTGATATCGCCCTTGCCCTCAAAGATATCGCGTAAAATGCTTTCCGAGTCGTTATAGTCCAGTGCAGCTAAGGCAAGCCGTCGAATACCCGTAGCCGATGAAACCGTTTCAAGGCAGCCGGTCTTGCCGCAATTGCAGGATACACCTTCATCAGGGATTACCGTAATATGACCAATTTCTCCAGCCATTCCGCACGTACCATGAAGGATCTCTCCGTCACAAATGATGCCTCCGCCAACTCCGGTTCCTAGGGTGACACAAATCAGATTCTTTGCACCCTTGCCGGCGCCCAGCCACATTTCGCCGAGTGCAGCCATATTCGCATCATTATCAATAACAACCGGAAGACCAATCGCCTTTTCAAGCGCTTCTTTGAACGGATAGTTTTTCCAGCCTATATTCACCGCCTGGTAGATAAAACCGCTATCGACATCGATAAATCCCGGAGCTCCGACTCCAATCCCTCGAACCGTCGAACGCTCCAAATTGAATTGGGTCATTTTTTTCAAAACGCTTTCACTAATGTCCGCGGCTATATGTTTTCCATTATCAATCGTATTTGTGCCAATGGCCCACTTATCAATCATTTTGCCGTCATCATCAATCAACGCCATTTTTATCGTTGTGCCGCCTAAATCTACACCAATATTAATCATTCAATCACACCGCCTATTTATTAGGATCATCTTTTTTATTTTCACAAAAAAAAATCCTTTTGCCAATCACCCAATTAAGGAATTTTTCTTTGAGAGCTGAATTCTTCATCACTTTGACATATCTTTGTGAAAACCTGATCATCTTTGCGCAGAACCGTGAATAGGATAAAACATTGAGACTTGTCCGGAGGTTTTTAAAGATGCACAAAAAAAAAGCTCTCGTACTCCCACTGCTCATCACAATAACAACAATTTTCACCTTACTTGTCTTCCCATTCTTATTATCGGATCGTCCTACGATCACTTATTTCCCCGGTCATGAACGTATCCGCTTTCTAAAAACGGAAACACAATTACGAAGCGACCTAGATGCAGAAACCCTGCAACTTGATACCTTCGCTCGTACACAGGAAAAGAACAATTTAATGCAGAATTTTTCTTTATTGTATCGCAATAATCAGCTCGTTTCCACCCTAAATCATTGGGAAAAAAATACGGCGGCGTTGTCTTCAATAAAAAAAACCGGTCTGGAATCCGGTTTCTACGAAGGTCTTACGGTTCACCAAGCAGAACTTCACCTGGATGAATCGATCTATGGAAGGGAACGCTATTCTCAAGATCAACTTATGGTTCTAAAACAGAATGATTCTTATAGCGCGTTTCGCCAACCGAGAAATCGTCAAGAAGCACTCGCACTTGCCGACTATAATCGTCGAGTGGAACAGCAAAGGACCCAGCTTTTGCAGCAAGCAGCGCAAAACGATCACATTCGGATTGCCGATTATCGTGTTATCCCTTTAAATGAACTGACAGATGAAACCTTAACGAAGGTCTTTCCCTTTAACGAAGCAAAGGCAGAGCGCATTGCCGGCCAGCTTTGGGAAGGACTTTACAAAAACTATGTACGCGGCATTCAGCTCACTCAGGAGCAAGGGGTACAAGCAATTGGGAGTACCCTGCCGCTGCTGCTGATTGCGCCTGACCACATGCTGATCGTGATTCGCGCACAGTCTGGCCAAATCGTCCTGCTTCGTCAAAATTTTTCTTAATCAACTTTAAAATTGATCGTCTTTGATACGGCGAAACATGATGACATGCCCTACAATTAAGACGGCAAGTTCAAAGAGCACACGTCTTCGCTTCATTAGAAAAAAAGTGGTGAGTATCAAAAGCAGCGTTTCAATAATCGTGTTTCTCTTTGTCAAAACAAGCACCCCATCCTCTCATTGATCTGCGTTTAGTGTGGCTTTCGCGCAGAATTTTCATTCGTCAAGGATGGATAGCCTGCTGGGAACATGAAATAGCGATGATCGTTATTACTTGACTTGATAACAGCCGCGTTCTGTAATGAGCCATCCGACCTGCTGATCATGAGGTTCAACCGGAAGTTGTTCATTGAACTGCTGCTCAAGCAATAATGAAGCCGTTATTCCTTTGAATCCCGCTAGAAAACGGTCATAATAACCGCCGCCATAGCCGATCCGGTACCCCTTATGATTGAATACGACACCGGGCACAATAAGCAAATCAATCGTATCAGTGGCTTGTTTCTGTGTTTTTTTCGGATCTGGTTCCATTAATCCGTAGAAGCTAGACTCAAGCTGGCTAAATGTATCCAATCCATAAAAGGTCATACTGTGCGCTTTGGGATTGCATTTTGGCACAACAATTCGTTTATTCTCTGTCCAGGCCCTTGTGATGATCGCCATCGTTTCCACTTCTCGGCCAACGGATAGGGTAATTCCGATCACCTGAGCATCCTGCCAAATTGCGGTATCAAAAAGATGTTCTCTAATCTGCTTGCACTTCTCTGTAAACACATCGTCATCTAATGTTTCCATAGCCATAGCATGGAGTATTTGATTGCGCAAATTCTTTTTTTGACTCTTCATAATTTCCTCCATATCTTGATGTCTATTCTGTGATGTTTCGTAACGATTGTTCTGTTTCTGTCGGTAACCTTACAGGGGCTGTTTTCGTCCAACTTTATAGCTATACAAAAAACCGCAAAAAACCCATAAAAGGTCTTTCGCGGTTTTTTTAAAGCAAAACTTACTTTGTTTCGCGATAAAGCACGTATTTCCTCAGTTTTGGGCTGTATTTCTTCAGCTCAAGACGTTCCGGATTTTTTTGCTTATTTTTCGTTGTGATATAATCGCGATCACCGGTTTCGGTATTTTCCAAAATAACCTTTACACGCATATTTATCCCTCCATTACTTGACTACTCATCGTGTTCATAAAAACATACACCTAATCTTAACAAAAATACTATGGTGCTTCAACCTTTAATTCGATTCAATCGCAATATCTATTTTTTGCCAATAGAAATCCCCAATTTTTTCTATTTATTTTACAAACTTCTTTCTTTTTCGTCGAAATTCTTCCGTAACAATAGGAGATATGATATAAATAAAAATGAAGTCATGTGGCTGTTTCACCACATGCGCCTCAGACAATGGTGAGGGGGGTAATGAATTGGGGTTAATCATCTTGATACTCATGATTGTGGGGTTGGTCGCTTTAGCTGTGTCTTACTTTAAACAAGACAGCATCAAGCAAGTTGAAGGGCAGCTAGAGGAAAATTCAATAACCATGATGCAAGAACTGTACAAGGTCAAGAAAAAAATTCGTGTACTCGAAGAAGAAATTATGCTCGGGGACCAAGATCATTCTAAAGGGTGAATGCAGTGACAAATAATGGAATCCGCGGTTTTGCCGCCGGCATTTTGCTTTCTTGTGCCGTCTTTGCTTTCTTTTATTATTTGATTTTCAATCATGGAGAGCAGGCAGCAACCAAGCAGGTTGTGAAGCAAACGCCATTGACGGAAGCAACCGTTAATCAATACCTTGCCAGCAACCACCGTAAAGCGATCGATCTTGATGCGTATAACCAGTGGCAGAACGATACTCAAAAAGCTACGGAAAAAGCCGGCAGCGAGCAGAAATCAGACAGTGACAACAGCAAGAAAGAAAGTTCTTCCGACTCGGACAAGAACAAAAAGACAACCTACAAACTACATATCAAAAGCGGTATGACTCCTGGCGATATTTCTCAAGAACTTGTTGCGGCGAAAATTCTAAAAGCAGACAAACGAAGCGATTTTGACGCATATCTCAAGAAAAACAAGTTAGAGAAATATGTGCAGCTTGGAAGCTTCAACGTTTCTAGTGATATGTCGATCGCAAAACTCGCTCAAGTCATTACAAAAAATCATACAAACTAATTTTATCGTATCAAAAACCCAAGCAGTGGTTGCTGCTTGGGTTTTCTCATGTATTAACAGAAAGCCTCGTCACCGCTCGTAAATCCAAGGCCGGGATGGTGATCAAATCGGACCACCCCGACAGCAGCCTTCCCTCTTACTGCTGCAGAGATTTTCCCTACGCCTTCATTTCCGAATCCGCCGCATAATTCAATGCATTTAATGCCTTCATCAGCCAGCGCCACAGCTGCATTCACCGCTTCTTCATAATTTTGTACGCCAACCACTTTAAGATTGATTACCGGTGTTTTAATCTGAGCCTGCGCTTGTGCTGTATTGATTTCCGGTCCGATAAAAAGAAATGCTGCTTTTACTTCTGCCATCTCTCCCACCCTCTCCTTCTTTTAACGGATTACACAATTCAGCATAACATAAATGTATGCGATTACAATGCGGTTAAATCGTTTCGATTTATAACTCTTATCAATAAAAAAAAGCCTTTGCGGCTGTATACAGCAAAGGCTTTTTTGATGTGAGCTTCGTTTCGGCACTGATGGTATTTACTTGCTCGTGTAGTGGTAAAACTTATCATATTCCTTATACATTTCAAGCGCAATTTCTTGGTTTTGATGACCGTTGCGCACGCGCGGAACAACGACCGCAATAGCAACCTGCGGATCGTCATACGGCGCGTAGGAGACAAGCGTTTCATTATACAGGCTGTGGTCTTTGCGATCAATCTGCGCGGTACCGGTTTTTGCTGCGACTTTATATTTCTCGCCTTGAGTTCTGAACACACTGCCTGTGCCGTTCGCCCCATGGGTCACGAGATAGAGCCCATGCTGAACACGTGCTAAATCGCGCTTATTATTGCCAATTGTATTCAGCACTTTCGGTGTAAACTGATCGATTGTTTTTCCCAACTGGTCGCCATCTTTCCCAGGTTCATGAACCGACTCAAGTAGATGCGGCTGCATCCGGTAGCCGCCGTTGGCAATGGTCGAGATGTATTGCACCATTTCAAGCGGCGTATAGGTATCATACTGGCCAATGGAAAACTGATGGATCAGCCCTGGATTATCCGGCATGCCGCCATTGAATCCAGTACCTTCTTTAGGCAAATCAATGCCCGTTTTCACACCCATGCCAAACTGACTGTAGCCGTTTCTCAGATCATTAAACGCTTTTTGAAACCTCGGCGTATCTACCGACGGAAAGCGTGCGTTATAGTAGCTGCCGGCTGAACTTAAATGGATACCGGCCATGTTTGAAACAATTGCCCCCATAAATACGTTCGAGGAAAACTGCAAGGCTGTTTCAGGCGTTTGCGCGCCTAACCCACCCGGTTCCCATGAGGAGAAACTTCCCTTGCCTCCGGGATATTTAATCGTTTTATCATAAAAATGTTCGGGAACCGCGTTGTGTTGAAAGCCAATTAGTTCCGTTGCGCCCTTAACCGCGGATCCCATTTCAAACTGGGAAGTAATGACATCACTGGATACATCTTTGAATTTGCCATTGACATATTTTTTACCGCCAATGGCTAAAACCGCGCCTGTTTTCGGATTCATCATCACGGCATAGGCGCTGTCATTTTGCCCGTTTCCCCCGATTGACCGTGCAGATATTATTTTTTGTTCCAGAACTTGATCAAGTTTCTTTTGCAAGCGAATGTCAATGGTAAGCCGCAGATCATCCCCACGTGTCCCATCTTTAATCTGCGGATTGCCAACCGGAAGTCCTTTTTCGGTCTTATAGGTCAAGGTCATTGGTACACCACGTAAATAATTTTCATACTGTTGCTCTAAATAACTGGTTCCTACTTCGGTATTGCGGCTGTATCCTTGTGCCAAATAAGCATTAAGCTTATCTTCCGGTATATCGCCTGTTTTACCAACATAAAAGGGTTTGTTTTTAATATATTCTCTTGAAGAGACATCGGCAGTCTGGATTGATCCGTCAAACTCATTCAAGTGATCGACAACATTGATGTATTCTTTGTCGTCAACGTTCAATCCTCGTTTAATAATGTAGGGATTTAAATTGGATGCTTGATTAAAGGCATGCTGAATCGCCATGATCTGAACATCCTTTGCAGAGTAACCGGTTAATTCCGACTTTGGAATCTTCGAGAGCAACAGCTTGTACGCCTGAATTGGTTTCTTTTCATACTTTTTCTGCTCTGCTGCAGTCAGGTATTTAGCATACGCATCCTTCGGATCGTTGAACTTTGTCAACACATAATATTCCCTTTTATCACGATCGGAAATTTTTTTAATTGCCGTATTATCCATGGTTAAGTACTGAGACAGCTTCTTTGCATAGTTTAAAGCTTCCTGCGCACTGATCCCCGCATTGCGAATAAAAACGATCGCAAGTTCTGCTTTATTGTCGGCAAGCGTCACACCATTCCTATCGAGAATTCTGCCCCGTGCAGAATCGACGTGCGCAGCCTGTGTCTTATTTTTATTTACAGCATTACGATAATCTTCACCTTTGACGATCTGAACGTAGCCGAGCCTCAAGATTAAGCCGGCAAAAGCGACAAAGACAACCAAAAATAATAGATTCAATCTCATCGGCAAATTATTTTTTGTTCCCTTATTTTTCACTGTTTGTTGCGCCACTTTTTCCCCTCCTAGGACAATGCTTTCATCACCCAAACATATCTATTCGTTAGCCGTTTTTCATTTAAGCGCAGCGGTATTGATGATCATTGACTCAAAGCCAACACGAACGCATTGTGATACAACTTGAACTCTTTATCATTTTAAGTTCGTACCATCTTTCTGTCAAAACGCAACGTGTGCAGAACTTGCGCAAAATGATTTGATTTTCTTTGCTTTTCATTGACGATCGGAACATAATAAAACACCCGGAAGTGCCTTTAAATGGCTACTTCCGAGTGTTTGCAAAATGGTAAATATTATGTACCAACGGAGGAAGAGGGATTCGAACCCCCGCGAGCCGTGAAGCCCCTGTCGGTTTTCAAGACCGATCCCTTCAGCCAAACTTGGGTATTCCTCCATGATAAGTGGTGGACCCTGTAGGACTCGAACCTACAACCGGACGGTTATGAGCCGTCAGCTCTAACCAATTGAGCTAAGGGTCCACGGGCGGTTAGTGGGGATCGAACCCACGCATGCCGGAACCACAATCCGGTGTGTTAACCACTTCACCATAACCGCCAGGTTAGTGAAATGAAGTAAAAAAATAGCGGCGGGGGGGATCGAACCCTCGACCTCACGGGTATGAACCGTACGCTCTAGCCAGCTGAGCTACACCGCCATGGCTCCACAGGTAGGATTCGAACCTACGACCGATCGGTTAACAGCCGATTGCTCTACCACTGAGCTACTGTGGAATAAAACCAGAACAGGAACTAATTTATCACATGCGTCAAGGCTTGTCAACATCTTTTTTAACAGGTCAACGTCTGTCCTAACGACAAGAAATAATATACCATATCTGGTTGTTAATGACAATATCTTTTTTTGAATTTGATTTGGGAAATTTTATTGAGTGATTCACTGGTTTGAACGTCTGCAAAAAATGCGCATGCTGTACAAGCCATACTTCCCCTACCCTCAGCGGCTATTCCTTCGCTAAAGACGGAAAATTGACTTGTTGTGCGTTGGCGAATCAAAAAATACGGGCCTGTCAAAAGAGCGCCGTATTTAATTCATTTCGTTCAATTGGTCGACAAAAATGCGTGTTCCGTCCACAGAGATGACTTTTATCGGCACCCCTTTTTCAAGGTAGATTCCATCGGTGATTGCACTATAGTTCTTCCCGTCAATCTTTACCGTTCCTACCGGTCGAAACGGCGTAATCGTTCGTCCTTCCTTACCGACTAATTGACGATAATCATCATTGATGGAGTTATAGCCTTGTTCAGACGATAGTCGATCATGGAGCATCAATTTATTTAGATAATCACGCTGTGGGATTATTTTGCGAAAAAACCATGAAGCGCATGCACCAATGACAAAAGCAATGCTCACAAGCAGACCGTAAATCAATGACGGCGTCGGCAGTGCGCAGCCAAGAAGCATCAGAATAAAACCCAAAGCACCAATAATACCGGTTGTAAACAACTTGCCGTCGATAATAATCAACAGCAGGCCGCCAACAAGCAGCAAAAAGATCCACGACGAAGATTGTTCGGTAAGAAAGTGTAAAAAGTAATAAATAAACAAACCGCTCCCAGTCAGTGCCAGCAAGCCTTTCGCTTTTACAAGCAATTCTGCAAATAAAAAGCAGGAAGCCAGCAATATAACAATAAATCCTCCTGCAGGATAAGCAAGTATCATCATGTTCCCCCTCTATAATCAAAATGCCGCTTTCATTGCTCCACAAGTTGAAGCGGATGGCATCCACATCATTTTCTATCTATAAACATTAAACCATACAACCGCAGCTTAGGGAACGATACTAAGAAAAATCACTATCTATTTAAAAAAACCGGCATATTTTCATAGATTCATGCATATAAATGAAAGGGACGCCTTTCTAGAAAATTTAGGAGTAAGAATGGAGAATGAATCATGAAAAAACGATTCTTTACAATTCTTTTCATTTTGGCCTGCTGGACAAGTTATTCGGATCTGACTTCAGGATCACTTCCAGCCGGACAAGCCTCCGCGACGCAACCTTCAATAAAGGAATCTCGGCAGTCGCGCCCTGTTGAAAAAGCAGCGATTAATTTTCAACGCATCACGGTTGAACCCGGTGATACACTGCTTTCCATTACTGAGCGCATGAATGAGCAGCAACCCTCCATTGAACAAGTGCTCAAGGACTTTTCCATCCTGAATCCTTCTGCCGATCCGAATCATCTGCAAATCGGCAACACCTATGCTTTCCCTTATTATCATAAAAAAGCAAATTGAGTTTCGCGGGCACTGCCTTCATGATCAAGGTTAGACGATCATTTCTTCATACAGATTCGGCGAATTCATGATATACTGACTTTAACTGAAAGATTATCTAGTCATTCATTTTACGAAGGAGCGAATCGCTCGTGTCTGAACTTACACACCGCACGAAAACCAGAAAAGTCAAAGTTGGCAATCTAACCATTGGCGGTTCTAATGAAGTGATCATACAGAGTATGACAACAACGAAGACAAGAGATGTTGCCTCAACCGTTAAACAAATTCATCGGCTTGAGGAAGCAGGTTGTCAACTCGTTCGGGTGGCTTGTCCGACCATGGAGGATGCCCTTGCCATTCCGGAAATCAAAAAACAAATCAAAATTCCGCTTGTAGTGGATATTCACTTCAACTACAAACTTGCATTGAAAGCCATTGAAGGCGGCGCCGATAAAATTCGAATCAATCCAGGAAATATTGGAAAACAGGAAAATGTTGAAGCCGTCGTTCGAGCAGCTAAAGAAAAGCATATCCCAATCCGAATTGGTGTCAATGCCGGCTCGCTGGAACGGCACATTCTTGAAAAGTACGGTTATCCAACAGCAGACGGTATGGTCGAGAGCGCTTTGCACCACATTAAGATTCTTGAAGATCTTGATTTTCATGACATCATCGTTTCACTGAAGGCGTCAAATATCCATTTAGCTGTTGAAGCTTATGAGAAAGCCGCACGGACTTTTGATTACCCGCTTCATCTGGGGATCACAGAATCCGGTACTCTTTTTTCCGGAACGATTAAAAGTGCGGCTGGCTTAGGCATTTTACTTAATAAAGGCATTGGCAACACAATGCGCATTTCTCTTTCTGCCGATCCTGTTGAAGAAGTGAAAGTGTGCCGTGAACTGCTTAAAAGTTTCGGTCTCACGAACGCGGCAACGCTCGTATCGTGTCCAACATGCGGCCGTATCCAAATCGATCTGATCAAAGTTGCGAACGAAGTTGAACAGTATATTTCCAAAATCAATGCACCAATTAAAGTGTCCGTGTTAGGTTGCGCCGTAAATGGCCCCGGAGAAGCCCGTGAGGCTGATATCGGCATCGCCGGCGGTCGCGGCGAAGGTCTTCTGTTCCGGCATGGCGAAGTTATTCGAAAGGTTCCCGAAGACCGAATGGTTGACGAATTAAAAAGTGAAATCGATAAACTTGCGGATGAATACTTTGCAAAGAAAAAAGAGAAACAAGAAAAAATTAACATCTGATTGCGCATCCATTGAGCGCTCATCTAAATTAGATGCACAAAAACCGCCAAGCATCCAGTATGGAACTGTGTTTGGCGGTTTTTCATGCTTTATATGGGCCCCTCAGACGCCAGATTTGATGAATCATAACCATAAATTCGAAAATGGTTAAAATAGTGAGCACCACAAATCCCTGCATGAGATATGGCTTTAGAGCGGTCTGAATCGTTTGGCTGGCCAGCAAGCCCGAGTTAACTTCAATAAAATACGCGGCTGTTGCCACACCGAAGATAAATAAAAGGAAATAAAGAACAAAATGAGAACGTGTTTGCCCCGTCTCCGCACGATATTGATTCGCCCAACCATCTTGCTTGGTAATTTTTATCTTTGCCAACCATACATTAATATGGATACCAATCGTGATCCACAAATAAATTTCAGGACTTATCAGCAAGGCTGCAAGCACCACATCGATGAACCGGCTGTTTGGGGTTTTTAGGGTTAAAATCAGATTCAAGATTGAAGCAGCAATGATCGGCGTGATCCAAATCCAATTCCAGTAAAACTGTTCGGTAAGCACTGAGAGCCCAACCAAAACAACAAATAAGCAGCGAATCAGCAGATTGATGAACAGACCGCTCTCTTGAATCCACAGGCGACGTGCATATTTCGTGCTCAAGCCATCCTGCAACATGTAGTCTGTGGTCCCGGAAACCCATTTATTTCGCTGGCTCGAATACGTATGAAGTGTTTTCATACTGTCCACATAGCAGCGGGCGTGCTTGCTGATCAGGCAGACCCATCCGCAAGCTCTAATGTATTGCGTAAGCAGCAGATCCTCGGTATCCGACTTATCATCGTAGAGTCCATTCAGCTTATAGCATTCGCTTACCTCTTTGGCTGCCTTAGGTCGAAAGATACTGCACTGCCCACCGGCGATTTCCGCAAAGTGGCCGGCGTATTTTTGTTTCATTGTCCACTGCGCAAATTCACGATTTTGCTGCGCGACCCACCATCGATTCAGCGGGGTGCCATACTTTCCTTGTCGAAGCAGGCGTTCACGATTCGGATCATTTCTTAAGTGCCTACGTGCACTCTCCGGCACAAGACATGTATAATTTGCAGAAACCGCCCCAATCTTATGGTTTTGACTGAGCTCACTCCACAATATTCGAATACAGTCTTTATCAAGATAGACATCTGCATCGATGCCGACAAACGCTACAATACTCTCTGCATATTTCTTTTGAAGCCCCCCTATATCTTGGTGGACAGGATCAATTGGATTCCCCCAGAACAATTGATACAGCTGGTTTAACGCACCGACTTTACGTTGCTTGTTGTCCACGGTGCGGAGGAGGAAAACCGTTAAGTGATAGCGCGCATTACACTGCATGATGATTTTTTCTGTATTATCGGTGCAGTTGTCCAGTGCAATATAAATATCCATCTCCAATCCTTTAGGAATCGATTGCTCCGATAAACTTTTCAATACATCCGCTATCGAATCCTCCTCATTGTGTGCAGGGATCATTACCGCAATCCTTGGTGAAAATTGCCCCATACTAAAGAGTCGATTGTTTACCGCATCATCATACGTAATTAAACGAGTCTCCACTATTTGTTTTTTCCTTTCTTTTTTTCTTTGTCCGAGCTGACGATTATTTGTATGACCCCTACGCGATGATTATGACTAATGTCTCAGCAAATAAGAATCAATTGACCCCCTAGTCTTTGAATTGAAAAAAGCATTTAGGCTGCCCACGAGCATCATATAAATAAAAAAAAGACCGGAACAGATCCGATCTTTAGCCTTGTATGATTTTTTTAAAATTTCACGCGTCAATCCATTCGCTTATTTCAGCTACAGACTTGCGTTCTGGTACTTTCGGAACAACGCCTTCTTCCGGATAGCCAACATATACGAAGCCCATAACCCGTCCTTTTTCAGAAACGCCAAATACTTTTTTCGCTTCGTCCGTATATGCTGCACCCCCTGTACGCCAAATACTTCCTAGTCCCAGCTCATGCGCTGCAAGCATCAGATTTTCAACCGCACAGGCCGTAGCCGCTACATCCTCAATCGCAACTGCACGCGGATTGTCACTTGGCTCCATTGTTACAACTATGATAACCGGGGCGCGTTTCGCACTTGCAATCCCTTTTTCATAGGCTGCGTTCAATGTTTCTTGATCTGCATGCTTAAGCGTTTTTTGATTTTCTTTTCCATAAACAGCACCGAGTTTGTTGCGTCCTTCTCCAGTAAGCACAATAAAATGCCACGGCTCTGTATTCATATGGTTTGGCGCGCGTCTCGCCGCATCCAAAATTTGCTCAATAAGTTCTCTTGACGGTTCTTTATCGGATACTTTACGTACGGATCGTCTTGTACGAATTGCTTTGATTGTCTCCATGCACACTCATTCCTTTACACAGTTTTCGTATTATGTCGATTAAAGTGTAACATGTATCACATGATTATCTCTAGAAATATGCTTTTACAACAAAAGAACCTTTACTAAAGTAAAGGTTCTTTTGTAGCATTACCAAAACAGCGGCGAAAGTAATTGAATCAACACAGCCAAACAACCGATACCGATGGCCCAGCCACCCAAAGTGCGGGCGCCTTGTCGAAGTGCAATATAACCAATAATGATCCCAGCGATGCCCAGAACGATCGGCAAGAAAAATAATGCGATCACGGAACAGATTAGTCCGAGCCAGCCAATTCCCTTGCCGCCTTCCATGACACGTCGGTCACCATGATCCCGATCTGCTTCTGGATCGTATTGATCGGCAGCCAATTCTCGCGCATACTCCTCATTGTTGTATGCATTTTGCTTATCGTACAATGAGTCTGTTTTGTGATTATGATAATGATCCTTATCAGCCATAATGACCCCTCGCTTTCATTTTAGGATCATATATAGTGTGACTCAGAACGATCATTTTCACAGATGCATTTATTGGAAATTATACTGCAGGAGAAACAAACGGAAGATAGAAGCTGACGGTTGTTCCTTTTCTTGGTACGCTGCTGACACAAAACGTTCCGCGATGTTCCGCAATGATTTTCTTGCACAAAGAAATCCCAATGCCTGTCCCTTTCGATTTCGTGGTGTAAAGCGGCTGACCTAAGCGTTTTAGCACCTCGCGATCCATACCGGGACCATTATCGATCAACGAGAAGCGATAGCCGCGATCTTCAACACTGCCACGAAGTATGATTTTATTTTCATTATTTTTTATCTCAAACGCTTCCATCGCATTTCGCAGCAAATTAATCACGACTTGTTTTACTTTGTCTAGATCAACATTGCAATGGTTCTCGGTATAAGCAATGTCATAATCAAAAGCAACGTGATTAACCGTGCACTCAGCTGACAGTAATGCGACGAGCTGTTTGCACAGTTCATTTGGGTTCATCTTCTTATACGTACATTTTCGAAGCGACATGGTTAAAAAGTTATCCAAAATGGTATGCATCCGCTCAATTTCAGATAAAATCACCGGATGATACTTCTCGTATTCTTTCGTATAGTTGCTAAGCTGGAGAAATCCTTTAATAATCGTAAGTGGATTCCTTAATTCATGTACAAATTCTCCTGTCAACCGTGCCAAAATCTGTGTATGGAAACCGACAAGAATAATTTTTCCGTTCTTTGTGAAACCATTATATAAAGTGCCCAGACCAAGTTCATTTAACTGATCATGCAACAGAGCCGTAACAATATCATCGCTTTCTTTAATTGCATTTAAAAAGTTCTGCGCTTCATCAACATATAAATCCGAAAAAAATTTCAGAAAATCATGCCCAAATCGCTCGACAAATGCTTGTCCTTTTTTATTGCATTCTAAAATATGCCCTGAAAGATCAATGCAAAAACGAAATTCTAAAGAAAGCTGCTCTTCAAATTGTTCCTTTTCGGTAACGGTTAGAAAGGATTCTCGGTAAATAATGGTTATCACTCCTCTTGCATTAGTAACAACTTTTTCACCATTTCCCCAATACTTATCTTTCTTTATCTCTTTTTCTCTAAAGTGTTCCTAATGCTTTTCATTATACTTTAATCAGTCGGTTTGCGACACTTTTATTGGCAATTATTGTTAGACAAGTTCCGACATTTTTCAGAATTGTCTCGAATAAACCGCTGTCATTTTTTTCTGTCACCGATCATAACTTAATCATTGCGTGCATTCTATATCGATTGGAGTGGGTTTCTTGAATCCGATCATCGAACAATTGGTGATTCAGAAAATGAACCATTTAACAGCTGAAGAATTATATCAATACGCCGTTCAATTCAAGATCCAGGTCACAAAACAACAAGCTGCAAGTGTGGCCGGCCGTGTACGTCATCAAAACATCAATCCGTTTCAGCCGAGCGGTCAGGCGGCCCTTCGACGAATCTTGGATGAGGAAATTGGTGAGGACTTAGCCGAACATTTAGAGAAACAGTTTGAGCAGCTCGCAAAGAACCTCTGATCTGAACGAATAGAAAAGCCGGAATCCGTTTGGACCCGGCTTTTGTTCTTCCCTTATTGTTTATGAGCCTGTTTCGATATCATGGATCAGCTGCTCATTAAATTTCTGCTTTTTCAGCATATCGATTTCATACTTATAAGGCGGTTTCTTACTTTTTTTATCCGCGCCTACATAAGGCGTCTCGAGAATTTTCGGCAGTGTGTCCAGCTGCGGATGATGCACAATATCGTTGAGTGCTTGAAAACCGATGGTTCCAAGACCGATGTTTTCGTGACGATCCTTTTTTGCGCCTTGCGGATTCTTGCTGTCATTGACATGTACGACTTTAATTCGGTCAACACCAATGAGATGATCAAACGTTTCAAGTACACCGTCAAAGTCTTCAGCTACAGAATAGCCTGCATCATTTGTGTGACAGGTGTCGAAACAAATCGATAATTTTTCGTTCAACTGCACCCCATCGATTATTTTTGCCAGATGTTCAAAACGGAATCCGCATTCGCTGCCCTTTCCAGCCATCGTCTCCAAAGCAATCTGAACTTTATCCCGGGCTTCGAGCACTTCGTTTAAGCCCTCAATGATCTTAGCGATTCCTGCATCGACGCCTGCGCCGACATGAGCCCCAGGATGAAGGACAATTTGTTTCGCACCAATTGCTTCTGCGCGATCAATTTCTTTTCTTAGAAAGGATACACCAAGCGCAAACGTTTCCGGCTTTACTGTGTTTGCTATGTTTATAATATAAGGCGCATGAACCACAACCTCTTCAATGCCGTGCTCCTTCATATGCGCGCGTCCCGCTTCAATATTCAATTTTTCAATCGGTTTTCTCACTGTGTTTTGCGGCGCCCCGGTATAGATCATGATTACATTTTCTCCAAATGATACGGCTTCTTCACTTGAGCCGAGCAGCATTTTCGCACCGGACATGTGAACATGAGAACCTATTTTAAGCACAGACAACCCCTCCTCTTCTTCGCTATTTTACCACAGTTGCTTCACTCACGTATTCACCTGAATCCTCGGTAATTGTCACCGATATGCCGTTATGACATAAACTAAATATCAGCAAATGTCCCCGTTATCGATGGACCTTGCCGTTGTTCACTATGCAGGGGCAACGGTCAAAAACCTTATTTCATCATGGGGTAAAGAAAGGAGCGAACCATTATGCCGCCGTTCGAGCGTGGTCCTCAGGATCCATTTTTCTGGACGATGCAGCCGCCCAGTGAACCCCCTGCAGAGCCTGCGCGCGGGTTTGGATTCCCACCGATCTTTCCTGTTCGCCAATCGCAAGCACCGCAAATGCCAATGCAACCGACTCCGCCGCCACAAAGCGGAAACGGCGGGATTGGTGCGTTGCTCACCTCGCTGCTCTCAGCAGGAGCGCCGACATCAAATGGTGCGACTACCGGCTTGAATTTAGGCGGTATTTTGGTTAACGCTCAAAAAGCCATTCAGACCGCACAGACCGTTCTGCCAATGATTCAACAATTTGGACCGTTAATTAAAAATGCTCCGGCAATTATCAGCGCGATGAAAGGTATCCAAGGGGACAGCGATAAAACGGATAAAGATGAAGACAGCAGCGATGATACGCCCGACCACAATGAAAAAGCTGCTGGCGAGCGCAAAGAAAGCGAGAGTGACCCAAGTAAAGAAACGGTTGATAAAACCGATGCATCCGATTACGGTCAAGCGCACAAACAAAAGAAAAAAGGAATCACCAAGAACAGAAAGTCCCTAGAGGCAAAACGTAAAAAGCATTATAAGGCGTCGTTAATGAATAGTGAGACGGTCACGACCAAACCTTCCGTTCCCCGTATGTATATTTAACGCTTGAGAATCCATTGTGTTCCCAGACCGGCTCATTTATAATGATTTAATGAGTTGACTTATTGCAGTTACTGCAGAACGGGGAGATTAACATGAACGTAATCAAGGTCTCACCGCGAGGCTATTGTTATGGTGTGGTTGACGCCTTGGTCATTTCCAGAAAAGCAGCGATGGATCCAAGCCTGCCAAGACCCATTTATATACTCGGCATGATCGTGCACAACCATCACGTCACCGAAGCGCTGAAGGAAGACGGCATCATCACCCTTGATGTGCGGGGCAAGAAAAGAATTGAACTGCTTGACGAAGTCGATCATGGTACCGTAATCTTTACCGCACACGGCGTTTCACCGGAAGTGCGCAGGACGGCAGAAGCTAAGGGATTGACGGTCATTGACGCGACATGCCCTGATGTAACCAAGACACATACCCTGATCAATGAAAAGAAAAAAGAGGGCTACCATGTAATCTATATTGGCAAAAAAGGGCACCCGGAGCCTGAGGGTGCCATCGGTGTCGCCCCAGATCGTGTTCATCTCGTTGAAACCATCGAGGACATTGATCAGCTTCATTTGAATACGGACAAGATCCTGATCACCAATCAGACCACGATGAGCCAATGGGATGTCATGGATCTGATGAATGAAATCAAAGCCAAGTACCCACAAGCGGAAAATTGTAACGAAATCTGCCGAGCAACACAGACACGGCAGGAAGCGGTGGCAACACAAGCAAAAGATGCTGATCTGCTTATTGTCGTTGGTGACCCGCGCAGCAATAATTCCAATCGGCTTGCTCAAGTATCTAAAGAGATTGCCAAAACCCGCTCCTACCGGATTGCTGATTTGTCTGAACTGAAGCTTGAATGGCTGAACGGCGTGCAAAAGGTTGCCGTGACTGCCGGTGCCTCGACGCCCACTCAATTAACCAAGGAAGTCATTCTCTTCCTCGATCAATATGATCCGGAAAACCCGGAAACGTGGTCAACCGAAAGCCAAGCGGCAAAAAATAAAAACATACTGCCTAAAGTTAAAGTGAAAGCAAGAAAAAGTTAACGCCATACATCTCATTTACTCCCAGCATACGTTCATACGGGTCTTCCTTTTCATAGAAGACAATCCGCATGAACGTATTTGTTTCTCAGCACACACATAGACGCCCGAGGCCGTTTTGCGTATTTCTGTGATCGCGATGATAAAGACGTAGTGTCTTGCTCTGTTTGAAAAGCAGCCAAGCGGCTCCTGAGACTTAGAACCTGCGTATTGATTGATCCCTATCCACTTCATTAGCATCCACTTCGTTCAGTATTTGTTTCAAAACGTTCACTTCAATCTGGCCTGGCGCAGAAGCGTGGTCAACACTTCCGAACGTAACCGCAGACCCGGTAATCGCTCCGCTGATTCTCGACAGCTTTCCTAGACTTCCCATGGACATGGTGACAATCGGAACCGTCACGGCTTGATTCGCTTTTAAGGTTGCATGCATCAGATGCAGCACATCTGCTGGCGAGCTTGGCATCACCGCAATTTTTGCAATATCCGCGTGTTCAGCTTCCATTTTCTTTAAAATCGAAATGATCTTAGATTCAGGTGGCGTACATGAGAAATCGTGGGCACTAAAGACAACCGTTCTTCCCATTTCATGTAATCGTTTCACTAAACGCGTCCGCGTATCGTCCGAACGAGATAATTCTAAGTCAAATGCATCCGCCAGTTTCTGCATTGCCAATGCTTCGTACAAATGGAAATAGTCCGCTTCGCTGATCGATTGCTCTCCCCCTTCATTTACACTTCTGAACGTCGCGAGGAGCGGTGTTTGCCCCATAACGGCATTAAGCTGATCTGCAGTATCTAGGATCGCCGTCCAAGAGCTGTTTCTCATATAGTCGATACGCCACTCAATAAAATCAACCGGCCCCGCAAGGATTCGTTTCGCCGCGTTCACCGCCTGTTCTGCTGTCTTGGCGGTGATTGGAGCACAGATTTTCTGTCGCCCGGAGCCAATCATTAGATTTTTTAATAGAACAGTGCTCATCGTTTTCCTTCTTTTCTGTTTATTATCGAGAGCGTAGCATGCAATCTGAACGCTGTCAATTCGTGTAAAAAGTCTGTTGCAGTAACCTATGGTGATCGGGCAATGGTTTAACTGATGATGATTTATTTTTTTCGACTATGTGTAAAATGTTTCTCGGGGGATAAATTTGATGTGGGCGTAAGAGGATGCGATGGCATGCAGTTCTTTCTTTATTTCTTTTTAGTCTAATTTTGACTGGACGAAAAGGAGAAGGCTCCTTATTCTAAATGTATACCGACCAAGGTGAATACATCAGGAATAGAGGCCTTCTCTCAATGGATAGTATAAAAGATTTATTAGAAATTTGGAAGAACCAAACGAGCCTTTTGGCGTTTGAGGAAGAGGCAACCGCCTATATGTACCAATTTATGAGGCGCAGTGTTGAACAGGTATTTTCTTTGCTTGATCAAGCAATCACTCGGGAGAAACAAGCTGAGGGATGGAAAGTAGACAGCCATAAAGATCAACGTATTCTCCAATTTTTATTTGGACCTGTGACGCTGTATCATACGCGTATGATTAACCCGGAGGGTCATGCCTGTTATCCGTTGGATAACCTTCTGAGGTTGAGAAAGCACATGCGGTATTCGCCAAATGTTGAGTATGAAACAGCAACTTTAGCCAGCCGTATGACTTGTCGGGAGGTCGTGAAGACTTTAGCAACGTGGACTCAGGTTCAAATGAGTCACACTACCGTCATGCGCTGTGTTCGAGCCGTCGGCGAAGCTCAAGAAAAGCAGGATCAGGAGCTTGTCATCCAAGCAGAGAATGGAGAATTAGATGGAAAAAGGCAGCCGAATTTTCTCTTTGCGGAGGCTGATGGAACCTTTGTCCGGGGATTGAAAAAGCGCCAACATATTGAAATCAAGCATTTCATTTTATATGAGGGTTGGGTGAAGAATGGAAAACGGCGGCTCCTGAAAGAGCCTTACGCGGTCATGACCAGCAAGGGACTGGATACTTTTTGGGAACAGGTTGGAGCCGCAGTCGAAAAGCGATATCGCTTATGGCAGACACAAGTTGTCGCTAATAGTGACGGAGGAGTAGGCTATGACGAAGCTCATTTTAAAGATGCTTTTTGTGGGTCACACAAACGTATTTGGGTTCAACTTGATGCGTTTCATGTTGCCCAATCCCTTATTCGTTCACTACACGGTGATAAGGCATGGATCACCCGTATACAACAGGCGATTCAGAGAAAAGACCGTACAGAGGTCATCCTGTTACTGGATACGTATGAAAGTAATTTAGACGAGGATGAGCGTATTAAGCAAGTCGAAAAGGTAAAGCAATATCTGATAGGACACTGGGATCGTCTGTTTGACTGGCGAGAAATTATGGCGAAAGAAACGCTTCCCGAAAATGCGGGGAGATTGGGTGCTATGGAATCCAATCAACGGCATTTGACGTTCCGCATGAAAAAGCGTGGCATGCACTGGGGTGAGTCGGAAGAAGGCATGGTTAAGGTTATTCAAGGTATACGTAACGGGACGTTAAAAGCGGCGTATCTTTCTTCGTTCATTCCGACCAAACGCGACGAACGAATCATAAAAAAAATGATACGAATTGCATCCTTGTTGAAGGAACCTACGGTTCCGTCTATTGGTGCCCATCGCGGTCGAATTGGAACCAACGCGTCCTCTTCGAGTGCAGTAGGCAAACTGAACAAAGTGCTTACGTTTGCCTAAAAAATATGATTTTATACCTAAGGTGTACAAATTTAGAATTAAGAAGCTCTTTCCCAATAAAGAGTTCCGAGAAAAGCTTGACACATACTTTTTTCGAATTTGTCTTGACTTTCAGATAGCAACTTGTTATTGTAATTGTCACCAACTGGTTTAGGAGTTTTTCAAATGATGATGATAAAACAAAAAGGTTGTTTCCAACTCAATCGATACTATTACTTTGGCTGGTTTAGTTAGTGTTTGTATCCGCGAATCTTGCAGATGCAAACACACTTCCGTTTGCATCTGTGCTGGCCAGAGTTGTTTTTCATGCATCATAACAAACAAGCCGCATCGATGTTGTCCGATATAAGGTCAATAAACTGTGCGGCTTTTTCCTATATCCGGTGAAATGATCCGGAGAAAAGTCCCGCGGTTTACGGATAACCGCGGGACTTTTTTCCGTTCATCAGATTTATCAAGATCCAGTAAAAAACAGGAAGGAGTGACGCAATGATGAACATTGATCCCATCGATCAATTATGTGTAAATGCAGTACGAATGCTGAGCTGCGCGTGCATTGAGCAAGCGGGTTCAGGCCACCCGGGACTGGCGCTTGGGGCTGCTCCAATGGCTTACGTTTTGTGGCGCAATCATTTGCATTTGAACCCGGAGGACTCAAAATGGTTTGATCGCGATCGATTTGTTTTGTCGGCAGGGCACGGATCATCCCTGTTGTACAGTCTGCTTCACCTGTCAGGATTTAATCTGACGATCAATGATTTAAAACAGTTTCGTAGGTTGAACAGCAAAACGCCGGGACATCCTGAATACGGAACGACATGCGGCGTCGAAGCAACAACCGGCCCGCTTGGGCAAGGTTTAGCAATGGCGGTGGGCATGGCAATGGCTGAAGCGCACCTTTCTTCTATGTATCATGCGAAGCAAACGGATGTGATCAACCATCGCACCTTCGCGCTGTGTGGAGACGGCGATCTAATGGAAGGTGTCTCTCACGAAGCGGCCAGTCTTGCCGGGCACTTGAAGCTGAACAAATTGACGGTTCTGTATGATTCGAATCAAGTCTCGCTCGACGGTGCAACAAAGCGTGCTTATTCTGATGATGTTCAGAAACGCTTCAAAAGCTATGGTTGGCACTATGAACGCGTAGAAGATGGCAATGATTTGGCTGAAATCGATGCTGCAATTTGTCGGGCAAAAGAGCAGAACATGCGCCCAACCTTGATCGAGGTGCGCACCATAATCGGATTTGGCGCGCCCGGACAAGGAACGAATCAAGTTCATGGTATGCCGCTTGGTGCAGGCGGAATCGCTTCCTTGCGCACCAGACTCAATTGGCATTTTCCTGAATTCTTCATTCCCAAAGAGGTCTATGATCGATTTGCGGATTGCATTGCGCGGCGCGGCAAACAGGCTGAGGCCAAATGGAACCGCCGTATTGATCAATGGTCGATCGATTTTCCCGAACAAGCCAAACCATTCAAACAATCGCTCAGCAACACGTTGCCCATCGCTTGGAAGACGTTCCTTCCACGCTATGCCGTTGGAATAGAGGCGTCCGGCCGCGAAGTGAGTCAGCGAATGATCCAAATGTTCGCAGCAAAAATTCCTTATCTATGGGGCGGTTCGGCAGATTTGGCCAGTTCAAACAAAACAGATATCGAAAACAGCAATTTATTCAGTGCTGCCAATCGAAACGGCAGAAATATTGCTTTCGGTGTTCGTGAATTCGCTGAAGGGGCTCTATTAAACGGTATCATGCTTCACGGGGGCAGCCGAGTATTCGGAGGAACCTTTCTTGTCTTCTCCGATTACATGCGCGCCGCCATTCGGCTTGCTGCTTTGCAAAAGCTTCCGGTAATCTATGTCTTCACGCATGATTCCATTGCTGTTGGCGAAGACGGACCAACTCATGAACCGGTCGAACACCTCATGAGTTTGCGGGCAATGCCGGGAATTTCCCTGATTCGCCCTGCAGATGCAAACGAGACGGTCGCCGCCTGGGAAGCGGCTATGGAGACGTACCATCAACCCACAGTCTTAGTGCTGTCTCGACAGAAACTGCCGGTTTTACGATTCTCGGCAGAACGCGCGCGTGAAGGGGTGCGCCGCGGCGGCTACGTGCTTTCGCCACAAACAGGTGCAAGGCCTGAAGGGATCTTAATTGCAACCGGCTCGGAAGTCCAGCTCGCCGTTGCTGCTCAGCAGCTTTTGAAGCAGTCAGGACATGACGTTTCCGTCGTTTCCTTGCCTTGCTTCGATCGTTTCGAGCAACAAAGTAAGTCTTACCGCGAATCGGTGCTCCCGTCCCGTATCCATCGCCGACTGTCAATTGAACTGGGAACGACGCTCGGTTGGGAACGCTATGTAGGAACAGAGGGCATCCGGCTTGGTGTAGACACCTTTGGAGCCAGCGGTTCTGCTGCTGAACTCCTGCATAATTACGGATTTACCAAAAAAGGGATTGTCAAACACTACTTGCAGCTTATCGACGCTGCGGCTCCATCAATCTGATGCTGGAGCAATCCATGATAAACAGCGTTGAAATCAGATGAAGTGAGGGAAATGAAATGATTATTACGTTTAAACAAACCGTGACACCGGAAACTCAGCACGCTTTTCAAACAAAATTCAACCAGTTGCACAAGCAAGTATTTATTTTCGGTTTGCACATGGCGGTTGTCGGACTTGACCACTACTCTTTTTCAGATCAAGAAGCCGAGGCCATTGATCAAATCATTGCGGAAACGCCGTCTTTTGTTCAAGCAAGCCGCAGTTTTCATCCTGAAGACAGCGTCATTCAGCTGCCGCATTCGGAAATTGGCACCAAGACCTTTACAATTATGGCCGGCCCATGTTCCGTGGAGTCGGAAGATCATATTCGACGTATGGCCGAGGTAGCCCGTCGAGGCGGCGCATCCATTCTGCGCGGCGGGGCATTTAAACCACGAACTTCGCCCTACTCCTTCCAAGGGCTCGGTGAGGAAGGCTTGCGCTACTTACGCAAGGCTGCGGATGAAAATGGAATGGATGTCATTACTGAAGTTATGGATGAAACCCATGTGCCACTCGTCGCAGAATACACGGATGTAATGCAAATCGGTGCACGGAATATGCAAAACTTTTCTTTGCTAAAAGCTGTGGGAAAAACCCGCATTCCCGTTGCGCTGAAACGCGGGATGGCCGCTTCCATTGATGATCTGCTGAATGCATCCGAGTATATCGCAAGCGGAGGTAATACCAACATTATTTTGATTGAACGCGGCATTCGGACTTTTGATCATCAGTACACGAGAAATACGTTTGATGTAGCAGCTGTCCCCGTTTTGCAAAAGCTGACGCATTATCCGGTCATTGTTGATCCAAGTCATGCTGTTGGCTGTTGGGATTTGGTTGCGCCCGCTGCGTACGCAGGTACTGCGGCAGGCGCCAGCGGGATGATCGTTGAAATTCATGATCATCCCGAAAAGGCAATGTCCGACGGCCCGCAAGCACTCAAATCCGATACGTATCTGACCATGACGAAGCGTGTTGCCGCACTTCGTCAATGCATGGCAACGTGGGAGGATTGAACGTGAAACTTTTTGCTACACTCCCGCATAAGAAGTACCCTATTTTCATAGAACGCGGGATTCTCCAACAACTGGGTTCTCTGCTCACCGAGATCTGGTCGCCGCGCAAAATAGCCGTAGTCAGCGACCACCATGTTGCGCCCCTGTATCAGGAACGCATCATCCGGCAATTAGAGGCAGCCGGATTTCGCACCGCTGCTTTTCAAGTACCCGCTGGAGAATCATCCAAAAGTTGGAAAACTGCTGTGCGGTTATACCGAGCGCTGACAAACAATCAGTTCACACGATCAGACGGTGTACTTGCACTTGGGGGCGGCGTTGTCGGTGATCTCGCCGGGTTCATCGCCTCAACCTATATGCGCGGTATTGCTTACATTCAAGTCCCTACCTCGCTGTTAGCACAAGTAGACAGCAGCGTTGGCGGAAAAACAGCGATTAACTTAGATACTGCGAAGAACATTGTTGGAACCTTTCACCAGCCGGACGCCGTTTTCATTGACCCGGATACGCTGCAAACACTGCCGCAGCGTTTTCTATGTGAAGGTTATGCCGAGATTGTCAAAATGTCCGCATTAGAAGGTGAAACATTTTGGCAGATGACGGGTGAAGTGCACCATCCGCAAGACATTGTCACACAGGCGGAACCGCTCATCCATCAAAGCATTGCCTATAAAACAAAGATCGTCTGCAAGGACGAAAAAGAAGCTGGACTCAGGCAGGTCCTGAACTTTGGGCACACCATCGGCCATGCAATTGAACTGCTTTCCAATGGAGCGTTAGCGCACGGTGAAGCAATCAGCATTGGAATGGTTCAAATAACCCAGTGCTTCAAGGATTACGGTTTGACAAAACACGGCACTTTAGATGGTTTGGTTCAGCGGCTTCAACAAACGGGACTCCCGCTAAAGTCAACGCTGATGAACACTGCTGACTTTTACCGTCAAATCATTAATGATAAGAAAAATCATGGCGGACGGCTAACTCTCGTTTACCTAAAAGCACCGGGTCAACCTGCCATGCACTCAATCCCGATCAGTCAAGCTGAATTCTTCTTCACAGGAAAAAAGTCGCTAAAAAGTGAATGATCCGGATCGGCACAATAGACGGGTGATGTTTGCATCGGTACCGCTTTGATCGATCGAGCCCCCCGTTCTGCAATAAGCCCTCTCATTTCTTTATCTGAGAGGGTTTATTACCGGTAAAGAAAGTTTATGATTTCACCCCGACTTCAAACCAATAGACGAGTGTCTTGATCGAGAATCCAAAGTGGAGGTGCTCTGGCGCCAGCGGCATGCGAGTAACCGAAGCGACAATTCAGCACCGAAAAGACACGAACCCATCATACATGCATGAAGGAACTTTCCTAATTAAACAATAAATCGAAATGGATTGGTTACCGACTCTGAAATCAGCACTTCTGTGTCAAAATGCTCTTCCTCAATCACACGGCTTAAGTATTGCCGCACGCCGTTCTTCATCACGCGCTCGATATAATGACCTGCATCAATGACATGAAGTCCGCACAATAACGCATCATGCGCCGTATGATAATAAATATCGCCGCTAATCAGCACATCTGCTCCCCTGTACTTTGCATAGGGAATCAAACGGTTTCCATCGCCTCCAGACACCGCCACAGTGCGGATCATAGCATCTGCCGCTCCAACCGCGCGCAGTCCGTCAATCCCGAGCTTCTCCTTGACGGAACGGCAATAGCGTTCAAAAGGCATTGCTTCCGCAAGCTTTCCAATTCTGCCGAGGCCATAGGCTTTCCCCTCATTTTGAATCGGAATCACCTGATAAACAGGTTCCTCATAGGGATGGGCTTTAACCATTCGGGCGACTACTTTACGCAACAAATGGTCGGGAACAATGGCCTCAATTCGCTGTTCATCCGTTTGTTCCACCTTTCCTACAGAACCAAGATAAGGATGGGCACCCGAACGCGGGAGAAAAGAACCGGTTCCCGAAGCAGCGAAACTGCAATGACTGTAGTTTCCAATCGAACCCGCTCCTGCATCTCCGATCACATGGCGCAGGTTCTCCGCATGACTTTGCGGTACATAAACGACAAGTTGATACAGCGGTTCATGATAGGTGGGCTGCAAAATTTGCGTATGCTTCAACCCAAGTTGTGCGGCAAGCATGTCATTGACACCGCCATCCGCGATATCAAGATTTGTATGCGCAGCATAAACAGCGATGTCATGTTTGATACATTTTGTAACAATCTTCCCTTGTCCTTGATCAGAGCGCACGTTTTTAAGCGGGTGAAAGATCAGGGGATGGTGAGCAATGATTAAATCAACCTGCTTATCTGCTGCTTCATCGGCGACATTTTCGAGCACATCTAAGGTAACCATCACGCGTTTCACTTCTTTATGCAACGTTCCGACGAGAAGACCAATTTTATCCTTTTCATAAGCCAGTTTTTTCGGTGCCCATTCTTCAAACCGTTGAATTAAATGTTCGCCTGAAATCCAATTTACCAAGCCGTTCGCTTCCTTTCTTCCTGCGCTCCTTTGTTTTCGAAATAGGAACGAATCCATTGCAGTTCTTTTTGATTTGCTTCTATTTTTTTCAGTACCTCTTCGGATTGCCCTGTATTCCGAAGTGCCGTCAGGATGCTGCTAAGTCTGCGTTCCCTGTTTTTCCATTTTTTGATGAATAATGGATCTTGTTTTGATGAGAGCACCGGACCCATCATCAGTTCCGGCTCTGATAATAGTCTCGGTTTGCTGCCTTGACTCGCCTGAATCACTTCATAGACATGATGCCCTTCATTGACAATTGCTTCATCAGAAATCGTCCAGCCATTATAAACCAGCCAGCGCCTGACACGTGGTTCGCGACTATTCGGTTGCAAGATAAGTACCGTTTTCTTACCAATTTTGTTCTTGCCGCGTTCTAATATATCGGCAATCAATTCGCCGCCCATACCGGCAATGACGATTGCACTCGCTTCTCCTTGCTCCCGGAGTACATCCAGTCCGTCGCCAAGTCTCACATCAATTCGGTCTCGAAGGCCTTGTTTTGTGACATTTAACGTCGATTGATACAACGGACCTGGCCGAACCTCTCCCGCTATCGCTGAATCAGCTCTGCCGATTTGTACCGCCCGGCAAGGCAGATGGGCATGGTCCGAACCAATGTCCGCCAAGCATTCAACTTTAGGAACAAAATGAAGAACACAATCCAATCGAGGAGATAAATGTATTTTTTCCATGCTCACAATCCTTCGTTCAAACTTTCGATTTGCCACTGTTATGGTATCACAAACGCATCAAAATCCCAAAACAGTTAAATTTTCAAAATAACAATTGATAACGTTTACAACATCGATTAGAATAGAGGAATAAGGTGTATTCTCCTCCTTGACCTTACTTTTTTGTCCATGTTTCGATTTGCATCCGGCAAACAATCTAATTAAAATAAACAGTAATCGAACACTAGCCGAAACACAGAGGCTTCATGTAAAAAAAAAGCTCCCCATTGGGAGCGGCCGTGAAAGGCTTAGTCGAGAAAATCTTTTAGTTGTTTGCTTCTGCTTGGATGACGAAGTTTCCGCAATGCTTTCGCTTCAATTTGGCGGATACGTTCGCGTGTCACACCAAATACTTTGCCGACTTCTTCCAATGTCCGCGTTCTCCCGTCATCAAGACCGAAACGCAAACGCAGAACGTTCTCTTCGCGATCCGTTAGTGTATCAAGCACATCTTCAAGCTGTTCCTTTAATAATTCATAAGCTGCTGCATCAGAAGGTGCTTTTGCATCCTGATCTTCAATAAAGTCACCAAGATGCGAATCATCTTCTTCACCAATCGGTGTTTCAAGAGAAACAGGCTCTTGCGCAATTTTCAAGATTTCCCGTACTTTTTCCGGCGGCAGTTCCATCTCTTTACCAATTTCTTCCGGTGTCGGTTCGCGACCAAGGTCTTGAAGCTGCTGACGCTGCACACGAATCAGTTTGTTGATGGTTTCGACCATGTGAACCGGGATACGAATTGTACGTGCCTGATCGGCGATTGCTCGGGTAATTGCCTGACGAATCCACCAAGTTGCATACGTACTGAACTTAAACCCTTTGGTATAGTCAAATTTTTCAACGGCCTTCATAAGACCCATATTTCCTTCTTGTATTAAATCAAGGAACAACATGCCGCGTCCGACATAACGTTTTGCAATACTTACGACAAGTCGGAGGTTTGCTTCAGCGAGTCTCCGCTTTGCACTTTCATCACCATCATTAATGCGTTTCGCCAGTGAGATTTCCTCGTCTGCCGACAAGAGATCTACTCGTCCGATTTCTTTAAGATACATGCGAACAGGATCGTTAATTTTGACACCTGGAGGAACGCTCAGATCGTTAAGATCGAATTCCTCTTCTTTATGTTTATCATCGGAATCAGGTCTGTCGGATTCATCCGTAACGTTTACGCCTTGATCGGCAAGCGTTTCGTAGAATTCATCCATCTGTTCCGATTCCTGATCAAATGGTGCAAGCCGGTTTGAAATTTCCTGGTAGGTGAGCGAACCCCGTTTTTTCCCGAGTTCGAGCAAATGTTCTTTTTCTTGTTCTACCGTTACTTCCTGATCCGTCTTGCTGACTTTTCCAGCCATTTGACCCCCTCCTTCTAATAACTAATCATGCTCAGTCTGAACCTGACTCAGCCTTTTCTTCGCGTCGATTATTTCGGACAAAAGCCGCGCAGCCTGCTCGTAATTACCGCCTTGCTCGGCTTCTTTTCGCTGGCGCTCCTTTTCCGCAATTAACGACGCTTTTGCGTGTTTGATGACTTGATTGATGCAATCGCCAATTTCCTGCTCATCCACCTGGTCGCTCATCGGCATTAATGATAATTCCGTGACCTTGCGCTGCAACGCCGGGTCGTCAAGTTTCTGAAGAAAAAGTCCTTCATCTGGTGGATTTCCTTGTTCATAGTATGCATAAAGATAGGCGGCTAATGCCTGATGGATCTCACTGGTAAACGAACCGCCCAATGAGTCTCTCACGCGATCGGAAACCTCTCTGCTTCTCATCATTCTTGCGAGCAGTCGTCGCTCTGCCATTTCGTATGCAGGAGGAATGCGATTGCTTGAGACAAGTGGTGCTACACGCATTCTTTTCTTGTCACGCCTTTGCACCTTAACCGTCATTTGCTGCAGCTGCTTTCTCAAGGAGTCCATGGAAATTGAAAATTCCTCCGAAAGTAATCTAAGGTAGTGATCCCGTTCAACTGCTCGCCTTTGGGCAGTCAGTTCTCTCAATACATCTTCAATGTAGAGGAGCCGATCTCCTTCATCACTCAGATTCCTTTTTCTCCGGAGATAATTCATCTTGAATGTCATCAATGTTTGACTAGCCCCTATTACATCACTCTTAAATCGTTCACCGCCAAACTTGCGAATGTAGTCATCGGGGTCGAGTCCTTCCGGCATTTTTGCAATCTTGATGACCTTACCGTCTCCTTGAAGCATTTCAGCTGCCCTGAAACTCGCTTCAATTCCAGCCGTATCGGAGTCATAACAAATAATAATTGTATCGGCGATCCGCTTTAATGCGGCAGCTTGTGCCTCCGTCAGCGAGGTCCCCATTGAAGCAACGCTGCAGGTTACTCCCGCTTGATGCGCACGCACCACATCAACATAACCTTCAAGCAGCACGGCCTGACTCCTTTTGCGAATTTCCGGTCGTGCCAAATGAAACCCATAGAGGATGCTGCCTTTATGAAAAACATCCGACTCCGGCGAGTTCAAATACTTCGGCTTGGCATCGCCTAACGTTCGCCCACCAAAGGCAACCGGTTGACCGCGCATATTAAAGATAGGAAAAATGATTCGGTTTCTAAACCGATCAAAATACTTATTGTCAAAACCGCGCTGTGCAATGATCCCCGCGTCTGCCATATACTGCAGATTCATGTTTCTTTTTTGCAGCAAATGTGTGACCGTATCCCAACGATCAACAGCGTACCCGATTCGGAAACGTTCAATCATTTCTTGATTAAATTCCCGTTCTTCAAGATAGCGCATACCGGGCGCACCATATTTTGCAGTTGTCAGCAAATAATGATAAAATTTTGTTAATAATTCCAATCCCTCAATGGTTTGCTTTTTCTTCTGATCGTTGGGATTGCGGAACGCATTCTTTTTGGACACAGAAGGCCCTAAATCAATATGTGCACGATCTGCCAGAGATTGAGCGGCTTCCGTGAAAGTCATGCCTTCGATCTCCATCATGAACGTAAATAAATTGCCGCCTGCACCACAGCCAAAACAGTGATACAACTGCTTATCCGGGGATACTGAAAATGACGGCGTACGTTCCGAATGAAATGGACACAAACCGATATAATTTTTGCCCTGCTTTTTTAATTGCACATAGTTGCCGATTACATCAACAATATCCAGGGACTTCCTTATTTCTTCGATAACTTGATCCTGAAGTTGCAAATAGCCATGCACCACCAGTATTCTTACTTATTTATATCCTAATGATCGAACCGGCATAACAAATTTATCAAAGCATCAGAAAAGTTTTTCCGATGCTGACGTGTAAACGGCTTCGGACCTTTGATGCGTTCACCAGCATTTAAGGCACGATAGGCTTGATAACGACGACTAAGCAGCATATCGACATTCTGTTCACTGACAATCTGACCGCGGATCGTCAAGACGTAAACATGACGATTTGTGAGCAGCCCTGCCAGTCCAATATCTTGAGTGACGACAATGTCGCAGGGATGCGTGTGATTGACAATGTACAGATCTGCCGCTTCCTTTCGCTGGTCGACAAACACCCATTTTCCTTCACGATCCGCTGAATAGCTCGCATAGGAGGCGACAAAAACCGGTTCAAAATCATAAGATCGCGCAATCGCCAGGATTTCCTCTTTCACAGGGCAAGCATCTGCATCGACAAATAAGGTATTTTTTCTCTTCATAGTTAAGGGTTCTCTACTCCCCATAAAAAATCCTGCATGTAAATTTATGTTTTTATTATTTTAATATTGTCATTTTTTGTCGAATGATGCAGTGAACACAAACACTTATTATAAACTAATTTTGCAAATTAAGACAGTATTAATGATTTTGTTTGCCCATAATGGCTGATTATTTTCGTTTGCCTAGGGAAACGAATGCTTTCGTTATGTTTGTCTTCGTCATTCGCCCAACAACCTCAAAACCCTGTCCTTTTGTATGAACGACCGGAACCGAATCGACTTCTTTAGTGATCAACAAATCTGCAACATCAACAACGGTATCATTTTGTCTGCAATAAGCGATGTTAGGCATGCGCGACATAATCACACTGACTGGTACCTGATTCATATCCTGTGACCCGATTGCCGTGCGCAAAAGATCCTTACGCGATAAGACCCCGGCAAGCAATCCCTTCTCATCAATGACGAATAATGAGCCGACATCTTCAACAAACATTTCGCAAACCGCTTGATAAGCGGACGCTGCCTCTGAGATCACAATGGGCACTGATTGAAAGTCACCCACGGTCAGTTTTCTGATTTCTTCATTCAGAAGTGTTTCTGAGGTTTGTCCAGTGTAGAAATACCCCACTCTTGGACGTGCTTCTAGAAACCCGGACATGGTCAAAATGGATAGATCCGGCCGCAGTGTCGCACGGGTTACATTTAAGTGTTCGGCGATTTGTTCTCCGGTAATCGGCGCTTGTTCTCTAACGATTTCAATAATTTTATGCTGGCGTTCATTCAGCTCCAAATCGTTTCCCCCCAACAAAGCTCTTCGAACCTTTGTCCGAATTACGACTCACGGATCGCGTGTTCGGAATTTGGACAATTGCTCGATAAATTTTCTTGAACGCAGTTTGATGCCCGCATTCTGCTCATAATAAGCATATATTATTGTTTCAATCATTCCAATAGTTTTTGCTTTTAAAGATACTTTTCCCAGCCGTTCGAGCGGTACATGCCGCATAATGGGCAACAGTTTCTGCACCGCACCGCCCATTTCAATCGCATATCGATCAAACAGGGCACATTCGTCGCACAAAAAACCGCCTTCGACAATCGAAAAGCGGTATCTGCTTTTCTGTTTTCCGCATCGAACACAATGCGTTAATTCAGGATCAATGCCTGCTTGCGGCAGCATTTTCATTGCAAAAATAGCCGACATGATCGCAGGATCCTTTCCTTTTTCCATAAGCAGCAGCGTATCTTTAAGCAAACGGTAAATCGCTTGAGACGGAAGACCGTCTTCAGTCAATCGATCGGTCAATTCAACAATTAAAGCAGCATATCCAGTAATTTCAATGTTTTCAATGATTCTTCGGAATGGATTCAAGCTTTCTGCCTGGTACAACACACCAAGGCCTCTGCCTTTACGAAACAGACAGAGGCCGTAAAACAATACATGGCTGATCGCGGATAGTTCGCTTTTTGGTTTTTTGGCTCCTCTCGCCATTAGCCCAATTTTGCCGAATTCCTTCGTATACAAAGTCACAATTTTATTTGTTTCTCCATAGTCGGTTGTCCGAATGATAATGCCTTCTGCTTTCACCATCATCACGATCACCCGCCTTTCGAATCACTGCCGATCACGCACCGGTGTGTTCTTTTAGTTCAATCATCTCGCTGTTCTGCTGATTTTGTTCCTCTTCTTTGTCTTCAATTTCTTTCAGCAAAAGGTAGGGGCCAATGTTGCCCGTTAACATAAAGAGCTTCCAAGTGAGATCCAACATATTTCTCATCCTTCCCATTCATTCTCCTCGTCTATAGAGTCTGCGAAAAATGAAGAAACATGTGAAGAAATGATTGTCAATTTGTTTTCTCAACAAGCAGACGATTTAATCGTCCTGAATGGTATAACCAAAATTCTTTAGTTCTTCTTCCTTATCACGCCAGTTCTTGTCGACCTTAACCCAAAGTTCAAGAAAGACGCGCGAGCCAATCAATGCCTCAATTTCCTTTCGGGCAAGCGTTCCGATCTTCTTCAACATACTTCCTGATCTGCCGATAATAATCCCCTTTTGTGAGCTGCGTTCAACCATAATGGTTGCCTGAATTTCAGTCAATTGACGCTCTTCATCTACTTTCATCTTATCAATAATTACAGCAATCGCATGAGGGACCTCATCTCGAGTCAGATGCAGTATTTTCTCTCGGATGAGTTCCGCCACAACAAAACGTTCCGGATGATCGGTAATTTGGTCTTCTGGATAATATTTCGGTCCCTCCGGAAGCACGCAGCCAATCTGGTCCATCAGTGCCGTTACGTTCTGTCCTTGGAGTGCTGAAATCGGAATGATCTCTTTAAATGAATAGAGACTGCGATAACGGTCAATCAGCGGCAACAAATCATTAGGATGAACTTTATCGATCTTATTCACGATTAAAAAAACAGGTACTGCCGTCTTTTTCAAAAAGTCGATGATAAATTGGTCGCCGCGTCCATAGCCTTGCTCCGCATCAATCAGAAAAAGAACAAGATCAACTTCGTTGAGCGTCGCTAAGGCGAGCGATGTCATTACTTGACCCAGTTTATGCTTCGGCTTATGTATCCCCGGTGTATCGATAAAAACCACTTGTTCTGAATCAGTGGTATAAATTCCATGAATTTTATTTCGCGTTGTCTGTGCCTTGTCGCTCATGATGGCGATTTTTTGACCAAGTACTCGGTTAAGCAACGTTGATTTTCCCACATTTGGTCGACCAACAATGGCAGCAAAACCAGATTTAAAAGATTTTGTCATTACATATCCTCCGATTCAAACGCCCCAGGCAGCAGTTTTGCCACCGTGGTCACTTCAGTAATTCCCTTCCTATTTGCAAGAATAACACGCATATTACTTGGACAGAGCTCACTCAGAACCTGTCTGCATGCACCGCAAGGAGGCACAGGACGTCTGCTGTCCGCAATAACCGCTATTGCTTCATAATCATGCTCCCCTTCGGAGAAGGCTTTAAATAAAGCCGTCCGTTCGGCACAATTGCAAACCGAATAGGCCGCATTTTCTATGTTACAACCTGTGAAAACCTTTCCCGATTTCGTAAGCAGGGCGGCACCTACTTGAAAATGGGAATAGGGTACGTAGGCCATCTTCATCGCTTGCTGCGCGCATTCAATCAATTTTTGATCATTCATCGTAACGCTCCCTCCCTTTCAATGAAACAGTGTTGCACATACAATGACAATAAAAATAACGGCAGCCATTACTGAAAACCACCAGACGGCGGCCGCTGCAGTATCTTTTGCTGCTTTAGCTATCGGATGGTTTTCTTTGGTTACTAAATCGACCAGACGTTCAACGGCTGTATTGATTAACTCCAAACTGATCACGCCGCCAATTAACACGAAAATAATAACAAGATAAATGAGCGAAACACGAATGGACCATGAAAAACAGAGGACGAGTACCGCTGCAGCCAGCTGAATCTTTAGGTTCCGTTCCTGCGCAAGCGCAAGCAGAAAACCGCTGATTGCATCCTTAAAACTTTCAAAAAGACGCTTATGTACCCTTAAATGACGGCCATTCATCGGTTAGTCCCTGCTAAGCCCGAACGAGGAAAGAATCTTTTCCTGAAGAGCGAACATTTCCTGTTCTTGTTCCTTAGTCTGGTGATCATAGCCAAGCAGATGCAACAACCCATGAATGACCAAAAACCCGAGCTCACGCTCAAATGAGTGGTTGTATTCGGCAGCCTGCTCATGCGTACGTTCAACCGAGATAATAATATCGCCAAGCACACGCGGTTCCCCTGCTTCAGGAAGAATCGGCACTTCGCCTTCCTCCATTTCTTCAAGCGCAAAGGAAATCACGTCGGTCGGTCGATCAATTCCGCGGTAGTCGCGGTTAATCACTTGGATCCGCTCATTATCCACAAAAGTGATGGAACATTCAATTTCTCCTTCCAGATGCAGCTGTTGATCTGCTGCAAAGTCAACCAGTTTGATGACGCTTTTCTGAATCGATTCGTTAATTTCGCCAGTTTCGTCATGCATATCAATTGTCATTGTCATTTAGGATTCACCTTTTTCATCTTGAGGTCTTTTGGATATTCTATACGTGAATGATAAACACCGCGAAGTGTTTCATCAATCGATTTCTCCACGCTTTTTAATTCTTTCAGTGTGATCGAGCATTCATCAAACTGACCATCGCTCAAGCGCGCGTTAAAAATACTCTTGACGAGGTTATTCACTTTAACGGGATTCGGTTTTTTCATGGCGCGAACCGCAGCTTCAATACTGTCAGCCAGTTCCACAACCGCCGCTTCTTTGCTTTGTACTTTTGGTCCTGGATAACGGAATTCACTTTCGTCAATCGGTGTTTCGCTAAGCTCCTGCGCTTTAACATAAAAGTATTTAAGCAGCGTCGTTCCATGGTGCTGCTCCGCAATATCAATAATTTCTTTCGGCATCCGATATTGACGAAGAATGTCGGCTCCGTCATACGGGTGCGAAACAATAATCGTTCGGCTTAGCTGGGGAGAGATTTTATCATGCGGGTTTACACCGCTCATTTGATTCTCTACAAAAAACTTCGGACGCTTCGTTTTCCCTACATCATGATAGTATGCAGCGACCCGAGCAAGCAATCCGTTTGCACCGATGACCTCACAGGCGCGTTCGGCAAGATTAGCCACCATGACACTATGGTGGTAGGTGCCTGGAGCTTCAATCAGAATTTTGCGTAACAGCGGATGATTGGGATTAGATAATTCAATCAGCCGGATTGGTGATAAAATGCCGAAACCTGTTTCAAACAGCGGCATCAGACCATTGGTTAATATTACAGAAAGGAACCCCGACAATGCGGCAAACCCGAGACTAAGTCCGGTACCGACTGGAGTAAACGGTGTGTTTTGAAACATCAGCAGCGCCAAGACAACAAGCACGTTTACGAGAGCAATTAGCCCACCGTTTCGAATCATTTTCGGACGTGCCTGTCTTTTTTTGAGGACTAAAGCCCCGGTAAGCGAAGAGAAAAACAAATAGATACCCATTGGCGCATCAAAAATAGCCGCTTTTGTACTAATCCCGAAAATGACGCTGCCCACAATAGCAAGCAGGATTCCGGATACAATCGCAATCCTTTCGCTAAGCAAAATGCGAATCATAAGTGTGGCCATCGCCAGCGGAATCAGAAAACCAATGCCCGAAAGCTCAGTCAATCGAAGATAACTGCATAACTTCAAAATGGCTGCAGCACCTGAGAAGATTATGGCATAAATATAAATGAATTTAACGGAATAAGTCGGATGTTTCTCTTTAAAACGCTTGTATTCAAACCAAAACGCAAACGTAATGAAGCCGGTAAACAATAGCAGACCAACAAATGGAATAATATTAAAGTGGTCGTCAATTAATCCGACTAATTTTAACTGTCGAATCATATCATTGGTAACCAGTTCTCCTTTTTTTACAAGAACTTCGCCTTGATGAATCACGACGTTATCCACATTGCGTGCTGCTTCTTGTTTATTTTGCTTGGTTGCATTCGCGTCAAACGAGTAATTAGCCGTAATATAAGCATCCAAAATTTCATTTAAGGCACGTCTGATCTCATCATTAAGCACAGATGATGGAAGCGAGGCAGCTGCTTTATTCTGGACACGCTCCAAATCATTCCAGCCGACTTTGTCATTCATCGCCTCATAGATGCTTGTGCTCGCAATATCCTCAGCTATTTGCAGATCATTACCGGAAGCGGTGATCAATGAAATAAGCGTCGTATTGGAAAGATGTGCGTCGGAAGAGTCTGCCAAGCGGGTCTTGACACTTGCAATGGCTGTATCTACATCCTGCTGCGCAGAATCGGAACTAATCTTATTTTCTTTTTTCACAGCGGATATGGTATCAAAAAGGTCGCCGACTTTTTCAACCTGAATCATGCCAAGATTTTTATTATAAGCGTAAGCAGACGGTGTTGATCCGATCGCTTCCTGCTTCTTGGCCTGAGTCGCTTCGGTATCGACTGTGTCAATCGGCGATTGCAAATCAACTGTAGCGATTTCGTGAAGCTTCACATTTGTATTTTTGGGCAGAACACTGCCAATCATCAGTCCGTACAAAATAAGACCGACAATCAAAACAATGCCCCAGTCCGTTAAATAGGTCAATGCAAATTTTTTTATCTTTTGTTTGAATGGAATGGATAGTGTCATGGCTATGCCCCCGCAGCTTGTCTCCATTTCGGGTTCGTTTCTCGCCGAAACGCCTGCCTGATCTCTCTAAAAGTAGTAAAACTGATGATCAGTCCCCATAGGCTTCGATAATCTTCTGAACAAGCGGGTGACGCACGACATCGGTACGATCCAAATTAACAAAGGAAATACCGGCCACATGTTCCAGAAGCTCCTTTGCTGTTTTAAGTCCGGACTTTTTGCCCTTCGGAAGGTCGACCTGCGTGACATCACCGGTAATAATCATTTTTGAACCAAAGCCCAAACGCGTTAAGAACATTTTCATCTGTTCCTGCGTTGTATTCTGCGCTTCGTCTAAGATTACATAGGCGTCCTCCAAGGTCCGTCCCCGCATATAAGCAAGCGGAGCGATTTCGATCGTTCCCCGCTCAATGAGACGAAGCGTATGTTCCGCTCCAAGCACGTCGTTCAAAGCGTCATAAAGCGGACGCAAGTAGGGATCGACTTTTTCCTTTAAATCGCCCGGTAGAAAACCAAGACTTTCACCCGCCTCGACTGCCGGACGCGTTAAGATCAACCGCTTAATCTGACCTGCCTTCATCGCTGTAACAGCCATAACAACAGCCAGATAAGTTTTGCCGGTCCCGGCAGGTCCAATCGCAAACACCATGTCATGTTTGCGAATTGCTTGAACGTAGCGCTTCTGCCCCATGGTCTTGACACGGATGGGCTTGCCCTTGCTGTTTGTCGCGATTTCATCGCCGTAGAGGCTGCTGAAGGCATCGAGCTGCCCATTGTCCGCCATCTTCAAGGCATAGACAGCATCCCGTTCGGAAATAGAGATACCCTTTCTTATTAAACGAAGGAGTGCATTAAGGACCTGCTCGACTTTTCGCGCATCACCCTCGTTTTCCGTTGAGACGTTAACGGAGCCGCCCCGGGTCACAATAGACAAACCTAGGGACTGCTCAATGATCTTCAGATGCGCATCACCCGGTCCGAAAAGCATCAGCGCTTCATTCCCATTTTCAAATTCTAATGTAATTTTATATAAATGGCGTTCTGGCAAGCTCTATGTGTCCTCCTTGAAAATCGGTTGCGTTTCCATTATTCTACCATATGTTGTTGTTGAGATTCCAATTTTGATTTTATTCCTTGCTTTTTAAAACACCTGCAGGCGCAATTTAAGCGTTGTGATGCAGCGACTGTAAGCAAGGAAGTACATGCACGGCATTGCAGCAGTTTTATTGCGGCTTTTTCTTCATCTTCTTTTTTTCCTTTTCGATATTGATTGCTTTTGGGACAGCAATATTCTCATGAACAACTTGATGCGTGCGCAAGTACAACTGCCCTCTCACAATTTTTTTATAATCAATAACAGCATTAAGAATTTTAGCATCCTCAGGCAACTGATCCAACAGTTTCTTCTCCGACGATTCAATTGCGTCACGGGTCGCTTGTGCAACGGTCAACTGTCGCGTCACTTGTTTTGTTTGTCTGTACTGCTGTTTGATCAAAACAAAAGGTGTACGCCAAATCAAAAAACGGATTGGTTTGCGAACCGTTTCCAAATCATATGCTTTGAACGGCTGCTTTTTAAAGCCCCATAATGAAACAGTCATGTGCCACATTTTCAGCTGATAACGATTATAGTCCTTTCCCGTATAAAGCGTGTAGTGATTCGTCATTGGGATTTGCATTTCTGAGCGATACCAAGTCTCGCCAATCACTTTGCCTCTTGATGAAACGAATTTGAATGACTCGTCACTGCCTATTTTCCCGCTGACCAATACCTGTCCGGCTTTGACGAACTGGTCACTTTCCACTAAAGGTTGTCCGTTTTCAACGTATAGGCGCTGGACAACCGCTTGTTTCGCGGCAACTAAATTTCTCGGTCCGCTCACCTCTTTAGGTTTGGGATACTTTTTTTCAACGACATTAATCCGATAAGTGGTTCCTTTTCTTGAGACGCCAATCCATGTGACCTTGGTTAATTTTGTTGACAGCGCATTTTCAAGCTGGCTTGTATCCGGAACAAATAGATCGAGCGAACCTTCGTATAAATGATTCTGCCTTAAAATGTTGCGAATTTGATCCGCTAATTTCGGATCGGCACCATCAATTCGAACCGACCAGACCATGTTGGAAAGCATGAGGAGAAGCATCATAAAAAAAAGCAGCCCGGCCGTAATTCCCAGCCGCAATTTTAATTTTCTCAAATAAAAGGGAAGCCCGTTTTTTTCTAGAATATGAATGCGACATTTTGACTCTTTCAGCAGCATTCTTAATGCATTCGAATCAGTGAGTGCAATGGAGCACGTCAGGGTTGTCTCATTTGTGCGCATAATATTCCAAATACGTATTTGTTCACGCAATCCGATTCGAATGAACCGTTCCGGCTCCGCGCCAATGATCTCCGCTCTTAAATAGCCTTCTGTACGATGCAATAGATGCCTCAACCAAACAGCCTCCCTTCATCATTCATTCTCAAATCGGACACCCGTTACGCGTCCCTGGAGAACAATTTCCTTCTCAAGAATCGTTTCGAGAACAAAATCATTGCCTGTTATATGGAGTTCGCCCTCATTTAAAGCAAGTTTCAACTCAGTTTTCGAGAATGAGAGAACGCTTTGATAGTTTTCAATGGAGAGTCGAAACTGGCCGATTAGTGTTAATCGGGGAACACCCAGCATCACATCTTCAGGAATGTCGGATACTTCGGCAAACCACTTTTTTAAATGAGCGCTCCATTTTCTCATAATCTCCCTCCACCTCATTACATGCTTATGAATGAAGAGCTGCTGATAGCACCGGTTTCAAATAAATCCTCATGAAAATCGGCTGCTTGTTATACAACGCATCCTTTTGATAGCCCAACCAAACATCTATTTCTGTGTTCATAAAAAAAAGGGTCTCATTGTCGTAAAGAGACTTTTGAGACACCCTCAAAGAATATGGTCAGCGAATTTTTTTGTTTTCAAAATAACGATGAGGCTGGGCAGAGCGCGGTTTCCCGATTATTTCAGAAAAAATGAAGGCTTGGCGAAGCTTCTGCCGATCGCTCATCCAGGTGTTATCCGTACTGATGGATCGGGGAACTTTGGCCTGTACAGAAGGTGTTTCTGAAGGAGCAGGAATGGACTCATTAAACCGTTCTTTCATCTGTTGATATCTTTTTACCCATTCATTTTCGGTCACTGGTTCAGAAGATGCCTGTTCGGTGACCGGTTCAGTACTCTGTTTCTGATTGGAGCCTATTTTGGCAGCTTGCCGCATCGACCGCTGCATCGAAACCTGTGGGTGCGGGCGCCTTCCGCGTTCTTGCCTGATCTTACGTTCCTTTGCATTTTGCTTTTCTACTGATCGAGCTACAGTGAAAATCAAATAGATGACGACGCCGATGACCCAGATAAAAAACATAGGGCAACCTCCTTACTGAATCGCTTCACAACATTACTTGTACTCGTCGCCTGACGTATTGTCGCTGTTCTCCTGTTTACCGAAGGAATGGCGCATTTCTGTATCAGCCTTAATATTGTTGTAGTTCATATAATCCATGACACCAAGCTTACCTGATTTCAGCGCAGCAGCCATGGCCAGAGGTACTTCGGATTCCGCTTCGACAACCTTGGCACGCATTTCTTCGACACGCGCACGCATTTCTTGTTCATTTGCCACAGCCATGGCACGCCGTTCTTCGGCTTTGGCCTGTGCAATGTTTTTGTCTGCTTCTGCCTGCTCGGTCTGCAGAAAGGCACCAATGTTCTTGCCGACATCCACATCCGCTATATCAATCGATAGAATTTCAAAAGCCGTTCCGGCATCCAGACCTTTTTCAAGAACAGTCTTTGAAATGGTATCCGGATTTTTTAATACATCTTTATGCGTTGACGAAGCACCAATTGTGCTGACGACACCCTCTCCGACACGAGCGATCACCGTTTCTTCACCGGCACCGCCGACGAGACGGTCAATATTCGCACGAACCGTAATCCTTGCCTTGACTTTAACTTCAATCCCATTAATCGCCACACCGGCAATATAAGGGGTCTCAATAACCTTAGGATTAACACTCATCTGCACAGCTTCAAGAACATCTCTTCCGGCAAGATCAATTGCTGCTGCACGAGCAAAAGTCAAATCAATATTTGCGCGGTGAGCCGCAATCAGCGCGTTAACCACACGATCGACATTTCCTCCAGCCAGATAGTGGCTTTCCAATTGATTGGTGTGTAGATCAAGCCCCGCTTTTGTCGCCTTAATTAACGGATCAATCACACGCCTTGGAATAACACGCCTCAATCGCATACCAATTAATGTGAATATGCTAATTCGAACACCTGATGACAGTGCTGAAATCCATAGCATTACCGGGACAAACGTAAACAGCACGACAATTGCAATGATCAGCAGAGCCGCGATAATTAAAACACTCACTGTTGAAGCGTCTAACATTAATCTCATCTCCTGTCTTTCTTAGATTGTTACGCCATGTATCATCTTCAACATCTATCGTACCATGAATTATTTTTAAAATCTTGCACATAAATAAAACTCTGTTTGTTCACTAAGACCAAACAGAGTTTTTACTTTTATTCACTTAATTTACTGCGCACGATTTTATTGACCATACCGCCATCTGCCCGGGCTTTTACCTTAGGCATTATCGCTTTCATCACTTTGCCGATATCTGCTTTAGAAGCGGCACCGACTTCCGAAATTGTTTCATCTATAATCGCCTCAACTTTTTCTTCAGAAAATTGTTCAGGCATATATTTTTGGACAATTGCAATTTCACTGGTGACTTCATCAACAAGATCCTGACGCCCTGCATTCTTAAACTCTTGGAGGGAGTCTTTCCTCTGCTTAAGCTCTCGGGTCAGGACTGCCAGTGCCTCGTCATCGGACAATGGTTTACCTAGTTTGATCGATTCGTTCTGCAGCGATGTTTTAATCATGCGAATGACCGAGAGGTTTTCCTTATCTCGCGCTCTCATCGCTTGTTTCATATCTGTAGTCAAACGATCAACAAGGCTCATTTGCCGTGCTCCTTCTTAGTATCTGCGGCGTTTTTTACGCGCAGCCTCAGATTTTTTCTTACGCTTAACACTTGGTTTCTCGTAATTTCTCCGTTTCTTAACTTCCGCTAATGTACCGGATTTCGAAACCGACCGTTTAAAACGTCGAAGCGCATCTTCAATCGATTCATTCTTCCGAACTCGTGTCTCGACCATCTTTGTTTCCCTCCCTCCAAAAACGAAAACAATTCAAATGACATCTCTTTTATGTCAATAGCCATTATATACGATAGAAAACAAATTATCAAATGAGGAAATGCTTTTTTTTCCAGTCAGCGCTAAATTACAGTTCGCGCGTACGAAAAAAAATCGGAAACAACGAAATTCACTTGCAATTGGAATCATTTTTGTCATTCATTCCTTGCCTTGTCCATAGAATAGGACGAGGTGATCAAAGTGAATCATCAAGTCGTTGCTTTTATTTTATATATCTTACTTTTCTTGCTCGGAATGGGCGTCATGTCCGGAGGCATGAATGCACTCGTCGGTCGTCGCATGCGCAACACATTGGAACGTGCAGCAAGCACGCCAATGAGAGGTCTGATTATTGGGACACTGGCATCGATGCTTCTGCAGAGCAGTTCAGCAGTTACGATTATCACTGTCGGATTAATTGGCGCACAGGCTATGCATTTCTCGCAGAGCGTCGGCATTATTCTTGGCGCAAACATCGGTACGACGATGACCGGTGAAATTGCTGCACTGCCCATCGGATCACTTCATTATGTGTTTTTCGCCGCCGGTTTGCTCATGATGTGTCTGCCGTTCAAACGATTTTTTTCGTTCGGCTCTTTTTTATTTGGAATCGGCTGCCTTTTCGCATCGATGAACGGATTCAGTTCGCTCGCTGAATCCTTGACTCAATCGCCCTTTGTTCGCGACCTGTTAGTCGATGCCAATGGAAGCATGCTTTACGCCGTCATCGTAGGCACACTTTTTTCTGCGATTATTCAATCGAGTTCCGCCACCTTGCTTGTCTGCATGGGTTTTCTTGACCACAACATACTCACTTTGCCTGCTGCAATTGCCATTATGCTTGGCTCTAATGTGGGTACTTGCCTGACCACCTACCTTGCAAGTCTTGGCACAGGGCGTGAAGGCCGATGGACCGCCTACACGCATATTCTGTTTAATGTGTTGAGCGTTGTCGCTTTTTTCCCATTTATCCATTTTATGGGCGATTACACGATGATGCTGGGCGGCAGTGGCAAGACGGCTCTTGCGCACGCATCGGTTATCTTTAATCTGGTTACCGGTTTAATCGCTGTACCTCTAGCCGGTCCATACGGCCGCTGGGTTGAGCGGCACCGCTTATAAACCCATTTCTAAGTTAGGCCAGCGTTGCTGAGTTCGGATCTAGAACGCGAACGAACTCGCCTTCATTGATTGGATAGCCTGTTTTCACTAATTTGACACGGACAAGTTTACCTACAATATCGTTAGACGGATACTTGAACTTCACCTTCAAATAGTTGTCTGTGAAGCCAACAAAGTAGCCATCTTCTTCATGATGATTCAGAGGTTCTTCAGGAATAACCTCCAACACCTGTTGCTCATATTTTGCCGCATACTCTGCCGACAGCTTATTTGATAATTCAATCAAACGATTGACCCGCTCATGCTTGACTTCATCCGGCACTTGATCCTTCATCCCAGCAGCCGGTGTACCGGTTCGTTTTGAATAGGGAAAAACATGAAGCTCTGAAAAATGCAGGTCGCGGATAAAGGCATAGGTCTGCTCGAATTCTTCATCCGTTTCGCCAGGAAAACCAACAATAACATCGGAAGTCAACGCAAAATCGGGAAGTGCTTCACGCAGCAGCGCAATCTTCTTCGCAAAAAATTCTGTTTTATATTTACGATGCATCCGTTCCAAAACGGTATCGGATCCTGCTTGCAATGGAATATGGAGATGGCGGGCAAGAACCTTTGAACGACCGACAACATCGATCACTTCATCGGTGATTTGACTTGCTTCAATTGAAGAAATTCTAAGCCGCTTCAAACCAACCACGTTGCTCTCCAGATCACGGAGCAGCTGAGCGAAATTATAATTCTCCATGTCTTCTCCGTAGCCGGCAGTATGTATCCCGGTCAGGACGATCTCCTTGTATCCGGCATCAACCAGCTGCTGTGCTTGTTTCATCACATTTTCAGGCGTCCGTGAACGCAGGAGCCCGCGCGCCCAAGGAATCACGCAGAAAGTACAAAAATTATTGCATCCTTCCTGAATCTTGAGTGATGCGCGTGTCCGATCCGTAAATGCTGGTACATCAAGTTCTTCATACACCTTTGCTTTCATGATGTCGCTTACCCCGTTGATCGGTTCCCGGTCTCTTCGGTACTGCTCGACAAAGCCAAGCAGACGATTGCGGTCCTGAGTGCCGACGACGATATCGACGCCTGGGATAGACATCACCTCAGCCGGCGAGGTCTGCGCGTAGCAGCCGGTAACGCAGATCACTGCCTCCGGATTGCTTCGAATCGCTCGGCGAATCGTTTGGCGGCTCTTCTGATCACCGGTATTGGTTACCGTGCATGTGTTAATGATGTAGACATCCGCATGTTTTTCAAATTCAGCACGTTCATAGCCCTGATTTTTAAAAAGCTGCCATATCGCTTCCGTTTCGTAATGATTAACCTTGCATCCTAATGTGTGAAAAGCAACTGAAGGCATTTTTATTCATCCACCCCACATTGTAAAAGTTCAAAATGATAAGAGATCGCCGATAAAAGGTACAATGCTGCTGTTTCCGTTCTTAAAATTCGCGGGCCGAGTCCGCACAGAGCGAAGCCATGATTCTTCAAAGTATCTGCTTCTTCAGCCGTCAAGCCACCCTCTGGACCAACGACAGCAAGCAAGGAATCTCCGGCAGTCATTTCTTTTAGTACAGTCGGAAAACATGCCTGTTGTCCTGCTTTCGCAGTTTCTTCGAAGGCAACCACTTTAAATGGAAATGACGCACTAAACGCGATCAACTGATCCAAATTCATCGGTTCACGGATTTCAGGAATAAAGCGACGGTGCGACTGCTCTGCCGCTTCCTTACTTATCTTTTCAAGGCGGAGCCGTTTCTTATCCGCCTTGTTCTTTTTCCACAGCGCAACGCAGCGATCAGCCTGAAAAGGAACAAAACAGCGTGCTCCGCATTCTGTTCCTTTTTGAATAATCGTTTCAAATTTATCACCTTTAGGAATGCCCTGTGCAATGGTGACATGAATGGGCAGTTCAGAATCTACGCATTGCCGACTTTTGATCAGTGCTTGCACGCTGCCCTCTGCAAAGGATTCAATTGCACATAGATAAACAGCACCTTTATTATTCGCACACAGGATTAGGTCAGAGGGTTTCATACGCATGACCTTCTGAATATGGTGCGCATCATCACCGGTAATGGTTACCCTATGATCGCTAAACTGATCGGCATTAATGAAATAACGCTGCATCTTATTCCGCCTTCTCGGCAATCAACGCAACCCAATCGCCGGATTCCATTGAATCAATCACACGAAGACCGTTCTTTGAAAGCGTCTGAACGACTTGTGCTTTTTTCTGTTTAATAATCCCTGATGCAATGAGACGGCCGCCATCGTCCAGACGCTCACCAACGCCGCTCTCGGCAAGACGAATGACCAACTCAGCAAGCAAATTGGCAACAACAATCTGATAGGTTCCTGTAACGTGATCCGATAGATTGTTTTGGCGTACCTTGACGACATCTTGAACATGATTCAGCTTGACATTGATCTTGGCCGACTGTACAGCTACAGCATCAAGATCTACAGCCATGACCTCGTCTGCCCCTAATTTTGCTGCCGCAATGGACAGTACGCCGGTGCCGGTGCCGACGTCGAGAACGCTTGCTTGGTTAGGCAGATACTTCTCAAGTGCCTCAATGCATAGCACAGTGGTCGGGTGTGTCCCGGTACCGAAAGCCATCCCTGGATCAAGCTCAATGACCTGTCGCTCCGAATTCCTCGGCTCGAAGCTTTCCCACGTCGGCGAAATGTAGAACCAGCGGCCGACTTCCACCGGTTTATAATATTTTTTCCATGCGGTTGCCCATTCTTCTTCATTGTGCTCACTGAGTGTAACCTGTCCGTCCCCCAAGTCAATATCATACAACACTAAATTGTTCAGCGATTGTTTGATTTCTTCAACCGTTTCACCGAGAAAACTGTTTATCGGCAGATATGCTTTAACATTTACCCCGTCAATCGGGTAATCGGCCGGATCTAGTGAATACCTTGAATCTGATCCAGCAAGCTGCCGCAGATCTTGGGAGTCTTCAATAACAACGCCGCCTGCGCCCGCCTCATAGAGTATATTCGTGACCGATTCGATCGCTTCCTCAGTTGTATGAATACAAATTTCCGACCATCTCATCGCGTTTGTGGAATCGCTCCTTAATAAAAAGTTGAAAAATGCAGCCGATATCAAGCTATTGTATTCAGAGAAAAGAAACAGGCATTAGTCGCCCTTGAATACTTTTTTCTTCATTTTATCAAAAAAACTTGCATCGCTATCGTCGACTTCGTTACCGTCAAGTGCCGACAGTTTCTTAAACAAACTCTTTTGTTCCTCAGATATATGTTTCGGTGTCACAACTTTTACGGTTACCCGTTCATCGCCTTGTCCATAACCGCGAACATTTTTAATTCCTTTTCCTCTGAGGCGGAATTTTGTGCCTGTCTGTGTACCGGCAGGGATTCTAAGTTTCACTTTACCATGAAGGGTTGGTACTTCGATTTCATCGCCCAGCGCAACCTGTGCAAAGGACACTGGAACATCGAGCAACACATCATCACCGGATCTCTGGTAATATTTATGCGGCCTAACCGCAAATACAATGTAGAGATCTCCTGAAGGTCCGCCGTTTACTCCTGATTCACCTTGACCGGACAAACGAATTTGCTGCCCGTCATCAATGCCTGCCGGAACTTTGACTTCAATCTTTTTGTTCACCTTCATTTTGCCGGTACCCGCGCACGTACTGCACGGATGCTTAATTGATTTACCCGTACCTTTGCAGTATGGGCAGACGCGCCGGTTCACAACCCGACCAAACGGCGTATTCTGCTCCTGATTCAACTGTCCTGTACCATGACAGTGGGCACATTGTTCCGGTTTTGTTCCCGGTTTTGCACCTGAACCGTGGCAAGTTGTACAGGTTTCCTCTTTAGGAATGCGGATGTTCGTCGTTTTCCCAAACGCTGCTTCTTCAAAGGTCAGCGACATTTCGTATTGAAGATCTGCGCCTTGGCGCGGCGCATTTGGATCACGCCGTCTTGAGCCGCCATTAAAGATCTGATCAAAAATATCGCCGAAACCGAAATCAGCACCACCAAATCCTTGACCTCCGAAACCGCCGCCAAATCCGCCTTGATTTGGATCTGCTTCACCAAATTGATCATATTGCGCACGCTTTTGCGGATCGCTTAATATTTCATAAGCCTTGGTAGCTTCCTTGAATTTTTCCGGTGCACCCGGATCTTTATTGACATCGGGATGGTATTTACGCGCTAATTTTCGAAATGCTTTTTTAATCTCATCCTTAGATGCATCTTTGCTGACGCCGAGGATTTCGTAATAATCCCGTTTACTCATCAAATCACTCCCGAAATGATTTCACATAAAATTAATCATATCATTCGTATCCCTGTTTAAGCAAGAAAAAGCCAAAGCCAGAACCCGCGTCCGACTTCGACTTTCTTGAATTACACGCTTTCATCGACAGATCAGGTCGATTCTTTTTTAGAATATGCCGATCAAGGTAAAAGGCGACAAAATAAGAAGCTGCAGATCAGTTCTTCTTGTTCTTGTTTTTGTCTTTATCTTCGTCATCCACTTCTTTATAATCTGCATCAACAACATCGTCATCTTTCTTGCTTCCTTTTGCTGCGCCTTCCGCACCTTGTGCACCCTGAGCTTGTTGCTGTGCTTGTTGATACAGTTTTACAGACAATTGTTGAACAAGCTCATTGAGGGCATCTTTCGCTGATTTGATTGCTTCAACGTCTTTGCCTTCAAGTGCTTTTTTCAGCTTATCCTTGGCATCTTCTGCCTTAGATTTTTCAGAAGCATCGACCTTATCGCCAAGTTCGTTCAGCGTTTTCTCAGTTGAGAAGATCAGCTGATCGGCTTCGTTTCTCAGATCAACCTCTTCTTTGCGTTTCTTATCCGCATCTGCATTCGCTTCTGCGTCTTTAACCATCTTGTCAATCTCATCATCGCTCAGACCTGAAGATGACTTGATCGTAATGGATTGCTCTTTGTTTGTCCCTTTGTCTTTTGCTTTAACGTTCACAATACCGTTTGCATCAATTTCAAAGGTTACTTCGATTTGCGGTACACCCCGTGGAGCCGGTGGAATATCGGTCAATTGGAAACGACCGAGTGTCTTGTTGTCCGCAGCCATCTGGCGTTCCCCTTGAAGGACATGAATGTCAACCGCAGTTTGATTATCTGCCGCCGTTGAGAATACTTGAGACTTGCTTGTCGGAATCGTTGTATTACGTTCAATCAGTTTTGTGGACACGCCGCCCATCGTTTCAATTCCAAGGGACAACGGCGTAACGTCCAGCAGAACAACATCCTTCACATCACCGGTCAGCACGCCGCCTTGGATGGCAGCACCAACGGCAACAACTTCATCAGGGTTGACCCCTTTACTTGGTTCTTTTCCCGTCAGATTTTTGATTGCTGCCTGAACGGCCGGGATACGTGTTGATCCGCCGACAAGAACAATTTTGCTGATATCGTCCATCGTCATATCGGCATCAGACAGAGCCTGACGAACTGGACCCATTGTATCTTCAACGAGATCTGCGGTCAGCTCATCAAATTTTGCACGAGTAAGCGTTGTTTCCAAGTGTTTTGGACCTGTTGCATCGGCGGAAATAAACGGCAGTGAGATTTGCGTTTGTGACACACCGGACAACTCTTTCTTTGCTTTTTCAGATGCATCTTTCAGACGCTGCAGAGCCATCTTATCTCCAGAAAGATCGAGACCTGTTTCTTTCTTGAATTCACCAATTAAGAATTTGATGATTCGTTCATCGAAGTCATCGCCGCCAAGCTTATTGTTTCCAGCCGTTGCTTTTACTTCGAAAATGCCATCGCCAAGTTCGAGAATCGAAACATCGAATGTACCGCCGCCAAGGTCAAAAACGAGGATGGTTTGATCTTCGCCTTTGTCCAGACCATAAGCGAGGGAGGCGGCTGTTGGTTCGTTGATAATGCGCAGCACTTCGAGTCCGGCAATTTTACCGGCGTCCTTTGTTGCTTGGCGCTGCGCGTCGTTGAAGTAAGCCGGGACCGTGATGACCGCTTTGTCCACCGTTTCGCCAAGATATTGTTCAGCATCTGATTTTAATTTTTGCAGAATGATTGCTGAAATTTCTTGAGGTGTATATTTTTTGTCTTCAACTTCAACCTTGTAATCCGAACCCATATGGCGCTTAATCGACAAAATTGTATTTGGGTTGGTCACGGCTTGACGTTTTGCAACTTCACCAACCTGACGTTCGCCGTTTTTGAAAGCAACTGCCGATGGCGTCGTACGCGCTCCTTCCGGGTTAGGAATAACGACGGGCTCTCCGCCTTCCATCACTGCCACACAGGAGTTTGTTGTACCTAAGTCAATACCAATAATTTTACTCATGTTCATTTCCTCCTAATATTAAAAAACATTAAGTTTGAACGTCTAGATTTTAGGCGCTGACTTTCACCATTGCCGGGCGAATTACTCGTCCGTTTAATGTATAACCCGCTTGAAGTACTTGGATCACGGTCCCTGATTCATGCTCTGCACTCTCTTCCTGCATCACTGCTTGGTGAACATTCGGATCGAATGGCTGATTCAGAGACGGAATTTCTTCTACGCCTTCTTTTTTTAGCGCATCTTCAAGCTTCGACAAAACCATTTCCATACCCTTTTTTAAGGATTGTCCGTCTTCGGATGTCGTTTCAACGGCAAGCGCACGTTGAAAATTATCGAGAATCTCAAGCATATCGGAGACAAGATCTTGAGCACGGAATTTGCGAGAATCTGTCTTTTCTTTGTTCGTGCGCTTTCTAAAGTTATCAAAGTCCGCCTGCGTTCTCAGCATGCGACTATTCAACTCATCATTTTTCTTCTTAAGCGCTTCGATTTCAGCCGTTTGCTCAGCAATCTTCTTAACAAGCACCTCACGGTCACGCTGATCATCATTTTGATCCGGTGCACGATCTTCCTCTGCACCCTCACCCGGCTCTGCAGCCTGAGTTTGTGGGTCTGTTTCCATTTCAACTTCTTCATTGATTTTCTGTGAATCTTTGTTTGCCTGTTCTGTCATAGGCTCACCTCCTAAAATATAGAAAGAGCGCGATCAGGCTCTTATTTGGTTAAGTTTTCGGTTAAGATTTTGGAGACCGTGTCAATTAAGGTCACCACACGCGGATAAGCCATCCGTTTTGGGCCGATTACTGCAACTGTTCCGAGATGCTCCCCGCCCATTGAATAGGTCGTTGTGATCAGGCTGCAATCTTCAATACCATTTAATTTGTTCTCGCGGCCGATACGAATATGCAAACCGGTGGCCGGCATACTCATGATCTCGTGAACGATTTCTTTTCCCTCAAGGACATTAAGCAAAGAAATAATCTTCTTGACATCTTGAAATTCAGGTTGTGCAAGAATATTGTTCTTGCCGCTGCAGAAAATTTGTTCCGGATCGTCCATGGTCAAACTTTCCTGCAACATGTTCATCACACGATTGTAATCACGAATGTGGAGACGCATGACGTTGGAAATTTCCTTGTTTAGCCGCGCTTGAAGCTGATAGAGCGGAACGTTTTCAAGCTTGTCATTTAAGATATTAATAATTTTTTCAATGTCCTCTGCTCGAATCGATTTAGGAAAAGTAACCATCTTGTTTTCCACATGCCCTGTATCGGTTACAATGATCAGAACCCCTTGCGTCTGATTCAGCTTAACCATTTGGATGTGTTTCAATCGCATGTCCATCAATTCAGGACCAAGCATAATCGCTGTGTAGTTTGTGAATTCAGAAAGAACTTGCGCTGTGACGCGAATCAATTCTTCCTTCTCAGAAAACTTCTTCCGATAGGCATGTCGAATGTTTCCAACCTCATCTTCAGAAAGCAGAACCGGAGAGAGCAAATGATCGACATAAAAACGGTAGCCCTTTTCTGAGGGTACTCTTCCGGAAGAAAGATGTGTTTTCTCAAGAAAACCCATTTCTTCCAGATCTGCGAGTTCGTTTCTGATCGTCGCCGGACTAAAATGAACATCGTCCCGTTTTGCAATCGACCGTGAACCAACTGGCTCGGCAGAGACAACATAGTCATTAACTAAAAGCTGCAACAAAAACAATTGACGATCAGTTAACATCTTGTTGATCACCTCTGTTAGCACTCGATCTATCCGAGTGCTAATTCTACATTAAAATTTACCAACTTCATTCCAGTTTGTCAAATCTTTTCGGACATTCTTTCTTCAAGACATTAAGAATGCCCCAAAGACATCGTTGCCTAGAAAGATTCCTCTTTGTGTCATCGCCAGCCGACCATCATGTTCAGCAAGTAGTCCTTTCTTCTTCAGTCGTTCGATCGCATCGCCGTATACCGTTTCGATTGGGCGACCAAATTTATCGTTAAAATGGTCAATGCTGACTCCTTTCATCAGTCTCAGTCCAAGAAACATTTCTTCTTCCATTTTTTCTTCAAAAGTTACTGCATGCTCCGAACGTCGTGAATGACCATTTTTTCGAACACTGTCAATATATTTTTTTATCGGGCCGGCATTGGCATAGCGCATTCCATTGACGTAGCCATGCGCGCCGGCACCCATCCCATAATACTCTTCATTTTGCCAATATAATGAATTATGGATCCCCTCAAATCCCGGCTTTGCAAAGTTGCTGATTTCGTAATGATGAAGGCCGTAACGCCCCAGTTCCAAAATAATTTGACCGTACATATCTGCTTCTATATCCTCGCCAGGCAGCCGCAGACTCCCGCTCTTCATGCGGTTATAAAAAATCGTTTTCGGCTCAAGCTGCAGCGAATAAATGGAGATGTGCGGCGTACCCAAACGTAAAGCTCGCTCCATTGAATCATGAAGGCTCGATTCCGTCTGACCCGGAAGTGCAAACATCAAGTCGACCGTTATGTTATCAAACCCGTGACGCTGAGCTAGCCGAACCGCACGTTCCGCATCATCTGACTGGTGCGCCCGTCCAATCGTTTTCAGCAACTGGTCATCAAAAGTCTGAACGCCGATACTGAGACGCGTAACCCCGTAGCGCTTCATGATCTCAAGCTTAGCTTCATTAAGATTTTCCGGATTCGCTTCGACAGTAAATTCTTTAACCGCAGGATGAAACAAATACTTCCGGACGGTTTGGAACAGCCGCTCGAATTGACGTTCATTCAGTGCTGTTGGTGTTCCGCCGCCAATATAGATTGTTTGCGGAAGTCCAAATTCTGCATAATGACTCATTTCTTGTGCCAAAGCATCAAGGTAGTCGTCGACCGGCTGATTTTTCATGAACACTTTATTAAAGTCACAGTAATAGCAAATATGGTCGCAAAAAGGAATATGGATGTAAGCGCCGCGAACCTTGGCTGGATTAATCGTCATGACTCATCTTGAAGACGGCCATGAATGCTTCTTGCGGGACTTCAACACTACCGACCGCTTTCATCCGTTTCTTTCCCTCTTTTTGCTTTTCTAGCAATTTTCGTTTCCGTGAGACGTCGCCGCCATAGCATTTCGCTAAGACATTTTTTCGAAGTGCTTTGATCGTTGAACGCGAAATGATCTTCTGTCCGATTGCTGCCTGAATCGGGACTTCGAATTGTTGCCGCGGAATCAATTGTTTCAATTTTTCTACGATTGCTTTGCCGCGTTCATAAGCGAACTCCTGATGAACGATAACGGAAAGTGCGTCCACTTTTTCGCCATTCAACAAAATGTCCATTTTGACCAAATCGCTTGACCGGTAGCCGTCCATCTCGTAATCGAGTGACGCATAGCCTTTTGTACTTGATTTCAAAATATCAAAAAAGTCGTACATGATCTCCGACAGCGGCAGATCATAGATCACATTCGTTCGATTCGCATCTAAGTATTCCATGGTTTTAAATTCGCCGCGTTTGCGCTGGCATAATTCCATGACAGCACCGACATAGTCATTTGGTGTCATAACGGTGGCCTTCACATACGGTTCTTCAATCTCTTGAATGAACTTGCGCTCCGGCATTTCGGATGGGTTGCCAACCCGCACACTTGACCCGTCATTCAACTTTACCTTGTAAATAACACTTGGCGCGGTTGCGATCAGATCAATGTTAAATTCACGTTCCAGCCGTTCTTGAACGATATCCATGTGAAGCAGTCCCAAAAATCCACATCGGAACCCGAATCCCAGCGCTTCTGAGGTTTCGGGTTCATACTGTAGCGAAGAATCGTTCAGTTCCAGTCTTCCGAGCGCCTCGCGCAAATCGTCATAGCGCGCAGTATCAATCGGATAGAGTCCGCAGTACACCATCGGATTCATTTTCCGATAGCCGGGCAGCGGCTGGTCCGCAGGCCTGTCCGCATTGGTCACCGTATCGCCGACACGCGTATCATGTACTGATTTGATCGAAGCAGTGATGAACCCCACATCGCCAACCGACAATTCCTCACGATTTTCGATTTTAGGGGTAGCGACGCCGACTTCGAGCACCTCAAATGTTTTTCCATTCGCCATCATTTTAATGGTGTCGCCGACGCGAACCGATCCCTCCATGACACGAATATAAACGATAACGCCGCGATAAGCATCATACAGTGAATCAAAAATGAGTGCTTTTAGCGGTGCATTGGGATCTCCTGATGGTGCAGGTATCTTTTCAATAATCTGCGTGAGTATGTCTTCGGTACCAATACCCGCTTTTGCCGAAGCAAGCACAGCATCAGAGGCATCGAGGCCGATGACGTCTTCAATTTCCTGTTTTACACGCTCCGGATCTGCACTTGGCAAGTCGATTTTATTAATCACAGGGATGATTTCGAGATCATTTTCCAAAGCGAGATACACATTGGCTAAGGTTTGCGCCTCTACGCCTTGCGCTGCGTCAACAACCAGCAGTGCACCTTCGCATGCGGCAAGACTTCGTGACACTTCATAAGAAAAGTCGACATGGCCCGGTGTATCAATGAGATGGAAGATGTATTCTTCGCCATCCGGCGCTTTATACGTTAATTCTACGGCATTTAATTTAATCGTTATGCCGCGTTCCCGTTCAAGATCCATAGCATCAAGCGCTTGTGCTTTCATTTCTCTCTTGGTTAGCGCTTGTGTCGCCTCCAAAATACGGTCGGCAAGTGTTGATTTACCGTGGTCGATATGAGCAATGATTGAAAAGTTGCGGATACGCGACTGGCGCTGTTTTTGATTCTCTGACATTAGTGTTCCTCCTGCTTCCAAAAAAACATCACTTAGTTTCGATTATATCAATGGTCATGACCCGTTTCAATCACGAACACAAAAGGCGAAAATTCAGGCATAAGAAAAGCCGGGCAAAAAGCGCCCGGATATTATCTCCAGCCATGTATGACGGTCTCGCGTCTTTTCGGTGCTGAATTGTCGCTTCGGTTGCTTGCTTGCCGCGGGCGCACCGCGAGCTTCCTCGGACAAGCATTTGTCCTACGGGGTCTCCGTTGGTTTGCGATCAACGGGAACGCTTCGCGGGAGTCTTGCATCTGCGCGTTTAATCCCGGAATGGACGTTTTTTAAAGAGTGTCCTAAAAGTCAATTGACTTTTGAGACACTCTCCTTCATCACCGGTATACCATTGAAACTGCTTCTCCGTATTATACCTATTCCAATAGACCCACCCGACAGGATTTTTAAAATGCATGGATGACGCCTTGCACGGTCTCGGCGACGGCACTGATCCCTAGGAGAAACAAGCGTTGCACGCGTTCGGACAATGACGCGTCGGTTTGATTTTCATTTAATGTAATCCCGGTGTTATTGCGTGTACCGGTTGTTTCTGTTTGTGCGGCGGCTTTCTCACTGTCTGGAATGACAATGTTTTGTTCATGAAAACCTGTATCTGCTTGTGCCGGCTGCGCGGTAGTCGGCTGAGCTGCATCGCGAACCGTGACTGCTCCGTAAAGGACGCAGAAAAGCAAGACAGAAAGAACAATTAGACATTCGATCACGATACGTTTCATCCTGCACTCGCTCCTTTGGGCTTGTCCCGCTTCGTTGCTTCATTCTATGCAGCAAGTCGTGAGTTCATGACTTAATGCGTATATTGGCCGACATTTCCTTGATTCACCTGATGATGAAGCGCTGCATTCAATCCTTCAGCAAGCACATTCCCCATCTTCTCAATAAAGAAATCAACTTCTTTCGGTGTGACCATCATCTGCGATCCGCTTGCACCAAGTGCTTCCTTAATCAATTGTGCTTTCTCAGCTTCACTTAATGTTCCTACCATTCCGAGGAATGCAGCGCGTTTCTCTTGGCTTGGCAAATTAAGTTTACGATAATCGACGGTTTCACCAAATGTCATCCAGGAAGGCGAGAGTGCCTTTGACGGTTTTTTATCCGTCATTTCACGTTCCAAATGGCGCAGCAGCACATCAAGCGCATCACTTGTAATTGTTACAGCATCGACAACAGTCGGCACGCCGATTGCAATAACCGGAATACCCAGTGTTTTTTTACTGAGCTCTTTACGATTATTGCCCACGCCGGAACCGGGATGAATCCCGCTGTCGGCGATTTGAATCGTCGTGTTTAGCCGATCGACCGCGCGAGCAGCGAGTGCATCAATGGCAATCACAAAGTCCGGTTTTGTCTTCTCAATAACGCCTAAGATGATATCACTTGTCTCAATTCCGGTTACTCCCATAACGCCGGGATTAATCGCGCTGACCGGACGATACCCTTGCTGCACGTGTTCCGGCTGAAGATCAAATAAGTGCTTGGTGACCAGCACATTTTCGACAACGCTCGGTCCGAGCGCATCTGGAGTCACCTTCGTGTTGCCTAGTCCGACGATGAGACAGCTTGCATCATCGGCAATGGTCAGTTCTTTTAAAAAGGCAGAAAAGTGTTTTGCAAACAGTTTTTCAACCCGTTCCTCAATATCCGTATCGCCTGTTCGCAAGTCCTTTGCTTCAAAAGTCAGGTAGGATCCTTCTTTTTTTTGTATTGCTGCAGCCGCTTGACTGTCAATCACCATTTTAGTGATTTTAACGCCGGCTTCATCAAAGTGCTCCGTATGCAGCCCTGGAACTTCCGGCTTATTTTCATTGGCTTCGATCGCTAAATCCGTGCGTACCGTATACTTTTTCAGATCTAATTCGTGACTCATGATCGAACTCCTTTCCTCATTTATAAGCGCAACAAGCCTTCGTTGATTCATTCAGAACAGATCATATCTTTTAAAAGGATGTTCATTTATGCTTTTTTCATTCATTCATTGCAAAAGGTGGGACGCTTTGATACAATACAATTTGTCAGATTGGAACTCTGCTTACAGGAATAGGGTCTTTTTGGCCTATCGTTTATTTATATAAGAACGTGTTTATTTCGGCGGAGTAAGGATGATGACCGGGAATTCATGATTTGGAGGTGAATCGAATGCCAAATATTAAATCTGCAATCAAACGTGTGAAAACAAGCGAAGCGAACCGTCAGCAGAATGCTCAGTTCAGATCCGCAATGCGCACAGCGATTAAATCATTCAATGGAAAAGTTGAAGAGAAAGATGTTGAAGGCGCAAAAGCCGCTTTTCTTGCTGCTACGAAAAAAGTTGACAAAGCAGCATCTAAGGGCTTGATCCATAAAAACAAAGCAGCTCATGAAAAATCAAGACTTTCCAAGAAGTTAAGTGGATTGAACGCTTGATCATGAAAAACGGCTCGCTTCGAAAAGCGAGCCTCTTTTTTTTGCCTTATTTAGGATTTGATTATGCAGCTTTACCCGATATAGAGATAATCAGCAGTTCAAGTGCAAGGATTTTATCCATCTGTCCAGTCTTAATCTGAAAATCCGTCTCCGTACAACGCTTGAGCGCATGCTGCAGCAGCACCGGACTGAACGCGCGCGTTTGCTGCAAAGCAAGCTTGACTGCATAAGGATGTACACTCATTTTACTTGCTATACTATTCTGCGTGTAGCCGGCCTCTTGGTAACGGCCGGCTTGATACACAATTCGAAATTGGCGTTCCAAAAGTGCGAGTAATTTGAGCGGTTCCTCTTTCATGCGAACGAGCTCGTGAAACAATTCAAGTGCCTCGGCTGTTTTTTGATGCATGACCTGGTTCACTAGCAAGAACACATTGGTCTCAAGTGACTTAGAGCCGATTTCTTCCACCGCTTGCGCGTCAATTGGACGTTCAGTACCGCAATAAAGCGCGCACTTTCCCACTTCATTTGCCAGCTGGCCAAGATGCGGTCCGACAGCGTTCATCATTTGCTCGTGCCCTTCTCGCGTGTAGTGCGCGCCATACTTTTGGGCGACCTGTTCAAGCAATTGAAAAAGTGCTGTGTCACTTAAATGCGATAGTTCATAAACAGCCGCTGTTTTTTCAAGCCTTTTGACAATTTTCTTGCGTCGATCGAGTTTTTCATACGGCGCAACAATGATGAGAACCGTACTCTCCGAAGGATGGTTCAGATAATCCTCTAGCCGATCAATCGTTTGCTCCACCTTTGTCTTTGTACGCTCTCCGGTCAAAAAGAATGCATTATCCATGATCACAACTTTCTTTTCCCCGAAAAAAGGAATCGTTTCTGCATCCTCGATCGCGTGTTCCAGCGGCAATTCGGTGAGGTCATAGCGCGAAAGATTAAAGTCGCGTTCCTCCTCAACCAACGCTTCACTCGTTAAGTTTTTTTTCATCAATTGAATTAAAAAATCCTGCGTGCCAAAAAGCAGGTAAACGGGTGCAAGCGGCTTTTTTATCGATAAATTTGCTGATTTTGGTTGTGCCATTGAGGTCATCCTTTACCTGCAGGTTCCGAGCGGTATTCTGAATCCGCCCTTTTTACTTTACCGTCCCTTTGCTTTCTTCGCAAGCCGCTTTCACTCAAATGGTCGATAAATAAAAAAGAAAGCGGCGATATCAATTGCTTTCCGCCGCTTCCTGATATATATAAACGCCAACCTGCGAAGCCTAGGACATCGCCGGTCAAGCGATATATGTTACTCTCTCTATGGTATCCTATGAGCAAAAGAACTATGGGTGACATTGCTGCGCTAAATGATGGAAATTCAAGGCGTTTACGGATCGTATGCATGTTCAAAGCCGCTCATCTTCGTTACATCAAACCAGAAGCGAATGGCTCCTGATCGGTCCGTTCTTAAACGAAATACATCGTACTGGTGCAGTGCCTGAACAATCTCCGGATGCGGATGTCCATACCGATTCGCTCTCCCACAAGAAATGACACCGATTGCCGGATTCAACTGTTCCAGCCACGCCTCAGACGTTGATGTGCGGCTTCCATGATGACCAAGCTTAAGCACATCCGCACGTAAATTAGGATACCTTTGCATCAGCTCGCGTTCCCCAGAACTGCTTAAATCACCGGTGAAAAGCCAGCGTTCTCCGCCAAGCACCGCGTATAAGACAACTGAATTGTCATTACTGTTTTTCGCATCCTCTAATGGGCTGAGTATGTGAAAAGCCTGTGCCTTCACTTGTAATGTCATACCCGAGCGCAGCAATCGAATCGCCGTACCTGATGCAGAAAGCGTTTGGAAAAGTTGCTGCTCCTGCAGATTCGGATCATGATAAGGACTGACCAACAATTTTCGAATGGCTGTTTTTCCGACGATTCCCTGCAGTCCGCCGACATGATCATAATCACTGTGGGTAAGCACCAGTGCGTCAAGATGCGTCACGCGCTGGGCAACAAGCTCATTCAACACGACATCCCGCCCAACTTCAAATGGCTTTCTGCGCATCTTCCATTTTTCCTTTTCAAATGGGATTGTTCCCCCCGTATCGATAAGCAGCGAACCTTGACGATGCGGAAGCTGTATCAGAATGCTGTCGCCTTGTCCGACATCAAGAAACGTGACCGACCCGCGCGGATCTGCATAATCAGTCAGCGTCACAACCAGATACATCATCAAAAATGGGGTGCACAGCATGAGCAGTGCCTTTTTGTTACGATGCTGTTCCCAGAGCAGAAGAGAGAGAAAAATCAGAACTACCGACATACAGATCTGCCAACCGGTTAAGGCACCGTAAACCATTTGCAGCGATGGAATTTGTGCCAATTTAAGCAGTATTTGGTGCGGAAGCAACAACAATGCATCCACTGCCCACGAGAAGAACGATGAAGAATCTGCCCAAACGAATGAGGCGAAATAAGCGATGGCACAAAGTGGAAAGATAAGAAAGGTGATAAAAGGAACGAAGAAAACACCGAGGACAACACCAATCAAAGACATCTGGTAAAAATTAGGAACAATGATTGGAAACGTTGCAAGCTCACAAATCAGAGACAAAGTGATCATTCTTACAATGAATGATGCGTAAGCCTGTGCAACAATTGGCGCTGCGATAAGCACAACAAACGCAATGGCAAACGAGAGTTGAAACCCTAAATCAAAAACGATGTTCGGATCAAGAAAAACCATGACAAGACAAGCGATACTGATTGGATCCGACACCGGCATCTTATGCCGTCGAACCAGCGAAAAGAGCAGCACAATACTTGCAGTAATACCAGAGCGGACCACGGATGGCTCTGCTCCGGTTAGAAAGACATATACAGGCATCAGCAAAATAAGAAACAATGCGGCGTATTCCCGCACCACACCGATACGACGAAACAAATAGTACAAACTGCCGAAGACAACGGCAATATGCATTCCGGAAACAACAAGTACATGGACGAGTCCGAACTGGCGGTAAGCCTCAGAAAGTGCGGGATCCATTTGTTGATCGCTGCCAAACAAAAGAGCATTCATCATCTGCGCACTTGGTGGGGTAAACTGCGCATCAATCCGGGCGGTCTGATCTTGGCGAAAACGACTCAAAAAGCCAATCATGTTATAACCGGATTGTGAGCGCATTTGCAACTGTTTCGCATTCATTTTCCAGTAAATATGATGCTGCTCGAGATACTGCTTCTGATTAAATCCATGAAAATTAGTTGGTGCCATGGGCTGGTCCATGGCTCCGATGGCCCGCCACAACTGACCTGCTCTGATGAGATGCCTCAGCCGTTCCTTTTCAACTCTAGTCTTCAACAAATAATCAACGATCACCGTTTCGCCTTGATTCGTTTTCAGTTTAAAACGCAGCCGATCACCGTCAAAGTCCGGCAATGAAGCAATTCGGCCACTCAACTGTGTTTCTCGGCCAGAAAAGATTGATTTATCGGTTTTTACAAACGTAAAATCAACGACAAGGATCAACATAAGAGCCAAAAAGACAGCAAACATACGGTAATGCCGCCGAAAAACAAGATAGAAGCTGTAGCCGATCAATAGTAGCACTGGTACAGTTCCATTGCGTCCGCTAAGCGCCCAAGCTGTCGTGCAGACACATAAAGCAGCCAGATGCCACTTACCTGTCAATGAAAGCTCTCACAAGCACAGTCGCACTCAATCAGCTGCTGTTTCACAGACAGCACCTCCTAAGTTAGACCTCTGTTTTGTCAGAAAAAATTTTATCGATATTCGTTTTGAAAGGAACCTTTTTAACCGTTACGTGCGCTGCTTCAAAAAGCTCCTTCGCATAAGGATGGTTCTTATAATCTTGAGCAAAATAAACAGCTTTGATGCCTGCTTGAATGATCGCTTTGCAGCACTGGACACATGGATAATGTGTAACATAAATTTCTGCACCGTCTGTCGGTTCGCCAAATTTAGCACATTGGAGAATCGCGTTCATTTCCGCATGAATGGTACGCACGCAATGCCCGTCAATCATATAACAGCCTTCATCAATGCAATGGGGCCCTCCGGCAATCGATCCGTTGTATCCTCCGGCAATGATTCTTTTGTCGCGAACGATAGTTGCGCCGACAAAAAGACGTTCGCATGTACTCCGGGTTGCCAATAGATGGCTTTGTGCCATAAAATAATGATCCCACGATAGTCTCTCCATGTCTTAGAAAACCTCCCGATTTTTTACCTGTCCTCCTATTGTATCAGAATCATCGGCTTTTTCAGAGTGCATTCGCGATCGGTCAATAAAGCGCCATAAATGGCTTCATTCGCTCCAGAGATTTCTCACCAATCCCAGATACACCAGCCAAGTCATCCACCGACTTAAACGAACCATGCTCCGTTCTGTATTGGATAATCGCTTTTGCTTTTGCCGGTCCTACCCCCGGAAGCTGTTGCATTTCCTGCTCATCCGCAGTATTTATATTGACTTTTGATTGAGCTGACTGCGATTCCAACGCACCGTTCTCTGATTCTTGTGCCGAGGGAGCAAGCGCCTGTGCACCCTTTTCCGGCACATGGATGACCATCTCGTCAGTAACCTTTTGAGCCAAATTAATTTTGTCCCGATCTGCCTTTTTCGTAAACCCGCCTGCACGTTCAATTCCGTCAATGACGCGTTCTGAAGCTGAAACTTGATAGATACCCGGCTTCTTCACCGCTCCTTTGATGTCAATCACAAAAATTTCGGACGCAGCATCTTTGGCTGGTGCCGCATTCGTTTTCTTTTCTTGATCCGCGTTTGCAAACAATTCTTCAGCCTGCCTCATTTCCGCCTTATTCTGCAAATTGTGTTGGTGCGTAAAATACCAGACGGCACCTGTAAGCAACAGGACAAGAAAACCAATCACTGCCAGCTTGCTTAGCGCTTTTCCAGTGTACTTCATACGTCTCCCCCTTTCGTATCAGGTGCGTCAAAGACATAATCCATTCAAGCGAAACATAAGTTCTAAGAGGAGTTTAACGAGGGCAGAGGTGAATCATGATGAGAATCGGCGTCATTGGAACCGGAACAATTGGGACGCTGCTGGTTGACGCATTAATAAAAAGCAAGGCTGCAAAACCTCACGCGATTTCCGTAATGAATCGCACCAAAGCGAAGGCAGAAGCGCTTGCGAAGAAACATCCACGGCTATCGGTTTGCGAGTCACCAATTGACATTCTCCGCCGGACAGATTTAATTTTTCTTTGCGTGAAACCGAATCAATTTTTTCCGCTGCTGCGTCCGTTGCGGCATGCGTGGCAGCCCAGCCAGCTGGCGATATCGGTTACAAGTCCGATCACAATTAAACAGCTTGAAACGTATGTTCCGTGTCCGGTCGCTCGCGTCATTCCGAGCATCGTCAATCAAAGCCTTTCCGGAAGCACGCTGGTAACCTTTGGAACGCACATGACGGATTTACAAAAAAGCAGGCTGTGGGCCGTGCTCGCCCAGTTTTCCAATCCAATCGAAATTGATGAAGCAAGTGTCCGTGCGGCTTCGGATATTGCAAGCTGCGGACCTGCCTTTATCACCTATCTGCTGCGCAAAATGATTGATGGTGCGGTCACTACAACACCGTTATCCCATAAACAAGCGACACAGCTGACGACTGAAATGATCGAAGGATTAGGAAATGTGTTCCAAGAAAAGCTTTACACACTTGAGGAGTTGCAGAACAAAGTCACGGTTAAAGGCGGGATAACGGGGGCAGGCCTTAATGCACTTGAGAACGCATTCCATGACGCTTTCGAGAATTTGTTCCGTGCCACACAGGAAAAGTTTGTTGAAGACCAAAAGAAAGTTCGGGAAAGTTTTGAACAAGAAGAGTCTTAATTCGTGGTTTCAAGATAATACATTCGCCGCAATCACGAAAAATCCTTCATTAAGCAAGAAAAAATGATCCGAATATCCTTTCCACATCATAGGATAGCGGATCTTTTTTATTAAGGGGTTGTTTCGTCCCCCTATTCCTCTATTTTATGTGCAAAAACTGTAAAAAACGAAAAAGCACGGAGATCGAATCATCTCCGTGCCTGCGTCGTTCAAACTTATGATAATTTCTTTTCAAGTGTATATGACGGGGCATCTCCCCATAGCTTTTCCAGTTGATAATAATCACGTTCTTCTCGATGGAAGATGTGCGCCACCACATCCCCTAGGTCAATCAGCACCCACCGTGCTTGGTCATACCCCTCCATCCGATGTACTGTGACTCCTTTTTCATCGGCAGCCTTTCGCAAGGCCGTTGATATGGCCTGTACTTGTTTTTCGGAATCACCGTGACAAATGATAAAATAATCGGCAATGACGGAAATTCCCTCCATTTTTAGGATAACAAGATCCTGAGCCTTCTTATCATCAGCGGCCTCGGCAAGGTACTTCACCCATTCTTCGCTATTCATTCAGTCACCTCATTCGTTTTTTTATCATTTTTCATTACAAGATCATTATATGCTTCAAAAGTCTTCGGATAGACGCTTTGTTGTTTGGCGACCAGATAGGCGATCGTTTTCTGGAGTTCTAAGCGCACCGCCTCGTTCAAATCGCGTTCTGCCGCTTCTCTGACCGTATCGACGCCTGGAAAAGAACGATTGGGTTCGATGTAATCAGCAAGAAAAATAATTTTTTCAAGAAGCGTCATTTCTTTACGTCCCGTTGTATGATAAATGATCGCGTTTAAAATATCCGGATCGTCAATCCCAAACTTGTCTTGAACATACACTGCTCCAGCGGGTGCATGCCATAATTTATCCGAATACTTCAGGCAATCGCTCCACGTTCCTGGTTTGCGCAGGATCATCGCCTTTAATTCATCATCGGAGAAATATTTCACGATATCATGCAACATCCCGGCCAATCGTGCCTTATACACGTCTCCCCCATATCGATTGGCGAGCTTGCCGGCCGTTTCCGACACGCCGACAGAATGAACGAAACGTTTTTCCGGAAGAATCTCTTTAATTGCCTGCTCTGCTTCATCAATTTGCATAGAGTCCACGCTCCTTAATGTAGTTTATGACTGTGTCACACAAAAAGTAGCGGCAAGACCGCCCCATCTTTAAACGCTCGCGCAGAAAACTTGAGGACAAATCCACCAAGGGCATCTCGATGTACTGCACATCTGCAAAATCAGGATGCGACTCCGGATAACCTGGGCGATTAAACGCAATGAACGCGGTCATTTCACTTAACTTGCCAACTTTGTGCCATGTTGGGAGATCATCGACCATGTCTGCACCTAGGATGAAATAAAAGTAATCATCCGGATAGCGTTCACGAAGCAATGCAATTGTATCAACAGTGTAGGATTTGCCTTTGCGTTCAAGTTCTAAGCGGCATAGTTTAAACCGGTCATTTCCTTCAATCGCCAGTTCAACCATATCCGACCGTTCTTCAGCAGATGCACGCGCATGCTTTTCTTGAACATGAGGAGGCTGATACGTTGGCAAAAACCAAACCTCATCCAACTCGCAGGCCTCAAGCGCCTCTTCGGCAATCAAGAGGTGCATAAGGTGCGGCGGATCAAAGGTGCCGCCATAAACACCAATTCGTTTTCCCATGATCATCCCTACTTCTTCGGGAGGTCGATACGCTTGTGTTCTTTTGATGGCCGATATAAAACTGCCGTATGACCAATCACTTGAACAAGCTCCGCGTTTGTGTGCCGACTCATTTCGCTGCTTGCCTCAGTTGGATCTTCAAAAGTATTTTGTAAAAATTGCACCTTGATCAGCTCACGCTTTTCCAGCACACGGTCAATCTCTTCAATAAATTGGGGATGCACCCCCGTCTTGCCAACCTGAAAAATCGGTTTAAGCGCATGTGCCTTTTTTTTAAGAAATTTTCGTTGATTATTGCTCAGCATATGTTTCGTTTAACTCCTCCATGAACCAATGACAAAACATGTCATGGCCAAAATCTTAGTGTTCGTGTTCACTTTTAATTATACATCTTTAGCATTAGAAGGCCGATCGTCCAACCCGTCTCCTTAGTTCTTCACCCTTTGATAAGCGACGGGCGAAGCGAGACACCAATTCCTTTCGGTGCATAAGCCGTGATCCGCGCACCTCGACCCTTGATCGTAATCCAGCCTAAACCGGAAAAGACGAGATCACACGCCTGCTGATCGGTACGAAAATCGAAACGTTCCATTGGCGGAAGATCAACTTTTTCGCTCGGCGGTGTCAGCAAATGCCCAAGCTGGCGCGCATATAAATCATCAGCCTGCTCCATCTTTGTGCGGTGAATGACAAGCGACGATGACGCGTAGACAATAAGCGACCTTCGTGCAGGACCAATGTAATCAAGCCGCCCAAGCCCGCCCAGAAACAGCGTCTGACGCTCATTTAGTTGAAACACTTTCGGCTTTATTTCTTTCACCGGCATAATTTTCTTTAAATCACGCGGACCAATAAAATGTGCTGCCTGGTGATCATTAATAATTCCCGGGGTATCGTACAAGTTACACCCGTCACCAAGCGGGATCTCGATGAAATCCAAGGTTGTTCCCGGGAAACGAGAAGTCGTTATCGCTGAATCGCCAGTGCCTAAATGTTGGATGAGATGGTTGATAAACGTCGACTTACCGACATTGGTCGCACCAACAACATACACATCACGACCCTTTCGATAATGGTCAATTGCTGCAGCAACTTCATCCAAACCATGGTTCCTTGATGCACTCATCAGCCGCACGTCGACCGGTTTCAATCCTTGTTCACGTGCTGACCGGCGTATCCAGCTGGACAATTTGTTGGGATTGGTGGACTTCGGGAAGAGATCGCGCTTGTTCCCAACCAGAAGAACCGGGTTCCCCCCAACAAAACGTTGGAGACCCGGTACCCAGCTCCCTGCACTATCAAATAGATCAACCAAATAGACAACCAGTGCATCATGCTCTGAAATTTTGGAAAGCATGGTCAAAAAATCGTCCGCAGTCAGCGAAACATCCTGTATTTCATTATAATGCGTTAATCGAAAACAACGCTGACAGACAATCGGATCATGCTGCAGCGCACTTTGTGGGGTATAACCCAGCGCTTGCGGATCCTCGGTCTGAATCTTTACACCGCAACCGGCACAATAAATTTCATCCATTCCTGATTAATCCTCCCATTTCAACAATCCTCGGTGCCTCAATCGTGACAAAATAAACCGCTCCAGGTGACGATTTAATTTCGTTGCCCATCCGTCCGAATCGACAATCGGCGTGACAAGGATCGTGTGCATACCCACTCGGTTTGCTCCCCAGATATCGGTTAATAACTGATCGCCGACAACCACCATTTCATCTTTTTGCACTTTCATCAGCCGCATCGCTCGTTTGAATGCGAACGGGAGCGGTTTGTGCGCCCGAAAGATATAGGAAACACCGGATGAATTGGAAAACAGCTTGACTCGTTTTTCACTATTATTCGATAAGATCATGACTGAAATTCCGGCTGCCTCCAAGCTTGAGAACCATTGAACAAGTTCGGGAGTTACTTTTTCTTTATTCCACGCGATTAACGTGTTGTCCAGGTCGGTGACCAATGCTTTGATGCCCCGTTTCTTTAACTTGCTGGGGTTTATATCTAATACACTTTCCACATGTTCTTCGGGCAAAAATTGTCTTAACACGAATTTCTCCACCTCATATTCTGATCCCATTTTCCCACATGTTGACGATTTTACCAAGTCCTAATTCATAATTATCCCATGAATAGGGAAAACTCGAAATCAAATCATGAAAATATGACCATCAATTGATGATTTCATGAAAGAGTATGGCTAAATATTCCCTAAATATTTCGACACGATGTGACACGGGTTTATCTGTGGATAAATTTGTCCACATCATTCAACACTAGTTTTAAACATAAGTCTTAATTTACCCACACAGAACGCACAGTTTATCCACTTTCGCTGTGGATAAACTCATGATTGTTCCCTAACTTGGATCATGATAGAGTGAACATATGAATTATCGTTTTCTCATTATTCACGTAATCATTGCTGGTAGCGGTTGACAACTGGCTGCCTTGAGCGCTTTTTCAAGCCTGACGAATTACCGCTGTGTTTCTTTTGATCATTTAAGGTCATCCCACATACACGAAGCACAATTCACGTGGATTAATTTTCAGGAAAAAGGATGTGAGAAACCGGAAACGGTTGACAATGGATATACTTTCAGACGATTTGCTTATTGAATCCTACGTTAAAGCCAAGGAATACAAATTAAGCGCAGACTTCATCCGGTTGATTGAAGAAGAAATCAAACGCCGCAGTTTGGACAAAGAAATGAAACAGACGGGCTGATCCGGATTCACCACGATCGCGCCATTCTTTTCTTAAGGTACAGGCACAGGACAGGGCGAATACCCATACACTAGAAGACAGCTACGAAATATCAGATCTCCCAAAGGAGTGAAGGGTCATGCTGTCCATTGTTGGCGGACTCGCCTATTTATTTAAAAACGTCTGGCTACTTGTCTCCTACGTCAAGAACAATACCTTTCCGCAGCCGTTGTCAGCTGCGGAAGAAGCCGAATGTTTGCGACGTATGGCTGAGGGCGATGAAGATGCGCGCAATAAACTGATTGAACACAACTTGCGCTTGGTTGCTCATATTGTGAAAAAATTTGACAACACAAAAGAGGATACAGATGATTTAATATCCATCGGATCCATCGGATTGATTAAAGCGATCAACAGCTATTCCACCGGAAAGGGCACAAAATTAGCCACATATGCTGCACGTTGTATTGAAAACGAGATTCTCATGCATTTGCGTGGACTTAAAAAGTCAAGAAAAGATGTATCTTTGAATGATCCGATTGGACAGGACAAGGAAGGCAACACCATCAGTTTGATCGACATTTTGAAATCGACAAATAAAGATGTCGTCGATGAAATTTCGCTTAATTTCGAGACAAAAAAAATCTATGGAGCGCTGCATATTCTTGATCCACGTGAACGCGAAGTGATTATTGACCGATTTGGTCTGGATAACAAGGACGAATTAACGCAACGTGAAATTGCCAAGAAGTTGTCTATTTCAAGAAGCTATGTCTCCCGTATCGAAAAACGTGCCTTAATGAAATTATTTCATGAGATCTATCGAAAACCGAATCAGTAATGGAACACGCAAGCGATCGAAGCAGGAACATTAACCAAAACTCGATTCAATGGTACACTTTACTTAGCGTAGTTCAGAATATGAATCAGAATCGAGGCATTATGATGAACGAATCCCATAAAAGCAAAGGTTTGCATTTGATGGGCGAACCAGAAGAACTGAAAAGCGTGCATATTGTTGTGAAAGGAAAAGTACAAGCTGTCGGTTTTCGCTATTTTACTTGGCAAACCGCAAATGTCTATCGCATTTCAGGTTGGGTACGCAACCGCATCGACGGAAGTGTTGAAATTGCGGCCGAAGGTGAAAAGTCAGACATCCATCAGTTTGTTAAAACGATTAAAAAAGGAAGTCCGTTCTCACGTATCTCCAACGTATCCATTTACGAATATAGCGAACCACGAAACTATACGCAATTTGAAATTCGAAACTCTGATTGAAAGCTGATGAAACCCGCAGCAAAGATGCCCTTGCTGCGGGTTTTAGTGTCTTTGATGAGGTCCAAGCCTTAAATGAAAACCTGCTGAGATGCACCGTCCAGCAGGTTTGACATACTTATTGAAGCTTTTCTTTCAGTTTCGTCGATCTCCAGCAGCAAATAAAAGAACTGATTAAAAACAGTAGACTTACTCCGGATAAAACCTCAAGTTTCCATTCAATTGCGTGATATGGCGGAATGAACGTCCCGACATAAAGAAATGCGCTGAGAAACAGACACAACATCCCCACTCTTTTATAATCGACGATTTTGTTCAAAATGGTTTTCTGCTCTTCTTCCACGTTCATTCCTCCCCTTCAAGATTACTATAACATGAGCGGGGCAGAGAGAAATGAGGTAGTTTCTGACAAGAAGTGCGAGTAACTGATTTTGAAAAAATTTGAATCTGAACTGCGGGCTCAGTCCAAGGCTTGTGCAAGGTCATCCAGCAAATCCTGCGCATCCTCGATTCCGACAGACAAACGAATGAGGCCATCGGTGATTCCCAATGCGTCTCTTCGCGGCTTTGGTATTGATGCATGGGTCATCTTCGCCGGAACCGAAATCAGGCTCTCGACTGCACCAAGACTTTCAGCAAGTGTAAAATAGCGCGCTTTTGAGAGTATTTGATTCACCGTTTGTTCATCACCGACATCAAATGAAATCATGCCGCCAAAGCCAGAGGTTTGTTTTGCTGCAAGTGCATGACCGGGATGGCTCTCCAAACCCGGATAGTAAACCTTTTTCACCTTTGGGTGGCCCTCAAGGAATTGAGCAATTTGGTTGGCATTCTTTTCGATTTGCTCCATACGCAAGCCCAATGTCTTAATCCCGCGAAGTAACAGCCATGCATCCTGAGGACCAGGTACTGCACCAACCGAATTCTGAATAAAGTAAAGCCGTTCTGCTAACTCTTCCGACGCAACGACGGCTAGTCCTGAAACAACATCGCTGTGACCGCCGATATATTTGGTGGCACTGTGAAGCACAATATCCGCCCCTAAGTCGATCGGGTGTTGCCAGTATGGCGTAGCAAACGTGTTGTCAACAATCAAGAGCAGTCCATGACGGTGTGCGATTGCCGATGCCTTCTGAATATCAGTAACCTTAAGAAGCGGATTGGTCGGCGTTTCAAGGTACAGGGCTTTGGTATGATCGGTAATCGCGGATTCGATTGCTTCCAGTTTGCTTGTATCTGTAAACGTCGCGGTGATCCCGAGCCTTTTGAAAACTTTGTCAATCACACGGAATGTACCGCCATACACATCATCAGTAATCACAACGTGGTCGCCGCTGTTCAGCAACATAAGAACCGAGGAAATAGCTGCCATTCCAGAGCCAAAGGCAAAGCCGGCCTTCCCATGTTCCAACTGGCCAATCAGCACCTCGAGCGCGCGGCGTGTTGGATTGGCCGAGCGCGAATAGTCGTAGCCTTTCGTTTTTCCCACTGCTTCTTGCTTGTAAGTACTCGTCTGATAGATCGGTACAGATACACTGCCTGTGAATTCATCACCAAAAATGCCTGCATGGATGACTTGAGTTTTCGGTCTCATCATGTTTTCCTCCAAATTATGCTTCAGTATTTAAGATTCATAGATGCGTTGACTAAGATAGCGTTCACTGGAATCAGGGAAAATAACGACAATCGTTGTCCCAGGTTTAGCTTTTTCAGCTTCGAGCAGAGCCGCATGAAGCGCTGATCCCGATGAACTGCCAATAAGTAACCCTTCAAGCGCAGCCGCTTCTTTGAGTCGTTTGAATGCATCTTCATCAGATATTGTATAAATTTCATCAAAATACTCGGTTTTTACGAAAGAAGGAATGAATTCCATCCCAATTCCCTCTGTTCGATGTTCCGCCGGTGCACCGCCATTTAAAATTGAACCCACAGGTTCCACAACAACCGTCTTAATCTCCGGATTTCGTTTCTTTAAGTAATCCGCAGTTCCTGTAAACGTTCCGCCTGATCCGGCTCCGGCAACGAGGACATCTAAGGAGCCATGCAAATCTTCCCAAAGTTCAGGTCCAAGTGACTCAAAATAGGCCTTCGGGTTATTCGGATTGGCAAACTGATTCGGGCAATAGCTGTTCTTAATTGACTGTTCGAACGCTTTTGCTTTTTTGATCGCACCTGCCATCCCCTGATCTGACGGGGTTTTGACCACACGAGCGCCAAGTGCTTTCATTAAGGTTTGTTTCTCAACGCTAAATTTTTCAGGCACACAGAAGAGTACATGGATGCCCTTTCCCACAGCTGCAAGGGCAAGGCCAATTCCCGTATTGCCTGCTGTTGGCTCAATCAATGTTCCTCCAGGTTTAAGCTTCCCAGACTGCATCGCTTCACGGATAATCGTTTCACCAAGGCGATCTTTAACGCTTCCTCCCGGATTGAAGTATTCACATTTCGCATAGAGGCGCACGCCTTTCGGAAGCGGAAACGCATGCAGAGCCACTAGCGGTGTTCTGCCTACCAGCTCATGTACATTATCATAAACTGCCATATCTTTCTCTCCTTGTCTCTGGGCACAAAGTCGTTCTGCTCAGCTTGGTGTGCCGGCATTTTTTCGCAATTTTTTGCGCCGACAAGTACGTGACCTGCCGCTCAGCTGCTCGGGCAACAGACAACAGCTGAAACTGTAACGCTATTCAAGTGTTGATCCATTGTATGACTGGGCGAAAATTTGGCTAATCGAGAAACCGCCGCCTCATCAAACTGCGTATTTTCTTGTGATCGCTTATTACACATGCTTGTCACGTTTACGGATAGGTGCCTATTCATGAGTTAAGCTCCTTTAAGATTGAAAGAATAAATTCGGCTGAATGCTTCGCTGCTGTTTCCAAAAATTGATCAAACGATCGATTTGAATTCTTTCCGGCAATATCGGATAATGATCGAATGACTAAAAACGGTACCTTGAACTGATGACAGACTTGTGCAATCGCTGCCGCTTCCATCTCAACTGCCTTTAAATCTGGAAAGGTATCTTTCAGTTTTAAAATGCGCACAGAATCGGACATAAATGAATCCCCGGAGCCAATTAAACCTTTAACCATTTTGTGCTTTGAATCAGCACTGCTGGCTGCGAGCGCCGCTTCAATTAATTTGTGATCCGGTAAAAAAGCTGGAGGCATGCCCGGAATCTGACCAGGCGCATAGTCAAACGCAGTTGCATCCGCATCATGGTGGATCACTGATGACGAGATGACAACGTCACCGATTGAAAGTGATGGATCTGTTCCTCCCGCAGACCCTGTATTAATCACCGCTTGTGGATGATAATGATCCAGAAGCAACGTTGTGCCAACCGCTGCACTGACCTTTCCAATTCCGGATTGCAGCAGAATAATTTCTGTTTTTTCAATGGTTCCTTTATAAAAACGGCAGCCGGCAATTGCGATGGTTTCGACTCCGCTCATGCGTTTCTTTAATAATGAAACTTCTTCTTCCATTGCACCGATGATGCCTAATCTCACAACTGGATCCTCCTGAATATCATTCATTTTTATTGGCAACAATCAGCCATGCAAACCGGTTCAATTGTTTGAAATAGGGCTGAAAATGGTGCCTTTGAAAAAGATTTGCCAAGTCTTGCCGAAGTGGGTAATACTCCGTTTGAAGGTCGTTCAACAAACGGGTATACCCATGGCTACTCGCCCAGTGGTGTATCTTTTTCTTTTCACGTTCACTGTCAAACAGCGTGTCTATAAAAACTATTCTACCATTAATCGGAAGAAAACGGCTATAGTGGTCAATTGCCCGGTCTTTCTCCTGGTCGGTCAAATGATGGAAGGCAAACGAACTGATAATCGTATCAATGGGATCGTTCAGTTTTGGAAAATTAAGAAAATCACCATCAAGAATGTGTAGATTGGGGAGCTTCTCCATCGCTTTCTCCCGCATTTTCCTTGACGGTTCAATGCCTGTAACCTTGAATCCATGAGCAATCAGCTTTTTTGTCAGGTTGCCTGTGCCTACCCCAAATTCGAGCACCGCCCCACGTGCATAAACCGTTGCTGTTTCTAAAATCCGGTCATAATCCTTGAATACCTCTTTATATTCACGATCCCCGCCAAATACCGAACGATCGTAATCATCTGCCCATTGCTCGAATGTGTGGATAAATTCGCGTCCCACGCGATATTCCCCCTTGGCGCTTAAATCATTTAATTCTTATACTATTAGTATGGTTTAAATGATCTAATGTCACTAAACTAGCACAATTCGCTTGCGTATTCAATGAAAACATGCGATTATTTCTGATTTTGTAAACTGGATTCCGATTCCTTCCTGCCAAGCGATGAGGCCTACGCGAATTTTCTGTATGATTTAGACGGTAATGAATGGTATAGAACAAAAAGTCACTATATAAAAAAACCAGCCGTGCGTGACGGTTGGTTGCATGATTTATGGAGCCTTGACATTATCGGCTTGCCATTTTCCATCTTTATAGATGAGGTGAACAACATAGATGGCATTGGCATCGCCTTTTGGACTGACCCGTGCAAGCGAACTGCTCGGGGTTCCTCCATTACCAAGCCAGCGAATCGTCATATTGGTCTCATCGATACCTGTCGCTTCTGAAATGGCATGTACTTGCGCGTTCCAATCCGCAGAACCCATTTCATAAGAGGCTTGATGACTTTCATCAGATCCGGAATCAGCACTCGAACTTGAGGAGTCAGTACTGCTCTCGCCTTCATCATTCGCTGCCTGACTTGATTCATCCGAAGACTGATCTGAGCTTGAATCCGATTGAGTATCGCTGCTTTTCGATTCGCTAGACTGAGTACTGGATTGTGATTCCGATGATGCCGCAGGTTTCGAATCTGGTGATGTGTGAAAAACGGAAATGAGAATAATACATCCAATTGCAAGTATGAGCAATGAAACAATCCCAATTGTCCAACTGAGCAGCCGATCCATTTTGCTTTTCCGCTGTTCATAACGGGATGAGTAGCCATTGCCTCGCTGACTTCTCATAAAGACATCCTCCTTTTAACGACCAACGACAGTGATTATACAGTGAATTAATTACTCGATTGTTTGAATGGTCATCATTGATTGATCCTAATAATGAAATAGAATAAGACAAACTGGTTCGTGCCTGCCAGCTTTCACACGCACACTATAAATGAATTCGAAGACAAGCACTGCATCATGTCTGTCCAAGCAAAACTGCGTCATTTGTCCGCATAAATAAAGGGTATGTCGCATAAATCGCATTATGTTAGCAAAATGAGCCGGATCGATGACGAAGAGAAAAAGCGCAAAAATGCCGGAACTGCTTCCGTGCATATTTGCGCCCTTTCTGTGCGATCAGCGGTTACTCTACTTTAAGAATTTTAACACGAATGTCGCCGCCCGGTGTGCTGACACTGACTTCTTCACCAACAGACAAACCAATCAAGCCCTTAGCCATCGGTGAATCGTTGGAAATTTTCCCCTGAAATGGGTCAGACTCTGCGCTGCCGACAATTTGATAAGTTTCCTCTTCGCCGTCGGGCAATTCTTTAAAAGTGACTGCTTTTCCTATCTTAACAACATCCGTCGTCTCGTCATCTTCAATAATAACGGAGTTGCGAATCATGACTTCAAGCTGTTGAATACGCGCTTCAACAAAGGCTTGCTCATCCTTCGCCGCATCATATTCCGAGTTTTCAGAGAGGTCGCCGAATCCACGTGCAATTTTTATACGTTCGACAACTTCCTTTCTCTTTTCAGTCTTCAATTCGTTCAATTCACGTTCAAGTTTTGCTTTACCTTCAGCGGTCATGTAGTGAAGTTTTTCCGACATATTTGCCACACTCCTGATTCGTTTAATCATACGGGTTCATAGACAGCGCAAGAGTTTACAAATTTTGAAAACACCCTGTACTGCTCACATCGTTGTTTTATTCTTCTCTTCGAGTACTGCGCGAATTTTGGTTGCCATCAGATCAATGGCAACTGAATTTTTTCCGCCTTCCGGAATGATAATATCCGCATAGCGTTTCGTTGGCTCAACAAATTGCAGATGCATTGGCCTTACAGCGGTTAAATACTGATTGATAACGGATTCAACGCTTCTGCCTCGCTCTTCAGTATCACGAAGCAGCCGCCGAATAATTCGTAGGTCCGAATCTGTATCGACGAACACCTTAATATCCATCAGATCACGCAGGCGCTCATCTTCAAGAATTAAGATGCCTTCGAGGATAATGACATCTTTAGGTTCGACGGGTACAATTTTATCAGATCTTGTATGTACTGTATAGTCATACGTTGGTTTTTTTATTGGGTGGAACTTTAGCAGTTCTTTGACTTGAGAAATCAACAAATCGTTATCAAACGCCAGCGGATGATCGTAATTTGTCAACAGCCTTTTTTCAAAAGGTTTATCATCCTGTGATTTATAATAAGAATCCTGTTGAATCACTGTGATCGATTTATCTGGAAATGTACGGTATATCTCACGCGTTACCGTCGTTTTTCCCGATCCCGAGCCTCCTGCGACTCCAATAACAATCGGCTTGCTTCTTTTCATCATCTCAGCGTTCCTCCCAATGCAACCCATGTACGTTCATCGTACTGACGGCCATACCATCGCCGACTGTCAAAAAAACAGTATCAAAGTCTGATTGCTGTGCAAGAAAATGGTTGTATGCGTCTACCTTCTTCACCAATCGATTCAATTGCCGTTTTTTTACTCCGTCAATATCACAAACAAGGCCATGAAAGAAGACATTGTCTGTAACAATGATCCCTTTTTCCCGGAGTAATTGTGTATAGCGATGAAACATACGTTCATACTGAGCCTTTGCAGCATCAATCAGAATCAGATCAAACGGTGCAGCGTCTGCAACTTCCTGTAATTCTTCTGTTGCATCACCGTAGACAATGTGAATGACGTGCTGCAGATTCAGCGTTTCGATATTCTGCTTCGCTTCTTCAATCATTGCCGGATCACGCTCAACGGTAATGATCGATGTATCTGATCCTGCTGCAAGCGCCATTCGAATCGATGAGTAGCCGATTGCCGTTCCCAACTCGAGGATTCGCCGTGCACCCGTCCAGCGAATCAATTGCTGGAGAAAAGCCATCGATGAGGGCTGCATGATCGGAATATAACTTGCAGCAGCTTTTTGCTCCATTTGCTTAAGTCGCTCGTTTTCTGAGCAAGTGAACGCATCCGCATACGCGGATAGCTCCTTAAAATCGATCAACCCAATCTTCCTTTCCTTGCCATTGCCCCCTGCAGCTGCACGGACGCTACAGTTCTTTACGATTCCACTATTCTTTCATGCGTTAAAAAGAGATAGCATTTATGATTTTTCCGCCCATTCATGACGGTATTTAGCAATGACTTCTTGGTGTTGCTTATAGGTTTGTGAATAATACACTTTGCCGTTTGGTCGTGCATAAAAGTAAACATTCTTTGACTTGATCGGCCTCAGAACGGCTTCAATCGCGTCAAGCGCCGGAGCACCAATCGGTCCAACCGTCAGACCGGAACGCGTATACGTATTATAGGGGGTATCCGTTTTTAAATCTTTTTTCGTGTATGCACGAATTCTGCGCTGCTGTCCATAAGCAATGGACGGATCCGTTTGCAGGCGCATGTCCAAATCCAAGCGATTGTAGAAAACGCCTGCGATTTTTTCACGATTTTTTTGATCCGGTGCTTCCTGCTCGATCAGTGATGCCATCGTTAAAATCTTGTGTACTGACCCAAGCTTATTCGTCTTAATCTCCCCGGAATAGCTGTGCAGCCGCTGCGCCGTTTTATCAAGCATCTTGTTCACCATCTGATCGAGCGTCAGCGGCGATTTCCCTTTTTTAAATCGATAGATACCCGGAGCAAGATACCCTTCGAGCGGATACTCAATCCCTTTTTGAAAGATTTCATTTGTTAAAAATGGATATTTTTTCACATAATGATCGTTTACATAATGATGATCTTTAAGCTTCTTCAGAACATCCGGTTTGTCCAATTTAGCCGCATTCGCCATTTGAGCTGCAACTTCACTGACCCACATTCCCTGACGTACATCAACAAGAACAATGATTCCTCGATGAGCACCATTTTTCAAATTATTCATCAATTGACCAACCGACATTGTTTGATTAAACGAATAAGTACCTGAGCGATACGTATTTAAATGATTCCATCGTGCGTAAAATTCAAACGCCCATGCTTTGCGAACTAATCCTTTTTTTTCAAGAATCTGAGCCATATCGCGAACCGATGCACCGGATGGAATCGTGATTGTTATCGGCCGGTCGTTTTGTTTATTAATCGGCGTCAACAAACGGGTATAATAACGATTAAACCCCCAAGCCGCTCCCGCAGTGAGTGCGAAAAGAAGAATCACAGCAGCTGCGAAGATACGCCAATGCTTCTTTTTCATAGAAATGAGCCGCTCCTTTCAAGAGTACCCATCAATTATACACTATTTATTTACCGAATTTATCACGTTTCGACAACATACGCCGAACGTTTTTGATTTATTCCGTTTAAGAAAAACTGGGCATAGCCCGCGCAGGATGCGGTTGTGAACCATCAATTTTGTGCCTGACGAGCACTCCAGTTGCTCGCTTGATGCACAGCCTTTGACCAAAAAACACATGCTTTCTTATACTGCATGGAAAAAGCCCCTAGCCAGGGGCTCATTCATCGCTTTCATCACTAAACGTGTTAATCATTTCTTCAACAATATCCCATTCTTCATCCGTCTCAATCGGGAAAAGTTTGAAATCATCGTCGTTGCCTTCATAGCGGAATGCAAAAACTTCCTGCTCTTCATCTTCTTCCAAATCCTGTTCAGCCGGAACAACCACGACATAAGACTTGTCCGTTTCCGGGACATCAAAATAAAAAAGGACGTCAAATAGGTTTTCATCGCCATTTTCTTCCGGAATGACAATGCGTTCTTTTTCTTCCTCATCCGGGAGGAAGATTGGATAATGGTTATGTTCGTGTTCACTCATCTTTTTTTGACTCCATTCTTTTTTTATCTAAATAGCTTTGCAGTATGAGCACTGCTGCTTCTTTATCGATCACTTGCTTTCTTTTCTTTCGACTGACATCTGCAGAAATCAAAATTCTTTCGGCCGCCATGGTCGTCAAGCGTTCGTCCCAAAGCTCCACGGGAAGCTTAAACTTTCGGTGGATGCTCTTTGCAAAACCGCGTGACGCCCCCGCTCGAGCGGATTCTGTTCCAATTAAATCTTTAGGAAGTCCAACCACGACGGATTCAACAGCATAGTCGTTAATCAGTTGGCCAATGCGATCAAACAGCAGATTCTTCTTATGTTCGACATATTGAACGGTTTCAATACCTTGTGCGGTCCAGCCAAGCGGATCGCTGATCGCGACACCGCATGTCACGGAGCCAAAATCCAAACCCATTATTCTCATTCTTTTTCCCATTTCTCTTTGAGGTATGTTGTAACAAGTTCTTCAATAATTTCATCACGTTCAAGTCTGCGAATTAATTTTCGCGCATCCTTATGTCTTGGAATGTATGCAGGATCTCCTGATAGCAAATAACCGACAATTTGATTAATCGGATTATAGCCTTTCTCATCAAGAGCATCATAGACTTTAAACAAGACTTCGCGCGCATTGTGATCCTTTTGATCTCCAAAATTGAACTTCATTGTTTTATCCATGATACCCATCCCCCAAACAGAATTTTGTACTGCTCGTGAAGGTCGAATCAGCGGACAGCCGCTTTCTCAATCAAATCAGAAACTGCATCGAGTGCATCCCGTACTTTTTCAGGCTGTTTGCCACCGGCTTGAGCCATATCCGGTCGCCCGCCGCCGCCGCCGCCGCAAATGGCCGCAACTTCCTTAACAATTTTGCCTGCGTGGAAGCCTTTTTGGATCAGGTCTTTCGTTACACCGGCAACAAAATGGACCTTCCCATCTTCGACCGAAGCAAGAACAACAATAACCGATTTCAGCTTATTCTTCAGGTCGTCGGCCATGGCACGCAGCTGATTCATGTCCACCGAGTCGATCTTTTCTGCAATGTACGCAACGTCACCGTTCTTTTTCGCAGATTGTTCCAGTTCTCCGGTTTTCGCACTACCAAGCTTATTCATTAGCGCCGTGTTTTCTTTTTCCAGGTTCTTGATTTGTTGCTGAAGTCCGTCAATACGTTCCGGCAATTGATCCAGCGCTACCTTCAGCGATGCAGCAATGGCTTTCGACTGAAGCTTAACTGTATTCAGACGTTTAAATGCTGCTTCCCCAGTCAAAGCTTCGATCCGTCGTGTGCCGGCGCCGATGCCGCTCTCGCTGACAAGCGTGAATAACCCTAGTTCAGCCGTATTAGCTACATGACAGCCGCCGCATAATTCAATGCTGTAATCTCCAGCACTAACGACACGTACGACTTTACCGTATTTTTCACCAAATAAAGCAACCGCACCCAGCTTCTTGGCTTCATCAATCGGCATTTCCTTGGTTGTGACTGGCAGCTGTTCCCAAATCTTTTCATTAACAATCGCTTCAATTTGCTGCAGTTCTTCATCGGTGACTTGGCCGTAATGTGAGAAATCGAAACGCAGGCGATCGGCAGCCACATAAGACCCTGCCTGATTGACATGCGAACCGAGTACATCTTTAAGTGCCTGATCAAGTAAGTGTGTTGCGGTATGATTCTTCTGGATCGCAAGTCGTGCTTTTACATCAATTTGTGCATTCAGAGAATCGCCAATTGCAAGATGACCTTGCTTTACAACACAAGTATGCAGGTTCTGTCCGTTCGGTGCGTGTTGAACAGCGGTGACCGCGAGTTGCACGTCTGAATTGCTCAATTCACCTGTGTCGGCAACTTGACCGCCCATTTCCGCATAAAATGGTGTACGATCCAAAATAATTTGCACGGTGTCACCTTCAACCGCATGATCAACGGTTGCATTGTCTTTCACAAGTGCGATCACTTTTACTCCGTTTACCTTGAAGTCGTTGTATCCGATAAACGTACTTGTATTGGTGATATTGCGCAGCGTATCGCTCTGAACATGCATTGACTTTTGGTCTTTGCGTGCCGCGCGCGCACGATCCCGCTGCGCGTCAAGTTCCTTTTGGAAGCCATCTTTGTTAATCGAAAGCCCGGCTTGATTCGCGTATTCTTCTGTAAGTTCCAGCGGGAACCCGAAAGTGTCGTAAAGCTTAAACACATTGACACCGGCAATCTCCTTTTCGCCTCTGCCCTTTGCTTCATCAATGTACTGCTTCAGAATCGCGACACCTTCATGAATCGTTTCTTGGAAGCGCTCTTCCTCGCCTTTAATGACCTTCTGAACGAACGCTGCTTTTTCAGCAACCTCCGTGTAGTAATCCTTCATAATATCGGCAACGATCGGTACCAATTTGAACATGAACGGCTTATCCAGTCCAAGATCCATTGCATAGCGTACCGCACGGCGGATCAGGCGGCGCAGGACATAACCACGGCCTTCGTTCGACGGCAAGGCGCCATCGGCAATCGCAAACGTCACCGTCCGCACATGATCGGCGATAACTTTAAATGCCGTGTTCTTTTTACCGGTTTGATATTTTGCTCCAGACAGTGCTTCAATTTTGTGAATGATCGGCATGAATAAATCGGTATCAAAATTCGTTTCCGCATCCTGGATGACACTGACCATCCGTTCAAGTCCCATACCGGTATCAATGTTTTTCTTTGGAAGCGGCGTATGGCTGCCGTCCGGATTGTGATTAAATTGCGAGAACACAAGATTCCAGACTTCAAGATAGCGTTCATTCTCGCCGCCCGGATACAGTTCAGGATCATCCGGATCATCGCCGAACGCAGGTCCGCGATCATAGAAAATCTCTGTATTCGGGCCGCTTGGGCCTTCACCGATATCCCAAAAATTGTGTTCCAGCTTAATGATTCGGCTGTCCGAAAGACCGATCTTCTCATGCCACAGCTGATAGGCTTCTTCATCTTGCGGATAGATCGTTACTGACAGTTTGTCCGGATCAAAGGCAATCCAATCCGGACTGGTCAGAAACTCCCAAGCCCAAGTAATGGCTTCCTCTTTAAAGTAATCGCCAACTGAAAAGTTGCCAAGCATTTCGAAAAATGTATGGTGGCGCGCCGTATAACCGACATTCTCAATATCATTTGTTCGAATCGCTTTCTGCGCGTTGCAAATACGCGGATTTTTAGGAACGACTCGTCCATCGAAATATTTTTTCAGTGTCGCTACACCGCTGTTGATCCACAGCAAGGATGGATCATCGACCGGAATCAGCGATGCGCTAGGTTCAACCGAATGACCCTTTCCTTTGAAAAAGTCCAAAAACATTTTTCTAACTTCCGATGAACTTAATTGTTTCATCACAAGAACCCCCACTCAATTTGTTACAGCATTATGTAAACCAATCGGACGCTCAATGAAAAAAGCTCTCATCCCATCACCAGAAAGGACGAAAGCTTTTAAGCTTAATCTGCGCCGCAAAGAAAAGAAGCAACGCAGCCTATGTATCACAGCGCTCAGGAAAATTCTTCCCGTCAAACAGCTGCAGCTGCCCCGATGAACGGCGGAAAAGCCGTTCCCGCACATTGCATTCGGTTGATGAGCTCGCTGCCCGCACGCTTCACGCTATTCTTTTCGTCTCGGTTTCACTATTCTGCCGTAATTATAGATGAAATTCCCCTTATTTGTCAATGATTCGAAATCGCTCGTTCAGGTGGCGCAAACACGTGCGAATGATGATGAAACAAGGAATCGCAAGCAACATACCCACAATTCCAGCGAGCTCACCTCCGGCACCGACTGCCAGCATGATATAGAGCGGATGGATTTCCGCACTCTTTCCGACCACAATTGGCTCGATGACACTGCCTTCAAGAAATTGGATTAAAATGATCATCAAAATCACGCCGGACATCGCGTAAAACGACTTCGTCGCAGCCACAAGTACGGCCGGCGCCGCACCAATAAACGGTCCGAAATAGGGGATCAAATCCGTTGCTCCGATAAACAGTCCGAACACAATCGGATAAGGGACCTTCAGGATCCATAGTCCGATCGTCGCCATCACCGCCAGTATACCGCAGACCGTCAACTGACCGCGAATATACATCCCTATGGATTGATCCATCTCAGCGCAGAGATCTGCCGTTTGTTTCCGCCATTTTTTTGGCACAAACAGCAGGACCTTTTTCTTAATCAGCGCCGCATCTTTGAGCATGTAAAAAGAAAGAAAAGGAATCAAGAGCAAGGTCAAGAATGAGCGAATCACATTGGAACACCAGTCAATGATCCCTTTTCCCATTTTATTCAAACTGTGTTTGATTCGAACGAGCGCTTCATTCACCTGATCATGTACCGCCTCTGGAGTGGACGTGTACACTCGATCCAGATTCGTTTCATACAACTGCTGATAATTGGTGATCTCGTGATCCAAACTGCGGAGTTCATGCAGCAAAACAGGACCGCCTTTATAGACGGCAAGACCGACAAGACTAAAAAAAACAGCATAGATCACAAGAATAGCTACCGTCCGATGCAGCCCCAAGCGCTGCACACGGCCGACTAAAGGGTGCAGCAAATACGAAATAATTGCTGCCGCAAAAAAAGGAATAGCGATATGCATCAAAAAATGGGTAACACTCCCGATGAACGGCAACAAACGGTAGAATAAATAGCCATTTAGAAAAAGCAGCAACATGATGAGCAGCATCTTCATCCACTGCAGGGCAGTCCATTTTCGCATCATGATCCCTCCAAAACTAGTTTTACCCAATTCGCAGCGAATCATGAGCGATAAAACAAGATCGGAATGAATGCTTAGAAACCATTCGCTTTCGCTTCCAATTCAGACTCTTGAAACAAATCATCAAGATCGGTCAAACTGCCGTCTTCCTCAACCTGACTCAGCGACAATTTCCCATCTTGCAAGGTTAATTCGATAAAACATTTCCAGCAATAAAATTGATTGACACCTATTTTTCCGATATCAGTACTTGAGCAATTGGGACATTTCATTTTTTTCACCTCAGTAATGAGCTTTTGTTACATCTTTCATTACTGGCATCCATGTCCATATTTGCTGGAAAATATACATGCCTAATCAAAAAAAGAGAACAAAACTCGATTGTGGGCACGACAATACGTAAAAAAAACTTGGCCAATCAGCATCTGAACCATTGCTTGTGACCAAGTTTATTCATCTTATTGATTTAAAGTAACGTGCGCTACCTCATCAATCCTTTGCGATGGGAGCGTTTTCTGCTTCGGTTGGCTTATCAAACTCCGGCTCATCAGGATGCAACTGAGGTTCCGATTCCTCAATCAGATGCAGCCGTTCGCCTATTTTTCGCGCAAGATTAGAGTTGCGCTGATCCACGTCATTACTGCTTACCGCTTGATTAAATGCCTCAACATCGCCGCATAGAACGAGAGAATCCTTGCTCCGGGTCACCGCCGTGTAAATCAGATTCCTTTTCAGCATGCGGTGATACCCCTTAACAATTGGCAGGATGACAATTGGAAATTCGCTGCCTTGCGCCTTATGAATTGAGCAGCAGTACGCGAGTGTCAGCTGATTCAGATCATGCTTGAGGTATTTGACTTCAACCGACGAATCAAAAGTGACGATCACCGTATCTTCCTTATCTGTCGTCTCCTTTGCACGAAAAATAGCGGATATCTCACCAATGTCACCGTTAAATACTTGCTCATCAGGATTGTTCACCAACTGCAATACCTTATCATGAACACGGAAGATATGATCTCCGTACGTCAGCTCACGTTTCTGGTCATTTTTCGGATTAAAGAGTTCTTGAAGGGAGCGATTAATCTGTTCGATACCGGCATTGCCACGGTAAATCGGCGCAAGCACTTGAATGTCCCTCGGCGGATAGCCCTTTTTTTGTGCGCCGGCAGCGACCTTGCAGATGACATCAATCACTTGGTTCTGATGGCATTTGAAGAAACGGCGATCCTTTCGCGGCTCTGCGACATCGACAGCTTTACCCTCTTTGATTTCATGAGCAAGTTCGATAATTGATGAGCCTTGCGCCTGACGGAAAATAGCGGTTAATCGGATCACCGGAACGGCGTCGGATTGAATCAAATCGCTCAGTACCTGCCCGGGACCAACGGAAGGCAGCTGATCTTCGTCTCCGACAATGACCATCTTCATCTCATCCGGCAACGACTTAAGCAGCTGATTGGCGAGCCATAAATCAACCATTGACATCTCATCGACGATCAGCAGCTTTCCTTCAATCGGATCGTTTTCATCATGCGCATAACCGGAACCGCCATTCCATCCGAGCAACCGATGGATCGTCACAGCCGGAAGTCCTGTCGATTCTTTCATCCGTTTTGCCGCACGTCCGGTTGGTGCAACAAGCAACACAGGATAAGGATGATCCTCATCATAATCTTTCGGATCGAGCGAACAACTGTTCAGCTCCGCATAGACTTCTACAATCCCTTGAATGACCGTCGTCTTTCCCGTTCCCGGCCCGCCGGTTAAGATCATGATCGGGGACTGGATCGCTTCACGGATGGCTTGCTGCTGACTCTCAGCATATTGCATCGACAGCTTATCCTCAACCTTGCCAAGCGCCTTGAGGAATTCGCTTTCCGAGTATTCATCCTCTGCATCTTGTTCAACCAGCTTCTGAATGCCGGTGACAATTCCTTTTTCCGCATAGTAAAGCTGCGGCAGATAAAGCTGATCGTCTTCCCGAATCAATTTTCCATCCTCTTCCAGAACATCAATCTCATGGATGAGATCCGCTTCATCGATGCTCTCTTTTGAGGATAATAGTTTTTGGACTTCTGAAATTGTCGCTTGTTCCGGCATGAAAACATGGCCATCATTCATCGCCCGTTCATTCAACCAATACAAATAGGCCGCTTGAATCCGCTCCGGATGGTTTCCGGAAATGCCAAGAGATGCGGCAAGTTCATCCGCACGTTGAAAACCAATACCCTCGATATCCTGAATCAGCTGGTATGGATTCTCCGCGATAACCTCGAGACTATCATTTCCGTATACTTGATAGATCTTCGTCGCCAGCTGTGAACCAAATCCGTAGTCCGAGAGCCCGATCAGAATTTTCTCCAATCCTTCATTTTTAAGCAACGTATCGGCAATCATCGAACGCTTGTCTTTATCGAGCTTCGGTACACGCTCCAAACATGAAGGATCATTTAAAATATCAGAAATCGCGTGTTCGCCAAGTTCGCCAACGATCATCTCCGCCGTTTTTTTCCCTATTCCGGGAAAAAGATCGCCGGAGAGGTAGCTGATTACCCCGGACTTCGATTTCGGCAGCATTTTTCGATAGGTCTCTACCTCATATTGCTGACCATATCTTGGATGCGTCTTCAACTTGCCGGCAAATTGATAGGTTTCGTACAAATGGATCGTTGGGAAAAAACCAACCATTGTGATCTCTTTTTCGTTGATGGGCTCCGTGGTTTCATTAATTCTCACAATCATCACGGTGTATCCGTTATCGCTGTTCTGGAATACGATTCGAATCGGCTCACCCTTTACTGAATTTGTCTGATCTGAAAAAAGATCCATGGTGGTCTGTTCCATTGTCCCGTCGTCCTTTCGCTTAGTTCTGCCGATCAGTTTGCTGCTTATCTAAGCTTTTCAATCCATTTGCAGCCAGTATATGGTTTGGGCTAAGTTCGAGCGCTTTATGAAGCAAGCGCCGTGCTTTCGTAATCTGATCTCGGAATGCAGCAATCACACCTAAATTATAGTACGCATCCGCATGCGCTGCGTCGGCTTCAATCACAGTTAAAAACTGTTTTTCTGCCGCATCCACGTCTCCAAGCCTCGCCAAGGAAAGTGCATATTGAAACCGAGCTTCTGTATCCGTTTCATTTAATTCCACCGAGCGCTGGAAGGCAGCGAGTGCCTGACCGGCATGGCCGAGTTCGCTTGCTGAGCGTCCGATCATGTAAAACAGGTCACCATCATTAATTCCCGCGCGCTGTGCATCGGCAAACTGAGTCAGCGCTTCTGCATATCGACCGCGTTCGAACTGTGCGTTACCATAACCAAAAGCGGCACTACCATAGCTTGGATCCAGTTCCAGAGCTTTTTTGAAAAAGTTGACCGCACGCGCATTTTCTCCCATCGCAATCAGCAGATTGCCGAAATTTGTGTAGCCGGCAGGGTCATTCGGATACTCGGAAATGGCACGGTCCAGCACTTTCGCAGCTTCTTCGAACTTTTTCTCAGTAATCAAGCGTTGCACCTGTTCCATCGTCTTCATGCCATCGCCTCCAAATAGTTCTGTTTTTCCGTTATGTATAAAAAAGGGCGAGAAAAGGCGCCCAATCTCCTTTAGAGTGCGGTGTACGCTCCATCTAGCTTGTATCCGCGGACGACCGAGCAGCTTGCTCGCTTCAAATCCACATGTCCGTTCGTTTTATAAAAAAAGTGTTGCGCTTTAAATGCCTGTGAAAAAGACTCAAGCTTTTAGCGCAAAGCCGAGTCTGTAAAGTCGAGTGTTTTATCTGTTCCCTGTCCTAAAATCGTTGCAATCGTTGCTCCGCCGAGGCACTCATCACCATCATACAGAACCACCGATTGACCCGGCGTAACCGCACGTTCCGGCTGATCAAACACGACCTTAAGCCGTTCGTCGTCGAGCACATGAACAGTCACTGGTTGATCTTTCTGGCGATATCTGAATTTTGCTGTGCAGTGGAACTCACTGCGCTTTGCGGTGCCGGAGATCCAATTGACTTTGTCAGCCAATAATCCTTTTGCTTGCAGCGCAGGGTGTTCGGATCCCTCCACCACATACAGAATATTACGCTTTAAGTCTTTGCCACAAACAAACCATGGGCCGCCCGGACCGCCAATACCAAGTCCTTGGCGCTGACCATTCGTATAGTACATGAGCCCGTCATGATACCCTTTGAGTTCACCATCAAGGGTGCGGATCTCACCGCGGTTTGCCGGCAGATAATGGCTCAGGAACTCCTTAAAATTCCGTTCACCGATAAAGCAGATACCGGTACTGTCCTTTTTCTCAGCCGTTGCCAAGTGATGTTCACGTGCAATTTCGCGTACCTCTGGCTTTTTCAGATCACCGAGCGGGAACATCACCTTGGCGATCTGTTCTTGCGAGAGCTGATTCAGGAAATAAGTTTGATCCTTATTCTGATCGACTGCACGAATCATCGCTGTTTTGCCATCGCGACGGTCAACGCGCGCGTAATGACCGGTTGCCACATAGTCCGCACCGAGCGCCATCGCGTGATCGAGAAACGCTTTGAATTTAATTTCCTTATTGCACATGACATCCGGATTCGGTGTCCGCCCTAATTTATACTCATCCAGGAAATACGAAAAAACACGATCCCAATACTGTTTCTCAAAATTGACTGCATAATAGGGTATCCCGATTTGATTGGAAACGCGGACCACATCTTCATAGTCTTCCGTTGCCGTACAAATCCCGTTCTCATCGGTATCGTCCCAATTTTTCATGAAAATACCAACGACATCATAGCCTTGCTGCTTCAGCAACAGCGCGGCAACGGTTGAATCCACTCCGCCCGACATGCCAACAACGACACGTGTCCGGCTTGGGGATTTTCCAGTCACGAAACTTCACCCACCTTTCTTAACGAAACGAGATCACGGACAGATGCGGCAATGATCCGCCCCGCCTCTCGTAATTGATCTTCATCTATATGATCTCCGAAACTAACACGAATTGAGCTGACCGTCTCCGGAGCTCGCTCGCCAAACATTGCCGTCAGCACATGTGACGGTTCCACCGATCCCGCCGTGCATGCAGAACCGCTGGAGACTGCTACTCCCGCTAAATCCAGTTTTGTGAGCAGCGTTTCAACATTGGTTCCCGGAAAATAAAGATTCAATACCTGAGGCAAAAAGTGATCCGGATTACCGTTGATTTTATAGGTCACTTTTTCCTCATCAAGTGTCTCAAGAATTATTTGACGTGCATGCAAGCAGTTGTCAATCCGCTCATGAAAATGTTCGCCGACTTTTTCGACTGCCCGTGCCAGACCGGCAATTGCCGGAACATTTTCCGTACCGGCGCGCCGTTTGCGCTCCTGATCACCGCCATGCGTATATGCCTGAAGCGACAAACCGTCCCTTACGAAAATAAAACCGATACCCTTTGGGCCGCCGATTTTGTGACCGGCCATCGACATCAAGTCGATGGGGGTATCCTTAACGTCCATGTCGGCCGTACCGAAGGCTTGCACAACATCCGTGTGGAAATAAGCCTGATGATCGGCGAGCAAGTGCGCGATTTCCCGAATCGGCTGAATCGTGCCAACCTCATTATTTCCAAACATTATCGAGACGAGAATGGTGTCCTCACGTAGTTTGCTTTTTAATTCATCAAGTGAAACGCGTCCTGTACGATCCACATCGAGGTAGTCAATCGTGAAGCCTTGCGTTTCTAAATATGCGCATGTTTTTAACACACCGTGATGCTCAATTTTTGTCGTAATGATATGCTTTCCCTTATCGCTGTTAGCGAAAGCCGTACCGAGAATGGCGATGTTATCGCCTTCCGTACCACCGCTGGTAAAGACGATCTCGCGGCTGCGTGCACCAATATATTTTGCAATTGTATGACGCGATTCATCAACGATCTTGCGCGCCTGTCGGCCGAACGAGTGAATACTCGACGGATTTCCTACCACCTGCTGATACGTTTCCACCATGACCTGAAGCACTTCCGGATCAATCGGTGTTGTTGCGGCATGATCAAGATAAATCGGATTCACGCCTTATCACTCCTTTAAATCAATCGAATCACGCGAGCTAACCCGCGTTCGCTTAAATATAAAACATATCCGGATCCTGTACTTGAGGATCGGAATCGTAATGAATCAAATCGTCGAGCGTCGTCCCTTGCAATACATCGCGTACCGCATCACGGATTTTCACCCACAGCTCACGTTTCGCCGGATCATCATCGTCCATCACTTCCACCGGTTGAATCGGCCCTTCCAGAACACGAATCACGTCGGCTGCCGTGATTTCGCTCGGCATTTTCGCCAAAACATAGCCGCCGTAGGCTCCACGAATGCTGCTGACCAGCCCCGCATTGCGCAAAGGAGCAATTAATTGTTCCAAATAGTGTTCGGAAAGATCATGTTCATTGGCAATCGCCTTCAGCGAAAGCGGTCCGCGACCTTTGTTTTTGGCAAGCGCCATCATAATCGTCAAGCCGTAACGGCCTTTCGTTGAAATTTTCATCTCGTTACACCCCATCTTAAATCAACATTTATCTTCTTTCATTCATACCCTGTCAAGTGAGACAAAGATGCACGTCTGCCCTGAAGCAGTACGCGGATCCACTCTGTTAAAACAAGCATTCCCTACGAACATAGCTTCTGATTTATGGTAAACTATGTTCAGACCTTAAATTATTATAGACGAAAATGCTTGGCGTTGCACGTCATCAAGAAGGATTCCCGCAAATACAGAAAAATGAGAGGATGATCGGGATGGATCTGTTTGACTTTCCAACCGATGACCAATCGAATTTAAACGGTCGGCCGCTCGCCGATCGGATGCGTCCGCAAACACTCGATGAATTTGTCGGTCAGGAGCAAATTGTCGGTCAGGGACGGCTGCTGCGCCGTGCCATTCAAGCAGACAAACTGACGCCGATGATTTTCTTTGGGCCACCGGGGACCGGCAAAACGACGCTTGCCCATATCATTGCTCAAACCACTTCTGCCTATTACGAACAGCTCAACGCCGTTACATCCGGCGTTGGCGATATTCGCAAGATTATTGCGGCTGCGGAAGAACGATTGAAATTCGATCAGCAGAAAACCATTTTATTTATTGATGAAATCCATCGCTTCAATAAGGGACAGCAGGATGCACTCCTGCCTTCCGTTGAAAAAGGTACAATTATTCTCATCGGTGCAACAACCGAAAGTCCGATGTTCGAGATCAATGCAGCACTTCTGTCTCGATCTCGATTATTTCGATTCGAGCCCTTGACGGATAAAGCAATTCGTACGATTCTTAGCCATGCATTGACCGATAAAAAAAGAGGTTACGGCGAATCGGCCATCGAAGTGGATGAGGATGCGTTGGATCATCTTGTTCGCGTTGCAAATGGTGATAGCCGCACGGCACTGCATGCCCTAGAGCTGGCCGTGCTGACCACAGACCCAAATGCCGACGGAGTCATCCATATTGATCGCAGCGTCGCCGAGGAATCGATTCAGGAAAAGGTCTTACAGTATGATAAAAACGGAGACAACCACTACGATACGGTATCTGCATTCATCAAAAGTATGCGCGGATCAGATCCAAATGCCACGCTTTACTGGCTCGCCAAGATGATCGCCGCTGGCGAAGATCCGAAATTTATCGCCCGCCGTATTTTCATCCATGCCGCTGAAGACGTTGGTCTTGCCGACCCCAATGCGATTCTGATTGCCAATACCGCGGTGACCGCAGTCACATTTATCGGGATGCCTGAAGCACGCATCCCGCTTGCCGAAGCAGCTCTCTATGTCGCAACAGCGCCAAAGAGCAATGCTGTGATCAGCGGTATTGATGAAGCACTCGCTGCCGTAAAAGATGAAAAAACGGGCGACGTTCCCATCCACCTGCGTGATGCTCACTATAAAGGTGCGGCCAAGCTTGGACATGGCAAAGGTTACCTCTATCCGCACGACTTCGAAGACGGATACGTACCGCAAGACTATCTTCCGGACAAGCTGCGCAGCAAGCACTTCTACCATCCTTCCCCACGCGGCTATGAACGAACCGTTCAAAAACGACTCGACTATTTTGTCGAGCGCGACAAAAAAAAGCGCTGATACAGCGCTTTTTTTATTTTAAAGCTTCAATCCTCTTGAAAATCGATCGTGTATAAAAGTCTTAAAAGTTGTCAATCCTTTTTACAAATCAACAAGAATGCAAGAAGGAGCATAGAACATGACAAAAGTGAGACAAGATGCATGGTCGCATGAAGATGATCTTCTGCTCGCAGAGACCGTCCTGCGCCATATCAGAGAAGGAAGTACCCAGCTCGACGCCTTTGAAGAAGTTGGCGATCGGCTGAATCGAACCGGGGCTGCATGCGGATTCCGCTGGAACGCCATTGTCCGCCAAAAATACGAACAAGCAATACAAATCGCAAAAAAACAGCGTAAACAAAAAAAACGTGCCGAACAGCAAAACAGAATATCCCGTCCAGTGACTCAATCATTTCCTGTTATGGAAACCGCGGACCTTACGGATCCTACATCGTTCACTGCTGAAACTCCGGCACAACAAACCGGAACACCAGCCGCTTCCTCAACAAGCAGCCTCACATTAACCGATGTTATCCACTTTCTGCAGCATCTGCAAAACGGGAGCTCAACAAGCAACCGACTGGATAAAGAAAACACGCATTTAAAACAAGAAAATGCACGTTTACAAAAACGTATCGGCGAACTCGACCAAGAGATCGAAGCCTTAAAATCACGCCAGAAAACCGTTGAAGAAGACTATCAAGCACTGGTCGGCATCATGGACCGCGCCCGTCGCATGGTCGCCTTTCAAGATCAAGACGCTGCATCAGCACCCGCCTTCAAAATGGACCAAAACGGCAACCTGGAAAAGATCGCGAAATAAACAACTTTCAAGATAATATTTAACCCCAGCCCTGAGGCTCCTCGCCTCAGGGTAATTTTTTTGTAATATATTTAAATTAAGGAATATACTTTGTATCACTGCTCACTATGGTTATTGGCGATTTAATGTCATCTTTTCCCCCTATTACGATTTTTCCAGTTCCAGACGCAACTAGTGAAGTGGAACCCCCTGTAACTAATCCGCCTTTAAACTCAATCAAACTGTTACTTGCAACAGCTGACATTGAACCATTTGAAAAAACAGTTCGATTAAAAATGACCTGATTGCCTGAAAAAGGGTTTAAACTATGCGATCCTTTGAAATAAACATAACCGTCAAAGTTGACATTTCCATTTATTACAGCAATTGAACCACTAACATAAACATTTCCGTGAAAACTTACATTTCCATTCAAAGTAGTAGAACCGCTGATAATAACATTTTTACTGTACTCCGTATTCGATATAATCTTTGATCCATTAAATGAAATCGAATTAGGAATATCATTTTTAGATAAATTAAAGTTTATGTTCTCATCTTTTTCTTTTCCATTAATTACGATGTTACCTACTTTAGAAGTAGCTCCATGATGGAAAAATATACCGTCTAAACATGGTACCTTAACTCCCATGAAACCATCAGGTTCGCAAATTTTACTTTGGTCATTTGAATCATTGTCATACTTTAACGTTTTGTTTTGGGTTATTGTAACCAATTCTTTATCACCCTGAACTGTGCCGACACTTTTTAATGTAAATCTAATTGCGTTACCGACAACAGTTTTGTTCAAGACTTGTACCTGATATCTGGGACTTCCTGAAAGTGAATTTACTTCAGGGTTAGAATCTAATGTATCCCGCATGTTTCTAAAAAAATCATTTTTAAATGTATCAAAGGAACTTATATCAGTTCTTTTAAGTATATTTTTTATTTCATAATCATACGCCTTCAGCCCCATCTCGGCAGCATTCAATGCTTGGGTTTGCGCCTTTTCCTTACTGAATTGTTTCGAATGGTTGAAGGATATGGACATTACAGTAAGTCCAAGTACAGAGAAAACTGTAATAACAAGGAGAACGATGACAAGTGCATAACCGGATTCTTTTTTTAGGACATGCTTATTATGGGGTGCCACTTGATTCACTCTCCTCATCAACATCATCTTTCCAAGGATAATTTAAGGTTGTTTTCAAATGAAAGCTTGGTAGATTGTTCAAACTGGAAGCTGTGCGTTCTGTAATGGTGTAGTCGAGAGTCAAGCGTGACCCATCTTTAACGTTCACTGTATTAGGTACTCCCTGCTCAGGTGTGTACACTAAATCTGGATTTGAGATCACTTCCGGCTGCTGGGAGGTGCCGCCTTCATAGCTAAGTGTAACTTTGCCACCATTCACTGTGAGCGTAAATGGTTTATCCACTTGATCATAAAACGCTCGCGTGATACGTACTTGGACAAGATGAGCGTCTGCTTGCAGATCGTTTTGAGTCATCGTACGTTGCACAGATTTCTCGCCGGACAGCCAGATACTGAAAATCAGGGTCAGGCAAATGGTTGCGACAACAATGACCGCCAGCATCTCGACTAGAGTGACACCCTTTGAATTTTGGATCATACCTTTACCTCTCGTATGCTAGTTTGACATATAATAGTTGTAAAGTTCTACATATTTAGAACTGTTATAATAGGTGCGCACAACGATCATCTGCTTCCCATCGCTGTCCTCATTAAACAGATATACATAGCTTTTATAGGTTTGATGATCAAGTGTATCGTTGTCGGAATCTGTATGAATAATTTTATCGCGCTGATCTTGATCACCCGGATTCGGACTCGGAGGTGCATCCGATGTATTGGATACATCCGGTTTACTAGGCAAACCCGGGTCATTGAGCGCATCCGATAATCTTTTTTGCGCTAGCTGTAACGCGGTCAAGCGATCGCCGTTGTCCGTTGTCACCTGCTGGCTTTGTATAAAGACGTAAGCGAAAGTTAAAATGACAATACTCAGTAAGGTAATGGCAGCAATGACTTCAATAAGCGTCATGCCCTTTTGATCTTGGTTCATAAGTCATGTCCTTTCACATGAGTCTCTTTTACTATTCTAATTACTTTTCTGATAGAATAAAAGAGTCGTTTTTTGGCGAAAAAAGAATTTAGGAGGAAGTCCTATTAATGCAGCGCACACATCGACGACTTGGCGACCTACTCGTTGATTCGGGAATCATTACGAATGAGCAGTTGGCATCAACACTTGAACAGAAGGACTCTAGTCAGAAACTTGGTCACGCATTGATTGAACGCGGTTATATTTCCGAGCAACAATTAATTGATGCGCTCTCGTTTCAGTTGAGCATTCCGCAAGTTCACCTTGCCAGCATTGTCATTGATCATCAAGTGGTGAACTTAATCGACCAATCCTTTTCAAGAGAAAATGAACTGATCTGTTATAAAAAGTCAGACAATATTCTTTATGTAGCAATGGCAAACCCACTCAACTTCTTTGCCATCGACGATCTGCAAATGATGACCGGGTTTCATGTTAAAGTTGCTTTGGCTCTGCCAAGTGAAATTACAAGTGCGATCAACCGCTTATATAATGAGGAGGATTCAGTCAGTGAAATTCTAACCACTATCAACAAGAATACGGTTGACGAAGATGAATTAGTAACGGTGAATGACACGCCAATACTGAAAATCATCAATAAATTGCTGCTGAGTGCTGTGGAAGAACGTGCTAGTGATATCCATATTGATCCGCACGAATTCAGTGTCGTGGTGCGCTTTCGGATTGATGGCGAACTGCATACGTACCGCACATTTCCAAAGGAACTGCTTAGCGTACTCGTGACACGCATTAAAGTAATGAGTCAACTGGACATAACGGAAAAACGACTTCCACAGGACGGTCGCGTCAAAGTTACGATTGGCAAAAGCAGAATTGATCTGCGTATCTCCGTTCTGCCAACCTTGTTCGGCGAACGCATCGTCCTGCGTTTGCTGAATACCAAAGATCTGTTGTTGAAAATTCCAAATGTCGGCTTTACAGACACTCAGCAGAAAACGTTTATGAAAATGGTCACCAAGCCGACTGGCCTTGTGCTCATTACAGGTCCAACCGGTTCTGGAAAGACATCAACGTTATATGCGGCATTGAACTATCTCAATAGCGAATCGCAAAACATCATTACGATTGAAGACCCAGTCGAATATCAGATTGACGGCATTAACCAAATTCAAACCAATGCGCCGATCGGTCTAACGTTTGCTGCGGGCCTTCGAGCGATCTTGCGTCAGGATCCGAACATTATTATGGTTGGGGAAATTCGCGATGGCGAAACAGCAGAAATTGCCATTCGTGCTTCGCTAACCGGACACCTCGTGCTCAGCACTTTGCATACTAATGACGTGCCGACAACCATCTACAGGCTAATTGATATGGGGGTTGACCCGTTTCTCGTCGCCGCATCGCTTACTGGTGTAGTTGCCCAGCGTTTGGTGCGACGCGTCTGCCGCGACTGTGCTCATCCTTTTGAACCATCTCCGATTGAACGCGGATTGTTTGCCAAAGCTGGTTTCGAATGTCCACCGAAACTGATGAAAGGCGTTGGCTGCAAATCGTGTCATCAAACTGGCTATCTCGGGCGAACCGCCGTTCATGAAATGCTCGAACTGTCCGAGGAAATTTCGGAATTGCTGATCATGCACCATTCCTTCAAAGATATTCAAAATTTGGTGAAAGACTCCGGTGGTGTTTCGATGCTGGAAAACGGGCTTTCCAAAGTTGCAGACGGCATCACGACAGTCGATGAATTACTTAAAATTATTAGTTAATCGAGGGAACAAACATGATCAATTTTCTGAAGGAATGCTTGACGATTGCCTGCACACGCAGCGCATCAGATCTTCATATTTCTGTGGGAATCCCGCCAACCATTCGCTTAAACGGCGAATTGATGGCGCTTGACAAGCCAATTGTCAAACCTGCAGATACAGAAGAAATGGTGCGGGCCATTTTAAGCGATTCGCAGTTTGCCAAGCTTAAGAACCATGGCGAACTGGATTTTTCATTTAGTATTGCAAAGTTATCACGTTTCCGGGTCAACGCTTTCAGACAGCGTTCTTGCTACAGTCTTGCCTTTCGTGTGATTCCGCAGCAAGTGCCCAACCTCGCTTCCTTGCAGCTCCCTGAAGTGCTGCGGACACTGGTTCAACGCCCACACGGTTTGTTTCTGGTCACCGGACCGACTGGAAGCGGCAAATCGACGACTCTGGCTGCGCTGGTTGATGATATGAACCGCTCGCTCCGCCGTCATATTATTACCTTAGAGGATCCGATTGAATATCTTCACAAGCATGACCGATGCATCATTCAACAGCGCGAAATAGGTAATGATACTGAATCTTTTGCGCTTGGATTGCGTTCGGCTCTCCGCGAAGACCCTGATGTTATTTTGGTAGGTGAAATGCGTGATCTGGAGACGATTCGTACTGCACTAACTGCGGCGGAAACCGGACATTTGGTTCTGGCAACCTTGCATACCAACGACGCCGTATCGACCATCGACCGCATCATTGATGTCTTCCCTGCCGAGCAGCAAGGACAGATCCGAATCCAACTGGCAGCTGAACTCGTTTCCGTTGTCTCACAGCGTCTCTTCCCTACTCCAGATCATTCCGGACGACGCGTGGCAACCGAACTGATGATTAATAACAAAGCGATCAGCCACTTGATCCGTGAGAAGAAGATCTATCAAATTCCAAGTGTCATCCAAGTTAACCGTGCGCAAGGCATGCAGACAATGGCTTCTTGCGTGCAGGACATGCTGACGCATCGTGAGATCGATTCTGAATCGGTTGAAACATTTTTATTGAGGGGATGAGGAGATGCCTTTATACGATTATATCGGCACAACTGCTCAAGGAAAGGTGAGAAAAGGCCGACTCAGCGCCGTCACACGCCAAGAAGCTTTGCTTGAAGTGGCAAAACAAGGGTTGACCATTCGCTCCGTCCACGAACACAAAGATTCAATCTGGTATAAAGAATTGTCTATTGGTCAGCGCGTCAAACTACAAGACAAAGTTGTTTTCTTGCGCCAGTTTGCAACGATCATCAAAGCTGGAGTTACCGTCGCCGATACCCTTGAGATTCTGACCGACCAAGAAGAAAAAAACAAGTATTTCAAGCAAGTGATTATGGATATGGCGATTGATCTCCGTGAAGGTCAGACGCTCTCCCAAGCGTTTGAAAACCAATCGAAAATTTTCAGTCCGATGATCATTCATATGATTCGTGCCGGCGAGGAAAGCGGACGCCTTGAGGAAAGTCTCGATCACCTCGCCACTTATTATGAACGTCTGCATAAATCACGGCAAAAGTTGACCACAGCAATGGTCTACCCTGCTTTTGTATTCATGATGTCGATTGGTGTCGTATTGTTTCTATTAACAACAATTATTCCTATGTTCCGCTCAATGTTTGCCAGTCTAAATACCCAACTGCCGATGATTACACGCGTGATTCTAGGTATAAGCGACTGGTTACGTTCTTTTTGGTATACCATTATCCTTTTAGGATTTGCCATAATTGTCGGCATTTTTATTCTTCTGCGAAATAAATCTAGTAAATTAAGACTAGATTATGCTATAATCAGATTGCCTTTAATAGGTCAAATAGTCTATAAGGGTGAACTTTCCCGATTGCTCTGGATGCTTGCGTTATTACTTTCAAGTTCTGTTCCAGTCATCGATGCATTACATTCAATTGAGAAAATCACATCGAATCTTGCAATCCGTCAGGCGATACATAAGGTCGCTGAAGCACTTGACTTCGGTCGGCCCCTCTCCGAAGCCTTTCAGGATCAAAAGATCTTTCCGGCGATGATTCATCATATGACCGCGATCGGTGAAAAAACCGGCATGCTCGATCAAATGTTGAACAGTGTCGCCAAGTATTATGAAGATGACGTCGAACAGATGACCGAACGCATGAAGGTCCTGATCGAACCCTTGGTCATCCTGTTCCTCGCCGTTGTTGTCGGTTTTATCGTCCTAGCCATTATTATCCCTATGTTCCAAATTTATCAAAATGTGTAAGAAACAGGAGGAAGAGTTATGCTCAAAAAGATTTTGCAAAAAGCAAACGAAAAGAAAAACCAGAAAGGCTTTACACTGATTGAACTCTTGGCGGTAATCGTTATCCTGGCAATCTTAGCTGCCATCGCAATTCCAAGTGTGATTTCAATTATTAATAAGCAGAATGATAAAGCTAAGGTACAGGATGCAATTACCGTAATTCATGCTGCAAAATTATATGTAGCAGATAATCGTACAACAGAGGACACCACCCTAGATCAAGATGACTTGGCTAAATACCTTGATGATCAGAATATTTCATTAAGCAGCTATTCTGTCAGTGTTGACGTTGGAGATGATCATAAAGCAACTTATTCAATTACCGCATCTGATTTACCGAACCAAACAGGTAATAGTGATGTTTCAGAATCTGCTCTTTTAAATTATAATCGTGGTGGAAGTTCAACCAACGAAAATAATGAATGATAAATGATATTTAATTATATATATATTCAATTCTTAGGTCTCATCCTAGGCTCTTTCTACAACGTCGTCGGTCTGCGGGTTCCCGCCGGCCAGTCAATCATTATGCCGCCTTCGCACTGTCCGTCGTGCGGGCGGCGTTTGACGATTCTGGATTTGGTGCCGGTCTTCTCCTATCTTTTTCTGGGAGGCAAATGCCGCACCTGTCATTCAAAGATTTCACCAATCTATCCAATCATCGAAGCAGCAACGGGACTTTTATTCTTGTTTAGTTTCCTGCGCGCAACATCAATTGAAGAGATGCTATGCGGCTGGCTTCTTGTTTCATTGTTGATGATCGTGCTCGTATCTGATCTTGAATATATGCTGATTCCGGATAAGATTTTGCTGTTCTTTTTCCCATTGTTCGTTGCCTTTCGGGTCATTTACCCTCCTCATCCGTGGTGGGACGCGCCGCTCGGCTTTGCAGCGGGGTTCGGACTGCTTGCCTTGATTGCCTTAATCAGTCGCGGCGGCATGGGTGGCGGCGATATCAAATTGTTTGCCATCCTAGGCCTGGTTTTAGGTTGGAAACTCGTCATTTTAGGGTTTTTTCTAGCCACATTCTTTGGTGCTGTCATTGGACTCGGCGGACAACTTCTGGGACTGATTAAACGCCGGCAGCCGGTACCCTTTGTTCCATTTATTGCTTTAGGGATACTGACCAGCTTCTTCTTCGGCGATCAGCTAATCACCTTATATTTTGATCTAATCTTTTAATAGTAGGAATGATGCTTGTGTTTCGACTCTTTCAAAATCATGCCAGCGTTGGATTAACTGTATCCGATTATGCGATTCGGATGGTACTTTCGCGCGGCAATGCCGACCTTCCTGCTGGTTTCACTTATCTTGAGAAGCCACTTGAGCGAGGTATTGTGGAAAACGGACGCGTTAAGGATGAACAAACCTTCACGGATTATTTAAAGGACATGGTTCGCGCGCTTAAAGCAAAGGGCAAGAAAACGTACTTTGCCATTCCGACATCCCAGCTTATCCTTCGCCAGTTTGATTTTCCCGGTGTCAAATCGGATTCAGAACTGCAAAACTACTTTTTCATCGAAATGGGAAATAAGATTCAACTTCCATTCGATAAACCGGTTTTCGATTTCCATGTGATTCAACGTGAAGCAACCGGAACCAATGTGTTGTTTATCGCGGCACCGGAACATGTCGTGCTGAAATACAGGAAACTGCAGTCCAATGCCGGTTTGAATCCGGTCAATGCCGAATTCAGCGCTTTAGGAATTGATCGCTGGGTGCAGCATTTTCACCCGGAAATTGCTGAGCAGCAGCGGATGTACGTGCACCTTGAAAACGAATCACTCTATGTGTCGATTTTTAGTGGCGACATTCCGATGTTTGTTCGCCAAGTCAATCTTGAAGCAGCGGAACCGGATACGTTCTACCTCAATGCGGCAACGGAAATTGAACGAATGCTGAACTTTTATCAGTACAGCGTGCGCAAAGGTGCTGACGAGGTTGCAATGATCTATTTATTTGGCGATCATGGGCATACCGCTCTGCTTCAGAATGCACTTCAAGCGCTTGTTCCGCAGGACGTGCAAAACCTTGCGATTGACCGCGAAAAGATCAACTATTCTGAAACAATCAATGAAACGAGCATTCCTGCCGTCGGTCTTGCGATGAAGGAGGGGCTGAAATGATTGATATCAATCTTCTCCCCTACGAACGGAAAACGCCGAAAGCATTGATTTGCTTTGCGATCGTCTTTGCAGGGGTTTGCGTACTCACACTTGCCTTCTTTACTTGGTACACGATGAATTTAAGTGGCCAACTTCAGGCTGCGCAGAATCAAGAGAGCTATTGGAAAGCACAATCGGAGAAAAAAATCGCGAATGGGCGTACAAAATCACTTTCCACGATCAACGCGGTAAATCAAATTAAGAAAAATAAGCTCTCGATCTATGACTCGTTAACCATAATTAATGAACAATTGCCTAAAGGGGCAAAGGTAATCCGTACGGACATTGATTCAACAGGAAATCTCACAGCAGAATATCAGATTACTTCATTTTCCGATGCCGATTTATTTACATCGCGATTAAGAAATCAAACCTTTTCAAATGTGATCGCAACGAAAATTGTTAATTCCAAAACGTTCAAAAAGGGACAGGTTCACTTGTTTCTAAGTATGACGATCTCTAAGAAGAAGGAGAATTGATATGAGACAGACCTATATCGTTATTGTTGCCGCTGTTCTCATTGTCTGCTCTGGATTTGGATTTTTCTACTTTATGAAAATTATCCCTTTGAAAGAAAATCTTACTCTCACGCAAAGCTCTGTTCAGAATTACAAAGAAATGGCCGCCTTAACAAAAAAAAGCAGCGCTGATGGAGAGGACAATGCAATAAACGAAGAAACCCTGCCAAAGCAGCCAGAAATTGAATCCTTCTTTGTGAAATTCCAAGCTCAGGCTATGGTTCGTCAAGTGTACGTTGATACGATTACTCGAGTAAATAGAAGCCAAAATTCTTCCTTGAACGCGAACAGCTATACCATACAATTATCCGCAAAATCAACACAGGAAATTATAGATTTCATTTGTGATCTCGAAAAGATGGAACGCATCTTAAACATCACCCAATTTTCAATGCAAACCGGATCACAAGCATCATTGAGCTTAACCCTCTATTCAGCGAAAAAATAAGCATCTATATAGTAAAAAAGCCGGAACACGGACCACATCTCCGTCATTCCGGCTTTATTTTTTCCAAAACAAAAAATCCCGAACGTGCCGTTGCAAAGCCGCAGATTTGATACCCGCAGTTATAAGCAGGTGGGTGTCCTGTCCCACAGTTCACGCGTCCCGAGCGCGGGCATGCGCTCCGAGTGAGAACAATCGAACTCCCTATCAAAATATGTTCGGTCAAAACATAACGACTTTAGACTAACACTTCAGGACTTTTTTCATTATCTTATGCATTCAGTTTAACATATCTTAACTTTTGCTTCAAGATTCCTTTATTTTAAGATGGTTGCCACGTCGAGATGCAGTTCGGCCAATTGATCCAGGCTGACCTCGCTTGGTGCCTTGGTCAGCAGGTCGGACGCGCTGGCTGTTTTCGGGAATGCGATCGTGTCGCGCAAACTTGAACGGCCGGCGAGCAGCATCACAATGCGGTCAATGCCAAGCGCCATGCCGCCATGCGGCGGAACGCCGTATTCAAATGCGCTCATTAGAAAGCCAAACTGTTTTTCAGCACGTTCTTTTGTGAAGCCAAGTACTTTGAACATTTGTTCTTGCAGGTCGTGGTCCGAGATACGCTGCGAACCGCTGCCAAGTTCATAGCCATTAAGTACCATATCAAAGGATTGTGCACGTACACTGCCCGGATCGCTCTCGATCTTATCGAGGTCTTCAAGCACCGGCATCGTAAATGGATGGTGCTCTGCAACGTATCGGTGTTCTTCCTCGCTGTAGGAAAGCAGTGGGAAGTGCGTAACCCATAAGAAGTTGTAGGCAGATTCGTCGATCAGACCCAGCAGTTTGCCAAGATGCAGGCGCAGGGCGCCAAGGCTGTCGGCAACAATCTTCTTCTTATCTGCGACAAACAGCAGTAAGTCGCCCGGTTCAGCGTTCGTTCGCTCAATAATCCGCGCCGTCAGTGCTTCATCAAAGAATTTGGCAATCGGTCCTTTCATGCCGCCTTCCTCAACCTTGAGCCAAGCCAGTCCCTTTGCGCCGTACGGGGAAACCACGGCGCGCAGGTCTTCGTCAACTTGTTTGCGCGAGAACTGTGCAGCAACGCCTTTCGCATTGATCGCTTTAACCAAGCCGCCTTTTTCCTGTACTTCCTTGAATACCTTCAGCGTGCTGTCCGCAGCGATGTCGGTGAGATCGATTAATGTCATACCGAATCGTGTATCCGGCTTGTCACTGCCGTACAGGTCGATGGCTTCGGCATAGGTCAAGCGTTTGAATGGACGCGGAATGTCAACGCCCTTGACTTCCTTCATGACACGCACGAGCATTTCTTCAATCATGTTTTGGAATTTGTCGATTTCAAAAAAGGACATTTCCATGTCGACCTGTGTAAATTCAGGTTGACGGTCAGCACGCAAATCCTCATCGCGGAAGCAACGTGCGATCTGATAGTACTTTTCAATTCCCGATGCCATCAGCAGCTGTTTGAATAGCTGCGGCGATTGCGGCAACGCATAAAATTCACCCGGGTGCACACGGCTCGGTACGAGGTAATCACGTGCGCCTTCCGGAGTGCTCTTGGTCAAAATCGGGGTTTCGACATCAAGAAAATCGTTTTCATCGAGAAAATCGCGCAATGTATGGGTAATCTTATTGCGAATTTTCAACGTTTCGAGCATTTCCGGACGACGCAGGTCCAGATAGCGATATTTCAAACGGATATCTTCAGAAGCTTCGATGTCGTCTTCAATTGGAAACGGCGGTGTTTTCGATTTATTCAGCAAGGTTATCTCGTTGATCATCACTTCAATCGTACCGGTTTTGATTTTCTCGTTCACGGCTTCTGGATCGCGTTTTACGACCTCACCGGTCACAGTGACACAATATTCGCTGCGCAGTTTATCTGCTTTGTTCCAAGCTTCTTGTGAGACTTGTGGGTTGAAGACAATCTGGACAACCCCTGACCTGTCGCGAAGATCGATAAAAATAACTCCGCCAAGATCTCTTCTTTTTTGCACCCAGCCGGCCAAGGTAACTTTCTTGCCGGCGAATGCCTCGGTTAATTCACCGCAATTTGCGTTGCGATACATGTCGTTCCCTCCATTTATATTGAATCAGATTTTTTCTTTAAGATAATCCGTTAAGTCCTTAAACGCGACCGCTTCTTGAGATCCATCAGCCATATTCTTAACTACTGCCTTTTCTTGTTCAAGCTCCTCATCGCCAACGACGACAACGAACTTCGCTTTATCGCGATCGGCTTGTTTGAATTGGCCTTTGACTTTACGCCCAATATAGTCTTTATCAGCGGTCAGCCCGGCCAAACGCAATCGGTTCAGCAGCACCGGTGTTTTTTGCTCGGCTGCTTCGCCGATCGCAACGACGAAGCAGTCAAGTGCCGGATCGGAATTCAAGGAGATGCCCTCAACGTCAAGGGCAAGCAGCAAGCGTTCAATGCTGAGCGCGAAGCCAATGCCCGGTGTTTCCGGCCCGCCAAGTTCGCTGACCAAACCATTGTATCTGCCGCCGCCCATCAAGGTCGTGATTGCGCCTTGACTAGCTCCCATAATTTCGAAGGTTGTATGGTTATAGTAATCCAATCCACGGACAAGCGTCGGATCGAGTTCATAGTCGATACCCATCTCGTCCAAGATGGCTTTCACCTTGTTGAAATAGTCACGCGATGCATCATTCAGATAATCAATGATTGACGGGGCAGTCGCCATCAGTGGGTGATGATGATCCGCCTTGCAGTCGAGAATGCGCAGCGGATTCTTCTCAAGACGCTGCTGGCAATCATCGCAAAATTCGCCAATGGACGGTTTAAAGTGGGCGATCAGTGCATCACGATGCGCTTTACGGCTTTCCGGATCGCCGAGACTGTTCAAAACAAGCTTCAATTTCTTCAAGCCAAGGGTTTGATAAAAGGTCATTGCGAGCGAAATAACTTCTGCATCAATGGACGGATCTGCAGAGCCAAGGGCTTCGCAGCCAAACTGAGTAAACTGGCGGTTACGACCGGCTTGTGGACGTTCATAGCGGAACATTGGTCCTATGTAATAAAGTTTCTGTGGCTGATTGGGATCGCCGTACAGCTTGTTCTCAACATAAGCCCTAACGATAGAAGCGGTGCCCTCAGGCCTCAGCGTCAGTTCACGCCCACCGCGATCTTTAAACGAATACATTTCTTTTTGGACGATATCGGTTGTGTCGCCGACACCACGCTGAAATAAAGCGGTCGACTCGAACAACGGCGTCCGTAATTCTTTGTAGTTAAAGCGCGCACAGATTTCGCGCGCTGCTGCTTCGATCTTCTGCCACTTGAATGCATCTTCAGGCAAAACATCATAGGTTCCGCGGGGAATTTGTATCATTGCAGAATGTTCCTCCTTTAACTGTTTTCGCATGCTTAATCCTTTATTTTTCTCTGCTTAAAAGTACGGATGCTGCATATGAATAAATAAAAAGTCCCTTGTCCATCGGTGAACCGACAGACAAGGGACGAATTAGCTTCGTGGTGCCACCCTCATTTAAAGCATTGAAATGCTTCCTCTCAAGAGCCGGTTAACGCCCGGAAACGGCTTTTCCTACTGTCCAATTAAAAAAAGTAAATCGGATGTTCAGTAAAGCACCTCTGAAGTGTCTATTTCCCGGGAACGATCGGCATACTTCCAGCCTCAGGCATGCCTTCTCTCTCGATCGATTGCTCCGAAAAACCTCTTCGTCACTGGTTTTGTTCGTCTTTTAATAGTACGTATCTTCCAATAAAATGTCAAGGTTTCGCGAATTTTTGTGCATCGAGCGGATTTCAAGTAAAACAGGGTTAGATCAATCCTTCTCAGTGCACGGTGCACATCACTCTGAGGTTGTAACCACGCATCGCAAAGTTATAACTCCCCCTGCAAAACGTGTAACTAATCGCGTCATCGATGTAACCAATTCCTCATAAATAGCAACAATTGGAACAATAAGTTACAGTAATTATTGATTTTTGCTCTCCACAATCAATGTGACCGGTCCGTCATTCACCAGAGATACTGCCATATCGGCACCGAAAACGCCGGTTTCGACATGAAGTCCATTCGCTCTGAGCCTTTCATTAAATGCGTGATAAAGCGGTTCGGCAATCTCGGGACGTGCTGCCTCGATAAAGCTCGGCCGTCTTCCTTTTGACGTATTGCCATAGAGAGTGAACTGCGATACTGACAGCACAGCACCACCCATTTCTTTAATTGAACCGTTCATTCTTCCACTCTCATCTTCAAAAATACGCAACCCGGTCAGTTTATCGGCAACATAACGAAGATCCTCTTCAGTGTCGCCGGTTTTAATTCCAACCAGAAGCAGCAGACCTTTTTCAATTTGACCGACCGTTTGGCCGTCGATGTCCACTTTTGCATGCTTTACCCGTTGTAACACAACTTTCATTGACACTTCATCCTTTTTATTGCATCACGCGCCGAACCGAATAAATATCGGGAATCCGTTTGATTTTCTCAACGACGCGATACAAATGATCGATATTGGTAATGGCAATGGTCATATGAATCGTTGCCACTTTATTTTTATCCGCGCGACCGGAGATTCCGTTAATGGCCGTATGTGAATCGGAGACACATTGCAACACCTCATTGAGCAGTCCATTGCGGTCATAGGCGGTGACTTCAATATCCACATTGTATTCTTTCGCCTTGGACTCGTTGTTTTCCCATTCAACATCCATAAGCCGATCATCTTCATGACTTATATTCGGACAATCCACTCGATGAACCGTGACTCCTCTCCCGCGGGTAATGTACCCGACAATCGCATCGCCAGGTACCGGATTGCAGCAGCGCGCCAAACGAACGAGCAGATTGTCGACCCCTTTGACACGCACGCCCAACGAGGTCTTGCGACGATTCTGCGTATTTGGTTTGGGTTCGGAGAGCTGTTTCATCTTCTCCTCGGCATCTTCAGCCTCCGTCGGTTTACGCGTATCTTCCGTAAAACGGGTAAGGACTTGTTTGGCGGTGATGCCATTGTAGCCGATCGCTGCGAAGAGCTCATTTTCATGGGAGAAGTTAAACTTTTTGGCAACATCCATGATCTTCTCTTCAGTCAAGTTTTCCTTAATGCTTATATTCTGACTGCGGCATTCTTTCTCCAAAAGTTCACGACCGTGTGCTACATTTTCCTGGCGCTGCTGCCGTTTAAACCATTGGCGGATCTTGTTCTTCACCGCCGAACTCTTTGCAATTTTCAGCCAGTCACGGCTTGGGCCGTACGAATGATTGGAGGTCATCACTTCAACAATATCGCCGGTTTTCAGCTTGTAGTCCAGTGGAACCATTTTGCCATTGACACGCGCCCCGACCGTTTTGTTGCCGATTTCAGTATGAATACGGTAAGCAAAATCAATCGGCACCGACCCAACCGGAAGTTCAATGACATCACCCTTCGGGGTAAAGACAAACACGGTGTCTGAGAATAAGTCCATTTTGAGCGTTTCCATGAACTCCTTGGCATCATCGGTTTCATTCTGATACTCCAGAATTTCACGGAACCAGGTGAGCCTGTCCTCAAATTTGTTATTAATGTTCTTAACTTTGCCTTCCTTGTAAGCCCAGTGTGCGGCGATTCCGTATTCCGCTACATCATGCATCTCTTCGGTACGAATCTGAACTTCCAGCGGATCACCTTTTGGACCGATGACCGTTGTATGCAACGACTGGTACATATTCGGCTTTGGCATTGCAATATAATCCTTAAAACGTCCAGGCATTGGCTTCCAATGCGTATGGATGATACCCAGAATCGCATAACAATCTTTGATCGTTTTGACAATAATACGTACCGCAAACAAATCATAGATTTCATTAAACTGCTTATGCTGGTTGACCATTTTGCGATAGATGCTGTAAATGTGTTTTGGCCGTCCGGACACTTCTGCAGGAATGTGCACGGATTTTACATAAGCCTTGAGATCCTCAACAACTTTGGCGATATACGCTTCACGTTCTTCGCGCTTTTGTTTCATCAAGTTGACGATCTTATAGTATTGCTGCGGCTTCAAGTAGCGGAGCGATATATCTTCCAGCTCCCATTTAATCGCTGAAATTCCCAGCCGGTTCGCGAGCGGTGCATAAATTTCAAGCGTCTCATTCGCTTTTTGAATTTGTTTTTCGTGCCGCATGTATTTCAGTGTGCGCATGTTATGCAAACGATCGGCAAGTTTTACAATGACGCAGCGCAGATCACGAGCCATTGCCACAAACATTTTCCGGTGATTTTCGGCCTGCTGATCTTCTTTCGAGGTATATTCGAAGTTTCTCAGCTTCGTCACACCATCGACAAGTTCTGCGACATTGTCTCCGAATTCCGCGCGTATATCATCAAGCGTAACCGGCGTGTCTTCAACGACATCATGCAGAAAACCGCTGACAATCGTAATGACATCCATGTTCAGTTGGACTAGAATACCGGCAACTTCGATTGGGTGAATGATATAGGGTTCGCCCGATTTGCGGACTTGTCCCTTATGCGCCTCATCCGCAAACCGGTAAGCTTCTTTGATTATTTCGATATCTTTTGCATCTAAGTAGGTCGATGCCTGCTGAATTAGTTCTTCCATCGTCATCGTATCATCACCTGTATGCCGATCCTCATTTCCCTTTTGAACCCAAATTGATGAGAGCCATTATTTTATAATTATAATTCAAACAAATCAGTTATCACGACCGATGATGGATGGCTTTTCTCCCAATCATCGAGACCTGTTAAACCTATTATCAAAGAATCAATAAAGATTGTAAAGTATTTGCTTATCTAGTGTTCCCTTTGAGAGAAATGAGAAACCCTATTTGTGCCTGTTTTCAGAGTAACCGAGCAGATCTTGCCCGCGCTTTACGCTCAGTTTTTCTCTTCTGCGAAAAAGAGAGTGCCTGAAGTCAGGCACTCCGATTGTACGTTTAGTAGTTGATTAAAGACAGAACATCATAATCTTTAAGAAGCTCACTGCCGCCAAGTCCGGTCAATTCAATCAAAAAGGCAACCCCGGCAACAACGCCGCCAAGCTGTTCCACCAACTTAATCGTTGCTTCAATTGTGCCGCCGGTCGCCAGCAAATCATCGGTCACTAAGACGCGTTGCCCTGGCTTGATCGAATCTTTGTGAATACACAGCGTATCAATCCCGTATTCTTTTTTATAGGAAACTGTAGCCACTTCACGCGGAAGTTTCCCCGGTTTACGAACCGGTACAAATCCGATTCCCAAAGAATACGCCACCGGTCCGCCAATGACAAAACCACGTGCTTCAGGACCGACTACAATTTCAGCATTCTTGCTTTCAGCGAAAGCAGCGAGATCATTAATGGCCGCCCGATATACCGGTCCTTCCTCAAGAAGCGAGGTAATATCTCTAAAATTAATTCCCTTCGTCGGAAAATCCATGACCGACTTAATATAGTTTGCATAATCCATCTGACATGCGCTCCATTTCCATAAATGATCAATTCGGTGTTATTTCTTAAAGACCGCATTGTTGTCATCTCTCATTTGATGCCTTGCTTTTCGCTCTGTCTCAATTGTACAATCAGCCACTGTTTCACTTCGCTGATCGGTGCATAACAAAACCGTGCTTCCAAATCGCGCTGCGCTTTTTCCTTTCGGTAGAGTTCCGAGGAAGTCAGCGGCGCTTTCGCAGGTGAAGGAATTTCTGATAAAATGCCTTTCTCTATTTTAACAAAACCAAGTTCAAAAAACACCTGTGTCATCAAAGAAATCGATTGTTCGCTCCATCCCTTGTAACCGGCAATTTGCCGCATCATGTTGCGCAGTTCGAAGCGATGACGCTGCCGGATTAGTGCGTAATACCAAACAAAGTGATCGCGTTCCGGGAATGCGGAGAAATAATGATCACGAGAGTGATAGAAAATGCAATAGAAGCGGTTGAGCTGCGGATGCGTACTAAGGAATGCAGACAACTGCTCTTCATCATCGGGAAGATCTAATAATGCAACGACATGCCCTGAGAGCGTCATGCCGGGTTCGTAGCGCATCACGTCGTCCAATTGGAAATGGGCGGCGGTGTCTTCTTGAAAAGTAAGCAGTGGGACGGATTCTGCGCGAAGCACCTGAAGTTTTTCCTGAAGATCGCGCAGAGCACGCCAATCATACACTTGCACGCCTTCCACACGCAAATCTCGGATCATGAGCTGCGCTTTGCGGAATCCATTCCACTCATTAATGCCCAGTTCGCCAACCGCAGCAAGTTCATCCGTAGGTGCGATTTTCTGTATCCATTTACCAAAGCCAAAACCGATGCCTTCGAGCTGCTTTTCGCTCCCCTTCAGCGTCAACTTAAGATGATCGTTATTCCGGCCAACTGTAGCAAGCTTCGCCAACGGCGCTTGTGGAATCAGGAATAGCGGTTTCGGATTGTCGGTTCCAAACGGAGCCAGCTTCGCTACTTCTTCGATCAGCTCGACAGAAAGATCATCTACTTTAGCGGTACCGTCAACCGTCAGTTGCGGAATGAGCTCTTGTGCATCCAGCATATGGTTCGCTTGCTCGTTAAATGCTGCACGAAAGTGATCAATCTCTGTTTGGGCAAGAGACAGTCCGGCCGCCATTTTGTGTCCGCCGAATTGAATCAAATGATTGCTGCACGCCTTCAGACCTTCATAAAGATTAAATCCTTCGATACTACGGCCGGATCCCTTCGCAATCTCTGTTTCTTTGTCAATGCTGAGAATGATCACCGGACGATAATACTTGCCGACAATTTTAGATGCTACAATGCCAATAACACCCTGATGCCAGGCTTCCCCCGAAAGAACAAGGGCTTTGCTGCCCTGATCCATATAAGCTGCTGCTTGTTGGTCTGCTTCCTTGGCAATCTGATCGACAATCGACCGGCGTTGCTGATTCAACGCATCAAGCCGCTCCGCCAGCATAACCGCTTCATCCATGTCCTCGCTCAGGAGCAAATCAAGTGCTTCTGCAGCATCCGTCATGCGGCCGGCTGCATTTAATCGCGGTCCCATTTGAAACCCGATCCCATCACTGTCAATAGGACCGGCACCCGACGCTTTTACCTTCAGCGCATCAATGCCGGGTAGCGATCCTTCGTTGATTTTTCTCAAGCCCTGAGCAGCAATCAGCCTGTTTTCATCGATAAGCGGAACAAGGTCGGCGATTGTACCGATCGCAGCCAGTGCGACCCACTGCTCATCAAAAACAGCTGTGTCACAAACCGCTTGTGCCAATTTAAGCGCGACGCCTGCTCCTGATAATCCCTTAAACGGGTAAGGACAATCCGTTTGTTTCGGATTCAGTATGGCGTACGCCTCGGGCAGCTGTTCCGGCGGCTCATGATGATCGGTGATGATGTAATCAATCCCCATCCGTCCGGCACATTCTGCAGGATCAAACGCAGCAATTCCCGAATCCACAGTGACGATCAGTGTGATGCCATCCTTCTTTGCCTGCCGGGCAGCGCCGATATTCGGCCCATAGCCGTCCTTAAAGCGATTCGGGATATAGGAAGTGACATCCGCTCCGCATGCGCGCAGCGCTCGTGTCAAAATCGCCGTTGACGTCACACCGTCCGCATCGTAATCGCCGAATATCCGTATCCGTTCCCCGGAAGCGATCGCTTGCTGTATACGCGATGAAGCCTCGCGCATTCCTTTCATGATCATAGGATCATAGAATTTCATCTCTTCTTCGTGCAAGAAAAGCTGGGCCTCTTTTGATGCTTCGATGCCGCGAGCAACAAGCAAACGTGCCGTCATCACAGAAATATGCAGCGACTCAGAGAGCCGCTGCACCTTTTCTTCATCTACTTCTCTTATCTTCCAACGATTGTTTGATTCAAGCACCCGCCTTAGCGCCTCCCTTATTCAAACCGGTTCCTCGCTTCAGCCGGATTTTTTTATCATCATTTTGACCGTCGATTTCCTGCGCGTGTCTCATTCGCTGCAGCTTCTTCGCCGCCCAGATCCACCTTCAAGCGTTCCGAATCCTCCGGATGCAGCTCAATCATCCGTCTTAGATCACGCTCAAGTTTGGTGATCCGGTGACGCTGTTTGTAGATTGGCGGATAAGTAAATAAACCGATCAGTACAGCACCAATCAGGACCGAACCGATAATGACAAGAATTAGCGGCAGATGTACATTGCCAAATAAAAAGCTGAACTTGACTGAATCCACATTAGCAATCGAAAACAGAACAATGATCAGGATAAAAATAAGGATCAGCAGAATCTTCCACTGTTTCTTCATTTGCCGCGCCCCCATTCCTTTCATTAATTTTGCGGTTGTGTTGAAACCGTTCTTCTTCTTTTGCGTCGCTTCAAATAGTTAACTTTCAACACGGCCCACAGTGGACAAGCAATACAGATGGACGAGTAGACACCACAAAGCAGTCCGACAAACAAGGCGATCGTAAACGTGCGAATCGATTCGCTGCCAAAGATCAAAAGAAGAACAACTGGAATTAGCACGGTAATCACGGTGTTCAGTGATCGAGTCAGTGTCTCACGAATACTCAGATTTACGATATCGCCGAATTCTTCGATTGTGGACAGCCGCTTTCTGCTCATTTTTATATTCTCGCGTACGCGGTCAAACGTAACAATCGTATCGTTAATCGAATAACCGATAATGGTCAAAATTGCTGAGATAAACAAAATATCTACTTCGATATGCAGCAGACTGAACACGGTCACAATGAAGAAGGCATCATGAATCAGCGCCAGCACTGCTGTTAGTCCTTGCAGAAATTCAAAGCGCACCCATACATAGATAATGATAAAAACAGAGGCAATGATCAAGGCATACAAACCATTCTTCGCCAAATCGCGCCCCACTTGAGGCGATACGGTGCTTACGTTCGGTTCAATACCAAACTGATCCTTCATTTTGCTCTTTAATTCCGCAATTTGATTATGATCCAATTCTTTGTTGATGCGCACCGTTGCGATGTTATTGTGCGTACCGGAAAGCACCGGTCGTTCCGGTTCATAGTTCATTGCGCGAAACGCCTTGTCCACTTTTTCTACTGAAATCGGCTGCGTGCTCTGCACGTCAACCCGTGTTCCGCTTGAAAAATCGATACCTAGGTTCAACTTAAAAATAAAGAGTGAAACAATCCCCAGAATGATCAATGCAACGGAAATCGTGAAAAAGAGATTTCGGTGCTTCATAAAGTCCAAACGGTCGTAAAATTTATTGTAATGTTTGTAGTTCATCTTATCATTTAGATCCACGGATATCACTCCTCTTCACACCGAACAGCCATGGGTGATTATCAAGTGCATGACTGTGAACCAGCAAGCCAAGCAAGATGCGCGCACCGTAAACAGACGTCACAAAAGTAACCACATTACTGATCAGCAGCATTACGGCGAAGCCCTTCACCGCGCTGACACCAAGTACGAACAGCACCGCTGCGGCGATAATCGTTGTCAGATTGGCATCAACAACAGTCGGCAGTGACCGCTTGTTCCCTGCTTTAAATGCAGAAAGCACGGTCTTCCCGCCCCGCAATTCATCCTTTATTCGCTCAAGTGTAATGATGTTGGCATCAACAGCCATGCCGATACCAAGGATCATCGCGGCAATTCCCGGCAAGGTCAGCACCGCCTGCATACCAACGAATACGCCCATAACGACAGCCATATAGATGACGAGCGTCAGGCTGGCAATCAGTCCGCCCAATCGATAGAACAACAGCATGAACAGCATGATTGCCGCAACAGCGATTGCACCGGCATAGATCGTTTCTTTCATGGAATCTTGTCCAAACTGTGCACCCACTGAAGTGGAATAGGTTTCGACAAGACGAACTGGCAATGACCCGGAATTAAGCAAGTCTTTCAGGTCGTTTGCTTCCTTTACCGTAAAACTACCGGAGATCTCTACATCCGATGTATTCAGCTCCTGACTTACAGAAGGCGCTGAAATAAACTTATGCTTGTTTTTGGCCGCTTCCTTTTCATAGGAATCACCCTTTTGGTAATCCATCCAAATGACAAGCACGTTATTTGGATAATAGCCGGTGATTTTCTTTGTGACACTGGCGAATTTAGACGGATCCTTTAATTGGAGGGTTACTTTCGGTTTGTTCATCTCGTCAAAAGCAACCTTCGCTTTGCCCGGAACCAAGTCGGAACCGTCCATCATCAGTCGGTCTTTGTAATCACGAAATTCCAGCTTTGCGGTTGTCGACAAGAGTTCCCGCGCACGCTGTTCATTTTTAACGCCGGGGAGCTGAACGCGAATTCGATTCCCATTTTCAATTGAAATATTCGGTTCGCTGACACCCAGTACGTTGATTCGTTTATTAATCGATGCGACCGCATTACTCATCGCTTCATTGTCAATTTTTTGACCTGATTTAAGCGGTTTGACCTGATACAGTACCTCGAATCCGCCTTTCAGATCAAGTCCTAAATTCACGTTATGTATGATGGGTTTTACTGAAAAAGCAATGATGATACCCAACACAATCAATAGCGCAAAAAAGGAAAAGATCGGTCCTTTTTTAACCATTGTTCAAGCCTGCTCCCTTCTCTTTATCCGAGCTCCGGTTCTTACGGAAAATACCTGTATACGCGGCTGCTTATTTAAACAGCGACTGGTCGATAGCTGTTGAACTGTTTTTAAACATATCGACGCGCAATTTGTTCATGTAGTCGTTCACGGTCAGTGCCATCACTGCGGCAACGACTTCATGAATCCGTTCAGGCTTGTCCGTTTTCTTTTTTTCCAGAGATTCTTTTACAAATTGCCAGAATTCATCCATTTTCAAATGATTCAGTCCGAGCAAATGAAATTCATTTAATTTGCTACGCAAAAACGGCTCAATGGTGATCCGCCATTTTTCCATATCGTTCCGTTCATCCGGCATGTCGATTCCTCCCATAATGCATATAATAGCATATTTAAGAAGCAATAAAAAACAGAATGTGTGAAGTCGCTGCTCTTTTCCTGATGTGTTTCACCCTTTCCTAGAAAAAAAGAAGACGGCTTGTCATGCTTGACCATCTCCTTCGCATATACTCCTCATAGACCGCGTGCAAATAAGAAGTTGCATGCACGTATCCTTTTTTCCCCACTACTGAGATTCATTAATTTGCACGTAAAGGCAGGTCCGATCATGACACGACAATCATTCTTAAAAGGATCCTTTATACTAATGACAGCTGGACTCGTCACCCGTATTCTCGGCATGATTAACGGGATGGTTCTAGCCCGTGTGATCGGCGATGAAGGCGTCGGACTCTTCATGATGGCATTTCCTGCCATGCTGCTTGTGGTGACGCTAACCGAATTGGGGCTCCCTGTTGCCATATCCAAATTAGTCGCTGAAGCACAAGCCTTCGGCAATTACCGAAAGATCAAACTGGTGCTTGGTTGGTCGCTTGCGATTGTCGGTGTCATCAGCGTCGTCCTCACAGCAATGATGCTGCTGTTGATCCCAATCACCGCCAAATTTCTGTTCGCCGATACGCGGGTTGTCTATCCGCTGCTCGCAATCACACCGGTCATTCCAATTGTCGCCGTCAGCTCAGTGCTGCGTGGTTATTTTCAAGGAATACGCAACATGAAACCCTATGCCTACTCAGGGATTGTGGAACAGGTGGTGCGGATCTCGCTTGTTGCCACTCTAGCCAACCTTTTGATGCCTTATGGCGTTGCTTACGCGGCAGGAGGCGCAATGGTCGCCGGCTCCGCGGGTGAGTGTGCTTCACTGATGTACATGCTCTATGTATTTAAACATGGCGAAGGAATCAAGTTAAAGCGGCCAAAACAGAAAGCGCTGAAGGGCACCCGTGAAGTACTGCGCGATCTGCTTCGGATTGGCCTGCCAACTATGGGCAGCCGCTTAATTTCTTCGCTTGGCAATTTCCTTGAACCGATGATTGTCTCTCATGCCTTAGTCATTGCCGGCTATTCAATTGCACAGTCAACGCAATTGTACGGGCAGTTAACCGGATATGCGATGACATTGCTTCTGCTGCCTAGCTTCATTACGCATGCACTGCACGTCTCGCTGGTCCCGGCGGTCAGTGAGGCCTATGCGCGCCAGTCTTTTCGTATGATCCATTATCGGCTGAATCAAGCGCTGCGCATCGCAATGGTCACCGGCGGTTTATCTGTTGTCGTGACGTATTGTTTTGCTGAACCACTCATGACGATTATCTACAGCTCGCCGGAATCCGCGCAATTTCTTTATCTAATGTCGCCGTTCTTCATGATTTTTTATTTTCAAGCACCGATGCATGCTGTCCTTCAAGCACTTGATCTAGCTAAAGCTGCAATGTACAACACATTGACCGGAGCGGTTGTCAAAACCATCATGCTGTTTCTCCTGACTTGCCGACCTGAGTTCGGCATAAAAGGAACAGCGCTTGCGATCTGCACCAACGTCGTTCTTGTGACGGTTTTGCATGCTGCCGTGATGTTTAAAAAAATCGGATTTTCATTGATTATTCGCGATTATATTCGGACGTTTCTGCTGATCGCTTGTACTGCTTATGCAGCAAATATATTGACACATCATGCCCTGCTTGGCTGGTCACTTCTTCCAAGAACGGTCGCATTACTGGCCTTGATCAGCATCTTGTACCTCGTACTCGCTTCTTTTCTCGGACTCGTGCAAAAGGAGCAAGTGAGCCAGCTCCCGCTGATTGGCAAATGGTTTAGTTAAATTAAATTTAATGCAAGTATTTCTTTAAATCCATGTAGAAATTGCCCAATGAGTCCATGGTCAAGTAATTGACTTGATGAATATTGCGGTAGCCAAATTTGCGCAGTTCTTGTCTGAGCCAAAACTGCGTCTTTCCAATCTCTGTTAAATGATCGTGCCGTATTTTACCATTTTCAATCAGCGAGAGTCCAATTCTCGGCGGCCCATAGGAGCGAGGCTGTGGTTCTGCTTTTTTGATCGGATCAGAACCCTTAATAAAATGGGCGAGGTATGCAGGCCAGAATCGCATGTGCTCAATGAGCAGAAGGATGATAAATGGAACAAGCATCGGCAGCAGCGGATGATCTGGAAAGGCAACGGCAACAACAATAAGATTAGCTGCTGCAAAAATCAAAAGTTGCTGCAATGCGCTGAGTTCCGATATTTTTTTGGATAAGATATTGTGAAACCCTATAGCAATCATTAAACTCAGACAGACCATACGAATGACCGATGTACCCATGCCCATCCCCCTCTCGAATAAATTCAATCGATATATTTATTATGAGCAAAGGAACTGATTTCATGAATTGGATCGGTCATGAAAGCGAACTTGTCCGAATAAGATTTATTATCAGGAATTCGGAGGCCGCACGCGACTTGTCGGCCGGTGTGCGGTCCATCGGCCGACAAGATCTGCTTTTCCTGTAATCCTTATATTCGGAGGTGATCACTATGTCCAGAAATTGGCTGAGCGCCGTTACGTACGGCATGATCGCAGCGATTGTGATTGTCCTTGCTTCAGCATTTCTGCTCGCATCGCTGCTTCGCTTTACATCATTTGCTGAATCAAACGGGTCCATTCTTCCGATTGTGATTTCACTCGTTGCTCTGTTTGTCGGCGGGGTCATTGCCGGGGCAAAATCAAAAGAAAAAGGACTTTTGATCGGCACCTTCACCGGTCTAGCGTATTGTCTGTTCAATCTTTTTTTTCAATATCTCGGGCTGGATCAGACGCCTGGAGTCAATCAGTACTTGTTTCTGATCGCCAACATCGCCGCCTCGGCACTTGGCGGTGCGATTGGTGTCAACTTGTTTGCGTCGAAACACTGAAATGGCATACGTATGAAAAAAGCGGCCGTAATCCGGCCGCCTTTTTCCGTTCATTATTTCTTTTCCGTTTCAGTATCGTTTTCAGTCTTTTTATCTTTGCCTTCTTCAATCTTTTCCGGTTCCGGAGCATTTGCTTTTTTCAGTACCGCACGAATCGCGTTACGTTCAAAAGTCAGCTTACCTGCTCCGCAACGCAATGTAGCTGTTTGATCATCGAGTGAATCGATCGTTCCTTGAAGCCCGCCAATGGTTACGATCTTGTCCCCTCTTGAAAGAGAAGACTGCATTTGTCTGGCTTCTTTCGTTCTTTTTTGCTGCGGGCGAATTAACAGAAAATAGAAAATCGCCACGAACAATAACAAGAAAATGATTTGCATTGATTCAAATCGTCCCTTCTACACCTCAAAAGTTTTTTGCACCCGGTTTATTAAACCCGTACGACTCAAAGAATGACGCTTTAAGTTCAAGCAGTCGATCTTCTCTGATCGCAGATCGGACACGCTTCATTAATTTTATCAGAAAATAAAGGTTATGGTAAGTGGTTAAGCGAAATCCAAAGGTTTCATTCGCTTTTACAAGATGCCGGATATAGGCACGTGAGTAATTCCGGCATACTTTGCAATCGCATGATTCATCGATCGGACGAAAATCGTGAGCGAATTTCGCATTACGGATCACGAGCCGGCCATGCTCAGTCATACATGTTCCATTACGGGCAATGCGTGTTGGAAGCACACAATCAAACATATCGATACCGCGAATCACGCCGTCAATCAGCGAATCCGGAGAGCCAACGCCCATCAAATAGCGTGGCTTATCCGCAGGAAGCAGCGGCGTTGTATAGGTCAGCATTTCGTTCATCTTTTCCTTGGGTTCACCAACCGATAGTCCGCCGATCGCATAGCCGGGAAAATCAAGCGACGTAAGATCACGCGCCGACTGCATGCGCAATGCTTTGAACCCGCCGCCCTGAACAATTCCGAAAAGCGACTGACGGTCCGGATTGACATTGGCTTCGAGACAGCGTGCGGCCCAACGGCTTGTCCGTTCTACAGATGCTTTCATATAGTCAAACGATGAATCAAACGGCGGACACTCGTCGAAAGCCATCATGATATCAGAACCGAGTGCATTTTGAATTGCAATCGACTTTTCAGGAGACAAGAACAGCTTTTCCCCATTCAAATGATTGCGGAAATGAACACCTTCCTCTGAGATATCGCGCAGCTTGCTGAGACTGAACACTTGAAAGCCGCCGGAATCGGTTAAAATACCTTGATCCCAATTCATGAACGGATGGAGACCGCCCGCTTCCTGAACAATGTCTTCACCTGGTCTCAGCCAAAGATGATAGGTATTGCTCAAGATGACCCCGGCACCCATTTCTTTTAATTCTTCCGGACTCATCGTTTTCACCGTCGCCTGCGTGCCTACGGGCATGAACATCGGTGTATCGAAGGTCCCGTGTGGTGTGTGCAGCTTGCCAAGCCGCGCGCCTGTCTTTTTATCTGTTTTAATTAATTCATAAGTAACTGCAGGTTGACTCATTAATGGTTAATTCCTTCCTCAATAAACATAGCGTCGCCAAAACTAAAGAAACGATACCGTTCTTTTACCGCCTCGCGGTACGCCTTCAGGGTAAAATCACGTCCGGCAAACGCACTGACCAGCATAATCAACGTCGATTTTGGTAAATGAAAATTGGTAATCATCCCGTCAATGGCGCGATAGCGAAAGCCCGGATAGATAAAAATATCGGTCCAACCCGAACTTTCTCTGAGCTGACCATCGTATTTAGCCGCGATCGTTTCCAGTGTGCGAATCACAGTCGTTCCGCAGGCAATGATTCGCTTGCCTTGCATGCGGGCTTGGGTCAGCGTATCAGCAGCCGCAGCGGTCATTTGGTAAAATTCAGCGTGCATCGTGTGTTCTTCAATCTTGTCCACTTTAACCGGACGGAACGTGCCCAGACCGACATGCAGCGTGATAAAGACAACATGTACACCTTTTTTTTCAATGTCGGCCAACAATTCTTTTGTGAAATGCAAGCCTGCTGTCGGAGCGGCAGCAGAACCGCGGTGCTTTGCGTAGACGGTTTGATACATATCCGGATCATCAAGCTGTTCTTTGATGTAAGGAGGCAACGGCATCTTGCCCAGCTCATCAAGAACCTCATAAAAAATGCCCTGATAGTGGAATGTGATCATGCGCCGTCCTTCATCCAGTTCCTCAACGCATTCGCCGATGAGTTTGCCATCGCCAAATGAAACGCGCGCTCCCTTATGAACACGTTTCGCTGGTTTGGCCAAGCATTCCCAGCAGTCGTCTTCCTTTTGTTTTAGCAGCAGCAATTCAATTTTTGCGCCGGTCTCTTCTTTATGACCGATCAACCGTGCCGGTAATACTTTCGTGTCATTAAGCACGAGGCAGTCACCGGGATTCAGGTAATCGATGATTTCGCTGAATGTATGATGATGGTTAATCATGTCTTTATTTGGATTAAGCACCATTAAACGTGATGCGGCGCGATCCTTCAGCGGGGTCTGCGCAATTAATTCTTCAGGTAAATCATAATCAAAATCAGATAAATCCATACCAGCACTCTCTTTCATTTCCAGAATGCCGCACACGCAGTGGATAAAGTGCGTTCTGCTGCCGGCATTCTTACATTCTGTGAAATAAATTAATGAAGTACATAATTAAGGATAAGAGCAAACTAACAAGAATACAGGTAACAATTGGAAAGACGAAGGTGACATTTCCCTTTTTAAAAATGAGGTCTCCAGGCAGCCGCCCAATAAGCGGCCAGCAAAGGCCGATTAGAAAGATAATGGCGCCAGCAATCATGAGCACTTTCCCGAAATCACCCATTTATCACTCGTCCTCTCGTTTACAATGAAAATGCCGGTACGCTTGGTCGGTCACAATCCGTCCGCGCGGTGTGCGCTGAATAAATCCAATCTGCAGCAAGTACGGCTCTTGAACGTCTTCGATCGTATGCCGATCCTCGCCAATTGATGCGGCAAGAGTATCTAAACCGACCGGTCCGCCATTAAATTGGTTGATTATCCCCAGAATCAGTTGACGATCAACACGATCGAGTCCTGCTTCATCAACATGCAGTCGCGTAAGCCCATCTCGCGCCGTCTGCTGATCAATCATGCCATTGTTTTCAACTTGTGCAAAGTCGCGAATCCGTTTCAACAGGCGATTAGCAATTCTCGGCGTACCGCGCGAACGTCTGGCAATTTCAATGCAGGCATTCTCGGCAATTTCTGTTTTCAATACACCTGCCGTTCTGTTAATAATCATAGACAATTCTTCCGGTGTATAAAACTGCAGGCGGTGAATCACGCCAAAACGATCGCGAAGCGGCGGAGACAGATACCCGGCACGTGTCGTAGCCCCAACTAAGGTAAACGGCGGCAAGTTCAGCCGAACCGAATGCGCGGTTTCATCTTTTCCAATCATGATATCCATGCAAAAGTCTTCCATCGCCGGATACAGAATTTCTTCAACATGGCGCGGCAGCCGGTGAATTTCGTCAATAAAAAGAACATCGCCCGGTTCCAAGGATGAGAGCACCGCAGCTAGGTCGCCAGGTCGTTCCAGTGCCGGGCCGGAAGTGGTGCGAATTCCTGCACCCATCTCCGTTGCGATAATCATTGAAAGCGTCGTTTTTCCTAGCCCCGGGGGTCCATAGAGAAGAACATGATCAAGCGGTTCCTGCCGCGCTTTTGCAGCACGTATAAAGATTTTAAGATTCCGCTTCAGTTCTTCCTGACCGATATAATGATCTAAGTCGGAAGGACGAATGGATTGGTCCAGCCCTTGATCTTCAAGCAACGCATCACGCGAAAGCAGATGATCCTCTTCCAATTAGACGCCCTCCTTTTATAGCTTTGATAATCGTTTCAACGCTTCCTTGACATAATTTTCAGCACTAAGATTCTGTTGTTCAAGTTTAGGCACGATTTTTCGAATTTCTCGTTCCGAGTATCCGAGCGAAGACAGAACGTCCATCGCTTCGGCAAGTGCATTGTTTAACCGCTTTTCGGGTTCATCCAACAGTTCTGCAGCAGGACTTATTGCGAATTCCTGCAGTTTGCCTTTTAGGTCGAGGATGATTTGCCCTGCGGTTTTGCGGCCAATGCCAGGAAAACGGGTCAAATATTTTTCATTTTCCGCTTCAATCGCTTGAATCACTTCATCCGGATCACCGGAGGCAAGAATCGCTAGTGCGTTTTTCGGTCCAATTCCGGAAACAGAGAGCAGTCGGACAAACAGTTCCCGTTCTTCCCTCGTCTGAAATCCGTATAAAATATTCGCGTCTTCGCGTACATATTGATACAGATAAACCTTCGCTTCCTTTTTCAGCAAAGGCTGATAGGTAAATGGATTAGGACAAATAATTCGATAGCCGAACCCGCCCTGTTCAATAACGATCCCGCCTCCGGAAAGATAGGTTAAAATTCCCCTTATGTAATCAAACACGTAAGTAACTCCTCATCCGTTCATTTCTGCTCTGAAGTCAGTTCACTCATTCTATCATAGCATATGACACATTTTTGTCCCAATAAAAACAATGCAAGGCGTCCGAGCGATTACATGTCTCGCAGCGATTGATATGCCGCTTATTTCAGGAGAAGCAAATTCAAAATCATGAACTTCCTTATCTCGCAAAAGAAAGGAGCATCCGCGACGAATGCCCCTTTTCTCCACTTCTGCTGAATCAATCGTTTTCTTCAAGATTGGTATAAATATCCTGAACATCATCATTGTCTTCCAGCACTTCAATCAATGTTTTCATCTTTTCAAGATCATTGCCGGTCAATGCTGTTTTTGTTGTCGGGATCATGGCAACTTCCGCGCGGTCAACTTCATATCCTTTATCTTCACTCAATGTTTTGCGAACATCTTCAAAGACGTCAGGTGTTGTAATAATGATGAACCGGTCATCCTGCGTTTTCATGTCCTCTGCACCCGCATCGATTGCATCCATCATCACTGTATCTTCATCCAGTTCATCATTCTTCTCAATTTCAATGATGCCTTGTTTGTCGAACAGAAATCCGACACTGCCGCTTTCGCCTAGATTTCCGCCACTTTTTGTAAAGGCATGGCGAATATCCGAGGCAGAGCGGTTACGATTATCCGTCAGGACGTCGACCATTACAGCTACACCGCCTGGTCCGTACCCCTCATAAGTGATTTCTTCATAAGTCACACCATCAAGATCGCCGGTTGCTTTCTTGATTGCCCGGGAAATATTGTCATTTGGCATATTTGCAGCTTTCGCCTTTTCAATCGCGTGGCGAAGCCCGGAATTCATTGACGGATCGCCGCCACCATGGCGCGCTTCCAAGAAGATATCTTTGGATAACCTCATAAAAATTTTTCCGCGTGCTGCATCAACAGCATTTTTCTTATGCTGAATGTTATTCCATTTTGAATGTCCAGACATAATGGTTCTCCTCCCAAAAATTACGGCTGAACGCATCTTAGTCGAAAAAACATAAATGTCAAAAAAAGAACCGGCAATTGCCGTCCTCTGTTCTTGTTCGTCGTCGTTTTTTACCATTTATGTTCTTTTATCCTATACTTTCGCGTACTCCGTAAAATTCACTCCGTTCCCATTATAACCATTTTTTATTCTAAAAAAAAGAGCAAAGGGCTCTGCCTTTGCTCTTTTGCTGCTTTAGAGGCATTGATCAGCGACTGTTGTTTTCAAAAGGACGTTTCACTGCATTGGTCAGATCGTCAATAATGCCAACGATATCAGAACGTACTTCACGTGTTGCTTTTCCCGCATTAAAATCTGTTTCAGTTGCGGTTATGCGCTTCACATAACGATTATCCGTTGAAACGAGCACTTCACGATCACCGGCTAGTGGCTGAACCTGAAGACGGATCTGCTTTCTCAAGTTTGCAACGTTCTCATTTTTTTCCGGTACGGCACCAATTGCAACCGTATTGCCTGTGACGAGCACATGCGCTTGATCCACCCCATCAACTGAAGCGGCCCGATCAGAGATACGTTTTGCTAAACGCCTCTGATCGCCATAGTTCATCTGATTTGCACGCGGACCATTCGGATTGTTGAAATTTGTGTAATCAGGCGCTGTATTCGGATTGTTGTACCCCGTACGATAATTGACGTCTCGCGGTGCAACATTTGGATTGTTGTTTGCCGCATTATCTGCTTGGCACCCTGCCAAGAAAGCCCCAAGTGAGAGTACAGTCCCCAATTTAAGTACTGCTTTTTTCAATTTAACTCCTCCTTTCGCACTTATGATGTGTGAAGGAGGCAATTTTTACGCTAAGAATTTTTACCGATAAACTGACAAAAAATAGAAAATGAATTGAGAAGCAGCGATTCGCGTCTAAAACCGTCTTCACTCATTGCACGCATCTTTATTTTTTTGACTTTCCTTCTTGTTTTAACGGTTGATAGGTAGGTGCCTTAGGATTTGACAGTGCACTATAAGGAATCGGTTTCTGATGTGGTGGCTGATTGCCTGCATAGTACCCTGCTACCGGAGCATTTCCATAGTTTGAAACCGGTCCGCCGCAGTTACATGGCTTTTTCGAATTAACCGGAGTATAAGGATATGGTGGCATCCCATAGGAGCCGGTACCAACCGGTGAAAGCTTTCCCGTATAAGCAGGCGCCGTTTGTGATCCTTGCGTTTTTCCATATGCACCACCCTTTTGCGGAGACACAATTGAAGGGTGCTTGCCACCTTTAGAAGCTCCTGTATACGGCTGATCCAAAGGTACTGATTTTGTTCCAATTGGGTATTGCGGTTGTTTCCCTTTCCAAGGCTGCAATTTCGGATATGAACCGCCTTTTTTCTGCGGATAATTCTGATTTGCTCCAGTTTGGGTAGGATAATATGGATTTATACTTTGTTGTGCAGGGCTCACGGGACCTCCCATATTTGGATACGTTGGCCCTTGCGTCGACGGGCTAACCACATTCCCCATATTCGGATACGCTGGGCTCTGCGTCGACGGACTGACCGCATTCCCCATATTCGGATACGTTGGCCCTTGCGTCGACGGACTTACCACATTCCCCATATTCGGATACGCTGGGCTTTGCGTCGACGGACTTACCACATTCCCCATATTCGGATACGTTGGCCCTTGCGTTGCCGGACTGCCCGCATTCCCCATATTCGGATACGTTGGCCCTTGCGTCGACGGACTGACCACATTCCCCATATTCGGATACGTTGGCCCTTGCGTTGCCGGACTTACCACATTCCCCATATTCGGATACGTTGGCCCTTGCGTCGACGGACTTACCACATTCCCTACATTCGGGTAGGTTGGATAGGTTGACCCTCCATAAGCAGGACTAACCGCGCTACCTGCGTTCGGATCAGAAGGCCCCTCATTTGTTGGACTGCCCGACGACGGTTGTGGGGCAGAATAATTGGGATACATCCCTGTGTCTGTCGGACTCCATTCGTTATCTTCCGGGCTTTTGGGGTAGAGAATTTGCGGATATTCTGTATCCTCTGTTCCGGAAACATGGGCATTAGGAACTGCATTCGGCTGTTCCTTGATCTCTTGCACAGCCTGCGGCTGGGAAGGCGCTGGTTCAGGTATTTGCGGTGGTTCCGGTTCAGGCGCCTGCGGCTGAGGTTGAGGAGCAGACGCGTGCGTCACCTCGGATCGAGCGGAAATCTTTCGCTTGATCGGCTGTTTTCCAATTGCCACCTTTACCTTCTCCCCTTGTTGCAAGGAACCTTCGCTTAAATCTGTATTCATTTTCCTGAATTCGTCAATTGTCATGCCATGTTTTCTTGCGATTTCTTCCATGGTATCGCCTTTTTGGACAACATATAATTTCACGGTTCTCCATCCCTCCTGTGAAAGTCATTTTATATATATGGTGTTTCTGGGCATTTTGCCACTCTTTCCAATCAAAAGTTATCGGCCGATCACTCAAATCAATAGGAGCCAAGCCGTCACCCATACACAGAAGCATTGATTTGTCTTATACTTAAAAGAGCAGTCACACACAATCATTCAAATCAAACGATTGAATGGGTAAAAAATTGATGGGGTGCAAAACCATGAAAACGACAAGAGGAAAAAGAATATCCGGGGATGAGCGCAGAAAGTCGATTCTGAGTCTTTTGGCGCAAACACCAGATCCGCTTAAAGGCAATGAACTCGCCGAAAAAATGAAGGTAAGCAGACAAGTCATTGTTCAAGATATCTCGCTTCTCAAGGCTGAAGGGCAGCCGATTATAGCCACTTCGCAAGGCTATCTGTTGCTCCAAAAAAGCAAACAGGAGCAAATCACAAAGATCGTTGCATGCAAACATTCAATCAGCGAGACCGAAGACGAATTGAATCGAATTGTTGACTGCGGTGTGACGGTTCTGAACGTAACTGTGGAGCATCCATTATATGGCGAAATCACTCGCTCATTGATGGTGCGCAATCGTTCCGATGTGCAACACTTTGTCGAAAACTTACAAAAAACCGGTGCATCACTGCTCTCTTCCCTCACCGACGGCGTGCACGTTCATGAACTTGAAGCAAGTGACCTAGAAAAGATCAATCATGCAATACATGCGTTAAAAAAGGCAGGTTACCTCTTGTAACCTGCCTTTTTTAATCAGAGTATTCAAATTCAAAATCCATAATCCGAACGGTATCTCCTTCAGAGACGCCTTTTTCACGCAACGCATCATCCACACCCATACCGCGCAGCTGACGCGCAAAACGCCGAATAGCTTCATCGTGATTGAAGTTCGTCATTTTAAACAACAGTTCGACCTTTGGACCAGAAACATTGAAAACACCATCCGAATCCCGTGTAATCACAAACGGTGCTTCTTCTTTTTTAAAAGTGTACAATCCCTTGCCATCCTCTTGCTCCGGTTTTTCCATTGGAAATTCCGGTGTGGTCAAGATCAATTGATACACGGCTTGTGTTAATTCTTTTAATCCTGCTTTCGTCAGAGAAGAAATAGCGAATATCGGAACATCAGGACCAACTTTTTCCTTGAATGTTTTCAAATTTTCCTCAGCTTCCGGCATATCCATTTTCGAAGCAGCGATAACCTGTGGACGTTCTAAGAGACGCAGCTGATAACTTTTCAGCTCTTCATTGATTTTCTGATAATCTTCATAAGGATCCCGGCCTTCGCTTCCCGACATGTCAACCACATGAATAATGACCCGTGTACGTTCGATATGGCGCAAGAATTGATACCCCAAACCCGCACCACTGCTTGCACCTTCAATCAGTCCCGGAAGATCGGCAAGTACAAAGCTTCGCCCTTCATCAACAGCTACAACACCAAGGTTCGGCGCAAGCGTCGTAAAATGATACTCAGCAATTTTTGGTTTTGCTGAAGTCACGACAGAAAGAAGCGTTGATTTGCCAACACTTGGGAAACCAACAAGCCCCGCATCTGCTAAGAGCTTTAACTCCAGCTGTACTTCGCGTTCTTCACCCGGCTCGCCATTTTCAGAAATATACGGGGCCGGGTTTGCCGGTGTCGAAAAACGGGTATTGCCACGTCCGCCGCGTCCGCCTGCTGCGATCACTTGACGCTGCCCGTTCTCAGTCAAGTCAGCAAGCACTTTCCCCGTTTCCTTATCCTTAACAACCGTTCCCGGTGGAATTTGGACAACGAGCGGAGCCGCACTTTTGCCATGTTGATTCTTCGTTCGGCCGTTTTCTCCCTTTTTTCCCTTAAAATGGCGTTTGTAACGAAAGTCCATCAAGGTGCGCAACCCTTCATTAACCTCAAAGATCACGTCGGCCCCTTTGCCGCCGTCGCCGCCCGCCGGACCACCGTCAGGCACATACTTTTCGCGCCGAAAGGCAACCATGCCGTTGCCGCCATCGCCGCCTTTCACAAACACGTTTACTTGATCGACAAACACATTGTCCACCTCACTTCATTTTCATTGCTTCCATCGTTTATTATGTAGTGTTCAACCCATTGAAACGATTGATACACAATCTGATTGTTTACCTGTTGTTCCGCAGCATGAGGATCCGTAAGTATCCCTATAAAATAGACCGATATGCGTGTTTCAGGTTCCGTTGTATCAAAAATAATCTCTACCTTATTTTCTGACAAAGGCGACGCATGTTGTTCGATGATCGAAAAAAGTTCCTTGAACAAGAGCGCCAGTGAATGATCATAGGCAGATAAGTTCTTCTGCTTACCGTCAATATGAAAAGTAACATGAAAGTCCTGAGCAGTCCAGCTGTAGTGCATTAGAAAAACCGCACATTGCGGGATCTGCAAACGAGTCAGTCCCGTTTGATTATGAAGTTTCTCTGTGACCCGTTCAACAATTTCTTCCGCTTTTTCCGGCTGCTTTAGAAAAAGATAACCCTTAATCAACTGCAAATCATTCAATAGGCCATGCCGCGCGAAACTCAACAATTCCATCGCTTTTTGTTCATTAAACATTGCCGCACCTCCAATCGCACAAGACCAGTATAACAGATCCCTGTCGGGGAACGACAAGCGAAAGCGTCACTCAAATCATGAAAAAAAAAACCTTGCATCCCCACTGGCGATTGCGGCGTTTTTCGACTTAAGCAGCCAGGCCTTCGATGCCCTGTAGAGGCACACTCTAATTGAGCAAAAGTCGCTGCATGAAAAAAACTGGATAGGCTTAAACGACACTTCATCTGCTCGCTGGCACGCATCAACAAAGCGCAATCCCGCTGGCGCCAGAGTACTTCCGCTTTGATTCTTAGCCAAGCCTGTAAAAAAGCGGCAGATAAACCTTTTGCTTGCGCAAAAAGTCATCTGCCGCCTCAATACTTATTCATGCACAAAAAGCATTAAGCTTCTTTAGCCACTTCTACCGGGTAGACACTGACTCTTTTCTTGTTCTTACCGAACTTTTCGAACTTAACGACACCATTTGCCGTTGCAAACAATGTGTCGTCGCCACCGCGTCCAACGTTCGTTCCCGGATAGATCTTAGTCCCGCGCTGACGATACAGAATTGAGCCGCTTGTCACCGTTTGACCGTCTGCACGTTTTGCGCCTAGACGCTTTGCGATGGAGTCACGACCGTTTTTTGTACTACCAACACCTTTTTTCGATGAGAAAAATTGAAGATCTAATTTCAACATCTTTAAGGCACCTCCTTTAATCACTAATACGAATATATTGACCATACGACTGTTCAATCGTACGCATTGAGATAAGCATTGCTTCCAAGATCAACTGGGCTTTCTCCAAATCACTGCCAGCAGCGTAATCCGGGATCGCACATTCAAGATAACCACTATCTTTCTGCCGCACGTCCAACTGCAGATTTGCCAGCGATTCAACGGCGTTAACCGATCCGAACGCAACAGCAGAAACCGCTGCACACACAAGATCACTTCCGTAGGGACCGCTATCGGCATGACCGGTTAAATTAAAGGCAACAATCTGCCCATGAGGATCACGATGAATGGTTAGATTAACCACCGCAAGCCACCGTCACGCATTGATTTTTTCAATGACAACTTTTGTGAATGGCTGTCTGTGACCTTGTTTGCGACGGTAGTTCTTTCTTCTTTTGAACTTGAACACAACAATTTTCTTGTCGCGGCCTTGTTCAACAACCTTACCCGTTACCGTTGCACCTTCAACAGTCGGTGCGCCGACCTTTACAGATTCTCCGCCAACAAAAAGCACCTTATCAAACGTAACGGCATCGCCTGCTTCACCGGCAAGCTTTTCAATAACAATCGTTTTTCCTTCTTCTACCTTCAGCTGCTTGCCTCCGGTTTCAATAATTGCGTACATTCCGATGCACCTCCTTTAAGATTATGTTTGTGACAAATCGGTTTGTCCAAACATATCTGTCATCTCAGACTCGCCAGAGAAAGGCTGCCCAAATTGGCGGACATTATAACCTATTCTGAGCGGTTGGAGCGAGATGCTCCTAAGTCCTTTAACAACATAATAACATGTTGAATCTTAACATAGTCCATTGCTGTCTGTCAACGATGAGCTGCATTTTTCATCATGCTCATGACCTGATTCTGAATTCCCCAGCTCTGACGTTTTCTTGTCACTTCCACTAAGCCAACTCGAGTAAATCCATAGACCTGAACATGGTTTGGATCCGGTTTGGTTTCATGGATCAGCTGCTGCAAAAGGGCTTGCCGATCCGACTCGTGGTTCATCCGTAAAAAATCAATGATTATGATTCCACCAATCTGACGCAATCTCAATTGCCTTGCAATCTCCCTAGCTGCATTGCGATTAATTCGCCGAATCGCTTCATCACGATTCTTCTGAATCTTCATTGAGCCTGAATTCACATCAATTGTCGTCAACGCTTCCGTATAGTCGATGACAAGGGACGCCCCCGACTCCAGTGCTACTTTAGATGCAAAGGCATGCGTATATATAGACTCAATATTTAGTGAACGAAAGAGATTTGTTTCCGCAAGATGCCGTACCGACGCTCCTTCCGGAATTTCATTCTGGGCAATCAAAAAATTAGTAAGCACCGTACAATGCTCTGGAAAATGATGCTCATTAAACAGTTCGCCAAGAAAAGATAATTGGCGGCAGATCCGTTTCGGCTGCGTTGCCGAGGAAGCCGCTTTCTCAACGTTACGCCACTGATCCTTCAAATTAAGAAACTCTTGCCGAAGTGTTTGCAGCTGCTGCTTGGCTGCTGCTGTTCGCACAATCACGCCCTCGTTATCAACGCACCAAGCGGCAGCCGCCCGCTTCAATGAATCGCGCACTTGTTCGGGAAGGCGCTGTGATCCGGCAACATAGCCACTGTAGGGCAAATAAATAATCGTTTTCCCCTTCATCTGCACATGTTCTGTAAGTTCGGCTTCCTTTTGATTCCATGGCTCTTTATCAACCTGAACGAGGATAAACGCGCCTTTATCCTCCGGGCGATGCTTGACGCAGCGGTTGTGGGGAAGAAAGCCGCTCCTTCCCTCTCCGAGATCAACAAACCAACCGACTTGACTGAGGCGATCTTCAGAAATACGGCCAAGAAAGATATCCCCAATTCGCAGATCCGCTGCATCGTTTTGAAGATAAAAGGACACCACCCGCCCATTTTCGAAAACTGCCGCTCGAACGCCTTCCGAATGCTTTTCAAGCGCAATGCTTAAATCGAGTTGGACCATCGCAACCCCCACCCATAATTCGCTTAGGCTCATTATCCCAAATTGAATCGGGCGGTGCAACTTCGCACTTATAGGCATTCACGAATCGTGGCTGCTTCACAATCACCTTTAAAATAATCACGAACCAGTCCGATACCATCAAGTTCAGACTTCGGTTCGCCAATAATTCGTAAACGATGATCGGCATTTTTATAGTACATTGCAAAAACTTCAGTAAGCAACATTTCACCTGGAACCGACAGCTTCTTTAACCGTACGAATCTCTGCTTGCCGCTTGATAACGCAAGCAGAAAACGAATAAAGCGTAACGGGATCACGCGCCACTCTTTATAGATCGCAACGAGAATAAATGAAAAAATGATCCAGCTGTTGATTGAAAAGGGATAGAGCAGCAAGCTGATTACACCGAACAATCCTAAAGCAATTGCGGAGAAACAAAGCGCGCGGCGATAAGCCAGTTTATAGGGATAAACCATCTCCATCAAGACATGAGTCAGACGTCCTCCATCAAGCGGCCAGATCGGTAGCAGATTGAAGAGCAGCAGCGCATTATTTTGCATGAGAAAGAGATTGTGTTCGTTCATTCCCCAAAACGGAAAATTCAGCAGCGCATAAGAAAGCAGTGGCAGCCAAACGTTTTGCAGTGGTCCGGCAATCAGCACCAAACATTCCTGATAAAAAGGATGCGTCTCGCGCTCATCTATTTTTGCGACGCCACCAAAGGGCAGTAATTCGATTTCGAGCACATTCCATCCGAACAATCGAGCAGTCAATGCATGACCGAGTTCGTGAATCAGTACAATGACAAAGGCCATTACCGTTCCCCAAAGATGCCCGGTCAATGTTCCGGCAGCAATGACCAGCCAGAAAACAGGGTGAATCTTAATCTTAGGAAGCAGCTTAGTCAAAGGACATCACCTGTATCGGATCAATAAACTTTTCCCCCTTTTTTAGGGCGAAATAAAAGCTTCCTTTTTTATTGTTCGTACCGGAAGTAACGCCGATATTTTGACCTTTTTTCACCTCCTGATATACTTTTACATCCGCCGCATCGAGTTTTCCGTACCATGACTCATCATTATCTTTATGTTGAATGACGACCGTTTCGCCAATTGTCTTTTTCTTTCCGACAAATACAACCAGACCATCTTTTACTGCTTTAACGGTTGTATGTGCATGGGTTTCAACGGTGACTCCCTTCGTTGCCGATTTATACGGTGTCTTCACCTCGCCGGTCACCGGGTTAGCAAAAGATGATTTATCCGTTTGCGTTTGATGCTCACTTGATCCTTCATCGGCGCTTTTAGTGTCCTTGGGGATATTAGGAAGGAAACTGATTGGATCGCCTAAATAGTTCTCATACCACTGCGATACGGCAGCAAACTGGAATTCCTGAGTCATCGCTGTCTTTATGGAATGTTTTACCGCCGGGAGTTGACTGTCGTTTGTATTTACCCAATAGACTGCCCCGACAAGCAAAGCTGAGACCACACATTGCAGCATGAAGCGGCGAGTATGATTAACCGGCGGTTTTTGGGGCTCTTCCAGATCTGCCCAATAAGGCGCATTCATCATGCTGCTCCCTGATTTTTTGGGATGAAGGCTGTAATCCTTTGGCGACTCTCGCAGCATCGTTAGTTTTCTTTGTTTGCGCAATTGATGTCTTCGCTTATAATCCATAAAATCGCTCATGGGTTTGCTTCCTTTCCGCATGGATCCGTTTTATTCGTTCATTCAATTTCTTTCAGCATTTTGCCTATCGCATGATCTTGTCCATTGTGAACAAGCCTCTACAAAGACTGTATGCCCGGTCTTTATTAAATATGAGCAAAGAAAAAAGCGTCCGTGCGCAAAGAATTTCTTTACGCACGGACGCTTTAAAAGCTAACTCTCTCGATTATCTCATTCCAAGCAAGGCTTTAACCCGATGGAAAAAGCCTTGCTTTTCATCAAGATCCATAAGCGGAACGGTTTCTCCCAGAATCCGTCTTCCAATATTCCGATAAGCCATTGCAGCCTTTGATGAAGGATTGAGCGCGATTGGTTCCCCCTTATTTGACGAAGAGATCACGCCATCATCATCGATGACAATACCAATCAAGTCAATCGCCAATATGTTCATGATTTCATCGATCTCAAGCATTTCACCGCTTTTAAGCAGATGCTGCCGTATGCGATTGATAATTAACCGCGGCGGTGAAACTTGTTTTTCTTGTTCCAGCAAACCGATAATTCGATCAGCATCGCGAACGGAAGAAATTTCAGGTGTCGTCACGACAATCGCATGATCCGCCCCTGCAACCGCATTCTTAAAGCCGCGTTCGATGCCAGCCGGACAATCAATAATAATGTAATCGAAATCGGCTTTTAACGTATCAATGATTTTCTTCATCTGATCGGGTTGGATCGAGTCCTTATCGGTTGTTTGGGCTGCCGGCAACAAGCTGAGGCACTCAAAACGCTTGTCCTTCACTAATGCCTGATTAAGCTTGCACCGGCCTTGTGCAACGTCAACCAAATCATAGATGATTCGGTTTTCAAGTCCCATAACAACATCCAGATTGCGCAGGCCGATGTCCGTATCCACAAGACAGACTTTTTTCCCTTGCAGGGCAAGAACAGTACCGACATTTGCGGAGGTTGTTGTTTTTCCAACCCCGCCTTTTCCAGATGTCACAACGATTGCTTCTCCCATCGCTACACACCCCTTTTCTATCAATCTTACATCTTATTAAACGTAAATGGTAGATTTCCTTTTTTTATTGTGGCTTGTATGTGGTCAATCACGATTTTTCCAATATGATCGTCCAAATACGCACATTCGAACCTATGTCGTTCTGTCAACACTTCGGCTGTGTTGCGCTCATTGCGGCTAATGGTTTCCCCAATTTTGAGCTGTGTCGGCGCCATAATCGATGCGACAATTACCGCGTTGTTTCCATCTTCGCCTTGCCCTGCTGAAGCGACTCCGCGCAGAGACCCAAGAACGTATATGTTTCCTGAGGCAGACACAACGCCTCCCGGATTGACATCTCCGATTAAGAGAAGATTTCCTTGAACAGAGAGCACTTGGCCTGAACGTACAATTCGAACCATCGTGACTATTTTCTCCTGCTCTTTGATCTGGTCCAGTTCTGCATAAGTCAGCACATTCGAATGAATGGCTTCCACTTTTAAATGATCATAAGAGTGGATGATCTGTTTAAGCTGATCCCGCTGATCTGTGCTGATATAACGATTACCCACTTCAATTTTCACAGAAATGACCGGACCGTTTTGATCTAGATTCGTACTCGCTGCCAATTTTTCCTTAAGTTCGATTAACAAATCGCGATAAGCGCAAGCTTCATTCATGACAAGAACAAGACCATCTTTGCGCCCTTTTATTGTCACAAGTGACTGAGTGGCTGGCATCGGGATTTTCACCTCGATATGTTGATATTCAATATTAATAGAATAAATTCCTTCTTAAAACATACAGTTCCCTACAAAAGTTTGGATAACGGCAACTGGACTAAATCATTTTTTAATCCAGTCAGACATTTTCACTAAATCTCGGCGAAATGGATAATAGATCAGCAGAGTAAAGAGTGCGTTGAGCGCAAGCGTTGCAGGCACACGTGCTTGAAAGAAAACGCTGAGATTCTGATCCGTTAAACCGATCATCAAGTAAATGACATACACCTGAAATTCCATAACGACAACGCCGACAGCAACAAGGAGAAGGGTCATCACTAGGTTTAAATTCACCCATCGGGAAATCATAGAAATCAAATAAACGGTGAGCGTTAAGCTGAACGCATAGACACCGAGCACCGATGAATAGACGATGTCGGTCATAAAACCAAAGACGAGGGCATACCTCATCCCCCAACTGAGCGATCCGAAAAACGCGATCATCAGGATGGCGACAAAAACAAACTCCGGAACCCATTGTACATTGTCCCATGCATGGAACAGAGAGATAAGCGGGATAACGGTCCCTTGAATGATGAATAGAAAGAAGAGAAGAAAAAAAATTTTACTTTGCTTCATTCTCATTCCCCCTCATCACTTGCAACCGATGCTTTGCGCTCCAGGACCAGAACATAGCTTAGATCGTTAAGATTTGCAGCCGGCTTCACTTGAGCGGCCTTCGTCAACCCATATTGATCGGTTGTTACTTTGATGACCGTACCAATGACGAGTCCTTCAGGGTATTTGCCGCTTAAGCCTGATGTTGTCACCACTTGGCCTTTTTGCACTTTAGCTTTGATCGGGATTTTGCGAAAATACAAAAGATCCTTGTTCTGATCATAGCCTTCAATCATGCCCGGAATCGGGTCGCCCTTTTTCGGTTGAATAACGGCTGAAATTTGATTTATGTTCTGATCGTCCGAGATCAGCGATACCTTGCTGGTGAAATTGCTCGCCTTCGTGATGCTGCCGATCAGCCGTTTTCCGGAAGTAATGACCGGCATTCCGTCCTTAATCCCGTTGACTCGACCTTTATCAATCGTCAACAGTTGATTAAATTGATCAACCGTTCTGCCGATCATCATTGCCGAATACTTTCGAAAATCAGATAGTTTCGGGTCATTTTTTAAACCAAGCTGCGCTCTTAATGTCTTGTTCTGCGCAGAGAGGGTTCGGTTTTCCTGTTCAACACTGGCATAGTTTTCCAGATTTTCTTTTAGCCGCTTATTTTCTTTATAAGCATTTTCAATATCGTTCACATTCTGAAAGAAACCCGCTGCATAGCGAGCGGGTACATTGATCACATATTGAAAACCGCCGACAACATCCTGAACAAATTGTTCCGCCCAATTCGCACGTGTCCCCTGCTTTAGGGAATAGCTGATCAGTGCGATCAAGACAATGAGGCTGGTCAATAAGATGATTAATTTTTTGTTTGAAAAAAATGAAGGCATACAGACACCTGCTTAGCTGTTCACACGTTTTAGCGCTGAATGATTATTTGTTTGCTAATGAGATTGAGTTCGCCTTGGAGCGAATTAACGGCAAGTTTTCAAGCGAACGTCCTGTACCGATTGCAACACAATCAAGCGGGTTTTCTGCAACAATTACCGGCATCTTTGTCTCATCACTCAGAACATGATCCAAGTTATTCAGCAATGCTCCGCCTCCGGTAAGAACAATTCCGCGATCCATAATATCGGCAGCAAGTTCAGGCGGGGTCTTCTCAAGTGTCACTTTGACCGCTTCGATAATTTGATTGACCGAATCGCGCAATGCTTCGGCGATCTCTCTTCCAGATACTTCAATGGTCTTCGGGAGACCGGTTAGCAAGTCGCGGCCGCGTACTTCCATTTTACTTTTTTCTATTTCTTCGGAATCGCCTGCAGATCCGATTTCAAGCTTCAAGGCTTCAGCGGAGCGTTCCCCGATCATGAGGTTATAGGTTTTCTTCACATACTGAATGATCGCTTCGTCCATATCATCACCGGCGATACGAATGGATTGGCTGGTCACGATCCCGCCAAGTGATATGATGGCAACTTCCGTTGTACCTCCGCCAATATCTACCACCATGCTTCCGGTTGGTTCCCAAACCGGCAAATCGGCACCAACTGCTGCTGCAAAGGGCTCTTCAATCGTATATGCTTCACGCGCACCCGCTTGTTTTGTCGCATCCTCTACGGCCCGTTTTTCAACGGCTGTAATTCCCGATGGGACACAAACCATCACATTTGGCTTGCGTGAAAAAACGGAGCGTTGTTTCTGTGCTTGATTAATAAAATATTTCATCATTGTCGCGGTTGTCTCGAAATCGGCAATCACACCATTTTTCATCGGACGAACTGCAACAATATTTCCCGGTGTGCGGCCGATCATGTTCTTTGCCGGCGTTCCGACTGCTTCAATCACACCATTGTCTGTGTGTAAGGCGACGACCGATGGTTCTCTGACGACAACACCTTTCCCCTTAACGTACACTAACGTGTTCGCCGTCCCAAGGTCAATACCCATATCTTTAGAAAATCCGCCAAACATCTATGTAATCTCCCTTCGATTGCAAAAACTCATGCATTTAATTATATCTTAATTGATCTTGAATTTATAGGGGGGCTAGAAATGAAATGTTTGGAATCATGCGCTTTTCATTTTACATTAGCCCCTTCTGTTTCAAACTAACAAATCGCCGGTCCCCAATGACGATATGATCCAGGACGTCCACACCAAGCATTTTTCCGCAAGAGGCTAAGCGTCTGGTTACATCAATGTCCTCCTTGCTGGGCGTTGGGTCGCCGCTTGGATGATTGTGAAAGCAGATGATCGAAGCAGCCGAGTGCCGTACTGCTTCTTTGAACACTTCACGTGGGTGAACGATAGAGGCGTTGAGACTACCAACAAAAATGGTGCACTTATGCAGCACTTGGTTCTTGGTATTCAAGAATAATGCCACAAAGTGCTCCTGTTTTAATGTGCGCATTTCCTCCATCACATAGTCGGCGCCATCTTCGGGAGAACGAATCGCGTACCTAGCATCGTGAGCCTTTCGACTCATACGCCGACCAATTTCAAAAACGGCTAATAAAAGAACCGCCTTTGCTGCGCCAATCCCTTTAACTTGCTTCAATTCTTCGATGCTCGCTTCCCGCAATTGTTCAAGATCGTTAAATTGACTGACCAATCGGCCGGCAAGCTGCATTACAGACTGATTTCTTGTCCCTGACTGCAGGAGGATGGCAAGCAGCTCTTGATTTGACAAAACAGGAGCGCCTTCGCGAATCAACCGTTCTCGAGGACGATCACCATTTGGTACATCTTTCATCATTATATTCTTCACCATAAACCATTCCCCCATTCTGCACGTTGAAGATCCCTTAAGCCAAGCATAGCGTGTTTCAGGATTTTCTGCAGAATGAAAAATGACAAAAATGGTCTATTTTCTAGGACAGTCGCCCATTATTTTCGACGCGAATCATCCGTTTATGTCACAAAAACGCAAAAATAAGCAATAATAATCTTTTTGTAATCGTTCTGTTACGCGCGCAACATCGATGCCTCGTAGAAGCCTTTGATTACGGGCCTAGAACGGCCTGATTAAAGCCATACCGCTCATCACAGTATCAGCAAAGCCGCCTCTTATCTGTTGTACTTCAATACGTTGTGCGCTTTGTTCTCTGCAGGCGCCACACATTCTTAATGAAACATCCGGTTTCTTTAAGAATGGATCAACGCGTTATAATGTGCGATCGACTCAAGCAGGCACTTGTGAAATGCAGCCGCCTGTTGTGTGGACGAATCTGTGGTCAATTGGGCTGCTGCTGCACGCGTTTGTTTAAGATCATCCATCACTTGTTTAGTAGCACGATCTGATTTTAAGCCTGATACGGATTTATAGAGCTTGTCCACGGTTTGCAGTACATTCTGGCCAGAAGCTGCGATTCGGTTAGGCTGCGCCGATAAGGCGAGATATTGCTGAATCATTTTCTTTACCGCATGTGCCGTCTTCGCTTTATTTTGATCTTTTGCTGCTGCAGCAGACGCTTGCAGCGTCATTTTCTTTTTAAACACATCCATGCCGTTCCCTTCAAACGCTTTAATCATTTGGTCCGCTTCTTTTTCGTTTTGTGCTGCGCCAACAAAAATGGCGTTGCCTCCCGTGACAGGCATCACAACTGCAGGTGCGTTCAGCTGAGATGCAATCTGCTTCGCCTTAGCCGGCGAGCCAAACAATCCCGCCTGAATGAGATAGAGTGATAAATTTAAATCGCTACTGGCAATCGTCGAGGTGCCGGTCTGCTGATTGGATTGCGCGCCGCTCGCCCATGTGTTCTTCTCTTTTGGCGCTTGTTCGTTTAGCACCATTAAAAGAGACATGCCAATCACCAATCCGACGACAAGCGCTGCCGCTGCCGGTAAGCCGATGAAACGGATCATACGCAGTTTCGTCATCGGTTTCTTGTGCGCCGATTGCCATTTGTTTTTTGCTGGTGGCTGCTTTTTTTCCGTAAAAGCATTTGAATCGGTACTTATTTTTTTGGGTTGCTGCTGAAGTTCATCGTTCTCATCGGAGAAAGCACCGATCCAGTCCAGCGACTTATCCTGATCTGCGGCTGTTTCTTTTCTTGTCCACTCTTCCAAGGCATGTTTTTCTCCATTAAACGATACCGTCACTTGGGGCGTTTTATTATTCCTAGCGGTCACAGGTATCCCCCTTTGTCCAAACAAAGCTCTGCTTCCGACTAGCTTAGCACAGCGGACATAAAAAAGAACGAGACATTTGTCGTCTCATCCGCAAAAAATTTCTCTCTTTTTCTCGACTATTTTCAGCACAGCATCGATTGGTCAAAAGTAGCGAGCGACTCGATTCTTTCCTTGCTGCTTTGCTCCTTTATACATTGCGTGATCCGCGTTATAGATCAATTCAGACGGATCCGTGCCGTCTACAGGCGCCGTTGCCGTGCCAAGGCTGATCGTCACATGAATTTTGTCGTAGCGGTTGTCTTCTTCATTGAAAATCATGAAGGGTTCCGTTGCAACCGCGCGGCGAATCAATTCAGCAATTGAAAAGCATTGGCCAGAATCGATTTCAGGAAGCAGTACGGTAAACTCTTCACCGCCGTACCGTACAGCAATTCCACGTTCTCCAATCGTTTTCCGCAATCGATTCGCAACACCAATTAAGATCGCATTGCCGTTTTGATGCCCGAACCGATCATTAATTCGTTTAAAGTTATCAATATCAATCATAACAATTGAAAAAACCTCTAGCGAAGGATCATGAACCATTTGATGGATCATTTTCATCATGTAGCGATAATTAAACAAATCAGTCAGCGGGCAATGCTCGCTTTCCTTTTTTCGAATTTCAAAATTCTTCGCATTCTCAAGCCCTATTGCAAGAAAATCGGCAACAATTTCAATTCCGATTTTATTTGCTTTTGTAAAGGCTCTGTTGATATGTGAAGCGATTGTCAAAACACCGATGACTTGTCCACGATGCATCATCGGCACCGACAAATAAGATCGCGCTTGTCCTTTTGACACCGCGTCGAGAAACGGATACTTTGCACACACCTCTCCACTTTCAGTGACCGTTTTCGCTTCTCGATATACATTCATACTGATATCGGCTTCTTGCTGAAAGGGCACAAAGTCACTTTCCTGATTTTTGCGATAGAGACGGACAAGCTTTGGGTGCTCCGGTTCCGTGTACAGGACAACATAAAGATAATCCGCTGTTGTCATCATCGCGGGCATTTGAGCAAACAAGTGGTCAAATACACGGTTCACGGACAATTCTTCCGTGAGCTGCTGACCAAGATGATTCACGTTTTGAAGAAAATGGACTAATTCCTGGCTGTTGTTGATTTGTCTCATAATAACTGACAACGTGACCATTGGAATCGCAATCATCATCATACCTTCCCATCCCCTGGTTGTATACATGAGATAGAAGGCTATACCAAGCGGCAACATTAAAGCCGTAATCACCAGTTCCCAAGCAGAATCACGGTCGAATAGTTTCAGAACAACTTGCTGATTGAGCAGCCCGCGTCGAATGACAAGTAAAAGAAGGCTGTTGGATAGATAGGCAGCAATATAGAAGGCTATAATCGGCCATAAATGCAACGCCAAAACATTGCGGGCTCCCGTCACTGCTTGGCCGCCTAGTGCGTAATAAGCACATCCGGAAGAAATGGAAACGAACAAAAACATGGTCAAGTTGACCGGTATCCGATAAAAATCCGACTTCCCGACCCGCTGAAAAAGCAAATAGGTGATAATGCACAGTTGCGTCAATAATGTTTCAATGAATAGTCCGAATATTAGAAAGGTAGCTAGTCCGATTCCCTGAAGGACAATAATATCGGTCCCTTTAACTTTAAAACTGAAAATTGCGGTGAGAATAAAGACAATGCTTATAGTGAATAAGGAAGAAAAAGTGATGTTTCTTGGTGGATCAAGGACGTAGATTAGCGGAAGAAGCCCTGCCATCGACATGAGCCAAAAAATGATCACTGCCCTTTGCTTCAGTAATGTCAATCGCACTTCCCCCTTTTTATCCTGTGCGATTACAATCCAATTTTTACAATTATCTATTTTCCTATTACAATTTGACTAATTGTAATTGTAGCAAAATAAAAAGAAGTTGAAAAGGCTTTTTTTTTGCCCCTTCAACTTCTTTTACCCTTCTGTTTTTGTAGTTAAAATTACGGTCGCATTTCATTTGACTTCCCATCACGCAGGGCATGGCGAACCGCAGAAATAAAGTAGAGCGACCCGCACACCAGCACCATTTCGCCGGCTTTCGTTTTAGCAATCATGTCATTCAGAGCATGCATCCAGTCCGGATCTTTTTTCTTGATTCGATGATGCCCCGCGGCATAGAGCAGATCACTGCTTGCTGCGCGCGGGTAATCGAAGGAGGTAAACGTCACATCATGCACCGCCGATTCAATTAAATGAATCATTTGTTCATATTGTTTATCTTTCAGTGCCGCATAAAGCAGATGAATCGTTCGCCCTTCATAATATCTGGTCAAGGTGCGGACAAGCGCTTCAGTTCCCTGAACATTATGTGCACCATCAATAATAACGAGTGGATCATGCTTCATCCGTTCAAAACGCCCCGGCCAAGCCGCCTTCAGAAGCCCCTCACGAATAGCCGCCTCGGTGATGGGAAGCCCGCAGCATTCCGCCAAATGTTGGACAGCCATCAGGGCAGCCGAGGCATTTTTCAGCTGATGTTCCCCTCGCATGTGGAGAACAAGATCATTTAGATGAAGCTTGTCGGCAGTAAAATTAAAATGCTCGCCGTCTTCATCATGTCCGAGCGAATCATAGGAAAACGCCGTATTGAGGAGATACAATTCAGCATTTTTTTCTCTAGCTTTATCACGAATTACAGCCTGGGCATCCGGATGTTCTGCAGTCGTAACAATAGCTGTAGCTTCCTTGATGATTCCGGCTTTTTCAAAAGCAATCTGTTTAATGGTATTGCCGAGCTGCTTCATATGATCCATTGCAACATTGGTAATCACGCTGACGAGCGGATGAATGACATTGGTTGAATCCAGCCGTCCACCAAGACCGACTTCATAGATCACCAGATCACAAGGATGAATCATGGCAAAATAAACAAAGCTAAGCATCGTCACAACTTCAAATTCAGTCGGAAGGCCGAGATCGGTCTCTCGATCTACAGCAAGCGTCAGCGGATAGACAAGATTCGCCGCCTTAATCAGATCTTGATCACGGATTGGTTTGCCATTCACCATGATCCGCTCATTAAAGGAAGTAATGTATGGTGAAATAAACGTGCCGACCGTCATGCCTGAAGCTTGGTAAATATGCCATAAATAGCATACCGTCGATCCTTTTCCATTCGTTCCGCCGACGTGAACCGCACGAATCTTTTGCTGCGGATTGCCTAATTCAGCCAGCATCCATTCCATTCGCTTCGTACCGGGTTTGATTCCATGCGGGATCAGCCCGTGAATCCAGTTCAGTGTTTCATCAATTGTTTCAAACATTGCCGCGTCCTCCGCATCACTTTTGTTCCCCATGTGAAAACGGTGGGGGATACATCCCGCCACCGTCATCAACCATGACTGTATCTTCTATTTTAGTCGAATCACGCTTGTAATTCAGCAATTCGTGCGTCTAATTTATCCCGTTTTTCGATATAATCCGCTTGTTTTTCACGTTCTTTGTTCACTACTTGCCCCGGCGCTTTGTCAACGAATCTTGGATTGCTTAATTTTTTCTTGGTCCGTTCGACCTCGGCATTCATTTTTTCAAGTTCCTTCTTCAATCGGCTGATTTCATCATCAACATTAATCAAACCGGACAACGGAAGATAAATGTCTGCGCCGGAAATGACTGCAGATACGGCTTTTTCCGGAGCCTGAATGTCCGCGCCAATCGCCAGCGTTTCCGGATTACAGAAACGTTCAATATAATCTTTATTTGCTTCAAAAATTGTTGTTTCTTGTTCTGATTTCGTTTTAATGAGCAGTTCAACCGGTTTTTTCGGTGCGACATTCATTTCCGAACGGATGTTGCGCACAGAACGAATCACATTTTGCAGTGCGGTCATCTCTTGTTCTGCCTCTGCATCATTCCATTGTGCGTTAACGGTCGGCCAGTCGCTGTGCATGATCGTTTCGCCTTCATGCGGAATGTGCTGCCAGATTTCTTCAGTGATGAACGGCATAATCGGGTGCAGCAATTTCAAAATTTTATCAAGCACATTAGTGAGTACCGATTTGGTTGTTGCTTTTGCCGCTTCATCTTCCCCGTATAGCGGCAGTTTCGCCATCTCGATGTACCAATCGCAGAAGTCATCCCAGATGAATTGATACAGGTAGTGGCCGGCTTCGCCAAAGTCATAGGTCTCATAAAGTGCCGTCACTTTTTCGATTGTCGCATTCAAGCGCTGCAGTATCCAACGATCGGCAACCGACTTCTTGCCGGACAAATCGATATCGCTGAACGTGAAGCCTTCGAGGTTCATGATCACAAACCGTGAGGCATTCCAGATCTTATTGGCAAAGTTCCAATTTGCTTCCACCTTTGACCATTGGAAGGTCAGATCCTGCCCCGGCGTTGTTCCGGTAGCAAGCGTATAGCGGAGCGCATCAGCACCATATTTAGCAATAACATCCATCGGATCGATTCCGTTTCCAAGCGATTTACTCATCTTCCGTCCTTGTTCATCTCGGACAAGACCGTGAATCAGTACGTCTTTGAATGGACTTTTTCCAGTAAATTCTGTAGATTGGAACATCATCCGTGCGACCCAGAAAAAGATAATGTCGTATCCGGTAACGAGCGCATTAGTCGGGAAGTAGCGTTTGAAATCTGAAGCATCTTCATCCGGCCAGCCCATCGTTGAGAATGGCCACAGTGCTGAACTGAACCAGGTGTCCAAAACATCTTCATCCTGTTTCCAGTTTTCACTGTCCTTCGGCGCTTCCATGCCAACATAAACTTCGCCGGTCTGTTTGTGATACCAAGCCGGGACGCGGTGACCCCACCAAAGCTGGCGAGAAATGCACCAGTCGCGGATATTTTCCATCCAGCGGCGATAGGTGCCTTCAAACCGTTCAGGGACGAAGTTCACGCGATCATCCGTTTTCTGCATGTTCAGCGATGCTTCCGCGAGCGGCTTCATTTTGACGAACCATTGGGTCGACAAAATTGGCTCAACAACAACACCGGTACGTTCCGAATGACCGACCGCATGCGCGTGTTCTTCGACGTAAGCAAGTTCGCCGGAGGTTTCCAGATCCTTAACGATCTGCTTGCGGCATTCTTCGCGATCCAATCCTTGATACTTGCCGGCATTTTCATTCATTTTCCCGGTCTCATCAATGACAAGGATACGCGGCAAATGGTGTCGGTTGCCGACTTCAAAGTCATTCGGGTCATGCGCCGGAGTAATTTTCACCGCTCCTGTTCCGAACGACTGATCAACATAGCTGTCGGCAACAATCGGAATTTCTCGTCCAATCAGCGGAACAACTGCCTTTTTGCCGACGATCGCTTTATAGCGTTCATCATCGGGATGAACAGCAATCGCCGTATCGCCGAGCATCGTTTCCGGACGCGTCGTCGCAATTTGGATGGATCCGGAACCGTCTGCAAGTGGATAATTGACATGCCACAGATGACCGGGAATTTCTTTATAAATAACTTCTATATCAGAAAGCGCGGTACGTGCAGCCGGATCCCAGTTGATAATGTAAGCGCCGCGGTAAATTAATCCTTTGTTATAGAGACTGACAAATACCTTGCGTACGGCTTTGGAAAGGCCTTCGTCAAGCGTAAACCGTTCTCTTGAATAATCCAGTGATAACCCTAGCTTCGCCCATTGTTTCCTGATGAAGGACGCATATTCTTTTTTCCAGTCCCAAGCAACTTCTAGAAATTTTTCACGCCCAAGATCATAACGGGACTTGCCTTCCGCACGCAGTTTCGCATCAACCTTAGCCTGCGTGGCAATGCCGGCATGATCCATGCCTGGCAAATAAAGGGCATCGTAGCCCTGCATCCGTTTGAAACGGATCAAAAGATCCTGCATCGTTGTATCCCAAGCATGCCCCAAGTGAAGTTTTCCGGTAACATTTGGAGGCGGAATAACGATCGAGTACGGTTTCTTTTCCGGATCGCCCTCCGCTTTAAAATAATCCTTCTCCAGCCAGGTTTTATACCACTTTTCTTCGGTCTGGCTCGGATCGTACTTTGTCGCCAATTCTTTTTCCATCTTGACCGCTCCTTTTTCTAACCTATAATCTGAACCGTTTTGGATGAGGTGTTGAAACGCAAAAAGAGCTCTCTCCGTCACAAGGACGAAGAAAGCTCCGTGGTACCACCTCTATTTACGCGTAAAAACGCGCCTCATTCATTCGATAACGGATTCCCGGAACCTTCCTAATAGGCCGATTCGACCGTTCAGAAAGACTGCTCAAGGGCTACTTCCATTTCCGCAGGCTAAAGAAGTCTCTCAGCGCACCGGCTTCTCTCTCTTACAGAGACTTGTTTCGTCTCTTCTAGCTTAAAGAAATGTACTTCTCCCTGTCTCAGCATTTTCACTTTAACACAGATCGTAGATGTGTTTTGTACTTATTATATATACATACGGTTTGCTTCGTCAATGTTTGCTTATAAAAAATTGCCGCACATGAAGCATACACCGCTCATAGACTATAGTATAGCCAAGAGAATGGTCATGGAAACAATGGGAGTGATTTGCGTGTTCAAGAAAAATCGTTTGCAACCTTTTTTTAAAAAATGCCGGGAAGGCTTAGGCGTGATCGTACTTCCGCTTGCATTATTTCAGCTTATCCGTACGATCTTTCTGCCGACCACTTTGGATGTCATGCTGACCGCCCTTCTCTTTTTTATTTATATCGGGTTTTTAAAACATTGGCTGTAACCGATTCGAATTAATCGTCAGCCTCTTGCTTTTCTTCCGCTTCTTTTTGTTTACGCAGCTCATCTTTCCTCTTTTGCTCTTCTTTCATCATTTTTGTGATTGCTGTATACATGAATTGATGCGTCTCACAAAGACGGGTCCATCGGCTTACAAACCATTGCTCATCGGCCGTCTCCGATTGACTGTAACGAATAAGCAAATCGGCGTGAGCACTGGGAAACAAAAGAAAGTGCTGCAAAAAACCCTGTTCTTCTTCATCTAACGGACAAGCCGATTGATACGATTGATAAAAAGCACGCCAATCCGATTGCTTGCGCTCAAGCATTACCGCTGCCTGCTCAAATAAAGCAGCCGTTTCCACAATGAAAAAGCCGTCTTCGCTGTTTTCAAAGTTGGTCAGACAGCTGCGTTCATTTTCAATCAATAGATGGAGTGGAGTAAGCCGTCCGTGACAGAGCGCACGACGCATTTTTTTACTTTTTCCTTCTTCATCTTTATCACGACTGAAAAAGTCACGTGCACGCTGCATGTTTTCAAGATAAATAAACGCACTTTGAAGGACAGTCTGCTCGAACGGCGACGGGTAAACATGATGCTCGGCAGTATAGAGAAAATGTTCCCAAATCATTTGCCGCTGACCGAGTACCCGTACCATCCCTTGGTAAAGCGTGGCGCACTCTTGCTTTTTTTCCATCGTCTGACGATGCAGTTGTGCCGCTTTATGAAAGAGATGGCGATAACGTTCCGGGAGGTTCGATGCATCAACGGTTTCCTGAAACCAAGGCATTAAATAATAGCTGGTCGCTTGGTCACGAATGATCAGATCGCCGTATTTCGTCGGAAGCGGACAAACCGCATCAATCACCAGTCGCCGTGCTAGCGCGTAAACCGTCTGAAGTGCACGAACTTGCCGGTCATTTAAAACTTTTCGTTTCAAAGCAAAGCGTCCAAAATACGTATCAACTCGGGTTAGGCCGCCCTCGGCGGCAAGGCTGATCGGAACAAGGTCATAGTAAAAGAGTATTCGATTGATCCAGCTGCTGTCCTTCTGATCCATTTGGTGCACCTCCGCCTGCCATCCCCGATTGTACGCCAATGTTCTTCAATAAACGGATCAACTCAATTTTCTGATCCCAGACGCACTTGAATACCTCTGACGATCGATCCGCCGGTACATCGCCCTGCAAACTCGCTTGCAAGAGACCGATCCACTCGTCTGGAGCAACCCATTCGGCAAGCATCAAATCCGCATTTTCCCGATCAAGGAAGCCCTTTAACGCCAATTCTTGAAGCAGCTTACCTATTGATTGCCCGCGCTGCGCCTGCAAAGCCTCGGTTAAGACAAAGCGCGCCAAAACGCCGCATCCATCCGATGGTTCGGATTGCCCAAGTTCAAAGAACAGTGTATCAAAGAGCGCCTTACACGACTCACGTGAAAAATCTGCAGGCAATAAAAAAGCGGACCGCCTGTATTGATGCAGCTCACGCAAACGGTCCGCCTCTGCAGCCCGCGTACATGCGGACGAGTAGCAAGCAGAAACAATAGCCCAAATCTCCGGATCCACACGCATCTGTTTTGCTTGTTCAAAAAGTGAATGAACTTGGATCTGCATTTCTGTCATCGATTCGTTGATGGGCGGGTTGCGGCTCGTTCGGCTAAGATCAGTTAAAAAGGCTGCCCATTGCTGTTCATTATTGTTCAGTGCAAGCAGCTCCCTTGGCGCGTCGTGACACGTCATTGAATAATTTCCGAGCCGTACTGATGGAAGCCCCGCCCGAGTCACATACATCCGATCAACAAAAAAACGTTCATTCTTTACGTGGTTCCGCCACTTTAAATGTAAGTGAAGCAAGGCTTCATCTGTCCATCGTCGAATTTTCTTAATCCCGCGTTCCGTATCAATAAGCAATGGCTGCTCACGCGCAACGTTCACCTGTCGAAATCCATAATTCGCCTGAAGCGCGGACAGAACAGCCGCTAGATCAGGATTCATCTTTTACAGCCTTTGAGCTCTTGGGAATATAAAGAAGTTCACCTGGTTCAATGTCTCCAGTTGTTCGCGCATTTTTGCGCAAAAGCGAGGTTACTGGTACGTGATAGCGCTCAGAAATCGTTTCAATTGAATCACCCGCTTGCACAATGCAAATTTTCATACGCGTCTTTTGTTCTTCCTCATCACCAGCAAGTACTTTCGTTAAATAAAGGCTCGTTGGATCTGGTGCTGCCTTCTCTTTACCTTCAGGCGCATCTTTTTGTTGGGCACCTTCTGTAACCGTCGGCTTTTCTTGCACGTCCTCCGGCGGTGTTGCCAGTTCCGATCCAAGCGGAGGTGCTGACGGCGCTGCTGGCGCTGATGATGCTGGAACTTCTGAACGCGCCGATTCCGGGGTTTCTTGAGCTTCTGGATCCATTCGATTGAAGGCAATTGCCGGCGTGCCGGTATCGCTCGGGTCATCCTCCGGTTTTCGAAATGCATCGTACTGAAAGGTTTCCGCCGCTTCATCGCTCAAACGATCGGTCGGCATTTCGTCAAAGTCCGCGCTCAAATCACCGCCACTTTGGAATACATCATCTGATCCACGTTTTGATTTTGAAGCCGAGGCTTCTGCTTTTTTTGCAGGCTTTTTCACTGCTTTTGCCGGCTGCGTATCCTTATTGGCAGCCGCTTTTTTTGCAGTCCCTTGATTGACGGTTTCTTTCTTGGCAGCTGCTTTTTTGGTCGGTTCCTTTTTGGACTCGGGTTTTTGATCCGCAGCTTTTTTCGTTGGCGTTTTTTTCGCTGCACTTTTTTCCAGTTTCGCCGGTTTTTCCACTTTTTTTTCAGGCTTCTGCGCCGGCTCTGCTTTTGCCGCCGGCTTTTGCACTGGCTCGGGCGCTTTAACGGGTTCTGCCGGCTTTGCTTTAGGCTTCTGGACAGGAGCTGCCGCTTTTGGCTTTTCCGTTCGATTCGTCACAGGCTGCTTGTTGGCTAGACCGGTGATTGAAATATCGGCCTGCAGCTGGATATGGCGATGCTCGGACAGTTCATAGTCGAACGAATCAATAACCACGAATAAATCTTCCAGATTTGGGACGCGATCCGAAGGAATGGTTATATCAATTGGAAAACGATGTTCTAACTTATCTGTTCCATTACCCGTATCCATGATTTCATCTATGGTGCGGAACGGTGCTGTATGTTGTTCTGAAACATTTTCCACATCTGCAGGCTTATATTCTCCGGTCAATCGAAGAAAACCTTTGATGGTCACGTCATTCCAGTTCTCTTCAACCGTAATATCCGGTTCCAGCGCCATTGATAGTATTTCTTCAGCTGGTGCATCTTCTCTGAGCCATACCGATTCATTTATTGAAAACTGTAATCGATCATTCGACGATTGAGACATTCCTTCCACCCTCTCATCCATTCTTAATACTGTTCTATGCATCAAAAAATGAATTATGCGAAATGGGCGGGATGTGTACGAATTTATACGCTGTTCTCGGCACCGGTCAACAAGCTATTCCGCACGATTCTCGCGCATGCATGTGCTAAAGCCGCTTCTCTCATTAACAGCAAAAGCCAAAAAAGAGGCTGCCCTCAGCCCTAGGCTTTTGGACAACCTCATCTTCTCTCATTGGCATTCATTTTCTCGATAAACACCCCTTCATCTTTTTTCCATTCGCAATAAAAGACATCTTTGTAGCTGCGAATATGATGCCTGCGAAGATTTTTTAGCAGCCACTCTTCGTTCAATCCGGCTTCTTTTAAATTGTCCCAATCCACTTCTCCGTCTTCAATGATTGTTATCGGCAAATACACCGGTTTTTGCTGCTTCTGAAGGTCCTCCATCGTCGGCGTCGCATATTGCGACTTTTGTTTTACACTGATGGACCCGTCCGTTTCCAATATTGCAAACGCAACTTCACGAATGGAAAAGACATTTTTATGCCGAAGCAGATTTTGCAACATATTGATGTCCAGCTTTTCCTTTTTCATCGCTTCTCGATCCATATGCCCATTGCGAATAACGATTGTTGGTTTCCCTTCAAAGAGTTGCCTCGTTCCACGGAACTTCTGGGTGGACCATTCAACGGCGTAGATCATCAACCCCCAAAGTGCAACTGCGAAAACAATCGATCCAATGCCAATCTCTTTATCGTAAAGCGCGTTTCCAACTAATTCACCAAGTACGATCGCTGAAATAAAATCGAAAGCAGTGACTTGTGCCAATGTTGCCTTTCCCAATATCTTCGTCATTAGGAACAAAGAGACAAACCCGACAATCAGTTCAACAGCTACTTGTACAAAATGCATCGTTTCCGACCACCTTCGGACCAATCTTAGTCTCAAAGTTAGTCTTTCACGAGATCGTGAAAATTATTTATGTGCGGGCGCCTCACTACACATGGCTTCATTCTTGGTTATGAAAAAAGATCGGAACCTGTCATTCCGATCTAGTCCTTATTCATGTTCTGCAATGAATTGAAACGCATGTTCTGCTGCTTGAATCGTTTTCTCTATATCCTCCATTGAATGTTTGGTTGATAAGAAAACCCCTTCAAACTGCGATGGCGGCAAGGACACACCTTGCTCGATCATCTGCGCAAAATAAGTCTTAAAATGATCCAGATTCGATGATTTCGATCTCAGATAATTAATAACCGGCTGATCTGTAAAAAAGATCCCCATCATGGCACCCGCCTGATTAACGGTAAGCGGAATGCCGTATTTTTCCGCTGCTTTCTTATACCCTTTGGTCAAGTGATCTGCTTTTTCACGGAATTGCGGATAGTCCTCAGGGGTCAGCTGACTCAGCGTCATATAACCGGCTGCCATCGCAAGCGGATTTCCAGATAGCGTCCCTGCCTGATACACAGGGCCTTCAGGGGCTACTTGGCTCATAATATCCAATCGTCCCCCATAGGCACCAACCGGCAGCCCGCCACCGATTACTTTGCCAAGCGTCGTCAAATCCGGAGTCACCCCGAAATAACCTTGGGCACAATCGTATGCAACACGGAATCCGGTCATGACTTCATCAAAGATCAACAACGCACCATATTCTTTTGTAATCTGCCGCAGAGACTGCAGAAATCCATCAATTGGTGGGACAACGCCCATGTTGCCGGCAACCGGTTCAACAATCACGCAAGCAATTTCATGGCCATATTGTTTGAAGATCTCAGCGACCCTTTCCGCATCATTATAAGGCACCGTTAGGGTATCCTCAGCAAGTTCTGCTGGAACACCAGGACTATCCGGAAGCCCAAGTGTCGCCACTCCTGAACCTGCTTTAATTAAGAGTGAATCCGCACTGCCATGATAGCTGCCTTCAAACTTCAAAATTTTATCCCGTCCGGTGTATCCACGTGCCAGTCGGATCGCACTCATGGTCGCTTCTGTTCCAGAATTGACAAACCGCACCTTCTCAATTGATGGAACACGCTCAATAACTAACTTTGCCAATTTGCTCTCAAGCACTGTTGGCGCCCCGAAGCTTGTCCCTTTTTCAGCCGTTTCTTTAATAAAAGCGACAACTTTTTCATCAGCGTGGCCAAGAATGAGCGGCCCCCAGCTTAACACATAGTCAATATATTCATTTCCATCAACATCATAGATCTTCGACCCTTTCCCATGATCCATAAAAATAGGACTGAGATCTACAGATGGAAAAGAGCGGACAGGGCTGCTGACACCGCCAGGCATTAACGGTTTTGCTTCTTCATAAGCCGCAATTGATTTACTGAAATTCATCTTATCTGACTCCCCCTCGCACATGTTCTTCACATGTGTATGTATCGCTTACCAAGCAAGCGGAACCGGTTTAATCGAATTGATCATTCAAATGGTTGTTCACTCGTTCGCACCGCTTGCCTTATTCCGTATCTATTTTAGTTCAAAAAGGATTCAATCGCACGCCATGCCTCTTCCTTCCCCATTCCATTAAATGATGAGAAAAGAATGAGAGGATCGTCTGGTTTAAGCCCTAAATCGCGACGAATGATTTGTTTGTGCTTCTGAAATTTGCTCTTTGGAATCTTGTCCGTTTTGGTCGCAATCGTTATGACCGGATGCCCGTAATAAGTAAGAAATTCGTGCATCTGAATATCTTGCTTGGACGGCGGATGGCGTAGGTCGACTAAGTGGACGACGGCACTGAGCTCCTGACGCTCGGCAAAGTATTTTTCGAGCATTCGTCCCCAGGCTTCTCTATCTTTTTTCGATACCTTTGCATACCCATATCCAGGTACATCCACAAAATAAAACGATCCATTAACAATAAAGTAGTTCAATTTCTGCGTTTTGCCTGGTTTCTCAGAGATACGCACAAGATTGCGACGATTGAGCATTGTATTGATAAAGGACGATTTTCCAACATTTGATCGGCCGGAAAGCGCAATCTCCGGAAAACCTTCCGTTGGGTATTGCGCCGGACCAACGGCACTGATCACATAGTCTGCTTGTTTTATTTTCATGTTCATCTCTCTCCTCAGATTGACTCGCTATGCGCAAGTACGGCATCTGCTCATGTATACACATTCTATCTTAACTGACGCGATACTGTCCAATCAGCGTCAGGCTTACGGCTTCTCTGATCTTTTTACAACGCTCCAAGCACGCACATCAACAGGGCATAACCATGCGAATCCGGGAAGCACGTCTCTGCGTGGTTTGTTACACCTTGAAGTATTTACTCGCTTTGTCGAAAAAAAAATTCCGGGTGCTGATTGATACAGCAGCCGGAATCCGATGAACCCTTTATCCTTGTTTTTCAATCGTTGCATTTGCTGGTCGGGCAGATAGAGAACGATTAAACGAGAGTTCGGAACCTGCTCTAAGCTGTCCGGTACCTTCATCCGCTTCTGCAGGGCACAGACACAGTTCCAGAACTTGATGCAACGCTTCAACCGGAATGATTTCTGCCTGATCAAAATGCTTAAGCGTCTCCTGCATATTCTCAGTAGGAATTATGATCCGTTTCGCGCCTGCTTCAACTGCTGCTTCTACCTTTGCCATCACACCGCCAATTGGTTTGACTTGACCGTGGAGCCCCAGTTCCCCAGTCATCGCAATGTCTGGATACACTTTTCGGCGCATAATTGCCGAGCTGATCGCTACAGCCATGGAAATTCCGGCTGACGGTCCGTCAACTAGTGCTCCTCCAGGGAAGTTCACATGTATATGGTAGCGGTATGCGGCCAGACCCATTCGGTTCAGTACAGTCAATACATTTTCCACGGATGCGCGTGCCATACTCTTTCGTGTGATCGTTCGCGATGAGTTGCCCATCGATTCTTCTTCAGCAATCCCCGTAATCATCAGGCTGCCTTCATGACGGCTCTTCACGGCAGACGCTTCCACTTCCATCAACGTGCCAAGCCCCGGTCCATAAACGGCAAGACCATTGACCAATCCAATTTCAGGAGCGGCCGGGACCTTACGATTTGGTTTCGGCACCAATCTGCTGGAACGTATGACCCACTCAATTTCATCCATATGAATCGCTGCATTTTTTTCCTTTTTCTCTGATGCAGCACCTGCGGCAATCTGCATGATGTTTACGGCTTCACGTCCACTTTTCGCATATTCAGCAATTTTTGTCAAACACTCATCGGAAATATTCAGGTTTAATTTGTGCGCGGCTCGTTTGGCAATTTTTTTAAGATCGCTGCGTGTCAATTCATTGAAGAAAATTTCCAGACAACGCGAACGAATCGCAGGCGGAATCTCTTCAGGGCGTCGTGTTGTCGCACCGATTAGGCGAAAATCAGCAGGTAGCCCATTTTTAAAGATGTCATGAATGTATGCAGGAATCTGATGATTCTCTTCGTTATAATAGGCACTTTCCAAAAACACTTTGCGGTCTTCCAACACTTTCAACAATTTATTCAATTGAATCGGATGCAGCTCGCCAATCTCATCAATAAACAATACGCCACCATGCGCTTTGGTGACCGCACCTTCCTTAGGTTGCGGAATTCCTGCCTGTCCCATGGCACCTGCGCCTTGATAAATCGGATCATGAACCGATCCAATCAGCGGGTCGGCAATGCCTCGCTCGTCAAAACGTGCGGTTGCTCCGTCCAGCTCAACGAATGGTGCAGAAGGCCTAAAAGGAGACTCCGAATTGCGTTTTGCCTCTTCAAGAATAAGCCGTGCTGCTGCTGTTTTTCCAACCCCTGGCGGTCCATAGATGAGCACATGTTGCGGGTTTTTTCCGCAAAGCGCTGCGCGAAGTGCGACGATCCCATCCTGCTGCCCCACCACATCGTCCAAGCCTCTTGGCCGAATTCGTTCGGAAAGCGGCTCGGACAACGCTCTGCTCCGCATTCGGTTTAATTCAGCCATTTCTTTCTTTGATTCCTTATCTATAGATATTTTCTGAACCCGCTGATTGCGCAGCAGACTGAAAAAATACAGACCAATGATCACACCGAAAAAAATCTGTGTGAAAATAAGCAAGATCATCCAACTCATTCGCTCTGCCTCCCATTGCGGCCACACATTCAGGCTCCTGTTTTCGTGGCTCTGCTTCTAAAGGCCATTATTTCCAATCAAAAAGTGAGTTAAACACCAAACCTGAAAAAGCTAGGCAAAAAACCGGGTTTTGCGTGATCTATCTGTAAGAAAAACCAGGCAAAAAGCACCCGGTCCTTACTTCCGCAGGATGCGGCGGCTTTCGCGTTGCATACAGGACGTACTTTCACAGGATGTGATGACTTTCGCGTTGCATACAGGACGTATGCGCACTTAGCGAAAGTTCCTTTAAATTAGCGAAAGTTCCACTTTGATTCTCGGTTAAGACACGGGTCTATTGGCTTGAAGACGGGATAAAAAAAACGTCCCCGGATGGAGACGTTTCTTCTAAAAAGCGAAAGCTTATGCACTTTCTTTTGGCTTTTCAACACTGACTTCGGTTCCGTCGTCGAGAATTAGGGTTGGACGTGCCTTGCCTTCAACCGTTTCCCTTGTAATGATACATTTATCAATATCTTCGCGGGACGGCAATTCATACATCACATCAAGCATCATGCCTTCAATAATCGAACGCAGCCCACGGGCGCCGGTTTTCCGTTCGATCGCAAGTTTCGCAATGGCTTCGAGCGCTTCTTCGTCGAATTCAAGATCAACGTCGTCAAGTTCAAGCAGTTTCTTGTATTGCTTAACGAGCGCGTTCTTCGGTTTTGTCAGAATTTCAACGAGTGCATGTTCATCCAATTGTTTCAGCGTGCTGATGACCGGAAGACGACCGATAAATTCCGGAATTAAACCAAATTTCAGCAAATCTTCGGGAAGGACATTTTTCAGTGCATCGTCACGATGCATGTCCTGTGTTTTGCTGCCAGCACCAAAGCCAATAACCTTTTTGCCCAATCGACGTTTAATGATTTGTTCAATCCCGTCGAAGGCACCGCCGCAGATGAACAGAATATTGGTCGTATCAATTTGAATAAATTCCTGATGTGGGTGCTTGCGTCCACCCTGTGGCGGCACGCTTGCTACCGTTCCTTCAAGGATTTTCAGCAATGCCTGCTGCACGCCTTCTCCAGATACATCACGTGTAATTGACGGATTTTCCGACTTGCGGGCAATCTTATCAATTTCATCAATATAGATAATCCCTTTTTCGGCCTTTTCAACATCATAATCAGCCGCCTGAATCAGCTTGAGCAAAATGTTCTCAACATCTTCGCCAACATAACCGGCTTCAGTAAGCGAGGTAGCGTCAGCAATAGCAAACGGAACATTCAAGATTCGTGCCAGCGTTTGAGCAAGCAGGGTTTTACCACTACCAGTCGGCCCAATCATCATAATGTTGCTCTTGGAAAGCTCAACATCATCCGGCTTTTGTTTGCTGTTAATCCGCTTATAGTGATTATATACAGCCACGGACAGGCTCTTTTTTGCATCCTTTTGCCCAATAACATAATCTTCCAGGATCGAGCAAATTTCCTGTGGCTTCGGGATATCTTTAAATTCGATTTCTTCATCGGTGCCTAATTCTTCTTCTACAATTTCCGTACATAACTCAATACACTCATCACAAATGTAAACGCCCGGTCCGGCTACAAGTTTACGCACCTGATCCTGGGTTTTACCGCAAAATGAGCATTTTAACTGTCCTTTTTCTTCATTGAATTTAAACATTTTTTCACCCCTGTTCTGCTTTCCTTATCAACGTTTCAGAAGAGCGAAATCTTGGTCAATTTTTGTATTGACTCTTGTTCATCCCATGCATTCGCTGCATTTTTTAGCCTTCCCCTTTTCTCGTAAATCGAACGAGGCTTGGAAAGCTTTGCATCTGGAAAACCATGCTGCATTTTATCACAAAATACCTGCATAAATGGAAATGATTTGCCGGCATTGTAACATCATAGACTGATCGTTATTGATGAAGCCAAGCATAAGAACGGATATTTCTGGATCAGCAGCGGATGTTCTACTCGGCAACTAACTATGTAGGCATTGTAACATAAATACATGCTCCCGATAAGCTATATGCCTTACTGAGTACACTATGTATTGCAAAGAAAAATTATTTATTTTTCTTCGCTTTCTTTAGATATAAATAATTGGCAGACGAGACCGTCCGCCAAAAAAGTTCATGTATGTCACACTTTATTTAGCTTCGGCAGCTTTTGGCTTGCTGTTTTCCACAAGAAAATCAACAGCTTTGCGCAGTTTCAAATCACCTTTAATGAAGTCAGTTCCGCCCATTGCAGCTTTGATTTGATCTGCACCGATCTTGTACTGATCCGCCATTTTTTTCAGTTCTTCTTCAACTTCTTCGTCAGAAGCTTCAATGGATTCAGCTTTAGCAATCGCTTCAAGTGTCAGATTTGCACGCACGCGTTTTTCAGCATCTTCCTTCATCTGATCGCGCAACGCTTTTTCGTCGGTACCTGTCAGTGAAGAATACATTTCCAGAGTCATGCCTTGTCCTTTAAGACGCTGTTCAAATTCTTTCACCATATTGTCCTGTTCATTCGTGATCATCACTTCAGGAACGTCAATGTCTGCATTTGCGGCTGCTTGCTGCACAACGCCGTCGCGCTTGCTGTTTTCAGCATCAGCTTCACGATGTTCTTTCTGATGATTCTTGATTTTTTCTTGTAATTCAGCGAACGTTTCAACATCGTCATCAACGTCCTTGGCGAATTCATCATCGAGTTCAGGAAGCTGTTTCTGTTTAATTTCATGAACCTTTACTTTAAACGTCGCTTCCTTGCCCTTTAATTCTTCAGCATGGTAGTCTTCCGGAAAGGTTACAACCACGTCTTTTTCAGCTCCGACTTTCGCGCCGATGAGCTGATCTTCAAATCCGGGAATAAAGGAGCCGGATCCAATTTCAAGTGAATAGTTTTCAGCTTTTCCGCCTTCAAACGGTTTGTCATCGACATAGCCGTCAAAATCGATAACCGCAGTATCGCCTTTTTCGATTTCTCCGTCTTCTTTAACAACCAGTTCCGCATAGCGTTCCTGAAGATGTTTGATTTCGTGAGCGACATCTTCATCGGTAACGTCCGTGCTCTTCTCTTCGACTTCAAGACCTTTATAGTCACCGAGTTTAACTTCCGGTTTAACCGTTACATCTGCTTTGAGTACCAGCTTTTTGCCTTTACCAATCTCTTCAATGTCTACTTGTGGCTTGTCCACAGGTTCGATACCGGTTTGATCGATTGCATCAGAATACGCACTCGGAAGAACAAAATCAATTGCATCTTCATACAGACTTTCTACCCCGAAACGCTGTTCAAAAAGAACGCGTGGCACACGGCCCTTACGGAAACCAGGTACGTTGACCTTTTTAACAACCTTTTTAAAAGCTTTATCAAGGGCTTGATTAAAACTTTCGGCATCAACTGAGAACGTCAGTGTGCCTACATTACCTTCTTTTTTTTCCCATTTTGCATCTACAGTCATTCGTTTTACCTCCAACATCTATCTTCATGCTATTCTGCATCTTGGTTTTCTGCCTGAATGGCGTACAAAGTCATCATTTGTCCGCCAGTTCGAGGCTAATGACTCGACTACTTTGGCAACGCAATTGCAAACCATGTTATTATAACATAACCGTTTCCTATGAAAAACACATTTGTTGCAAATTATCGACATAACCACATGTTTCAATACGCTAAGACCAAATGTCGTATGCCTCTACACCATGCAGCATGCTGCTCGCCGCGCAAAAATCATCCTCATTGACACCAAAATGCGCAAGAACGTCTTTTTTTTCCTGTTCCGATTCACCGCCCATCGCCCGTAAGCAGAAGAGCGCTGCCCAAACTTCTGGTTGACTCGGTACAATCGGTTTCGGATAAACATTCATGGTAAACATGCGCTCCATTTCAACTGCCGACGTGGTCAATGTCGGATTTTCCGATTCCATCGTCCGGCGAATTACAGCTTCAATTTGATCCGCAAACTCTTTATTCAAAAAATCCGCGTGATCCAGCTGTGCATCGTAAATTTCACCAAATTTGTGCACGGCCACTTTCTGAGCAAGATGTCCTTCCTTAACCGCACAAAGCAACATCGTCTTAAGCTCGGTAGGCTGCTGATCATCGAGTAGAAAACGCTGGATTTCCGGAAGATGGGTTGTTTTTAATTGATCAGCTAAGTTATTGAGGAGCAGCATTTGGCTAATGGTGTCCGCCTTCTCCAATGCCGGCCAGTCAATGGACGATTCCCGATGCTCCGTGTCCGCATCAGGTTTCGTCATTTGATCCGTTTCATCGGCTTCCTCCAAACCAACATCGCTCCACGAGGGTTCATGCAGACGAATCTGACAGAATTTCTGCATGTGAACCAAAAACTCTTTGAATTCGATGGGTAATCCTTTTTTCTTACGAATCGTCAGGATCTCACGGATCGCGCTTGTATAATCCTTGCGCTCAATAAGAATGGTAAGATAAAGTCGAAACACCTCGTAAAAATAGGGAGTATCTGCTTCAAGCAGCAGCACCACGGCTTTTTCCGCTTCCGAGTAATCCCCCAGTTCAATGGAGCAAACGGCCCACCCGTAAAGCGCACGAACATCCCGCACATTCAATTCCAAAAGCTTGCCAAACAACTGACAGGCTTCCTTGTGTCTATTCTCTTCAACCAGCAGCATGGCTTTGCTCAGTAAGCGTTCTTCCAAATGAGGAATCGGCACCACCTTGTCGCTGCCGCCAATCGATCCACCTTTTTTTTTCATCGTTCGTCCCGCTTCCAAAACTTTATTTTAAGAATATCAGTTTCTGGCAGGCTTCGCAATTTAGGTGCGAAAAGCTCCCTCAAATTTGCTCAATCAAATGAGAATGCCCAGGCACCGTTGCGGAATACGGGCACGCGCCTGCCGTCTTGAGTGATGCCATCAATATCCAGTTCTTCAGATCCAACCATAAAATCTTCATGAATTAAGCTATCGTTTACTCCCGCCTGATCTAGGCCGACTTCATCGAGATCGTTACCGCCTTTAATACATGTTGGATATGCTTTCCCCAATGCCAAATGGCACGATGCATTCTCATCAAAGAGCGTGTTATAGAAAACGAGTCCCGATTCAGACACCGGTGAATGATGCGGAACCAATGCCACTTCGCCGAGCCGGCGCGCATTCGGATCAGAGTCAAGCAGATGCCTCAACGCATCTGCGCCTTTTTCTGCTGTAAAATCAACGACTTCCCCATCCTTAAAAGTGAGCGAGAAACCGTCAATGATGCGGCCGTCGGCATTCAGCGGTTTGGTACTGGAAACGGTACCGTTGACACCGCGTTTATGCGGCATCGTAAATACCTCTTCTGTAGGAATATTTGCGTTGAACATAATCCCGCTTGTCGAAGGGCCTGAACCACCGCTCCAAATATGCCCTTGTGGCAAATCAATCGTCAGATCAGTGCCCGGACCAGAATAAATTAATTGTTTAAAGTTCATGCGGTTCATAAATTCACTGGCTTTGTGCATCGTTTCATTATGTTCGTTCCATGCTTCAATTGGATCCTCATTGCCGCTGACTCTGCTGATACGCAGAATTTCTTCCATGAGCAGCGTTTGCGCTTCGCCTGTATTTTTGTTCGGGAAGATTTTTTTCGCCCATGCCTTTGTCGGGTATGCGACAATCGACCATTGCGTTTCATCTTTCATAATGCATTCCATATACGGCTTCAACCCATTACTGGATGCCTTCATATAGGCACCGACACGCGCATCGTCGATCGTATCCAACAAATCCGGGTTGGGTCCGTAAATATGTAAAACTGCATAGTTATCTTTGACTGCTGCATTTTGCGCAGCAAATTTCCAATCTGGAATCTGCTTTAACGCTTCTTCAGGTGCCCGCTCCAGACGCAACCTTTCCGTTTCATCATCGCCCCATCGCATCGTGACGTCTTTTGCACCCGCTTGGTAGGCCTCCTCAGCAACAAGATTCGCAAAGTGTGCGGCTTCAATCGGCGACGTCAGGAACAAGCCTTGCCCGGGCTGCAGATTAACGCCAATTTTTATCGCCAGTTTGGCAAACTTTTTTAATGATGCTTCAAATGGTTCCATAATCTTGCCTCCATGTTTCTTTTTCTTAATTATAGCCCACTTTATACCTATGGAAAACTTTGGATCCGGTAAACCTTTTGATAGACTCCACCTGAGAACGTATATTCGTGTATACTATTCCTTAGAAAATAAGGAGGGGTTCGGGTGAAGCATAACAAATTGACAAAAGGATCAAATATGCGCTGGGAGTCAAGCCGAATGATGCTCCCTGAACATGTTGCCGTACTCAGAGAAATGGCACGCCACGCGGATAGAATCGCAAAACCGCAATTAGATGAGCAAAAGCTTGAGGAAATTGAACGTATGATTCATGATGCCTCAAGCAGAAAGCTGCCCATCGATCTTGACTATTATCATGATGGGAAAATCCATACATTGAAGAACTGTACCGTATCCATTGATTCGTATGTTCAGAAGGTACGCATTTCCAATTCATCAGGTATCTCTCAAAACCTCCCACCGCAAACTATTGTTGACGTTCGATTCAGCAGCCGGCAGGACGTTTGACTCCTTGCAGAATCTGCGTTCAGATCTGCTATACTTTATGTGGAACATCAAGACAGGAGGGATCATACGATGTGCGGACGATTTACGCTAATCGCTCCTTTTGAGTATTTGATTTATCGATTTCAGATTAAGCACGCATCGGGAGAAGCGCGCTATCAACCCAATTATAATGTCGCACCCGGTCAGAATATTGTCGCTGTCGTCAACAGTTCGGGTGGAAATCGAATGGGATTCCTCCGCTGGGGCTTAATTCCCTCTTGGGCCAAGGACGAGAAAATCGGCTGGAAATTGATCAACGCCCGGGCTGAAAGCATTGCGGAAAAACCAAGCTTCCGCCACGCGTTCCGCAGAAGACGCTGCCTTATTGTTGCTGATTCTTTTTATGAATGGACGCATCAGACGCCTAGGGAAAAGGTGCCCTTTCGATTTGTTATGAAATCCGGATCGCTTTTTGCAATGGCCGGGTTATGGGATTCCTGGCAGACCAAAGACCAGCAATTGATTCACAGCTGCACCATTATTACGACTGAGGCAAACTCAATCATGCGGCCGATTCATGACCGAATGCCGGTGATCTTGAATCATGAAGATGAAGCACGTTGGCTCAATGCTTCCAGCGATCCGAAAAAACTGCTTGATCTTCTTCGTCCGTATGATTCAGGGCAGATGGACTGCTACGAAGTATCACGCGATGTCAACTCACCGCGCAACAACGCCCCTTACCTGATCGAAAAGCAGCAAACCCATCACGAGTAAAATTGGGCAAAAACTCAAGCGCAGATACCGATCGTTTCATATAAATAAAGTATCTCGTGATGAGGAGGTGTCGACTCATGGGTGCTGTATATGGCGGATATGGCAGCGGCTTCGCATTGCTGATCGTTTTGTTCATTTTACTTATCATTATTGGTGCTGCTTATGTTTATTGATTTCTTCGTCCATCAAAGGACAAAAAAAATCCGCCGCTCCTTCAGAAGCTGGCGGATTTTTCTGTAGTCTCAAAGCGAAGCTTGATAAATGGCAAGTGCATCTTGCCTGCCGAGAACCTTAAATTGACCGAAAGCGCCTCGGGCCATCGCACGATCAGCGAGAAGATCAAGCTTGCTGTCGTCAATCGAATAGTCCGCCAGTCTACTTGGTGCCCCAATGCTTGTCCAGAATTCACGAAGCGCCCGGATTCCTTCAAGGGCAACCTCCCGATCCGATTTGCCCAGCGGATCGACATGGAAAACACGCTCGGCCAGTTGCTTAAATCGAGCGACATTAACGTCTAGATTATGCTTCATCCAATTTGGGAACAGAATCGCTAAGCCGCCGCCATGTGGAATATCATACACTGCGGATACTGCATGCTCTAGATTGTGACTTGCCCAATCACCCTCAAAGCCCATCGAAACCATCCCATTCAAAGCCATTGTGCCGCAATAGAGAATCGTTTCGCGGAGCTGATAATTTTCAAGATCATGAACAAGCTTCGGGGCAGCCTCAATGACCGTAAGCAAAATCGACTCACACAGGCGGTCTTGAAGGGGTGTATGTTTTGCCGGATGAAAATAATGTTCAAAGACATGAGCCATCATATCCACCATACCGTAGATGGTTTGATTTTTCGGTACAGAGAACGTGAAGCTGGGATCAAGGATAGAGAATGCAGGGTATGAAAATGGACAACTCCATCCGTATTTTTCATGCGTTTCCCAATTTGTGATTACAGAGTTTGGGTTCATCTCCGATCCGGTCGCGGCAAGCGTGAGCACCGTACCGAATGGAAGGGCATCCTCTGCCGTCTCTTGACGAGTAATAAACGCCCAAGGATCACCGTCAAACTTCGCGCCGACAGCAATCGCTTTGGTGCAGTCGATCACGCTTCCGCCTCCCACAGCGAGCAAAAAGTCAATCGCATGGTCGTTGCAAAGCGCAATGCCTTTTTTTACCGTTGTCAATCGTGGATTAGGTTCAACGCCTGCAAGTTCATAGACCTCGGCACTCATTGCCTTAAGCTGTTCGAGCACTTGATCATACAGCCCGGTGCGTTTAATACTCCCGCCCCCATAGACCAATAAAACACGTTTGCCGTATTTCGCGACCTCTGTTTTCAATTGATCAAGCTGCCCTTTGCCGAAGATGAGTTTAGTCGGGTTGTGATAAATAAAATTGTCCATAAAAGGATCACTCGCTTTCATAATAGATCTTCCGTCATTTCGTTCTCCTTCATTATAACCGCAGCACAGCTTTCTCGTTAAGAGAAAACCCCATTGTCAAAAACGATCATGCGTGTTGAATACGCTCAAGTCCGGTGTTTAGTCACATTTCTTTTTGAATTTTCTTGTCCGATAGGTGATAATGAGCGTATACGAAGTTAGCGGTTCAACCTTAAGCTTAAGGATGTGTCATGGATTGTTCTTTTCAACCTATCGCCTCGGCCAGCTTGGACTGGCTGTCAGTATTGCCATCTTTATCATCTGCTTTGCTGTACTTGTTACACTTGGTTTTACGCCGCTTTATTATTTTGATGTGCAGCATCTGGATCTCGTAGGTCAATCTGGCTTCAGCTATGATCAGATCGTGGAGAATTACAACTATACGATCCAGTACCTCATCAACCCGCTGCCGCAGACGTTTCACCTTCCTTCGTTCGATTATTCGCGTGCGGGTCGCATTCATTTTCAAGATGTGAAACGTATTTTTATGGCCATTGAACTGCTACTGGTTGTTTCAGCGATTATCAGTGTCATCGGAATTTTTCATAAGCGCAAGCAACGGGATTTCAGCTTTTTTAAACCGACAGCAATCATGCTTATTATGTTTACGCTCCTCCCGCTCATGATGTTTGCCATTGATTTTGACGGGACATTCATCCTGTTCCACAAACTATTCTTCAGAAATGATTATTGGGTATTTAATCCGCAGACCGATCCGATTATTACGATTCTCCCGGAAGCCTTCTTCCTTCACGCTGCGCTGCTGATTCTTTTCATGATTGTCGCTGCCGTATGCGCCATCGTGATCATCGCAAAACAATTAAAAAAGCGCAGCACTTCACTTTGAGCCTCACCCAATCCATGGACTCCGTCTCCGTTATGTTTGGCATCACCTCAACTGGGGAACAAAAGGAGTAAGGAGGGATTTTTTTGAATTTAGGCTTACAAAATAAGGTTGCCCTGATTACCGGCGCCGGCAATGGTATGGGGCTTGCAATCACCAAGTCTTTTTTAAAGGAAGGCGCAAAAGTAGCGGGTGGTGATTTGACTACTGATCATTTAAAAGATCTTGCACCCGCCGATACACTTCATCCCGTAACCGCCGATCTCAGTACAAAAGAGGGAGCAGAATCACTCGTCAAAGAAGCGGTCGATCATTTCGGACATATCGATATTTTAGTCAATAATGTCGGTATCGCTAACTATAAAGACAGTTTTCTAAAATTGACGGATGATGACTGGGATAAAACCTTGCAGACAAATTTGTATTCCATGATCCGGACCACACGTGCCGCGCTGCCCTATTTAAGAAATCAAGCGCATGCATCGATCATTTCAATCGCATCAGAAAGTGGTCATGTTCCTGATGAATTTGCGATTGACTACAGTGTCAGCAAAGCCGGCGTGATAAATTTGACCAGTGCGCTTGCCAATGAATTTGGCGGAGACGGTGTACGCGTTAATTGCGTTTCACCTGGACCAACGCGGACACATATGTGGGAACGGCCCGAAGGTATGATCGACATGCTGGCTGAGAAGTTCACTATGGACGGCGAAAAAGCGGTGCAGCATTTTGCCAAAAATGTCCGACAGATCCCCCGCGGCGAAATTGGCCGACCCGAAGAGATCGCGCACGCGGTTCTCTTTCTGGCGTCAGATCAAGCTTCTTATATCAACGGGGCTGAACTTCCAGTAAATGGCGGATCAATCAAATATCATTAATCCAGCAAAAAACTGCTGATTAAAAAGCGTCCAAACAAGACCATCGCGCCTTGTTTGGACGTTTCGTTTAAACCAAGAAATGTTCATTGGGACGATCCGTTTGAATGCATGCCTTTTTTTGATATTTATAAAAGAGCAATTGGTCCAGCACAGCAATTTGCTTCATCAGTTCACGACCAACATTGGTTTCTCGAACCTTTTTCCGTCGCAATCTTCGATCAACCAGCCGCCGTACCGAAAACACATCGGTTCCGTTCATCAGAACGTCTTCTTTTGAATGAAAATGTTGATGCGCGACGAGTTGCATCCCATAGGAATTGTAAAGCAGTGTGTACCCGGCTATCCCGGTTTTCGGCTGATATGCTTTAGAAAAGCCGCCATCAATGACAATCATTTTGCCGTTTGCTTTAATTGGATTCTCTCCGTTCCGTTCTTCAACCGGCGTATGCCCGTTAATGATGTGTCCCTCATCAGGATCAAGATCAAATTCACGCAAAATGTTTCGGCAAATCGATTCCTGTTCACGCAATGCATAGTAAGGATTTTTTTGTTCGACATGGGTTTCCTTATCTTCAATAAAGTAGCGTTCAAAAGTCGTCATTTCTTTCTTGCCAAACAACGAAGAGTTCTCTCCGGTCCAAAGATACCAAACCATATCCGTTGCAAAGTCATCCGTTTCCTCAGGATGGGCAAAACTGTCACGTACGAAACGTTCAAAGGCATCAAGCAGCTGTTTCCCAGACAAAGGCTTTCCCTGAACCGTCATTTGCTTCATGCTTCCGTCTTCATTAAGTGGAATGCAGCCGTGAATAAGCAGATTCCCGTTATAGTTGAGGTAGAGGCTCCCTTTATTGACTAAAAAGTTCATATGCCTAGCCAGCTTTTCAGAATGCTGCATCGAATAGAGCAGTTTATCGATCACCTGGGTCTCTTCGTCAAGCAGCCTGCCCGGATCATCGCGATCAATGGTCGCAAAGCACGTCTCTTTAAGCGGGTAGGTCTTCCCGTTTAGGTCAATGGTTTGCTTTTCAAAATTGACGCATTCGAGAAGCATTCGATGCTCCATATGAAACTCCGGACGCCGTTTCATAATTTGCATTTCTAATTTAAATTGAATGATTGCAATCGCTTGATGAATCTTCGTTATTTGCAGCCGTTCTTCTTCCGAGAGTCGGTCTTCACGCACGACTTTTGGCCGGAATGATTGTCGATCATGATAATACTTATCCGCAAGATTGAGCAAAGGGATCAGGTTGATTCCATAGACATCCTCGATAATATCAAGGTTATTATAACGAGCACAAATGCGAATCAAGTTGGCAAGACACACTTTTGAACCTGCATAAGCCCCCATCCAAAGCACGTCATGATTGCCCCACTGAATATCCGCAGAGTGGTAGCTCATCAGCGTATCCATAATTCGATCCGGGTATGGTCCGCGATCATAAATATCACCGACAACATGGAGATGATCGACAACCAATCGCTGGATGGTATACGCCAGTCCGATGATCAATTTATTTGCCTGACCTAATGAAATAATCCGATTAATAATTTTGGAGTAATACTCTTTTTTATTGGAGAATTCGTCCGTTTTGTAAAGGAGTTCCTCGATAATGTAGACAAAATACTCTGGCAGCGCTTTGCGCACCTTGGATCTTGTATATTTTGTGGACGCAAACGCGGTCAGTTTAATCATTCGTTCAATCGTTGTCTTCAGCCAGGTGTTAAAGGAATCTTGATGAAGCGTCTTTCGTACAAGTTGAAGTTTTTCCTCCGGGTAATAAACGAGGGTGGCAAAAGCATCCGTTTCTTCTTGTGTCCAATTTTTAAATAAATCGCTGATTTTCTGTTTCACATTGCCGGAACCGTTTCGAAGCACATGCTGAAATGCGTAATATTCTCCATGAAGATCACTGACAAAATGCTCGGTTCCCTTTGGCAGATTCAATATTGCCTCAAGGTTTATCAATTCGGTCACAACTTTTTCTTCACGATCATACCTTTCAGCGAGCAAATCCAAATAGTTTGTGTCCATTGGTTTCTCCTTCACCCCTAAAATAGTGCTGATTCGCGCCAATAAAGATAGCGTTTTCAACGGAACGTTTAAAGAAAAACATCTCCTGTTCCAATCGCTTCTATCATCGTTTAAGTATATCACATTAAACAATATGTGTCTCATATTTGTTTTTCATTCTGATTAAGAAACGAAATCACGTCGCATCACAGAATCATCATCAAACAGAGGCTGTCCCAAAAAGAGATTCACCTCCTGACGTGCCATGTCTGCCGCATCACAACGCTCGAATCCATGCGCATTACAATTAAACAAAGGGTGTCTCATCGTGATCGACCATTGAGACACCCTGCATATTCTATTTAAAAACAATCTATGCTTAGCTGTGGGCGATTCCGCATTGCCCCTTTTGCGGCATCTTAGGACGTCGCGCGCTGCACATTATCTCTCCATCATCCGAGATAATGGAATACTTTTCCTTTTTTATATAGGCGCAATAGTTTTTCGAGCACAAACTGCACGAGAAGGCCGGCAACGATCGGGATGATGAACCAAACGAGGACGGCAAGCCAGGGATTAAGGCCGGCGGTAATCGAGGCAAGGGGGCCTACCAAGCCGACGAGACCGAACCCGGCGGATGAAGGGACACCGGATACACCGAACACTGCAACCGGGACGGCGCTGACAACGGCAGTAGTTAGAATCGGAAGCAGGATAATCGGATGGCGGAACAAATTCGGCATCATCATCTTCATTGCCCCTAACGCAATGGCCAAGGTCACTCCGGATTTATTCACTCGCCACGAATGAATAACCAGAACGATCGTCGTTACAGCAACACCCATGGCTGCCGCACCCGCAGAGACACCATTCAGTTGAATTGCCATTCCAATTGCAACGGTCGATATTGGTGAGATAATGAGAATCGCAAATGAGCAGGCAATCAAGATACTCATCAAAATGGGTTGAAGTGTTGTAAAGGCATTAATGATTCTGCCCAATGATGTCGTAATGTAGGAAACGTACGGCAGCAGAATCAAGCCAATAATACCGGCACCTCCGCCAATAACAATCGGAGAAAGCACAATGCTCACCGACCCAAATTTCGCCCCGATCCAAAGCACCATAAGCACTGCGATCGATGCTGTAATCATTGTATTAATCAGATCTCCGGTCCCAGCGCTTAGATAGCCGCCCACTGCGTGGGTCACATTGTTTGTAATCGCCGGTGAAAACTGCGTGACACCTGAGCCCACATAAGCCGCCCCGGCAACCACCGCCATATTCATCGGACTAAATTTGAATTGCACAGCGATTAACGCACCAATAAGCAGTGGTGTTGCGACTTGAAAAACAACAACCGCATGGGAAATAAAAAGCGCGATGCTATTATCGCCAAACAAATTAAGAATCGCACACAGTACTGCGTTGGGAATCAGACCGACAATGATCCCTAACGCTGTTCCCGACAGTACTTTGTTTATAAAAACTTTCGTGGTGAGTCGTTCTTCATGTTCCGTCATCATCAATTCCCCCTTTATGAATCCTGGGCTTCAGCTACTTTGCTTTAAGGATTTGTTCCTTCGCATGAATCAATTCTGTCAATAAAGCACAATAAGGTGTCGGTACGCCATAAGCCGCTCCTTTTCTAGCAACAGCACCATTAATATAATCAATTTCTGTCAAACGATTATTTTTGATCAAATCCTGATGCATGGATGGATAGTGAAGACCAATCCCATTCGGATCAAAGGTCTCAACCACATGCTGCAAAATTTCCTTTTGATCGAGGATGACATGCTCTTTTGCCGCGACTGCAGCAAACTCACTGATAATGGCTTTAAGAATCGGAATGGCTTCGGTTGTCGCGCCAAGTTCGCTAATGTTTGCGTTCAAAATCGTGCACGTACTGTTCAACGTCCCGTTCACGCACGCTTTTCGCCAAACCGAATACTTCACATTGCTGCTGTAAACCCCGTTTAGACCGGCGTTTCTCAATTCGGCAACAATTTTTTTGGCATGCTTTTCACCCTCAGCATCAATATTTTGTAATTCTACTTCTCCGGTTCCAAATAGCTTTACTTTCCCCGGTCCTTCCAATCCCGCCGTCCACATCGTAATACCGAGCACGATGTTTTTTTTGGGTACATAACGCGCGAGCGTATCCTCATGCCCTAGGCCATTGAGCAAACAAAGGACCATCGTTTCCGATCCCAAAAGCGGTTTAATCGATTGAAGCATGTCTTCCAGCTGCATGGCCTTTGTAAACACGATGATTAGATCGGCCGGCGTACTGTTTGACGCTATTTCATCAGGATAGAAAATGGGCATTCGTGTTGTACTCCGTTGGCCATTAATGTTCGCGCTTAACCCGTTTTTTTTAATTGCTTCAACATGTTCACGCCATTTATCAATCAGAACGACATCGTTTCCTGCATGGTGCAGCATCACTCCAAAACGGCTCCCCATCGCGCCGGCCCCCGCAATCACTATTCTCATTTTTTATTCCTCCTGGCTGATCGTTTTGTATGCGATTACATAATATTCTCACCGTGACGTTTTTGTGAAATTTTTCCCATATTTTCATCTCGGATGAGGCGTAATCAAAAAGCGCATTCTATCAATTAGAAACGTGGCCTCAAGGCAACTGAAAAAACTTTTCACACGTGTTTTATCCGCCTTGAATCGCGCCGCTCGGCTAACGCTATCCTTGACAAAATAATGAGTTATTGAAAGAATTAATAGAGAACTACCGCCCGGAAATAAATTTCATAATTGTCGCTCATTGATACGGAGGAACTGCAGAATCAATGGGACATCAAATCATTTTAGCTTTTGACAACAGCATAGAGCAAAAAAATTGGAGGAAATTCTGTGATTGAAGAAGAAACGCATCCGCATAAGTTTTTTGAACGCGTCATTAGATCTTTAGTTTCCCTCGTCGGCGTAGCCATTCTCGCACTGGGTGCGACACTGTGCAAAGTCGGCAATGTCGGTCTTGATCCATTTACTGCAATTAATATCGGCATATCAGACAAGCTGCATTTAAGCTTGGGCGTTTATCAACTGCTGGCGAATATTGTGATCATCGTCCTTGTCCTTCTCCTTGATCGAAAAAAGATCGGAATCGGAACCGTTTTTAATATGGTACTTGCCGGTTTCCTGATCGATTGGTTCTCAACCCTATATTCGACCATATTCCACTATCAGCCAACCCTGCTGACATCAATCGTAAACGGTATTCTTGGTTTGCTGGTCTTTACACTCGGTACCTCACTCTACATGACCGCAGACCTCGGCGTCGCTCCCTACGATGCACTCGCCCCGATCGCATCAACGCGGCTGAAGATCCGTTATCTCTATTGCCGTATCGTACAGGATATCGCTTTTATGATCGGCGCATTGATCATGGGCGGACCAATTGGCCTCGCAACAATTATTATTTCGTTCTTTGCCGGACCGCTGATTACCTTTTGGGATCAGCATGTCAGTGAAAAAATGATAAACCAGCTCGTCGATTTCAGCAAAGAGCCATCCGGTAAAAAAATTGGACACGGCATCGATGTTGCAGGAAAATCAACTTACAATTTGGTGAAGGGAAGTTATATTCACACGGTTGAAATACAAAAAAAGCTCTCGCATTTTTCAGATCAAGAACTCGAACAGAAGACTCGACAGGTACGTCAAACCGCCACACAGGCACGCCGGGTGCTGAGAACTTCATTTGCCCAATTGCTTCTTCTGAAAAAAGAGCAGAACCGCAGAAAAAAATCGGAGGATAAACAGGATTAGTCCTGTTAAAAAGGGTAAATAATAGTGTATCTGTTTTACACCCAAATTCGCGTCGTACGTGCCTAATAGGAAAGGAGTTTTTTACTATGAAAGCACTTGTTTTAACGGAAAAAGAACATATGGAAATGCAGGATCGCCCTGCAGCTCCACTAAAAAATCACGAAATCAAAGTAAAAGTCAGCTATGTCGGTGTTTGCGGCACAGACAAACATTTGTACAAGGGGCTTCCCGGTTCAGGTGATGCCAACATGCCGGTTGTTCTCGGACATGAAGTTTCCGGAGTCATTGCTGAACTGGGATCAGAGGTTCACGGCGCTTTAAACGTCGGTGACCGGGTTGCGATCGACCCCAATATTCCATGTGGATTTTGCCATTTCTGCCACGAAGGCCGTCCTCAGCTTTGCGAAAACAATCAAGCAGTCGGTGTCACACGAGACGGCGGTATGGCCGAATTTGTGAACGTACCGGAAACAAACGTCTATCCGATTCCAGATAGCCTCTCGTTAAAAGCTGCTGCGATGGTGGAACCGGTCAGCTGTGCGGTTCACGGCATTCATGAATTAATGATCAAGCCCCATTATACCGCTTGTGTGGTTGGCGATGGCTTTATGGGACAGATCTTCACCGCTATCTTGGCAAGTATGGGCCTTAAGAAGGTTGCCGTCAGTGGCCGGAATCCAAAGAAGGTTGCGCTGCTCAAGCAAATTGGTGCCGATGACGTGTTCAATCCTGAGAAGGAAGAACATGGAGAAAGCTATGATCTTGTGATTGAATGTGTCGGCGTTACCGCAACTCAGGAACGCGCGATCGCCTTGGCACGCCGCGGCGGACAGGTACTGATGTTCGGCGTCGCTGATCCTGAAGCTTCGATTCGAATTAACGCTTATGATGTCTTTTTTAAGGAATTGACCATAAAAGGTGCATTTATTAATCCTCACGCCATGCAGGATGCGATACAGATGATGACAAATCGAATTGATGTCGAAACACTAATCACGCATGAGCTGCAGCTCGAGGATATTCCAAAAATGCTCGATGGAACAATTAAGGAAAAAATCACGAAGGCGGTTGCTCGCATCGCTCAGTGATCTGATCATAAAAAAGATCCCCTCTCAAAATGAGAAGGGATCTTTTTTATGACTTAAATTCACTGATTCGCTGCCTGTTTTTCCCGGTCCATCGCTTTCATCGATTGGGCGACCTTGATCATCATCGCACATTCAATCCGCTTGCGGAAGATGTCGCAGCTGAATTCAAAGTTGCCATTAAGCGAACCGGTTGCATGCAGCGAATTGGCCGGGCAGCCGCCGCTACAGTACAATTTTGCCCAGCAATCTTGGCATTCCGGTTTCGAATAGCAGTTGGTTTCTTTAAATGCTTCCTGAATTTCCGGTGTTTTAACTCCGTCCCAAATATTTCCCATGCTATAGGTTTCTTCGCCAACGAACTGATGACAAGGAAACAGCTCACCTGTCGGCGTCACGGCCAAATATTCGGTCCCTGACCCGCAACCTGAAATTCGTTTATGAATACAAGGGCCATCATTCAAATCCAGCATGTAATGATAGAAAATGAATCCTTTGCCCTCTTCTTCACGTTTCAGCATTTCTTTGGCAAGGATTTCATATTGCTCATAGATGACCGGAAGATCCTCTTCCTTAAGCGCATACGGTTCCTTAGGATCACAAATAACCGGTTCCATTGAAAGACGGTCAAAACCAAGATCGGCCATATGAAAAAGATCATTAGTAAAGTCAACATTATTATGTGTAAATGTGCCGCGAACATAGTATTCCTTCTCACCGCGCTTTTTCACGAAGTTTTGGAACTTAGGGACAATATAATCATAGCTTCCCTTTCCCGTGATCGTTTTGCGCAGACGATCATGTACTTCTTTACGCCCGTCAAGGCTCAGCACCACATTGTGCATTTCCTGATTGAGAAAATCAACAACCTCATCACGCAGCAGCAAACCGTTCGTTGTCAGTGTAAAACGGAACTGTTTGTTGTATTCCTTCTCCTTGCTGCGCGCGTAGGCAACGACGCTCTTGACGACCTTCCAGTTCATGAGCGGCTCGCCGCCAAAAAAGTCGACATCAAGGTTACGGTGGAACCCGCAGTTCTCAAGTAAGAAGTCGATCGCTCGTTTGCCGACTTCCTCACTCATGATCGCACGCGGACCATGGTATTTTCCCTGGCTGGCAAAACAATACTCACAAGTCAAGTTACATGTATGAGCAACATTCAGGCATAAAGCCTTCACATAGGTTTTTCGCTTTTTTAGATTAAACGACAGATCTTTAAACGCATCTTCAGAAAAGAGTTTGCCGGTTTTCTTGAGTTCTGCAACATCGTCAATCGTTTCGCGTATGCTTGTTTCTGAAACATCCGTATCCTTTCTATATTTAACTAACATTTGCCTCACAATAGCATCGGGTGCGTTCTTCTCATACATTTCAATCACATCATAAGCGAGATCATCCACAACATGAACCGAGCCGCTATACGTATCAAGCACAATATTGTATCCGTTTAATTTGTATTGATGAATCATCTGATCGATCCGGCTCCTTATTTAAAACAAAATGTTATTCATTACTTCTACGTCGGGCACAGGACGCACACGAAATTCATGTGCATGCTTCGGAGCTTCACTGTGCCAATCATGCTTAATAGAATCATAAATTAGAGCAAAGAAAATAGCCGCCCAGCTGAATGTTCAGTTGAGCGGTTGACTAACGGTCTTATCGATTTGCCGGTTCTGCGCACTGCTGATTGGCAACACCACAAGACGTTTTGCATGCAGACTGGCAGGATGTTTGGCATTCGCCATGTCCGCCATTTGTTGCAGACGCCTTTAAATTCATCGTGTTCAAGGTAACAATTCTTTTCATTTTTTCTAACCTCTTTTCGTTGTCTTCAGACCACTACTCAGATCAGTATACAAAAAGAATCGGCTGGTGACTGTGATGTTTGCCATTGAAAGACATAAAAGAATAAAACAAAGATCTATTTATTTGACATGCTTAACAAGCTGCTGATGCTCAATACGAGCACAGACTTCATTAATCATTAGGATATCTCGTTCTATTTGATCCAGTCGACGATGTGCATCCTTCAGCAATTCAACAAATGAATGGTATTCCTTACTCATTAGTAAACCGCTCCTCTGCGCATTGTTGATCATTCAGATCATCTTAGATCATGTCTGACCACACCTCGATCGTAGCATCCGTTACCGTTTACAACATAATATGTCACCTATATGCACCCTGCAAAATAATCGAAAACCAGCGACAACCAAATAGAAAATTCGCCCCCAATTTCCTCCCGATTTTATTCAAAGCGAACGCTTAAGAAGTTTACTTACAGAAAACAAAAAACGCATAAAGTTGGTTCATATCGATTAAACAAAATGGCTATTTTATACACATTCTATGATTCAACATCAGTATCAATAAAGCTATTCAAAATTCATTAATGCTTAAATTCTGCCCCATTCCTTGGGCGTTTCATTTAGCAGATGCTATTTACCAAAGAATAGTTTATAAACCGTAAAAATCGCTATTCCCCAACCAATAAACCATAAAATTTCCATAACTGCTTTTTTATATTTTTTTGGAACTTTTAACCATAATCGCAACAATCTTTCATCTTCATTTTTCATTAAAGTAGCGACCAACCTTTCTGAACTATCTATTATAATCATAAGGCAAATTTCAACCGTGTAACAACGCATTTTTCATGCGTGACCCCGTATCTTTTACGTCCTCCCACATGATTAACTACATTACGGAGAAGCAATGATAGTTTCTTAAATGTTGAATTTTTATCTTTTTTTAACGGTCACCAGTGCGGAATCAGCTCTTCAATGTCGCCAATCGCAGATTTACCGAGCGCAATCAGCTCTGGTGCCCTGTGCAATCACGGCTTTAACTGCATCCTCTTTAACACTTGCAGCAAATTCAGATGTGAAAACTCCTTTTGCCTTGGCGTCAGCTACAACGCGCTGATTAAAGCCAGCAACGACTGTTTGAGCAATAGAAGTCAATCCATCAATAACCTTCTTAGCAATATCTACTTGCGCTGTATCAAGGTGTTTGTCCACTGCTGCTTTGTCCTAACGGCATCTTTAACAGAGATTCGGCAGCTTTGGGGTATAGCTCTCCTTCTTAAAGAAGGAATGTCATTCCCGAGGACTGCACAATGTTGAGCCGTCATCTTTCTGCTCATTGCATTACATGTAAACGGGTATAATAAAGAAACAAGAAATGTAAAATAAAACCACCAGTGCGTGAACACTGACGGAATAGCAATATCCGCGATAAGAGCGGATGCAGCGCATCAATGAAAACTTACACTTTCGGAAAATGGTCTGCTTCAATCAAAGCCACTGCGCAATGGCATATGAAGCGGATCATTTCTTTTTATCTGACAGCATCAGTATTAGCATTGCAAAACTAGTCATCAATGTTAATGCTTGGATACTATCATCGGCTTTCCCCCCTTCAGAGGGCGTCACCCCGCTCATATGCTTCATTTATCGCCTGTGTGATTATAGCATGTCATACCTATGTTTGAGGAATGAATCAACGGGTATATTGCTTTTGGGATCTTCTGACCAAACAAAAGCACGGATGAAAAAGTTTTTGCAGCAACCATTGACAGATCCTGTCATATTCTCTAAAATAATATAGGTCGTCATGAAAAAGTGAATACATTTGTCCCAGTAGCTCAGCTGGATAGAGCAACGGCCTTCTAAGCCGTGGGTCATGGGTTCGAATCCCTTCTGGGACATAAACGCTGATATAATAAGATTTCTGAAGGAGCCATTTATTTATCAGCAAAATGTAATGAATAATCATATTTTCTTTTCAAAGTTTAGCCTTCTTTCTTGATTTAATGAATCAGAAAAGAAGGTTCTTTTCTATGCCAAGAAATCATGGCAATGGGGCTTTATCCCTGTCAAACTGTTTTTATCAAGCGCTGGTTTACCGATCCGTCATAAAAAAAACTCTGCATCTCAGCAGAGTAAAAAGGTGACTATCCATTTATATAACGGAAGGATTATTCATACTATACAACTATGTTTAGTTATATTTCAAGTGTTTTTTATCGGATCCCCTTTTACCTATGTTTAAAAGTCTCAAATAAACCCGTTGCGGCAAGGCCACTGATTCCACCTGCCCAAACAAGGTAAGCAATAGGGACATCCGTGAACAAGAACGAAGCACAGAATCCGAGAAAGATGCCAATACCAAGGGCGCTTAGCGGCAGATCGTTATCGCTAATTTTGCCGGTTTGCTTTACAGCCTGTACAAGTGCGGTCGTGATCGGCGCGATCAGTGTTGCAATCAACAAAATTTGGTTCATAATTTCCTTCATTCAACCACCTCTAAGCCCTGACATGTATGGAGCATGACGGGCAACATTGTGTTTTCACAAATAGTTTATTCATCGTTTCTTTAAATGAGTGAACCGTTTACCTTAAAAATAAACCCGTTTTTTCTGACTTTTTTGTGAATGAGGGTTGACGCACGATCTCTCAGTATTATAATTAGCACTACGAAAAAAGATAGATAAATAAAAAAACAGAAAAGAAGGCGCTTAGGATGTTGGTTACAAAGGATGATTTATCAGAACAATTGTATCAAGCATTGAGTAAAAATGAACCGCTTGATTTTAAAAATGCGGATACCTCGACATTGAGTTTGGAACATGCCTATGAGGTGCAGCACGCATTTAACGCAAAGAAAAAGGAAACCGTCAAGGGATATAAAATCAGTTTAACAAGCAAACAGACACAAGACATGTTCAGCTCTGATTCGCCGCTTTACGGACAAGTTGTTGCTTCAAGTGTCTTGCATGACGGGGCCGAGCTTGCGTTGGCAACACTCAACGAGCCACTCCTCGAACTCGAATTGGAATTCACCGCCTTGGAAGATTTGTCTCCTGAAGATAACGAAGAACAGCTGCTCGCAAAAACAGATGTTGCCCCCGGTATCGAAGTTCCCGACTCACGTTTCAAGGATTGGTTTCCAAACCTTCCACTTGAACTGGTTATCTCAGACAGTGCCGTGTGCGGTCGACTCGTTGTCGGCAAACCCGCAGCAAAAAAACCGACCGTTGACGAATTAGCCCATGTTCATGCTGATGTGCGCTTGAACGGCAAGCCGCTGACATCAGGAGAAGCATCCGAAGTACTCGGAAATCCACTGCATGCCTTGAAATGGCTTGTTGCACGACTCGCACAAGAAGGAAAAAAAGTCAGCAAAGGAACAACGGTTTCGACCGGTACCTTCTGCTTGCCGAAAAAATTGGAAAAAGGAACTTATGTTGCGACATTTACGCATCACTTGGGCGATGTCACCTTGCATGTGAATTGAATCGATCAATAAGCAAAACAACCGGATTCTCTGCGAATCCGGTTGTTTTGCTTTATTTTTTAATCATCATAGATTTCATGAGAAAGTGATGGATCGAGTTGATTTCGCTGCAAATGTTCTTGATTAAGCAGCTGTTTTGCACGCAGATTAGAGAGATTGAACGATTGCCATGCCTGTGGTTTATTAAGCATCTGTTTCTGTCCAAAGAGTTGGTTTTCCGCGACTTTCCGAACCGAGTCATCCTTGGTCTTGAGCAACTGAACCAAGTAAGGGGTTGCGTCATGCGACAGTGTTGCCAGGTACGCCACATCAATTTTCCCCGTCTGATTGTACCGATCAATGTTCCATCGGGCGATCAATACATCAATATTGGCATAGTTAATCACGACAAACGCGGTTATGCCTGCGAGCAAGTAGTATTTAAATAGCTTGATCCCTTTCTTCCAAATACGAAACAGCGTGACCAGAAATAATACAAAGAGCAGAATCATGAACGCATGGGTAAGCACACGTAAATAAGTAAATCCATACATTTGTTCATAAAGGTACATACGGATAAATGCAGAAACAAGCATGACCATCGTGCAGCAAACGAGCAATGACTCCAAGATTTGTATCGCACGGTTGACGCGCCCGCTACTCTGTTTTGTTAGATGCAGCAGTACCAGTAAAAGTGTAAAGTTGATCAAAGTGACCAGTACCAGTTCAAAAAAACCGCGTCGTGCGTATTCAGCATAGGTAAACTGCTGCGGAAGACCAAGCGAGAAGCTGCCAAACAAATAGGAAAACTGAATCAGTGTAAAGAATACGTAAATGACATTGATTATACTTAGGATGGTCGTTACCACCGTCGCATCCATACAGCCTGCAAACGTCGTCTGCTCCGTTGAATCCGTGTAACGTGCAGGCTGCTTTGGTTTCATCATCAGACTCCAAATATAACTGAACGAAAACAGAGCCACAGCGCTTATAAAAATCAAACGCGGCATTAATGTATCGAGATTGAAACCAGCCAGCCAATGGGGGAATGCCCCTAAATAGTAATTGAATCGCTCATCCGCCGAAGAAAGCAGCATAAGTATGATGACCACGAGCGGAAAGGTGAGTACAATTCCAATGAAGACATTCGTCAACGTTTTGTTTTTCCCACCCGCCGTCCGTCGCCCTATCTGCTCCGCTGCAATTTTAAAAGGAACTGCAAGAAAAGCGAACGGACGATAGATAAAGCCGATCAGTACATCAATCACAAATGAGGGCGCATACCAATCGGCTCTTGCTCGCTTCGCAGAAAGCGTCGTCTGCATCACGATCAGGGTTGAAATCGCGAGCACATTGAGCACCTGAAACACTTCATTTGAGAAAAGGACATAGGTTAACGTCAACAAGAGAATGGGAATCATCAATCCCCCGGCAAAATTTTTCTGTACACATGCTGTGCTGCCCAGGTTCCAGAAAAAAACACCATAAAATGCTAGTACAAATAACGGAACCGAAATACCGAAGGCCTGATCAACAAAGCACTCGTTTGCAAGCAGGCCAAGCAGGATCGTTCCGAGCAAAAGCTTGCTGCCCCTCTGATAGCCATGCGGCCGTTTCTCTTTCGCTCCGTTTTCTGCTAAATCATTGACCATCTGTCGTCACGACCTTTCTTTTTAACTAACTTAATAAAGGATAAGTAAAAACCAGTCATTGCAGGTTGTATCCTCTTCACCACTTCATTCACCTCGATTGGATTATAGCATAGATATTATTGAAAATCAGTATTATTTTATTGTTTTTCGATATGTTTTTACTGTTTTATAACAAACACGGCGAATCATCCACACAAAAGCGGTCACCAGCTGAATAGCATTGCTCTATACGTGCAAAAAAAAGGCATTTTCACTTGTATAAAACAAGCTGAGGCGGGTATACTAACTATGTAAGCGGTAACAAAAAATGAGGATGGTGGGTAAAATGACTGTACTTGGTGTGTTTGGCTCAATTTGTGTGATTATTCCAGTCGTTGCAGCCGTCGCATGGGATCGCTATCATTCGCGGGTGCAATAATAGAGAAAAAGACTTTAATAATGTAAAAGGCCCACGTCCTAAACTCGGGACATGAGCCTTTTTGTTATTTAGTGCCGATAGACACGAATCTTTAGTTTTTTTCTTCCCCACTTAATGGCTTGTTTCCTCGTTTTAAAATGTACATCAATGATTTTTCCTTTAATTCGTCCGCCGGTATCGCGCGCAATCGCATAGCCGTAACCAGGAATGTAAACTTTTGAGCCAAGCGGGATGACACGAGGATCCACCGCAATCGCTTTTGCTTTCGGATGTTTCTTATAATTGTAACCGGTTGCGGTACGGCCCATTTCGCAATAAGCCGTTGCACTGACGGTGATTTTCTTCGATTTACTTTTTGCTGCAGCAAAAGAACTCGGTAGTACGGAGATTAGAAGAACGATCACGGCGAGGATTAATGTTAGTTTTTTCATGACACAACCATCCTTTGTTTTCGTCTGAATACAATTTACCAATTCTATATAACAGCCGTGTATCATAACTGTTCTTGTTTTGTTACAGTTTAAATGCTTCGTGTAATAACCAGTAAGAAAAACCGGGCAAAATACGCCCGGTCCTTAATTTCCAACCATGTATGATGGTCTCCTGTCTTTTCGGTGCTGAATCGCCGCTTCGGTTACTCGCTTGCCGCGGGCGCACCGCGAGTCTGCGGGGTCTCGCTGGCACGCTGTTCCCGCTGGCGCCAGAGTACCTCCGCTTTGACTCTTGGCCAAGACACTGGTCTATTGGCTTGAAAACAGGGCAAAATCATGTACTTTCTTTACCTGTAAGAAAAACCGGGCAAAAAGCGCCCGGTCCTTACTTCCGCCTTCCATTCGGGCTTTGTTCATCACCTTGTGCACAAACGACACTCCAGCTGCTCGCTTGCCGCGGGCGATCCGGAAGCCTCCTCGGACACGCAATTGATCTGCGGGGTCTTCCTTGGCTCGCTGTTCCCGCAGGCGTCTCGCGCTTTCGTGTCTCGAGCTAACTCTTATTGATGAAATTGCCGCTTATCGTTCTACACCAAAGCAAAATCATAAACTTTCTTTACCTGTTAGAAAAGTTTCTTCATACATGTATGATGGTCTCCTGTCTTTTCGGTGCTGAATCACCGCTCCGATTGCTCGCTTGCCGCGGGCGCACTGCGAGCCTCCTCAAACAGACAGGAATCTGCGGGGTCTCGTTGGCACGCTGGTCCCGCAGGCGCCAGAGCCCCTCCGCTTTGATTCTTGGCCAAGACACTGGGCTATTGGTTTGAAGACAGGGCAAATTCTATACTTTCTTTCCCTGTAAAAAAAAGCAGGAATTCATGGCAGAATCAGCGATGTTCTTCCATATACATGAGATGAAGAGCATAGGTTGGAGGGGTCGAAAATGCTGGATGAACTGAATCAATTGGTTGGGAGAAGCTTCAAGCCGCACGAGTTGGATCATTTATGCGCAAAGATAACAGGAGGAAAACTGGAATTTAAGCGGATGTACTGGGAGGAAATCGCACTCTTGGAAACAATGTCCTATCGCGCGGATTCGGGAATTACGTATGTCATTGACTTCCATCTGGATCAGGATCGAGGCGAATATGACAGTATTTTGAAGGTGCATCATATTGACGTGCTAGGACGTTCCCGTCATGCTGCAAATCATGTGCAACTGTTTGTTTTGCTTCTTGTTGTATTGGTCTGCTCGATAACCATCTATGTCCTTTTTACGCTGTTCAAGTAGGGCAAAGAACTCGTTCATCGCTTAATACATAATCGAATTGGCACAATGAATAGAACATTCTTGCTCCAATCCCGCATTTGGTTCATAATAATGGCAGATATCATTCAAGCATGAGATAAAGGAACGGTTTTTGCATTATTTCGACGTTTCCTTTTTAGCTTTACCGGTTTGGAGGTTTTGAACATTTCAATTGAACCATCGCGTATTGTAAAACTCCCGTATATCAACAGTTTAAAGGAAGATCAACTGATCAAGTCTAAAGTGATCACTCAGAATCATTTTTATTCCTACACGATTAAAGCGAATGAAACCGTTTATCCGAAAACATTCGCACTCAGCAGCAATGTTCCGATTATCGACTACATAGGCATTCATTGTTTTTCAGTATGGATTATCGAACCGCGGCGAATGTTCCTTGAAGGCGACCATGTGATCGCGCAAACAAAGAATCGTCGCCTTTACGCAGGAAAGGGAAAATTATTGACAAGTCATTCGCTTATTCTCAGAAATAATGATGACGTAAACTGCGGCGTGCTCGATTTTGCGGATCTCCACTTTATCGGTCGTTTCGCGCGCGGCATCAGCATGAACCGGCAATAAAAAGATTAATGAACTTAGCGCTGATTCATCGTTTCTAGGAGTGATTGAATCCGTTTTTACGCAGTTTCTTAAGCTGTTCAATAATTGCTAGTAATGGATGATTTCGACACTCAAAATAGTGACGCATTGGATCTATTCCCTGATTAACCCGTTCTAAAACCTTGGCAACGGTGAATGCATTCATATTCAGCGCGGAATCAACCTCGTGCCAAAATAGTGGGACAGCCACCGTTGCCCCTTCTTTGCCACGCGGCGAATAGGGACATATGATGGTTTTGCCTTCAGCATGCTGCACGTAATCCAAATACAGCCGGTTTCGCCGATTTTTCTTTAAACGCTCAATGGTAAACAGCTCCGGAAATCGACCGACCAGAACTTCGGCAATAAATGCGGTAAAAAGGCGTGTTTCTTGATAGTTAAGGCTAAGCCCGATGATCGGCAGATGAATCTGTATGCCGCGACTGCCGGAAAGCTTTGGAAAGCTGACAAGCGACAGCCGCTCAAAAAGCTGCTTCATTTCAAGTGCCGCTCTGATGGCAAGAGGAAAGGCCGTGCGCTCCGGAGGATCAAGATCAAAAACAATTTCTTCAGGATGTGCGACAGCCGCTTTTTGATAGGGAATGTGGTACTCGATGGCCAATTGATTACCGAGCCATAGAAGTGTTTTCGCTGTGTTGCATAAAATGTAGCGGCTTCCCTCCGCTTCGTCCGTCTGAACAAAATCCGGCGCATATTCCGGACACTTTTTTTGAAAAAAAGATGGTCCGGGTACACCATGCGGAAAACGAATGACGGTCAATCGCCGCTTAGCAAGAAATGGCAGCATTAAAGGAGCAACCGTATTTAGATAACGAAGAAACTGCAGTTTATTTACTTGCGGATTTTGCCAAATCATTTTCTCCGGATGTGTGATTTGAAATGCACGTATGTCATTGGAAATTGTTGCCTTCATTACTACCCTCCTCTAGAATGCACCGATGCGGATTTTCATCAACAAATGCCAGAATTCTCGGCTGCCTAAGCGATCCATTCTCGGTCCATTCCTGAAATTCAACCTTCACGGTTAATTTTGGTATCAGCCATGATACTTTTTTTACGTTCTCTGGCTGACGCTCAAAGGGATTGGTCTGACTTTTTAGCAGTTCCGCAAGCCGTGTCACTGCTTGCCAATCTTGGCTCGTCAGCGTCCCGCTGCCCACACGCCCAATATAGATCAATCGATGCTCCAAGTCGTATTGGCCGATAAGTAAGGCGTTTACTCTCCCGTTGCGATAGGTAACCGCGCCGACCACAGCGATCAAATCTTCAGTAACTTTTATCTTTCGCCAATTTCCATTTTTTCCGCCAATGCCATAGCGGCTGTTTCTTTTTTTTGAAACAATCCCCTCCATGTGCTTTTCCTTAACACCGGCAAATAAAGCATCTCCGTTATCATAGACTGGGACGAAATGGATCGCGTCTGACAAGGGCAGCCACTGCTGCAGCCGTTCGATTCGATCACTTAACGGACAGGAGTTCAGCCAATCTCCATTAACGTACAGCAAATCAAAAACCATATAAAAAACGCGTATGCTGTCTGTTGCTTTTGCATGTCCGGTCGGGGTGGTACGGTCGCGTTTCATAATTTCATGAAAAGACGGTCGTCCATGGGGATCAAGCGCAATCACCTCGCCGTCAAGAATGAGCGAGGACGCCGGAGACGCGTGAATACTCGAAACCAGTTCCGGGTAATGAAGCGTCCGTTCATGTTGTCTCCGGTTAAAGAGACGCACTTTCTGCCCGTTGCAGTAGGCTAAAAGGCGCACTCCATCCCATTTCACTTGGTGTACCCAATCCGGACCGTTCGGAATCACATCTGCTCTGATCGGCTCAAACGGTTTAATGGGCTGAAATTCCATCATTTACACCGTTTTCTTGCGCCTTGTTGCCGTTTTTCGTCGCGGCTTCGGTTTTGTTTCTTTGACACTCGCTTCCAGAGCCGACAACAAGTCAACCACATTCGGCTGTGCGGTACGCCCCTTCTTTTTCTCCACCGGCATACCAGCGACCTTATCTTCAATCAGTTTTTCCATTTTCAAACGATAATCATCTTTATAGCGGTCCGGTTTAAACGCTGTTGTCAGCTGTTCAATGAGCTGATTTGCAATGGTCATTTCTTTCGGTTCGTTCTCCGTAGTCAGGTCACCGATACCCGGAACCTCTTTAATGCTGCGAACCTCGTCCGGATAATACAGCGTCTCCAAAAGCATACCCTTCTCGAAGCTACGTATCGCGGCGAGATGCTGCTTTGAACGGATAATGATGTTAGCAATCGCTATTTTATCGGAATCATTAATCGCCTGCCGAAGCAATGAAAACGCGTGCAAGCCATTGCCGCTGTCCGGTCCAATGAAATAGGATTTCTCATAATAAATAGGGTCAATCTCACTAAGTTTCACAAAATTAATGATCTCAACATGTTTGTCGGTTTCATCTTGAAGGCTGCTTAGTTCTTCCTCACTGATCGGTACAAACTGCCCCGGCGCGTACTCATAGCCTTTGACAATGGCATCATTTTCAATGGCCTGCCCACATTTCGAGCACGTGCGCGTATAATTGATGGGTGCCATGCAGTCTTTGTGCAGCATTCTCAATCGGATGTCTTTGTTTTCTGTTGCTGTATACAGTTTGATTGGGATATAAACCAGGCCGAATTGTATCGAGCCTTTCCACATTGTTCGCATCGTTCAATCACCTCGCTGCTAGTATGTGCGCGAATAGATATACTTAGTGATGCAGAATCAATTTTCCATCGTGAAAAAGAAAAAAAGCTTCTCAATTGTATTGAGAAGCGAAAAAGGATGTTACCTATCAGAAACAGAAGGCAATCATATTATATAATTTGGAATTCAAAGGACACAAGTCATTTGCATCAAAAACATAAAAAAATTTGATTCACCTTTAAGAAATATACGACACATGGCTGCGTCGTTGAAGAAAATTTGACGAACCAAGCCTCGGCGCCGGTTAAGTCTTAGTTGTTCTAACATTGCATGCATGGAATTTTTATCCTTTTACAGTGCAAAAAAAAGGATCCAATTAAGGATCCAGAAAAGGGGGTTTGCTTTCACGAGTTACATGTTTAGCTTACCAAAGTATTTTCACAAAAGCTACTATTTTATACAATTTTCTTATTATAATAATAATATTTTTTCGTGAACTTAATTTCTGATCGCATCAGTTGATACTGCTTTTTTCAGAACCACTTCACGCCCCGCCGCGCTTTTTAAAATCTGCGGCAAATAGGGAAATTTGATTGTAGCAAGGTTCCCCAGACGGATCAATGACGCTTTACCAAAGGTTCACCACAAGACAAATGAGTAAAATCCAAAAGGGGATACAAAACACCATTGCCCAAAGTACGCCTTTAAAGAAATGACCATCTTCCATGCAAACACCTCGTTTACTGCGCTTCTCGCAATGAAATCTAGTCGCAGTATAGACAAAACGGTGCCAACAGATACTGTTTAAAAGCCGCATGAAAGAAAAAAAGGCATTTTTGCTCGTTCATCTCCCCATTCAAAAAACGAGAGTCGACATAATATGTACTATCAGTTATCAGAGATGATGACTGATAAACGCCATATGAGTGCCCCTCCTCATCACTCCTATCGACGCGGATACAGCCGCAAAAAAGAGAACCGGATGCGTCAATCCGGCTCTCTTTTTGAATTCACTCTACTTTCTGTTAAGGGAAAACGTCTTTGTAAATGCATCGACCGGCGTTCCATCTAAAGTGAAGTAGGAAACCTGAACGTGATTCTCCCCGGGATCAAGATCAAGGAGTACATAAGTACCCTCCTGATAATTGCGCGGCAAACGCAAACTGCCCGGATTGATCACAACCATTCCCTGTTCTTGGAATGTACCGGCAAAATGGGTGTGACCGAAACAAACGATTTGTGCGCCTGCTTCTTGCGCGCGATAACACAAACGCGCCGGAGACTGACGTACACCAAGCAAGTGTCCATGCGCCACAAGGAAGGTCGTGCCGTCAATTACTTTGACTGCTTCGTTTGGGTAGGCACCCGGCAAGTCACAATTGCCTTCAACAGCAATAAATCCTTCCATTTCTTTCTGATCCGGGTTCAATTCAGAATCACCACAGTGAATCATGAAGTCCACTGTTCCTTTATATTGATCCTTTAACGCTTGAATCTCGCGTGTCCATCCATGCGTATCACTGACAATTAATCCCTTCATCACACCTCACCCGTCCAACTTGTCCAATTTTCCTTCAGAACCCGTAAGGCACGTGCCCGATGGCTGATTTGGTTCTTCTCCACTTCTCCCATTTCAGCAAAGGTCGCCTGCCGTTCGGGAATCAAAAACAATGGATCGTAGCCAAAGCCTCCCGCGCCGCGGCGTACTGTAGTGATGATCCCGTCACAACGCCCTTCGGCAAATCGTGTTTGATGCTTAGGCCGGCTGAGTGCTAGCACGCAGACAAAATGTGCGGTGCGTTTTTCTTCAGGCACACCCTTTAACTTGTGAAGCAGCCGATCAATATTACGTTCACTGTCTTTCTCCGGACCGGAATAACGCGCGGAGTAAATTCCCGGTTCACCGTTTAATGCATCGACACAGAGCCCTGAGTCATCGGCCAGCGTAATCAGCCCGGTTGCTTTTGCCAACGCCTCTGCCTTCAAAGCTGCATTTTCGTGAAAGGTATGGCCTGTTTCCGGAACATCCGTTGTTACGCCCAGGTCCTTCAAGGAAAGAACTTCTGCGCCAAACCCTTGCAACAAGACTTTGAATTCTTTTATTTTTCCTGGATTGTTTGATGCAATCAATACCTTAGTCATTTGCTCGTCTCCACCTTCGATTCAACGATCAGCTCACCAAGAACGGCTTTTTCCGTTTCAATGAGTTGATGAATCCCTTTTTTCGCAAGACTGAGCAGTGTCGCCAGCTCTTTTTCATTAAACGTCGCTTCTTCACCGGTTCCTTGGATCTCGATGTACTCATCGTGCCCATTCATCACAATATTCATATCAACGTCTGTGGTCGAGTCTTCTTGGTAGCACAGATCAAGAATTGGTCCATAGACAGGGTGAATCCCGACGGACGTTGCTGCCAAATAAGACTTGATTGGCAGTGCGGCGATCTGCTTACGTTCCTTCATTCGTTGAAAGGCAAGAACCATTGCAACAAATGCTCCGGTGATCGATGCCGTTCGCGTCCCCCCATCTGCTTGAATAACGTCGCAATCAATCCAAATGGTTCGTTCGCCTACGGCATCTAAATCAACCACAGAACGGAGTGAACGCCCAATCAGCCGCTGAATTTCCATTGTTCTCCCCGTTACCTTTCCCCGTGACGATTCACGAATGTTCCGCTCTGGTGTCGCCCGAGGAAGCATCGCATACTCTGCAGTAATCCATCCCTTTTTCTTGCCACGCAGGAAAGGCGGCACGCGATCTTCAATCGTTGCATTGCAAATAACCTTTGTGCTGCCTAGGGTAATCAGAACCGACCCTTCCGGATGAATAATAAAGTTAGGCTGAATCGCTACAGATCTCAATTCATCGCTTGCTCTGCTGTCTGGTCTCATAAATCCATTAGCCCCCGTGTCCTCTTTTACTGAGACTCGACTTTATGAAAAAAGAGGAGCCTCTTTTGCTCCTCTTACTATACCATATTTACTTGAATTAAATTACACGCCGGCAGCATCGACAAATTCTCGAGTGACCGGACCCGACAGTGTTTTTCCCGACTCCAGCATAACTTTAGAAGCCGATCCGATCTGAATTGAAACTTTTTGGATCGCCGGGTCGCCCGTTAAAGTCAGCACGAGGCTGCGAAGCACTTGATCGTTGACGGTTTTTGCTTTTTTATTATCATAAAGTGCATCGTTGAAATGAAGATAAACGGTTCCGTTTGTTAGCTTTGGTTTCTCTGTCAGACGGACATTCGGATCAAGCGGTGAGATGACTTCACTTGCTGAAGGTTCATTAACCAGTGCGTTCACCATACTTGTTACACGATCCTCAGTGACCGCCCTGCGCACCGTTACCGGTACATCATAGGTTTTGCCTTTATTATTGGCGGAAATATAGTAGACCGTCATCGGTTCGCTTCCGGCAATATCTGCAACGTCACCGTAAACTTGATTAATGCCGTTTGCTCGTGTCAGTCCGCTGCCCACCTCCTGTTTACTTGACGGCCATTCAGTAAATGCTTTTCCGTCTACAGTGATGGTTACGGTTTTCACGGCAGGGAACTGGGTTAGCGTCCAGACAATTGATTGAATGGCTTGCTGCTGCCCTCCTGCCGGTGTGTCCAGCAGCAGTTTGGTGAAGTCAGCTGTTGCATTGCCTCTTTGATCAACGGTTACATGATTCACTTCTGTATCAGCGGGCAATGTCGCTTGAAAACCATTTGGGAGCGCATTGGATACAGGGCCGTCACTTACCAAGTAGTTGAGAACCTGTTTTGTTGCCGTATTGCTTTTCGGCAATCCGACAAATTGCGGCGCAAGCAAACCGTTCGCATCCCTCAGATATAAAACACGCTGCGTATATTCTTGCTTTGCAGCAGACTCTGTGAGATCCCGCTTGCTGTTGACATATTTGACACTGCCTGGCTCTTTGTCCGCCACCCCGCCGCATCCGGCAAGTAATGCCATCGACAAAGCCAGTGCTGCGCCTACGCAAACGATCGATGTTCGACGATACATGTTGTACCCTCCTTAATCCCTATGGGTTGTACTAACATGTATACGAGCTATCGAGCCGAATAGACCTTTTGATTCAAAAAAGTTGGCAGTACATGCTTCACCGCGACGCCCAAATCGAAAGATAAATCAAGCAGAGCATAAAAACCCCAAGCGGACGTTTACATCTGCTTGAGGGTTTTCGTTCTTTTGAATCAGCCGTGTTTGACACTTGATAGAGCCCGAACGTGCTTTGCTGCTCCGAAACCTTTCGTCTCCCTGATGATATACAGTGGGCGATCTTTCGTTTCATCATAGATTCTGCCGATGTATTCACCAATCACCCCAAGGATAAAAAGTGTAAATCCGCTGAACAAGAGCTGAATGACAATGAGCGAGGTCCATCCAGGCACAGTGCTCGACGTAAACAATTTCATGCCCAGTGCGATGATCATATAAACGAAACCTGCAAAAGAGAGCAGTGCTCCACCATAAGTTGCGAGTTTCAGCGGTTTATATGAAAATGAGGTTAACCCATCGATCGACAGCTTCAGCATTTTCTTCAGCGGATATTTGGTTTCACCTGCCAGCCGTTCATCGCGAATATACTCAACCGCAGTCTGCTTGAATCCGACCCAGCTGACTAATCCGCGGATAAAGCGATTTTTCTCAGGAATACGTTTCATTTCATCACAAACACGACGATCAATTAAGCGAAAATCACCGGTATCGAGCGGAATATCAATATCCGTCGATACACGCAGGATCCGATAAAATAATGCCGCCGTTTTCTTTTTAAAGAAGCTTTCTCCTTTGCGCTCCATCCGTTTCCCGTAGACAACCTCGAAGCCTTCCTTCCATTTCCCAATCATTTGCAAAATCAATTCCGGAGGATCTTGAAGATCTGCATCAATCACCACAATGGCTTGACCCATCGCGTAATCCATGCCTGCCGTAATCGCAATCTGATGACCGAAGTTACGCGAGAATTCAATCACCTTCACATGGGTATCCCCTTCAGAGATATAATTCAGAATCTCCGAAGTTCGGTCACGGCTGCCGTCATTCACGAACAGCAGTTCATAGCTCTCATAAGTGCGGTCCATAACCGTTTTTAGACGCTTGTAAGAATCATAAATAACCTGTTCCTCATTAAATACAGGGACAACAATAGAATACTTTGTCGTCATCAATAGTCCTCCCTTTTGCAAAATAAATCATGATTTCTGATAAACATATAAGTTTGATTGACCTCCTTGACCGTTCTGGCTGCTGTTTGAATTAGTGTCTGACCAGTCGCTTGTCGGCACTTTCTTAAAGTGTTTCTGAATCCAATTGGTTACACTGGAGCTGCTTCCCATGGCTTGACTTTCTGACAAGAGAAAATACTTGATTTCGCCTGCCTTTACCATTTTTTCCAATTTACTTACCGTTAATGCAGGGTCATTTCCGCTAAATCCACCCATGGCCATCACCGCATCGTTCGTTTTCAGCATGATCGAATACGCTGACTGAGCCCGTTCCACGCCAAGAATGTATTTTTCACCGGTATAATGCTTCCGTAGATAGGTCAGCAGTTTTGTATTCACTTGATCACCCATACCACGACGAACGCTTCTCGTCCGAGTTGGCGCTGCTCCAGATTCGTTTGACGGCATCTCGAATCTTGAAGTGCCTGCCTCCTGATTCATTGATGGGGCGCCACCTTCCGCATTGCCGCTTTGAGCTCTGCCCCTTTGACCGCCTCCGTTCATCCCCATACCGCCCATGCCGGTTTGCGTTGACGTTGGGCCGGCAACAGGAATAGAACTGTTGGTCTGATTAAAGGTTGAGGGCAGTGTCCAATACAGTGGTGCAAGCAGCATCACGAAGATACTTGTTCCAACAATAGCAGCTTGAATTTTCCGATCAGCGCTGCGCCAAATCAAGCCGATTCCTGTTGTCAGCACGGCGGCAATGATCAGAAGAATGATCCAGAGGGTTGCGATACTGTTCTGATAGAAGATGGCCGCTTCAAACAGCAGGGTCCCGCCAAAGGCGATTGGCAGCAGAAAGCTGCGCCATGAACGGGTCGAGTCGCTAAAATCTCGCCACATATACGTGAAACCAAGTCCTGTTAATGCGGCAATTGGCGGTGCGAGCAAACTTAGATAATAGTGATGGAAGAACCCGGCAATGCTGAAAAAGGCCATCGCCGGTACCAACCAAGCCAACCAGAAAATTGCAAACGCATGCTTCTGATCTAATTTTCGGCGTCGGAGGAAATCGGCGACAACCGCAATCCCGCTGAAGAGTACAAATGGGAGCAGCCAGCTCGCTTGTCCGGATAATGCTTTTGAGAACAAGCGCAGTGGACCGGCATTCCCTGTACCAAACATCCCGCCTTGCCGACCTGCGCCGCGTCCATCGTTCATGCCGCTGGGCGGTGTTCCCCCCATTGTTTTTCCTGAGACACTCGGCCCATCGCTTTGTGCACCATTGGCAGGTGTTCCATTCCCTGCGTTGTTTGATCCTCCCGGGCCGCCGTTCAGCGTGCCGGTTGGAGCCGTTCCTCCTGGAGCATGGTTTGCGTTGCCGTTCTGCGTGTTCTTATCGCTAAAAGGCACTTGTTGGGCTTGGCTTGCAGACGATTTTTGTCTGGTCGGCATTTTTCCCGCTCCTGCTCCGCCTTGTTGGCCAGTTAGTCGGGACACGCCATTGTAGCCAAAGGCAAGTTCAAGTACCGAGTTGGTTTGACTGCTGCCAATATAAGGACGTTTGTCTGCCGGAATCGAATCGACAACGACGGCCCATGAGAGCGAAATTGCTGCCAGAACAACCGTTGCGGCAACAAGATGCATGATTTTTTTCTTCCAATTCACTTTTACCGCAATAAAATAGAATAGATAAATAGCCGGGAGAATCATAAATGCTTCAAGCATTTTCACATTGAAGCCAATGCCAATCATCACAGCACTGAGCAGCAGCCAGCGCAGCTTCGTTGTTGCTGCGGCTTTGAATACAGCCCAAGCTGCAATCACTAAAGTCAGAATCAAAATACTGTCGACATTGTTGGTTCGGGTAACAGCAATAAAAATCGGCGTTACCGACATTGTAATTCCAGAAATAAAAGCAGCAATTCTCCCAGCCTTTTGTTTGACCATCTGATAGACAATCACAGTTGCGCTCACAGCAGCCAAGGCTTCCGGAAGCAGCACGCTGAAATTGCTGAAGCCAAACACTTTTGCACTCAGCGTCTGCAGCCAAAGTGCTACCGGAGGTTTATCTACGGTAATAAACCCTGCTGGATCAAATGAAGCGTAAAAAAAGTTGTGAAAATTTTTCATCATGCTTTTTACCGCAACCGTATAATACGCATTCGTACTTGCCTGACTTAGTAAAAAGAAATTCATAAATAGGGATAGAAGAATGACGCCTAGTAGATAAAAATCGATGCGCTTGTTTTTTAATAAGTTCATGAAAAAATCCTCCTCTGCGTAACCAACATCTCTCGGCTTAGCACCGATCATGACAAATGCTTTGCTTAACGTCAGTATGGCAGTGCATCCTTAAAGAATCCTTAACTTTACAAAAAAACGAAAAAGTGATTTCAAAAAGGGAGTTGCGCAGTCAATGATTGACTTGCGCAACTCCCTTTTGTAGTGATGCATATCCTTAGTTTCAGGTTATGGAATCATCCACTGCAGTACATAGGCCTGCAGAAATGTTATAACTCCGGTAATCGCAACAAATAAAAGGCTGTGCAAAATCGTGAAACGGAACAGACTTCCTTCTTTGCCAACAAGTCCGGTCGCTGCCGTTGCAACAGCGATCGATTGCGGTGAAATCATTTTTGCAGCTACCCCGCCGGTTGAATTGGCGGCGACAAGCAAAGTCGGATCGACACCGATCTGATTCGCCGACACTTTCTGCAAATTAGAAAACAGTGCGTTCGACGAGGTATCCGAACCGGTAAGAAATACACCAATCCAGCCGATAAAAGGTGCGAGGAACGGAAACACCACTCCCGTCGACGCCAAACCGAGGCCAAGCGTCGCACTCATTCCAGAATAATTTTCAATATAAGCAAAACCAAGAACGGAAACAATCATCACCAGAGGGAGTGCGAGCTTTTTAATAGTCAGCCCAAACGTTGCTCCCCACTTTTTCCAGCTGATCCCAATCAAGAATTTACTTAAAATGCATGTAACTAAAATAGCCGTTCCCGTTGCGGCAAGTCCATCAAATTTATAAACCGCACCATAAGGGGTAGCCTGTGTTACAATCGGTTTGACTTGGGCGATCATTTGATCCAAGCCAGGGATCGGAAGAAGTAACGTTGCCTGATTCAGAAACGCTTTGATACGTTCTGAGCCGCCCCAAATGCAGATGACAAGTACGAGCAAAACGAATGGCGACCATGCTTGCACGATTTGCCCCAAACGCTGTTTCGGTTTCCGCTCATCACGATCCACCGACTCCTGCTTCTTTTCGCCTTTAAATCGAAAGATGGTTTTTGGCTGCCAGAATTTTAATAACAAAACAAGACTGACCATGCTCACAATCGCAGAAGTGACATCAGGAAGTTCCGGTCCTAAAAAGTTGGCGGTCAAATATTGGGTACCTGCGAACGAAAGCCCACTGACCAGAATGGCCGGAAACACTTCAAGTGTTCGTTTCCATCCCGACATAATGAAAACCAACCAGAATGGAACAAACAGCGAGAGAAAAGGCACCTGGCGGCCGACCATTTGACTTAGCGAAAGCGTATCAATTCCTGTGACCTGAGCAGAAGTGAGAATGGGAATGCCGACACCTCCGAACGCAACAGGTGCCGTATTAGCGATCAAACACAACCCAGCGGCATAAAAAGGATTAAACCCGAGACCAGCAAGCAATCCGCCGGCAATCGCGACCGGGGTGCCGTACCCTGCCGTTCCTTCCAAGAATGCACCAAAAGAGAAGGCGATCAGCAATGCCTGCAAGCGGCGATCCTCCGTGATTGATGCAATCGAATCGCTGATCACTTGAAATTTTCCTGAAGCGACCGTTAATTCATACAGAAACACGGCAGTAACCACAATCCAGCCAATTGGCCAAAGCCCTTGCAATCCGCCAAGAACCGTTGCTTCGAGTGCAAGGTGCACCGGCATGTGATAGACGACTATTGCTTCAAGAACGGCGACGGCAACCGTCAGAAGTCCAGCTAAATACCCCTTCATTTTCTTAATCGCCAAACACCAGAAAAAAAATAATAACGGAATACAGGCAACAGCAAACGATAAAGCCATGTTCCCCATCGGATTATAATTCTGTGCCCATTGCATCAATCACTTCCCCTTTCTAGAATCAAAATGCCGTTCTGATAAAAAATAAAGCGCTTACATTTGTTGATTTTACACGGAGCTGCGTGCGTTTGCAATATAAATGTGACGATTTTGTGAATTGTATCGCTCGTGTTTTTTTATTCGATTAATGTTTTTTTAAGAAAAGCAGTGTACGCTTATTTTTGAAAAATTGATTGACGAAGAAGGCGCTATTATGGGAATTTCAAGCATTGGAGCATCCGGAACAGCAAAGCAAGTTTCATCTGGACAAGACGTATTGCAAACGATTGAAACACTCAAAAAACAGGAAGAAACCTTGCAAAACGAATTTAAACAGCAAAAATCTGAGAAAGAAAAACAGACGATTGGGCTGCAAATCCAGCAAATCGAGCTGCAGATTCAACGCTTGAAGTCCCGTAATCAACAGACGAACAGTAGTAGCACTTCAAAACCGCTCACGCAAGCAGCATCCACGCAATCTGTTGACGGCGATTTACTGACCATCAGCCAACACAATAATAAGAGCTGAGCAGCGAAAATAAGCCCTAGGTTCCTTCATTCCCCTAGGACTCATTTTCGCTTTTTTTAATCCAGCATTGCACTGCTCATTGATTTGTATTGGAAAATGGATCATGATGTTGATCACTGTTCCAAATATATTCAACAGCGCTTGCTATTGCTTCTGCCCTTGCGATACCAAATTGATCCGCAACAAAACCCAGTGCCAGATCAATGCCGGCGGAAACACCGGATGAAGTATAAAATTTATCATCACTGACCCAGCGGGCGCGGGCTTCCCATTGTACATTTGGGTTAACTTCTCGAGCCCATTCAAATGCGCGTTTATTGGAGGTTGCTTTTCTGCTATCGAGCAGCGTTGTTTTCGCCAGCAGCGCTGAACCGGTACATACGGTCAAACAGTAGGACGATTGTTCTGCCAATCTTTTTAATCGGCTAATAAACAGCTCATCCTCCACCAAAGGTCGTGTCCCTTGACCGCCTGGAATGAGCAGAATCCCGGATTTATCTACGTTCTCAATCGATTCTGTGATGATGGTGCCACTCTGCCTGCTTTCCACCGGCCCACCATCCATCGAACAGTAATGCAGGGCATACTCAGGAATACGGCCCAGCACTTCAACCGGTCCGAAAGCATCTAACGTCTCAAAATCAGGAAATAAAAGAAGATTAATATCCATGAATGATTACTCCTTTATTTAACGCGTCTATTCTCATCTTATAGTCTAAACGTTTCTCTTCCACTTTCTGATTTTTGCTCTAAAGCTTTTGAACGGAGCAACTGAATTAATATGAATCCACTTCCACATCGGCCAATTGGCATTCGTTACCGTCCACATTCTCACACCTGGTTGGAACCGTTCTTTATCATTCAGACCCTGAACCCAGGAGCACCATGCGTCAACCATTCCTGCAAATTGTGCAGGCAATCATTTCTTGAGGCGTCCGGTCGACCGGATCAAGCCGTTTATCTTTCATCGCTTCAGCAACCTCATCAAACTCGCTGATAAACAGTTGCGCCGTTTTTTGAATTTCAGCAATCAGCGCTTCTTTGGTTTCATAGTTTTGCATGAGATCCCCCCAGATTCTTCCATCGAAAAGCGTTCGATCAGGAATAATTGCATCCGCTTCCATATCATGAATCACTTCGCTCATCTAGCCGTTTGCTTAAGAGAAACAGTTCACCGTATTTTCCCATCACCCTCGTTCCATAATCGATGTACCCTACTTTTTCATAAACATGTTGGGCAATCGTATTTTTATGATTTACCGCTAAAATAACCTCAGTTGTAGCTGGAAAATGGACATTGATGAATGCGTCCAGAACGCACAGCGCTTTTGATGCTATTCCCTTTCCTTGAAAATCAGCGTTCACAGAAAAAGCCCTTAAAAGCAACGCCCGTCGATTTTGACTATACGGTTTCACACCGTTCCAACCATGAAGCACGAAAAATCCGGCTGGTTTATGATGATACAAAATGACAATAGGATGCCTCTCTGAGTCATGTTCACATGCAATGATTGAATCCATAGGCATCCCGCTGTACATGACCTGTTCATCAGTCAGATGGTAATGCCTAAGTTCCTCTTTATATTGCTGATTATAAAATGCTAATGCAACTCTGCCCTCATTCTCTTTCAATTGATCCATAGTTTACCTTCCCGGTTTGTCATCAATCGTTTCTTCTACTACAATGAGTATTATATTTTTTAATACATTTATTAATTTTTATTTTAACAATAATTCCTGTTTTTGAGTTCATTATTTTCTTTCAAAGACAGCGTTTATGGATCTAGAAGATATTGTTTGTTCCTTCAGATATAAAGTGGATAGAGCCACTTTAATAAATAAAATCAATGAAGGGGAAGAAATAAGTGAACCAACGTCAGAGAAAAAATATTATTGAACTTGTACGAATCAGCTTGTTACTTTTTTGTGTTGGATACGTTTTATTAAACCGTTTAAGTATACCGTACTTAATTGCTAGTATTGTTATCCCGCAGGTCATTGCATGGTTATTAGGAACGATTCTACCAAAAGCAACGTCACCCACAGATAAGCGAAACAAGCAGTCCATCAAATCTAGCCGCCCCAAAAAAATATCTTCCAAAAAATTATCGTACACTGAATTAATGACTGAGAAGATTGATAACTTATCCGGTGAAGATTTTGAAAAGCTGGTCTACTACTATTTCAAAGATAAAAAATTCAAACCGCAGCTCACTGAAAAAAGTGGTGATCACGGGGTCGACTTAGTCATTGAAGATCCAAACGATGGATTGAAAATTGCGGTGCAATGTAAACGCTGGAAAAATAACGTTGGAAATGGCGATTTAATCAAGCTGCATGGTGGGAAAAGATTTTATAAATGTCAAAAGTCACTTTTTATAACAACAAGTTTTTACACGCCTAAAGCAAAGGAATTCGCTAGTGAATGCAACATTGATACTTGGAATGGGCTACAAGTACAATCCAAAATTGATGGCTGGCGGAAAAGAAAAAATAATATTTAGCGAAACAAGAGTGCGTCTATTAGTTCTGATGTGATTATTTTGAACGATCATTACCGCACTTGCGAGCAGTCTATGTCTAAGCTATTAAACGATAGGGTACTAATCGCGTGATGTTGATGAATTCTCGAACCAACTAAAAAGTGCTAGAAATAGTGACTAAAGAGAAAAGGATGGTTAGAAATCACCATCCTTTTTTGCTATCTTTATCGTTGATTTTCCACCGTTCAGCTTCGCTAAATCGCTTAACCATTCGATCGTCAATAATAGAGTCTCCCTTTTTGTACTCCTTACAAAAGATAGTGCATACAAATCCGTTCTATCGCCAAAGATCCATTCAAAAACTAATTGCTGGCTATTTTTAGGCGGCGATGCCCTCAACAACTAAATTCTGATTTCATTCAAATGCTCAACCGGAGTATCCGTAATAACAATTAAGCATCTCAATTGTTATTAATTGAAACTATCCATAAAAAATCAACGTATTTAGAGAGGAGATTAAAAATTCTCAATTTATGTGATCAATCCAATGTTTTCGATGTGCTTAAGAGCAAACCGACTTGCGCAGTTGGATGAACAATTGGCTGAGAAAAATTGCTGAAAGATCATAAATGACGAAAAGGTGAAGGGGCTCTCATTTGAAAACAAAACCGTTGAACAACGCCACACGGTATACTAATTTTCGAGAAATGATTTACGCAAGTGCAAAGAAATTCAGAAAAAAGACTGCCTTCCAAATAAAGATTAGAAGCGGGAGCTACCGATACGTGAGTTATGCTCAATTTAAACAGGGGTACAGGGCGGTAGGCACACATTTTCTAAATCTCGGCTTGCACGGTAAGCGAATCGCAGTCATCGGTAAAAACAGCTACGCATGGGTGCTGCACTATGCGTGTGCCGCTACGGTCGGTGTGGCGGTTCCAATCGATCGTGAACTGTCACCTGAAGATATGCATCAATTCATTGTCAGTGCCGACTGTGCCGCGATATGTGCGGACAAGGAGATCCTCGAACAATTAAGACCACTCATCAGCAGTCAACGATTACTTTTGCCTTTGCAGGATACCCTGCCAGCGATAGCTGCAGATGATACGCGCATTGACACAGTTCCGATTGCTGAAGATGAAATGAGTGTGCTTATTTTCACTTCAGGCACTTCAGGAAAGCCAAAAGGTGTGTGCCTTTCTCAAAGGAATATTTGCGCGAATATTTTTGCGACTTCACAAATCGTAAAAATCACGTCACGCGACAAAACACTTTCAATCCTGCCACTATGTCATACGTACGAATGCACATTGGATTGCTTGCTTATTCTTTCACGTGGTGCCTGCATTGCTTACGCCGACAGCCTGAATGCGATACGCCGCAATATTCTTGAATATCGGCCAACGCTTCTCGTCGTCGTTCCTGCGCTATTGCAACTTTTAGACAAGCGGATTCAAGCGGCTATCGCAAAAAATAGTCCGGCAAAGTATCAAGCAAAGCTCAAAACATCGTCACTCTCAATGGCGCTTCGAGACTTACCTGCGCTTGTAAGAATGGCAATTCGTCGAAAAGTGAAGAAATCGCTTGGGGGCAAAATTCATACATGCATTGTCGGCGGGGCAGATCTTCCCTCTGCTGTGGTCGAGGATTTTCTAGCACTTGGCATCAGAGCTTTACAGGGCTATGGGCTTACGGAAACAGCTCCTCTTTTGGCGGGTAACAATGATTTTTATTTCAATGCTAAATCAACTGGTGTTGCGGTCCCCGGCGTCGAATTGATGATCGACAGCCCCAATGAATCCGGTGTCGGCGAAATTCTTGCCAAAGGCGACAATATCATGCTCGGTTACTTTAACGATCCGGAGGCTACGGCCAACACATTCTGCAACGGTTATTTTCGGACAGGTGATTTAGGATTCATCGCTGAGGACGGCGCCCTGTATATCAAAGGGCGCATGAAGAATGTCATTGTCACAGCTAATGGCAAAAACATTTATCCGGAGGAATTAGAGGCACGCCTGTTAGAAAAAGAAACGATCAGTGAAGCACTTATTCTTACGGGGAACGATCGTAACGGAAGTATTTGCGTGAGGGCCAAAATATTCCCGAATTTAGATTGCGTCACCGAATTGGTCGGCCATCTGCCTGCCAAAGAAGAATTACAGGCGATGATAAAATCAATTATCGATGACGTGAACAACAAAATGCCAAATTATAAACACATCCGTATGTTTGAAATTCTGGAAAACGAGTTTGAGAAAACAACGACAAGAAAAATCAGACGATGCGGCATGAATCTCGTTTGATCGAATCCGGCAAACAAAGCGCATGCTATGAGGACAGCACGCCGCTTACAGAAAAGCAAGGCTAATGCCCGTATTTAAATAGATAAAGTTCATCGCACCATCATTTATCAGAGAGCTTTTTAGCGCTGTCCCCTATTATACGCTAAAAAGTTCTCTATTTATTTTTAAATAAAAAACAACAGCCGGCCCTTATTCAGGAACCGGCAGCTGCTATAATTTGAGTTCTCCGAGTCTCAAAAGTTCGACAACCGCTTGGGAGCGTCCCTTCACACCTAATTTCTGCATGGTGTTCGAGATATGGTTCCGAACTGTTTTTTCACTGATGAAGAGTTCTTTTGCTATGTCGCGTGTTGTCTTGTCTTGAACGAGAAGTTCGAAAACTTCTCGTTCTCTCTTCGTCAGCAATGGTTTTGGACGGTGGTATTCTTCTTTCAAATTTCCCCCTCCTTGCTCAGCAGAAGAGCGGGCGGGAAAGGCTTTTAGTCACTTACAGTTTATGACGTGAGGCACGATGCGTGCGCAGATTGATTATTTTACGCAAAGTTACATGAAACGTTCTTGGGACGATTATTGGTGCGGGTGAACCATCTGCTCCGGTTTAACCAGTGCATCAAAAGCTTCACCGCTTAAAATGCCCAGTTTAATTGCCGCATCGCGAAGGCTGATCCCCTCTCGATGGGCTAATTTAGAAATTTTCGCCGCTTTTTCATAGCCGATCTTCGGATTAAGCGCAGTGACCAGCATTAAAGAATGATGCAGAAAATAATCGATTTGTTCTTTGTTTACCTTGATTCCTGCAGCGCAATGAGCGGCAAAGGAATGCATCACATCACCAAGCAGTTTCGTGGATTGGAGAAAATTATAGCCAATCACCGGTTTAAATACATTGAGCTCAAAATTGCCTTGACTCGCTGCAAAACCGATTGCCGCATCGTTTCCCATGACTTGAACAGCAACCATCGTTACGGCTTCGGCTTGTGTCGGATTGACCTTTCCTGGCATAATCGAGCTGCCCGGTTCATTCGCTGGAATTTCCAATTCGCCAAGTCCGCAGCGCGGTCCGCTCGCCAGCCAGCGCACATCATTGGCGATCTTCATCAAATCAGCCGCAAGTGCCTTTAATGCGCCGTGAGCGGCAACGACGGCATCATGACTGGTCAAGGCGTGAAACTTGTTCGCAGAAGCGTGGAATTTCTTGCCTGTAATTGTACTGATTTCCTCAGCAGCCTGGTCGCCAAATGATGCCGGTGCGTTCAGTCCGGTGCCTACCGCTGTTCCGCCGATCGCCAAACTCTTCAAATGATCAAGCGTATTTTCGATCAGCACCTTTGACTCCTTCAGCATGTACGCCCATCCACTGATTTCCTGTCCTACGGTCAGAGGCACTGCATCTTGAAGATGGGTACGGCCAATTTTCACGATGTCGCTGAATTCTGCGGCTTTTTGATCCAGAATGGTTTGCAGTTCATCCAGTGCAGGAAGGACATGGTCTTCAACCGCTTGAACAGCAGCGATATGTAAAGCCGTAGGAAATGTATCATTGGAGCTTTGTGCTTTGTTTACATCATCATTGGGGTGTACGTGCTGATCAATCCCTTTTGCCTTAAGAAGCTGACTGGCACGATTGGCCAGCACTTCATTCATATTCATATTTGACTGGGTTCCGCTTCCGGTTTGCCACACAACAAGGGGAAACTCTTCATCCCACTTTCCGTCAATCACTTCATCTGCTGCTTCCGCAATGGCTTCGGCTTTATCCGAATCTAGAAGCGTAAGCTTTTGATTGGCAATCGCCGCTGCTTTTTTCAGGATTGCGAAGGCTCGGACGATTTCCAGCGGCATTTTTTCCCATCCGATCTTAAAATGATCCTTGCTTCTTTGCGTTTGTGCAGCCCACAGACGTTCTGCAGGGACGCTCACTTCACCCAAAGTATCATGCTCCACTCGATCGTTCATTCATCTCTCAATCCTTTCTTGTTACTGTCTTTAGTTTTGCACATTCGGCTGATTTTGTGAATCATTTCTTGACATGTGCTTGATTGTGAAACACAATTTAGAAGTTCTCCCCCTAAAAGAAAAAGACGAGAACATCATAAAAAATAAACTGTGCAGCGCATCATTCTTTCATAGTGAAACAGCGAAAAGACCGTTATAATAGTTTGTGGAGGGATAGAAGATGACGAGAAATGAAACCTGTCCACAGCCGGAGCACTACGGTGACGCGACCGTACCGGCTTTTGGTTATGAATTGATTCGAAATTTATTAATTCCAGAACTTCTGAACAAGGAAACTGCTCCAATCTTGTACTGGTCCGGTCGTAAGCTCGCCAGACGGTATCCACTCGAAAATGAGCAGCAAATCATCGACTTTTTTACTCGCGCCGGATGGGGGCATTTGCAGCAAGTCAGTCAATCAAAAAATAAAACGACGTTTGAATGCAGCTCCGCACTTGTTGAAGCGCGGATTAAGGATTTCCCAAACACAGACAGCTTTTCACTTGAATCCGGATTTATTGCTGAACAAATCCAGCATCAAACCGGCTGCGTCGCGGAAACCTATATGGAAGTGAAAAATGGTCGTCAAAAAAAGATTGTTTTTCAAGTGAAATGGGATGCAAAGGATCATGTACATAACAATGAATGATCTGTTGCTTCCAAAAACAATCAAAATCCCCCGAGAATGGGTCACATCCTCGGGGGATTATTTGCATCGAATCGTTTCATTGTATTCAGATCAAAGGCTGACCGACTCTTCCTCCGACAAGTGGAAGGTTTCATGAAGTGTGTCAAGCGCTTCAATCAACTTGGCCTCATCAATGATTGTTGAGACTTTGATCTCCGATGTGCTGATCATTTTAATCTTAATCTTTTGGCTGGCGAGCGCATGGAACATTTCTGCTGCAACCCCTGGGTTAGAGGCCATGCCTGAGCCGACGATCGACAACTTGGCCAATTCCGATTCATAGATCAGCTGCTGATAGCCCAGTTCTTTTTCGCTTCCACGGAGAACATCCAATGTCTCTTCCAGAAGTTCATGATCAACGGTAAAAGACAGGTTTGTTCGCGCTTCATCAAGCACATTCTGCACAATGACGTCGATATTGATCTTTTTATCTGCAATTGTATCAAAAACGCGCGAGACCGCCGACACATTATTCGGCAGTCCAAGCAATGTCACTTTGGTAACATTTTTTTCAAAAGCGAGTCCACGAACCGACTTACTCGTTTCCATTGATACTTCCTCCTTAATGACCGTGCCTTCCTCATCGGTAAATGAGGAGCACACGACGAGTTCAAGATGACTGTTTTTTGCGTACTCAACCGCCCGCGGATGAAGGACGCCCGCTCCAAGGTAAGCCATCTCGAGCATCTCATCGTAACTGATTTCCTTAAGTTTTCGCGCCTTTTTCACGAAGCGCGGATCGGTCGTGAAGACACCGGTCACATCTGTGTATATTTCACAGCGCTTCGCAGCGAATGCTTCGGCAATCGCTACTGCCGATGTGTCTGAACCGCCGCGGCCCAATGTTGTAATGTCGCCAGTTTCGGTGACGCCTTGAAAACCTGCGATGATGATGATTGAGCCTTCATTTAATTGTGGACGGATCAGGGAGGTGTCAATCGATGCAATCCGTGCATTTTCGTGAACCGCTTCCGTCTTGATTCCAGCCTGCCAACCCGTGTATGAGATCGCTTTATGGCCGCGTTCGTTCAGCACCATTGACAGTAAAGCAATGGTCACCTGTTCACCCGTTGACAAAAGCACATCCATTTCCCGTGTTGACGGCCGATCAGAAATCTCGCCGGCCATAGAGACCAACTGATCGGTTGTTTTCCCCATGGCAGAAACAACCACGATCACTTGATCGCCGGCTTCTTTTTTCTTAATGACTTTATCCGCTACCTTCTGCAGCCGTTCCACCGATGCGACGGAGGTTCCGCCAAATTTCATTACTGTTAAAGCCACCTAAACTCGCTCCTTTAAACGCTGACCGGCATTTTTCATTTCGCTTTTCCGGATCCTCTCTCAAGAAGCTTTGGGATCTCTCTGATAAGCGATGACTCCTTATTCATCAAGATCTGCAGTGACAAAAAGAACAGCGAGAAAATCCCCGCTGTTGAACAGTCAATCGTTTTTCAACATGCTGAGATAGTTCTCCACACTACTTCGTCAAGGCAATAGCCCCTTCAAGTGTGACAGCTCTGCATTTATTCAATGCAGGTCCAGCCCGGAACGGACATGAATCCGTTCCCGCTTCGGCAGACTTCCCTTCCGGACGCGTTCATAAAAGTTCATGCTTCTCGCGCGGCCTACTGATGAAGACTGCTCCTCTATCACTTCAGATATTTGAAAAATTAAGTTATGGAAATTATAACAAACCTCAACCGCCGAAACAATACCTTTTAATCGTTCTGATCCAAATAAGTACGCACCGATTCAGCAACTTTCTCCGGAAGCCCTGCCTCATGCAGTTCCTCTCTGCTCGCTTCTCGAATTTTTTTCATCGAACCAAATTTTCGCAGCAGCATCTGTTTTCGCTGATTTCCAATTCCCGGAATATCGTCAAGGAGCGAATGAATCATCGCTTTCGCCCGAAGCTGGCGGTGGAACGTAATCGCAAATCGGTGGACTTCATCTTGAATGCGCTGCAGCAGATAGAACGCCTGACTGTTACGGGGAAGCGGAACCGGCTGCGACGGTTCGCCGACCACCAGTTGCGCCGTGCGATGCTTTTCATCTTTTGCCAACCCGGCTACCGGAATATACAGACCAAATTCATTTTCCAGCACATCAATCGCTGCGGATAACTGGCCTTTGCCTCCATCAATTAAAATCAGATCCGGCAGCGGCCTATTTTCTTTTAGGAGGCGTCCGTAGCGGCGGCGCACAACCTCACGCATGGTCGCAAAGTCGTCCGGCCCATTCACCGTCTTGATCCGATACTTGCGATAGTCGCTTTTCTTTGGACGGCCATCTTCAAAAACAACCATCGCTGAAACCGGATCTGCCCCTTGAATGTTTGAATTGTCAAAGGTTTCAATGCGGCGCGGCGCCGGCATATCGAGCGCTTCGCCCAACTGTTCGACCGCGCCAATGGTCCGATTTTCATCACGTTCAATCAGTGCAAATTTTTCTTTCAACGCAATGCGTGCATTTTTTACGGCCATTTCAACCAAATCTTTTTTTCGTCCGCGCTGTGGTTGGATTACATCGGTTTCCAGCATTTGCGCGATTAACGCTCGGTCCACCGATTGCGGAATCAGCACTTCTTTCGGCTTCAAATGATTCTGATGGCTGTAAAATTGACCGATAAATGTTAGAAAATCTTCTTCCGGTTCCTGATAGAAAGGAAAAAGAGATACTTTTCGTTCAATCAGCTTGCCTTGGCGCATGAAAAAGACTTGGACACACATCCAGCCTTTGTCAAAGGAGTAACCGAAAACGTCACGATCATCCAGATCATTAAAAATAATTTTCTGTTTTTCCATGACCGTTTCAATATTATTGATCTGATCGCGCAGCTCTTTTGCCTTCTCGAAGTTGAGTTGATCGGAAGCTTCCAGCATTTCCTGCTTCAGTTTCCTCTTCACGTCCTTATAACCCCCGCCGTTAAGAAATCGGGTGATCTCCTCTGCCATCGTCCTGTAGGTTTCTGGAGGAATTTCGTTGACGCAAGGGGCTAGGCATTGGCCGATATGATAATAAAGACAGACGCGGTTCGGCAAGGTACGGCATTTTCGCAGCGGATAGAGATGATCCAGAAGCCGCTTCGTTTCATTCGCTGCGGTGACGTTCGGGTACGGGCCAAAATACTTGCCACTCTTGCGATTGACTTTACGTGTGATGATCAGCCGCGGATACTTTTCAGAAGTTAATTTAATATAGGGATAGCTTTTATCATCCTTGAGCATGATGTTGTAACGCGGCTCGTACTTTTTAATCAAATTAATCTCTAGAAGCAATGATTCAATTTCTGATGAGACCACGATATATTCAAAATCGGCAATATCAGCAACCAGACGCTGTGTTTTGGCATCGTGAGACCCGCTGAAATACGAATGTACGCGGTTAAATAAGTTTTTCGCTTTGCCGACATAGATAATTTCGCCTTGGCTATTCTTCATCTGATAACAGCCCGGCTGTTTGGGAAGAAGGCTCAATTTTTCTTTAATTTTTTCATTTATCATTGATGATCATCCTTTAACTGCAGTTAGAAAAACCAACAAGCTCGAGCTTACTTCCGCAGGATGCGCCGGTTTTTTAATTTTCAGGCTGACGTTGGTTTGTAGCTTTGCGGTTGTGCATCAACGCTTCGGTTGCTCGCTTGCCGCGGGCAGTCCGGAAACCTCCTCGGCTCTTGGCAAAATGCCTGCGGGTTCTCCACTTGGCTTGCATCAACAAGGTGCAATCTCGCGGGCGTGCCCGAGCATATGAGCATTTGCTTCACAGGCTTTCCTCGACCAAACGCATAGACCTTGCAAAGAAAAGCCGGGGCGGCTTTGCGTCTGCAAATCGTCCCGGCTTCTTTGGTTGCATTCAGTTCGAATCAGCCGATGTGCTGTTTAATCCGTTCTGCCAGTGCTTCTTTCGGCTGGAAGCCGACAACTTTGTCAACCACTTCGCCGTCTTTGAACAAGAACATCGTTGGGATACTCATAACCCCATATTTGCTTGCTGTTGCTTGATTTTCATCAACATCCAGCTTCACAATTTTTAGATTATCCGCTAATTCAGAATCGACTTCTTCAAGAACCGGGGCCATCATTTTGCATGGTCCGCACCAAGTTGCCCAAAAGTCGGCAAGGACAAGTCCCTTAGAAGTTTCATCCGCAAAATTTGCGTCGTTTACTTGACTAATCGCCATTTCAGAAAAACCTCCTTGATTAAATCAGAATGCCTTATGAAACAAAGTATAGCATGTGCAATGATTTGATGCCATTATTCAGCTTGAGCACTAAATCACTTAAATTCAACAACAGTGACACCGCTTCCGCCTTCACCTTGCGACCCTAGTCGCGCGTTTTTCACGCGTGGATGACGATCAATTAATTTGCTGACACCTTTTCGCAGCGCTCCGGTTCCCTTTCCGTGGATAATTGAGACGCGTGCATAACCGGCCAGCATTGCTTCATCAAGGTATTTTTCGACGCGGCGCATTGCATCTTCATAGCGCTCTCCGCGAAGGTCAAGTTCCGGTCGGACGGTTTGGGCAGCTGTTCGAACATTCACGACTGGTTTCGCTTGTTTCTTCTCCTTGATCCGTTTCAAATCATTTGCTTTCACATTCATTTTCAGAATCCCGGCCTGAACCAAATAGTCTTGATCGCTGATTTTGCTGACAATGTAGCCTTCCTGACCGAAGCTGATAATTTTCACCGTATCGCCAGGATGAAAACTACGATCCAACTTCTGTTCCGGTTTCTTGACTTGATCGGAATCCTTTGGCTGCAATGAATCCAGTGCGTGTGTCAGCTTGGTTTTGGCATCGATGAGCTGATGTTCCTTTACATTGCCGCTGTGCTGGTAGTTACGCAGTTCCTCAATAATTTCTTCTGCCTCACGCCGTGCACCGCTTAGTGCTCGTTCTGCCTTTTCACGCGCTTTGTTAAGAATTTCTTCCTTTGACCGCTCCAATTCATTGAGTTTTTTGGTCAGATCCGCTTCACGTGCCTCAACCTCGAGCTTCAGCTTGCGTGCTCGCTCTTCTTCGCGCTCTGCGGTTTTTCGATTTTGCTCGAGTGAGGCAATCATTTTATCGACCTGATTCGTTTCCGTGCTGATTTGAAGCTTAGCGCCAGCAATGATCTCTGCCGGCAGACCTAATTTTCGAGAGATTTCAAAAGCATTGCTTCGCCCCGGCACGCCAAGCAGCAATCGATAGGTTGGGCTCAACGTTTCGACATCGAATTCGACGCTGGCGTTCATCACGCCTTGCCGCTCGTAAGCATAGGCTTTCAACTCACTGTAGTGCGTCGTGCAGACAATCGTTGCCCCTTTACCATAAACCGCGTCTAAAATCGACATTGAGAGCGCTGCACCCTCCTGGGGATCGGTTCCCGCACCCAGTTCGTCAAAAAGAACAAGACTGTTGAAGTCTACCCGTTTTAAAATCGCAACAATATTGGTCATATGTGAAGAAAAAGTACTCAGGCTCTGCTCAATTGACTGCTCGTCGCCAATATCAGCAAATACTTCACGGAACACACTAGCTTCTGATCCTTCATCAACTGGAATTTGCAGCCCGGACTGGGCCATGAGCGTCAGCAGTCCTGTTGTTTTCAATGAAACGGTTTTCCCGCCAGTATTGGGGCCGGTAATGATCAGTGCGTGTGTGTGCTCATCAAATAGAACATCAATCGGAACGACACGTTGGCGATCAATGAGCGGATGACGCGCTTTTTTCAACCGAATAATCCCTTGATCGTTCAGTTTCGGGCGAGTTGCTTTGATTTCGTGCGCATAACCGGCTTTGGCAAAGATAAAATCCAATTGCGCCAGTACTTCTATGTTCTCAAGCATCACTTCCGCGTACTCGGAGGTTTCCTCAGAGAGGGCGCGTAAAATCCGTTCGATTTCATGGCGCTCCTTTGCTCGTGCTTCACTAAGTTGATTGTTCAAGTCAACAATTGCCTGAGGTTCAATAAATAAGGTGGCTCCGGAAGCAGACTGATCATGAACAATACCGCCAAACGAAGCACGGTACTGCTGTTTGACCGGGATGACCTGACGATCATTTCGAATGGTTATGATTGTTTCTGAAAGCATTTTTCCGCTCGAACGGACGATGTTTTCCAGCTTTTGTTTCACACGGCTGTCACATGTACGAATCTGTCCGCGAATATGCCGAAGCGCAGGACTTGCCGAATCCATGACGCCGCCTTGATCATCAATCGCACGACGAATCTTTCGTTCTAATTCGCCCGGAGGATCAATCGTTTCCGTGCACTCCTGTAAAATGGGAAGTTCGAGTTCTTGATCTTCAATTAAATTCAAAATAAACTTCTTCATCAGGCGAGCGCCGCGAATCGTGTCGGCAAGATCAATCAACTCTCTGGCTTGCAGTAACCCGCCGATTTTTGATCGTTTGAGTGCCGGACGAACATCGGTAATGCCGCCAAATGGCACGGAACCCTTGAGACGCAGTACGGTTGCTCCTTCATCGGTTGCTTCTTGCATTTCTATGACTTTATCTAGCTCTCCTGATGGTGTGAGCGCATGGATCAGCCCTTTTCCAAGTGATGAGGCCGTATGGCGCATTAACTGTTGTTTAATTTTTTTGTAGTCGAGAATGCTTAGTGCGTGTTCGTTCAATCATGACATCTCCCTCAACTTGAGGTTGTTTCTTTATCGATTCTCGTGCAAAATTCGTTTATTCCGTTGTGACCGTTATACCGGATTTTTGCTGATGTAAAAAGGTCTTTAACTGTGCTTCGCTCCAAGTGTTCAGCACCGTTTGCGGTCGAATTCCCGCTCGGATTGCTGTTTCAACGCCAAGCGCCATGTCATTCATCATTTCCATCGAATGACTGTCCGTATCAATGGCAATTTTTACACCTGCATCCTGAACCTTGCCCAGCCATTTTGCGGATAAGTCCAGCCGGAATCGGCTGGCATTTAATTCAAGCGCTGTTCCCGTCTCTTTTGCGCGTTCAATTAACCGCTCCACATCAACAGCATACCCGCGTCGTTTACCAAGTAATCGGCCGGTCGGGTGGGCAATCAGACGGACATAGGGGTTGCGGCAGGCGTTCTCCAGCCGTTTCATGATTTGGCTATGACTCTGTGAAAAGGAAGAATGAATCGAAGCAATAACGAAATCAAGCTGGGCCAGCACATCATCCGGATAATCCAAGGATCCGTCCGGCAAGATATCCATTTCAACACCCGCATAGAGTGTGAAATCATCAAAGCGCGCATTGATTTTCTCAATTTCTTCGCGCTGGCGCAACAACCGCTCACTGCTTAATCCATGAGCAACACGCAGGGAATGCGAATGATCGGTCAAGCAGGCATAAGTATACCCTTTCGCTCGCATCGCTTCAGCCATTTCAGCGATCGTATGTGCCCCATCACTCCAGGTCGAGTGCATATGCAGATCCCCTTTAATATCAGACAAGTGAATCAGAGGCAGCGGACCTTTCTTCGCCCACTCCAATTCATCTTTACCCTCGCGAGCTTGCGGCGGAATGAAGCTGCAGCCAAAGTCGCGATAAATCGCAGACTCCGTTGTGAATGTACGTACTGAACCGTCCTCACATTCAATCCCATATTCGCTGATTTTTTCATTGCGCTCCTTGGCGAGACGACGAAGCAGAACATTGTGTTCCTTTGACCCGGTAAAATGAAGCAGCATCGATGCATACGTTTGCTTCGTTGCATAGCGAAAATCGACCGATACATGATTCGGATCATCTAAAATGACGGTCATCTTCGCTTCGCCTTTGCCGACCACTTCGTGTATCGGCAATTCTTTTAACAATTGTTCTGAGACGAATTCAGGTTCATCGGTTTCAATGACGAAATCCAAATCCTTCATCTTCTCCTTCGTGCGTCTCAAGCTCCCTGCCTTTGAAAAGCGAGCGATAGCCTCGATGGATTGGAGAATCTGTGCCAATTGTTCCGACAAGTCAAGCATGTAAGGGAGCGCAAGCTGTGCCGGACGCTTTTGTTCATTTAAAGCTTGAAGGATGCGTTCCTCACTTTTCTCTCCGAAACCGGACAGTGCACGCACCTTCTCTTGTTCACAGGCGGCTCTCAAGGTGTTTTGATCGACTACACCCAGTTCTCGATACAATCTGCCGATCTTTTTCCCGCCAAGCCCGGGCAACCGCAGCAGATCAAGCAGCCCGCTCGGAATCTCTTTTTCGAATGCCTGCAACACTGATGATCTGCCGCTGCTCATCAGTTCATCAATGACCATTGCTGTTGATTTGCCGATACCCTTCAGCTTGCTGACGTCCTCAATTTGATCCATCGACCGTGGATCATTCTCAAGTGCAAGTCCGGCACGATGATAAGCGGCAACTTTGAACGTATTCTCGCCCTTAATTTCCAAATATAATGCAATCGTATCTAAGTGTTTGATGATTTGTTTTTTATCCACAATTGTCACCTTTGAGTGCTTATTATTCGCATGCATCTAGCTAGAAACACTGTCAGTTAGGTTAAAAACCGCATGTGCTCCATCATCGTCAGCCGATTAATCCGGCAAAAGCAACCCATATTTCTTTCAGCAGGTTGGAAAAGTACGGCGTGTGGGTGATCATCGACTGAGCGAGCGAGGATTTATCAATGGCTGATTGAATCTCGCTGACAGGCGTTAATGAGCCCGCGTAAAGTAAAAAGAATAAGATTAAATAAATCTCTGCGAAACCAAGAACCGCTCCGCCTAAGTGATTGACTGAGCGCAAGATTGGCAATTCAGCCAAAAAGTTAAGCGTCGAGCCGAGAATATTCAAGATTATTTTGGTTGCAATAAATAAGATCACAAATGCGATCGCGCGATAATAAGCGGTCTGCAGGTCCATCGTCCCGAGAAATTGAAACATTCCGCTTTCTGAAGCAGAGGTTGGAAATGGAATCCAAAATTTCAATGTGCCTGCCAATGGTTTAAAGTACATAAATGCGACAATATAGGCGATGATAAAACTCGCCAAATGCACGAGCTGCAAAATTAAACCGCGCCGAAAACCATTAAAAAGTCCTGAGGCGAGCAGAATAATTAAAATGAGCGTGAGAAGCATAAGATCTATCCCAACTTTCTTTTTTTGCATCATTTCGAGCTGTTCACAATCATTCTTAAAACTTTGCGATTAAAGCCGCTTTTTGTCTTTATCATATCAGAAACGCAAGCGATTGAAAAACAACTTCCATGTATGAACTCCTCTCACTTAGATAGAGAGACTGGAAATTAACAAGTTGTTTGAAAAACCAAGTTGTGCTTGGTCCTTACTTCCGCAGGATGCGGTGGCTTTCGCGTTGCATACAGGACGTACTTTCACAGGATGTGATGACTTTCGCGTTGCATACAGGACGTATGCGCACTTAGCGAAAGTTCCTTTAGGGAAGTTCCTTTAGGAAAGTTCCTTTAGGAAAGTTCCTTTAGGAAAGTTCCTTTAGAAAAGTTCCTTCATACATGTATGATGGTCTCCTGTCTTTTCGGTGCTGAATCGTCGCTCCGATTGCTCGCTTGCCGCGGGCGCCCGAGCTCCTCCGCTTTGATTCTTAACCAAGCCATGGGGCTATGGGTTTGTAGATGGGGCAATATCATAAGTTTTCTTTGCCTGCAAAAAAAGACCAATGCGATTCGCTCGCACTGATCTTTTCGTCATTCTGATTTATCCGCGCAGTTCTGCTCCAAATTCATCAGCGCAGGCTTTGATAATCTTTTCATGCACTGCGTTTACTTCATCATCGGTCAACGTGCGTTCCGGGTCTTGGTAGACAAGCGAGAATGCAAGTGATTTCTCGTCGTCTGCGACATGGGAACCTTCATAGACATCGAAGAGACGGAGCGAATGAAGCAGCGGCGCGCCATTTTTGCGAATGACACGGTCAAGATCGGACGCTGCTGTTGCCCGCTTCACAACGAGTGCAATATCGCGCGTTGTCGATGGAAAACGCGGCAGCCCCTGATAGGTGATGCCCAGTTCACCATGACGGATCAACGCGTCAAGGGCAACTTCAAAAACAAACGTTTTATTCAGATCGTTATCCTTCTCAACTTTTGGATGAAGGGCGCCGACATAACCGATAACCTCTCCATTTCTAAGAATATCAGCAGTTTGTCCAGGATGCATGCCCGAACGCTTCGCTGGTTGATAAGAAATCTGGCTGCTCACACCAAGTGCATCAAACAGTGTTTCAACAATTCCCTTTACCGAGAAGAAATCAACATCGTTTGCTTCGCCTTCCCAGGTCCGCTCACTGCGTTTGCCGGTAATTATTCCCGCCAGATGTTCTTCCTCCGCAGGTCGTGCTGCGCCGGCAACAGGCAAAAATACCTTTCCAATTTCATAAAACTTTACATTGGGCATTTGCCGATTGAGATGGTAGTGCACCACATTTATCAGTTGCGGGATCATGCTCTGACGCAAAGCCGCATGCTCTTCGCTCATCGGCCAAATGACTTGCGTTGGCGCTGCCTCTTGATTGCGAACTGCATAAGATGCTGCGCTTTCCTTTGTCGTTAACGAATAGGTGTATACCTGACTGAGCCCTGTTCCTTCCATCAGCGCCTCGACCCTGCGACGTGCCTTCTGATACGGAGTAAGGGCCGCATGTGCCGATGTGCCTTCAGGCAGTGTCGCCTTAATGTGGTTATAACCGAAAACACGGCCGACTTCTTCAACGAGATCTTCTGGAATGGTTACATCAAAACGTCGAGCCGGGACGGATACATGCATGGTATCGCCCTCGGTTTCAACAGAAAAATGCAACCGTTTCAGCGTACCGGTGATCTCTTCAAGCGTCAGTTGGGCACCAAGCACTTGATTAATCTTTTGCCACGGCATCGTAATCATGCAATCTGGAACCGTTCGTTCGCCGGCATCGACAATCCCGCGCAGAACGGTCGCATCAGCAAACTGAGTCAGCAATTCCGCTGCACGATCCGCTGCGGAAACAACGCGATTGCGATCAATTCCTTTTTCATAACGGCTGCTGGCATCGGAGCGCAGCTGCAGTCTGGCAGCCGTCCGGCGAATGGAAATCGAATCGAAAACGGCTGCCTCAAGCAAAACATTTTTCGTTGCTGCAGAAACTTCCGTATTTTCGCCGCCCATCACACCGGCGACTGCTACACCTTGCTTGCCGTTAGTGATCAGAAGATCCTCGTTTGTCAGCTTGCGTCGTTGTCCATCCAGGGTCGTGATTTCTTCATTCTCTCCCGCTGCACGAACCAGTACGCGTTCCGATCCGAATTGATCATAATCAAACGTGTGGAGCGGCTGCCCGTATTCCAGCATGACATAGTTTGAACTATCCACAACATTGTTAATTGGCCGAACGCCGGCCGCGATCAATCGAAGCTGCATCCAGCGCGGGGAAGGCTTCATATTAATTCCGGTCAGCAGACGTGCACCGTAATAAGGAACTTTTTTCGGGTCGGCAATCATGACCTGAATTTTCTCACTTGCCTCTTGATCCGACTCTTCAATATGCGGTTTGGCTAAGTGAAGTGGACGGTCAAGAATCGCGCTGACTTCATAGGCAACACCGATCATATTCATACAATGCGCACTGTTCACTAAAATATCCAATTCCAGAAGTGCATCATCCAAATTTAAGAAAGGAAGCGCATCCGCCCCGACTGGCACTTCGTCATCAAAGACGTAGATCCCGTCTGCGTATTCCTTTGGTACATAATTATGATCAAAGCCCAGTTCATCTAGCGAACAGATCATTCCGTTCGACACTTCACCGCGCAATTTAGCCCGTTTGATTTTAACATTGCCGGCGATTCTTGCACCGACCGTTGCAACCGGTACTTTTTGACCGGCAGCAACATTTGGCGCACCACACACAATTTGCACCGTCTCACTGCCAAGGTTCACTTGGCATAGATGCAGCTTTTCTGCTTCCGGATGCTGCGTGCATGACTCAACTTTGCCGACAACGATTCCTTTTAATCCTTCGCCGGGATAATTGAGATGTTCCACCTCAATTCCGGCGTTGGTAATTTTATTTGCTAAATCTTCCGGTGTAATACCGTCTAAGTCAACGTAGTCCTGAAGCCAATTATAAGAAACCAGCATGGTTTAATTTTCCTCCTTAAGCCCGATAAAATTGTTTTAAGAAACGAATATCGTCGGTGTAGAAATGGCGAATGTCTTCAATCCCGTACTTCAGCATCGCAATCCGTTCCGGTCCCATGCCAAATGCAAAACCGGTATACTCGCTCGGGTCAAACCCAGACATCCGAAGGACATTCGGGTGTACCATTCCGGCACCGAGAATTTCAATCCAGCCGGTTCCCTTGCAGACGTTGCAGCCATGACCGCCGCACTTGAAACAGGAGATATCCATTTCCACCGATGGTTCGGTGAATGGAAAGAAGCTTGGACGCAGACGGATTTCACGATCTGCCCCGAACATATGCTTGGCGAATACCGTCAGAATTCCTTTTAGATCGCTTAAGCGAACCTTGTGATCCACATAGAGTCCTTCGATTTGCATAAACTGATGGGAGTGCGTCGCATCGTCATTATCGCGGCGGTATACCTTGCCCGGACAAATAATTTTCACCGGGCCAACTCCTTTATGCTTCTCAAGCGTACGTGCCTGCACCGGTGACGTATGGGTACGCATCAGAATGTCATCCGTAATATAGAAGGAATCCTGCATATCGCGAGCCGGATGATCCTTCGGCAAATTCAGCGCTTCGAAATTGTAGTAGTCTTGCTCGACTTCAGGTCCTTCTTCAATCGAGAAGCCTAAACCGATAAACAAATCCTCCACTTCGCGAATGATTGATGCGAGCAAATGATGGCTCCCCGGTACGGTTTTTCTTCCCGGCAGCGTGACATCAAGTTTCTCCGATTCGAGTTTCAGGTCAAGCAGTCTGGCTTCTAAATCGGTCTTCTTTTCTTCAATTCTCGCAGCGATCAATTGACGAACCTCGTTGGCAAGCTTGCCGACATCCGGCCGTTCTTCCTTGGAAAGCTTACCCATGCCTTTCAAAATTTCCGTAATCGGTCCTTTTTTGCCGAGAAAACGGACATGCGCTTCTTGAAGTGCCTTCAACTCATCCGCTGAGTCAATGTTGCTCAGTGCCTGCTGACGCAGCTCAAGCAATTTCTCTTTTAACATCTGTCTTCATCCCTTTGCACTTTTTTCGGAAACCAAAAAAGCTCCGCCCCTGAAAAGGGACGAAGCGTCGCGGTACCACCCTCGTTGACAGTCTCTGATCGACTGTCCACTTAAAACGTTTAACGGCGCGTGCCGGCGCATTCTAGACCGGCATGTCTACCGGTGTTCAAACGGCAACTCAAGAGTGAATTCATTCGATCCGACCCATAAGCAGGCTTCCAGTCGACGGCCTGCTCTCCCTGAATGGTAAATATCGAAGTACTGCTCTCCATCATCGTTTTTCCATTCATATCGGTTCATCTCATGAAACATGAATCCGATCTTTCATTTATGCGTGTACTCCTAGTATAGGCAATTCAAGTCGCTTATGCAAGCCTTGCTGATTCAAGCCAATAAAGCAGAATACCGGATGCCACGGCGACATTCAGCGATTCAGCACGGCCAGCCATCGGGATCTTTACCTGCCGATTCATTTGTGCCAACAGTTCCGGTGACGCCCCGTTGCCCTCATTGCCGACAACGAGTCCATAATGAGGACTGGACACCTTAACCTGATGCAGCTCATCGCCTTGAAGGGAAGAACCATATAATGGAATGTTCAGCTGTTTCATTTCGTCAGCCAGCGTAAACAAGTTCTTATGGATCACCGGAAGATGGAAGTGCGACCCTTGCGCGGAACGCAGCGTCTTCGCATTGTAGCCGTCAACACACCCATCCCCGAGATAGATCGCGTCCAGTCCGAAAGCGTCCGCAGTTCGGATCAGCGTCCCTAGATTTCCTGGGTCTTGTACCCCGTCAACGAGTAAAAAACGTCCCGGTTTAAGAGCAAGCGATGAGCTTTTCATATCACAAACAGCAATAATGCCTTGTGGGGTTTCCGTTTGTGATAACTCGGTAAAAATTTTGTGGGTCACCTGAAAGACTTCAATAGAATCAAGCGGCCAATCAGCTGGAAGATGAAAAGCTTCATCAATCAGAATCGAGTGCACATGTTCCTTGGCAGAAAAAACCGCTTCCTGTGCAAGATGCGGTCCTTCAATCAAATACATTTGCTCCCGTTCGCGCCATTTTCGCGTTTTTAATTTTTTCCATAACTTAACTTTTTCGTTTTGCAAAGACACCATTCGACGCACAATGAGAACTCCTTCTAAGCAGTAAACACGCGGCATGCTCGCTGCTTTGTCTATTCAATCTGTACTTATACCCAATTTTTTCGCATAATTGCGCTTTCGCTACCCATACTATACCATAGTTCAACTCATTTCATTGCTAGAAAGGAGCATGTCATTCATGGATTTAGACATTCGCCGTGCTGTGCTGCATAATCTATCGGGCAATAATAAGCAGCAACTGCAAGATACCGTGGTTGATGCCATTCAAAACGGTCAAGAAAAGATGCTTCCCGGCCTCGGTGTTCTCTTTGAAGTCATTTGGAACAAGGCCGATTCTTCGTTTCGCGATCAAATGCTGGCGCGTCTAGAACAAGGTGTCTAGCAAGCCGCAAGGCAACAATCGGGAGCTTAGGCTTCCGATTGTTTTTGTTTCCGCGTAAAATGCATTTAAAAACGATCCGTTTTCCAGCAAACAAACGCATTCTTTTGAAAGAGAGAAGCATAAGGCTGCTTTTTCTCATCCATTCCAAGCAGAAGATCATGAATGAAATCCGTTTCATCGCGTTCAATGAACGTTTGAAAAGTGATCGAGTCGCTCGGCATTGCCGCAGTCACTTGCCCCTTTTCACGATAAAAAAGAATCGTTTCAGAACCGACGCTTAACAAAAGACGTTCCCCACCCGTCAGGTGCTTCGAAAAAATCGGCTCCAGTTTCCGGCAAAGCTTAGGAAGCCGTATGACTTTCCACATCGTCCTTGTATTGTCTTGGCGATGCGCGCCCCATCGTTCAAACCATTGCCGCAGCGCATGAGATTCCGGCATTTGTACACTCATCATTTTTCCTCGAGGCCAAGCTTCTATCACACGGTGCACTAATGCAGGTAGAGCTGCTTCATGTCCTGGCAGATAACAGCATTCCTGCAGACCGACGCTTTCGTGATCGAATGCTTCCCATCTGAGATAGGCAACCAATTGCTGATTACAAAAAGCAGCGAAACCGCCACCTGCTCGATTGTTCAGCCACTTGAACTGCCCGTTCCAGTAAGCCGCTGATCGAATCGTCGGACCGACTAAGGATTGATTAAACCTGTCATAAAGCATCGCGATGTCGTTGCGATCCTGTTCCTGCAATGCGCGAATAAGATAAAGCGCGTTTCCCTTAGACTCTTCCGGTATGTGCGTAACTTCAAGCACGTGTTCTTTCACACGCAGCACATGCCAATCTTCTTTTTCATAAAAAGCAGGAATTCCTGTATAGAGCATCGACAGATCGAAGTCATGTTCGATCATCCATTTCGATTGTTGATTCAACAAGTTTCGCACAAGATGTCTGCCGCGATATTCAGGCCGTGCAGCAACATTGCCAATCCCGCCGCATTTCAGTGCAACCCCATCATAGTTAAGAAAGAATTGGAAAAGATGAACAGCGGCAGCCAAATGCCCGTTCACTTTGGCAATCCATGTATGGCGCCAATTCGTGTTTGGATCCCATTCAATTCTGTCTTTAAAGAATGCGCAGTCCTTCTGAAAAACGTCGCTCCACAGGCTGAGCGCAGCATTCCATTCCTCACCGTTTTCTGCTTGCCTGATTTCAATTGTGTCCATTTCGACCCCCGTACTCCAGCACTATAAATTTCTAGATTCTTAATGCGGCGATCCCTTTTGAGTTAGAATTCATACAGCTTTCATTCATCAACGCTATGCTTTGAACAGCTGCTCGCTTGCCGCGGGCGATCCGGAAGTCTCCTCGGACACGGACTTTCCTGCGCTGATCTGTTCGAAGTTTTCATCACCATGCAAAGCGCTGCCAGAGGAACCCATAAGTTTCAAAGCAATAAAACAGCACCCCAGCCATACAAAAAATACGGCAGGAGTGCTTGTTTTAACGGGTAAAATTATTTAGCTGCTGTTTTTGCTTTTTCAGCGAGTGTTGCAAATGCTGCTGCATCGTTAACGGCGAGGTCAGCGAGCATCTTACGGTTTACTTCAACGCCTGCTTCTTTCAAGCCGTAGATCAGCTTGCTGTAAGACAGTCCGTTCAAGCGTGCTGCTGCATTGATTCGTGCAATCCACAGTCTGCGGAAGTTGCGCTTCGTTTGACGACGGTCACGATAAGCATAAGTCAGGGATTTGAAAACCTGCTGTTGTGCAACTTTAAACAGTTTGTGTTTTGCGCCGAAATAACCTTTTGCTAATTTTAATACTCTTTTGCGTCTGCGACGAGTCACATATCCGCCTTTAACTCTTGCCATTGAAAAAACCTCCTAGAATAAGCCGCCTGCTGCGACACTAAAAATGAATCGTTCTTTGACGTTAAAATCAGTTGTTGATCAGTTTCTTGAGCTTGTTAGCTAGAGTTGGAGTTGCAATTGCGCTCTTATCCAAGTTGCGCTTTTGCTTGTTCGACTTATGGCTGAACATGTGGCTCGTGTAGGCGTGTTCCCGTTTGAACTTGCCGGTACCGGTCTTCTTGAAACGTTTTGCGGCACCTTTGTGTGTTTTCATTTTTGGCATAACTAAATCCTCCTAGTAAAATCCGTTTTTCAGAACAGCACGTGCTGTCATTCAAAACGCAGTGTAATTGCTCGATTATTTATCGACTTTAGGTGCGAGCACAAGGAACATGCTGCGTCCTTCCATCTTCGGTCTCGCCTCAATAACGCTAACATCGGCACACTCTTCAGCGAGCTTCTCAAGCACTTGGCGTCCGAGATTTGAGTGCGTAATCGCGCGTCCTCTGAAGCGAACGGACGCCTTGACCTTGTCACCCTTTTGAAGAAATTTCTTGGCGTTGCGCATTTTTGTATTGAAGTCATGTTCTTCAATACTCGGGCTGAGCCTGATTTCTTTAAGATTGATGACCTTCTGGTTCTTTCGTGCTTCCCGTTCCTTCTTCTGCTGTTCAAAACGGTATTTCCCGTAATCCATGATTCGGCAAACCGGCGGCTTGGCACCTGGTGCAACCAGCACGAGATCGAGGTTCACATTCTGAGCCATCGCTAGTGCCTCTGCTTTCGACTTAATGCCGACCTGTTCTCCGTTCTGACCAATCAGACGAACCTGTTGTGCACGAATACCTTCGTTGACAATCATATCTTTGCTAATATTGAGCCACCTCCAAATAAAATTAAGCAAATCGCTGGCTATTTGAGCAAACAAAAATGCGGGCGCAAAAACGCCCGCATTGACCATACATTCGTTAATTCATACCTGGCAACAACATAAAATGCGTCGAACAGGTGAGAAGCCGGGCGCCTCTGCTTTACTCTTTAGTAAATTCATCTAATACTATATCATGCACTTGCTTTTCATGCAAGTTAAAATTGAAAAACTTGCCCGCTTACCGCAGGCAGTTCATCACGTCTTCGTACCCGCCGGTGCCTGTACGTATGGTTTACAGCGTTTCGTTGTACTAAGATTCTTATCTTTCCTATTCATTAATAAAAGATCTTTTCACGATTTTCAATGAGATAATCGAACATCATATCACGGCTGACTTGTTTCGCTTCGTCTTGCAAACCAAGCTGGCGCAAGATTTCCAATGCAAAAGGAAGCGTTGTACCCGCTGCGCGAGAGGTAAGAAGCTTCCCTGAAACCACAATCGGCTCCTCATGATAAGCCGCTTGTTTGATGTGATCCTTGAAATCCGGATTGCTCGTCGCCGTTTCGCCTTTAAGCACGCCGGCTTGCTCCAGTGCAATCGGTGCGGCACAGATTGCTGCAACCAGCTTCCCATTCTCTTTGTAGGCACGAATCAATTTCTGCGCGCGTGCATCGTCACGAAGCGTCTTGGCACCCTTTGCGCCTCCTGGAAGATAGATGCCGTCAAAATCAAGAAGTCCCTCACTGTCAATCGACACGTCGGCTTTCACAACAATCTTACGTGAGCCTTCAACAAGCGGCGTATCGGCAACTGAAGCAAGCACCACGTCAACGCCTCCGCGGCGCAAAACATCAATCGCTGTAACCGCCTCAGTCTCCTCAAAGCCTTTGGCAAGAAGGACTAGAAATCTTTTCATCATCGTTCACTCCCATTGTTGTTGCTCTGCTGTTATCGTATCATATCGACTGGGCCATTCACAGTGCAGCACAGTTAAAGAAATTGTGTCCCCTTTCCAAAACGTGCGCGAACCCCCACAATAATGCCGTTTAACATTAACAACGCCTCCCATCAAAATTTTTTTAGAAATCATTACCGAATATAGCGTTCGTATTCAAAACGTTTATCAAGCATTTTTTCATGAATTGCTTTAATTCTTTTACGATCTTCGTAGCGTTCATGTGCTGATTTCGTCTTTCTGATTGATACTGTAAAGGTTAGCGCAAACAGATTAAACTTAACCATTTTCTTACCTCCCCTCCTTAAAAGATGTGGGTCGTGAAAGAATTCTCGTTGTTCCATCGGTAATTGCAGCTCTGCAGATGCGTGCATCATTCATCATCCTTTCTTAGTCGTCGTGGACCGGCCGCTGATTGCGCGGCAGTCTGAAAAAATTTATATAAAAGCACAGCGTCCAGCGCAGGCTTTATATACCATATATTGGTAAATTGAGTATAAAAAAAACCGCAAAGGCATCGCCAATACGGTTTTAAGCGCACAAAAATACCGCAGGCACTATGACCTGCGGATTCGTTCAGTCATTAAGTTTAACCACTAACCACCATTTGAACAGATGATTAATGCATGAATGAATCCGTGGAGGTCATCCGAACTCTATATGCAATTGGATTTCTTTTAACGTTCATTCCAAGTGTCATCATGTTTTGATGACCTCCTTTCGTCAATTTACTTTTCTAGTATAGATGGAAATTATTACAATGTAAACCCGAATCCATACATTAGCTGTAATATTTTTCCTTATTTTTCGACTTGATTCGCCTTTATTGTGATACGCGATGTCCACTGGTCATATGCAGGGAGGACGGAACAAAGCAGACACGGTCTTCGAAAACCCGATGCAACGTTTTCATCACACCATAATCCGGGCGATCGGTATAGACAATGACTTGTTTCGGTGCCAGGGCAATCAAAGAAAGGACAATCGAGGGCTCTGCCTCAATCCCCCATTGTTTTAAGATCGGGTAAAAGGATCGAACCGATTGAATGTTACGAATAAGATGATGACGCTCGTCATAAAGTTTGAAAGGCTGTTCATCATAGACTTCAATCTTCTCGCAAAGCGGTTTATAGGCGCGAATGATGCGACGCAACTTGTCAATAAAAACTTGATACTCCTGCTCCAGCTTGTACTCATCGATCGCAATCTCGACATAGCGTCTTAGTGCTTTTCGATAAGCGGTTAAACGAAAGCGAACGATGGATGCGAACGAAACGCTATGATGCTCCTGCAAAATACCTTCAAGCGCATCCATGATAATCGTACGCCGATCCTCAAGCACTTCTGTCTGAGGCAGATCATTTTTTTCGCCGGCAAAGATTGCGAATACAATGTTTAAAATAGCAACCTGTTCCTCCGGGTCTGTAAAATAGTAATAGTTTTTAATAATGGTCATAATCCATTTTTTTTCATAACGTTCGCTAATATAACGGGCAATTAACTGCGCAAATTCTTTATAATCCGTCGTTTTTTCCGGAAAAACAGCCAGTCGACTGTTAATAAGCATCACACCAGTTACTTGTCTAAAAGAAGAAGGCAAATTCCGATAGAATTCTGCAGCCTCCTGCCGGGTATCAAAATCAATCTCCAATGGTTCATCCTCCCCGTCCCAACTTATATAAAGACTATATGGGAGGAAGTCCTTATTCATGCACTTTTGTTTTCATTTTTTTAGACTTTTAATCAACGCCGATTGACACCGGTCATTTCAACCAATTGGGTAAAATGGCGGATACGTTCCATTAAACGCTTTGCCTTTACATGTTCAATCCCGCTTTTTTGCGAATAGGAGAAATGATCTTCTAGTTCGTCATAGGTGAAGTTCGACGTGTAAAGGGTCGGTAAATGATCCATCATTCGGTATTGAAGAATACTACCGAGGACTTCGTCGCGTACCCACGGTGTAATGGTTTCCGCACCGATATCATCAAGGATCAGGACTGGTGTCTTTTTCAAGACTTCTAATTTCTCATCGACCGAATGGTTCTGAATCGCTCCTTTTATTTCTCTGAAAAAGTCGGGTACGTACACAATAAGCGAGGCAATATGGCGCCGTTCAGCGAGTCTCTTCATGATTGCACCCATCAAATAGGTCTTGCCGACACCAAACTCGCCGCAAAGATAAAGACCTTTAGTCTCCGAGGGATTATTTAGGTAACGCTTTACAAATTCTCCCGCCGCCAAAATCGCTTCCTGCCGGCCGCCTTCTTCCTTATCAATGGAGTCAAACGTTGCGTTCAATACGTCTTTCGGCACATAATAGCTGTGGATGAGATTACTTTGTCGCTGCTTTACTTCCTGTTCTTCAAGAAGCGGGCATCGAACAAAGGTCAAGGACGGTGTCCCTTTGTCATTCACTAATTGAGGGCGGTAACCCTTCATCATGTTCGGACAGTGGTCGAGTCCCGGACAATGCGCACAAGCCTTTCGTTCCGTGACGAACTGAAACAGCCGTGACGCGTTTCTTGACCAAGCCGCTTCATCAATATCCGGATTTTTTTCTGCAAATTCACGAACATCTGGGTGAGTACGCAGCTCGTTTTCTAGTTGACTCCACTGCTTCTGCACATTCCGGCCCGCTGACAACGTTTTAAATAATGAACCTAATGAATCCATGTAAGGCACCCCCTTTTGATGTTGTTAAATTTGATTCAAATAGTCTTCAAGCCACTTGGCTCTCTGTTTTACCGCTTCTTCATTCGCTTTGGTTTGTTTCTCTGGTTTCTTCGGCCGCTTCATCCATTCCGGAATGACCTCCTGATGCTCTTTTCGAACTGAGGTGCGGGCTGAAGCCGCCGTTCGGTTTGCAGGAGGCTTTTTCATCTGCTTCCGTTTCTTCTGTTCCTCACGTGCATAGTTCATCGCCTGACGTACGGTTGTCACATCCGCCCGTGCCCATTGTGCGGCGACTTTTTCGACGAATGCTTTGTTTAATTTATGATCATTGACTTGCGAAATATAGTCAATCAATACATTAATTACACCTGGGTTCATCTTCGTGTCGAACATTAAATTTTCAATGAGTCTCAAATCCGGTCCTGCCGGCTTACTGCCTTGTCCAAGCGCTTCAAGCAGTTGATACGGGGAATTGCGTTCATACCACGCAATCAACTGTTCTTCTTCGGTTTGTGGCTCTTTCTCTGTAAATTCCCGTTGCGACTCCGGCTGTATCCGTTCGTAAAGTGCCGGCATTTCATCTGCACCATGTTCAAGCAGATAGAAATCACGAACCTCTTTACGCAGTGCCTCGATATCGACCTCTCCGGTATGAAGCGCCGCTGCTTGCACCGCCTTGCTCATATCATACGGTTCAGTACGGTACACGAAAGCAAGTTTATCAATCGCCTGGCGCACGTCTTCGGTCAACGCATCCTCATCAACAATAGCATCAGACAAATACGTCATCATTTGCTTAAAGTCAAAGTGTGTCTTTAGCCCGACCTTCGGCGAAGTCGCGCGGTTCGCCCATGAACCGTCCGTCTTCACATGATTGCGCTCATCATTCGTCTCTGAAGCAGGGACCGATTTGAAGACTTCATCAAATGATGCAGATACATCTTCATAGTCGACGGTATTTACCCTGTGAACGGCGAATAATTCTGTAAGACGTTTGTATTCACGTGCACCGATCTGACGATATAAAAACAAATTTAAAAAACCGTCTTTGAAAAATCGATTCGGCGTGAGCGGCGGTTCTAGACGATAGACAAACTGACCGGGGGCTGCCTCCTTTTTTTTCAAAGTTTCCAGCAAGCCCACGGCCTCAAGTTTCTTTCTCGCTTTTAAAATACGATCCAAAGACAAGTTCATCGAACCCATTAAATGATGATGGGTTAAATGTTCTTCTGAAACATCAACTTCCTGCCAAAGCGTAAAATACAGACTTGCTGCTTCGATACCAATGAGCGGCTGATACAGCAGTGTTACGACTCTTTGGTCAAAAGAATGAAGCAGTCCGTTTGTCTCAACGCGATAATGATCGCCCGGCAGCACTTCCTTCCAAGACTGCAGCATGTCTTTATCCCCCTGCTCTGCATCAATTTTGCATCAATCCATACTTTTTCATTGTCCGGACAAAATTTATTTCTTGTTGTTTTTCTCTTTTTCCAGCTGATCTTTTAATTCTTGTATTTTTTTCGCAAAAACATTGATATCTGTAAACTGTCTATATACAGAAGCAAAGCGGACATACGCGACCTCGTCCACCTTCACCAATTCATTCATCACACGTTCGCCGATTTCATGGCTGTTCACTTCAGAACGCCCTTCATCGCGCAGCGCTTTTTCAACATCGTTGGCAAGCTGCTCGAGACGTTCGAGTGGAACCGGACGTTTTTCGCACGCTTTAATCAGCCCGCGCAGCATCTTCTCGTGGCTGAAAGCTTCGCGGTTATCCCCTTTTTTCACAACAACCAAAGGCGTTTCTTCTACCTTCTCAAACGTTGTAAAGCGATGATGGCACAATTCACATTCTCTACGTCTGCGGATGGCACGTCCATTATCGACCGGGCGTGAATCCAGCACTTTCGTTGCCATTTGTTTGCAATTCGGACAGCGCATTATTCTCACTCCATTCGCTGTTATCGATAAGCTTATTGTATCCTACTGGACAACGGATGAAAAGCCGCGTGAGATGTACCTAGACTTAACAATCAAACAGCCCATTGCAAAACAGTGCACGGATCTGTTCTTCGGTTTTCTTTACAGAGCCGTTGTTATCAATGATGGCATCTGCTCGCTTTGCTTTCGCTTCAAGAGACATCTGCGCATTAATCCGATCACGCGCTTGTTCCTCAGCAAGGCCGTTCCGCTTCATCAAACGTTTTAATTGCTCCTCCGGGGTTACATAAACAACCAACGTTTTATCCGTCCAGGTCTCAAGACCGCTCTCATAGAGCAATGGGATATCCAAAAAGACGATCGGCTCCCTGCGCTTCTCCAGTTCGTCTAACTGCTGAAGCATGCGTGTTCGAATCAAAGGATGCAAGAGTTCATTTAACAGCTTGCGTTTCTTGTCATCCTGAAAAATGAGCGCGCCCAGTCTCTTTCTGTCCAATGCACCACTGGGCAAAAGCATCCCTTTACCAAAATGGCGTACAATTAAGTCCAGCCCTTTTTCTCCAGGTGTAACAACTTCTCGAGAGACGCGATCAGCGTCGATCACCGGATAGCCATGCGCGATGAGCCAGCGTGAAACCATACTCTTCCCGCTGGCAATGCCTCCGGTTAAGCCTATTTTGATCATTGCTTTGAACGCCTAGGCTGGCATATCGGGCAATAGTGTGTGCCACGACCGCCGACCTTGATTTTTTCAATCGCAGTCCCGCAGCGTACGCACGGCTCCCCTTTCCGCCCATAGACCGCAAGCTCCTGTTGGAAGAACCCCATATGCCCTTGACTGTTTACAAACGTTCGAATCGTACTTCCACCAAGGGTGACCGCTTTTGTCAACGTGTCCACAACCGCATGATGCAGCTGCTCCAGCTGCTCCGTGCTCAGGCTTGATGCAGGGGTAAGCGGATGAATCCCGGCTTTAAACAGCGATTCATCGACATAGATATTGCCTAAGCCAACCACAACCGTCTGGTCAAGTAATACTTGTTTAGTTGAGCGGCCGGTTCGCGAAAATGCTGCGGTTAGGTAATCAACCGTTAAGTCCTTTGAGAGCGGCTCTGGCCCTAATTTTGCAAGCGGCGGATGCTGCCATTCCTCACCCTTATTAAAGAGATGCATGGTTCCGAACTTACGCACATCACGATAACGAAGCGCCGTATCATCGGTAAAATGAAAGATCACATGCGTATACTTATCAATCGGCGCGTACTCCGGATCCAAGCGATAGCGCCCCTCCATACGCAAATGCGAGACAAGCACTGACTCATCCAAACAGAAGAGCAGGAACTTCCCCCGCCGCTTTATATCGTGAATCGTCTGCCCGATAAGTGCGTGCTTAAACTGATTAAGATTATCCGGGCGCCGGATGATCTTCGGCCAGCGTACCTCAACTTCTTTCACCGTTTTCCCCAAGACAAGCTGTGATAATGTCCGTTTGACGGTTTCAACTTCTGGTAATTCCGGCAAATCTCTCACTCCCAACTAGCCAAGCAGCGCCGTTGAGTCGGCGCCAAACGCTTTCTTTATTTTGCATCGTACCACGTCGGTCCGTATGAGCACTCGACTTTCAGTGGCACGCGAAGTTCAATGGCATGCTCCATCACTTCAGGAACAATGCGATTCATGATACCGAGTTCGTGTTCCGGGACCTCGAAAATCAATTCATCGTGCACCTGTAGCAGCATCCGGGTTTGCAATTTTTCTTCTTGAATCCGATGATCCATATGAATCATCGCTTGCTTGATCACATCGGCGGCGCTGCCCTGAATCGGCGTATTCATCGCCGTTCGTTCGGCGAAACTGCGTCGATTGAAATTGCGACCGTTAATATCCGGCAAGTAGCGGCGACGGTTCAACAGGGTGGTCACATACCCATCTGTTTTCGCCTTTTGAACGATGGTTCTCATATAGTGATGAACCCCCGGATAGCTCTTTAAGTATTGCTCGATAAATTGTGCCGCTTCTTTACGCGTAATCCCAAGATTCTGCGATAGTCCATAGTCGCTGATCCCATAGATGATGCCGAAATTAACGGCTTTCGCATGGCGCCTCATCAACGGTGTCACTTCATTTTCGGTTACACCAAAAACATCCATTGCTGTTTTTGTGTGAATATCCATATTTTCAAGAAACGCCTGTTTCAGGTTTTCATCGTCGGCAATATGTGCGAGCACACGAAGTTCGATTTGCGAGTAATCGGCGGAAAAAATCTGCCAGCCTTCTTCACTTGGAAGAAACGCTTTGCGAATCTTGCGACCTTCTTCAAGTCGAATCGGGATATTCTGCAAGTTCGGATCTGTTGAACTCAGTCGGCCGGTTTGCGTCAATGCCTGATTGTAGACGGTATGCACGCGTCCGGTTTCCGGATGGATAACTTTAAGCAATCCCTCAACATAAGTGGATTTTAATTTGCCAAGTTGCCGGTAATCAAGAATCTTATCAATGATCTCATGGCGGCCACGCAGTTTCTCAAGAACATCGGCCGCAGTCGAGTAGCCTGTTTTCGTCTTTTTAATTGGTGGTAGCTGCAATTTTTCGAATAGAATTTCGCCAAGCTGCTTCGGTGAATTAATGTTAAACGTCACACCAGCCATTGAATAAATAGCATGTTCTATAATTTCAAGCGTACGATCAAGTTCTCCGCCCATTGCTTTCAATGTTTCACTGCTTGTTTTTATCCCCGTATATTCCATTTTAGCCAGCACATGAGCCAGCGGTAGTTCCAGTTCAAAAAGCAGCTCCCTCTGCTTGTTTTCAATAAGCTCCTGAATTAATTTCGGTTCAAGCTGCAGCAATGCGGCCGCTTTTTTGCCCAAATGCTGCGCCTGTCCGTTCCCTTCAGGAATTTTCTGTTTTGCACCCTTTCCATAGAAGGCTTCATCGGTTTCGACATTGCTGATGCCGCGTTTATTCGCCAAAAGAGCCAGATCCTGCCCCGCTTCTGATGGGTCGATCAGATAAGCAGCAAGCCGAACATCAAACGCTGCGCCGTGCAAGCTTAACCCGCGCCATTTTAAGGCAACTTCTGCTGATTTGCTATCAAGCAGCACCTTCTTCATTTTTGGATCTTCTAGCCATTCTCGAAACGCGTCATCCTTAAGGGCGTGTTGTGTTTCAATAAAATAGGTACCGGTTTTATTCGAAACAGCGATTCCGGTGATGTCTGCATAGTGATAGTTCTCATCAAGCATTTGGAGAATCAATGCACTCGGAGAGACAAACTGATTCGATTGAAAATGAGTAACCGTTTGGACAGCAATGTCTTTCTTTTCGGTCTGAGATTCATCCGAACCGGCAACATCAATTTTTTCAAGCAGTGATTGAAAGCCCAGTTCGTTAAATAGATCTCTCAACTTACTTGTAAATTCACGTGTATAGCTGCATGCATCGGGCGTAATCTCAAGCGGCGACTCTCTGTCAATGGTTGCGATTTTCTTACTCAACAGTGCTTGTTCTTTATTGGTTTCCAGCTTTTCCTTCAGTTTTTTACCGGATACCTGTTCAATGTGTTCGTAGACACCTTCGACGGTCTGAAATTGCTTCAACAGCTTGATTGCCGTCTTCTCGCCAACTCCGGGCACACCGGGAATATTATCCGAAGCATCGCCCATCAGCCCTTTAAGGTCGATGACTTCTTGAGGATTAATTCCATACCTTTCCTTGACCTTCTCAATATCATAATCAACCGTATCAGTGATTCCTTTACGGATCAGTGACACGCGTACGCCTTGATCGACCAGCTGCAAATAGTCCTTATCCCCAGTCACAATGCGCACATTAAACCCATTGCAGCTTGCCTCTCGAGCAAGCGTGCCAACAATATCGTCCGCTTCATAATTATCCAGCTCGTAGCGCCGAATACCCATAGCATCAAGCAATTCGTGAACGAGCGGAAATTGTTGAGACAGTTCCGGTGGTGTTTTCTGGCGGCCGCCTTTATATTCTTTGTACGTTGCATGGCGAAATGTTGTTTTTCCTGCATCGAAAGCGACAAGCAAATGCGTTGGCTTTTCCTCTTCAATGACGCGCATCAGCATCATCGTGAAGCCGTATACAGCATTTGTATACATTCCTTGATTATTACTTAACAGCGGCAGCGCAAAAAAAGCGCGATAAACAACATTATTGCCATCAATTAAGACTAATTTATTCATAACGTTCCTCCTGAAAAGCACCAAAAAGTTTTATGCATCACCCGTCAAACCGGGCAAACGTTCGTTTTTCTTATCTATCATTAAGCCTTCATCTATGTGACAAAATGACCACTGCCGTTAAAATCACGGCAGAGTCGATTCTGTACACTTGTATGTGGTCAATTCACTAATCTTGTGCTTGAGTGAAACTTGTCCGACTAAATAAAAAAACCTGCGCTGCTTATTCCTTTATTCTAAAGCATCACAGGTGATTTATCCAATTTAGCATTTTATTTAACAGAAGATCAAATTCAGCCGGCATTCGGTTGCGACTTAACTAAATTTTTCTTAAAGGTAATCGTAAAGGCAGAGCCCCGTCCAGGTTCACTTTCAACATGGATGCGCCCTTCATGCGCTTCAACTAAATGCTTGACAATCGCCAAGCCTAATCCAGTACCGCCTGAATCCCTGCTGCGCGCCTTGTCAATCCGGTAAAAGCGTTCAAAAACACGTGGAATTTTGTCTTTTTCGATGCCAATACCAGTATCGGTAATCACAACGTCTACCTCGTCTTTTCGTTCATGGATTGCAATCGAAACCTTGCCGCCCTCAGGCGTGTAGGCGATCGCATTCGTGACCAAATTAATCATGATTTGGCGAATCCGGAATGCATCTCCGTCAATGATCCCCTCATCCCCCGGTTCAAACCTTAGATCAATCGTTTTTTCTTTCGCTCTTTCCTTGAAAATAAGCAGTACACTTTCAATCAACTGCTTAAGCGACAGTTTGGCGAACTCAAGGTTAAAGTGCTCGCGTTCAATTTTGGACAGTTCAAGCAAATCCTTAATAAGGCTTTGCAAACGTTGCCCTTCATGAAGCATGATGTGCAGGAACTGATCCTCAAGTTCCTTGTCTTCACGAGCACCATCGAGAAGCGTCTCGGTAAAACCAATTAAAGAGGTTACCGGCGTTTTCAGCTCATGCGACACATTCGCGACAAAATCTTTACGCATTTTCTCCAATTTTTTGATTGTCGTTATATCGTGAAATACGACAACAATGCCTCTGACTTTGTTGTGTTTATTTAAAATGGGAGCGCAAGAAACATCATAATATTTGCGCTCAATTCCCACATTCAGCTGCAGTTGACGAGCAAGCGTCGCTTTTGTGGTGTAAACCTCGTCAATCATATGCTTCACGCTGTCATAAGTAATCACTTCATGATAGTCCGCGAGTTCCCAGTAACTGGCATTCGTTTGAAAGGAATCTTTAAACGTTTGGTTCACATAGTTGATTCTGCCGACTCCATCAATGAGGATCAAGCCATTTCCGATATTCTCAGTTAAAGTTGCCATGCTGGCCCGCTGACGATTGTACGAATGCTTGAGATCATGGATTGACTCTGAAATCCGGTTCATCGCGAGATTCAAATGCAGGATACTCTCTCGTTTCACTTGATCAGAAGCGATCATATTGTAAGAGCCTTCCAACACATTCTCCGCCATTCGGGTCGCAAAACGAATCGGTCTGGCATACGTACGTACGAGATAGTCACGATAAAGAAGCAAAGCAACTCCTGCAGCGATAAAGAAACAATAGAAAAGGTTAAGTCCAACAATCGACGACTTGTTCCCGATCAGCTTCAGATAGCCGGTCTGAGCGTCGGTGCTTGGCAACTGCTTTATGTACGCTAAAGAATGTCCTGATACGACCAACTGCTTTGTCCCCTCAAGCATTCTTTGTTCCTTATTTTTTGTAGAAAACACGAGCTGCCGTCTTTGATCATAGACTGAAATCTGCACCTTTTGTTCTTTAGCAAACTGAACAAGCATGCTTTTCGTCGCGCTGGTCTGGATTGATTCATCTTGGCTTACCAAAGTTGCAATCCACTGCGCACGTGATTCCATGGTCTGCCGATCATTATGCAGCATCGTCACGTCAACGACCTCATCTGTGACGAAAACGATAAAAAGCAAACTGGTGAGTGCGAACGCCCATCGCAGTACATTTCTTACTTCAAACCTTCGGCTCATCAAGTTTATACCCCAGACCACGCACCGTTTTGATATAGAGCGGCTTACGCGTGACGTCTTCAATCTTGTCTCGCAGATGGCTGACATGAACATCAACAATCCGTGTATCGCCGGCAAAATCGTAATTCCATACAGCATTTAGCAATTGTTCACGCGTTAGTACGCGTCCTTTATGCCTCATCATATAAACAAGCAGTTCAAATTCTTTCGGTGTTAAAACCATTTCCTCATCTTTAAAAAGCGCCTCAAAGTTATTCGGATAAACCTTCAAGTCGCCAATCACGAGCACATCGCTATGTTCCTGTTTGCCAATTTCGGTTCTTCTTAAGATCGCTTTAACTCGAGCAACAACTTCGCGGGGACTGAATGGCTTCGTCATATAATCATCGGCGCCCAGCTCTAGCCCGAGTATTTTATCAAATTCATCGTCCTTAGCCGTCAACATCAGAATCGGAACATAATTCTTCTCTTGCCGAAGCTGTTTGCATACATCCATGCCATCCATTTCAGGAAGCATGAGATCAAGAACAAGTAAATCCGGTTGCCCTTCTTGCGCAAGCTTCAACGCATCGGTACCGTTTGTTGCCGTCTGGACATCAAACCCTGCTTTTTTCAAGTTAAATGAGAGTAGAGTAACAATGGATACTTCATCATCAACCACTAGTATTTTCTTTGCCAAACCGATCACTCCTTGCATCTCTTCTTATCATATCAATTTTGAATCAAAGATACAGCAATGAGTTGGCGGAATTAACCAAATCGACCCGAAATATAGTCAGCTGTGCTCTTTTTCTCTGGAGTCGTAAACAAGGTTTTTGTTGTACCGAATTCGACCAGTTCGCCCTGATAGAAAAATGCTGTGTAATCAGCGATACGGGCTGCCTGCTGCATGTTGTGTGTCACAATAATGATCGTGTAACTGTTTTTCAATTCAAGCAAAAGTTCTTCAATCTTGGCACTTGACACCGGATCAAGCGCAGAGGTTGGTTCGTCAAGCAGAATCACATCCGGTTTAAGCGCTAACGCACGTGCAATACAGAGACGCTGCTGCTGACCACCGGATAAGCTTGTTGCCGAACGATCCAAACGGTCTTTAACCTCGTCCCACAGCCCAACCTGTTTTAAGCAATCTTCTGTGACTTGTTTCAATACTTTTTTACTGCGCACACCTGCAAAGCGGAGCGGCAGTTGAATATTTTCACTAATTGATTTTGGAAATGGGTTTGGCTGTTGGAAAACCATTCCAATTTCCTTGCGAAGTTGAACAACATCCACCTTAGGGTTAAGAATATTGACCTCTTTATAGTTGATCGTTCCTTCGCATCGTGCGCTTGGAATTAAGTCATTCATTCGATTAATGGTGCGCAAAAAAGTTGATTTTCCACATCCGGATGGTCCGATCAATGCGGTAATCGACTTCTCATGAATTGGAATCGTAACGTCTTTAACTGCATGGTTTTCGCCGTAAAAAATATTCACATGCTCAACACTTAGTTGAACGGGACGCTCTTGGGTCACTGTATTATTTGTAAATGAAACAATATTATTTTTCATTTCAATCATGATGATTCCTCCCACTTATTTCCCAGAAAATTTTTGATTAATGATTTTTCCAAGCATGCGTGCAAACAGATTGAAAATAAGCACGCAGATAACAAGTACTGCAGCAGAACCATTAGCAATCGTATCCACATCGGGCATAATTCCACCAGTATTTACGGACCAGATGTGTACCGAAAGCGTTTCGGCAGATCGAAAGAGGTTAAGCGGCGAATCCGGTGCAAGCGGATTCCAATTTTCAAAATTGAGATCTGGTGTTGATAATCCGGCCGTAAATAAAAGTGCCGCCGACTCGCCAAATACACGTCCTGCTGAAAGAATAATTCCTGTAAGAATGCTTGGAAACGCTGCAGGCAAGAGGATCGTTTTAATTGTATGCCAATGCGTCATTCCAAGAGCGAGTCCGCCTTCCTTCTGATGTCTCGGCAGTGCACGGAAACCATCTTCGGTCACGCGGACGATGACCGGCAAGTTAAAGACTGTAAGGGCAAGCGCTCCTGAAAGAACCGAATACTTAAAGCCAAAATAATTAACGAACAAAAGCATACCGAACATACCAACCACGATTGAAGGAAGCGAAGCGAGCACCTCAACACATGTGCGTATAAATGAGGTGATTTTTCCTGGTTTCGCATATTCAGCTAAATAAATACCGCCACAAACACCAATTGGAACCGTAAGCAGCATGGTAATGAACAAGACATAGAAAGAGTTCCAAAGCTGGTCCTTTATCCCTCCACCGGGCATAAAGGGACTGGCACTCGTTGTTAGAAAATGCCATGAAATGCTCGATAGACCTTTCACTAAGATGTAACCAAGCATTGAAATGAGTACCGCAGCCATAGCCGCGGCGCAGAGAACAATGACTGATAGGGCAATACGATTCGTGACTTTACTGTTCATCGTACTTCACCCCTTTTTGCTAAGTAACGTACAATAACGATAAACACATAGGAAATCAGTAACAAAATAAGTCCGAGAGACCAAAGCACATCGTTAAGCACACTGCCTGTTGTTGTGTGTCCCATGCTTAAAGTAATGATCGTTGTTAAGGTTGCTGCCGGATCAAGAATTGAGCCTGGAAGATTTCGCGCATTGCCAATCACCATCTGAACGGCCAGCGCTTCTCCAAATGCTCGCGACATCCCTAAGACAATCGCAGTAATCAAACTCGAACCCGAGGCTGGAATGACGACACGCCATATCGTCTGCCATTTCGTAGCGCCAATGGCATAGGAGGCCTGACGCAGCGAATCAGGAACGGCACGAATGCTGTCTGCAGCAATACTCGCGACTGTTGGCAAAATCATAACGCCGACAACAATAGCGCCGGTAATCAAGTTAAATCCCGATCCTCCAAAATGTTGCCGCATGAATGGAGCAACGATCGATAAACCGATCAAACCATAAACAACCGACGGAATACCTACCAAAATTTCAATCACCGGCTGCATAATTTTTGTGCCCCATTTTTGAGCAATTTCAGCCATGAAGATTGCGGTTCCAATTGCAATCGGTGTTGCAATCAGAGCAGCCAAAAAGGTTACTGCCAGCGAACCGAAAATGAATGGAAACGCACCGAATGAGGGGTTATTCGCGCGATCCGGATACCATTCCGTGCCGGTAATAAACGTCCAAAGGTTAAGGTGATCAACAACGAATGAGCGAAGTCCCTGCAGCGTTAAGAACAAAGTGATGGCCGTGACCGCAATAATCATTAATAACGCGCTGCAGTAGATCAGCGCCTTTCCTCGACTTTCGCTTCTGCGATCAGTCAGGCGGGCAAAAAAATTTTTCTCATTAATCAGCGGTGATCTTCCGCCCCCTAATGCAGATCCAGCATTCGAAGTTATTCTATTCTTAATCATTTTCACACCTCATTTGCATAGTGTCCGAACGCCCATATGACGGCAAGCGGGTACGTTAGACCGTTCCCGCTTAAGCCGCCATTGGACTAATCTTTATTCACTTAACCTGACATCAGGAAAAGTCATCATTTATCGGTTTGTTTTCCTGTCGCATCACGTTCAACTTTCATGTCTTTAACCGACAAGTAACCTTGTGCCGGTACATCTTTGGTTTGCACATCATCACTCATCATGAAATCCAGGAATGCTTTAGCAAGTTTTGAAGGTTCACCTTTCGTATACATGTGTTCATAAGCCCATACAGGGAATTCACCACTTGCAACGTTAGCGTCTGAAGCTTCCACACCGTCAATAGAGAGTTTAACAACAGAATCATCATTAGCGGTGAAGTAAGACAAAGCCATGTAACCCACTGCTCCAGGTGTTTCAGCAACAATTTTCTTTACCGTATTGGTTGAATCTTGAGTGATTCCTTCTGCCGGAGTTTTGTTATCAAGAGCAAACTGGTCAAACGTTGCGCGCGTGCCCGAACCATCCGGACGATTTACAAGCGTAATTTTTTGATTCTTGCCGCCAACATCTTTCCAGTTCTTCACTTTGCCTGTGAAAACGTCTTGAAGGTCTTTCTTAGAAAGGTTTTTAACGCCCACTTTAGGGTTAACCGCTGCCGTCATACCGACAACCGCAACTTTATAATCTTTAAGTGCTTTTGCGTCAACGTTTGACTTGCTTTCTGCGAAAACGTCGGACATGCCGATATCAAAGTTTCCAGCTTGTGTTTCGCTCAGCCCGGTACCGCTGCCGCCGCCCTGTACTTCGATCTGTACATCAGGATTCTTTTCCATGAATTCCTTTGCTGCCTGTGCCGCCAGCGGCTGGAGAGCGGTTGATCCGCCAATCGTCAGTTTTCCAGACAATGCAGCAGAGGAGCTGGATTCAGATTTTGAAGAGTCGCTGCTGCTACCTGACGAGCTGTTTCCGCAGCCGCTCAATACGAGCGTTAATGAAAGGATGAAAACCAATCCAATCGCAAGCAAGTTTTTCTTTTTCATTAGAATATTTCCCCCTCAGAATGTTGAGTCACCTTATTGCACTATCTATATTAAGGCTTGACTTTTAAACGGGTATAAACAAATTGTAAAGGTTTTGTAAAGACGAATTGTGTCGATCATTGTATATACCCATAGAATGGACACAACGGGCTCAATCATGCATTGATAAAAGAAAAAACAGAAAAGAATAAGCCATTTGCTTTTCGCAATTGTAGGTATGGAGCGGGTAGTCTGGAGATCTGTTGGACGATCAGAGCGAGCAAGCGGAGTTGATCAGTAAGCTTAAAAAGTAAAAGAGTCTTAAAGCGCTCGCTTTAAGACTCTTTTACTTTTTTTACAGGATAAGATAAGAAAATATAAGATTTGCCCCGTCTTCAAGCCAATAGACCTGTGTCTTGACCGAGAATCAAAGTGGAGGTACTCTGGCGCCCGCGGCAAGCGAGTAACCGAAGCGACGATTCAGACCGAAAAGACACAAGTTCATCACACATGGCTGAAGATTAGGGACCGGGCGCTTTTTGCCCGTTTTTCCTTATATGTGGATCTGCATTTTCATGCATGAATTTTTATACGAATAGGAAAGAGATTTCCTATGAACTGCGTCATTTATCCGGTATCCGGGCAATGATTAAGTGTATTCAATCAAAGATTTCGAATCAGTGCATCAGCAAATTCCGAGCATTTCACTTCAGTTGCATCGTCCATTAATTGGGCAAAATCAAAGGTCACGATCTTGCTGGCAATGGTTTTTTCAATCGCGTTCATAATTGCTTTTGCCGGTTCGTACCACTTCAGATGTTCAAGCATAAGCACTGCGGAAAGAAGAAGGGACGATGGATTGACCTTATCCAGCCCTGCAAAGGTTGGTGCGGTTCCATGCGTTGCTTCAAAAAGAGCGGTACCTGTCTCAAAATTGATGTTTGCTCCCGGAGCAATGCCGATCCCGCCAACCTGCGCTGCCAGTGCATCGGAGATATAGTCACCGTTTAGATTCAATGTTGCAACGACATCGAAATCTTCCGGACGAATCAGAATCTGCTGCAAGAAGTTATCGGCAATCGCGTCCTTGACGAGCACACGGCCATCTTGCAATGCCGCATGCAATTGCTGATCTGCAGCTGCTTTCCCCTGCTTTTTCGTCACGGACTCATAGTGACTCCACGTAAACGTTTGATCCGGAAATTCGCGCTCGGCCAATGCGTAGCCCCAGTTCTTAAAAGCTCCCTCGGTGAATTTCATAATGTTTCCTTTGTGCACAAGAGTCACACTTTTCCTATTTTCACGAATGGCGTAGCGGATGGCCGCGCGAACCAGCCGCTCCGTCCCTTCTTTTGAAACCGGCTTAATGCCGATCCCAGACGTTTCAGGAAAACGAATCTTTTGAACATTCATTTCTTCTTGCAGAAAACGGATCAGCCTTTCAGCATCAGATGATTCTGCCGGAAACTCAATGCCTGCATAAATGTCTTCCGTATTTTCGCGAAAAATAACCATGTCAACCTTTTCTGGATGCTTGAGCGGTGATGGAACGCCTTCAAAATAACGTACCGGTCTTAAACAGGTAAACAAATCGAGCTGCTGGCGAAGCGCGACATTAAGCGAACGAATGCCGCCGCCTACCGGGGTTGTGAGTGGTCCTTTAATGGCGACTACATAGGTTCGAATTGCATCGACCGTTTCTTTTGGCAGCCATTCTCCTGTCTGGTCAAACGCCTTCTGACCAGCATATACTTCTTTCCACACAATACTTTTCTTTCCTTGATATGCTTTTTGAACTGCTGCATTAAGAACACGTGAAGCTGCTTGCCACACTTCCGGTCCAATTCCGTCTCCTTCAATAAAGGGAATAATCGGATGATCGGGAACGACTAGGCTGCGTTGATCTACTTTAATTTGCTGTTTTTGTGTCATCAAATTCTGTCCTCCATACCTGTTTTTCTGATCCGATTTACAGTCCATTCACTTAGTCATCTTCTGTTTCAGCGCAAATCAATGGGGGTAACGCGCCGCAGATGTGGACCATTGTATTCAGCACGCGGGCGAATAAGACGGTTATCTTTATACTGTTCCATGATGTGTGCCGCCCACCCCGATGTTCTGCTCACTGCAAAGACAGGCGTAAATAAATCGTGGTCAATGCCTAGGAGATGGTACAGGGTTGCTGAATAGAAATCCGTATTCGGCAGCAGCCCTTTTTTCGCTTTCATGATTTGTTCAATTCTGAGCGACATCTCATAAAGACGTGTATCTTCGTGCAGTTCGCTGATTTGTCGTGCCATATCTTTAAGGATACGTGCCCGCGGGTCACCATTTTTATAGACTCTGTGACCAAAACCCATAATTTTCTTTTTTGCTGCAAGCGCTTCATAGATATAATCATCAACCCAATCGATCGATCCAATTTCTTCGAGCATGTGCATGACTTGCTCATTTGCGCCGCCATGGAGCGGGCCTTTCAATGCACCGATTGCTGCCGTTATTCCCGAATAGATGTCGGATAGTGTTGCAACACAAACACGTGCTGTAAATGTTGAGGCATTCAGTTCGTGATCTGCATGAAGAATCAATGCGTGATCCAACAATTTCGCCTCAAGGTCTGAAGGCGCTTTTCCGCGCAGCATATAGAGGAAATTTTCTGCAAAATGCTTCGATGGGTCAGGCGATACCGGGTCAAGACCCTGGCGAATTCTCGAAAACCCGGCAACGAGTGTGGCCATTTTAGCTTGCAGCCGAATCGCCTTAGTCTGATTTGCTTCAATACCTGCCCGTTCAGCGTCGGTATCATAGATACCAAGGTTTGAGACGGCCGAGCGTAATACGGCCATTGGGTGCACCTGATCGAGCGGGCACATCTTCATCATTGCGAACAGTTCATCAGGGACAGCAGCGTTAGCCGCAAGCGATTTTCGGAACACGGACAACTGTTCTGATGTTGGAAGATCTCCGTTCCACAACAGATAAATGACTTCTTCAAAAGTTGTTTGTTCGGCCAAGTCCTGTATCCTGTATCCACGATAGGTAAGTACATCATCTTTTATTGAACTGATGGCTGATGTTGTAGCAACAATGCCTTCAAGCCCTCTTGTCATGGTCACATTGGTCCCCTCCCTAATAACATCTCTTTTTCTGCGCAGAACTTTGCTCTGTCAAAGTGCCCATTCATTCGATTGGCATGAATAAAAACAGATCCACTTTATTCATGCATTTTAATTATCGTATCGATACCTAATTTAACATCATTATATTGATTATATATGCTTTCAACTAATTTGTGAATATATTTTATTTTTTTGCAGTTTGTTTTCTGTGTATATTCGCACCTTGTCCGCATACCTATAGACGTAAGGTGGGATGAGGACATGAACGCTCAAAATTCGCAACCGTTTCTTACGATTATCTTTATTGTTTTACGTGCCCTTGTTGTCATTGCGATTACAACATCGATCATTGTGATGTTAATGCTTGCCGTTCGTTATGCGCTGCCCTTCATCATTGCTTGCGCGCTTGCATTCTTAATCAATCCACTGGTCCTGTTTATTGAAAAAAAAACGGGGTTGCCCCGGGGAGCAGCCTCATTTGTTGTTCTTTTCTCTTTTTTTTCCATTTCCATCGGCAGTCTTTTATTTATCGCCTTTGCTCTGATTCGCGGCGTTGCTTCGCTCTCTCGGACAGTGCCGGATGAGTTGTCTGTCCTAATTGGTGACATGCAAACATTCTTTTTTTCACGCCTTGTGCCGTCATGGGAACAAGCCATACACATTTTTTCCGGGCTTCCGAACGGACAGCAGAAAGTGATCCAGTTGAATGTAGAAAGCATGGCAGGAACACTCGTCGACATGCTGAATGATTTAGCCGGTCGGTTGCTGACCAACTTAAGCCAATTTGTCGCTACAATTCCCAGCACTTTGGTTTCAGCACTTTTTATTTTCCTTGCTTCATTTTTCTTATCCAAAGATTCTGAACGGATCAAGACTCATGTTCATCGATTATCCATGCATTCTTCGATTGGGCGTCCGGTCTACAAAGTTCTCTCAGAATTAAAGAAAACATGCATCGGTTTTGTACGGGCCCAGTTTCTGCTCATTTTTATGACCATGGCTTTGGTTTTTGTCGGCATGCTGATCTTAAAAGTGCCGCATCCCATCACCATTACATTAATCACCGGAGTCGTTGATTTAATTCCTTATTTGGGTACCGGTGTTATTTTCATTCCATGGATTATCTATCAGTTTTTTACACACAACTATTCCTTCACCATATGCCTGACCGCTCTCTATATCGCTGCAATCATTCAACGGCAGCTGATGGAGCCAAAAATCATTTCCGTCAGTATTGGCATTGATCCGCTTGCTTCACTTGTTTCCATTTATTTCGGATTTCGTTGGTTCGGCCTTGCCGGTCTGATTATCGGACCATTAGTGCTTGTTGTCATTAAAACACTGTACTATTCCGGGACTTGGATGGACCTTTGGCAGTACATCTTAGGCAAAAAGAGCGCCTGATCATCTCCGAAAGAAGTGAAAGGTAAATTCGCCGCTGCGCATCCGTTCACGGATCCAACGTGACGTACGTCTGACTAATACGACGCGAACCGCAGGAATCAGCAAAATAATGCCTGCCAAGTCACTGATTAATCCAGGCAACATGAGCAGCAGACCACCAATCAGCAATCCGGCCCCGTCAATAAGCGGTTCACTGGGGACTCTTCGCTGCTCGAAATCCTGCCTGAACTTCTGTATGAGAAGAAGTCCTTGCTGCTTGATCATCCATGCTCCCAAAAGGGCGGATGCAAGCAAAATCAGCAGCAAATGAAAGCCACCGATCAGTCCACCGACATAAATAAGGGTACAGACTTCAACCAGGGCATAGAGAATCATCACCATTAACAGTTTGTTCAGCATCTTCTTATAATCTCCCTTATTTTAATCTTCCGCTTTGCCGGCAGCTTCTACGATCAGCTGATGCAATTCCGGATTCTTTCTTCTTATCGATACCGGACGCAAAGACAGGTCAGTCCAGCAATGCTCACTTGAACCATCCGCAAGCAGCTTCCGATCCGTTTTGCGATAAATCTTGTAATTAAATTTCATTCTGATACTGTCGTAGGCAGCAATCTTGGTTTTCACGATCAGTGTATCATCATAGAATGCCGGTGAATGGTAGTGAGCCTCGACGCCCAGCACCGGCATCATTAGCCCCTCTTCTTCAACTTTTCGATAAGAGATCCCAGATTCTCGGATAAAATGAGTGCGCGCCAACTCAAAATAGATGACATACTGACTGTGGTGCACAATGCCCATTTTATCCGTCTCATTGTAGCGGACAACGACTTCCGTTGTTGATTCTATCATCATTCATCACTCCGTTTAGCTACTCGCTTTTCTTGAATTAAAAGAGGAGGCACATTAGGATGTGCCTCCTCTTATCATAAACGATGAACTTACTGAATAGAAATAAGTTGAGAAATTCAACACATTTCTTAAGCTTGTGTCAGTGTTTCTCCGATTTGGTGAACACGCATGATGTTCGTTTTGCCTGACGCAGCAACCGGAAGACCTGCCGTAATGACGACAAGATCACCGTCTTTAACAAGTTCCGTTTTCTTTGCACTGTCAACAGCGATTTCGAACATTTCATCCGTTGACTTTGCTTGTTCGCTCAGTACCGGAGTCACGCCCCATGCCAAGCACATTTTGTTTGCCACACGTTGTGAGTTGGTAACCGCCACGATTGGTGCTTTCGGACGATAGTGAGAAACAACGCGAGCGGTGTAGCCGCTGACCGTCGACGTAACGATTGCGCCAACATCGAGGTTCAATGCCGTATGAGCGACGGCTTCGCCGATTGCAGCCGTTACAGTTGCTTCGCTGGAGTCGCTCAATTTCTTGAGTGTCGCTTTGTAGTCAAGCGCAGATTCTGCTTTCAGTGCAATGTTATTCATTGTCGTCACAGCTTCAACCGGCCATTTACCGGATGCAGATTCACCGGAAAGCATGATTGCGTCGGTACCATCGAAGATTGCGTTTGCAACGTCACTTGCTTCGGCACGTGTACAACGCGGGTTGCGAATCATCGAATCAAGCATCTGTGTTGCTGTAATAACCGTTTTGCCGGCTTTGTTACACATTTTGATGAGGCGCTTCTGAACGAGCGGTACATCTTCCGGCGGAATTTCAACACCAAGGTCACCACGGGCAATCATGATACCATCAGAAACTTCGAGAATTTCGTCGATGTTGTCAACCGCTTCTTGGCTTTCGATTTTAGGGAAGATGTGTACGTCTTCTGCACCATGTTCTTTGCACAGGTTGCGAATGTCGTTAACATCCGATGCATGACGTACGAACGAAGCGGCAATAAAGTCGATGCCTTCGCCGATACCAAAAACGATGTCATTCGCATCTTTTTCAGTCATTCCCGGCAGGTTGATGCTGACGTTAGGTACGATAATACCTTTTTTGCTCTTCAGAACACCCGTATTCAAGATTTTGTTATGGATAAGTCCGGCTTCTTTATCGATACCTGTCACTTCAAGTTCAACTAAGCCGTCATCGATCAGAATCTTTGAACCAACATGAATGTCGTCAATCAATTCTGCGTAAGTAATGGAGAATTCTTCTGCTGTTCCGGCAACTTCTTTCGTCGAAATATCAACCGATTTTCCTTCTTCAAGAAGAACTTCCGGCGTTGCCATATCATGTGTACGAATTTCCGGTCCCTTTGTATCGAGAAGAATACCAATCGTTTTGCCGGTAATCTTCATCGCTTCACGAAGGTTAAGTACTTTTTGATGGTGTTCTTCATGATCACCATGCGAGAAATTAAAACGCGCAACATTCATTCCTGCGTTAATCATTTTGACAAGCATTTCAACCGTATCACTTGATGGCCCCAGTGTACAAACAATCTTTGTTTTTTTCATTAAATAGTTCCCTCCAGCAATTTATATGGATAATACTTTTGCTAACTTATACAACTCATCGTTAAACTCGTGTTTCTTCGTGAGAAGATCGAGAATGTTATGAGTGACAATCTTGTTATTTTGAATGGCGATCATTTTGCCCTTTTCGCCGGTCAATAACAAGTCGACAGCCTTATTGCCCATCCGGGCTGCCAATACACGGTCAAATGCTGTTGGTGCACCGCCGCGCTGAACATGTCCGAGAACCGTTACGCGAGTATCCATGTTCGTTTTCGCTTTTATTGCTTTTGCGACTTCATCGGCACTGCCCACACCTTCAGCCACAACAATAATATTGTGCCGTTTCCCGCGTTCTATGCCTCGGTTCAAACGTTCAACAATCGTGTTCAAATCTTCTTTTGTTTCCGGAATCAGAATCGATTCGGCGCCATCAGCAAGTCCGGACCACATCGCCAAATCGCCGCAGCCCCGACCCATAACTTCAATAATGAATCGGCGTTCGTGCGAAGTTGCCGTATCACGGATTTTATCGATCGCATCAATGATGGTATTCAATGCTGTATCGAATCCAAGGGTGAAGTCGGTTCCCGGGATATCATTGTCGATTGTGCCGGGAATACCGATCGTAGGGAAACCGAGCTGAGTCAACTTGACACCGCCCATGAAGGATCCGTCGCCGCCGATCACAACAAGCCCTTCAATACCGAACTTCTTCAACTGTTCAATTGCGATCGCACGACCTTCTTCAGTCTTGAATTCTTCACAACGTGCGGTGTAAAGAATGGTACCGCCGCGCTGGACGATGTCGCCAACATCAGAAACCTCAAGCTTTTTGATGTTGCCGGTGATTAAGCCTTTGTACCCGTGGTAAATGCCGTAAACTTCCACACCGCGATAAATCGCTGAGCGGACGACCGAACGAATCGCTGCATTCATACCCGGAGCGTCTCCGCCACTAGTCAGAACTCCAATTTTTTTCATCATAATAATCACCTCATTTTAGTGTCCCTACTATTGCTTATCTGATGAAGATGAATAAGAAAAAACAGAAAGATCGGTTTGATTCGTCTGGGCAGTATCGTAATCACCGATCTCGCGATACTTGGCCAACCGCTGCTGGCGAACTTGATCGGGACTTAATTGACCCAATTGTTCCATCGAAGCCACGAGCGCCTGATCAATGCGTTCAGCTTGTTTCTTCGGGTCATTATGTGCACCGCCCAAAACCTCCGGAATCAGTTTATCAATAATGCCGAGTTTTTTCAAATCTGATCCGGTAATTTTCATCGTTTCTGCAGCTTTTTCTGCTTGACCGGCATCTTTCCACAGTAATGCTGCGGCTCCTTCGGGCGAAATAACCGAGTACCAGGAATTTTCCAGCATTAAAATCTGATTGCCGACACCGATGGCAAGTGCCCCGCCGCTTGCTCCCTCACCGATTACGACACAAATGACCGGTACGGACAGCCAAGACATTTCATAAAGATTGCGGGCAATCGCTTCGCTTTGGCCGCGTTCCTCAGCAGCTTGCCCTGGAAACGCTCCTTTTGTATCTATAAAGGTAATGATCGGCCGATGAAACTTATCTGCCTGTTTCATCAGACGCAACGCTTTGCGATAGCCTTCCGGATGTGGACTTCCAAAATTACGCATAATGTTTTCTTTTGTATCCCTGCCGCGTTGTTCGCCGATAACCGTGACCGGGCATCCATGAAATTTTGCGATTCCGCCTACAATTGCCGAATCATCGCCATAGAGTCGGTCACCGTGACATTCAAGAAAATCTGTAAAAAGAAGCGGAATATAATCCAATGTTGTCGGGCGGTTCAATTTTCTGGCGACACCGACACGTTCCCAAGGAGTCATGCTGCCGTAAGTTTCTTTTTCAAGGTTTGCCAGTCGTTCTTGCAGGTGATTCAATTCATCGGAGAGGTCAATGCCCTTCTCATCCATAAACTGTTTTAATTCAGCTATTTTCCCCTGAAGCTCATGAATCGGCTTTTCAAATTCTAGTTCCGGTCCCATGCTTCAGCACTCCCTTCCGTATGAATCGACAAGATCTGTCCCAAAACGGTTCTTAATTCAGCGCGTGGGATGACTTGATCGAGCTGTCCGTGCTTCAACAGAAATTCAGCCGTCTGAAAATCCGGAGGGAGCTCCGCACCGATCGTCTGTTCAATAATGCGCCGCCCGGCAAAGCCGATTAATGCCCCTGGTTCAGCAAGGTTATAGTCGCCCAAAGAAGCAAAGCTTGCCGAAACCCCACCAGTGGTCGGGTGGGTCATGATTGAAATATAGAGACCGCCGTTCTCGCTGAAGCCCTTTAGTGCAGCACTCGTTTTTGCCATTTGCATCAAGCTGAGGACACCTTCCTGCATACGTGCCCCGCCGGATGCTGAAAAGATAATGACCGGTATTCCCTGTTTCCCGGCATATTCAACCATTCGCGTAATCTTTTCACCGACAACCGAGCCCATGCTGCCCATCCGGAAGCCTTTATCCATAATAGCTACCGCACATTCACAGCCTTCAATCCGGCCTTTTCCTGTCCAAACCGCTTCGTTCAACTTGGTCTTTTTGCGATCCGATTCCAATTTATGCATATAATTGGGAAACTGAAGCGGATTTAATGAAACCATATTCTTGTCAAATTCGACATATGAATCTGCGTCAAAAAGCATTTCCGCACGTTCATACGCACCGATGGGATAATGGTAGCCGCAAGATTGACAAACAAACAGATGCTTCTTCAATTCTTTGACATACATTATCTTCTTGCATTTTGGGCATTTACGGACAATGCCCTCAGGAACATCCTGTCTCGCTTTTGCGGATGGGACGGTTGCGTACTTTTTTTTCTTGGTAAAAAAGTCCTTCATCAAGTATATCACCCTCTTACATAGTCAAAGCTCGTGATTTGCTTTGTCGGACAACATGTCACTATTTCTTCACGTATAATTCATGGAATCGTCGAATATTCATCCAGGTTGTCCTATAAAAATAGAGATAAAATAAATGCGTTCCGATTGCGATCCTGAATTGAAAAATGCACTAAACCACACCATTATAACAAACGTTCCATCAAAAAATAAGTGACATCCCTGATCGTTCCGCTCAAGAAAACCGCTGATCGTCTTTCCGAGGTTTGCGAGCAGCTCCGTTTCCCATCATTCGTTTCGCCATGACATTCTGCTCCCCGAGCAAGCTGCGCATCGACTTGACAAGCGATTCATTGATCTGAACCGCATGGTTTAATCCAAGTGCCACCGTACGTTTAGTCGCTTCGTAATAAAGAATCACGCGATGCAGTCCTGGGGCAGTTTCAATGGCCTGTTTCACTTTTTCAAGAAGCTGAGGCTGATGATGTGCCTGATCAATTCTCAAAAAAAGCGCAGTGTCCCATTCATCAAGATAATCCTTTAACGAAAGTGCCCGTTGAAGGATAAGCTGCGGATTGTTCTGTTTTCCTGACGACTTTTTCGCTTGAATGACGAGCATCTGACCATTATTCATCCATTGCTCAATCTTTTCATACGTATTTGGGAAACAAACGGTGTCAATTAATCCAGATTCATCACTTGCGGAAAAAAAGGCCATTGGCTGCCCTGATTTTGTACGAATCCGTTTGACTTGCTCCACCATAACTGCAAGTAAGGCATCGTTTCCTTCAGCCAGCTGCTCTGTTTCGCGAACAGTCAGGACCGATTGGGGCAGAGCATCCCGATAGTCTTCGATCGGATGTGCGGACAAAAACAAGCCAAGTGCTTCATGTTCGTAATGCATTTTTTCTGCCGGGGTAAGCGGCGGCACTTCAATGTAATTTTCTTCATCATGCTCCGGAATTAAAAAGGATGCTTGTCCTTCACTTTGTTTTTGCTGCTCCTCCCCAAATTGGAGGGCGCGGTCTAAGGTAGCAAGTAAACCCGCACGATCAACGCCAAATAAATCAAACGCGCCGGCAAAGATCATCGATTCAATCGCTTTTCTGTTCACTTTCCGAGCAGGCACACGCCGGCAGAAATCATAAAGATTTTTAAAAGATCCATGCTTAGTTCGTTCCTCAACGAGTGCTTCAATCGCACCAATGCCGACATTTTTGATTCCTGACAAACCAAAACGGATCGCCTGTTCCGATGGTTCGAAACTGCCGACACTCTCATTAATCGACGGTGGAAGTAGCCGAATGCCCTGATCACGCAGTTCACGAAGCGTTGCCTCCATTTTCTCTTGGTTTCCGATAATTCCCGTCAAGTGAGCGGCCATGAATGACTGCGGCTCATGTGCTTTGAGGTAGGCAAGCCTGTATGAAAGAAAGCTATACGCAACGGCATGAGAACGATTAAATCCATAATTAGCAAACCGTACAATCAGATCAAACAGCTGATGCGCGGTTTGCTCCGAGTAGTGGCAGGCAATACATCCAGAAATGAAGGTTTTTTTCTGCGCCTCAAGCAGTTCGCGCTTCTTCTTGCCGACGGCTCGACGCAGAATGTCGGCTTTTCCCAACGTATAGCCGGCCATCTGTACAGCGATTTGCATGATTTGCTCCTGATAGACCAAAACGCCGTAAGTCGGACGCAGTATCGGTGCCAAATCCGGATGTGGATAGACAACTTTTTCCAATCCATGCTTTCGTCGAATATACTGATCAATAAACTGCGAAGGTCCGGGACGGTACAGTGCGTTGACGGCAACAATATCTTCAAACTCAGTTGGTTTCAGCTTTCGAAGCACTTGCCTCATACCCTCGGATTCCAATTGAAAGATCCCCATTGTATTTCCGCTGCACAGCAGTTGAAAGGTCTCCGGATCGTCGAGCGGTATGGAATCGATGGTCATCCGCCCTTCGCGGAATGCCGGCGTACGTTTTAACACCTCACGCATGAATGTCAAATTACGCAAGCCTAGAAAATCAATTTTTAACAAGCCGAGTGATTCCAATACATCCATGGGATACTGCGTGACCGGTATGCCTTCATGGCCGCTTTGAATCGGCACCGAACGTTTCAGCGGCTGGTCGCTCAGGATTACTCCAGCTGCATGGATTGAGGTGTGTCTCGGCAGTCCTTCAACGCGACGTGCCAGTGTAAATAATGCCGCTGCCTCGGTTGACGCTTGCAGCAGTTTCTTTAGTTTGTCCGAATTCTTATAAGCTTTCTCGAGGCTCATCTTCGGAACACCGGGAATCAGTCGCGCCATGCGATCCACAAGTCGCGGGTCTGTACCCAGAGCACGGCCAACATCACGAATCGCCGCTTTTGCTGCCAAAGTTCCAAATGTAATGATTTGTGCAACATGATCATGGCCGTACTTTTCAAACGCGTAGGCGATCATTTGATCACGATTAACATCGGGAAAATCCAAATCAATATCCGGCATGGTCACACGCTCTGGATTCAAGAAACGTTCAAAAAGCAGATGATAGCGAATTGGATCAACTTCAGTTATTTTTAACACATAGGCAACAAGTGAACCAGCAGCTGAACCGCGCCCAGGACCTGGAAGATAACCTGAATGTCGCGCATGGGCAACAAGGTCGGCAACAATCAAAAAATAGTCGTTGAAACCCATTTGATCAATAATTGACAACTCATCATTCAATCGCGCTTCAATCGTTTCGTTCACATCCGAATAGCGTTCTTTTAACCCTTTCGCACACTGTTCACGCAGCTTCTGGCCAGCAGTCATCCCGTCAGGAATCGGAAAATGAGGCAGGCGCGCTCGTCCGAATGAAAAAGAAACCTGACATGCCGCAGCGATTTTCTCGGTCACCACTACGGTCTCCGGCAAATCGGCAAAGCGTTCCAGCATTGCCTCTGTCGTCTGGAAGGACAAATCGCGTGGATCTTGCGGCTGTTCTGCAAGTTTCGTTCCATCCTTGATGCATCGTAAACAGGCATGGGCCTTGGCATCATTTTTGCTCAAATAATGAATGGTTCCTGTTGCTGCGCAGCGGATCGATCGGCGCTTCGCGATTTCCAGCACTTGCTTCTCGATTTGCCGCTGGCTTCCATCGCCTTGCCGTTGGATCTCCAATAAAAACCGACCGGAAAACAACGTTTGCAGACCAACCGCCCATTGTTCTGCGCGTTTCGGTTCCCCGATCGCAAGTGCTTGGTCCACCGGTCCGTCGGTACCGCCGGACAGCGCAATAAGCCCGTCCGTATAGCGCTTCAACTGATCCAACGACACATAGTCACATGTATTCAGCTGTACAAGAGAAGAAAGCTGGACTAAGTTTTGATACCCTAAATCATTTTGAGCAAGAAGAACCAGTACAGGCATTGATGCAGCAGGCTTAGGACGTGCTGCACCGACCTCAGTGCTCATTGAACCATCAAGAGCTACCTCCATGCCGATCACGGGATGGAGACCAGCGTCTCGACACGCCTGATAAAAAGGAACCACGCCGTACATGACGTTTCGATCCGTAATCGCAATCGCTTTTTGTCCCGCTCGTTTCGCTTGAGCAACAAGATCGCTGATTCGGCAAGTGCTGTCTAGCAAATTGTATTCACTATGTACATGAAGATGAACAAACCCCATACGCCTGTACCTCCTTTAATCTGTGGTGTTTGAAAAAAGAAGCGGAATAGGGGGCATCAATCGGCACACAACGCGCGCAGATCATCAACCAGCTGATCCGCTTCTTCCCAATCAGCTACCGTCGCACCCGAGGCCATTGGGTGTCCGCCACCATGATATTTTGCTGCCAATTCATGAATTGAAGGCGCTTTGGAGCGGATACGTGCACGAATCTGATCCTCATCTTCTGAAAAGAGTACCCAGGCTTTTAAGTGTTCGACATTGGCAAAACAGTTCACGAGTGCCGACGCATCGGAAGGCTCAAGCCCAAAAGAGTGAACCAATTCTTTTGTAAGTCTGATATAACCGACGCCTTCCTCGGTTAAAGAAAAGTGCTGCAGTACATAACCATTAAGCCGGGCCTGCTTTAAACTGCGTGCATACAGCTGATCAAAAAAGGATTGACGGTCAAACGGCTGTTTTACCAGTTCCGAAGCAGCGAGAAACGTCTCTGAAGTTACGTTGCTGAACTGAAATCTTCCGGTATCACCAACAAGGCCTGCAAAAAGCAGTCGGGCCGCTTCCTTAGACAGTGTGAGTTCGGGATGTGCCCGATAGATTGAAGCAATCATTTCACTTGTTGAACTTGCTTGGGTATTCACCCATTCAGGTTCTCCATAAGAATCAACGAGCGGATGATGATCGATTTTGACAAGGTGTGTACCACGCATGTAGCGTTCGTCTGAGATACGTTCTTGTGTTGCAGCATCACAGACGATAACAAGAGCTTGATTATAAACGGAGTCTTCAATCGCATCCATATGAATGAGAAAGCGCAGCGACTCTGCTTCCTCGCCGACCACATAAACTTTCTTATCCGGATAATTGTCTTTGATGAGCGTCGCAAGGCCGCCCTGTGATCCTAATGCATCAGGGTCGGGCCGGACATGTCTGTGTATGATAATGGTTTCGTACTGTTGAATAAGCGTCAGAATCTCATCGATCATTGTGAACTTCCTCCTTATGCGTTCAATGCATTGTGCCGAACCGCCGTTAATAACGGTCAATAAACTGAGCATTCAATAATGCCTTGCCGCACAGCTGACCATCTACAAATAATTCAATATCCATCTTTCCATTTCGCCTTGTCATCTCAAGAACCTTCGGCTGAACGGTGACGGTTTGTTCCAACTGCACCGGTTTAAAAAAGTAAAAGGAAAGATTGTCAATGACCAAATCGCCACGTCTCATGTGATTAAGTACCCGGCGGCATACCATCGTAATCATGGACGTCATCACGCCATGGGATACCGATCCCAGATAATCACTCATTTGCGGTGTGACATTAAAGCGAAAAATATAATGGTCATTCTTCGAATAGTCCTTTAATTGCGAGGAGACAATGTCCTCAATCGTTTCGCCCATTTGCGGTTGCTGCTGAATCATTTGCAATGCTTTAAGTACATCACGCCGAGTAATCATCCCGAGCAGATGCTGCTGCTTGTCAACAACCGGCAGCCCGTCAAAGCCTTCCCAAATCATCTGATGAGCAGCGGCAGCAACGGATGTTGTCGGATTCACGACAACCGGAAGTGGCGTCATCAAGGTTTCGATGGTATCGGCCGTCTGCTGCTTCATGACGTCTTTCATCGCCACAATACCGACAACTTTCATCTGAGAATCAACGACCGGAAAACGGCTGTGCGACGTTTTATGATTTAATTCATACCAGCGTTTCGGCGCATCATAGGTAAAGACAAACTCCGTCTCAGCGAAAGGGATCATGATGTCGGAAACATGAACAATTTCTTTTTTAATTAATTGATCATAGATCGCACGATTGATTTTCGCGGCAACCGTAAACGTGTCGTATGAAGTGGAGATGACCGGAAGCCCTGTCTGATCCGCAAGTATTTTAATTCGCTCGCTCGTATTAAATCCACCTGTAATGAGCACAGCTGCACCTTCTTTAAGCGCATACTCTTGCACCGACTCGCGGTTGCCGACAATCATCAGATCGTTTGCGCCGATGTAGCGTTTCATTGCATCCATCTCCATGGCACCGATCACAAAATGATTCAGCGTGTGCGACAGACCGTCTTTTCCTCCAAGAACCTGACCGTCAACAATGTTTACCACAGAGTCGAAGGTCAGCTTCTCAATACTCTCCTGCACTTTCTGCTCAATCCGGATCGTTCCGACACGTTCAGCCGTACTGACTAATCCTTGGGTTTCTGCATCTTTAATTGCGCGATAGGCCGTTCCTTCGCTGACTTGAAGTGCTTTTGCAGTCTGGCGCACCGAAATTTTACTCCCGATTTCCAGATTTTCAATATATTTTATGATCTGCTCGTGCTTCGTCTCCATTTCAATCGCTCCAAACAGCCCCTACAGCTCTAGTGTTTGACCAGGTGACAATACATATCCATGTCCGCCAAGCTGATCTGTAAATTTATCGGCATCCTGAGTGATGACGGGGAACGTATTGTAGTGAATGGGGACAATACGTCTTGCCTTAAGCCACTTTGCAGCAATCAAAGCATCTTCAGGGCCCATCGTGAAGTTGTCGCCGATTGGCAAGAAGGCGAGATCTAAATCATTTTGTTCGCCAATAAGCTTCATATCAGAAAACAGTGCCGTATCTCCTGCGTGATAAATTGTTTTGCCGTCCAAACTTAACAACAGTCCTGCCGGCATCCCAGCATAGATGATCTGCTTACGCTCGGCGTTGGTGATGCTTGAACCATGGAACGCTTGCGTCATTTTCACCTTACCAAACGGAAACATATAAGAACCGCCGATGGACATTCCATGAACATGAAGCCCGCTCCAGCTAAAATAGGTAGCAAGCTCTGCGATTGCAATCACAAGTGATCCGTCCCGCTCAGCAATCGCTTGAGTATCCAAAATATGGTCGCCATGCCCGTGAGTGAGCAAAACAGCATCAATTTTCGGCAAGTCGTCAAGAGACAGCGGCGTATGCGAATTGCCGCTGATAAAAGGATCGATAATCAAATTTGCCTTTTTCGTTTGAATAAGAACTGTTGAATGACCAACATAAGTCACATGCATCCTCTTCACTCCTCATTATAGAATGTTTGTTCGTATTTAAGCAATCGTTTTTGTCTAATCGGATCGTTCTTGGACAAGTGTTTAATTTTTACCTTAATTATACACTACGCTGCACACCATCCGCATCGGTCGGTTGCTTGGCCTGAAGATTCGCCAACCTTTTTCCAATGAAATCGATTTAGATTTATCCGCAACGCTCGAGATTGTGATACATTAAAGGTATTATGAATGAAACTGGAGTGACCCTTATTGTCAGAGAAAATGAAACAGATTGAAGCATGGTTAAGAAAACAGGACGGTCGGTTCGCATACATTGCTGATCCGACGAATGTATTCTATCTGACACATTTTAAATGTGATCCGCATGAACGTTTTCTTGGTTTGTTTCTCTTTCCTGAAGATGAACCCTTCTTAATTTGCCCTGAGCTCGAAGTCGGTCAGGCACAAGCTTCTGATTTCGGTCATGAAGTGATCGGATATCGAGACGACCAGGACCCATGGACTTTTGTAAAAAAAGCCTTGGATAGACGCCATGCCGATTCGACTAAAGTTTTCATCGAACCAACAACACTGCCTTATCAAAAGGCTCTTGCATTGAAAAGCATTGACGAAAAAGTAACGTTTGGCTCGATCGAAGACTATCTTTCAGATATGCGCAATATTAAAGATGCGCATGAACTTGCAGCCATGAAGAAGGCGGGAGAGATTGCCGATTATGCCGTTAAATTGGGCATTGATGCAATCAAAAAAGGCAGAACAGAGGCTGCGATTGTTGCGGAAATTGAGCATGAACTTGCCAAACAGGGCTATTCGCAAATGGCCTTTGATACCATGGTACTGACCGGCGAAAACACTGCCAACCCGCACGGCTATCCGGGTACTCATCAGATTCACGAAGGCGATTTTGTTTTGTTTGATCTCGGCGTTGTCATTGACGGCTATTGTTCTGATATCACACGAACGGTTTGCTTCAAACACGCAACCGACGAACAACATAAAATCTACGAGACAACGCTGCAAGCCAATCTAGAAGCGATTAAGGCTGCGCGAAAAGGGCTGCGAATCGGCGATCTGGATGGTGTCGCTCGCAAAGTGATCGCAGATGCCGGTTACGGTCAATACTTTACGCACCGTCTTGGACACGGACTTGGGCTTGGCGAACATGAGCAGCCGTCAATGAGTGCTGCAAATGATAAAACGTTAACCACCGGGATGGTATTTACAATCGAACCGGGGATCTATGTTCCAGGCGTCGGTGGCGTTCGTATTGAAGACGATGTTTACCTCACTGAAAACGGCCCGGAAACATTAACCCATTTCCCAAAAGAGCTTCAAATTATTGACTAAATAAAAGCGAACGCTTCATAAAATAAGAAGGTGTCTCAAAAGCCATTTTTGCTAAAGAGACACCTTCTTATTATTTTTCAGGAAATTTACATACATTATTGCGTACACTTAGGATTCGTCAATTTTTTTCTGCGAGTTTGAGAGACGCACCGTATCGCGCGCAATCATCACTTCTTCGTTTGTCGGAACGACCAGAACTTTTATAGTCGATTGATCGGTGCTGATGAATGTCTCCTGACCATTAACCTGATTGCGCTTCCGATCCCAATCAACGCCCATAAAACTGAGCCCTTCAAGAACGCGGGCGCGAATCATAGAACTGTGTTCCCCAATGCCCGCAGTAAAAATAATTGCGTCAACACCATTCATCTTTGCTGCAAACGAACCAATGTACTTTTGAATCCGTTCGACAAACACGTTAATCGACAGAATCGCCCGTTTATTGCCTCTTTTCGCTTCTTTTTCAATATCTCTCAAATCACTGGAGAATCCGGAGATACCAAGCAAACCGCTTTTCTTGTTCAGCACGTTCACAACTTCGCTGGCATTCATTCCGGTCTTATCCATAATGTACGGAATCAGCGCGGGATCAATATCACCGGAGCGCGTCCCCATCGTCAATCCGGCCAGCGGAGTAAAGCCCATCGAGGTGTCAATTGATTTGCCGCCTTTGATCGCGGTGATACTTGCACCATTGCCCAGATGACAAGAAATCAAGCGCAACTCTTTAATTGGCTGCTTCAGAAGTTCAGCCGCGCGGTAGGCAACATATTTATGGCTGGTGCCGTGAAATCCGTACTTTCTCACCCCATAATCCGTGTAATATTTATAAGGCAGACTGTACAAAAAAGCAGCGCTGTCCATGGTCTGATGAAACGCAGTATCGAAGACGACAACTTCCGGCACCTTCGGGAGAACATCGCGAAAAGCGCGAATGCCCACCAGGTTGGCCGGGTTATGAAGCGGGGCCAGTTCGGAAAGGTCTTCAATCTTTTGAATCACTTCATCTGTGACCAGTGCCGAATCATCAAAGGTTTCGCCTCCGTGCACCACACGATGACCGATGCCTTCAATTTCATCTAATGATCCGACTATTTTCTGCTCCGTGAGCTTATCAAGTAAGATACGAACTGCTTCTTCATGATCTGAGATGGATGCGATTTCCTGCTGTTTTTCGCCATTTACTTGAATGGTAAAAATTGAATCCGACAAACCAATACGTTCTACCGAACCTTTAGTGACCAAATGCTCAGCAGGCATATCGAGAAGCTGAAACTTCAGCGATGAACTGCCGGCGTTGATCGCGAGTATTAAAGCCATTGTCGATCACCCTCTCGTCTTCTTAAACCGAACGATGTAGAAACCAATGATCCAGCTGCTGCATAAACTTGCGCATCTTGACTTCGTTGGAGAAGTCGGGCATTTCTGCAAGTAATGCTTGTTTTGCATGATCCTGGATATCGGTTTTCTTCTGCATCAACAAGATGCTCTTCGCTTGATCCGCTCGAAGAAAGAGTGACACCGGGAGCTGAATCAATGCGAGAATGGTCGCTTTCTTTTGAAGAAAATCGTGAAAAACATGCCCCTGATCATCTGAAAACAGATGGTTGGGAACAAGCGCAAGGAAGTATCCTTTGTCTTTAAGCATGCGCAATGCTTGTTCCACAAATAGAAAATGAATCAGCGGCTGCTTCGGATCAACAGCATTTAATGTATAATTTTTTGCTGTTTCTTGATCCGGATAGACTCCGGTCGGCAAATCACAAACAACATAGTCGACCGGGTCAGCCAAGATTGGCTTCAAGCCGTCTTGATGAAAAAGCTGCACCGCTTTCTGCTGCAAATTGGCATTCGCCGCAGCCAGACGAATAAGCAATGGATCTGCATCGACACCAAACGCTTTAATGTCATCGGTCGCCGACTGATTCATAATTCCTGTCAGCAAGTTTGCCGCACCAACAGCCGGATCAAGTATTGAAAACGGCTTTTTGCCAGCAAGCATGGCAACCATATGCCCCATCAGCAGCACCAAAGTATCTGGAGTCAATTCGTGATTTGGCTGAGGCGATGCTTTCATCCCCTTGAGCAACGCAAGTTGAAGCGAACGCCGTACATCTTCTGCCGTCATCTTCTGATTGTAGAAACGTTCATACAACGGTTTCAGTTTATCAGCAATTGTTTCAGCCTTAATTTCATCCTTAACCAACCCCTCAGCAGTTTCGCATAGAGCGGTTAAGTAATCTGATTTTCGTTCTTTTTTTGTATAAAGTGCTGCTTGATCAATCATTGTAAAAAGTTCACTGACTGTTGTTGTCTGCAAAACGATTTCCTCCATACCAATTAAAACGCTTACATTGTATATTATACAGCGAAGTTAAAAAGATTACTTGCTGTTTTTGGCGCCTATTTATGTATTTGTGACAAAATAGTGAAATTCTATAAAAAAATGGAATGACGTTGCGGCTCTGTGCTACGAACAGACGACACGTGTCAAATCTGGTTACATAGCCATTGCACAGTTGTCTCATTGTTGCTCACTCCTTCCATTTTGCTATTCTTTCACATGCCTATGTTCACTATAGACCAAATTTGCGAGCAGAGCAATTGATGCATAGATCTTGCTTCCTACATACGCACTTAGCGCCTGTTTTGTTTCACCAATCAACAAATTTCGATTTTGGTTCACCACATTTGTAAAAGCAATTAAGAAAAACCGGGCAAAATACGCCCGGTCCTTAATCTCCAACCATGTGTGATGGACTAGTGTCTTTTCGGTGCTGAATCGCCGCTTCGGTTACTCGCTTGCCGCGGGCGCACCGCGAGCCTCCTCAGACAGGTAGGTATCTGCGGGGTCTCGCTGGCACGCTGTTGAAGCCGCTGAAAAACTGTCGATTTTTTGATCTGAGAATTCTGGTTGGCGCAAAAAAGGACCACTTTTCGTCTGCGTTTTGACGAAAAGTGGTCCTTTTTCCCTTTTTTTTTATCTTTTTTCGTTGAGGATCTTCAGAATCCGCTTGAGATTGACTGCGAAGATCGTGGTCGCTCCTTGAATCTCCATTCCAAACAGACCCGCAGATGATGCTGTATCATACCCGTGTCTGTTTTTTAACTCACTGTTCTTCGCTTCTATTTTATAACGCGTTTTTGCCAGTGATTTAAATTGTTCCGTATTTTGAAATGCTTTCTGTTCTTTATGTTCTGTGGATTTAATCGTAACGTAATAAGACTTCGTTTTTGATCCTTCCTGATAACACCCCTCACGCATGGAACATACTTGGCATTTCGTTACATCGAACATATATCTTACACGCGGATTGACCTTTTTCGTTCCTTGTCTTCCATCGTATTTCTTTTTAAAAGCCATATGCCCTGCCGGGCAGACAAACATACCCGCATCTTTATTAAACTCAAATGCTTTTTTGCGCGTGCCTTGTGATACCACAGGGTGTAATTTTGAAACCAAAGCTATATGATTTGTTTTTGTATAGGTAATATTATCTTTTTCTGAGTAAGCCGTATCGCCAATGACCGTATCAATGGTCATCCCTGACTCCTTACTTTTTTCGATTAAAGGCTCCAGATAGTTTCCATCGCTCTTTTCGCCTGTCGTAATGACGGCCGCTGTAATAATACGTTCATCGCTCATCGCCAGATGTGTTTTATAACCAAAAAAAGAAGAATCTTTTGTTTTATGTCCGATCCGAGCATCGGGATCATTCGAAGGGTTCATATGTTCCTTAAAATCTTCGACACTCTCTTTGAGGACATTTAACTTTTCTTTAACCGCAGGCGGCGCGGTGATTTGCGGTTCGGTTTCAAGGGTGGAAATGAGTTGATGACAGTAATCTAATTCCTCGTTGATTTCATTAGATGTATTCTTTTCTGGAAATTTTGGTTTCATGGATGCATCCAATTGATAGACGGCTTTGCGAACATTTTTAGATTTCTCTCGTAGAAATTCGATCGGTGATTTTTGGTTATAACGCGCTTTTGTATGGGTGGCATCAACAATAAGCGTTTTACTTTTAATAATTCCTTTTTCAAGCGCAATCTCAACGGTTTTCCCAATAAGCAGATCTAACAATTTAACGTCCTGAAGACGTTGCCTACGAAAATGCGTTAACGAACTTGAATCAATGACGTCCTCCTCAGGGGCCATGTTGAGGAAATATTTAAACGACAGGTCATATTTAGAACGCTCGACTAAATCGTTATCTGATAAATCATGAATCGTCTTTAATAATAAATATTTGAACATTCGAATTGGAGAGATCGCTTTACGCCCATTATCAAGACAATATTTTGTTTTCAATTCATCATAAATGAATGAAAAGTCCACGAGTTCATTGATTTGACGAAGCATATTATCTTTTGGGACAACAAGATCGTAGAGTGCTGCATAAGGGCTAAGGTTGAGTGTTTCTTGATTTGAGAGCATTGAGTTACCACCTATATACGTTGATAGCTCCATTATAAAGGAAAAGGGCCGTTGAATGTTTGATGAATCAAACATTCAACGGCCCAATGAATAGGTTGGACTTTTTCAGTGGCCTCACGCTGTTCCCGCAGGCGTCTCGCACCTCCGCTTTGTTTCTCGGCCAAGACACTGGGCTATTGGTTTGAAGACAGGTCAAAATCATATACTTTCTTATCCTGTAAGAAAAACCGGGCAAAAAGCGCCCGATCCTTACTTCCGCAGGATGCGGTGGCTTTCGCGTTGCATACAGGACGTACTTTCACAGGATGTGATGACTTTCGCGTTGCATACAGGACGTACTTTCACAGGATGTGATGACTTTCGCGTTGCATACAGGACGTACTTTCACAGGATGTGATGACTTTCGCGTTGCATACAGGACGTATGCGCACTTAGCGAAAGTTCCTTTAGGAAAGTTCCTTCATACATGTGTGATGGATTCGTGTCTTTTCGGTGCTGAATCGTCGCTTCGGTTACTCGCTTGCCGCGGGCGCACCGCGAGCCTCCTCAGACAGGGCAAGAATCTGCGGGGTCGCGCCGGCACGCATCAACAAGGCGCGATCCCGCAGGCGCCCAAGTATCTAAATGAGGGGGGCTTGGACATTATTGAAATAATAAAAAAAATGATCCTCATCCCCCTCACTTCTGTTTCATTAAGCATTCTGATCCTTAATTAAGTAAAAATAAGCGGAGATTTTTCGGCTATATGCAGAGTAGCGCTCATTTCAGAGGTATATAAGGGGAATTTTTCCGTCTATTTAATTCCGCGTTGTGCACAGGATGTACTTCCGCAGGATACGGTGTCCGCGCCACTCAAGTGGGTTATAAATATAAAAGAAGAGGCATCCCAAAGTCAGCAGCAGACTTTTAAGATGCACTCTCATGTTTTGTTCAGTTAATCGCGTTATTCTTCGTCGTTCCATTCACTGCGGCGTTTTTTCCGCTTTGAACTGTTTCCTGAACCGCTTTTTTCAAGGATTTCTTTAATACGCTCAATCGTTTGCGGTGCCAAATCGATCAGTCGTTCATACAAATGCGTGTTATTGTCGAGATGAATCGTCTTTACACCTTCATCGCCAATGATCAAAAAAGCAATCGGTGTAATCGACACACCGCCGCCAGTACCGCCGCCGAATGGAAGATAGGCTTCGGTCTCTTCCGTTGGATCTTCATCCGGATTTTCATTCTTTGTATTGAACTCGCTGCCGCCAGCAACAAAACCGAAACCGACCTTTGACAAAGTGATGATGGTATGTCCGTCTTCTGTTTCAATCGGATCTCCGACAATCGTGCCTACGTCCACCATGGACTGCAGGCTTTCGAGTGCAGTCTTCATCAACCCTTGTATCGGATGATCTGCCATAGTTACCCCTCTTTCAATTGGCTCCTTAATTTCCTGATCATAGCTATAGCGTCTCCGAACCGCATCTGAAACATGCACGACAATGCTGAGTTCAAACATTTTCTTTGGTAAGCCGGAACAACATTGATCCGCGGATGATCAGCGCTCATTGCGTTCACCCAAGGCAATAGCGACGCTTTAACTGCCCAAATCAATCCGCAAAGCATAGCCGTTTCCGCGGCATCTCCGGTTCCGCATGTCGTCACCCACACAACATGAGTCATTTGAATAGATTGGCCTCGCTGTCCCGTACGAAGAAAATCAACGCCTTTTTCCAATTGTTGATAAAGGAACGCCGCACGGTCTGTCGTTTGTTTTTCGTCATTTTGGGAAATGGTCTTGTTTTCATTTTTTTTAGAGGAGGGATTCCCACGTGGTTTCTTTCTTGGCGTTTCGGAGTGAAATGTAAAAATTTTCTTCCGCCCAAGGTACAGATCAGCCTTCCACTCGAAATGGTGCACGCCGATCAGATACTTGACGCGCAGTGTCAGCGTACTTTTTAAAATAAATAGGACCAATAGAATCAAAAGTCCAACACTTAACCCTGACAAGACAATGAACAGGCGCACCATCAAACGCTCCTTTTTTGTACCCTTTATACTTTCTAGTATTCGAAAAATAGTTCAAAACATACAAAAACCCGAGAGACAGATTGCTCTCGGGCCGATATTTATAAATGCATTATAAGCCAAGATCTTTTGCTTTTTCCCGCTGAAATTCGCTCTTGTCACGGTGACGCTGTTCAAGCACACGAAGCACGCGGTCAAAGCCGACGCCTTGTTCACGCAGCATAACCAGTGTGTGATAGACCACATCAGATACTTCCCATTCCAGTTCTGCAATGGAATGATTCTTGGCAGCGATGATTACTTCGGAAGTTTCTTCACCGATTTTCTTCAAAATCTTGTCAATGCCTTCGTTAAACAGATACGTTGTATAGGTGCCTTCCGGACGTTCTGCCTCGCGCTTTGCAATCACGTGTTCCAGTTCAGCAAGGATTTCATAGCGAGCGGATCCTACCGTTTCAGCTTCCTTCTTGTCAGTTTTTTCCGGAACAAAACAACTGTACTTGCCTGTGTGGCAGGCAGGTCCAGCCGGTTTCACTTTAATCAGCAAAGTGTCTGAATCGCAGTCAACCGCCCAGTCAACGATCTTCTGAGTATTACCCGAGGTTGCGCCCTTGTGCCAGAGTTCCTGACGTGAACGGCTGTAGAACCATGTTTCGCCGCTCTCCAGCGATTTATTAATCGATTCCTTATTCATATAAGCCATCATTAGGATTTCCTTGCTCTGCACGTCTTGTACAATGGCTGGAATCAATCCTTGCTCGTTATACTTTAGTGTTTCTGCATTCATCGTATTGCCACTCCTTTTTGTTTTAAAAACGATTTCACCTTTGCAACGGATGTTTCTTTGTAATGGAAAATGGATGCGGCGAGTGCGGCATCTGCCTTGCCTGATTCAAATGCATCGAGAAAATCCTCGGCTTTGCCTGCTCCGCCGGAAGCAATGACTGGAACATCGACTGCTTCGCTAATCTTTCGCGTCAGCTTCAATTCAAATCCATTTTTCTCACCATCTTGATCCATACTGGTGAGCAGGATTTCTCCCGCACCTAGGGAAACCGCCTTTTTTGCCCATTCGACAGCATCAAGTTCGGTTTCCTTTTGTCCGCCATGTGTATAGACCTTGTATGTAGCTGATTGCGAATCCCACCTGGCATCAATCGCACAGACAATACACTGATTGCCGAAAAAATCGGCCCCTTCTTTAATTAGCTGAGGATTCGCTACTGCTGAGCTGTTCAGGGAGACCTTGTCTGCACCGGCGCGAAGCAGTGTTTTGATATTTTCCAATGTTCGAATCCCACCGCCAACCGTAAAAGGAATGTTGAGTTTGGCGGCAACTTGTTTGACGACTTCAACCATGGTGTTTCTGCCTTCATTCGAAGCAGATATGTCAAGAAAGACCAGTTCATCGGCACCTTCACGATTATAAAACATCGCCAGTTCCACAGGATCTCCTGCGTCGCGCAGTTGCACGAACTGTTTGCCTTTTACAACACGGCCGTCCTTGACGTCCAGACATGGAATAATTCGTTTGGCCAGCATCAGTCGTTCACCGCCTTCAACACATCGCTTAACGCGATCTGTTTCGTGTAAAGTGCTTTACCGATGATCGCTCCGCTCACTTTGTGATTGCCGATCATCTTTTTGATTTCATCCAGCGTCGTGACTCCGCCGGAAACTACCACCGGTTTTCCGATTTCTTCGGCAAGCTGTTCCGCCGCTGCAACATTTGCGCCTTTAAGAGCACCGTCGCGCGAAATATCGGTATAGATAAATTGCTCAGCGCCTTCTTGAATCAGCTGTTTAGCCAATTCAGCAGCACTTAAATCGGACACTTCGAGCCAGCCGCGTACAGCAACTTTGCCTTTTTTTACATCCAAACCTATAGCAACCGCATTTGGATAGCGTTGAAGCACTTTTTTACAAAAGTCCGGATCGCTGATTGCCGAACTCCCGAGAATCACACGCTTAATTCCTTTTTCCAAATACCATTCTACCGAATCCATGGAACGAATGCCCCCGCCAATTTCAATATTAATCGGCACTTCTTGAGCCATACGTGCGATCAGTTCTTGGTTCAGCGGATGCCCCGCTTTGGCACCGTCAAGATCGACGACATGCAGCCACTCCGCACCCTGATCAAAAAAGGAACGCGCGACTTGGATGGGATCCTCTCCATAGACCGTCGACTGGTCGTAATCGCCCTGAAACAGACGGACGCATTTGCCATCAATGAGATCAATTGCCGGAAATACGGTAAACATCAACATTTCCCCTTTTCTAAATCACAAGTGTCGCCTTTATTATCTTGGTGCACGAACTGCAGGTAATTTTTGAGAAGTGCCTGGCCGAATGCCCCGCTCTTTTCAGGATGAAACTGGGTACCAAAAACACGGCCCTTGCCAACAACGGCCGGAACTTCACCATCGTAATCGGCAACAGCAATCAGCGCCGAACGATCCGTAAGCTTGGCACGGTACGAGTGCACAAAATAGGCGTAATCCGGTTTCAACCCGTTCAGAAGCACTGAATCAGGAGTGACGAAGGTCAAGGTATTCCATCCCATATGGGGGACTTTGTAGCGTCCCCCTTTTTCAGAAATTCCGGAAAAACGAACCACACGACCAGCAATTAAGCCAAGTCCCTTAGTCGGGACGCCTTCCTCGCTTTCATCAAATAAAAGCTGCATACCAAGGCAGATTCCGAGCAGCGGCTTTTTCTCAGCATATGCGCTAAGGTAATCGCTCAATTTTTTCTGATTGAGCAGTCCCATCGCATCCTTAAAGGCACCGACACCGGGAAGAATTAAACCGTCGGACTTGTCCAACTCGCTCGGATCATCACTGATCACATAGGGTTGTTCCAATCTTTCCAATGCTTGGCTGAGGCTGTAAAGGTTGCCCATGCCATAATCTACGATTCCGATCATCACAGCGTTCCTTTCGTTGACAGAACCCCTTGAATTCTTGGATTTTGTACAGTCGCCGCGTCAAGGGCACGGCCAAGCGCTTTAAATACCGATTCGATCATGTGGTGCGTATTTTCTCCGTAGCGTACGGTCACATGAAGGTTCATCTGCGCTTCGATGCACAGTTTATCGAGAAATTCCTTTACAAGTTCCGTATCAAAGGTACCGACTTTTTCAGAAGGAAAGTTTCCGTTAAATACGAAATAAGGACGCCCACTTAAATCGATAGCAACTTCAGACAAGGCCTCATCCATCGGGACAACTGCATAACCGTACCGATTGATTCCCTTTTTATCTCCCACGGCCTGCCTGATTGCTTTGCCAAGACAAATACCGATATCTTCGGTCGTGTGGTGATCATCGACGTCGGTATCCCCATGGGCCTCAACGTCCAAAGAAAACAAGCCGTGTTTGCTAAACAGTGTCAGCATATGCGTTAAAAAAGGTACACCGGTTTCCAGATGCGATTCACCGCTGCCGTCGATCGCAAATTTTAATTTAATCTGTGTCTCAAATGTATTACGTTCCACAAATCCTGTTCGATTACTCATGAATGACAGCACCCTTCATCCGTTTTTCAACTGCTCGTGCATGGCCTTCCAATCCTTCAAATCGCGCGAATGCGGCAATAGCTTGTCCGTTTGCTTGCAGCGCCTCATCACTGTACTCGATAATGCTCGAGCGTTTGATGAAGCTCTCCACACCCAGCGGACTCGCATAGCGTGCCGAACCATTCGTCGGAATGATGTGGTTCGGACCGGCAAAATAGTCGCCTACCGGTTCAGAACTGTATTTTCCAAGGAAAATTGCACCGGCGTTCCGAACAAATTTCAATACTTCCTTAGGTTCCCGTGTCGCCAGTTCTAAATGTTCCGGAGCAATTTGATTAATGACGTCGGCAGCCTGCTGCAGATTGGCAGTCAAGATGATTTTCCCTTGTTTATTCGCTGACTCTGAAGCAATGGCTTCGCGCGGAAGTTCTTTTAACTGCTTTTCAACTTCCTGCTCCACTTGTCGGCCGAATGGCTCTGAATCGGTAACAAGTACCGGCATTGACAAACGATCATGTTCTGCTTGAGACAGCAAGTCGGCGGCCACCCATGACGGATTCGCAGAATCATCTGCAACAACGGCAATTTCACTTGGACCAGCAAGACTGTCAATCGCTACATCGCCGAATACATATTTCTTGGCGAGCATCACGTAAAGGTTCCCCGGTCCAACAATTTTATTTACCGAACGTATCGATTCGGTACCGTAGGCAAGTGCTGCGATTGCTTGGGCACCGCCGACTTGATAGATTTCATGAATACCGATCTCATGTGCAGCAGCCAGTACACCGTCAGCGATTAAGCCGTTTTTCTGTGGCGGGGATACCAGTACAACCCGTTTCACGCCGGCGACCAGTGCCGGAATTGCGCCCATCAGAACGGATGAGGGATAACAAGCCGTTCCGCCGGGTACATAAACACCAACCGAGTCCAGCGGTGTCACTTTTTGACCAAGAACGACACCTTGGTCCACGGTTTCCGTCCATGATTGAGGGATCTGTTTTTCGTGAAAAGCACGAATATTACGCGCAGCTTGCTTGATCGCTTGAAGAACCGGTTTCGGTACACGCGCAGCGGCGGCAGTCATCTGATCTTCCGTTACTTGTATCGCTTCCAGTGCAATGCCGTCAAATTGCTTCGTAAATGCCTTCAGCGCTTCATCGCCGCCGCTTTTCACACGATTCATAATTTCCGCAACCGATTTCTGCGCATCTTCTCTTGCTTCAACTTTTCTTTTTTTCAAAAAGTCCAAATTCCCGTCTTTAATCCATTCCAACCTTGGTCCCCTCCGTTGCTTTGATCATTTTTTCAACGATTTGATCAATCAGTCCTTTTTTTAATCGGTAGCTGACCGGATTCACAACAAGCCGTGAGCTGACGTCCAATAGCCGGTCATATTCGATCAGACCGTTTTCTTTCAGCGTCTGTCCGGTAGATACAATATCGACAATTGCATCGGCGAGACCGACAATGGGTGCCAGCTCAATCGAGCCGTTCAATGCAATAAGATCCACTTGTTCGCCGCGTTTGCGATAGAAGTCCGAAGCAATGTTCGGATATTTCGTGGCAATCTTTAAAAACGGCCGACGGCTTTGATGCTTTGGCAATCCGGCAACGGCCATATGACATTTACTGATCCCAAGATCTACCATTTCGTATACATCTCTTCCACTTTCAAGCAAAACGTCTTTCCCTGCAATGCCGATATCGGCCGCACCATACTCAACATAGGTTGGTACATCAACCGGTTTGGCAAGAATAAAACGGAACGGTTCGGATTCAAGATCAAAGATCAGCTTTCGCGTTGTTTCAAATGTTTCCGGAAGCCGAAAACCGGCATTTCTCAGCAGTCTGCAAGCATCGCCGAATATTCGTCCTTTAGGCATAGCAATCGTTATAAGTGAGTCATTCATTCTTCAGTCTCCGTTCTCTCAAGAAAATAAGTAACCGATTCAAATTGCTGTTCAAATGTTTCCAGTGTGTCGATACCTTCTGCATGCTGCAGAACGACCGATCGCCCCTTCTCACGTTCTTCTGCGGCGTAGCGCATGGCGTTGCCGGCATTCTCACGGTCGTAGATGACCGCACATTTCTTTTCATGTTCTGCCGCAGGCATGGTTATGGCACTCATCAGCCGGTCCAAACGAATGCCAAATCCGGTAGCCGGACATGGTCGATTAAATTTTGCCAGCAAGTCATCATACCGACCTCCGCTTGCTACCGGAAAGCCAAGCTTGCCACCGAAGCCTTGGAAAACAAAACCGGTGTAATAACTCAGATGAGGCACAAGCGTGATATCAAGATCAATCTGTGCGTCGAGATTATCTAACTTCAACAAATGAATGAGTTCCGTAATATTTTGATAATAGGAGTGAACCGGAGTCGAAGACGTATCCGCCAATCGTTCCAAAAATTGAAGCGTCTCCGCATTGTTCATTCGTCTTGAGTCAACGAAGCTATTCAATAGAGAAGCAACTTCGCGCGTGACGTGAAGCGTCGCTACATAGTCGTGAAAACCAACATCATTCTTGCTGTACAGCAGATTACGTAAATGATTCACAATCGCTTTGTCTTTAACCATATCATAGAAAAAAGCATTCACGAATCCGACATGACCAACCGCCAAGCGCACGGATGCCAATCCGCTTTTCTCAAGCAAGCTCATCATTAAGGAAATGACCTCTACATCTGCATAAGGGGTTGCATCGCCGATTAATTCGGCACCGGTCTGTTCGAATTCGCTCGGATGTCCGCCTTCTTTGCGCTGGCTCCGGTAAAGATCTGCTGTATACGCCAAACGAAGCGGCAGCGGTTCTTCCCGCAAACTGGATGCAGCAATCCGTGCAATGGGGGTTGTCATATCCGGACGTAAAACGACCGGATGTCCTTCCGCATCTAAAAATTTAAACAGACGGTTATCGGCAATCGCTGAAGCACGACCAATGGTTTCTGCATATTCCAAAGCCGGTGTTTTAATAAAATCGTAACCCCAACGCTGCAATTCACGTTGAAAAATCATTTCTAATCGGGAGATTTCTTTTTGAGCTTGTGGCAGTGTATCACGCAGCCCAAGCGGTTTTTCAAACATATAGGGTTGGGACATCATGTTTTTCTCCTTCTCGCAGTACCTTTTTATTATGTATTTTATCATAAAAGGAAAGTCGCTTTATCTCATTAGCATAGTAAAGTATGTAACGTGTATTTTAGCGGAATTTCTGCCATTAGTCAATAGAAAATCTCTCAAAATCCAGAACATAAGAAAAACCGGGCAAAAAACGCCCAGTCCTTACTTCCGCAGGATGTGATGACTTTCGCGTTGCATACAGGACGTACTTTCACAGGATGTGATGACTTTCGCGTTGCATACAGGACGTATGCGCACTTAGCGAAAGGTCCTTTAGAAAAGGTCCTTTAGAAAAGGTCCTTTAGGAAAGGTCCTTTAGGAAAGGTCCTTTAGGAAAGTTTCTTCATACATGTATGATGGTCTCCTGCCTTTTCGGTGCTGAATCGTCGCTTCGGTTGCTCGCTTGCCGCGAGCGCCAGAGCACCTACGCTTTGATTCTTGGTCAAGATCTATCGGCTTGAAGACGGGGTAAAATCTTACTCTCTTTTCCTGCAAAAAAGGACAGCCGAAGCTGTCCTTTTTCACGCGATATTCAAATTAGTATTTGCCGCCAAGCTGCTGTTGCGCCGTTGCAACGAGACGTTTCGTAATTTCACCACCAACGGAACCGTTAGCACGTGAGGTCGTGTCAGGACCAAGTTGTACACCAAATTCAGAAGCGATTTCGGTTTTCATTTGTTCAAGCGCTTTTTCTGCACCTGGAACAAGGATCTGGTTGCTATTATTTTCTGCCATGTCTCTCACCTCCTTGTGCCATTATATTGTGCAGACTCAGTGGTCTACATACACAAGGAGGGATGGTAATTTTTTCTAAAGCATTTTGTGTATTTGTACCGGCTTAAACCGGTACGGAATCACAGTAACTGACTGAGTACATCTTCCTGGGCATCCTCATCAATCACGATGGTTTCAATCCCGTCAACCGCTTCACGAACCAGCGCGTCAACATCCAGTTTCTGTTCAAAACGTGCCGCATGGTTACGATCCGGCCGTGTACGCGGGGCTTTTGGCAAAAAGATGGTACAGCAGTCTTCATAAGGGCGAATCGAAATCTCATACGTATCGATTTCCTTTGCAATTTTTGCAATATCAATCTTGTCCATCGTGATCAGTGGGCGAAGGATAGGAAGATTAGTTACCGCATTAATCGTATTCATACTCTCCAGCGTTTGACTGGCTACTTGCCCCAAGCTTTCACCGGTAGCAAGTGCCAATGCACCGCGCTGAGCTGCCTGCTTTTCCGCAATACGGAACATCAGACGGCGCATAATCGTGATTCGGTAATCTTCGGGAACTGCATCTCTTATCGCAACTTGCGCCTCTGTGAACGGAACAAGGTGCAGTACAAACTTGCCTCCGTATTCCCTTAACTTCTTCGCTAAATCAATAACCTTTTGTTTGGCACGATCGCTTGTATACGGCGGGCTTTGGAAGTGAACCGCTTCAACGATCGCACCACGTTTCGCAACGAGGTATGCTGCTACTGGGCTGTCGATTCCTCCGGACAAAAGCAGCATGACCTTTCCGCTTGCGCCAACCGGAAGACCGCCTGCGCCTTGGACTTCTTTCCCATAAATATGCGTCTCATGATACCCGACATCAACCCTGATGCGGAGATCGGGATCATGGACATCAACATGCAGCCAGTCGCAATGTTTCAGCACCGTGCCGCCGAGATCCTGATTGAGTTCGCTGCCATGAATCGGATAGCGCTTATCTTTTCGCCGGGCAGCGATTTTGAACGTTTCGGCACTTTTTTCCTGATTGGCAATGCGGAGTACACCTTCGCGAATGTCTTCGATGTCGGTTCCAACTTTAATCGCCGGCCAAATGTTTTGGATGCCAAAAACTTTCTTCAGAACAGCGAGCACATCGTCGGCTGTTTCATGATTTAGTTTTATTTCCAAGTCATCAAAATGACGTTTAATCTCAAGCGATGCAAATTTGCGTAATTTGTCGCGCACATCATTTTCCAATTTCACGACAAATTGTTTTTTATTCTTGCCTTTCAACGTGATTTCACCAAAGCGAACCACTAAATAATCATAAATCACCTGATTCACCTCATCACTATCTTTAGCTGACCGACTCTTTCAGCCAGTTTTTTTAAGAATACGGCAATGTCTTGTTCTGTTGTCTCATAGGCCAGACTGATCCGGATGGTTTGCTCTGCTTCTTCATCCGAGATACCCATCGCCGTTAACACCGCACTTGCCTTATTTTCTTTTGACGAACATGCCGACTTCGTTGAGACATAGATCTCGTCTTTTTCCAGTGCGTGAACGAGTACTTCTGATTTAACGCCGCGCAGCGCAACGTTGACAATACTTGGAGCGGAATGCTCGACCGGTGTATGAATAACGGCACCATCAATGTTCCGCAATCCCTCAAACAGCTGGTTTTGCAGTTTTTGTAAATGGCAGATGCCTTCGTTTTGATGTTCGCGCGTGATGCGCAGTGCCTTAACCATGCCGCAAATGCCCGGAAGATTCTCGGTTCCTGATCGGCGCTGCTGTTCCTGACCGCCGCCGGCAAAAAGCGGCGACAGCACAGTGCCTTGTCGAACATAAAGAAGTCCGGTTCCCTTTGGTCCATGGAACTTGTGACCGGAGATAGTGCACAGATCAATCCCGCTTTCCGCGAGTTGCAGAGGTACTTTAGAGAAACCCTGAACATGATCGACATGAAAGACCGTTTTCGGCTTATCACTTAAAAAAGCGGCAATTTCTTTAACCGGCTGTACCGTTCCGACCTCATTATTCACATGCATCAGCGAAACAAGAATCGTATCATCGCGATAGGCTTGTTTAAACTGCTCAAATGAAACACGCCCGTCACGGTCAACAGGCAAGTACGTCACGTCAAAGCCAAGCGACTCCAGCTGCGTGAACGCACCACCTGCTGAAGCATGTTCAATCGCCGTCGTAATCAAATGCTTGCCGCGTTTTCGATACGCAAAGGCCGCGCCTTTAATCGCCAAGTTATTACCTTCCGTGCCTCCGGAAGTAAACACAATCTCTCCCGGTTCAACCCCAAGCAGTGCAGCTGCTTGTTCACGAGACCGCGTAAGCAACTGCTCGCTTTTCCCACCAAGACTGTGAAGCGATGACGGATTAGCAAAAAATTGTTCAGAAACCGTACGGTAGGTGTCAAGCACCTCAGCATACGGCTTCGTTGTCGCACTATTATCTAAATAGATCATGAAAACAAGGGAACTCCTTTCAGAAAAGCTCAGTTCATTAATAAAATAGCTATTCTCTCCATTGCCCATTTTATTTGAATCTTAGCATGAGTATTTCCTTCTTGTACATTAAGATGCAATTTTTCTATAAAATCGTTCATGCATTTCCTTCAATTTGCTTCTTGGTTTTCATACAGCTCTGTGCGCTTCAGAATTTTCGGTTCTCTTTTTTCGATGGCATGAACAGCCGTTTCGACAGCCGACTGGTAGTCATAATTTCTGAAATGCTGCTCTGCTTTTTTTAACGCTTGGTCAATCTCAGCATCATCAGAACGATACCGGTTTCCGTATTGGATCATCTCTTCCGCAAATTTAGCCGTATCCACCAGTTTCTCGGTTTGCTGGCAAACATCATCGGCATCCTGACCGGCTTGCTCAAGCAGTTTCTGTACCATCACCATATTAAGCGGCTTTTCGTCAAGCTGGGCATTTACTGCGCTCAGCTGCTCTCCTGCTTTCTGCAATGCTGAAGCAAATGAACCCGGTACGCCGGGAAGATTACTTTTCAAAAGGATTTGTCTCGCTTCATAAAGCTGGTGCTTGAGGTCTTGGACCTGACCGCGCGCCTTCATTTCATCCTTGCGAAGTGCTTTTATTTTTTGATTGAATTCATCGGCCACCGTCTCCATTTCAGACAGATCCGATTTAATGGTCTCCAATTTTTCATAAATAGCGCTGAAGGCTTCCTGCTGCTTGTCGGTCTGCGTTTCAACATAGACCGTTTCAATCTTTTGAAAAGACCGGCTGAGATCATGATGCATCTTCAAATCCTCATCGGAAATATGATAACTGTCTTGAATCGCAGAGGTTTCCTCGCTCAGATTCTTGATTTTTGTACCGATACGTGTCACATTGGTTTCGATTGCAGGTGCAAGCTCCTGTAGTCTTTGGCGACTGACCGCTTCTTTTTCCAATTGTGCATACAGCCATTCCAGCTGGTCATGAATCCCCTTCAATCCATCCTCTGCTTCGTCAAGGTCCAGCTTGTTCACAGCCGTTTCCATAAGAAGACGGTGTTTCTCCATTTCTTCCAACTGCTCATCAATTTGCAGCTGATCTAAATAATAGCCGTCATCGATCATCTCTTGTTTGCCTTGGCGAAGTTCTTTCATTTGATCCGGAATTGTTTTTCGAAGATCCTTATAGAGATCAGGAATGCGATTGATTTGATCAGCCAGAACATCAGCAGCTTCACGAACATGTACGAGGATTTCACGTGCATTAAGATAATTGCCGTTTTCTGTTTCCGCCCCATAGTTCATCAATTGCGTTTCAACGGCTTTCATCGATTGTTCTAAAGCTGGAAGCGTTTTGTCAAAACGGCTTCTCTTTGTAATCATATCCTTTTTAATCTGATGAAAAGTTTCTTTGATCGGTGTGATATCCGTGCGGTTCTTCTCTTCACTTTCAACGATGAGATTCAAATCTTTTATCATCTCATCAATGCTTTTTTGAATCGCGTCGATCTTTTTATCGGTTTCTTTAACCTGCTGTTCCGCTTTATGAAAACGATATTTATCCGTCAATTCTTCTGCATTGAAGAGCATCTCCTCAAGGTTCGGCAGTGACTGGCCGACGATATTGTCCCAATCCTTGCGCCATTGATCAAACTTTTCCTCAGTATCTCCCGCCATGTTCAGCTGCTTAATTTTGGACAGTTCGGCAGCCACCGGCCGGTTCATTATTTCGACCCTTCGTTCCTCAACACGGTCAATTTCGCCGAACAGGCGCTTTCGCATCCAAGCGCCGTAACCAACGAGAAATACGATTACTAAAATCAAGCCTACCAGAACGTATAACAACATACGGAATTTCCCCCATTCTCGCATGGAACCTCACATTGCTTCTATATGATTACATTGTAACAAAATAATGCGGTTTAAGGTCAATAAATTAAGCAAACGGTCGTTTTTTATGTGACCAAAGCAATTCCCCGTTTTTTTATCAAGCCAACGCCACCCTTCACAGACAACGTTTCTAATGCTCCAGCTTAAAACCGTTCCAACGACAAACAAGCTCGCCAGTGTAGTGAAATCACTCTCTGACGAGCACGCTACATCTATTCATTTCGAGATAACGGACACCGTCAGACCTGCTGCAAGCGTCGATCCAGCCCGCATGCCCACTCATTAATAAAGCGTAAATATTGGATGCGAAAGGACGGCTCACTTGGCTGCATAAAAAAGACTTCCCTAAAATATTGGGGCTGAAGAAACGGTTGAATGATCAAATCACGATAGTGAATGATCGCAAATTCAAGTTGGATCGGACTCAATGATTCCTCGTGAAACAAATGCTGAAAGAAATTGATGAACAAAAATTTTTCCTTCATCAAATAACTCGACATCAATTCTCTAACCAGCTGATTGTCAAACGTCATTTCGCGATGGACGAAACGTGAAAGATAGAATGCGTGCTGCTGATAGCGAATCAATTGATCCGCAAGTTCAGTCAGACAGTCAGCTGCGGATTTGTTTTCCATTACGATTTGCTCCGTTTCTTCTAAAGTAGACAAATACCCTTCGAAGAAAGCGGCCATTAAATACTCCAGCAAACCTTGTTTCCCGCCAAAATAATAGGAAACAAGTGCTACGTTAACCCCGGCATCCGATGCAATCGCACGAACAGAAACTCCATCGTATCCACTCATATTGAACAGTTTCAGCGCTGAATGCACCACAGCATCCTTTGTTTTCTTTCCGCTTGCCTGATTCACCCGTTTCGTCTGCATCCCAATTCGCTCCTTTTCTTGAACAGATCCTGCTCGCCCTCTTACTATTATATATGTTCGACTCTAAATACCTCTCCCCCTCTCAGAACCTTTCGACATCATAGCTGAAAAATACGTGTTGTTCTGCTAAAATTAGAGTAATTTCTCTAATGATCGAGGTGGAAATAATGAATTCTGTCAATAAAACAAGAATTCAGGTTCTCGAATCCTTAATCAAGGATGAACCCAATCGAATAACAAATTTGGCAAATGCCTCTGCGTGGTTAAATGAATGCCTTGATAAAATAAATTGGGTAGGCTTTTATTTAGTGGAGGACAACGAGCTTGTCCTTGGCCCATTCCAGGGAAAAACCGCCTGTGTACGTCTTACAATCGGCAAGGGCGTTTGCGGGACAGCAGCAAAAGAACGCGAAATTCTCCGCGTTCCTGATGTTCATGAATTTCCGGGACATATTGCCTGTGACGCAGCGTCACGATCGGAAATCGTCGTTCCGCTGATTAAAGGCGGCACCTTGATCGGCGTGCTCGATATCGACAGCCCAATCTGCGACCGTTTCTCAGAAGACGATCAACAATTTCTGGAAGCGTTCGCTGAAACATTAGTTGCCTACCTCTAGGCTTGACATGTTCTCCTGAAAAAGGGTATAATCGCTTTCGTGTAAAAGACGGCAGCACTGCATGGTTTCAAAGCCCTTCTATTTTGTTCCTCTGAGTAAAGAGGTGTACTGTGTAACCTAGACTGCCTGGGCGAAGGTACAAGATAGCAAAATATCTTTGACGCGCGTGCAGAGGTGTCATTTTATACCGCTTGAGTTTGTTTGTGGCTTACACGCAAACACTCTCGAATAAAATGACGAAGGAGGAGTCATTCAATGGCTCGATATACTGGTCCAGTTTGGAAAAAGTCCCGTCGTCTGGGTATTTCACTCAGCGGCACGGGCAAAGAACTCGAAAGACGTCCCTATGTTCCAGGTCAGCATGGTCCGACCCAACGGATTAAGCTGTCTGAGTATGGTCGTCAGCAACAAGAAAAACAAAAACTGCGTTTCATGTACGGTTTAAATGAGCGCCAATTCCGCCGCACCTTTGACGATGCTGCGAAAATGAAAGGTGTTCATGGTGAAAACTTCATGATTCTGCTTGAATCCCGTCTCGATAACCTCGTTTATCGTCTCGGTCTTGCAAGAACACGCAGACAATCACGTCAGCTCGTAAATCACGGTCACATCACTGTTAACGGCAAACGCGTCGACATTCCGTCTTATCGTGTAAAAACTGGCGACACGATTGGTGTTCGTGAAAAATCACGCAACCTTGTGATTATTAAGGATGCTCTGGAAACAAATACATTTGTTCCGGAATACCTGACTTTTGATGAGAAGACTTTGGAAGGTACTTACAACCGTCTTCCTGAACGTTCGGAACTCCCTGCGGAGATTACCGAAGCAATGATCGTCGAATTCTACTCAAAATAATGGGTCCTGCATTGAACCTTTCCGGGTTTCTCGGAAAGGTTTTTTAATTACCAAGACGTATGGACATCACTGCAACACGCAACACGCATTAATTCTTTTCTTCCTTATCGATTTACGCTAATATATAAGAAGCTTTAATGAAATTTTTCAAATGTTGCATGATAATAATGACTAATGATTAAGAGGAGATTTGCGAATGCATGCCCCATTAAAAAGCTTTTCCGATTTTTTCGACCGGTTGGCGGAAAAATGGGCGACCAGCTCAGTCATCCAAAACGCGCAATCCATAACAAGAATGATATGGAATTCATTTTTATTCACACTGTCTTTGCTCCTGATCGGATCCTTTTTTGCAGCAGGAACCGTTAGCGGTTATTTCGCTGCTTTAGTACGCGATCAGCCTGTTCTAAGTTACGAAACACTCAAACAAGATATTGACAATTACTCAGAGAGCAGCATCACCTATTTTGCTGGAAAGATCCCGATCGGGAAAATGAACAGCGATCTCGTGCAGACTCGAACACGATTAAAAGAGACTTCCCCTGCCCTCATCAATGCAGTGATTGCGACCGAAGACGAACTCTTTTATCAACATAAAGGCGTTGTCCCGAAAGCGATCCTCAGAGCGAGTACGGAAGAAGTGTTACATAGGCCCCAAGCCACGGGCGGAAGTTCAATCACGCAGCAATTGGTTAAAAACCAAATCCTTACGAATGAAGTTTCCAATGAACGTAAATTCAAAGAAATTCTGCTCGCGCTGCGCGTAGAACGCTATTTCTCAAAGGATGAGATTCTTGAATCCTACTTAAACATGGCTTCGTTCGGACGAGACTCATCCGGAAAAAATATAAATGGTGCAGCAACTGCGGCTGAAGGAATCTTCGGCGTCAAGGCAAACAAGCTCTCAATCCCGCAGGCCGCATATATTGCCGGATTGCCGAAAAACCCGTTTTCATACTCACCGTTTCAAAACCATGGTGGGCTAAAGAAAGATGTCTCTGCCGGAATCAATCGTGCGCACTCCGTACTGAAGCGTATGTACGCTGCCGGTTACATCAGCAAAGATGAATTAAATCAGGCGCTCAAGTATGACTATAAAAAACACTTTGCGAAACCAAGCAAAAATATTAATGATGACTATCCTTATCTATCTAAAGAAATCGAAAATCGCTCCGCCATAATCCTTGCCAAAATGATGGCGCAAGACCAAGGATACAGCAGTGATAAGCTTTATAACGATTATCTCAATTACAAAAATATCGTATACGAGTACAACCACGAAATCTATAAAGGAAAAAGTTTGCAGGAAATCGCAAAAGTCCATGACTACAACGCGGCAACGCTGACGAATCATTATAATCTATTCAAAGAATTCATGAGCAATGCCGCAGGAAAATTGGAAAACGGCGGCTACCGGATTTATACAACAATCAATAAAGCGATTTATGATGATATGGAGTCGTTTGCCCAAAATTATTCCGGTTACAGTCCGGATCAATATGCGCGCGATGCAAAAGGAAAATTACTAGAAGTGACCGGTAGCGACGGAAAAAAAGTACCGGTAAAAGATCCAATGCAAGTTGGATCGATTCTGATTGAGAATAAAACAGGTAAAATTATCAGTTTCGTCGGCGGACGTGGATTTAACCATTCACAATTAAACTATGCGACCGAGGTTACGCGTCAGAACGGATCTACAATGAAGCCGTTGCTCGTCTACGCACCGGCCCTGGAACTTGGGCTTATTCAGCCAGGCTCGATCGTCGCCGATCTTCCCTACAAACGGATGATTAACGGCAAATTGTATGCACCGACAAACTATGGAACCACATCAACCAGTGGAGCATTCCACGGATTCGAAACGGCTCGTGCAGCTTTGGCCGCATCACATAACGTGCCCGCGATAAGTGTCTTTACCCGCCTGAGTGCAACAACAAATACGGCACCGGATTACTTGAAGAAGATGGGCATGACTTCCTTGGTCGGTTCGGACGGGTATAATGTTTCTGCTGCACTCGGGGGGATCAAGCGAGGCGTTACCATTGAAGAAAATACGGATGCCTATACGACCTTTGCAAATAACGGAAACTTCGTTGATGCCTATATGATCGATCAAATTACAGACAGCAATGGCAAAGTCATTTATAAACATAAGACGGAACCGGTAAACGTCTTTTCGCAACAAGCGAACTATGAAATGTTGGATATGATGCGTGATGTCTTTAAATACGGAACCGGCAGAGCATTGCCCGGTATGCTCAATTTTTCCGCTGACTGGGCTGGAAAAACCGGTACGTCACAGGATTGGCGCGACTCATGGCTGGTCGCCTCAAACCCGAATATTACGATGGGCGTTTGGAATGGATATGCACATAACCAACAGTTAAACCACAGCCGCTATTCGGAACAAACACGCACGCTGTTTGCTGGCTTTGCAAATCGCGCCTATAATGTCGATCCTGAACTGATGGCGCCAAAAGATCGATTCAAACAGCCTGAAGGTGTTTCAAAACAAATCTATGATGGACTGACCGATGGAAAACCAACGGGCTACTCCAAGGCGGCGGGCTTTGAGGTCAATGATTTAATGAATGCAAAATATGAACCGCGAGATGAAATAGAGGCCCTCGAGCCATTGACGACCGAACAACAGCAGCCGGACGTGGAAGATCCGTCACAAGATCCAAATCTGATTCCTGGCCAAAATGATGGACATGAAGCGGAACAGCCTCAAGAAAATGAGCAGTCTCAAAATGGATTGTTCCGAATAAAGCCCGACTTCCTTCAATCACATTTTCCATATACAGATCTGAAGGCTGCGAGGCCGGAACTTCTTGGCAAAGTTCGTCCTTAATCAACACTCGGATTAATGAAGATAAATAAGCTGTGCTGGTCTTTCCCGTTTGTCTTCAGCCGGCTTGGCTTTCATCGTTAATCTTGTGCTTGAACGAACTTTAGCTGCTTACTTGCCGTAAATTCCAAAATCATATCCTTTAAAGAACATTTGGCTCAGCTACGCCTTTTTAGGTGCCGGCTGAGCCTTTATACTATTTTCACTTATCTTTTTGCGCTTAAGCTTAACGTATATGAAAAACCGGGCAAAAAGCGCTCGGTCCTTACTTCCGCAGGATGCGGTGGCTTCCGCGTTGTGCACAAGATGTACTTTCACAGGATGTGATGACTTTCGCGTTGCATACAGGACGTACTTTCACAGGATGTGATGACTTTCGCGTTGCATACAGGACGTACTTTCACAGGATGTGATGACTTTCGCGTTGCATACAGGACGTATGCGCACTTAGCGAAAGTTCCTTTAGGAAAGTTCCTTTAGGAAAGTTCCCTTAGGAAAGTTCCTTCATGTGTGATGGGTTCGTGTCTTTTCGGTGCTGAATCACCGCTCCGATTGCTCGCTTGCCGCGGCGCACCGCAAACCTCCTCAGACAGGCATTTTTCCTGCGGGAATATCGCTGAGCGTCGTACCACAAAACAAAATCATATACTTCTTCTCGTGTAAAAAAGCCTCCATGCTACTGTGAATCACAGCAGCATGGAGGCTTTTAGGTAACTTTTTTACTCGTTTTACTGATTTATTTTGTTGAATTGCGCCAATCAATCCGATACGGAAGCTGAACCGTGATGGAGTCGACTTTTTCATTGTTCATCAGTTTTGTCAAGAGGCGCATTGCCACCGCGCCGATATCATACGTAGGTTCAGCGATACTTGAGAGCGTCGGACGAACCATTTGAACCAGTCGCGTATTTTCGCTGCTGACCACCGCAACATCCTCAGGAACTTTTAATCCTTCATCTTGCGCCTCATGAATGGCGCCGATCGCCATTTCATCGGAATCAACGAAAATGGCCGTTGGCTTTACGTCTTGATTCAGGAATTGTGCAGCTGCTTCTTTGCCGGACTCATAAGTGTAATCGCCCTCTGCGACCAGAGCCTCATTGAACGCCAGACCGTGGGCTTCAAGCGCGCGTTTGTATCCATTCAGTTTGTATTTGCCATTAAGCGGAATCTCGCTAGGCCCGTTGATAAAGCCAATCTGTTCATTTCCTGATTCAGCCAGCTTAGAAATAACTTCGAACACGGCTTGTTCATAATCGATATTCACTGAAGGAATCTCACGCTGCTCGTCCACTGTCGATGCAAGAACAATCGGTACATTGGCTTGTTTGAATTCTTCAATATGCTCCTGATCAATTTTACCGCCCATAAAGACAATTCCGTCAACCTGTTTACCAAGCAAGGTTTGGATCAAATGAATTTCTTTATCTTTGTTTTGATCCGAGTTGCAAAGAATGATATTGTACTTGTACATCGTTGCAATATCCTCAATACCGCGTGCAAGCTCCGAGAAATAAACGCTTGAAATGTCGGGAATGATGACCCCTACCGTTGTTGTTTTTTTGCTTGCAAGACCTCGAGCAACAGCATTTGGCCGATAGCCAAGCCTTTTTATTGCCTCGGATACCTTCTTCCGTGTTGTCGGTTTTACATTCGGATTGCCGTTTACCACTCGCGAAACCGTCGCCATCGAAACGCCAGCTTCTCTGGCTACATCATAAATCGTTGCGCTCAATGCTCATTCCTCCTCAAAATCCACCATTTTCTATAGTCAGCCTGAACTCCGTCCACGCTCTATAACGTTTTCATTTTTAAGTAAGCCAAATACGCATCAATGGTTCATTGATGCCTATTTTTAATAGTAACAAAATTCGACCTCATGTGCTATATTTTTTTGACAAGGCCGCATGAATTTGCTTGCGTTTTCCGCAGATACATTGAGCCGGACAGGCTGAACCGTTACTGTCACTATGTATGCGGCCGAATTATCGATCTTGAGCGGAGTGTCACTTCAGCCGCGCGCATCAACCGAGCACGACCGCGGACGAACCGAGAGATTTCTCGAACACGCAATTGCCTGCGAAGGCTCCCCTGGCTCCCAGTTTGTGTCTTGTATTGATTGATTGAAGTATGCTGCGCTGCTATCCCAGCATCAGCAAATCCAAAATCAAAGCTGGTCAGGCCTAGTTCTTACTTCCTCCGAATCGGTAAGCAGATCAGTAGTCCTTCGGGATTGGAATCATCTGTTCCTTTTCCTCTTGATCATTTCTCGCTGCAGCTGTCAATTGATGTGTCAGATCGATCGACTTACGCTTAGCGGTTTGAAAGAGGTCTTCGCTTTTTCCTTTAAGCGAAATACTTTCTTGCTGCATTTGCTGGACAATCTTTTTCCCGGAAGGAGCAGTTGTGAAAAAGACCGCTGCCGCGCCAAGCAGCCCGCCCCAAATCAGACCGGAAATGAAAGCCGCACGTTTGCCTGTTGGGCTTGTTTCATGCGTGCTCATGATTCAAACACTTCCTCTCACTGATTTGTTTTGCGAGCATTTTGCCAACGGTTAAACAAATCGATGGCGGCCCTGCCCCATTGAACCGTACGTGCCACTTTATCGGATTGCTCCATTCCCTTATTTTCAATGCTCGCTGAAACACGTTTAACTGAAGTGTTAATGGTTCCAAGTGATTGTCCAAAGCCTTCAACGGCATCGAAAACACTATTTAAGCTTTTCGACTTTTTCTGCAAGTCTACTGCAAGACCATTTGTCCGGTGCAGCAGCTCCGTCGTCTCTTCAGTCAAACCCTTCATTTGCTCCTGAACGTCTTCAAGCGTTGAGGCTACATCTTCCATCGTTTTTTGAGCAGCACTCAGTGTTTGTGACAAGAAATAAACCAGAACAGCAAATGCGATCGCAATAACAGCAACGGCTAGGTACAAAATAATGATCACCGTACATCCTCCCTTTCACTTGTTCCATATTAGTTTAATGAATCATCGCTTTTCTATACGTCCACGGGATTAAAATTCCACCACCCCGTCTGTCCTACTCTCCTATCTTAACATTTTAGACATATTAAAGAAAACTTGCCGGCCGGCAAGTTTCTCGCATGCAGACGGAAGCAAGGCTTCATCGTCCCCATTATTGAAAACACTTTAGAGCGCAGATGCTTCAAGTGCTTCTTTATATGCGGTTTGGTACTTCTGAATATCTCCGGCTCCCATAAACAACAGCACACTGTGCTGATACTGCTTCAGATCATCAATCATGCTGTTGTGCAGAATATGTGCGCCGTCAATGCGGTCTTGAAGATCATGAATGGACAGCTTGCCGCTTTTTTCTCGAGCAGAGCCGAAAATATCACAGAGATAAACATCATCTGCCGTAGCCAGTGCAGCAGCGAACTCATCCATAAACGTCATGGTCCGAGAATACGTATGCGGCTGAAAAATGGCAACCAGTTTACGATCCGGATATTTTTCACGCGCCGCATCAATCGTTGCTCGAATTTCGGTTGGATGATGTGCATAGTCATCGATCATAATCTGATCCCTGGGCTCCAGCTTCATCTCGGAGAAGCGGCGCTTCACACCATGAAACTTGGCAAGACGTTCCTGAACGAGTTCAAGCGGGACATTCATATAATTACAGAATGAGATCACCGCAAGTGCATTGAGCACATTATGCTTGCCGTATCCGGTAATTTTGAAATGTCCATAGAAATCATTGCGGATATAAACGTCAAATTCCGTTCCCGAATCATCAGAAAGAAAATGAACGTTTCTTGCTTGAAAATCATTCTCTTCATTAAATCCGTAATAGATCATCGGCACATTCGATTTGATCATTTGAAGCTGTTCATTATCGCCACAAGCAAATACTGCCTTTTTCACCTTAAGTGCAAGTTCTTGAAACGCACTGACAACGTCATCAAGGTCTTTGTAATAATCCGAGTGATCAAATTCAATATTGGTAATCAGGCAATAATCAGGATCAGCATGAAGGAAGTGCCGTTTGTATTCACAGGATTCCCAAATAAAGTACTTGCTCTTGTCATCGCCGTAACCGGTGCCGTCGCCGATCAAATAGGCGGTTGGGGCAAACGCCTTAAAAACAAATGAAAGCAGTCCGGTCGTTGACGTCTTTCCATGTGTACCGGTCACCGCGACACTTGTATAGTGCTTCGCCAGCATGCCCAAAAAATCGTAATAACGATAAACCGGAACACCCATCTCTCTGGCTTTGCTTATTTCCTCATGCTGATCCGGGAACGCGTTACCGGCGATCACTACCTCGTCCGAGGATATATTAGCTTCCGTGAAGGGAAGAAGCTTAATCTTCTTATCCTCAAGTGCCTTTTGGGTAAAAAAACGTTTGTCATAATCCGAGCCTTGGACCTCGTGGTGCAGCCCCTGAAGGATTTGAGCAAGTGCGCTCATTCCAGTGCCTTTTATGCCAACAAAATGGTACTTCGTCATACAAATGACCTCCATAAATTGCTTCGTGCATGACCAAATCGCTGCAATATGAATAGTATACTCATTTATTGGCTATTCTGTGTGCTGCAGATTCGTTTTTAGCAAAAAATATAAAAACCGATCAATGGAGCGAGCACTGCATAAAAACTCACAACGTTCATTGTATTGCGTGTTCCGCTCTGCATTGCCGTCATGCTCGACATTTATTTTAACCTTTATTAACACCATTGTAAAAGCATATTTTATCCATATAAAATGCTAAAAAAATTGTCCTCCATTTTAATCCGGTTCGCCAAGCCGCTCACTAAGTTTCTCCTTGGAAACCAATACTTGACGCGGCTTACTTCCATTACTTGCTGAGATAATATTGCGCATCTCCAGCTCATCGGCAAGTCTGGCGGCGCGATTATAGCCAATTCTGAAGTGACGCTGAATGGCGGAAACGGAAGCTTGACCCTGCGCAACGACAAACGCAGCTGCTTCGCCGAGCAATTCATCTTCCTGCTCCGAGCGTTCATAATCGGTACGCACTGCTTCAGGAGAAAAAAGATACTCCGGCTTTTGCCAATCATGAAATGCGTGAGTGACACGGCTGATTTCTTCATCAGATACATAGCAAGCTTGAAGCCGTCGCAGACTTCGCGATCCATTTTCCGCAAACAGCAAATCACCGCGTCCGAGCAAGCGCTCAGCACCGCTGCAATCCAAAATTGTTCGCGAGTCGGTTTGTGAGGAAACGCTAAACGCAATCCGCGTCGGTATATTCGACTTAATCAAACCGGTAATCACATCTACCGAGGGGCGCTGGGTAGCAACCAGCAGATGAATCCCCGCCGCCCGCGCCTTTTGCGCAATTCGGCAGATCGATTCCTCAACATCCTGCGGCGCTGCCATCATCAGATCGGCAAGTTCATCAATGACTATAACGATGTAAGGCATCTTGTCGCCGTGGATCTGACCGGAGCGTCGTTTGCGATTGTAGCCATCCATATCGCGAACGGCACATTCGGCAAACGTTCGGTAGCGTTGCTCCATCTCATCAACGGCCCATTTAAGTGCAGCCGCCGCTTCTTTCGGTTCGGTAATGACCGGAGCAGCCAGATGTGGTAATTCCTGATAAGGGGCAAGCTCAACGACCTTAGGATCAATTAACAGAAAACGCAGATCTTCCGGTGATGTACGGTAGATTAAACTGAGAATAAGCGAGTGGATGCAGACACTCTTGCCTGATCCGGTTGCCCCGGCAATAAGACCATGCGGCATCTTCGCCAGATCCGTGACCACTTGATTTCCGGAAACATCCTGACCGAGTGCAGCAATCAGCGGTGCCTTGCTTTCTCTAAAATTCTTTGATGTGACTAATTCTTTAAGCAGCACAGGACGTCGAACCTTATTTGGAATTTCGATGCCTACGCTGCTTGTCCCCAACACCGGCGCAATTCGAATTTGCCGTGCAGCAAGACTTAACTTAATGTCCTCTGTCAAACTGAGCACTTTATTTATTTTGACGCCGGGGTGCAGGTGAAGATCAAATCGTGTCACACTTGGCCCCTGAACATACCCGACGACATCGGCATCAACATGAAAATTTTCCAACGTTTCAACCAATATTGCTTTGTTTTCCTCAATCCAAGATGCACTGTCTTTTTCTGAAGTAGCAGCATCATGAAGCAGTTCAAGCGGCAGCAAAAAGTCGGAAGGAGCTGTCGCTTGTTGTGCAGGCTCCCGCTCTTTCACCGTTGTACTATTTCTTCGATCCGTGTGGAACATCAAAACATTAAAGGGGACTTTGGACTGGCGTTCCTGACGAAACGGTGAGCGCGGCAAGCGACTCGTCACGCGGATCGGCTCTTTTTTCTGTTGAATGGTCGACTCCTGCGAAGCCGGTGCCGTCTCTTGCCTAACCATTTCTGCAGGTGGCTCCGCTTCTTGGAATACCGAATCCGGCTGCTCATCCTGACGGTGAGTGGCTGCAGGTTCAGCTGCTGCCTCATTCAATGGCACCTGTCTCTGATCCGTTTCAGACAGCGGATCAGCAGGAACATCGGTTGCTTCACGGTCAGTTAATGGATCTTTCGTTCGATTAATCGCCGGCTGATCCGCTATTGTTCGGTCAATCGTCGGCTGATCCGCTATTGACGGATGCTTTTCATTTGATCGGTTCAATTCTTCTTGACGATAGGCTTCAATCTGCCGTTTTTCTTGATCCTCTTTCTTCACGTCCAAGTAGCCTTCAGCTTCTTTTGCCTGATTCGGCTTTCGAAAGCCGAAAACCGGAGATGGAACGCGGGTCGGATGAAAAGGCGGTTTCTTCTTTGGTTTCGGGGCCTCATCACGCTTATCCGCGCTGCGCTTGCTCTTGCTGCTGTTGTCTCGATCAAATGAGGTATCCGCGCGTACATGCTCCGGATAACGCGCGAGCATCTTTACTTCAACCTTCCGATTTGGATCCTTGAAACGGCCAACCGAGGCTGACGTTTGCTCGTTTTCTAGAGGTGTTTCACGGCGATCAGGCTCATCTTCGCTGTCCATACTGAAATATTTGCGCCACCATTTATCGGCCATTGCGATTCGCCTCACCTTCGCAAAAATTTTTCGATTTATACGTTCATTTTATGTGCTGCTCGTTCATAAAAATCTTGTCCAATTTTTGTCTCTGAGTGAAGAACTAAGATGCCGCGTTTCTGCGGTGCATTGGGGAGTGCAAGTTCGCGTGCGGAACAAATCATGCCATAGGAAGCAACTCCGCGAAGCACCGTTGGGCGAATCAATGTTCCGTTTGGCATCAAGGCACCGATTTTGGCGACAACAACTTTCTGCCCTTGATCGATATTCGGTGCGCCGCAGACAATGTCCAGTTCTTCGTCCCCTAAGTCAACTTTGCAGACATGCATATGATCGGAATCCGGATGTTTCTTCATTTCTTTTACATAACCGGTGACAATCATTGGTTTGCATGTTTCAGGAAGTGTCGCGTCAAATCCTGCACGCTCTATTTTTTGATTCAGCAGATGAATCAATGCGCCATCCGCTTTTAGTTGACCGCTTTCTTGCGTACCTAAGAATGCAGAGGCATTGGATAAATTAAAGCCCAGCGTTTCATTCGTCGCTGCATCGTAAATCCGTGTGACGGAGTCCGATGTTTGAACGGCCTGTTTTTCACCCTCTTTGAAATAAACAATTAAGGTATCGCCAATCCCTTTGCGGTTGTAATAAAGAATCATGCATTTAACCCCTTCCAGGCAGGATGCTTCCATCCATGCCGTTGCATTACTGTTTTTTTGTTTTTCCCGGTTTTGGCCGTTTATTTGCCATGATAAAGATTGGTTCCAGTTCGCCTTGCTCATTAAAAATAAACGGCATCATGGTGATTGGAATCGTTCCTGAAGTGTAAAATTTCATCGTCATTTGTGCCAGAATGTCATAACCTTCAGGATTGACAATATCGCCAAAAATCAATACATCTTGATGCGGCACAGCTACCGTCAGATCTCCGTGCGCCTTGCTGCGCATCTTTTCGATCAGCTTGCGGTTTAGAATTCTGCTGGCATCGTAGCCGTCCTTTGTGTTTATAAAATAAAACGCATTGTTTCGTACAACATCTTTTTTCATTTTTACAGGCAGCGCGTTTAAATTAAAGGCTGCAGACTCCATAAGCATCTGTTCTGCGATACCTTCTTGTTCAAGAAAACGCTCATCGATCAGTCTGCATGCCTTGCCAAGATCAAGTGCATAGAGAATTTTTGTTTCTGCTGTATGTGGCTTGGCAATCAGTCTCCGTCCGTCCTTTGTTTTTTCTGGAAAAGATGCCGAACGAATGACTGGAAAAATTCGCTTTTCTTTTCCTTTCAGATGGGGTGAAACCGACATGGCTTTCAATCCGCGCTCAATCGTAACAAGTGCTTGTTCGAGCGCCGGCTCGCCTTTCTCATGATAATGCTGCAGAAGTTCGGGTATGGAAAGCGTGACCCCTTTTCCACTTTTAATTAATTCAATGCGCAGCTGCTCGCTTTTATCATCAAAATGAATGGTTGTCTCATCAGACTGCAATCTTTGTTCAACTAATTTTCTTAAATCGGCACGATCCATTGAGCGATCAGCTCCTTTATTCTGCTTGTTCTCGCATGAGTCATGCTTGGCTGAAAACATACCTTACTTAGTTTAGCATAGATAAAAGCTGGAGTTACAGTGTGATCTTCAGACAATGTTCATTTAACGTTTCTGATAGGCGTAGATCCCTTCAATGAGTTTCAATATATGGTGAAACATCTCGGTACGCGACACACGTCCCTCAGTCAGTATGCCGATGGTTCCGCCATGCGTATGTACACTTTCCTGATGAAAATAAACATCGGCAACATCACCGAGTTCACGTCCGCTGCGCACGCCGTCCGCCAACGCTTGCGGAAGCAAGATGCGGGCACCTCCTGCACGGATAAGCCGGCCTTCGCGATCGGCACAGGCGCCCCAGTTGCACAGGAACATCTCGCCATCAAGTTCAGAAACGCCGCCTTCCATGCCGATCCCAAGCGTTGCCTCAGGATCCTGATTTAGCACCGCTCTCGCCCGGTTTACTGCACCTTGGCTTGTTTCATGATCGGACATCGGCATCGCGGACACACCTGAAGGCACATCATAACTTCGAATTTCAGCATCGATTGCCTGCTCCTCAATCGTCTGCTTCACCGCATTGAGTTTTGCAGGATTTTTCGTTCCAACACCTATAATAATCATACCGTTCGCCTCATTTCTTCATAAAGATCACGGACCCGTTTCATTAACGATCAAGCGTATCTTATTACTTCTTCCATGTTATAATACAAACTATGCATTCACATGCGTTCATCCCAATGAATAAACCAAAACACAGGATCATCTGCACACTGCGTGCCACGGTCCTGCGTTCGTAAAAAGGAGGACGATCATGAAAAAAGGATTCGGTTTCGGTACCGCCTTTTTGATCGGTTCACTAATCGGTTATCTTGCCGGAGCAGTCACTGCACGCAACGCAGCCGGTAAAAAATCGTTAAGTTCTGAACATGTATTGGAACAAGTCAAGCGTGAAGTCAAAGACCAAATGCCAATCGAGGGCGCATGGATCTTCCTTACCCCGCATAGTTGGTCCAAAGACAGTCTCACTCATCTGGTTTATAAAGGCGGTCTCATCTCGAGTCGGAAAAACGACACGCACCACTTTGACTTTATTGCTGACGCCAAGAGCGGAGCAGTCCTTGAATTAAAGGCGCAAGACTAGTCCGAATGATCTCCCGTTGCTGGCAGCGGGAGATTTTCTTTATTCGCTTGAAATGGCTTCACAGCGATAAATTTTTTGGCCCTTTTCAGCAAACTTTTCTTCATATTCGGTAACGACATTGTCCTTCATTTTTGCATGATGCAAGTCGAGACTGATATTTTGGAGAATAAATCCATATTTTGAAAAGCTTTCGAGCGAGTATTCAAATAAGCCTTGATTATCCGTTTTAAAATTCAATATGCCGCCCTTTTTAAGTACATATTCGTACTGTGCCAGAAAAGCAGAATAAGTCAGGCGCCGCTTCTCATGACGGTTTTTCGGCCACGGATCACAAAAGTTCAAATAGAGAGCATCCACCTCGTCTTCAGCAAAGAACTCAGTCAGACCGCGCGCGTCCTCATTAATCAGCCGCACATTATCTAAACCCTCATCCAAGCATCGCTGCAGTGCAGTTACAATCACACTCTCATGAAGCTCAATACCGACAAAATTAACATCCGGGTATTTTTTCGCCATTCCTGTAAGAAACCGGCCTTTACCGGTGCCGATTTCTACATGAAGCGGTGCCTCGCGGTGAAATACATCATGCCATTCACCATTGTGATCTTTTGGCGATTGAACCACAAGATTCGAATGCTGATTCAGTTTGCTTTTTGCCCAAGGTTTGTGTCGTACTCTCATGTGTAACTCTCCCTTTGTTCGCTCATACGGGACAATCATCCTAAACGTGCTGCATGCGCTCAGGCGGGTCCGTCATCTATTCTATTTCTTTTCTCTCCAGATTACCATGGAGAATGGTTAATGATCAGCGAAAAGCAGAAAAACCAGCGTTTGTCCGATCCGCAAAAAAGCGCACCTTCCCGTCACGGAAAGATGCCGATCCACGAATTGATAACGGTGACTGCTGTTGAACACTCGATCGATTAAGCAAGCAGTCCGGCAGCATAGTCATTCAGCCACAGCAGGTCCTTCTCAAAAAGGATGATTTTCTTCATTTCTGCATGCTCCTGATGCCAGAACATAAAACGTACGGTCATTGCAATCATATGCCATACGAGGCGCAACTGTAACGATTTTGTTCGTTTCAGGCCGTACAGATGCAGCCAATCTTCCCAATCTTCCTCTTCAACGTACCAATAAAGGAGCATCGCCAAATCCATGGCAGGATCAGCGATGACCGCTTGATCCCAGTCGACCAAGTATAAGTTCTTTTCATCTTCGCCAAGCAGCCAATTATTATGGTTGATGTCCGAATGGCAAACCATTTTCTTCGGATATTCCGCGCGCTCGGCAGTATCTTTTAAAAAGTTCAGCGATTGACGCAATGCACGTGTCTCCGTCCTGCCGCGCGCCTGACTCGATAATCGATTCAGCAACTGTGTAGTCGTCACGGGTTTCTTGCCCAAGCGTTTCATCATGGTCAAGAGCGGTTCGGAAGAATGAATTTTTTTAAGCATTTCGGCAACCTGCTCTGAAGCCATTTCATTCGGTGTCAAAACTCTCCCCTTTAACCACGTTTGGGCAGTGAGCACATCTCCATTATCCATGCGCCGAGTCCAAAGCAGCTTTGGAACAATTCCTTCCGCAGAAAGAACAGCAAGAAAAGGGGAAGAATTTCGCTTAATAAAAAGCTTACTTTCCCCGGAGCTTGCCATATATGCTTCTCCTGTCAATCCTCCTGCTGGAGAGATTTCCCAATTATCGCCATCGAAAAAATGAATCAAAGCATTCCACCATTGCCTTTCCATGTCCGTTTCGCATGTTATCGAAAAAAACAGACTATGCATAAAAATATACCACGTTCACGGATAATCAACAATCATAAAAACGCGAATTCTGTCATTTTTTCATGATCAGCTCGTCCTTGGTTCCGCAAATGTTTCGCTCGCATTGAGCAGCGCTTCGGCACATGCAACTTGTTCTCTCTTTAGAAGCAGAGAATGCTGATCGGCCCGCTGAAACCATTCACGCTCATTTCTTCGGTCAACAAATACGATTTCTGATTCGGCAGGCACCTTTTCAATATAAGCTTGCGGTGCATAAACCATTCCTTGCACATGCAGTTCAGCCATTCCTTGATTGCGTAAAAAGGCGGAAATGACCGCTTTGGTGCGCCGTAAAGCAATCAGCGGATTGACCAATGTCTGCCTTGCCCCGTTGGTGATCTGCTGCCATCGCCGCTGTTCCATTGGCTGGAACACATCGCCTGCTGCACCTAAGAGCGGATGAATACAGCAGATACGGTCGTTCATGAGCAGAATTGAGTCGAGTTGAACCGGCCCAGATTTTGTCAGCAAGACCGGCTGATACATAAGAAAAGATACATCATTAATTCCCTTTAACATACGCCGCAGCCAAACGGTTTGTAAAAGTTGATCCGGATAGGGCGAATACGCCTCTGCGGTACGGCTTGCCCACAATAATTGTTTTGCAAACAGCCAATCGTCAAATCCGTGCGACTCCTCAGCAATATCGGCCAATGCGCCCTGTTGACGCAGTTTCCACTCTGCCTGCCGCCGCTTCTTCAGCCACGGGTAGCGATTGGCATAGCCAAGAAAATTTAATTGATAACGCGAAATACATTGATTAATTTTGATCAATTGAGCCATGCTTTTTCCCCTTTAGTCTTCTAAACCTATTTTAATACAAAAACAGGGTTTAGGAATACTCTCTCTTTTCAGATTGAAAAGGAAATAAGCATATCTGTTGATAATTCGGCAAATTATCCGGACAAACTTGAAAAAGCGATACAGCGGATACGGTCCACTGTTTTCCAGCGAGCCCATGATGCACCGCAGGCAACTGCATCGGAAGGTCGCCGCTTACCCAGCGTTTCGCCAGTGTGATATGCGGATGGTACGGGCGATTCTCTAATCGCACGCCGAGCGGAGCCACGGCTTGCGCAATTGCAGCTTGAAGACCAGTGAGACCTCTTGTTTCCTTTAATGAAGCAAATAAAACGCGCGGGTGCCTGCGATCACCAAACCCATCGATTCCTGACAAAGCGAGCGTAAATGGCGTCCAGTTCGCCGAAGTTTGGTGTACGGCTTGTACAATTGCCGTACGCTGCTCGGAAGCCAGTGCGCCCAAAAAGAGGAGCGTAATATGGTAATCGCGGGCGTCGGTTTTACGCTTATAGTCTGCAGCTGTAAGATATGAGCGAGCAGCCTGATTTAACGTTTCCCGTAATGCATCCGCAACAGGAATGCCTAAAAAATAATGATTGGACATAAAACGCCTTCTTCCCATCCTTGTACTTGCTCGATATTAACGAGATTACCCACTATTTTTATAAGAGATGCTTATCAATGGTCGACCCAAGTTCACTTCATCCTGTATAATAGAACCATTACTATTGGAATACTTTATCCTCATGAACGAGAAGCTAATGAGAAGCATCCAACGAAGAAAAGGGAGAAAACAATGACGAAACCTGCTCAATCTATTGATGAACTGGTCGGTCAAACGCCGATGGTTCGTTTAAATCGACTGCCCGATCCAAACGGAGCAGCAATCTACGCAAAGTTAGAATACTTCAACCCAACCAAAAGTGTCAAAGATCGTGCAGCACTGAATATGATTATCGACGCTGAAAAACGGGGAATCATTCAGAAAGGGGCAACGATCATTGAGCCAACATCTGGAAATATGGGTATTGGCCTTGCGATGGCCGCAGCAGCACGCGGCTATAAAGCGATGATCGTTATGCCGGACACGATCACCCAAGAACGGATCAATTTATTAAAAGCCTTCGGCGCTGACGTGGTTTTGACCTCAGGAAGGAAAAAAATGCCCGGCGCAATAGAAAAAGCAAAAGAACTTGCTGCAGTGCTGCCGAACTGCTACATGCCGATGCAATTTGAAAACCAGGCAAACCCTGAGGCGCATCGCAAAACAACTGCCGCTGAAATCATCAGTGATATTCAAGAACTGAAACGCCCACTCTGCGCGTTCGTTGGCGCAGCAGGTACGGGCGGTACAGTATCCGGTACAGGGCGGGCTCTGAAAGAGGCTTTCCCCGAAATGACGGTACATATCTGCGAGCCAGCCGGATCACCGGTGTATTCCGGAGGAAAACCGGGACGTCATAAAATTGTTGGAACAAGCCCAGGCTTTATTCCAGATACCATGGACATGTCGCTCATCGATGAAATTATCGACGTCAGCGATGATGATGCTTACGAAATCACGCGCAGATTAGCCAGTGATGAAGGGATTCTCTGCGGACCTTCGTCAGGTGCATCGGTATATGTCGCACTGCAAGTCGCTCGCCGCTTCAAACCCGATCAAATCGTTGTCTGTATGATCAATGATAACGGTGAACGTTACTTGTCCGGAGATATTTTCCCACATTAATGGAACTGCACTCCCCGAAACTGATGGGAGTGCAGTTTTTTTTACAAAATAAGAAAGCCCATGATTTTGCCTCGTCTTCAAAGCAAAGTGTCTTGGCCGAGAAGCAAAGCAGAAGTACTCTGGCGCCTGCCGCGGCAAGCGAGCAGCTGGTGTGCCGTTCAAGCATATCATTGATGAATGAAAGCCGCATTTAGAGTAAAAGGAACTTTCGCTAAGTGCGCATACGTCCTGTATGCAACGCGAAAGCCACCGCATCCTGCGGAAGTAAGGACTAGGCGTCGCCCGGTTTTTCTTACACGATTCCTTGTATTCATAAGTATTCGGATCGCCATTGATTGAGAAGCAAAACGCACTTCTGCGGATAGATGCCTTTTTCCAGCAAAAAATATTTGACATTTCAAAATGTAGCGTTATATTTAAACTGTTGACAGAAAATTATGTGACCTCAGAGTGCAGCAAATCGGTATGTGCTCTTCGAATCAGACAATATGTCGATCCAGTCGGTGAAATCGCGTCGTTCAATACGTTTTGAATCCTATTGTACAACAAAATTCAATGTATTTACTCTTGCTTGAATATTTCGCTCAGTAAAAGACATATCTTTTATTGATAAATAATCTGGGGAGTGGTGACTTGGGTCCTTCAACTGATCGTATGCTAAATCGTGTTAAGTCCGTTTATTTGTTCATTCGAAAACAAGGTACGGTTACGACAAAGGAGTTAGTTGAAGAATTTGACATGACACAGAGAACAATGCAGAGAGATCTCAATATTCTCACCTATAATAATTTGGTAAAAAGTCCCCGCCGAGGACAATGGACGGTAACAGAAAAGAAGGTAAAGGTTTCTTGAGCTGCTTGTTCGCAGCTCTTTTTATTTTGCAAGAACACATGGGCAAAAATCATTTTGAAACATAGACTATGGATGAACAAACCGACATTTCAAGGAGGATCATCATCTATGTTTTCAAATGAACATGCTGCTTTTCCGCAAGACGTGAGTGCCTATCAGCCTGCATCGGCACCAAGAGGATGGATTGATCAAACCGCGCCTCATTTCAATCAGCAAGCCGCAACAATTCCGTCTGAACAATCAAATGCTGGATCTTCCCCGTTTCTTGATTCTAGGCATACAGCATCTCCTTATGCTGATCACGCTTTTGTCTGGAACGAAGATTCACAAGACGCTGAAAGCAGACAGATGCATCAACCCCCGCGCCCGCCTCAACCACCATTTAATCCACAACAATTCGAGCGCAGATTAAACCGGCTGGAACGTTCGCAAGCACAGACCGACCGCGAAATTCAGAACCTTGACCGCCGCGTGCGCGCCATTGAACGGAGACTCGGATTTCCAGTTCCTCCATTCGGCGGGCCTGGATTCCCGCAACGATAAACCGTTTTCCACACCTAACGCCCAAAAAAAGGTGCCTCACCGTCACTACTGACAAAGAGACACCTTTTTATGTTTTAATCGGTCCTGCGCTTTCTCATTCCGCCGACCACGCGGCGCAGCAAACCGGTCCATCGAGAAAGCAAAAGATATACGGCTACACCAACCGCAACACTAACCATCACGACAACAAACGCAATGCCTCTGCCACTTGGAATCGAACCACCGAATAGGAGAAAGATCAACTGGATTGAAAGAGCCATAATGGCCGTATAGCCAACGATATGTATCACTTGCTGACCAATCGCCGAGTATTTGTAACCGGTCGCTTGTTTAATCGCAATTAAATTGATAAGGATGCAGACCGCATAGCCAATATCGGTTGCAAGGATCGGACCAACCATGCCAAATACTTTCATAAATAATGGATTGAGCAAGATTTTAATCATGACTCCTGCGCAAAGGCTGATTAAAGTGACACGCTGCCGATTAATCCCTTGAAGTATGGACGCAGTCACCTGAAACAAAGCAAAGAAAATCGCGGTCAACGCATACCATTGCAGAATGCGCCCGCCAATCAGCAAGTCATGCAGGTTAATTTCAAAGAGCAAACCGTGAATCATATACCCCAAAGAAGAAAGACCCACCGCAGCCGGTATGGTTAAAAATAATACAAGTTCAAAAGCTTGTGTGATTTTATGATTGACTTCGTTAATATCTCGCTTTGCATAAGAATTAATGATCGCCGGAACAGCACTGACAGCAAGCGATGTTGCAAGCGTTACCGGTATCATCACCATCTTTTGATCATTAACCGTTAAATCGGTAATCACGAGCTCCTTGACTTGCGCGCTGTACGCTAAATAATGGTAGGCCATGAATTGATCAATCAATTGATACAGCTGCATCGAAATCCCAACCGCAACAAAAGGAATGGCGTAATTGACTAACTCGCGATACATCGATAAATAGGATATTTTCTTTCTTCTCTGTACCGTTTGCTTCATCTTGGACATACGCCCGCGCCGCGTCACCCAAAAGTGCAGCATAACATAAAGGCCGCCAACCGCTCCGACAAATGCTGCAAAAGTGGCAAGTGCAGCAGCGGTAACCGGCGAACCATGAAAGACTTTAATCACAAGAAACGCGCCGATTAAAATGAAGGCGATCCGGACAACCTGCTCAACAATCTGAGAAACCGCTGTCGGACCCATTGACTGATAGCCTTGAAAATACCCACGCATCAGGCTCATGACCGGGACAATCAGGATGGCAATACTGACCACACGAATAACCAATATCACATCATTCATTCTGTTTGCCGGCAAGCCATAAGCAGCAGCAATATGCGGTGCTCCGATAAAAAGAACCAGAAACCCAATAAGCCCGGTTACCGCCATTAAGACAAAGCCGGATTTAAGCAGTCGCCTTCCGGACTCATAGTCGCCAAGTGCATTATACTTTGAAACGAATTTCGACACAGCAAGCGGAAGACCCATCGTCGATACACTCAGCATAATACCATAAGGCGTATAGGCGATCCCATAGAGAAAAGTCCCTTCTGTGCCGGTTAACGCATTATATGGGATGATAAAGAAAATTCCAAGCAAACGTGAAACAATTGAGGCGACTGTTAAAATCATGGCACCTCGGATCATTTTCGATGCGGACATCTGTCAACGCTCCTAATCTTCAATTGGGCGCACGGCCCACAACTCTTTGTATTTTACCACAATATAACGATTGTACAGCATGGCTTCAACAGGGTCGTACGTTATTTGTAACATTTTGTCGAAAAAAAGGGACACCCTCCTTGCCATGACAAATCGTATTGGTCATGTGCGGTGTTCGCTCGTAACATTGTCTAAATCCTATTGCGGTTGTCTCATTGCCTATCCGGGCTAAGTCGATCCTTTATCAGCGGCTGATTTATCCACCTTGAGCTTGAGCAACACTTCAGCTGATCGCTGTCCCACTAGCATCTCACATATCCTTCTCTTTATCTGCAAAAAAAACCGCTCCTATGCGTTCGCACAGAAAGCGGTTTTTATGCAGGCCTTTCCCTTTTTGGTTATTTTGCAACGATATTGACCAATTTATCTGGTACAGCAATCACTTTTTTCACGGATTTGCCCTCGAGACGTTCTTTAATCCGTTCGTCATTCAATGCAATTTCTTGAAGACGTTCACGCGCAATCCCTTTATCAACTTGGAACCGTGTACGGATCTTTCCGTTCACCTGAACGATGATCTCAACTTTATCTTCGACCAATTTTTTCACATCGAACGACGGCCACGATGATGTTTCAATCGACTCTTCATGACCAAGCAGCGACCAAATCTCTTCACTGATGTGGGGTGCGATCGGTGAAAGCAGCTTGATAAATCCTTCTGCCATCGATGCAGGAATCGTCTCTTGTTTGTACGCTTCGTTAATGAAGGTCATCAATTGCGCAATGCCGGTATTGAAGTGCATGATTTCATAGTCTTCCGTTACCTTTTTCACGGTCTGATGGTACACTTTCTCAAAAGCCTCGTCGGTTGAACCATTTTGCGTGATCTGATCAGCCAAACCACCCTCTGGGCTCACAAACAGTCTCCAGATACGATCAAGAAAACGGCGCGCACCGTCAATCCCTTTTTCAGACCAAGCAACGGCAGCATCAATCGGTCCCATGAACATTTCATAAAGACGCAGCGTGTCTGCGCCATGCGAGCCTACAATTTCATCTGGATTTACAACATTCCCTTTGGATTTACTCATCTTTTCATGATTGCCGCCAAGAATCATTCCTTGGTTGACCAGCTTCTGGAACGGTTCTTTTGTCGGAACAACGCCAAGATCATAAAGTGCTTTATGCCAGAAGCGCGCATACAGCAAGTGCAGGACGGCATGTTCTGCACCGCCGACGTACAGATCAACCGACATCCACCGTTTCAACTTTTCTGGATCCGCAAGTTTCTCGGAATTATGCGGATCGATATAGCGAAGGAAGTACCAGCTGCTGCCTGCCCATTGAGGCATCGTATTGGTTTCACGGCGTCCTTTCATCCCGGTTTCCGGATCAACGACATTTATCCATTCTGTGTCATTTGCAAGCGGTGATTCACCCGTTCCGGATGGCTGGATGTTTTCAGTTTTCGGCAGACGAAGCGGCAGTTCTTCTTCCGGAACCGCTTTGAGCGATCCGTCCTCCATATGAATGATCGGGATGGGTTCGCCCCAATAACGCTGACGGCTGAACAGCCAGTCACGCAGACGATACGTAATTTTACGATTTCCGACTTTATGTGCTTCAAGCCAATCGATCATTTTCGTAATCGCTTCTTTTTTGCCTAATCCATTGAGAAATTCCGAATGAACATGCTTACCCTCACCGGTGTATGCTTCTTTCGACAGATCGCCGCCGGCAACCACTTCAATGATCGGCAGGTGGAATTTGGTTGCGAATTCATAGTCGCGGTCGTCATGACCAGGAACTGCCATAATTGCACCGGAGCCGTACGTGATCAGAACGTAATCGGCGATCCAGATCGGCACTTTTTTACCATTGACCGGGTTAATCGCATACGCACCGGTAAAAGCACCTGTTTTTGTTTTTGCAAGATCGGTACGTTCAAGATCGCTCTTAGCGGCCACTTCTGCGCGGTAGCGATCAATGCTTTCCTTTTGTTCCGGAGTGACAATTTTGTCAACGAGTTTGTGTTCGGGAGCAAGAACCATATAGGTCGCGCCAAACAGCGTATCCGGACGAGTGGTAAAGACGGTTACTTTTTCATCACCATGACCATCAATTTGGAATTGAACCTCTGCACCTTCAGAACGCCCGATCCAGTTGCGCTGCATTTCTTTAATGCTCTCCGGCCAATCCAAATCTTCAAGGTCACTAAGCAGACGATCCGCGTAAGCGGTGATCTTAAGCATCCACTGCTTCATCGGCTTGCGGACAACCGGAAAGCCGCCGCGTTCACTTTTTCCATCAATGACCTCTTCATTTGCAAGTACCGTTCCAAGTGCCGGACACCAATTTACCGGTACTTCGGCAATGTAGGCGAGTCCTTTTTTGTAAAGCTGCAGAAAGATCCATTGCGTCCATCGATAATACTGCGGATCTGTCGTATTGATTTCACGATTCCAGTCGTACGAGAACCCGAGTGATTTAATCTGCCTCTTGAATGTAGCAATATTTTTCTTGGTGAATTCGCCAGGATCGTTGCCCGTATCAAGCGCATATTGTTCGGCCGGAAGTCCGAAGGCATCCCAACCCATCGGATGCAGCACTTCAAAGCCTTGCATCCGTTTCATCCGTGCCATAATATCCGTTGCTGTATACCCTTCCGGATGACCGACATGCAGTCCCTTTCCTGATGGATAAGGAAACATATCCAAAACATAATATTTCGGTTTATCCGATGCATCATCTGTACGAAACGTTTGATGCTCATCCCAGAATTTTTGCCATTTTGCTTCAATTTTTCGGTGATCAAATGCCATTGCCATGGCGATTTCCTCCTTTTTAATCCTGCATCGTCAAAATAGATTGTGAAATACAGAAAAACCTCTCGCCCCAACAGTTTGTCAGGGACGAGAGGTTGATGACTTGTTTTATTCCCGCGGTACCACCCAGATTAGCATGAGACTTCAGCCGTCATCACGCTCGCTTAATCCCTGTAACGCGGGCTGCGTCGGGATACCCAATGATGGGCAGTCCCGCACCTCCGAAGCGAGTTCGTCTGCTTACCGTATCGGCTCACACCAAGCGCCGACTCTCTGAAAACCGCTCACAGGCTACTTTTCTTCATCATCAGTAGTCGTTCATTTTAGGTTGTGTATTTATTTTATTGATATTGCAATCAGATGTCAACTCAGGTCGGAAAAAAGTTGATCTTTGAAGTTGTTTTAATGGAATCACTGAGAAAAGTGATGGGATTCTGCAGACAGGCGCAGTCGGTGTAACGGCTTTATGTTTCAGCGAATGTTTGCTAGAATGTGCCATAGGTTAGTGAAGGGAGTACGTGAAATGGCGGAACAAAAATGGCCGGCTCATTATGGGCCGGATAAAAGGTACTATACATGGAATACCTATTTAAGGGACAAGTTCGGAAGCAAAGTATTTAAAGTGCCGCTTGACGGAGGATTCGACTGCCCGAATCGCGACGGAAAAGTTGCCTGGGGCGGCTGTACCTTTTGCAGTCAAAAAGGTTCGGGTGATTTTGCAGGGAACCGCAAGGACAGTCTCGCCACTCAGTTCAAAACCATTAAAGAACAAATGAAAACAAAATGGCCGCATGCCGACAAATACATCGGCTATTTTCAAGCCTTCACAAATACTTATGCACCGATTGACGTGCTTCGTGAAAGTTACGAAACGGTTTTGGAACAAGAAGGCGTTGTCGGCTTGTCGATCGCCACTCGCCCCGACTGTCTGCCTGACGATGTGGTCGCCTACCTTGCCGAATTAAACGCGCGCACATTCTTGTGGCTGGAACTGGGCCTGCAAACCGTTCACGACGAAACCGGACGTCTAATCAACCGTGCACATGATTATGACTGCTTTGTCGAAGGCGTTGCGAAACTGCGCAAACACAACATTCCCGTTTGTGTTCATATCATTGACGGATTGCCAAGGGAAACACCGGCGATGATGCTTGAGACCGCGAAAGCTGTGGCAAAGCTTGACGTTCAAGGCATCAAGATCCATCTGCTTCACCTTCTGAAAAAAACGGCAATGGTCAAGCAATACGAAAAAGGCATGCTCCAATTTCTCGATTTCAATACATATGTTCAGCTTGTTTGCGACCAGTTGGAAATCCTGCCCGCAAATATGATCATTCATCGTTTGACCGGAGATGGGCCGGCAGACTTAATGATCGGTCCGATGTGGAGTCTGAACAAATGGGAAGTTCTCGATGCCATCGACGACGAATTAAAACGACGCGACAGTTGGCAAGGTAAATTTGCCGAAATACCACTGCAAAATCAGGATTAAATACTTTGCCTGATTCTACGGTACAGCCATCCGTTAACAAAGAAAAACAAACCGCTGCCACCCGATTTGCGAATCAATTTGCGAGCTAGAACGCGTACATTGCGCTGTTTGGCAACCTTGCGATCGGCGAGGTAAATACCAAGCAGCCCGCGGTTGATCATCTTGTGGAAGTTCTTGTCCGGCATCGTGTCAATCGCTGCATCTGCTTCCTCGATAAAATGTTTTAAACGATCCATCATCGCTTGATCATTCGGATAATAGAAGCAAAAATTCAGATCGCCTTCGATCCGATCCTCTTCTTGATCGACAAAATAATCCATTAAAATATGAAGGCCTTGAACCCAAGGAAAATAGCTGTCCTTGATCTTTCCGACAAGCAGCCTCATTTCATCACCGCGTGCCGCTGCATAGGAAACAATGCAAAAAATCCCCAAAGTTGATCCGGAACACGCAGCAAATTCATACCAGCTCATCTCAGGCAGATGAGCTTTATTTTTTTGAAACCATTCCATCAGCCTAGGTACGCGCTGATCGCGAACGACATGCTTATGGACTTGCAGATCACAATAAAAACCAGCAAGTTCATGGAGTGCCGGTTGAATGATCTTCAGTGTGGTCAGTTCCGACAGTACCTTCTGACAGGTTTGAACTAACGCTTCCAAATAGCCTCCATCCTGCTGCTGGCTGCGGCAGCGATAATAATTTTCAGGCCTCGCGTCCGGCGTCAAGGCATGCAGCATCGACCGGTGTAAACAGCGAAAATCTTCAGGGTCAAGTGACGTGCTGCGATCGCATAGATTGTCCAAATAATCACTAATCGTTTGATAAGCGACGATAAATGCAATAACCTCTTTTCGCCTGTCTTCAGCAATTAAGCTATAGATTGCACCACCTTCACAATGGAAGGTCTTGGATTCAATACTGGACAGTGCCTGTTTGCGCAGTTCCGGGTCAGGAATTTTGGATGCCTTTTCCTTCCACCTTTTTAGTTCACGATGGACCTCAGGAAGCACTTTTGTGTAGATTTCTGCCATCAATTTCAATGGCCGTGATGGTACCGTCATCAACATCCCTCCAATAAATACATGCGGAGCATTGTTCGTGCTGCCGATCACATATCTATCAATTATTATAGCAAACGATAAATCAATCTATGCGGGTTCAAAAACAAAAAGCTTTTCACACCCAGAGGTATGAAAAGCAATAGAACAAAGATCAATTATTGGTTCTGTTCGCTCGCTTGGATTTGCTGTTTCAGAATTTCAGCCTTGTCCGTATTTTCCCAAGGAAGCTCGATATCGGTACGACCAAAATGCCCGTACGCCGCCGTTTGTCGATAAATTGGCCGACGCAAGTCAAGCATTTCAATAATGCCTGCTGGACGAAGATCAAAATTACGGCGAATTAATTGAACGAGCTGCTCTTCAGTTGCTTTTCCGGTGCCAAATGTGTCAACTGAGATGGACACCGGCTCTGCAACGCCAATCGCATAGGCAATTTGAATCTCGCATTTTTCAGCCAGGCCTGCTGCAACAATATTTTTTGCGACATACCTAGCGGCGTAAGAAGCCGAGCGATCTACTTTGGTTGCATCTTTTCCAGAGAATGCACCACCGCCGTGCCGTGCATAGCCGCCGTACGTATCGACAATGATTTTACGCCCGGTTAAACCGGCATCTCCCTGAGGTCCGCCAATGACAAAACGTCCCGTTGGGTTGATGAAAAATTTCGTTCGATCATCAATTAACCCGGTTGGGACGGTTGGGTCAATCACATGACGATGCAAATCGTTCTTTATTTGTTCTTCTGTCGCTTCCGGATCGTGCTGAGCAGAAATAACGATCGTATCGATGCGCTCCGGATGCCCCTCTTCATCATACTCAACGGTAACCTGTGTTTTGCCGTCCGGACGAAGATAGCCAATCGTGCCATCTTTGCGAACATCGGATAGACGTTTCGCCAGCTTGTGAGCGAGCGCAATCGGAAGCGGCATCAATTCAGGGGTTTCGTTAACCGCAAAGCCGAACATTAACCCTTGATCACCGGCACCAATTGCTTCGATCTGATCCTCAGTCATCGTTCCTTCTCGTGCTTCAAGCGCTTGATTCACGCCTTGAGCAATATCCGCGGACTGTTCCTCAATCGAGGTCAGAATCGCGCAGTTTGATGCGTCGAAACCATATTTCGCGTTTGTATAGCCAATTTCCTGGATAGTATGGCGGACCACTTTTGGAATATCAACATAAGTTGATGTAGATATTTCACCCGTTACAAGAACCAGCCCAGTATTGACAACGGTTTCGCAGGCAACCCGCGCATTTGGATCGCCTTTCAGCAATTCATCAAGAATTGCGTCGGATATTTGATCGCAGATTTTATCCGGATGACCTTCCGTTACCGATTCGGAAGTAAATAATCGTCTTGAATACTTTTTTGTCACAGTACTTCACCCTGCCTTTCAAACATTATATACAAAATGGTGTCAACGGTACCCGATCCCTCTGCTTTTGTTTTCAAGGCATGAAAAAAGCCTACTCCAATTAAAGGATAGGCCGATTCTTATCGCGCGCCTCTTATTATCAGAATAAAGAGAAGATCTTCCTCGTTATTCTGCAGGTTAGCACCGTGCCGTATTCGACCGGTTGCCGGGCTTCATCGGGCCTGTCCCTCTGCCTACTCGGAATAAGAGCAGCCGTATTTGATACCTATCATAACTTAGGGAATTAAAACTGTCAACGCATTTTGAAAAGCAAAAAAGTGAAATTAAACCTAAGAATCCGCTCGATTTATGTCCTTAGATTTGTCTTGCGGAATACGGAGGGAGTCGTTAGAATAAAAGTATAGCCTAATCACTATAATGTGTGATACAAAGACGACGATCTTGTCAAAGGAAGGAATGTTAAAATGAATGATGCGTCTTTAGAAAATCCTGTCGCTAAATTGCTCCATACTGGGCAGATGCATGTTAATTTGCCCGTTCCTGAATTGATTGAACATGCGCTTCGAAAAAATGAAGGGGTATTATTAACCAACGGTGCACTTGCCGTATCGACCGGAAAATACACGGGCAGATCACCAAAAGACCGCTTTATTGTCAGTGACGACCAAACACAGGAACGAGTCGATTGGCAACGTAATCAGCAGATAAATGAAACCGCTTTCACAAAACTGCGTCATAAGCTTGCCGATTATTTAAACACACGCGAAGAAAGCTATGTTTTTCGCGGTTTTATTGGCGCTGCGCACAAGCACCGTCTGGCAATCCAAGTTGTCAATGAGTATGCTTGGCAGAACCTGTTCAGCCGGCAATTGTTTATCGAGCCGTCTGAAGAAGAGTTGGAGAGCCATCATCCGGATTTCACCATCCTTTCAGCTCCGGGATTTAAAGCCGATCCTGCAGTTGACGGCACGCGCTCCGAAGCATTTATTATTCTCTCAATGAAGCACCGTACCATCCTCATCGGGGGCACCGAGTATGCCGGTGAGATCAAAAAATCACTCTTCACCGTCATGAACTTCCTGCTTCCGCAAAAAGGAATTCTGCCGATGCACTGTTCCGCCAATCAAGGACAAAACGGAAAATCGGCACTGTTCTTCGGCTTATCCGGTACCGGAAAAACGACCTTATCCAACGCATCAGGAAGACCATTAATCGGTGACGATGAGCACGGCTGGTCAAGTGAAGGAATCTTCAATTTTGAAGGCGGCTGTTATGCAAAAGCCATTCGTCTGTCGCCTAAAAAAGAACCGCAAATCTACAACAGTATCAAATTTGGTACCGTACTTGAAAATGTCGCCTTTTCCGATAAAAGTCGGCTGCCCGATTACGCTTCTGCGCAGCGGACCGAGAATACACGTGCCGCTTTTTCCTTGCAAAACGTTGCCGGTGCGAAACACCCCAGTGTCGGTGGACATCCGTCAGCGATCATTTTTCTGACCGCCGATGCATTCGGTGTGCTTCCGCCGGTCAGCATTCTTTCTCCCGAACAGGCCATGTATTATTTTCTATCCGGTTATACAAGCAAACTGGCAGGTACCGAACGGGGCGTAACCGCTCCAGAAAAAACATTTTCAACCTGTTTCGGTGCCCCTTTCATGCCGCTTCCAGCGCCTTGTTACGCGGATCTTCTGGGTCAGCTGATGCACAAGCATAATGTAAGCGCTTATCTAATCAATACCGGTTGGACCGGTGGACCGTACGGGATCGGCAAACGCATCCGCCTTTCCGATACACGAACAATCGTTCAGTCTGCTTTAGATGGGCAACTGAACAATGTCGCCTGTTTAACTGATCCGATCTTTCAACTGCGGATCCCAACAACTTGTCCCGGAATTTCCAATCCCATCCTGCTTCCTTGGAAAACATGGGCGAACCAAACCGATTATCGACAAGCCGCAAATCAGTTGGCACATGCTTTTCATGCGAACTTTAAACAATTTGCCGCACAAACGTCCGAACGGATTCGCTGCGCCGGTCCGGCATTGCGGTGATATTGCCTGCTTGACTGAAACGGAGCAGCAGTCTCATCCCCTTATATCGCTTCATCTTCTTACAGGAATCATTTAAAAAGCAGGCGTCTCACAGTCCAAGCGGACTTTGGGGCGCCTGCTTTATCCATTGAAACCGCTTCACACAGTCACTGGAAGCCATTCTTTTTGCCGTACGGCGTTTAACGCATCAATGAAAACCCGATCTTTCATGATGAAACTAAATTGTTTCTCGTCTTTGATCGAATTCGGAAATGAGCGGATCAATTTCGGCCCATCCGTTTCCAGATAGTCCTTTTTGAATTCCATCCGATCAATTTCAGCAAAATAGATATTTTTAATGATCCGTTCTGCTTGCTGTTCAACTTGATATTGACCGATAAAAAAGAGTTTCGCCACATGAGCGCCTGTCTCTTCAAAAACCTCCCGCCGCGCGGCTTCTTCCGGCCGCTCTCCAGGATCGACCTTTCCTCCTGGAAATTCCAACCCACGTTTTGAATGTCTTGTCAACAGCCACTGGTGATTAAAGCGGCAAACCACCCATACATGTCTGGGATCCTTTGAAAAGGGTTCTGCTAAAAATGCCAGTGTCACTTTATTTCCATAAAAATCAGGAAAGATACGTTGTTTGCCCACCTGGCAGTCACCTCCGTATCACCCTCTGTCCTTGCAGGTGATACCCCCTATTCTATCAAAAAAGTCACATGGCCTCTAAATGAAATTCCGAACTCAACCAATCTCTTTGTGCATGCTCCTCTGATAATTGCTCCATTCGCGCTCCAGTTCAGACAGTGTCCATGCGTTGAGACGCTCTGTATCCGGCACAGCTGAATGATCCCTTAAAGCTTGAATCAACTGTTTTTTTCGATTTTCGACGGCTCTTCTCAGTTGGTTAACATGCATCATCAACGGACTCGCTTTCGGAAAACGGTTACATTTGTTTGCTGAAAGCGATCCTTCCTCCTTCCTTTTCTTATCGATTTTTGTGGTCACTCTTCCCGATTCCAGTATGCACCGAAGGCGTATTTTTAATCGCTAGTATACAATAAAAGCGCTTACATTGATACTATTTAGCCTAGGCATCCGCTCATTTTTCCTACATTGTGCGGGTTTATTTATTTTTTTAACAGGAAATAGGTTTATTTACCAATGAAAGCGGCAATAATAAGAATAACCCTAACCCCAATTCACTTTTTGATTTGTCCGCATCGTCATTGCGGATATTTTTCTGCAAAAAAAAAGCGCTGCTCGCGCTCAAGCTTGTACCATTCTTTTTTCTTCAACTTCTTTTTTAAACTGCTGTTTCTCCGCTTTGCTCATTTTTTTGTACTTGTTAATAAATGCTTCATAGTTCGGCATGACCTCAGACATTAACCCATATTGCTCAACATGTCCATATTGAACCCAAAGTGCTTTCTCGCAAAACTTCTTCATTTGACCAATGGAGTGGCTAATAAAGAAAATGGTTTTTCCGCGTGACTTAAATTCATTCATCTTATCCAAGCATTTATCGGCGAAGGTGCGATCCCCAACCGACAGTGCTTCGTCGATGACCAGTATGTCGGGATCGATATGAATGGAGATCGCAAACCCGAGCCGCGAGCGCATCCCGCTGGAGTACGTTTTTACTGGCTGGTCAATAAAATCACCGATATCAGCAAAGTCAATAATTTGCGGCGTTAAGGCGATGATTTCTTTTTTATTAAACCCAAGCATTAAACACTTGAGTTCAATGTTCTCACGGCCGGTCAGCTCATTTTTCAATCCGGATTGAATGGCGATCAACGACGCCTCGCCATTTACCTGTACCGTGCCGCTCGTCGGTGGAATAATACCTGAAATAATATTAGATAAGGTCGATTTTCCCGACCCATTGACACCAATGATGCCGATAACATCGCCTTTTTCCGCTTCAAAACTAATATCATGCAGCGCATAGAAGGATTTTCCGTAACTTTTCGGCAAAATCAAATCCAATAGTTTTTCGGAGTTTTTTGTGTACATTTTATATTTTTTTGATACATTTTTTACAATCACTGATTTTTCCATGAGTTGAGATCTCCTTATAAATAATCAACAAAATGATCTCTAAATTTAAGATGAATAAATGAACCAAACATCAACACAATGAGAATGAAGCACCAGAAATATACAGTATAGGCACTATGATTAACGGCATACCAGGAGGTTCCCAAAATAGAGGCCCGATAACCTTGAATTAAATAGTACATGGGATTCAGAAGCAGAACCTGCCGTAAAATTGAGGGTACCTTCTCAAGATACGCTTGCTCCCAAAGAATCGGTGTCAAATAAAACATCATTCGCATCACTGAAATTAAAATTTGATGAACGTCGCGTACAATTGTTGATAGTGTCGATGTAATTAATGACACTGAGAACAAAAACATGATAGCGCCGAACATAAAATAGGGCAATTGGATCAGGTACAGACTGGCTTTGAATGCAGTAAACTGCATGATCACTAAAATAATTCCAGTTAAAAACAGGTGCTGATACAATTTTTCAAAAATGACATAGCTCGGAATTGCACTCATCGGAAAGTTCATTTTAGCAATAAAACGAATCCGCGTGTAAATGGATCTTGATCCTTGAATGATTGCCGGCTGCAGAAAAAACCAAAGAAAAATCCCTGAGATCAGCCATGTAATATAGTGTGCATGTTTTCCATTTTCAAGAAGCACATCGCCTCGTCCACTGATGTAGCCAAAAACAAGCCAGTATACAAAGATCTGAATCATTGGATTGATTATGATCCATGCCATCCCTAAATAATTGTTGCTATTTTCGCTTTTTAATTCGTACAGAGACAAACGCCTGATTAAGTACAGGTTTTTTATTTGTTCCTGAATAACTTTCCATGCTGATTTCATAACAAAATCCTTCCACTCGTCACCAATTTACATTTCTCCTTCCATACTTTAACACAGCTCTTTTAAAAAAGAAAACGACAGTTTTTTTAGAAAGGCACAGCCAATCGCCTTAAAAGATTGGAATAATACGATCGTTCTCGGGAAAACTAACCCCACATGTGAATGACGAACGACAAAGGAAGGTTCTTATGTATACGCTGCTCTATACATCCTATTTTGGTCTGCTGTTCATTTTCTTACTTTTCGTCGGTTTTCGTATTTCGATGGGTGCGACAGTCTTGCTTTATCTGTTGATCTGTTTTCCTTGCTTAATGCCTTTCATAATCCTGATTCTCGATCAACGGCATGATGAACACAAAAAAGCAAAGCAGATGGAACGGGATGCAAATTAACATGAAACGAGGGGTTATTCGTGTTTTGGAAAAACAGTAAAAAAAAGAATGACCAAGGTCCGGCACAGCCCTCAAAAAGCATGGCTGACTTACTGATTCAGCTTGAAACCAATCCTGATTTCAATCATTTCTGTCATAACAGCAAAACGCTTACCTGTTGGATTTCATTCATTAACACAGTGGTCGATTTAGAGTACATCCACAGAGACTTGCTGCCTGCGCTTTATTCTGAACGCGTGCAGCGCATGAAAGACATTGCTCAGGTCGTTCCCGTTGATAAATTAATCGAGACAAGGGATTTATCCGTCATTCAGACAAGTCTGCTTGACGGTTGTTTAATGATTCAGCCGTCGAAGCGTTCGCAACACGTCTATCTTATTCCCTGCCCAAAAAAACAGGCGCGACAAGTCGAGCAGACGGAAATCGAAACCAGCATTGTCGGTGCGCACGACGCTTTTGTTGAATCGCTGGAAACCAATATCAATTTGATTCGTTCGCGCATTCCGATTCCTCAATTTAAAGTCGAGGAACACCGCATTGGCAAACTGTCGCGAACGCGCATCTCCATTCTCTATATTGAAGGACTCGCGAATAAGGCTAATCTGAATACGACTAAGCAAAGAATCACCGATTTGGAAACCGTCAGCGTAATCAATGCCAACATGCTTGCTTTAATGATTGCCGACAATAGTTGGTCTTTTTTTCCTCAATTCATCGATACTGAGCGTCCCGATCGTGTCAGCGGCGCCCTTTACGAAGGAAAAATTGCCGTGCTCGTGGATGGTTCTCCGAGTGCACTGATTCTACCAAGTACAATTGTTGAGTTTTTTTCAACCATCGACGACTATTCATTGACCTGGCCGATCGCATCCTTATATCGGCTGCTGCGCTTGTTTGCCGTTGCCTTTTCCGTCATTTCTTCATCGCTGTACGTTGCTGTGCTGACCTACCACTATCAATTAGTACCCAAAGATTTACTGGCAACTTTAATCGTTTCGCGCAGTTCCGTTCCATATGATCCGATCATTGAAGTGCTGCTGCTTGAAGTCATGATTGAACTGCTTCGCGAAGCAGGCGCACGCCTGCCGACAAAGGTTGGCCAAACCATCGGTATCGTAGGCGGTATTGTCATCGGTACCGCTTCCGTTCAAGCCGGTGTAACAAGTAATATTCTGTTAATTATTATCGCGATGTCGGCACTGGCTGCCTTTATCACACCAAACTATCGGATGGCAACAACGATCCGGTTCATGCGCTTTCCATTTATTTTTGCTGCGCAAGTGTTCGGTCTGCTCGGTGTCGGTCTTTGTTTTATGTTTTTCGTCTGCCACCTGTTGAAACTGACCTCGCTTGGCCGACCGTTTATTGAACCCATCTACCCCATGCGCGTGACAGATTTGAAGGACAGCTTCATCCGTTTGCCAACCAGCGCGCAAGGACAACGTCCGATGTTTCTGCGCACCGCGGATAAAAATCGTGTGAATCTGCAGCGGACAACGCAGAAGAAGGGCAAACCAAAGCCGGATATTGATGAATAATTGCCTTTTCAAAATGGAGGATCTGACGCTCTATGAATGATAAGATAAAACCTGCACATCAAGTTGGTCCTGTTTCTGCCTTTTTTATTCCGCAGACCATGCAGATTGGAATCGGCTATCTCTCGTTCCAGCACGTCGTAACCAAGTACAGCCAGCAAGACGCATGGCTCGCAGCGCTTATCAGTGGTGCGATTATTCTTGGCATTCTTTGGGTTGTTCTGCGCCTTCTGGAGAATGAGCGTCAATTCGGTATGCCCGACCTTTTTTCGATCCATTCCCGTATTTTCGGAAGACGAATCGGAACCTTCCTTAATCTCTTCACCGTGACGCATATTCTTCTCTTCACTATCATGTTTTTACGTAGTTACGTCGAAATTGTACACGTGTGGGTTTTTCCGCAAATGTCAACGTTTCTATTTTCGCTTATCTTTTGTTCCATTGTCTGGTATATTGTCAGCGGAGGGATTCGAACGATCACCGGCGTTTGTCTGCTCAGTTTCATCTATTTGATGCCGTTGAGTATCCTGACCCTCTTTATTGTTCCCCATGCTCAGTTTGCAAATTTACAACCGTTTTTTGACCACTCACCGGTAACGCTGCTGAAATCCTGTTATAAACTCACGCATGAATATTTGGGATTTGAATTGCTGCTTTATATCTATCCGTTTATCAGCCATCCGCGTGAAGCACGTAAATGGGCGTTTCGCAGTGTACTGACAACCATTTATTTTTATACAACAGCGCTCATTCTTGCGATTGTTTATTTCAGTCAAGGCGAGATGCAGAACACGATTTGGCCGACGGTCACTTATTGGAAAGGTGTCCGCTTTCCTCTTGTTGAACACATCGATATCATTGCGATCGTCCTCTTACTATGGAGTCTTGTCCCTAATATCTGCTTATGCAGCTGGATTATCGCTCGCGCTGTAAAATTCACTGTACCGAAGATTAAAATGAAATATTCGCTGATCGTTATTCTCGCTTTAATTATTGCAGGGACAACGATGATCCATAGCGGACTCCAAGTGAAGAAGATAAACGATGTGTATGCAACGTACGGTGCGCTGATTATCTATATCTATCTTCCAATTCTCTTGTTTTGTCAGTGGATTAAGAAAAAATGTGGAAGGGGAGCTGCATCATGAAACAAAAGGCAGTCCTTATCGCGCCCTTGATCGCTTTACTCCTTCTGTCCGGATGTTTGCCAACGAGCATCCTCGACGATGTTCTGCTTGTTGAAGCAGAGGGGATTGACTATCTTGGGAATGAGAAAGTGATGGGAACCATTACCATGCCGAACTATGTTGAAAATCCAAACCCTGGAAGCGGCGGCGCCGGACTGCCGACGACCGCATCGATGCTGCGTCATCTTAGCGGAGTGACCTACGACGGCAAATCGCTTGTCGACCGTTTTCAACAATCCGGACAAATGCCCATTCGCGTTGGCAAAATACGGCTTATGCTGGTTAACACGGCCATGGCAAAAAAAGGTTTGTACAAACAAATTGATTTAAGAAATCGCGATCCTGACTCACCACGCGATATGAATTTTGCGGTTGTAGAAGGCAGCTGCCGGAAATTACTGACGTCTGCGGACTATCAAACACAAATTCCGGTTGCCCGTTATATTCAAGATATGATTGAGCAAAACACGGAGCAAAATTATCCGGAAAGTACAATGGAGTCCTTCATGTACGCCTATTATGGCGACTATATGGACCCGTTTCTTCCTATAATTCGTAAGCAAGGTGACCATATTGCCATGCACGGACTCGCTTTATTTAAGAATGACAAATATGTTATGCGCCTTAGCGAGAATAGAGTGTTCACGTTTAAAATGCTCTTTCAAAAATTTAACCAAGGCGTCTATGACTATGAATTTGCCCCGAACAAACACATTGCTTTTAAAAACGTTCATACTGATGTGAACTATAAAGTTAAAAACGGAAACAGCGCTGCGCCCGACATCTACGCATCGGTGAACGTCAGCGCGCAAGTGCGCCAGTCTTATCCGAAAACGCTTAGCAAAACAACCGGTCCGGGTATGGAAAAAAAGCTAAACAAACACATGGCTAAAGAGGCCGTTCAGCTCGTTCGCCGTTTTCAAAGGAAGCAAATCGATCCGCTTCAACTCGGGCAGCATGTGCGCAGCTACACACGCAACTTTGATGGAAAGTCATGGCCGGAACGCTACCCGAACGCTCGTTTCCACTGCAAAGTCGACGTAACCATTAGACAGACGGGAATTTCGGAGTAATTATCAGCCCTATTTAGAAATAAGCAGCAGCATCAAGCCTATGTGTAAAATGTTTCTCGGGGGATAAATTTGATGTGGGCGTAAGAGGATGCGATGGCATGCAGTTCTTTCTTTATTTCTTTTTAGTCCAATTTTGACTGGACGAAAAGGAGAAGGCTCCTTATTCTAAATGTATACCGACCAAGGTGAATACATCAGGAATAGAGGCCTTCTCTCAATGGATAGTATAAAAGATTTATTAGAAATTTGGAAGAAGCAAACGAGCCTTTTGGCGTTTGAGGAAGAGGCGACCGCCTATATGTACCAATTTATGAGGCGCAGTGTTGAACAAGTATTTTCTTTGCTTGATCAAGCAATCACTCGGGAGAAACAAGCTGAGGGATGGAAAGTAGACAGCCATAAAGATCAACGTATTCTCCAATTTTTATTTGGACCTGTGACGCTGTATCATACGCGTATGATTAACCCGGAGGGTCATGCCTGTTATCCGTTGGATAACCTTCTGAGGTTGAGAAAGCACATGCGGTATTCGCCAAATGTTGAGTATGAAACAGCAACTTTAGCCAGCCGTATGACTTGTCGGGAGGTCGTGAAGACTTTAGCAACGTGGACTCAGGTTCAAATGAGTCACACTACCGTCATGCGCTGTGTTCGAGCCGTCGGCGAAGCTCAAGAAAAGCAGGATCAGGAGCTTGTCATCCAAGCAGAGAATGGAGAATTAGATGGAAAAAGGCAGCCGAATTTTCTCTTTGCGGAGGCTGATGGAACCTTTGTCCGGGGATTGAAAAAGCGCCAACATATTGAAATCAAGCATTTCATTTTATATGAGGGTTGGGTGAAGAATGGAAAACGGCGGCTCCTGAAAGAGCCTTACGCGGTCATGACAAGCAAGGGACTGGATACTTTTTGGGAACAGGTTGGAGCCGCAGTCGAACAGCGCTATCGCTTATGGCAGACACAAGTTGTCGCTAATAGTGACGGAGGAGTAGGCTATGACGAAGCTCATTTTAAAGATGCTTTTTGTGGGTCACACAAACGTATTTGGGTTCAACTTGATGCGTTTCATGTTGCCCAATCCCTTATTCGTTCACTACACGGTGATAAGGCATGGATCACCCGTATACAACAGGCGATTCAGAGAAAAGACCGTACAGAGGTCATCCTGTTACTGGATACGTATGAAAGTAATTTAGACGAGGATGAGCGTATTAAGCAAGTCGAAAAGGTAAAGCAATATCTGATAGGACACTGGGATCGTCTGTTTGACTGGCGAGAAATTATGGCGAAAGAAACGCTTCCCGAAAATGCGGGGAGATTGGGTGCTATGGAATCCAATCAACGGCATTTGACGTTCCGCATGAAAAAGCGTGGCATGCACTGGGGTGAGTCGGAAGAAGGCATGGTTAAGGTTATTCAAGGTATACGTAACGGGACGTTAAAAGCGGCGTATCTTTCTTCGTTCATTCCGACCAAACGCGACGAACGAATCATAAAAAAAATGATACGAATTGCATCCTTGTTGAAGGAACCTACGGTTCCGTCTATTGGTGCCCATCGCGGTCGAATTGGAACCAACGCGTCCTCTTCGAGTGCAGTAGGCAAACTGAACAAAGTGCTTACGTTTGCCTAAAAAATATGGTTTTATACCTAAGGCGTACAAATTTAGAATTAAGAAGCTCTTTCCCAATAAAGAGTTCCGAGAAAAGCTTGACACATACGCATCAAGCATAAAATTTGATAAATTTCTGAAAAAGGACTATACTGAAGAATAGTAACAGGAAAGGGGATTTTTATCAATGGGATTTAATCGAGGCCCGCAAGAACCGGTTCCTGAAGCAGAAACAGCAATTTGGACATGTACCAATGATTCATGCTCCGGATGGATGAGAGATCAATTTTCATTCGAAACGCAACCAACATGTCCACTTTGCCACTCGGAAATGAAAAAAGAAACGAAGATGTTGCCGGTCATTGATTAAATTTCCGGCTACACAATTGAGCGAGATGAAGCATATAGAGCAGGACGATTTTTTCCGTTACTATTTGGGAAAAATCGTCCTGTGTTTCTTTGTTGCCCCATCGAAGGAACAACACGACCAAACAAGCTTAGGAACACTTCACCCTTCACGCAATGATCATTACAGCCTTTTTCTTAAAATTATTTGAAATGGTTTTCAATTGCTTTAAACCTTCATAGCCTGATAGAAGCGGGTTAAAGAAGAGGGAACAATTTTTGTACGCATCATCTCCATTTTCCGGTGTTTTACGGTACAATAGACAGGTAGGACAGAAGGTGATCTTGTGAAACTGACAAAAATGAAAAGGAAATACGCAGATCGACGCGGCTGGCGACGCATCATTTCGAGCCATACACAAAAGAAACAAGTGATGTGGCCGGCCTTTCACGGCGAAGCAGTTCTGATTCAATTTAACGAAATCAAAGCACCCTTGTCGGTTGTATACGGCGGCACGCGTACAAAAACCGTTGATAAAAATTATTCGTGGCTGCAGCTTTTCCCGGCGCATTCACCTCATTACGTACTCACGGCCATGTTTAATGCCAATCACAAGCTGGTTCAATGTTATTTTGATGTCGTGCATCAGGTCGGCAAAGATGATCAAGGGACCCCTTGGTTCGATGATCTGTACCTCGACTTGATCCTCTTTCCAAACCATCGGCTCTATTTAGTGGACGAAGATGAACTGAATGAAGCGCTGGAAAAAGGGATTATTAGTCAAGCAATGTATCGACGTGCTTGGCGGACTGCCCGCAGGCTCAAAGCATTGATCGGCGCGAATCCCGATTATTTTCTTGATTTGGTACGCAAGATACGCAACACGTTTCCAAACTAATTTAGTGGAGGCTCATCGATGAATCTCTTGATTGCCCAGATGCAGGAAGACGATTTCCCGTTATATTTGGCCCATACTTCTCAAGAATATGCCAAGGAAAAAATAAAAACCGGAACTTGGCCTGCTGATCAAGCGCTGATGCTGGCTCAGGCTGAAATAAGAAGCCTTCTGCCTCAAGGCATGCATACGCCGAATCACCACTTTTTGTCACTGATTGATGAAAGCGGAATCAAACTGGGCATCTTTTGGCTGCAGCTTGCGCCTATACAAAAAGAAGCATTTATCTATGACTTCGAGATCTATGAACCCTTTCGCGGACATAAATTAGGTCAATTAGCGATGCAAAGCTTATTCGATTATTGCCGGGCATTGGGCATCTGCAAAATCAGTTTGCACGTCTTTGCCCATAATCAACGTGCCTATCATGTTTATAAGAAACTTGGGTTTATTGAAACGGATATTAATATGAGCAGGTTGCTTCACTAAGTTAGATAAGAAAAACAGCATTCCAGTCCTTAATTGAGTAATAATAGGCGGAGGTTTTTCGGTTATATGCAGAACGGAGCGCTTTTCGGTGTAAATAAGAGGAGGTTTTCCGATTATGCAAAGCAAAATCCTCCATTTTCACGTTTTTAACGTTGATAAGCGGAAGCTCTCCGTCTAATTCAAGCGATTTTTTCGTTTATTTTCGAATTAAAGGGAATTTTTCCGCCTATTTACTTCCGCAGGATGCGATGGCTTTCGCGCTGTGCACAGGACGTACTTCCGCAGGATGCGGCTTTAAACCATCAATCTTGGCTTGAATAACGCTCCAGCTGCTCGCATCTGCGTGCATAAGCTTACCGCTGTGATCACATACTAAGGATTAGGGGGTGTGATCATGGCTGAAGCAAGGAAAAAAGAATACCGTTCCCATAAAGGTGCAGCAGCATCGAGCGTGACGCCTTCAGGGCATGCCAAGGATGACAAGCAAGCACCGGTTTCTGAACTTGAAGAACGTGCACGCAAAAATAAATAAATCAAAAAGCAGCCGGACCTCTTCTCCAGCTGCTGCCTTTTTATAGGATAAGAAAGTATAGGATTTTGCCCTGGCTTCAAACCATTAGACCAGTGTCTTGGCCAAGAATCAAAGCGGAGGGGCTCTGGCGCCTGCGGGATCGCGCTTAGTTGATGCGTGCCAGCGAGACCCCGCAGATACCTTACCTGTCTGAGGAGGCTCGCGGTGCGCCCGCGGCAAGCGAGTAACCGAAGCGGCGATTCAGCGCCGAAAAGACACGAGCCCATCAAACATGGTTGGAGATTAGGGACCGGGCGCTTTTTGCCCGGTTTTTCTAAGATTGCTTATGCGTGTTGTTTTTCATGGTCTGCTAATGCCTCAACCAGCACGTCGGCAATATGCATGGCGCGTACCTTACCGGTTTGCTGCGTTCGTTCTACCCCCAGTTTCATTTCCAAAAGACAACCCGGATTGGCCGTGACGATAATTTGTGCTTGCGTGGCGGCAACCTTCTCCATTTTATGATCGAGAATCTGCATCGCCATCCCCGGTTGTACAATATTATAATCACCAGCGGATCCGCAGCAAGTATCTGCCCCCTCCATTTCGACAAAGTGAGCGCCTTCAATCGCCTTCAAAAGAATGCGCGGTTCTTCAAACGTTTTCATGACATTGCGTAAATGACACGAATCCTGATAGGTGATGATTTGGTTTGGAAGACTTAAATGATGCGTTTTATGAAAGTTCAGTTCAATAAGCATGCGCGAAATATCCTTCAATTTTGAAACAAACGTCTCAGCACGTGCTGCCCACTCCGGTTCATCTTTTAGCAGATGTTTGTATTCAAGCAGAAAAGCGCTGCAGCCGCCGGCATTGGTAATCATATAATCTGCCTGAGCCGCTTCAAACGCTGCGATGTTTTTCTTTGCCATCTCTTTTGATTTCTCAAGCTCGCCATTATGTCCATGCAGTGCACCGCAGCAGAGTTGGTTTTCCGGGATAACCACATCGCATCCTGCTTTGCAAAGCAGCTTTATCGTTGCATGATTCGTCTCAAAAAACATGGTGTCCATCAAACAGCCCGCAAAGAGCGCGACGGTTGCCTTCTTCTCGCCTTCATGGGCAAAAATCCGCGGGCGTTTCTTCATTTCACTCCGCTTCAGAACCTCAGGAAGCACCTTTTCCATGGTTGCCATACTTTCTGGAAATAAGTTCATAAATCCCACTTTTCGTGCAACTTTTGATAAACCGCTTCTTTGGTAGAAGCCAAGCAATCCGGTTACTTTTTCCATGCGGTTTTGATGCGGAAACAGTTCGTCAAATATGCCCTTGCGCAGCATTTTGACGCCGACGCTCTGCTTTTTATGCCGTTGCAGGATAGCACGTGCGTCCTCAAGTAGATGACCGTATTGTACACCCGAAGGACAAACAGGCTCACAAGCGCGGCAGCCAAGACACAGATCAAGTGATTCAGACAATTCTTCGTTAGGTTCAATAACGCCATCGGTGACACCTTTCATGAGCGCAATGCGTCCGCGCGGCGAATACTTTTCTTGATGATCCGTTTCAATATAGGTGGGACAAGAAGGCAGGCAAAAACCGCAGCGCATACAATTCAGCAATTCGTCATAATCCATTTCTTGTTTAAATGCCTTCTGAATCTGTTTCTTTGTTGATGCATGCATCATTTTTCCGTCGCCATCCTTTCCTTCGTTTTCTCCGCAAATACCTTCCCCGGATTCATAATGCCTTGAGGATCAATCGACTGTTTGATGCCGCGCATCACCGCCATGCCATCCGCACCCAGTTTCCACTCCAAATACGGGGCTTTCGTAACGCCGACACCATGCTCACCGGTCAACGTTCCGCCTAATGCAATCGCCTTTTCGAAGATTTCAGCGAAAGCTGCTTCCACCCGTTTCATTTCTTCATGATCCCGTGCATCGGTGAGGCAGGTCGGATGCAGATTGCCATCGCCTGCATGGCCAAACGTTGATATTTGCACGCGATATTTTTTAGCAACTTCTGCAATCGCCCGCACCATCGCGGCAATCTCTGAGCGCGGCACGGTCGCGTCTTCCAAAATGGTCGTCGGCTTAAGTCGCGCGAGTGCGCTTAATGCGGAGCGACGCGCTGCAGCTAATTGCTGCGCTTCATCATCAGAGGCTGCCAATTGAACATCGATCGCTTGCTCTTTGCGGCAGAGCTCGGCGATCTTTTTAATGTCATGATCGACAATTTCCTTGGGGCCGTCTTGGACAATCAGCAAAATCGCTTTTACGTTCGTCGGCAACCCGATATGGGCGAAGTCCTCAACCGCGCGCAGGGTATCCTGATCCAAAAACTCCAGCGTCACCGGAATCATTTTATGAGCAATAATTGACGATACCGTTCTTCCTGCCGCTTCGATATCCTGGTAAAGGGCAAGAATCGTTTTTTGCGATTCCGGTTTGGGGATTAATTTCAATGTCGCTTCCGTGATGACGCCTAAAGTTCCTTCTGATCCGACAAAAAGACGTGTCAAATCGTAACCGGCAACATCTTTAGTCAGCTTGCCGCCTGTACGAATCAGCGCCCCATTCGGCAAAGCAACTTGAAGCGCCATGACATAATCTTTCGTGACGCCGTATTTCAGTCCGCGCAGTCCGCCGGAGTTTTCAGCAAGATTTCCACCGATTGTCGAAATTTTCATTGAACTTGGATCAGGGGGATAGAACAAATCTTCCTTTTCAACGCAATCCGTGATCGTTTTCGTGATCGTTCCCGGTTGAACCGTGATGGTGAGATTCTCTTTATCCAGCTCCAAAATCCGATTCATGTGTTTCATCAGCAAGACAACGCCCCCCTGAACGGGACAAGTGTCCGCACACAAATTTGTTCCCGACCCTCGTGTATAGACCGGGATCGTTTTTTCAGAACATAATTTTAGCAGTGCTGCCACTTCTTCAGCATTACGCGGGGCAGCGACAAAATCCGGCAACGCTTGAAAGTTTGGCGTTGCATCATACGAGTAGACTAATCTGCCGCTCGTCGAATCGTCTACATTTTCTTCCCCAACAATCTCCACGAGCTGAGCCTTTACGAATGAATGACTTTTTTCTTCTTTTAAATCCATTTGCGTCGCTCCGATCACCAATAAATTGTAAGCGTTTACTTACAATGATTATAGTCTACCTGTCGCAAATAATCTATCATTTGGCACTGAGCGACGAATACAGCTTTACTTCACTTTTTCATGCGGATTAGATCGATCCTTTGTACTTGACGGGCATGCCAGGCACGCCGCTTTTAATCTTGGCAAAGCCGCTGCATCTTGGGCGGGTGATAACTGCTGCTTCCCTTATAAAAAAACCGGGCACCTGGCTGAGAAAGGGCATCGGCAGACGTTTTCCGCCTGTTCGATGCCCTTTCCGTTCATGCCTGTGTCCGGCTCCAGCACTGATTCACTTGTTTTCATTTGACCACGTCGTAACCTTGATCTTCAATCGCGTCCTTCATTTGATCAAAGCCAACCTTTGCTTCATCATAAGCAACATCAACTTTTCCCGTTTCTAAATTGACGTCTACCGATGACACGCCGTCAAGCTCCTTTAAGGCACCGCTGACTGCCATTTTGCAGTGACCGCAGCTCATCCCTTCAACCGTTAATACGCGCTCTGCCATATTCTCACCTCCTTAATCAGTATTCATTTTCTTTACAAGTGCAGCTTTTTCAAACGGAGACTGTTTGCCACAACAGACACGGAACTAAACGCCATCGCTGCCCCAGCCACCCAAGGGGCGAGCAAACCAAGGGCGGCTACAGGAATGCCGATCGTATTGTAGAAGAGGGCCCAGAATAAATTCTGTCTAATATTGCGCATCGTTTTCTTACTCAAATCGATTGCTTTGACAACATGCGTGAGTTCACCGCCGACTAATGTGAGATCCGCTGCTTCAATCGCAACATCCGCGCCTGTTCCAATTGCAATGCCAACATCGGCTATGGCAAGGGCTGGCGCATCATTAACACCGTCACCAACCATGGCAACACGGAGTCCTTGTTTCTGCAAGTGGCGCACCTTGTCGGCTTTCCCCTCAGGAAGCACTTCCGCCAGTACATGATCAATACCCACTTTTCGTGCAATCGCTTCAGCCGTTCGTTGATTGTCGCCGGTAATCATGTAAACATCGATAAGTCGTGCTTTTAACGCTTGAATGGCTTCGGCAGAATCAGCTTTAATCGTGTCGGCGACAGCAATCAGTGCCTGCAGCTTCCCGTCGACAGCAGCGAACATTACCGTTTGTCCATCCGTCTCGAGCGCTAACGTTTTTTCTATGGCCTGTTTCATTTCAATTTTCTTTTGGTGCATGAGCCGTCGCGTACCCACAACGACCTGCTTCCCCGAAACTTCAGCAGAAATACCCGCCCCAGTCTGAGCAACAAAATGGTCCGCCTTCGGCAATTCGTCCACATCGCCATAGGCAGTGATTGCTTTGGCTAAAGGATGTTCACTTTGAAGTTCTGCTGCTTGGACCAGCCGTAGTAATTCTTGTTGATCCATGTCGCCAAGCAGAATCACTTGAGTGACTTCCGGCTTTCCATGAGTCACTGTTCCTGTTTTATCGAGAATAACCGTTTGTACGTTCTGCGTCGACTCCAAATACTCGCCGCCTTTAAATAAAATGCCATGTTCAGCCGCTTTTCCTGTGCCAACCATAATGGCGGTTGGTGTGGCAAGACCAAGCGCACATGGACACGCGATCACCAGCACGCTTATGGCAGCTGAAAGTGCCACATCCCATTGCCCCGGCTGAGCAAAAGTCATCCAAATGGCGAATACAAGCAGCGCAGCGGCAACGACTATCGGAACAAAGATGCCGGAAATCCGATCCGCCAGCCGCTGGATCGGCGCTTTCGATCCTTGGGCTTCCTCAACAATGCGAACAATACCGGCGAGTGCCGTATCTTTGCCGATTTTTTCTGTCTTCATCAGGAAAGACCCCGTCGTATTGAGCGTTGCACCAATCAGCGAATCGCCGACTTTTTTTGCCACAGGCATGGATTCGCCGGTGATCATCGATTCGTCAACGGCTGTTTCGCCGTCAATGACCGTGCCGTCAGCCGGAACTTTTTCACCGGGGCGGACATGAAGCACATCACCCACCTGAATTTGATCGATCGGTACACGCTCTTCTTTGCCGTTTACCATTCGCGCGGCGTCCTTTGCCTGCAAGCCAATCAACGCTTTAAGTGCTGTTGTGGTCTGCCTTTTGGCTAGGCTTTCCATATATTTTCCAAGCAGTACCAACGTAATCAGAACTGCACTCGTTTCAAAGTAAAGGTCAGGGTGGTGCAGACCAAAAAATTGAGTGCGGACGGTTTGAACGGTACTGTAAAAATAAGCGGCGCTCGTTCCAAGCGACACCAGGACATCCATATTGGCGCTTCGATTCACAAGCGCTCGAAAAGCGCTGACGTAGAACGGACCACCAATGTAAAACTGCACCACGGATGCCAGGACAAACTGAAACCACGGGTTCATGAGCAACCCGGGCATCGGGCCGTGATAAAAGGGAAAATGTGCTGCCATGGTGACAAAAAGCGGAAGCGATAGAAGGATCGAAACGAGCAGTGTGTTCCTCTTTTTTGCGAGCGCTCGTTCTTTCGCGTCTTCCTGAACCTCATTCTTCAGTGATGCGTTGTAGCCCAGTTTGCGGATCCTCTCAAATACAGCATCCGAATCAGTAAAACCCGGTTGATAGCGGACGGTGGCCGTTTCAGCAGCTAAATTGACGTTTGCCGAAAGAATACCGGGCAGACGCTTCAGCCCTTTTTCGATTCGCGCGGCACACGCAGCACAAGTCATGCCGGAAATAGCCAGCTCCAACCGTTCATCGGCCACACCATAACCAAGCTTTTCAATTTTTTCGGCAATATCTTTGGCTTCAACTTGCTGATTGTCGTAATCGATTTTCGCCTTTTCCAGCGCTAGGTTGACGTTTGCGGAGACACCGTCCATCCGATTCAGACCGCGTTCAATTCGCCGTGAACATGCGGCACAGGTCATCCCTGTAATTCCGATATAGGCTTCTTGTTTCATCGCATGATTCCCTTCCTTCTTAATCTCACTGAAAGTGCTTCAGTACATTTAAAAGTTCATTTATTTGTTCGTCTCCGTGTCCCTCTTCAATTGCTTTCGCGACACACGACTTTGTATGCCGCTCAAGTACGGAATAACCGATTTTCCGCAATGCGGCTTGGATCGCTGAGAGTTGAATTAATAGATCGACACAGTAACGGTCATCTTCGATCATCTTTTCAACACCGCGTACTTGTCCTTCAACACGTCTCAATCGATTGATTATTTTGTGTTTTTCATCAGAAGTTCTGGGAACGCGTGGTGCCCGCTCTGAATGCGCGGTGCATGCAGACTCATCCGAACCGCATGAATCGTGCTTTTTTTCAAGATCCATATCACCGCCTCCTCATCTTCATTATACCCCCATAGGGTATATAGTCAAACAAAAAGAAAGTGACTCAAAGTGATCGACTTTGAGTCACGCTCATGTTGCCCATTATCGCGTTGATCATGCATCAAACCGCTTTCGTTTCAGAATCCTTGTTAGTCGATCCATAATCTGAAGCGTCACGAAAAGAAGCAGCCAATTCATCCGCGTAATGCTCTTTTTGTTGATCCGTCCATTTAAGCTGGTCGGCCATGTAACGCATCACCGGTTTCGCCCATTTTTTTGCTTCATGAATTGAAAAAAGGGTCATGCCGGAACGCCGCGTAAAGTAATCGACGGGCGATACAACCATTTCTTCATTTAATCCATACTGCAAGGTAGCCAGCAGTTCCTGCGGCAATTGATAGCGGATTGCCTCTTCCTGATTCGTACGGAGATAGTGGAACAATGTGCTGCTGTTGGTCCCGTATTTTTTGACAAGCTGCGCGACCGTCTCTTTCTTTAGTCCCTGTTCAGCGCCGCCCTTTATTTGTTCTTGAACAAAAGGGATATAGTATTTCGAACCGCCGAAATGCCCTCCGGATAACTCGATAGCAATCGTCTGGCATTCAGGGTAAGTTTTGCCCGTTTCTTCACTTAATTGTCTAGTCACCGTATCGACGACACGTTCGGCCATCTTCCGATATCCGGTCAGCTTCCCGCCCGCGATGGAAATCAGGCCTGAGTTGGCGATAAAAATCTCATCTTTGCGCGAGATTTCCGACGGTGATTTTCCTTCCTCTTGGATCAGCGGCCGAACGCCCGCCCAGCTGGATTCCACATCGTCAGCCGTGAGATGAATCGAAGGAAACATGCCGTTTATTGCGGCGAGAATGTAGTCGCGATCTTCGGCGGTCGGTTTCGGGTCAATTGGCCATTGTGAATAGGTCGTATCGGTTGTACCGGCATAAACTTTGCCATCGCGCGGGATGACGAAGATCATTCGCTTGTCACCATTGGTTGTATCGAAATAGAGTGCTTGCTTCATTGGAAAACGTTTCCCGTCAATGACAATATGAACCCCTTTGGTCAGATGCAAGTGTTTCCCTTTTTTCGAATGATCCTTCTCGCGAATCGTGTCGACCCATGGCCCTGCCGCATTAACAATCTTTTTGGCGAAGATCCTATATTCTTGTTGATTTAATTGATCGACAACACGGACACCGGTCAGCTTTTGATTTGCATCGTAAATCAGCTCGTCGACCTTCGCGTAGTTCACCGCCAGCGCACCGCGATCCGAAGCCTCCTTCATCACTTCAATCGTCAGTCGTGCATCATCCGTACGGTATTCCACATAATAGCCGCTGCCTTTTAATCCTTCCTTTTTAAGCAAAGGCTCCTTTGCCAACGTCTGTTCACGGCTAAGCATCACGCGATGCTCCTCTTTTTTGACACCCGCGAGAAAATCGTAAACTTTTAAGCCCAACGCTGTGGAAAAACGTCCAAACGTTCCTTTTTTATAGATGGGCAGCATCATTTTTTCCGGTGACGTCACATGCGGCGCATTTTCATAGACAATCGCTCGTTCTTTTCCAACTTCAGCAACCACTTTAACCTCAAGCTGCTTCAGGTAGCGCAACCCGCCGTGCACCAGTTTCGTCGACCGGCTCGACGTCCCGCCGGCAAAGTCCTGCATGTCGACCAAACCCACACGCAGTCCGCGAACCGTTGCGTCAAGCGCAATCCCCGCACCGGTAATGCCGCCGCCGATGACCAGAAGATCGAGCGGTGCCCCTGCCATTTTTTCCAGTTTTGCCGTTCGTTCATACGTTGATAGAGTCATCATGAATTCCCCCAGTAATTTTTTTTTGCTCTTCCTGGTATTGCTTTTTTTTGTACCGTTATAGAAAAAACCGCAAATACACCGGCAGATATAGCGTATCTGCAGGAGGTATTTGCGGTCGTCTCAATCGCCCGTGACCGTGGATTAACTTGTAAGTGTATCAGGGTAATACGCAGGAATGACGCCCATTATTTGAATGCAATAGCCGCATTGACTGCTTTCTTCCACCCTAAATACAGCCTTTGACGTGTATCCTCATCCATCGCTACATCGAACTGTTTGCCGATTTTCCAAATCTCTGCGATCTCAGATTCATTTTTCCACATCCCTACGGCCAGCCCTGCAAGATAAGCGGCGCCAAGTGCCGTCGTTTCGCTGCTCGTTGGCCGTTCAACCGCAACGCCCAGAATGTCGCTCTGGAACTGCATCAAGAAATTGTTCATCGATGCGCCTCCATCGACGCGCAGTTTCTTCAACTTTATTTCGGAGTCCTCTTCCATTGCGTTTAAAACATCTTTAGTCGAATACGCAAGCGATTCTAATGTTGCACGGATAAAATGCTCTTTCGTCGTGCCGCGCGTGATCCCGAATGCCGCTCCGCGCACATCCGAATCCCAGTATGGGGTGCCCAGGCCAACAAAAGCCGGTACGAGATACATACCATCGGTTGACGCAACGCGCCGTGCATACTCTTCGCTCTCCTGAGAATAGCGGAACATGCGCAAGCCGTCACGCAGCCATTGAATCGCTGATCCGGCAACAAAAACACTTCCTTCCAATGCATAGGTGATTTTTCCGTTTATGCCCCAAGCAATGGTCGTCAAAAGACCGTTTTTTGAACGAACCGCTTGCTCGCCGGTATTCATCAGCATAAAACATCCGGTTCCATACGTATTTTTCACCATGCCTTTTTCATAACATGCCTGACCGAAAAGAGCCGACTGCTGGTCACCGGCGATTCCGGCAATCGGTACATTCTGACCGAAAAAATGATAATCAATGGTATTCGCATAGATTTCTGAGGATTCATGAACTTCGGGAAGCATCGCTTTTGGTATCTCTAAGATTTCCAGCAGCTCATCGTCCCATTTCAAATCATAAATGTTGTACATCAGCGTTCGTGATGCATTCGTATAATCCGTGATATGTGCTTCGCCGCCGGACAGCTTCCACACGAGCCAGGTATCAATCGTCCCGAAAAGCAAATCACCGTTTACAGCCTTTTCGCGTGCGCCGTCAACATGATCAAGAATCCATTTGACCTTTGTGCCGGCAAAATACGGATCGAGAACGAGTCCTGTTTTCGCATGGAAGAGGTCTTCATAGCCAGCTTCTTTCAATTCCCGGCAAAGATCAGCGGTTTGCCGGGATTGCCAGACAATCGCATGATAAATCGGATGCCCCGTATGGCGATCCCAGATTACGGTTGTTTCACGCTGGTTGGTAATCCCGATTCCGGCAATGTCTTTTGCATCAATTTCTCCAGTAAGCAATGCATCTGCGATGACCGATAAGATTGATCCCCAAATTTCATTGGCATCTTGTTCTACCCATCCCGGTTGTGGGAAAAACTGCGTAAATTCCTTTTGTGCCATTTGGACAACGTGGCCTTGTTCGTTAAAAATCATTGCGCGGACGCTCGTTGTCCCCTCATCAAGCGCTAAAATATAGTTTCCCATGTTCATGCCCCTCCCTAATAAATCCATAAACGCTTATTTTTCTAATGACTGCGCGATCGTTTGCTGCGTGCTGATCGATTTTAGATGCTCATCTGAAATGAACGCTGCAAGGATGACCGCAAGAAGCAGTGCGGAAAAGACCCAGAAATAAATGGTTGCGTGACCGAGAAAAAAGGTCTGATAGCTAAGTGCTCCGAACACGCCGCCAAGAATTGGTCCGAGGATAGGAATCCATGCGTAGCGCCAATTTGAGCCGCCTTTTCCAGCGATCGGCAGCAGTGCATGGGCAATCCGTGGCCCTAAGTCTCGCGCAGGATTGATGGCATAGCCGGTTGTCCCGCCCAGTGACATGCCAATCGCGATAATTAGAAAACCGACAATCAGTGGATTCAATCCTTTTGCCAGATCATTTGCACCAATTGCCAAAATGGCGATCACAAGGATAAAGGTTCCGATGATTTCGCTGAGCAGGTTTGCCCAGTTTTGTCTAATCGCAGGCCCGGTGCAAAAAATTCCTAATTTTACGGCGGGATCCTGAGTCGCCCGCCAATGCGGCAAGTAGTGAAGATACACAATGCAAGCGCCTAAGAACGCACCAATCATTTGTCCGGCTAAATACGGAAGAACCTGCTGCCATGGAAATTCACCGATTGCTGCCAGTGCCAGCGTCAATGCAGGATTCAGATGAGCACCGCTGAATTGGCCAACGGCATAGGCACCGATGGCGACCGCAAGCCCCCATCCAAATGTAATCACGATCCAACCGGATTGCTTGGCATAGGATTTGGTTAAATTTACGCCTGCACAAACACCATCGCCAAGTATGATTAAAATCATTGTACCAATGAGTTCACCAAGAAATCCCGACATTCTCTCGACCATCCTTTTACGATGAAGTTCAAGTCAATCGTTTCTGTTTTAACTACCGCCATCTTGACATCAAGATGCACCACAAGCAAAAAAATCCACACAAGTACAAGCAGGCGAACGATCACCTGTCTTCCTGCGTGGATGGTCCCATCTCATATCCATGGCAAAACATTAACTTGATGGATTTATCGTATATCATTTTGTAAGCGCTGTCAACGATTTGTCACAATTTCTATAAACTTTGTTCACATTTATCCATTTTGAGAATCGTTCATTTATCGCTACAAACGAACATCCCACAGTTCCTTTCTGGAAGTAGAAATTGCCGATGCCCCTGCACTTAGCGCAGCCTCTGCATCCTGACGTGTGCGGATCATTCCACCAGCAATAACCGGACTGCCCAGTCTGCCGATCACTTCTTGAATTAATTCCGGAACAACGCCAGGCAAGAGCTCGACCATATCCGGCTTTATCTGCTCATGCAAACGGCAACCGACTTCCAATGATCGTGAATCAAGCAAGAACAGGCGCTGGATGGTCACCAGTCCTCTTTTTTTGCCCATTTCAAGCGTGGTTCCTCGTGTTGAAATGAGCCCATACGGTCGAATTGTTTGACAAATAAATTCGGCTGCCGCTTGATCGTTTTTGAGCCCTTGAATTAAATCAGCGTGGATAAAAACTTTTTTCTTTGCTTGCTTTCCCATACGCACCATCGTGCCGATCAACGACAGATGACTGTCCAAAATGATCAAGTGAGTAAAAGGACTGCGAAGCAATGCTTCAAAATTTTTCATACTGTTTGCCGCCGGTACAACTTTTTGTCCGTCAAGCATAAGCAAAAACGACTCCTTTCCGATGAAGATGCATTCACGCAAAAAAGCAGCGAACGCTGCTCTTTCGCCAAAGCGGAGGGGGTATTGGGGAGAAGTGCCAACGATATGTCGGCGGATAAGTCCATGCAGAGAACTCCGGTTGTTAATGCCCGATCCCCTGATTTCAAGAAAAAGTCTGCCAGCCAACCGCAGCCATCAGTCGGATCACTTATGAACTAAGATTGATCCTCTTGTTCGCTTAACGGGTCGTTTGTTTTAAGAAACAAAGACAGTGTTAATTAATATTGGGCGCGCGACTGATGGTACACGCGGATCATTCGTGACAAATCTTCCTTCGCTAATCGAGCCTTAACGTCCATTTGCTCTCTGCACTATTATCTTACTTGGTTTTATCCAGTCGTGCAAAAGCAGCTTCCGCCAATAGTATCGCTTACATTCGGTTGATTCTGATAATTGTGAACTGTTTTTCCTTGCCGAACATTCATTTTCTGCTCTTTTTAAGATTTTGCCGGTTTATTTGACCGGTAATCTGAATTTCCGATACAATTAAAGGAGAGGGCATAGATCAAAGGACACAATTTGTGAAATGATCCGCTATTTGGCCATACTAAGGAAGGGCAACGGCTGAAAAAAAACCTGTCTTGAAAGGAGAGAATACATGAATATCAAAGAAACAGAACTTCCGGGCATTGGAAAGAAATTTGCATTAGTGACCGACCAAGGCGAACGCATTGTGGTGGTTATCCATGATGACGGACGCAGAGATATTTATCACTTTGCTGCTGATGATCCGGATGAATGTATTTCATCGGTCACGATGACCGATTCCGAAGCGCGTCAGTTTGCAGCCATTGTTGGCGGCATGGTTTATAAGCCAAAAGCGATGGAAAATGTTGAGATCGCTTTGAATGATCTGATTATCGAATGGCGCAAAGTTGCTGCCGATGCACCGATTATCGGCAAAACAATCGGTGAAGTCGGTTTGCGCCAAAATTATCACATCAACGTCATTGGAATCATTCGCAAAGACCAGTCGAAGCAGTTAAATCCAGGTGTTGATTCGAAATTTTCTGCGGGAGATACAGTCGTAGCGTCAGGTGAGCGTGCCGATTTAAGACGTGCGTTTAATGAACTGTTTACCAAAGGGAAGGGTGAATAAATGGATCATTTAGTTTTTGAAGTTGGTACAGCACTTGTTCTGGTCGCTATCGCCGCGCTGATTGCTTCTAAACTTAATTTTTCCATCATCCCCTTTCTCATCCTTGTCGGAATGATTGTCGGACCGCATGCACCGCAAATTGGGATCATTAATTTACGATTCATTCACAGTGCGGAACTTATTGAATTTCTGGGCAGGATCGGCATCCTGTTTCTGCTGTTCTATTTGGGACTGGAGTTTTCAACCAGCAAGCTGATTCGCTCCGGAAAATCAATTTTGATTGGCGGATCCGTCTATATCGGAATTAACCTGACACTTGGTTTGCTCTATCCATTGATCTTGGGCTTCCCATTAAAAGAAACCTTGATCATTGCCGGTATTATTACCGTCTCCTCCAGTGCAATTGTTGCTAAAGTACTTGTCGACTTGCGCCGCACCGGCAATTCGGAAACTGAGCTTATTTTAGGGATTATTATGTTTGAAGACATTTTTCTAGCCGTTTATCTTTCGACCATCTCTGGTCTTATCTTGGGGGAATCGAGTTCACTTGTCGGAACAATGATCTCTGTTCTCATCTCACTCGGCTATATGCTGCTGTTTTTCATCATAGCCAGAAAAGCGGCGCCCTTGTTAAATAAGTTACTGAAAATCTCGTCTGATGAGATCTTCATTATCGTTATTTTCGCAACGCTCTTCTTCATCGCAGGATTTTCCGAAACGATTCATGTGGCCGAAGCAATCGGCGCGTTGCTGCTCGGCCTCGTTTATTCGGAAACCGATCAAGCAGAACGCATGGAACACTTGGTCATTCCTTTCCGCGATTTCTTTGGTGCCATTTTCTTCTTCAGCTTTGGCCTCAGTATTGATCCAATGAAACTTGGCGGTGCAGTCTGGCTGACGCTCGGTGCCGTGCTCATTACGATTATTGGCAATTTTGTTGCCGGGCAAATTGCTGGGAAAATCGCTGGATTGTCCCATAAAGCATCAACCAATATTGGCCTGACCATCGTCTCCCGCGGTGAGTTCTCCATTATCATGGCGAATCTTGGCATTGCCGGCGGGCTTATGCCAATCCTGCAACCTTTTTCCGCACTTTACGTATTAATACTGGCCATTCTTGGACCGATTCTGACGAAAGAGTCTAAAGTCATTTTCTCCTTCTTAAATCGGATCTTTAAGTGGCAGAAGCCCAGCCTTTCAAAACAACAAAAATCTTAAAGACCAAGGGTAAAGGGGTACAATCCCTTGAAAACGACTTGGCGGCTAAAGCGACTTGAGTCTTATGTTTTTAATTCTCTGCTTTGGTTATCTATAATTAAATGGAAGCTCGAAAAAATAGTTGAAAATGAGGCGATACTTTGGAAGTAACACAAATTAAAGGGTTGACGATTAAACCGACGCGGATTGCGCTCGGTACATGGGCAATTGGCGGCTGGATGTGGGGCGGTTCCGACGATCGCGAATCGATCCATACCATTCATCAAGCATTCTCCAGCGGAATTAACACCATTGATACCGCTCCGGCATACGGTCAAGGCCACTCCGAACAAGTTGTCGGACAAGCGCTGAAGGAGCATGGTCATCGTGATCAAATTGTACTCGCCACAAAAGTCTGCCTCGACTGGGTCGGCAGCGATGTTTTCCGCAACGGATCACGCCAACGCATTATGAAAGAAATCGATGATTCGCTCAAACGTTTGCAAACCGATTACATTGATATTTACCAAGTACACTGGCCGGATCCGCTTGTTCCAATTGAAGAAACTGCTGAGGCGATCGGCGATCTGTATAAGCAAGGAAAAATCAGAGCGATCGGCGTCAGCAACTTTTCACGCGAACAGATGGAAGCATTCATGCGCGTGGCGCCGATCCATACGGTTCAACCTCCGTACAACTTATTCGAACGTGAATTTGAAAATACGCTGATGCCGCTTGCAAAAGACAATCAAATTGTTCCATTGTGCTACGGAAGCCTTTGCCGTGGCCTTCTCAGCGGAAAAATGACGGCTGATCGCAAGTTCAGCGGGGATGACTTGCGCTTGTCGGATCCGAAGTTCAAAGCTCCGCATTTCCAGCAATATTTAGCTGCTGTTCATGACTTGGAGAAACTCGCCAAAGAACGCTTCGGCAAATCGGTTCGTGCACTTGCTGTTCGCTGGATTTTAGAGAAAACGGGAAATGGCATTGCGCTCTGGGGCGCGCGGCACCCGGGACAGATTGCTGATGTTCGTGAAATTGATGGATTCCGCTTAGATGAACAAACCTTAAAGGACATTGATCGCATACTCAAGAAATATGTGCCGGAGCCGATTGGCCCTGAATTCATGGCTCCCCCGCTGCGCAATGAAAAATAATTGCATCGGTATCAGAACGATCGATTGAAGACCGGCATGTCTTCATTTCGGTCATACATAAATAAATCATTCATTAAAGAGGCGAGTTTCTTTGGAAGCAGCAGAAAACAATATACAACTGAAAAAACAGCATAACGGGTTGAAATTTTATCAATACGTCCTCCGTGCATTCCTAATTGCGGTCGGTGTCGTCTTTGAAGCGATTGCGCTGGAAGCATTTCTCGTTCCAAACAAAATTATTGACGGCGGCGTTGTCGGTATCTCAATCATGATGGGGCATATTTTCAGCCTGCCAATCGGTATCTTTCTTGTCATTATCAATCTTCCATTTTTTATTATCGGTTATAAACAAATGGGCAAAACTTTTACCATCACTTCCGCCTGCGCGGTTATCCTGCTTGCCTTTTTAACCACCGTATTTTCACCGATACATCGTTTTACCAATGATCTGTTGCTCGCTGCTGTGTTCGGCGGCATTATTATGGGCATCGGCGTTGGTCTTGTGATTCGGAACGGCGGCTCATCGGATGGTACAGAAATTCTTGCCGTCCTTTTTAATCAAAAGACACCTTTCTCAGTCGGCGAAGTCGTGCTCTTCTTAAACATATTCATTCTTGGATCGGCAGGTTTTGTTTTCGGATGGAACTATGCCATGTACTCGCTTATCGCCTATTTTGTCGCATTTAAGATGATTGATATTACGAGTGAAGGTTTGGAATCATCAAAAGCAGTATGGATCATTAGCGACCTTCATGAGGAAATCGGCGATGCATTGAATGACCGTCTCGGTCGCGGTGTCACTTATCTAAACGGAGAAGGCGCGTATACCGGAAACGATAAAAATGTGATCTTCACCGTCATCTCTCGTCTTGAGGAAGCAAAGGTCAAAAACATTGTCGACAGCATTGATAAACATGCCTTTCTTGCGATCAGCGATATTCACGATGTCAAAGGCGGCCGATTCAAAAAAAGAAGCATCCACTAAAAGCGATGCCGGTTGTCCTTCCAGATTTGTTTTCACTATAGGTCGGGGTCGTATCGACTCGCGCATTTCCAGATTAACTCATCAACATTTATCGAAGCCCGCCACGTGCTGCTGCTTCGATTTTTCTTTCCCTTTTTCTCACAAATGTCGTCGAAGCGACCACCCAAATGGCGTTGACCAGTAAGAGAAAGCTGGTAGAGAAGAAGACGTATTTAATCCCGAAAGCAGCCGCCATATGTCCGCCCAGAAGGGATCCGCCAAGCGTCCCCAGAAATTGTGCCGATTGGTTGTACCCGAACAACTGTCCGGTAATTGATGGCGGCGCCATTTTCTTCACCAGCGTATTAATCGATGGCAAGAGTCCTGCTGTCGTAAGCCCGAGCAAGAAGCGCAACACCGTCAGCTGCCAAGCATTGGTGACAAATGCCTGAGGAATAAAAATAATTCCGGTTAACACCAACGCATAAACCAGAATACGACGCGGCCCGATTCGGTCGGATAGTTTTCCGAGGAACGGTGCTGCAATGACACTTGCAAGTCCAGCAGCGGCAACAACGACCCCGGACATGAGTTCAAGATGCTCAATTCCAGGAGAGAGTATTTTGACGTACACCGTGATAATCGGCTGAATGGACATGTTTGCCAGTTGTACCATAAATGTGGTCAGGAACATGGCAAAAAAGAGCCCGACATGCGGGGTCATTTCCCAGACTTGTTTCATGGACGGCGTCTTTTTTTCTTTGACAACGACTTTTTCCTTAACAAAGAGCAGCGAGGCAAGGAAGGCGCAGAAAAGAAGTGCACTGGTATCAATAAACACCAGCCGCATGCCCATATATTCAGCAAGCAGACCGCCAATCAACGGTCCAATCAATGAACCGGCAATTCCGCCGGTGGACAGCATGCCGAGCGCCCACCCGGAATGCGTCTTCGGTGTCTGCGTGGCCACCAGAATAATTGATGCTGGAATAAACCCGGAAACAAAGCCCATGATCAATCGGAGTGCAAATAATTGATAAACATTTTGGGCAAAGGCCATACAAAACACGATCAGGCACATCCCTAGGCTCGCACGAAGCAGCATCGGTCTGCGGCCGTATTTATCGGCAAGTTTACCCCACAATGGCGAAACAATTGCAGAAACAAAGAATGTACCGCCGAAAATCAGCCCTGACCAGCTTTCAATCGCTGCTGTATCTGTAATGCCTAGTTTTTCAATATAGAGCGGCAAAAATGGAATAATTTGACTCATTCCGGCTGCAGTCGCAAACGAGCCGAACCAAACAACATACAAATTTTTTTTCCAGAGTGGCAAAGCCAAAGATGACACCTTACTTTTTCAGCAGTTTATCCGATAGAAAAAGCGCCGTATTTAGGGGCGCATTTTTTGAACAGTTCCTATGTTAGTCGGTCTTGCTGATTAATTCCAATATATATATTATTATAAATGAATAGCTTTGAAACTATAAAGGATTTGCTTCATTTTTTGTACAGTATTGATTTAAGCACCGGCATAAGGAGGCAAAAAAGATGGAACTGCTGCAATTAAAATATTTTCAGACCGTAGCCAGAACCGAACATATGACAAAAGCGGCACAAGAACTCTCTATCGCACAACCTTCACTCAGTCAAACCATTAAACGGCTTGAGGATGAAATTGGTGTGCCGCTTTTTGACCGAAAGGGACGCAGAATTAAGCTGAATCGTTACGGGCGCATCTTCTTAGAAAAAGCGGAGCTGGCTTTCTCGGTTCTGCAAGAAGGCCGTCAGGAAGTCGTCGACTTGGCAAAACTCAACGAAGGCAGCATTTCACTGGCCGTCATGCGGACACCGATTATTCCCGATCTGCTGGGCAGCTTTCGCCGCCAGCATCCCTTCGTCCGTTTTCGTGTCAAACAAATTTCGCGCTCCACAATTCAGCATCAATTGGAAAACGGCGATGTTGATCTATGCATTACACCGTATAATTGGGAACGCACCAAGCCGCTCCATTCTCAGCTTCTGATGACCGATGAAATTTATCTTGTGGTGCCGAAAACACACCCGCTTGCAGCAAAAAAAAGTGTCGATCTTCAAGAAATCGCTCAAGAGCCTTTCGTCCTGAAAGCGAACGGCGCTTTCCGTGAAACGACCGACACTTATTGCCGGATGGCCGGTTTTCAACCGGATATTGCCTTTGAAGTTGACGATTCCTTGTCCATCCGCGGACTCGTATCCGAAGGTCTTGGCGTTGCCTTCTTCTCCTCGCTGACCCTTCGAACCGTCAAAGACCATTCCATCGTACCGCTCAGAATCAGCCATCCCTATTGCAGACGGACAATTAGTCTCATTTGGAATGCTGAGCGTTATCATTCTTCAATCGTCACTGACTTTTATCAATTTATTCTTGACTATTTTAAGCAGTTTCACGAAAATTCGTCATCGATTGATTAAATCTTTGCTTGATTAAACCGCTTGATTTTGATCATGCTGACGGCTGATCCTTTTTTGACTCATCCAGCCAAGACCAAGAACGGCCGCAATAACGAAAGCGACAACCGGCCATTCAAGCCATACGCTCCAATTACCGAGCCAATCCTTGACCAATGGTTCAGCAAACAGCATGCGTGCCGCAGTCATTGCCAAAATACCTGCGCCCACATAAATGAGCCACGAGAAACGATCCATTAAATTTAGAATCACGGCACTGCCGCCCATTAAAAGTGGAATGCTGATCAGCAAGCCAACAATAACGAGGAGCGGATCATTTTGCGCGGCACCGGCAACCGCGAGCACATTATCCAAGCCCATGAGCGCATCAGCGATGACAATCGTACGCACTGCCCCCCAAAGGCTTGTTTGCGCTTTGACCTCTTTCGATGATTTTTCCTCCGGTACCAGCAGTCGGTAAGCAATCCAAACCAGCAGCAATCCGCCGATAAAATGAAGGCCCGGAATCATGAGCAGGTAAACCACTAAAATTGTTGCAATTGCGCGCAAAATAACGGCACCTGCAGCGCCTAAAACGATCGCCTTCCCGCGCTGATGGTTGGGGAGTTTTCTTGCAGCGAGCGCAATCACGACCGCATTATCTCCTGCTAGAAATAGATCGATACCAACGATAACAATAAGTGATGACCAAAAGGCCATGGTGAATAATTCCATCTTAACGTTTTCCTCCTATAAGCGAATCGAACATGTCACATTTTTTATTGAATTGAAAGAATGCCGACATCAATGCTGTCGGCATAAAATCTTGGCCTATAAAGGGTCAAGGTTAATGTCTCCCTCAAACAGATTCTCCGGTGCTAACCGCTTGATCTGACTTTTTGCCCTGCTGCGTTTTCCAGCCAAAGAAGAGCACCCCAGAAATAATCAAAGCCAGTACCGGCCACTTAATCCAAGAAAATCCTGCAATCGCATCAGAAATAATATGATCGGCAAAAATCATTTTTCCTGCTGTAAATGCCAAAACTGCCGATCCTGCATAGGTAATCCACGCAAAGCGGTCAACCAGCTTCAAGAACAAAGTACTGCCGCCCATGACAAGCGGAATGCTGATCAACAAGCCGAGAACAACGAGCAGGTAGTTTCCTGAAGCAGCTCCGCCGATCGCCAGCACATTATCGAGGCCCATCAGTGCGTCAGCCACAATAATTGTGCGAATAGCGGCGCCAAGGCTTTGCTTTGCTTCAATATGCTTTTCAGCCTTGTGGTCCTTAAGCAGGCTGTAAGCAATCCAAACCAGCAGCACGCCGCCAATAAGATGCAGTCCAGGGATTTTCAGCAGCCATACAACAATCAGTGTTGCGATTGCCCGGATGGCGACTGCACCGATCGTTCCGTAAAGAATTGCTCTTTTCCGCTGATGTTCCTGCAGCCGTGCAGCCGCCAGTGCGATGACAATGGCATTGTCACCGGCAAGAATTAAGTCGATACCTACAATAAGTAGCAGCCCTGTAAGGAACTCAAGAGAAAAGAAATCCATTCAATCATCCTCCTCAAATAAAAACCGACTCTAAAATAGCAAATTAAAAACAGCCCCTCTGACGATGGCAGAAAGGCTGCAAATACATAAAAAAACCTTTGCCTTTTTTCATCCGTCCGAGGCAAAGGTCTCGCCAACAGCAATACGCTGCCAGAGAAGCCGGGGATCATTCCCGTAATGACGACTTTACTCTGATGGCTACTCCCCTTTTAAGAGGCTATTCATTTGTTAAGATCATTGTAGTATGAATAACGTAAACTGTCAACGGATTGGCGCCTATTATTTTGAGAATAAATGATTTTGATAAGCATAGACCGCTGCTTGTGTTCGGTCGGCAACACCAAGCTTGCTAAGGATACTGCTGACATGTGTTTTCACCGTTTTAATTCCAATGAACAACAGCTTTGCAATTTCCGCGTTGCTTCTTCCCTCAGCAATCAGCTTGAGTACCTCTCGTTCTCTTGTGGTCAGCTGATCAACGGGCTGCGGCGTTTTGTGCAAGCCTGTAATCAGTTTCTGGGCAACCTTTCCATCAATTACTGGCTTACCTGCATGTGCCTTATAAATGGCTTGAATGATTTCTTCTGAAGAAGCCGTTTTTAGTAAATAGCTCATTGCGCCTGCCTCAATCGCAGGAAAGACTTGCTCATCATCATAGAAACTGGTCAAAATAATGATCTTCTTCGCAGGATCTTTGGCGAGAATCTGCTGGGTTGCTTCAATGCCATTGCCCTCCTCCATAATCAAGTCCATAAGGATCACGTCAGGATGAAGGTCCTCAAAACGGCGTACTGCTTGATGACCACTAGATGCTTCGCCCACCAGTTCAATCGTATCTTCTGTTGCAAGATAGGCCTTCAATCCTTTGCGAACCATGTCATGATCGTCAACAATCATGACTTTAATTTTATCTGCCATCTGTTTCTGCCCCCCTGTGAATCGGCACGCGAATATGAATCGATGTGCCCTGTCCTTCATGTGTCGTCAGCATGAAGTGGCCGCCAATTTCTTCTGCACGCTCCTTCATCGTCTTTAATCCATAAGACACAACGTTTTCATGGTTTGGATCAAATCCTCTTCCATTATCAAAAACGCTTAGAGCGACCAATTGATCTCTTTCATGCAAGGACAAGGTCACTTTCGTTGCCTCAGAATGTCTCAACGCATTCGAAAGCGCCTCCTGGCTGAGTCGGAACAAATGATTCTCAACGCCCTTCGATAAACCAGGTACGCAGTCAATCGATGCTTCAAATTGAATCGTTGTCTTTGCGTCAAGTTCATGAATCAGCCGTTCCAAACCACGATCAAGCGATTCGTTATTTAGGCGTACCGGGCGAAGATGCAGCAGCAGTGCCCGCATTTCACCTTGTGCTTTGCGCGCAATATCTGAAACATCGGCAATATTTTCCGCAGCCCGATTTGGATTGCTATGAATCGTTTTTTCTGCGGCTGATGCGAGCATGGATAATGCAAACAATTGCTGACTAACCGCATCATGCAAGTCACGTGCGAGTCTTTGACGTTCTGCAGTAACCGCTTCATTCTTTATTTTCACATTCATTTGCACATTCTCATCCACTAGCCGTTGCAGTGATTTCACCTGTGTATCAATTTTATCCGCCAATTCATTCAGTGATTGCTCGATTTGATTGATCGCTCCGCTCCCATCCATTTTAATACGTGCCGATAACTTTCCGGATGACAGCGTTTTGACGAATAGATCGATTGAATCAATTCGATCGACGAGGAGCCGGTAATCCTTTGTCAGCGCTACAGTCTCCAAAATAAATTGGACAATGAAGCTTGTGAAAAAGATCAAACTGCTCAGCACAAAGGAATGCTCATAAGGGAAGAACCAAAAGAACAGTTCGACTAGAGCAAAAAGCAAAAGCGAGGAAAAGAAGCTGACCGTTAACTGAAATCTGGCGGTACGAATCCGATAGTTATGCATGGGCTCACACCTGCGCTATACTTAGATCGATCACTTGAAAATCAAAATAAAAGTCAATTCTACGCGTTGCTTCATCATAACTCGGCGTCTGATAAGTAACATGACGCAGCAGTCCACTCTGTTTGTCGCCACCAATTTTCACATCGCCGACCTTAGCGTGCAAATGAACACGGTAGGCGAGATCATCGGGCAGCGTAATCCGAATATTGCCGACCCAGCCCGACAGTCTGATCGGAATGGTTTCATCCGGAATGAATGCCTTCGTAAAATCGAACATGTAGTCTCCGATCCGCACCCGTTCATTGATTGGCTTTGCCATCCAATTTTCCTGTTTATAGGAGGATTCGTTTACAAACGCTTCTCTTGTTCGACGATCTCTGTGATGCCAATGGCGATTGTCGTCATCAACAAACTCAATATGAGGGTTTTCATGTTTGTGTTTATGCTTCCCGGAATAAGAAACCGTAACTTTCTTCCCAAACAACATAATCAATCCTGCATAAATGATCAAATATGGCCACAGTTTCCAGAAATCGTTCCAGTGAAAGATCAGCATTCTAGCTTGGTCGGCGTACAACAGGCCGCCGTAGATTAGGAAGAACCCCCCCCAAAACCAATGCGGTTTCTTACGTTCAAAGAGTGGCGCAACGATAAGCAAGGCAGCGAATACAATCGACAGTAAAGGGAATAAAAGGTCGAAATTCGACATTATTCCCTGGGGAATACTATTTAAACTGGCAAAAAGCCAGTAAACACCGAGTAAAATCACTGCAAAAGCAGCAAGTATTTTCCCCATCTTAAACGGCACATCCTTTCTTGTATCAATGAAAGCCATCGTTCGGTATGTTCGATCAACTTATACATTAACTATACAGAGAGAACCGTGACAATGCCATAGACCAAGAACGGTTTTTTTCTCCGACTTGAGATGGAGCGCGATCAGCAAACATGTGAAGAATGCGTGACAATAAGTAAGACTGTCATCCTTTTTCTTCCTTTAGGTTTATTATAAGTGGTGGAAGGGTACTTTTAAGAATAGATTATTTAAGAAAGGATGACTGGAACATGGACAAGAAGGTTCAAGCTTTAATCGAGGGTTTAAACAAAGATCTTGCAGGTGAATATTCTGCAGTCATTCAGTACAACTACTATGCGACGACCGTTTCCGGTTTGAATTATCAAATTCTCAAACCATTCTTCGAGGAAGAAATTCCTGATGAACTCGGACATGCCGCATATCTGTCTGAAAAGATCGCCAATCTTGGCGGTGAACCAACGACGGTCCCAGCAACGGTTGCAAAGGTAACTGACGCGAAAGCCATGCTTGAAGGGGCACGCCAAGCAGAAGCCGATACTTTGGAAAACTATCGGGAACGGCGCAGCCAAGCTCAGGAACTCGGTATGATTGAGTTAGTCGTAAAACTCGAAGACATGATTGCCGATGAACAGAATCACCTAGAAAAACTGACGAAAACGCTCAACGATCCGGTCTTCGCTTAACTCGTTTCCTTTACAAAAAGTCAGGAGCAGCCCGCTGCTCCTGACTTTTTGTTTCTCTAATTTTCCAACTGAACCCGTTTTCCGAGATACACAAAAGAAAACAGCAGACTCACACCAACTCCCGCACCTAAGAAAACGAGAAAACCAGCAAAGGAGCGCGTGCCGAATCCGGTGGCTGCGCTAACAATCACACTTTGCCCGCTCAGTAAAAGTGCAGTCAACTGTACGAACGGCCGGCTTTTTTCTTGATGCGTGAGCGGATACAATCCGGCAAGCGCCTGCGGGAAGGGATGCTGCCACAGCGGCACAAGTTGCAGCCCGGTCAAATAGACGATCGAAAGCACAAGAAATACCGAAAAAAGACCAATGTTCAGGAAGAAACCAAGCAATATCCCAATCACCGTCAGACGCATATACATGCCTAGATACTCGTCTGATCGAAGAAATGTTTTGATGAAAATTTGTTCAAATACGGTTCTCCGTTCAAAACGACGCACCGGAAAAAATCGGCTGATCAGACGCCGTGCATGCATGCGCCGTCTCAATCGCGGCACATCGGTAAATAGATTGGCAAACCGTAGGAACTGCATGGCCTGTCTCTGATCACTTTCAAGCAATTTGCGCCAATTCAACAAACCGAAATCCGCTTGACGATGAAACAAGAGGTACGAAACGCATCCCATCACTGCAGCACAAACAACGGACACAAACCACGCTTGGTGACTGAGTACAAAATAGATCCAGAAGAATGTTAAACCTGTCCTCAGAAAGCGCAGCACCTGTGTATCCCTAATAAACAGCTCCTGCCAGCTGCAGTCAATGTTCCATCCCTTTACCAGAAGCAGAGCAGCAGCTCCCATAAGAAAGGATTGATTTCCGTACCCTGTCGTATGAAAGTACAGCGGTGCACAAAGGATCCAGAGTATGAGTAAAAAAGCGCTCTGCATCAAAAAGCTGTAGCGTCTGCTTTTCCGAAAATAGCGATCAAGTTCCGCTTCGGCAGGCAATAGAAACACGAGATCTGCACGTGCGGTAAACGTTCGCACCGGCGCATGCGCGCATGCCAGAGCCACCAGTACACTGATCAGAAGAACCCCGGGAAAATGGGATGGAAGCGTGTCCAGCCATTTCTTGTAATAGAATCCTCCGATTAAAATCATCGCGTAAAGAAAAAACATCAACCCGCTGTTTCGGCCAATTAAATTCCAATAGCGTAGCTGCATCTGAAAGGTCTCTCGCCGTCTCTTCTCCCACAGCATGCTCATTGCATCCATTGTGTTTCGCCCCTCGCTACGGCTAAATAAATTTCGTGCAGGTTGGCATTGACATCTCCAAACTGCCGGCGGATTTGATCAAGGGTCCCTTGTACGGCAATCCGTCCATCATGAAGAATAATAAAACGATCGCAATACTGCTCTGCTGTTGTCAAAATATGTGTCGACATCAGGATCGCTGCGCCTGATTTTTTCATATCGGTCATTAGATCGAGCAGCGATTGAATACCGAGCGGATCGAGACCGACAAAAGGCTCGTCGACAATATAGAGATCCGGTCGCACAAGAAAGGCACACATAATCATCACTTTTTGCCGCATCCCTTTAGAAAAATGGATCGGAAACCAGTGCTTTTTCTTTTCCATATGAAACAATTTAAGCAACGCACTGCTGCGCTGCGCATATTCATCTTGTTGCAGATGATAGGCCATTGCGGTCAGCTGCAAATGTTCCTCCAGAGTCATTTGTTCATACAGTTCGGGAAGCTCAGGCACGTATGCCATACTTTTTCGAAATGCCGTTTTGTCCTCGCGAAGGGTACGGCCGTTAATGCGAATCTCGCCTGAGAATGGATCCAATAACCCAAGAATATGTTTAATCGTTGTACTTTTACCGGCACCGTTCAGGCCAACAAGTCCAACAAGTTCGCCCGCTTTCATTTCGAAGGACACGTCATGGAGAATAGGCCGCTGGCGTGAATAACCGCCGCTGAGCTGCTTTACCGATAATACAGGATCCATGAATCTCGCCTCTTTCATTTTTTTCCTTCTATTTGTAATGTTTTCACCGCAGATACGCGTTCGTTCGTGTCGACATACTGGAAGGATACTTGACCCCCAGCTTTCAGAAAGACGCTGTACGGATTTTGTCCGGAAGTAACCGTGAAAATCTTTTCATTATTGTCGACCATAAATTGGCTCACCGTTTGATGCGCTTCTTCATCATAGTATCTGTATACATGCGTGATGCTGCCGGTCATTTTCTTGAGAAGTGCTGAATCCGTCGGTACTGCGTGATCATCGCCCAGCTTTGTGGCAAGTGCGTATTTATAACTGTCAAACAACGTGCGCTTATCCGTTTCTGCACTATAGACATTCTCATTTTTGCCATGAATCAGCATCAGCTCGCGCAACACATGATTGCTGTCCATCAAAGGGACGACCCAAGTTTCCTGACCATAAATCGTATACAGATTCGGTATTCCTGCTTCATACTTATTCTGTTTAAAGGTCTTTTCTGCAACATTCATTGCTGATTTCCCGTTAAGCAGACCATTGGCACTGGCGTAGTAGATCATTTTTCCGGTTCGCGTGTTCAGCATCGAGTAGCCCACCATCGCGCCGCTCCCTGATTTCGGCCGCGTAAAATCGGTGAACCAGTTTAGCTCAAGGTTGTGATCGAATACGCCGTTCACTTCATCGGATTGTGACCATTCCGTTGGTCTTTTCATGTCCTCTTGGGCAAAAAGTTTGTTCCAGAATCCGTGTATATTCTCGCCGTACCATGTATTCCACGCTTCAGCAACGGTTGATGGAATCGCCTGGTCAATAAAACCGGGCAGGTTCTTTAACGTGTAGTTGCGAATTTTGCCATTTTGTGGATCAACGACATAAACGCCCTGGATCTCAGGAATCTGGCGTAATTTCTGATAATAGCCATAGGCCACGACATAATAAGGTTTGCCGGATTCGTCCGGTTCGAAACTTGGATCGAAAAGGATTGGCGTTTGATGTTGCGCGCGCACAAGGCGCTTCAGATTTTCGGAGTAGTAAGCGGAAGGGACATATTTCATCTCTTTCTTTACCAAGACGGCATTCGCATTTTCGTTTTCTGCACTCATGCGGATATAGCCAGGAATCTTGTGGCTTTTCAACCACTTAAAAAAGCCGCTGTATTCAATTGGTGTGACCCAATAAAGATGTCCGTCAATTTTTTGGAGCGAGGTATGCCCAAGCTCATAATAGGAGACATGGGACAGTTCACCGAGTACCTTCTCACTTTTATAACGTGCGTATTTTTCCGGCACCACCGGGATATGTTGCTCATCCATTGACGCCTCGGGTTTAGCGACAATCGTTGTCTTTGCCGCGGCAAAATCATACTTAGCCTTGGTCACCGTCAACGGATATAGGAAGTGCAAATACGCAAAAAAGAGCAGAAGCAGCAGTCCGGCAGCCGCATTCACGGAAACCGTTTTTTCTTTCTTATACATCATATCAAGAAGCAGAAAGAATCCCCAGAACAAGGACCCATAGCTTAAAAAAGCCTGCCAAGTGTGGTCAATCAATCTAAAATAAGTCATGAGAAACACGAGCAGCAGTCCCAGCACAAATCGTCCGGTCTGCGCTGCAATGAATCGTTTGTTCCTAATCTTCTTTTTCCATACAAATGGATTCAGCGTTAATGCAAGCAAACTCAAAAAATAGATCATAAGTGCCTCCCTTTCTATCTCAGCGGTGAATCTAACCTGTGCAACGCTTTACTTATCTTTATTGTAACGTAACTGCACTGCCGTGCGCCATAACTATATTCACCGCAGCGCACCTGATTTCCTTTATAAAACCGTTACATAATGTGCTAAAATAAATAGAAAAAGGGACAAGCAAAGGAAGGATGATTTCGATGTGCGAAGCGTCAGATTGCATTTTCTGCAAAATTATTAATGGTGAAATTCCAAGTGCCAAAGTTTATGAGGATGAGAACGTTTACGCATTTCTTGATTTGGGTCAGGTAACGAAAGGACATACATTAATTATTCCCAAGCTTCATACAAAAGACATCTTTCATCTTGATCCGGTTGTAGCGGAAAAGCTGTTCCGTAAAGTGCCTATGATTGCCCGTGCGATTCAAAAAGCCTTCCACCCGGTCGGTATGAATTTGCTGAATAATAACAGCGAGCTTGCCGGACAGAGCGTTTTTCATTACCATCTTCATTTAATTCCGCGCTACGGCGCTGACGATACCTTCTCTTTCAGTTTTCAACCGCATACGGATGAGTACTCTAATGAAGCCCGTGCCGAGATCGCTCAGGCCATTGCAGACGAATTGAACTAAGGCATGATTTATCGTAATCAATTTCTGAACTTTGAATTGCATTTTCAGGTGAATACGTGTATATTATTGAATACACCTTGCAGCAGGCCACGGGGCACTGCTGAAGGAACCATCAGCTTAGTTGAGGAGAGATCAGAATGAAACTGAAGAATTTGATTGTTGTTGCTTTGCTTCTTGCCATAGGTACGATACTTCATGCGTTAGTCCCTGGATTCCCAATGAAATCCGATTTTGGATTAGTGATGCTTTTTATATCTCTATTCCTTTTCACTGATTTAAAGAGCTTTCTCATTATAGGACTCGTCGATGGAATCCTAGCAGGATTAACGACTACAATGCCGGGTGGATTTATTCCGAATGTTGTTGACAAGTTGATTACATCTACCGTTGTTTTCTTAGTCTTTTACCTGATTGCAAGGCATCTTCAGCCAAAAGCAACGTACATTTTCGGTGTTGTGCTCGCTGGTCTTGGTACCATGCTTAGCGGAACGATATTCTTGACCGTAGCGATACTTGTTGCCGGTTTGAATACAGCGGCTTTCGGCGGACTATTCGTCACGATGGTGCTGCCAACAGCGCTCGCCAACTTGCTCCTCTTTGCAGTGCTTTACCCGATCATTGTCAAGATCGGCGAACGCAGCGGTTTTCTTCATCATACAGCACCGCGACCGACTACCCGTTAATTTATGTATTCAAGCTCCGTTTCTTTTTTAAGAAACGGAGCTTTTTGTATGCTTCGAATCCACTTATTTTTCATCCGATTGTTCTTATTTTCCAATTTATTGGCCTTCTTAAGTGATATACAAATACCTCTGAGGTATAATAGAGGTAATAAGGTACGTATACTATTCGCGAAGAGGTGATTCTCAATGGGTAAATTTTTCTCCTACACAATTGGTGCAGTCGTTGGCGGAATTATCGGCGGCACAGTTGTGCTTCTCACAACTCCGAAAAAAGGCGAAGAAATCCGAAGCGATATTAAAGATCGCGCTGCTTCGATTCAACAGCCGCTTAAAGATGCAGCCAACAACTTGACTGCTGTCAAAGACCGCGTGATTGCCCTTAAGGATGACAGCGTGCCTGTGCTCAAATCGGCAGTCACCGATATCGGCAACCTGCTTCAGGAATGGAAAGAAGATGTGCAGCCATACCTGACAAAGATTAAGAACAATGTGGTTCAGTTGGAAGCGGCAAAGGACAAACTAAGCAATAAACTGACCGAACATTCGCCTGAGAAAAAAGAAGGCGAAGAACAAACACCGCCATCGTTGTAAGCCCAACAAAAAAGATTCCGCTCCTTTCCTTGGATGCGGAATCTTTTTCTTTTCTCTTAAAACGTCCATTCACCGTTACGAAAGACCGGTTCCCACTCGCCTTCTGAATTTTCACCGTCAATATCCAGTTGATCGGAGCCGATCATAAAATCAACATGGATCAGGCTTGTGTTTGCTCCGTGCGCCGCCAACTCCTCTGCGGACATTTTCGTACCTCCGTCCAGACAAGTTGGATATGCTTTGCCTATGGCTAAGTGGCAGGATGCATTCTCATCATACAAGGTCGTATAGAAAACCAGTCCGGACTGAGAGATCGGAGAATTATTGGGAACCAGTGCGACCTCGCCGAGATAGTGTGAACCTTCATCGGTGTCAATCAGATGGTTCAGCAATTCCTCGCCTTCTTTAGCGTTCACGCTTATGATCCGTCCTTCTTTAAACGTCAGTGACAGATTTTCAATCAGCTTGCCGCCGTATACAAGCGGACGTGTGGCCATCACCGTTCCGTTCACCCCATTTTTCAAAGGCAATGTATACACCTCTTCAGTTGGAATATTCGGAACAAACGTGGTGCCCACACTGTTTACAGCAGCCCCGCCGTCCCAATGGTAGTCCGGATCAAAGGCAATTTTCAGATCTGTTCCTGGCGCTTTATAGTGCAGCTGCTTATATTTCTTCTTATTGAGAAAAGCCACTTTATTCGCCAGTGTCTGCTTATGTTTTTCCCATGCATCAATTGGGTCCTCACGATCGACACGCGTCATCTCGAAAATGACTTCCCATAAATCGGCAACCGCCAATTCACGAATTTTGCCAGGAAAAAGCTTTTTCGCCCATTCAACGGTCGGGTAGATCAATAGGGTCCAGCTGACGCGATCGGACATGCGATAATCATAGTACGTATGAAGTGCGCGCCACATCACCTCTTGATCCAAAGCCGCTTTCTTTGGGTCAATTCCATCCATCATCCCTATTCCGGTTGTTCGAATATCGATGCATGCGGCACCGCGTTTGACGAGATCCTCAAGCTTTTTCGCCTTCCAAACCGGATAGTCGCCAATGACGTCTTCTGCTGCATACTTGAGCCGCAGATGGTCCAAACGATCATCGGTCCAGTTAAAATACACACGTTTTGCACCGGCTTGATAGGCTTTCTCGGCTACAATCCGCGCAAGTTCACCGGCATCAATCGGAGATTTCAGCAAAACCTCTTGTCCTGCCTGCACATTGGCCCCGACCGTCACCGCTAATTCTGCGTACTTTTCCAGTTTCTGTGCAAAGGTTCTCAAATGAAAAGCCCCCCATCTCTGATTCAATTTTTATAAGAAATTATTTCCTGCCACATCTATTCTAACACTTAATCGTTTTGAAAATGCAACCGTTATCATTAATTATTATTTAACTGATGAACACTAAAACTGACATCATTATGTGGCAAATCAATCGTTTTCGCACGCAAGTAAAGATCCTTTTGAACCTCAACTTGTGTCAAATTAATATAGATTTGCCGTTTGTTTGGCTGAATGACCACCCACTTGGGAAAGTTCGATCCGCTTTTGAAGAAACTCAAAACTTCTTGATCCGGCAATGGGATACTGCCGAGTTTCACCGCGGTTTCCTTTAAAATAATGTCGCCACTGGCCACCTTGGGCTGAAAAGACAGGGAAAACGGAATGGCCGTAAACAGCAATTTGTATTTTCCTTCTAAGACAATCTGTTCACCAATTGAAACATGATAAGACAACCGTTTGTTTGCTCCCGAATCGATCTGATCATTAATCATGTTTTCCAGCTGCTGCTTGTTTGCTTGAACAGTGAAAATGGCTTGTCCTTTTGTACGATCTGTTTGCGGCTCAGGCGTATCAGAGGAAGAAAAGCCATTGGTCAGCTTTCCCATAACGATAATCACAGCAGCCAGCTCAATCGCAAGCAATAAAATCAATGCGATCTTCCAGACATTAAATTTTCGTTTAGAACGTTCTTGTCGAAACACGCTTGGTCTCCTTTCGGCTGCTTCGATAATCATCATCGCGTACGATCATTCGAAAAGCATCTCTTTTCTTCATTTTTCTTCATTTATTATAGCGTATTTAATCGACTTTCCAAACGGCAAAGAAAATCAATTTCATGTAAAAGAGTGTCCCTGACCGGAATAAAAAAGCCATTAATTTGCAAAACTCGACAATGGGGGGCCGGATCAGTTAGAATGAACATTGTCAGTAAATTGAGAAACACAAAGCTTCAAAAAAGTTGATTCTTGCGACGGATCGGCACCTATTGTTGCGAACTACTGTGGTAATAGGGAATACTTTAAATTAGGAGTGGACATAGTGAAAAAACTGATCATGATAGCAGCCGCTGTGATTGTACTTGCAAGTCTCGCTGCTTGTGGGAACGGCGGAGATAATGCCGCAATCGTCAAAACGAAGAGTGGCAATATCACAAAAGAAGATTTCTATAACGAACTGAAAAAGACCAATGGTGAATCGGTTCTTCAAAATATGGTTTATGAAAACCTGCTTGAAAAAAAATATCCTGTTTCTAAGAAAGCTGTTGACGCCAAATACAACAGCGTACGGAAAAGCTTCTCAACTGAGGACCAGTTCAAACAGGCATTGCAGCAGAATAACCTCACCGACTCCCAGTTCCGACGTCAAATCAAAGATTCACTGATGATGACTAAGGCACAGCAGGCAGGCATTAAGGTTACGGACAAAGCGCTTAAAGATTATTACAATAAGAACAAAGAATCACTCACTGAACTGAAAGCTAGCCACATTTTAATTAAGGAAAAAGACCAGGCACAATCCGTTCTCAAACAATTAAAAGGCGGCGCTGATTTTGCTAAATTAGCAAAGAAATATTCGATTGATACAGGCTCAAAAGATAAGGGCGGCGAACTGGGTTGGTTCAAACAATCAACAATGGTTCCTGAATTCAGTGACGCTGCAGTGAAATTGAAAGTTGGCGAACTCAGCCCGCTCGTGAAGTCAACGACAGACGGCGGCTACCATATTATCAAGCTTGAAGGCAAGAAAGATTCTTATGCAGATCTGAAATCGTCTGTAAAAGAAGCATACCTTGCCAGCAAAGAAAAGTCTCAGGACGAAGTCATCAAGAAGCTGATTAAGGATGCAAATGTACAAGTCAAGGACAGCCAATTTAAAGATTTATTTAATTCAACTGCAACCACCACGCAGCAATAAGATAAAAAACAATTTCATCCAAAATAAAAAGAGCGATGCGTATGCATCGTTCTTTTCGTTTGTCTTACGCTGGCTGCGCGTCACTCATCACGCTGAACCGATGAGTTCCCGATTTAATGAGTGAGCATCGCATCCGGATCAGTTGCCTGTAGGCTACGCCTAGTCCTGTGCCATCGCTCTTGTGCCTGGACGCACTTCACGCCGCTCGCTTGCCGCAGGCACCCACCAGAGCGCTTACGGGACTTCCGCATCGTGCACAGGACGTACTTCCGCAGGATGCGGTGACTTTCGCGTTGCATACAGGAAGTACTTCCGCAGGATGCGGTGACTTTCGCGTTGCATACAGGAAGTATGCGTACTTAGCGAAAGTTCCTTTAGGAAAGTTCCTTTAAGAAAGTTCCTTTAAGAAAGTTCCTTTATAATCAAGCAGAAAGGTCCTTTACAATTAGCAGAAGTTCCTCTTTAATGTCGCTGATCGTTGTACCACAAAGTTTATCTGAAAACAAAAAAATCCGGAAACCATTGGTTACATGGCTTTCGGATCCTTCCGATTGCGGCGTCGATCTTTTTCAGCATTCATCCGCTTAATATAGACATTGCCTTGCTCCTGAACCCATTCTTCATCAACCTCTTTTTCCTGCCTTGACAAGCTGAACGCTTGATAGCCGCTGAAAATGATTCCGGCAAGCACTAAGTAAACCCACCAAGCAATATTTTCCAGCTTTTCAATCATCGGATCAATCAAGCCGAATTGCTGCAGCAAAAACAGGATAAAAAGACTGCCAACGACAATTAGTGAACGTTTGGCCTGTTTCAAATTACCGCCTCCCAATATGGAGCGTGTCCCATATTTTGTTTGCATTGTAATCTATGCAAGAAAGCGATGAAATAGACCTTCATTCCGAAACATTAAGTAAACGACTCGGGGCCTTCTTCCGATTGGTGTTCATCAAAGGACGGTCGGTACAAGGTACGGTTGTTCATCGCAAAGATTCGCTCGGAAAATTCTCCTGGACGCGTTTTGCGAATAGCCCGGGTCATCACATTAATTTTTGCATCCATGTCATCGAGAATATGCAGAATCTCTGCTTCTTTGAACATTGGCGGCTTCGGACTGCCCCATTCCGGATTTTCATGATGACTAAGTACCATGTGCTTAAGCAAGAGCACTTCTTCTTTATCACCTATTCCCAGTTCTTCAGCGATTTTACCAATGTTGGTCACCATGATCGAGATATGGCCGATCAAATTACCCGAAAGTGTGTAGCTGGTTGCTGTTACCCCGGACAATTCTTCAAGTTTCCCCATATCATGAATGATAATTCCCGCATAGAGCAGATCCTTGTCAATCTCGGGGTACAAATGAACCACGGACTTTGCCATGTCCAACATACAGCAGACGTGGTAAGCGAGTCCCGAGAGAAAATTGTGATGAATGCTCACTGCTGCAGGATACTCGAAGAACGCGCAATGATTTTTCTTTAATAATGCCCGCGTAATACGCTGAATGACTGGATTCTTGATTTCAAAAAGATAGCGTGTAATCTTCTCATTCAATTCATCAATGGACAGCGGCGCAGCCATGACCAAATCAGCTTTATTGACTGCATCACGTTCCGTTGCCGGGCGGATCGTGCGAATTTTAAATTGATTTCGCCCGCGGAACGTTGTAATATCTCCTTCTGCAAGGACTACCGCTCCGGGAACATAATTCGCTTCATCATCAGCTGTACATCCCCACAGTTTCGATTCAATATCACCCGTCTTATCCTGTAAATAAATGGTTAGAAAAGGTTTACCATTACTGGCTAGTCCTTTAGTCACACTCTTTATTAACAGGTATTCATGTACATGTTCGCCTTCTTTATAAAATGCGATTCCTTTCACCATGAATCCTTCCCTTCATTAAAAGTCCGGAAGACGGTCATGCCTCATTCCGTATCTGCTCGTTTTCCGTCTTGTTAAGCACTCATACTGCACCACTTATTTATCCTTGCCTTCCAAGGGTAAAACAGGCAGAGTCATCTCAAAAGCAACGCCATCTTTACGATTCGACGCATAAATCACTCCATGATGATTATGAACGATTCGCTTCACAATTGCCAGACCTAAGCCAAATTGGCCCTTTTCTCCCTTTTCAAACGGTTTGAACATTGCTTTAAGTTCATGGTCAGGAATTTGAGGACCATCGTTTCGTACCGTCACAACCGTCCGAACATTGCTTTTGCCAGCTGCTTCAAGCCAGATTCCGCTTTTGGCGTAGCGCAATCCATTTTCAACTAAATTCTCCAAGACAGTCAACATTTGTTCTTTATCAACATAAAGTTCCGTTTCCTCACCGGAAATATGAATGTCCAAATCCGTTCTCTGAGTCCTGAACCGCTCACGAATTGGCTCAGCAAGTTCGCCAAATTGCAGCTTCGAAAAACGCATTTGTTTGTCGCCAATCGAGTCAAACCGCGTAAAGTAAAGTAATTTACGCACCCGCTTTTCCATTTGCTGCGATTCCTCAATGATGATATCCATAGAATCATCGAGTCCGCCTTTGGGATAGATCCCGTCCTTTACCGACTGCGCATAGCTTTGTACGATCATAATCGGCGTTTTTAACTCATGAGAAGCTTGCTGGAGAAATACCTTCTGAGACTGATCGTAATTGATCAGGTTCAAACGCATCTCTTCAAACTGGGCAGAAAGCCGTTCATATTCCACATCGCCTTTCCATTCAAAAGGCTTCTCCCAATTCAAACGCGAAATTTCTTTAAAGCGCCGTCCCAGAATATCCAATGGCCGTTTCAAGTAGCGTGCCAACCAAAAAGCGAGAAATAAGCTGAGGATGCTTACCATCACAAAAATAAAAATCAACCGATTCCACAAATTGTTTTTTAATTCATTATCATAAGTATCCCACATATAGGAAATGAGGTAACCATCATCCACCATATTGATTTTTACGCGTCTGACTACAAAATAAAGCGTTGAACCGTTTTGTTTCAGCTCATAGCGAGCCAAATTCGTATACTGGTGTTTGATTTGATTTCGCATCTGGTTAAATACATCAGTCTCTAAATAGGTTTGGCTAGTTATGGGTTTGAGGTGCTTATCAACAATAATCGTTCTTGTCAAATCACCGCTTTTATTATCGGTTCCGGGATTATCGATTGCAAAACTCTCATCATGGCGCTGAAAACTGAGCAACTGCTGCGCTTCGATTGTTCGAAATGTATTTTCTTTCAGCGTGTTCTGAATGGAATAGGGGTAAACGATGATAATGATCAAACCAATAAAACATTCAAGGAGAACAAAACATAACCAAATCCGCTTTGTTAATGTCATTTGAAATGGCTTGTTCATGAGACAATCCTGTACCCGGATCCGTAGACGGTTTCCAATGAGAGACGCTCCATCTTTCTGCGTATCCGTCGAACAACATCGTCAACAGCACGATCAGAGCCGACATAATCTTCGCCCCAAACCTCATTCAGAATATCCTGACGTGATTTTGCTATATTTACATTTTCCACCAAATAGAGCAAGACATCAAATTCTTTTGTGGTCAGCTCAATCAGTTGATTCTCTTCATCAAATACCTTTCGGCGCACCACGTCAAGCTGGTATTTAGAGATCACTAATCGATTTTCATGAATTCCTGCACCATACACGCGATGCAGCAATTTCTTAACCCGAATCACAAGTTCCTTGGGTAAAAAAGGTTTCGCCAAGTAATCGTCACTGCCGAGTTCAAGACCAAGAATTTTATCCAAATCTTGATCGCGTGCTGAGATAAAAATAACCGGCTGCTCGGAGTGATTTTCTTTGATCTTCTTGATTAGGTCGTATCCGGACATGCCGGGGAGCATGATGTCCAAAATCCAGAGATGAACGCCGTTATGCAGATAGTTCATTGCCTCTTCCCCAGTATGAAAAACAGATACAGACCAGCCTTCCTTCTCCAAATATGCTTTAAGAATGGAAGCTAAACTTTCTTCATCTTCGACAAGATTAATTTTATAGCTTGTATTATTCATTTGAATTCATCCTTATTCGGTTCATAGTCATTGTTTATCTCTTAAATTATAGCATGCATGCTCGGCTATTTAGCGTTATGAAACAAATTTGACAAGTACACTTTATTGAGATACCGTTTCTTTCCCTTCCTTCGACAGATTCAGAATGGTTTCCGCATGTTCCTTGAGATATGCGGTCTTGTGGCAAGTAAAAATAATGACTTGGCGCTGCGCCGCAATTTTCTCAAGTAGCGCATAGACTTTTTTCGTTCGCAATGCATCAAAGTTGACAAAACTGTCATCAACGATCATCGGCATGGTTTCATAACCTTGAAAGGCGTCCATTAAAGCAAGGCGCAGACATAGATATAGCTGTTCGGCAGTTCCTCTGCTTAGGTTTGCCGCATGAACGTTCACCCCATCCGCCTGTTCGGCCATAAAACCGGAATCGTTCAACGTCAGTCGTACATAGCGATGATCGGTAACACAGCGAAAATATTCCGCCGCTTTCGTCAACACGTGAGGAAGCCGCTGTTCTCGATAGTTTTCCTTCGCCTTTCTAATCGCCCAGAGTGCTGTTTGCAAGACCGCCCAATCCTTTGCTTTGATCCCTGCATCAGTGACTAAGGTGTGATAGCGGTCCAGAGTCTTGCGATAGGAATTATTCGCTTCCATCGCCGCACTGCTCGCTCGATCTGCAGCAAGTTGATCGCGAACGGATTTCAGTTCCGACTCGCATGCAGACAACTGTGCTTGATAGGTCTGTTCCGACTCTGCTTCCCAGTTCCCACTTTTCAGGTAATCCTCATAAGCTCTGATCCGTTCCTCTGAGCCAGTCAGCTCAAGCAACTGAATTCTAGAGGTTTCGGACTTGCGCTCTAACTCGCAACGGCGCGCATCACGTTCGGCAAGCGCATAAAATTGCGCTTCACTGTCTGCATCGACGTCCTTCAGTAGTTGTGCCTGTTGCTGCTTTAAAGCGTGAATCGCATGAAGCTGACGTTCCTTATGGGTTTCATAATAGGTGCACTGTTTTTCGAGGTCCTCCAGATTTCGAAGATGCGCGAACTCCTTTTGACTGCGTTCCTTGAGATAATCTGCATCCCCGCCGGGAACACCCAGCTGCTCTGCCAACGTCTTTGTTTCGTCTAAAAATGCTTGATGCATTGCTGAAAGCTGCACACGCTGATTATTCAACTGATCCATCTTCCGGCATATTTCTTGACCGTTCTCGACCAACCGAACCTTTTCTTCAGCATCATGTAAATGTTCAATCGCGTAGCCATGGCTGCTGAGCCAAGATTTGATCTCTTGTTCAAGCGTTTGTATCTTCTGTCTGTTTGCCCCAACACGTTGATTCAGCCTAGCTAATTCGTCACGCGCCTCAACCAACTGCTGATGAATCATCATCCGTTGACTGTCCAGACGCTCTTCCTCACCGCCGGCAGCGTAAGTGCGGTTTCTGGGGAACGCGAAAAAATACAAACCGACTAGAATGCCGGCGCCTAAAAAAAGTACGGGTACGGCTGCCAGCGGGGTGATTAGAAGCGCAGAACTTAGCGCCAAAACCGCAGTCGCGCCAACAAGAACACTTATTGGTGCTTGATAATGGCCAGAGTGCGTCGTTTCAGAACGGCGGTGCACATTCTGCTCCTGTGCAACTTTTTTCGCCTCGGTGTTCTTCAGCTGAGCCTCCAATTTATCGACATGTTCGGATGCTGCCGACTGATCATGCATGAGATCGCGCTGTTCATTCTGTTTCTCGTTCCAATTGTCAATTTGAATCTTCAACTGTTTCGGAAAAGATAAATCTGAAGAAGCTTGGCGAATAGCGGTTTCCGACCACTGGCCGCCTAAATAATCGCAGATTCTTTGACAGGCGGTTTTTTGCTCGCGAAGCTCGGTTTCAACGCGACGCAGCTCATTTTCATTTTGTTCATCCTCAACTGCTGATTTGAACAGATGTTGGAGCGCTGCTTCATACCGCTGCCAACGAAGATCGACCTTAATCTTTTGTTGCGCGGCTTGCAGCTGACTGATTTGTTCATTAGTTTGCGCCAATTCCTCACGTTTTGTATTGGCCTGTTTCTTTAAATCATCGTACCGCTGCTTGCCTTGTTGAGGAAACGGAGGATCCGCCTGCAATTGTCGCAATTCCTGCTCGAGCAGCTGACGCGACTGAATCAGTGGCCGCGCGGCGGAGAATGCCGTCCACCATTGAAACGCTTGCTGAAGCTTTCGCTTCGTCGCTTCTAATGTCTCCAGTCGCTTACTGCCTTCTTGAATGCGCTGCTGCAGTTCTTGATAATCATCCATTTTCTTTTCCCATGCGTTCAATTCGGCAGAGCATGCGTTCAGCTGCGTAAATCGTTGATTAATGGCAGGTTTCTTTCCCTTTTTTTTAAAAAGTTCGGCACATTGTTTCTCTAAGGACTGTTCCAGCTTGCCCAGTGTTCCACTGCCGATCATTCCCGCGCCAAGCAAAAGATCGTTCAGATCGGATGGGCTTTTTTTATCGATATCTCTCAGTCCGTCCAAATCAAAACAAAAGACACTCTGAAAAAGCATTCGGTTCATCCCGTGCAAAAGCGAATCCAAATGCACCGGTGCCCCATCCCTTAAATGAAAATCAAGCTGTTCTTGTCCATTGAAGCACCGTTCCAAATGATAAACGTTCCCGTCGTCTCCTGTAAAAGTGATTGATCCGCCAATCGTTTGTGAATCACCATTCCCTTGCCATTGCTCAACGGTTTTTTTCCCAGAAAAACCGAACAACTGGTGCACGATAAACGCCATCATGGTCGATTTTCCGCTTTCATTTTCACCGTAGATCATGACAAGCGGCGTATTCGGTAAGGTGATCCGCTTCCGTTCAAAACGACCGAAGCGGCGTATCGTCAGCGCATTGAGTTTCATTGTTTCCGGCGCTCCCCGTAAGAAACGCGCCGCACCCCCTTATGATTCATTGTCAATTGATCCGCTTTGCGTGTCGTTCAACAAAACATCCGCAAGCAACTGCTCGCTCGCATGGCGGATTTGCTGCTGGTCCTCTGAAGACAAAGGAGGAAGAAAACGCCGGCCCAAGTGATGCGAATACAGCATTTCCGCCGCTTCTTCAACGCTTTTTGGCTGTTCGATTAAGCGGAACAGATCGCCGGCGAAATGTGGACTGTTCATGATCTCCTCTTTATTCCAACCCCCATGAACATCAAAGGTGCCGAGTTCCAGCCAGACGAAATCGCTGAGCGGTTCTTCATCTTCATTGAGCGTTTCAATGACTTCCCGAAACAATTTCTCAAGCGTTTGCTGCGGCAATCCGTGCTGTTCAATCGTGCTGTTCAATCGCACAAACACGCCCTGATGCTTCTCACGCTCGTCTTCCTTAAATGCACGCAACGCTTCCGCCAGCTGATCGGCCGTTTCGATCTGACCAAAGAATCGATCGGCATGGATCCACTCAATATCGGAAGTAGGCAGAAAACGGACTTCAGCATGATGCTGCGTCAACCGAACAACGGATGCGCCTTTTAATCCAAGCTCAGAATCCTTAAATGACAGCCCCTGAAGATCGCCCGGGTACCAGGCAGGTACTGAGGTCGGCAACTGCTGTCTTTTATGTATATGTCCCAGTGCCCAATAGTCAAATCCGGCCGTCTCCAAGTCGGACAGCGTAAACGGAGCGTAATGTCCGTCATCAATCCCACTTTTTTCTTCCCCATGCAGAAGGGCGATATGAAAATCCGCAGTTCCGCTTTTGCGATAATGTGCAGCCATATTTTCTTTTACCCATTTCTGGTGATAGCTGAATCCGTACAAATGCACAACCTGACCATTTGCGCAAGTCAAAGTAAAACATTCGGGTGTTTCCGGAAAAACGTGGACATTGTCGGGCAGTCGGAGCTGATTCCATGTTTCGTTGACAAAATCGTGGTTCCCGTATACAAGATAAACAGGAATCGATGCAGCGTACAAGCGCCGCATTTCTTTAACAAAGGCGTGCTGCGCCTTAATGCTTCGATGGCTGTTGTCGAAAAGATCTCCGGATATGATGAGAAAGTCGGCCTTCTCATGAAGTACCGCGTCAACAAGGCGCTGTAAAGCAATAAATGTGCTGCGTGCCGCGCGTTCGTGAAGCGACTCTGGCAGCCGTGTCAATCCTTCAAACGGTCGATCCAAGTGCAGATCGGCAGCATGCAAAAACCGAATCAAAGCGCGTTCCTCCTCGTCTTATCCATTTGTTTCATTTTATCACAGACGATCACATGTTCGCAATTCATTGTACAGCTTTCACGGAACCAGCACTTTGTATCGACTTCGTTTTCAGACCTTCCAATGGAGCGTTTTATCCTTCGAGAGCAGCTTAGAAGCTGCTCGTTTGCCGTAGGCGTACCGCGAGCCTCCTCCAACAGGTGAGACTCTGCGTGGTCTCGCTGACACGTATCAACTAAGCGCGATCCCGCAAGCGCCAGAGCACTTTCGTGACTTCCGCAGGATGCGATGACTTTCGCGTTGCATACAGGACGTATGCGCACTTAGCGAAAGTTCCTTTACAATTAACGGAAGTTCCTCTTCAATGACGCTAATCATCGTACCGGCAAGGGCAAATCGCATACTTTCTTTTACAGCAAAAAAACAGCCTGTGGCAGGCTGCAAGTTGTAGATCTTCCTATCAGTGCACTCGGATCTGTTTCCGGAACACTTCGCGTACCATATAAGCAACACCGTCCATATCGTTTGAACGCGTCACCCACTCTGCTTTTGCTTTGACTTCTTTCGGGGCATTGCGCATGGCCACACCAAGTCCGCACTTTTCAATCATCTCTAAGTCGTCGAACCCATCACCAACTGCAACAATCTCATGAAGCGGAATGCCAAGCTGTCCGGCAAAAAACAGCAAACCGTTAAACTTCGATGTTCCTTGACGAACAATCGTCATACGATCCGAACCGGCTCTCGATGTTTCCAGCGATGGAAAATAATCGCTGATCGCTTTTTCAAGATCATCCGTCGTCTTTTTATCATCCACTTTCACTTTAACATCAGTCGCTGCCTCATAATTTTCAAGCAGATATTGACTGAGCGAGTCAACATAGGTGACTGGGTAGAAGAGCGGCTCATTCATTCCGATTGTCATTTTTGCAATCAAGTTTTTCGAATGCGGCCGATTGCTGACAGACAGACGTTCATGGGACATTTGAATTTGACATGGATACGTTTCAAGAAATTCGGCTAATTGAATCAAGACACTATGATCAATTTTACTTGTGTAGACGGGATCATCCATCGACGATGAAACGAATGCTCCGTTATGAGTGATAATCGGCTGTGTCAAACGCAGCGCTCGCGCAACCTTTGCCGCAGAGTGAAAATGCCGTTCAGAGACTAGAGTGACAATAACGCCTTTTTTTTGAGCATACTGAATGGCATCCTTTGTCTGCCGATCAAGGCGATTGTTGCTGTTCAGCAGGGTTCCATCGATGTCCAATGCAAGTAAGCGATATACCAAGGTTCTCCCCCTCTTCGGAATCCATATCAGTATTTCATTCCTGTGTAGAGCCTATGAGCAAACCCGCAAAAATAGAACAAGGTATCCGTTCGTCCGAACTAAAAAGAAAAAGGAACAGCATCAGCCGTTCCTTTTATAAACGCTATTCCTTTTTCGTGCTTATACTTATTTTGTTGTTCCGCCGAATTGCGACTGGGCTTGTGCCACCAGGCGTTTGGTAATTTCCCCACCAACAGAACCGTTTGCTCTTGATGTTGAATCCGGTCCAAGATTAACACCGAATTCGCGAGCGATTTCTTCTTTCATCTGATTGACTGCTTGTTGTACACCTGGCACGACTAAATTATTTGAATTTGCCATGTGTTTCACCTCCCTTACAGCACATATTTTGCACCGTAAGAGAAATCTATATTCGGGAAGTTCATTGGCATATATAGGAAAAGGAGACTGAAAAGATGCAACTGCTCAGACCTGTTTCAATTCACCGGTTTTCGGATCAATCACCAAGCCAATGACCGGTGTATCTTCAGGAAGCAGTGGATGACTTTTTACAATCGATACGCTCTTTTGCACTTCGTTTTCAACCGTTTGAAAACCATTCAGCCACTCACGAACATCAATGCCTACCTCAGCAAACTGCTTATCCATAATACCGCGCGCTTTAATGTCTTGAATCATTTTATCTGACTTAAGTCCGTGCATGCCGCAATCGGTGTGACCAATAATATAAACGGCTTCAGATCCTAACTCGTAGAGCGAAACTAGAATACTTTTCATGGTATTGCTGTAAGGGGATTCAACCATGCCACCAGCCGTCTTCAGCATGATTGCGTCACCATTTTTCACATTTAATGCTTTGGGCAACAGTTCAATCAAACGGCAGTCCATGCAGGAGACAATCGTCATCTTTTTTGTTGGCCGACTCGGTGCTTCATAAGAACGATAAGCGTGTTCGGCAACGAATTTTTGATTAAATGAAAGCAGATCTTCCAACTGTGACATCGTTTACTTCCTCCAAGTAAGTGATAAACATCACCGTTATCATAAGATAATTTAATGACGGAGTCCACTCATACGACTTAACCGCAAACTTGCCCGAGTCGCTCGCTCGTTCGTTCTTAACGCGCAAAAAAAGCCACCTCCTGATTAGGAGACGACTTTTTTAATCCTTCAATCAATCACAGCTTAACAACGTTAGCTGCTTGCGGTCCACGGTTGCCTTCAACAACTTCGAATTCAACTTGTTGACCTTCGTCAAGCGTTTTGAAGCCGTCCGTTTGGATAGCGCTAAAGTGAACGAATACGTCGTTTTCACCTGGAACTTCGATGAAACCGAAGCCTTTTTCGCTGTTAAACCATTTAACTGTACCTGTTTTCAAAATGAAAACCTCCTAAAAATTGGATATCCAATTACTTGAACATCGAAAAAATTTGATATATGCGTATGTTTTATCCGGCGTACCTTAACCTTGATACTCAGATTCGCAAATCTTTTGCATCGAGGGTCTTCCCGCAAAAATAAAAAATTCACATATTATAAAAAGTATCAATAAAGTACACACACATTGATAATCCTTTTATAACACGTGAATTATAAATGTTGCCTTTTATCATACATACACAATCATAAAATTAGACCTAAATCAAACAAAACATTACATCATTAGATTTTCGGGCGCCAAAACAACGAAAGCCCTACCTCTCTTCCATCCTTACGGTTCCTCTGACCGCGCCAGTATGATCCAGCGCAAAAATAAATCAGCTTCTCATCCAACCTGCTGCCAGTATTGCCAAAAACATCATCAAATCTACATGAAAATCGTGATAAAAATGATATATCCCATTAGGTCTACTTTAGTATAAGTTGTATTGCCGATAAAGTCAAATCAAAAAAAATCTTTTCATTAGAAATGCCTACGCATAGCAAATCCCTTCGTACATAAATGTGACGAAAGTGACGGGCAAAATACGCCCGGTCCTTACTTCCGCCTTCCATTCGGGCTTTGTTCATCACCTTGTGCACAAACGACACTCCAGCTGCTCGCTTGCCGCGGGCGATCCGGAAGCCTCCTCGGACACGCAATTGATCTGCGGGGTCTTCCTTGGCTCGCTGTTCCCGCAGGCGTCTCGCGCTTTCGTGTCTCGAGCTAACTCTTATTGATGAAATTGCCGCTTATCGTTCTACACCAAAGCAAAATCATAAACTTTCTTTTCCTGTGAGAAAAACCAAGCTGTGCTTGGTCCTCTATCTCCAGCCATGTGTGATGGATTCGTGTCTTTTCGGTGCTGAATCGTCGCTTCGGTTACTCGCTGGCACGCAGCAACAACGCGCGATCCCGCAGGCGCCAGAGCACCTCCGCTTTGATTCATAGTCAAGACACGGGTCTATGGGTTTGAAGATGGGGCAAAATCTTATACTTTCTTTTCCTGAAAAAAAACAGCCGTTTACAAAACGACTGTTTGTTCAGATGAGGCGCAGCAAACGAAACATGTGCTTCTAATTCTTTAAAAGTGGCGAGACTATTGACTTCTTTTTCGGACAAACATCGCTTTTAGGCCGCGTTTGACAACTTGAAAGAACGTCAGCGACTTGACCATGCGTTCTGATTCCACGTAGTTGCGTATCGCACGCAAAACGTCTTTTGGATGCTTGGAAGAAAAAGTGTACGTTCCATTTTTCTTCGTCCGTAGTGCATAGCGGGGGATCCACTTTCCTTGGAACATCACTGAAGCAATGACATAATCGACTTCATTCCAAGGGATGCGAATGTATTTTTGGGCATTTCGGGCATTATAAAATTCAAACGCCTTGTCGCCGATCATGACTTTGCCGTAATCAGTCAGCCCCATATAAGACGTGGCATCCGCTACAAAATCGACTTTTGTATTCACTGATTGAACCATTTTTCTCCACTTCCTTTCGTTTCGCTTACCCATGCTTCACCAAAAAACTTCACGCTTACATTAAGTGAATGACATGAAAGACAATACCAATCACGAACAATCCGAGAATAATAACAATTGGAGAGACTTTCTTCTTAAGCAGCCACATGCAAAAAAGTGTTAGTACCAAGGCTGCTAAACCAGGGATTAAACTGTCCAAATTATTTTGTAATGTCGTGACTTTATGCGCTTCTAGTGAAAGACCAGCAGCTTGCTGTTCCAACGCCTCTTTAATCCCTTGCGCTCCGGAAGGTAATTTACTCCAATCAATATAGGCACCGTTGTCAAGTTTCACTGACGATACAATTGGCGTGAATTTCACCGATACCCAACGGTTCACTAATGCACCGAGGATGAACATACCAAGAATCGATGCACCTTTCGTAATATCTTGAAGTAATCCACCGGATAAATCGTCAGTAATTTTAGAACCCGCTTTGTAACCAAATTCTTGTGTATACCACATGAATGCCATACGAATAATATTCCAGCCAACGAAATAAAGAATAGGTCCGAGGATGTTGCCGCCCATCGCAAGAGAAGCTGCCAATGCGCCAAGGATTGGTTTGACTGTGAACCAGAAAACCGGATCACCGATACCTGCTAACGGCCCCATCATACCGACCTTAACCCCTTGAATGGCCACGTCATCAACCGGCGCACCATTCGCACGTTCTTCTTCAAGCGCTAAAGTGACACCAATAATGGGTGAAGCGACATACGGGTGCGTATTAAAGAACTCTAAGTGACGTTTTAGTGCGGCAGCACGATCTTCCTTAGACGTGTATAATTTTTTAATTGCGGGAATCATTGAGTAGGCCCAACCACCGTTTTGCATCCGTTCATAGTTCCAAGAACCTTGAAGGAACGTTGAGCGCCACCAAACCGAAATACGATCTTTTTTTGATAGTTTCAATTCTTGTGCCATTGCTATCTCCCCCTCCTTCTTAGTAATTATCAATAATATCGCCTAATGGATCACCGGTGTTTGCATTTCCGCCCTTACCTGAGCCGCCGCCTTGTTTCGAAAGCGCTAAATAGATCAGTGCAAGCGCCACACCAATCGCACCGAGACCGATCAATGTGATTTGTGTCACCGTCGCGAGTACAAAGCCAATCGCGAAGAATGGCCATACTTCTTTTGTCGCCATCATGTTAATCACCATTGCATAACCTACGGCGACGACCATGCCCCCGCCAATTGCTAAACCGTCTGTCAACCAAATCGGCATTGATGCAAGCAACCCTCGAACCGGACCGGCACCAATCGCCAAAATTAATGCGGCCGGGATTGCAATACGTACCCCTTGCATGCAGATCGCGATGATGTGCCAAAATTCAATTTTTCTAAAATTCCCTTCTCTAGCTGCAGCATCCATCAGGTGGACAAAGCCTGTTGCAATCGTACGGCAGATGATTGTTAATAATAAGCCTGCAACAGCGAGCGGAACGGCAATCGCGATTGCCGAAGATACGCCAGCGTTCCCTTGTCCGCCGAGAACCAAAATAATTGCAGATGCGACCGATGCGAGCGCAGCATCAGGTGCGACTGCAGCACCTATATTTGCCCAACCTAGAGCAATCATTTGCAGCGTACCACCGAGGATAAGACACGGGATCAAGTCTCCCGTAACTAAGCCGATTAACGTACAAGCAATGACCGGTTGGTGGAAGTGAAATTCATCCAAGATTCCTTCCATACCAGCCAGAAATGCGATGATAACGACTAATATCATTTGAATAATGTTCAAATCCATGATGATTAATCCCCCTTTTCACCTGATCATTAAGATTTTCTTAATCGATTTAACTCGTCTTGAGCTTTCTTGATAATTTCGTCCATGTTACCTTTTGAATCGTTTGGAACTTTACGTACATCGAAGTCCAAACCAGCTTTTTTCAGCTTAATGAACGTATCAATGTCCTCTTGGCCAAACGCCAACACCTTGTTCGGCTGAACTTTACCTGGCGAGTGTGCCAAAGAACCAACGTTGATCGTCTTCAATGGAACGCCGCCTTCAACCGCCCTAAGCGCGTCCTGTGGGTTTTCGAAAAGAAGTAATGCACGTTGGCCGCCGAAGTGTTGATCATCTTTTGCAAGTTTGATCATTTGATCGACAGGAACCACATGTGCTTTAACGCCTGGCGGAGCAGCTTGCTGGATCAATTTCTTACGCAGTTCATCCTTAGCTACCGCATCAGAGACAACGATGATCCGTGTCGGTCGTGTTGTCTTTGTCCAAGCCGTTGCGACTTGACCGTGAAGCAGGCGAGAATCAATACGTGCTAACACGTATTTAAATGTACCGGACGTCCCCGCATTGGATTGTTGCGCAGGAGCCGCTACCGTTGCTTTTACTGACTCTAATTCCTCGGGTCTTACTTTGACCCCTTCCTTTGCTGTGCGCAAAATATGCTTCGCAATTTCACGCGCGGTGTTCATTGATAAGCGTGAAGCATACGCTTCAATCAACATCGGCAAATTCATACCCGCAACGATTGCCCATTTGTCTTTGTGCGCTTCAAACAAGCTGTTGACTTGATTAAACGGTGTACCGCCCCAAAGATCGACTAAAAACAGCACTTCTTCTTGATCGTTTAAAGATGCAATGGCTTCTTTCATCTTTGCCTTTACATCATCGGGGCCTTCGCTTGGCATTAAAGTAACCGTTTTGACATTTTCCTGCTCGCCGAAAATCATTGAGCCGGACTGGAAAATGCCTTCAGCAAAATTGCCGTGGCTTGCCAGGATAATACCCACCATTGCTTCCTACCTCCTATTTATGAAATTTTCACTTTAGCAGATACCTAAAGCATCCCGTTCTGTTATCGCTTTCATAAAAGACTAAAACAGCATAGCCGATTGATTCGCCGTACGGAAACCTCACCCCCTTCATGTTTGCAAGCGTGCACTGTAAGGAAGGCGGGCTCGAAATCATTTACGCTAAACTAAACCCTTTTCGGAAAGCGACTTCCAAAGATTCTTTGAACTGTCATTTGAGACCTTTCGGACATCAAGCTTAATTCCCTGATCATGGAGCCACTTGAAAGCTGCCACATCGGCTGGATTTACAGCGATCGCATCGGTAACCATGACACGCGTCGTGTCAAAACTGATCGCACCAATATTAACCGAATCGATCGTTATGCCGCCTTCGACAATACGTCTTGCATCAACGGGATCTTCAACCAAAATCATCGGTTTTAAAAGGTCGAAACGCGGATCGTGATACATTCTGATCATTTTCTCAACCGTGATGACATTCGTTTTGATCCCAGGAGGGGCAGCTTGTATGATCAATGTCTTGCGTGTCCGATCACTCGCCACACGATCGGACACAATTAAGATCCGGTTAACCTTGATGACTTTTGCCCAATTCGTCGTCACTTGCCCATGCAACAAGCGGCTGTCAATACGTAAAAAACGCACATCCATTGTCATGACCATTCACCAACATTTCGCGTGCAACCAAAGCAACTCATCCTATCACGCGCCACCTTTTCCAAGTAAGTCGCGAAAAAGCCAAAAGATCTCAAAGAATACAGACATCACAACACAAGCAAATTGCATGCCACTTTTTGTGTATCGCATCGCGAAGCTGAGCTAATAGCCTTTCTCCACTAATAAAAAAAATAATTGACACATTTAAACTGTGTATCAATTATTTTGTGTATCACTTTTTTCTTTTTCTGTATTAAGTAATTCAACGATATAAAACACTTCTGCGTCTGAAAGATTGATATTAAGCGTTTCATGCAGAATTTCGTTTGCCTGTTTCACGATCGGATACAGTTTTTCCATTCTGATCCTCGACAGTCTTTGTTCGTCAACACGCATTTCTGAGCGTGTCAGATAACGCTCAAGTGACCCTGCCATATGCATGATCAAACTAATCTTGAAAGCATTTGACAGTTTAGACTGACTGCGCTGCTGAATAAAATCGCAATACCCCCATAATATGTTTACAATTTTCCCAGGATTAATGAAAGTAAAGTAGCGTCCCAGATAGTTCTGACTCATTTCTTTCGTTAAGAGCTCCGAATGTTCGAAAGTCTCAGCCTCATATACAGCATGATTGTCTATCTCTTCGATCAGACTGACAAAGCGCTCGCCTCCACCCTGCAATAAGTCTTCTAATGAAACAAACGGAACAGCAACTTGGGGTTTCACAACACCGGTTGCGGCGACGATTTGATAGTCTTGCTGAATCTTGACAATTTGTTCGTTCATCGTCACAAGCGAAACGGTAATCACGGTGATATCATCGATCAGATGATCAACTAAGATCTTATCTAACAGGTCTTTGATTCGCTTAGCCGTTCCTTCACCAGTCGAACAAATCGCAATAATCGCTTTCTCTCGTTGATCGGATCGTTTCTGGACATCTTTCTTCTTTTGCTGCACCTTTTCGATCGTTCGCGAGTAGCCATTAAATTCACGCAATTCCCGATAGACGGTTTCAAGATCACTATCGATCAGTGCTGTTTTACGCGCGGCTTCAAGCACCATCGCTGTCGTCACCATATCGATCGTTCGGACATGAATAGTCGTTTTCTCGATCAGTTTATTGCTAAATGTGCTCAGAGACCCCATATCCACCAAGAGTAGAACGCCGCTGCCTTGATCGATCCGCTTCACTTGCGCGGCAATCCCGGCCAATGCGACTTTGGGGCTCATTTCAAGCGGCATATCGTAGGCAGCAATGTTATCGACAGACAGCAGTTGCGAAACAACGCGCACCATTGAGGAGGCGGTACTGTCACCATGGGCTGCCACAACGATGCCGACTTTTCCGGTTTTAGGTTCTGATTTAAGCGACACTAAAAGAATCGCCATGTAATAAACTTCAGATTCTGGAATCGGAAAATGATAATGATCTCTGATCAAATCTTTCACGCGTTCGGCAATCTTGAGTTCGACCGGATAATCATGGACCATTGAAATCAAATCAGCTGAAATCGTACGCAGCGGTTTCCCTGACTGGATCCGTTTGATAAAAGAACTGATGTGCAGGCTCATCGCATAAATGAATTGATCCCTGACCGGATAATTTTCTCTTTCCTGAAGCAGTCGCTGTATCTGCTTTGTTAACTCAATAATTTCTTGATCAACGATCTCACCTAGACCGTCGATTGTTTTGTCCAACTTTCCCTGACGATAGAAAGATTTTAAATGCAAATTAATATCGGTCATCACGAAGTGATTAATCGCAGCTTGATCCAATCCATCTTCTTTCAGCAGTGCAGCTTTATCGCCAATGATTTCATACAAATTATACGGCAACTCATAACTGTCAATGTCGGGCGTTCCGCGCTGGGCATCAGGCTTAATTACCATCATCGGCTCAAGTAAGCGGCTCAAATTCCCCAGCTCCCGGCGATCGCTTGCCAAGTTGGAAAGTCCGTCTTTAATATTCGGCGGCAACTGGTTAAAAAGCAGCGTAATTTCATGTTTATGATGCATGCTGTTCAAGAACCCTTGAGCGCAAACTAATTGAATATTCGATTTCAATTGCCCAACATTACCGTAGGTGACACTTCCCAGCAAAGCCTGCACGACGTCTTCACTTAAGCGAATATTTTTATGAATCCGATTCGCTTCAAGCGTTAATAGTTGTTCTAATAATTGCAACTTTTCACGAGCACTTCTTTGGTTAAAATCCGGCAGCTGAATGATAATCGGAATACGACGGACAAAAGTCTGCAACAATGAACTTTTCGGGTCTTCAGTTGTTGCGTAAACAAGCCTGACGTCCGCATGATGCACTTTGGCAGTCTCGCCTAAACGACTGTAGGTTCCATGATCCATAAAATAAAAGATCATTTCTTGCCCCTCAGGCGGCAGACGATGAACTTCATCAAGAAAAAGCATTCCGCCGTCAGCTTCCTGAATCAGGCCAGCTTTATCCGCATTGGCACCAGTAAAAGCTCCCTTGACATAGCCAAACAGATGCGACATCAATAACTGTGGATTGTGTGCGTAATCCGCACAATTGAATGTGGTAAATCCCTTTTTGGAAATGATCTTTCGATCCAATGCAAAATGGTACATTTTATGAGCAAAATAGGTCTTCCCCGATCCTGTCGGCCCAATAATCAGTGTATTCAGTCCGTGCGGCGGATACAGCAGCGCTGCTTTGGCTTGTTCGACCTGATTCTTCAGGCTGTCACGGCTGCCAATCATGCTCTTAAAAACATCCACTTCGTGCTTCTTTGCTGCAACTTCCCCTTTCGTGCTTGGATCACGAATCCGTGCATATCCTGCAAATCCGATGTTCGGCTTCTGCTGCATCTTCATTTCATCTTTTCCGGCTGCATGATTCACGAAATAGTGAACGGGTCGGCCATTGGTTTTCTTCACCCTGCCCTCTCTGACAAGCTGATTGAGCACCTTGCTCACATTCGGGCGTAGTACACCGATCGCTTCGGATAGTTCGCTTGTTGTAACACCTTGATCCATACTGCGTGCGTACGTTTCCAAATAGGTTAAAACTTTTTCACGCCGTGTCACTCGATGCCCCCCTTTTTATATATTGTGTATCGCTAGTGTATCACAGTTTGGGAAAGTAAGCGAATTCATTATCTTTATCAAAGGGTTTATATTGCATCCGATCATCTGTACACCTGTTGAAACCAAAAATATAAGCGCCTTTTTACTTACAATTACTTGACTTTTAGCTGTCTTAACTTACAATTACTTAATAAAGGTCCGGTTTACTATAATCTTCAATGCCGTTAACACAACGAATCCCTTGAAAGGGGCTGAGTGATCATTTATCAAGAAGAACGTCTTGTCACCATTCTTGATGTGCTTCAAAAAAAACACAGCCTTTCCGTCGCGGATCTCTGTGCACTGCTGCATGTCTCACGCGACACAGCCCGGCGCGACATCGTTAAACTCACCGAGCAAGGAGCTGCCATCCGCACACACGGAGGAATCGCGCTTCCTGATTTGAAGAAACGCATTCTTGCCTATCGCGAACGGATGAAGGCTTATTCGCAAGAAAAGATGCTTATCGGAAAGAAAGCATTATCCTTTTTAGCGCCTAATGGTACTTACTTTCTGAACGCATCGACAACGATCTCATGCATGGCAAAACAAATGCATGATTCAGTAAGCATTTTCACCCATTCACTTGATGTTGCGGATTTATTATCCGAGGATGAGCAAAGCAGCGTCTATCTATTCGGAGGCAGCTTCCAACTGCGAAATCGATTTTTCTTTTCCGTGGACAGCATCAAACAGATCGAGCGTCTTCATTTTGATGCTGCCTTTCTCGGCGCCGCTGCACTAGGCACGGACGGTATTTATTATGAGGATGAGGAGGATGCATGGATTAGCCGAACCGTCTCCGAGCGATCCGATCGTACCTTGATTCTGGCTGACCATAAGAAATGCGAACAAATGAGCCGTTTTAAAGCGTTCGACTGGGATGCCGTCGATCAATTCATTACCGATTGCAAGCCGCCTGAGAAAATCGATGCCGCATGTAAAATGCAAGGCGCGGAGTTGATTCTTATTGACTCTGATTCATGACAAATGGTGTTAAAGGAGTGGGTTTTAGTGGCGATTCAAGTAATCTTCAGCGATATTGACGGTACTCTGATTACGACGCATCATCAACTGACTGAACGGACCATCCATGCGGTTCACGCCTGCGCGAAGCAAAACATCCCTTTTATCCTCGTTTCCGCCCGTATGCCAAGCGGTATTCTGCCGCTGCAGCAGCGACTCGGTTTAGCCGGTCCGATGATCTGTTACAGCGGTGCTTTAATCGTTGACTCGGTGCAGCTAGACGGGGAGCCTCTGCAAGCAACGACACTGGCGCCACAGGCAGCAAAGACTGTGTGGCAGCAAGTAGATGCCCATTTTCCCTCCGTGAGCTTCTCGGCATACAGTTTTGATCGCTGGCTTGTCCCGGAGCCCGCCAACCCTTGGGTCCTTCAGGAACAAGCAATCGCCGCAACACCGATGCATCGTTTCGACTTCTTGGAGAATCCCTTAAGAAAATGGCCGCCGCTGCATAAAATTCTTTGTATGGGAGCACCGGAAGAAATCGATGCACTGGAGCAGCGATTGACCGATGTGTCGCTTGATGCCATCTTCTATAAGTCCAAATCCACCTATTTGGAGATTACCTCGAAACAGGTCAGCAAAGCTTCAGCAATGCAGCACATTATTGATTTCTATCATGTTGCACGTGAACAGACGCTCGCCTTTGGAGATAATTATAACGATGTACCGATGCTGCGCTATGCTGGAGTCGGTGTGGCGATGGCCAATGCACCGATGCAAGTGAAAGGATCTGCCGACTACATCACGTTGTCCAATGATCAAGACGGCATCGCCGCCGCGCTTGAGCGTTTCAGCGTGCTTCCAGCAGCTTATTAAGCCCTTGAGGAAACGAAGGAAAAGGATATCCCTTAAAAAAATGCGTGTAGACCGATGCCGTTGTGCTTGAAAAAACAACACGGCACAGCCGTTTAAAACATCATCGATTAAAAAGTCCAGAGCATCGCCTCTGGACTTTTTCGATTAATCAAAAATATCGCCTAGCATATCCATCACCGATTTTTTCTTTTTTCGTCGCGGATATTTGCCTTTTACATAATCATCACGGTCATTTCTCTGATCGTGGTAGTGGCGATCACGCTCCTTATCGTGACGCGCATTATGCTCGTCATCATCGTCATACCAATCATTAAATGGACGGCGGACTTCCTGTACGCGGCGCGAAAGTTTGTCAAGTTCGCCGCGGTCCAGCCACATCCCCTTACAATTTGGACAAACATCAATCAAGACCCCGTCTTTTTCAACTTCTTTCATACGCACTTCATCACAAATTGGGCAATACATCCGAGCACTCCCTCTCTTTTCTAAAATCACTATGAATGCGCTTTATTTATTATATAGTCATACGCACCCAAATACACTTTTACGTCTGTATACGCGAACAAAATGTTAACAAAAAAGTCACAAACAACGTGTAAGCGTTTACATAAGTTATTATATACTAAGTGTGTACGATAACGCATCATGTGTTTCATCAAATGATGTAGAAATGAAGAAATGAGGAGATGAACGACATGGAAGCAGTTGTAAAAGAAAACAAGTATGATTCCTCTTGGGATGGTTTTGCTGACGGAATCTGGAAACATGAGATTGACGTTCGCGACTTTATCATAAGGAATATTCATACGTACACAGGCGACGAATCCTTTCTCTCCGGACCGACAAAGAATACGACACTTCTTTGGAAACAAGTTATGCAGCTGTCTGAACAAGAACGAAAAAACGGCGGTGTTCTGGATATGGACACCGAAATCGTCTCAACCATTACATCCCATAAACCTGGCTATTTAAATAAAACGATGGAAAAAGTTGTTGGTTTTCAAACCGATAAGCCGTTTAAGCGTGCCCTAATGCCGTTTGGCGGGATCCGCATGGCCGATCAGGCTGCAGCATCCTATGGCTTTAAAATCGACAAAGAGGTCGACCATATTTTCACTGAATACCGTAAAACGCATAACCAAGGCGTCTTTGACGCGTACACCGATGAAATGCGACTGGCACGCCACGTCGGAATTATTACCGGTCTTCCTGATGCGTACGGACGCGGACGTATTATCGGCGACTACCGGCGTGTCGCACTGTACGGCATCGATTTTCTCATTGAACAGAAACAAATCGATAAAAAGAATACAGGAAGCAAGATGAGTGAAGCGGTCATCCGCCTGCGTGAGGAACTTACCGAACAAATTCGCGCACTGCAGGACATTAAGAAAATGGCTGCAAGCTACGGATTTGATATTTCCAAACCGGCATCCAATGCGCAAGAAGCCTTCCAATGGCTCTATTTCGGCTATTTGGCTGCAGTTAAGGAACAGAACGGGGCGGCGATGAGTCTTGGCAGAACGTCAAGCTTCCTCGACATTTTCATTGAACGCGATTTGAAAAACCACGTACTGACTGAAGAAGAAGCCCAGGAACTGGTCGATCATTTCGTTATGAAACTGCGTCTTGTTAAGTTCGCACGTACACCGGAATATAACGAACTATTCAGCGGCGATCCGACTTGGGTTACCGAATCCATCGGCGGCATCTCCGTAGACGGTCAGCCGCTTGTGACAAAGAACTCATTCCGCTTTCTTCATACATTGGAGAATCTTGGACCGGCTCCGGAACCGAACCTGACTGTACTTTGGTCAAAGCAGTTGCCGAAAGCATTCAAGGAATACTGTGCTCAGATCTCCATCAAGACCAGCGCGATTCAATATGAAAACGATGACTTGATGCGCCTTCAATATGGCGACGATTATGGGATTGCCTGCTGCGTCTCCGCAATGCGGATTGGAAAGCAAATGCAGTTCTTCGGTGCACGCGCAAACTTAGCGAAAACACTGCTGTACGCAATTAACGGCGGCGTTGATGAAATTAAAAAGGTTCAAGTCGCTCCTCCGCTTTCGCCGATCACAAGTGATGTGCTGGACTATGATGAAGTCATGCAGAAATTCGACATTATGATGGATTGGCTGGCCGATCTCTATATCAACACTTTGAACGTGATCCACTATATGCACGACAAGTACTCCTATGAACGCAGTGAAATGGCACTTCACGATACGCATATTCTGCGCACGATGGCAACCGGGATTGCCGGACTCAGCGTCGCAGCAGACTCGCTAAGTGCGATCAAATATGCCAACGTTCACGTACAGCGTGACGAAGACGGGATTACAACCGGATTCACCATCGACGGTGATTTCCCGAAATACGGAAATAATGATGACCGTGTCGATGCCATTGCCGTTGATCTTGTGGAGCGCTTTATGAAAAAGCTGAAAAAGACAGAAACCTATCGTGAATCGGTTCATACCCTTTCGATTCTGACGATTACGTCGAACGTTGTCTACGGCAAGAAGACCGGCAGCACACCGGATGGCCGTCTGCGCGGCGAAGCATTCGCACCGGGCGCAAACCCAATGCACGGACGGGACAGCAAGGGCGCGCTCGCTTCACTATCGTCAGTAGCGAAATTACCATACCGCGATGCACTAGACGGCATCTCGAATACCTTCTCAATTGTGCCGCAAGCACTCGGCAAAGATGACGGCTCACGTACGTCCAATCTAGATGCGATGCTCGACGGCTATTCAGTTAAGGGAGGCCATCATATTAATATTAATGTGTTCAACCGCGAGACACTCATTGATGCCATGGACCATCCTGAAAAGTATCCTCAGTTGACCATCCGTGTCTCCGGATATGCCGTCAACTTCATTAAGCTGACCCGTGAACAGCAACTGGAAGTGCTGCACCGCACCTTCCACAAATCGATTTAACAGCTGTTACTGTGTCCTGTTTGGAAAAGAAAGGAGGAGCTTCAATGGTTCTCGGTAACATTCACTCCATTGAATCGTTCGGCACAGTTGATGGCCCCGGCATTCGCTTTGTCGTCTTTACCCAAGGCTGCCCACTCCGATGCAAGTATTGCCATAACGTCGATACACGACCAATCGGAACAGGCAAGCAAGTCAGCGTTGATGAAATCATTCGCGAGCTAAAGGACTATCTTCCGTTTATCCAGTCATCTGGAGGCGGAATTACGGTAAGCGGCGGCGAAGCACTGCTGCAAATCCCTTTTCTCATCGAATTGTTTCAAGCCTGCAAAGCGATCGGGGTCCATACCGCACTGGATACATCCGGATGCTGCTATGTCGATGCACCTTTCTTTCATAAGAAATTTGATCAACTGGCAGAAGTCACTGATCTAGTTTTGCTTGATATTAAAGAAATCAATTCAGAACGTCATAAGTGGCTGACCGGACAGCCCAATGAACGGATTCTCGCCTTTGCACGTCTTTTAGCAAAGAAACAGATTCCCGTCTGGATCCGCCATGTCCTGGTGCCGACGATTACCGATTCTGCAGATGATCTGACCGATCTTGGCGCATTCATCGACACGCTGGATAATGTCGAACGTGTGGAAATTCTGCCTTATCACAAGATGGGGGTTTTCAAATGGAAAGCAAACGGTCTCGATTATCCCCTCGAAGGCATCGAACCACCGACAAACGAGGAAGTCACACGTGCTGCTGAATTAATCCAGCAAAAGCTGCATCGACCGCTCGTCGCAGCGCCACAGTGATCGAAAAAGATTTATAGCATGAATGAACAGAGAGAAGCATGCTTCTCTCTGTTTTTTTGTCTTCGCCCCGGATGCCGTAACACGCCAATATTGGAATGATCGCCAGTCATCCTGCGCTCTAGCATCTGAATAATGCGTGCAGCAAAAAACGAGAGGGACAAGGGTGCCTCTCGTTTTTCCTCGTTACTAAATATTCTTTAGATTTCTACAGTTATTTCGCATACTTTCGCACAACGGGGGGTTGATAACTGCTTATCACTTTTTCAATCTCATCAAGGGCATCGATAAAAAATACTTTAGCACGATCTTCTTGTGTTAGAAAGCCTTCTGAAACCATTTGATCAAAAAACTGAGCCACCAAATCATAGTAGCCGTTCACATTATAAAAGATACACGGACTGTCATTCTCGCCAACACGAACCCAAGAGACAGCCTCAGAAATCTCTTCCAGTGTTCCTGGACCTCCAGGAAGCGCAATGCAACAATCAGACAGCTCCATCATTTTTTTCTTGCGAACATCCATATCCTCAGTCACTATTAATTGATCAAGCCTAGGATGAGCGATTTCGCGATCAACGAGGAATTGCGGGATAATCCCTGTAACGCTCCCACCGTTATTAAGTACCGTGTCAGCGACAATACCCATTAAACCAATCTTTCCGCCTCCGTAAACCAATCCATACCGATGAGAAGCAATCCATTTCGCCAGCATAATTGCATGCGTCTCGTAGATTGGATTCTTGCCCCTGCTCGCCCCACAGTAAACCGCAATACGTTTCAAACTGCTCCCTCATTTCTCTTTGATGATAGGTTTACTATAGCATATATGAAAAATTCGTACGCAACCCTCCATTTCGACCTAAATTAATCATGAATCGTACGCTCAATTAATTTAGTCATTTTCTTGCAAGCTTGACTGAACAATAATATTATAAAAGAACAAATTCAATGACGGAGGATAGCAGAGTGCCAACGTTAATCCAGCAAGTTAAAAACCGCCTCGATCAACTCTCAGAAGCCGAGAAAAGAGTTGGCCGCTATATTACACGATATCCAGAACTCGTTCCGAATATGACGTCAAAAGATTTATCAAATAAAACCGATGTCAGCGAAGCAACGGTTGTTCGTTTCTGCAAATCCGTTGGTGCAGCAAATTTCAAGACCTTTAAACTCACACTTGCCAAAGAACTTCCCCTATCCGAAGAAGATTTAACTGACTTTTCAAGTTTAAAGAAAAACGACGCACCTTACGATCTTTTTTGCAAGGTTACTCAATTAAACAAGCAAGCAATTGAATCAACCTCACTTTCACTGGAGCGCAAACAATTTGAAAAAGCAGTCCGCCAATTAAAAGACGCAGATAAGATTATTTTTTTTGGAGTTGGTGGTTCCGCTATTGCCGCAATAGATGGAAGCTACAAATTTTCACGTCTCGGCTATCATTCGATGATGATTCCCGATTTCCACCAAGCAGCAGCCACAACACCGTTCCTGTCCCCTGCTTCCATTTTTGTTGCCATCAGCATGTCGGGAAAAACAAAAGACGTGCTTCAGCTTGCCCAGCTCGTTAAAAATAAAGGCGCTCGTGTGATCGCGATCACCAATGCGACGCAGTCACCTCTGTTAAAAATGGCTGATATCCCATTGTGTACACCCGCCGTTGAACAGGATTTCCGTATCGGGAGTATCGCATCCACGATGACTCAGCTCAATATTGTCGATGCTTTGTATCTCAGCGTCTTCCATTTATCCAGCGACCTCCTCATTGAACAATATCGAGAAGCTCGTGAAGCAGTCATTAAATTTAGGAGATAGTCGAATGATTGCTTTTTATTTCCCCATATATGAAATATAATTTCTTTATTTTCGTTAATTATATTGACTTTTTGTTTCAATTTTATAGAATATTATTAATAAAATAAATAAAGAGAACAGAAAAGGTGTGTGTATGCAGTGAAAAAAAATCTCGCAACCGAACGCCGTAATCAGAAGACAATGAATCTGGACACCATGTCGCTTCATGAATTATTGACGATGATGAATCATGAAGACCAGACCGTTCCACATGCTATTGAGCAGGCTTTACCAGCCATTGAACAAGCGACCCAGCATGTAGTTTCTTCATTCAAAGCAGGCGGAAGATTAATCTATATGGGAGCCGGAACCAGTGGCAGGCTTGGTGTGCTCGATGCGTCGGAATGTCTTCCCACATTCAGTGTCTCTCCGGAAATGGTAAAAGGACTCATCGCCGGTGGTGAAAAAGCATTGACTATGGCTATTGAAGGTGCAGAGGACAGCAAAGAACTTGGAGGTGAGGATCTTAAACAACAGTTAATCAGTTCAAAGGACACTGTGATTGGTATTGCAGCGAGCGGATGTACCCCCTATGTTATTGGCGGATTAACCTATGCAAAAAGCCAAGGCGCCAAAACAGTTAGTCTTGCATGCAACACAGAGGCTGCAATCAGTCGTTATGCTGATACCGCAATAGAAATTGAAACAGGACCTGAAGTATTGACTGGTTCAACCCGGCTTAAAGCAGGAACAGCTCAGAAAATGGTTCTTAACATGATCTCAACTGCTTCAATGGTTCAGATTGGAAAAGTATATGGAAACTTGATGGTGGATGTTCAGCCTTCCAACAGCAAGCTGATCGACCGTGCGAAACGAATCATAGAGGAAGCTACGGGTACCGACAGAAATACAGCCGAAGAAAAATTTATTCAGGCAAATCACAATGTCAAAGCTGCAATTGTAATGACCTTGCTTCATTGCACATATGATGAAGCCATTGTACGACTGAATGCAGCTCACGGCTTTGTTCGCAAAACACTTAAGGAGGAATGATCAAATGACTAAGGAACAACAAATGGCAGCATCTATCTTAAAAAATATCGGTGGACAAGAGAATTTGTATAAGATTATGCACTGTCAAACACGTCTGCGACTTACGGTTAACACGAAAGAGAAAGTCGATATGGAAGGCTTAAGATCAATTAACGGAGTCTTAGGTGTCGTTGACGATGACACGTTGCAAATTGTTGTCGGACCAGGAACGGTAAACCGAGTTGCAGCGTCTCTGAGTTCGTTGACTGGTTTGAATATCGGGGAAGAAAATAACCCTGATGACCTAAGTCTAGAAGAACGCGCAGCAATAAATAAACAAGAAATTAAGAATAGGTCAAAGAAAACACCGATCAAACAATTATTAAAAAAGATCGGCAATATTTTTATTCCTCTGATTCCTGGATTGGTCGCTTCAGGGCTGATCAACGGAATTGCTAATTTTTCGATCAATGCCGGTGCCGATCCTAAGTCGACACTGCTTTCAATTATGGTCGTTATCGGCAGCAGTCTATTTACCTTCTTAGCGATTTTAGTTGGGTGGAATACAGCCAAAGAGTTTAATGGAACACCGGTTCTTGGAGCAATCATGGGCATGATTCTATTTAATCCGGCACTTGCCAACCTGACTATTTACGGTGAAGCATTGACGCCCGGACGCGGTGGTTTATTTGGTGTCATTTTCGCTGCTTGGCTAATTACACTCATTGAGAAACAAGTTCGTAAAGGCGTACCAAACAGTCTAGACATTATTATTACTCCACTAATATCTCTTTTGACCGTCGGACTTCTTTCACTTTACGCCATTCAGCCATTATTCGGTGTTTTCACAGATGCAATCACAAACGGTATTCAATCCATTTTAAATATTGGCGGTATCGTTGCCGGTGCACTCCTTTCAGGTTTCTTCCTCCCACTCGTGATGGTTGGATTGCATCAAGGGCTAACTCCGATTCATCTCGACTTGATTCACCAATTTGGTTATACGAGCTTGCTTCCCGTTCTTGCTATGGCCGGTGCGGGTCAGGTCGGTGCAGCCATTGCCGTCTACGTTAAAACTAAGAATAAGAAATTGCGTAATAACATCAAGGGGGGATTGCCTGTTGGATTTCTAGGCATTGGCGAACCTTTACTTTATGGCGTGACGCTCCCGCTTGGTCGGCCATTTATTACCGCTTGTATCGGCGCAGCATTTGGCGGTGCTTTTCAAGCGGTCATGCATACTGGAGCGCTCGGTATCGGTGTCTCTGGTTTGTCTTTAATTCCCCTAATTGCCCAAAATAAATACGTGTATTATTTTATTGGGCTCATTATTGCATACGCAGCAGGATTTATTCTCACCTATCTTTTCGGCTATAATGAGAAAATGGCAGAGAATATTAAATGAGCGGATCGCTATAAATAAACGCTAAAGAAATGGAGCGGTGATTCTCCGCTTCATTTCTTTTTTCAGCAAAGAACAGATGAAAAGGAGTGTTTCTATTGCTTGGCTACTCCGTCTATTTAAATCAACCGATTAATGAGCAGTTGGAACGAATGAAGCGTTACCGGGATCATGGATTCAGAAGAATCTTCACTTCTTTACATATCCCAGAAGAAAATTCAGCCACCTATCGGGAACGATTGAGCGAATTGGGATTATGGGCAAAGAAAAATAAGATGCATGTTACTGCGGATATCGCTGCGGATTCCTTAGGCGCACTGCGCTTAAGCTTAAATAAAGCAAGCCAATTAAAGGACATAGGGATTCGTGCACTTCGGCTCGATGACGGATTTGATGAAAAATCTGCCGTTGCACTTTCAAACCAAATGGCTATTGTTCTTAATGCAAGCACGCTCACCCCTCAATCATTAGCGGCCATGCTGCGTGAAGGGATGATTGCAAGCCAGGTGACTGCGTGCCATAACTTCTATCCAAGACCAGAAACCGGACTATCGCGGCAAGCCTTTCGTCGATCTAATGCGTGGTTTAAGGAAGCCGGATTATCGGTTGCAGCTTTTTTCCCTGGAGATCAAAATTGTCGCGGACCGTTATTTAAAGGGTTACCTACTCTTGAAGACCATCGTCATTATTCACCATTTGCTGCTTTCGTCGATCTGCTCCATGAATCTGTCGATGATTTAATCCTTGGTGACCCAGACATGTCGAGTCAGGTACTTGAACAGTTTATTGCATGGGACAAAGGCATCATACTACTCCATGCCCACCCTGAAATTCAAGATAAAAAGCTACTTAAAACACTCAGTACGGTACAAACGAATCGACCAGACGAAGCTAGGGATTGCGTACGATCCTATGAATCACGTATGCTGCATCTGGTGGATACGCCCATTTTGCCAAACCATCATCATCGACCACGTCCCACGGGTTCGATTACGATCGACAATCAATGCTATGGTCGATATCAAGGAGAGATCCAAATCAGTAAACATGATCTTGTTGCAGATGAAAAAGTGAATCGAGTAGGGAGGATCATCTCCAAGGATTTGCCACTTCTTCAGTATATTAGCGGCGGTACCAAATTCCAAATTGTCTGGGAAAGCAAGTGCACAAATAAATGAACCTATTTCCCTAAAAAATCAGCAAACCGACATGCTCCGATTTGCTGATTTTGTTTCTCTATTTAATTAACGGTACTTCAACAAGCAGTTTCCGATTGACTTTTTCTTCTGTTTTAGGTTTGAGTGTTTTGGAATCGCTTGTATTTACTTCCGTGAAATGCGTTTGGCCATCTTTATTCTGCGGCACAATAGGCGGATTAACGATCATCTTAAAATAGAACAAGCTTAAGACTAACAACAAGCAGATCAGAGTCAGTAACTCTTTCTGTTTGGCGCGCATCTGCTCAGCTCCTTTATGCACTTGTCTGTCCCTAGTTCCGGTGTAACGTGGAACTGTAAAGTAGCTTTTAAGCCCAATTAAAGATTTCGACAGTCAGCGATGCTTGGCACATCTTGTCTCAATCTGAGATGCAAAAAAACAACCCCTCCCAATATTAGGAAGGGGCTGTTTGACTTGCTCTTAATTCCATTAACTGTCCAATCGCTTTCGTTTCATTTCTTTGCCTTCACTGCTGAACAAGGTTGGATGATCTTCGATGACGGTTTCCAAGTGTACCGGTCTTCCCCACAATTGAAACAAGTAGTTCAGGACACCTTCAAGATCGCGGAGATCCAGTTCGGTGCCTTCGTATCGATGCTTCAGAAGCAATTCACCGCTATGATGGTAATCGCCGTTTTCAACAACAATGTACGGAAATCCGCCATTGATGCGCATCGAAACGAGTTGATCGCGAACGTTCTTCCAATCCTTATCGGTAATCGTGTATTGATCGCCTTTCTTTTCGAACATGAATAGATCCTCACGCTGAACAAGTTGCTTGGTTAAGTAATTTCGAATAAAGGATTGATCCGATTCCAGCTCACGGACTTCAAAGATTTTCTCACGGCCGGTGCCTTCCTTGACGCCGAAGCTGAGCATTTCTTGACTGGGGTGATTGTAGCGTTCTTCGATATCCTCGAAAATCTTTAACCCAAGGTAGTACGGATTCAGACTTTGCTGTGATGGCTGAACAACCTGGGCATTCAACTTGGCAAATTCAACCGCTTCATCTGAAGTCAGATCCAGTTCACGCAGGATTCGCTGATGCCAGTAGGAGGCCCAGCCTTCATTCATGATCTTTGTTTCTAGTTGCGGCCAAAAATAAAGCATTTCCTCACGCAGCATTGTGAGAATGTCGCGCTGCCAATCTTCAAGTACCCTGCTGTACTCTTCAATAAAGAACAATAAATCTTTCTCAGGGCGATTTGGAAATTTGGTTTCTTCTTCATTTTGCCCATCGCCTTCATCCGTTTTATCCATGTCAATGAGGTCTTGATATTGCGAAATTGGCTTCCTTTTCTTTTTTACTGGTTTGCCCGGCTTACTATCCAGCCAATCACCTTTGCGAATGATACGCGGATCGACATGTTCTTGTATGGCAAGCACCGCATCCAAAAATTTTTCGACTTTCTTGCTCCCGTACTGTTCCTCATAATTATGAATCCGCTCAGCGGTTGCACTCATACTTTCAACCATGTCGCGGCGTGTGTTGGAAAAGCGGACATTATTTTTGAAAAAATCGCAATGGGCGAGCACATGGGCAGCGATCATTTTATTTTGGATAAGACTATTCGTATTTAATAAGAAGGCATAGCACGGATCGGAGTTAATGACCAATTCATAGATTTTACTAAGACCGAGATCATACTGAAGCTTCATTTTGTAAAACTGCTTTCCAAAACTCCAATGGGAAAAGCGCGTCGGCATTCCGTAAGCACCGAATGTATAAATGATTTCTGCAGGACAGATTTCGTAACGCATCGGGTAAAAGTCAAGGCCAAATCCTTCTGCAACCTCTGTTATTTCCTCAATTGATCGTTCGAGCTCTTTATGGTCCGTATCATTCATCGATCGCAGCACCCTTTCCGATTCATGATCAGCAATCACTTTGACTTATTCTTCATCTTATGAGTCGAACCGGACAAAATATACCGGGCAACTCCCCAGAATGCTAAGTCTTTTATCTTTCATCCGATCTTTTGATACGATCAGCCTATTGCGCTGTGAAGATGGATTCCGTCCTGCTTTAATCATGAGTCGTTGATCGATGCCTTTTTATTGCATCATCGCTGCGGATGCTCGACTCAACAGGGGCTCGCGGTACCCAAGACCTCACCGTTTCACTTTAACTTTTCTGGTGTGCCGTTGGTTTGTGTCTTCATGGTTTTGCATCGTCGCTGCGGCTGCTCGCATCAACAGGCTTATTCTGCTTTTTGGTTGAGATCCTTTTCCGCTGGCGTCGCTTTGGAGCGGTGGTCGATCGTCCGATTCAGCAAAATACGGATCTGCTCCGCATCCAGCTGATAACCACGACTACCATTCCGGTAAATCATTTGTTCATACTGTTCGATTAACGGATAAAGTGCGCAACCGTCGTTTTGTTCATCAAAGCGTTGTGCAAACTCGCGCAACGTTTCTGAATCCGAACGTTCCCATCCATCAAGCGCAAGCACACGAAGCAACCGCTGGAATAAGTACACAAAGTCTTGATCATGCTCAATTGATTTTTTATGCAGCTGATAAACATAGACTGCCCGAAGCCATTTTTTACGGGTCAGAAACGCAGCAATCGCAGCAGCGAGAAGGATACCTGCGGCTGTCCAAGCAATCGCTTTCCAATGAACAGCTGGCGTTTCTGCACCAGCGTTGTTCGTTTGAGCTTTCGTCTGAGATTCCGTATTGTTTTGCTTTGCCGTTTTCTGCTGCGGATCCTTTTGCTGCTGTTGCTCCTTTTGGTTCGTACTCTGTTGATTTTGATCAGATTCAGCGCTGCTGCCGGATTGCTGCTGTGTATCTGAACGTTCAGAAGCATTCGTCGAATTCTCAGATGCAAACTCGCTCGGGTTGCTGAACGAAGGCGTTGCTTCAAAGCTGACCCAGCCGCTGCCCTGAAAATAAACTTCTCCCCAGGAATGTGCGTCTGCATTGGTAATCCGATATTCGTTTAAGTCGATTGTTTTTCCCTTGACTTTTTCCTGAACGTTGCGAACATATTCGCCGGACGTAAACCCTTTAACCCAGCGTGCCGGAATCCCCGCTGAACGCAAAAGTACCACCAGCGATGTTGAGAAATTGTCGCAATAGCCGACTTTTGACGCAAACAGAAATTGATCAACATAGTCCTGATCGTTTGACGGAACCGGAACGCGATCGGTCGAATAGGTAAATCGTGATGATCGCAGATAGTTTACAACTGCATTCACTTGATCATAGCGGTTCGCCTTTCCGTCGGTCAGCCGTTTTGCGAGCGTTTGTACACGCTTGGGCAATTTCTGAGGCAATTGCAAATAAGTGTCACGTATGATTTGCGGATCATTTGCTGAAGCAGGTGCGCGCAGTGCCGATGTGTGATAACTTGGAGCCTCGTAGCGAATGGTCGCCTGATCCGCCTTCCGTTCATCAACAGTCAGTAATTGTCCATTGAGCTGATCGAGCTTCACTTGTTTTCCTGGAACCGTAATCTGCTGCGGCTCGCCCGCATAAGGCAAAATCGCCGGACTGCTGCTGGAAAAGCGCAGTACAGCCGTCTGCTCATTTTTCTTGGTCTTCGCTCCGTAGAGCGTGAGCATTTCGGACAATGAGCGCGAACCGGATATAGGCATGAAATAACGGTTGCCGTTACTCCAGCCATGCCCGGTGTAATGATCCTTGTACGCGACGCGCCAATATTGCGGTGATCCGCTGATTGCAGCGGTAAACAGTGGGGTTTGATCCATCGCAATTGAGCCGCCTAAACGCGAATCATCATCATCGTAACCAATCCTTTGGTTTCCTGAGAAAAACGAATCATTATTAAAGAAACTCAGCCCGAGTCCGCTTACATAGTTTGACGGACCTTTCCACAAACTGTCCGGCTTTGGCAGCATCAGTGCAAACAAAAGGAAGGCAGCAATGACCATCCCTGTTACAGCAAACCAGCTCCTAGTCATTCTCAGCGAATGGGTCTTGTCACCTTTTTGAACAAAATTTTGCCATTGATGAAAACTCAACAGAGCAAGTGCAACCGCTGCCTGAACAACGATGGTTTGCCGCCCATCGAAATACGTCAGCGTGTCGATCGCCAGACTGCTCAACATGGCAAGCGCAACAAAGAGTATAATCCGTCCCTTCTCCAGCCAATGATTCACCGTGAATAGAACGAATCCAAAGACAAGGTAAAACATGAACGCACTAAATACGTCCGGGATCTCGGCAGCATCGCCTTGCCAAAGCGAATGGAAACTGTCGCGTGTTTGTCCTAAAAATAGCAAAAACCACTCGGGTTGTAAGAACGGGTAGGCTTTGAAGAAATAAAAATGTACGGCATGCAGAATTAAACCCGCACAAACCGTCACGCAAAGCCATTTCGGCAGCTTAAAATAAAACATCACCAGCATACTCCCGATAAACAGGAGCAGCAGCAGCTTGGCATTTAAGATTGTTAGAACAAGAAGCGGTTGAAAGCAGAACCATAAGAGCAGCCCGGACAGGCCGTAGATGATGGTTCTTGCGACCAATGAGTTACGGCCTTCACGCATAATCGTCACCTGTCTTTCCCTTTGATATTGCCTGCTTTTTCGTGACATAGAGAATTGAAAACCACGAAGACGGTTGCTGCGGATGTACCTGGGGCGTTTGCTTCCCAACGATGTAGAACAATTTTTGCGGACGTCTGTAGGTGTCTGCAAAACGGCTCATCACGGCAGCCAGCCCTTCATCGGTACTTACGGCATAACCGATATTTTTTGCACGTGTCGTCATCTGAACCTCGTCTAATTCAAGCACCTGTTCTTTAGTCAATTCAGCTAATGCTTGATAAGCAGTCACAAGCGTACGCTCTGAATGATCATGAAGAAGAAGCGGTTGAGTCCCGGAACGATAGCTCAGGGACACGGTAAATCCGCAGTTTAGCAACGTTTTGAGCAGAGAAGCGGTATAGGAAACGGCAAGCTCGAATCGTTCATTCTCTTCTGTTTTTGTTGCAACAAGAGTCACTGAGGCTAGGCGCTCATGGTCCGGCTCGAAAAGCTTGGTAACTAATGTGTTGGTTCGCGCGGCAGATTTCCAGTCCAGCCATGAAGGCCGGTCACTTGGACGATAGTCCCGAACACCGGCAAAATCAGCCCTATCCGCTTCTTCAGAAGACGCATAGGCACCACTATGACGGATCAGATTTAAATCGTCGACCGGGAGCTGAACGGGCTTTGGATAAACAAAAACAGTAGTCGCATCGGATAGAAAAACCGTTCGTTTAAAAAATCCAAACGGATCGCCAACTGTAAGTTCCAGTTGATTCAAGGAAAACGTTCCTCTCGGTATATTGGGTAAGCGGATCGTGGTCGTTAGTTCTGAAGTAAGCCAGATGAGAATTTGCGTTTTCGTCGTCGCATGCGCAAGCCTCTGGTCATCGGGACGCTCAATCAAAGTCAGAAGAAAGAAAGGGACTGCCCATCGCCGCTTTAAACGTACCGTCAGGTGGAGCGCATCGCCAGCAAAGATTCTTTGATTCACATTTGTACGTTCAACAGTCATTGAGCGAAATGGATACACGAAAAGGAGCAGCAGATACAGATCTACAGGAATCAAGACATAAAAGAGGAACCAAGTCAGAAAACCGCCTTGAGCAAGTGCAAACAGAAACAAAACAACGGTAAGCGTAAGCGCAGGAAGTATGCGCATAAAACTGCGTAATAAACGCCTCAGCCAACGTTTCCGTGTCATTGCAGCGGTTCCTTTAGCGATACAGGAATTTTAATGCTCGCGAGGATCTCCTGAATGAGCATGTGCGCATCCTTTTGCTCATAAGCCGCCTCCGCCTTAAGCAAAAGGCGATGGGCAAGGACATAAGGAGCAACCGCCTTCACATCATCTGGGATTGCATAGTCCCGCTGTGCCACGAATGCGTAAGCCTGAACCGCGCGAAGCAAGCTAATCGTGCCGCGCGGACTGATCCCCAAGGCAATCGATGGATGGGTACGCGTTGCTTCCACTAGATCCATTAAATAATTTTTGATCGCATCAGAAACGAAAACCGCTGCGGTTAAATGACGGAGATAGAGCAGATGATCGATGGAAAGAACCGGCTTCAATCTGCTAAGCGGGTCACGATCCGAATCCCGATCAAGCAACGACAGCTCATGTTTTCGATCTGGATAGCCAATTGACAATTTCATCAGAAAACGGTCAAGCTGCGCTTCAGGAAGCGCATAGGTTCCTTCGTACTCAATCGGATTCTGCGTGGCCATGACAAAGAACAATTCAGGCAGCGCCCGAGTGACCCCGTCAACGGTCACATGCCCTTCAGCCATTCCTTCAAGCAATGCAGACTGTGTCTTCGGTGAGGTACGATTGATTTCATCGGCAAGAATAATATTGCCCATAATTGGGCCCGGTCTAAATTCAAATCGGGATTCCTTTTGATTATAGATGGACAGTCCGGTGATATCGGAAGGCAGAAGATCCGGCGTAAACTGAATGCGTTTGAAATCAGCGCCGATTAATTTGGCGATCGTTTGCACCATGAGCGTTTTGCCCACACCGGGAATATCTTCAATGAGTACATGCCCGCCGGCAAGTAGGGCTACTATAATGAGTTTCACAGCTTTTCGTTTGCCAACAACAACACGTTCAACATGATCTAATAATTCAGAAATTGTCTGATGCGCCTCAATGCTTGGATTCATAAGTGACCTCACTTCTCACAGATTTCATTTTTCGATTATTATTTAGTCGTTCTTTTTTATTGTACAAAAAAAGAGCCGTTCTTTCCAAGGATCGGCTTAAAGGCTTCTTTTTCCGCCGGGTTCGCCGGCTTTTGCTAAAAAATAATCAAAGTTGACATTTGAGCTGTTCGGCCGAGGCGACCAATGTTTCGACACCGCCGCTCAGCTGGTCGATGATCGCCGCAAGTTCCCGAATGGTTTGATCGGTTTGCTGCGACAAACGGCTGTTTTGATCGGCGGTTTTAATGATTCCTTCGAATTTCTCTCCGGTATGTGCCGACTCTTGCATCCCCTTCTGAATAATTGCCGTGGTCTGATCCAGCGAAACGGCAACTTCATGAGAGACGGTCGTTGAATTTCCGATCAGTTCAGCGATTTGAGTCATGGCATTACTGGTCTGATCGGCAAGCTTCTGAATCTCCTTGGCAACAACCGCAAACCCTTTGCCGAATTCACCGGCACGCGCGGCTTCAATTGCCGAATTAATCGCTAAGATATGGGTTTGCTCTGAAATTTCTTTAACTAATTGAATGACACGGCCAATTTTATTTGATGATTGCTCAAGCTGACTGACCATACCTGCCATCTCATGTACTGAATGAAAAGCTGCCTCGACCTGTACAAGCAGTCGATCCAACTGGCCTTGGCCTGCAGCAGCATGCGCTTTTGCATGCTGCGACAGTTCGTTTCGCTTCACTGCAGTCTCTCGGACACGTTCAAACTGGTGCATTTGACTGCTCATTAATCGCTTGTTCTCTTCCGACAAATGGACCAGTTGATGACTGACGTTTCGAATTGCTGCGCGCAAATCTTCGCGTCCGACTGCATACTCTTTTTTTAAAGCTTTTTCGTATTCTGCATCGTACGCTTCCAGGACCACTTGCTGCTCAAAACTGATCATTTTATTGATTGCCTGAATCATGCGCTCAGCATCCGCTCTGTCTGCCATCCGAGTCAATACAAGGGTCACTAAGCTCGAGGTTAAGTTCTGGAATGCCCCCATATAAACCGGCGGCTTCAGCCCAATCCTGTAATGGATCATTCCCACTCGATTTCTACGCGCAAGAAATGCTTCATCCAGTACGCCTGAAAAAAGCTCAAGAACATGACTTGCAAGGGTCTGGCTCAACTTTTCAACCGTACTGTTCTGTTCAATGATCTTCTTCAGTGAATCAATTTTATTAAATCCAGCATAAAATTCATGCGCGATCCGTGCCATTTCTTTCTCAACGAATGGACGCATCATTTTTAAGATTTGCAGGTCTTCCTCATTTAAGCCCAGCATCTCTATTTTTTCCAATACATCCGGGTTTTGAATGTTCAGATTGACCTTTTCCGATTTTGCGCGAACCAGCAATGAATGCTGCTTTTTCCTTCTCAACACGTGCATCGTCCAACCCCTTCTGCAGCCCTTTGTCATCGGGTGACGGCGAGCGTCTTATCAAAAACAAATGCTCAAATAAGACGGTCGTCTGCTCGATCTCCTAAGTTTATCCGTTCTCTGTTCCGATTTGCAACCGTTCACCATTTTGTTTATGCCAGATACTTTTCGGTAAAATCACTTTCCGCGAGTGGCTGACTGTAATAATAACCTTGAATCGCGCGACAACGGCATGCCTCAATAGCCCTTAGCTGCTCTTCCGTTTCGATTCCTTCAACGATCACATCCACCCAAAGCTGCTTCGCCAACGTTACAATGGCCGCGACAATTGCTTGATCTCGGTGATTTCGAACAATATCGATCACAAAGGAACGATCGATTTTCAACTGATTAATCGGCAAATTTTTTAAATAGCTGAGCGAACTGTACCCGGTTCCAAAATCATCGAGGCTGACACCGACGCCAAGTGCTCGAATCTCATTCAAAATACGCACGGAGCGCTCAAGATCCTCGGCCATCATCGATTCAGTGATTTCCAAGTTAAGTCTGTTCGGAGCAAGCCCGCTCATTTTCAGTGCATGTGCGACTTGTTTGACAACCGTCTCATCACGAAACTGATTAAACGACAGATTAACCGAGATGGGGACATTCAACGCACCTGTCTCCTGCCATTTTTTCATTTGTCTGCATGCCTCATTCAGCACCCACCAGCCGATTTCCCGAATGATGCCCGTTTCCTCGGCCACCGCAATAAAGCCGCTTGGCGGCAATATGCCGTGACTCGGGTGCTCCCATCGTAGCAGCGCCTCTACACCGACGAGTGCACCGCTGCCGGCATCGACTTGCGGCTGATAATACAACACAAATTGTTGCTTGTACAATGCCTTTTGCAGCTCATCCTCAATACATATCTTTTTCATCAACTGCTGATGAAGCATCGTGTTATAGAAAAAATAGCTTTCTTTTGTGTCCTTCTTTGCTTCGCGCAATGCAGCATCGGCACAGCCAAAGAGCTGCACACTGTTGGCGCCATCTTGAGGAAAGCGTGAGATACCGATACTGTATGTCGCATAGATCTCTTTGCCATCAACGATGAACGGCAGCTCAGAAGTATGTGTCAACAGTTCGGCGGCATCAATGAGTTCGCTCCTACTCAAACGATTCTTGAACAAAATCATGAATTCATCACTGCTGATACGGTAGAGTTCTGCCGCAAGCGGTTCAAGTGCTGCATTGATACGCCCGGAGAGCATGATCAGCAATTTATTTCCAATCGTCCGCCCATACATTTCATTAATCATCTTCAGCCGATCGATATTGATCTTAAACACGGAAAAGGAATGGTCTTTGCGCTGATCGATCATCGCTTCAATGACTTCCTCAGCAACCAGTTGATTCGGCAATCCGGTAAGCGGATCATGATAAGCCTTAAATCGAATCGCCTCTTCCTTTTTTTGATCATTGTTATCTTTTAATTGCTGATAATTTTCCATAATCAGCTGCAAGTTCAAGTTAACGATTTTTTCCAACGCTTTAGAAATGATTAGCGCCTGTTCGCGACAATTCACTTGTCGATTGATCGCCTCAATGATGCAATTAATGAAACCATGTGACAAAGCAATCTGGTTGGACAAATCCAGCTGATAGCGGAAGCACAAAAGCGCCTGTTCACGACTGGAACGTATAAAGCGTTGGTCAAGAACGCCGCTTAAAAACATTTGCGTAATTTCAACGTTTTTATCGCGAATCGTTGTGCTTAATGATCTTGGTAAAAGCGTGCTCTGAAACTTAAAAAGATCAAACACAAATTCGGTTGTTGCATCAGCAATCTCATCACTTAAGCGGAGCAGAAATGGCCGAACCCAGCGCAGTAGTTGCAGATCAAACAAATGAAGATTGAGCAGTTGAATCCGTCGGCGTATCCGATGATCGCTGATTGACAACTCTGCAGGCTGTTCTTTTACTTTTTTTAACCAGTTTGCTTTGTTCCATTGGTCACTCATCGTTTGGCGTGCTCCCTCGTCAGTTCTTAATCTAGCGTTGAATGTTCATTATTTATATCGTCAGATACGAATGAAACATGAACACATTGGTTTTCAAGACTAATTTTGTGTCATTCGTTGTTCCGAATAGCCGACTGATGTCGCTTTTCATACACGTATTAATCGCTTTTATGTAGCATTGTAAGCTTTTCTCCCTAAATGTGCATGATGCTACAAGACTATTTATTGTGAAAAACGAATAATTTTGTGAAATTTATGCATTGACGGTCCATGTAATCCATGATAGTATTCAAGTTAACTTAATAAACTCTTATTAAGAGCGGCGGAGGGACTGGCCCTATGAAGCCCGGCAACCTTTCAGATTTATGAAAAGGTGCTAATTCCAGCAAGATTTTCCAATGCGAAGTCTTGAAAAATAAGAGGGTGCGGATTGTCACAGAAGCCTCTCTAACTAGAGAGGCTTTTTATTTGCCCCACTTAACCAAGCGGATTGAAACAGGAGGATGAAAGAATGGGTAAAGTATTGAGCGCGAATCTCGGCTATCCAAGAATTGGGGAAAAAAGAGAATGGAAGCGAGCTCTCGAAGCTTTTTGGGCAGGCAAATCATCAAAAGAAACTTTTTTAGAAACCATTAAAACGTTACGACTCAGCTACTTAAAAAAACAAAAGGATCTCGGCGTTGATCTGATTCCGATTGGCGATTTCAGTCTCTATGACCATGTTCTCGACACCGCGGTTCTCTTCGGCTTGATTCCTGATCGTTTTCAAACGGATGAAAAAGAGATAGCTTTAGAGACCTATTTCTCCATCGCACGAGGAAATCAGGATGCCGAAGCATCGGAAATGACCAAATGGTTTGACACAAACTATCACTATATCGTTCCGGAAATCAGCAATGACACGAAACCGCATCTGACGAAAAACCGTCTTCTTGATCTCTTCAATGAAGCCAAAAACGAACTTGGCATTGTTGGAAAACCGGTGATTGTCGGACCGATCACTTTATTAAAATTGGCAAAAGGCTATGATTCCGATCACTTCGACACATTGCTTGACGCGCTGCTTCCTCTCTATGTTCAAGTACTTGCTGAACTGCAGGAAGCCGGAGCAGAGTGGGTACAAATTGATGAACCGATTCTGGTCAAAGCACAAAGTGAGGAAGATCTTGCCGCATTCAGCAAGGCTTACGCCTACATCAAGAAAAATGTTCCTGAATTGAAGTTGCTGCTGCAAACGTATTTCGAGGCGCTGGATCACTATCAAGAAGTGACTGCTCTTCCGGTTGACGGATTCGGATTTGATTTTGTTGCCGGTAAAGCGGGAAATCTTGCAGCCATCAAGACCTACGGGTTTCCAAAAGATAAAGTACTTGCAGCAGGAGTCGTCGACGGCCGTAACATTTGGAAAACCGATCTTTCCGCAACTTTTACGGAATTACAAACCTTGCTCTCTGCAGTAAAAGATCATAAGAATCTTTGGGTAACGCCATCGTCAAGCCTTCTTCATGTTCCGGTAACGGTTTCCAATGAAACGGAGCTTGATCCTGTTTTAAAGCATGCCCTTGCATTTGCTGATGAAAAACTAGGCGAAATTGTGGTTCTTGCCAAGGGACTGAATGAAAGCGAGGCAGCAATCTACGGTGCTGTTGAGCAAAATCGTGCTGATCTGAACGCCCTGCAGCAGTCGGTTCACCGCAATAATGCAGCGGTTCAAGCAGAGCTGGATCAATTGAGCAAAGAACTTCCAACGCGACCTGCTTCCTTCGATTTGCGTCAACAGGTGCAAGCGGATGCGTTCCAACTGCCACCGCTTCCGACCACAACAATCGGCAGCTTCCCGCAAACAAAAGAAGTTCGCCAAGCACGCCGCAATTGGCGCAAGGGCGAATGGTCGGACAGCCAATATGATCAATTTATTAAAGAAGAAACGAAAAAATGGATTGACATTCAAGAGGAAATCGGTCTGGATGTACTGGTACACGGCGAATTCGAACGCAACGATATGGTTGAGTATTTCGGTGAAAAACTGGACGGCTTTGCATTCACGCGCTTCGGATGGGTCCAATCGTACGGCTCCCGCTGCGTGAAGCCGCCACTGATCTTTGGTGATGTTTCCTGGAAAGAACCGATGACCGTAAAGGAAAGTGCCTATGCACAATCCTTAACCAATAAACCGGTTAAAGGGATGCTCACCGGCCCGGTCACCATTTATAACTGGTCTTTCGTTCGAAACGACATTAGTCAAGCCAGCGTCTTTAACCAGATTGCGCTTGCACTTAAAAAAGAAGTCCATGCACTTGAAGAAGCCAATATCCGTATGATTCAGGTTGACGAACCCGCGCTTCGCGAAGGGCTTCCGCTTAAGGAAGAGAAGAAAGCAGGCTACCTGCACGATGCTGTTTATTCGTTCAGGCTTGCGACAACCTTTGTTAAAAACGACACACAGATTCATACGCATATGTGTTATTCCGAATTCGATGAAATCATCGACACCATCGATGCTTTGGATACGGATGTGATCTCGATTGAAGCGGCACGCAGCCACGGCGAAATCATTGCAACCTTCGAGGACTTCCATTACAAGAAGGGGATTGGCCTCGGTGTCTATGATATTCACAGCCCACGCATTCCAAGTGTAGCGGAAATGAAATCCTACGCCGAACGCGCATTGAACGTTCTTGATCCAAAAGTTGTTTGGATCAACCCGGATTGCGGCTTAAAAACACGCCGCACGGAAGAAACCGTCCCTGCACTTAAAAATATGGTTGAAGCAGCGCAGCAAGTGCGCGCCGAACTCAGCCATACCGTTTCTCGATAAATCAAAGCGTACAAACAAGCCGCGACACGAAGTCGCGGCTTGTTCGGTTTCATCACACGTTTATCCCCTTATGGCGCCTAAAATCAACGCTTCGATTGTCTTCGCCGCGGGCGTCTTGTTTCGTTGACGGAGACTGCTGCTTATCTTAGTAGGATGAGTAGCAGCAAATTCATATCGATTCTTTACTTACAAAAAAAGAGCCTGCACAAGGCTCTTTTTTTCTGTACCACTCACATATTATGGGACGAATCGCGCAGTACAACATCGGGATGCTTTTGCTGAAACCAGCGCAGTGAGAAATCATTTTCAAAAATGATCACCGGGCGGTCTTTATAATCGGTAACCACCAGATTGTTGGCGTTGCGGCGAAGTGCTTCTGCATCCTCGCGACTTGCAATCCATTTTGCTACCTGATGCGGCATCCGTTCAATGTCCAGAGCAACACCGTACTCAGCCTGCATGCGGTAGACAAAGACATCGAACTGCAGCGTTCCGACAACGCCGAGAATGGTCTCTTCATAAGGCGTTTTATAGACCTGAATCGCACCTTCCTGTGCCAGCTGACTGACCCCTTTGAGAAAGTGCTTTTGCTTCATTGCGTTTTTGGCTCGCACTTTAGCAAAATGCTCCGGAGCAAACTGCGGCAATGCACCAAAATTAAACGTATCTTTCGCTTGGCATACCGTGTCGCCAATCTGATAGAAGCCTGTATCGTAGAGCCCAACAATATCCCCTGGAAATGCATCATCAATCATTTCACGGCTGTCGGCAAAGAATTGCTGTGGCTGTGCGAGTTTCAACGGCTTGCCCGTTCGATCGAGATAGACGCTCATGCCTTTCTCAAATTTACCGGAACAGATCCGCAGAAAGGCAATTCGATCGCGATGCGCCGGGTTCATGTTTGCTTGAATCTTGAAAATAAACCCTGAAAAATTCGGGTCATTCGGTTGAACGATGCCTTCACTCGAGTGCCGCGGCTGCGGCTGCGGGGCAAGTTTCAAATAGTGTTCCAAAAATGTCGGAACACCGAAACTTGAGATCGCGCTCCCGAAAAAGACCGGTGTCTGCTTGCCGGCTTTCACCGCCTCAAGATCAAAACGGCTTCCTGCTTCATCCAGAAGCATCAGGTTTTCTTCCAGCTGACTCAAGGTATAATCGTCAACCTGATCCTTTAAGATATCCGTCAGTTCCTCAACCTCGCCTAAATTCTGAACCTGGCGCTCTCTTTTTTCGTTATACCATTCGATTTTATGATCCTGCCGGTCGTAAACCCCGCGAAAGGACTGCCCCATCCCGATTGGATAGTTGATCGGATAGGATTCGATACCGAGCACATTTTCAATTTCCTCAAAAAGTTCCAATGGATCCTTGCCTTGACGATCCAGTTTATTGATAAATGTAAAAATCGGAATCCCGCGGTCACGGCATACCTTAAATAGTTTTATCGTCTGCGGTTCAACGCCTTTAGCGGCATCGATAATCATGACAACGCTGTCGACTGCCATTAACGTTCGATACGTATCTTCACTGAAGTCCTGGTGCCCCGGGGTATCCAAAATATTAATCTTATACCCATCATACTCAAACTGCATCACACTGGAGGTTACGGAGATCCCTCTCTTTTTCTCCAACTCCATCCAGTCTGAAGTCGCAAATTTTTCAGCCTTTCGTGATTTGACCGCGCCAGCCGTTCGAATAGCGCCGCCAAGCACCAGCAGCTTTTCAGTCAGCGTCGTTTTACCGGCATCCGGGTGAGAGATGATGGCGAATGTACGGCGCCTGTTTAATTCCTGCTGTAACCGATTCATGGTTTCCTCCTACTAAGATCAGATCCGACGCAGTCTGTCTCAAGACCGCAGTCAAGAAAAAGGCACTCGCTCTGCCGAATTAAGTCGGCAATTCAATGCGAATGCTTTTTCAATCATTCTTCCTTAATTATATACCTAATTTATGTGAATCATAAATGCTTGTGACTTATTTGCTGACTAATCCGTGAACACGATCCATAACCGCTTTTTTCAAAGCGTTGAATTTCTTATCGCGATCTGCTGCATCGGCGCCTTTAACACCAAAGTAGAACTTAATTTTCGGTTCCGTACCGGATGGGCGCAGGCAGAACCATGACCCGTCTTTCAGTTTATATTTCAGTACATTCGACTTCGGAAGCTTAATCGCCGACGTGCTGCCTGAATCCGTTTCGACTGCCTCAGACGTTTGGTAGTCTTCGATGACAGCAACCATAACACCAGCGACCTCATGCGGCGGCTGCGTGCGGAAGTTATTCATAATCGCAGCAATTTCTTCTTTACCGGTGATCCCTTTCAAGGTCAGCGATTCCAGACCTTCTTCAAAGTAACCATACGTCTTGAATACATCCTGAAGCGCATCATAGAAAGACTTGCCTTGTGATTTAAAGTAAGCAGCCGCTTCGCAAGCAAATAGCGCAGCTTGAACTGCATCTTTGTCTCGGACAAAGGAGCCGATCAAATAGCCGTAACTCTCTTCGTAACCGAATAGGAAGCTGTATTTGCCGCTTAATTCATAGTCATGAATCTTCTCACCAATGAACTTAAATCCGGTCAAGGTGTCGACGGTAGGAATACCGAAAGCCGCTGCAATCGTTCGACCAATTTCAGAGGTGACAATTGTTTTCACAACGACGCCGTTATCGGGCAACAATCCTTTTTCTTTCTTTTGCGTGAGCAAGTAATCGAGCAGCACGGCGCCCGTTTGATTTCCCGTCAGAACGACATAGTCGCCTTGATCGTTTTTTACGGCAACACCGAGACGGTCAGAATCGGGATCCGTTCCAATCAAGAGATCCGCATCCAGCTTTCTGCCATATTCCATCGCAATCTTAAACGCTGCATGTTCTTCCGGATTTGGTGATTTTACCGTTGAAAATTCCGGATCCGGTTCTTCCTGTTCTTTGACAACCGTCACATTTGTGAAACCCCATCTTTTCAAACCATTAATAATCGGGTAGCGGCTCGTTCCATGAAGTGGTGTATAGACGATTTTCAAATCAGAACCAACACGTCTAATCCGTTCAGGATTCAACGAAAGCGTCTGTACCTTTTCTTGATAAGCTTCATCCACTTGATCGCCAACAACTTCCAAGTAGCCGCTTGCCTTCAACTGATCCACATCGCCGACTTGTACGGCAAGTTCATCCTCAACCGATGCCACGAAGCGGATCACTTCATCTGCTTCTTTTGGCGGAAGCTGGCCGCCGAATTCATTGTAGACCTTATACCCGTTATATTGCGGCGGATTGTGGCTCGCCGTGATAACAATCCCGGAAAAAGCATGTAAATCGCGCACGGCAAAAGAAAGAACCGGTGTCGGCCGCAGTGAATCAAAAATATAGGTCTTAATCCCGTGAGCGCCTAAGGTCTTCGCTGCTTCTAAAGTGAATTCAGCAGAGAAATGCCGCGGGTCATGCGCAATGACGACGCCTCGTTTCTTCGCCTCTTCACCGGCATTTTCAATATATCTTGCTAAGCCTTCTGAAGCTTTGCGAATCGTGTACAGATTCAGGCGGTTGGTGCCAGGGCCAATTTCACCGCGCATCCCGCCGGTACCGAATTCCAAATTGGTATAAAAGCAGTCTTCAAGTTTTTCAGGATCATCAGCCATTGCATCCAGCTGCTTTTTCAGCGCAGGATCCAGCTGCGGGTCTGCAATCCATTTTTTATATACGGTCTCCCAACTCATGTGCTCACCCCATCAGATAGTTAAAAGCCTTGATTCCACTACATTTTAAATGTCTTTTTCTATTATATACCAAGTGAACGCTGCCAGCACTAAGGCAGCGGACCTTTGTCATTTTAATTTGCAGTTAGATTTTTCACTGCCTCTTATCGCAGAACATACGATCTTTTCATCCTGTTGTTTGAGGCGTTGATGCATCACCTTGTTGCACAAACGACACTTCAGTTGCTCGCTTGCCGCGAGCCGTCCAGAAGCCTTCTCAGACTATCTGCGGAGTCTCCTTGGGCCACACTCCCGCAGGGTCCCCTCACGCGGTCATGAATATTTCTTTAGAAAGCTTGTCCCCATACGATTCATCCAGAAGCAGTATTTCTTCGAGCTTTTTATCGCTTGCTTCTCAGCTCAGGGGAAAAATACTTCACAAGCTTTTCCAACGAAATACCTTTAAGCGAATTAAAACAGCCGTCCACATGACCGAACGGCATCTGGTTGGTGACGGCATTCGGCACAACAATACAGTACATCCCCGCTTTTTTTGCAGCCAGCGAGCCGTTGAACGAATCCTCAATCGCAATCGCTTCTTTCGGACTGACCCCAAGCGCATCCAGTGATTTCGTGTACAAGGCAGGATCCGGCTTTACCTTGAGCACATCGTCCCATGATTTAATGCTTTCGAAATAATCAATTAATCCAAAGCGTTTCAAGTGTTTACGCGGCCATTCCCCCTTGGAACTGGTCGCAAGCCCGATTTTCAAACCGAGTTCTTGTGCCTGAACTAAGATCGACTTCACACCAGGCAGTACTTCTTCTTCATCAACAAGTTTATTAAAAAGTGCATCACGTTCACTCTTGAACGCTGCCCTGTCTATTTTCACCTGGGCGTGTTCCTCAAGATAATCAAGGGAATTGAAGCCGTTTTGTGTTCCAATGGCCTGACTCCAAATACTGAGCGGCAAATCGACATGATAGCGGTGGAACATCTTCTGCATGACCAGGTACATAATTCGTTCGCTATCCAAAATAACACCATCAAAATCAAAGACAATTGCTTTAATCATCAAATACAACCCTTCTCAGTGGTCTCAGTCTACATTTTACCATGTGTCGCATTTATTTCTAGCCTTGCTTCCTGAAAACTTTGTGTAAAATCGCCAGCCAGGCGCTGGATCCTTGGAGAAGATCCGTCCATTCCCCTCCCCTCAAGTCACCCAAAATTCACTCTTTTCGTAAAATCAGTCAAGGTTCATCATCGAAAGCATACATTAAATTAATCAACCATCGCTGCAGTCCCGATTGTCCGATTTTATCGTACACATTAAAGGAGGGATTTTACATGAGCAATTTCTTAATATCAGAAGAGGATTGGGATCTTCATCACAAAGGTGAAGAAGATCAGCGCCGCCATAAAGAAAAAGTCAAGGATGCGATCAAAAACAACCTCCCTGATCTGATCAGCAGCGAAAATATCATCCTTTCCGATGGTAAAAAAATGACACGGATTCCAATCCGATCTTTGGATGAATACAAATTGCGGTATAACTTTGATAAAACAAAACATGTCGGTCAAGGTAACGGCAAAAGCAAGGTAGGCGATGTCATTGCAAAAGCGCCTGGAAAACAGCAGGCTCAAGGCGGCGGCAAAGGAAAAGGGGCAGGCGACCGCCCAGGCATCGATTACTACGAAGCCAACATTTCAATTATGGAAATTGAAAAGCTCTTTTTCAAGGAACTAGAACTCCCTCATCTTAAAAGAAAACAGGAGCCGGATATCACCGTCCAGAGCATTGATTACCGAGACATTCGCCGCAAAGGACTTATGGGAAATATTGATAAACGGCGAACGATTCTGTCGGCAATCAAACGAAATGCACGTTCCGGAAAAACCTCCATTCATCCGATTATTGAGGATGATTTACGTTTTAAAACTTGGGAAACAATCGTAAAACCAGAAAGCCGCGCGGTCGTCCTCGCACTCATGGATACAAGCGGTTCCATGGGCATTTGGGAAAAATATATTGCCCGCAGTTTCTTCTTTTGGATGACCCGTTTCCTGCGCACCAAGTATGAAAAAGTATCGATTCAGTTTATTGCCCACCATACTGAAGCCAGTGTCGTCACCCAGGAAGACTTCTTCACAAAAGGCGAAAGCGGCGGGACGATTTGCTCGTCGGCATATCTCAAAGCTCTGGAACTGATTAACGCTTCCTATCCACCGGCCAAATACAATATTTATCCGTTCCACTTCTCCGACGGTGATAATTTGTCATCGGATAATCCAAAATGTGTTCGTCTTGTCAAAGAAATTATGGACATTACTGATTTCTTCGGTTATGGCGAAATCAATCCCTACCACCGATCAAGTACATTGATGAGTGCCTATCGAAGTATCAAGAATGATGCCTTTCATTCGTTTATCTTAAAACAAAAGAGCGATGTCTATCATGCTATGAAGTATTTCTTTCAAAAGGAACAGGAAGATACGGTCGCGCGATAAAGAACACTTGGTACAATCAGTTTATTCAAGAGATACTTGGCGCCCGTAAACAAAGCATGAATGTTTCCTACAAGATAAAAAAACAACCGGTAGTAGGAGAGCTACACGACGCACCGGTTGTTTTTTTATTTTTCCCTTATTTAATCACGATGGATGATCCCGAATCGGTTAAGCGGCCAATAGCGCAGATCAACTTTTCCAACGACCTTTTTTTCACTGATAAAACCGATCTCAGGGACGCGGCTGTCGGTACTGTTCTGACGGTTGTCGCCCATCACCCAGAGCATGCCTTCAGGGACACGTGTTTTGCCGGTCAGCTCTTTCAGTGAGAAGTCCCACGTCAACTGACCAACCAGCATGCTGCGTTTCTCTTTATCGAGGAAGGGTTCTGCAACTGCTTTTCCATTCACATATAACTGATCATTCTTATACTGAATGGTATCTCCCGGAAGACCAATGACACGCTTGACATAGTCGTCCGTTTTCGTTGCATGGAAAATCACCACATCAAATCGTTGCGGTTGCGCGAATTCGTAGTTAAGTTTATTGACAATGAGGCGATCTCCGTTATACAAAGTCGGTTTCATTGACGGACCGTCAACAATATAATTGCCCAAGATAAACGTCCGAACTAAAATCACAATGAGCACAGACAATGTGAGTGCCCGTATCCAGGCAAAGGCTTCACTTCTCTTTTTTTTCTGACTCATGAAACACCGACTCCCAAAAAACATCATTCGCTCGTAAAAATGAATGGTAACATCCAAATTAAGGAAGCTCTAAATATAATACACGATTCGTATACGGATCACAAGAGATGGTGGTGCCGTCCGTTATTTAAGCAAAATCGGTTTTCTGGCTGCATGAACATCAGAAAACCGGGCTGCGCTTAGTCATTAATTTCGCAGGATTCGGCTTTGATTCATCCCCTTGTGTTACAAAACGACACTCCATCTACTCGCTTGCCGCGGTCATCCCAGGAGCCTCCTTAGTAGACATGCTGAAATCTGCGGAGTCTCCTTTGGCCTGCTCTCCCGCAGGCGTCTCGCGCTTTCGTATCTTCTTCCACAGAAGGTGATGACTTTCGCGTTGCATACAGGACGCGGATGCCATCGTTCCTCTTTATGTAAAAAAGCGCCGAGCGAATCGGCACTTTCAAAATTCGATGCACATTATGGTAACACAATGGACTGCATGATTTCCCATTCATTAAGCGGCCAATAACGAATAGATACCTTTCCAATGACCGATTTCTGATCAACAAAGCCAAAGTAGCGGCTGTCTTCACTATTCTGGCGATTGTCGCCCATTACCCATAACTTACCCTCGGGAACGCGCAGCTTACCGGTTTTTGCCTTCAAATTGAAATTTTCCGTGAGCTGCTGGCCTGGGGGCAGCGCATCCTTATAATGCTGTAAATAAGGTTCCGCGACCCTTTTCCCATTGACGTACAGCTGATCGTTCTTATACGTAATCGAATCCCCAGGCAATCCAATGATCCGTTTCACATAATCTTCTGTTTCGGTTGCGTGAAAAACGATCACGTCAAAACGATGCGGTGTACCGACCGTGTAACCGATTTTATTCACGATCAAACGATTTCCATCCTGAAGTGTCGGCATCATCGACTCGCCGCGGACAATATAATTACTGAAAATAAATTGGCGGACAAGAAAAGCAATTAGAATGGCGATGGCGCCCGCACGGATCCAGCTCCATACTTCTCTCTTTGTTGATTGGCTCATTGACTTGCGCGTGTCCCTTCTTGATTTACCGCTCAGCCGTTCCTTTTGGCGATCCGATTCAACGGTTGAGCAAGCTTCCTACATATCTTAATAATTCGTTAGCAGAAGTCGTATTATAACCGTATTCATCAACAAGTCTTGCAATAACTTCATTGACACGTTTCAGCTGCGCCTCATCCGGCGTTTTGCTTGACGTTGTAATTTTCACTACATCCTTGAGATCGGCGAATAATTTTTTCTGAATCGCTTCTTTCAGCCGCTCATGCGACTTATAGTTAAAGCGTTTGCCTTTACGTGCATAGGCAGAAATGCGGATCAAGATCTCTTCTCGGAACGATTTCTTCGCATTTTCGGAAATGCCGATTTGTTCTTCAATGGAACGCATCAGCTTCTCATCCGGATCAACTTCATCACCGGTAATCGGATCGAAAATTTTATTGCTGTTGCAATACGCTTCAACATTATCCAGATAGTTATCCATTAATGTTTTTGCCGATTCTTCAAAAGAATAAACAAATGCCTTTTGTACTTCACTTTTTGCTAATTCATCATATTCGCGGCGGGCAAGTGCAATATATTCAGTGTAACGCGAACGATCCTCGTCACTGATGGACGGATGCTGCGCCAGCCCTTCTTTAATGGAGCGCAAAATATCCAGTGCATTGATCGACGGTACACCTTTCTTAATGATTGCAGAAGAAATCCGGTTGATGACGTAGCGCGGATCAATGCCGCCCATCCCTTCATCAGGAAATTCATTCTGCAGTTCCTTAATATCGGCTTCATTATAGCCCTCAACGATTTCGCCATCGTAGAGTCGCATCTTTTTAATGAGATCAATACCACGACTCTTGGATTCCTTCAAACGGGTCAAGATCGAAAATACAGCTGCCGTACGTAGCGCATGCGGCGCGATATGCACGTTTGCCACATCACTTTCCGAGATCAGCTTCTCATAGATCTTCTCTTCTTCACTAACTTTCAGATTGTACGGAACCGGCATCACAATCATTCGTGAATGAAGTGCCTCATTCTTTTTATTGCTGATAAAGGCCCGATATTCGGTTTCGTTCGTATGCGCGACAATCAATTCATCCGCCGAGATTAAGGCAAAGCGTCCGGCCTTGAAATTACCCTCTTGAGTCAGAGACAGCAAATGCCACAGAAATTTCTCGTCACACTTCAGCATTTCCTGAAATTCCATCAGGCCTCGATTCGCCTTGTTCAGCTCACCGTCAAATCGATAGGCTCTCGGATCGGATTCTGATCCATATTCGGCAATCGTTGAGAAGTCAATGCTGCCGGTCAGATCAGCAATATCCTGCGACTTCGGATCCGATGGACTGAACGTACCGATCCCCACGCGCTTGTCTTCTGAAAGAAAAATACGCTCCACTGGAACGTCCTCAATCTGTCCGCCGTACTCTTTCTCAAGCCGCATCACATTTAACGGTGACAAATTTCCTTCAATGCGGATGCCCGTCTCTTGAAAGAAGTCTTCGCGCAGGTGCGGCGGAATTAAGTGAAGCGGGTCTTCATGCATCGGGCAATCCTTAATGGCATAAATCGCCCCTTCATCGGTCCATGAATACTTTTCCAAGCCGCGCTTCAGCATCGTCACAATCGTTGATTTACCGCCGCTCACCGGACCCATCAGCAGCAAGATACGCTTCTTTACGTCCAAGCGTCGCGCTGCAGGGTGAAAATACTCCTCTATGAGCCGTTCGATCGCTTCGTCAAGTCCGAAGATCTTGTCATCAAAGAAATGATAATGTTTATGTCCGTTCTGCTCCGAAACACCAGCGGAAATAATCATCTGATAGACACGGGAATGTGCGGACTGTGCGATCATCGGATTCTTCTTCACTAGTTCAAGATAGTCTGCAAATGTGCCTTCCCATTTCAGCTGCTCTTCATAGTCGCGGAACTGTTTCAGTTTATCAAGAAAGTTCATTGTATCCCCCCTAGAAAAGATTCACCAATGCTTCTGACCATGTACTTAAGTGTATGCGTTCATTCGCTAATCTTTCATGAAACTATGTACAGATTGAGAAGGAATCGTTAATGAATCCAGCGGGAAAAGCCCAGCAATAGGAAAAATCAGATTTCATAAAATTTTTATTACACTTTTTGAAATCCTGAGGGGGGATCATACAATCAGTAAAAAACAAGGATGATACGGATAGTCAGGATAATCCCGGAAAACGCTGCTGGCGCAGTGCTTCGTAGAGCATGATTGCAGCTGAATTCGATAAATTAAGTGAGCGGATTGCGCCCGTCATCGGCAATCGAATGCAGCGATTCTGATACTTGGCAACAAATTCTTTCGGTAATCCGGTTGTTTCTCGTCCGAAAATAAAATAGTAGTCTTTACTTGTATCGCTATAGTCAAAGGCATCATAAGGCCTGCTGCCGTCGGTTTCAACAAGGTAGTATTCGCTTTGCGGATGCCGCTCAAAGAATTCGTCAAGTGAGTCATAGTAATGAAGATCTACTGAGTCCCAATAGTCCAAACCGGCACGCTTCAGATGCTTATCATCAGTAGAAAAGCCGAGCGGTCGAATGAGATGAAGTCCGGTGTTTGTTCCGGCACAAGTTCTGGCGATATTTCCTGTATTCGGTGGAATAAGCGGCTGATAAAGCACAATATGGTTACTCATTTCTGGTGCACACTCCTCATTATGAAAACAACAATACGTTACTCGTTAGAAAAACCAAGCTGTGCTTGGCCTTAAACCATTCTGATTTTTGTGTACGCTCCGATTGCTCGCTTGCCGCGGGCGCACCGCGTGCCTCCTCAGACAGGCTAGAATCTGCGGGGTCTCGCCTGGCACGCATCAACAAGGCGCGATCCCGCAGGCGTCAGAGCGCTTTTGTGTCGCGAACGGACTTATTGATGAAATGCCGCTCGTTACTCGTGAAAAAAGGCCGGATCAACCGACCTTTTCTTTGAAAACGCATCTATTATAGCACAACTTAAGCAGCGCACTTAGGTTTGATCGCGAATATGAAAGAATTTATACTGAATTTTACTGGTCCATGCCGGGGAATCGCGATAAGCCCAAGAACGGTGCCGTGCATCGTAAGTATGCGCATTTACCAGCGGTTCGCCGTTGGCATCGAGCGCGGTCACCATTGTATTATGGTTCCAGTGCCCGTCCCCTTCAAAGTCATAACAGATGACATCACCTGGGACAAGTTCACGCGCACTGCTTTTCTCCACAGCACCAATCACACCTTCCGACTTGGACAAGTACCAGCGCAGCGCATTGGCAACCGTCCAGCTGAAACTCCAATTCGTCCGCTGCTGCCACCAGCCCCTACTGCGAATCGGATTGCCCCACATGCGAATGCCCCCGGCATGAAGGCATTGAGAAATATAGTTGGTGCAATCATCGGCGACAACCGGATACTGCGGATTTCGGCGGTTCCACCACAAATCGGCATAGCGTACGGCAGCCAGCCGATCATAGGTGCGCGAACGTAGCTCGAGCGGTGCTAGTTCACCGGACTCCCGCTCAAACTCCTGCTCTTCCTTTGCAACGATCGGCACCAGAGCATCCGAAACCAAACGTTGATTTCGCAGCACAGACTGGCGATTTTCCAAACGTTCTTCAAGAATAAATGTACTTTGATGTTTGATCAGCCATTGCATGACCAAGCAATAATCAACGACGAGGTCCTCACGCTTACTGGTTGCACGCACATGATTTGCCCGAACGAGCGTACGTTCAATTTCAGCCTCTTGATCCTTCAGCGCTTTGCTTCTCGCCGTGAATCGGCGCTTTTCTTCCGGGTCAAGCGGCATCTTATGAAGATCGGCATTGCCGACCCAATAGTCCCCCAACATGGTTAGATGATTCTGAAATGCAGTTTTCCAGTCCACACGCATTCCCCGCTTCGACATGATCTCGTTACACCTTATGCCTTAATGCGAGCAATCATACCGAATCATTGGCGGATTCCATTCAGCACTTCGTTTCCAAACCCAATAAGTATTCTTTCACTTTGAGACCGCCGGCGTACCCGGTCAATGCTCCGTTTGTCCCGATGACGCGGTGGCAAGGAACAACAATGGGCAGCGGATTTCGGTTGTTGGCCATACCGACAGCCCGTACTGCCTTCGGACGATTCACGATACCCGCAATATCCTTATAGGAACGCGTTGTCCCGTATGGAACGTCGATCAGTGCCTGCCACACCTCACGCTGAAATTCAGTGCCCTTCATGAGCAGCTTCAAAGAAAATGTCTTTCTTTTACCGCTTAAGAATTCCGTCAGTTGATCAGCCGCATCTATGCAAGCTGCAGCATCGTCCTGCAAAACAGTTGGCAGGCCGTGTTTTGCTGCCCAGCGCACGATTTCCGCTCGCTTGGCAGCAAGCGGGCCAAAGTCAATCCGACACAGCCGATCTTGGTAAACGGTGAGCGTCAGCATGCCAATCGCGGTATCTTGCTCACTCACCGCTAGATAATCTTTTTGTTCCATCGTTTTAGGGCCCCTTTCTAATCGATTGAACGCACGATTTCAACTCAATCACTGCATGATCCTGCTGAAAAATCATGAGTCGGTCAGCATTACGCCAAGAAGTCCAATCCTTTAGCTCCGATGTGATTCACGACCATTATCTAAGAAATTAGTTGATTTCGCAATGATAGAAAACGCTTGATCGGTTTTAAGATCATGTTCGTTCGCCTTGAGCCTGCACCGATCCGGCTGCTTCATTGGCGCGATTCAATTGGCTTTAAAAAAGCGCTTCTCTTTGAAACATTGCCTGAAGAATCACGCATCATTTATGGTACACTTACAGTAGATCGGTCGAACAGGAGGCATGTCATGTTTGATGTTTCGATTTCTTCTCAATTGAAGGATTTAGTGCCTGATTTTAAAATCGGTATCATTTATTACCCGTCAATTGCGGTTGGCGAGCTCCCGTCCTTAATTGGTGAGCGCCTGCCCCTCTACTATGAGAACATTCACTTATCATTGACCGAGCATCACGTCAATGAAATTCCCGGCGTTCGGGAATGGCGTCAGGTGTTTAAAAAAATCGGCTGTGATCCATCCCGTTACCGCCCTTCTCAGGAAGCATTGCTGCGCAAAATTAAGAAGGATGGTCACCCGCATTTCATCCATTCAGCAGTGGATCTGCTGAACTTCTTCAGCGTCCAGCACGGCATTCCGATGGGCTTGTATGACGCCGCACATCTTGAAAATCCAATTCAGATTAAAATTGGCACCGATGCCGATCAGTATAACGGTTTGAATGGCCGCATCATGCATATGAAGGACAAGCTGGTATCCATTGATGGATGCGGTGCATTCGGCAGTCCGATCGTCGATTCGCGACGAACCTGTGTCACCGAGAAGACAACCGAAGCACTGCAGATTATTTACCTGCGCCCATCGATGGCGGCCAATGAAGCACAACAATTAATCGAGAAAATGGCGGAAATGTTTACCCAAGTCCATGGCGGCAGTCATGAATGGACATTGATTCGCTAGAATATAATGTTTTGAGCGTTTTCGCAAGGAGGGAAACGATTTGAATTCCAATTTATTTAGTGTCGACTATTTTAAAGAAGCGCTCCATTTGCAAATTAAGAAGAATGGAGACGTGCATACGCCGATTCAAACGATGAACAGCTACTATCACACGGTCATTTCGGCAATCATCCAGGACCGGATCAATAAGAACTTCGAACTGATCCGCCGCATCCGTAATTTAGACACCGCATATAACGAAGTCAAGGCAGAAATTGAGCAACAACAGCACGTGCAGTAGTAACGAACCGAGGCCGTTCCGATGATTGGAACAGCCTCGGTTTCTATTTATTTTGCTGCACGAAAGCCAGCATTTTCCGCTTCGCTACGGTTTTTAAAGCATCGTTCGGCTTTAGTCATCTTATAATACGGATCAGACGGCATGTGATAAATTTTTCCTCGTGAGGAAATGTTGCCCTTGATTTTCCCCTGACACGCTCCATCTGGACTCGAGTTACTTTCAGAGGAGGCACTTGCGGGTTGGTTCGCTGGTTTGCTGTGCCCCTGAATTTCCCGGTACGCGTCTGTCCCTTTCATGAGATCAGGATGAAAGCCGTCGGCTGCGGCATAGCCATTTACAGACCAGACGCCGAGCCGCTTCGTCTTGGCCTGCTGCTCAACGGCTCGTAACTGATCGATGTATTTCGTATTCGGTGGATACACATACGCGACGCGGGCAAGACCGGCCGCTAACTGAAGGGCTTCAAAGGATCGGCCATCGACAAAAACATACGCCAGCAGTCGTCCATACTTATCCCGCCCACCGTTTTTTGCAAGCTCAAGCGTTACCGTTTTTCCATCCAGCAGCTTATGCGCATTGCTGCTCGCTTCCGGTCCATAAGGTTGCACACCTAAGGAAGGATGATGCGTCTCCGGTGTATCAATCAAAAGCACACGCACCGTCACAATTTTTTTCTGATAAAGCACTTGAAAGGTGTCGCCGTCAACCACTTCAATGACCTTGGTATGTACTCCGCCGGCAGGTTCTTCGATAGCGGAGTCGTCCGTTTGCACGGGCGCATCGGCTGTCGACCCGGCAGAATGCTCGGCACTGCTCGATAGCTGCGCCGAGCTTGAAGACGTTGAAGCATCTGTGTTCAGTTCGCCGCCTGCTGCACATCCGCTTAAGAAGAGAGCGGCAACGACCCAATAAAACGCTTTAATCCAATTCGTTTTTTTCATCCGATTCACCTAATTATCTTTCCTTGTCCATCGCAATCCTTGCACTCAATCGCCCACGTCACTTCTTATCGCCGCTTTACAGACGGCAGATTGGCAGCGGACACTTATCCTCACAATGACAAATCGCTTTAATATAATCGAGATCCTTAATCACGATCGCTCCATGATAATAGTCGATCGCCCCATCTTTTTTCCATGCTTGCAGCATCCGGTTGACCGTTTCGCGTGTTGAACCGATCAATTGCGCGAGGTCGGTATTCGTCAGACTGATCGTGAAATGAATCCCGTCCGGCTCTGTGCGACTAAACCCATGAATCATGCGCAGCAAAGTCGAGGCCAGTGCACCGGTTTTCCCGTAAAAAATGAGATCGCGCAGCTTAATCTGAGTAAACTGCCCCATCATCCCGTTCCATTTCATAAATTCGAAGGATAAGCTCGAATTCGAGATGAGCAACGGTTCGAGGTCCTTTTCCGCAATCACACCGATTGAGCAGTCCGAAACAGCCGTTGCGGTAAACGAATGCTCTGTACTTCCAAGACTGCTGATTGAACCGAACAGATCACCATCCATAAAGTAGTGAAGCACCAGATCTCTTCCATCATATGCCGATTTAAACAGCTTCACATGTCCTTGAACAATGAAAAAAAGTTTATCGGCGCTGTCCCCTTCCCAGAAGATATTCGCGCCTTTTTTATATGAAGTCACTGACATCACGGAATCGAGTATTTTCAGACTTTGTTCCGAGAACACATGCGTGTTATTCATCTCATGTGATGGGAAACAAATTGCTTTTTCCAAAAAAATCACGCCCTTATCGTTCGTTAGCTTCCTACTTTCATTATAAAAGATATTTTCATGATTTCGCGGTAAAACTGTGACGGAAATCATACAACTTCACGAAAATACCTCTCTTTTCTTGTCGTGAAGACGTTCTAAACCGTGAGAGGCGCAAAGTATCGTTGATTTTCATGAATAGAAACGATAAGACCCTGAATTATTCACCGCTTGCCGTTTTTTCGGGATTTTGCTCACCAGGATGCAGCCAACCTGATTTCACTTGATTTTTTGAATGGAAAAATGACCTTGAAGATCAATTTCTGAACATTCACGTAAAAGAAGGCCATTTTGAGACAGACTTCCCCCGTTGATCTGATGAACCCGTTTTGAATTTTGAGCTGAGTGTTTTTTTGTTACTCGATGTGAAGTTGTTGAATCCGGTTGAGCACGTTCCAGAAGAATGCCTGATAGACAAAACTGGAAGACAGCTTGAAATAAAGGGATCGTCCTGACCGGACGAGCTTACTGGCCACTTTGACGATCCGCGTTCGGATGGTTTCGATTCGCATGGCCTTCTGTCTTTTTGGGAATGCCATCGTCCGCATCCAGTTCGTTAAATTGTAGGCGAGCAGACTGAGCATCAATCGGACTTCGTTAATTTCGAATTTGTGACTAGACAGTTGATCCAGACTGAATCCGGATTTGGCTTCCTTGATGTAGTTTTCCATCGTCCCTCGTTTCTGATAAGTCTGAAAGACCTGTTTCGGGGAGAAGCATTCAACCAGATTGGTCACGATAAAGGTATGCGTAAAGAAAAGTTCATTGGCCGGGCGAATGGATTGAACGGCAACCCGTCTTGGCTTACCCCAGGACTTCGCCTGATAATCAAATTCTTCATAGTAACACTGAGTTTTACCGGTTGGTGAATCATTCGGGTGAAGTTCTTCGGCCATCCGTTGAAGCACGGCGTTGGTCTTCAGCCGAATCACGTAGTAGACGGATTCTGTTTCGCACGCCTCGTAGAGGTCCGGTGTGGCAAAACCGCTGTCAGCGCGAACGAGCGGCGTGGTTTCTGGAAAGTGCTCGTTGTAGTGTTCGAGAATCGGCCGGACAAAGTCCACAACGCCATGCGATGTATAGCGATTTCCAGGACGCAGTTTCGCTTTCAAAAAATCACCCGTTGCCCCATCAAACGCCACCAAGGGATGGAAGCCGATCGTACCGTAATGCGCGTTATAGTCCGAGGATTCTTGCTTTCCATACGTATCAACATGGGTGGAATCCAAGTCAAGGATCAGTGCTGGATTCTTGCGATAGCGGTGAACTTTGTCGAGTAATTTTTGGTTGGCCATGCCAAGCTGATCCAGAGCATTAGGATCAAAGCGATCATAAAAACGGGAGAGTGTCGGCTGTGACGCAAGTGTTGGTGATTCAACAACCTGAGTGAACACGGGATCGTGAATCAATGAATCCGCTGCATCATCTTCAGAATAACCAGCCAGCAGCTGATAGATCTTCTGGCGCAAAAGTTGCTCATTGGAATAATCCGGACTTTTGCGCGAATCGTTCAGCACCAGATGGTGAGTCAGCGTTTTTGAGAAACCGAGTTTTTCATCAAATTCTTTAAAAATCAGATGACCGCTGTCGGAAGAAAGTTCGCCACCGGTAAAATTGATTTTGATCTTCCTGTTGAATTGACACGACTTTTCCTCTACACTGAGCATATGAGGAACCTCCTTGTATGTTTTTGGTTTAGTCACCTATTATCATACAAAGGAATGGTTCCTTTTTCATTAACTTTTTTCACCTAATCGGTGAAAAAACGAAAAGGGTTATCTCCTTGTGGGGAAAGCGTTTTGGCCAGTTAGCAAATTAGGCTATGAATAATTCAGGAATAATGAGCTTTTCGGGTCTTCAGTCGTTGCATAGACAAGTCTAACGTCCGCATGGTGAACCTTGGCAGTTTCGCCTAAACGGCTGTATGTTCCATGATCCATAAAATAAAAAATCATTTCTTGCCCCTCAGGCGGCAGACGATGCACTTCATCAAGAAAAAGCATTCCGCCGTCTGCTTCCTGAATCAGGCCGTCTTTATCCACGTTGGCACCGGTAAAAGCTCCCTTGACGTAGCCAAACAGATGCGACATCAATAACTGCGGATTGTGTGCGTAATCCGCACAATTAAATGTGGTAAATCCCTTTTGGGAGATGATCTCTTTATCCAAAGCAAAACGGTACATTTTATGAGCAAAATAAGTCTTACCGGATCCTGTCGGTCCAATGATCAGTGTATTCAGTCCGTGTGGTGGATAAAGTAATGCCGCTTTGGCCTGCTCAACTTGATTTTTTAGGCTGTCACGACTGCCAATCATGTTCTCAAAGACATCCGCTTCGCTCTTGTTTGCAGTCTCTTTCTTTTTAATGCTTTGATGACTTATGCGTGCATCTCCTGCAAACCCGATATTGGGCTTCTGCTGCCTCTTTATTTTATGCTTACCGACCTCATGGTCCACGAAATAGTGAACAGGTCGACCATTTGTCTTCTTTATCCGTCCCTCTCTGACAAGCAGATTTAACTCCTTGCTGACATTCGGGCGAAGTACACCGATAGCTTCGGATATTTCGTTGGTTGTAACACCATCAGCCATACTAAGTGCGCACTTTTCCAAATAGGTTAAGACTTTTTCACGCCGTGTCATGACATCCCCTCCCTTTTTCAATTATATTGTGTATCGCTAATGTAGCATAACATAGGTCAACTACGCCCGAATAAATTCAGGCACTTGTGAACGCGCACCAAACGGTGCACCAGCCAAAATTTATGTAGATACATCATTGCATCGCTGTCACAAGGACAATTATGTCTTACACGATAATGACTAACGTCTTTAGTGTCCGCAAGTTGCCGAACGGACGAGCACTATTAGAGACTTGTCAATCCTTTATGCAGGATGTTAATGGTCGCGACTATGAAAAGCATCGCATTGCGGGCACGTCCGTTCACGGTCAACCAACGTCAGCTTTTTATCACCACGCATCAGCTAACCACAATCAAAACAGATTTGAGTGGTATGATGTGGGCTTACAGCGAGAAATTGATGACCATACAGATCTGCTTTATATGTGAGCATTTGTAAAAACGACCACTACCCAACGCCACTAATCGACATCGCTAAGGCATGGTTTTGCAGCATATTCTTACTCCGTAATTCCTCTGCCACTACCAAATCGTGGCTCTTAATCAGTGCAGTGGAGAGTTGGTGCAGGAAGTTTTGCCGTTGACGGCCTACCTCTGTCGTACATGTGAGCGACCGTCAAACATTGCTTCTGATAATTCTTGACTTGACGCAGCGGACGGCGTTTTTTCTTGGCGCGCGTAACAACGCACGCCGCGTAAGCTTACGCTGGAGTTTGGCAAGCCTGCCTAATTATCCGATAATATCGTGGATTAGCGACAATGTGACCATTGCTATCCGTTAAGAAGTTGTCAGTATTCAGATCAATACCTATTTGGCTATTCGTTTGCTTGATGGGTTGCACGACTGGTGCATCAGATTCCAGCTGCATGGACAAGAAGTGGTGATCACGAGCATCTTTGTTGATCATCACCGTGCCAATACGGGTATCAGCGGTACGGTCAAGCATCCGCTTTTGCCAGGCTGTTGATACGTGGATTAAACAGCCACTGGTGCACGTTGGCTAGTTCGCGGACAGACTTAGCCCGCTTTTCTAATTGCTGAATACGGTCGGCAACAGCCTTTATGTAAAGCTTGACCTTTCGCGGTTAATATAACTCACAATTGATGCCGTTTAGTTCGTTGTAGATAAACCGGCTGGTATCAGAGTTGACCTTGATGATCTGTTTTTGCTGGTCATTGGGGTAAATACGCATCTTCAAACCATAGTGATAGAACAGTTCACTCATGTTTTCAGTTGTCTCACCTCTTCTCCATATCTTAATTATACTGCCTATAAGTATTAAAAAATAGTATCATTGGGTTATAAAATAAGAATAGAGGAAACTACATATGAGACGAAAAATAGACAAAATTGAAGGTTTCAACTATGAACGCAACTACGTTTACAACTTTCACTATCACCTGATCTGGTCAACCAAGCATCGCCATCAAGTCTTTACAACGTCGGCACGGGTAGCAGATATGAAGTTCATTCTGACTCGAATTGCCCGGCTTAACGATGTTGAAATCGAGAAGATGGAAATCATGCCTGACCATATTCATATGCTCATCAGCTTCAAGCCAAAGTATACGCCAACAAACATTGTTAAGGCATTCAAAGGCGGATCAGCACGGTTATTTTTTGAACGGTATCCGGAAATCAAGCATCAGAAATTCTGGGATGGGCATCTGTGGTCGCACAGCTATTTCATGAGTACTCTTGGCAACATGAGTAAAGATGTCGTCGAACGCTACATTGAAAATCAGTTCACAGGCAAAGATAAATAGAGATGTCTCGCTGCATCTAATCATGGCATTCATCTTCTTATTGAAATCAGGAGGTTTCTGCCTAACTTTTAACTAAACGCCCACCTGCTAAAGCATGTGGGTTCAGACATAAATGTCTGCGACTTAAAGTCGCCATTCAAGACTGAAGTCTTCTGAAAGGCCTTGTGCTCCAAGCACACTGAATTCCGACTGAACTCAGTCATCAATCTTGAACATGTCGTCCTTGACTTTATTTGATTGGTTGGCAATATAAGTACAGATGATTTCGTCTGTCACGGTGCCAACCGTTGCACAAAGATAGTCTCTGGACCATAAATGCTGGCCCAAGTATCGCTTTTTCAGTTCTGGGAATTCATCCTGTAATAACCTGGATGAAACTCCTTTCAGATACTGCATGACTTTACTCGGAACCAAACTGGGCGGACAGGAGATCAGCAAGTGAATGTGCTCTTTGCCTACGCTCCCCCTGCATAATGGTGATTTTTCTGGCGTCACAGCCTTGCCGGATCAGTTCCCGTAACCGGACAGCCACCTGGCCTCGCAACACTTTATAGCGATATTTTGTCATCCAGATCACATGATACTTGATATCAAAGATCGCGTGACCGCTTTTTTGATAACCGTCCATACTTTTCACCTCTGTAAAAGGTATGGACACGAAAAGATAAGGCTAAAAGCGGATACCGCCTAAAGGCGGTGGGTTAAGACCCTGCTTTTGGAAACTAAAATGGTTTTAGTGTCATTAGCATGTAAAACTTGAGTAGTCTTGCTACTGAGGTAGCTAAGTAGAAGACTACCGGTTAAAGATCTCAAAACGAAATGAAAATATCTATTAATTGTCAGTCTGGTACTATCGCTATCAATCCATTCGACTTGGTGATCGTTGAATCCCATCGCTAATGTCATTGAACAATGTATACAAATTGCCCAATAATCACCTTAAGAGTTCATGCAAATTGACATTTGTTTATGCAAACGTTTTCACTATAATGAAATTATCCAATAAAGGGAAGTGATAATTTGGCTGAACTATCCTTACGACATATTTATAAAATTTATGACAATAATGTTACCGCTGTCACTGATTTCAATCTTGAGATTGCTGACAAAGAATTCATTGTTTTTGTCGGTCCCTCAGGTTGTGGCAAATCAACGACACTTCGCATGGTAGCCGGACTTGAGGACATATCGAAGGGAGACCTCTTCATTGATGGCAAAAAAATGAATGACGTCACACCTAAAGATCGAGATATTGCGATGGTTTTCCAGAATTATGCACTTTATCCGCATATGACTGTGTTCGACAACATGGCATTTGGACTCAAATTACGCAAAGTACCAAAGGCAGAGATTAAGAAAAGTGTTGAGCATGCTGCAGAAATTTTGGGAATCAAAGATTATCTCGAACGAAAGCCAAAAGCTTTATCCGGAGGTCAAAGACAACGTGTTGCTTTAGGTCGTGCCTATGTCCGCAATGCAAAAGTCTTTCTAATGGATGAACCTCTTTCAAATCTAGATGCGAAATTACGTGTACAGATGCGTGCAGAAATTGGTAAACTGCATGAAGAACTCCAAGCAACCATGATTTACGTCACACATGACCAGACCGAGGCAATGACCATGGCCTCTCGCATTGTTGTCATGCGAGATGGAGTCATTCAACAAGTAGGTACACCGAAAGAAGTCTATGATAATCCTGAAAATCTGTTTGTCGGTGGTTTCATCGGTTCACCGCCGATGAACTTCTTCCATGGTCGGATTCAGGGAGATCATTTTGTAGGAGATGATGTTGACATTCTCATTCCTAAGGGAAAATTAAAAGTTCTTCATAATCATGGCGTACAGAATCAGCCCATCATTATGGGTATTCGTCCTGAGGATATTCATGACGAACCGGTATTTCTCGAATCTAATCCAGATTGTGTCATCCATGCAAACGTTGTAATTGCAGAATTAACCGGTGCTGAATTTATGCTTCATTCCAAGGTTGGCAGCCATCAATTCGTAGCTCGCGTCAACGCTCGAACACAATATCAGCCAAAAGAACAAGTTAATTTAGCCATTGATGCAAATAAAACGCATTTCTTCGATCCAGGAACAGAAAAGTCGCTTACTAAAATTTAATTTCAACAACCATAAACAATCAGATGACAAATTCAAGAGCAGTCTCATTATTGACTGCTCTTGAATTTTTTATTGCTAATAATTACAGAGAAGAGATATAGGCGATCGCTAAGCCATCCATCTTTCTCAAAGAAATACCGGTAGTCTCATCAAACTTGTCAATACGGTATTGAAGGGTATTCCGATGCATATATAAGTGTTTTGCAGCAAGGCTGATATTCCCTTGATATACCCAAATCGCATGAATGATTGCCACCCAACACTCATCCTCCTTAATAATCCGGCGAACATCATCAAGCACCAAACATTGATTGAGACTGGGTTTAAGTCGAGTGACAAGCTCCGTATCCACACTCGTCACATTTTCCCCATAATCATTAGCGATCATCTGATCAAACAAATGAAGTTCTTCATGAAAAATTTGTCTCATTTGGGGTAAAACCTGATGATGCAGTCCAATAAGGAATTTGCATTTTACAGAGAAATCGTTCTCAAGCGTATTGGCAATTGCATCTAGTTCTTCAACAGAGATTCGTTTCCCATCTTCTACAATGAATCCTTGCTGCATAGAGAGAAAAACAAAGGCCGTTTCGGCACGAAAGAAACTTTTCAGTGCCTCATACCAGGCTATATATTCTGTTCGCTCCAGAGGTGTCCTTAAATGAAAATAAATGATTCTGATCTCTCTTGAATCCTCAGAAAACGTTAATTGTCCTTCCCCTTTCACAAAGAGATCATACCAATACTGAGCATTTTGGGAAAAATGGGGAGGTATTTCTTCCATAAATAAAGTTTCAATTAATGCCCGTTCTCGATCTGTTAATTTATCTACCGGAATCGCTACGTAATAAGGTTTTTGATAAAAATAAAAGGAATCTCTATGCGGAAAAAATGGCATTCTTTGATAAACCGTTCCCGGATAATCTGCAAGTAACTGCTGCATATTCACACCTATCACTCCTCTCGCCGCTCATTTACTCAATTTAATATGACTGTAAATTAATCATAATCTCAAGAAGATAAAAGTGCGACCAAGAAAAATTGATCTACGTTTCAAGTATGCTCACCAAGATGAGTTCGCCTTTACAATGCCTATCGATCATTTCATGTAAGATCGAAAGCATAGAAAACTCATGATAAACAATTTTCCTTCACGCAAATCAATGAACATAGTTATTTAATTTTCAGTCCACCCAACCGCTGTTCATTTAGGGGCTGGTCTCTATCTCATCGTAAATCGGCCTTCGTAATGCGTAGTGAATGACATCCTTATTTCGCATTAAAGTGAGTACGAATTGCCTCAACTGTCAATTCAGTAGTCGATGCCACACGGAAATTAGCACCAACTTGCTCAGGCACACCCACACCAACAGCAAACATTCCTGCAGCACAAATCGACTCAATACCTGCTACCGAATCCTCAATACCCACACATGCTTTGGGATCTGCTCCAAGCTGAGCTGCGGCTGTTAGGAAAATTTCTGGATCAGGCTTTCCCTTTTTCAGTTTGCTTGGATCCACAACAGTATCAAAGAAAGCATCAATTTTAAGCCGTTTTAGAATAAACGGCCCATTTTTGCTGGCGGATGCCAAGGCAATTTTAATTCCTTTTACCTGTAAATCCATCAATAATTCATGAATACCCGGTAACAGTTCCTCTGGAGTAATCTTCTGGATCAACTGTCGATAATCATTATTCTTTTTTTCCGCTAACGCGTCAAGTTGATCTTGAGTCCATTGATCGATTGATTGTCCCCCATACTCGAGTATCCTTATAAGCGAATCCATTCGCGAAATTCCTTTGAGCTGTTCATTAAATTGCTCATCAATGGTAATGCCAAGAGTTTCCCCCAGATTTTTCCATGCCTGATAATGATATTTAGCCGTATCGGTGATGACTCCATCTAAATCAAAAAGTACTGCTTGCATCATCCAAAGGCTCCTTTCGATCTGGAATATGACCGACAAACTGATCATCCAGCTGAACGGGTTTCCCATAGAGCATGAGCTTCAAAGGATCTCCCGACAATAGTTCTAAGGTGACGTGTTGACTTGTGACATTCACCTTAATCAGTCGACTCCGGTAATTAATTTTGAAGGAATATGAGGTCCAACCCTTAGGAAGAAAAGGCGCAAATGTTATTTTTTCTCCAAAGGTTCGCATCCCGGCAAACCCTTGCACAATCGCAAGCCAGCTCCCGGTCATCGAGGTGATGTGCAACCCATCCCCCGTATCATTATTATAATTATCCAGATCTAATCTGGCTGTTCGCTGGTACAAGTCAAGCGCCTTTTTCTGTTTACCCAGCTCAGCAGCTAAGACTGCATGAACACATGCCGACAGGCTGGATTCATGAACGGTCAGCGGTTCATAGAAATCAAAATTCTTCTCTTTCTGCGTTCTAGTAAAACGATCATTCAAGAAATAGATTCCCTGAAGTACATCTGCTTGTTTAATGTAACATGATCTAAGAATGTGATCCCAAGACCAATGCTGATTAATCGGCCGTTGACCTTCAGGAATTGCTGAAATGGGTTTAATTTCTTTGTCAAGGAAAGTATCATGCTGGACAAAAATCCCCAAAGAATCATCTTTTGGATAATACATCCGATCGATAATATCTTTCCAATGTGCCACCTCTTCTTCTGATAAACCAAGCGTATGATATTTATCCTGGCTAATCAGTGCCAGCGATTCTATCGTATACTCAAGAGTCCAAGCAGCCATAGTATTGGTATACCAGTTGTTATTGACATTATTTTCATATTCATTAGGACCTGTGACCCCATGAATCATATATTTTTGTGTATGTTCTGAAAAATGAACCCGATCTGCCCAGAAACGGCTAATCCCTACAAGCACATCAATACCCGCTTCTTCAATATAATTCTTATCGCCCGTGTAATTCACAAAATTATAAATGGCATAGGCAATCGCACCATTTCGATGAATTTCCTCAAAAGTGATTTCCCACTCGTTATGACACTCAACACCTGTAAAGGTCACCATTGGATAGAGAGCACCCTTTAATCCTTGCTGTTGTGCGTTATGGTATGCCCCATCAAGTTGCTTGTATCGATAGAGAAGCAGTTGCTTGGTCACACTTGGATCTGCCAATGAGAGGTATATGGGGACTGCATACGCTTCTGTATCCCAATACGTAGCACCCCCATACTTCTCACCCGTAAACCCTTTAGGACCAATATTTAGGCGATCATCATCGCCATAGTAGGTCGAAAAGAGTTGGAATAGATTAAAACGAATCCCCTGTTGTGCTGCGTCATTTCCCTCAATAGAAACATCTGCGATTCTCCAACGTTCCGCCCAAGCCAGATTATGTGCTTCTTTTATTGCATCGTAACCTTGAGCGCGTGTTTCATTAAGCAGTTCTTCTGCACGATGCATCAGCAATGTCTGTTCAAAATCTCTGCTAGTCGTTACCGCTACAAACTTATCTAGGGTCGCCCGTTCTCCGGCTTTTAGATGATAGGTGTATTCATGGGCAACATACAAATTCTTTTGAAAAATAGTTTTTTCTGCCTGCTGTCCAGTTTGTACGCCCATTAATGCGCACACTGAAAATGTAGGAACGTCAAATGGATTATCAATAGTTCGAACAATCAAGCCTGAATGATCTTCATCTGATTTTCGATCTGTCTCAAGCCAAAACATTTCATCATAATTAGAATCTTCATTGCGGACATGTCCATCAAGATAAGGAACCAGTTTAACTGTTACCTGATTGGTCAGCGCCGTGACGCTGAAACGAATGGCACAAATTTCTTTTGAGACAATGCTTAGAAAACGTTCGGTCTCAATCTTTACACGTTTATTATTTTTTGAGAGGGTATAGGAACGATACAAAACCCCTTCATGCATATTCAGTTCAAGTGTAAAATCTTCAACAGAATCTTTATAAAGATCAACTTCTTCACCATCGATAAACACTTTAACGCCGATCAGATTAACGGTGTTAATCACCTTGCCAAAGTACTCTGGATAACCATTCTTCCACCAACCGACCCGTGTTTTATCTGGATACCAAACACCTGCCAGATACGTTCCTTTATGATGATCTCCTGAATAGGTTTCTTCGAAATTACCTCGCATACCCATATACCCATTGCCAATTGACGTAATACTTTCCTGCAGCCGAATATGATCTTTATTTAACTTATGGGTTGTGAGTGTCCATCCATTTATATCAAATAATCTTAAGTTGCTCATTTACTCTCATCTCCTAGTACTGTCAAATGCCGTCTGGTCACACGTCGATAATTTTGAAAATGCGTTCTCCAAAAGACAAGGGAAAGAACCAATACAAGCCCGACCGTCTGAACCATCATCAATAGTCCATAATCAAATGAAAACAAAGAAAGAAAGAGCGCTGCAAGAGAAGGCCATCCCGCAGCCGTCATAACAATGGTGCAAGATTCGCGTAATGATTGAATATCCGATATTTTTGTATATTTAGTGATCCATAGAATGACTGCGATAACACTCATCAAAATAAGATTTGAGATTAACAAAGCGGCAAAACTGATAAGGGATACAACCGCTACATAGATGGGTTTGAACTGATCCATCCACAACTCTGCAGCCAATCCCTTTACATTGTCACGATCATCTGCTAATGAGAAAGTCTTATGTTTCGGATAGCTAATCACAAATCCATACCCATTTTGATCCGTGAGAATTAATCGGTTTTTTTGAAAAATTAACGCATTCTTATAACCATTGATCGTTTGATGGTATGGATTTCCAGAAACCTTAAACATATTTTCCGGATCTGTAGCCACGATCGTTTGACGATCGAAGTTCCGTTTTGTTTCTGTCGCATGGATCAGTGTGCCCGCTTTAATCGTTCCATCCAGATCAACTGCCCGTTTAATCGATTGATCTATTCTCGGCGCGATTAATGATAAGGGCGCCTGTGTTGCTGATGAGAGATGCACAGATATTGGCATCATTAAGCATCCATTGATAAATAGGAATAAAAAGATCAATTGCCACCAGCGAAAACGTTTTCGATCATCAAAAATTCGCCTAAGACTACTCATCGACACAATATAATTAATCGGAAATCCTTTTGCTTTTGTCATCATACTCACACCTTGCACCTGTTTTATTTCAAGTTTTCCTAATTAAATCCATCAATACAACCTTAGCCTTTAGTTCCCCCAGCTGTTAACCCACTTTGGAAATTACGTTGCAGCAGGAAGAAAAGGATAACGATTGGAATTGAGATTAAGAACGACCCCGCTGCAAACATGGCAACGCGCTGATTGGTTGGATCTGCAATGAATTGTTGTAGTCCTACAGCAACGGTCATATGTTCCGGCGAGCGAAGTAAGAAGGCCGATAACAGATAATCACCAAACGGACCCATAAATGCCCACAGTGCCTGAACCGCGATCATTGGCATAGCTAAGGGCAAGTTAATTTGTAGCAGAATGCGTAAGTGACCGGCTCCATCGATACGCGCAGATTCATCTAGGTCTCGCGGAATCGTATCAAAGTATCCTTTCATCAACCACGTATTCATTGGAATGCCACCTCCAACATAGACCATGGTTAGGAACCAGTATTGGTCGAGACCATTGATTATCAGTCCCAAAACAAAATATGCCGTTAATGCAGCCATCGTTGGCACCATTTGAATCACAAGAAAAAAGATCAGCCCGTTTTTTCTTCCCTTAAAACGATAACGACTATAAGTGTAACCGGCCAGCGTGACAATGATGACTTGAATGATCATGGTTGAAATTGCAATGACCATCGTATTCTTAAACCACGTCAGATATAGGGTCTGACTAAAGAGTTGCTTGAAATTCGCCAGTGTCCAATGCATATGCGGATCCAGAGTAAATGCTGTTAGGTCACTGGAATTGAATGCTGATTGCACAGTAATCAACAACGGATAAATGATAATGATACTGAGCACGATCAGAAACAGGTAGGTACAGAATCGACTAAAAAAACGATTAATCTTGGTACTGCTAAAAAGTGCCTTCATGTCACATCATCTCCTCGTTGCTGAATGCATGCGTTTTCTTGAAGGTGAGCAGCGACACTCCAATAACAATGATCGAGATAACGATCGTCACCGCTGAAGCCAATGCATATTGAGGAGACGTCCCTGTTGTCAGCTTGTAAATCCAAGAGATCAGAATGTCGGTAGATCCTGCACCACCACCAACATCACCCGGGCCCCCTGAGTTAAACAGATAGATAATTGAAAAGTTATTAAAATTGAACGTATATTGCGTAATAAAAACAGGTGCAGTTGCAAATAGAATCATCGGTAACGTGATTTTCGTGAATTTTTGAATGACATTAGCACCATCGATATTTGCCGCTTCATAAAGATCATCTGGAATGGACTGTAAAACTCCTGTTACCATGACAAAAATGTACGGGAATCCCAGCCATGTCTGAATCATAATCAAAGCCGTCTTCGTCCAGAATGGATCCGTTTTCCAAGGAATGTCCGACACATGAACATATGGAATATAGTTAAGCAGGCTAATTACTTGTTGATTAATAGCACCAATACTATCATTGAACATATTCGAGAAACTCATAATTGTCACAAAGGCTGGAATCGCCCACGGAAGCAGGAAGATGATTCGAAAAAATTTCTTACCCACTATAAATTTCTGATTACTGATCACGGCGGTCAGTACACCCAGCGCAATCTGCCCTGTCGTAGCCAACAATGTCCAAATAATGGTCCATCCAAGTACACTTACAAATGTCGATCGATAGGCACTCAGGAAAAACATATTAACGAAATTTTGCAGGCCAACCCAGTCGATCAGTTTTGCTGGAGGAATATGATAAAAGTCATAATTGGTAAAGGCCATGAGTAAAGTTACGAGAACCGGAAAAACAATGACAAACAACATGACAAAGTAAGCAGGAATGGTGAGTAAATAGGGAAATCCATTCTCCCACATATTTTTTAGTATGGATCGAGCTGAACGATTCACATTACCAAGTGTGTTATATTGTTTTGCCACTTTTTTTGCATCATTCACATTTAGAATAAGCATCATCACAAAAATGAATGTGATAATGATTTGTAAAGTCCCTTTTACAAGTAAGAAAAGAGAATGATCCCGAATTGGAACCGTTCCCAGTGTGATAAATCCTTGAAAAGCAGGTATCCCAATAGTGACAAGTTCAATGAGAAAAATTGCTGTGGCGACGAGAAAAGCAATCCCCTTAAGCAACTGACCATTATAAATCTGTCCTATTCCAGGAATGAGGGACAACAAACCTGCCTTCCGAACACTTTTCTTTTTCATTTTTTGCACTTCCATGTTGTTCCCCTCACTTCGATCGAGCTGAATTATTTATCTTTATATTTTTGCTTAATGGTTTTGTGCAATGAAGATACTGCATCATCAAGCGTTTGCTTTGGTGTTTTTTTGCCAGAAGCAGCATTGAACATTGCTGGTTCCATTGTCGTCCATACTTCAGCAACTTCAGGAATGTTTGGCATTGGTACTGAAGAATCATACTGCTTAATGACCGCTTTAGCCAATTCATCCTTGCTACTGTTCACTTTGGCTTGTGCATCTAGATTAATCGGAATTTCATTTGCATCTGTATAGAACTTATACGCATTCGTTGCATTTGTTGCATAAGCGAGCCATTTCTTTGCAAGACTCGGATTCTTTGTGTAGGAAGAAGCAACCCAAGCCTTACCACCTGCAAATGGTTTGTATTCCTGACCATTTGGTAGTGTCGGGATTTTGGCAACGCCATAGTTAATTTTGGATTTCTTATACACAGCAGCTTGCCATGGTCCATCAATAACTGCGCCTGCTTTGCCTTTAACAAATTGGTTGGTGACAAAATTTCCTGCCGCTTTTACATCTTGCATCCCTTTTGGCCAAACTTTTTGGAACCAATGGGTTGCATAAGTCACTGCTTCGACAGAGCCTTCGTTATTCAAACCGATGTCCTTTGGATTTGTGTCATTGTTACCAAAGACATAGCCGCCATAACCCGCATAAAGTCCATATGCAAAGTAGAAATCTGTCCATTTAGCCAAGAATCCGGTATTCTTACCTGCTTCCGATTTAAAGGCAAATCGTTTGTCTTTTGCTAGCGCTTCCAAATCTTTGAAGGTTTTTGGTGCCGTTTTAACCAAATCTTTATTGTAATAAAGAACGAGTGCTTCAATGGTCAATGGCACACCATAGTATTTCTTGTCAAATTCTACTTGACGCTGTCCTTTATCACTTAGGAAGCTAAGCATGCCTTTATCGACTTCGAGCAATTGTCCTTGCTGTCCCAATCCGCCGACGCGATCATAAGGCGCTAGCATAACATCTGGAGCTTTTCCTGCAGGCCCGTCTAGGGTCAACGCGGTTAATTGATCAAGCATAGGTTTCTTAACAATTTTCACTTTGACATTATTCTCTTTTTCAAACTTTCCTTTGATACTATTCACAAATTCAGCATAGGCTGAGTTTGCCGAGTCAACTGAAACGGTCAATGTTTTTTTTGTACCATTTCCGCCACTTGATCCTGAGCTACATGCCGCCAAGCTGAACACGAGCCCCAAAACAAGAATTGCAGATACTATTTTTTTGATATGCTTCATCTTGTCTAACCTCCCTATTAATCTTACAAGATAATTATAAGTCTCAATTGAAATCGTTTTCAATAACTGATTTCGTGTTACCGATAACAGGATTTATTTTGGGTTTTCTTGGAGGAGAACAGAGAATGCTTGTGCAGGAACAGTCACAGTACGAGCTTCATAGATCTCATCTCTCCATATATCTGTACAGCTCCCCACTTCGCCCAGTTGAACCACTGCTTCATGATCTCCGTGGTTAAAAACAAAAGTCAGCGTTTGCTGTTTCAACTCTCGACGAAAGGCAACAAGCGATGGACGATCTAGATCTATCCAATGCATTTCACCTTTCGAGAGGATTTCTTGATAGTCTTTTCTTAGCCGAATCAAGTGCTTTGTGAACAGAAGCATATCACGATCCTGCTTGCCCTCATCCCAGATCATACATTTTCGGCACAACGGATCGTTAGCCCCATCCAGTCCAACCTCTGTACCATAATAGATACACGGCGACCCAGATTGTGAAAACAAGAAAGCCAGTGCTTGCTTAACTTTTTGTTTATCTCCATCAGCCAGTGTGAGGATACGTGCAGTGTCATGGCTGTCTAACAGATTGAATGCTGCTTCGTTCACATTCTGACTGTATTTCATGAAGTGTTCGTTCAGATTGCCGATCAGCTGTTTACCATCGATCTTATCCTCGAGAAAGAAATTAATAATGGATTTGGTCAAAGGATAGTTCATCACACTGTGAAATTCGTCTCCTTGTAGCCAATTCCAAGCGTTATGCCAAATTTCCCCGACAATATAAAGATCTGCTTTTTCTTTCAAGACAGCATGATGGAATTTCTTCCAAAACGCATGATCAACCTCATTGGCGACATCAAGGCGCCAGCCATCTATATCAAATTCTCGAATCCAATACGTTGCGATGTCCAGTAAATACTTTTGCACTTCTGGGTTTGCTGTATTGAGCTTCGGCATCGTCGTGGTGAAGCCAAATGCATCATATGAAAGAGTGGATAGACCATCTATGTTCCCATTTTCACCATCGCGCACCGGAAATGAATGGATATGAAACCAATCTTTATAAATCGATTGATCTTCGTTGTCGATGACGTCCTGCCACTGCTTGGACTTACTGCCAATATGATTAAACACCGCATCAAGCATAATGCGGATGCCACGTTTATGAGCCTCTTGAACAAGAGTACGGAAGAGTTCCTTATCACCAAAATGCGGATCAATTGTATAATAATCCAGAGTATCGTATTTATGATTTGTCGGCGACTTAAAGATTGGATTGAGATATATACCGCTGATTCCCAGATCCTCTAGGTAATCCAGTCGATTGATGATTCCTTGAAGATCGCCGCCAAAGAAATCATCACGATCAGGATCTTTGGATCCCCATGGTAAGACATGACTTGGCGAACGTTCTGGGTCCCCATTATCGAAACGTTCCGGGAAGATCTGATACCACACGGTTGATTTTACCCATTCAGGCGTTTGGAAAAGATCAACTTCGTGAATATAAGGGAATTTAAAGAAATTATCAGGTACTGAGTATGTGTCTTGATTATTTGCTAATAAACCACGATCACCATAGAAAATGGATGTGCCACTCGAGTCAATGAGAACAAAGGCATATTGCAATCGACGATACGGTGGTTTTACCGAAATAAACCAATAATCATGAAGATCGGTCTGTGCGACCTTTTTCATGTTCACTTGTTTGTTTATCCATTGATAGCGCTCCTCAATCTTAACATTTTCATAAGGATCACCATAGATAAGCGTGACGGACTGCACATCATCTTTCTTTGTTCGTACTTTGAGATGCATCGTCTCCCTGTCGTACGGATAAGCATAGGAACTACATGGTTGATGATAGATTGCTGATTTTTCCATCGAAACTCCTCCTCATTCCTTAAACAATACATAACATTCGTAAGGTGCCATCTGATTTGCTTGATCGCATGTTGATTTTCCATAATTATTGAGCAAGCAAGTGTATGAAGAAAGATCCGATTGATCAACTATCTGCTCCTGACTGGAAAGATTGCAGATTATCAATGCAACCGTTTTCTCCAACTGGCGTTTATAGGCATAAATATGCGGATTTTTCTCCTCTAGAATATGGCAGATTCCTTCAGCAAAGACTTGATGAGTCGCTCTCAATTTCAATAGGCGACGATAATAGTTAAGAATCGAGTGTGGATCATTTTCCTGCTCTTGAACCGTGATCTTAGGATCATCTTGATTCACCCCCATCCATGGACGTGCCACTGAGAATCCGGCAAACAGCTGCGCATTCCATTGCATTGCACCGCGTGAGGTATGCTTGGATCGTGCATGCACGCGTTGCAAGACTTCATCGTTGCTATAACCCAAATGGTGAAGAACTTCTGCCGAAGCGGTCAGCTGCGAATCATGATAATCGTCAACTGAATCTAACATTAAATTCGTCATCCCAATTTCCTCACCCTGAAAGATAAAGGGCATCCCCCAATGCAGATAGATCAGTGTTGCTAGCAACTTGGCACTTTCAAAATGATAATGAACCGGATCACCAAATCTTGAGAGCATGCGCGGCATATCATGGTTATTTAGAAATAGGGCCGGCCATCCTTCATTATAAAGATCTTCCTGCCAACGACGCATGATCTTTCGAAAAGCAGATAAATCAAAACATTCTTTCTGCCATTCTTTAGGTATTTGTGGTTCGTCGCTTAATGTAACCGTGTCCAAATGTTTGAATGAAATAACACAGTCGCATTCAAAACGATCTTGACGCGAATATTTTTTGGCAAGTGCCACATCCGCTGACGCGGCTTCGCCAACCAATAAACAATCGGGTTTTATTCGCTTCATTTCTTTGCTAAATTCGCGAATAAAATCATGAACCCTGGGTAAATTCGCATAACAGGATTCAGCAATCACCACTTTTCCCTTAGGGTCAGGATTAGGAAAATCGCGGAAGCGCCGATCTTTAGCGAGATGAATAATGGCATCGAGTCGAAAACCATCGATTCCTTTCATCAGCCAATATTTCGCCATCTTATAAAGTTCAGCCCTCACGCGAGGGTTTTCCCAATTAAGATCGGGCATCTTCTGATCAAATAAGTGAAAATAATACTGCTTTGTCAACGGTTCATATGTCCAGACACTTCCACCGAAAAAGGAAGCCCAGTTCGTCGGTGCCCTACCACCTTTTCCATCTCGCCAAATATAGAAATCTCGGTAAGGATTATCAAGACTTTTTCTTGCTTCCTGAAACCAAGGGTGCTGATCAGAGGTGTGATTCAAAACTAAGTCGAAAATCACCCTCAGCCCTCTTTTCTTTGCTTCAGCAATGAATTGTTCCATATCGACATCCGTGCCAAACTTTGGATCAATTGCAAAGTAATCGCTTACATCATAGCCGTTATCAACTTGAGGCGATTTAAAAATTGGGTTGACCCAAATAACATTAACCCCTAAAGACTGAATGTAACCCAGCTTTTCAATAATCCCTTGAAGATCACCAATACCGTCTCCATTGCTATCCTTAAAGCTTTTCGGATAGATTTGATAGACAATTGCCTGGTGCCACCATGGCTTATCCATCTTGTATCACCTCCCCCTTTTTAAAATTAGCATGTGCATTAATAGATAACAATCATCAATCACTTTGTTACCGTTAACAAAAAATACATGCCAACCTCCCTCTAACCTGCATTGTTTCACATCGTTCTGTCTGCTCGTGAAGCATAGTCACAAACAGGTGATAAAAAAGGACGATGCATCTGTCCCTTTCCGAAGCTCTTATGCTACTGAATAAAGCTCCATCGGATTAGGTCAGGCTCATCGTCACAATGATTCCTAACTGACTCGCGTTCATTATTATTGGATATTTAACAGAGAATGCTGTTCAAATCATTTTGAAGAGCATTCGTTAGGCAGATCACTTAAGGTCATCTCAGCAATTCATCATCTAAACCATTCCTCATCCCGTGCCCATGACCAAAATAAGTTTAAATTCTGATCTTTTGTATGTCCTTCACATGTGCCTCTAACGTCTCTTAATGAACCGTAGTGTTTCGAATGACCAGTTCAGGTTTATACACACAAATTCCTTGGCTTCTGCCGTCTTGATCAATTTTATCAAGTAATAACTTGGCACATGTTTTCCCCATCTCCACAATAGGCTGACGAACGGTAGTCAATTTAGGTTGCGCAATTCGATCAAGAAATACTCCATCAAAACCCGTAATCATCACCTGATCAGGAATCGCCATACCCAGCCGTTGGGCTGCATGAACGACACCAATGCCTAATCGATCAGAGGCACAAACAAAAGCAACGCGTTCAGATATTTTTTTCAACACTTTTTCTGCCTCAAATTGGGCAATATGTGAACTGTTCTTCATTAAGTTGATCTGCGGCAACAGTTTCTTCCCCTTCATGGTCTCTTCATAACCTGCAATTCGAGACAGCATAAAGGGTTCTTCAATATCAATCCCATAAAATAAAATATTCGAGCATCCTTGCGCCATGACGTGCTCCGTTGTTATTTTCATGCCTTTTTTATTGTCAACATCAACATAGTCATAGCCCTTCATGTTTTCTCCAAATAAGATGACGGGTTGCTCCAATCGTGAAATAATCGATTCGTAATCATCTTCTCGCATTCCGGTCACAATCAAGCCATCGCATCTGCATATGGTATGCGAACTACGCGTGACAAGTTGCAGAGAATAGTGACGTTGATCAAGTTCAACAGCAATTCCAGCGAGTAAATTCATATAGTAAGGTTCAGTGGTATCCATTTCTTCCAAAATCAATAATTTGATGACCTGGGTACGGTGATGAACCAGTGCTTGGGCCACATAATTAGGTACATAGTTTAGGGCTTTCATCGAGTTATAGACAAGCTGACGTAATTCAGGTGACACCTGCTCTGGATGATTGATTACTCGTGACACAGTCATCTTTGAAACCATTGCACGGCGTGCCACATCTGACAATGTTGCCATTTTTTCCCCTTCTTCCACACGTATCCTCACAAAGATTATACCATTATCAGTAAAAAATCGTTTACATTTGCTGAGATATGATTTATGATACCTTGATGAACCGTGAAACAACTGAGTGTTCCCACTAAAGAGAGTGAGGTGACTACCTGTGCTGAATAGATCGAAATGGATCGGGACTTCTTGCCGCATGCATTTTTCATTTCAGTATTGGTTTGATACGTGAATAGCAGACCCGTTAATTATCAAAAACAAACCCTGTTCAAAATTACCTGGCCCATTTTTATTGAAATCGCGCTTCGCATGGCCATGGGGATCATTGCAACGCTCATGCTTGGACGATTTTCTGATGCCGCTGCTGCTGGTGTTGGGGTTGGCAATCAGCTGCTCAGCTTCTTTATTCTTGTTTTTAATGTGACCTCAATTGGTGCCACCATTCTCATTGGGCAAAATCTTGGTGCGAAACAGTTTCACCACGCAGATCAAATTGCACATTCAGTCTTTTTTATGAATTTCTGGTTTGGCATCATGATCTCAATAATTGTCGTCTTATTCGGAGAACATTTTCTTGGACTGTTTCAATTAAAGGGGACGATTTTTCAAGATGGACGCTTATTCATTCACATTTGTGGTGCTTCCCTTTTTTTGGAATCGCTTTCTCTGGCAATGAGTGCGATTTTGCGTAGCCATGGGTTTACAAAAGAAGTCATGATCATCACCGTCCTTATGGATCTGATCAGTGTCCTTGGGAATATTGTGGCAACCAACGGGCCTTTGGGGCTTCCCGTTACCGGGGTCAGCGGAGTCGCGTGGGCCATGGTCGTAGCTCGTCTCTTTGCTGTAACTATTCTTTTTCTAGTCATCTGGCGAAAACTAAACATCCGTTTCTCATATAAAGATTGCTATCATGCTCGCCGCAAAGATATTCGTGACTTGCTCTCAATAGGTATTCCTTCAGCAGGAGAAATGCTTTCGTACCAACTGTCACAATTAATTATTACAGCATTGGTGGTCAGGATTGGCTCAGATACTCTTGCCGCGCGCGTTTATATCATGAATATCACCATGATTTGCTATCTATTCTCTGTTTCCGTCGCACAAGGAACCGAACTCATGATTGCGCGCTATATAGGTGGTCGCCAATCCCAACAAGCCTACAAGAGAGGCATTAAAACCGTTCTCATTGCAGTGAGTTCATCGATTCTCGTTTCATTGATCGTTGCATGTTCTGGGACTTTTATATTAGGCTTATTTACCACAACATCTGCCATTATTTCAATAGGTATCCCTATACTTTGGATCAATCTTGTCACTGAACCTGGCAGAGCTATCAATATCGTGCTCATGGGCGCGCTAAAATCTGCCGGAGATGTCCGATTTCCCGTTGTCATTGGTGTCATTTCCATGTGGAGTATTGCTGTGGGACTGAGCTATTTATTGGGCATTCATTTTGGACTCGGTTTAATTGGGATATGGCTTGCTCAAGGTGCTGATGAATGGTTTAGAGGCCTTTTTGCCCTAAAACGCTGGCAATCCCAGCCATGGAAACATCTTCAATCATTTGTTTTGTGCAAAACAATTTCAAAATGATCACACTCGTTCCTCTAAACAGGTCGAAAAGAGTCATGGTCGTATCGATATCCGTCGTTACCGGACGACCGATGCCATTGATTTTTTGGATCAAAAAGAAGAATGGAACGATTTCAAAAGTATCGGTATGATTGAGTCTGAACGGCAGATTGGTGATCAGGTCAGCATGGAACACCAGTTTTATCTGTCTTCACTTCCCAGTGATGCCAAAACACTCGCCAAAGCCGTTCGCCAGCATTGGGGAAATGAAAACGGACTTCACCATGTGCTTGATGTGACTGCTGCACGATTCATCATGAACTCCCTGATTTACTGCTTCCTTATAAGCGTTATGAAGTCAGTTGTTTTGAACGGGTAGTTTCACAATCTGATCAAGTAGATGTTGCTGTGGATAATTCGACTCTGTTTCGTTGGAACCGTTGGTTCCTTGATTTTATTGAGTATTGGTTGGCTTGTCTTCGTTCCATTGACCTTCGCTTTCAATTGGATATAGACCCAGAGAATTCGCCGTCCAAGGATTCTCTGACCGTACTCGAACGTGTTGGACGGATCTTTGGCGATGGACCAGGTTGGCTGTCGCAAATGACCAAACCGATTGTCAATGTGAATTTGTGGCTACAGACCCGTTCCGCATTTTTGTCCGACTGACCCGTGATTAAACTTCATGATGAAGGCCTAAAAAGGAGAGGAAAAATCATGAAGAAATCTGGGAAATGGGATGAAGTCGCCGCGAATCGCTTTCAATTGATTGCACCCCTGCTGTCGGAGGACTTAGACGCAGCTAAAGTAGCGGAAATGAAGAAACAAATTTGTGAAAAAAGTGGATTGTCCGATCGAACGATCCGGCGTTATTTAGCCAGTTATCGATCCAACGGGTTTGAAGGATTGAAGCCTAATAAAAAGGCTGTAAATCAGGAAAAGAACCTAAACGGAGATCTATTGGAACAGGCTATTCTTTTAAGAAGAGAAGCGCCTCATCGCAGTGTCCGTCAAATCATTCAAATTCTCGAATGGGAAGGAAAAGCGAAACCGGGTGAGATCAAGCGTTCCACGCTTCAGGAAAGGTTAACCGCTCGAGGCTATAGTTCAAGGCAAATGCGTCTCTATCAGTCAACGGCCGGCGCTGTCAGACGTTTTCAAAAAAGTCATCGAAATAAATTATGGCAGTCGGATATTTCACTGTTTTTAGCTTCTATTTTATAACGTTCTTTTGCTTTTTCTTTAAAGTAGTCGGTTTTCTGAAATTCTATTTGTTTCGAATGTCATCAGATTTAATACTGATCGAATAGGTCTTGCTCTTTGATCCTTTTTTATAGCACCCCTCTCGAAAAGGGCAATGGTGACATTTATTGATGTCAAAATGCTAGCGTTGCAGGAATTAAATGTGATGATTCATAATACTAGGAATGTTCGAAATTAAGAAGGTCAGCGCATAAAAAAATCCTTTATTATGGCACGGAATAACGATTGGATTTATATTTGATGACATTGTCTGGACAGACAGTTCTTGTTATACTGGAACTATAGTCGCTCTCAATGGAGAGCAGCGGAGAGACTGGTTTCAAGTGTTGCTTTTCGAGGGCGTGCACTTCAGCCGGTCTCTTTTTTGTTGTATTGTGTACATTATAATTCCCTGTCCGTTCTAACCAAGCGATGCCTTTTTCATTCCATGTATCGATGTTCGTAAAGACCCTGTTCTTGGCAAAATTATACTTAACATACTTGACAACATTTTCTATTTTCCCTTTACTTTGGGGGTCTGCTTTTCGACATAGATGTAAACGAAATTTACGTTGTTCTTTATAAGCCTGAAATTCACCGGTCAGAATAACGTCACCCGCATTTTCACTGACCGTGATTAAGTGATCTTGGTCATAAACCAATTCCTCCGGCATGCCCCCGAAATAAGCAAAGGCATTTTCATGGCATCGAATCGTATCTTTTGTGGTGAAAGGTCTTCCCAGCCATTCCACATATTTATATCGAGAATGAGACAGAACGAATGTGATAAAGTAGAGCTTCACCTCCTTGTTCAGTACGTTTTTAAGCGTTATTTCTCCCCAGTCCACCTGAACCTGATATCCCATTGGAAGTTCATCAACCGCTTCATGACTACGAGCATGTATCTCTTTTGAGATATGGTAGATTTCCCTCAGATCTTTGACGAATAATCGAATGGTGCTCCCTCCAATGGTTAGGCCCGGATGTTTTTCCTTCAACCAATCCTCAATTTGGGCGGAAGAAAGGTCGGGATGTTCTTTTAACCAACTTATCATTTGATCCCGATAGGGATCGAGCTTCTTCCTCCTTTGACTAAGAGAATTCGCCCAATCACTGGCTTCCTCAAAAGACATTTTCAAAAACTTATAAACAGTATTTCTTGAAATACCCAGTTTTTTGGCGATTTTCGCCACTTTGAATCCTTGTTCACTCAATTGATGAACCTGTACATACAAGAGTAATTTTTCCACCTTTCGAATCCTCCAGACAAATCATGTTGAAAAACGATTATAACTTATCTGGATTACTATTTAGCGAAAAGTGTTCATTTCTATTTAGCAGAATCTGTTGATTTTAGTTTAGCAGTTACACCATTTTTGTCAGCATTAACTACCTACCGTAGAAAAACGTAAGTTTTTCAGTGGCCTCGGGCTTCTCTGCGCTTTTTTTGCTTTTTCAAGAACAAAAGTTCCCGTTCACTCGAAATTTCCATTATTATGAAGCGAATTTACCAGAAAATCCAAAAAATCTATTGGTTCAGTAAATGTTAATTAACAAAAGTGTTCAAGCAGGAATTGATGTCAAAACAATCATAGGTGATGCCGCCTACTCCGAAAAAAGCAATATTAGCTATACTCAAGCAAACGAGATGGAATTGGTCTCAAAATTGAACCCCATGGTGACCCAAGGAAACCGAAAAAAAGAAGATGAATTTCAATTTAATAAAGATGCCGGTATGTACGTGTGCAAGGCTGGATATATGGCCATTCGGAAAGCGAGACAAGGGAAAAAAGTGTGGGAAATAATCAAGTAGACACTTATTATTTTGACATTACTAGCGTTGCATAAACATATTGATTTCCTTTTACCAAAATATTCAGATGATTGATTTCTCTAGTGTGATTAAAAAAGCCAGTGAGTCCCTAAAAGGTGCTCCATTCCATTTTTACAATATTATCCATTTAATCCGGAGTGACAGGTTTTTGTGGTCTCTTTTAAGTCTTCACGTTCTCTTTCCTTGTCCGGAACTGAAGACGATGGAGCCATTTTTTCGCAGGGTACCAAAGCATCCCTTTGAGCCACCGACTGATCTGCAGCAGGGAAGCACTCGTCTCGAGTTCCTGATGGACCAGAAGAAATAAGCAGTAGTGAATCAGTGACAAAATGATTTGATTGTGAACGGCGGTTTCACTCTGACCATAGAAGGTTTTCAGACGGACATGTTGCTTGAGCCATTTGAAAAAGAGTTCAATCGCCCAACGTTCCCGGTAGATCGTCCCGAGTTCCTCTGCTGGAAGATCAAAACGATTGGTGATGATCCGGATGGTTCGTCCCTGATCATCCTGAGACACGATCAGACGAAAGAAGTTTTCCGCCTGATGAAGCGCATCACCCAGCAGAATCATCTGGTCTGACTGAATCGCCCCACCTTCTGGAACCGCGTAGCTGCGAATGGTCTGCGTGACCGCGTTCTTCTTCAGACGAGAGGTAAAGAACATGCCATTGTCCGAAAAACGGTCGAAAGCCTTATAGTCGATGTAGCCGCGATCAAAGACATACATGGCCTCCTCATCGACCAAGGCATCCAGTTCCTCACGATCATGAATCTGGGCTGACGTAAGGATCGCTTTTTCCGGAAAGACCTGTCCCTTGCCCAGGAACACGAGGCGAAGGTGCAGCTTAACTCCTGCCTTTGTTTTGCGGAAATGTGCCCATGGGAATTGGTTCGGGTTCATGGTGATCGTCGTGGAATCAACGATTTTCAGCAACCTTTTCGAATCCGGCACAGGTTTTCCTTTCATCTTGGCAACGAGTTCTAAGAAGAGCATCATCAAGAGTTGGGGATCCACCGTGTTATTTTTTCTTGAGAGCTGAGCGGCGCTGATTGAAGAAAGCCCTGTGGCCCGTTGAAGATGTTGATTCAGGACACAGTCCGACAAAGCGCGCAGGCAGTCTTCTTTATGAAGCTGAGCATAGAGAAAGAGCAGGATATAAGCCTTGGTGGTCAGCTTTTTCACGTATTTATCTGCCTGAGTCTGATTCAGTTTCTGTTCTAGGTGTCTAAAATTAATTGGATCCTGAATTATTCACCGCTTGCCGTTTTTTCGGGATTTTGCTCACCAGGATGCAGCCAACCTGATTTCACTTGATTTTTTGAATGGAAAAATGACCTTGAAGATCAATTTCTGAACATTCACGTAAAAGAAGGCCATTTTGAGACAGACTTCCCCCGTTGATCTGATGAACCCGTTTTGAATTTTGAGCTGAGTGTTTTTTTGTTACTCGATGTGAAGTTGTTGAATCCGGTTGAGCACGTTCCAGAAGAATGCCTGATAGACAAAACTGGAAGACAGCTTGAAATAAAGGGATCGTCCTGACCGGACGAGCTTACTGGCCACTTTGACGATCCGCGTTCGGATGGTTTCGATTCGCATGGCCTTCTGTCTTTTTGGGAATGCCATCGTCCGCATCCAGTTCGTTAAATTGTAGGCGAGCAGACTGAGCATCAATCGGACTTCGTTAATTTCGAATTTGTGACTAGACAGTTGATCCAGACTGAATCCGGATTTGGCTTCCTTGATGTAGTTTTCCATCGTCCCTCGTTTCTGATAAGTCTGAAAGACCTGTTTCGGGGAGAAGCATTCAACCAGATTGGTCACGATAAAGGTATGCGTAAAGAAAAGTTCATTGGCCGGGCGAATGGATTGAACGGCAACCCGTCTTGGCTTACCCCAGGACTTCGCCTGATAATCAAATTCTTCATAGTAACACTGAGTTTTACCGGTTGGTGAATCATTCGGGTGAAGTTCTTCGGCCATCCGTTGAAGCACGGCGTTGGTCTTCAGCCGAATCACGTAGTAGACGGATTCTGTTTCGCACGCCTCGTAGAGGTCCGGTGTGGCAAAACCGCTGTCAGCGCGAACGAGCGGCGTGGTTTCTGGAAAGTGCTCGTTGTAGTGTTCGAGAATCGGCCGGACAAAGTCCACAACGCCATGCGATGTATAGCGATTTCCAGGACGCAGTTTCGCTTTCAAAAAATCACCCGTTGCCCCATCAAACGCCACCAAGGGATGGAAGCCGATCGTACCGTAATGCGCGTTATAGTCCGAGGATTCTTGCTTTCCATACGTATCAACATGGGTGGAATCCAAGTCAAGGATCAGTGCTGGATTCTTGCGATAGCGGTGAACTTTGTCGAGTAATTTTTGGTTGGCCATGCCAAGCTGATCCAGAGCATTAGGATCAAAGCGATCATAAAAACGGGAGAGTGTCGGCTGTGACGCAAGTGTTGGTGATTCAACAACCTGAGTGAACACGGGATCGTGAATCAATGAATCCGCTGCATCATCTTCAGAATAACCAGCCAGCAGCTGATAGATCTTCTGGCGCAAAAGTTGCTCATTGGAATAATCCGGACTTTTGCGCGAATCGTTCAGCACCAGATGGTGAGTCAGCGTTTTTGAGAAACCGAGTTTTTCATCAAATTCTTTAAAAATCAGATGACCGCTGTCGGAAGAAAGTTCGCCACCGGTAAAATTGATTTTGATCTTCCTGTTGAATTGACACGACTTTTCCTCTACACTGAGCATATGAGGAACCTCCTTGTATGTTTTTGGTTTAGTCACCTATTATCATACAAAGGAATGGTTCCTTTTTCATTAACTTTTTTCACCTAATCGGTGAAAAAACGAAAAGGGTTATCTCCTTGTGGGGAAAGCGTTTTGGCCAGTTAGCAAATTAGGCTATGAATAATTCAGGAAGACACATGCTATAATGGAACTAATCGTAATCAGGAAATGCAAGAAAGAAGGAAACAATGTGTCTGAACTAACCGCCGGAACAATTACAACGCTCGAGGTTTCACATAAAGCACCGTTCGGCTATTTTCTAACCGACGGCAACCAGGAAGTGCTGCTTCACGAACATGATGTAACCGAACCATTGAACGAAAAAGATAAGCTGACCGTATTTCTCTATCATGATCACCAGCAGCGGATTGCCGCTACGATGACCATCCCAACGGTTCGATTTGATGCCTTCGACTGGGCAACTGCCGTCTCCCAGCATAAGAAATACGGGGTGTTCCTCGACATTGGAACGAGCAAGGATCTCCTGCTCTCAAAAGATGACCTTCCTTATGAATCCATCTACTGGCCGCAGCCCGGCGAACGCGTCTTCTGCAGCCTGAAACTGGACAAAAAGAAGCGCCTGTTCGCTCGTCTGGCCGATGAACAGATCATGCAAACGCAATCGGTTCCTGCTCCCGAAACAATGCAGAACAAAACGATCCAAGCGACGGTCTACCGGCAGCTTGAGGATGGAATCCATGTCATCAGCGAAGAGGGCTATCTCGGCTTCGTTCATAACAACGAACAGAGCGGCACACTGCGAATCGGCCAAGTCATTACCTGCCGCGTCATTGCCGTCAAAGAAAACGGCAGCTTAAATTTATCGATGAAGCCGCGCACTTACGAGCGAATCGACGACAATGCGGCAAAGATCATTGCCTATATGAACAGCCGTGATGGAGCCATGCCTTATTGGGATAAAAGTCTGCCTGAAGACATCAAAAAGCGATTCGGCATCAGCAAAGGCGACTTCAAAAAAGCGCTCGGCCAATTGATGAAAGAAAATCTCCTGTATCAAAAAGAAGGCTGGAGCTATCTGACGAAAGATCAAAAAGCGGATCAAGAGCACCACTCTTGACCCGCTTTTCATTTATGGTGCGAGCACGCGGCGCCGCTCCCTGACTCGATGAAAGAACATGCCGAAAAAGTAACTGATCGCATTGAAGAAAACAATGAAAAAACTGATTGGTGCATTTGTATAATAGCCGGCAATAAGTCCGAACCAAACACTGAGTACCGCAATGAGCGTTGAAATCAGAATCATGCCGAAAATAGATTGCGTATAGAAGCGTGCGGCGGCGGCAGGGACCGTCATTAACGCAAAGACGAGCAAAGCGCCGACAATCTGAACGGTCACACTTGTCGCCGCTGCCATCAGCAGGAGAAAACCGATCGAGATGAGCCGGATTGGTAATCCCGCAGATTGTGCGCCGACCTGATCAAACGAGTCAAACTTAAGCCAGCGGTAGCCAACTGCAAGTACAACAAGGACAAGAACAGTAATTAAAACAATCTGCCAGATATCCTGCATATCGATGCCGACAACACTGCCAAACAAAAGTGTGCGCGAGTAATTGCCTTGTATATTCCCGAGCGACAGGAATAAAATGCCCAGTCCAAGTGCCAGACTTAGGATAACACTGATCGATGCGTCACGCCGATACATGCGAACGCCGAGCTGACCGACACCAACTGCCCCCGCAATCGTAAACAGGAGCAAGCCAAGCAGCGGATCGATCCCTGCATAAGCGGAGAAAGCGGCACCGGCAAAGCCAATGTGCGACAGGGTATGCGCAATAAAAGAAAGCGACCGCGCAATGATAAACACACCAATCACACCACACATCATCGCTATCAGCGTGCCGGCGATAAACGCGTGCTGCATAAAATCATACTGAAACATTCAATTTCCCCCATTTTTCCAGTGCATTAAGGCAGCTCGCAGATGTTTGACTCACTGCGGAAAACCGGCGAGCGGCAGCTCGGACTCCGTCGGCACATGATGCATGGTGCCGTTCTCCGAAGATGATCCATGAAAAACCGTTGTCATCAATTTTCGGTCATGCAGAATATCTTCCGGATGACCCGTTTTGTACCCTTGCCGTGACAGAAGCAGAACATGATCTGCATAAGTGCCGACCATTTGCAGATCATGACAGATAAAGAGGGCGGTGACACCCCATTCTTTAGCCGCGTTTTTGACCAGTTCCATCATTTGAATTTGCGCCTCAGGATCGAGATTTGCTGTTGATTCATCAAGCAGCAGCAAATCCGGTTTCCGAACAAGTGCCTGAGCCAGAAAAACACGTTGCCGCTCTCCGCCGGACAAGGTTCCAATCGGCTTATTTGCCAATCGCTTCGTATCGGTAAACTGCATGATTTCATTCAGCGCTTTTTTTTCTTTCCGCGAGAGCCAAGGCAAGAAGCCGCTGATTTGACCTAATGAAACAAAATCGCTTGCACTGATCGGTGTTTCATCGTCAATCACCCGCGACTGCGGCACATAACCGACAATGACTTTTCTATGATCACCAAGAATTGAGACATCACCCTGTTGTGGATGAATCAATCCCAGTATTGATTTTAACAACGTTGACTTTCCTGCTCCATTCGGACCGATTATGGCAAATAACTCTCCTGGTGCTACCTTAAACGAAAGATCATTCAAGATTTGTTCCCCATTAAAACGGACTTGGAGTTGATGAATTTGAAGCTGGCGCAGCATAAGAAGCCCTCCGATCAACACCATTCGTGCTGCTGATTCATGGTTATTCAATAAGTTTATCAATAAATAGAGCAGTCCTACCCAGTATGCTTTCGACCTATAGATACTGGATAAATAGTAATGATTTCGATTTACTTTGTCAAGTGATCTTAAGCGCTGAAGGCAGAGACCTCTCTATCAATGATAGAAAAAGAGAATCAGAGAAGAACCATGTGCTACTTTTGCTCCGATTCAAACGGCCACTGTGGTTAGTGTCAGTTTTGCGCCGCTTCAATTTGGCTAAGTTGATCCAGCATCCATGTTTTATAGTTCTTTCCTTTCGGAAGTGTTTCGGTCACCTTAACCACCGGCACATGATGCTGATCAGCGAGTATCATCATTTTGCTCACTGTTGGACTGATTTCTTGGATGTTGCTGACAAAGAATGCAATCCGTTGCTCTTTGATATCCTGTTGCATTGCGGCGATATCTTTCGGTGAAGGATCGCTTTCTTGCTCCACCGCCGTTTCGAAATGATTGTTGGCGATCGTATAACCGAGTGCCTGCACCATGTAATCGAAAACCGGTTCGGATACATCAACCTTCTTATGATCGGCATGTTTGCTCAATGCGGCAACTTTCTCTTGAATTGGCCTTAATTCTTCAATGTACTTTTTCGCATTATTCTTGTACTCCACTGCATGCTTCTCATCAATTTTAGAAAGCTGCTCTGCAATAGCGTTGGTCAGTTTCGGCATTGTCTCGGGATTGTACCAAAGGTGCTCATTGTCGCCGTCTTTCTTACCCATCACGTCTTCAGCAACACGAATCGTCGTCTGCGCTTTAGATTGCTTCACGAGATTGTTCATCCAGCCGTCATAACCAATGCCGTTGAAAACGACTAGTTTTGCATCACTAACCGCCCTTGCCGTAGCGGCTGTCGGTTCAAAGTCATGCGGATCCATACTTGGTTTGTTAATGACCGACGTTACCGATACGCGCTTTCCGCCAACTGCTTGAACCGCTTCCCCATAGAAATCTTCAGCAGCAACGACCATAATTTTATTTGAAGCCCCTTCTTGTGAGGAGGGACCTCCGCACCCGGCAAGAAGGCCGAGGAGCAAACTAAAAATACTTATAAGCAAAAAAATAGGCCGTCTTTTGTATTGTCTCATCATCTATCGCTTCTCCTAATGAATCCTATGTATAACAAAACGTAATTATTACGATTTAAATGCACTATTAAATTTATCAAATTCTCTTTCTCATTGTCAAGTACTTCTGACCCATCATCCGAAGAAGTTACCAGCTAGCTTTTTTCACGCCGGGAATTTGGCCTTTATGGGCGTAATCACGAAAGGCAATCCGCGACATATTGAACTTGCGCATATAACCATGCGGTCGTCCCGTAAGCGGACAGCGATGATGCAAACGCGTCGGTGATGCATCACGCGGCAATTGGGAAAGGGCCGCATAATCTTTCTTCTCTTTTAATTCACGTCTGAGTTCTGCATACGCTGCGACCATTGCTTCACGTTTATGTTCTTTAACGACTTTTGATTTCTTTGCCATACAAAACTCCTTTCTTAATTTATAAATCGTAACAATTACGTTTTGCATATTTATTAAACCACCATTTCTTATCTTTTGCAAGGATGAACAAAGAAGTTCTCGCCTATCCATCCGCTGGATCCGCGTCTTTGGGACGCTTGACGTGCCAAAACATTCCGGTGCGCCGGTGTCGGTGATGACGCACGCCAAATAAGTCTACGATAGCGGCATTCTTTTAGATTAATGAATGAACGGTGAAGCAGCGCAAGCATCGTTTTTTTTAAGTCGATGCGTTTTCTTCGTCGATCCTATATTATAATAAACAAGGACGAACCTTGAGAATCTGTATCTTGTGGAGGTATTCATCGTGAAAATTGCAATGGCAAGCGACCATGCCGGTTACGCATTAAAAGGCGAAATCAAAGCATGGCTTGAAAATGAAGGACATGAAGTGATCGATTTCGGAACAGACAGCAGCGAATCCTGCGACTTGTCCGACTATGTCTATCCCGCCTCACTCGCAGTCGCAAAGGGTGAAGCAGAACGCGGCATTTTTGTCGATGGGGTTGGCTACGGCAGCGCGCTGATCGCCAACCGAATCTATGGTCTGAACGCAGCAGTGTGCCAAGACCCTTTTTGTGCCAAGCTGGCTCGCCAGCACACTGACAGCAACGTTCTGTGCATTGGCGGTAAGATTATCGGATCTGGAATCGCCTTGGAAATCGTCAATGTCTGGATGCATACCGATGTACTCAACGGTATCGACAAGTACACCAATCGCATAAAAAAAGTACAAGCCATCTCGGAAAAACATCTGAAAAAACTTTCCGAAATCTAAAAAGTCTTCTCAAAAAGCAGCCCCGACAAATGGGGCTGCTTTTTCACACTGGTAAGAAAGTATAGAAAATAAAAGATTTAAGGAAACGAGTGTAAGTGGTTCGGTAGAACGCCGCGGCCTGCGGCTCACCGAACACTAGGCCGTCCATGGCCGTCGCGGGCGGCGACTTTGCCTTCGCCAGAGGCTTGGCAAAGCCAAGTTTTCTAATTTGACCGATGCCAGCCATCCACCATTTTCTCCGCCAAAAAAGTAATATTCTTGTAAAAAAATACGTATTGAAACCGTTTTTCAAATGTGCTATAACATATCTTGCTTCTCGATTCTCTTCGATCCGGTGACGACTGGAGCAAAGGCAAGCGAATCGGGATGTCTTTTTTGTGCGCAAAATTTTTGTGCGCATTTTTTTAAGTCAAAATTAATCTGATTTTGCAAAAATAAACGGATCAACGTCGATTCGATTGGCATTCCCATTACAGTATTACATGCTTTTTTCAATCGGATCATCAATCGATGACAACACTGAATTTACTGCGAGAGGAAACGAAACAGATAGGATAACCACTGGAAAGGGAGAGAAGAAAAAGATGACGAAAGTCAGAGACAGTTATTTTGATAACGCCAAGTTCTTCTTAATCTTGCTTGTTGTATTTGGTCACAGTCTCACCAACCTGAAAAGTGACATTCCTGTGATTAACTCATTGTACACATTCATTTTTATTTTCCATATGCCTGCGTTTATTCTTATATCCGGTTATTTTTCGAAGCATTTTCGTAAACCCGGTTATGTGAAAAATGTTGTGAAGAAAACATTAATTCCCTATTTTATTTTTCAAGTTGCTTACTCGTATTTTTACTATATGACCGGTTATGAAAAAGTCTTTAAAATTGATTTAGTATCCCCGCATTGGACGCTTTGGTTCCTTGTCAGCATCCTGTTCTGGAAATTAATGATTATTCCTTTTTCTAGATTGGGAAAACTGGGGTTGCCTATCGCGATCATGCTCGGTATTGCCGCGGGATTCTTTGATACGTTTGAAACGGATTTCAGCGCATCGCGGACGCTCGCGTTTTTCCCGTTTTTCTATCTCGGTTACCTCGTAAAGAAAGAGCAGTTTATGCAGCTGCTGACACGAACTTCGGCGCGCGTCGCCAGCATTTTCGTATTCATCGGTGTCTTCCTGGCCTGCCACTATGTGTTCCCGGATGATCTGCAGGATTGGGTGCTTCATGATTCGTCCTACCATACCTTTGGGCTTTCAAATCTGGAAGGCGGGATCACACGTCTCTTTGTTTACGGCATCAGCTTCTTAACCATCTTCGCCTTCATGGCGCTGATCCCAAAGAAACGGTTTTCGTTCACAGCCCTTGGCAAAAACACTCTGTATGTCTACCTGCTGCACGGCTTTTTCATTAAAACAATGGTGCTGTTTCCACTCTACAAGAATATTGAGCATTTGTATCAATATTCGTTCTTGTTTACCGCGTCCTTGGCGCTCTGCTATCTGCTCGCCAGCCGCCCTGTACGCCTTTTCACAGAGCCGTTCATTGAAATTAGAATGCCGCGTCTGCAGCAGCGTTAGCATCTGGATCTGTAAGAAATGCTCCGGTACACGAGAAAAGCGGATAGTTCATGACGTTGTGCCGCATTGCATGCTACCGGTGCATGCAGCAACACGAGATGTACGCGCAATTCGGACGACTTCTTACTGAGACAAAAGCCTTCACATGGAGGCTTTTTTGTTTTGCTTCAAATCGCGCAATGCTATACTAGGCTATTAGAATACCACACACGGAGGGATGAATATGCTCTCATTTAGTTTGGGTACGGTTATTTTTCAACTGATTATCACACTTATCCTCGTTGCACTGTCCATCTTCATTGTTGCCTTTCTGGTTAAATATTTGGTCATCAGCCTGCCAAAACGCAGGAACAAAGAAATTCTCGACAAACTTGATGAGATCAGTAAAAAGTTAGACCAACGCAAATAACAGCTAAACCCCTAATGGAATCAGGCAATGCGTATGCTGCGTTTTAAAAGGTTAATGAACGCCCTTATACTATAATCCGTGGAATTTTTATACTTTCTATAGTGCAAAAAAGAAGCAGATGGGTTTATCCCCGTCTGCTTCTTTGGTTCTTATAACGGTTTATGCTTGCGGTACTTTTGTGACTCTGTTCTTAATTTCTGCAAGAATGTTTGCCTTAAATTCATCATAGGCAACGGTATTGGTTTCCTGTTGTCCATATTTGCGGACGTTGACGGCATTCTGTGCAATTTCTTGATCACCAATAACCAGTGCATAAGGAATCTTGTGCGTTTGAACATCGCGAATCTTATAACCCAGCTTCTCGCCGCGCAGATCAGCATGAGCTCGGATACCGACCTTTTTCAGATCCGTAACAAGTTTCTTCACGTGATCGATGTGCACATCGGCAACCGGGATCACTTCAACCTGTGTCGGTGCCAACCAAGTTGGGAAAGCGCCGGCAAAGTGTTCGATCAGAATCGCAAAGAAGCGATCAAGCGACCCATAAACGGCGCGATGAATCACGACCGGGCGTACCTTTTCATTGTTTTCGTCAACGTACGTAAGGTCGAATTTTTCCGGCATTTGATAGTCAAGCTGAATCGTCGCACATTGATGTTCACGTCCGATGGCATCCTTAATATGGAAGTCGATTTTCGGGCCGTAGAATGCGCCGTCGCCTGCATTAATCATATACGGCTGATTGATTGCTTCAAGCACACGCTTCAACCCTGCTTCTGCCTGTTGCCACATTTCCAAGCTGCCCATGTGGTCTTCCGGCATGGTTGACAGTTCAACCGTGTATTCAAAGCCAAAGGTTTGATAGATCTTGCTGATCAATTGGAAGATGTTTTTAATTTCGCTTTCAATTTGATCCGGACGAACAAAGATATGCGCGTCATCTTGGCAGAACGTGCGCACGCGAAGCATTCCGTTCAGTGCCCCGCTTAATTCATGACGATGAACTTGCCCGAATTCGGCAATCCGAATCGGCAGGTCGCGGTACGAATGCAGATCATCCTTGTAAATCAGCATATGTCCCGGGCAGTTCATCGGTTTCAGCGCATAATTGACATCATCGACTTTGGTGAAGTACATGTTTTCATGGTAGTGATCCCAGTGCCCTGAGTTTTCCCAGAGGCGCTGATTCATCATTAACGGCGTGCGGACTTCATCATAGTCCACTTGACGCTGCAGTTCACGTGAGAAGTTTTCCAGTTCCGTGCGGATAATCTGACCATTCGGCAGATAGAACGGCATGCCTGGCGCTTCTTCAGAGAACATGAACAGTTCAAGTTGTTTGCCGAGTTTGCGGTGATCTCGTTTTGCCGCTTCTTCAAGAAAATGCAAGTGCGCGTCGAGATCCTTCTGTTTCAGGAAAGCAACTCCGTAAATCCGCTGCAGCATTTCATTATCGCTGTCACCGCGCCAGTAAGCACCGGAAACGTTCATCAATTTGAATGCTTTAATCTTACCGGTTGACGGAAGATGTGGTCCGCGGCACAGGTCGACATAGTCGCCTTGCGAATAGATCGTAATCGTGGCGTCTTCCGGCAGATCACGGATCAATTCAAGTTTCAGATGATCATCAAGCTTTTTGAAAAGATCAATCGCTTCGGAGCGGCTGACTTCCTTGCGAACGATCGGCAAATTTTCGCTAACGATCTTCTTCATTTCCTTTTCAATCTTCGGGAAGTCCTCTTTGGAGAGCGAGTGCTCCATTTCAACATCGTAATAGAAGCCATTCTTAATTACCGGACCAATGCCCAATTTAACATCCGGATAAATCCGCCTTAAGGCTTGAGCAAGAAGGTGTGCGCAGCTGTGGCGCATGATTTCCAGACCGTCTTCGGAATCCTGTACAACAATTTCAATTGAAGCATCTGCGTCAATCGGCCGCGTTAAATCGTAGAGCGCTCCGTTGACTTTACCGGCAACCGCCTTTTTTTTCAAGCTGTTACTGATTGATTCTGCAACTTGTTCTGCAGTGACGCCCTTTGGAAATTCCCGTACATTGCCGTCCGGGAACGTTAATGATACAGATGACATGACTTTCACTCCTTTGAAAAATAAAAAACACCCGCCTCAATAAGAGACGAGTGTTTCTGCTCGTGGTTCCACCCTTGCTTCCGCAATCAAAAAGACTGCGGCACTTAATCCAATAACGGCGCTGCCGTCAGCGGCTACTCGCATTCACCGCTGAAACTCCGAGGTGGTGGGCGATGGCTCGCGGTCAGGAAGTTCGCAGCATCCTTCCCTCTCTGTGCACCGAAACAATCACTCGTGTCCTCTTCATTGCTTTTTTCTTTTATTTCGTGTTGCCCTTATTGTATGCGTTTCGTTTGCAAAGTGCAAGTCCACCTTTGTTTGCCTCAGGATGTGAAGCCTGAAGGCTAGGTTCAATGCGTTGCGCGCGTTCATCACAACATTTATGATTTTGCGAACAAAAAAAATACAATAAAAAATTATTATTTTACGAATCTTTTATTGATTTTATTGGTAGCTGGTGATAGTATTTACTCACACTTCACCACATTAAGTTATTAAATGTCATTGGGAGGCGCCATCATGTCTTTTCTGCTCTGTTTTTTGGCAGTCATGGTTTTTATGCTGATTGGTGAATGGGTGTCCACCGCATCAAAAGCCTATATTCCATCTGTTTTTGTGTCTGCCGTATTATTCATTATCGGGTTCTGGACGTTCATTCCAAAGGATGTTGTTGTTCAGGCTTCCTATAGTTCGCAATTCGTTCAAATCTGTATCGCCCTTTTGCTGGTTCACTTGGGCACGCTGATGAATCTGAAACAGCTGATTGCCCAATGGAAAGCGGTCGCCATCGCGCTGCTCGGTGTTTGCGGTACCATTCTGATCACACTGACGGTCGGTTCAATGATCTTTGACTGGCATACCGTTATCGCTGCGGTTCCGCCGCTGACGGGCGGACTCGTCGCCGCTCTATTGATGACGGACGGGCTTAAAGCTGCCGGGATTACGGCCTTAGTTGCACTGCCGGTATCCATGTTCATTACACACAGCCTGATCGGTTATCCGGTTACTTCGGCAATGCTGAAAAAGGAAAGTCAGCGTTTGCTGAAAAAATTCCGGGGTGGCAGCGTGAAACTGGATCCGAATCGGCAACGGATGATGCAGGGAGCAAGCGATGCCCCGGCAAAACGCATTTTCGGACTGCCGGATGACTATCAAACCTCTGCATTTATTTTGGTTCGTGTGGCAGTTGTTGCGGTTATCAGCCTTTACGTTGCCCAACTGATGCACGGCGTCATCAATTCCTTTGTTATCTGTCTGATTTTCGGCGTCATCGCACATCAATTCGGTTTTCTTGAAGACAATGCACTAAACCGTGCCGGTGTCTTCAGCTGGTTGATTTATGGTTTGCTTGCCTATGTGTTCTCGCAGCTGAATCTAACAACGCCGGCGATGCTCGGTCAGATTATTATTCAGATTGTGGTATTAATTCTCCTTGGTATACTAGGAATGTATCTTGCATCTCTAATTCTTGCAAAACCATTTGGGATGAGCCGGCCAATGGCGTTTGCCTGCTCGCTGACTGCGCTGTTCGGATTTCCTGCCGACTACATATTGACCACAGAAGTGTGCAAGAACAACGCCAAGACGGCTGATGAAGAAGAATACCTGCTTGAAAATATCCTTCCGAAAATGCTCGTTGGCGGTTTCGCAACAGTCTCAATCGCTTCAGTCATTATTGCTTCAATCTTCCTTAAACTCATCTAATCGCTAAAGGAGAGAATCATTTATGACAAAAACATTGTACCAGAACTTTTCACTATTTGACGGAACAACCGATCATTTCGAGACCGACGCGTACTTTGTTGTTGACGACGAAAGCGGAAAGATTATCGAAACAGGGACCGGTTCGCCTGCCTCTGCCGATCAAACCGTTGATCTGCAAAACAAATTCGTCATGCCGGGATTGATCAATGCACATACACATATCACTTCTGATGTCTCGGGCAAGCTTGACGCGCTCGGCTCACCGAATCTGAACCCGATTGTAGCAACCAAAATTGCACTTGATAACTTAAACCGTTTATTGAAACACGGCGTTACCTATATTCGTGATGTCGGTGCCGACTTCGATGTCGATATTCAACTATCCAAACTGGAAAAGGGCGGACACATTGTTTCGCCAGGCATTTGTGCTTCAGGACGGCCGCTCGCAATGACTGGCGGACACTTCTGCACGATTAGCTACGAAGTTGACAGCCCGGATGAAGCACGCAAGGCCGCTCGCAAAGCACTGAAAAACGGGGCCGACAACATTAAGCTGATGGCTACCGGTGGTGTTTCTTTCGGCGGTGAATCACCGAATGACGTGCAACTGACCGAGGAAGAACTGCGTGCCGCAGTTACCGAAGCTCATCATAAAGGCAGAACGGCAAATGCCCATGCTCAAGGTACCGAGGGCATTAAGAATGCGCTCCGTGCCGGCGTTGATTCGGTTGAACACGCGTTTTATCTCGATGATGAAGCCATTCAAATGTTCCTTGACCAAGGTACATTCATTGTTCCAACGCTCATCGCGGTTTACGGCATTTCCGACCGCGGCGAAGGACAAGTTCCGGACTTCATGCTTGATGTTGCCCGCGAAGTGAAAAGGGCACATATGGAAAGCATCAGCAAAGCGGCACATGCTGGCGTTAAACTAGCAATGGGCACCGATGCCGGAACACCGAACAACGATTTTAAAAATGATTCGGCGTTCGAGCTGGAACTCATGGTCGAAGCAGGGTGCACGCCGCTGCAGGCGCTGCAGGCAGCAACCATTAATGGTGCTCAGCTGCTCAAGATCGATGAAGAATACGGCACACTTGAAAGCGGAAAATTTGCCGATTTCATCGTCCTTGAGAACAATCCGCTCGAAAGCATCAAAACCGTTCAAGGCAAGAAACAGGTCTTCAAAAAAGGGCATGAAGTCCTCTGATTAAGACTAAATCCAATGAAGCGAGCCGGAGTCATTCAGACGCATGAAGTGCCTGAAGCTCCGGCTTTTTTTGTACCTAAGCGCTCTGGTGCCAGCAAGCACCGCAGATTCTTGCCTGTCTGAGGAGGCTCGCGGTGCGCCCGCGGCAAGCGAGTAACCGAAGCGACGATTCAACCTTTGAATTTTGTTTCTACTTTCGCGCAATTTCATTTATGGAGTGAAACCATTCGTCGCCAATTCAACCGAATCCTATACTCATATGAAATTATTTCTTTTTGCTTTTATTCAATAATACTGCATAATAGTAAAGAGAACGGTCGTCCGCAGAAAACTGCTCCGTTTGAATGCTTAATAGACGTGGACGAAATTGTTGATTACTGTGAGGTGCGCCATGAGTAGCTATTGGAACCAATTTGCTCAGAAACTCGATCCTTATGTGCCGGGTGAGCAGCCTAAGGATAAAAAGTATGTCAAACTGAACACAAATGAAAATCCGTATCCGCCTTCGCCAAAGGTTCTGACTGCGATCAAGGAGGCGGTGAATGATCAGCTTCGCCTCTACCCGGATCCAAACTGTGATCTGCTGCGCCAAAAAATTGCGGATCATTTTGAACTCGATGCAGATCAGGTCTTTGTCGGCAACGGTTCTGATGAAGTCCTTGCCTTCAGCTTCATGACCTTTTTTGAAGCAGAAAAGCCGGTTGCCTTCGCTGATATTACATACAGCTTTTACAAAGTGTACGCCAATCTGTGTTCACTGAACCCGAAAATCATCCCGCTGAACGCAGACTTCACGGTACCGACGGATGCGTTCTGCACCGCGAACGGCGGTGTGGTCCTCCCAAATCCAAACGCGCCAACCGGACGTGGTCTCTCGATCGAAGCTGTAAAACAAATCCTGGATGCAAATCAGGAACAGGTGGTCATCATCGATGAAGCGTACATCGATTTCGGCGGGACTTCGGTTGTTCCACTCATTAACGACTACCCAAACCTGCTCGTCGTTCGAACCCTGTCCAAATATTCATCGCTGGCCGGTATTCGCGTCGGATTCGCATTAGGGCAAAGCGATTTAATGAATGGACTCAATACAGTCAAAAACTCATTTAATTCCTATACGATCGATCGTCTTGCGCTCGCCGCTGCTTGTGCCGCGATCGAAGACGATGCCTATTACCGTGATCAGGCACAAAAAATCATCGCAACCCGTGAAAAAACGGCCAAACGTTTGGAAGCTCTCGGTTTCTCTGTTATACCTTCTCAGTCCAACTTTATCTTTGCCAGTCATTCTGAGGTGAATGCAGACATCATTTTCCACGCATTACGCGATAAAGGTGTACTGGTTCGCTATTTCAATCAACCACGCATTGACAACTTCATGCGTATCACAATGGGTACCGATGAAGAAATGGACAAACTGGTTAAAGCACTAAACGAGATTCTGGACAAATAACTGCTGAACGAATCGATCAGGCGAACAAAGCGCCTGCGCGTTTAAGCTATGGTCTCATTGATCGAACAACTTTTCGGGGCATTTCATAGTCAAAAGTAAGTTTTGGCTGTGAGATGCCCTTTTTTAGCATCCCTCCACGTGATCCTAAACTTCCTCAGAATCCCCATCCGTCTTCCCTTCTACCTATTCGAGCCGGTCAATCATTGCTGCCGTTACGCTTCATAAAAATTCGGATTACTTTGTATTTAATATTGTCTCATGATCGATCTTCGCTTATACTAATAGTCGATGACAATGATAATCATTTTCATTTAAAACGGTAACAATTCTTATTGGAGGTGTTTTTTTGGTTACACGCGCGGCTCATCGAAGCGGGAGCGCTTATCTCTATTATCCACTGATTCTCCTTCTTCTTTTCCTGATAGCGGCATCAATGGTCTTCTCCGTTTCAATTGGCCAAGTACATATCCCGCTCAGGCAATCGATGAACATCATGCTTCATATTTTGTCCGCTGACCATATCGGTTCTCTGGACAGCGTAACAAACGATTCGTATTTCAACATCATCTATCAAATCAGAATGCCGCGTGTGCTTTTCGCCCTGCTGATCGGCATGGGTCTGTCCCTTTGCGGTGCCGTGATGCAAGCGATTGTACAGAATCCGCTTGCGGATCCCTATATTATCGGCATCTCTTCAGGAGCTTCGCTTGGCGCAACCGTTGCTATTTTAATCGGCTTTGGAGCAGCCGCGTTTCTTTCTAATTTTGGTATTGCCTTCGGAGCATTTATCGGCGCAGTTTTAACTTCTGCTGCCGTACTCTTGCTCTCAAGCATCGGCGGCAGGGCTACATCGGTGAAGCTTATCCTCTCTGGCGTCGTGGTCGGCGCGTTTTACAGCTCGATGTCCAATCTCGTTATTTATTTTGCCAACAATGCCGAGGGTGTTCAAAAAGTCGCCTTCTGGTCAATGGGAAGCCTTGCTCCGTCAAGCTGGGACAAAGTCCCCATTCTCGCCAGCGTTGTCCTTGCCGGATGCGCTCTGTTTCTCTTTCAGCACCGCATTCTCAATACAATGCTGCTTGGCGACGAATCAGCGGTTACATTGGGCATTAATTTAAGCCTCTATCGCAAAATTTATATGGTTCTCGCTGCATTGATCACTGGAACCATGGTCGCTTATTCCGGCACAATCGGCTTTGTCGGCTTGATTGTACCGCATATCTGCCGCGGACTTTTCGGTGCAGACCATAAACGGTTGCTGCCGGCGACACTGCTCTTAGGCGGTCTTTTTCTCATCTGGGCAGATATTTTATCGCGCATTCTGATACCAAATGTTGATCTACCGATCGGCATCATTACCTCTGTGATCGGCTCACCGCTCTTTATCTATATGATTGTGAAAAAAGGCTACAATTTTGGAGGCTGAGCAATGGAACTCGCAGCAAAAGAATTGACAGTACGACGAGGGAAAAAAGAAATCATCAAACATGCATCGGTATTTGTCAAAAACAAACAATTTGTTGGTCTCATCGGCCCCAACGGCTGCGGCAAATCAACGCTGCTAAAAAGCATTTACAAAAGTCTCACCCCCGAGAGCGGCACCGTCTATTTGGACAACCTCGACGTTCTGAAAAGCTCGGAGAAACAGGTGTCACAGAAACTCGGTGTTGTTGGACAGTTTAATGAAATGAGCTTTGATTTGACCGTTGAACAAATGGTCCTGCTTGGCCGTACCCCGCATAAAAAGCTGCTGGAGCCGGATCAGCCAAATGATTTTCATCGTGTTGACGAAGCGCTGCGGCGCACGCGATTAACGGATTACCGGAAACGCAGCTATCTGTCGCTTTCCGGCGGCGAGAAACAACGGGTCATTCTTGCGCGTACAATTGCACAACAGCCGCAATTAATGATTCTCGACGAACCGACCAATCATTTGGATATTCGTTATCAGTTTGAGATTCTCTCCTGTGTCAAGCAGCTGGGCATCAGCGTCCTCGCCGCGCTCCACGATCTAGAACTGGCAGTTATGTATTGCGACTATGTCTATGCCGTTAAAGATGGCGACGTCTATGCCCATGGAAAGCCTGAAGAAGTGCTTACTCCCAAAATCATTGAAGCGCTTTATCAAATAAAATGTCAGACCTTTATAAACCCGGTCACTCATCGACTGGGATTTGCTTACGGACTATAAGGAGGATCATCATCATGAAAAAGAAGTCATTCATCGCCTGCGGTTTGGCAGCGCTCTTGCTGCTGGCCGGCTGCAGCAGCGCAACCAGTACATCGGACAAAAACAGCAAGAGCAGTAAATCCAACTACCCGCTGACTATCCATAATTATACGAAAGCTGAAGGCGGAAGCGAGTGGAAGAAAAAAGATCAGGTCATTAAAAAACAACCGAAACGCGTTATGGCAACAACCCGAACCGTTGCCGAGCTGCTGCTGCATCTTGGGCTAAAAGAGCAAATCGTCGGCGTTGGCGGCAACTTCGGGGCTCCGGATCAAACGGTTGCCAAAGACTATGACGCATTAAAGAAATTAAGCAGCTCCTATGTGGGCAAAGAAGCGGCAATCGGAACCAACCCGGACATCATTGTCAGTCGCGGCGGTTTGTTTGACAATGCCGACTGGGGTGTTGGAACCGTTGATTCACTGAATAATATGGGTATCAACACCTATGTCCTCAAGTCATCGATCAAAGGCGGTACTTATGATTCAATCTACGAAGATATCGACAATCTTGGAAAGCTCTTTAATGTACAGGATCGAGCAAAAGCATTTTCCGACCAATTGAAAGCGAAACAGAAAAAAATCACATCAGACTTAACAAAAATAAAAAAACCGCAAACCTTTGCCTATTTGCATATGTCGGATCCAAAAGAAGTTTACGTCTATTCTGCCTATGGTGAGACGTTCTTCAACAATGCATTCAAGATGGTCAAACTCGATAACGTCTTCCAAAATCAAAACGGCAACGTCAGTGTTGAAACCCTAGTAAAAACCAATCCCGATGTGCTGATCGTTCTCGATTGGGAAGGCGACGGCAAGACGATGAAAAAAGCCCTCTATTCTAATCCGAAACTATCAAGTATGAAAGCGATCAAGAACAAAAAGATCTACACCATGGACTATAACTACATGTTCAGTTACAGCTATAACACCCTTGACGGTCTCGAAAATTTGACCAAAGAAATGTACCCGGACCTGTATAAATAAAAAAGTTCACCTATAATAGTCATGAAAATTTGCAAAAAAATATACATGAATCTCTTTTTAGCTTTTCGCTCACTCAATCGAATTTAGAAAAATATTGATGGGTATGATCTCTCATCTATCTTTAAACGCAAATAAAGTGTAGAATGTACTCGCCTAAATAGAAGGAGGAGGAACATGATACAAGAAAAACAAAAATTTGATCTTCAGCTTCTGAGCAGGGCTTTTGAAGAAAATCTATCACTCATTAGTTTTAACACGAATCATAAAGTCATTTTTGTTAATGATAATTTTTCGAAAGCACTGGGCTACACTAAAGAAGAAATGATCGGTATGGATCACGCAATGCTCTGTTTTCCTGATTTTGCAAGCAGCGCAGATTATCAAGACTTTTGGAATAAGCTGCTTGGCGGCAACCGCTTTCAAGATAAGGTTAAACGTAAAGACAAACTCGGCCATGCCGTGTGGCTGGAAGCAACCTACATGCCGATTTTCGATGAAACGCATAGCCATGTGATTGGCGTGCTGAAGGTTGCAACCAATATTAGCCAGCGTGAACAGCGCATCAAACAATTCACGGACAGCTTAAAAGACACGGCTGCGGATCTCCATGAACAGGCGCAAGCAGGGAATCATCAGACCAAGGCACTTAATAAGGAAATCACGAATGTTGAACGCTTTTCTAATGAAAATGCGGAAACACTCGCGACCCTTCAGCAAGAGATCAAACAGATCAACGGCGTCGTTGAAATCATCCGCGATATCTCCGAACAGACGCATATTCTTGCCATTAATGCAGGAATTGAAGGCGCCCGTTCCGGAGAAAGCGGCCGCAGCTTTATCGTGATTGCTAAAGAAATGCAAAAACTATCCGATCAAGTTCATCAGTCCATTAAAAAGGTGGAGGAACAGACAAGACTGATAATCGCCAATGTCAATCAAATTGCCGATCGATCAGGCAATCTTCAACATAATGCCAAGGTGAGCCACGAGACAATGGAAGTAGCCACACAAGTATTCGATAAAATTGGACAAGCCGCCGAGTTGCTTAACGATCAAGCAAAAGCATTAAACAAATTGCTCAATCCATAATAGCCAGCAGCAAAAATTCTCTGACTCTCTCAGGGGATTTTTTGCTTTATCTGTGCCTCCACATCGTTTCGGATCAGGGTTTAGATCATTGATCCACTGGGTGTGTTCGTTTTCTGATCACAGACCAATATTCGTTTTTGTTCACAAATGGAGTCACTGCATTGAGCTTTCGATTCTCTTTAGTTTTGCAATCAGATGTTCAGTTCTCACACGCTTCTGTTTGATTCGTTGTTCTTCGGCAGCTAAGGCAAAACTCTGTTTTTTAAGCGCTTCAAGCACTGACTGAATGAGTGTCGCAGTCCCACAACCGGATTTTTCCTTCATGCAAAAAATTTGCTGTATCTGCGCTAAAGATAAATCCATTTTTTGCATTTCCTTCACTACTTGAAAATCGACAAATTCTTTTTCACCATAGTCTTTGTAGGTACCAATTTTCTTCGGCTGTATCAGATGCAGCTGTTCATAATGGCGAATGGTATCCTTAGTTGTTTCACAGCGCGCAACAAATGCACCGATTTTCATCGTTACATCTTCCCTCTTGACGTGGGGTCGACCCCATCGTTTTTACTAAGTATAATCTCATGTTATAGGAGGAACTTCAATGATCATCAGTGCAATCGGATTGATTGTTTACGCCCTATTTTGTCTTATTTCCGGAATCGTCATATGGTCAAAAACAGATCAAAAAGTCGTTGTCGTCTATTTTCTATGCATGCATCTGGTATGTCTGATTATGGGCATGCTCATGATCAGCACCCACTTGCCTTTACTGCTTGTTCTGATCATCCTTAGCGCTACTTTAGTAAGTAGAATAGCAAATGGCTGTTTTATTTTTCATCGCATTAACCTCCTCCATCATGTTTTTACGGGAGCTTATTTTATCGCACTGCTTCTTCTCAATGTATAAAGGGGACATGAAGACTTTATTGACTTTGAATAAACATTTATTGATAAGCAATAACAAATAGAGTAAAATCAATGTGCAAACAACTGAGTGAGGTGCTTTTGATGAAACGAGAAACACTTTTCTTAAAGCTCGCTGTTTTTCTAATAGGGCTGCCGATCCTGGCTGCATGTATCTTTGTTCTGCCTAGGCTCACTGCCTTTTTTGCAGCATTATATCCAAAGTTCGCCTATTTGCAGTATCCTTTTTTAGCCGGACTATATATTACAGCACTCGTCTTTTTCGCTGCATTGTATCAGACATTCAAACTCCTCACGTATATCGATAAGAACGAGGCTTTCTCGGAGCTATCGGTCACTTCACTGAAGAACATCAAATATTGTGCCGTGATCATCGGTGTCTTCTATGTTGCGTTTATGCCGGTCATCTATCTTATGGCGGAAGCAGATGACACTCCTGGCATGGTTATCATTGGGATGACGATCATTTTCGGCTGTATGGTGATTGCCGTTTTTGCCGCGGTGCTGCAAAAGCTGTTACAAAACGCCATTGCAATAAAATCAGAAAATGATCTAACAATCTGAGGTGAACCCTATGGCGATTATTATTCATCTTGATGTGATGCTGGCAAAGCGGAAAATGAGTGTTACCGCGCTCTCTGAAAAAGTGGGACTGACGATGGCAAACCTGTCAATATTGAAGAACGGAAAGGCTAAAGCCATTCGCTTTTCAACGCTGGAAGGAATCTGTAAGGCTTTAAACTGTCAGCCTGGAGATCTTTTGGAATATCAAAGTGAGGAAGATAAAGCCGACCAATTCGATTAAAAAGAAAAGAGTCTTAAAGCTGGCGCTCTAAGACTCTTTTTTCGTGCCTTACGTCTCGTGTTTCGTGCATGAATCTTGTTAACTAAAAAAGTCAGACTCTATTTGGCCGCCACAGAAACAATTCAACTTAATTTTCTCTCGATCGTTTTCATAAATTGGTGTGTAAACCATGTATCGTTGTTTATTTTTTGGTTTAAATCTGGATTCATATTGATAATCCTCGGCTTGGTCTTATCGCTGCTGAGCCCATTGGCTCTCGCAAAACAGATGCGGCCGTCAACCGAACTAATCGTCATATAAAACGGATGGTGTTCACGAAGCCTACGGAGGTAATGATCAACCGCCTCATTCACATCCGTTGTCGCGAAATAAAAATGCTCTTTGGGGCCGGCGTTTTGATCCTTTTGCCATTCAATAAAGTTAAATCGTGGAATTTCAGTCGCTTGCAAGTCGCAACACCTCTCCCTTACTCTATTCTTCAGAAGGAGAAATGATTCCTGCATTAGACCGATGGAATCAAAAGCCTAAGTTGATAAATGATTCAAGATCCACGCCCTAGGCGGTCGGTGTACACCACAATTAGGTCCGATGCATATACGCGCGAACGGTAAGCGGAGCAAAGACGACAACGATAACAGCTGCACCAATCAACGTCACTGTGAAATCCCAGCCAAAAGCTCCGGAATTGGTCAGATGCCTTACAGCTGTAATTAAATGAGACACCGGATTTATTTTTGCGAACCACTGCAGCCAGTCCGGCAGCGTATTGACCGGTACAAAAGCATTTGACAGAAACGTGAGCGGAAACAAAACGAGCATCGAAATGCCTTGAACGCTTGACGCGGTTCGCGCGATCACGCCGAAGAAAGCGAAGATCCAGCTGATTGACCAAGAGCAAACAATCACAAGCAAACCAGCAAGGACAACATCAGTAAGCCCTCCGTCGGGTCGATACCCCATAAGGTAGCCCATTGAAAATGTAAGTATTGTCGCAATCGTGTAACGAACCGTGTCGGCCAGAAGTGCACCGGCAAGTGGGGCGATCCGTGCAATCGGCAGCGACTTAAAGCGATCAAATACTCCTTTGTCCATATCTTCGCGCAGCTGCACGCCGGTCACAATCGAGGTCGTAATGACCGTTTGCACCAAGATACCGGGGATAATGACTGGCAAATAACGGGTTACATTTCCTGAAATGGCGCCACCAAAAATATAAGTGAACATCAGCGTAAAGATAATTGGCTGGAGTGTCACGTCAAATAATTGTTCCGGTGTGCGCTTAATTTTCAGCAACCCCCTATAGGCCATCGTAACGGAGTTGGCTAAACTCTGCGTAAAGCTTGTATTTCTTCTCAAGTGGCGATCGGCAACGGGCTGAATGGTGGTTGTTTTCATCGATTAGCTGCCCCCAATTTTTGTTTATTTTTGGCCTTATTTTCATTTACGCCATGCCCCGTAATGGTGAGGAAGACTTCGTCAAGTGTTGGCTTCTGCACACTGAGTTCTGCTAAATGAACATCCGCTGCACGCAGAGCAATCAGCAAATCCGTCACTCTATCGGCATCTGCTAAAGGAGCGGTAATCTTGCCGCCTTCTGGAGAAACAGCCGAGGCAACCGTAAGTGCTTGTTCGATGATACCGCGCGCCTGTTCTGTTTTAGTTGGGTCCTGAATACGAATCTGCAATGAGGAACGGCCAATGGAGGCCTTCAGCTCATTCGCCGTCCCTTCGGCAACCACCCTTCCTTGATCAATGACCGCAATGCGATCCGCCAGTTCATCCGCTTCCTGCAAATATTGTGTGGTCAGCAGCACGGTTGATCCACTATCCACCAAATTACGGATTGTTGCCCACATTTGATTTCGCGTGCGCGGATCAAGCCCCGTGGTCGGTTCATCCAAAAAGATCAGCGGCGGTTGTGCAATCAAGCTTGCCGCCAAATCCAAACGGCGGCGCATTCCGCCCGAGAAATGTTTCAATGGACGTTTGGCTGCTTCCGTCAGACCAAATGCCTGCAAAAGCTCTGCCGACTTGCGCCGTGCGTCAGCGCGGCTCAGCCCAAGCAACCTTGAAAAAATCATTAAATTTTCCGTTGCACTGAGCGTTTCATCCACCGATGCATACTGACCGGTCACGCCAATTAATTGGCGGACGCGATGCGACTCATTGCTCACATCATGCCCGAAAATTCGCGCGGTTCCTGCATCCGGTCTTAATAATGTCGAAAGCATTCGGATCGTTGTTGTTTTACCCGCTCCATTCGGCCCCAGCACACCATAAATAGATCCTGCCGGCACGTTTAAATCCACCCCATCGACCGCGCGGTGTTTGCCGAATTGTTTCATCAGCCCATGTGCTTCAATCGCCCAATCGTTTGAGGGTTTGTTCTTTTTCTTTCGATGATCATCTATTTTCATCTGCATGCCTCCTCGTCTAATACGTTTTGAAGTGCATCGTCATCCCTGTTCAACCCGGGAACTGCGTTCATTAGAATGCGATCCAACTGGCTTTTCCTCCTTTTCTACTAACTATAAAGGAACGTTGGTCTGCCCATAATGCACGGGAGACGGAAAGACAGCTCCTTCTACAGACCGATTTTTTATCCATCGGCTGGGGCATGAGTCGATAAGCAACCTTACAGATCTGTAAGCCGCGGCCTTGGAACTGTAAGCAAGCGCCGCACAAACCCTTGTATACTAGACACATCAGATAAATTAAAGTCAAGGAGCGATCACGATGTTGTTACAAGTCAATCATTTGCAGAAAATTTTTCAGACACGCTTCAGTAAAGAAAAAACCGTTGCCTTGCACGATGTAACCTTTAGTGTTGAGGACGGCGAATACATCGCCATTATGGGGGAAAGCGGCTCGGGGAAAACAACCTTGCTGAATACATTGGCCACACTTGAAAAACCGACGTCTGGGTCTGTGCTCCTGAGCGGTCAGGACGTCACAAAAATTAAGGAAAACAAACTGGCGGAGTTTCGCCGTACCCATTTGGGGTTCATTTTTCAGGACTTCAATCTGCTCGATACCCTGTCGGTTCGCGACAATATTTTCTTGCCGCTCGTCCTTGGTCGCCAAAAAGTACGCGTGATGGAACAGCGCCTAGAAAAACTCGCACCGAGATTAAATATCAGCGATCTGCTGAACAAACAGCCCTTCGAGTTATCCGGCGGTCAGAAACAGCGTGTGGCAATCGCACGCGCACTGATCACCGAACCGGAACTTGTTCTCGCCGATGAACCGACTGCAGCGCTCGACTTCAAGAACAGCGAGGGACTGCTCACCCTTCTTGAAGATATCAATGAAACGGGGCAAACCATTCTGATGGTGACGCACTCGGCGATCGCCGCAAGTCACGCCAAACGCGTGTTGTTTATTAAAGACGGTCGCATCTTTCATCAGCTTTACCGCGCAAATCGAGAAGCCGCCGATTTCATGCAAGAGATCAGCATGACAATGACGAACCTGCTGGGCACGGAGGTGAGATAATTTGTTTTACGTGAAATTAGCCGGTCGCAACATACATCAATCCATGAGCAATTTTCTTCCCTTTGCACTTTCAAGTGTTGTGATGTTTCTCATGAATCTTATGATCGCAACGATTTTGCTGAGTCCAAGCTTGAAAAAGCTGCAGCGTTGGGAAAACTTCGCGATGCTGCTGAGCTTAGGATTGATCGTTTTGACCATCTTTGCGACCATCTTTATGATTTATAGTTATCGTTTTTTACTTAAAAGACGGACAAAAGAATTTGGACTCTATAATATTCTCGGTCTGAAAAAACGGCAGATTGTCCGCATTTCTATACTGGAGCTGCTGATGATGTTTCTTGTGACTGTGGTTGCTGGAACCATTCTTGGCATTGTATTGGCCAAATTTTTATACCTCATCTTAATTAACCTAGTAGGTGAAAATTATTTCGACTTGCAGTGGAGTCCGCTTGCAGTTGGGATTGTGACGGTTCTATTTGCGTGTATCTATCTACTCTTGATGATCATCAGCAGCTTCTCGATCCGTCGTCAGTCCAGTCTGGAATTGCTCAAAAATGCGAACAAAGGTGAAAAAGAGCCCAAGTCACGCGGCATTCTCGCCCTGCTTGGCCTTGTCTCATTGGGCATCGGTTATTACCTTGCCGTAACGGTTGCCTCGCCGCTCGACGCCCTAACGAAATTCTTTATCGCCGTACTGTTTGTCATCTTCGGTACGCTGCTGTTCTACATGAGCTTTACAATTTGGCTGCTCAAACGTCAGAAGAAAAATAAAGGCTATTACTATCAACCAAAACACTTCATTACCGTTTCAAGCATGCTGTATCGCATGAAACAAAATGCGGTGGGATTGGCAAATATAACGATTTTGGTGACGATGACGTTCGTCACCTTAGCCACAACGGTTGGCCTCTTTTCCAGTATCAATGGATTTCTGAACGACTACTTCGTGCGCAACACGATCATCAACATCAATACAACGCAGCAGCAAAGCATTGAACTCGTTGATCAAGTGGCTGAGAAAAACGGAATAAAGTTGAGCAATCCGGTCGTTTACGAACGGTCAAACAGCATCGTCGGAGCATTGAACAATGGCAAATTCGAGAACAAACAAAACCTTGCCAATCTGACGGCTGTGAACTTTATGACTGCAGAAACCTATACCACATTGACTGGAAACCCTGTTCATCTGCGCGGAAATGAAGCGATTGCCTTCCCGGCAGTTGGCAGCTTAAACGAGAATCAAGTAAAATTTGGGAACCGCACGTTTAAAATCAAACAAAAAATTAACGGCATCCGCAATTTTCCATCAACCAGTAGGATGGCATCAAACTGGTTGATCCTGATTGTCAACTCAAAATCACAAATTCAACCCGTACTCGACGATGCAACCAAAGCGGCAGGCAATCATTACCTGCTTGGTTTTGATACGACCATCAGCGCCGATTTAACGGGCAAAGATGCCAAGAAGCTTCAAACTACTTTATCCAATTATCGTGTAAATGGAGACGCTCCGATTCAGCGCAGGGATGACTCAAAAACGAAAATCGAGCAGGATGACCGCGGCGAAGAAAAAACGCTTGCCGGTATGCCTCCGACCTTTGAACGTTATGATGACATGCACCAGCAACTTATATCTTTTGCAGGCGGCTTCCTGTTCATTGGCCTGGTCTTAGGGTTCACCTTTTTTCTCGGTACCGCATTAATCATTTACTACAAACAAATTTCTGAAGGAGAACAAGATAAACGCAGCTTCGAAATCCTGCAAGAAGTCGGTTTAAGCAGCGATGAAGTGCGGCAAACGATTCGCTCACAAGTGCTGCTCGTCTTTTTCATGCCGATCGGCGTCGCAATTGTCCATTTCGGCTTTGCCTTCATCATGATTCAAAAATTGATCAGCTTATTTGGCACAACACGCTTTGGCCTACTGTTGCTGACAAGCATCGGTACAATCGCCGTCGTTGCTGCAATTTACTACATCATTTATAAACAAACGAGCCACGCCTATTACCGAATTGTGGAACGCTAATCGCCCGAAAACGGTGCCCATGCTGCGTTACGGCTGACGGCGTTGGTGCTCGAAACCGAGAAGGAGTCTCATCATTGATTGTTTGAGCTCCTTCTTTTCGCATTTGTCCCTTTTCAAAAAAATCGGTAGAATGAGTATAACAATCACTAGGGGAGAATTTCTGATGACTAAAGTCTTTATTGTGGAAGACGACGCAGCGATTGTGAAACAGCTCGCTTATGCGCTGAATGACTATACCGTTGTTTCCGTACAGAATTTTCGCAGCGTCTGCCAAGAAATTGAAGCCGAGACTCCGGATTTGATTCTGATGGACATTACCCTACCCTATTTTAACGGGTTTTACTGGACAACTGAGATTCGCAAACATGCAACAACCCCAATCCTTTTTCTCAGTTCGGCAGATGACGAAATGAACCAGGTGATGGCAATGAACATGGGGGCCGACGATTACGTCACCAAACCGTTTTCAGTCGACGTGTTGAAGGCGAAAATCAATGCCTTGCTGCGCCGAACCTACAGCTTTTCTCAAGCACAATTGACGTTCAACGGCTTCGTCTTGGAAGGTACCGAAGTGAAAAAGGGGACGAACAAAGCGGTTTTGACGCCAACCGAAGCTAAACTACTGCGCACCTTCTTCGAACAGCCCAACCAAACGGTGACCAAAGACCTACTGCTTGCAAAGCTCTGGGAATCGGATGAATACATTGATGCTAATGCTCTGCACGTCAACATTGCTCGAATGCGCAAGAAACTGCACGCGATTGGCTTTGATTACATCGGAACGGTGCGAGGTGTCGGCTATGTACTGGCGTGAACGAAAGTATTTTATTTATGCCGTCCTCGTGATCGTCGTGGTCATCAGTCTGACCTTTTCTCTGCGTGGTCTGCCCATGCGCACGTTCTGGTCGAGTTTGCTGTTTAGCATGACCGTTCTGATCATTTTTAGCGGCTATGACTATTACCAATTTCAACGCCGCCACCACCAACGGCTCCAGCAAATCGTTCCTCAGGTTGACTTAAGCCCGCAGTCGCAAGCAGAAAAAGATATGCAGAAGTTGCTCGAGGAACAAAAAGAGTACTACGAAACGAAAATTGCCGCGATCAAACACTTTGATGACGACTTAACCGATGTGGTGCGTATATGGAGCCATCAGATGAAGGTGCCGCTCTCTGTCCTCAATTTGATGGGACAAACCGGTGATTTTACCCGAGACGAATTGAAAGAGCAAACGTTTCAATTGGAAAACTATTTGGAGATGCTGCTGCATTACCTGCGCTTGAACCACGAGCAAACCGATTATCGCTTTACCAAAGTGCCCATGAAGCCGCTCGTTCAGTCAATCGTGCGCAAGTTCGCCCCACTGTTCATTCGAAAAGGACTGAGCGTCACCGTTGATGGCGATACGACCTGGACGACAGACGAAAAGTGGCTCGGCTTCGCCCTTGAGCAAATCATCAGTAATAGCGTCAAATACACGAAACAAGGCAACGTCAGCATCCAAATCAAAGCAAAATCGATTCAAATCAGCGACACCGGCATCGGCATCTTAAAAGAAGATCTGCCGCGCCTATTCGAACACGGCTTCACCGGTTACAACGGGCGCCGCGACAAAAAAGCAACCGGCCTCGGTTTCTTCCTTGCAAAAGAAGTCGCCAATCGGCTCTCATTAAGCATCCATGTTGACTCCGAAATTGACAAAGGAACGACGGTGACACTAAAAAGGAATGATGGAGCGTGAAAGGGCTACAGCCATATTTTAATTTAAAAGGTGAACCTATTCATATTGAAGTATTGTGGATTAAATCCTTGCAGAAAAGAGATTAAACATATAATAACGTGGATGAAGGTGTGTTCATAAGTTAGAAAGGATTCATTCACAGAAGAAGAAAGGCTGAAATTACATACCGATTTTCTTTTTGATCTTCTGAACCTCTTTACGGGTTTCCCAATGTTCATCATGTACCATTTTAATTTGATCGGACAGATCCTCATACATGTCATCCATTCGCCGATTCGTTTTTTTCAGATCACGTTTAATCTCTGAGATGTCTTGTTTCATCTCAATGATGTCTTCTTTCATCACAACTATATCTTGCTTCATCTCTGTGATATCTTGTTTCATCTCGTCCATTTCAACGCGCATGCCTTTAACGTTCGCGTCAACTTCTCTAATCGCCTGCATGATCATGCTCAATTCCCCAGCCATAATCGCCCACCTCCTTTTGTTCTATCATAACAGCTGCCAAATGAATGCTGCAAGGACAGAGTCAGGCCTTCTTACAATCATTTTAAAAGAAGGACTGCCCCACCTGTTTGCTGTTTAAGCATGACTTTTCCGGCTAAGTGGAAGCAAAGCAACGATCTGTTGCATCGGTTTTATTTCCATGCATAAGCATCCGTTGGCATTTGCAGGTAACGCAACCATTGCGGATCAGCGAGACGAAGGAACGTTAGCGAAATGCCGTACATATCATTTGAGGTCATATAGTTGCCTGTTTTTCTGATCGGGGTTTTTAGTCCGTACAACTCGATCAGCCGACCCACGTCATTAACAAAAATAAACTGATCCATAAGCGGCGTCGAGCCAAGGCCATTGACCATGATTGCAAATGTTTCCCCTTTTTTCCATGCAAACGCATTTTTCAGCTTATTCATCAGTTCAATCGCCAGTCGTTCTGAGGAATGCATCTTCTCAATCCGGTAACCCGGCTCTCCGTGAATCCCGATGCCAAAATAAATTTCGTCTTCGTTTAATGAAAACAGAACTTTATCTTGATTGGTTATGGTGGAAGGCGACAGAGCAACCCCCAGCGTTTTTGTCGCTTCAACCACTTGGTCGCCTAAATTCTTCAATTCAGGCAAACGCAATCCGGATGCAGCGGCTGCGCCAATTATTTTCTGAACGAAGACCGTACCGGCAACGCCTCTTCGCGTCAACGCGTAGGTTTTGCGATCCAGACGCTCTGTTGAAATATCATCTGCAACAATAACCATTTCAACAGGAATGCCTTCTTGCTTTGCCCACTGTGCGGCTTGATTAAATGCTTCAATGTCCGCTTTGAAATTTTTCACAACGAGAAGAACGCCTTCAGGTCCAGCGACCTCTTTAATGGCCCTAGTTATTAATTCTGCTTTTGGCGGGGTAAACAGCTCCCCGCACACCGCTGCTGTCAGCATCCCATCCCCGACATATCCGGTATCGGTCGGTTCATGCCCACTTCCGCCCCCACCAATCACCGCAATCCGATCACGTGCCCACTTTTTTGAATAGAAGATGCCCGTCCGCCCAATACGTGTTAACAAATCCTGATAATTAAAGGCAATGCCTTGAAACATATCTTCAATGATGTCTGCTTTATGATTAATAATCTTTTTCACCGTAGCGATCCCTCTCTTTTACCTGTATTGTTACGCTTTTACTAGTCCGCGTCAATTCCCCAATGGTATAATTTAAATAGGGGTGTTCGGAGGCGAAGCTGAACCGATGACAGGATCACTAATCACCAAAAAAACGATTGCCACTGCATTAAGAGAACTTTTGAAAAAGGAATCGTTTGAAAAAGTAACGGTTCGAGACATCATGCGTCATTGCCACATGCGCAGACAAACCTTCTACAATTATTTTAAGGATAAATATGAATTGGTTTCCTGGATCTATTATGAAGAAGCAATCGAGAATATCCAGGATTATATGAACTATGAAAATACAGCAATGATCATTGAACGCATCTTCACCTACCTCTATGAGAATCAGAATTTCTATATAAAAGTCCTTGAATTTACCAGCCAGAATTCACTCAGCGACTATTTACTTGAGCAGACGAAACTTTTGATTCGCCATTGGATTGACGAATTGGACGATAACGGCGATTTATCCCTAACAAACGATTTCGCCGATTTTTTGAGCGACTTTTACAGTTATGCCATTGTTGGCGTAGCCATTAAGTGGCTGAATGACTCTTGTCCGGAAAAACCGAAGATCATCGCCAAGCGTATTGTACGGCTCTTGGATCAGGCGTTTCAATCCGCGCAAGATCGGTCGAAGCATCAAAGACGCGACTAACAATTGGTCAGTCAGTTATGAAAACCCCGGCATTTGGCCGAGGTTCTTTTGTTGATCATTCTAAATTAGCAGATAAAGAGCATGGCTTCGAAGAAACTCGGTTAGTCCACTGCTAGTAATTTCTTCTCGCTTTCGACAGACCAGCCATGGCGAGATTTATAGTCTTTGACATACGCATCGACACCTTTGATTGCTTGGACCACATCATCTGCCGTAATCGCAAACGGCATTTGATGGATCGTCTCTCCAGGAGCCGTCGCCTTTTCACCGACCTTGTAAAGTTCTTCATCCGTCGCTTTTTCAAGATGAATTTCTTTAAGTGAGGTTGGCAAACCAAGTTTCAGATAAAAGCCAATGTAGCGTTCCAGCTCATCAAACGGCTTATTCTCAAGAACAAGCTGAGTCAGCGCACCATACGCTACCTTTTCTCCGTGCGTCAGGTGGTGAATATCACCGGTCAAAGCGGTAAATCCGTTATGAATCGCATGGGCTGCGCCAAGTCCGCCATCTTCGAAACCTAGACCGCTGAGCAGCGTGTTCGCTTCGACAATCGCTTCAAGTGCCGGTGTAACAATTTTCTGTTGGTTCGCTTCAATCGCAGGAAGCGCATAATCGAAGAGCACTTTTTCGCAGGTTTCCGCAATTGCCTTACCTGCCAACGTCGGTTGTTTGCCGGACATGGTATTATTATGTCCTTCAGCAACCGCACGCGCTTCAATCCAGGTGGCCAGTGCATCGGAAATACCCGAAACAAGCATCCGATGCGGCGATTCAGCAATAATCCGCGTATCAACAATAACGAGTTCCGGATTCTTATCATAGAACAAATAGCTTTCAAAAGCACCGTCATCAGTATAGATTACGGACAGGCCTGCCGTTGGTGCATCGGCGGAGGCTACGGTCGGTGCGCAAACAACCGGAGTATCCAGATGATCCGCGACTGCCTTCACCGTATCTAGCGTTTTCCCGCCGCCAAGTCCGATCACCACATTCACTTTTTTCGTCTTTCCGGACTCTGTCAGTCGATTGATTTCATTAATGCTGCATTCGCCTTGAAAGACTTCTTTGACAACTTCGATTCCGCCTTTTTTAAGCTGAGCGGAGAAGGCTTCAGCAGCAGCCTTCCACACGGTTTCATCGGCAACGACAAGCGCTAAATCGCCTAACTTTTTCACATACTGATCCGCTTTCTTGAATACATCTTTCCCCTGTACATAACGGCTTGGGCTGACAAAAACTTTTTCCATGATAACTTCCTCCTCTTTCACCAGTTATTAGATGGTATGAGTCGGCATCCAGCGACTTTTTTGCGGGTGACACGAATCATCCCGACCGGTCTCCCGACTGCAAGGTTTGCAGTGCTCCCATTGTTCGCTTCTCCCGCAGAGAGGGTACATAAACTTCCACTTGTTTTGCTATGCTCACGCGTACTCGTATTTCAAACAGCGTTTGCGACGCGATCATTCATTTTATTTTAAGCGGTTTCAATTCTGAGTGTATCGAAGCTTCCGAAGCATTCGCCTGAAGCATCGCCGCTGCAACATAAGCGCCTTCGACAAAAGAAACATTCTGAATCTCCAGGTTTTTATCTGTTGTCTCGCTAACGAGATCTAGATTCATCTTTGCGCTCCCCAGGTCATAAAATGCCCAAATGCGCGGCTCTTCAAACGACGTAACGGCTTCATTGATCCGATCAAAACTTGTCCCTACACCATTGTCTTCTGTGCCTGCTGCAGCTTTAATCGTCACATCCCCGGCGACTTCCTTAAGCAGCCGCAACACCCCATCACCGATTTCACGAACATGAGAGACTAAGAGGATACCAATCTCAGGCATGATCAGCACCAGCTTCCAAGAAGGCATGGAACAGATAACCACTTGATTGGGCACCTGGGTCAATATGGCCAACCGAACGATCGCCCAGATACGAAGCTCTACCTTTTTTTGCTTTCAAACTTTTGGTTTCGGCTACAAAGGCATCAATTTTCTCATGCGTTAATGAACCGTCTGCCAGTGCTTTCTGAACCGGCAGCCAAACATCCAGCATCGTCTTATCACCGGCTTCGGATTTTCCGCGATGAGCAATGGCTTCCGCTCCCGCCGCAATCCATTCACTGCGGTCATCGGTTTCACCCGCTTTTTTCGAGAGGGCGAGCAAAGCCGAACCGTACAGCGGTCCTGAAGCCCCTCCGACTTTGGAGAGGAGAGCCATCGCCGCGTTTTTAAATACAGCCGACGTGTCACCCGGCTGATCCAAACTTTTTAATAAAAAGTCCGCGCCGCGTGCCATGTTATTCCCGTGATCCCCATCGCCAATCGCGCTATCTAACTCACTCAGATACGTTTTCTTTTCATGCAACTGCGCTGCAAATAGCTCCAACCATTTTTTTATTTTATCTACCATTAACATCATCTCCCTTTACCATGCGAGTGTGTGCGTTTCCCATTTCAAGTTCTCCAGCCAGCGCGCATCTTCCAATTTACAGAGCGTCAGCGAAAGTCCTTCCATATCTAGCGAGGTCGTCAAACTGCCTACTTTGATAAAATCAATCAAGAGGCCGTCTTTCTTCAGTAATTTCTCCGCATCCTGCCAGAAAATGTATTGTTCCATCAACGGTGTGGCACCCAGTCCATTAACGAGTACCGCATAATGTTCGCCTTCAGACCATTGAAAAGCGTTCTTCAATTTAGAGACAATTTCTTCAGCTAATTCACGCGAGGTTTTCAGTGATTCACGTCTGTAGCCGGGCTCGCCGTGTATGCCGACGCCAAATTCAATGTCGGTGTCCCCTAATTCGAAGCCTGGTTTGCCGACTTCAGGAACCGTCGCCGCTTTAAGCGCGACGCCCAGTGTCTTGATATTGGGGACGATCCGGTTGGCAACCGCTTTCATTTCATCTATAGTCGTCCCTCTTGCTGCTTCGGCACCAAGGATTTTATGAACGAACACCGTTCCGGCAACTCCGCGTTTCCCTTCGGTATAGGTACTGTCCTCGACCGCAATATCATCATCAACGACAACGGATTCAACACGGATACCATCGGCTTCGGCCAAATCTTTGGCCATTTCGAAATTCATCACATCGCCTGAGTAATTTTTAATAACGAGAAAAACACCTTTACCCTGATCCACCTGTTTAATCGCTTCATAAATCTGATCCGGAGTCGGTGACGTAAATACCGATCCGCAAACCGCCGCCGCAAGGATTCCGTCCCCGACAAATCCGGCGTGTGTCGGCTCATGACCGCTACCGCCGCCACTGACTAAAGCGACTTTGTCTTTGGGCAGTTCCGAACGATAGATCACACCTGTTTCAGGGATATTTTTCAATTGACTGTATATTGCCATCGCAAAAGCCCAGTTATGCCATGTTTTTGGGACACTTAGGACATAAACGAGGGACATGTGTGCCATGCGAGGGACAGGCAGAGCTAAAAATGCAGAGGGATCATCCGTAGATGATGCCTCTGCGACCCATTTTTCTTATTCTTTTAATCCGTGTCTTTCTCTCATGGACACTTCTCCATCAATTAAGATGGTGTATGAATCGTGAATGATACGATCGAGAATGGCATCGGCGAGGGTTGCCTGGCCAATATTTTCATACCATCCTTGTGCATCAAATTGAGAACAGAAAATCGTTGAGGACACTTGATGTCGAGTCTCGATAATTTCCAGTAAATCACGTGCTTCGTTTTCTCTCAATGGGGTGAGTAGCCATTCATCCAGGATAAGAAGATCGACTTTGCGATATAACTTCATGACTTTTTGGAAAATCCCTTCTCCTCTGGCAACGGCTAGCTCATCGAGTAAATCAGGCAGACGAGTATATTTCACTGTATAAAACTGTCGACAGGCCGCCATGCCAAAAGCACAAGAGAGATAGGATTTTCCGTTCCCAGAAGCCCCTTGAATGATCAAGTTATGCTTGTCCTGAATGTATTGTCCGGAGGCTAATCGTAGAATCTGAGTTTTGTCCAGTTTGCGATCAGGATGATATTCAATGTCTTCAATACAGGCTTGATTATATCGAAATCCTGCCTTCTTAATCAGGCGATCCAGTTTGTTGTTCTTTCTTCGATCCCACTCACGATCCACTAAGAGACTGAATCGATCTTCGAATGATAAATCATTGTATTGGCTATCGCGTAATTGCTCGCTATATTGTTCAGCCATAGCGGTCAATCTCATATCATATAATTTTGATAAGGTATTTTCGCTCGTCATTTTTCTTTCCTCCCATAGTAGGCTGCACCTCTAACGAAACCGTGAGTATCGCTTTGATTTGTATTTGATTTTGGTGGATTGATAGAGTCTAGTTGTTGTTTATCCTGACCTGTTTTTAAAATGGTCTTAATACTGTTCAGATTGGGTCTTGGCGAATAGTCTAAGGCACGTCCACATGCCCGTTCGAGGCGTTCTACAGAGTATTTATCTGCTAGTTTTGTGAGTGATGAACATGATTTAAGTGCCTGTTTTTCTACTTTGTATGAAGCGAGAATCGCTTTTACAGTAATGAGTGTATGAACCCCGACTTCCTTAGCCCAGGACATAAAATAATCTCGGTTCATCGATAAATAATCCTTATGTTTATCGGGCATATGCTCGGGATTGGTAGATAGCTGACCTTTCTTCCCATAAAGTCTGATATGCGAAGCAACGCGGAAGTGATTAAAATAGATTTCGATCATGTTTCGGGTCACTCGAACATCCACCTGGTGTTTCATGTATTCATAGGGAACGGAATAGTACATTTTTTCTACAGATATGTGATAATCAAAGGGTACGGTAGCTTTTTTCCATGTCGCTAATTCGTATGAGGAAGCAGGTAAAGGGAGAAGGGCAAACTTCTCCTCCTCCGCAAAAGCGGATTGCCTGCTTCCATCTTTTTTCTGAAAGGGCTTCTCATTATATTCCGTTAATTTCTCTCTTATCGCTTGATTCAGCTCGGAAATCGAAAAGTATTGACCGTTTCTCAGGGAGGCAATAATCCAAGTTGATATGATTCGAACACCCCCTTCTACATTGGGTTTGTCCTTCGGGTGGCGAACCCTGGCAGGAACAATCGCTGTTTGATAATGCTCAGCCATTTCCTGATACGAGCGATTGATCACCGGGTCTGTTGAGGATGATCGTTCAACACCAGTCTTTAAATTGTCAGGAATAATCATTCGGGGAACCCCACCGAAAAACTGCAGGGCATGGATATGAGCGGTTATCCAGCTTGGTGTATCCATGGATAGAAACGCCTCGGCGTAAGCATATTGACTACAAGGTAACACAGATATGAAGACGTAAGCAGGAATGGTCTGTCCGGTGATAGAATCCTGAATTGAAGCAGTTTGACCTGCCCAATCCACTTCCATTGCTTCACCAGGCTTTCTTTTAATTCTCATGGTTGCTTTGGTCTTTATCACATAGCTGTTGTAAAAACGACAGAATTGCCGATAACTGTAAGGGATCTCCTTGTTTTGTCTACACGTTTCTACATATTCATGCCAAAGCAATGACAGGGTCACTCCGCTTCGAGCCATTTCCTGGTGGAGATAGCTACAATCCGGTGGACGTCTCATCTCAGATCGATGCTTTTCAGGAAAAAGAATATTCTGGAGTTCAGGATTATCCATGTCCTTATCCAGTGGCCATGAGACTCCTTTCTCTCCAGCCCGCCTCAGGACATTGCCAATGGTATTCTTCGAACATCCGCAGCTCGAAGCAATATGCCGATGGCTAAATCCCTGAGCATGAAGCCGCAAAATTTCACGGTATTTGATCATTAAAAAAACCTCCTGTAATGGATTTACACCACTAGGTGCAAGCTCATTATACAGGAGGTGTCCCTCACATGTCCTAACTGTCCCAATTTGATGTCTTTACTGTCCCAAAAACTTGGCACAGCTGTCCCTATTCAATGGCAATATACAATTGACCACATCCCGCAGACACAATCCCCTGAACCATTTCATCAACAGCCTGCTCCGGTTTATTCATGATTTTTTTCACTTTGTCTGCCCCCTTTCATTTTCCACATGTTTATCTTAACTTGTATACGGTTACATTGTAATGGACAGATTCCCAAATGTGTCCGCTTTCATTTATGAATAGCTGTCCACAGCAGCTCATCCATTAAACACAAACCGCTAAATTTTCAATCGTAAGCTATTGACAGTTTTGAAAAAAGAGTATAAGTAAAAAAACTCTCAAAATTCGTGAATAAATCAATGCAATGATAGGGAGAGTAGCTTTTATCTAGCCTTTTAGCGAGCTTCTACCGGTGAAAAGAGAGCAGGTGTCGATAAAAAGTGAAGGTAGCCCTTGAGCGGTGAATGCGACATTCGATGAATGAAGTGTTCAACGGCAGCACCCGTTAACATGCCAGCGTCTTGCCGAATAGCGGCAGTACGTGGTGAGGCGGCAAGCCAGTGATGGCGGCCGCAAATAAAGGTGGTAACGCGTAACCAACGTCCTTTAAAAGCATGATAATGCTTTTAGAGGACGTTTTTATTTTTATAGAGGTGTTCAAAAAGTCCGGGAAAAATTGCTGTCGAATCTCTGCGTCAGCTTGTTTCTCCGCTCCTCACGTATTATTTGCATACGCTCTGGTGCTCGAAACTGCGCTTCCTTGATCTTCTCGGCTCTTTTTGTCCTCCTTTTTGAACAGACTCTAATAAGGAGGAGTTTACACATGAACACAGAGAATCAGCAACCTAAGCTGACATTCATTCATTATCTAACGATCGGATCACTGCTTTTCGGCATGTTTTTCGGTGCCGGCAATTTAATTTTCCCGCTGCATCTTGGCCAACTGGCGGGCAGCAATTGGTTTCCCGCCGCGATCGGTTTCCTACTTTCCGGCACACTGCTGCCGCTGCTTTCGATCATTGCCATCAGCATCACCAAAAGTGAAGGCATTTACGATGTTGCGCGACCAATCGGCCATCATTACGCCCTGATCTTTTTGATTTTGGTTCACGCCACACTGGGACCCATGTTCGCCACGCCGCGTACAGCCACGGTACCGTTTGAACTTGGTTTTGCTCCTTATGTTTCAGCAGACCACAAATGGATCTGGCTGCTCATCTACTCGGCCATCTTTTTCACACTGACCTATTTCTTGTCACGCAGCGAGTCGCATATTCTAGATGTCATCGGCAAACTGCTGAATCCGCTGTTCTTAATCTTGTTATTTATTATCTTCTTATTCGCTTTTCTCAGACCGATGGGGGATGCCGGACAAGCGGCAATCAACACCGACTACGTTCACGCCGCGCTGACGAACGGTTTTCTTGAAGGGTATAACACAATGGATGCTCTGGCCGGCCTCGCTTTCGGCGTCACGATCGTCACTTCCATTAAGCTGATGGGCGTCCGCAATCCCAAATCCATCGCTGCGGCAACGACCAAAGCCGGAATGATTTGCATCAGTTTTGAAGCACTCATATACCTTGGCCTTATTGTGATCGGTGCAATGAGTCTGGCAAACTTCAAGCTTTCGGAAAATGGCGGGATCGCTTTCGGTCAAATTGCCAATCATTACATGGGCGCAGTGGGCAGCGCCATCTTAGCCACGTTAGCGACCGTCACTTGTCTCACTACGGCGATGGGGCTGGTCACCGCCTTTGCCCAGGATTTCCATAAGCAGTTCCCGCGGATCAGTTATTTAGCGTTCCTGCGATTGACCTGTTTGATTTCATTCATCATTGCCAATGTCGGATTAACGCAGATTATCAACTGGTCACTGCCGATCTTAATGCTTTTGTACCCGCTCGCAATCACGGTAATTTTCTTATCAATCCTGTCACCATTGTTCAAAAAGTCGCCAATCGTTTACCGATTCACAACGCTCTTTACCGTTATTCCCGCTTTATTTGACGCCACGAACGCGCTGCCGCCAATCTCGAATCAGGCGGCGCCGATTCAAGCGCTGATCCACTTTGCAAGCAGCTATCTGCCACTGTTTAACCTTGGCTTTGCTTGGATTCCTTTTGCCCTGATCGGCTTCACCCTTGGCATCGCTGCGTATCTACTGTACAGCCGTGTGCCCTCACTATCGCTGAACGCAGAACTAAAAGCAAAACAAAAATAATTCAATGGAATGAAGGACAGCCATGCTGCATGGGCAGCGGCTGTCCTTTTTGTGTTTATTGGAACTGCTTATGCGAGCCATCACAGTTAGGCATTTTTTTCGAGTGCCCGCACACGCAATCGTTTAATCCTTTTCCTTTGAGGATTCTCGGCACACTTTTTTCAATTCTGGACGCCCGCGTTTCCGATCGTTTCGCTTGCGAAAAATAATAAATGTAAGCATTTTGCCTTCCCGGCGTCAGCGCCTCAAAAGCAGGTTTCAACTCAGGCAGTTCCTCGAACTTACTTTTCAACTCTTCGGGAACGCCGACTTCCGCACGCTTCTTCATCGGTACTTTTTGTCCCGCTTTTTCAACAGCAATGGCTTCAAGAATGTACGCCTTGATCACATCTTCCAGATCAGCAATTTCTTGCACCGTGTTCAACTACCACCGACTAAAGTCGGATGGATTGATAGCGGTAGTACCAGATTAACAATTCTCAGATTTTTCCATGTCATTTTGACATTCTTAATCGGTAGTGCTCTACTTAACTATCTCAGTTTGCTTAGATACGGCACTGCCTCAGTAGCAAGGCCACTCAGGTCTTACACGCTAATGAACCTTAGCCATTTTTAGGAATCCGAAGTTGCCACGGCACCTGATCTTAATAGGGTTAACCCTTTTTGCTCAATGTTAATCGCAGCGTTGTGGTCTCTAATCTGAAAAGTTCCACATGTAGGACAGATCCATTGTTCCATACCAAGCTTGACCTCATGATTAATCGAACTACAGACATGACATGTTTTGGTCGTATATGCTGGATCAACTTTGATGTACGTGCGTCCATACAGGATAGCTTTGTACTCTAATTGATTGATCAACGTTCTCCATCCAACATCGCTGATCGACAGAGCTAGCGCATGATTTTTCAACATGTTTTTTCCACGCAATTCTTCCGAAACAACCACATCGTGGTTCTTGATGAGTGTTGTTGAAACATTGTGTAGAAAATCAAGACGCTGACGCGCAATTTTATTTTGTAGTTCAGATAAACGCAGACGAATTTTTTGATAGTTTTTACTAATACGCAAAGCACGTTTTTCTTTTTTGGCACGAGTTGCTCGTCTGGACACCACTCGTTGCACTTTAGCTAGTTGTCCTTTAATCCGTTTATAAAAATGCGGATTTTCAACAACTTTCCCATCACTTTGTGTTAAAAAATTGGATAAGTTTAGATCGATGCCAACAGTCTTGTCCATTTTAACTAACTTTTCTTTAAATGGATGATCCGATTTCACTTGAAACGACACAAACCAATTTCCATTCGGTTCTTGTTTTATTGTTGTGATACCAATACGGATTCCTTTTTCGTGTGGCAAATGCTTAATGTTATTAGCAGACGCTTTTAAAATGCCAACTTTAGGAATCTGAATATGACGTTCATCAACAACGCGAACTTTCGCTCCGTTGAAAATGTCATATCCTGCTTTACGTGCTTTCGCAACATAACTGTTTTTTGTTTGATAGGTCAAACGATAATCGCTTTTGCGTTTAGGTTTCGGCGTACCGGCATGATTGACTTTTCGCCATAGGCTCCACGCAGATTGATAAGCTGCAACGGCACGGCTTGGCATGTTGGTATCTAATCGTTTATCATTGTTAAACCATTTAGCATGTTTCTTCGTACTCCATTCACGAAATACAAGGGCATTATAAATATATCGGGAAGTATTTGCGTTAAAACGCATAATGTCCGCTTGTTGCATAGTAGGATACACACGTATTTTAAATCCTGATTTATACTTAAATTGCTCTTTAACGGCTTTCATGCGTTGTTTAATGGCTTGTTTTTGATTGTCTGACATTTTCCCCTTCATTACGTTTTCCTCCCTTCCTATTTGTTACTTACATAATATCACTACATGAGTGTATAATGAAGCTTATAAATTCATCTATAGCAATCAGTTAGGGGTACATGCATGAGTAATAAAAAAGAAAAAATCGTTGGAGCAATTTACACACAAACTTATGTTTATAATTTTCACTTTCATTTGATTTGGACAACAAAATATCGTCACAAGTTATTTACAACAGGTACATTAGTTCAAGAGATGAAAGAAATATTGATTCGAATCGCAAAGTTAAACGAAATAACGATTGAAAAAATGGAAGTCATGCCCGATCATGTGCATCTTTTAATTAGTTTCAAACCGAAGTTATCAGCTACGGGTGCTGTCAAAGCAATTAAAGGAGCTTCGGCACGAATGTTTTTTGAAAAGCACCCAGAAATCAAGGCACAAAAATTTTGGAGTGGACATTTATGGACGAGAAGCTATTATATGTCTACGTTAGGAACTATGTCTAAAGAGGTAGTAGAGCAATATATAGACGATCAATATAAGAAAAAATAAATATTAATAAAAACATTATGGCTTACATCCACGGATTGAAATCAGTGGCATTACGCCATTTTTTCAGTAAAGCGAATCTGCCGCGCCGCCTGAACGTTTTCGGTTTGCTGAATCAGAATGCCATGCGCATCTTTCAGCAAGGCCCCCTTGTGAAACAGCAGCGCGCAATAGTCTTTAAAGCCATGAATCAGTACAACGTTTTTTCCTTCAAACGTGTAGCACGGATGCTTCCACTTAAACGCCTCCGTCAGCCCGCAGTCCAGAACAATCGCCCGGAGCCGCGCGTAGCATTCCGCCCACTTGCTCGGCTTACTTAAGAATTCATCAACTTTAGGGTTCAATCTGCTCTCTGTCATTGGGCAACACCTTTCTCTCGGTTTCTTCGAACACAACGTTTTGTGCCCGTTTCATCGATACTGCCTTTTCTGCGCGGCGGTCAAGAGCATCCGCTGCGCTTCCCCTATAGCAACGTTTCGAATCTCAACTTCAAAGGCCTTAAAACAAGCTGAAGCCCACGACTTTCCCGTGATCGCTTTAAATACTTCATCATCACAAATCGCAATGATTTTTCGATACGTGCGGCCCATCATCTTTTCTAATAGAAGCATTTTCAGGATATCCGCCAACATCTTTTTCTGTTGCGGCGGCTTCAGTGAACCGATATGTGCATAGATTTCACCAATAATACCGTGCCCATCAGAATAAAAATCCGGCTGAATCGTCACATCCCCACATGGAACAACCGGATTGGCTATTAGATCCGTCCCAAGCTCATCGCTTATAATCTGAAAAATATGCTTTTCAATCTGCTGTTGTTCCAGTGATGAAGATGCATGCATCCGATTTCGTTTCCCCTTCAACTTTTCTTTGCACCGGTCAATCACGATCTGGCATTCTTCATCAGCGAGCCTTTTCCGCACACTGCTGAGCAATTACTCAGATATTTAAAATCTCCTTGATATCCTTCTCAGTTAACCGAGACAGCGACTGATCGCCGGATTGAACGACGGATTCAATTAAATCGCGTTTATTTTGTTGCAGATCGTGAATTTTTTCCTCAATCGTGCCTTGGGTGATCAGCCGCACGACCTGCACAACGTTTCGTTGGCCGATTCGATGTGCTCTGCCAACCGCCTGATCCTCGACCGCGGGATTCCACCACAGATCATACAAGATCACCGTATCGGCACCCGTGAGATTAAGTCCGGTATTTCCAGCCTTTAGCGAAATCAGAAAAACATTCTTCTCTCCTTGGTTGAACTGATCGACCATCTCGACCCGATCTTTCGCCCGAGTTTGTCCGTCAAGGTAAAAGAAGCGCACGCCCTGCTCGGTAAACGCCTGGCGGATGATCGCCAGCATACTGGTAAATTGAGAAAAAATAAGTAGCCTCCGGCCGCTTTCAAGTGCATCAGAAATCAGTTCCAAGAGCTGCTGCAGCTTCCCGGACGCGCCTTGATAGTCATCGACAAAAAGGGCGGGATGACAACAAATTTGCCGCAGACGGGTGAGGCCGGCAAGAATCTTCATCCGGCTCTTTTGAAAGCCTTCGTTTTCAAGGGAATCCTTCGTTTCCTTCTGGATTTTCTGAAGATAGGCCAGATAGAGTTCCTTCTGCTCTTTCGTCAGCTCAGAGGTATGCACCGTCTCGATCTTGTCCGGAAGTTCCGACAAAACATCCTTTTTGATGCGACGGAGTAGGAACGGACGAATCATTCTCACAATTTTTTCTTGATCCATTTTTTTGAAATCGGAAAGCTTGGGAAAAAATCCGGGCAGGATGGTCTGGAAGATCGACCAGAGTTCATCAATTGAATTTTCGATCGGCGTACCGCTCAGCGCAAAGCGATTCCGGGCCTTGACGACACGGACGGATTTCGCCGTCTTTGTGTTAAAATTCTTGATCGTCTGCGCCTCATCAAGGATCAGCGTGCTGAATTCCTGATTCTCATAGGTACCGATATCCTGTCTTAGCGTTTGGTAGGACATGATCCAAAGATCCGGTTTCGCCTCTTGCTGGTACAGGTCCTCTCGTTCCTGCACGGTACCGGAGGCGACCACTGCATGCAAGTCCGGGGCAAATTTTGCCAGCTCATTTTTCCAGTTGTAGATTAGAGAAGCCGGGGACACAATGAGCGCCGGCTGAGTTGTCGAATCCTTCTCTTTTTCCGATAAAAGAAAAGCGATCGTTTGTATGGTCTTACCCAAACCCATCTCATCCGCAAGAATACCACCAAGGCCATAGTGACCGAGCGTTTTCATCCATTGATAGCCATAAAACTGATAATCTCTGAGCTGTGCGTGCAGCGATTCCGGCACATCAAAGTCAATCAAGTCAGGATTCTTCAAGCGATTGAGGAAGCGTCGGAACACCTTGCTGATTCCGATCCCTGCATGCTGTTCCCCGAGTATGGATTCAAGCTGTCCACCCCGATACATCGGCAGTTTCACTTGATGATTCTGCAACTCATGCTTCGAAATGTTCAGCTCGTCCAGCATCTGTCCGACAGACGCAAACGCCTCATCCTCTAATGGGATAAATGCGCCGCTTGGCAGGCGATAATACCTTTTCTTTTCCACAAGCGACTGAAGAATCCTCTCGATATGATCCTCCGCGATGCCCTCGATCTGGAAGTTCACCTCCAGCCAGTTGCCACCAGAGTCCACATCAATGGATGCAAACGGCGTGTTCTGCGCCGGCAGCACAAACGCCTTGACCGCATTGGTCATCAAAATTTCCGCCAGATCTTCCAGTTTCGGAAGCGTTTCAAACAAAAAGGTACAAATAGCCTCCTCCCCGTCGGCGCAGACCTTTCTATTGTTCATGGTTAACGGAGCCGACTCGAGCAGATCCATAATCCTCTGCTCTTTATCCACATCACGAATAAAGATCTGCTTGTCCGAATTGATGCTGCGATCGTTCTCAAAGGGCTTCACCATAGCATCGCCGTAATGGTATTCGAGCTGAACCGTCAGTTGTTCCCCTGCACGGTCGAGCAACACTTTCGCATGTAACGGGTACGAAGCAATCCGATCCGACACTTGATCGGAAATACTGAGTTGACTGATTTTCTTTAGACCCGGTGCAACTTGAGACAGGAATGGCTCGATCTGATCTTTTCCAATCGGCAGCACGCTCAGTCCGTCATAGCGGACAATCGAAACCAGATGGCTCGCAAACGCGCTCTGCGCATCAGAAAGCAGATATAATTCGCCATCCTTGATCAGACACCCATATTCATCTAAGTACTGACAGCCCTCCAAATCGGAAAGATCAACCTCATAATGACCATCGGAACGTTCATCAAGCCGAAGTGCAAAGGGCAGTTCATGCTCATGAACGACGGCCTGCTTGCGCCCCCAATATCGATCGTCAAGAAAAACAGAACAGGATTGCAGTTTCGTCAAGAGTTCAGGAAATAGAGCCGGGGGAATCGTGAATTGGCGGTCGTCATTGACTGTGCGTCTGCCGGTATAGGCATACTGCAGATTCCGGTAATTTCTATAGTTCATCTGCTTGCCAAGCAAATCGATCACGGCCTGATCTTCCGGTAAAAAGCCATGTTCCAATGGATCGAAGGAAAACTTTTTTGTAAATGTAAACGAGGTCTGATCGATCACGGAAAGGATAAAGTCACGGATGTCCTTGACCACATACAACCGGTCAACACCGCTTTTCATCTCCAGAACAAACCATGAACCGTCGTTCTTAAGCGTCCATTCCGTCTGCATCATCCGTTTATGCCCGCTTCGCTCCCGATCACTTTCCTTCTTCTGAAGCCAAGAGAAGCGATCAATCAGCCGATTGGTGAGCACTTCTTCCCGGTGCAAGCGCCCACGCTCAGCAGTGCGCGCGGCCGTCGATGCCACCTTGCGCCCTGATGATTGATGTCCCGCTTGCTTCCGCAGATTTTGCTGATCCTCCATAAGTTTAAGAAGAACAGCGGCCACATGCTTGCAAGGAGTTGGAAAACTTCGAGCCGCCGGACAATCACAGTGACTATACAACGATTGATCGTCAATACGGATACTGACACGGTATGGTTCCGTCCCGTCAACCGATGCCTGCCAGTCCCCGCCTTCCGGATCAAAATGAAAATCCCGGACACGCCCGTTTGCATAGTACCTGTGTCCACGCTGATAAATCGTCGACGAAAATAAGCCCTTAATCATTTCCTCTGTGAGTTGAATTCCCATTAAATAACACACCTGTTCAATCAATTTATTGGACACGTTCATGCCCATGACCTGCGAATCACAAGACATGAACACTTTTGTCAACATAACCCTGTAACGATCGCCGTATCAGTACTTGCGAAAAGACTAGCAACTAATCTCTCTGAATCTTTCTGATTTCACTATACCATAAGATCGATTGAAGGTTGACGACCGTAATTGATTTTCCAAACGGTGTGAGCTTGTGCTGAAAAATTACTTACTGGAGAGTGAAAAGTTCTGTGTAAATAATACAAAAGGATAACCCTTAAATGGGATTTTATGGTATCCTCTTATCTGCTAAGAAAGAGAGGAAAAATCGCCAAGGGTTATCGTGCTTCTTATTCTATCTTGTTCCTTCGCGATTGACTAGTGCCATGTTGAAATTTATTGATTCTTTACTTCTACTGTTCCGTTCTTGTTTCCATAGATTCGCTGCATTCAAATGGTTTGTTGTTCTTATCATCGGTCTGATGATACGTTCAGACTGTCTCGGAATCACTTCGGTGATTCGTGACTTGTCCCTAAACCCGAAGGGTTATGAGTCCATGATTCATTTCTTTCGTTCTTCCGCATGGTCTTTGGGCGAACTGCGGCAACAGTGGTTGCGCGTCGTGCTCAAATTTGCGCCGCTCAAGCGTGAAGCGGGCGCCGTGATTCTCATCGGCGACGGCGTCAAACAGGCGAAAGAAGCCCGCTACATGCCCGGTGTAAAAAAGCTGTTTCAGGAATCTGATGATTGATCAAGGGTTTTCAGCCACTCGGGTGCTGGGGCGCGCGTTGTTTCTGCTTGATCGCTATTTCTTGTCCGTTCCGGCCCTCCGTCGCTTGAATCAGCGGAATCAGGAAGGGGCCACTCGATTAGAACTGGTCACGAAAGCCAAAACCTCCTGCGTGGCTTATGAACATCCCATTCAAACTGGCGGGCGAGGACGCCCGCGAAAGAAAGGAACCAAAGTGAAGGTAAACGCGCTGTTTGACGCACAGAACAAGTTGTTCCAAACCACCCGTCTGTCGCTTTACGGTAAGGAAGAAAACGTCGCCTATCTGTGCCGCGATCTCCTTTGGGGGCAGGGACTCTATCAGGAATTGCGCTTTGTTCTTGTGGTGATGGGCGGACGACGATCCATTCTGGTCAGTACGGATCGATCGCTGGAACCAGAAGCTATCATTCGACTTTATGCGCGGCGTTTCACAACGGAAACCACTTTTCGCGCGCTGAAACAGTCACTCGGTGCCTTTGCCTATCATTTTTGGAGCCGGTCGATGCCCAAACTGAACCGTTACCGCAAATCGGAAGAACCCGATCCGCTGGATCACGTAACCGAAGGATACGCGCAAAAACGGATTCTTCAAACGGTCAAAGCGATCGAAGGATCCATGATGTGCCACTGCATCGCGATGGGCCTGCTTCAAATGATTGCGTTGCGCAATGAAAACAGGCAATCGCATAATCCCTTTCGCTTTTTGCGTACACCCTCTAAGGGAGCAGCTTCAGAAGCGACCATCATGGCTCATTTACGTCAGACGATTTTTCAACTGTTTGCCCGAAATCGTCATTTAACCATAACGCAAATAATTCAAGAAAAGCAGGAAACACCCGAAGTACAGGATGAATTACTAATTTCTTAAAAACCTAAAACTTTTGACTGTCCAGTTACTTAGGAAAACTTATTAAATTTCCGTTTCAACCGATTTCAACGTCTGTCCCTCTTGAGTTTTCCACTCAGTTCTGCCATTTGCACTTCGGCCCATGACAAATGACAACTGCCGCTGCCAACTATTTCACTTAAGTTAATATCAATTGATTGAATTTAGAAAGAGGAATCGTTTTAATTTGTAATTCCTTAGCTTTTTTCAACAGGACATAATTCCGGCCATCATCGTCATAGATAATTGCATCTACCCTGTATCCATTTGAACCCTTGTTAATTCCTGCCACTTTCATATGACTAATCAAAATTTCTTCCACTTTTGCTTGAATTCTGTTTGGAAGAAGAGCAATATTAACAATTTTGTCTTCCAATTCGGAAATTTTTTTAAATTTTTTCATCATTGCCGTATCTATTGTAGCAGTCGTGGTTTGACGTGTCACAACAGCTGTTTCTAATTGTAAATCCTTTGATACAGCATCAATAAACCATTCATCTGTCTCAATTTCTGTTCCTAATTCCCTTGCTTTACTTAATTTGCTTCCCGGTTTGTCTCCACAAATCAAAAGGTCTGTTTTTGATGAAACGGATCCCGTCACCGTGGCACCGCATTTTTTAGCGATCTCTTGCATCAAGACTCTCGGATAAGGACTAGCTCCCGTAAAAACAATCCGTTTTCTTTGAAAAACAGTGCTTTGCCCTTCTACATGTGCGGTCGCCTCCGCAAAATGTTTGAATCTTCTAGGAGCCACTTTATATAATGGTATCCATACGGTCGGATTAGCTTTTTGAATCACTTTATAAAGCGCTTTAACATCATCCAAAGCGATATGAGTCAATGGATGCTTAATTTCATAAAAGCGTAATAAATACCCCAACGAATAGGAAAATAAATCAGGATTAGCATATTTAATTGCCCGAACTGAATCATAGCATTTGTAGTCTTCGTCTAACCAACCAAAATGAACTAAAAACTTTCGGTCGAAAGTAACATTGTGCGCAACGATGGGATACTTATATTTATTAATAATGGCGCGGAATCGTTTTTTCTTGGTTTCATCGTGAGCAATTTGAGCATAGCCCGCCCCCATACCTTGATGGATGGAATTTTCATCTTCTACCTCTGCAATATGCTCACTTTCAATGACTTTCCCATTCTCTACCACTTGTAGTGCAACTTCATATATGCCTGAATCTACATCAAAATCACCTGTCTCGATATCTAACAGTATCATATTTAGCATCCTATCCCGCCTCCTAAAATTCAATGCTAAATTTTTTAAATAAAAAGTTATTCAGCTCTTCTTTATTATCAAAGAGTCTTGATTGTTTTACCTCAGATTTCAAAGATTCCTTCTTTTTATCAACAACGAAATAGAATTGATAATGGTCACTGTAGGCGCTTTTTCTAATGATAAAAGTCCGAGAAACATTCTTACCTTCTTCGTTTTTAAACTTAATTGTTTTTTTTATAATTTCTTTGTATTGATAGCGATTCAGTTCTTTACCGTCTTTTTTAACGATAATCAAAGCATTTGATTTGATATTATGAAACTCTAAATCTTGAAGATTATACAAACCCTTGGAACTCCAAGCTTCAATGCCTGTGTCTAAAAATAATTGCAGCATTTCTTCACGTGTAAACCCTGTTACATGAACCTTATTTCCCACGATATTTAGAATGCCGCTTTCTAATTCATTCACCATATTTTGTAACATACAACCACGCCCTCTTATTCTGTTATTAAATCTCACATTTTGAGACATAGTTTTGGAACTAACTAAATCTATTTTAAGCCTGTTATTCAATTTAATGTATTGATGCTTATCCTCATTAATAATTCTGTCTGATAGTGTGTATATTGTCATCGTATAATGATTGCTGTCTCATAAATTAGTAAAAAATTGAGAGTCACTTACCACACCAAAGAACCACCCTGGTACGTCAACACTAAATCAAACAAATTTTTAAAGGTGCTGTAACTTGTATTCAATCGGTGTTAGATAGTCTAGTGAGCCATGGATACGTAGATTATTGAACCAATGGACATAATCAAACAATTCAAGATCAAGTACGTGTTGGTTAGGGAAAACACGCCCGCTAACAAACTCTGTTTTGATCGTTTTAAATGTCGCTTCCGCAACGGCATTATCATAAGGCGTGCCTTTGTGACTTAAGGATCGATTAATTTGAAACGTTTCCAATGCATCATCAATGAGCTTATTTTTAAACTCATTCCCTCGATCCGTATGGAATAATTCGAGGCGATTTAAGTCGCTTTTGACGGTGGAGAAGGCACGATAGACGAGCTGAGCATCTTTATTGGGTCCTGAGCTGTAGCCGATAATTTCGCGATTATACAAATCAACGAGTACGCAGATATAATGCCACTTTTGCTGCACCCGAACATAGGTCAAGTCACTGACGACCACTTTCATTTCTTCCTCCTGGCGGAATTGACGATTCAACGTATTTCCAACTGGAGATTCGTTACAGCTCGCTTTATGTGGCTTAAACTGAGCAATGGTATATTTTGAAATCAGGCCTTGTTGGCGCATGATTCGTCCGATTCGTCGTCTTGAGACCTGTTTTCCTTGCTTCTCCAGTTCTTTTTTGATCTTTCGCTGTCCATAGATCGATCGGCCCGCTTTAAAAATTTGAACTACTTAGCGTGTCAATTCCTGCTCAGCCTGTTGGCTCTCACGAACTTTAGCTTCGTAATAGTAGGTACTGCGAGAAAGTTGTAGGACGTCGCACATTGCTGATACCGAGTATTTGTGACGGTTCTGACGAATCACATCTACTTTCGTCCCGAGAACCGTGCGGCTTGTTTTAAAATATCATTCTCCATTCTTAGTTGTTGATTTTCTTTTCTTAGTTGAATGAGTTCTTCCTGTTCAGGCGTTCGGTTGTCTTTCTCCTTGAACGAACCGCTCGTCTCTTGTTGACGAATCCATTTATCGAAGGCCGAAGGCGTGAGATCGTATTCTTTGATGATTTCATGTCTCGGTTTTCCTGAAGCATGTAAACTGACAATCTGTTCCTTAAACTCTTTTGAGAAGCTTCTCCGTTCCCGTTTCATTTTTCCGGTCTCCCTTGGTAGCGTTGAACCAAGTGTACATGACCTTAACTCATCCGTCCAATTAAGTGTAACCTATCCAACACGCTTGTAGGCTTGATTAAGATTGGAACGGCTCGTTATTTTCACGATGAGTTTTTGATCTTTCACACCATCTCTTCGTTCAGGTTCGCCGTGAGTCGTGCTACACACTTCTGTCGTACCTTCGGATTCCATCCTATTCTTCGATAGATAGCCATCATTTGATGTTTTCCGTGATTGTCGCATCGCTCACACCTCCTCTGTTTCCGAGATTACTATTGTTCAGCCCTTCGTCCTGGTGGACTACTATGGCTTCTGCTGACTTCTTACAATTCATCTCACCATCGCTGGCATGATTGTTCCTGTGGGAAATGCCTTCCCTCTTGTCGGGAGCCCTTGTAAGACCTCCCCGGGTAAGGACGACTGCTTTCCTTCCATGTGGCTGCTGCATATACTGTTTGAGATTCGGGCAGTATTGGACTTCACCTTGTTACGCAGGCTTATCCGTCTCTATTCAGCCTTAGTATGCAGTTCTTGTTCATCAGCCCAGAAGTTTGCCTCCGGCTTCCTTCAGATTCCACCTCACGGTGGACACCCTTGCCTTTGGCTAACAGTTCCTACTGCCAAGCCTGTAGCGGACTTTTACCGCCTAGCTGTCGTCCATGCCGGGCGCACATAAAAAGATGACACCTATTCAAGATAGGAATCATCTTCTAGCCGCTTAATCATTATTATTTAGTCCGTGACATGGGTGTCAGTTTAGAACTCATATAACCAAGCAGAATCATTGTTTTAGTACTACCTTTTATTAGTAACCATGAAGATAATATCAAATCAGCAATATTTTTGCTTCATTTCAGCAATCCGTTCTGGAAGTTTGTTGGTTAGCTTCATATTATGCCTTAACAAATTACCAGCCGATTGATCGGTTGCCTTATTAAAATCAACACGACTAATGAGTTCATCGATGTAAGGAACAACATCAGGCTGCGAAGTAGAATATGAACGAACAGATTTCCCGAGTAAGTCACTGTCCAATCCCCACTCCTTCGAAAAATCAGTAACAGCACGATTTAGTTTGCTTACTTTCCAAGCTTCAAATGCCTCGTCAAAATTTAAATCGCTCGATAATTTTCCAGGCACTAGTTCAGTATCCACAAATTCTTTCAATAGCTGTGCATGCTCATATTCACCCATATTACTTAATTCCTGAATTTGCTCATAAATAATACGGAGTGTCTCACTATCTACAGTTTGCACACCATTCGTTGAGGTAACCTTAGAACCGATCAAACGAAGAATATGATTTGCATCGATGACCTGAGTTCCTGCTAACTTCGTTTTTCCGACAAGCTGATTACCAGGTGTTGGCGGAGGTGGAGTGCCTGGCTTCCGAGTTATGTTTCTATAGGCACCGACATACTGCAACCAAGTATGCTCATCAATACCAAAAGTTACATCATCCCACTTGAATTCATAGTATTGTTCTACCAAATTCAACTGCTCAGAAGCATCCTTAAAAGCGAGTATAAATGCTTCTTTTTTCTTCTCATCATGTTCAATTGTTTGCCATTCGGTTGGGTCAGGTAAAGTTGGAATCATGTCAGTCACTTTTATCGCAAATTTCTTTACAGCTGTTTCATAGGTATCAACAATTACCTTACTGCTCTTACCTCCACTTCCGTACAGCTTCAACGCTTGATCGACTATTTCTTCAGTCATTCGAGGGTATTGGAAGTTAATAATCGTACCAAACTCTTTATTTGAGCCAAACACACGATTTGTTCGTGAATAGGCTTGAATTAAACCTTGAAGTTCAAGTGAACGGTCAACATAAAGCGTATTCAGACGTTTAGAATCGTAACCAGTCAGCAGTTGGTCTGCCACAATCACGAGGTCTATATTCTTTGGATTTCGTCCACTACCGCCTCGAGTGGCGCGTTCCACGACATCTTCAAAGTAAGCGTCCTCGCCGCGTGTTTTATCACCACTAGCAAACTCAATGCCGGTAAATGCAGCGTAATCTTTAAACATGCCTTCGATAATTTTAGGATTTAGTGGCTTAGGATCATTTTCGTTACCAAAACTAAACGTCATCGCCACATTCAACTTTTGTCCACGGTCTGTCAATTGTTTCTTAAATTCATCATAATAAGCAATCACACGATTTTTATAGGCCACTGTCAAAATAGCATTAAATGCTCTACCTTGTGATTGCGCGTCCCAGTTATTCAGAATTTCTTCAACGACACGGGGGATATGTGTTTCATCTTGGTATACAAGCAATTCTCGTTTTTTTGCCTGTTTTTCAACGTCAGCTTCTGACAGCTTTTGAATTTGTCGTTCAATTTCTCTGTCTGTTAATTCAGGGCGCGCTTCCTTCATTTTTTCAGCTAGTTGCTCTCTTAAATCATCATAATTCTTGAATTCTCCAGTGTTAATATAATCGATGTGAAAGCCCAATACGTTCTTATCCGCAATTGCCTCATCAATCGTATATTGATGTAACTTAGGACCAAATAACTTTTCAGTCGTATTGATGACTTCACTTTTTTCATTGATCTTGCCTTTGATCTTATTTTCATCAAATAAAGGCGTGCCAGTAAAGCCGAAGAAGAGTCCATTTTTCTTGAAATAACGCTTAATGGTTCCCATCATCTGCCCCATTGTCGTACGATGGGCTTCATCGATGATAAATACAATTCTCTTAGCTGCTAAACGATTATCGCGTGCTTCTTCTAGTTCCTTAACTAAAGCATTCAGTTTGAATGTGGTCGTGACCACAATGCCGTTTTTCGCTGACTTAAGTATCTTTTTTAACTGGTAGGTGTGTGATGTATCATCAACGGACACGGGCTCGTAAGCAGCGTAGGCTTTGAAGTTTTCACTGGTACGATTGTCTAGCTCACGTCTATCAACGAGAAAAACAACTTTATCAAATCCTGCTCGAGTCGACAAAAACAAAGCTGTCTTGAAACTCGTAATCGTTTTGCCCGAACCGGTCGTGTGCCAAACAAAACCGCCATGAGGCAATTTTCCCTCATTGTCCCAGCCAAATGCCGCCCCTTCAACCGCTTGCAGGGCGTGGACTTGATACGGACGCATGAGCATATGTCGTCTGTTTTCCTCATCGCGAGCTTCATCAATGACCAGATAATCTCCAACCATCTGATGCGCCATTGGAATCATCAAGAATTGCTTAATCACGTCTTTCCAGTCATTTACAACCTTGTTATCTTTATCTGACCAATGAAAGACAAAGCTAGGGTTAAAATCCCCTATTGTTTTTGGCGTAGCGAAATAGCGAGTAGCAATTTCCGAAGTGATGACCATCATCTGCGAAAAAGCCATAAAGTTATTGCTGTATTCGCCGTCACGATAGTAGCGGATAAACTGTCCAAATGCCTCGTCGAGCGTTTTGTCCGTGCGTTTTTGCTCGATATTGATTAAAGGCAGGCCGTTGATCAGTAAGACAATGTCAAAGCGGTTGTCATTGGGAGTCTGTACTTCTCTAGCAATCCGATAGCTTGAGTCCCCGCCACGCACTTCCGCTTTTTTAAAAATCGTCAACGTGATCTGTTTTCTCGTGATATTTGGATTGTCATCACGGTAAATGCCATCAATCTTGCCTTTTGATTCTTCAATAGCTAAAATCTTCGCTGCCTCGTAGCTATTGTTGATTTGATTGACCTTTGCCATCACTTGTTTGAACTCGTTATCCGTCAGTGCCACACCTTCCAGCTGGTCAGCGTTCATACGGTTGAGTTCACTACGCCAGTGGGTAACCAAATCAGCAACCGTTACTTTTTGCTTATTGCCGTCGAGATAATCTGATGCTTCCCATTTATATTTTTGTAGTTCCTTGACAAAATTCTCTTGAAAAGTTCTCTCTGCCGCACTTTTTGGTGCATGACTCATAACTTACCCTCCCCCTAAACAAACATCTCATTTAGATATGCTTTTTTTAGATTTTGTAGTTTTTCTAACTTACGCTGATGAAGGGCGATAGTATTATCGAGTTCTTTGAAAAAAATACCAATTTTTTTCTGTTCATCCAATGTCGGAACAAAAATTTTGATACCTTCAACATCTGAACCATTGTATGATGGTAACGCACCAACCTGCGCAAATCTAGGCAAGTAAATTGTTTCAAATAAGATTCTACCAAAATCAACATCCCATGATTCATCAAAAATATAAGCCATTGTATTATTATCAATTAGGAATGGATTGCGTACCAAGCGTTTTCTATTAAGCATTATCGCAGCCCCTACTTTTGCAAATATTGCGGCAGGTACTGTTTCAATAGGCTTCCAACTTTTTCGTCTTATTTGTTCAACACTAACATAGTTATTTGCATTTAACATTTCATATTCGTTCCCGTTGTTATTCATATCAGAGACCTTGAAAAATGGAACGCCATCTTTTCCACCTTGCTCAATATCTGGAAAACCAATTCCTGACTGTGTTTTACCTATTTCCCCCAACTTCCGCTGTTCCCAAGCGCCAGTAAATCCTGCAAATCTGCGTTTTGGTTCACGCTCACCTTCAACGGGAAACATTTCAGAAAGGTATGCAGATTTTAGTGCTTTCATCTTTTCTAACTTACGCTGATGAAGGGTGATGAGATGATCTAAGGTACTGAAAAGTTCTCCGATTTTAGCTTGTTCTGCTTTATCGGTAGGTACTGCAAACTCTGTTGTAGACACAATTTTCCAATCTGAACGTGGCATTTTTGTACCAGTTGATAGATTAGCAACTGTTTGATATTTGCTGCATTGAATTAGATTGTAAATGAATTTACTGTCCATCCCATTTGGACGTAAAACCCACCAATCACCTACTGCAATCCCCTTAAAGTCGGGCAACAACCAGTTTTGAAGATACGGACGCAACTTTCCAAACAAAGTATCACCAGCTACAAATTCGATACCTTTTTTTTCGCTTTCCTTTGCGATGATGTCTTTGTTCAATACACCTTGACCAGAAACAACATCCTCGTATTCAATACGTGGCAACTCATCTTCTTCGCTGGATATAGACACTCTTGTGACTAGCTCAGAGAACTCTCGCTGTTCCCAAGCACTAGTGTTAGTGTTTTGAAATTCCTTAAATCGTCTTTTTGGCACTAAGTTTGTTTGTTCTGTCATGATCTCACCACCAGGTCACGCATCAATGCTTCAAGCGATGATTCCGAGTCTTGAATCTCTTCATCAATTGCTGATAAGGTATCGGCATAACGATTGTGCAATAGTTGCAGCGTGTTCAACTCTGCTTTCAGCGGTTTCCATACCAAATCAAACATAGCGTCCAACATGCTACCGAACCATTTTTCGTGCATCAAACGGTCGATTTCTTCGTTTGTCAAAGTTAAGATACGTTCTTGCACGGATTCATTGAGCGCTTTTTCATCCGCTCTCACGGCTCTGCTAAGCGCAGATTTATCCGCTAATAATTTTTCAACTTTTTTCAGTAGGTTATGTTCAACCGTTCCCTTACCCGGTTTCTTCAACTCAGCTTTGACTTTTTTGCTTTCAAAAGCCTCACCAGACTTATTCAAGGTTTCGCCTAAAGCATTTTCTTCATCACTGTCTTCAACATTCGCAGCGCTGACCAAGTCTGACAGCTCATTTTCAATCTCTTGAATGCGAGTTTTCTTTGATTCAATTTCTTCTATGTCATGACTGTATAAACGTTTCGCAATCAACTCATTCGGCACGATCCTGCCAACCCAACCGTCTTGCTCTTCACGTTTTTTATTACCTGATCCTTTCGTGACCATATTGGGCTCACGCGTGCGTCCTGCGGTATAGAAATCACTTAACGCAATGATCTCCGTATCATGGGTCAGCGCATTTTTCCAAATCTCAGCCACAACCTGATAGCCGTCATAAACATCAATATATTTGAACGCTGAAAGAATCTCCTTGATTTCAACAAGCATGTCATTCATCAACTGAGTCAAACTACTGCTGTTGTCTGCATTTCGTAAAATGTCCCAGTATTTATCCATATAGGCTTTTGTATTGCTTTCGATTTCTTTTGTTTTTTGGGCAATGCGCGCGTCACTCAATATATCATCAGATATTTCCTCAACGGGTTTCACAAGTTCAACATAACCGTCACGGATTTTTTTCAAGGATTGTTTCAAAACATCTGGTGCTGTAGACTGCAAAACCTTCAAGTCGTCAATGTTCTTTTGCGGAATTCCACCGAGCAGGTGAGCATCTACATCCTGAGGAATCTCTTCGCTAAGTGCCTCAATATAGCGAGGAATGTTCATGTTGTATTGATTTTCGATAATCTCTTCACGTGTCGCTAAGTGGCTATAGCCTTCTTCTTCCCTACGTTCAACGTGCGTATCGACAATTTTAGCGATGTCTTTTTCTTGCAAGACGTTTTGTTTTCCAATTTTAATAAAGCCGCGCGACGCGTCAATGATTAAGACAGGTTCATCGATTTTTCGGTTCTTCTTCAAAATCATCACAACAACTGGAATACCCGTATTGGTAAACAAGTGATCCGGTAAGCCAATAATCGTATCTATGTAATTTTTCTTAAGCAATCGTTCACGAATGGCGCCTTCAGCTGAGCCACGGAATAGCACACCGTGAGGCAAGACAATCGCCATCGTACCGTTTTGACCTAAGTGGAATAATCCATGTAAAAGGAAAGCGAAATCTCCTTTAGAGTCAGGTGGCAACACCCCAGCAACTTCAAAACGAGGGTCGCTGACTTTTAACCCTGATTTATTCCAATTTTTTACAGAGTATGGTGGGTTCATCACCACTGCATCAAATTGTACGCCTTCATTTGGACGTTCTGGATCTTCTGGCCAGTCTTGAGAAAGTGAATCGCCGTTTCTAATAGTCATCTTCTCAGGACGAACATCATGAAGGAGCAAATTCATACGCGTTAAATTATAGGTTGCTGTATTCTTTTCTTGCCCGTAATAGCTCAAATTCTTTTGTGCATCTTCATCTAAATGCTTTCCAACCGTTAAAAGTAGCGAACCAGAACCAACAGTCGGGTCATAGATTGACTTGACCTCTGACGTTCTCGCTACAATTTGTGCCATGACTTCACTGACTTGTCGTGGTGTATAGAATTCTCCTGCTTTTTTTCCTGATTCCATCGCAAACTGACCGATGAGGTACTCATACGCATCACCCAATACGTCACCTTTTTGCAGTGCCACCATGTTCAAGTCAGCAAACAGCAAAATCAGTGCCTTAACATTTTTGCTCCGTTCGTTTAAGTTGCTTCCTAAAGCAGTATCCGTTAAATCAAGAGTTGAACTTGAGAACAATCCTTTGAAGTCATCCGAATCACCAGAAACGGCAATCGTACGCTCGAAGTTATTCAAGCTATCCGTTATCTTTTGAACTTCAAAATCTCCTGAATTGATATCTTTTAACCAAGTCTGATAGAGATACTCCGGCAAAACATAATAACCAAGTACATTTTTAATCATCTTCTCTAGTTGTTCGCCGTATTCTGCTTTTGCCTTTGTGTATTCCTCAACCAATCCGGAGTCATTAATTTCGCCTAACCCGCTGGTCAATTTAAATGTTTCTAAAGTCTTATCACTCAAAAACTTGTAGAACATTAACCCAAGCATATAATCTTTATAGCGGCTGGCATCCATTGAACCACGTAGTTCATTTGCCCCATCCCATAATCTACGTTTCATTTCTTCTGATGTAATCATTTCATATCACCCATTAATTTTCTATTTTTTCAGTTCAAGCACACAAACATCTATCCTGTGTATAATTCAGATATAATCTAGCACACGTATTGATTCATAACCTATTCACAAAGTTTCTTTTAGCCGAGTAATTCTTCAAAACTGCTATATTTCACGGTCAAATCTGATGAATTCTTACCTATCCTTGAACAGTTGAATGTCAATTCTTTAAAACCTATGATTTACTACCAAAGTCACGTTAGCATATCTTTATTTTAGCAGATTTTGGAGTATATTTTTCTTTTAATATGGAAGAAACAAATCCACTTTCTTCATTAACTTTCAGATACAGCTGCACTGATTCCCATTTTTTTATAGCATTCCTCATACTCCTTCTTTTGCTTTTCAGTTGCTTTATTTATTGCTTCTCTGTATTCTTTCTCAGCTTTATCTGCTTTTTCACCAATTACTTCCTGTTGCTCAGCGGATAGCACTGGTAACTTCAAATAATTGAATTCTTTTAATCCAAGTACCTTAATTGCTGTTCCCTTCTGCATGGATTCAAGATATGACTGGCCAACGGGGCTCTCTAAATAGGCTTTAATGAACAAAGAATTCATTCCTTTTTTTGGGCGGATCGCGTGAAAGTTATGACTGAGAATAATTTTTTTGTTAATCTTCGGTACTACAGCAATCTTAATGACACTCCCGCGATTCGAGACAATGACATCGCCCTCTTGAACCAAATAGTTTTGAATTTTGGATGGGTCCTCAATCGGCATTAGATTTAATTGATCCAGCTTTATTTCTCCAGCTTGCACATCGACAAGTTGGATGACTGAATATCCACCTTTTGTACTTGTCACCTTTGAAAGAGAAGGTGTATTCATTCCTCTGAATGTTTCTGCGACTTCATAAAGATCTTTTTTCGGTATAGATGATTCTTCAAATTTCTCAAGATCTACTTTTACCTGACCGAATTTTCCTTGTACCTCATTAACAGTAAAATATCTAGATATCGATAGATCTGCATCATTACCTAGAACTTCTTTTATCGAAACAAAACGGCAGTTCTCTTCGTTTTCTTCACCAGATCGGAACATCTTCACGATTTTATCAATATGTTTTTCCTCTAGAATGTTTTGTCCTTTGCCTGGCGTATATTCCTTGCTTGCATCAATCAACAGGATTTTATCTTTTCTTTCTTTTGGTTTGTTTTTATTAAAAATCAGGATGACCACAGGTATCGAGGTAGCATATAACAAATTCGCAGGTAACCCGATAACACCCTCAATTATATCATCGCGGATTATCCCTTCTCGAATTTTTCTATCCGCTCCACCTCTGAAAAGTACACCAAGTGGCAAAATTACAGCAGTCTTTCCTTTTTCCTTAAGGGAGGCTACAACATGAGAAATAAAAGCCATATCAGATTTTGATTTACTTGGCAAACCATAATTAAATCGTCCCAAATTCTCATCTGTAAGTTGTTCAGGGTTCCAGCGCATTGAATATGGCGGATCCATTAGCACATAATCAAATTTTTGAATAACGCCGTCTTTGATCAAAGGTGGATTCAATAAAGTATCGCCGAGCGTTACAGTAGCATTCGTCAATCCACTCATGAATAAATAGATTTTTCCAAGCGCCCATGTTCTTGCATTGATTTCCTGCCCATAGAGATTTACATGTCCACCATTCTCTTCAGCATAGCGATTTGCTTCGATCAAAAATTGATTAATTCCTGCTGCCCCATCGTTGACATCGCCGCTTCTAATATCCAATAACTGTGGTAGTAGTTTCGCGATGGACAACGGTGTGAGATTCTCACCTCCACGCCTTCCTTCAGCTTCTCCAAACTTATACAGCAGTGTCTCAAATAGTTCAGCAAATTCATTTACGTTTAATGTGTTTAATGGTTGAAAAGTATTGATTAATTGGTAAAGGCTATTATCATCAACCTGGTCGGGTACTTTGATGTTTTTAAATACATCCTTTAAGAAGGAAAATGTTTTTTCCACAGTAACTGATGCATTATTAATTTTATCTTTGAAACTTCCACCTCCACGTGTGATGTTTGACCACAATAATTCCTTTGGCATTTGATCAGCTAATTCACCATTTGCTTCAATGTACATATGTGTCAGAATAATTGATTCAGTCTCTACGATTTGTGATATTTCCATTGACCCTCTCACAACATTTGCACCCTGCCATAGTAAGTTCAGCTTTTCTTCAGTTTCCACTGTTAATTCCTCCAGTACTTTTTAAAGTATTCTAATTACTTTTATACAACGATTTTAAAAAATTGCCCAACTCACAGATGTTGGGGTTGCTTATTGTAAAAAAATTTATTCACTTAAATCATTTTTTTCTTTTCCTCCTTTCCTCGATGTATTTATTATACGCCTTACAAAAGAGTAATTACAATACTTTATTTGTGTTTTTTCATACTTTTTTATAATCCTGATTAATTGCTCCTTTCTTATTCAATTCTGTTTCCAAATCACTGGCGAACAAATCGGGATAACACACACTGACACTCAGAGATGGTTACAAACTTAGGTGTTGTCCTGTTTTAAACATTATATTTGCAGCGATCCATCGAAATAACAGCAATTGCAGATAATCAATAGGTACGTGTTTAAACAATTGGATCTCCGTTAAATGTTCCCACCGATTGATTGAAGCGTTCGGTCAATCCATTCTTTTTTACTGTCGAAAATTTTCGGATTGGGATGATAGAAAAATGGATGCGTTTTGTGTTTCCAACCTTTGATGTTGTTAATTAACTTGTGCTGAAATACTTCATTAGCCATATTTTTTATAGAAGGATCAGTGCCCTACCCGGCAATGACTTCGACATTCGAGTTGTATTGTAACAATTTTTTCAATTCATTCTCTCGTTCTTTAGAAAAAATAGAATGATAGGTAAATGTATTACTGAGTGCATCCCGTAACTTGTTTTTGAAATCTTTTAAATTACCCGAACACAAGTCAGAAAGGTTAATGATCGATATTAAATTCCATTGCTCTATTTTCATTAATCTCATAATTTGTTCCTGAGTCGGATCTGAATTAGCCTTAATAAATGGGACTACTTCTCTTCTCGGATCTAATACAGGAACCATTTCTTTCATTAAAGGATCACATGAACCTGGGTTGCAAAGAATAAAAATGGCATCAAGCTTGTTACTTGAGAAACTAATTCGTTTTATTCTAGCTTGATTTCTACACGCAAATACCCTGTCACCAACTCTCATATTATAAAAACTGGCTTCCACTTCAAATTCCTTTAATAACTCCTTTTTACTAATGAGATCCACACTCAGCCCCCCTAAATCAATTCGTTTTATATTTTTATTGAGCGAGACGAAATAATATGAATTCCTTCATAACGAATTGACATGATTTGAGCCTCTTGCTACCCCAAATACACATTCTCATTATGCCATTCTAAATAATGCCGCTCCGGAAATTGATCGCCACGTTCGGGTAATACTGTCAATTTACTGCCGTGAAAAGCATAATACTCTTTGCCATTGCCAAAGTCTTCTTTAATATGATGACTGACTTCTAAGTTCAGTGTGTTATCAATGGTGATATAGCCTCGATCAAATAAGGTATGGAAATCACTTCTCAGCAGCAAACCATTCTTGATCTCATGAGGCCCGTTCATGCTGTATGGTTTGATATGAGCAGCCTCGAGTACCGGCAGCGTTTTTTCACCGGTTATGGCACACCTTCTATGATCGGCATCAGCAATCAAGACTTTAAATGCTCCTTGACCAATTCGTGGTTTCATTAATCGCTCCTTGCCATAACGGTTAGCCAATGGATCTTCGTTAACTTGACCGGACCGCATGGCTTCGCTGTTTCTCAATCGATCCTGAAAGTGCTCGTATAAGGATAAGCCAGCCGGTTCAGAAGTTTTATAGGTTTTACCTTGTACGATATTACTGTTCCAATCGTTTGGTTGAGGAATCCAATCCTTTTCATCAAAATAAAAAGGCATGGACAAAATGATGCAGCCAATCTGAGGATCGGGATCAGAAAAGCGATCTGTCTTTTTGTATTTATAAACGCGATCATTAAGCTCCATCAAACTGCTTGCACCATTTGCGATGTCAAATGCATCCCACGCGAGTGACGATGGGAGGATCGAAAATTTCAAAAAAAAGCCGCCGCCAACGATATAATTTCTCGGGCTGTGCGTCTTGAATAAAAACAAATCGCCTTCATTTAAAGCTTTAAAATTTGTACGGCCGCCAGGTTTCCAAAAGTTTACCTCATCACAGTTTGCCTGTTTCAATGTCTTATACCAATCATAGTCCGTAATCCCAACGTACATTTTCATTGGAAACATCATCGCCTCAATAAATGATCGGAAATAAACTGCATTGTTATGTATCTTAAGAACTATATTTCGACAATAAATGGTAAAATCCCTTCAATAAATTGAATGATTTGCAAAAATGCCGATAGAATAAGGAAAAACTGTTGATCAAATGCCGATCACATGGGAATTCTAAAAATCAAGGTAAAACTGAATGGTTTTTAAGATTTCTGTTACTTTCTGCAGCCTTGTGATGAATTTCTGCAAGCATAGCCAAATCCCCTTCCATGGCGCGCGGCTTGATTTTTGCATAGCCAATTAGCTTACCTTCAAGTGATTTTGCAACACTATTCAGAACAACTAGGTATGCATTCTCTAATTCGTCTGGAGCCGACAGCAAGAAAACTGTTCCGTTCCTTTTATTGATTGTTTTTAGATCAGCAACAACTTTCTCATGAAGGATCATTTCAACATTAAATTCACCTTTCGAATGATTGCATTAAATCGCACAAACTGTGTATAATAATGTTAAATCAAGGCAAAATAAATCCGCCAGTGCTTCGAACACTGACGGCATGGCAATATCCGCGTAGAGCGGAGCGATGCAATTAATTAACTTCACATTTTAACAAATGATCCGTCTATCAAGCTATCGTGAGTAGCATATGAGGCGGACTATTTTTTTCTGTCTGACAGCATCAAGATAAGCACGCCAAAACGAATCATAAGTGTCGCTTGAAATACTGTCATTGGTCGCACCCCCTTTCACAAGGGTGTCACCTCATCCGCTCATATGCATCATCTATTGCCTGTCCGTAAGTATATCATGGAATGTACGTTCGATTATTCACGTGGGCAATTATTATGTCATTCTTTTTTTAGGACGATAACCGTTTGTTCTGTTTGCTGCCGCTTCAACTGGAATTTCCGATTGAACACTGTCCTGGATTAATGGTGTTAATGCATTGCATTAAATCGCGCGCACTGTGTATAATAATATTAGATCAAGGCAAAATAAATCGCCAGTGCTGTGAACACTGACAGGATGACAATATCCGCGTAGAGCGGATGCAGTGCTTCATCAACATTGCGTATTTTACTACGATCCGTCTCAGCTCCTGCAGAAGCATATGAGGTGGATCATTTCTTTCTGTCTGACAGCATCAAGATAAGCACTCCAAAGCTAATCATAAGTGTCATCGCTTCAATACTGTCATTGGCCACGCCCCCTTTCACAAGGGTGTCACCACATCCGCTCATATGCATCATCTATTGCCTGTCTGTAATTATAGCGTAGGATCTATGCTCGGTTCTTCAAGTGGTCAGTTATTTTGTCAATCTTTTTTTAGGACTATAACCGTTTGTTTCTGTTCGCTGCCGCTTCAACCGGAATTTCTGATTGAATCTGTCCTGGATTAATGGTGTTAATGCATTGCATTAAATCGCGCGAACTGTGTATAATAATATTAGATCAAGGCAAAATAAATCCGCCAGTGCTATGAACACTGACGGCATGGCAATATCCGCGTAGAGCGGATGCAGTGCCTATAACTGAATTACTTATTTACGGTAATCCGTCTCAGCTCCTGCAGAAGCATATGAGGCGGATTATTTTTTCTGTCTGACAGCATCAAGATAAGCACTCCAAAGCTAATCATAAGTGTCATCGCTTCAAATACTGTCATTGGCCGCACCCCCTTTCACAAGGGTGTCACCGCATCCGCTCATATGCATCATCTATTGCCTGTCCGTAATGATATCATGGAATGTATGTTCGTTTCTTTGAAATACTGCTCGATAGGATTATTTTTGCCCACTGCTGCTTCAATCGGAAAATTCTATAGAACACAGACCGGAATTAACTGACTGACATGCTTAAAATTGCATGACGCCAACGCTGTCAAGCTGCCATGAACAAGTCACAAGTCCATAATTGAGTCGCTAAACAGCAGCTTTTTGATCTGTAATTTTCACCCTCGCCTCACCGTTCGCACCATTAGGTATGATAACTTCAGGTTGATAACAATTTTGCATGCCGCCCAATAAAGATCTCTGCTCCCATCATTTCAACAAAAAAAATCGTCGCTGCTGTCAAAGTGTTCCCCCCTTGCCTTAAGCCCTCCCTCCCCCATCCGAAAATATTTTCACCCTAGTCTCGCAAGGCATAAAATAATGATAAATCAGGGTTGCGTATTAAAGAAAACGGATGTATATTGTATGGGTGAATTAAAGTTTCCCTATGTAAACTTTAATTCTTAACAGAAACACAGGTTCATCTACGCAAGAGAGGAGCTGATCGATTGATCACTTAAACCGTTCATGTTTTCTGGTGCGAAAGAGCTTATGTTCATGATAAGAATCACGCGCGTTGTATTGAATTTTTACCGTGACCATAATTTCTTTTGACAGAAGTTGCAGGAAAAATAATCGGGGTCTCGCCACGCGCAGCCGAATGGCTGATGGGCAGATTTCAAAAAATTTATGAGGGGTGTGAACGAATGACTGAACTGGAACATGCGATGAAAAAAACAAAGCAGCATAAGCCGCATAAATTGATTAAGTATGCAAATGGACCAAGCCTTGAGGAAATTAACAGTACGGTAGCCGTTCCGAAAAACGGCAGTTTCTGGCGGACACTGGCAGCATTCTCCGGTCCCGGTGCCCTGGTAGCTGTCGGCTACATGGATCCTGGAAACTGGGTGACATCGATTGGCGGCGGTGCACAATATGGTTACCTGCTTATTTCCGTTATCCTGATTTCGAGTTTGATTGCGATGCTGCTGCAGTACATGGCTGCTAAACTGGGTATTGTCACGCGAATGGATTTGGCTCAAGCCACCCGTGCCCATACAGGGAAGGCACTTGGCGTGATTCTATGGATTACCACCGAGGCGGCTATCTGTGCCACCGATATTGCTGAAGTCATTGGTGGTGCGATTGCCCTTCAGTTGTTGTTTCACATCCCGCTTGTCGTCGGTGTTTCACTGACCATACTCGACGTACTTCTCCTGCTTTTGCTAACGAAACTCGGCTTCAGAAAAATTGAAGCGATTGTCATTACTTTAATTTCCGTTATCTTACTTGTCTTCCTCTATGAAGTGATCATTTCTAATCCTAACATTGCGGCAATGTTTGCCGGGTTTGTACCGAAACCCGAAATTCTGCATACCGGTCAATTAACCATGGCACTCGGTATTGTCGGCGCGACGGTCATGCCGCATAACCTTTACCTGCACTCCTCGATCGCACAGTCACGTAACATTAATCATGACAATGAAAATGAGGTTGCAAGAGCCGTTAAGTTTGCAACATGGGACTCAAATATTCAATTATCCGGTGCATTCATTATTAATTGCCTGCTGCTCGTTCTTGGTGCGGCACTCTTCTTCGGACATGGAGAAGGTCTTGGCACGTTTACTTCTCTTTTCAATGCTTTGCAGAACAATCAATTGGCCGGCGCTGTCGCGAGCCCGGTCTTAAGTATCTTGTTTGCCGTTGCACTGCTTGCCTCCGGTCAAAACTCAACCATTACCGGTACACTGACCGGACAGATCGTCATGGAAGGCTACATCCACATGAAAATGCCGTTGTGGGCGCGCCGTCTGATTACACGTCTGATCTCCGTCATCCCGGTTCTGGCCTGCACAATTATTTACCATGGCGAAGAGAGCGCGATGGATCGCTTACTTGTCAACTCACAAGTTTTTCTGTCCGTCGCGTTGCCGATCTCAATGATTCCATTGACCCTATTTACCAGTTCGAAAAAGATTATGGGCGAACGATTCGTGAATAAACGGTGGGTAACGCTGGTTGCCTGGCTATGTACCATTGTCCTGACCTATCTGAATCTGCGGATTGTCTGGCAGTTTATCACATCGTTATGATCATCATGGAGGCGTAATTAATGAAAGAAGACTTCTCACATCTATTAGTTGGTGTCGATGATTCCGCCGATGCACAATTAGCGTTTCGCTATGCGATGTATCGAGCGAAAAAAGATAAGTTAAAAATGACGATTGTATCCATCTTGGAAAAAGACGAGATGAACGTGTACCAAGCGCTGAATAAAGACTTCATCCATGGCAAACGTGAAGACCTTGAAAAACATGTTCAGCTTTACAAAAAGACCGCGTTGGATTACGGTGTTGAGAAGGTTGAGGCAATCGTTGCAGAAGGCGAACCGGGTGAAACGATTGTCAAAGACATTATCCCGCATACAGACGCTGATCTATTGATTGTCGGTTCTGAAGATAAGAAAGGCATTGCCAAGCATTTCGGCAGTCAAGCCGCATATATGTCAAAATACGCGACCATCTCTGTTCTTGTCGTCCGTTAAATGTTTTGATCAATCGAATAACTTTCGAAACCCCCTTTGCAGGATTAACTCGTCTGCAAAGGGGGTTTGGGGTTGGACATTGCATTTTCTAAGTGATCCATGAGCCTCCACAAAACGACAGCCATTCCATTTTTGAAACTAAAAAAGGCAGAAATCACAGCGCATTGCGCGCGGATTTCTGTCTTTTTCTATCACTTAGTTTTTAGTGGATCACGCGTTTGCTGTGACTTTTAGCCAGCGTTTTCACATAAAGCGTCTTTGTTTCCGAGTCAAAGAAATAGCCTTGGGCCTTGCTTTCGAGTTCAGCTAGGATCGTTCGCATCATGAAGCTTCAGTGTATCGCTCTGAAGATCCATTTTATCCAAAATAGTAGCCAAAGCCGTAAGACACTACTCGGCTGCTCATTTCGTTTAATAGTTGAAGAGGACGCCAATGGTTTGAAACCCTGCGCCAACCGTCCAAAAGATTACATAATCGCCCCGGTTAATGCGCTTCTCTTTAATGCCTTCATAAAGCGCGAGGAACGGGCTGCTTGTCCCTGTATAACCATATTGATCGCCTATGTAAATGATTTGTTCATCATCGAGGTGGAAATGGTTTTGAATTTCAAGTATGTTGGCAAGTGAAAATTGGGACAAGCAATAGGCCTTTACATCTGTTGGCTGCAGGTGCTCTACATCCAAAAGTTCTTGAATGTTCTGGTAAGCAGGCGGAAGCGCGCAGCCGCCATCAAAAGGAATCCATTTCAGATAACGGTTATTTTCTCCTTTTCGTAAGGCTTGCGACAATCCAACGGATGGAAAAATGATCTTGTCTTTATTTTCTAATGTTTCCGAGTAATAGCTGGACCCCAGAAACCCGGATTCGCCTTCTGTTTTTTCTAAAATAACCGCGCAAGCTGCATCACCATAATTCGCATAGGTGACTTCGTCGTTTGGGTCACAAACCAACGTGTTGTAGTCGGATCCAACAACCAACGTTTGATTCACACTAGGATTGGCCAGCATATACCGACATGCATGATCGACCGCTACCGTCATTCCCCCACAATTCGCATTTGAATCCATAATGATTGTTCGTGAAGAAGCATGAATGGCATGATGAACAAAAGTGGCATTGGTTGGGAACGTGTATTCCGGCACCTGCGTTGAAAACACGATCATATCCATCGCTTCACCACTGAGCTTCGCGCGTTTTAAAGCATCCTTAGCTGCTTCAATTCCCATCGTCAAACCGTTCTCTGTCTCATTCTGAATCATATAGCGGCTTTTCCGGCCCATATGTTTCAAAAAATGGTCAATGTCCTTGCCCTGATCTTGGAAGTGCTTGAGAAAAAATGCATTGGTTACGCTTGTTTTCGGGTGATAGGCACCAACCGAACGAATCGTTATTTTCAAATAACATTCCCCCAAAGAAAAAACGCTATGGTCATAAGAATAAACAAGTGTCTCGTGATCTTATTGAGAAATCACTTCTACTTCTGCGTTATCCAGTTCAGTCTTCTTGGCAATGCGCTTCAGCTGCATACCGACGGTCACACTGCTCGCAATAAATTTGACACGTTTAAATCCGCTAGCCTTATACATTTTGTAGCATTCCTCAAGCAATGGCAGAATCTTTTGTGAAACAACGACTAGAGACTTGCTGTCAACGACGAGATCGAAGTCTTTAGCAGGAATTGAGCCGATTTTTTCCTGATAGTCATTGACAAAATACTCCGCATCTTTCTCTTGAAAACTTCCACGAACAACAATCGTGACTTCTTTTGTTTGATGTTGCACATCAATTGAATACTCTGCATCTAACACAGCAATTCCTCCCTATATTTCCCATCACCTTCACTATCGGTATAATTTTCCAATTATGAATAGGTCTTTCTTCATAGATTTGAAGTGTTTAAGAACGAAAGCAAAAAAATCCGCCAGTGCATGAACACTGACGGCATCACAATAATCACGTAACGCGGATGCATGTTGAACCTTCATCTATCAGAGTGGACCCTCCGTCTCAGCTGCTTGCAAACTGTTTTGGACTATGATGAATCAGAAAATGTCTGAATTGTTTCCATACCATCATGACTAAAATAGGGATGAATAAGCCCATGAGGCATTTTAATAACCAATGATCAGGGAGCCCCAATAGCTCCGGCAAGTCAAAAAGTGCGCGATGCCAGAACATAATCAGCACCGTATGCTGCCCCCAAAGCACAAGCCAATGAAACCATTTAAGTTCACTCATGATTTGTGAAATTAAGATAACCCCCAAGCATAAAATGAGCGGAGCAATTAAAGCCAGTCCGGTATGATTTAAGCTGTCCGATTTCAAGTATAAAGTGAAATTGATTTTCTGAGTCAATTGATCGTGAATGAGAAACATAGAAAAGACGCCGATGGCTAGTAACAACAGATATTTATGCGATAGGGAATGAAGCAATCTAAATCCGTAGTATCCGGCCAGCATATAAGTCGTGGTCAGCAATACATCCTGTGCATCCCACGGAAAATAGGGATGCCCTAGGAACGCTGGTTGCTGATGAATTGTACCCATGGCGAACATCATCAAGCTGATCACCCATTGCAAGACAACCGAACGTACATAAGAAATTAAAAGAACCACAACAATCAGCGTGAGAATATAAACATTAATGAACCAAAAAATACTTAAATAATGGTTAAGGGTTCGTCCACCATAAAGCAGGCGAACAAAATAGAAAGCAGTGTACGACCAGTCCTGATTACGGACGAAATGGCTGAGCACGATTAATAGACTTCCCATTAGAAAATAGGACACCACTAATGGCTTACAGCGACGCGCCCAGAATTGACGCACCGCTTCCCAACTATGAGAAATCGGTTTCAAAAAGAAACCTCCGATAATGAAAAATAGCGGCATATGCCACCAATAAATGGCATCATAGACGAGATCAAACGAACGTATGTCGCGCTCAGAATCAATGGCATGCCCGAACACGACCGCAATGATTCCCAGCGCCTTTGCTATATCCACCCATGTGATCCGCCGCTTGGTCGTTGCCATGAAAAATCACCTTTCATCCCTTAAGCAATTTTATACATAGTAAAGAAACTATAATGGAATTTTCACTTTATCATTGCCTCACAATTGCTTAGTTTAGCACGATTCATATCTTTCGAAACAGCTATTCATTAAGTTTAATCTAAATGTAAAAATAACGTTCAGCTCTTCTTTTTAGCGTTATGATTTATGATACGGCGTGGACCGCTTATCTTATATCACGGCGTTTGGCTCAGTCTTCAATTGACGCTCTGTATCATCTTCTATACTGTAAATCACAACTTACTGGTAAAATAATCCTCCGAGTTGAGATTTATCGCAATTCATATCTTATTAGGAGGTTTTATGGATGATTCGTAACATGTACGTCGTTCAGTTTCTCAATCAATCAGCATGGTATCTCAATGCTACCCTGCAAATCCAAACGGAGCGTCAGAACCATCAGAAAGGAGACATCATTGAGTTTAAGAATAAGAAATACATTGTCATTGAAGATTATTGGTGCTTAAGAGTTAGGCACTTCAATCGTGAACTAAATCCTTACAAACCTTTAATCACTCAGATTCAAGACAAATAAAAGAGGCCCGACCCAAAAGGGTGTTGGATTTATACTGCACTCCGCAGGAGTCTCACATCGTTATGCTTAATCCAAAATAGACGTTTTTTAAGGGTGTCTCAAAAGTCAATTGACTTTTGAGACACCCCTCGTTTACATTTTTTCAATAAATAATCCTTCATTCTTATTCCATTCACAGAAAAAAACATTTTTAATCTTTGGTACATGTCGCTTTCGCAGCTCGCAGCGCAGCCATTCTTCGCTCAATCCTGCACGTTTCAGATTCGCTTTATCCAATGTTCCATCTATAATTATCAATTGATTAAAGTCACGATTGGTTAATTTACTGTAGCGATATTTTTTTAAAACACTGATCGATCCATCGGTTTCAAGCATTGCATAGGCAACCTCTTGGATTGAAAAAGATATTCTTTTGTCTATATGGCCATTTCGGATAACTAACGACGACTTTCCCTCGAGAAAATTCCTTTTCTTTCGAAACCTCAACGTGCACCATTCCATTATATAGATCATGAGCCCCACAGCATGACAGCAAACAATATGGAGCCGATACCAATAGCCGGTTCATAAAGCGCATTTCCTATAAACTCACCAAGAACGATAATTGAAATAAATTCAAAAGTGCTGATTTTTCGCAATGATACTTTTCCCAGAACTTTTGTAATGGCTAATAGCGCTGTAAAACCAAGCATCAATTCCACAGCAATTTTCAAGTAATTTATGGAGCCTCACCCTTTACTAAACGCTATTCCTTTCACTTAGTATTCTCACCGCCCAACCATAAAAACGGATTTTTATAAAGTGGCTGGCATAAAGTGAGTTCGGAAGTTAGCCATCCCGTTTCTTTGTTCTATTTCTCTCTACCCCTCGCATATCTTTAGGCATGGCGAGGTGACCCATATGGCCGATGCAGAAATGATTTGCAAACAATTTGCAGCCGTATTTAACGCGCAATCTAGGTATGAAAATGGGGTTTGTTCCGTTTCGCTCCACCGTTCATTCAATGTAACGATTCAAGGTAAAAAAAGTTCAAGCATTGTTCCCGCTGGTATAACCTTTGAATCGCTTGATGCTTCCGGCAATGCAATTAATCTAGCTGAAATCACCCTTCTTGAAGAAGAAGTACCAAATTTCACCTGGGCACTGACCCAGAACGGACTGATCCTAAGCGCACTGCATAATCACTGGATCTTCACACAACCGAATCTCCTGTATGTGCACGCTCAATCAATTGAACCACCCTTGAATTTTGCAAAGAAGCTCCGAAATTGTTTTAGCTATTTAAGCAGTGCCCCAGTCTCATAATTAAGTCAAGCAGCGGATCATGTAATGATTCTTTATGAGGCTAAACTTGCGTTAGGCACGTACCATTGAAAAATGGATTCGCCGCTCTTGTCGAATAACGGCTACTTTGAATTCCTTTCGCGTCAGCGCAGATTCTAAAAATAAACATTCATTTGATCGACCGCCCCGTTGAGTACCAGCAGAACGGCAGGCTCCAAAACATTTCCGTCTGTACTCCGAACTGCGACTGCTCCGGTCATGAATCAATTCATGGCATCCAGTCTGTGCGTCAAACGTTTTCTCTCATGACATTTAGGGAAACAAACAACATGAACAAGGGTTCCCAGATCAACATGAATCCCGTCCCCATTCCATTGACCTTCCAATGAGTTGAAGAAAGCGTCCCTTGTCCTATTCACCCCACCGCCAATAAAATACCCCCTATGTAAAACAAAAAGACTTCCTAGGATAACCTAGAAAGCCCTTTGCAATGAGAGTTAAGTAATACCGGTGGTCGGGGTCGAACCGACACTCCCGAAGGAACACGATTTTGAGTCGTGCGCGTCTGCCAATTCCGCCACACCGGCACAATACAATAATAATGGCAGAAAAATTAAGTAATTATGGAGGCGACACCCGGAATCGAACCGGGGATAAGGGTTTTGCAGACCCGTGCCTTACCGCTTGGCTATGCCGCCATACTATAAAATTATATTGGAGCGGAAGACGGGATTCAAACCCGCGACCCCCACCATGGCAAGGTGATGTTCTATCACTGAACTACTTCCGCATATATAAAACTGGCCCAGCTGGATTCGAACCAGCGCATGACGGCACCAAAAACCGTTGCCTTACCGCTTGGCTATGGGCCAATAAATGGGGCGGTTAGTGGGGATCGAACCCACGCATGCCGGAACCACAATCCGGTGTGTTAACCACTTCACCATAACCGCCATAATAATTAAAGCAGGGGTAGTAGGAATTGAACCCACACTGGAGGTTTTGGAGACCTCTGTTCTACCTTTAAACTATACCCCTATACTATGTAAATGGAGGGAGAAGGATTCGAACCTTCGAACCCGTAGGGAACGGATTTACAGTCCGTCGCGTTTAGCCTCTTCGCTATCCCTCCATAATAATAAAAGATTAAGGAATAGATTTTGGCATCTATTGATTAAAATATAAATGGTGCCGATCAGAGGACTTGAACCCCCAACCTACTGATTACAAGTCAGTTGCTCTACCAATTGAGCTAGATCGGCACGAACAAATGGTGGCTCGAGGCGGAATCGAACCACCGACACGAGGATTTTCAGTCCTCTGCTCTACCGACTGAGCTATCGAGCCATTATGTAAAAACAAGAGTTCATGCATTACAGATCTTATATAAGTAAAATAAAAATAATGGCGGATCCGATCGGATTTGAACCGACGATCTCCTGCGTGACAGGCAGGCATGTTAACCCCTACACCACGGATCCACAATTGCGGGGGCAGGATTTGAACCTACGACCTTCGGGTTATGAGCCCGACGAGCTACCAGACTGCTCCACCCCGCGATGATATGGTGGAGGATATAGGGATCGAACCTATGACCCTCTGCTTGTAAGGCAGATGCTCTCCCAGCTGAGCTAATCCTCCATATTGATTTGTACAAGCCATCAAAAACACCAATTTATTTTATCACATAGCTCATATAAAATCAAGTAAATAATGACCCGTACGGGATTCGAACCCATGAACCCACCGTGAAAGGGTGGTGTCTTAACCACTTGACGAACGGGCCAAAATAACAAGTGTCGGAATATCTCGCCGCCGACTTTTAAAATATTATCACCAATCGAATCAAAAAGCAAGTGTTTTTTATAATTTATTTTATAAAAAAACACAACCCTTACAGTATACCCGACTTCAATAAATAAATAAACCAGTCCGCTCTCGTTACATGGGCCAGACTGCTTCAGAATTAAGATTTCTCTTTACCCTATTCCCTTGGATTCAGTCCAACTTCTATTAGCTCCTCAGAGGGTTTCTGGTAGCTTCTGCAGGGATTTTGAGGCCGTGATGATTTCTGCCCTTACAGGACCGAAATAACACACCTCTAAGAAGCCAAGCAGCTGCAATAAGTACCGATTCGTTTACCCGATCATAGATGACGCATTAACCATTCGTGCATAAGCTGAAGGGATGGGACAGAACAGGTTGATACAATAAAATGCACGCCGTGACCGCTTAGAAAGATTAACAAGTCATACACGCCATCATCAGCTGAAAATATCCGCTGTAACAAATCAATGTGGCGGTTACGTATGATGAGATAAGAAAGAGATTGAGCGGACACTTCCGTTTTTAGTACGTATAACCACTGAAAATCAGGCACGCTATAAACCATGCCCTATTAAAAAGACATGGCTTTTTTGGCGTCTGCCATTAATTTCCATGTTAAACATTTGGAAATCACTTTAGAATAAATCCTCAATATGCACCTGTTTCTTTTCCCCAAAGGGCATCGATAAATCAATAAGATGCGTGATCAATCCATCTGGATGATGGTCTTCATCAACTTGCACCTTTGCAAAATACGGATCAAAAATAAAATGAATAAAGTCATCCCATTCTTTTGTCATGGGGAATGATATAGGGATGCTCGTACAAATCTCATTTTTATCTAAGTTTTGAAATTCCTTTTCGATGATCCAATAAGCGTTTTTCACTTGATTCATGAATAAATCCAACGAGGGTACATCGCGCTTTAGTTCATTAATTGTTTTTTTCACAAAAAACCATTCATAGAAAAAATGAAAAGCTTTAGGCAAGCGCTTTGTTGTATATAACGATTTTAAGCTTTTAACAACACTGCTCTTCAAATTTTCTAAAGTCAACAGCCCCATTTTATAATCTAATTCTACTCTTTCAAAAAATTGCTCTAAAAATAATTTTCTTTCTTGCGGAAAGTCAGAAGATATGGGGAATAAGATTGCATGCGTGAAATTATCTTCCTTGCTTTCCTCCAAACCTTCTAGCATTATAAAGATCTGATAGACCACAAAGGGCTTATCGCGTAATAGCATTATGATTTTATTGTCCATTAATCTCATGGAATCCAAATTGGTATGTCAACACTAAATCAAACAAATTTTTAAAGGTGTCGCAGCTTGTATTCAGTTGGTGTTAGGTAGTCTAGTGATCCATGGATGCGAACATTATTGAACCAATTGACGTAATCAAATAATTCAAGGTCAAGAACGTGTTGGTTAGGAAAATCACGTCCGCTAATAAACTCAGTTTTAATCGTTTTGAAGGTCGCTTCCGCCACAGCATTATCATAGGGTGTCCCTTTGTGACTCAGTGATCGGTTGATTTGAAACGCTTCCAGAGTCTCATCAATAAGCCTATTTTTAAACTCGTTTCCCCGATCTGTATGGAATAGTTCGAGTTGACTTAGGTCACCTTTTACCGTGGCGAAGGCACGGTGGACTAACTGAGCGTCCTTATTTGGACCAGAGCTGTAACCAATAATCTCGCGATTATATAAATCAATAAAGATACAAATATAATGCCATTTCTGCTGCACACGGACATACGTCAGATCACTGACTACCACTTTTAATTCCTTTTCCTGCTGGAATTGACGATTCAACGTGTTTCCAGTGGGAGATTCGTTGCAGCCTATTTTATGCGGCTTAAACTGTGCAATCGTATACTTTGAAACGAGGCCCTGTTCTTTCATCATTCGCCCGATTCTTCTTCGCGAGACTTGTTTTCCCTGCTTCTCCAGTTCTTTTTTGATCTTTCGCTGTCCATAGATCGATCGGCTTGCTTTAAATATTTGAACCACTTGGCGTGTCAATTCCTGTTCAGCCTGTTGATTCTCACGAACTTTAGCTTCGTAATAGTAGGTACTGCGAGAAAGTTGTAGGACGTCGCACATTGCTGATACCGAGTATTTGTGACGGTTCTGTCGAATCACATCTACTTTCGTCCCATGATCAGCGCGGCTTGTTTTAAAATATCATTCTCCATTCTCAGCTGTTGATTTTCTTTCCTTAAATGAATCAGTTCTTCCTGCTCAGGCGTTCGGTTATCCTTCTCCTTGAAAGAACCGCTTGTCTTGTGTTGACGAACCCATTTATCAAAGGCCGAAGGCGTGAGATCATACTCTTTAATGATTTCATGTCTGGGCTTACCTGAAGCGTGTAGACTGACGATTTGTTCCTTGAACTCTTTTGAAAAAGTTCTCCGTTCCTTTTTCATGTTTCCGGTCTCCCTTGGAATAGTTGAACCAAGTGTACATGACCTTAAATTATTTGTCCAATTAATTGTAACCTATCCAAATTGTCTTTTCTCCTGAATTTATAGCTTCTTGGTCCTTTTATTGTCGTTTTTCCTGTAGCAACCAACTTAGCAGTTCTTCCATTATAGGATACCTGATATAGGTCAGGTCAATCCGCTACAATAGCTTGCCCTTATTTGCCCTCAAAGTATGCTTTTGTAACGGAAATGCGAGTACTAAAAAATCCCGTAAGAACGGGATTTTTGGGACATTCATAAAACATTCATCCGATTGTATCGGATAGCGGTAACGGAGAGCGAGGGATTCGAACCCTCGAGACGGCCTTAACCGTCTACACGATTTCCAATCGTGCTCCTTCGGCCACTCGGACAGCTCTCCATAAAAATACTTCACGACAGATGATCCTTCGATCCTTTGCTCCACCACGATATAAACACTATGGAGTGATCTACCGACGATTGTCGTGAAGCACAATCACTATTTATCTTTTGCCTGGCAGTGACCTACTCTCACAGGGGGACAGCCCCCAATTACCATCGGCACAGAAGAGCTTAACGACCGTGTTCGGGATGGGAACGGGTGTGACCTCTTCGCTATAACCGCCAGACTTAAACCGGCTCTCACGAGCCTTCAAAACCGGTAACGAAAACTTCAAAGTCATTCATCCAATTGTTTTGGGTTAAGTCCTCGACCGATTAGTATCTGTCCGCTTCACACGTCACCGTGCTTCCACTCCAGACCTATCAACCTCATCATCTCTAAGGGGTCTTACTGATTAAAATCATGGGAAATCTCATCTTGAAGGGGGCTTCATGCTTAGATGCTTTCAGCACTTATCCCGTCCACACATAGCTACCCAGCGTATGCTCCTGGCGGAACAACTGGTACACCAGCGGTGTGTCCATCCCGGTCCTCTCGTACTAAGGACAGCTCTTCTCAAATTTCCTACGCCCGCGACGGATAGGGACCGAACTGTCTCACGACGTTCTGAACCCAGCTCGCGTACCGCTTTAATGGGCGAACAGCCCAACCCTTGGGACCTACTTCAGCCCCAGGATGCGATGAGCCGACATCGAGGTGCCAAACCTCCCCGTCGATGTGAACTCTTGGGGGAGATAAGCCTGTTATCCCCAGGGTAGCTTTTATCCGTTGAGCGATGGCCCTTCCATGCGGTGCCACCGGATCACTAAGCCCGACTTTCGTCCCTGCTCGACTTGTAGGTCTCGCAGTCAAGCTCCCTTGTGCCTTTACACTCTGCGAATGATTTCCAACCATTCTGAGGGAACCTTTGGGCGCCTCCGTTACCTTTTAGGAGGCGACCGCCCCAGTCAAACTGCCCGCCTGACACTGTCTCCGAACCGGATCACGGTTCAGGGTTAGAATGTCGATATCGTCAGGGCAGTATCCCACCGATGCCTCCACCGAACCTAGCGGTCCGGCTTCCAAGGCTCCTGCCTATCCTGTACAAACGATACCCACATCCAATATCAAGCTGCAGTAAAGCTCCATGGGGTCTTTCCGTCCTGTCGCGGGTAACCTGCATCTTCACAGGTACTATAATTTCACCGGGTCTCTCGTTGAGACAGTATCCAAATCGTTACACCTTTCGTGCGGGTCGGAACTTACCCGACAAGGAATTTCGCTACCTTAGGACCGTTATAGTTACGGCCGCCGTTTACTGGGGCTTCAATTCAAAGCTTCTCCCCGAAGGGATAACCTCTCCTTTTAACCTTCCAGCACCGGGCAGGTGTCAGCCCCTATACATCACCTTACGGTTTAGCAGAAACCTGTGTTTTTGGTAAACAGTCGCTTGGATCTTTTCACTGCGGCTCTCCGGACCCGAAGGTCCTTCGAGCACCCCTTCTCCCTAAGTTACGGGGTGATTTTGCCGAGTTCCTTAACGAGAGTTCTCCCGAGCGTCTTAGAATTCTCTTCTTGCCCACCTGTGTCGGTTTGGGTACGGGCACCGTTTCACTCGCTAGAGGCTTTTCTTGGCAGTGTAGGATCAGGCGCTTCGGTACTTAAGTTCCCTCCTCATCACCGCTTGGCCACAAGCAGCGGGATTTGCCTCGCTGCAAGCCTCACGGCTTGAACGCACGCTTCCATCCGTGCGCTCGCCTTACCTTCCTGCGTCCCCCCATCACTCAAACGTGAAACGCTGGTACAGGAATATCAACCTGTTGTCCATCGCCTACGCCTTTCGGCCTCGGCTTAGGCCCCGACTAACCCTGAGCGGACGAACCTTCCTCAGGAACCCTTAGGCTTTCGACGGAGAAGATTCTCACTTCTCTTTTCGTTACTCATACCGGCATTCTCACTTCCAAACGCTCCAACATGCCTCACGGCACATCTTCAATGCCCTTGGAACGCTCCCCTACCATGACCTGACGGTCATCCGCGACTTCGGTGCTGTGCTTAGCCCCGTTACATTTTCGGCGCGACGCCACTCGACCAGTGAGCTATTACGCACTCTTTAAATGGTGGCTGCTTCTGAGCCAACATCCTGGTTGTCTGGGCAACGTCACATCCTTTCCCACTTAGCACAAACTTAGGGACCTTAGTCGGCGGTCTGGGCTGTTTCCCTTTCGACGACGGATCTTATCACTCGCCGTCTGACTCCCGGACGTAAGGGCTTGGCATTCGGAGTTTGACTGAACTCGGTAATCCTGTGGGGACCCCTTATTCAATCAGTGCTCTACCTCCAAGTCTCACTCATCCGAGGCTAGCCCTAAAGCTATTTCGGGGAGAACCAGCTATCTCCGTGTTCGATTGGCATTTCACCCCTACCCACACCTCATCCCCGCATTTTTCAACATGCGTGGGTTCGGGCCTCCATTCAGTGTTACCTGAACTTCACCCTGGACATGGGTAGATCACACGGTTTCGGGTCGACAACCCTAAACTCATTCGCCCTATTCAGACTCGCTTTCGCTGCGGCTCCGCCTCTTCAGCTTAACCTTGCTTAGAATCGTCACTCGCCGGTCCATTCTACAAAAGGTACGCTGTCACCCCCGAAGGGGGCTCCAACTACTTGTAAGCACACGGTTTCAGGATCTCTTTCACTCCCCTTCCGGGGTGCTTTTCACCTTTCCCTCACGGTACTGGTTCACTATCGGTCACTGGGGAGTATTTAGCCTTGGGAGACGGTCCTCCCGGATTCCGACGGGGTTTCTCGTGTCCCGCCGTACTCAGGATCCACTCCGGAGTGTACGTTCCGTCGGCTACAGGGCGTTTGCCTTCTCTGGCCGACCCTTCCAGGTCGTTCGCCTGAAACGTACTTTTGTAACTCCATGCGGAGTGTCCTACAACCCCAAAGGGCAAGCCCTTTGGTTTGGGCTGTTTCCCTTTCGCTCGCCACTACTCAGGAAATCGCATTTGCTTTCTCTTCCTCCGGGTACTGAGATGTTTCAGTTCCCCGGGTCTGCCTTACTCTACCTATGGATTCAGCAGAGCATGCCATCCGTTCAGGATGGCGGGTTCCCCCATTCGGAAATCTCCGGATCAAAGCTTACTTACAGCTCCCCGAAGCGTATCGGCGTTCGTTCCGTCCTTCATCGGCTCCCAGTGCCAAGGCATCCACCGTGCGCTCTTTATAACTTAACCACTAGATCAATTGAATGATCATTTTGGATGTTTCTTGACTTTGCTTGTTTTCGTTATCCAGTTTTCAAGGTTCATAATGCCGTAATTGACATAATAATGGTGGAGCCTAGCGGGATCGAACCGCTGACCTCCTGCGTGCAAAGCAGGCGCTCTCCCAGCTGAGCTAAGGCCCCATAAAGTAATGGTGGGCCTAAGTGGACTCGAACCACCGACCTCACGCTTATCAGGCGTGCGCTCTAACCAGCTGAGCTATAGGCCCCCACCAAAAATACTGAAAGAATGTATCCTTCAAAACCAAACAAAAGCTCAAGCGTTTCGCTATTGATCGTTTCCTTAGAAAGGAGGTGATCCAGCCGCACCTTCCGATACGGCTACCTTGTTACGACTTCACCCCAATCATTTGTCCCACCTTCGGCGGCTGGGTCCATAAAGGTTCCCACACCGACTTCGGGTGTTACAAACTCTCGTGGTGTGACGGGCGGTGTGTACAAGGCCCGGGAACGGATTCACCGCGGCATGCTGATCCGCGATTACTAGCAATTCCGGCTTCATGCAGGCGAGTTGCAGCCTGCAATCCGAACTGGGGGCGGCTTTATGGGATTGGCTTGACCTTGCGGTTTCGCTGCCCTTTGTACCGCCCATTGTAGCACGTGTGTAGCCCAGATCATAAGGGGCATGATGATTTGACGTCATCCCCACCTTCCTCCGGTTTGTCACCGGCAGTCACCTTAGAGTGCCCAACTTAATGCTGGCAACTAAGATCAAGGGTTGCGCTCGTTGCGGGACTTAACCCAACATCTCACGACACGAGCTGACGACAACCATGCACCACCTGTCACTCTGTCCCCCGAAGGGGAACGGCCTATCTCTAGACTTGTCAGAGGATGTCAAGACCTGGTAAGGTTCTTCGCGTTGCTTCGAATTAAACCACATGCTCCACTGCTTGTGCGGGCCCCCGTCAATTCCTTTGAGTTTCAACCTTGCGGTCGTACTCCCCAGGCGGAATGCTTAATGTGTTAACTTCAGCACTAAGGGGTTGGACCCCCCTAACACCTAGCATTCATCGTTTACGGCATGGACTACCAGGGTATCTAATCCTGTTTGCTCCCCATGCTTTCGCACCTCAGCGTCAGTAACAGACCAGAGAGCCGCCTTCGCCACTGGTATTCCTCCACATCTCTACGCATTTCACCGCTACACGTGGAATTCTACTCTCCTCTTCTGCACTCAAGCTCCCCAGTTTCCAATGACCTTTTGCGGTTGAGCCGCAAGATTTCACATCAGACTTAAGAAGCCGCCTGCGCGCGCTTTACGCCCAATAATTCCGGACAACGCTTGCCACCTACGTATTACCGCGGCTGCTGGCACGTAGTTAGCCGTGGCTTTCTGGCCGGATACCGTCACAGCACCAGCATTTCCTCTAGCACTCGTTCTTCTCCGGCAACAGAGCTTTACGATCCGAAAACCTTCTTCGCTCACGCGGCGTTGCTCCATCAGACTTTCGTCCATTGTGGAAGATTCCCTACTGCTGCCTCCCGTAGGAGTTTGGGCCGTGTCTCAGTCCCAATGTGGCCGATCACCCTCTCAGGTCGGCTATGCATCGCGGTCTTGGTGGGCCGTTACCCCGCCAACTAACTAATGCACCGCGGGCCCATCTGTAAGTGATGGCCGAAACCATCTTTCAACCTCGCACCATGCGGTGCGAGGGATTATCCGGTATTAGCTCCGGTTTCCCGAAGTTATCCCCGTCTTACAGGCAGGTTGCCCACGTGTTACTCACCCATCCGCCGCTCACGTCCAGGAGCAAGCCCCCTTCTGTGCGCTCGACTTGCATGTATTAGGCACGCCGCCAGCGTTCGTCCTGAGCCAGGATCAAACTCTCCAAAAAGTTTATACATTCAATGCCAGATAAAATATCTGGGCTTTACTTTAAAGTTCATTATGATCCATAGCAAATTGAATTGATTATGGGGTTTAAAAACCCTTTATTCACGCTTGGCTTTTGTTTAGTTTTCAAGGAACATTCCAAACAGCAACTCAATTATCATACCATCTTCCAAAGTTCTTTGTCAAGAACTTCTTTTCGATGAATCAGCATTTTTGTTGCCGACTTTACAATTGAGATTATCAAAACGACAAGAAATATGTTACCATATCGGATGATAGTGTGTCAACTTTTTTTATTCTCAATTGAAACACATGTACAAGATCCGACATGTTCAGACAAGATGTTGTAAAAGACAACGTCAATAAATTTAGCACGGATTATGAAAACCGTCAAGAGCAAATTTGTGAACAGTCAAAAAAAGCCAATGCCAAGGAAGCGGAGCGACTGAGATAGGATTGCCGATCCCCTTATCCCCTCGCCTGATTCTCCGCAATGCAAAGCATAAGTCCTCTTGCACTATCCCTCTCGTATAAGCGCCACAGCAGTCTTTCTTGATACAAGACAAAGAAGCAAATACAAGAAAAACTCACCCGTTCTATAATGAACAATCAGTAGAGCATACCTTCTCATATGCGCTGCAAATAAACAAACCCATTGTAGAGGGAGGGTTTGGACATATAAAAATGCCGCGCTCAAGACGCGGCATGACTTCATAGACGAGTTATCGCTTTTCCAGTTCAGGTTGCAGCTTCGTGCTCTGGCGATGAAAGATCGCTTGCCTTTTGCTTGGCTTGGCATTCCGGACAGACCCCGTAAATTTCCAATCGATGATGATCGACTTTAAAGCCGGTCACTTGCGCCGCTAAAGATTCAACTTCGTCTAATGCGGGATAGAAGAAATCAACAATTTTGCCGCATTCGCTGCAAATGACATGATAATGGCGATGGGTCGAAAAATCAAAACGGCTCGATGCATCACCAAAGGTCAATTCTTTTACTAATCCGGTTTTTTTAAATACACGCAGGTTGTTATAGACGGTCGCAACACTCATATTTGGGAATTTATGTTCAAGCGCTTTATAAATTTCATCCGCAGTCGGGTGTGTATCGGAAATAACGAGATACTCCAGAATCGCATGACGCTGCGGAGTAATCCGAACTCCGGAGCTTTTCAATAACTCAATTGCGTGTTCAACAGTTACTTGTTTATCGCTCACCGTCATGCACCTCACTTTCAAAGATGTGATTATCAAAACCAATTCTCAAATTACAATCGTTATAATTATATCTTCAGTGTACATGGTTGATGCTCGTCCTGTCAACGTTAAGCGCTTTTTCCTAATTTTTTCATATAACCTGTACGTTTAGTTTGCCTTGGTTGAAAGAAAACATACTGGGGCACACCATAATGAAAAGATCAGAACGACACATGCGTTCTGATCTTTTGTCATTTATTAGCGTTTTTTGAGAATCAGCTATCTCATTTACACGAGATTCTGTTTGACGAACTGAAATACATCGTCAACATGTCCGGCAACTTTTACTTTCGGCCATACTTTGCGAATCGTTCCTTCCCGATCCATAACAAACGTTGAACGCACGATCCCCATCGACTTCTTTCCAAACATGTTCTTTAACTGCCAGCTGCCGTAGGTTTCAGCAACTTCATGATTCGGATCGGACAAAAGCGTAAACGGAAGCTCATGCTTGACGGCAAACTTCTGGTGCCGTTCTATCGGATCCGTGCTGATGCCCAACACGACCGTGTTCACCTCTTCAAAACGGCTGTTCTGATCACGGAAGTCGCAAGCTTCTGTCGTACATCCCGGAGTCATGTCTTTCGGATAAAAGTACAGAACAACATTTTTTCCTCTATAGTCTGACAGCGTGATTGGTTTACCGTTAGTTTCTTGCAGTGTAAAATCCGGTGCTTTCGTACCCGTCTCCAGCATATCGCTTATTCTCCTTTGTCATCATGAATTGATTTTAATTGCAACTTTGCCAAATTGCGCCGATTGTTTCAGATAACTCAGCGCTTCGCCGGTCTGTTCCAGATCATAGGATCGATCGACAATTGGTTTGATCTTATGCTCGCAGAACAAATCAAGCATTTCATGAAATTCTTCAATACTCCCCATTGTCGAGCCATGCAGATTCCATTGATTATAGAAAAAGCTGCGCAGATCAAGCACAATCTCATCACCTGCCGATGCGCCAAATGAAACCACCGTACCGCCTTTTTTAAGCATGCCAAGCGAACGGTTAAAGGTTGCCGCACCGATGCTTTCAATCACGAGATCCACCTTTTCTCCATTCAATGCTGCCGCCCAATCTTGGTCATTATCCAGCAACAGATCTGCACCCATTTTCCCTGCTTTCTTCAATTTCTCAGTACTACGTGAGGAGACGACTGCCGTTGCGCCTACCGCCTTTGCCATTTGCAGCATATACGTCGCAACCCCACTCCCGATCCCCGGAATGAAGACGGTTTGTCCACCTTTTAATCCGCCTCGAGTAAACAACGCCCGATAGCCGGTCAGCGCGGAAAGCGGGAGCACACCGGCCTGTTCCCAAGACAAATAGTCCGGTTTGGCAGCGACCTGAACCTCTGGAAGGACGATTTCTTCAGCAAACGTGCCATGGTCCGGCAATCCGAGAATTTCAAAGTCTTTCGGCGGTGCAGGCGTGTTCTTCAGCCAACCCAAGCTTGGGATAATCAGCACCTCATCGCCGACGCGCACATTCTGAACATCGGCGCCAACCTCTGAGACAACCCCCGCTCCGTCCGAACCAATGACCAGTGCCGGATCGTTTGACTGATGCCGCGTTAACACGAACAGGTCGCGATGATTCAGTCCGACAGCCTTCAATTTCACCTTTACTTCACCGGATTTAGGCGCCGGCGGATTGGAAAAGCTCGGCGCGAAGCATGCGCCATCCATCCCCGCAGTACCTTCATGAATAAATGCCCTCACTTCATCACCCGTTCCTATTATTCATTCTACTCATCATAATAACCCGTGCGGCTGCACTTGTGAACTAAAGCGGCTTCCGCTCGGCAGCAATCAGGCAGCAGGCGACGAAAAATGATAAACTAGAGAGGTAAAAACGATTGATCACGGGTGATCTTATGGATATAAAAAGTATTACACGACGAATTGAAAATGATGGCAGTATCATTGGCGAGGATACGGCAAAAAAATCTGCGCTGTTCCTTCCGCTTATTTATAAAAACAACACATGGTCGCTTTTGCTTGAAATTAGGGCAGCCGAATTGAAGCGCCAGCCGGGTGATATCTGTTTTCCCGGCGGACGAAGCGAAAAAATCGATGGATCGATGCGGGAAACTGCGGTGCGAGAAACCATCGAAGAACTGGGCATTCGCAAGGAGGCGATCCAGGTCATTGGCCAGATGGGCACATGCATCGCAACCTCCGAGTTGTTCCTCTATCCCTTTGTCGGCGTCATCGAGTCGGATGAACCGCTTAAACCAAATCCTGATGAGGTACAGGAAGTCTTTACGATCCCGCTCCCTTGGCTGATGAAGCAGATTCCTGAAAAGCATTCGCTCAACTTTACGGTTGATAAACATTCCGAATTTCCCTTCGAACGGATTGTAGCGGGTAAGCGCTATCCGTTTCGCAACCTTCAGATCAGCGAACCTTTTTATGAATATAAAGGGAAAACAATATGGGGACTGACCGCCCGTATTCTTGAACATTTTGTGTTTTTGATGAACCACCGCATGTTTGACTAGCTTTCGACGCGCTTTGCTTGTCATTTTCTGCCTGTTATTGGATACTTATGGGGAGCAAAAAAGAACCTAGAACAGGTTAAGGAGAGATTAATCGCAATGAATACGCAAACTTCTGAAAAACTCTATGCAGAAGCTCTCGAAAATATTGTCGGAGGCGTCAACAGCCCTTCCCGTGCCTACGCTGCAGTCGGCGGCGGCGCTCCAGTTTTCATGAAAAAAGGCAAAGGCGCCTACTTCTGGGATGAAGACGGCAACCGTTACATAGATTATCTGGCGGCGTATGGACCGATTATTACCGGATTCGCGCATCCGCATATTACAGAAGCGATCAAGAAGCAGGCCGAACGCGGTGTACTCTACGGAACGCCGACACGACTGGAAACCGAACTGGCCGTAATGTTGAAGAAAGGAATTCCTTCCCTCGATGAAGTGCGTTTTACCAACTCCGGTACAGAGGCCGTTATGTCGACCGTACGGGTTGCTCGAGCCTTTACCGGCAGAAAAATCATCTTGAAATTTGCCGGTAGCTACCATGGCCACTTTGACCTCGTACTCGTCGCCGCAGGTTCCGGTCCGTCAACGCTTGGCTCTCCGGATTCAGCCGGCGTCACCGAAAGCACCGCGCAAGAAGTGCTCACGGTACCGTTCAATAATGTGGACACACTACAGCATGCGTTTGAAAAATGGGGATCACAAATTGCAGCCGTACTCGTTGAACCGATCGTCGGAAACTTCGGTATGGTACGTCCGCAACCCGGATTCCTTGAAGCGGTGAATGAGATTGCCCACCAAGCAGGCGCACTCGTCATTTATGATGAGGTGATTACCAACTTCCGTTTCATGTACGGCGGTGCCCAGAACTATTTGGGCGTCACTCCGGATCTCACAGCAATGGGCAAGATCATCGGTGGCGGACTTCCGATCGGCGCTTACGGCGGCAAACGTGATATCATGGATCAAGTTGCCCCGAACGGACCGGCCTATCAGGCTGGGACAATGGCCGGCAACCCGCTGTCGATGGCTAGCGGAATTGCTTGTCTTGAAGTATTGCAAACACCGGGTATTTACGAAGAAATGGATCGCCTTGGCAAAAAGCTTGAAGAAGGTATGCTGGCAGTTAATGAAGAAAAATACCATCTTCCTGTTGTGATCAACCGGATCGGCGGAGCGATGACCTTGTATTTTTCAAACCATCCGATCACAAACTATGAGGAAGCGAAAGATACCGACAGCGAACTGTTCGGGCGTTTCTTCAAATTAATGCTCGAAAGAGGCGTCAATCTTGCCCCTTCAAAATATGAGGCATGGTTCCTGACAACCGAGCATACGGAAAAAGACATTGACGACACTTTGGCAGCTGCAGACGATGCGTTTGCGAAGCTTGCAAAAGGGTAATGTCTTCCTTCGAACGAAGAGCGGTCGATCCGCTCTTTTTTTTATCGCTCTTTTTTTGGTAAAATCAAATGAAAAGGAGGCCGACCGTTATGCACTTAGGCGCACGCAGCTTGAAAACCGGTGTTGCCGTGACGCTTGCCTTGATGACTGCAATGGCATTAGGCATGACGTCGCCAATCATGGCCGGCGTTGCTGCGGCAATGACCACGCGGCCTTCGGTTCAGCGTTCCATCCACGCGATGATCCAAAACATCTATGGGAATCTGATTGGTGCACTGATTGCCGTTGCCGCCGTCATTTTCTTCGGTGATACACCGATCGTCGTTGGTCTGAGCGTTGTGTTTGTGATCGCGCTGCATCTTAAATTTAATTTGCATCACACACTGACTCTGACCATGGTCACCGTGATCTTCATTATGTCGAGCGGTATGAGCGACAATGTTGCCTTCCTTTATGAAGGGATCCGCCGTTTTTCCATGATCTGTATTGGCGTCATCTCAGCAACTTTAGTCAATTTGCTGATTTTCCCGCCTCATTATGAAAATACGCTCTACACTCAGATTCTAACGCAAACGACGCAGCTGATTAAATGGACACGTCTGCTGAGCGGCGGAACTTCGGATAATCGAAAAATCAAACAGGAAATGGCTGAGCTCGACAGCAGGAAGCTCAAAATCGAAAACTATTACCATTGGTATAAAGAAGAGCGTGCCTTTCGCAAGCGGATCAAATCGGTTAAATTGCGGCGAACGGTCATTTTCCGTGAAATGATTCATGTGACGCAGTTGCTGCACCATCTATTGAACGAATTGGATCGCAATGAGAATGCCTTCCGCCTGCTTCCAGATGGTTTCCGTGAATCGCTCCGCATCCAGCTCAGCGGCTTAATGACCTACCACGAGCGCGTGCTGCTGAAATTTGATGGAAAAATTCGTCGCAAGCGTCATGAAGAGCAAGCGCGGAAAGACTATAAGCAAAGCGCAACGCTTGCCCGTTTGTTCTTCTCTCATCTTTCTACCGAAAAAACGGATGAATGGCTGGATCTGCTTCCGCTCATTTCAACCATCATTGATTACAATCAGCATATCGAACATCTTGATCGCTTAGTTACCAGCTACCAAGCGTTCCACCAAAAAGCAAATCAAATGAACTAATCAGGCAATCAGAAGGCTGGCTCGTGGTCCTACATCAATCCCATACCCTGAAAGGGCGTCTCAAAAGTCGATCGCTGACTTTTGAGACGCCCTCTTTATTTGATCCGATGCTTGCTGCCGCTAAGTCCAAAGACTTATCATAAGATACTGCTACGGCTCATTATCCTCGCCGCATCTTTTTTCTATGATTAAGTCATGGAAAGGAGGATCACATACATGAAAAAAATTGCCTTGTACTTGCTCGGAGCGGTCAGCCTGATCATCCTGCTTACACAAGTGGGACCGCTGATCGGATTAATCATCAGCTTGGCGGTGCTCTACTTCGCCTTCAAGAAGTTTACCCGAACAGATTCAACCGGAGTGAAGCTCTTTTGGGGCATCATCGGCATCATCGCCCTTTGTTTCTCACTCGGCAATGTTCCGGCACTAATCGGTGTGGCTGCGCTTGCCGGAATTTACGTCGCTTATAAAGCACTAAAGAACGATAAAACAGCCGATCCACAACCTAAAGATCCCTTTGACAACTTTGAAAAAGAATGGAAAGAATTTGCAAACAAATCATCCATATAAAGGAGCAACTGACAATGAGTAATCTCTTTACCCGATTAAAGGACTCAATTTCTGCAGATCTTAATGATATGCTCGATCAAAAAGAACAAAAAAACCCGATTGCGATGCTCAATCAACATTTGCGCAGCTGTGAAAAAGAAGTTAAACGCGTGCGTGAATTAATTGATCGCCAATATCTGCTCAAAGATCAGTTCATCAAAGCGTACCATGAAGCTTCAGAAATGGCAGCGAGACGTCAGCACCAGGCGGAAATCGCCGCGCGCGCATCGGAGAACGAGCTGCAGGAATTCGCTGAGAAAGAACATGACGATTACAGGCAGAAGGCCGAACGTCTTAAGAATGCCTATGATACAACAGTGAAGCAATTAGATCAGCTCGAGCAAAAGTATGCGACCATGAAACGTAAATTGAAGGACATGCATTTAAAACGGATGGAACTGATGAGTCGCGAAAACATTGCAAACATCAACAATCGGATGAATACGGTCGTCCATCCAGAGCGTGCATTCGGGCAATCCTTTTCTAAATTCGAGGAAAGCGAACTGTATCTGGAGCGGCTGGAACAGAGAGTCACGAGCAACTACCACCATAATACAATCGATGCGCGTATCCGAGAAATCGAACGCGAACTTGAGCAAAATAAAGCAAATTAATCCGTCTTAACGCGCTCGCTTGACCCACATAAGGATGTTAAAATGAAAAAAGGCGGAGAACGCCTTTTTTCACACTACATATACAGAGCAGAAAGGCAGATGATGCACCATGTTCGAGCAACTGAAAAAAGATCGATACAGCTGGTTCATGATGATCTGCCTGCTTCTCATAATCGTTCAAACACTCTTTGAAGGCTGGGAATTTCTTTTCCCTACCCTTTTATTCGGGGCCATAATCTACTATGGGCGCAACCATCGCCGAACCCAAAAGGGAAAAATCCTCTTCTGGGTCGGCTTGATTGGGCTTGGGTTTACACTCTTGAACCTGCTCGTCTTTAAGCTCTTCATCATTGCGCTTTTCATTTGCTATCTGATCGATTTCATCCAAAAAAAGAAGCATCCGACACGGATCATACCGGACATGGAACATCCTGGAAACGGCTCGGAGCACGTTTCCGTTCGCATGCCGCTGCTGCGCAATAAATGGTTCGGCAGTCAAGAAACACCGGATCATGATTTCGAATGGCAGGACATCAATATTCAGACCGGTGCCGGGGATACGATCATTGATCTTAGCCGCACCATTCTGCCGAAGAAGGAATCGGTGATCTTTATCCGCCATCTTGCCGGTAGAGTGCGCATTCTCGTGCCCTATGGCGTTGAAACTGCACTTCACTATTCCGTGGTGCTTGGCAAGGTCGATTTCTTCGATCATCACGAAGTTCAGCTGATTCATGATACACGGATTCTTCAGACTGAGGGTTATGAGCAAGCAGAGCAAAAGGTAAAAATTATGATTTCTGCATTTGCCGGCAGTCTGGAGGTGCAGCGCGTATGAACGTGGTTCAACGCCAGATCGTCACCGGAACCTGCTTCGCATTTGTCTGCCTGATCTTGTTTGGCGCTTTGTTCCTGTTTGCTTTTCCGCTTCCGAACTGGTCGCTGTTATGGAGCCGGCAAATCTGGCATCTTCCGTTTCTCTTTATCGTACCGATCCTTTCATTATTTGTCGGCGGAATTGCCGGGCTGCTTTCAGGGATGTATTGGCGCCGCCAGCTGGCGATGATCCGTGACGCGATGGATCAGCTAAGTCAAGGAAGCCATGCGGCTGCGTCCTTTTCTGCGCGTTCAGCCGAGATCGAGCCGGTCATGAACCGCGTGAAGCAGCTAAGCACGAAAATGAGCGCGCTCACAAAAGCAGCGCAACAAACCGTAAGCGACAAGGCAGAGATTGAAGAAAAAGCAATCCAAAAGATTGTTTCAGAGGAACGTAATCGGCTTGCCCGCGAGCTTCACGATTCAGTCAGCCAGCAACTGTTCGCTGCCTCAATGCTCATGTCAACCATTAATGAACTGCGCCCCAACACCGATGATCCGGAAGGAAAACAATTAAAACTTGTGGAGCAGACCATACACCAATCACAGCTGGAAATGCGGGCGCTCTTCCTTCATTTACGGCCGGTACAGCTGCACGGCAAAGCGCTCAAGCAAGGGATGGAAGAACTGCTGCTTGAATTGAAACAAAAGGTACCGATGACCATTAACGCCAGTATCGAACCGGTCTCGCTAAAGCGCGGGATTGAAGATCAGCTCTTCCGCATTCTCCAGGAAACGGTGTCCAACACGCTTCGCCATGCCAAAGCGCACAGCCTCGATGTTCTGCTGATTAAGCGTGAAGGGTTTGTCATCCTCCGCGTGACCGATGACGGCATCGGATTCGATGCAAAGAAAACAAAACCAGGCTCCTATGGGCTGCAGAACATAAACGAACGTTCCGCACAGATCGGGGCGCAAATTAAACTCGTGAGCGTTCCGGATAAAGGCACTAGTCTGGAAATTAAAGTGCCGCTCCTTGAAAGGGATGAAAACAATGATTAATGTTGTCTTTGTTGATGATCACGAAATGGTACGTATCGGTGTCTCCGCATACCTGAGCGCGCAAGCGGATATTAATGTCGTCGGCGAGGCGGACAACGGCCGCGACGCAATTGATCTGGTCCTGAAACTGAGACCGGATATCGTCTTGATGGATCTGGTCATGGAAGAGGTCGATGGAATTGAAGCAACGAAACGAATTATCGACCAATGGCCGCAAGCCAAAATCATCATTGTCACTAGTTTTCTTGATGATGACAAAGTATATCCGGCTATTGAAGCCGGTGCAACCAGCTATTTGCTGAAAACCTCAAAAGCAAGCGACATTGCAAAAGCAATTCGTTCGACTTACAACGGTCAATCCGTCCTCGAGCCGGAAGTCACAGAAAAAGTTATGGCGCGCATGAAGCACAGATCGGATAAAGCGCTGCATGACGATCTGACCAATCGAGAAATGGAAGTGCTGCTGCTGATGGCACGCGGCAAAAGCAATCAAGAAATTGCTGATGAGCTGTTCATTGCTTTAAAAACGGTAAAAGTTCACGTCAGCAATATTCTGAGCAAACTTGAGGTCCAAGACCGCACGCAAGCGGTCATCTATGCATTTCAGCATAAACTGACGCAATAACCGGCGATGTTTCCCGGTGATGACCAAAACAAAACCCGCAGCCGTGTTTAACGACTGCGGGTTTTGTTTCGTTATCGAAAATTATTTTACGGTTACATCACTTAGTGGTTCTGTCCCTGTTGGGCTTGGAGCGAATCCGGAGATCGTGCTCTTACCAACTAGTGCTGCTTTTGCATATTCAAGAGGTACCCAAGGGGCATCTTCATGAATAATCTCTTGTGCTTTGACATACAGCGCCGCACGTTTTGCATTATCCGTTTCAGATTGTGCTTGAGTAAAAATCTTGTGCAATTCATCATTCTTGTAGAACGATAAGTTGTTCGTACCAACGCTGTCTTTATCAAGCAGCGTATAGAGGAAGTTGTCCGGGTCACCATTGTCGCCGATCCAGCCCATCAAGTACATTGGCGCGCCGCCTTTTTGCAGCTTTTCAATGTAAGAAGACCACTCAACGTTTTCGATTTTGACTTTCACGCCGATTTTACCAAAAGTTGCTTGAATGGCTTCAGCTGTTTTCGCAGGCTGCGGCATGTAGTCACGCGGGTTGGACATCGTATACAACGTTGTCGTGAACCCATTTGGATAACCAGCTTCAGCCAGCAATTTCTTCGCTGCCTTCAGGTCATATGGATAATCCTTAAGATCCTTAGCAAATCCAAGAAGTACTGGAGGCATTGGGTTCTTTGCCGGTTCAGCTTGTCCATTGTAGAACGCTTTGTTCAGCGCTTCCTTGTCAACCGCCATGTTCAGTGCCTGACGAACCTTCTTGTTGTCAAATGGCTTCTTCGTTACGTTAAAGCCGAGATAAGCAACGTTCATCGGCGGACGATAGTAAACATGGAAATCCTTGTTGCCTTTAATGCCATCGATATCACTTGGGTTCAAGCCGTCCATAAGATCAATTTCGCCATTCTTCAATGCGTTCAAACGCGCGCTGTTATCCGGAATGACTTTGAAAATAATTGAATCAAGTTTTGGAAGACCTTTTTGCCAGTAGTTTTTGTTCTTTGTCAACGTAATTGTGTTGTTTTTCTTCCAGCTCTTAAATACATAAGGACCGGTACCTACGCCGGCAGATTGACCATATTTGTCACCATATTTTTTAATGGCTTTCGGACTTGAAATGGCGAATGGAGACATTGCCAAGTTTTGCAGGAATGGTGCAGAAGGTCTCTTCAAAGTAAAGACAACCGTCGTGGCATTCTGTGCCTTAACACGATCAATAATCAGGCTATTGTCGCCCTTATAGCCGCCGAACATGGACGGGAAATAAGCGAATTTTCCAGATGCCTTGCCGTTCATCCAACGATCGAAGTTGTAAACAACTGCGTCGGCGTTGAATGCACTGCCGTCGGAGAATTTAACGCCCTTGCGGAGCGTGAACGTATACGTTTTGCCGTCATCACTAATCTTCCAGCTTTCAGCAAGACCTGGCTTGATCTTTGTCGACTGATTCTTATAATCATAAGAAACGAGCGTTTCAAAGATATTCTGCGAGATACGGAATGATTCGCCGTCTGTAACCACAGCCGGGTCAAGCGATGTTGTGTCTGCACCGCGGCCAAAGACAAGCGTCTTGTTTGCGTCTGAATTGCTTGAAGAGCCGCTGCTGCCGCAACCGGTCAGCACAAGCGCAAGTGATAGAATGAGTGCAAACGCTGCGCTGTAATACTTCTTTTTCATGTGAATCCCCCTAATCTATATTTCTAAAACAAATCTTAAATATTGTATAGCTAATCTGATAATTTCACAAGAAAACAATAGAAATACTCAGAATTTGTTCACTTAGTTTTTCATCCGCGGATCGAGTGCATCGCGCAGCCCATCGCCAATCAGGTTGAACCCGACGACGACAAGGACAATGGCAAGTCCCGGAAACAGTACGGTCCATGGCGCGTTCTGAATATACTCCCTTGAATCGGACAGCATCTTGCCCCATTCCGGAAGCGGCGCCTCAGCGCCCATTCCCAGAAAACCTAAACCAGCGGCATCGAGAATGGCAGTCGCAATGTTCAATGTTCCTTGTACAATAATCGGTGCAATACTGTTCGGAAGAATATGATGGAAAATGATGCGCATGTCGCCCATACCGATCGAGCGCGCAGCAACAACATATTCTTCCTCTTTTACCGTCAGCACGCGCGAACGAACAAGACGGCCAAACACCGGTACGTTGACAATTGCAATCGCAACCAATGCATTATTAAGCGACGGCCCGAGAATGGCAACAATCGCAATCGAAAGCAGGATACTTGGGAAAGCAAGCAAAATATCAAACAGACGCGAAATGACAACGTCCAGTACTTTTCCAAAATAGCCGGCCAGAATACCAAGCAAGGTTCCGACAACAATCGATCCGATCACCGCGAGAAAGCCAACACGCAGCGAAAGCCGAGCACCAAATAAGATACGACTGAAAATATCGCGGCCGAAATCATCCGTGCCAAACCAATGTGCTGCTGATGGCGCCTGCAGTTTATTGGTTATATTTTGATCATTGATCCCTTGAGGCGCAATAAAGTTGGCAAAAATGGCGAGAAGGATAAAGACAAGGATAATGCCTGTCCCAAACAAAGCCGGTTTGTTCTTGCGATAGGATTTCCAAAATTCACTGATTGCGTTCACAAATGGGCTTCTTTCTTTCGCGGCACGCGTTTCAGCATGTACTTGAGCAGTTTGCGGCATTCTTGACACCTCCTTTTCTCAATTAGTGTTAGAAGATTTGTTTCGATCAATTTGGCTTATTTGTACTTGATACGCGGATCAATGAGTCCATAAAGCAAATCGACAATGAAATTGACCATGACAAAAATGAAGGCAATAATCAAAATTCCGGATTGGATCACCGGATAATCGCGGTACTGGATGGCGTTGTAGATGTACAAACCGACACCCGGCCAGCCAAAGATCGTTTCCGTCAAAATAGCACCGCCGAGCAGCAGTCCAGTCTGAAGTCCGATAACCGTTAAAATCGGGATAAACGCATTTTTCAACGCGTATTTGTACACGATCCAAACCATCCGCTGTCCTTTTGCCTTGGCGGTACGAATATAGTCGGATTTCAGTACTTCAAGCATACTGGAGCGTGTCATTCGCGCGATGATTGCCGTTGGAATGGTTGCCAAGGCAATGGAGGGCAAAATCATATGACGAATGACCATCCAGAACTGGTCCAGACGTCCTTGCAAAAGTGTATCAATCAAATAAAGATTCGTAATAGGATCGACACCGTTACGGATATCATCGCGGCCGATTGACGGCAGCCATCCCAATTTGATTGAGAATCCCCATTGTTCAAGCAGCCCGAGCCAGAACACCGGCATCGACACACCGATAAGCGCAAGGATCATCGCCGTATAGTCGAACACCGAGTTTTGTTTCCATGCACTGATAATACCAGCATTGATCCCAACAACAATCGCAATGATCATTGCGACAAACGACAGCTCAATCGTTGCAGCCAAATGCGGCCAAATCTCGCTTGCAATCGGCGCATGAGTCTGAATCGACGTTCCCAAATCTCCAGTCAATATATCTTTCAAATAGGAAAAATATTGAACATACCAAGGATTATCCAGTCCCAATGACTGATTCAACTGTCGAACAGCTTCCGGTGATGCTTTTGTGCCGAGAATGGTCAGTGCCGGATTTCCCGGAATCGCATGAATGATTGCAAAGACAATCAGCGTCATGCCAAGCAGAACCGGAATCAGCATCAGTATGCGTTTCACGGAATAATAGAACATATGTATTCACCTCTCTTTGAGCACCGGCAGCTGGTGCTGCTTGCGAAATTGCTGCTGCCTGGCTTAATCGTATAAGTGGCAGGAAACCAGCCTGCCGTCTTCAAGCTTTTTCAAATGCGGCCGTTCTTTAGAACAGATATCCATTGCAAACGGGCAGCGGTCATGAAAACTGCAGCCTGCCGGTGGATGTGCAGGACTTGGGACATCGCCTTGCAGTATCATTCGCTCCGTTTGTACATTCGGATTCGGCACGGGAACAGAAGAGAGCAGCGCTTTTGTATACGGATGTTTCGGATCATCGTACAGCCGCTCACTCTCTGAGAGTTCAACCAGTTTGCCGAGATACATCACACCAACCCGGTCGCTGATATGACGGACAACACTTAAATCATGGGCAATAAAAATATAAGTGAGGTTGAATTTTTCCTGCAGATCTTTAAGCAGGTTCAACACTTGAGACTGTACCGAAACATCGAGCGCAGAAACCGGTTCATCGGCAATGATCACCTTAGGACGCACGGCGAGGGCGCGCGCAATGCCTATCCGCTGGCGCTGTCCGCCACTGAACTGATGCGGATAGCGTTTTGCATGGTAACTGCTCAGTCCGACAAGTTCCAGCAATTCTTCAACACGCGCTTTACGTTCCTTTCGATCGCCGATGTTATGCACAATCATTGGTTCTTCAATGATATGTTCAACCGTATGCCGGGGATTTAGAGAAGCAAACGGATCCTGAAAAATCATCTGAATGTCTTTGCGCGCTTTTCGCATCTCTTTTTTTGAGAGATTCATAAGGTTTCGGTTTTGAAACACGATTTTTCCCTCTGTTGGCTCAATCAAGCGCATGATCATCCGACCGGTCGTCGACTTCCCGCATCCTGATTCGCCGACAATCCCTAGCGTTTCGCCTTCGCGAACCGAAAAACTCACGCCGTCGACAGCACGAACGGTTTCGGATACTCGTCCAAATTTCCCGCCTTTAATTGGATAATATTTTTTGAGATTCTCAACGTGTAACAGCGATTCAATCATGTGCGGACTTCCTTTCTGCCTTGCTCCTGATGAAGAAAGCAACGCGATTTATGCTCGCCTCCGGATAATTCCGGGGTGTTCACCCGACATTTATCCATGACAAATTCACAGCGCGGCGCAAACAGACAGCCTTTCGTAATCGATCCGGGCTTTGGCACACTGCCTTTTATTGTGTAGAGACGTTCTTTTTTTCCGTGCAAATCCGGAATTGATTGAATCAATCCCTCCGTGTACGGATGCTTTGGATGGTTGAATATATCCTTAACCGGTCCTTCTTCAACAATTTTGCCCGCATACATCACGACGACTCGCTGACACATTTGCGCAACAACGCCTAAATCATGGGTGATCATAATAATCGCCGTGTTGGTTTCCTTATTCAGCTTGATCATCAAGTCAAGAATTTGCGCCTGAATCGTCACATCCAACGCCGTTGTCGGTTCATCGGCGATCAGAACCTTTGGATTACAGGACATGGCGATCGCGATCATCACACGCTGACGCATCCCGCCGGAAAGTTCATGAGGATATTCTTTAAGCAATTCCTTTGCTCTAGGCAGACCGACACGCTTTAACAGTTCTACCGAACGATTCTCAATCTCTTTTTTTGGTAAACGCTGATTGTGTAGTTTTATGGCTTCCTCGAGTTGTTCGCCAATTGTAAAAACAGGATTAAGCGAGGTCATCGGTTCTTGAAAGATCATCGCAATCTCGTTTCCACGCAGTTTTCTCATTTTCGATTCTTTCGCATGACTGATGTCTTCACCTTGATAATAGATATGTCCTCCGACAATCTTTCCCGGAGGTGAGGGCAGCAGTCCCATGATAGAAAGCGAGGTCACACTTTTTCCGCAGCCGGACTCGCCGACGATGCCAAGAATTTCTCCTTCTTTTACTTCGAAGTCAATTCCACCGACCGCGGGAACCTCGCCATCATCAGTAAAAAAAGACGTCTTCAATCCTTCAACCTTCAATACTGGGTCACTCATTTTTAACAATTCACCTCCTCGTACTTGGCTATTATATCATCTTGTTCCATTCATGTAATATTTTTTAACAAGAAAGCTCACAAGAATAACGGAGAACACTAAAATTATTTTCTTTAAAAAAAGCCTTGTTCCATTTTTTGGAACAAGGCTTTTTTTGTCCTTATACGCATACGCACGTTTGGTGATTACTGCTTTTTTTGCTGTGACTTTTGATTTTGCTGACGAACTTGCTGAGCATCCGTTTCGCTCGCAAATTCACTGCTTGATTTGCCGTTCTTAGCCTGAGCATTTTGCTTTTTTACTTGTGCTACGTCAGTGTTTGCGTTTGTATTCTTAGCCATCGCGTATCACCTCCACCACAATACCATTGCCAATAATGGCAAAAGTTATGTATGAAGCGGTCGATTTTTTTCAATCCATCGAATAACCTTTTGATGCGATACCGGAAAAGGAAAACGCTTCAACTCATTCATTGTCGCCCAGCACTGCCTCTTCCGCAGCTTCATTTGCGACGGTGTCCGTCCGATCCGCAGCGTCAGCTTCCAAATTAAATGTGAAAAATGATGCGTATAGGAAAAAGCGGCTTCCGGCGGTTCGACGCTGCATTGAAAGCGTTCCCGACTATATGCCTGCTGCTGCTGTTCATCTTCGTATTCGTCAAGCGAAAGCATTGGAAATTGCCACATTCCGGCAAGAAGTCCACTGTCGGGCCGTTGTTCCACTAAGAAACGTCCCTGTTCATCGAGAAGAAGCAGCACCGCATAGTGAAGCATTCTTGGTTTCGCTTTGCCGCTCTTGACCGGATATTCCAGCTGCACCCCTTCTTCATAAGCGCGGCAATGGCTGCTGATTGGGCACTGCGAGCAATCGGCAATCTTCGGTCTGCAGACCATTGCACCAAGGTCCATCAAGGCTTGGTTAAAAGACGCAGGTTCTGTTTGGACAATTAAATCGCTTGCTAGCTTTTCAAATTTCTTACGTGTTTTTTGCTTCGCAATATCATCATCAATTAAAAAGATGCGCGAGAGGACGCGCATTAAATTACCATCAATCGCCGGCTCAGGTTCATGATAGGCCATGCTCATTAATGCGGATGCTGTATAAGGTCCAATCCCCGTTAAAGACAAAAGGTCCGACTTATTTTTCGGAAGTTCACTGTTGTAGGTGGCAACCATCTCACGTACACCTTTCTGAAGATTGCGGGCGCGCGAGTAATAACCAAGTCCCTCCCATGATTTGAGCACCTCTTGTTCCGGTGCATCTGCTAATGCTTCTGGTGTAGGAAATTTTTTGATGAATTGGTTATAATAAGGAATTACCGTATTCACTTGAGTTTGTTGAAGCATCACTTCGGATATCCAGATATAATAAGGATTATCTGTCTTACGCCAAGGGAGCCTACGCCCTTTACGGTGAAACCAATCCAGCAAATCGTGATTAAATTGCTGTATTTGCTGTTCCTTCATTCTTTTCAACCCTTCTCGTTCCATTTTCCCTCTGAATTGGCACAAATATCCCTTTCATTATCCTTGATTTTGTGTGACAATAAAAGTATTAACACAACTTCGTGTCATTGAAAAAAGGGATTTCTTCATTTAAGAGGGAGGACATAATTTTTTCATGGATACAGCGACTCATATTGTTATGGGGTTTGGCTTAGCGGGACTCGCAACCATGGATCCCGCCGTCGCGCAGAGTCCGCTGACTTACCAAGCGGTCATGGTCGGCGTTGTCGCAGGTTCAGTGATTCCCGACATTGACACGGCTCTGAAATTAAAAAACAATGCGGCTTACATCCGCAATCATCGCGGGATGACCCACTCGATTCCGGCAACACTGCTTTGGCCGTTGCTTCTTACGGCGATCCTCTTAGCAATGTTTCCAAGTGCAAACCCTAGCGGATTGTTGATCTGGACGTTGACGGCCGTCGCCACTCATGTCTTTGTCGATATCTTCAATGCGTATGGAACGCAAGCGGTTCGCCCGTTTACGGGAAAATGGGTTGCACTGGGGACCATCAATATCTTTGATCCGTTTATTTTTAGTATGCATCTTCTCGGATTTGCCATCTGGCAATCGCTTGGTCACGCGGGCGTCACCTTTATCGTCATCGATGCAATGCTTGTTGTGTACTATGTGCTCCGCGGCTTTTATCATCACCAAGTCATAAATGATGTGAAGCAGCAGCTGCCCGGACTAACCAAGGTTTATTTGTCCCCGACCATGCGCTGGTCTCATTATCATGTGGCAGCGGAAAGCGAAAAATACTACTATGTCGGAAAAATCAGCGGTAAACGCTTAGAGCTGATCGACCGATTTGATCGGATGCCGATTGATTTAAACAACGAAATGATTCAGGCAGCTGCACATGATAAAAATGTGCGTGCCTTCCTGTCCTTTTCGCCCATCTATCATTGGTCCATTGAGCAGCGCAACAACCACTGGGTCATTCAGTTTACGGATCTAAGGTACTATTCAAAGGGAACCTATCCGTTCACCGCGACGGTCTGGCTGGATCATCATCTAAAGGTGCAAAGTTCCTATACAGGCTGGGTATTCAGTGAACGCAAACTACGTAAGAAATTAGTGTTAGCTCAGGTCAATTCCTGATCAATTTGGAATGAAAAGGGCTTCTGAATGAATGTCAGAAGCCCTTTTTCATGTTGTTTTATTCATATATCGTTGATGCGCTCGCTTAAAAAAGCATTAATTGAATCAAGTGGAAATCCTTTTTGATACAAATAGTTTTTCACTTTTAATGTAAAATCGCGACCGGAAAACTTCTTGTACTTTTTCATCGCCTTTTCTGCTTGAGCGGTCAGCGCATTTCGTTCGTTTTCCTCTAGAAAGTCTGTGATCTCTTCAAGAACCTGATCACTGATCTCACGTGAATACCCATGCTGCATCAGCCGTCTGGCAAGAACAAGCCGTCCTTCCATCATTGATTTTTTATTTTTAACCGATGACGTTTGCTTTGCTAAATACCTGCGTGCATGTTCAAGTTGTTCCTCAACAGGAAACAGTCGATCCGCGCGCGAAGCGATCAATTGTGAAACGCCCGATTGCAGCAATTCGCGATAGATCAGCTGCGGTCCCTTGGTCGAAGTACGAATCCGCGTTCGGATAAAGGAATCCGCAAAGACTTCGTCATCCAGCAAATTCTCATGTTTCAAACGGTCGATAGCATAAGTCACTTGCTGCGTGCCAAACTCCTTTTTTTGTAAATAGCGCTTCATTTCAGACACACTGTGCATCCGATAGGAGAGATAGCGCACCCCCGCATTATAAGCCAAGATTCCCGACGCCTCATGAAGTAGTCGCTTAAGTTTTTGCGGCGACAACTCAAGTCCCTTGCGCAGTTCCTCCCGGACAAGGACGTCCTCATGAACATCCAAACTTTGCTTCTGACCGTCATCGCTTGCCAAATCCACGACAAAAAAGCCGCGTTCTTTTTCATTCGTACGTATCCTGGTGATCACCGTCATCGATCAATCCTCCAGCACTTTTATCAATATCATAGCACAAACCCATGCATGCATTGAACGCAAAGAACAGCAAGAGCAAAAAAAGCCGTTTTTTCATAAAAATTTAATGCACCAGCCTATTTTTCACCGATTCATTAAATTTATATTTCAGAATTTGCGAGATCATACGTTGTGCAAATGTCAATAACTCTGTGGATAAGTGGATAACCTCCAAAAATCCTTTATTAACGGGATGTAAAAATGTGTATTTTTTTGTTAATTAATCACGAAATCATTGTGGATTATGTGGATTAATGACGTAAATCGTCTATTTATCCCACCTTTCTATTTGTCAAATCTGTGGATAACGTTGTGGATACTGTTCTTAACTTTTTTTACAACTTTTTTTTACAAATCGACAGAAAAACCGAGCAAAAAGCGCCCGGTCCTTACCTCCGCAGGATGCGGTGGCTTTCGCATTGCATACAGGACGTACTTTCACAGGATGTGATGGCTTTCGTGTTGCATACAGGACGTATGCGCACTTAGCGAAAGTTCCTTAAAGTTCCTTAAAGTTCCTTAAAGTTCCTTTAGGAAAGTTCCTTTACAATCAGAAAGGTTCCTTTTGCTGCGGCTTTGATTCATCACTTGTGCACGGGTACGCTTTGGTTTCTCGCTTGCCGCGGACGCGCCACGAGCCTCCTCAGACAGGCAGAATCTTATACTTTTTTTGGCCTGTAAAAAAATACCTCAAATCCTTATTCGGATCGAGGTATCTAAGCAGATTCACCAAAATTTTGAGGGAAGGGCGCGTTCTGCCATCAAGTCATCCAAACTACGGAAACGGTACCCCTGCTTTTTCAAGTCATGAATAACTTTAGGAAGGGCTTCAGCATTGTCTTTGGAAACCGTATGAAGCAGAATAACGGCGCCTGGGTGCATGCGTTTCATAATGTGGTCATAGGCGTAATCAGCGCCATGTTGCTGATCACGCAGCCAGTCGCGATAGGCTGCAGACCAAAATACATTAATATACCCTTCATCATGACCAAGCTTGAGCGACCGCTCGCTGAAAGTGCCTCTTGGCGGACGCAAATAGTTCATCTCGGTTTTCCCGGTTAACTTCGTGTAGCGCGCCTTCAACTTAGCTAATTCTTTTTTGTATTTTGTATCGCTGATTTTCGCCAAATCCGGATGACTCCACGAATGGTTGCCGATGATATGTCCTTCGTTTACCATCCGTTTCACGAGCTCAGGCTGGTCGGAAATATAATGACCGGTGATAAAGAACGTTGCCGGGACATGTTCTTTTTTCAGTGTATCGAGTATGTGTGCCGTATAGCCGGCCTCATACCCATTGTCAAACGTCAAAAACAATTCCTTTTTCGATGGATCGCCTATATAGATCCCATCATATTTCTTTAATAAAGCTTCATATTCTGGTTCTGTCGTCGCTGGTTGATGATTTTTCGCAGGCTTGAAATACCAGTCCTTTGCAAACGCGCCAAATGGATCGATAACAAGCCCAAACAGAGCGACGAAGAGTACCAACGCGATTTTTTTCACACGATCACCCTCCATATCCTTAGCGTGACCGTTTTCGCGTCTTTTATGTTTTCCTTATTTTTCTGTTCGATTCTCGATCCAATCTTCACGAAAGCGGCGGATCTTCACTTCGAGATTATCCATCATCTGAAGTACACTGGCTAAGTCGCTCTCGTTGACGTTCTCCGCGTCGAACGCCTCGAAAACCTGGGTCAACAGTTTGAATCGTTTTTTTAAATAGATCACTTGATCTGCTTTCGAATGCGTCGCTCGTCCCATAGTGAGCACCTCCGTCTCCCATTCTCTTTTCACTTTAGCATAGTTTAAGAAAAAGGTTCAGACAAAGGCTTGTATCGGTTTATTGTGCGACGTAGCGCAGTGACAGATGATCGGTAATCGGCATCCAGGCTCCGATTCCTTGCTGCATGATGTTTTTAACCTCAATGTGTGCCCTGCCGCCTTTTAAAACGAGGAAAACTTCTCCATACGTAATTTTTCCGCGTTCATTAACTGCCGGCACGTAACCATAGAGGTGGCCAATTCGTTTTGACGGCACTTGATACGGACGATCAATTTTCGTTCCGGCACCGATGATCGTCGAAAAGGAAATCGGAAGATGCGTTTTTTTCATTGTTTTTGCTAAGATTAGCTGGCTGGCTTCTTCTTTCTTTGGAATATCAGAGGTCAAACCGCCATTCACCTTTGCTTGTACTTCTTGCAGATAGCCGATTTGCTGGCTGCTTTTGCTGCCGCGGGCGTCTGCCGCATTATCATTAATCTTCTTGTATTCCCAATTCACTGAGGTTTCCTTCGATGTATAGTTAAGCGGCCATTCACCAAGATAGATTCGCGCAGAATAACCAATCGACCATTTCGATGGATGAAGCGCCGATTCGTTTAGCAGTTTGATCAGAATTGGATTCTCGATCGTTTCATTTGCGGATTTGAGCAATGCCTTGGTATGGGCGCTCGGCACGAGCTCAGAAGTATCGTGAGCTGGATTCGGGTAGGTATTCTCCTTTGAAATATCGATCACCGATTCAGGCAACTTGGCAGGCAGCGTACTTTTTGCTTCAGCAGTACCCGAAAAACATAAGAGGACGGAGCAACTAAGGATTAAGGTCATGAATTTCTTCAAGGCAGAAGACTCCTTTTTTGCTTATTTTCTGCCGCGCTCCTAAAAAATATCCGCAAAATGCCTCGTCAGTTCTGATCCTGTTCCTTCATCACTTACACGCTTCTTTTTATATAAGAAAAACCGGGCAAAATACGCCCGGTCCTTTTTTGTTTAGAGATAATCTTTAATTCTGTATTCCTGGCCGTGAACCCCTTTGTAGTATTCAGGATACATTTCTCCTCCACATTGTTCACATGAAAACCGAGGGGGAATGATCGAATCTCCACCATCCATAAGATCCATTTCTCGTACAATTTGTGTAGGGATTTCTTCTTTCTCATGACACGATAGGCAAAAAAACCGTACGGTTTTTTTGTTTGTTTTTTGCACGATTTTCTTTTTGACCGATTTGCGTCGTTTTTTGGTTGAGATAACGAATCTCCTCCTCTAGATACTCTCTTGCCGTTCTTCCTAGGGCTACTTTGATGACTAACCTGCCTTCTTCAAGGCAGACTTCTCCCTTGTATTCATAATAGTTACCGCATTTAGGACAAATATGAGGATCTTTATTGCCAGTTGCGATCGTCCGTTCTCTCCATGTACGTCTGCGCAGAACTTTATTTACCTTGATGACCCAGCGCTTTGTTACTTTTTGCCATGCCATTAATAACTTTTTGCTTAATTTTTTATTTTTTCTAGAATACATGCCATAATGCCGGATCGTTTTAAACTGCTCGTCAGGGATATGACGGATCAAACGTGCAATAAAGGCTTCAACTGAAAGCGTCAAACGCTTTTCCTGATTGTCTCTTTTGTCCTTGTACGTAAAGGGCACGTTGTGACCATCGTAGTCTTCGATGCGATTCAGTCCAATTGCTGGACGGCGGATATAGCGACCAATATAACGGAGTTGTTCTTTCACATGGCCTCGTTGTCTTGGGGCATGAACATAGAAACCTTCTCCATTTTGTAAATAAGCTTTCTGTAATAGAGGCTGAACGTTCTCCTTCTCTTTCGCAGTCAAATGTTTACGAATAAGTTTTAGCACCACCGTCTGCCACTGTTTCCGAAGCATCTTAAACGGAATGAAGTCATAGGACTTCCATTCTCCTTTGCGAGTGATTCCACCCATACTCACAAGCATGTGAACATGCGGATTAAAATTGAGCTGAGATCCAAATGTATGGAGACCAGCAATAATGCCGGGAGTCACTTTCGCTTTCTTCTGAAAAAAGTTTTTGATAAGCCTTGCGGCCTCGTCCATTAAAGGCTTTAGTAAGTGCCGGTGTAAAAGGAAAACATCACGTAAACCTTCATCAATTGTGAAAATGACATGTCTATGATTGACTTGTAGCACATCTTCCGCAAGCAGTCTGCTCCATTCTTCGCTCTCTCCAATAGAACACGTGGTACAAAAACGTCCTTTGCATCGAAAAGGTACTTTTCGAACATCATGACAACCTTCGCAAACCAGCAATTTAAATCCCTTTTTAAGGTTTCCACAATCCTTAAATTTCTCCACTTCTTTGATGACAATTGGGCGTATCTGTCCCTGATACTTTTTCCTAAAAGCTTCCCAATGTCTATGATGATCGAAGAAGATACGTTTAAGAATATTAGGTTTCATAAATAAAAGGTATCACAGTCATATTCACTGCGATACCCCCAAAATCATATACTTTCTTTACCTGTAAGAAAAACCGGGCAAAAAGCGCCCGGTCCCTAATCTCCAACCATGTTTGATGGGCTCGTGTCTTTTCAGCGCTGAATCGCCGCTTCGGTTACTCGCTTGCCGCGGGCGCACCGCGAGCCTCCTCAGACAAACAGAAATCTGCGGGGTCTCGCTGGCACGCATCAACAACGCGCGATCCCGCAGGCGCCAGAGTACCTCCGCTTTCGGTCAAGACACTGTGTTATCAGTTTGACTACATAACTTTCTTCCCTTACAAAAAAGATACCGCTTGTTATGCGGTATCTCCCGATCGTATGTGAAAGTTAATTAATCAAATAAATGCAGCTTACCGATTCGTTCAACGGCTTCGGTCAAGCGTTCCGGTTCGCTGAGCAGACCAATGCGCACGTAGTTTTCGCCGCCTTTTCCAAATCCGACTCCCGGTGCAAGCACGACATGGGCTTTGTCCAGCACATACTCGAAAAACGATTCGGAGGTGAAGCCTTTTGCAACCGGAAGCCAGCCAAAGAACGAGCCTTGGGACGGTACCGCATCCCAACCGATTTTCTTTGCCGCATCAAAAAAAGCATTGCGGCGCGTTTCGTAACGTTGAACCAGTTCACGCACGCAGTCTTGAGGCCCAAGCAGCGCTTTGGCACTGGCTTCCTGAATCGCGCCGAACAGACTTACAAAATAATGGTCCTGAAAAAGTTCGATCGCTTCAATAATGCTCTTGTTTCCAAGCGCAAAACCAACACGCCATCCGGCCATATTATAGGTTTTCGACAATGTGTAGGTTTCGATGCCGACTTCTTTTGCTCCCGGTGTTTGCAAGAAGCTGCGCGGCTTTTTGCCGTCAAACCCGAGCGCACCGTAAGCAAAGTCGTGCAGCACGCAGATGTTGTACTTTTCAGCAACCTTGACCGTCTCTTCAAAAAAGTCGGCCGGTGCGGTCGCACTGGTTGGATTGTTCGGATAATTCAAGAACATCAGCTTCGCTTTATCGAGAAGCGGGTCAGGCATTGAGGCATAATCCGGCAGGAAGGCATTTTCCGCGCGCAACGGCATGGTTTCCATATTTAGATTAGCCAGCGCAAAACCGGACAGATAATCCGGATAACCCGGATCCGGCATCAGAACCGTGTCGCCACTGTTCAGCATACATTCGCCGATTTCAACCAGCCCCGTTTTCGATCCGAACAAGATCGCAACCTCTGTCTTCGGGTCAATGGAAACGTCATACTCGCGCTTGTAAAAAGTCGCAATCGCTTCCTTTAAAAAGTCGTAGCCGCGAAACGGCGAGTATTTATGATAAAGCGGATTGGCTGCCGCTTCCTGCAGCGACTTTACAATATGCGGCGGGGTCGGCTGATCCGGATTGCCCTGTCCTAAATTAATCACATCGTAGCCCTTGGCAATTGCCGCATTAGTTTTTACAACCAGATCAGCAAAAAACTGTTTCGGCAAACGTTTCAATGCATCGGATTTTTCAAAGTAAACCATCTATTGTCACTTCCAAATCTTAATAATAAATTTTTTGTATGTAGTGAAAAACCTGACTATTGCAGTATCTCTATTTTCATCGATATTGCTGCATTTGTAAAGGCTTCTCATTGCATCCTCGCGTCGAAAAACGTACGTCGCAAACCGCAGCGCTTCTTAAATTATGACAAAGTCGTGGCCGATTGCAATAAAACAGATTTTTTTCATGAACAAAAACGATTTGGAAACAGGTATACTTGTGTTTGGCGGAAATGTGTATGCCGCGGTCACTAAAAAAAAGAAGGACATCAGAGAATGAACACAACCTATCAGCGATTTCAATTTTCTTTGCTCATTATTTCAGTTTTTATTACGGGAGCGGCCGAAGGTATGCTGCTCCCGCTCGTTTCATCGCTATTAGAACGAAGCGGGGTTTCATCAATTTGGAACGGTTTGGGCTCAACATCGCTTTACATCGGCATGCTGATCGCCATTCCGCTTATGGAAAAACCGATGCGTAAAGTCGGATACAAAATTTTTCTGATCGGCGGGCTTGCACTGATCACCTTGCCGCTCTTCCTTTTTCCAATTTGGATGAATCTCTGGTTCTGGTTCATGCTTCGCCTGTGTGTCGGCTTGGGAGACAGTATGCTCCATTTTGCCGCGCAGACTTGGATTACGATTGACAGCCCACTCAACCACCGCGGTCGCAATATCTCTTTTTACGGACTTGCGTTTGGCATTGGGGTTGCCGTCGGCCCGATGCTCGTCCGCCTCGTGGATTATGGAACCGCCGTCCCCTTTCTGACGAGCGGCATCTTTTGCACACTGGTCCTTTTTCTGCTTTTTCTGCTGAAAAATGAGTATCCTGAATGCATGGAGGACAAGTCTACGTCAAACAGCACGCTGTTCTCGCGTTATAAACGTGTACTTACGGCCGCCTGGTCCGGATTCATGGTTACGTTCGCATTCGGATTTCTGGAGACTTCTTTGAACAACAGTTTTCCAATCTTCGCGCTCCGGCACGGCTACGATTTAAATGCATTGTCTGTGCTGCTCCCGGCATTCGTCACCGGCGGTTTGATTACGCAGCTTCCGCTCGGCATGCTTGGCGATCGGTTGGGACGCAATCGCTTGTTGCCGGTCATCACATGCGTTGGAACGCTTGCCCTTTTTCTCACCGGCGTCCTCTGCGACTATTTTTACGGAATCTACTTCACCTTGCTGGCAGCAGGGTTGATGGTCGGCTCGCTTTATTCGATGAGCATGGGCTTTGTCAGCGATCTGCTCGATAAAACACAAATTCCGCTTGGCAACATCATTATGACAATCTGTTACAGCATCGGATCAATGATCGGACCGATCAGCGGAAACCTGATGATTAATATCATGCCAAACGGCGGCCTCTTTTACGGTGTCTCTTTCCTCTTGTTCCTCACTTCGATCAGCTGCACCGTACAAGCGATTCAACTTCATAGAAAAGGTTCAAGCTTCCAAAAAACAGCCGGAGTCTCAAACAAATGAGACTCTTTTTTTAATAAAAAAATGTAGGATTTGGGGAGTACTAATCTGTGATAGTCGCCATTTCTTCAATCCGTCCGTTCGAGACACGGCGCGCGTGAATCGCTCGGAGCGTCTCGGTTGATCGCAAACAGACGATAGCCCTACGCGCTTGCATGAACCTCTCTCCTTGCTGTTGCATAATCTATCAGAGCAGCAAAACCATTTGACGAAATGGTTCTTTTAGGGGGAATCGCTTGTGAAAAAGCACTTTATTATGCCTAACCTCTCAGCGGCAACCCACTGGATGAATCAAAAAACAAGCCGCGAGCAGCTTCTCGGTGCCCCGACACTCATCCACTTCTGGTCAATTCGTTGCGCCAAGTGTAAAAAGTCGTTCCCGGTTGTCACATCCATTCGTGAAAAATACAAAGGAAGGCTAAACGTTGTCGCTGTCCATATGCCGCTTTCGCCTGCTGATCTAGATGTCCGTGACGTGGCGCAAACAGCGGCGCAATACGCGCTGACCGAACCGATGCTCATCGATAACACTCGTCAGATTGCCGATCAGTTCGCCAATCGTTTCGTACCCGCCTACTACTTGTTTGCTCCTGATGGTCATCTGATTGAATACCACATGGGGGAACGCGGCGTCTACCGTATTGCAAGAACGATTGATGACTTGTTTCATCTGTGACCATTAAAATACAAAACAACGCATTTGCGCTTTATAAACCGGAGAAGCAAAAAGATCACAAAGCCAAGCACACTGCCGCCCGTATTCAATAAAATATCATCGATGTCAAAAATGCGTGCCGCGAAAAAGTACTGGCATGCTTCAATGAGCGCACTAATACTGAAAGCAAACAGTATCTGCCAGCCGAAGCGTCTTTTTGATGGAATAATGATCGACATCAGAAAACCAAGGGGAAGAAAAAGCAAGACATTGCCGAAGATATTTTTAACAATTAAAACGCTGCTACCGCTCCGCAGCATCAAACGAATACTGCTAAAAATCAGCAAATTACGTGAACGTCCGTATGTATAGTAATTGTGTGTGAACAACGTCACAAAAATTAGAAAGGTCAAATAGGCAATAAAAAGCATCCAAATCAACTTTTGTTTGTGTGTTTGCGCACCTTGCATGGCTTTTCCTCCTCTACTCATCATTATGTCTATTGAAAATGATCTATGTCTAAAATCCATCTATAAAAAATACTAGACAAAGCAGATGATCATGGCTACAATTTAAGTGAGTTAAATTAAAATGATTATAAACACATCAAACAATGCTGTCGCCTGAATTGGCGGCAGCATTGCGTGCTATTAGGGTAATTAACGATGATTCTTATTCTCATTTAAAAATTTAACACCTGCAAACCTTCACCAAATGGTTGCATCTTAAATAATTAATATTATTTAGTATTTATTTTATTTAAAAATAAAAGTAGTTTTTAAAGGGGCTGTTTTTTTATGATGCAAGAGGCAAAGCTCACAACTGCGCCAAACGGGCCGACTTACTTTGAGCGTGTACAAAACATTTACAGAAAGCACGGGGAACTGATCGCAGCACTTGCCGGTGGCCTTTTGACACTGAGCGCCTATCTGCTGGGCCTGTTGCAGGTGCCGCTTAGCTGGCTGCTCTATCCGGCAGCTTATGTCATCGGCGGCTTTTACAAATCGAAAGAAGGGATCATCGCCACCATTCGCACACGTCAATTAAACGTCGAGTTGTTGATGGTTACCGCTGCCATCGGTGCCGCCTGCATCAATCACTGGCTTGAGGGTGCGATCCTGATCTTCATCTTCGCATTGAGCGGCGCACTTGAGACCTATTCCACAGCCAAAAGCACGAACGCTCTGGCTGCTCTGATGAAACTGCAGCCTGAAGTCGCCCGTCTCATTGCGAACGGTCAGGAATCCATCTTGCCTGTCACGAAGATTTGTCCTGGAGATCAAATTCTGATTAAACCCGGGGAACGGATTCCATGCGATGCAGTAATTGTTACCGGGGAAACAACCGCTGATGAAGCAACCATGACCGGTGAATCAGTACCGGTATATAAGCAGGCTGGTGCTACGCTCATGGCCGGAACCATGAATCTAGACGGCAGTGTGATTGCCCGCGTCACAAAACGGAGCGAGGACGCTTTGTTCAGCAAGATTCTCGACCTTGTTCAATCGGCGCAAACGACAAAAGCACCGACTCAGTTATTTATTGAACGATTCGAACGCAGCTATGTCAAAGCTGTCTTGATTGCTGCTGCATTAATGCTTTTCGCGCCGCACTTCCTATTTGGATGGTCATGGGGCGAGACCGTCTACCGTGCCATGGTTCTGCTCGTTGTGGCTTCACCATGTGCACTCGTCGCCTCCACAACACCGGCAATTCTTTCCTCTATCGCTTACGGCGCACGCCGCGGCATCTTAATCAAGGGCGGTGTTCATCTGGAGCAGTTGGCCTCTGTTAAAGCAATTGCCTTTGATAAAACCGGAACATTGACAAAGGGGAGGCCGGAGGTTGCACGCTTCATAAACACGAGTACTTTGGACGACGTCGCGCTGATCAAACGGATTGCAGCAATTGAGAATCATTCGTCGCATCCGCTTGGTAAAGCAATCGTTTCTTATTCTGCAAGACTTTCGGGTCAATCCATGCTTCCTGAGGCAGAACGCGTCAAGGTGAAGCCTGGCTTCGGTGTTGTTGGCTGGGTTCACGGCACTGAATACCTGATCGGGAAAAAAGAAATGATGGACACAGACGCTTTAAAAGCATTTCATCAACTCGAGCAGCCTGCCATTATGCCCGATGACGAAACCGTCGTTTATATCGCTTCTGAAGGAAGAGTGATCGGCTGCCTCTCCTTAGTCGACCAAATCCGTGATTCGGCAAAAGAAGCGATCCGTACGCTGAAAAAATACGGCATCAAAACAGTTATGATCACCGGTGACAATGAAAAAACAGCTGCAGCCGTGCAGAAGGCATCCGGCGTCAGCAGCTATATTGCCAACTGTCTTCCTGAAAACAAAGCGATGGAAATTCAGAAGATGAATCAGGCTTACGGTCACGTCGCAATGTGCGGCGACGGCATTAACGATACTCCTGCTCTAGCTCAAGCATCGGTCGGCATCGCTATGGGCGCGGGAAATGATGCTGCACTGGAGACCGCTGACATCGTTTTGATGAAAAATGATTTAACCCGAATCGCAGATAGCGTTCGGCTGTCGCGGAAGATGAGCCGGATTGTCAAGATGAATATTGCTTTTGCCTTGACGATAATCGTTTTTCTTCTGGCAACCAATTTCCTTCAGTTCCTGACCATGCCGTTCGGTGTTGTCGGCCATGAAGGCAGCACCATCTTGGTCATCCTAAACGGTTTGCGTCTGTTGCGCGGATAACCGGAAAGCCCAAATAACAAGCGGGTCCAACTTATTATCGGTTGGGTCCGTTTTTCGCTTGCTTTTTTAATTGATAAAGGATTGCGTTAATCTGTCCGCCAAGGATGATCGTAATCGCCGTCAGATAAAACCATAGCATCAAAATAATAATTCCGCCCAGTGTCCCGTAGGTTGACGAATAGTTGCCAAAAGAGCGGACATAAAATGAAAAAAAGTAGGAAACAACCTGCCAACTGACGCCGGCAATCACAGAGCCAACCATCGCTTCCCGCATTTCCAGCTTCATATTTGGGCCAAGCCGGTAAAGAAAAGCAAAAATAACAATGATAACGCAAAAGGTGATGAGTGTGCTCAGCACCGACCACATTTCCGCAAAGGTATGCGAAATCCCCAGATAACTAAATAAACTGCGTGCCACTCCTGCAGAAACAACGTTAACCGCAAGGGTCATCGCAATGGCGAAAAGCATGGAGACCGTAAACCCCATGGCCAGCAGCCGTGTCAGAAAGAAGGGCCGTGTTTCTTCAACCTGGTAAGCACGATTCAAGATCCGCATTAACGCATTTACCGCACTTGACGCCGGCCAAAGCGTTGCAATCACGCCAATGGACAGCAGGCCGCCGCTCTTGGTAAAGACTGTATCTAGATTTTGGTCGATTAAACTGACGACTTCCTGCGGCAGATACATGCCCGCCAGCTCGATCAGATGCTCCTGGCTGACCCCTAGGTACGGGATCAAAGCGAACAGAAAAATAAACAGCGGAAAAAGCGACAACAAAAAGTAGTACGCCAATGTTGCCGCTAAATCCACTGTATGGTCTTCAATAAACCGTCTGCCCAATAACCGTGCAAAAAGAAATAGATCTCTGAACTTTAGTTTCCCCACCGTTCTCCATCTCCGGTCTCGTTTCCTCAAGGAATGGTGTTATGCGCGATGATCCGGCTTTTTACTTGTTCCGTTCGGGGCTGCTGAGTGCTTGTACTCCGCAGCGGAAACGGATGACGTGCGTTTGGACACATGAGGTATCGTTCCCGGATTCGGTACGGATGTCTCATTTTCCAGTCTCTGAATGGCCTCTGTTTCAGCACTGATCAGTTCAGGTTCCTGGTAATTAACCATATTTCTCCCTGATTGTCTAATCTTGCCTGCCATCTCAGCCAGCTCGCCGCCGACCTCCATCACATATTGATACGTATCGCCTGTACTCGTTCTCGCTTTTTCCACTTGATCGATCATATGTTGAAAATCATCAGAGACTTCCCGAACCATGCCCTTAAGCCGTGTGCCGGTTACTTGCATGTACTTGCCGACTTGATCGGGATGCTGATACATCGCACGAATCAAATTTCCGCAGTTGCTCGCGCTTGTCGCTAAACGCTGGCCCCAGACCGATCGTGTCTCGCGGCCGATCAGCGACAAACCACAGCCAACCATACCACCGATCAGCATGAATTTGCCCATGTGGCTTTTGCCATAAACACTCATCAGATTCTGCCTCCTCGCAGTGCTGTAATCCTTATTGGGATCACAACTTTAGTCTGCACACACGCGGGCATTAATATGAGGCACTTTGGCAAATGCTAAATAGTGGTGAAGGGATGCCGCTTATTTAATCAGCGTCTCAAGAATCCGGTCTGTTCCTCGATTAATCCGGTCAAAGACTTCGTCAAAACAGCCGGTATAGTACGGATCAGGAACATCCGGCTCTGGCTGATCATTTAGATAGGTCATAAAGCGGCGAATCTTCGCTTTATGATTAGTATTAGCCGCCAAACGGTGCAAATCCTGCTCATTTTGACGATCCATTGCAATGATCAAGTCAAAGGTTTGAAAATCGTCTGTCGAGATCTGTCGCGCGCGAATCTGATGATAGGGGATTGCCGCTTTTTTCAGCTCGCGCTGCGTCCCCTGATGCGGCGGCTCGCCGACATGCCAGTTCCCGGTCCCTGCTGAATCCACCGTGACTTTTTGAGCAAGATCTGTTGCTGCAATCTTAGCGCGCATCACGGCCTCAGCCATTGGTGATCGGCAAATATTGCCCAAACATACAAAAAGCAGACGCATTCGTTTTCGCTCCTTATTGTGTCTCCTTATATCATATCAGTTAAGCCAAGAAACGCCAAAGATTAAACCGCTGTCACTTATGCTACAATGAGAAAGGATCTAGAAAGAGGGTAAAAGAATGAACACGCTCAGTCAACAATGGGAACTCGACTCAATTTTTGCAGGCGGATCCGGATCAAAGCGTTTTCAGATATTTTTGAATGAACTGGAACAAGCGATCCAAGCCGTACGGAAACAATTAGAAGCGCAAAAAACGCCGTTTACACGTCAGGATGTCCAACCCTTTACCACACTGGTTGAACGCTATGAATCGTTATGCAAACATTTTAACGAAGCGGCGGCGTTCATTGAATGTTTGACCGCGCAAAACATTAAAGACCAAGCGGCAGCACAAGCAAACAATCGCATGCACAGCCTTGGCGCAGAACTCGATGCAGTGAACAGCTTATTTGAAACGGTATTAAGGCAAATTGCCGATGATGAGTTTCAGACCCTTATAAACGCACCTCAGCTTCGCGCCATTTCCTTTTCACTGAACGAAAAGCGGACGTTGTCCCATAAGAAACTCGAAGCGAATCAAGAACAACTGATCAGCGCATTGGCTGTTGACGGCTACCACGCTTGGGAAGATCTGTACTACCAGTTAATCGGTAAAATGGAGATCACCGTTGTGCATCATGGTAAAAAGGAACCAATGTCGGTCAGCCAAGCAAACAATCTGCTCAATGATGCTGATCGCAGTGTACGTCAGGCCGCCTTTCAGGCGCTGGAGTCCGCATGGTCGGATAGCGCCGACCTGTTTGCCGCCGCATTGAACCACATCGCTGGATTTCGAATCGCTGAATACCAAGCGCGCGGCTGGGATGATGTCCTTGATGAACCCTTGGACTATAATCGCATATCGAAGCAAACCCTGAACACGATGTGGGAAACGGTTACAGCCTATAAGCCAAAGCTCAGCGCATTTTTGAAACGGAAAGCGGCATTGCTGCATTTAAACAAGCTTAGTTGGTATGATATTGATGCGCCGCTTCAAACAAGCAGCGAGAAAATCAGCTATGAAGAAGCGGCATCCTTTATCGTGAAGCATTTCGCTTCATTTAATCCCAACATGGCGTCCTTTGCGAGAAACGCATTGGAAAACCGTTGGATTGAAGCGGAGAACCGGCCGAACAAACGTCCCGGCGGATTCTGTACCAGTTTTCCACTCTCCGGACAGTCCCGTATTTTCATGACATTCAACGGCAGCACATCCAACCGGTCAACGCTTGCCCACGAGCTGGGCCATGCCTACCATCAATCGCTGATGAATGATCTGCCTTACCTATCTCAAGACTATGCGATGAATGTTGCCGAAACAGCCTCAACATTTTCCGAGATGATTGTCAGCGACGCAGGTCAAGCCGCGGCCAAGACCAAGCAAGAACGGATCGCCTTTCTGTCCGATAAACTTGGGCGTAGCATCGCCTTGCTGATGAACATTCATGCACGCCTTTTGTTTGAAACACGTTTTTATGAAGCACGCAAAGCCGGTTCCGTCAGCGTTGATCGCTTGAATCAACTGATGACTGAAGCGCAGCGCGAAGCCTTTTGCAACCAGCTGGACACATACCATCCGACATTTTGGGCGTCTAAGCTGCACTTCTACATCACAAACTGGCCATTTTACAATTTTCCATATACGTTCGGCTATTTATTCAGCACAGGCATCTACGTCCAGGCACTTCAGGAAGGACCGGCATTTGCCAAAAAATACGATGCCCTGCTGCGCGATACCGGCCGTATGACGACCGAAACCCTTGCCAAACGTCATCTTGGCGCCGACCTAACAAAGCCAAAATTCTGGAGTACAGCCCTTGACTACATCATACGTGATGTCGATGAATTTTTGGCGCTGACCTCCAGTAACAATTGAGGGTTTCGCTTTAACTTTTACGGGTTTCGTTGATCCGTGTCTTCATGGTTTTGCATCAACGCTTTTGATGCTCAGCCAAGGCACCATTTTATGTCGAATGTGTAAAATCATGGTTTCGCTTTAAATTCGGGTTTTCGCTTAACTTTTGCGTTTTGTGATGATCGTTTTCATGCTGTCACCCTCGCTGGCTGGCAGCATGTATTATTTTGCAGCTTTTTCAGTGTTAGCCATGTCTCAAAATGGATCGTTGGATGGACCAATGCTCGGGTAGCGGTTTGCTGTTTCTTCGCCGGTAAATTTACATTAATCATGTCCATTTCCCCATCCGCTTTCAATTCAGTTATAATGGTCTATATATTTGGACGTAATGAGAGAGGAGCTGGAACTTTTGACAGTTAATAAAGAAAATCTCGTTCGGCGGATCAAGGTCGCCGCGCATAACGAACCGGCGGATCTCGTCATTAAAAATGGAAAAGTGATCGATGTGTTCAGCGGTCAATTGTTGGAAACGGACGTGGCGATTGCAGACGGCATGATCGTCGGACTCGGCGATTACGCGGCAAATGAAATCCTTGACGCGCAAGGCTGTTACATCTGCCCGGCATTGATTGACGCGCATGTCCATATTGAATCATCACTGCTGACGCCAGGCGCTTTCTCCGATGTTCTAGCGGCACGCGGCGTGACGGCAGCAATTACCGATCCTCATGAAATCGCAAACGTTCTCGGTGCGGACGGGATTCGCTTTATGCTCGAGCGCGCGAAAGAAAGCAGCATTGATCTATATGTCATGCTGCCTTCGTCAGTACCGGCAACTGCATTTGAACATAACGGTGCGACGCTTGAAGCGAACGATTTGGAGCCCTTATTTAACCATACACAGGTCCTTGGTCTTGCAGAAGTCATGGATTTTCCAGCTGTGTTAAATGCTGAACCGGAAATGGTGGATAAACTGGCCATGACCTTAAAACACAGCTGGCGCATCGATGGTCATGCTGCCGGACTGGATGCACAAGGAGTGAATATATACAAGGCTGCCGGCATTCGTACCGATCACGAATGTGTCTCAATCGATGAAGCAAAAGATCGGCTCGCACGCGGCATGTATGTGATGATCCGCCAAGGCACAGTCGCCAAAGATCTGCCGCAGCTCATTTCTCTAGTGAATGAAACCAATAGTCGCCGATTCCTGTTCTGTACTGATGACAAGTATCCGGACGACCTCATCTCTGAAGGCAGTGTCGATCATAATGTACGCATGGCGATCAAAAGCGGCTTGGATCCGATTACCTGCATCAAAATGGCATCGCTCAATCCAGCCGAGTGCTACGGATTTAGGGAAAAAGGTGCAGTTGCGCCCGGTTATGAAGCCAATTTTCTATTGCTTGATGATTTGGAACAATTTTCCATATCAAAGGTCTATGCGCATGGCAAGCGGATTGCTGAAAACGGTCAATCGGTTCACCATCATACCCATTCAGCAATAAAACCGCAGGCTCACCCACTGAAATGGCCGGCACTTGCTGCAGATGTGCTGGCTGTTCCGCTTGGTCCGTCACATAAAGCACATGTGATTGGCATTATTCCCAACAGTCTCGTCACCCGTAATCTTGTTGAGCAAGTTCCGGAGCAGAATGATCATTTTGTTTACTCCCCCAATCGTGATTATGTAAAAATGGCTGTCATCGAGCGCCATAAAGGATTGGGGACAGTTGGAACGGCGATTGTCAAAGGCTTCGGCATAAAATCCGGTGCAATCGCAACAACCATTGCCCATGATTCCCACAACCTCGTTGTTGCTGGTTGCAGTGATTCCGATATGATCGCCGCAGCCGAACATTTGAAAGCAATTGATGGGGGCATGGTTGTTGTTAACGATGGCAACGTTCTTGCTGAACTTGCGCTGCCGATTGCCGGACTCATGACCGATTCGCCGGCGGCGGAAGCAGCTTCTGCATTAAAAGAATTAAATGAAGCCGCGATTTCGCTCGGTGCTTCAGATTCATTCAATCCATTTTTGACACTCTCATTCTTAAGCCTGCCGGTCATTCCCGACCTGAAGCTGACCGATACCGGGTTGTTTGATGTTCGTGCATTTCAGCACATCTCTGTGCCCATTGATTGAGGAGGTTTATTCTTGACTGCTTTGCCTGAAACGTTTATAAAAAAAATGACTGCGCTTATGGGCAAAGATGAAGCCCGCGCATTTTTTGCGACATACGACCAAGATCGAGCCCTGGGCCTGAGGGTCAATCCATTAAAGATCAAGCCGCAACAGCTTCGCGCGCGGAGTGGTTTTCATCTGCAGCCCATCCCGTTCTGTTCCAATGGCTTTTACTATCAAGAAGAGGATGCGCCGGGCAAGCACCCGTACCATCAAGCGGGGCTCTATTACATTCAAGAGCCAAGTGCAATGTTTGTTGCCGATACATTAGCGCCGCAGCCTGATGAACGCGTTCTCGATCTTTGCGCCGCACCAGGGGGAAAATCAACACAATTAGCCGCCCGGATGGCGAACAGCGGCTTGTTGATTGCCAATGAGCCTTACTCGAAAAGGGCCAAAGCGCTCTCTGAAAACATTGAACGAATGGGGATCACCAACGCAGTCGTCACGAACGAAATGCCTGAACGATTAGCCGATTATTTCCCGGGCTATTTTGACAAAGTTCTCGTTGACGCACCATGCTCCGGTGAAGGCATGTTTCGCAAGGATCCGGAAGCTGCAACCTATTGGAGTCCTGCGCATGTCGCAGAATGTGCTGCGCTGCAGGAACACATTTTAGAGCATGCCTACATGATGCTTCGTGCTGAAGGAACGCTCGTGTACTCCACCTGTACCTTTGCGCCCGAAGAAGATGAACGCATGATCCACGTTTTATTGAAAAAACATCCCGACCTTGAGCTTTTGCCGATTGAAAAATATGCGGGTGTGTCGGATGGCCGTCCACAATGGGCGGATGATGATCAAACATTAACAAAAACCGCACGACTCTGGCCGCATTTGCTGCGCGGGGAAGGCCATTTTGTGGCAAAGCTGCGCAAACACGGTTCCGCATCATCGCGAAAGCAAAAAAAAGCAGTACCGGCTAAAGAAAATACATTAAATGATTATCGCACATTCGAAGCACAAACCCTGCGCGAGAAGTTAGCGGGTACCTTCGATTGGATCGGCCATCAACTTTTCCTTCTTCCGACCGCTTGTCCCGACTTAGGCAAGTTAAAAGTGATTCGGACAGGGCTGCATCTTGGCGAACAAAAAAAGAATCGTTTCGAACCGAACCATGCCTTGGCCTTGGCGCTGCGTTCGGATCAGTTTCAAAATCGCTATGCATTGTCGGCTACTGATCAACTGTGGAACAGCTATTTGCGCGGAGAGACCTTACCGCTTACGCGTACACTCAAAGGATGGACCGTTGTTACGATCGATGGCTATCCGCTAGGCTGGGGCAAAGCTGCCAGTGGCCAGTTAAAAAACAGTTATCCCAAAGGATTGCGACGCAGAGGCCTTAAATAAAGGAGGAGACAGACATGTCGCTATTGAAAAAAGGAGACGCCGTCGGACTGATTTCCTGTTCGGACGGCCTTCGCCAAGAAGATGCAATCCAGCTGCAAATGATCAGGCAGCAACTGATCAGCCTCGGTTTAACACCTATCGAAGCGAAAACGATTTTTCGACAAAACGGATCACCCTTTAGTGGTTCAGCGAAAGCACGTGCTTCAGAATTGATGCGCCTTTACCAATCGAATAAAATCAAAGCTATTTTCGACATCTCCGGCGGTGACAGTGCCAATCAAATCCTGCCCGATCTTGATTTTGAGATAATTCGTCGCGCAGCGATTCCCTTCGTCGGCATCAGCGATCTGTCGGTCATCAATAATGCCGTCTACGCATGCACCGATCAGCCCGCGTACCATTACCGGATTAAAAACTTAGCTGGAGCTTTTGCTGACCAGCAAAAAGGCGTGTTCCAAAAATCCTTTATGAGCGCCCATTCATTTTCAGATATTCCGCTGCACTGGCTGCGTGGTCATTCAATGAACGGTATCGTGATCGGCGGCAATATCCGCTGCTTTTTAAAGCTGGCGGGTACGCACTATTTTCCAAATCCAACCGATAAAATTCTGTTTTTGGAAGCTTTAGGCGGCGGTCCGGCACGGATGGCTTCTTTACTCGCACAGCTGGATCAGTTATCGGTATTTAAGCAATGCAGCGGCATCCTGCTTGGCACCTTCTCAGAAATGCAAGCCAAACCGTACACCCCGTTGATTGAGACGCTCGTCCTTGAAATTACCGATCGCTATCATTTGCCAGTGGCAAAAACCGAACAACTTGGTCATGGCGAAGATGCTCGCTGTCTGCCAATCGGTTTACCGCTTACACTGTAATTTTGAGAAAAACCGGGCAAAAAAAAGCCCGGTTTTTACTTCCGCAAGATGCGGTGACTTTCGCGTTGATACAGGACGTATGCGTACTTAGCGAAAGATTCCTTACACTTAGCAAAAGTTCCTTTGCTCCAAATACCGTTTTGAATCATCAACCTTGTGCGCGAACAGACATTTCTGTTTCATAATCATTTGGATCCTTTTTTACACCCAATGCAAGCGCTTACCCTATAAGTGAATAACCCCCTTGCTTTTTACACTTATCGCAGCATGATTTTTTCGTGGTTGAAGCTGCACTGCGGCGAATGTTTCCTTTTTTCAAAAATTGCATTAAACTATAACTATATATGTAAACGGTTTATCTAAAATCATCGGTTTGATTCAATTGAGGAGTGCGTGTTCATGACTTTGTTGCATCAGCAAATTACTTTCTGCAATTTTGACGGAACTTATACACAGCAGCAGAAGCTGCTTACTCGGCTACCGCATCGTTGGATTGATTTTTCACAGCTGCGCGGTACCCATTTATATTGCTCACCCGAGGCTTTTGCTTCGATCTGCGAACAAATGAACAAGATTCCCGATTGCGGGCTGACCTTCTGGGGCAGCGGAAATTATCATTACGCCACATTGGCACAACTTAGAAAGATTCAGCATCCCTTCACGCTTGTTTTATTCGACCATCATACCGACCTGCAGGAAGGAAGCATCGGCTCACTGCTTTCATGCGGTTCATGGGTACGGCATGCATTGTCTGAACTCACCCATTTGAAAAAAGTGATGATCATCGGTCCCGAGCCGGTACGTTCACGGGATGTCTCTCTTTCTGAACGCCATCTTGTCACCATTTTTCCGGAACGGGGTTTGCCTTCTGCGCATCGGCTCGCTGCACTGATTCCAACAGAAGCGATTTATATCAGTGTTGATAAAGATCTTTTATCCGAACGCGATGCGAAAACCAATTGGAGCCAAGGGACGCTGCCGATCAAAACACTAGTGCATTTGCTCGATCAGCTGATTGAATGCAAACAAATCGAAGGGCTTGATGTATGCGGCGAGTGGCCGGTACGCCCGCATCAGCGCTATAATCAGCAAATGTGCTCATGGATTCATCGGAACGAACGCAGCAATTGGGCAATTGCACAAGCCTTTATCCGGCATCAAGCGTTGCGAAAGCCTGTGCCGGTGTATCCTGTCACGGATTCGTCCAAACATGTGATGTAGGCGGTTGATCCAAAAAAGAACCGTTTTTCCCTACACAAACAAACCCGCGTATATTCCGTAAGGTCGGAATATACGCGGGTTCTTCATCGCCACAAAGCAGTTAGGCTAATACGTTCAGGCTTTCCCGGTTAAACGCCGGGATATCGTCAGGCGTACGGCTTGTCACAAGATTATGGCAGACAACAACTTCTTCATCTTTATAGTTAGCGCCGGCATTTTTCAAATCAACGGCAATCGATTTGTATCCGGTAATGTTGCGGTCTTTCACAGCGTCAGCTGTAATCAGCAGCTGCGGACCATGGCAAATCGCAAAAACCGCTTTATCGTCATCCATAAATGCCTTGGTGAACGCCACAAAGCGGTCATCATCACGAAGGTTGTCCGGTGAATAGCCGCCGGCAATCAGCAGCGCATCAAAGTCGCTTGGCTTTACGTCATCAATTGAAGCATCCGCTGTAACCTTTGCGCCATGTTTTCCGTGTATTGTCGCCCCTTTTGTTTTTCCAATTACAGTCACCGTGTGCCCAGCTTCTTTGTACGCCTTTGCTGGTTCGGTAAATTCAACGTCCTCGAAATCATCAGCAAGTACTGCAGCAATCTTTTTTGTCATGTAAAATCCTCCTTACCTTTTTCTTCAAATACCTTTTCCGCACCACAGGTCATTTATACAGCTGGAAAAGTTTTTCTTCACCTTTTATTATAGAAACGATCGAAAAGCAGCTGCAACAAATCTGCTTGCTTAGTACTTGCGGTACGCGTACGGCGACTTCGGCTTCTGCACCTGATGCCATGCATTCACCTTCAACACTGGAATCGTTTGTTTAAACGGTGAATAATACGTTTCAGACAATGTTCCTTGCGCGCGAATCCATGTATCATCCTTATACGTGACAGCATGTGGAAATTGAACCATCAATCCGAACACACCAGCATCGGCAATACAGTGGATAATGCCAAATCGGAACAGAAACAGCTGATTCTTTTGCAACGCATCGCCATGATAGACAAATCCCATTATCGAAATATGCTTATTGGTAAAATTACCTGGATAATTGTAGATCGCCTCAAGCGCGCGCAAATAATTATCATCATTCAGATCCAGCTGATTCAGCTGACTGTACTTCTCCATATCCTGCCGCAGCATCTTTTTATACGTGCTGCTCTCATAATATTGACTCGTGTCCGGTTTCAGAATCTGATGATTGGCATATTGATCCTTGTCATTGTCAATTTCAGCAAAGTGAAAACCTTTTGCACGGACAATGTTCGAGTCCAAGGTTGCAACCGGCAGGAACAAACCCGTTAAAATGGGGAAAATAACAAGCACATAAGTGACCGTTTTTTTCCACCATGTGTTGTTCTCATGACTGTGGTCATGACCGAAAAGCGCTTTTTCCGAGGTATGATGCTGCTTGCTGCCTTCCATGTTCCACTTCACCAGTTGATAGACCGCCATGAATCCGATAATGAAAATCATTAAAAAAGACAGATACCCATAGCGCATATTGATGTATTTACTGATGTCGCCAGTTAAATGCAAGTGAAGGAAAAGATAGGCAAAACCAAAGAGTATCAGAAAACGAATCATAACCATCCTCCTGAAATCAGCAAGGCGCCGACAAAAACGCAGACAAAGATGCAGCCAATCAGTGCGGCGACGAACTTCTTTTTAAACGTGGAAAGCATCATGATCAGATTCTTAATGTCCACCATTGCACCAAAGACCAGAAATGCGGTCAGCGGTCCCGGCGGAAACATACTGCGAAATGATGAAGCGACAAATGCGTCTGCCTCGGAACAAAGTGACATGATAAACGCCAGCACCATCATAATCAGAATCGCAGTCACCGGCGTATTGGCAAACGACAGCAGTACACTCTGCTTAATATAGGTCTGCATCGCGGCAGCAATCAACGCGCCGAAAACAAGATACTTGCCCACCGAAAAGAACTCATCAACGGCATGATCCATCGTTCCTTTAAAGCGATCGAAAAAGGTAATGCGGCGCGCCGGCTGATTCGCTTCATGATGATGATAGTGGCTAACCTTCTTGTCCACATAGTCGCGGAGCTGATCTTCCGGGAACAAATAGGAGACAAGCAGACCAACGGCAATCGATACTGCAAATGCAAGTCCGGCGCGATAGAAGACCATTTGCCAACTGCTTCCGAAAGCAATATAGGTTGCAAACAGGACGACTGGATTGATAATCGGGCCGGCCAACATAAAGGCAATTGCTGCCTGCAGCGGCACCTTTTTCCGCACCAGCCGCTCGGTAATTGGTACAATACCGCATTCGCATGCCGGGAACAGCGAGCCCATACACGTCCCGAACACAACCGAACCGAAGCGGTTTTTCGGAATAATGCGTGCAAGCAGCGCTTCGGAAACAAACATTTGGATGATTGCCGAAATAAAAACACCAATAATAATGAAAGGAACCGCTTCAATAATAATGCTGATAAAAATCGTATTTAACTGCAAAAATGAATCCGTGAACACACGATCACTCCGATCACATTCCCATTGATAGAATAACTATTCGATAAAGTGGGGGCTAACACGACACATGCTTCAAGACCTCTTAAAGTCTACCACCACATTTTGGATCTGACAAAACACAGAGGCGCGCGAATCACGAAAAAATCATTGACTAAAAAAAATTCAAGAAAACACTTGAGATTGACGTAACGTTAAGGCGTAGTATAAACCCTGTCAGGAGGCATTCTTAAATGAACTATACAATTAAACAACTGAGCGATTTAGCCGGCGTTAGTACCCGTACACTGCGCTATTACGATCAAATTGATCTGCTGAAACCGGAGCGAATCAATCCATCCGGCTATCGGGTGTACGGGCCGAAACAAGTTGATCTGCTGCAGCAGATTCTCTTTTATCGCGAACTCGCGTTCAGTCTGAAAGAGATTCGTTCACTCTTGAAGTCGCCGAACTTTAATCTCAGAGATGCTCTCACTGATCATCACAAGAAACTGATTGCGAAGAAACAGCATCTGGAACAGCTGATCCGAACGGTTGAACAGACGCTTGCCGCACAAAAAGGAGCGATGCAGATGACCGATCAAGAAAAGTTTGAAGCGTTCAAGAAAGAAAAGTTAGCAGAAAATGAGCGTCAATATGGTAAAGAAATTCGTGAAAACTATGGTAAGAAGACGATTGAAAAAGCGAATAAACAATTTGCTGGTTTAAGCCAGACAGACTATGAAAAAACACAAGCGATTGAAAAAGAAATGTTCGAGAACTTGCGCGCAGCGATGCAGCTTAACGACCCAGCCAGCACGGCTGCGCAAAAGGCCGCAGCGCTTCATCGGCAGTGGCTGTTCTTTTTCTGGCCAGAGGGAACCTATTCAAAAGAAGCGCATGCAGGGCTCGCACAAATGTATGTGGATGATCCGCGTTTCACCAGTTATTACGACACCCGTCTTGCAAACGGAGCTGCAAAAATGCTGCGCGATGCAGTGAACATCTACACGCAACAAAACTAAAAAAGAGGCTTGGACACTCTAACGAGAGCCAAGCCTCTTTTTGCATTAGGGGTTAATCGGAGAAATCTTGAGTAAAGAATGCCCAACCGTCTGAGCTGCCATTCTTCTGACCATAAATGACACCAACACCAATGTATTTATAGTCAGGTTTTAAAATATTGGCACGATGCTCCGGCGAATTCATCCAGCCATCCATGGTCGCCTGTGCACTCCAAATCTGATCCCATCCGAATGTTGCTAAATCGCCTTTGGCATAGGCAACATTCTGTCCGGCAACCGTTGTCCGCGAAAAATTCATCATGCCATGGCTCATCGCACCGTTCGCGAATTGCCCTGAGCTCCACTGACGTGCAGCATTCGTCAATTCCGCTTTCACTTGCAAGCTGCCGAGGCCATTCTGCGTGCGCACTTGATTGACGAGACCTACAATCTGCTGTTCAACCGATGGGTTATCTTGTGCTGATGCAGGTTGCGCTTGAGGCTGGGGGTGAGGTTGAGCAGCAACAGGTTTTGCGGCCGCTGCTGCCTGGCTTGCAACTGGAGTAGGCTTGCTTTGCTGATGAACCGCGTGATGCGCTTGTTTTGCATTTGTCTTTTTTGGTTGATCGACCGTTTTCTTATTTATTCGTTTCGCTGTTTTTCTTGCAGCGCTCTGCTTCGGAGCGGTTTTCTTTTTCACTGTTTTCTTTGCAGCTTTTGGCGTTGCTTTCTTCTTTGCCACTTTTTTCACAGCCTTCGTTTTTTTCGCTGCTTTTTTTGTGGTTGCTTTCTTGGTTGCTTTCTTTGCAGGATCAGTCTTTTTTTCTGCTTTAGGCGACTGCTTCGTTTGCAGATGTGATTTGCTTATTGATGCATGGGCTGATTTTAAAGAAACGATGTCTGCATTTGACGAGATGAAAAAGATAAGAAAAAGGACGAGTAAACCCGATACAGCATACTTAAAAAAACGCATAAAAAAACCTCTCTTCATTTACGTTTGATCATCAAATACGGCAGCCCAGCCATCTTAGCGATTTCTCACCTTAGACCTGAAGCTTTGCGTCACTGCTTTTCAACAGTTTTGCCCTTTAGAAAACAGATGCATTTCTAAAGTATTCAATTGACATGATGCTCTCAAACTCTTTGTTTTTTAATTCAATCGGGTGTGTACGCGGACGCATCACGCTTTGTTTTCAATTTGCTGTTGCATTTTTTTACTGAGCGAACGCAACACGAGCGAATAGCTTTGATCAAGCATGCTTTTTAGAAGTTCCTCCGACACATCGGCATCCAAGTATAAGGAATTCCAGTGCGTTTTGTTCATGTAGTAGCCAGGAACAATCGCATCGTATTCCTCTCGAAGACGCGCGCCGAACTCAGGAAGCAGCTTCACCGTTATGATCGGCTGCCCGTTTTTATCTCCGCCACGCATGGCAAACATTTTGCCGCCGATCATCGCGCGCGTCGCTTGCCATTCCTGCTTATAGTCTTGTTTGGCCCCTTTTTTCCCTAGACAATAAGCATCAATCCAATCCGTTCTCATCGCGCGCCTCCGCTAGAAAATTTGTCCCTCATCATAAGTTATCGGCAATCTGCGTTATTTTTTCACACCATCAGGGCGCCAAGCAGATGATTATTCTCTTAATATTCTGGGTGCTATACTTACTGTGAATGAAATTTCGAGGAGGTCCTTTATGTGCAAAAATGGTTTCATGCAGCTAGTATCACTCCACTTCTCCTTCTCGCCGCTTGCGGCGGCGGACAAGCGGCTTCCGACAGCACGAGCTCATCCGCATCCAAGTCGCAGAATACAAAGGTTGTGCAGCAGGATCAATCATCAGGATCGCGTACGAAGGGTTCACAAAAATTTGTCAAGGTTCAGACCTTCACCTTCAAAGATGACGGAACGATTCCCAACAATCCCTATTTTCAAGTGCTGATTTATCCTGGCGCTTTCAAAGGTCGAACGGATCAGATCGTGAACACATTCAAAAAGAATAATTGGGGCAACAACTGGGTGGACGGCGTCTTTCCGTATCACCACTTTCACAGTACCTCGCATGAAGTCCTTGGTGTAATTTCCGGGGAGGCAACACTTAGACTCGGCGGTGAACAAGGGAAAGATTTCAAAGTGAAAGCCGGCGATGTCGTTGTGCTTCCGGCAGGCACTGGTCATAAGCGCCTTTCGGCAAGCAATGATTTTTCAATAGCCGGCGGCTACCCGGATGGGCGCGACTATGATCTGCAAACGAAGGAAAGTCCGCAATATAAAGAAAACATCAGTAAGGTGGGAAAAGCGAAACAGGACCCGGTTTATGGAGAACAAGGGCCGCTGCTGTCCATTTGGAAAAAGCGTTGAGGGTGAACGACCCCCACTTAATGCTTTAGAGCGTTTGAAGAAGTTAAAAGCGAAACTTATGGAAAATACGATCGCGATAGCGTCGAAACACGGATGAGTGCCGCAGAGTTCGTTTCTCCATTAACTGATTAAATTTAAGCCGCTTATAGCGAAGCTCCTGCGTAAGCTTCGCACGTTCTTTTTCGTCCTCACAGCATTTAAGCAGATCGCTAAGCGTCACCATTTCTTTTCTGATCTGCAGCTCTTCAGGCAGCATCCCCGCATTTTTCAGCAATGTATAACCGGCACGCAGTTCTTTAGGCACAGCCGACAGATCTTCAAGAAGCAGCGGCTTTCCTTTGCCGGGAAGATGATCGAAGGCCCCTTGCTTCAAGCCTTCTTGTATTTTTTCTTCGGCCATCGATTCAATAATGCCCATGAGCTTCACTCCTTATTTTCGGCCCTCTTTTCATGGCCTGCTTCTGAGAAAAATAGGGTTAGCGCGTCTTTTGCAGGACCGTCGATCACCTCGCCATTCGCCTTGAAGCGCGAGCCATGGCACGGACAATCCCAAGATTTCTCGCCTTGATTCCAGTTTACTTCGCACCCCAAATGCGGGCAAGTGGTATCAACAACGGTTAATTCACCCTTCCCGTTTCGATAGGCGCCAACGCGCTCCCCATGCAACTCGGCGATGACCGCTTGATCGTTTTGCAGGTGTTCATTCAACGGTGCGGGTCTGCTCAGCTTCCCTTTAATCAGTTGCCCGGCAACCTGCAGATTTTCCGCAAGAAAGCTTGCGAGCATTGGCGTTGCCTCAAATCGGGATGGGCTGAAGAGTGCTTCATAAGGATTTTCGCGTCCAAGTACGAGATCGGTAAGCAGTTGAGCAGCGAGGGTACCCGTTGTCATGCCCCACTTATGAAAACCTGCTGCAACAAGAATATGCGGGCTGTTTTTTGTAATCCGACCGATATAAGGGACTTGATCAAGGGTAGTAAAGTCTTGAGCCGACCAGTGGGCAACAATCTTTGTCTGCCCAAACTGCTGCTTGGCAAAAGAAGCGAGCTGTTCATAGTGATGTTCCATTGATTCGCCGCGGCCGGTTTTATGATTTTCACCGCCAATCAAGAGATAATTCTTTTGATTAAGATGCAGCCCGCGAATCGAACGTTTCGGATTTCCGGCGCTTAGATACATGCCGCCCGGCAGCGCGCGGTCTGTTTCGCAGGCAAGCAGATAGGAGCGCTCGGCGAACATACGTGCAAAATAGAAACGGTGATCGTAAAAAGGAAAGTGAGAACAAATCAGTACATCCCGGCAGTTGATCGTGAAACCTTGCTTTGTCTTCACGCGCCGTTCCTTTTCTGTTTCTTCGATTGTCTCTGCCAACGTCTCTTCAAAAATCGCCACATTCATTTTTACGAGTTCAGCAATCAATTCGTGCAGATACATAAGCGGATGGAACTGTGCCTGACCTGGCATAATCAGTGCATTTTTCACTTTAAAAGGAAGCGCGGCTGAATCCTTTAAGCTGCTGAGTATGCCAAGTCGATCATAGGCCTTCTTCTCCTTCTCAACCGCTTTCGCCTCTTGATCATTTGTCGCGTAAATCAGAGACGGTTGAATCTCAAAATCACAGTGCAGACCATTTTCCTTTATATGGCTGCCAATCCAATGCAGCCCTTCTTTGTTCGCTTGGTAATAGAGTGCTGCATTTTCTTCGCCAAGACTTCGAATGAGATGATCATAGATCAATCCGTGCTGTGCCGAAATTTTTGCTGTGGTGTAACCCGTTGTCCCGCTTGTCAGTTTATTGGCGTCAATCAAGGTTACCGAGACGCCGCGTTTGGCGAGCATATAGGCTGCAGTAATTCCTGTGATGCCCGCACCCACAACCAATACATCGGTTGTGTGATCCTCCTTAAGTGGATTGAAAGTTGGCAAGTGCACCGTATCACGCCAGATTGATAACGTCTCTTCTGAGAAGCTGCTGTTCTGCTGTTCTGTCATTCGGATCATCCATCCTTTATTTGAAGCATTATCCGTACACGTTCATTAATAAAGAGTTTCTCCGCAGATGAGGGAACTATGCACGATAATCCGGTCTTTCGCATAATTTTACAGATCTCATGTCAAGGATTGTTCAATTCCGCAAAACAAACAAGCCCCGAGCAGGACTGCGCCCGCCGGAGCTTGCTTATCCGGAATCAGATCCGGACTCCATTCTCTATTTTTAGCGCAACGCAAAATCGCCGAAACCTGTGCGCACATGGATGACCGGACTGCCATCGCTTTTTTGGTGATCCGGCGATCGATCGATCATCTGCGAACCTTTCTGAATTACCTTGGTGCATGGTCGCTTGGGAATAGCAGTCCGCATTGCTTTCGCGCCATCTCCATCGTTTTCAGAACGCTTCGGCTGAGCGCACGCAATTTTAAATACGCCTCACGATCGCTTTGTTCGATCAAATCAGCGAAATGACGGATTTCAAAAATTTTATCATCAGCCACAAAATGCTCGGCTACAGGCGTTACCTGTTTCTCATGGGCATCGATCCATTCAAGCCGCGCAATTGTCGATGGATTGTTGAATCGGAACGTTCCCTTCTCGCCATGAATTTCCGACGGCGCATCTGAATGCGCGATCTTGGAACAGAGCACGGTGCAGACGAAATCCGGATAGCGGAGCACCAGCGTACCACTGCCGTCGATACCGTTTGTAAGCCTTACCGGTTCGTAAACAGCATCCTGTGGTTCGCCAAATAAAGCAACAGCGACATAGGTCGGATAGATGCCAAGATCTTCTAACGCGCCTCCGGCAAACTGCGGAGAAAAAATATTCGTGATCTTGCCTTGCTTAAATTGATCATAGCGAGAAGAGTACTGAATGAGCTGCAGAACCGCTGAGCGCATTTGTCCGGCGCGTGGCAGTTCTTGCTTCAGTTTCTTAAATACCGGCGTCTGGATGTTACGAATTGCTTCAATTAAATAGACATGCTGTGCATCCGCAATCCGTACCGCTTCATCAAATTCCTTCAGGTTTACAAATATCGGTTTTTCGCAAAGGACATGCTTACCACCTTTAAGCAGCGTGACGACTTGTTCAAAATGAACGCTGTTTGGCGAAGCGCAATACACCACATCGACCGCTTGACTGCCCGCTAATTGCTCCAATGATGAGAAAGACAAATCGGCACCAAAGCGGTTGGCAAATTGCTTTGCTTTTTCCCCCGACCGAGAATAAGCGCCAACATAGTCAAAGCGCCCCGTCTTTTTTATCGCTGCCACAAATTGCTGTGTAATTTTACTCGTTCCTATCGTTGCTAGTCTCATCGGTATCCTCCGCCTTTTTTCATTCATTAACGTTTATTATAACGATCATTCCACGTTCATGACAGCCCTTTCATTACAAAATCTTAAAATATATAAATTTCCCCATAAATAACCTATTCGTGATTGTTTTACAGTATAAGTAATGATGCAGAAGAAACGAAAACACCGTTCGGAGGACGAATTTATGATGTACGCACTTGATAAAGTCAAACAACAACCAATCATTCTTGGGTTGATTTTACTCTATATACTCCCGCCAATTGGAATGGCATGGTTTGTCTGTCGTGCAGTTAAAATGTTGTACGATCAGTTCGCAGCAAAAAAAGCACTGCCTACTGATTTGATCAGCATCTTTCTGGCCATGACTGTCTTGGCTTCTCTCGGGTCTATTTTAATCAGCGGACGTTTTTTTGACTTGCTTTCAACAGCGATGCTGATTGGCTATTTTGGTATTTACTTATTCTTACTGCGCCGTCCTGAACAGCTCCGTTTGAGACAATTTGCATGGATCACGATTTGGGGCGGCGTCTATATTTTCTTTTCAGAAAAACTGCTCGTCTTGATTCCCGATGATTCATTGATCGGTACTGCCGTTTCATTTATGACCGGTCATTTTCTTTTTGGCTACAAAGGGATCCCGAGACTCTACGGCTCGACCTTCAATCCGAACTATGCGTGCTACCTGCTCATCCTGGCGGTTGCCTGCTTGTCGGTGGAGCTGCTCCGTGCCATTCAATTGAAAAAGAAAATGACCATCTTTTTGTCGCTTATGCTCATGCCTCTGCTTGATTTTGCAATCTATGAGACGGGCTCGCGTGCCGGTTTTGTGATCATGATTCTGCTGCATCTGCTGTTTGTTTATAAGCTGAGCAAGCGTCTCTTCGTTCCTGCGGCATTATTTACCGTTGTCGGTGCGAAAGTGCTTTACAATTGGATGCCGCGATCAAGCGGTACGGAAACGTCGATGGCTAAGCGTCTTGAAATTTGGGGAAACAGCTGGCATATTTTCCAGCAGAATCCGTTTTTCGGCGCCACGAACTTTGGTTTTCTCAGGGTTTATTCCGCAAACAACGGTTCAATGATTCCGCATGCTCATGATCTATTTCTTTCGATTCTATCTTCATCAGGTATTTTTTGCGCACTGTTCTTTATCGCGATCCTGTTGATCGGCGGCTATCAGCTCTTTAAAGTGCAAAAAATCAGTATGAATACGAAATCAAACTATTCGGCAACACTGTTCCTGTTTGCGCTGCCGACGATCATTCTGTACGGAATTTTAGACTTTACGCTGTCATCGCCGCAAGTCATGATTATGGTGCTGATTCTTCTTTCGTACTGGACCCGATTTACAGCACAAATGAATCAAATGACGCGCCTGCACCGCACGTTAAGCGAAGCACTGCTTCAACGGCGGACATTGTTTCGAAAACGTCATGCCCATGAACCGGCGACGCTGCAGCCAGCAAAAGATGTCTCTAGCAGGTAACCTTCATAAATGTTATGATAGCGGTAATCTTTGTGAAAAATCGATTTCTACAGTGAAAACGCTGATTGAGAGGATGAGCTACTGTTGGTTGAAAAAGTCGCATTCATTGGTTCCGGCGAACTCGCGGAGTCATTGCTTAAAGGATTTTTAGATAAAAAGTTTATCGCAGCAGATCAGGTATGGATGAACAACCATACCAATAAAGAACGGTTAGCCGATCTTGAAAAAACGTATCATGTGCATACAACTCAGGATAAAGCCCTTGCCCTTAAAAATGCTGACCTGATCATCTTCGCATTCCGACCTGCCGATACAGGAGCAGCGGTCGCGGAAATGAAACCGTTTCTGAACCGCGATCAGCTGATCATTACGTTGATGGTCGGCGTCCCAACTGCATTCATTCAATCGGCAGCCGGCGTCGACCTGCCGATCGTGCGCGCCATGCCGAATACGTCCGCTTCGATTGGCCTTTCAGCAACTGGAATCGCTGCGGGCACATGCGTATCGGACACGCAGCTGAAGCTTGCAAAGCAGTTGTTTGAAACCGTCGGAACCGTCTCGGTTGTCACGGAAAACGACATTGATGTCATCGCAGGGGTCGCAGGAAGCGGTCCTGCTTATCTGTATTACCTCGCTCAGTCAATGCAAGAAGCCGGCGTTCGTGAAGGATTGTCTGAAGCATCCTCTGCTCTTCTCGTACAGCAAACTTTGCTTGGTGCAGCAAACCTTCTGAAGCGATCTGAGAAATCTGCATCTGATCTTTTGAATGCCGTTGCAACACCAGGGGGAACGACACAGGCTGGCATTGATACGCTGGACAATCATTCCGTTCGCGAAGCGGTCAATGCTTGTATTCATCAAGCAATCGTCCGTGCAAAAGAAATGAGCGCACCGTTTTCCAAATGATGATGTGAGATTTGCAAACACGAAAAGTTAAAAATAAACAGCAAGGATAAAATAGTAGGTCAGATTATATGACAAGAATGATTGATCAATGGCAAAACGATGCTATGATGATCTTGCAAGCTTTAACACACCTTCTGTTGCAGTTAACCTTAAGTTAAGATGTTCGATCTTGATTTAGGAAACCATCATTTACTCGTTTTGCGATAAAGTGCCTCTTGGCATTCTATCGCAAATTTTTTTTGCGCGGAGAATTAACCATCTGTTTTGCAGTTCTTTATTGCCTTGTCTTGTTCCGTTATAATGATGAGGACAATCGTTTCACGCTGATCCGAAATGATCTAGAAAATGAAGAGGGGCACCATCATGGGTTTACACTTAAGAAATAAAATAATGCTGAGCTGCATTTGTCTCGTACTAACCATCTCCTTGGTTCCCGTTCCGGTTGAGATAGTCAAGGCGGAGACAAACCAAGACCTCTTTTCGACTTCCTTTGAAAAAAAGGATTCCCAGCCAAGCTGGACAAGCAGCAGCGAACATTCTGAGGATCAAGATCGGCCAATGACAAACGGAATCAAACCCTTAGACGGTCATGGTCGGACCATGACTACTTCTGTAACGCGCGGCCCAAGCAGCTTGTACAACGCCGCAAGCAAAGCTGGCTGGTCAGGCAATCGCGTACTTACCTATTCAGGACAATCAGACCCGGACAAGAAAACGAGCGATGCATGCAACAAACTTTTCAAAGTAAATCTGCCTGTAGCAAAGCATACTCAGCTCTCATACATGGTTGCCCCGCAGCCGACGAAAAAGGACGTCAACGCACAGGCAGCAGCTTATGTCTCGATTGACCTTGCGTTCTCAGACGGCACATACTTGCATCAATTAGATATCAAAGATCAGGATGGGATCCGTATGACTCCAGCCGATCAAGGCAAGTCCGGGACACTGCTCATGAATCAATGGAATCAGAAAACCATCGATCTCGGCAAGGCAGCAAAAGGGAAAACCATTGTCCGCATTCTGATCGCTTACCAAGCCCCAAAAGCGGGCATCACCTTTCAGGGCGCGATTGATGACCTAAGAATTGGTCCACAACAAACATCGGGTGCTGCCAAGAGCCCGGTAGATCAAGTCAATATTCTTCGCGGTACCGCGTCGAGTCGCGCATTTCCCCGTGGAAACACGGCACCGGCGGTCGGCGTTCCAAACGGATTTGTCTACTGGTCTCCTGCCATTAACAGCAGTGCGAAGGAACAGCTCTATCCTTATAACCAGAACAACGATCCTGAAAACTTGCCTGAAATCCAATCCTTCTCATTGAGCCGCTCCGCGAATGATCAAAGCGGAAGTCATCAGACCTTTCAAGTGATGCCGTCCAGTTTTGTCGGTACGCCAAGTGCAAGTCGGATCGGGCGCGGCAAGGCATTTAAACGCACAGATGAAAGCGCGCATCCCTATCGATACAGCGTCACGTTTACCGATGGAATGCGCGCACAGATGGCCGCAACGAGTCACGCTTCGATCATGCGCTATACATTTCCGGGCACGCAGGGAAATCTGATTTTTGATAATCTGGATAAGCATGGCAGCCTGACCCTCCATCCGGAAAGTCAGTCTTTGGAGGGGTACTCCGATATTAAAGATTCTGCGACCGGCAATATGAACCGCATGTTTTTTTACGCAGAACTTGATCGGCCGATCATCTATTCTGGAAAATTGTCTGGTGAGAAACGGGATCAGAGTACTGCATTCTATAAATTCGATACATCAAAAGATAAGTCCGTAACAATGAAAATCGGCACTTCTTTGATCAGTCGAGATCAAGCAAAGAAAAATCTGAATCAGGAGATTGACAAGCGCTCATCACTGAAATCTGTTGCAAATAAAGCCAAACACTTGTGGAACAAACGCTTGGCCAAGGTCACGGTCAATGGCGCGAATCAAGATCAGCTCACGAGCTTGTACTCTAATCTATACCGTATGTACTTATCGCCTAATGACGGATCAGAAAATGTCGGTTCTATAAAAAAGCCCAACTACCGTTATGCAGACCTTAGTGTTCCTGCAAAATCCGAAAACACCACAACAAACACTGGAGCACCCATAAAAAAAGGCAAAGTCTATGTCAACAGTGATTTTGCTTATAGCGCTCAGACCGTTTGGCCAGCTTATACACTGCTTGAACCCAAGCTTACCGGAACCTTCATCAATGGTTTCTTAAAGGTTTATAAGAATGGCGGAACGCTTCGTGCCGATGCTGGACCCGCCTTTGCTGATGCAGTGCTAAAAGGGGCAAAGGGGGTCGATACTGAACTGCTCTATCAAGCAATGCTCTATCAAGCCTCAGCTGCACAGGAAGGGCACGCGCAGACTTTTATCGGTTATAGTCCGTCAAGTCAGAAGGATAGTGTGGGCAAAACACTGACGCAAGCAGAAAGCGATGCCGTCCTTGGAAACCTAGCCGCTTATCTTGCCAATAAGCATCCGAACGTATCGTCTTACGCTGATGATCGCGACTACTACCTAAGCCGTGCGCAAAACTATCTGCATCTTTTCAATCAGTCGCTGATGAACTTTGCACCAAAATCAGAAAATGAGGATACAAAAGCAAATGCTGCAGCCAAAAATTCAAAAAAAACATCTGAGAACTGGTTCCATACCTTCCAAGTGCCTCAAGATGGACAAGGACTGGCAAATTTATTTGGCGGAAAAATCGCTCTGAGCAAAACACTGGATCAATTTTTCACAACCGCGCCTTCAGATCCGGCCATTAAATCTTCTGCTGCTGACCGTCTGTCAAAAAGCGGCCAGCTTGGTATGTTTACTCTGGATCATCCCTTCTCGCCTTCCACAGCGTACATGTACCTGTTTGCCGGAACGCCTTGGGAGACGCAGCGGATCACCCGCTTTATGCTTCGTCATTTCTACACAGGCTCGGCAATTGGCGGAGGTTATCTGGGAACAGACAGTGGCGCCATGCTCTCAGGCTATTACCTTTTTGGCGCTGCCGGTTTCTACCCGCTCCAAAAAGGGAGCGCAAACTATGTGATCGGTGCTCCGTACTTTAAACAGATGATTCTGCATTTAGATAACGGAAACGATTTGATCATAAACGCGCCAAAGGTCAGCAATAAAAATCAATACATACAATCTGCTACTCTAAATGGACGTCCGATTGCTGCCAGCTCACTTTCAGCTGCCGATTTGCAGGCAGGCGGTACCTTGTCCTTTGAAATGGGCGCCCAGCCGTCCAGTTGGGGCACAGCAGCGCATGTGTTGCCGCATGCGCTGACGCCGCAATCAACAAACGGTTCCTCCTTTTATCCGCAGCCGCTTGACGACCTTTCTCAGAAGGCAGTCGTTCGTGCATCGGAGGGAACCGACAATTTGGAAGCGTTGACCGATAACAACGCCGAGACAAACGCCACTTTTGATCGAGAACGACCGTCTGCAAGTTTCCACTTCAAAACGGAGAGTCCACGGATCAAGCAGTACACGTTGACCTCTTCAGGTGCGAGAAATAGCAGCGATCCGAAAAGTTGGACACTTTGGGCGTCGGATGACGGGATTCATTGGGGACAAATTGACCGCCGAACCAATCAAACTTTTGCATGGCGTTCCATGACTCGTTCTTATACAATCAAGAATCCAAAGGCTTATGCCTACTACAAGGTTACAGTCGATCAGAAGAGCAGCACTCATCCGCTCGCGCTCAGCGAATTTCAGCTGCTTGGCTATTCAGGAATAACGAAGGGATTTACGTCCCTTAAGCGTGAACTGGAGCATCAATATGAATTGAAGAATGTGACAGAAGCAGAACGGGATCACTTAATCCGTATACTCGACCAAGCACAATCTGCTTATAAAGACGGCAATCTGTCTGCTTCAATTTCATCAATGCAAGCTGCGGTTCAACAAATGAATGCGTTACTTTACCAAACAAATGCTTCAGAAAAAAGCAGCGGGCTGCTCTTGGCAGATGCCCACGCAATCGTCAATTTACTCTCGGACTGATTGATCAATCCGATCACTAAACAAAAAGGATGTGTCCCCTGATGAAGAATTCGATTACGGTACGACAAGCAGTTGCTGCGGACTTGCCAGCGATTGTCGCTATCTACAACTCAACAATTTCAAGCCGAATGGTGACCGCAGATACCGAGCCGGTTACTATTGAAGAACGGCGTCCATGGTTTACAGAACATCAAACCATTGCCAATCGCCCGCTATGGGCAGCTGAAGATAACGGAACCCTGTGCGGCTGGCTCAGTCTCAGCAACTTTTACGGACGCCCTGCCTATCGAGGAACGGCAGAAATCAGCATCTATCTTGATCAAGCATTTCGCGGCAGAGGCATCGGTTCGTCTTTGCTGCAATATGCCCTCGACCAAGCAAACGATCTGGAGCTCAAAACGATTTTAGCGTTTATTTTTGGACAGAATAAACCAAGTTTGCATCTGTTTAAGCGCTTCGGCTTTGAAGCCTGGGGCACACTGCCGAAAGTGGCTGAACTCGACGGCAATGCATGTGACCTCATCATCATGGGCAAGCGGGTCAATCCCTAAGCGAAGGTGCGCTGAAACAAAACCCAAGAACATCCTTTCGCTTTTTTGTTAAAAAACACCTGAAACAGACCGTTCCGCATCAAAAGAAACCGGCAAACTGCTTTCTTGGCAGTTTGCCGGTTTCACTCATTCTTGTGATTCTTCACCGATAATTTTGACCTCAGTTTCTAAATTAACACCAAACTTCTTCTTCACCGTTTGTTGGACATGCTTAATTAAGCGGATATAATCGGAAGCCGTTCCATGATCGACATTAACCATGAATCCGGCATGCTTCTTTGAGACCTCGACGCCGCCAATCCGTGTTCCTTGCAAACCGCTGTCTTGAATAAGCTTTCCAGCAAAGTAACCGGGCGGACGCTTAAAAACACTGCCGCATGACGGATACTCAAGCGGTTGCTTTAACTCGCGCAACGCGGTGAGCCGATCCATCTCTGCTTTAATTTTTTGGGGATTCCCCTTCTTCAGATGAAAGGTTCCCTCTAATGCAATATAGTTCTTTTTTGAAATGGCACTGTGGCGATAACCCATGTCAAGTTCGTCCCCGCACAGGGTTAGAATCTTACCCTTTGCATCAACAACAACTGCTTGGCGGAGCACATCTGCCGTCTCGCCGCCGTATGCGCCAGCATTCATGTACAATGCGCCGCCAACCGATCCCGGAATACCGCAAGCAAATTCCAGCCCGGTCAGTTCATGTGCAAAGGCAAAACGAGAGACATCAATAATTGAAGCACCACTTTGAGCAGTGATTGACTCACCGGCGCCCGTGATTCGATTCATACGTCCACAATGAATCACCAGACCGCGAATGCCACCGTCACGTACAATGAGATTAGACCCTCTCCCTAGATACGTGACTGGTATCTTTTTTTTATGCGCATAAGCAAGCAGCTGTCCAACTTCTTCATAGGTAGATGGCGTCACAAACAGATCCGCCTTTCCACCTGTATGAGTAAATGTATATGTACTTAAATCTTCATCTATTTTTACTTGTTCTTTTCTCGAGACAATGTCCAACAGATCTTGTTCAACTGTTTTTTTATCCATGGTACGACTCATTCCTTCTTATAGCCATTTTGCCGACTCCTGCTTTATTATTTATGCCATTGCCTGCAAGGTATGTCAACCATGCTCGTTCTTTTTATGAGAAAAGTCGGGCTTCGCCTAGTCCTTTGCCATCAATTTTGTGCGTGTATGACACTTCAGCTGCTCGCTTGCCGCAGGCGTCTCGCGCTTTCGCGCCTGTAACGGACTTATTGATGAAAGGACACGAATCGTCGTCCCACAAGCAAAATCATAAACTTTCTTTACCTGCAAGAAAAGCCGAACTAGAATCATTATGATTCCGTTCGGCTTTGAAATAGCGCTCACCTGGAGTTTTGTTTGTCTGCGTACATGTACTCATCGGCCCGGCTAACCAATTCGCTGATTGTCAGACCATCGTCCGGATAAAAACTGATACCAATGCTGAGTGATACTGCGATCGAATAGCCGTCCTGGATAATCCTTCGCCTTTTATTCGCCTCAATACGCGAAGCGATCTGATAATAGTCATTCATTGTACGAATATCCGGGAGCAGCACAAGAAATTCGTCGCCCCCATAGCGGCAGACAATATCGTGCTTCCGTGTTGACTCTGTCAACAGACTCGCCACCCGGGTCATTACTTTGTCGCCGGTATTATGCCCATATGTGTCATTAATCATTTTAAATTCATTCACATCAACAAACATGAGCCCGAGCATCGTGTTCCTTCGTTTTGCCAAACTTAAATACTTATCAGCAAATTTTTCAAACAAGGCTCGATTTGCGACGCCCGTCAGCCGATCATAATAGGCCAGTTTTTCAATAACCTTCTCCTTCTGCTTCAGTTCAGTATTCAGATGAGACAGTTGACTGACGTAACAGCGCAGTTGATTGATGCGCTTAAACTGACCAGTCACATCGATAAATTCCAGCATCAGAATCAGCTCGTCACCAACCTGAATGCGGTTCATCTTCAGATTGACCTGATGCTGCCCGTTGATCAGATCACGATGCATTGCTGCTGAAAAAAACACCGGATTACCACTTGCCACCAGCTGTTCCATCGCTCGACTAAAGAAGGGCTGCTTCAATGAAGGCAAGACGTCCTCCAACTTCCGTCCGAGTACCTTACTGCTTTTCTCCCCATGGAGATTCTCCATAAAAGGATTCCAATAGGTGATCTCAAGATCCCTTTTAATCAGGACGATCCCTTCATTTATGCAATTAAGAATACCCGGCAGATGTGCATCATTCATTTGATTATACCCCGTTATACAATTTATTGATTTGATCCAGGATTTCTTCGAGCGAATTCAGCGCCATGTTAATCACGATGGCACCGGCGATTTCCGTGCCCTCAATATCAAAATCAAGGTACATGATCAACACCAGTTGGCTGTCACCGAAAACGACAAAATGATCCGCACATGCATGGTCCAATACATCAATTTCAGGCAGCGTATACTTCACAGGAATACTTACCGCGTTGCTCAGCTCGCCAATCATTGAATTGATAACAATATTGCCAATTTCCCTAATCGTATCATAGTCGATATCCGTAAATTCTTTAGTAACTGCTTCCTCATCCCATGTTTCATGAAGGCAAAGGGCAATAAACTGATGCATTTTGTCAGCTGGAAAAAGAAGACTAACGCGTCCTTCCAGTTGTTGATCGAAAGAAATAGAAGAAACCATAACCGTGCCTTCCGCAACCTGCGCCAAGTATTGATCAAGTACATGTTTGCCTTTTTCCGGATTTAAAATGCTTACATTCGGTATGGAAAGATCAATCCGTTTTCCGATAATATCGGAGAGTGTATTTGCCGCTTGACCGACACCAATGTTGAACAACTCGGTCATGATGTCTGAGCTATTCAGCTTATCAGCCACGGCTGCTCTTCCCAATCAGGGTGCCAAGTTCTCTCGCCTTCTTGTCGTCAAGCGGCTTATTGACGAAAGTGAGTACACCCAAACTTTCTACTTCTTCGCGGACATGATGCTGTACATCGGCAGACAGCACAATGACCCGGGCATCAGGATCGGACAACTTAACCTGTTTAATCATATCTTGGCCGCGCAGTTTCGGCATTAACAGATCAACAATAATGTAATCAGGATGCCAAGCGTCAAATTTCTCAAGACCAGCTTGTCCATCATCTGCAAAATCAAAAGTCACATCGTCCAAATAACGATCCAGAAAGGAACGCGTTATTTTTTGGGAAAACTTTGAATCGTCAACGATCAATAATTTGGTCATAAACCGGCCACCCCTTCTTAACCAGTCCTGCTATTCTAGCAAATTAGCGTGCTAACACACAATCATTGCATGGTTTCGCATGCGCTCAAGGATGCTCGTCCGCACAGAAACTAGGTCTTTATTCCCTTTTTATAACAATTAGACCGTTTTTACTTAAAATTATATCAAAAAACAGGACAAAAACACAAGATTAGCCTCCAGCCACTCTGATTTTTCTCGCGATGCGTTCTTTTTGTCTATGTCTATGGTACTATATCATTAACGATGCGGCACTTCTTATTAGGAACGCTTTTATGAAAGACAAAACCGAGCAAAGATTGCCCGGTTTCTAAAACCCTGATGTGTGGTGCATACGCGCCTGCCGCCCCTTGAAACAGGGATGGTGAAGAAACATCCGCTTTGAAAAAAATTTCATTTGTGACTATACACTTGATTTTGATCCGTTGCATGATACTTAATTAAAAGAATGACACCTTGACGTTTTACCGATTGAGCAATGAGATCCATCTCATGATACATTGCTTTAGATAAAAAACCGCTTTCAATATTCCTTTTTATTGAAAAGTATAACTCGATAAGATAGGTTGCTGAGTAATGATCGTATGAACTCATTTATCGTTCCCCCGCTCATTTTTTTCTATATAGCGACCGCCAACCGTCGATTCTTTAATGTTCGGCATGATACTCATTATTCAATATCTATCTGTTTATGGAATTTAATTGTAAGCAACTCCCCAATTACACTATACCCACTTTTCGATCAAATTTAATCCGTATTTCCCGCAATTTTTAAATTTTTGTTCATTATTTTTTGAGAACTCTATTTATTGGTGCAAAATTGATCTGATATACTATTAAATAACGCATCAAATCATGTCTGATTGCCTCTTATTCAGATACACTTCAAATGATTTCTCCATGATCTAAATCGCAAAAAAATTTCGTTCCTATGACAATGCAAATTCATTAAAATGATATACTAATTAAAAGAAAGTCTTACAATTTTTACCGAGTAAGTAAAAATAAACCTGAATTATTCACCGCTTGCCGTTTTTTCGGGATTTTGCTCACCAGGATGCAGCCAACCTGATTTCACTTGATTTTTTGAATGGAAAAATGACCTTGAAGATCAATTTCTGAACATTCACGTAAAAGAAGGCCATTTTGAGACAGACTTCCCCCGTTGATCTGATGAACCCGTTTTGAATTTTGAGCTGAGTGTTTTTTTGTTACTCGATGTGAAGTTGTTGAATCCGGTTGAGCACGTTCCAGAAGAATGCCTGATAGACAAAACTGGAAGACAGCTTGAAATAAAGGGATCGTCCTGACCGGACGAGCTTACTGGCCACTTTGACGATCCGCGTTCGGATGGTTTCGATTCGCATGGCCTTCTGTCTTTTTGGGAATGCCATCGTCCGCATCCAGTTCGTTAAATTGTAGGCGAGCAGACTGAGCATCAATCGGACTTCGTTAATTTCGAATTTGTGACTAGACAGTTGATCCAGACTGAATCCGGATTTGGCTTCCTTGATGTAGTTTTCCATCGTCCCTCGTTTCTGATAAGTCTGAAAGACCTGTTTCGGGGAGAAGCATTCAACCAGATTGGTCACGATAAAGGTATGCGTAAAGAAAAGTTCATTGGCCGGGCGAATGGATTGAACGGCAACCCGTCTTGGCTTACCCCAGGACTTCGCCTGATAATCAAATTCTTCATAGTAACACTGAGTTTTACCGGTTGGTGAATCATTCGGGTGAAGTTCTTCGGCCATCCGTTGAAGCACGGCGTTGGTCTTCAGCCGAATCACGTAGTAGACGGATTCTGTTTCGCACGCCTCGTAGAGGTCCGGTGTGGCAAAACCGCTGTCAGCGCGAACGAGCGGCGTGGTTTCTGGAAAGTGCTCGTTGTAGTGTTCGAGAATCGGCCGGACAAAGTCCACAACGCCATGCGATGTATAGCGATTTCCAGGACGCAGTTTCGCTTTCAAAAAATCACCCGTTGCCCCATCAAACGCCCCCAAGGGATGGAAGCCGATCGTACCGTAATGCGCGTTATAGTCCGAGGATTCTTGCTTTCCATACGTATCAACATGGGTGGAATCCAAGTCAAGGATCAGTGCTGGATTCTTGCGATAGCGGTGAACTTTGTCGAGTAATTTTTGGTTGGCCATGCCAAGCTGATCCAGAGCATTAGGATCAAAGCGATCATAAAAACGGGAGAGTGTCGGCTGTGACGCAAGTGTTGGTGATTCAACAACCTGAGTGAACACGGGATCGTGAATCAATGAATCCGCTGCATCATCTTCAGAATAACCAGCCAGCAGCTGATAGATCTTCTGGCGCAAAAGTTGCTCATTGGAATAATCCGGACTTTTGCGCGAATCGTTCAGCACCAGATGGTGAGTCAGCGTTTTTGAGAAACCGAGTTTTTCATCAAATTCTTTAAAAATCAGATGACCGCTTTCGGAAGAAAGTTCGCCACCGGTAAAATTGATTTTGATCTTCCTGTTGAATTGACACGACTTTTCCTCTACACTGAGCATATGAGGAACCTCCTTGTATGTTTTTGGTTTAGTCACCTATTATCATACAAAGGAATGGTTCCTTTTTCATTAACTTTTTTCACCTAATCGGTGAAAAAACGAAAAGGGTTATCTCCTTGTGGGGAAAGCGTTTTGGCCAGTTAGCAAATTAGGCTATGAATAATTCAGGATAAAACTTCTTTATGTTCGTGTTGATAAACCTTGCACCTTTAAAAGAACAGCCTGTTAAAACGTTGCCATGTCATGCGTTCAGGCGCTAAAACCGGGCAAAAAGCGCCCGGTCCCTAATCTTCAGCCATGTATGATGGGTTCGTGTCTTTTCGGTGCTGAATCGTCGCTTCGGTTACTCGCTTGCCGCGGGCGCACCACGAGCCTCCTCAGACAGGCAAGAATCTGCGGGCTGTCCCTATTCTATTTTTTGTCACTTACATTTTTCATCGTTTTGAGAACACTTGGATCAGCAACAAAGTCGGTCGGAAACCGATCGCATTGCTTCCATTAAATTGCTTGGAGGTCTTTCAAATAGAAAATAACACTAGCAAACGGATCTAGGATTCATTCCGATTTTCGTTGGATTGGATGGATAAACATGACGCTTAACATCGTATTAATTGATGATCAACTGCTCGTGCTGATGGGGCTGAAAGAATTACTTGAAAAGGAATCAGATATGCATGTGCTTAAAATCGTGCATGAGCCTGAAAATCTTGCAGCACTCGTCACCAGCACAGCACCGGACCTGCTGATTATTGATCTTCTGCTTAAACAAACAAACGGAATCGAATTAACAAGGACGATAAGGAAAACAAATACAGAAGTGAAAATTATTATTCTCTCCGGGTGCACCTGCGATGAGTATGTAGCGTCAGCAAAGCAGGCGGGCGCAAACGCGTATATTACCAAAGATCATTCAACTAGGGAACTGGTTCATGTGATCCGTGCGGTCATGCAAGGAAAGAAAGTCTTTCCTTTAGTTAAGCCGGTCATTCCTAATGAACCGCTCACGGCGAAAGAACTCACTATTTTAAAATATATTGCTAACGATTTGACAAATTATGAAATTAGCAAACAGCTGTCCATTAGTCAGCGTACCGTCGAGTATCACATTTCTGAAATTCTGAAAAAATTGGGCGTGGAATCACGTGTTGGTGCCGTTGTCCGTGCCATAAAAAAGGGACTGCTGAAGCTGTAATCGCGGCAGTCCCTCACATTTTAATTGGTCTTATTTGAAACGCCGGTCGCCATCATAAGAAGTCAGAATCTGGTACAAGTCCGGTCGGCGATCACGAAAAATCCCCCATTCAAAACGCATCTCTTGAAGCTTATCCAAATCAAATTCAGCGACCAGAGTGGTTTCACTTGTCCGATCCGCTTCGCAAAGCTTGTTCCCTTGGGGTCCGGCAATAAACGAAGACCCATAGAAGGTAATTTGTGAATCGCCATCTGCTTCAGTCCCGACGCGATTTGACGCGATCACAGGCATTAAATTCGATGCAGCATGTCCGAGCATACAGGTCTGCCAATGCTCCTTCGAATCAATCGACGCATCATACGGCTCCGAACCAATTGCCGTAGGATAGAAAAGCAGTTCGGCCCCCATAAGCGCCATGCAGCGTGCCGACTCGGGAAACCATTGATCCCAGCAGATTCCTGCACCAATTTTTCCAAATTTTGTTGACCAAACTTTAAAGCCGGTGTCGCCAGGATTAAAATAAAACTTTTCTTCATAGCCAGGTCCGTCAGGTATATGACTTTTTCGATAGGTACCCAGCACAGATCCATCGGCATCAATCATCGCCAGCGCATTGTATAAGGCATTATTCTTTCGTTCGTAGAAACTTAGCGGCAGAACAACCCCAAGCTCACGCGCAATCTTTGCAAAGTGCTCCACTGCCTGACTGTCTTCCAGTGATTTCGCCAACGCGTAGTATTCCGTTTTTTCTTTTTGACAGAAATAAGGCGTCTCAAACAGTTCCTGAAGCAAAATGATCTGCGCGCCCTTAGCCGCCGCCTGACGTATCATCGCTTCAGCTTTATGAATATTTTCTTCAGCAGACCAGGAACAGCTCATCTGCGTTGCCGCTACTTTCACTTTTCTCAACTTGTTCCACTTCCTCTCTTCCGATAAACCGGCATTTGCTGCGTGGCACAATGGACATTTCCGCCTTCACCGATAATTGCTGTACCGTCAACCGGACGAATGCGCCGATCAGGAAATGTTTGAGAAAGAATGGTGATCGCTTGCTGATCCGTTTCCTCGGCATCGCCACCGAAAATCGGCAGAATGATCCCTCCGTTAACAAAATAGAAATTCAAATAACTGAGTGTCAACCGCTCGCTGCCATTCATTCGTTTCGGCGGTTGCGGCACGCGAATCACCTCAAGCTTCCTCCCTTTGGCATCCAGCATCTGTCGCAGTCGGGCAATATTTTCTTCTGTGATCTGCCAATTCTCATCGTTCGAGTCGCCGCAGCTTTGAATTAAGATCTTTCCGGGCGCAGCAAAACAGGCGATATTATCTACATGGCCATCCGTCTCATCACCGGAAAGACCATGCTTAAGCCAGATGACTTTGCTGATATTGAGATATTCGTTCAGTTTCTGTTCAATTTGCGCGCGATCCAGCTCAGGGTTCCGATTCGCATTTAGCAAGCATTGTTCCGTTGTTAACAGGCTGCCCTCGCCATCAACATGAAAGGAGCCCCCCTCCATGACCAAGGGCGCATCATAGCGTTTAATCCCCAGTTCATCAAGCAGTTTCGCTGCCAAGGCATCATCAAGGTCCCAAGGAGTGTACTTACCGCCCCACGCATTGAAGCGCCAATTTACACCCGCAAGTGCTTCTTGTTCATTAATGAGAAAAGTCGGTCCGTTGTCGCGCACCCAGGAGTCATTATGCGGAAGGACGCGCAGATTAATGGGATAGGCAGAAGGGTGAAGAAACGAAGATACCTTCGCTTCCTCATTCTCATTAATCAGAACGACCACAGGCTCAAATTCGGCAATCGCTTGAGCAAAGGCCGCGTACCCACGGCAAACCTGTGCATAATTTTCCGGCGCGCACATCGAGGCGCGCACCGGCCACGAAAGAAAGGTACACGCATGGGTCTGCCATTCGGCAGGCATTCGATAAGTCAATTCGTTTGGGTTCATCAAGTCAGTTCCCTCATATCTCTATTTAAGTTGTCCTAAACTGTATGTTATCATAGAAAAGCGAAAGAAAAAGCGTCTGTTTTTCACCTTTTTCAGTCATGCATTACATCCGAAAACGCAAGAAAAAAGCAATGGAAATGCAACCATCCCCCGTTCAACCAAACGATTTCGATGAAAGCGAGGAGCGCAGATGCAGGACTGGATTGTGACCTTCATGGAGACACATGGTTATACCGGTGTTTTCTTAATGATTTTATTAGAGAATGTTTTTCCGCCAATCCCTTCCGAACTGATCCTTACCTTCGGAGGCTTTATGACCACAAAAGCGCGGCTGACGATACCGCTTGTCATTCTTTTTGCCACAGCAGGTTCAGTAGCCGGTGCTGCCCTGCTCTATGCGATTGGCCGCATATTCAGCATTGAGCGACTGGAGCAGGGCGTCGCTCGCTGGGGACATCTTCTGCGCTTGAAGCCCGGCGACCTGAGCAAAGCAAGCCGCCGTTTCGAAAAACACGGCTATCGAGCAATCTTCTTTTGCCGAATGATCCCGCTCATTCGCAGTCTGATTTCGATTCCCGCCGGCATGGCACGGATGAATTTTCTCTTTTTCCTGATCTATACCGCAGCAGGAACGTTGATCTGGAATACCCTTTTAGTCGTACTCGGTGCCGCATTTGGAAAGTCATGGGACAAAGTCTTAGAATGGATGGATCTGTACGCGCACATCACCTATGTGGGGATTGGTGTAGCTTTAGCAGTCTTAGTTTTCTATTGGATCAAAAAAAGGCACAGAAACTAAATGTGAGCATGATGAGCGCCGATGGCTCGTTTGTGCAAAGGAAGCAGCCAGCGATAAATAATAAAAAAGTTGATTAATGAATAATGCATGCCCCAATGCAAATGACGGTAGTAACCGGCGGTAATCGCAAGCCATTCAATAAGCAAAGAGATAAGCGTGAATAGGATGGGCAGAACCCATCTTCTTGCCACTGTCCAATAGTTTAAATAGATGATCGCCAAACAGGATGGAACCGTACTGATCACAAGGAGATCGGCAATACCGATCCCATGATTGCTTCCGTAAACAAAGGTCTCAAAGTAGATTGCGGAAATAATGTCCAAGATCCACGCAGCACCGCATACGACTCCAAACGTCATATAGATCTGTCGCCATGTGAGCTGCCGTTTTTTCATGACTAAAACATAAAGAATCAAGAGCAGAGCGATCAATAATGGGAACCAAATCCCCTTCGCCTGCAGGTCCATTCGTGTAAAAAAAATGTGCATACCAAAAGAACTCCTTTTCCTGCTTTTTACCGCTAGTATCCGGAGCTTGTACACATTTCATTCAGATTGGCGGACAAATACAGCCAATCGTCACAGTTCTTTCAGATATTGCCCGCGGCAAGCCCTGTTCTTTCCATTCCTTTTCGCCCTATAAAGGGCGTTATCACAAGAAATATAAAGTCGTTCGCTATCGGTATACGCATCTGGAATCAGCGTGACAAGCCCAATGCTGATTGTATACATCAACGATTGATCAGGCAGATGAATCGTTGACGCGGCAATTTCTACGCGAATCCTCTCCGATTCTTGTTCGGATTGCTGTTCATCGTATCCCGGCATTAAGATGGCGAATTCATCGCCACCAAAACGAGCGAACAAATGGTGCTCATTAAGCCTGCCAAGGATGTGTCGTGAAAGACTGCGCAGCACCCGATCGCCGACATCATGACCGAATGTATCGTTAATCGACTTAAACCTGTCCACATCAAACAGCAGCAGAGAAATAGGCTGTTGTTTTCTTGCATAGCGGTAAATCGCGCTTTGGGTACGCTCAAAAAATGCACGCCGATTAAGCGCGCCCGTTAAATCATCATGGTTGGCCAGATTCAACAGTTTCTCATCTGTCACTTCTTTAAGCAGTAAAACAAACCCGGTTCCGCCGAGAATGAGCGATAAATTAAGTGTCAAATAGGCAAGGCTTGTCACCAATGAACCACTGAAGAGGCTGTGGTCAATCGTATGATGCAGCAGCATAATCGAAACCGATCGTACAAAGTGAGAAACCATAATAACAAGATACAAAAAGCCGATCAGCCTCATGAGCAGCGAATTACCGGCTCCCAAAAGCATACGAAAAACAGGTAAAAGCAGCAACACTCCGAGACATGTCGCTGCAAAGGCCACCCGTAAATTCAAATCATTACGCGTAAACAGAATCAGATGAAAAGAAACGATGCTTGCCGCAGTCATCCATTGATAGTAATGACGCAGCCGCAATGTATACGTACGGGTCAACTGCAACAACGCACAGGCCTCCATTGCACAGCCGGCAAAAAGCAGACTGTTGCCAAAAGCGGCAGTAACCCGATCCAATGCGCCTCCATTAAAGAACACAATGATCCAAGCCGCGGTCTGCAGACACCTGCCTTGAAAAAACGTACGCAGCGTCTCCTCATAACGATGCCTAAGCAGATAAGCGCCAATCATCAAGGCTACCACTGCATTTCCAGCAATAATAAAGCCAAGGTAAAATTTTAAATTCAGTAAAAGATTCATGAACGTTCATCTTCTTCCAAAAAGCAATTCATTCATTTTAGCAAAAACTGCTGACTTATTATATATACTTTCGAGCGATTTCACCAATTATTTAGAACTTCTTTCACCTGTGAATGCCTGCCATTTCTCAGTAACAGGCAATGGCGCCATGAATGAGGAGAAAGCGTTGTTGTCTCCTTACCCTGACCGCACGCGGCAAGTCTTGATTATGTCCAATTCTTCAGCGGTTCACGTTTCATTGCTTTAAAATCAGCACGGCTAAAATGATAAAAAGCGCTCATACTAACGTCGGGAGGTGTGCGTCTTGATGCGATTACTTATGGCGGCTGGGATTCTGCTTCTATGCCAACAGCCAGACTTTCCCGATAAACTCATCATGACCAATCATGGAAAAATTGTGATGAAAGCGGATCCTGCTGAGCTTTCCGTTCCATTTCTTCCGCTAATCGATCAAAGAAAGCTCGACGCATTCACGCAGCGTATTGCTCGAAAGGTCTATAAAGCGCCGGTGAATGCAAGGATTGGCCACAGCGGTACGATTCGACCTGGAAAAAATGGAGAAACATTAGAGCGTCACCAGTTTAAAAAGCAGCTGTACCACCACACGTTTAGCCACAACCAATCGAAACTAAAATTGCCGCTCCTCACCCTTTACCCAAAAGTTGACGAGGAACTTCTGTCACAAATCCGTGAGCAGCGTATTAGTTCTTATCAAACCTTTTTTAATGCCGGAAATAAAAGCCGTTCCCATAATATCGAACTTGCGGCCAAAGCGCTTGACAGTCATGTTGTTTTTCCCAATGAGGTCTTTTCATTTAATCAAACCGTCGGCATGCGCACCAAGGCGAAAGGCTATCTGAGTGCCAAAATCATCGTCCGCGGCGAATACGCCGAAGGAATTGGCGGCGGCATCTGTCAAGTATCATCAACTCTCTTTAATGCTGTAGATCGTGCCGGCTTAAAGATTGTGGAGCGGTATTCACACAGCAAACGGGTCGCTTATGTACCTGAAGGCCGCGATGCCACGGTCAGCTGGTATGGACCGGATTTTCGTTTTAAGAATACATCGAATCAGCCCGTCCTGATTCGCGCCCATAAATACGGCGGAACGATTGCCTTCGCCCTCTACTCATCCGACATGATTCAACTTTCGAAACGCAACGTACCTGAAGCATCAAAACGGGTACCGAAGGAGATTAAGAAAGAAACGGAAGGTGACAAAACACAATCACTAGATACGCCTTAACAAAAAACAAACGGTATGCCTGATTTCAGGTTTGATACGAATTTTGCTATGTTTGATTCAACTTTTCAAGTTTGATGTTTCCTCCGCGGTGAGTGATCCACAAGTCGATCGTGTATCATTTCCTAGGCAACAAAAATAGAACGAAGCTGAGCCTCGTCCTGTTCTAATCGTTTTTCTTATGAGATTCGTGTTATTTCTTAACGATACCGAATTGATCAACGATATATGGAGCAGTTCCTTTCATGCGGTCAATTTCATAGACCACAACGGAGATCTTCTTTTTATCAATCGTTACTTTTGAGAAGTTTTGGATTGCACCGCGTACCGGTCTTGAAGGATCACTTGGATCAAGCCCGTATTTCAGTGCGTGATTTTCTTCAGCGCGGACAAATTTGCTGTAGAATGCCTCACCAAGTTCAGGGGAAGTATTTTTCTTGTACACTTTTGGGCCAGCAGTCGCCGGGATGGAGTAGACCGTTCCATCCGGATTTACTGAATAGGTCATCCGCTGACCATTCATCCATTCCGTAATCTGCTTTGGATGGGTTGCCTGGTTATCCCCATTGATTGGCAGCGTACGTGCATAGATGTGATCATGACCCTGGATGACCAGATCGACGCCCAGCTTGCCAATCAGCGGCGCGATTTTATTGCGCACTCCGTTTTCGCCAATGATATCCGAATCAGTTGCGTGGTTGGACGTTGTATACGGACCCTTGTGGATCAAGACCACGCTCCACTTCGCGCCGTTTGCCTTGGCTTTCTTAATATCGTTAGTCATCCAGTTCACTTGTTCTGGGGTGAAATCGCGGTACTGCTCTGAATCTTCATTGGTATTCAGCACCGTAAAATGGGTATTGCTGTAGTTAAAGGAATAGTACGCGCCGGTCGTTGTATCGGTGTTTGACGCTGCCGGTTTCAAATTAAAATGATCGATAAACGCATGGTTCTTGTCTTCATGGTTTCCTGCGGCCGGAACAACCGTTGTGTTCCCCCATACGTTTTGGCTGTTATTGATCAGCCAATCCCATTGATCTTCAACCACACCATTATCGACAAAATCTCCGGTAACGGTCATGAAGTCAAAATGTTTTACGGTTGCTGCAGCCTGCTTGAACGTGTCTGCGGCCAGCTGGCCCTCTTCCTCGGTCTTCGCTTGCGGGTCAGTCAGTTCCAGAAAGGAGAACGCACCATTTTTCTTTGGCGCCGTTTTGATTACGCCAACCGAGCTCCAGATGTTCTGCTTCGCATCGCCGACACGGTAATAATACTCTGTGTTCGGTCGCAGGCCTTTTGCTTCAGCTTTGTGCATGCGTTCCTCACTGTCATTCGATGAAATCGCGCTTGTCCCTTTGAACGTCAGTGCTTCTTTGAAAATCGGCTTCTTTTTGCTCTTGCCATTCTTCTTCACCAGCTGCAGATCACTCTGGGTTGAAGCAAGCGATGTATACCACGTAAACCCCTTGGTCGTTCGCGCGTCCCCCATAAATGTCACAACCACTTTTTTCACCGCCGGATTGGGGCTTTCAGCTGATGCACTGCTTAAGAAACCTGATGAACCAACAAGAAGTGCCAGCAGCAAAGTCAACCCAACAACAATGGAAATCATTTTCTGTCTCACCATTAAATCCTCCACTCCCTCTGTTTTTAATCGATTTTCAACCTCATAGAAAAGTTTAACGGACGGGTATTAATTGAAGGAAAATAAGAGATTTTCTTTATGTAAATCGCAGGATGATCCACCCAGGCGGAAAGTCTAGCTGAGTTGATGGAAACATGCCCAGGTTTTTCAGTTTGATCGCTCGCCTAATCAAGCGGTGCACCGAAACCTACAACAATGCGAAAACATGTATAATCGTATATGTACGAATCTGATTTGAGGTGATTTCATGCGCAAGACTTTATCCGTAGTTGCAGCTATTTTAGAGAATGATCAGCACGAGATTATGTGTGCGCTTCGCTCTCCTAGAATGTCAATCCCAAATCAATGGGAATTTCCTGGTGGGAAAATTCAGGAAGGAGAAACACCTGAGCAAGCGATTGAACGGGAAATTCGTGAAGAACTCAAGTGCAGCATAAAAGCAAATCGTATTTTCCTTGTTAGTCATCATGACTATGATACATTCTCGATTAATCTAACTGCGATACGCTGCACACTAAAAGAAGGAGTTCCAACCGCCCATGAGCATTCAAAACTGATCTGGCTGAAACGTGAAAATCTTAACGCTCTTAAATGGGCACCAGCCGATGTAGCGACCATGGAACAACTCGTGAAAGAACAACAAGAAAAACCAAGCTATCTTTATCCTTAAACCACTCTGAACGCGGCTTTCATTCACCAACAATATACTTGAAAGACACTTCAGCTGCTCGCTTGCCGCGGGCAGTCCAGGAGCCTCCCCGGACACGCAATTTATCTGCGGGGTCTCCTTTGGCCTGCACTGAGGCCGCTGAAAAACTGTCGATTTTTTGATCTGAGAATTCTGGTTGGCGCAAAAAAGGACCACTTTTCGTCTGCGTTTTGACAAAAAGTGGTCCTTTTTCCCTTCTTTTTTATCTTTTTTCGTTGAGGATCTTCAGAATCCGCTTGAGATTGACTGCGAAGATCGTGGTCGCTCCCTGAATCTCCATTCCAAACAGACCCGCAGATGATGCTGTATCATACCCGTGTCTGTTTTTTAACTCACTGTTCTTCGCTTCTATTTTATAACGCGTTTTTGCCAGTGATTTAAATTGTTCCGTATTTTGAAATGCTTTCTGTTCTTTATGTTCTGTGGATTTAATCGTAACGTAATAAGACTTCGTTTTTGATCCTTCCTGATAACACCCCTCACGCATGGAACATACTTGGCATTTCGTTACATCGAACATATATCTTACACGCGGATTGACCTTTTTCGTTCCTTGTCTTCCATCGTATTTCTTTTTAAAAGCCATATGCCCTGCCGGGCAGACAAACATACCCGCATCTTTATTAAACTCAAATGCTTTTTTGCGCGTGCCTTGTGATACCACGGGGTGTAATTTTGAAACCAAAGCTATATGATTTGTTTTTGTATAGGTAATATTATCTTTTTCTGAGTAAGCCGTATCGCCAATGACCGTATCAATGGTCATCCCTGACTCCTTACTTTTTTCGATTAAAGGCTCCAGATAGTTTCCATCGCTCTTTTCGCCTGTCGTAATGACGGCCGCTGTAATAATACGTTCATCGCTCATCGCCAGATGTGTTTTATAACCAAAAAAAGAAGAATCTTTTGTTTTATGTCCGATCCGAGCATCGGGATCATTCGAAGGGTTCATATGTTCCTTAAAATCTTCGACACTCTCTTTGAGGACATTTAACTTTTCTTTAACCGCAGGCAGCGCGGTGATTTGCGGTTCGGTTTCAAGGGTGGAAATGAGTTGATGACAGTAATCTAATTCCTCGTTGATTTCGTTAGATGTATTCTTTTCTGGAAATTTTGGTTTCATGGATGCATCCAATTGATAGACGGCTTTGCGAACATTTTTAGATTTCTCTCGTAGAAATTCGATCGGTGATTTTTGGTTATAACGCGCTTTTGTATGGGTGGCATCAACAATAAGCGTTTTACTTTTAATAATTCCTTTTTCAAGCGCAATCTCAACGGTTTTCCCAATAAGCAGATCTAACAATTTAACGTCCTGAAGACGTTGCCTACGAAAATGCGTTAACGAACTTGAATCAATGACGTCCTCCTCAGGGGCCATGTTGAGGAAATATTTAAACGACAGGTCATATTTAGAACGCTCGACTAAATCGTTATCTGATAAATCATGAATCGTCTTTAATAATAAATATTTGAACATTCGAATTGGAGAGATCGCTTTACGCCCATTATCAAGACAATATTTTGTTTTCAATTCATCATAAATGAATGAAAAGTCCACGAGTTCATTGATTTGACGAAGCATATTATCTTTTGGGACAACAAGATCGTAGAGTGCTGCATAAGGGCTAAGGTTGAGTGTTTCTTGATTTGAGAGCATTGAGTTACCACCTATATACGTTGATAGCTCCATTATAAAGGAAAAGGGCCGTTGAATGTTTGATGAATCAAACATTCAACGGCCCAATGAATAGGTTGGACTTTTTCAGTGGCCTCCCTGCACTCCCGCAGGCGTCCCGCGCTTTCGTACTTCCTCAGGATGCGGTGACTTCTGCGTTGTGCACAGGATGTGCATGCCCTTAGCAGAAGTTCCTCTTACAATTAGCGAAAGTTCCTTTTGCAATTGGTAGAAGCTCCATTTTTATGCCGCTTATCGTTGTACTTCAAAGCAAGATCATAAACTTTCTTCCCTTACTAAGAAAAGCCTCTTCTCGTCACCAAGAAACGAGAAGAGGCTTTTTTATGATTCTATTATACTTTGGTGGTGAATTCCCGGTATAGCGCCATCGGTACTTCGTGATGCAGCGCAATTTCTGTTGTGATTGGCTTATTGCCCTTATAGCTGATTACATCACCGGTCCCGATGTAGATGAATGGTTCGGACTTTTGATCAATCGTCCGAAATTTTCGAATAAAAAGGTGGAGTGTGATACCATCTTCTTTATTATGAATGATATGATGACCTTGCACCGAATCTTGACGCTTTGTATTCGGTGATTCCCATTGAAAAAGGGTAGAACTAATAAAATGATCCTGATAATTAATGCTGTCCTTAATACCCTTTTCTTTATGTAGATCAATAAATAAGAAGTAGTTGTTACCGTTTGTTAACAGTCCGGAACCGCGAAAAGAACTCAACGTCTTTTGGTAATTCGATAACAATGCTGTTTCGATCATTGTATATTGCGCATAACGTTTGAAAAAAGGTGATCCATAATTCCGATGACCAAACATTTTCTCATAGCGATAAAGCCCGAAATTGAGTACATCAAGCATATACGCACTTTGCTGCTGATCTTCAAAAATTTTATCTAAGGGTTCTGATCTGATAAAAGCCTTTGTCCTCCGGTCATAGCTTCCTAACTTAATCTCTCGTGACTTTTGGCCCTGATCATCATAGGTTTGATTCAAATGTTCAAAGGCATGTACGAGCGACGTCTCGTCAAACGACTCAATAACTTTCAGCACTTCATTTTGCGCTTCCGCCCATGATATCGCGTGATGGTTCATCAGATAGCGAAGGACGACAAACTCATAGGGACGCTTAATCGGCAGCGTCATTGACAATTGACGTAGGACGGTGCTGAATGGCTCTTCATTTGCGAGCTGCTTTAGCTTATCCATTTTCTCAACGGTGGCGAGAAATGCAAGATAAGTTTTCTTATTATCGATAAATCTTATCGGATCTGGCGCATTTTCAAATCGTGCGTAATCCATTAAATAATACGGAATCGTCCGGTCTTCTGCACTGCGTACAAATTGTTTTTTAAATTCCAGGTACTCTTCTTTTAAATACTTCATCGCTCGGAAATTCTCTTGATTTAACTGTTCAATAATTCGTTTTTGTGAGATTCGGTCCATTTGAATATGCGTTGCACCGGGAAGATTGGGAAAACCGCGATCGACAGCGACCTTAAGGCTGTCCTTATCGTAAAAGCGCTTGCCACTGAGCGCAATCGCAATCAAAAAGGTTTTACTGTGATTGCCAATAAAGTCAAGCACAGTTAAAAAGGATTGTCCTTGATATTTTCTCAGACCGCGGCCAAGCTGTTGCATGAAGATAATCGGCGAATTCGTTGGCCGCAGCATCAGCACAAGATTTACCGACGGAATATCGACCCCTTCATTAAAGATGTCAACAGTGAAGATCACTTGTAGCGGATCATGATCATTCTCAAGCTTGTGAATCATTTCTTGCCGCTTCCACTGCGGATCATCCCCGGTCAAATAGGTGCTGACTACGCCACGTTGATTGAATTGCTCCGCCATGTATTGCGCATGATCCTTGGTCACGCAATAACCAAGACACTTGCATGAATCCCCGTCATAGCCGTAAAAGTTCATTTTTGCGATAATAAAATCTACGCGCTCATTTACCTTAAGCCGTTTTGCAACTTCGGCAACGTCATCGATTGAGACATCGGACAGATCGACACCGTCAACATCCGAAATCCCAAAATAATGAAACGGCAGCACAAGATCTTCTTCTAAAGCCTCATTCAGACGAACCTCAATTGCAATATTGTGGTCGAACAAGCCGAAAATATCACCGCGATCGCAGCGCTCAGGTGTCGCCGTCATACCCAGTAAAAATTTTGGTTCAAAATAATCCAAAACACGCGTATATGTAGGACTGGTTCCATGATGCGCTTCATCAATGATGATGTACTCAAAATAATCAGCGGCGAACTCTTGGTAATGATCTTTGATGGTTTGAATCGTTGTGAAAAGATACGGCTTTCCCTTATGATCTTTTATCGTACCGGTGAACATTCCCATCTTGTTCCCGCGACCAAGTAAGCGTTCAAACGTCTCTTTGGCTTTACGCAAAATTTCTTCTCGATGGACAATAAACAACATCGTTTTTGGCCTAACGTTTTGTACATCAAACGCCGCCATGTAGGTCTTCCCTGTACCTGTTGCTGAAATCACAAGCGCACGCGTTTCGCCATGATCCCTCAGCCGTTCGAGATTATCGATCGCTTGATGCTGCATCACATTTGGAACAATTTTCTGCATCGCAGAATTTCCATAACTTGAAAACGTTGGTTCCCTCGCAGCTGCAACCTGAGCCTTCAGCGATTCAATAAATCGCTCATACTTCTGCAGAAACAAGTCGTCTGCAACCGTACACTGCGCCCACAATGCGTTGTATTCATGAATCACCTTTTTCAGAAACGGCGCCTCACGTTTCGCCACCGTTGCCACGTTCCATTCAACATTACTCTTCAGCGCACTTTGCGTCATGTTTGAGGAACCAATCATAATCGTATAAGTATCTTGATTTTGAAAAAGATACACCTTGTTATGGAACCCTTTTGCCCGATCCGCTTCAAAAACACGAAGCTCAATATTATCAAACTTCTTAATCCGTTTCAGCGCCTTCGGCTCGGTGAAATTTAAGTACGTCGAGGTCATGATCTTCCCTCTGACCCCGCGCTCACGCAGCTCCTTTAAATGGTCAAGTAGCAGCTGCAGCCCGCTGTAATTAATGAATGCGACACTAAAGTAGAACGCTTCACATGTCGAAAACGCCTGCTGCAATTCATATAAGAACGTTTGTCCATTCGAATTGGTGATGAGTTTGTTGTTCATAACTCGATCAATCCTTCATTATCATGATTGCGGTACTATTTGATCTAAATTATTCATTTAAGTAACTTCGAAATACCAACGATAATAAATAAAAATCAAATCTCCATTTGGATAGCATAAGCTTGATGAATGAGTGGATACACATCATCCAATTGTACAGGTGAAAAAATTTTGATCTCACTTTCTCCCGTTGCCCAATGGCCAATACCTCGCAAATCTCTGAGCAGACCTTTAGGATCTGTTAATTCATCCACAGAAGCATTAATATTCACTGAAATGCCCTCTTTTGTGAACATAACACTAGTAAGATTACTTCTAAAACGGAAGACAACATAATGCTTATTATATTTAACGGTAATATCAGCATTCAGATTTATTAAATAGTCTTGAATGGCTGTAAAAAGTTCTAGATTTGGTTTCGATCGAAACTCATAATCTTCAATAGTATAGGAAACGTTATCAACCGTTTCTTCTCTTTGCTCACAATAATCTGGAGATACACTTGGGTATTGCCAAATGTTCAGAGTTCGTCTGGAAAGCAAATTTCCTCGTCGATCAATTGCACTAGGATCCCACTGCTCTACTTCAGCTAACATTCGATTCAATCGTATCGGACTATAAATAAATCCGTTTTTCATTTTTCTTTTTCCTTCGAATTCTTGATTACTCAATTCGGAGTTATAACGGGTAAGTGTTAGATTGCCAAGCCTGTTCAAATACTGAGTATGAATGGTTTTCCAATCTTGCCCGAGTATTTCTTTCCACTTTTCATTTAACGTTTGAGGCATAATATGTTCAATCGAGTACTTGTTAAGATCAATGATTTCTTTTGTGTCAAAGTTTTCGAGTTTGCTCAATAAGTATTTTGAGCGTTGAAAATTATAAATATCCTTTATTTTCAGCTCTCTTTCAAATTCCTCATCTGATGGAAAGCGCTTATATGAATCTAATTGAAGAAGTTCATAGCAAAAGCTGTCCAAATAATGCGCTTTATCGATTTTGGCATTCAATGTGGCAAATGTCTTATTTAAAGAATTCGTTGGGATACCTACTACTGCTCTTCTGAACACATACGATTCAACAAGGCGATAAATGGTAATCAGTTGTTCTTGATTTATTACCTTGTTATCGAAATCATGATAGGTTTGAACCAAAAATGGATAGGCAACATTTACCCTTAACTCGTTAATCTCTTGCATCAATGCGTTCACTTTTTGATTTGGCGTAACGGCTGATAACAAATCAGCAAAGATTTTGCTATAATCATAAAAATCTTTAACGACTTGTTCCAAGCCTAACTTTGATATGGCGCTTTTAAAGTATCGTTTAAACGACTCATAGATTCTGTCCTGGCGTGGGATTCGACCAGTTTTAATCGTTAAGTAATCCCTTGAGAAACGATCAAAGGCATTTTCGGGATGATCCGTAAACAACTGCTCAATTTTCAACCAATATTTCCGGTACATCGTGGATTGTAATTTCGGATCTAAATCCATGAGTATATAATTTCGAATTAAATCGCTTTGCGATAAATCTAATCCAGTCGAGTTAAGACTTTCAAAAATTAATTGAGGGTTGTCCTTTCCTTGTTCAAGACTTACATCGATGATCATCAGTTTCTTTAAACCTTCATAGACGACTTTAAGTTCTGATTTCATCATTTCATTGAAGAAATAATTGTAATTCTGTACAATACGACTTTCTTTGTAAGCGTCTATCGCAGCTTTATCAGAATCTAAAATTGATCTTATGGCTTGGTTATCGCCTTCTGTTAAAACCAATTTATAAAATAAGTCATCTTCTTCATCACTGTTCACAAGATAATAGTTCGTCAACTTTCTCGTCGAAATTCCAATTTCCTTTTTCTGAATTTCCAATGCATTTCTAAGCGCCAAGATCATTAGGGACAGAGTCGTTAATCGTTGCTGTCCATCGATGATGCTTAATTGATTAATTACAGCTGCATGAAAGACATCTTTTGTTATGTAAACAATTGAACCCGTAAAATGCCCGAAACTTTCATCATCTTTTCCAGCCACAAGAACATCTTGAAGTAATTTTTTACATTGCGGGATTGACCAGCTATATTTTCTTTGATAAATGGGCACAACGAATTGACTCGGTGATTGAAGAAATTTTAAAAAGTTTTGCTCAACAGCTTTCAAGGTATCGTTCACCAACCTCAATCATTTGATTACTGAATTTCATTGTTATTTTCATAACTTATAATCTTCACTATCCTCAGCCGCCTGCTGAGCAAGCATCCCATCATAGGTTAGGTTCTCTGCTACGTTTCCGGACATGCGATTTACTTGTTTCATCACAATTTCAAGTGCGTCTTCTGCTTGATCCGGTGGATAATTGTATTTCTTCAAGAGTCTACGGATGGTTCGACGCATCATCGCCTGTGCTTGTTCACGGATGTTAAAATCAATGGTTACGTTCTTTCTAATTGATTCTGTTAGTTCTTGAGCAATCGTTTTCAACGTGTCATCGTCATAGAAATCTTGAACGGCTTCATCTTTGGACAGCGCGTAATAGAAGGCAATTTCATCTCTATTCAATCCTAGTTTTGCCTCATCCTCACCCATTTTGCGAATTTGTTTCGCCATGCGTATCAGTTCTTCAATGACTTCAGCATTCGTAATGGATTGGTTGCGGTATTTATTAAGCGAGCGTTTTAGCTTTTCTGAGAAAAGTTCTGATTTGACAAGGTTGGTTCGCGACATGACTTTGATTTCGCCTTCGAGCAGCTTTTTCAGCATTTCGCGAGCCAAATTCTTTGTTTTTAATGCTTTTACTTCTTGGAGAAAATGTTCATCAAGCAAGGAGATTTCCGGCTGCTTCAGGCCAAGCGTTTGGAAGACATCGACCACATCTTCAGAAATAATCGAGCGTTCAAGCAATTGATTGATCCGTTGTTCAATGACATGTTTGCTTGGCGGTGTCTGGGATCCGTGTTGAAGCTTTATCAAGCTTGCTTTTACTGCCTTGAAGTACCCTACTTCCATCGTCACAGCTTTTCCAGCTTCGGTAGCAGAAACAAGCCCATGTGCTTTGCCAAGTTCGGTGGCATATTGAATGAAATCTTTTTGCTCTTTTTCATCTTTGCCGAGGATAAAATTCATGCCTTCTACAATTGTTCGCATGCGCGTACGTGCCGAAGTCGAGAAATAGCCGCTATAATCAAATCCATGCATCATACTCTGAACGATTTCCAGTTTCTCTTTCATGACTGCAATCGCAGCTGAAGTATCAATTCCTGTATTCTTCCGATCACTGTCTGTGTACTGATTCAATGCTCGCTTCAAGCTCTCAAGAATGCCAATATAGTCAACAACCACGCCGCCCTCTTTATCTTTAAATACGCGGTTAACGCGGGCAATTGCTTGCATGAGGTTGTGACCTTTCATCGGCTTATCAATATACATCGTGTTTAGTGACGGGACATCGAATCCTGTTAACCACATATCACGAACAATCACAAGCTTAAGCGGGTCAACGTTGTCCTTCATCCGTTTTGCCAGGGTATCACGGCGCTGTTTTCCCCCGACATGTTTTTGCAGCCGTTCACTGTCCGCCGCACTGCCTGTCATCACAACTTTTATTTTTCCTTTATTTAAATCGTCACTGTGCCAGTCTGGTCGCAGCGCCACAATTGCGTCGTACAAATCCACACAAATCTTACGACTCATGCAGACAATCATCGCTTTCCCAGACATGACCTCTTCTTTGGCTTCAAAATGCTGAACAATATCCGCAGCAAGTCTCTTGATCCGATTGGGTGAGCCGACAACTGCTTCAAGACGTGACCATTTTGATTTATTTTTTTCCCGTGCGGTTTCTTCAAGTCCTTCGGTAATTTCATTGAATTCATCATCCAGAACCTGCATCACATCATCATCAGCTTCAAGCTTAATCACGCGATTCTCGTAATAAATTTTAACGGTTGCCTTGTCCTCAACTGAACGCGTCATATCATAAATATCAATATAATTGCCAAATACGGCAGGTGTCGATTTATCATCAAATTCAATCGGCGTTCCAGTAAAACCGATATAGGAAGCATTTGGCAACGCATCACGCATATACTTGGCATAGCCAAACTTTATTGTTCCTGTTTTCAAATTTGTTTTCGCCTCAAGCCCATACTGGCTGCGGTGCGCCTCATCTGCAATAATAATCACGTTACGCCGATCTGTTAAAATCGGCATTTCTCCAGCTTCAGGCTTGAACTTTTGAATCGTCGTGAAAATAATCCCGCCAGATTGTCGTTCATTGAGCAGATCATATAATCCATTTACTTCGCGCGAGTGATCGCTTGCAAGGATCTTCTTCTGCTCATCCGTTAATTTTCGGACATCTGCCTGTTTCGGCTCCTGCCTTAGAATCTCTTGAGCCTTGGAGAAGGTTGTATAGAGCTGATCATCCAGATCATTCCGGTCGGTAATGACAATGATCGTGGGATTATTTAACTGGCGAACAAGTGCCGCAGTGTAAAAGACCATCGTGAAACTCTTTCCAGAACCCTGCGTGTGCCAAACGACACCAATTTTTCGATTGCCCGTGCTGCTCGTCGCCATTCTCGTTTTCTCAATTGCTTTTTTCACCGCAAAATATTGATGATAGGCAGCTAAAATTTTAATCAGCGATTTTTTTGCCCCAAACTTTTTACCCTTTGCATCATAACTTTCCGAACGCGTGGTTTGAAATAAGATAAAATGCGTCACAATATCGATCAAACGTGATTGCTCAAGCATCCCGTGAAACAGTGTCTCGTATTGAGGCATCGAAAGCGGGGCTACATTTTGACCGTCATCACTGCGCCAATTCATGAATCGTTCGAAGTTAGACGTGATTGTACCCGCCTTAGCATTGATCCCATCGGATAGAATACAAAATGCGTTGTAATGAAACAGCGATGGGATATCCCTCTTGTACGTTTGAATTTGATTATAAGCATGCTCAATGCCAACATTGTCGTCCGAGGCTGATTTCAGTTCAATCACGACAAGCGGCAGCCCATTAATAAATAGAATCAAGTCAGGGCGTCTATTCTTCAAACCAATAATGGTGAATTGATTCACTGCGAGAAAGTCATTATTCTCAACGTGCTCAGAATCAACGATGTACACGCGTTTCGTTCGAATGATATGGTCTTCCTTGTAAGAAACGTCGATCCCTTCTGTAAGCATCCGGTGAAAATAATGGTTATTTTCCGCTAAAGATGGATTATTAAACGTGATCACCTGTCGAAACGCATCATCCAGAGCCTCTCGCGGAATTCCTGGATTGATGCGTATTAATGCATCACGTACCCGACTTTCAAGGATCACTTCTTTATAATCCTTTCGTTCTGGATAATCGCCGTCACAGGCAATATCAGGCCCTGATTGATACTCATAGCCTAGTTCTTCTAAAATTTCTATGGCCGCTTGTTCCAAGCTGTCTTCAGTAAAACTTTCTGGAACACTCATGGGTACGCTCCCCCTTTCTATTTAAAAAGCTTCTTCAGCAATGCAAAAAGATCAAAAGACGTACGCTGATAAACCTTGTTGTATCCATATTTCTTCGGATTCCGGATCCATCCGTAACCACGTGGCATTTTTAAACCGATACAATGAATCAATTGCCGTTTGAAACTCGTTCACGCGGATATTCTTCGTTTCAAACTCGGTTTTCTCATACCAAATTTCATCGATGGACACCTCTTTTATCAGGCTCATAGGTTAGAAGATCGTTAATAAAACCGCGAAATAGCGAATATTGGGCAAAATTACCAAAAAAGTAATAGATAAACACTAATTTTTTTGTTCAGCCACTTCCATCGGAACACGAATCTCCCCAGACATCAGTTTTGGGAGGAGGATGTCTCTTATTTCAATCAACATTCTAGATTCCTCTCGTAATTTTATTTGTTTATTAAGCAACTGTGAAAATATCGAATTGGCTAGCTTGTAAATAGCCAAATTTGGAATAGTCACTAAAGAATCTTTCAGATCTTTTCTTTTGATATGACCCATTGTGGTAGCTTTATCTTTAGCAATCCCAATAAACTTATTTAGATGATGTTTGGTCCAATAAAAATAAAACCATTTATCATAATTCGTTGATCTAACCTTAAAAAGATGCTGATTTAGACCACATATACCCCCACACCATATATCAACAACGAGGCTGCCTGACCAAGAAAAAATTACGTCTCCATTATTGATTCTATATTGCGAATCAATATTCGATGAACAAATATCACTCTCACTATCAATAAACCCTTGTTTTAATTCTTTAATTTTAAGAACCGGTATACTTTTCTCATCTTCACGTGGTCTATACTTTTTCATTGCTAAACCGTTTATGTAATCCGCAACCTTATCCAATGATTTAATAGACCACCCTTTAGGAACCAATCCAAGTTCACTCTCAACCATTTCTCCACCGCTAGATTTATAGGATCTTCCCTCTTCATTTGGAAACTCAAAATCAACAAACCAATGTTTGAAAATTGCTTGAGCCATTGCTTCTAAATTTTGATTTGTGCAAGCATTTCATAATAAAATTAATAATCTTATGCAAAATATTAACATGAAAATTTTGATTTATTCTATTATTCAACTCAATTTTTTCGTCTATAGTTGAAAGAATGTATGCTACTTTTTTCTGAATCCTCTTGGGCGGAAATTTCATAGGAGTATTCTTAATTAAATCTACCTGTGCTCTTTGCCTGCCAGAAGTACCTGTCATTGATTTAATTGCAATATCTCTTAAGTTTGGAGATATGGCCAAATAATAGATAAAGTCATTAACTGTGTACTCTTTCTTTTCTCTTAGGACAATAAATTCAGTAGATCCAAAACCTACTTCATCCTTTTCTAAGACTGTGACTTGTGCAGTTTTACCATTTTCGAGACAAGGGGTTATCCTTGCCAATAAGGTGTCTCCATTTCTAAATTTAGTACCACTTGTATACTTTGTGATCTCAAAACCGCGAATATATCTTTGAAGTGGATGTAGCTTATCCATCCCAATCTTCTTTGCCAATTCACCTTTTTTTAGCTTTTCATTAGGATTAAATTCAATAACATCACCTAATCGAACCTTTTGCCATTCATCAGAACTCATAGTCGATCCCCCAAGGTCTATCTTTAATCTTTAAATTCGTTTTTTTCTAAACTCAGCAGTTAAATTATCTAATTCATCCTATATATTTTCTGTGAGCATTTTTCACATTTACTTGATTCACCATTGCATATTGCAAGGTTGTATCTATTCGTTGATGTCCCAGTAGATGTTGGACTTGTTCGATGGGCATCCCTTTGTCAATCGCTGCTGTAGCTAGTGTTCTTCTAAATTTATGTGGATACACTCTTTCTTCAGTAACTGATTTTCCTATTTTTTTCAATCTTGCTTCTACACCACCAATAGTTAACCGGTAATGAGGTGTATTTAAGGCTACAAATAATGCTGGATTTTTATCATGCCGTTCACTTAGATAATGCATTAAATGTATTTTCGTTCGTGCATCAAAATAAACGAGCCGTTCTTTGCTCCCCTTGCCCAAAACCACGCATTCCCGTTCATGAAAATTAATGTCCGATTTATTTAATTTGACGAGCTCGCCGACACGCATCCCGGTTGAGGCAAGGAGATCGATCAAAGCAAGGTCTCTTGATTTAACACAGGAATCTCTCATCTTCTCTAGCATTTCATCAGAATACGTTTCTTTTACGAGTTTATCAGTTTTTACTTTATGGATTCGTCGCACGGGGCTTTTCATGATCAACTCTTCATCCTCAAGCCAGGAAAAGAAACTCGATAAAATTCTTCTTATATTATCAATGGTTACTTTGCTCACTCTTCTCACATCATGATATTCTGCCAAATAGTTTCTTAAATCCTCAGTAGTAATTCGTGTTATGTCTTTACCAACTGATGCCAACATACGATCAATGGTCTTTTTATAGTAATCTAATGACTTACTTGAGCACCCTTCTACCTTTTTAGATGAAAGGAAGCCGTTGACCCTTGTCGTATTGTTTAGAATATAATTACTAGTTTCATTATCCCTTTCCATTTCTAGTGATACTCCAGCAAAACATTCCAGCAAAACATCTTTTAGTTTCAACATTTGATGATTGTCCAAGTGGGCGACCATTCGGTTAAGTACGTCATTGATCATTTCGTTTTTCATGACTTCCTCCAATTTGCATTTATTACTAATCTTATAATGATTTTGCATAATTGGAGAAATATAAACACTAATTTTCTTAAATTTCTTCCATCGGAACGCGAATCTCTCCAGACATCAGTTTTGGGAGGAGAGTGTCTCTTAAAATCACTAGTCTTTCATTTTCAATAACATTATTATTTACCCTATTGAAAATTGCTGAGGAAACTTTTTTAAATAACATTAAGGTATTATTATTAGGAAATATGACCTTTATTTTTGAGAAACTATCTTTTCTATAGAATAATCTTGCACTTCCAGTTTCCCAATTCGAGGCAACCTTCTGAGCTTCTTTAACAAGATAGTACAAAAATAGTTGTGGAATCTGCCCGTCTTTTGATCTAAATCTCCACATATTTTGATTTTGTAAAGAGCCTTCTGTATTCCTTAGTACCATCCCTATTTTTCCTATACTTGCTCCAACCATAACTAAGGCTACATCAAAATTTTTTAAAATGTATTTTTCATACTTTTCACTTCTGTATTTTTGTGGCAGATATACTAAATTATTATTAGTAAAATAGCCATTTTCGCCAATATTCAAAGTCCTTAAAACTTTCACTCCATCTGCAACATAGTCTGAAGCCTTGAAAGCAAATCCGTTTTGAATTTCCGATATGCTTCCAAGATCACTAACCTCCCACCTTCTCGGAATCAACCCGAGTTCGCTTTCAACCATTTCTCCACCGCTAGATTTATAGGATCTTCCCTCTTCATTTGGAAATTCAAAATCAACAAACCAATGTTTGAAAATTGCTTGAGCCATTGCTTCTAAATTTTGATTTATCCTTGTATTGATTCCAATTTTATCGTCAATAGTTGACAGAACAGTAGAAATAAATTCTTGTTCTCTAATTTTGGGAACAGGTATCTTAAATGATTCAATCATTCCTTTTGTTAATGCAGCACGAGTTCCTCCCATTCTTGCTAAAGATAACATGGATTCTTGCATGAAAGGGGTAACCAAATAGTATTTTAAGAAATCCGGTAATAAATATTTCTGATCTGGTCTAATTATTGCAACATGTTGATTCACGCGACCACCTACATACTTTAGAGGGACTTTCGTACATCTTGCCACAGAATCACCAGTGATATTTAGTAAAACGTCGTCTTTTTTGATCTCTACATTCATTAATTTTCTTGCTTTTTCTTTATCAATGAAAGCTAATCCGCCAGCATTAAATAGATTATTATATATATTTTGGCTTCTTATAAAAGGCACTCCATATTGTTGATATACTTTTTTGCCTCCCTTAGGAGTCGCACCACTCCCAATCTTTATCGTTATTTCTGATAACTTCTTACAGCTCCATTCATCTAATCTCATACCCAATCCCCCTCAAATTCTTCCTGATCTCTTCTTCGAGTTTGTGAGATTGGTCGAATAGATCGCTCAACTCGCTGGTTAATTGATTCATTTTTTCATCAAATGGAACGCCATCGTCTTGTTCTTCCGCGATCCCTACATAGCGCCCAGGTGTCAGTATATAATCATTTTCTTTCACTTCGTCGAGTGTTGCTGATTTACAGAATCCCTTCATATCTTCATACTTTCCGTCTTTGTTTCGCCATTCGTGATAAGTACCGGCAATTTTTTCGATATTTTCAAGGCTCAACTCGCGGTGGCGGCGATCGATCATTTCTCCGAGCTCACGAGCATCGAGAAACAGGATTTCATGTTCGCGGTTCCGATGCTTTGTGCTGCCTTTCTTGTTACGATTAAGTATCCATAGCGAAACCGGGATACCCGTGGAATAGAATAATTTATCCGGCATGGCGACGATGCAGTCAACGAGATCAGCCTCAAGAAGATTTTTCCGGATCGCGCCTTCATTGGATGTATTCGTACTGAGCGATCCATTGGCAAGCACGACACCCGCAATACCCCTTGGTGATAAGTGGTAAACCATATGTTCAAGCCAAGCATAGTTGGCGTTTCCTTTCGGCGGTACCCCATATGCCCAACGCACATCATCAACCAACTGCTCTCCGCCCCAATCACTGATATTAAATGGAGGATTGGCGAGAATGAAATCTGCTTTTAAATTTTTGTGCAGATCATTATGAAAGGTATCATCGTGATGTGGGCCAATATTTCCAGACAATCCGCGGATCGCCAAATTCATTTTGCATATTTTCCACGTGGTTGCATTCAGTTCCTGACCATAAATAGCAAGATCTGCAATTCTTCCCTGGCGCTCTGCAACAAATTTTTCACTTTGTACGAACATACCACCTGACCCGCAGCAAGGATCATAGACCCGGCCTTTAAAGGGTTCAATCATGGAAACCAGTGTTTTTACCACGCCAGTTGGCGTATAGAATTCTCCGCCGCCTTTGCCTTCCGCTGCCGCAAATTTTGCGAGGAAGTATTCATACACGCGGCCGAGCAAATCTTTTTCTTCGTTATCGTACAGCTTAATGGTTGAAATAAGATCGACCAATTCACCGAGTCTTCGTTTGTCAAGTTCTGGGCGTGCGTACCGTTTCTCAAGCACATTTTTAAGCGTAGCATTTTCTTTTTCAATCAGAATCATCGCATCATCAATGATCTGACCGATTTTCTCGCTTTTCGCATGATCGCGAATATGACCCCATCGTGCTTCTTTTGGTACCCAGAAAATGTTTTCTGCTAAGTATTCGTCAATCTCTTCTTCGAACCCCTCGCCTTCTTCGACGAGTGCATTGTATTTCATTTCGAACTTGTCCGATATGTATTTGAGGAAGATCAGCCCAAGCACTACATGCTTATAATCGGTGGCTTCCATACTGCCACGCAATTTGTCGGCTGCCTTCCACAAGGTTTCTTCAAAGCCAATATTTGCTGTTGATTTTGCCATAATCTTGTCGCTCCTCAATAGTTGTAATCATCAAGCACTTCAAACAGTGCCGCTTCGAACTCTTCCTGTTCCGGACCGGTTGAAATGTCTCCAGGCAAGACGTTTAAATAATGGGCTAGTCCTTGTATGGTCTTCTGTAAAATAATTTCGGATTCTGCTTGTTCTAGCAATTCCAGAATGATTCGGTACGTATCCATATAGGGATGATCATCAACCTGTTCCAAGGATTTTTTGAATCGTTGTACAAGTTTCGTCTTCTCAATCGTTCGGTCGATCCTGTTAATCTCTTCTCGATCATAGATTGGAACGGCGTCCAACTTTTCTGCTCCAGGACGAAGCACATCCTCATGCCGTTTAATAATCGGTTGTAATTCGGCTTTAAGCTTTTCTTTTTGCAGCTCCAGTTTTTCAAGTTCATTTAATTCTTTCGACAGATACGATCGATCGACATGAAAAAGCTGCTCCAAAGTCGGCAGATATTTCTTCGGTATCTTCTGTTTGCCCTTAAGCCATAAATTAATATTTTGTTTTTTTATCCCTAACCGATCAGCGAGCTCCAGCTGCTGCATGGTGTAAAGCCCAAGCAGATACTCCAAGCCTATCAATCCATCACCACCAATTTGGGCTTTCTTATTGACTCGGTTGATTTTATTTTAGAATCATTTATTGACTGAGTCAATATTTTCTGCTATTAATTATTTTGTGAGGTTAACCCAATTCAATTTATTAGATCATGCATTCCGGAAATGCACCAATCATGCTGTTTATTCATCCGAAGTATGTCTGCAGCTTACTTCTATTATGTACATCAATGTACTTCTAAGCAATACGCTTGAATTTTTTAAATGAATCATGATCGCGCATAACTCAGGAGGCGATAAAAAGATGCAACTTGCCATGATCCCTATTTCAGGCAACCATACAGAACCATTGACTGCCAACGTACAAAATAAGATTGTCAAAACAATGAAGCATATGGAGCTCGAGGTCGAACGTTTAGCTGGTTCAAAGCTTGCACTTGATCAGGCAAAGCAGATCATTATTACGCAACAACTTGAGGGGATGAAAACCGTCATTCAATTGGCTGGATACACACTGATTTACCAATAATTAACTCAGTTTGGGAGGGTTCATTTTGAAAAGAATAGTTGGTTTAACAATAAGTTTACTTCTGATATTCACATTAGCTGCTTGCACCGAGGATGTTACCGTCGGCAGCGGTGACTCGTCTGCATCGCAAACTGAATCATCGAGCAAAGCCTCAAAAGAAAAGATTCATAAGCAAACGAAATTAGATTTCACTAACACGGCAGCTGGACAAACGACAAAAGTTGACTCTGCTGAGATCAAACAGGTTTCGGACTTAAACCTCATAGACAATGAAATGGATCAAGTCGATTTTGTGCTCCTCATTCATATGAGCGTTTCAAATAAGGCGAAGGATGAAGCGACCACATATCCTTCGCAAGGTCATGTCGTACTTGAAGATGGTACGCAAATTGATGGACTAATGGGTGCAGATGTCACGGTTGATGATGCATTCAAAGATGGCGAAATCGCAAGCGGTGCAACAAAATCAGGCTATGTCTTGTTCCCATTAAAAGAGAAGCAAGCAAAGCAATTTAAAAAAGGTGCTTTCAAGTTTGATGTGATCGCTGGCGATGAGATGCTTACTCAAAAGAATTATAGTGTTGCCATTCAATTCTAACTCATGGGAAAGAAGGCTTTTCGTTTGAAAAAAAGACTCACAATTAATAACGTAACGGGTGTTGCAGACATCATCATGGCTTTTCTGATTATGATTTCCTGGTTTGCTGTTCTCTTTGCAGCGGTAGGCGATGCAGCAACAGGAACTCATGCAACGGGCGGTGTTGGCAGTTTCTTTTACATTTGTGCCGGAATCACACTGATTCTGCATATTATTGCATGGATCAAATCAAAAAAAGCAGGAATATCGGTTGTTGGGCATGTACTCGGAATTATTGGGATGGCTTGTTTTTTGATCACAATGTTTCTCGCTTTCCCTGCTTTTGTTTTAGCAATACTTGCAGCAATTTTTACATTGCTCCAAAAAAATAGAGACAAGTGAGGTAATCCTAATGGCGACGAATGGAAAACCAGGTAAAGGAAGGCATGGCGCTGTAAGAAATAGGATACAGTATTACAACCCAAAAACGAAACAATGGATTAAAGCAGATCGAGGTTCAAATACTTTTTTAAATGTAAAAAACGATGGCACTTCATTCAAAGGCGTCACAAAAAAGTAAACATCGAACGTAGTGTTGCTTTGCTTTTGAATGGAAAGATCCCTGCTTTTTCAAGAATTTTAAGGTGCTTTACCATTTCGCATACACCGAATAATGTCATCAATAAATCTGCCTCAGCCACTGCGATGGTCATTGAGGCGGATCTTTTTTTTATACGACGGGATCGCGATAACACGTACTGCAAAAGAAATGGGCCCATTAATGCTCCATAAACGGTCAGGAGCACCATTTGAAGGTTACTCCACAACATGCTGCTTTTCCATGTAGCGACACTTTGGAAAATTGCTGCAGCCCCAGAAGTGCTCGCCGCTGTACGTTCCGCGTTTGGCCACACGTTGGACCATCGGTTTACCGCAGCATGGGCATACTTTTTCGACTTCTTTTGTTTGCTCATCCAGAGCGGTATTTGTATTGGGGATCATTTGATATTCTTCTTTATCTTCTTTTATTTGCTTCTGGATCGCCGATTCCTTTTGGTCTTGTTCCAAAGCTTGCGCTTCACTAGCCGGAGGATCGCATTCTGCTGTTGACGCAGTCTCAATCGCTGCTTGCTCCTCGATCTTTTTTTTGAGACCGGCTGATTTTTTCTTGGAATGCTTCGGATGTTTTGCTTGAATGTTTTCAATATGGATCTGTTTTGCTTCTTCGGAGGTTTGTGAATATGGAAAAAGGGTCTGGTCGATTGCTTCAATTTCATTGGGATCGAGGACTTCGTTGGTATTGGCCATTGTTTTCTTTACAAAAGATGTGACACGGCGACGGTTCATAACGGCTGCTTTGCCTTGATTCAGCGTGATTTTTTTCAGTTCACAGCGATCGCTGAAGAGGATAATCGAATGATAGATGATTTGCGGATAGTCTGAGAGGAACTGCTTGAGTTGGCTAATATGACCTTCGTTTTGCATGATCGGATTGAAAAAGCGGTTTTTAATACTCCTCCTGCCGCTCGGAAGCGTCTGCGTCCAAGTGCGCTGGCTTTCTGTTCCAAAAATCCAGCCACTGTAATTTTTCGATTCGAACACGTATAGACCGCTTTTATGAATCAGCAGCACATCAATCTCGGTCGTTGTGCCGTCTTCTTTGGGTAAGTATACGTTGAAGAGAAGACGTCCTTCTTTCTCGAGTGAACGCAGATTATTATAGATGAGGTACTCGCCGTAACTACCGGTTGAACGTCTCATTTTCAAATAAGGACGATGCGTGATGCGGTAATAGTGTGTTTTCTTGTATTTTGCGTGTTGATACGTATAAATTATAAATAAGAAGCCGAATAGTCCCGATAAAAATATAAAAAGTAATTCTGCGCAAAGGATATAGAGTTGAAGCATTGGATCGCCTCTTTTCAATAATTTACCAATAGTATACCTTATCACCCTAGACTATGTCTAAAGGCGCCGAACAAATGATTCATTCTGGTTTGCTATAATGAATGCAATAACAATGCGTCCAAACGCGAAAGATTGGAGCTGCTTTACATGATTGACACGATTAACGGTCGTACCCGGCTGTATGGACTGTTTGCTCATCCGGCGAAACACAGTCTATCGCCGCTGATGCATAATCTCAGTTTTAGGAAGCGGGGGATCAATGCCGTTTACTTGGCCTTTGATTTGACTGGGGATCTTGGTGATGCTGTGAACAGTATCCGCCAGTTTGATATGGGTGGCGTTAATTTATCAATGCCATTCAAGCGGACAGTGATCCCCTTTCTCGATGAACTGACCCCGACCGCTGACCTGATCGGTGCAGTCAATACGATTATGAATCGGGACGGCCATTTGATCGGCGCAAATACGGACGGGACCGGTTTCTTTGCGCATTTAGCGGCAAACGGCTGTACAACAAAACAAAAGACGGCAACTATTCTTGGTGCAGGCGGCGCCGGGCTGTCGATCATTGCTGCCGGTGCCTCAAAAGGACTGAGCAGCATCCATGTGTTTAAACGGCGCAATGCGTCCTTCTCCGCCGTTTCGGACCAGTTAAGCCAAATCGGCGCTGCTTATCCTACGACGATCCAGCTCCATGATTACAAGGATGAAACGGCTTTGCAGCACGCGCTTTCTGAGAGCGATTTTCTCATTAATTCAACCAATATCGGCATGAGTGATGGCGCAAAATTGCCGGTAGCTGAAGCGCTGATCGATTGTCTGTCACCATCAGCCGTGGTCTGTGATGCCATTTATGAACCGCGACAGACACGCTTTTTACATGCAGCAAAACAGCACGGCTGCCCCACATTTAACGGCCTGGGTATGCTGATCTATCAAGGCGCCCAAGCGTTCCAACGATGGACCGATCAAGAAATGCCCATTGACGATGTCGAAGATGCCCTGTTAAAAGAATTAGATCAAAATCGTTCATAAGTGACTTTTTGAATGACCGTAACAGGAATCCTGTCAGTATCCTGTAAAAAACCTAAAAGCAGCTTCCCACTTGATGGGCGCTGCTTTTTATTAGCCGAGTTGACGCAAGAATCGCATGATCAGATGATTAAACACTTTGTAATGATGCGTGGGCAATTGATGAAAGGCGCGATCAACCGTTATGATTTCGGTGTGCGCAAGCGGTTCAAAATATTTCTTGTGCTTTTTCAAATAAACATCCAGCGAACCGTAAAGTATTTGCATCGGCAGCTGATCCAATTGCGCAAGCTGCGAGGTCAAGTCTGTTTTTGGTCCTGCACAATAGAGATCCAGAACAGCTCCGGGATTGGCCTTTTGTGCGTAATCATCCATCGCCCGTTCATCTTCTGCGCTGTTTTTATTTGCTTTAGCAATGAGCCTGCTCAGCAGCTGCTGATTTCCGGTTTTCATTAAGCTAATGCCCAACTGATATTCCAGACGCAGCAGGACTGACGCAATGCATGGGAATCCTCCTGCAAGCAGAATACCGCCGATATTTCCCGAATGGCGCAACGCATAAGTGAGCGCAATCAGTCCTCCGCTTGAATAACCAACAAGTATCGGCTTTTCCAGTTGCAATTTGAGAATGAGTTCGCTTAGGTCATGTTCATGATCCGAAATCACCTGACCCAATGAAGCTGAGGCTTGGTACCCGCTTTGTCCATGCCCTCTTTGATCATAGAAAATCAATTGAGCTCGATCGGCTAAAGCCTTTTGGTAACGAAAAGCAACATGCCCCATGAGCGGCGGATGCAGAAAAACGATTGGCCTGCCTTTTCCAATCTTTTCATAAAAGAGGTGGATTCCTTGATTCGTTTCGATATACGGCATGATCGTCCCCTAAATTGTCTTTTTTATAGTTTAACCCGGTTGGCCCGATTCCATGAGCAGACCGATACGTACAAAGCGAATTTCTTTAAAAAAATAGATGCCTGTCTTATGATAGTTATTGAAAGCGTTCTTCTTGTGAACTTTAATTTGGAGGTATGATCATGAAGCAAATTGCAATTGGACCGGAAAAAAAGTCGGGTTCTGCGGTTGTTCAAGGATGCATGCGTATTGCAAACATGTCTGAGGCAGAAGCAGACAGACTGATTAAAACCGATTTGGAAAATGGGATCACGTTCTTTGATCATGCGGATGTGTACACGGATGGTGCTTGCGAGGCATTGTTTGGAAAAGTCCTCGCGAAGCAGCCAAGCCTGCGCGACAAAATCACATTACAGACCAAATGCGGCATCGTACGCGGAAACGAAGAGCATATTAAGGCCTATGATTTTTCAAAGGAACATCTTCTCGAAACGGTTAACGCCAGTCTAAAACGACTGCAAACGGATCATGTCGATTACTTGCTGCTCCATCGTCCGGACGCACTTGTCGAACCTGAAGAAGTTGCCGAAGCATTCGATCAGCTGCACTCAGAAGGTAAAGTCCTGCATTTCGGCGTCAGCAACCAGAACCCTTATCAGATCGAGTTGCTGAAAAAGTATCTGCATCAGCCTCTTGAAATCAATCAGCTACAGCTCAGCATTAAATTTACCGGGATGATTGATGCCGGTATCAATGTCAATATGACGGTGGACGGCGCATCGGATCGAGACGGAAGCATTCTTGACTATTGTCGTTTGAACGATGTAACCATTCAAGCTTGGTCGCCGTTCCAATATGGATTCTTCGAAGGGGTTTTCCTCGATAATCCAAAATTTCCAGAATTGAATCAGAAGATTGATGAAATCGCTAAGAAATACGGCGTCAGCAATAACGCCATCGCCGTTGCTTGGATTCTGCGTCATCCGGCCGAGATGCAGGTCATTCTTGGCACGACGAATATCGATCGTGTCGCCGCATCTGCCAAGGGTGCAGATATCACGTTAACGCGTCAGGAATGGTATGACATTTACCAGGCAGCCGGCAACAAACTCCCATAATAATAAAATTAAAAATCTCCGAATATGCCCCGGAGACGAAAAGACCGAGCCGCGGCTCGGTCCTTTTTTGTAGGTAAAGAAACATTCATGACCCGCTTGGGGGGCGCGGGACACCGCCGGAATGAAAATACCCTTGAGATAAAGCGTCTAACTTGTATTTACGTACAAAAGTGAACGATTTTACCCTGTCTTCAAACCAATAAAACAGTGTCATGGCTGAGCATCAAAGCGGAGGTACTCGGGCGCCTAGTTGATGCTTACCAGCGAGACTACGCAGATTCCTGCTTGCCTGAGTAGGCTCGAGGTGCGCGGTCGCGCCCTGTTGATGCGAGTAACCGAAGCGACGATTCACCACCATTCAATACAACAGTTCCAACTGCGAACTGGTTGATAAATCACGAAAAGTGGTCGATAAATGTTTCAAACTGGTCGATAAATCACGAAAAGTGGTCGATAAATCGCACAAAACAGTTGATGATCCAGCCAGATGTTACCGCGTCCCTAACTGACCGTACGCCTCGATCCAGCTCCCAGCTTCGTTTCAGTAATCATGATTGTACTGCTCAAGATCAGTACGAGCCCCGCAACCGTACCCACAGACAGCCTTTCACCGAGCAGCAGCATGCCCCAGATTACACCATAGAGTGGAACGAGCAGGGTCACACTCAGTGTCTTCGTTGGGCCAACACTTTTGATAAGGTAGAAATAAATAAGGTAGCCGACTGAGGTTGATAGCACAGCCAAACAGAATACGGATACCGCGATCGAAATCGTCATGCCCTGCAATCGACCGACTGTCGGTACACTGAAGGGAAGCAATACTAAACCTGCGGCTAGCTGTTGCCCAATCGCCAAAGTCAAAGGAGCTTCAGATGCAAAATGCAGCTTTGTGTACACACCGCCAATCCCATAGCAGACAGAAGCAACCAATGAAAAGAAAATCGAAAGCAACACAATCGGTGAATGGCCAAGATGGCCCCATCCGGCAAGAATGGCCACCCCGGCAATGCCAATGAACATACTCAGCATTTTACCGGCACGCAATCGTTCCTTAAGCCAAATCGCTGCCGCAAGCAAGGCAAAAAGCGGCGTGGTTGCGTTTAAAATTGACGATACCGAAGCCGTCACATGCAGCTCTGCAGTTGCAATCATGGTAAAAGGAATAGCCGCATTTACAGCGCCAAGAAGAAGATACTGCTTCCACTTTTGTCGAAAATCCGGCATCTTGCGGATCGCATAGGCGTAGATCAGCAAGGCAAAACCGGCAATCAGCACACGCAGATCAATTAATAAAAACGGTCCAAGCACCGGCGCAGCAACACGCATAAACAGAAACGAGCCGCCCCATAAAGCGCCGAGTATATTTAATAGTAAGAAATCTCTTAGTGCCATTGATTCCATCCCTTCTGCTCTTTCTTTTCATCTATCGTCATTGGATAAGCACGAGGCGTCAACGATAAAATGCAACATGCTTTATTTAACCGCAATCCTTTTTAACATGCATTGAAACGATGTATAATAACCTCAGAATAAACGTCTTGACATGGAGGGAAGAAAAATGAAAAACATAGCGATTATCCTCGGTGATATTACGCAAGTCGAAGCAGACGCGATTGTCAACGCAGCAAACACAACACTGCTTGGCGGAGGCGGTGTCGACGGTGCCATTCACCGCGCTGCCGGACCGGAGCTGCTTGCGGAATGCCGAACCCTGAACGGATGCCGGACCGGCGCAGCAAAAATAACCAAGGGCTATCGTTTGCCGGCGCGTTATGTGATCCATACACCGGGTCCCATTTGGCAAGGTGGTGCAAATCACGAGCGTGAACTGCTGCAAAGCAGCTATTTAAACAGCCTCAAACTTGCCGATGCACATGGCTGCCGAACGGTTGCTTTTCCATCCATCAGTACCGGTGTTTACCATTTCCCGCTCGAGACCGCCGCACCGATCGCCCTTCAAACAATCCGCGAATTTTTGAGTACATCCAAGAGTGTCGCACAGGTTACCTTGGTTTGCTTTGATCCCGTCACAAAACATGCTTACGATCGGTCACTAGCTGACCTTGATGAATAACAGCGATTGGATCCATTGGTTCCGGTCATCTTCACTCCATGGAGAAAACGGTTCACTTTTTTTCATTAAAAAAGGAAAGAATCATAAGAATGAGTCCCGCAAAGGATATTGCAAACATCAATGCTTGATATACCGTCATCGCTCTCGCCCCGCTTATCTAGAACTGCCGCGTCTCCCAGCTCCCACGTCTAAAAGATTATGTATCTAGTATACCAAACAGGAACATATGTTCTCAATAGTCTGTTTGTCCCCTTTTCTTTATCTGGATTGCAAAAGCAAAAAAATGCTTCAGATCCAAAAAATGAACGATTAAAGCAATCCCCGCATCGATCGAGATGCGGGGAGTTGATCACGCTTCTTTTGCGGTCAAGCTTCGTTCACTCGGAAGGAACAAGGTGAGAATGGCTGCGAGCATCGGAAGAATACCGAACAGGCCAAAAATCGTATAGATGCCATACTGATCGGAAAGCCAACCGATCAGCGTAGCACCGATTCCTCCGGCACCAATCCCAAAGCCGACCATCAGCCCTGAGACCAATCCAATGTTCTTTGGAAACATCATTTGCCCGTAGACCACGGTAACCGCAAATGAAGACAGCACGAAGAATCCGAAAAGGAACAAGACAATAATCGATAAAACGCCATGTACATGAGGCAGCAGCCAAGCAAAAGGAATGGTGACCGCCATTGAAAGAAACAGCAGCCATTTGCGGCTGATTTGATCGGAGACGCGGCCGCCGATAAAGGTGCCGACCGCACCGGCAGCTAGAAAAAGGAAGGTCAACAATTCCCCGTCCTTCAACGTAAACCCTTGGTGCAAGTAAAGAAACGGCAGGAATCCGGCAACACCAATCTGTGTCCAAGAACGCAAGATCACCACAAGCGTGAGCAGGATAAGACCAGTCACATGGTTGCGTCCTTGAATCAATTTCTGCCTTTTTTTATTCATCTCCAAACTTCTCTGGTACCAGGGCATCACCGAGAACACGAGCAAAAGCCCGGCAAGAGCGGCAATTGCAAACCAGCCGAGCCCATGCAGCCCCGTCGCAATTAAAAATAAGGGGAGTACCAGTGGACCGGCCGCCTGGCCGAAGTTCCCGCCGACTTGGATGATTGCCTGTGCAGTCCCTCTGGCTGTTCCCGCCGCCATGTAAGCACCGCGCATCGCTTCCGGATGAAAGATTCCAGAACCGATCCCGGATACGGCAACACATAAGAGCAGTAGCCAGTAGACCGAAGCAAATCCTGAGGCGGTCAACCCAAACCCGCACAGACAAATGCCCATTGGCATGAACCACGCATTCGGATATTTATCGGACAGTACCCCGAACACCGGTTGAGCAACCGATGACGTCAGCATCGAGACAAAGAGAATGAGTCCGGCTTGGGTATAATTAAGGTCAAACGCTTGTTTATATAAAGGCAAAAGCGCAGGTACAAGCCCGGTGGTCATCAGATCATTGATAAAATGCACACCACTGAGACTGAACAATTGTCGTTTTGCAGCCAGTCTTGGCTTCACCCCCGCTTCTTTTAATGCAAGATTCATTGATTTTCCTCCTAATCTAGCCGTGAATATCCGTGATGACCGCCATTTTCATTTCATCACCTTTTTTCCATCCGTACATGGGGAATGTCATCGAGCAGGAACACATCCGAGATTGTTTTGAATCCGAAACGGGCATACAACGCTTGAACATAATCTTGTGCTTCAATTTCAATCGGCTGCTTTGGAAAATGTTCTTCGATCACTTGCAAGACTTTGCCAATCAATTGATTCGCAAGCCCCTTTCCACGCTGATCCTTTCGGACAAGTACCCGTCCGAAGGTCACCAAACCGCCTTCTTGGAAAATCCGCGCATAAGCGGTCACCACACCGAACGCATCGGTTGTATACACATGAAGACTTTCCAGATCATGGTGATCGATTTCATGATAGGCACATTCCTGCTCAACAACAAAAACCGTCTCCCGTGCACGCAGCAGTTCATAGACTTCCTTTCCAGAGAGGTCGTCAAATCGTTTCACATGCCACTTTTCTGCTGTCATTTCTGCCTCTCCCCCATTTAACGCCGATACCATTTCGGTACAACATTTTGAAAATGATCGTACGCGTCCATTGCTTTTTTGATCTCGCGCTTCATCACATCAACCTCTCCGGCGCCATAATCAATCGCCCAAGGAATGGAACTGATCATATTCGTCGCCATATAGAGCGCCATTAATGGAAAAAAGGTCTCCGATATTTGGTTGTCGAAATAACCATTGATGCGTCCGGATGCAAAAGCCGGGCTCACTCCGGCACACCAGGAGATCCGGTTGAATTCTTCCCACGGATCCCCGTAATCCATCCGATCAAAATCGATAATTCCGATCATTTTCTCTTTTGTAATCACCATATTGCCGCAATGATAATCACCGTGCTGCAGAGATTGTGGGCGGTCCTTGAGTAGGCCGCGCTGCTCCTCAATAAACGCAATGATCTGCTCTGCGCCTTCTACGTGAATCCCGCAACGTACATATGCGGTTAATTTCCTGTCAATCTTATCATTGTAAAATTGAGTCCAGTTCGGCTGATCTTCCGGCGCCGGAATCGCGTGAATTCGGCTCATCGTTCTCCCCGCTTCGCGGCCGAGCAGGTACTGCTCTTCAAGATTAAGTGTCGAGAGCACTGCCGCTGCATCTGATCCGTCTAGCCAGGTCATCAATGTATAGCAGCATCTCCCATGATCACACCAGCCGAACGCGATCGGCTTGGTTGTTGCAATGGGCAGCGTGCGTAGTGCCTGTAAAGCATCAAATTCTCGTTTTCTCCGTTCGAAGAATTCGCCAGCTAGAGACACGCAGCAGAAACGTCTGCTCATCGGCAGTCACAACATATTTGCGGTCATGCGACCAACCGGCCTGAAGCGGTTTAACTTCTGTCCAAGCCTCTGATCCGGGTATTGATAAAAATTGGCCGGTCACAGTGTCACCCCCACCGCCTTATTAATCAATCAAGAGGCCCATATGTACGGTGCTATAAAACACACCGTCGATCAATAAATCACGCGTAATCAACCCGTCCTGAACAAAACCGAACGATTCATAAAGCCTAATCGCGCGTATGTTGTCCGAGCGAGCCATCAAGTTGATCTTACGGATGATTCCGGTCTTTTTGCTCCAATGGATCAAGTGCGACAGGAGCGCACGACCGATCCCTTTTCCCCAATAGTCTTTGCGCACGCTGATGCCGAATTCGCCGACATGTGCTGTTCGCTTGCGTTTCCCGCCCTCGAAGTTCAGAGTGCCGACAATTGTGCCGTCATATTCGGCAACAAGAAACACAGCGTTGTCTTTTTTCGCATAACGTTCAAAGAGGGCTTCCTCTTTCTCAACCGTCAACTGAAGCTCGTCAACCGAACCATAGGTTAAAAAGTCGGTCTCGCCTGCAATACGGCTCAGATAAGCCAAAACTGGTGCTGCATCCGATTTTCTCGCTTCGCGAATCGTTCGTTTGCTTTCACTCATGATCGGTCACCCTTTTCAGCGATGATGTTATTAATCGATTATTTTATCGAAACCGCAGTAAATGTCATGCACCAATGGCCCAATGCTGAGTGAGTTGCCGGAAAAGGAGTGCGGCAAAGGCCATGGTAGCAAAAATTAGCCTATTTAATTGGCCAACTAGTCGAAATCTCTTTACTTAATGGTCAAGCCATATCAGGGATTCTTTGCAGCTCTTTCATTCAATTCACTGCTTTTGCTTTTAAGGTTTCAATAAATGCGTCAACGGCTTCTTCCTTGGTTGCCCATGAAGTGACCAGTCGGACCGCTGAATGATCCGCGTCAATCTGCTCCCAGTCATAAAAATAAAACTGTCTGCGCAGCTGCTCAATCACGTCATGAGGCAAGATCGGAAAAATCTGGTTGGAAACCGGCGGCGTCAGGAAGGCATAACCCGCATCCTGGATGGCCTTACTGAGTTTGAACGCCATTGCGTTCGCATGCGCAGCAAGATCCGAATACAAATCGTCACGGAACAAAACGAGAAATTGGATCCCGGTCAGTCGTCCTTTGGCAAGCATCGCACCCTTTTGCTTCATTAAATAACGGAAATCTTCTTTAAGCGCGTCGTTACAAATCACCAGTGCTTCGCCAAGCAGCGCGCCATTCTTTGTCCCGCCGATATAGAAAGCATCGACCAATTTGGGCAGATCACTCAATTCCAGGTCATTGACCGGCGAGCTCAGCGCTGATCCGAGTCGCGCACCGTCTAAATAGAGGTAAAGCTGATGACTTTTGCAAAAGGAACTCAGCGCTTCGAGTTCGCTTTTTGTATAGACAGCGCCGTTCTCCGTCGTATCGGATATGTATACTAGCTTTGGTTTGACCATGTGTTCATCCGGGTGCGCATCGAGCATTGCCTGAATGCCTGCAACGGTTAGTTTTCCATCTTTTCCAGATGAGACCGCCAACACTTTATGCCCGGTCGCTTCGATTGCACCGGTTTCATGAACGTTGATATGACCCGTATGCGCGGCGATCGCCGCTTCATGCGGCCGCAAAAATGCCGCGATTGCGATCATGTTCGTCTGCGTGCCTCCAGTCAGAAAGTGAACGGCAACATCGGAACAAGCCATTTTCTTCTTAAGCAGCTCGGCCGCTTCCAGTGAATAACGGTCCTCACCGTAGCCTTCTTCCTGAACGAGATTGGTATCAACAAGCGTATTGAGAATTTGCGGGTGCGCGCCCTCACTATAATCATTTTTAAAACTGTACATTGCGACTTTTCACCTCAGCTGTCTGATTTTTCAAATCTACCCATTATGGCAAATGATCCAAATTTTGTTACTTACAGGATACAATAGAAATGGCGCGAATAAAGCAAAGAGCGGATTACTATGCCGATCCCCGAAAGAAGGGGGGCGGATAAATATGACAGTATATGAAGCACTAACACTTGCAATAGCTTTTTCTAGTTTATTGATCACACTAATAGGAGTCGTTGTAAGTATTATCGTCGTACTGTCAAATAAAGATAAAAAATAATCCGCCTCTTACGCTTTTGACCGAGCTGAGGTGGATTATTTTTGCTATTACCCTTCTGCGTAGGTTCTGCCCATTGCAGTTCGTTTGCCAAGCCGTTGGTGGTGGAACACCAACGGTATTATTTTATTCAGTATCTAAATTAATTATACACAAGACAGTGAGGGGAATCAATCTTGGAGAAAAATTACGCCTCAATGAATGTCGACGGATTAAGAAAGGAATATCATGACATGTGGCTGCCCGCAATGAGGGCAAGTGAACGTCGAACCCCTGTGAAAATCAAGATAAATGTGAAAACCACCATTTTTCTGATCCAGTACATAGACAGAGACGTACCGGGGGGCCTCAATATTTAGTGCCGCTTTTTCTTTTTTTTGGATATTTGATTTCATAAAGTAAACGTTCCTTGAGTTTTGGATTAAAGAAACTAGAAATTATTTTTTTCGTGTCCAATGTCCATCGAATTTCAGAACATACTCACCTTGCGTGGAATCCCATTCTTTATTGTAATTTGTCGTAGGATAAGCACTCGATATAAAGGTATCGGTCAACACATTTAGTGTAACCGATGGATTGATCCAGGGAAATCACCAATCCTCTTGCCCTAACAATGACTGGTATGTTGCTTTCTGGAATTACAACGCCATCAGCATTCCAAAATTTTCTAGGTTTTCGAGTCTCAATCCCATCAACCGCATGGCTAACGACCCACTGGCTCACCGTCTACGCTTAAAGACTGAAGTTTCCTTCAGCCTTCCAAGATTCGTTATGGATGGGTGGCGCTCTTATTCGATGGGGGTCACACCCACTATAGGCCACGACTTTGCTCAGTCGCCCTATTATTTATCAGGACAATAAAAAAACCATCCCACACCTGGTATGAGATGGCTCTGAACTGATGATCGTCAGATACGCGGAATGATCGTCTGAATCCGTTTGAGACGCGGTGCGAGCAGTACAACGACAAACGGTGTGAGTGCGATCGGCACAACATCTGCAATCCCAATCCATACGACACAGTACCAGTAGCCGAGTCCGGTGAAGAATGACAGAGAAAAGCTCGTTGCAAGAATCATCAAACAACCGAACAGGAGCGACCAGAACAATGATTGCCAAATAAAGGCCGCTTTATTTTCAAGAAGTTTTTCAAGCGGCTTTTTCCGCGTCATAATATAGGCTGGAAGTGCCGCACTTAAAGCAACGGTAATCCCGTCTGCAATTAAGGTATGAGGAGCAATGAAGTAACCACCGAGCAGTGACCAAACCAATGTGCCGATGTAGCCGGCAAAAAATCCGGAAACCGGGCCGAATAAGAAACCAATAGCAGGAATAATAAACGCAAAAGTTCTGAAATGCACGGCACCCGGAATCAGCGGAATCGGGCTGCCGTATGCCCAGAGCACGCCGGTAAATACACCAAAAATAACGAAAAAGATGATGTTGACAAAGGTAAATTTCTTCACGGGAAAACGCCTCCTCAATAATTTGTTTTTGCAAATGCGCAAATAATATGCTTAAGCTCTTTGACGGCATAGTCAAACAGCTTTTTGCCTTTTTCAGCAGTAGCGTAGGTTGGTGCACCGATCACGCCGCTTTTCGTCACATCTTTTGTCTTCCAGCCGGCATTGTACGGTCCGAATAAGGTCACAAAATCGTTGTCGCGCAGCGCCTCAACCGGATCCTCATCCACCGCAAGTTCCATATGAACCGTTTCAGGGGCCGCGTGCAGCATGAGCGATGTCTCCAGCTCGCATGCATGGAAGACGCCGTATGTACCGGATTCTTTCAAGCCTTCAAGCCCCTTGTCCCAAAATGAGGTAAACCACCAATCGAACACAAACACATCCATAGTGAAATCAATGCGCAGATCGCGGCTGATCATGTTGAGCATGTCGGTATTGCCGCCATGGCTGTTAAACAGCACCAGCTTCTTAAACCCGCTTGCTGCAATCGCCCCAGCAATGTCATGCAGCACGGAGTAGTAGGTCTGCGTGCCGTAGGTAATCGTGCCGGCAAAGCCCATGTGCTCATTGCTCTTGCCGACATTCAGCAGCGGAGCAAAGATCAGCGCGCCTTCATCGAAGCTTTGTGTAGCAATAAAATGATCGATTAACTGAGATAAAATAATGGCATCGGTGCCCACTGGCAAATGCGGTCCATGCTGCTCGGTCGCCGCAGTCGGCAGAAAAACAATCGCCGAATCTTTATCAATGGCTGCAAGTTCATCACGCGTTAAATTCTCCCATTTTGAAATCATTAGGAATTCCTCCTGTACCATTATTTAAAATGTTCAAAAATCAGCGGTTACAAACAGGGAATTTAATCAATTCCCTAGATTTGAATATAGAATCGAATTTGTAAAACAATCGTCATTACGGTCGCTGCGATCGTTGTGGCAGCAAACCAAAAATCGGATCGGCCGGCACTAATGGTTTGGTAGGAAGTCCGCTTTACTTTAAAATTGAGTTTGTAATAATGCATGGCCAGCGAGATCGCATGCCCTTTGCTCAACACGCGGAACAGGAGCGGCAGCGACACAATGACATAATTTTTTAATTTAGCAAATGCGCTGCATTTATCGACTTCCAGTCCGCGCGACTTCTGCGCTTCCATAATGGTCGCAAATTCCTGAACGATCATCGGAATGATCTGGAATACAAGCCCGACACCAAAAGCAACCGCGTACGGCACCCGCCATGATTGGAGTCCAAGAATGATTTGGCTGAAATTCGTCGTCAGTATCACGGTATAGAACGCGGAGATCATTAGGAAAATCCGCAGTGCGTACACCGCTCCTTTATAGAAATCAAACCATTCCAAACTGAACACATACGCATGACCGAACAATGAGAACCCTGATCGGAAGATGGCCGGTCCTTCATTCACTGTAAACAGCCCAAGCACCAGCCACAGCAGGAAAATAAATAGGAGCAGTACCTTGACTTTGTTTGCCAGCACCAGTATATAACTGCCGATTCCTCCAATCAGCCAGATGGCGATGAAAACAAGAAAAAGGAATAAGAGTGCCGCTCCGCTCTTCACAAAAGAAGTTAAAACCGACATGATGATAAAAAAGACAAATTTGCTGCGCGGATCAAGCCGGTGCAGGAACGAATTCAATTCAACATACTGCAGAAAGTCACCCACGTTCTGCACCCCCGATTTTCTGAAGTTCATCAATTTGAGCCGCGAAACTTGCGACGTCGCAGGCAAGCGGAGACAGTCCCAGTTTCTTCGACAAGCGAACCACCGGAGGAAGGTCGATTTGAATTTTCTCGAACAAAGCTTCATTTTCAGCAAGCTGCTGCACGCTGCCAGCCGCAAGCTTCTCTGCATGATCAAGAACGAGCAGCTGATCGGAGAGCTTAAAGACCAGCGGAATCTCATGACTGATGAGGATCACGGTCTTGCCCTGCTCCTTCAGTTTGTGGATAATTGCCTCCAAATGGCGACGTAAATGCAGATCCATACCCAGTGTCGGTTCATCCAAGATGACTACTTTGGCGCTTGAAAAGAGAACCGAGAGAATCGTTAGCAAATGCTTTTTACCCATCGACAGATTCACCGGAAGCTCCTCTTTGTCTTTTAACAGATCATAGTTTTCAAGCACTTCCAGCGCATCTTTTTCTGCGAATGGTATCCCTTGGGCACGCGCGCAAAAGGTCAGTTCACGGTAGACATTCTCTTCAAAAAGCATGTGCTCCGGATGCTGAAAAACGAGGATCACATCACGACTAATTTCAGCAACCGACTTAGTTGTCGTTTCCTTGCCAAGATAGGTGACCGTCCCCTCAGTAGGTCGGTGCAACCCGTTCAAATGCTTGACCAGGGTTGTTTTTCCTGATCCATTCTGACCAAGAATGGAGATGATCTTGCCTTTTTCAAAGCCGGCGTTGATCTTTTTTAGCGCTTGAAAACCATCAGTAAAGCTTTTGCTGAGGTTGTTCACCTCAAGCACTTGTTCCGCACGCTGAGGACCTTCGGCAGGCTTAGCAGCCTGCGGTACAACGCAATCCTTGAGTGCTTCATAAGCGGCATCAAGCGTTGTGAACGGCTTTAGTCCATCCGATTTCTTTGCCAATGCGTGATAAATGTCAACCGTTTGTGGAACGATGACGCCAAGGCGCTGAGCAAGCTGCGCGTCTGCAAAAAATTCATCTCGGCTTCCGTCAAACACGACTTCCCCATGGTCGATACCGACGACATGATCAACAATATCCGAAAACCAATCCAGATTGTTGTCAACGATGACCGTGGTCTGTCCCGCAGCGCGAAGCTGGTTCAATACCGACTGAATTAAGTGCTTTCCTTTTGGATCAAGCGAGCTGACCGGCTCGTCCATAATTACAAGATCCGGCTTCATCGCAAGCACCGATGCAATACACACTGCCTGCCGCTGCCCCCCGGACAGCGTTGATACGGCGCGCTTGCGCAAATGCTGAATATGCAGTAAATTGAGTACCGATTCAACCCGTTCACTAATTTTCTCGCTGCTGAGGCCTAGGTTCTCTACGCCGAACGCGAGCGCATCCTCAACGCCGTAGCCGAACAACTGATTCTCAGGGGTCTGACTAACCACCGAAATCATCACGTCATCCTCATGATGAAAGGTTCCCGTTAGCATTCCTTTGTTCATCAGCTCCGGGATGACGCCGCTCAAAATACTGACCAGCGTTGATTTACCGCTTCCGCTTGGGCCGACAATTGCCGTTACTTCGGCTGGACGGATTTCCATATTAATATTTTTTAAGATAAGCGGCGTATCTGCACTGTATTGATAGCTTATCTTTTCAATTTTGAAGCTCATAGTGATCTCCCCGCTTTATTGAATGGCATCCGATGACTCAATGGGAAAGAGCGGCAGTTCTCCCAGATAGATAATATCGTCACGTTTCACCGCGTCTTTTCCTTCTGCAAGGATCGCCGCTTTACCAACAACCGTACCTCCAGCACGGGTAACCAGTGCTTCCAATGCCCGCGAGGATTCCCCGGTACTGATTACATCGTCCACAATCAGAATCCGTTTTCCTTTAATTAGATCACTTTCTTCTTTTTCAATACAGAGCAGCTGCTTTCTTTGCGTCGTAATTGAATAGACCTCCGTCGCAAACGGATCACTCATATACGGTTTAATGCTCTTTCTTGCAACAAAATAACGTTTCTTACCGCAGAGTCGTGATAATTCATAGACAAGCGGAATGCCTTTTGCTTCGGCAGTGATAAAATAGTCCGCATCCGGTATCCGTTCTTTCAATTCTTGAGCAGCAGCCTCAACGAGTTCTGTATCCCCTAAGATAACGAAACTTGCGATCTTAATATTGTCCGCAATCCGAACAATCGGTAATTTCCGTTCGACGCCGGCAACTTTGAGTAAATATTCATCCATTAATCCTTCACCTGTATCCCTTTCAAAAAGTTTCACGGTTTCATAGAACAAAAAAGGCAGGGAACAGGTGTCCTCTGCCTATGGCGAATTCCGATGAGCCAAGTCAAACCTAATTACGCGGGCAACGCAAACCGCATTCGACTCGCTCGGAATAATCAGAACACCATAGTGCAGGCAATTTACGGTTGCCGCGTAGAAACATCTGCACCCTATTTGCAGACTTATACGGTTTCTTAATAGGTCTCTTCGACTTATTTCGATCTAACATTAATAAAATTATATCACCGTAATAATTTTTTGGCAACCGAATCATTTTTCAAAAAATTAGTCGACTGAGCGCTCGTCTTTATTCGATTTACACGTCTTGAGACGCTGCGACACGCATCAAAAAAGACGGGCAAAACTGCCGTATTCTCAAGTGGAACACGAACCGATCGCTTGCCGAATGCCGCATGCGACAGCTGTTCTTTGAGATGCAGCCATTCCCCGCTGTCATTGATGTAAAAGGCAAAGGACCCTCTTGATGCGTAGAAAGCAATGTAGTGATGCCCGTTTCGATACGCCGGCATGCAGCAAAAGGTTGTTTCCTGCCAATCCGGCAGATGTCTGCGCATAAACGAAACCATTGTTCCCATCCAGATGCGTTCCTCTCTGTTAAAATGCTGCAAGTACTCCAAGCGCTGCAGCAATTCAGAAACCGTTTCCATACTATCACTCCAGACCTGATGATCATTCGTTAGCATGGCAAACCGCTGCGGATCTTATACGCAGAAAAAAATTGAGACGCATCTGATAAAACTTTTAAGTGCATCCAAATTACGCGCTCTGCATCGCCTTAGTTCGTCGAAGCGATTCAATGCCTTCAAAGCATAAGGGGGGTCGAAAAAATAAAAAGGAGGGGCGTACCGTTCCCTCCTCTCCTGTCTCATTTCTTGATCTCCCAGTAGCAGCGCTTCGGTGAGACAATCTTCTCTTCTTTTTTTAATTTGGTCATGACTTTGTTGACTTCTTTTTTGTCGATTCCAGTTGCTTCAGCGACTTTACCCGCATTTGCCGGTGCATCAGCTTTTTCAAAAAAGGCTAACACGGCATCATAGCTTTCCATGATTGAATCCCTCCGATGATCTGTTATTGTAGCGCTCAAGTCTATTATAAGGACGCGCTCTGACTCGCACACGTTGAAAGTTTGTCAATTGTTTTCCACTTTCGCGTGAAGCCCGGCCCATTACTTATGGTTTGTTATGATGCGTTGTTTTTTTCTTTTTTTCATTGAACCAAAAGAGGTCCGCAAGTGTCGAAACCAAATGGCCAAGAAATTCAACCATCATCCATCATCCTCCTTAAACCATTCCAGTTCCAACTCATGCTCAATCGGAATCCCATTCTCAGCGGTAAGCGGAATTTCTGGTTTTATTTTTCTTGCCTTTCGAACTGCATGCTGTCGGAACGCCGCAAGCGAAAATCCTCGTTTTTGATAAAACTGCAGCGCGCGGACATTGTCGTTGGTTGTCGTCAGATAAAACCGTTTTGGCCCTTCAAGGTTCAAGAAGCGGTCAAGTAGCGCGGAACCAACCCCTTGGTTTTCTTCAAAACTGTCCAGCGACAAAAGTTCAGCGTCTGAATGTTCATCAATGCGGTAGATCAGCAAACCAATCACCCGATGATCGGCTTTCGCCATGAAACCGGGGAAATCAGCCAAGTCAAAGCATGCATCGTGAACCACCATCATATCGTTGCCCCAGTTTCCATGAGCAAGTTGACGAATCAACTCTCGACTTTTCGGACGAATCTCATCAATTGTCCATTTCATTTTCCAAACTCCTCATTGTCACTCATCCTCTCAATAGGACGTGTACTCAGCGTTCTTTGCAGCAATAATTCATCTTTAAAAATGGATAGCGTCCGCCATTTGTCTCCTGAAGAAAACTGCCTTCCTCGACAAATCCTGCTTTTTTATATACTTTTATCGCTCGCTGATTGAAGGTCGCAACAGACAGCGTCAGATGATCGGGTCTGCTTTTTGAGATAATATATTGAATGCCTGCCTCAACGAATTGCTGTCCCTTCCCCTTACCGGTTAGTTCCGGCTTCATTCCTAAACCGATTTCAATGGTTTGGTTTGAAACAAGAAAAAAGCAAAAAAAGCCAACCAGTTCCTGCCCTTGGATGACGCTGTAATAAGCATCGCCGCGAGCTTCAGCGCTGAGTAGTTCCTGCAGATCCTCTTCATCTGCTTCCATATCGTAAAAAGAATACTCGCCCTCATAATGCCAATGAAAGGCGATTTCTTCAGCTTGTTCCTGTGTCATTCGTTCGATTCGATTCTTCATTAGAAAACATCTGCCTTTGCAAAATCGTATCAAATTCATTTTCATGGTACGCTAACTCTATGAAGAAAAGAGGCGTATTCAATGACTTTAATCAAAGAATTCTGTGCAGAAAATTTTACCCATGTTCCGAAAGCAATTGAACGCGGTGCAGACCGGATTGAGCTGTGCGACAACCTCGCAGTCGGCGGTACCACGGTCAGCTCCGGCGTTATGGCGCATACGGTCCGCTTCTGCCATGCCCGCAACATCCCGGTAATGGTCATGATTCGTCCTCGCGGCGGTAATTTTGTCTTTACCCGAAATGAGCACTGCATCATGCGTGCAGACATCGATCAGGCAAGCCGCTTCGGTGCTGATGGCGTCGTTTTTGGATGCCTGACCGATCAAAATCAGCTCGATGTGGGTGCAACTGCTGACTTAATCGATGCAGCTTTCGATTTAGAAATCACCTTTCATATGGCATTTGATCAACTCTCCCACGAGGATCAATTTGTTGCCATTGACTGGTTAGCGGCCCGCGGTGTTAAAAGAATCCTGACCCATGGCGGACCAATGGATCAGCCGATCACGCATCACGTGAATCATTTGCGCAAATTGATTCACCATGCCGCCGGCCGCCTGATCATTCTGCCTGGCGGCGGCATCACGACCGTGAACGCTGCGTTCGTTGCTCAGCAGTTGTCGGTTCAAGAGGTCCATGGTACGAAAATTGTTCCGCTTCCTTAAAGCAGCTGCTGATAGAGCTTGAGAAAATTCCCGCCGAGGATTAATCCGATTGCCTCATCAGAGTAGCCGCGCCGGATCAGTTCCTCGGTAAACAGCGGCAGATGCTTATGACTCGGAATCACATCAAAGGATTCGCGCGTATGTCCCGCCGGCTTAAGCGGCAGTTCGGTCAGGAAGGTGCAAATATCGAGACCAACACCGACATGGTCGATGCCAACCAAGTTAACCATATAATCCAAATGATCGATCAAGTGCGCCACATCACCGTCTTCATAACGGTCGGAGACAAACGCATTGAACCCGTTCATTCCGATCACAGCGCCTCTTGCGGCCAGCTCGCGAATCTGATCGTCTGTTAGGTTGCGCATTGATGAGGCGAGCGCGCGTGCGTTGGAGTGTGAGGCAATAATCGGGCAGCGGCTGCGCTCCAGAACGTCGGCCAAACCAGCATCGTTCAAATGACTGACATCAATGATCATCTTAAGCCGTGCCGCCTCTTCGACCAATTTCACCCCAAACTCCGTCAGTCCGCCTTGCCGTCCTTCATCAACCGCTTTAAAATGACTGCCATCGGCGGCAAAGTTGCGCCTGCTCCAGGTCAGTCCGACAAAGCGCACCCCAAGCTGATAGAATATCTGCAAGAGTCCAAGATCATTGGTAAGTGGGTCCACGCCCTCAAGAGAAAGTAAGATTGCCAGCTTATTATGCGCGTGCGCATCTAAAACCGCATCATAAGTCGTGCAGAGCTGAAGTTTATCCGGAGACTCCTCAATTTCCGAATAAAGTGCACTAATCTGATCAAGTGCCATTTTCAAGCCCATTTCCGGCAGGTACTCACTTTCAATGAACAACGAGCAGACCAGTGCGCTAACCCCGCCCGCGCGTAGATCCGGCAGAAAATCCGTCTCAATCACTTTACGGTAGCCCAGCTTGCGCCGCAAATCCACTTCCATCAACAGATCAAAATGCGCGTCAAGCACGATATAGTGTTCATGCAGCCGCTGTGCATGTGCCTGAATCGATTCCTCCACAGCCAATTCCCCCTATGTATCACAAAATGCATCCCCAACAGCTGAGGATGCATTCATTTTCTTCATTATATCACGAGCAGAAACGGAGCAGATTACAGATCCTTGCGCGCAAAAATGCGCAAAGAAAGCATGATTGAAAGCAAGGTAATCAGCACACCGACTAGCGCCGGAATCCAATGCTGAATCATCGCTGGAAAAGGCAGCGCATACGAGAAGTGAATCGGATGCGTGCGCAACCCTTTCATCAAGTAGCCAAGGGCAAATGGCGTGCAGAAAATAATGACGAGAAAGATTCGACGCGTTTTTTCATAGCCAAACTTGTATTGAACCGGAATCAGAATAGCAAAAAAGAGACTGAAAAAGAGCAGGCTCACACTGAAGCCAGAGACCGACAGTCGTTCCATGTACATTGGAACCACCGTCGCGGTCATCATCTGAATCAACGCGCACAACATAAAAATGAAAAAGACATCGAGGTATTTTGCCAGAACAACCGATTTCCGCATATACGGGGTCGCGCACAGCAGTGAAGTCCCTTTATATTTATACTCATCGGTCATCACATGATTGTATGAAAGATAGGCAATAAACAGTACAACGATAAAAAAGCTGATTGAGCTGGCCATCATCTGCGAAGCAAGGTAGATCGGAGCAACAATGGCAAACGCCATAAAGAAAAGAAGATCTTTTTTGATCAAGATAAAGTCCTTCAATACAAGATTAATCAGCATCGTGGTCACCTCCAATATACGCCAGCATGATGTCTTCAATGCACGCGCGCTCAATCACTGCTTCAGGCATGACCGCACGCACGTTGTCCCTTTGATTCGTTACCGCTTCAAAACCGTATGGCGACTGGCGCACACTCAAAAAAAGTCCACGTGTCTCTTCATTGATCCAAGCGTTGTCTCCTTTGACACGCACATGCGTTTCAAGTAGCTCATCTTTTTCTTCTTCAAAGATTATTTGCCCATGATCAATCAGGATGAGCATATCAGCAATTTTCTCCAGATCGGACGTGATGTGGGTCGAAAAAAAGACACTTTTTCCTTCTTCCTGCATGAACTCAAGCAGAATATCCATCAACTCGCTACGCACCAGCGGATCAAGCCCGCTTGTCGGTTCATCCATAATCAAGAGATCAGCATGATGTGAGAGCGCAAGCGCCACCGCGTACTTCATCCGCATCCCTTTGGATAAGCTGGCAATCTTCTGTTTTAGATCCAACTTAAAGCGTTTGATGTAGCTGAGAAAAACAGCCTCGTCCCACTGTGAATACGCCGCGGCGAGTACGTTTTTCATCGCTTTGAGGGTCAGATTCTCATAAAAATAGCCTTCATCCATAACAAACCCGATCCGATCCTTCAGTTTGCGTTCATTTTTATTCAGGTCTTCGCCAAACAAACGAATCCGCCCGGAATCCTTAACCACGAGACCGAGAATCGATTTAATGGTCGTTGTTTTCCCAGAACCGTTTGTCCCGATAAATCCGGTGATACAGCCTTCTTCTAATGAAAAATTCACATGATCGAGGCAAAAACGCTGAAATCGTTTAGTCAATTGATTTACTTCTAACACCGCTTGGGTCATCGTTCATCCTCCTCTTCAAATAAGAGATCCAGCATCTCATGCAATGCGCTCTTTTCGATCCCCAGTTGACGCGCCATCCGGCAGGCAGCGAGCAGCTTTTCTTCTACCATTTTCCGCTTGGATTCAATCAGCAGCTCTAGGTTTTCCGGCGCAACATACGAGCCTTTACCGACCCGCGTGGTGATGAATCCTTCCGCTTCAAGTTCCGCGTATGCCTTCTTTGTGGTTAAAACGCTGACATGCAGATCATTGGCCAACGCGCGTATTGTCGGCAGACGCTCGCCCTCTTCCAATGCGTTCGTCATAATCGCTTGCTTGATTTGATCCTTAATCTGTTGATACAAGGGCTGATTTGATCGATTTTGAATAATAATTTTCATTCTGCAACCTCTTTATGTGCTCATCTGTACAAATTGATTATATACAATATACACAATATGTACAATAGGTTTAAGAAAAGCACCTCCTGATGAGTTGCATCATCAAGAGGTGCTTTTACTTTTGGAGTTTTCGCTTTAACTCCGCCGTTCTGCTTTTTGTATTCGCTTTCGCAATGATCTTCAATAAAAAAAGTGCCTCTCAAGTCTTAGTCTTAGCAGGAGCGCTACATCCCTTTCCTTATTTGTCCAAATTAAGTGTCGCAACATAGTTGTCACCGGTTGTGCTCAGCACATAAAGCGTCAGCTTGGCGGTCTTTCCGTTCTGCTCGCTTTTTATCGTGTCAAGATCAAGAGCAATGTTGCCGTCCGACGTTTCATGTGTATAGTAAAATTTCTTGTGCGCGTCCGTATCATATTTTTTCCCATCGGAAATCGTATAGGCCAATGTTCCGGACTCTTCCGTCAATGGACGGACATCTGCAGTAAAGTTTGCCGGAATCTCAATTTTTTTCTTGCCGACATAGAGCGCATATTCATGTTCACTGCTTGTCGGACGCAGGTCTGCATGGATACGCTTTGCAGCTGAATCCCCCGCGCCACCTTTTTCTTTGCTGTGAACAATATAAGCAACGCCGTTCGCCCACGCCTTTTGGAATTGATCAACCTTATACTTTCGCACTGCGGTATCGTCGGACGGCGCGAACGAATCATTAACAATCACATAATCCTGCCCATTCATTGTCTCGAAACCGCGCACAAGAATCAGATGCCCCGGTGTCGTACCCGGTGCACCTTCTACATACGGCTCATGCGTATTCGACGGGTCATTCGTGTAGCGAACGCTGACAGCGACCGGATACCCCGCTTTAATTTCGCGCTTCAAACCGTCAAGATCCGTAAAAGTTGAATACGATTGATAACCGTAGCTGCCGGCAAGCGCTGAGCTGAACGCCCAGTTTCCGAATCCTTCATAGTCATAATCATAATCACGAAGCGCCGTCTCCTCGAGAAGTAGGTTTTCACCCATACGATTCAGTGCCATTGTAATGGTCGTTGGGCTGCAAATCGAATGAGCGATTTTCGGATCACGAATCATCTGCGAGTAGGCAGGTGTCTCAATATCTTTATTCAGTTTAATTGTCGTCGGATGCTGGCTCATCGTACCCCAGCCCAGCGCAGTGGATGCCGCAAGCAGCCGAACCGTCGGCGCCGCCTGTGGATTATCGGTATGCAAAAGCGCTCTGATCTGGAATTTGTCCGCCGTTTCGCCGCGGCTGCCACGTACCGTGAATGTATCCACATCAATATAAGCAAGCGGATCCGATTTGTCGCTAACGCTCGATCGTTTGATGTTCGTCCCCCATTTTCCCCAGGTTCTCCATGTCGACCAATCCTTGACCTGCTCATTGTCCCCATGATCATGCTTGATTAAGGCACGCACCTGAATCTCAACATGAGTTCCTGCCGGCGTGTCGCTGTTCCAAGAAGCAATCAGATACTCGAATGGATCGGTTGAAATTTCCGGGGATACAAACACACCGTCGCGCGCATAGCTGCCGTGCGTTTTTTTCAAGGTCACCGCACCGTCGCCGGGACGTTGATGAATCGTCACATTTTGGAGTGCTCCTGTTGAAAATTCCTTTGCTGAACGGATGATGTACGTATGATCACTTTCTTTCCCTGATGCTTTGGCATGCCGCGCAAAGGTTTGTACCGGAATGCCGGCAATCAAACATACCAGAGCAATCGCCAATGCAGATTTGAGTCCTTTTTTCATTCGGATGCCTCCCCACTATTATTTATTGCGAGTGAAAAGATCGCAATAAATAATCTCTTAATTTCTAACATAAGCCGATAGAAACAAAGAGAATAGAGTCGGTACGACTATTTTCAATATATTTTTTTAATTCTAACTTTTAATCGATTAATGGCACAGCAATGCATATCGGCGCGAACTATTCGCACCTACTGATCACTTTTCATAGGACAAATCAACCGTGCAGAACGATGGAAGGTTATGCTCAGAAGCTTTGATTCGTCGCGCACCGTTTCAAACGCCCTGACATACAGTGTGTTAACCGATAGGAACGAAAGGATGAATCCAATGTATTCAAATCAAATGTACCCGATCCCCTATAATTGGCGGGATTCTGGGGATGCCGGCCGTGCTGAATTTTCGCCGTATCCACAGAATCCTGCCTGGCAAATGCCCGTTTATTATCCTGACCCCGCCTACGCGCAAGGCTCGGTTTATGAACCGGCGTTTCGACCGGCTGTCATGAACCGGAACGATTACGGTCCGGCTCCGATTGCTTTTAATATAGAAGAAGTAACCAAGCGGAATAACGCCTATCGACGCGCATTATGGACGGGGAGTCATCTGCAACTGACGTTGATGAGCATCCCTGTTGGCGGAGATATTGGGCTTGAAGCTCATCCGCATCTGGATCAATTTATCCGTATCGAGGAGGGTCAAGGACTTGTCATGATGGGTGATCGGCAAGACCAGCTCACGTTTCAGAGACCGGTATCCGATGACTTTGCCTTTATCATCCCTGCTGGAAAATGGCACAACTTAATCAATACAGGCAATCGACCGATCAAACTGTACTCGATTTATGCGCCACCACAACATCCACATGGAACGGTTCACGAAACAAAGGCCGACGCCATGGCTGCCGAACATTGATACTCACACTACCGCCGAATCCTATTTTTTCGTACCCATTCGACTTTATTAAATGCTTAAAATAGGAAAATAGTCTACACTAACAAGAGCAACAATTCTCATGCAGAAAAAGGAAACGGCGGTGCTTTTGTGTCTTTACTTGAGTTTTCACATGTCTCGTTTACTAGAGAAAACAGAACTATTGTTAACGATCTCTCATTATCCATTGAAGCAGGGGATTTTCTGTCGATTGTCGGTCCATCTGGAAGCGGAAAGAGTACAGTGCTCAGGCTGTGCTGCCACCTCATCAGTCCCACTGAAGGAACGATTCACTTTCACGGGCAAGATCTGATGCGCTTCAATCCAATGGAACTGCGCAAACAGATCAGTTATTGCTTTCAGATGCCCTACTTGTTCGGGGATACGGTGCGCAACAATCTGGAGTATCCGTTTTTGCTGAGAAACAAGCCCGTCGATCCGGACCGGCTTGAGGAATTATTCGCGGCTTTTCAAATGTCGACAAGCAATTTGGAAAAGGAAATTCAGCATCTCTCCGGCGGAGAAAAGCAGCGCATTGCCCTGATGCGCAGTATCGTCTTTCAGCCGGAAATTCTGCTGCTGGACGAAGTGACCTCGGCGCTCGATGTAGCAAACACGCAAATCGTTGAAAAAGTCATTGAGGCGCTGAATCAAGCGGGTATAACCATTCTGTGGATCACCCATAATCCGGAGCAGAGCCGCAAGTACGCGAATAAGATCCTGACCATTGATACCGGGGAAGTCCGCTCATTGGAGGCGATTCGATGAACGGCTCAGCTGCGATTCAAACCAGCTCGCTCTTGATTGCTTCTTCGCTGGTACTTGTCACGCTCTTTTTCTCGTATTGGCAGAAGCTGAAGCTTGAAAAAGAAACGCTGATCAGCGTGATTCGTGCCGTCATCCAGCTTATTGCGGTCGGCTATGTTTTGAATTATGTATTCGGGGTGAAAAATCCCCTATTCACAACCTTTTTGCTGCTCTTCATGACGTTTAACGCCGCGTATAATGCAGCAAAACGCGGCCGCACGATAAGACATGGGCTCGAGATTTCGTTTTTTTCCATTTTGATCGGCGCACTCGTAACCTTGACGGTGCTTCTGCTCTCAAAGACGATTCACTACGAACCGTACCAAATGATTCCGATTGGCGGCATGATTATCAGCAACGCCATGGTTGCGCTCGGGCTGTGCTATAAACAGATGACCGCCGACTTCAAGACGAAACGTGAGGAAGTCGAAACTAAGCTGGCGCTCGGTACAGACATTCGCGCCTCTTCGATTGACATCATCCGCGATTCAATAAAAACCGGAATGCTGCCGACAATTGATTCTGCTAAAACACTGGGGATCGTATCCCTACCCGGGATGATGACCGGTTTAATCCTTGCCGGCGCTTCGCCGCTTGAGGCGATCAAATACCAGCTGATGGTCACCTTCATGCTGCTGTCGACAACGGCAATTGCTTCATTCATTGCTTGCTCCCTCGCCTACCGCGCCTTCTTTAACGCGCGCATGCAGGTGAAGTGATTGCCGAAACAATAAAAAGCGGATGCATGTTGCTCCGCTTATTTCAATTCAACGGCTGCTGGGAGAAGCAGCCGTTTTTACAGGTAAAGAAAGTTTATAAATTACCTTGCTGATACGATGATTAGCGTTATAAAAGTGAAACTTTCGCTAATTGTAAAAGGAACTTCCGCTAAAGGCGATTGAAGACCCACCCGATACCGAGTTTTTAGTCACATCAACCCGGCACTGTTTTCTCTAAACGACTTGAAGCATTTTCAATATAAGGTATACTAATAGCAAGCACGATCATTTGTTCTCATTTGTTCTCTTCTCGATTCGCTTCACACATTCCTCTCGAATGACCGAAACATACCTCGCAAGGAGGCTTCCTATGTCTATAGACCACGATCGACGCTTTAAAGTCCTGCTTCACGCGTTTTTTGATGAATTTCTCGAAGCATTCTTCCCGAAAATTTACCAGGCACTTGATCTTTCCGAGAAAAAATTCCTTTCCGAGGAACTGTTTGCGGATATGGTCGAAGGCGACAAAAAACGGGCAGATGTTATCGCAGAAACGAAGCTGAAATCAAAAAAGGATGTCATCCTGATTGTCCATCTTGAAGCACAGAATTATTACCAAGATGATTTTTCCGAACGGATGTATATCTATTACAGCATGATCTATCTGAAATTTCGAAAACCTGTTTTACCAATCGCCATTTTCAGTTATGATGGAGTTAGAGATGAACCGGACGAATTTGTGGTCAAAGTGCCGCATCTAATGGTTGTTAGCGCGTTCCATTTTTTGAAACTCGAACTTTCCAGAATGAGCTGGCGAAAATTTATGAACAGCAATAATCCTGCCGCCGCCGCGCTGATGAGCAAGATGAACTACTCGAAAAGGGAACGTGTACAAGTACGACTTGCTTTTATCAGGCAAATGATCACCATGCATCTTGGAGAAGCACGTGAAAGCATGATCAATGGATTTTTCGAGACCTATCTTCAATTAGAAAAGGAAGAGGTGGATCAATTGATGGATCAAGCAAAAAAGCTTCCGGAAGAAATTCGAGAAGAAGTGCTCAAGTGGCCCAATTCCTTTTATGATCGCGGAAAGAAAGAGGGAATTGAGCAAGGAATTGAACAAGGGATTGAAGAAGGAATTGAACAAGGAGAACGAAAAGCAAAGGAACAATTTGCACGAAAGCTGTTGCAAAAAGGAATGGGTCATGCTGAAATCAGTGAACTAACCGGATTGAGTGATAAAGAGATCATTAAGTTGGAGGATCAGAATGGGTAAAATGAGCATAGAAATTCGCGAAGAAGTGCTCAAGTGGCCCAATTCCTTTTATGATCGCGGAAAGAAAGAGGGAATTGAAGAAGGAATTGAACAAGGAGAACGAAAAGCAAAGGAACAATTTGCACGAAAGCTGTTGCAAAAAGGAATGGGTCATGCTGAAATCAGTGAACTAACCGGATTGAGTGATAAAGAGATCATTAAGTTGGAGGATCAGAATGGGTAAAATGAGCATAAAAATTCGCGAAGAAGTGCTCAAGTGGCCCAATTCCTTTTATGATCGCGGAAAGAAAGAGGGAATTGAACAAGGGATTGAACAAGGAGAGCGAAAAGCAAAGGAACAATTTGCCCGAAAACTGTTGCAAAAAGGAATGGGTCATGCTGAAATCAGCGAACTAACCGGATTAAGCGATAAAGAGATCATTAAGTTGGAGGATCACAATGGGTAAAATAAGCTGAATTATAGTGTTCACCCAATGAATGACCGCCTGCCGTATTTGCTTGTACAGGTGAAGTTGGATCCACGTGTTCCAAGAACGGTCTTGGGACGCGAGGGTTTAATTTTTTTATTTGTGTGCGTACAAAAAATGCCTTAAGCGAAGCAGCTGTTTCGCTTACTCCGCTTAAGGCATGAAACACCGTAGATTTAGTCGTGTACTCACACACGCAAGTTCAATTAGGCCAGTGCATCAACAATCGCTTTGTTAAATGTAGGCAGATCATCAGGAACGCGGCTGGTAATCAGCGCATGGTCAATCACAACCGGTTCGTTCTCTACAACCGCACCTGCATAGTACAAATCCGGTTGAATGGATGCGTAAGCTGTTAGCGTGCGCCCCTTAACCAAACCGGTTTGAATGAAGAGCTGCGGGCCATGGCAGATTGAAAACAACGGTTTATTATAAGCCAAGAAGTATTTCGTGAATGCAACAAACCGCGGATCAACGCGCAGCTGGTCGGGCGAGAAGCCGCCTGGAATGAGCAGCGCATCAAAGTCTTCCGGATTTACCTCATCAATCCCTTTATCCACAGGAATCTTCGTGCCATGTTTGCCGGTTAATTCGGTACCTGCTTCTTTCTCAATCACGGTAATTTTATGGCCGGCAGCCTCCAAAGCTTCTTTCGGTGACGTAAATTCAATATCTTCAACATCATTTGTTACAAGAACGGCTACTTTGCTCATATCTTAATTCCTCCTAAGGTTCTTTTTGATACCAACAACTATATGGTATACTTGGTATATTAATTTTTAAAGTACGCACTTTTTTGTTATCCAGTAACCAGAAAGTAACCAAGGCGAAGAAATGAGGGATTCAAATGACCGATGTCGTACGCAAAGACGTCCAAAAGAAATTGCTGTCGGGAGATTACGGCTGCGCCAAAGAACTCACCCTATCGATGTTCAGTGGCAAATGGAAGCTCGTTATTTTATATCATTTAGGGAAGGACGGTATCTATCGCTTCGGTGAATTAAAAAAGCTGTTGCCGCATGCCTCCAATAAAGTGCTGACCCAGCAGCTGCGTGAGCTTGAAGAAGACGAACTGATCACACGTACTCTGTATCCTGAAGTGCCGGTTCGCGTTGACTATGAGATCACAGCACTAGGGCAAACGCTCCTTCCGATTATCGATCTCATGTTCGAATGGGGGACAAATCGGCTGAAACAGCTCAAACACGTTGCGCCGCGCAATATCAATGAGGAAGCAATTAAAAAGAAAGAATAAAAAAAAGATGCCACCTATTTGTTCGAAAAAGATGAACACAACGAATAGTCTATAAATTCATTTCCAATTGGTGAAAAAATTGCTATATTAATAAAAACAACATCCTTTCGAAACAACGAGATAAAGGTGATTAGCTGTGAAAACCCGGACCAAGCGCATCACACAACACGCTGCATGTACTCAACCGTTTCTTCTTGTCTGCTGCTACATCTGCTCGATGATTATTGCACTGATCATCTATTTAGCCGGAGGAACAGTCTATGCCTATACCAACCTGATGTATTTGCCAATTACGCTGGTTGCAGTGACTCGCGGCAAAATTCATGGAATGATCCATGCCTGTGTAAGCGGATTGGTGATCGGTCCGTTCATGCCCTTAAATCAGTTTCAAGCCACACAATATCCGGTAAATTGGTTGATGCGCCTTGCCATTTTTGTCATGGTTGCTTTTGTGATTGGTTTTCTCGCCGACTACTACAAGGCAAATTATGAACAGAATCTTCGCCGTGAACGCACGCTTCAAAAAGCGCAAAGCGCCACCCTATTCTCGCTTGTAAAGCTGCTTGAATCCAGAGATGTGACCTCAGGTGCCCATGTCGAACGCGTTTCCTCATCGTGCAAGCTGCTCGCTGAAGAACTTCAACGCCTGCCAAAGTTTCAAAAACAGGTGGACAGCGCCTATATCGAAACGCTTTATGAAGCCTGTCCGCTTCATGATATTGGGAAGGTCGGCATCGCTGACGACATCCTGCTCAAACCGGGAAAATTAACGGAAAAGGAATTTGAAGTGATGAAGACGCACACCGTGATTGGTGCCGAAACCTTGTCGGAAATCCAGCAAAAATATCCGGGCAATAAATTTTTACAAATGGGGATTGCACTCACTCGCTCGCATCATGAAAAATGGGATGGCAGTGGTTATCCCGACAGAAGCGCAGGCGATGCCATCCCGCTCTCGGCTCGTATTGTCGCCCTTGCCGATGTCTATGATGCCCTGCGTTCAAAACGCCCCTATAAACCCGGTTATTCTCATGAAAAGGCAGTGGAAATTATAAAACATGAACGAGGACGACATTTCGATCCGGTCATCACCGATGTTTTCCTCGCGCATGAAAAATCATTTCAAACGCTTTATGATCAGTTTAACGAAGAAGGAGCAGTTCCCCTGCGATGACCAAGGTGTTCGCACCGCATCCTACGCGATCACTTTTCCGATCATGCTTGGTTCAAATAAATGAAACCACGCGATTCCGTCCGTCTCTTTTCGCTTGATAAAGAGCAAGATCTGAATTCGCCATCAGAAGATCCAATCGTTTCTCATTTAATTGTGGGGCAGCAAGGCCAATACTTGCGCTTAGGAAGAAACGCTTCCCATCCTGAAACGTTAAACAGCACGATTCAATTTGCTTTCGAAGCCGCTCTGCAATGCTTATCGCTTCATTCCGCGACGTGTTTGCCAAGAAGACGGCAAATTCCTCCCCACCGATTCGGGCAAAGAGATCCTCTTTGCGCAGCACATGCCGGCACGCCTCCGCAACCATCTTTAACGCACGATCTCCGGCCGCATGCCCATAGGAATCATTAATTCGTTTAAAATGATCCAGGTCAAAATAAATGAGTGCGCACTCATCCTGATGATCCGTTTGTACCAGTTGAACTTGTGCTCTGCATTCAAACGACCTGCGATTGTGAATTCCCGTTAAGCCATCCGTATTTGCCTTCCGCAGCAGTTGTCGTTCCAATTGTTCCGAATGCGCACGATAGAAGTAGGAAGCGTAACCAAGCCCAATAAAGTTGATTGCCACATTAATCAAATACATTGACGTTGCCATATATGGAATGAGCGGTGTAACCGGTGAATGCGTCTGTGTATAATCGTACAAAAACAACGTATCGCCGAAAAGAAAAAGCGCAACGGCAATACGCAAAGCACCGGGCCATCGCGCAAAGAAAACAATTGGAACCAAGGAAAAAAGATAGTAATAATGGCCCTGTTGCCATCCAAATACAAGCACGCAGCTGCTCGATAATACCGAAAGCTCAAGAACCCAGAGGAAACTGGCAATACGTACATATCGTTTGCGATTAAGTGTTAAGCAGAACAGATCCAAAGCAGCAGCCGATAGATCGAGCGTGAGAATCAAAGGATTGCCAAAAAAAGAAAAAACAGGCATGAGCAAAACATGTGCAATAAACGAAAAGGTAAACAGATTCGTACAGAAAACAACAAATTTCCGGTCATTCTCAGTCCCGTTTTCACCATAAGGATCATTGGTTTGTATGACTATTTTTTTCATAACGATTCAACCTCTGTAATACCAGATAAAAGTCGCAAAAATGAAGAATTGAGGAGCAGGAAGGAGATGTCAAGATGCACGTATCTGGCGCTCCATTGTATTATATTGAGCCAATGATGAGTCATGCAGACAAAATCTAAAGTGCAGTTTAATCGACCCAAGAAATGCCGTCGATATACCGCCAAGTGTAGAACTAATATGATAATTATTATCATTATACCTTATTATCCAGGAAAAACTAGGAAAAAATACTTAGGAAATAGGTTTATTTAAATAAATATCCTACTCGTTTCCTTTTAAGTCTTCTTCAAAAGCATCCATAATTCCTTAGTCATGGGTCTGATGAAGAGGCGTGGCTATTCATCCGCTTGCATCAATTGCACCTTCAAAAGGATGCTCGATCACTGATTTTATGTAAAAAAAAGAGAGACGGAAACAGCGAATGTTTCCATCCCGCGTCCCGAACTCTTTTCCAACGAAGTGTCCGTTTTGCTATCAAACCATTACCCAAATCAACAGCAGGTTTCTTTCACGATAAGTTATACGCTTTCACCAACGTTCTCGCTCCTCCCCGTCTCAACTTCTTTCGCATCGGCAAGGGGAATTGTTTTGAACACAAGGAATACCGACTCGCCCAGCTGAAAGTAATCCGTAAGGTCCGTATCAACCTGCCTGCTGCCTCCCGCTGTCTGCACCGTGTAACGCATTGCTTTTCCTTGATATTGACGGTTTGTAATTGTTCCTGGTATCTCGCCGCCATCCCGACGAATGAAAAACTGTTCTGGTCGAACTGGGTAAATGGACTCCTGTTTCAATTCCTTCGACACACCGAAATCCGGCCAAGAGATGTGCGCAGCCTCTTCTGGAAAAAAGCGCCGTCCCTGCCAGCTGCCCTTCAGCAAATTTGCCTTGCCGACAAAGTGAGCAACAAAGCTTGTGCGCGGATGTGTATAGATTTCCTGCGGCGTTCCAATTTGTTCAATCGAGCCTTGATTCATCACAACAATGCGATCGGCCATCGCAAGTGCTTCACCCTGATCATGCGTCACATAAACGATCGATGTGCCGGTCAAACGGTGGATTTCTTGCAATTCGCTGCGCATCGCAATGCGCAACTCAGCATCCAAACTGCTCAGCGGCTCATCCATAAGCAATACTTTTGGCTCCGGGGCAATCGCCCGGCCAAGCGCAACGCGTTGTCGTTGACCGCCGGATAATTCAGCGGGCATTCGACCAGCTAAATCTTGCAATTTAATTATTTTTAATACGTCATTGGTGCGCTGCTCCATATTCTTTCTTAACGATTGATTGACAAACTGATGGTGTTTCAACGGAAATTCAATATGTTTGCGCACCGTCATATGCGGCCAAAGCGCGAACGATTGAAAGACCATGCCGATATTTCGTTTTTCAGTAGGCAAATGGTGTTTCGGGCTGCTAACCTTGTTTCCTTCCATTTCAATGGTTCCTTCAGAAGGCGTGTCAAATCCGGCAATCAGACGAAGCAACGTTGTTTTTCCACACCCGGATGGTCCCAGAATAGCCAGAAACTCGCCATCCTTAATCGTTAAATTAATGCGTTTCAACGCTGCAAAACGAGCAAACCTGCGCCCAACATTCGTGATGTTAATGGACATGATGTCCCCCCTCTTTTCGTCTCCAGAGTGTTTGCGCCAAAGCTAACAGGGCAAAACCGATCAGAATAATCAGTACAATCAAACTGGAAAATGCGCTAGAAAGCATGGTATAACCAGCTTGTTCATAGCTAAAGATGACCACCCCGATTGTTTTCGACTGCGCTGAATACAGCAGCGCGGAAACGGTTAGTTCCGTAAGCGCCGTCAGAAACAGCAAAGCAGCGCCACTTAAGATTCCCGGCAGAAGCAGCGGAATTAAGATTTTGCGCCATTTCGTCCATCCCGTTGCCCCGCTGACGTGCGACGCTTCTTCCATGGACACGTCAACTTGAAGCACCGCCGTCACGCTCCCCCTCACCTGCAAGATAAGAAATCGTGTGAAATAAGCAAGAAACAAAATCGTCATCGATCCATAAATACCGGGGTTCCAGCCGGGAATCGGCTCCATCCAGACAAAAATCATGGATAACGCCATGACCGTGCCTGGAAGCGCGTAAGGCAAACTCATAAATGTTTCACTCATCTTCAGCCAACGCGACGGTCTGCGCACCTGGTTGTATGCAAAAAGTGTCCCAATCACTGACCCAATCAGCGTAGTGACCAATGCGAGTTGAACACTGTTTCGAATTGCCAGCTGCGTGTCCGGACTCTCAAACAGAACGAATCCGTAATTTTTCAAACTCAAATTTTGCATCGTGAAGGTTAAGCCATAAGCAGGAAGCAAAGAAGTCATCATCATTGCCAGAAAAGGAACCATTGCCGTTGCAATAAAGAACAACCAAACCGTACACTCCAAAAACCGCTGTGAAAACCCGGAAAGTTGATCACGTGGCTGCCGATCAATGCTGGCTGTGCTGCCAACTTTAAACATGCGCTGCAGCAGCCATTGACCGAGCATCCCAATAAGGGCCAATACGCCAAGCAGTACCGAAAAGACCGAGGCGCGCCCAAAAGCATCGGGGCCGAAGCCAATCATTTGTTGGTAAATATGCGTGCTGAGCACGCTAATATGGGCCGGAATCCCCAAGAAAGCAGGAATACCGAAATTATCCAGTCCCGCGAGAAAGGCGAGAAAAGCACCGCTGGCAATACCAGGAAGTGCCATCGGCAAGGTCACCTTGCAGAATGTCACGCCTTTCGAAGCGCCGGATGCCCGGCACGCTTGCTCCATTTCCCGAGGAATTTTCCTTAAAACATTTACCGTAAATAAATAAACGAGCGGATAATGCGTGATCCCAAGAATGAAGATCATCCCGGTATAGCTGTACAGATTCCATAGATGCACTTGTCCGGGAAGCAGTGCAAGCACTTGGGCCAAAATCCCATTTTCGTTAAAGAGTTGCGTCCATGCGAGTGTCGTAATATAAGACGGAATGATAAACGGCAGAACAATAAACAGCTGCATTAATTTCTTCCCACGTAGGTTGACATAGGCCATCAGCCAGGCAAAAAAGAGTCCTAGAATCGTAGCGAGCACCGTTGATCCGGTGCTGATCACCAGCGTATTTGCCACCACTTGCCACGTCAACGGATCGCTAAAAATACGCTGATAGTTTTCAAGTGAAACGCCATGTTCCGAAGTAAACCCAAGTGCAACAAGGCGTGCAATTGGCCAGACAAACAGCATCACCAGACCTAAGAACGCAACGGTTCGAATAGGAAAAGAGAGCCAGATTGCTCTCGGCTCAACACGTCCTTTTCCATAGAAGAAAAACGGTGGGTGGTTCATGAATACGGGTCACTCCCTCTCACTTGCCGAACACGTTCGTAAATTGCTCTTTATCGGCGCTTCTGGACTCATTCAGCTGCTTAATCTCTGCATTCAATACATTAAGCTCATCAATATTTTTCAACCCTTCCGGTGCCTGAACGCCTGGACGAATCGGTGTATAACCAAGGCTGGAGGCGAGCACTTGTCCTTCTTTAGAGAGCACGAAGTCAACAAAAGCTTTCGCCGCTTTTTCATTTTTTGCATTCTTCATAATTCCGATCGGCTCAGTAATTACTGGAGATCCTTCAGAAGGATAAATCAGTTTGATCGGCGAACCTTGTTTCGCTGCATTGGCAACCACAAAATCAACCACCATTCCATATGCCTTATTGCCGGATGCAACAGCCTTCAGTACGTCGCCATTGCCTTGAACCACGGTGATTTGGTTTTTCTTAAGTTCCTTATAGAAGTCCCAACCCAGCGCGTCATCTCTCGTGAACACACCCAGATTATATGCGGCGGCTCCCGAGTAGAGCGGACTTGGCATGATCGCCTGTCCCTTTGTTTTTGAATCGGTCAGCACGTCCCATGAGTCCGGTGTTTCCTTCACTTTGTTTGTGTTGATTGCAAGTGCGGTTGCCATGACTTTTGTCCCTGTATAGTACCCATCGGCGTCGACCAATTCTTTTGGAAAATCAGCGGCTTGCTTTGATTTGTAGGCCAGAAGCAAATCTTCATCTTTAAGCGTTTCAAAAGTAACCGCATCAGCAAGCAGAAGCACATCAGCCTGAACGTTGCCGGACTTTTTCTCCGCTTGTATTTTGCTCATTACATCTTCGGTTCCTGAGCGAAAGACATTGACTTTAACCTCCGGATACTTTTTATTAAAAGCTGCGACAAGTTTCTGCTGATCCATATCCGGCTGCGAGGTATAAAAGTTCAGTGTCCCCGACAAGGTGTTTTCTTTTTCACTGCTGCTGTTGCCTGAGCTTCCCGTTGATTGAGACGTGCCGCACCCAGCAAGAATGCTGATTGATAGTAGCGCAACAATGAGATACTTAACGATTTTCATGAATAAATGCCTCCTTTGAGCGGTTAAATTCCTTAAACCATTGACTCATCTGATCCATTCTTCGTTTTCCATTTTTTCCAATTTGAACTGGAGTGATCGTGACATAACCATCTTTCAAATGAATAAAGTCCGAACCCTTGGTCAGCTCATCCAGTTGCTGGTAGTTGTCTTTGAGCCAGTAATAAACATTGCCGTATGGGTCATTCATGCCGACATATTGATAGCGCGACACGGACAGATCGAGTGGCGCAACTTTTACACCTCTGCAGCATTCACGCGTCGTATAGGGCAGATTGACATTTAAAAAGAAGTCTTTCGGAATCGCATTTCGAACAATAATTTCACTGATTTCGTAGACGAGCTGCTGCACGTTCTGATAGTTGATTTCACGTCCGTCAAAAGCAGCGAGCGACATGGAAACGGCCGGAATACCATAGAGAGTAGCTTCAACGGCACAAGCGATGGTTCCCGAATAAAAGACATCTCTGCCGATGTTCGGGCCAAGATTAATGCCTGAGAAAACAATATCCGGTTTTTCCTTCATCAGCACTTCAATCCCCATCTTGACGCAATCCGCCGGTGTCCCATTCACTGCCCATGCCGATATGTTGGCAGGAAAAATGTTCAGCGGGGTCGCTTTAATCGGGTAGCGGAGTGTAATGGAGTGACTAACTCCGCTCTGTTCGCGATCCGGACAAACCACACAAACCTCACCCAGATGCCCGAGTACATTAACCAGTGCCTCAACCCCAGGCGCAAAAATACCATCATCATTCGAAATAAGAATTTTCAAAGAAGCATCCCCCTCGCCGCTGTACCCATCTGCTTGATAAACACAAGATCTTGTTGGAGAATCTCGTGTGTCGCGCTCAGATCAAACCCTTCGAGAACCACCGGGACATCCACGGTTTGCAAAAAAGGAAAAAGGACATCCATCGGCAATGCTCCTTTGCCGAGCGGTACGTGGTAGCGCTCAGAACTTGAGTCGCTGAAATGAATCTTGCTAACTCTGTTTAAGCGTTTAAAGGACGCTAAACAATTTACTTTCAAAGGAACATGAGCAACGTCAAAAGTCGTTGTGACCGATGGCGGCAATGCGCTCAGCAATTGATTGACCATTTCCGGGGTTGTCACAAATTCTTTCGCGGTGGGCTCCATCATTTCGATAGAAAGCGTCACTTGCAGCTGCTCTGCGCAGTTTGCCAGTTTCGTTAGGCTGTCTATCAACCACGTCCATTGAAGTTCTGAGAGCTGCGGCAAAGTATAATGTCCAGGATGAACGGTGACGTTAGGAGCACCAATGCGTCGCGCTAAGTCCATGGAGCGTTCAATTTCCCGAAGCGATTGCTGCCGTACCGATTCATTAAGCGCGCATAGATTCAGATCCCAGCTTGCCGCATGCAGCGTCAGTTCTTGCTGATAACGCGCACGTGCTGCTGCTATAGATGATTCATCCGTACCATGCTGCCATACCTGTTCCGCCCAAACCTCAACACCTGAAAATCCCAGATGGGCCGCCAAAGCAATCACTTCGTCAACTCCGTTGTCCCAGCAGAGCGTTGATGATAGATACATCTGAATCCCCTCCTTTCCCGTTCATGCGAATTTTTCGCAGCGTTCAGCTGCTTGTCTCTCCTTTTCTTAATCTGCTTATCGTACCTTTAATGATAGAGAAGAATTTTTAACCCCGATTAAATAAAAACAGGTTTTACTGTATCGTTTTTGTAAATAGCCAAAAGAGATTATGAAAGCGGAAAGGCGAAACCATTTCGCCATAAGCACGGTTCGATCAACATTTATCTGCACCACGGTTATGATCAGATCTGAATTTTTGTTAACGGAAGGTTAAGGATTTACGTTTTTTTAATATTCAGCAGCAAAGATGCAAAGAAGTGAGCGAATGAGGAAATGCAATCTTCGCGGCATAAAAAAAGCTTCTCCGTCCACGCGCAGATGCGCGAAACAGAAAAGCTTCAATAAATTTATAGGAGTTAAAAGGATTGAATCCATCGAATCGATTAAGCGTTCAGGGACACGGCGAGTCGTCCGTTTTGCTGCTGCACGGAAACGCGATAGTCATAAAATTCACTCATGCGTTCAGGCGTCATGACGTCGCTTGCTGAACCTGATTTAAAGACGGTACCGGCTTTGAGCAGGAGCGCATGATCAAAGCATGGTAGAAGTTCATCAACATGATGGGTTACAAAGATCATTGTTGGTGCTTCCTCTGAGCCCGCCAGTTGTGCAACAAGAGACAGTAAATGCTCTCTTGCGAACAGATCCAGCCCGTTGCATGGTTCATCCAAAATCAGCAATTCAGGCTCAGCCATTAACGCGCGGGCGATCAAAACACGCTGCTTTTCGCCTTGCGACAAGAGACCGAATGCTCTGCCCGCAAACGATGCGCAGCCCAGCTTCTGCAATAACGCATGCGCCTTCTCGCGCTGATTGGACGATACTTGGTCGTAAAGACCAATGGAGGCGAATTTACCGCTCAATACAATCGTTTCCGGTCGTTCATCTGCCCTGAATTTATCAACGAGTGCAGGACTTACCCAGCCGATTTTCTTGCGCAACTCGCGCAAATCGCATGTTCCGAACGGACGATTGAGCACGGACAACGTGCCGCTTGTCGGCCAGATGTAGCCGTTAACCATTTTCAGTAAGGTTGTTTTTCCTGAACCATTCAGCCCCACCAGCGACCAATGCTCCCCTTTATGCACTTGCCAATCGACATGTTTCAGAACGGTATGATCTGCGCGTACCCAGCTGATATTTTTCGCGTCAATAATCATTCAGCGTTTCCCCTTTCAAAGCGTGCCGACCTTTGAAACAGATTCTGCAGCCATGTGTTTAATCTGCGGCAATTCCTCCGGATCGGCATTGCCTCCGCTGACAATTAAACCGGCGTGCTGGCCGCGCACATCAACCCGGCCGGCAAGTACCGCCGCAAGTGCTGCGGCGCCGGCACCTTCGACAAGCAGCTTGCTGCGTTCAAGCATGAGTACCATTGCCTGGGCAATCTCTGAATCAGAGACGGTGACGAGATCGTCAAGATAGCGTTGGATGACCGGAACCGTACGTTCACCAGGACAATCAACCAATATGCCCTCAGCGATGCCTGGCGTCTGCCGATTGGCCGGCTGTTTCTCATGATGAAAACAATTATACATCGCCGGTGCGTGATCGGATTGAACACCGATCACGCGTACACTTGGCCGGACACTCTTCAGATAGCAAGCGGCTCCTGCGGCAAGTCCGCCGCCTCCGATTGGTACAAGTACCGTATTTAAATCCGAATATTGTGCCAGCATTTCTGCTGCAACAGTGCCTTGTCCGGCAATCACTTGATGATCGTCAAATGCATGAACGAAAACAGAATGATTTGTCCGGCAGTCCATGCGCGCGGCTTCGTACGCTTCCTGGTAGGATGCACCCGCAAGTACAACTTCTGCGCCATAAGCGACCGTTGCCCGAATCTTAGCCTTAGGCGTTTGTTTGGGCATAAAGATTCGTGCCGCAGCCCCGCGCCGTGCTGCTGCATAGGCAATGCCTTGTGCATGATTACCGGCAGAGGCGGTGACAACGCCGCGACTCAGCGCTTCATCAGACAAATGAGCCACTTTGTTAAATGCGCCGCGAAGTTTAAATGATCCGGTTCGCTGCATATTTTCCAGTTTCAGATGCAGGTGCGCCCCGCTAAAGCGGTTCAATGTCGCCGATTCTATCAGCGGCGTCCGATGCACGACAGGCATCAGCGTTTCACAGGCTTCTTGAATTGCTGCGAGCGACACATAATCCCCAATGTTCTTCACCCTTTCTCCCCTTTCGGGTCAACCCCACATTTTATTGTGCAACGTTTGCTGTAATGTCCTCACTGTCCTGCTTGCCTTCTTTAACAAACGGCATCAACTTGCGCAGTTCGCGTCCCACGCGTTCAAGCTCTGAATTGTTTTCTTTTTGCTGCAGTGAGTTGAACATCGGGCGGCCAACTTTATTTTCAAGCACCCAATCGCGAGCGAATTTGCCGGACTGGATATTTTCAAGGACTTTTTTCATACGCGTTTTTACACCGTCGTCGATCACATAACGTCCAACCGTAAAGTCACCGAACTTGGAGGTATCGGAGCATGAGTAACGCATCCCGGTCAAACCGTTCTCGTAGATTAAATCGGTGAGCATTTTCATCTCGTGACAGGTCTCAAAATAAGCATTTTCCGGCTGATAGCCTGCTTCAACAAGTGTTTCAAATCCAGCTTCGATCAAGTGTGTCAGACCGCCCATCAGCACCGCTTGTTCGCCGAAAAGATCCGTTTCCGTCTCTTCCTTGAATGTGGTCTTCAGCACACCGGCACGCGCTGCGCCAAGCCCTTTCGCCCATGCGAGCGCGAGTTCTTCCGCTTGACCGGATGGATTTTGCTGCACAGCGTAGAATGCCGGTACGCCGCCACCATTCAGATATTCACGGCGGCAGAAATGGCCTGGACCTTTAGGCGCAACCATGAATACATCAACATCCTTCGGTGGCACGATTTGAGTGAAGTGGATATTGAAGCCATGCGAGAATGCAAGTGCATTGCCCGGTTCAAGTCCTTCCTCAACTTCCTTGTAATAAACCTCAGGCTGACGTTCGTCCGGCAGCAGCAGCATGACAACGTCTGCTTCTGCCGCTGCTTCCCGTACCGTTTTTACCGGAAATCCATCGCGTTCCGCTTTTTCCCAAGATTTTCCTGGCCTTACGCCGATCGTCACGGAGAAGCCGCTGTCACGCAAGTTCTGAGCCTGTGAGTGTCCTTGCGAGCCATAGCCCATGATCGCTACTTTTTTCCCACGCAGTACATTTTCATTGATATCTTTGTCATAGTAAACCTTTGCCGTCATTTTCGTATACCCCTTTTCTTTTTTGTCTATTGCCAATAGTTAAATTGTTTTAGTTAGACGCGTCCAGCGATCCATTCTTTTCGCTGCATGGCGCAACGTCATACACATCAATCAGCTTTGCTGCCTGGCTGACAAACCGCTTCAGCTGGGTTGCGCTTTCTGCTGTCAGCGTCAGGTGCATGTAAAAATGCTTGCCCTGACGTTCCGCGTTCATGTTGACAATCGACAAATTGCCACGTCCAAGCAACATCGTGACCCGCGCCAGAACATCAGGGTTCGTTGCCGTTTCAACCCGTACTGTCTGCTCCATCTGTTCACCCTCCCGTCATTTCCATCAATCCTTTGCCAGGAGGAACCATGGGCGTCACATTTTCCATCTGCTTCACCCTGCAATCAACCAATGCCGAAGCATCCGTTGCAAACACCGCTTCAACGGTTTCGGCAACCTGAGCCGGATCGGTCAAACGCCGCGCGCGGATCCCGTAGCTTTCCGCGAGCCGGACAAAATCAGGCTGCATTTCCGGAATCGATTCCGCATAACGTTTGCCATAAAAGGATTCCTGCCATTGCCGAACCATTCCGAGCGTATGATTGTTTAGAATAAAAATTTTCACAGGCAGTCTCTGTTCGGCAATGACTGCCAACTCTTGAAGCGTCATCTGAAAACCGCCGTCGCCGAGAATCGCCGCCACCTTCGTCTGTGGGCAGGCAACCTGTGCACCAATGGCCGCCGGGAGACCGAATCCCATCGTGCCCAAACCACCTGAACTGACAAATTTCCCAGGCCTTTCGAAACGGTAATATTGGGCCGACCACATTTGATGCTGTCCAACATCCGTTGCAATGATGGCGTCCGGGCCAGCAAAACGGCAAATCTGCTCAATAACAAATTGTGGCAGCAATTGATGGCTTGCCTTCACAGGATCATATTGCAGCGGATGCGCATCGGCATAACCGTGCAAATGATTCAGCCAATCGCGATGACTGGGCAAGGGCACAGCCAAGACTTGTTTCAACTGAACGAGTACCGTGCCGGCATCGCCGACAAGACCAAAATCCGTTTTGACCACTTTACCAATTTCCGATGGATCAATATCGACATGGGCGACTTGAGCATTCGGCGCAAATTTTTCAAGATTTCCAGTCAATCGGTCATCGAAGCGCGCGCCGACATTAAGCAGCAGATCGCATTCGGAAAGTGCCATGTTGGCGGCAAACGTTCCGTGCATCCCGCCCATACCAAGAGAAAGCGAATGCGATGCTGGGAAGCTGCCGAGGCCAAGAAAGGTGGTCACCACCGGCAAATGGCAATGTTCGGCGAAATGGCGAAGTTGCTCGGATGCTCCAGAATGAAGCACACCGGCGCCGGCCAGTAGTAGCGGACGATCTGCTTTCACCAATGCGTCTGCTAGCTGCAACACCACGCGGCCATCCGCTTGCTTGGGCACATGATAACCCGGAAGCTGAACCGTACCGGGCGGCTCCGCTACTTTTTCCGAACTCCCGGCACAAATGTCCTTGGGCAGATCGACCAGAACCGGTCCCGGCCGGCCGCTCGCCGCCAAATAAAAGGCTTCGGCAACCACTCGCGGTAATTCACTGACACTACGGACGCGAAAATTATGCTTGGTCGCCGCCGCAGTCATGCTGACGACATCGGCTTCCTGAAACGCGTCGCTGTTAATTGCCCGGCGTGTTACCTGACCGGTAAACACAACCAGCGGCAGCGAGTCGATCAGCGCATCCATCAATCCGGTGACCAAATTCGTCGCACCAGGCCCGCTCGTTGCCAGCACGACTCCCGGTTTCCCGGAAACCCGGGCATAGCCTTCAGCTGCATGTACGGCACCTTGCTCGTGCCGCGTCAGCACATGACGCATGCGCTGTCGATAAACCGCATCGTAAATTGGCAGTACCGCACCGCCCGGATAGCCGAACAGCACCTCTGTCCCCGACCGCTTGATTAATCGGAGCAGCAGATCAGCGCCCGTTTCGGTACGCCGTTCTGTTTTTTCAGTCATTTAGGTTCCTCCTCTCTTTTTCTGATTGCCTTTTTGTTTCTGAGGCTCTTCATCCTTCTCTGTGTTTGGCCTCAATTGCCCCACTTTCCGGTTTGGTTTCGAAAACCGAAGCGGAAATTTTTGGGGTTGGCACACATGTTAATCACTTAAGAAAAATCAGTCAACCCCCTCTTATCCATTTTTTCCATAGGTTTTTGGGTGCTCTTATGGAAGAAAAACAGCTTAAATTTTTTTCGGAATTTTCTTGTGCGATCAAAAACACTTGTCTAACAATGATTCGAGCAGAGCAATACCAGCACAGCATGAGCGCCTGTAAACGACTGGCCCGTGTGACTCAAACCTGTGTATGAGCTTTCTTAACGGGCTCCGCCACGTCGATTAAAAATAACGGCAATTTTTTGATTATTTTCTGTTGACACAAATTTTCAAGCGTGCTATAGTGACAATACTAAAATTTTGACAATTCCGGTTAGGAGCCATTTGCTATGAATCGTCCATTACAACGCATGGTTAAAGCTATTCTTATTATTAGCTAGGGTCCCGGCATCCGTTGACAACTAACGAATGCTTGGACCCCGATTCGCGTTGAATGGGTTCAGGCAAAGCCGCCCATTCAAACGAATGGGCGGCTTTTTATTATGCTTATTAGAAACAAGGAGGCAGTTTTCGATGAACCGTTCCTACGGTAGGAAACCAAACGTACAAATGCATGTCCGATGGTTATTATTCCGTTTGTTCTGCAGTATGCTTGTCCGTCCGTGTGCTCGAGAAAATGCGATGCGCAACGTTCAAAGATTAGATGCGCCTGTTCGGTTCTTGCAGGCAGCATTTCTGCAACTGCGTGCAGCAGTACACGTTTTACTGAGCCAACAGATGTTGCGTTCATTCTTCCTGACTCGCCGCAAAGCGGCAGCTTTCGAAGACATGTCATTGTTCTCCGCGAGCGAACCACACCATGCAAAATCAGCAGTTAAAAACCGGGCTGCTACCCGCCCGGCTATTGATCGCCTGATTCAATGGCGTCAACCCATCATGAGAAACGGCAGCGCATGGCATCAAAACCCGGTACAGAAGCTCACCATGATTAATGCTGACAAGGAATTGCTCATCACGCGGATTCTGAAAAAGATCAACCGTTTCGATCCGCGTGCAGGTTGTAGGCACGAATGTCACGTTCACGATCCACGCCATTACATGCTGCAACCATCGAACGCGTTAACGCGTGTGCTGCGCGCTCTGCCCTAGCTACCCAACACCAGAATGCGACTGTCCTGTTCAATTGAAGATCTGATTCAGCGCACAATTATGCGACTTTGGACCTTGCGCAGATTCTCGCCGCCGCCCAGCTTAAACGAAAAGTCGTTTCCCCGCTGCTTGACAAAAGCGTGAAAATTCTTGATCCATCCGACTACTTTCTGTTCACGGAATTCTTCAATATTATATAGGAAGATTCTTTTTTTGAGCAGACAATTTTCTCGTAACACTCATACGTTTAACAGTGCACGAAGATACTGGTCGATCTCTTATTTCTCAGGAAAAGCTGCAGTCGGTCATCATGAATCCGAATCTGATTCCGCGTGACGAACAAAATAAAGCGTAGTCATTGACAGAAGTCCCTATCCTTTCCCCCATGTATTTTCGAAACGGATAAAAAATAAAAAATGGCCGCCCCTGTTAGAGATCAACCATTTTTTATAGTTCGTATTGTTCCTATTCCTGTAGGGATTCTTTTGGATTCGCCCCATAACTGTTTTCCTTATCCTGAGTATCTGTGCAGAAATAAACGATCAAAACAATCCATCCTAATACAGGTATAATTCCGATCAGCTGCCACCAACCCGTTTTTCCAATATCATGAAGACGTCGAGCGCCAACTGCTAAAGCGGGAATCAAAACAGCTAAATTATACAAAGTGGAAAAAACCCGCAAACCGTTTAGAATGAATTTATCAATCAGTTCTACAAAAATGGCAATAAAAAAGTTAACTAATACAAACATCCAAAATTCCGTTCGCGTCGCCCGGCCACTAAAACCAACATAATTCTTAATTACATCAACATACCAATGCATCGAACCACCACTTTCACCAAATTTGGTTAAAAGACTATTGATTAATAATGATGTAATTATAACTTATGATCCCACTTAAAAAACCGCACAAATCATGCGTGATCCCGCATAGTTTATGCGGGCGACCATACGTGGTCATGCGCGCTCCCGCATCGATTGTCGGTCAGCTAATGTCGAGCACACGAAAGCTGTCGCAATCACTGTGCATTATGACTGTGAAAAAGATGGTCATTTGACCATCTTTTTTGCGTTTTCTGGCTTTACTGATGCTTATAGTTCTTTATAAACTCTTGTGATGGCTGAAAATCCAACTTCTGATACAAGGCATCTCCCATGCCAAACCACTTAGCGAAATCCGACACCCTGAACGCGACCTGTGACCAAGAGGCGCACGCACATTACCTTTTCATTTTCAAACCCCATCGCTTGCGCCTCCTTTAACGAATCCTTCTCCAATTATAAAAGAAAAACATCTTGCCGCTATTGTTGCGACAAGATGTTGCACAAGAATGAACGGCTTTAGCCCACTCATTGATTGATCATTGAATGCCTTTTTTCAGCAGCTTCTCAAATTCCTCGCGAACCTGTGGCACAGAAAGGCCAACAATAACTTGGAACGCTTTTCCATGTCGAACAACACCGTGCGCGCCACCCGCTTTGAATGCCGCATCCGGCTGAACGAGGGCCTCATCTTTAACGGTTACACGAAGGCGCGTTGCACAGTTCGTGACGTCTTGAATGTTGTCGAAACCGCCAAGCGCGTCAAGATAGACGGCAGCGGATTCCATGTATCGATTTGTACCTGCTGCTTTGTCGCCTGCTTTTTTATTCTTATAATCCGCTTTGGTGTAAAGCTGCGTTTCCTCATCATCGGCCTCACGACCCGGTGTCGCAAAATTGAACTTAACAATAAGGAAGCGGAACAAGAAAAAGTAGATGACGATGAAGATCAAGCCAATGATCCATTGGGTCACATAAGTCATCCAGTGATTGGCAAACAACGGAATCCAGTTCTTTGTTGCCATATCAATGAGACCACTGTCCATGCTGCCAACTACACCGAAGAAATACATCGCCGCATCCATGAATCCGCACAGCAATGCGTGAACGATGAACAGCACCGGAGCCGCAAACAAGAACGTAAATTCAAACGGTTCAGTAATTCCTGCCATAATCGCCGTCAGCACCGCAGGAATAAGCAGAGCGAGCACTTTTTTTCTTTTCTCCGGTTTCGCAGTGACATAGAATGCAGCGGCGATGCCAATCGGCGGCCAAACTTTATCATTCCCAAACAGCGCGAACCCGCCGGCTGGGAACAACTCTTTTAACGGTTTCGTTGATTCAGCGAAACTTTGCATATTGGCAAGCCAGGCCTTAACAATACCATCCGGCGTCACGGCTGGGCCAAACATGAATGGAAGATAGATAAAGTGATGCAGTCCGGTTGGAATCAGTACACGTTCAAGGAAACTATAAATGAATACACCAATTACGCCAGATGAAGCCATGAATACTTGCAGCGATGAAATGCCATGCTGTACGATTGGCCACAGCCAACAAGCTAAGAAAGAAACGGGAAGCATCACGAAAAAACCAAGCATCGTAACAAATGTCGACCCTTGGAAAACGCCGAGCCATTCCGGAAGCTTCACATCAAAGTAGCGATTGTGCAGCCAGACAACGATTGCCGAAAGGACAATAGCGCCAAGCACACTTGTATCCAATGTCTTGATCCCGGCAATCAGTTTCAAGCCGGTCCCTTGTACCTGAGTCGGATCAACATTAAAATTGATGCCAAACGTCTTCCCCCAAAAACCAAGGATTGTACTGACAAAATAATTGAACGTCAAATAAACAATTAAGGACTCCATTGCCGCCCGGCCGTTGGCTTGTTTTGCTAGACCGATCGGAAGTCCGACAACAAACAATAGTTCCATTTGATTGAAGACTGTCCAGCCACCATTTTGAATAATCGTCCAAAATTTATACCAAAACGTACTTGTATCCGCAATACCGCCAACGATCATTGGATTGGTCAGCATGATTGATAGTGCCAGGATTAATCCTGAAAAAGCAAACAACAACACGGGTGTAAACATCGCCCCGCCAAAACGTTGAATTTTTTGCATCATTTGAACCGCCTCCTAATAAGGTTATGAATTCCACACAGCGATAATCAATAAAATTCTGAACCCTTTAATCATAATATAAATGTAAACGTTTTCAATAATGTTTCGTTAAATGGGGAACAGATCATTGTTAAAGAGAAAGGGTCCAAGAGTTGGGAATTGTCACAAACTTCTGCGCAGCATGCATAACCGTCTAAAGCCCAGTGTATGAATGGGAGCCACAGGAGCACTTTTATTCATCAATGATTTTCACACTGTGTTTAATGAGATAAAACATGTGCTTCAGGTCTTACCTATACATGAGAATAAACGAAACGTAACATGACCGGTTGTCACCGGTGAGAAAATTCCCAGTTGACGTAACTTTATCCAGAAAGAAAAGCGCTTTCCCTAATCATGCAAAACGTATTGTAACCGCTTCAAAAACGTGTAACATGAGGGGTGTAAACGAAAGAGAATCAGAAATAGAAACCCAATAAGAAACATTACAATGGAGGGATTACCATGAAAAAGTTTTCAATCGTCATTGCTGGCGGAGGAAGTACCTATACCCCTGGAATTGTTATGACTCTGCTGAAACATTTGGATCGTTTCCCAATCCGTCAGTTAAAACTTTACGACAACGACGGTGCACGTCAAAAAGTGATTGCCGATGCATGTGAAGTCATTCTTCGCGAAAAGGCTCCGGACATCAACTTTGTCGCTACGACCGATCCGGAAGAAGGTTTTACCGATGTCGATTTCGTTATGGCGCAAATCCGTGTCGGCAAATACGCGATGCGCGATAAAGATGAAAAAATCCCATTAAAATACGGTGTGATTGGTCAAGAAACCTGCGGCCCCGGCGGAATTGCTTATGGCCTTCGCTCCATTGGCGGCGTGCTGGAAATCGCCAATTACATGGAAAAGTATTCACCGAACGCTTGGATGCTCAACTACTCGAATCCGGCTTCAATTGTTGCCGAAGCAACGCGCCGCCTGAAACCAAATTCGAAAATCCTGAACATTTGCGATATGCCAGTCGGTATTCAGGAACGGATGGCGAAACTTGCCGGTCTCAACTATTATAATGATTTGGAAGTTCGCTATTTCGGCTTGAACCACTTTGGCTGGTGGACCGCGGTGCGTGACAAACAAGGCAATGATCTCATGCCGAAGATCCGCGACTATATTGCCGAACACGGCTACTTGCTTCCGGGGATGAACGAAGAACCCAGCTGGAAGGCAACATTCGGCATGGCAAAAAACACCTTTGCCCTTGATCCGGACCGTTTCCCGAACACATACCTTCAATATTATCTGTACACAAAATTTGAAGCGGAACACATGGACCCGAACCATACACGTACCGATGAAGTGCGAGAAGGTCGTGAAAAATTTGTCTTCAGTGAATGCCGCAGAATTGCTAAGTCGCAGTCCATCGAAGGATTGAAGTTTGAACCGGACGATCACTCAAATTATATTGTTGATTTGTCACGGGCGATTGCTTACAACACGCATGAACGGATGTTGGTCATTGTTGAAAATAACGGTGCCGTCGCCAATTTTGAACCAACGGCAATGGTTGAAGTGCCTTGTATCGTTGGTGCAAATGGTCCGGAACGCTTGGCCATGGGCGACATTCCACGTTTCCAAAAGGGACTACTGGAACAGCAAGTTGCCGTTGAAAAACTCGCTGTAGACGCTTGGGTGGAACATTCCTATCTGAAACTGTGGCAGGCACTCACACTGTCACACACGGTTCCCGATGCAGCCGTTGCAAAGAAGATCCTTGATGACCTCGTTGAAGCAAATAAGGGCTTCTGGCCGGAGTTGAAAAAAGATGCGAAGGTAAAAGAACTCGAGCTTAGTTTAAATTAAACCTGATCATTGCCAATTTTCGAATACCCTGCTATGATTCTAATTAGCAGGGTATTCGCGTATCAGGGCTGGAGGTTAAACGTTTTCCTTCTATTGAAAACGCTTAACGTCTAACACCCCTTTCGATCCCCGCTCATTAAAGGAACTTAACAGGCAACAGCGATGGTTCCAAGGAGACAAGGATCACGACCATGAAACTTGAGATGCTGATCAACAAGAATTACGATCAATTGAACGAAACGGATCTGTCCACACTGCATTACATCATTGATCATAAAAAAGAATGTGCAGCACAGAGCATTACAGAGTTGGCGAAAAGCTGTAAAATCTCAAAATCTTCTATTCTGCGTACAGCTCAAAAACTCGGTTTCTCCGGTTTCAGTGAATTTAAGTATTCCTTAAAAAATGATTTGGAGCCTGACATGACGCATGCCATGGATTATATTGAGCAGACGCTCACAAACATCGACAAGACCATGGACCTATTCAAGAAAACCGATTTAGTGCCCATTTATAAAAAAATACAATCAGCAAAAAACATCTTCGCTTATGGAACCGGGTGGCGCAGCGCAATGCAATCGGTGAACTGGAACGTAATTTTCTAAACAGCGGGAAAATGATCCACAATCTGGCAGCCAAGCGTGAATTGGAAATGATTGTTCCCTATCTCAGTGAAGAGGACCTTTTAATTATTATTTCACTGAGCGGCGACATTTCAGATATTATCGAAATTGTTCGCTTTCTCAGTTTAAAGCGTGTACCGATACTCTCCATTACCAATACACGGTTTGATCGTAATGAATTAGCAAATCTTGTGCCATACAATCTATATTTTCTTGCAGCCGAATACCCAATTCATAAGACGATGCATGTCTCAGAGGATCCGACGTCTTTAGCTGCATTATCAGTCCTTTGTGAAGCATTCTTTTTTGATTACGTCAAACAAATCTCAACTAAGGATGGTGATATGAAATGAAGCAGAGAATCCGGAGCTTGCTGATGATTCACCTGTCGTTTAAAAAGTTGTATGGTTATCTGACTGCTTTTACCTTGGTTCTCCCTTTCCTTTACATTGCCTATCTTCTTTTGACGATGGTACGAAGCAAGACCGATTTTCAAACCCTCTTGCTCACCCATCCGCTCTATTCAATAATGTTTCTTGCGGTTATGCTGAACCTGCTGTGGGGATATCTTCTGTTCCGGCTGACACAAGAATTTAGCCATGTGGAGGGCAGAAACTATACGTATGCGCTCTTGGTTCTCTTTTCAATTAGTCAACTTCTAGTTGGCAATATTGTAATCGCTATCATGTCCGCCTTTGTCATGCTGCATTCAGAGGCACGTCTAAGCGATGGATTTAAACTTCACAATCTGTTGCACTACCGCCTTTATTCAGCAGCAGCAGCAGGGCTGATCCTTCTTTCTCTGTTTTGCAGTTTCGCCTTGATTCGACTGACCTTCTTTGCTTAGTCCCGGTCTTACTTCAGCTGCTCACTCGGGCGGTTATGCGTTGGATTCACAACCCTTTTGTTTCTGTTAAAAATTAGATACATTTTTTATTTTATAAGGAGTGATTGATATGTTTGGTAAATTATTTCAAAAGCAAACGGTTAAAGAAGAAAAGGTTTATGCACCCATTTCGGGTCAGTCACAGATGGTCACGGATGTTCCGGATCCGGTTTTCTCTGAAAAAATGATGGGTGAAGGGATGGCGGTTACGCCGGATATTCGTACACATACCGTCGTCGCACCGATTGACGGCGAAGTCATTCAACTTGCGTCAACCAAACACGCATTTGGCATTCGCTCGAAGTTGGGTGAAGAAATTCTTGTGCATATCGGACTAGATACGGTCGAACTCAATGGTGAGGGCTTTGAAAATCTGGTCAAGGTTGGCGATAAAGTCAAGGTCGGCCAACCGGTGATGAAAGTCGATTTTGATTTCATCAGCAAGCAAGGAAAAGGGATCGTTGTTCCGATTGTGATTACGAATACGGCTGAAGATAAATTTTCCTTTGAATGGTCGGAATTAACCCAGGTCAAAGCCGGGGAATCCGTACTCTTTACATCGACACTTAAGTAAAAAGCTCAGCCATGCATCAGAAAAATAATGAGGAGTGTTACTGTGAAGCTAGTCGCGATTGATCTGGACGGAACGCTACTGAACAAAGATCATCGAATCAGTGACGAAAACATGAATGCACTTTCCGCGGCGTCCGAACATCATCTTGTTGCGATTGCAACCGGGCGGGCAGTCATGGATGTTCAGGCAATGCTTGGCGGACGCGTAAGCCTGCCGGTGATTGCATCAAATGGGGCAACCATTTTTGATCACAGCGGCCAATTGCTAAGCGAGACGCCCCTATCCCAAGAAACTGCCGAACAATTGATTGCGTACGCGGAAAACCATCGCCTCTACTATGAAGCGACAACCGCCCATCATTTGCTAATTCCTTTCGATGGAAAGCAGATTATCCGCGAGGAACTGGACGTGAGCGATAAGCGGCTGTCAAAGGAAAGCGCGCAAAAGGCATGGGCACGAGCGGAGGTCCAATTTGCTCAGGCAGGCTGGCAGCCACGTTCAGAGATACGTTCGCTCATCCGCAGCGGTCACGCGGTTTATAAATTACTCTTTTTTTCCTTTAATAAGCAGGTTCTTACTGAGCTCAGGGAACAGTTTGCTAACCAAACAGATTTGTCGTGCACCTACTCACTCGGTTACACGTTAGAGTTCAACTCGAGTAAATGCGATAAGGGTAAGGGCATTCGCCAGTTAGCCGGGCATTATGGGATCAATCAGAAAGATACCATTGTCATTGGAGACAGTGATAACGATCTGCCCATGTTTCATGCGGCTGCAACACGAGTTGCCATGGGCAATGCCATTGCCTCGATCAAAGAAATCAGCTCCTTTGTCACGCTCGATTGCAATCACCACGGTGTCGCCTATAGTCTGAAAAATCAACTGGCATTGTATTAAGCCAATAAGAAAACGACCACTCGCGAATTTAGTGAATGGTCGTTTTCCATTTTATTAATTGAATTTTTCAATGACCTAAGAATTTAACACAGACCCGATTTGGCACAGCTATCGAATTTTGCAGCTCTGTTAATAAAGCCCATTACCACATTCAGACCGGTTCGTGTAATAATTGGATCACTTTCAAAAACACATGGTTAAACTGCTTTAGTTCACTACAAGTGCTCTGCGACCCATAGCATCATATATTTTAATAAACTTCTTTCGTTCCACGGTAACATCTTTGCCGCTCCGTTCTGTGGATTCACAGTCATTGAAAGAAACACCGTGTTCATCGATGCCGGTCATCACAATGCAATGCAGCGGTCGCGGCGCAAAGATGCTTTTGCCTGCAGGTGTGTGCCAATATCTGAGAATCGGCATTTCGTGTGAAATCGTAAACCAAACGAGCACCGGCTTGCCCTTTGCAACATAGTTTTCAATGACACTGAATGCTTTTCCATAGAGTGCCACCCCACCGCTCCGGTATTGGTCGAGCACCTGCTTCAAAGGATTCGGATTGATGGTTATGCCATCACCGTACGGATCGCCGACAAAACCAGCTTCCGGATCGCCCCAAGTCTTGATCGTTCCCTTCTCATCTCGCGTTAATGGGGTCGCATCCCGCGGCATTTGTGCTACAATTTTTTCTTTATCCACGTTAATGCCGTAGTAGTGCAGTGCCATGGTTAAAGCAACCGCCTCGCAACCGGTCGGCAGTTCCGGTCTTTGCTTGATTAAGGGTATATCCAATCGATGCATAGTTGTCACTTCCTCATCTGTACCTATTGATTCTTCGACGAACCGTGTTGAAATAATCTACCCATCGCGTAATTGATCGAAACGGTTCGTATTGCTAAATTATTCTTTAGAATCTTTTCCTTTCACTGGAAATAAAAAGAAATAGAGCAGTGCGACAAATAAAAGCCAATTCACCGGCCTAAATAGATTGTAATAGGCAACATGCGTGCGAAAACCAAACAGAATATCCCCGATTGTGAGTAGAATCAAATAAAAAATAAGTGCTTTCAGTACCGTTTTTACTGTGTCCAAAATACTTGTCCCCTCGTGTTCGTTTTTCATGATTCAATTAAAAGATGACATGATTCAATTTAAAGCGCATCTAATGGGAAGACTTTGCCGTAGATGAATCCGTGTATCCATCCCCTCACCCTTTCAGCGAAACACTTTTTATTCATGATACCATACACTAGACACGCCGAGGACGATCCTCCCTCAGGCAACGGGTGATGGTTTATCTTTGAAACTATTTGTAAACACTAGACGTAGTAAAATGGTAGCGGTTTTCGTTCTTGCTTTTTGATTGGAATCACGCTATAAAAAAGAATGAGCCATAGTTTATTCATTTTGTGTTATTCATCGTTTCTAAGACGCATGCGAGACCTAAGCGTTCCTGCTTCAATCGTTGTGAAAAAGGGAATAGACGAATGAAGGCTAAATTGTTAGTACTCTGGGAGTGACTGTTTTTGACGTTGCAAATACCTGATGATGTGAACCTGTTTGATGAGATGGTAAAGCAAGCGAAGCTGCATCCGAAGAAAGTGATCATTGAGGATACGCAAAATAAATTCACCTATAAGAAGTTTCTGATTGCCGCCAACATTATGAGCAAGAAGATTCGTGAAGTCGTTGATGATGAGAAACGCATCGGTCTTTTTCTTCCAAATGTTGTGCCACAGGCAATTGTCCTGTTCGCGCTCTTCAAAAATGAGCAGCAGCCGTGCCTGTTGAATTTTACAATGGGCGCGCAGAACATTATTGACTGCATTCAAACGGCTTCCTTGAAAACCGTGATCACTTCACGCGAATTCATTAAAAAGGCTGATCTCGGTTATGTCCTTGAAGAGATGGAAAAAGAAGTTAAGATTATCTATCTTGAGGATTTGAAGGCCGGGATTTCGACAATGCATAAAATCTCCGGTTTGGTCGAGGCCCGCGTTGCCGGACTGAAGAAACGAGAGATGTCGGAGGTCATCCTGTTTACCTCAGGCACCGAATCAAAACCAAAGGGCGTCATCCTGACCCATCGCAATATTTATGCAAACATTATGCAAGTCAAGGAACATATTGAACTCAGTGAGGATGATCGGATTTTCAACCCGCTGCCGCTGTTTCACTCGTTCGGCATGACGGTCGGCGCGGTTCTACCGTTTATTCTTAATATGAAAGCGTTCCTCTATCCGTCACCACTGAATTTTCGCGACATTCCAAAGGCGATCTACAAAGATAAGAGCACCTTATTTGTTGCGACCAACACGTTCTTCGCCAATTACGCTAAATTTGCGAGCAAGAAACAGTTTAAAACGCTGCGTATCGTTGTTGCCGGTGCAGAAAAGCTGAAGGAAGACGTCCGCGAAACGTATAAGAAAAAGTTTGGCATCACGATTCTGGAGGGCTATGGAGCAACTGAAACATCGCCGATTATCTCGCTCAACACACCGAAACATGTCAAAGAAGGCACAGTGGGCACACTGGTTCCGCTCATGGAAGCAAGAATTGCAAAAGTAGAAGGTGTTGAGGAAGGCGGCAACCTAATGCTGAAAGGGCCGAACGTGATGAAAGGCTACCTGATTCACGGCAAAGGTTTCGTGCCATGCGGCGAATGGTACAATACCGGCGATATTGCGCAGATTGATGAAGATGGATTTATCCACATCATTGCCCGCCTGAAGCGCTTTGCAAAAATTGCCGGCGAGATGATTTCACTTAATAAGGTGGAGGAACTGGCAATGGGATGCTACGGAAGTTCCGACTTTTACGCCGTCAGTATCCCGGATAAACGAAAAGGCGAACAAATCATTCTGTTTACCACCAAGGCCAAGGTCTCTACACGCGAGTTCAAAAAATTCATCAAAAGCAAGAAGATGTCGATGCTCTACATGCCGTCGAGCATTGAAACCGTTGATGAAATCCCGCTCCTCGGCAGTGGAAAAGCCAACTACTGGAAGATGGAAAATTGGGCAAAACAAAACAACTAAACGATCGACAGAGCGGTCCTCACTTACAAGACAATCATTCTTGCAAGTCAGGGCTCTTTTTTTGGTTTTAAGGCATTGATTTTCATTTTAAGCAAGTTAACGTTTGAAGCCAGTCAAACCGATCCTATACTTTCTTCCTATAAAAAACAGAGCATCGTCACCGAGTCTCTGTACGGATTATGCGGTATAGGACATGTTTTCGTATTGCTTTGCGCCACTTTTTATTGGGATAGGCTTTCGGTGATAAATGCATCAATATGATGCAAGGTTTGTTCCTGGATTTGCTTCTCTCTATATTTGCGGTCAAGCAGGTTGCGCAGACAGAGGGTCTTATCGGCCGGACGGGTAACCTTTCGTTTAATTTCCTGACGCATCTGAAACAAAAACTCGAGATAGTCTTCGGTTTGATCATCCAGCCGCGCAGCCGCTTCATCTCGAATCCGTCGAGCGAGCAGCGGACTCGCTCCGCCTGTTGATACCGCAAGTGTCAACCTTCCTCTGTGACATACTGCTGGAAGTACAAAATTTCCTTCTTCATACCGATCGATGATGCTGACGAGCTGATTTGATTGGGCCTGTTCAGCAATTTGCTTGTTCGCTTCACGATCATCGGTTGCTGCAAAGACTAAAAAGGCTGTTTCGGCATCATCTATTTTCCAGGCGCGCCTCAACCAATGAATTTGACCTGTTTCCGACCACTTTTTCAACTGCTCGGATCCATGAACGCTGACAACCGTAACCGCAGCGCCCGCAGCGATCAAGGCTTTAATTTTTCGGCAGGCGACCTGACCGCCTCCCGCCACAACTGCTTTTCTTCCCCTAATGTCAAGCATAATCGGATAATACATGGTGAAGCGACTCCTCAACCCTTTTTTTCATTAATTGGATTAAATGCGGGTGGTAACCAAGCGGCCGACACAGAGTGATCGATGCACCTGCCTTGTTTTTCACATCAATTGACCGATGGATCGTTTTCATTAAAACACCGCTGAAAAGCAGATAAGGAATGACATAGACATGCCGCCACTGCTCACGAATGACTTGGTCGAGTCCTTCTTCAAAGGTTGGTTTGGCAGCGGCCATATAACAGACCGTCACCGACTCCATGCCTTTCTGATGCAGCAGATGACGAATCTGGGCAAAATTGCGTTTTGTATCGGGATCACTGGAGCCCCTGCCGACAAGCAGAATTCCCGAACCCTGAGGCAGAGGGTTTTGCTGCTCATGCAGCCGTTCAATTAAGAGCGACACGATCCGTTCATCGACACCGAATGGCCGGCCATAGATAAATCGCACATCGGGATAAAGGCGCTCTGCTTGTTTGATGACTCTGGGAATATCTCGCTTAGCGTGACCTGCCGTCAATAACAAGAGCGGCTGAACCAGAACCACTTCTGCGCCGGCTGCGATGCATTGGCGGATGCCGTCCAAAATCCCGGGCTGAACAATCTCGAGATAGCAGACCCGTTGAATCGGTGCATCGACTTGTTTCATGCATGACGAAAGAAACTGATTCGCCTGCTTTACGCCTTCATGAATGCGTGTTCCATGGCTAACGTACAGCACGGCAAGCATCTTATAAAGCCTCCTTGACGGGATCTGCGGACGGCTCCATTGCTTCGAACCCTTTTAATTGATCCCTGAGCCTGACCACTTCGCCAACAAGGATCATTGATGGGCTCTGTATTTTTTGTTTCGCTGCTTCATCAGCGGCATGGCTCAATGTACTCGTGACGGTACGCTGGTGTTCTGTTGTTCCCCATTCAATCAATGCGACCGGTGTTGACGGATGCCGTCCGTTTATAATTAGTTCATTCGTAATATGGGCGATATTGCCGACACCCATGTAGATTGCCAGCGTATCGACGCCGGTAGCCAGCTTTGCCCAGTCGATTTTTTCCTGTCCACCCGCTTTCGCATGCCCGGTTACAAAGGCCAGTGAACTGGAGTAGTCGCGATGGGTTGCTGGAATGCCTGCATAAGCCGGTGCAGCAATTCCTGCGGTAATACCCGGCACCACTTCAAAAGCAATCCCTTCTTTTGCAAGAAATACCGCTTCTTCACCGCCTCGTCCGAAAACAAACGGATCGCCGCCTTTCAATCGAACAACGCGCTTATTTTTCTTAGCCTGGTTGACTAAGATATGGTTGATTGCTCCTTGTTTTAGTGGATGCGAATGCGGCATTTTTCCGCAATAAATGCGTTTGGCAGTCGGTTTTGCTTCATTGACCAAAACGTCATTCACCAGTCGGTCATAGACAATCACATCAGCAGTTTGAATAAGCCGAAGACCTTTGACAGTGATCAAATCCGGATCACCCGGACCGGCACCGACTAAATATACTTTTCCCATCCGTTCTTCCTCCCTTACTCAAATCGTTCCCTTGGCAGAATCGCAAAGCCTGACCCTTTTTTTGAAATACTCTTTTTTTGCATCAGAGCAATATGATCGATCTGCGGTAATTTTAAAAGGGTATGATCCAATTCCCGGTCGACAACTCGGAAGGCTGCCTCTTCATTTTCTGCTACAGCGACGACTGGAATCTCCGATGTACCGGCCGTCACAATAAAGCGAAACAACTCCATGGCCCTTCACCCGACTTCCTGTGTGCGCGATTTTAGAATTTTATCAAGTAATTCTTGCAGAAACGGTATACCGACACGGTTGCTGAATGCATAGAAGCTCTCACCAAGCTCCTTGTTGTCTCGGAAATAAATCAGGAAGTCTTTCAAAACATCCGGTAATAGATCGTTAGGAATTCTCCCTTTTAACCGTTCGTTAAATTTGCCCTCACCTTCAAGTGTCCCACCGACAAACAGTTCATAGGCATCAATCAGCTTTTTATCCTTCGTGCGCAGCTTCAGTCCTTGCAAACCGATTTCGGCGATTTGACGCTGCGCGCAAGAATTCGTACAGCCAACCATATGAATACGAACCGGAACATCAATATCAATCTCCCGATCAAGAAATTCTGCGATTTCTCTCATGCGATCTTTCGTGTTCGTCAGGGCCAGATTGCAAAATTCATTGCCGGTGCAGGCAACTGCGTATCCGATAAAATGTGACGGTCGAATCGGAAAACGTTTGAAAATAACGTTTGCGAGCAAGCTTTCAACTTGGTTATCCGGAATATTGGGGATAATCAGATTCTGAGAATTAGCGGTTCTCAATTCGCCGCTGCCATAGGTTTTTGCAAGCTGAGCAAACGCATAAAAATCATTCGCTGCGATACGTCCAACCGGTACACTGACACCGACATAGCTGAATCCTTTTTGCTTCTGCGGATGCACGCCGTAGAAGAAACCTGCATTCCATCCTTTAAATTCATCATGACCAGTCGTTTCAAATGGTCCGGTCTGCTCCAAAACTTTCTTCTCGAACGTCTCAATGCCCCAGTCGGCAATCAAATATTTAAGCCGTGCGCGTGCGCGACTTTTTCGATAACCATAGTCGCGATACAGATTAGTAACCGCTGCAGCGATCTTCACCACTTCTTGCGGACGAACAAACACATTCAGCTGCCGGGCAAGATAAGGCTTCGCCGCAAGACCCCCGCCAACCAGCACATGAAACCCCTTAACCAATTGACCATCGATCACTTTGGTCGCCGGAATAAAAGCAAGGTCATTGATTTGGGCGTGCCCCGCGTTATAAATATTTGTGTTCACTGATATTTTGTACTTACGCGGCAGATTGGAATAATCCGGATTATCCTGGAAAAAGTCAAAGAGGTCTTTTACGACCGGACGTGTGTCAAACAATTCGTCTGCATCGATACCGGCAAGCGGATTACCGACAATGTTGCGCGGTGCATCGCCTTCTGCTTCACTTGTTGTCAGACCGACTGCATGCAGACGATCAAAAACTTCCGGGAGCTTCTCAAGAGGAACCCAATGATATTGGATTGCCTGACGCGTGGTGAGGTCCAAAAAACCGCGCCCGAATGCGTTGCCAATTTCTGATAGAACGACTGCCTGATTATTGTTCATAATTCCCGTCGGCACTTTCACCCGAAGCATGAACAATCCTTTATCCTGGGGTTTCTGTACCGTCAACCCAGCATATTTAAAATACATGTACTGATCTTTCGGAATGGATGCGAATCCTTCTTTCGCATACTTCGGAATATCATCAAAGATTGACAGCCCGTCTTTCTTTAACTTATTGATTTCATTTTTGTTGAGTTTCTCATTATTCGCCCAAACCTTTTCATAAGCCATCGGCGTCTTCCTCCTCATTACCGGATCATTTGTTGCCGATCACCCGGTTTTTTTCTAATAGATCCATGACCCTCTGCGTGCTCTCCTCCAAACGCTGTTCCGATGTATCAATAATCAGATCAGGCGCCGGAGGTTCTTCATAGGGCGATGTGATACCGGTAAATGCTGTAATTTGACCGGCGAGCGCTTTCTTGTACAAACCTTTCGGATCACGCTTTTCGCATACCTCAAGTGGGCACTTTACATAGATCTCAAAAAATTCATCATCCGCGACGCGCTGTCGTGCCGCTTCGCGATCTGCCTGAAAAGGCGAGATAAAGGCAGTCAGCACAATCGCATTGCTGTCGACAAACAAGCCGGCTACTTCACTGATTCTGCGAATATTTTCTTTTCGATCCGCTGCGGAGAAGCCCAGATCGCTGTTCAACCCGGTTCGGATATTGTCTCCGTCAAGGAGATAGGTATGGATTCCGCGCTTAAAAAGTTCATGTTCAACACGATTGGCAAGCGTCGATTTTCCTGAGCCGGACAAGCCGGTAAACCAAACAACGGCGCCCCTGTGTCCGCTTCTTCTTTCTCTGTCCGCTTTCGTTACGGTCGTTTGATGCCAAATGATATGCTCTGCATCCGCCATGTGCCCTACATCCCCCTTACTTCGCAAGATCTGCCTTTTCTCTTAATCCATCAATCAAAACCCGAGCGACTTCCGGCCTGCTGAACGTTTCAGGCGGACGGATTCCCTCCCTAAGCAAAGCTCTTACTTTCGTTCCGGAAAGGGAGACATGGTTCGACGGATCATGCGGGCAGGTTTTATTTGACGCCATGCTTCCGCACTTTTTGCAAAAATAGCTGTTTTCAAAGAAAAGGGTTTGAATATCCAGTTCATCACGCGAAAAGTTAGAAAAAATCTTCTGCGCGTCATAGGGTCCATAATAATCCTTAACCCCGGCATGATCTCTGCCGACAATAAAATGCGTACACCCGAAATTTTTCCGGCAAATCGCATGGAAAACAGCTTCACGCGGCCCTGCATAGCGCATCGCAGCCGGGAATACGGCGAGTGCCGTTCGCTCCTTCACGTAATAGTTGTCGATCAAGGCATGGTAGCTTCGCATACGAATATCCGCAGGAATATCATCTTTTTTTGTTTCGCCGACCAAGGGATTGATAAACAGCCCATCAACCGTCTCAAGCGCTGTCTTTTGAATATGCTCGTGAGCGCGATGGATCGGATTACGCGTCTGAAAGCCAACAATGGTCTTCCAGCCTTTTCGATCAAACAAACGCCGCGTTTCTGCAGGATCCAAGAAATCGTCCGCAAACTCAGCAGGTCGTTTCGAGCGCTTAATCAGTTCAATCGGACCAGACAGATACACGTCGCCGCGTTCATACAACCGTTTCACACCCGGATGTGCGGTATCATTGGTTAAGTACACCTTTCTTGCTTCATTTTCCTTATCCGGATGATATTTTTCGGTGATCTCAATCGTACCGTATACCTCACCTTGGTAGGTCAGTTTAACTTTTTCGCCAATGCTTACCCGTTCAGCTGCGTCCTCGGTTACCGGCAATGTCACCGGAATTGTCCAAGCAAGCCCAGTTGTCAGCCGCATCGTTTCGACGACTGAACGATAGTTCTCCTCATTAAGAAAACCGGTGAGCGGGCTGTAAATGCCACTTGCAATCAATTCCAGATCACTCAATGCGACTTGGTCAATCTGAAGTTCTTTATCCAGTTCATCAACGGCTCCCCCAAAGTTTTGCCGATTCACCAGTGTGCCGCCATGCGGTATGCTTGTCATGATTTTCCCCTCATTTCCGTTTCTAAAATTGCATTTCTTGCATGTTTTCAAATACCAATAATCGTATTATTCATCTCATTATACTCGGATTTTCAGCCTTTTAAATGAAGCCCGCATTCCGTTTTATCAAACGCGCTCCACCTGCCTGCGCGCTGATCTTCGCCGGCTTTCACCGGTCGCGTACAATAGGCGCAGCCGATACTAGGATAGTTTTGATCATGCAGCGGATTATACGGTAAATCATGTTTGCGCACATAATCCCATATTTCCGTCCATTTCCAATGGATAAGCGGACAAATTTTCACCGATTGAAAGCGTTCATCTTTGTTTACAAATGAAACGGATCGTCTCAGTGGAGACTGCTCACGCCTTAGCCCGGAAATCCATGCGTTATAGTGTTTTAATCGCCCCGCAAGCGGATCGATTTTGCGGATCCGGCAACAGAGATCGGGTCGCCGCTTCCAAAGCTCCGCGCCATATTTTTCAGCTTGCTGTTCAGGGGTAAGCGAAGGTTTTTCTTTGATGATCTTCAGTTGCGGATAACGCTTTTCCACGCGATCGATCAGCTCATAGGTTTCCTTGAAGTGAAAATCAGTGTCCAAAAAAATAATCGAAGCAGTTTTATTTATTGAGTAAATCAGATCAATCAGCACCATTCCTTCAACACCGAAACTGCAGGAATAAACGACTTTATCCCCATACTCCTGGAAGGCCCACCCGAGTACTTTTCTGGACTCAAGCAACGCTGTTCGATCACTGAATTCAGGGAGTTTCGCATTGCCCCATTGACTGTAAGTTACTGTATTCGACGTTGCGCTCACCTCTTTTATCAATTTCGCAGTCTGCGTTTAGGCAAAAAAATCCCGCTAGTTGTCACTGTTTGTGCCTGCCGCCATCCGGCATTGCATCCTCCAGCATTGTTTTCACAGGGCAAGCGTCTGCGCATTTCCCTGCATGTTCGCCGATACAAACCGATGTAATGACAAATGCCACTCGTTTTAACCTCCTCCTAAAAAAATAAACCTTCTTCCATTTTGTAGGAAAAAGGGTTGCGTCGTTTTTCCTATCTTTCAAAATGGTTGACCATTTTGCTGGAATTAGCACCTTACAGAGAAAACGAATCTGTGCAGGTTGCCGGATGTCATCGGGCCAGTCCCTCCATCACTCTGGATAGATCATTTAATTGTGTTTGATTTTAGAATGAATCGCAAGGGATGTCAATGATCCTTTATTCATAGTTTACAAATTAATTAAAATTCTTTATTGATTCATCGGATAAACGGAGTTGCTGAATGATAGAAACGCAAGACCGGTTGATAGAATTGCAAAATGTAACAAATTCTGATTTTAGTAAATTTATCCCTTGTCTAATACCAACTATAGTGATAGGATTAATCCAATTTAAGTGACGCTTATCGTGAACAGCGGAGATCCCGTAGCTACCCGGAAACCATTTTTTGTAAGAATACGTAAAGGCGCTAAATCGAACAGGTTCTCCCTAATAGACTAGGGATCTCCGGATTCTTGGTACGTATGTAATCCTCTTCACACCGTTTTCAGAGAATGGGGATTTTTCGTGAAAATTATGGAGAAAGAATTGAGGCGAATCCTTATCGACTGCCCGATGGCTGCCGCAGACCCTACCGATTCTTCTGCCTGAGCGTTGATAAGTGTCCTTAATTGCAGCTTTTTTCAAACCCGTTTCCTTTGTTGCTGATTGTTTGCTTTCGTGACACCATCACTTAAAAAGAAAAATGCAATGCTATTTAAGGGGGAAGTTAAAATGAAAAAACACAGCTTGTTGCTTCTTGCTGCATTGATGATTATCAGTGTGCTCAGCGCCTGCGGATCAAGCAATGCTTCACAAGGATCCGGCGACAATACGAAAAAGTCGATCAAATTGCTTAATGTTTCCTATGATCCAACTCGAGAACTTTACGAACACTATAATGCTGCATTTGCCAAGTACTGGAAGAAGAAAACAAATCAGAATGTAACCATTCAGCAATCCCATGGCGGTTCAGGCAAACAGGCCCGCTCGGTTATTGACGGTTTAAAAGCAGATGTCGTCACACTGGCCCTTTCTGGTGACATTGACGCAATCGCCGATAGCACGGACAACCTGAATAAAAACTGGCAAAAACGACTGCCTGATAACTCCACCCCCTATACCTCAACCATTGTCTTTCTTGTGCGCAAAGGCAATCCGAAACACATCAAAGATTGGGATGACCTGACACGAAAAGGCGTTTCTATTGTCACCCCGAATCCTAAAACCTCCGGCGGCGCACGCTGGAACTATCTAGCGGCCTGGGCTTATGCGGACAAGAAATATAATAACGACCAAGCGAAAAGCAAGGCATTCGTCAAAAAACTCTACTCCAACGTAAAAGTGCTTGACTCCGGTGCACGCGGCGCAACCACAACGTTCACGGAGCGCGGTGTCGGTGATGTGCTGATCGCCTGGGAAAACGAAGCGTTTTTGAGCATCGATGAACTCGGCAAGGACAAGTTTGATATCGTTACGCCGTCACTAAGTATTCTTGCAGAACCACCCGTTGCAGTTGTCGACAAGAACGCGAAAAGCAATGGAACAACAAAGGTCGCTACTGAATACTTGAAATACCTCTACAGCGATGAAGCTCAGAATATTATTGCGAAGAATTATTATCGACCAAGGAACCAGAAAATTCTGGCTAAATATAGTGATCAATTTCCAAAACTTAATCTTGTAACGGTTGAAGATCACTTCGGCGGTTGGACAAAAGCTCAGAAAACGCATTTTGCTGATGGCGGTACATTCGACCAAATTTATTCTAAATAATCACTGTACATTCGCTTCTGTTAATCCGTGCGCAATGGAGTTGAGAAATTTGTCACGTATTCAGCATTCAAAAAAGAAACAATCCATTCCCGGTTTTGGCTTGACGATGGGTCTGTCGACGCTCTACCTGTCTCTGCTCGTGCTGATCCCGCTTTCACTTGTCTTTATTTATTCAGCTCGGCTCGGCTGGACAGCTTTTTGGAATGACGTTACCGACCCAAGAGTGGTCGCTTCATACAAGTTGAGTTTTCTAACTGCATTTTCAGCTGCCCTCGTGAATCTGGTATTCGGGCTCCTGTTTGCTTGGGTGCTCAGCCGGTATACCTTCCCATTGAAGCGGATCGTCGATGGTCTTGTTGATTTACCGTTCGCTCTTCCAACTGCGGTAGCCGGTATTACCCTCACAACGCTCTATTCTGAGAAGGGATGGATCGGCAAATGGCTGCCGTTTGATGTTTCGTTTACGCCAATTGGCATTACGCTCGCACTTATCTTTGTCGGACTGCCGTTTGTCGTGCGAATGGTTCAGCCGGTTCTGCAGAATTTTGAACACGAAGTCGAAGAAGCCTCGGCCTCTCTCGGCGCGACACCGTTTCAGACATTTAGAAGAGTTATTTTCCCACAATTGCTGCCTGCTGCACTGTCCGGGTTTTCGCTTGCATTTGCACGTTCGCTTGGCGAATACGGTTCCGTCGTCTTCATTGCCGGAAATATGCCATTTAAAACGGAAATCGCGCCGCTGATGATTATGACAAAACTGGAACAGTTCGACTACCCGGCTGCGACAGCTATTGCCGTTGTGATGCTTGTCATCTCGTTCGCGCTGATCCTGCTGATTAATTTAATCCAGTGGTGGTCGCGCATACGTTATGCGAGCCATTAACTCGGAAGAGGAGTTGCTGTTTTATGGAAAGCACGGTTCAACCGAATCTACCTGGTCAAGCGTTTACTGCCCGTCATTCACTGAAAGGGGACATTGTACGCTGGTCGCTCATTACCATTGTCCTGCTCTTTTTCTTCAGTTTTCTGATCATCCCGCTTGTTTCGATTTTTTTTGAAGCGTTTAGGCAAGGGGTCAGGGTCTATTTGTCATCGATTGTTGAAGCGGATGCTTTATCTGCAATCCGGCTGACACTCTTCGTCACACTGATCGTCGTCCCAATCAATGCGGTTTTCGGAATCCTTTTTGCTTGGGTAATCACAAAATATTCTTTTAGAGGCAAAAATTTTCTTATTACGCTGATCGATCTTCCTTTTTCTGTTTCACCTGTGATTGGCGGTTTGATTTTCATTCTTTTATTTGGACAGCACAGTTCACTTGGTCAGTGGCTGATCAGCCATAATATCAACATTGTTTTTAACGTCCCTGGGATCGTTCTGGCCACCCTGTTCGTGACCTTTCCCTTTATCTCCAGGGAACTGATCCCATTAATGCAGAGCCAAGGAACCGTTTCAGAGGAAGCGTCGATCATGCTCGGCGCCAGCGCCTGGCAAACGTTTATTCATGTGACTTTGCCGAATATCAAATGGGCACTTTTCTATGGGATTATTTTATGTAATGCGCGCTCCATCGGCGAATTTGGTGCCGTCTCTGTTGTTTCCGGTCACATCCGTGGAATGACGAATACAATGCCTCTGCAAATTGAAAACCTGTATAATGAATACCAATTTGTCGCTGCCTTCGCCATTGCATCGATTATGTCGCTCTTGGCTATTCTGACCATGGTCATTAAAGTGATACTTGAAAATTTCATTAAAAAGCAGACCCTGTGAAGACTTGAATGGTCTACTTTTTTCAGGAGGTATTCATGTTGAGTATTGAAATTAATCACGTATCCAAAGCATTTGACTCCTTTCAAATTCTTAACGATATCAACTTAACGATACCGACCGGCGAACTCGTGGCTTTACTAGGGCCATCAGGATCAGGAAAAACCTCATTGCTTCGCATTGTCGCCGGACTGGAACAGCCGGATAATGGGCAAATCGTTTTTCACGGACAGGATCTGACCAATGCTCATATTAAAGAGCGTCAAGTCGGATTTGTTTTCCAGCATTATGCGCTTTTTCAGAACATGACGGTGTTTGACAACATTGCCTATGGCCTTAGGGTGCGGCCGAGAAAAATCAGACCTTCCCGAACAGAAATCAAGGCAAAGGTTGATAAGTTACTCCGTTTAGTTCGCCTCGAGCCCTTTGGCAAACGCTATCCGTCTCAGTTGTCCGGTGGGCAACGGCAGCGGGTTGCGCTTGCCCGTGCTTTGGCTATTGAGCCAAAGATTCTGTTGCTTGATGAACCTTTCGGCGCACTGGATGCCAAAGTGAGAAAAGAACTGAGGTACTGGCTCAGGGAACTTCACGAATCAGTCAAAGTTACAAGTATTTTTGTAACCCACGACCAAGAAGAAGCCTTTGAAGTTGCCGATCGTGTTGTCATCATTCAGAACGGGAAAATCGAGCAGATTGGAACACCAGAACAGGTCTACAATCACCCTGCTAATCCCTTTGTCTATGACTTTATCGGTAGTGCCAACAAGTTCGAGGGAAAGATCATTAACGGTACCTTTATCGATGGCTCCTTTGAAACCGAAGCGCCGATTGATCCCAACATCGAATCCGCCGGACTTGGATTTGTCCGACCTTACCATTTCATCATTGAAAAAGATCGTTCCGGAAAATATTCCATTCCCGTGCAGATCAAACATATCCATGCCGTTGGACCGACCGTTCATCTCGAAGTCGAACGCTCAGACAGCCACCACGTGCTTAATATCGAAGTTAACTGGGAAGAGTTTTCCCTGTTAAACTTGAAAAAAGATCAAACCATCCATATCAAGCCAAAAAAAGTGCAAATATTTGCTGTATAAGATTCAAGATCGAGAGACCTGGAAGGAAAGCCGTCCAGGTCTTTTTTTCTGGAAGCCAAAATAACGCTGAGTCATTGATTTACTGTTTGACTCAGCGTATCTGATTAAAGCAATGATACGAAACTCCTGCACTCTGATGGTCGATTACAACGCGATATCCAGTTTGCCTTCGCCTGTAATCAACACCGTTTGATCATCATGGATCTCAAGCAGCAGCTTTTTCCCGCTTCCGGTCACCGATACTGCCTTGATGTTATTCAAAATGAGTTTAAACGAGTCATAGCCGTTCGGATAACCGCCCTGCTTCTTCTTAATTGATACATAAAGTTTACTATTGAATTTATGATAGCCGATACAAGGAAATCGCTTACAAATATTTGATTGACGGCTCATCTCACTTCGGTATATAACTATATGCCACCGAATGCGCGCATAACACCAGCCTCCACTTCTGAGACTAGCAATTAGGGGATGAGAGGATCAGCTGGGCTGATTTGTGGCAGCTTTCGCTTGGTGTATCCCCCTCTCCAACCGTCCGCCGCGATCTTCCCTATCCAACGATAAACCGGCGCGGGATCACCGGATCATCGGCGGGTTCCGCGTGCCGAATAACCAGAAGCTACTGGAACGGCCTTCCTATTCCTCAATCGTCTTGATGATTCTTGCCGGATTGCCGCCGACAACGACATTGTCCGGCACATCTTTGGTGACAACCGAACCTGAACCGACCACAACATTGCTGCCAATCGTGACACCAGGATTGATCACCGCTCGTCCGCCAATCCAAACATTATTGCCAATCGTCACCGGCTTCCCAAATTCTGCACCAGAAATGCGCAGTGCCGTATTAAGCGGATGTGCCGCCGTATAAATATGCACGCCCGGGCCGAACATGCAGTTGTCGCCGATATGAATGGGACAAATGTCTAAGAACACACAATCAAAATTGGCGTAAAAATGTTCACCGACATGAATGTTGTACCCATAATCGCAATGAAACGTTGGCTCTAGATATAACCTTTCTCCTGTTGAACCAAACAGCTGTTTTAATAAAGACGTTCTCTCGTCTTGGTCGGTTTCGATCGTGCGATTAAATAGACGTGTTAATCTTCTAGCATTTAAGCGATCCGTTTTTAATTCTTGATCCATTGCGTTGTAAAGCGCTCCGGCAATCATTTTTTGTTTTTCAGATGTCATGGGTCCGCTCCTTTTTTGACGTTTTTTCTTGACCGTCTTCTTCTATTCTATAGGAACAACATGCAAATGGCATGCCGCACCGTTTAGAACATTAAAAAACTCGGTGATCCGAGTCCGGGTGTACCGAACTCAAATCGCCGAGCAAATGATCGTTCGCTTTTTCGCTGATCAGTTGGTTTGTTTTTCAAACGTTTGGAATTTCTCTTTAATTGTATCTGCAGAGTGTTTAAATTTAGCTTCTTCTTCAACAGTCAGTGGCAGTTCGGTAACTTCTTCGACACCCTTTTTACCAATGATCGCCGGCTGACCAATATAAGTGCCATACTTTTCACTGTAGCAGGAGCAAATGTACGCGGAGCGAGCATCAGAAAGCACAGCCTGACTGAGTTTAACGGCGCAGGTTGAAATGGCCCAGCTTGTATAGCCCTTGCCTTTATAGACTTCCCAACCGCCGCGACGTGCTGCTTCTTCCAAATCATCTAGGTTTAGGTTCCGTTCTTTCGCAAGTTCCGTAATGTCCAATCCATTCACGCGAACCGTTGACCACGCGGTGAATTGCGATTCGCCATGTTCGCCATATACATAGCCGGAAACGTTTTTCGGATCACAATCGAATTGATCGGAAACCACTTTTTGCATCCGCGCCGTGTCAAGGAACGTTCCGGTTGCAAAAACCTGCTGACGGCTGAGTCCGGTATTTTCCTGGAAATACTGCGTAATCGCATCACAGGGGTTCATCGTATCGATGGCTACACCATGGAAACCGGACGCCTTAACTTTTGGCGCAATAGCTTGCACGATGTCCTTCGTATACTCGAATTCTGCCCAGCGGTTTCCTTGTGCTTGCTTCTCTTTGTATGCAAGAATATTGCCGGCAGTAATGAACAGAATGTCCGTATCGGCAAGTTCGCTGTAATCATTGATTTTAATGATCGTTCGCGTGTCGATCCGTCCCTGCATATCCTGCAAATCAAGTTGTTCCGCGCGCGCCAGTCCTTCGTTCGTATCAATGAGGATCAGCTCATCGGCAATCCCCCTCGATACAAGCTGGAATGCAACTGCTGCGCCCACATGTCCAAGACCAATAATCGCATACTTTCTCATTTCTCTAGCCTTCTTTATAGTAAAATTTAACATCCTATCATTATCATAACATAGATTGAGTTTTCTGAACCCGAAGATTTGCTGTTTTTTTAGTCATTCTAGAAAACTCGAAAAAGAAGCTGCCTCAATTTAAGTTTAATAAGAAAAATAGGCTCGGTAATGTATCGATTCGGTGTGAAAGGTCTTAGTTCAGCTGATGCTCTCTATTACATTTTCAATGATCTTCAGTCCGATATTATGCCGTGCGGTCAGAATCGATTCCGGGTGAAATTGTACCGCGACAATCGGTAATTTTTTATGTTCCAAGGCCATGACCATGCCATCCTCAGATCGGGCAGTAACGGTCAAACAGTCGGGCACTTGCTCCGCATAGAGGGAATGATAGCGACTGGCGGTAAAGCAATCCGTGATTTCATTGAAAAGCTTGCCGTGCTCTGTAACGGTGATCGTGGATGCTTTGCCATGCATTGGCTCTTTTGCGTAACCTAATTTCCCGCCAAAGTATTCGACGATGCCCTGCAGGCCGAGGCAAACGCCGAAAAGCGGCAGTTCTTTTTCGATGCAACGGTCAATCGTCTCGTGGATGGCAAAGTCGTTCGGCGTCCCGGGTCCTGGCGACAGGACAACGAGATCAAAATCCGCTGAATCATTGAGCAGTTGTTTTGCTAATGCTGTTCTGGCAGTAACGACGCAGGCGCCGGTTTGTTTAAAATAGTTGCCCAGTGTGTGGACGAATGAATCTTCGTGATCGACAATCAAAATCTTCTTCCCGCGACCGACCGCGTCCTTTTTATGATGCGGATTGCGCGATACTGCTTTTGTACCTTCGACCGCTTGCCTCAAAGCTGCTGCTTTTGTTAACGTCTCATCCTCTTCATCCTGCGGTACGGAGTCAATCAGCAGCGTGGCACCCGCACGGATTTCAGCGATGCCTGCTTTAATTTTCATTGTACGCAAGGTCAGCCCGGTATTCAGATTGCCGTCAAAGGTCAGATAACCGACGGCACCGCCGTACCAGCCGCGCGGCGACGCTTCGTGCTGTTCAATCCATTTAATCGCATTGCGTTTCGGCGCACCGGTAATCGTGACCGCCCACATATGCGTGATGAACGCATCAAGAGCATCACGTTCGGGCTTGAGGCTGCCCACCACATGATCAACCGTGTGAATCAGATGCGAATACGTTTCCAGCTGGCGGCGGCCAATCACTTTAACCGTGCCCGGCAGGCAAATTCTTGACTTGTCGTTACGGTCCACATCCGTGCACATCGTCAATTCCGCTTCGTCCTTTTCCGAGTTCAGCAGTTGCCGAATACGATCTGCATCTTCAATCGCATTTTTTCCGCGCCTGATCGTTCCAGAGATGGGACATGTTTCAACCCGCTTGCCTTCAACTCGGACATACATTTCCGGTGAACAGCCAACAAGGTGTTCGGTTCCTAAATTGATCATAAATCCATAGGGACTCGGATTAATCGTACGCAAGTTTTGAAAGATTTCCGATGGACTGCCCGAGCATGGTTCATAAAAGGTATGCGAAGGAACCACTTCAAATAAATCGCCACGTTTGAATGAACGGATCGCTTGCGCAACCAGTTTGGCATATCTGCCTTTTTTGTACTTCTTATCCTCAGGAATGTCTTCACGTTTGCGGTACTCATAGAACGCGCCATCTCTTGGCAGTCCCGCGGTCGACTGCCCTGCAATCTCAAAATCGTAGGACAGGCAATACGCACATTCACGCTGATGATCGACAATACTGATTTCATCGGGAATAGAGAGCACCAAGTCCGGTTTCCGTTCCTCACGTTCCTGATGCAGCGTTATCGGTTCCAATCGAAAAACAAGATCGTAACCAAAGGCGCCATACAGACCGAGAAAATGATCTTCAGATGATGCAAACAGTTCTTGAATGGACCGCAACACCGTAAAAATCGAAGGTTGCCGCGTTCGCTCTTCTTCACGGAACAGTTCATGGTCCGATTCGATCGTACCGATGATTGATTCAGCGGACCGCTCAATCACTACAATTTGGCTGTTCTTAGTTAACTGCTCATCAATAGCCGCAAGCAGCAGTCTGCCTCTTTCGTTCAGGGCAGAGACAACAAATTCGTTGGGATAGGAGCGAATTTCGATTCCCGGATTCACAAAGCCAATATCCCAGCGTGTATATCTGCCCGGATATTCATAGCTGCTTGAGAAAACAGCACCTTTTTGATGGTCAAGTTGCCGAAGCAAATCATCCATTGTACGTGCTTCATCAAGCGCTCGCGCATGGCGGGTAATTTTCACGCCTGCTTTCGTCGTATACGTCATGGCACCTGTCTTAGCTTCAAAATGAGATAAAATACTCAATCTCGTCACTCCTCTACTGTTCTCATCTGCACTCTTCTAAAAAATAAAAGGGGCCGCTCATCCTAATAAGGACGAGAGACCCCGTGGTGCCACCTTTGTTCGTTAAAAAACGCGCTCATGTACGGAAAGCGGATCACCGCTCGATACATTCTCTCTTTTATCGGTAAGAGTTTCCGCCGATGCCTACTATGCGTTCAGCCCGGATGCTCAAAAGCCCATTCACCAGAACGTCCGCACTGATTCACACCTACCATCAGCTCTCTGAAGCGTTCGCTCTGCCTACTCCTCTTCATCATCGCATAAATCATCAATTTGATTGCTTTTCATTTTATTGCGAATACGCAGGAAAGTCAACTGAAAAAATGATCATTTGCTCCGTTTCCTGTTGATTTTATCGACTAGATTTCTTATATAGTCATCATCATGCTGAAGCAAGAGTGCAACATACTTTTTTTCACAAATTTCTTTATCCGGACAAGTCAATCGATGGTTATTCAGATCCAATCGGAGATTAAAGGTTTCTGAATGCGTTTCAGTCAAGTCTGTTCTGAAGGTTAAGTTAACAAGCCCTTTATCCTCATCTTCCCATTCCCAACCTTGTAATTGGGTATAAAAAAAGTACTCATCCATTGGGTATCCCTCATTTCCCCATGTTTTCGACTCTCACGACAAGCGTTTAGCAAAACGAATCCTATCGCGGCACTGGATGCCATTTTCAAAAATAGGCTCGGCATAATGATCAATAAAATAACCTTTATCAATGCCGGTCATCGAAAAGCCGCATTTTTGGTAGAAACCAAGCTGTAAAATGCTTGAATTTCCAGTGCAGACTTCCAATCTGCGAAAGCCTTTTGTTTTTGCGTAGTCTGTTGCATGCTCAATCAGCTTTTTGCCATTTCCTTTGCCCTGTTCTTTCTCACGCACGGCGATATTGACAATCTCCATTGTAAGCGGACGCGTCTCAATCAACACGCAAACGCCGACTATTTCGTTTTCTTTAACCATCGCCAAGCATGTCGATCGATCCAGGTAACGTTCAATCATTTTCTGGGAAGGATCAGCAAGCAACAAGAGATCCATCGGAACTTGGTCATTTCGTTCTAATTTCACAATCACGATTTATACCTCTCCATTTCCTTTGTCACTCATCAAAGAGAATAAACTCGCGATATTTTCGAGAAACCACATCAAGGATCAATTCTAAACCAATCAGTGAATGAATTTGTTGCTTGTACTGATGATCCGGCAGCGGCGTCGCTTCAAAGAAAAAGGAATAATTAGCATTTTCACTCAAAAAATTACTACCAAACTTAGTAAACGTGGCAATCGGTATATTCCTCATTTTCAACATTCGCACTGCGTCTTTTATACCGGGCGTCTCTCCACTCAATGAAGTAAAAATAATCAAGTCATCTTTCCTTATAATCGAACTGCTCATTAACAAATTGGACTCTCCGGAGATCAGCATATTGGCACGTTTTGCGAGCATCAGGTCCTTAGAGAATTCTTTGGTGAAGTTATTCTGCGAAAAGCCGGTAGCATATAAGAAAACCATGCGTGCATCTTTCAATTTCTGCAAAAAAGGCTGGAAATTGGTTTGTTCCACATAGCGCATGATCCAATCCAAATCCTGTTTTAATAACTGAGTCAAGTCAGAGGGTTCTAACGCGGGGACCTTCATGGACTCGCGAATGACATATTTTAATTCTGAAAATCCGCGATACCCCAATTTTTTTGCAAAGCGAAGTACGGAGCTTTTTGAACTGAGCATTGCTGCTCCCAATTCAACAATACTCATATTAACCACATCCTGCGGTCGCCTCATCATGAACTTTGCCATTTCTTTTTCTGAATCGGTCAGTCGATCATAATTCATCTTTATACTTAATTCAAAATCCATACGCTTCCACCTTATAAAATCGATCGTTTCAAGGTCTATTATCGACACGGCACGTTTTGCTCTGCTCCTTTTCAGTATACCGCAAAAAAGGCGAGTAAGAGACCGAGACCGTCTCTTACTCGCCACATGTATCGTTTATTCTTCAATAAGATAGATAACCGCTTCATAGGGACGGAGTTCTAAATCCGCCAATACCTCTTTGCTGTCATGATAATTTGAGAGTAACAATTTTCCAGAAGCATGCTTTAATTCTTCAGGCAAATGATAGTTTACCTTATTATCCGAGAAGGAACAGATGACCACTAACTTTTGCTTTTGAAGAACACGCATGTAGCCATAGACGTCGGAATCGGTTGGATTAATCAATTCATAAGTCCCATCAATCACAACCGGCAACGTTTTGCGGAGGCGAATGAGCTCCTTATAATGATAATAGACCGAGTCTTTATCTTTCAGACAATGCGCCACATTAATGCGTGCATTATCCGGACTAAAATCAATCCATGGTGTCCCAGTAGTAAATCCAAACTTTTCTTTTCCGTTCCAGGGCATCGGTGTACGCGCGTTATCCCGAGATTTCAAAAAAATGGATTTTTTGATATACGCTTGCGAAAGCCCCCGCGCTTCAAAGTCCTTCTTCACTCCTATGGTTTCAATATCCTTATAGTGATCTAGCGAAGCAAAGCGAACATTGCGCATGCCCAACTCTTCTCCTTGATAAATATAGGGCGTCCCTTTCATCATATGGAGAAGGGTGCCAAGCATTTTCGCAGACTCCACCCGATAGTCCCTATCATTCCCAAAACGAGTCACCGCGCGTGGCTGGTCATGGTTACTCCAATAAAGTGAATTCCACCCATGACCTTCCAGCTTGCGCTGCCATTCGGTCATAACCTCTCGCAAATCACTCATCTTAAAACGCACATCTGAAAATTTCCCATAGGGTCCGTAGTCTAAGTGCATGTGGTCAAAATGAAAGACCATATTTAATTCGTTACGCTCAGGATCCGTGTATAAAATCGCCTGATCACTCGTCGTATTTGCTGTTTCGCCGACAGTCATAATCTTGTGTTTACTTAATACTTCTTGATTCATCTCATGAAGATATTCATGGACACGCGGACCATTCGATGCGCCAATATAGTAGGATTTACTATAAACGGCATCATCCGGAGCATCCGGCCAATCCTGACGTTTGCTTATTAAACTAATGACATCCATACGGAATCCATCAATTCCAAGTTCAAACCAAAAATTCATCATGGCATAAATTTTTTCACGAACGTTTGGATTTTCCCAGTTTAAATCCGGCTGTTCTTTCGCAAATAAATGGAGATAGTATTGCCCGCGACTTTCCACATACTCCCAAGCCGGACCACCAAAAGTGGAGCCCCAATTCGTTGGCGGACTTCCATCAGCTTTCGGATCTTTCCAAATATAGAAATCAGAATACGCGTTATCACGCGATTCGCATGATTTTCGAAACCATTCATGCTGATCGCTTGTATGATTCACGACCAAGTCCATGATAATTTTGATACCGAAAGAATGTGCTTTATTTAAAAGGCGTTTGAAATCGTCCATGGTTCCATATTTAGGATTAATTTTGAAGTAATCGGAAATGTCATAGCCATTATCGACCATCGGCGATTGATAAATCGGATTCAACCAAATCACATCAATGCCTAATTCAGCCAAATAAGGCAGTTTTTCATGAATTCCATTTAAGTCGCCTACTCCGCTCCCCGTTGTATCTTTGAAGCTTTGTGGATAGACTTGATAAACGACGCTTTTTTTCCACCAGTCTTTTTCCATCATTTTCTCCTTACTCATCGTCTTCATCTTCAGGCCTATTTGTTATAAAGTCATTCACATAAATCAATTGTTCCTTCGCCTCATCTAGCGACGAGCGAATTTGTTCCGCTGTTAGATACGTGTCATCTGGCTTCAATGCTATGGTCAAGACAATGGGTAGATTGATTCCGATAATCACATGGAAATGCGGACGTGCTGTATATTTGGCAAAGGATTGATTGACCGATCCTCCTAATAAGTCTGTGAAGACGACAACTTCATCTTCTTGATCCACCCCTTTTAACAAGGCGTCAATTTCTTCCTGAATCGGTGTATTCGTCAAATATGCAGAGAGTGCAGAAACGTTGTTGCGTTCACCCGTAATGTAGTTCAACGTGTCTTTTATTCCTGTTGCCATTTTGTGATGACTCGCAATGATAATTTTTCGCATTATATTTCTTTTCCTTTCTTTAAATGAAAAACGACAACTTGCCTCGCTTTAAACGCCTAATATTCCAAAGAATGAACAAACCAACGCCAATCCGATCACTAGAAAAATAATTTGTGTGATACTCAGTTTCTTTGAAGCGATTAATTTGTAGACGACATAAGTTAACACTGCCGGGAGTAACGCCGGCATAATTTTATCTAAGATTTCTGTTTGAATGGGCAAGGTCACTTTTCCGGTTTTAAATTCAATCGGAATGTTCATTTTCACGACTGAGGGAATTAATGCGCCGACTACGGTTAGTCCCATGATGGAAGCGGACTCGGTAAAAATGTTCAACCGATCGCCAAGGGCAGTAATCAATTTCAATCCAGAGCTATGTCCCATGTCGAATAATTTCATACGAAAAAAGAAGAAAATAACATTTAACAACAACCAAATGATGGCACCCGTTGGATTGCCTTGCAGTGCCATATAGCCAGAAATTGATCCCATAATCGTCGGATAAAGTACCCAAACGAGTGTATCACCAACACCAGCTAATGGCCCCATCATCCCCGTTTTGAATGCTTGAACGGCATTTTTTGACTTAATCCCATCTTTTTCTTCCATTGCTATAGAAGCACCTAATAGCAAGTTCGCCATCCATGTTGTTGTATTGAAATAATTAAAATGATTATTTAACGAGGCTTTATAATCTTCATCCTTTTTATGGATTTTCCGTAACACTTTACTTAGCCCATACACAACGGCAGGTGCTTGCTGATTTTCATAGTTAAATGTATTACACGCCATAAACATATAACGAATGGATGCTTTTCGAATGTCTTTTTTCGTTACCACATCGTTCTTCTCCGCGCTATTCATCAAAATCATCTCCTTCACCGGCATCACCCGTATCGCCAACTCCGGCTACCGCCGGTGTCTTTTTCATATTTTGCGTGAAGTAATAATAAGCAAAGGCAAATCCTAAGAGTGCAATACCCAGAATTGGTAATTTAAGATATGCAGAAATAACAAAGCCAATTATAAGCATCGTTAAGTATTTTTTGACGGGCATAAATTGTAGTAATAGTGCAATTCCGACCACTGGAAGCATTGACCCTGCAATGGATAGTCCATCTGTAAACCACTTTGGCACAAAATCTAGGATCAAACGCACAAGCCGATCGCCAAACAACACACAAAGTGCTGTAGGAAGTGCTGTAGTCAAACCAAAGATGAGCGGGCCTATCCAAAAAATGCGTTCCATTTTCTTAAATTTTCCTTGATTTAACGCTTTTTGAGCGGCATGAGAAACATACGAATTCAACAATTTACCGAGAACATCTAATTGAATGCCCAACATTCCGACAGGAACACCGACTGCTCCAAGGCAATCGCTTTCGCATTTTCAATATCATGGGTTGTTCGAAGCGCCACATAAACGCCGACAAGGGTTGCAAGACCATAGTTTGGTACCGATGAACCGCCAATGTTGGCTACTCCCAAAGCCATCAATTGAAAGGTTCCGGCTATAATCATTGCTGTAGTCACATCGCCCATAATAATACCTGCAATCATTCCAATAATCGCCGGGTACCATGTGGTAATGACAAATCCCTGTTGGTCAAGAACCATCCAGAATGCCAAGGCAATGATGAGTATTCCTTGAATAATCTCCATTTTTTTCTCCTCTTCCTAGTCATGAGTCATTACGGACATCATGTGCAAACTCCACTTTCTATCGATTATTTATTTAATATAAGTTTCTAGTGGCTCTTCTACTTCTCCCGGTACAAAGTGGAATGTAACTGGAATTCCTTTTTCTTTTAGCGCTTTCAAATCAGCAACTTCCTTTTCATCGACAGAAACCATTTTCTTCACTGTCTTTTTTCCCTCACCGTCAAAAATGATTCCTACGTTCACCTTCGGAATGTGAACGCCGCCCTCAGCAAGTTTTAATAATGTTTCCGGCTCACGAACAACTAATAAAACATTATGGTTGTCATACTTTCCCTTATTAAAGTTGGTAATTGCCGTTTCCGTATCAATGATTGACATCCCTGTTCCTGCAGGCTTACTCATGCGCATCGCTACTTTTTGGGTTTCATCTTTGCTCACTTTGTCATCGACGACCATCAATCGCTTTGCCTTTGTATGCGCTGCCCATTGGGTCACTACAATTCCGTGAATTAAACGTTGATCAATTCGTGCAAGTACCAGTCCCATCGTACAGACCCCCTATTGAATGCGTTTTCTTTTTAACTACGGGTAGAGCATAACACCCTATGAAAACGCAAACAATAGATTTTAAACAAGGCGGGAAATGGATAGGAACATCGAGAAAAGGTGTCCAATCATAGGGAAATTTCCCGAAACTTTATTGATTCAACTAGATAATGGTTAACGATCAGCCAATAATGAGGAATCATTCAAAAGCTTCAGAATGAGATGAAACATATAGAGGAAGAGAACGAAAAATCACTAAAACGATGGAGAGTGAGAAGATCCGTTTTTCCGAGGCATCTTTCGTAATTATTGTAGCTAAAATTTTATAAAAATTTATTTCTATGTTCATGCATAGAGTTGCTTTTCGCTCGCTAATTTAGCAGAAAGGCACTATCGGCTTTCCTATTTATTTCAGTGGTCTGTATTTTTATCTCTTCTTAACTGAAAATAAGTAATGTGGCATATCAAGCTCATGGTAATGCTTCATGAATCTCGTTTTGATTACCATGCCATTTCTAATCGCTAAATTCATTGAAGAAATATTTGTATCTCTGACAATGGAAACAACTTCTTCTTTATTTAGCTTTTCGAAGGCATAGTGTTTGCAAGCTTTTGCAGCTTCTATCCCATAACCTTTATGCCAATGCTTCTTAACAAGATGGTAGCCAATTTCTAAATATGATTTGCCTTCAACCGTTTGATTAGTAAGACCGCATTCACCAATGACTTCGCCTGTATTGCAACGTTCAATAGCCCACAAGCCGTACCCATTTTCCTGATACGACTTCATATTCCATTGAAGCCATCTTTGAACTTCTTCATCTGAAAACGCGTGCTCATAAGCATACATCACTTCCATGTCTTGCAAAAACTGTTTAAGATGATCGATATCGTCAATTCTCCAAGTACGTAATCGAAGCCGCTCAGTTTCAAGAATATAATGCATGCAATTTTCACCTCATTAAAAATTACGTTCAGGATTTTCCTATTACCCATTGAACTTAAATAAGCAGGAACACTATTCAGCACTTTAGCATTTACTGTTTATATTTTCCCGCAACAAAAACGGCGCATAACAGAAAAACGATTCCCAATCCGAGACCCATGATCATGGAATAGTTGAAGATATTTTTTAAAGCTAATCCTCCAGCGACTGAAGCAATGAACAATAGGATGAACTGAACGAAACGGTATAATTTCTTTTCAAATTGCCCGCCTTTCAAGATGCGAAGTTTCGAGAATGAACACACCATTAATTTTTCTTTTCATAAGATCCTAACGCAAGTCCTAAAGCGATTCCAATACAGATACCAAATAAAATATTATTAAGGATCGACCCAACTCCGGCTCCTAAACATATCCCAATAGCCAAATAGATAGTTTGCTTATTTTTGTACGTAAATGTGATAACGCTCAAAAAAAGTAAAAAAAGACTACTCCTGATGCATGAACTGAATTTTTTTCAATTCATGCTGTTTTTTCGTGAATTTCTATTTCGTAACCGAGCAGCTTCTCTAATTGTCGTTGGTGATACTCAGCGTTACTCTTCTTCTTTGGCAGGTAATCTGGACCGAGTTCCCTATAGGGTTCCTTCTTTTTAAGCATCGAATAGATCATCCTTAAAATAAGGTGAGCGAGTGCCATATTGGCTTTTTTCGGACCTCGTCGCTTCACCAGTCGATAATAATAAGCAGACAACCGTGTTTTTTTACTTCGGGCAGCTGCCCAACTCACTTGGCAAAGGATTGATTTCAACGCCTTATCACCTCGTAGGGTTCGGGTCGGTTTTTTTTTACCTGCACTTTCATTATTTCCTGGGCTGAGTCCGCCCCAAGAAGCAAGATGAGCTGCTGTTGGAAACCGAGTCATGTCCGGACCGATTTCAGCCAGGATTTCCGCCGCCGCATCCTGGTCAATGCCTGGAACCGTAACCAGCAGACCCAGTTCTTCTTTATACGCTTGCACGCTGTGATCAATTTTCGCTTCAATTTCACCAATATTGTCTTCAAGGACGAGCAGTAGATCATATTGCCGGCGCATTAATTCCCGGTGATGCGCACGCACTTTTCCATTTAACGCGTCGACCAATTTGGGTGCCTTGACTTTCAGTTTTGTTTTGATTAATCGACGGACCTGTTCCAAGGTCAGTGATTCGCCATTCATGATCGATTCCAAAAGTAATCGACCGGATACCCCAAAGACATTACTCATATAACTGGTGAGTTTTATGTTGGCATCCTGAAGTACTTTATGAATTCGATTTTTTTGAGCCGTCGCCATCTGCATCAAGCTACGTCGATAGCGCGTTAAGTCACGCAAATTGCGAATGTCAACCGGAGGCACAAAACTCGCTTCAATGAGCCCGTTGAGTAATAGTTTGGCAATCCATTGGGCATCACTGATATCCGTTTTTCTGCCTGGAACATGCTTAATACGCTGTGCATTAGCCAGTACCAACTCGAATTCCTCTTCGAGGATATTCCAAACGGGTTTCCAATAGACACCTGTACTTTCCATCGCGACGTACCGAATCTCCATTTTGAGCAGCCAATCACTTAAAGCAAGTAATGCCTTGGTGGTTGTGCCGAAGGTCCGAATCTGTTTGTTTACCTTTTGACCCGGTTCCCCATAAAGAACACAAGCAACCACGTTTTCCTGATGTACATCTAAACCTGCACAACGCGATAATAGAGCCTCCATGATTGATCATCCCCTCAATAAAAAATGGAAGGACAGGCCCCGCACCTGAGTCAATACGAATTTTTGTACACGTGCTTAGAAAAGCCACAATAGGCGGTACTCAACAATGCAGGAGATCGGTTTCTTTAACGGAGTTCACCCAATGAGACTACCAAAAGTATTCGACCTCAAGTCTGTCCTTACTTTACAAGTACCCACTCTATATCGCGAATAAGCATCACCTACATTTTCATTCAAGCGGTGTCCCGCGCCCCTCAAGCGGGTCATGGATGTTTCTTTAATTTATTATTTTTATTTTTGGGGGGCACAGGAATTATCCTTTCTGTTTGGTTTGTACGATTATTCATAGAATGTCAAAAGTTTTCGTAAAGCCATCACGGAGTTTATCTCAGTGATGCTGCCTCGCCATAAAAAATACGTTGTCATCAATAAATCAGGAGCGTTACACTTAGATTAGTCAATCTGACTTTTGTGAAGAGAAGGACACGAACAACTCAACGTTTACAAAAACCTGGTCTGAACGCTGTATTTTACGTCAATCAAAAAGAGAGAAACCACATCAAGGATTCTCCCATCCAATTAAAAGCATGGTCATCATTCAATCAGCAAAAAACATTAATAACCTGCTCCATCATTCTTTTCTGCCGCAAATGCTTACTTGTGGCAGACTGCTTCAATGTTATAGCCATCAGGATCTAAGAGATAGGCGGCATAGTATTGAGGGTGATAATGCACTCGGTATCCAGGCGCACCATTACTTTTTCCACCATAATTTATCCCTCGTTCAAAGAAATCATGGACTTCCTTATGGGTATCGGCCTGAAATGCAAAATGGCCAGATACAGGTTTCCCAACGGACAGCCACAAATCCCCGCCTGGGTCACTTGAAAGGCCATCACTGAAACTCACCGTTTGCTCGCTAACTAATTTCTTGCGATAACCTAGCACCGTAAGAACACTTTCATAAAAATCAGTACTGCGTTTCAAATCACTAACGATCACATTAATATGATTAATCATTTGCTTATCATCCACCCTCGATCTCTTTTTCTTATCTCTATTATAAAACGTATGTTTTCTTATCTCCATTATAGAACATACGTTCCTTTCTTTTAACAATTTATACCAAGGTTACGATATTTGTCAAAAATAAAATCAAGGTATGGAATGTCGCATCATTAGTGCTTAGCATTAATGTTTATCGTTGTTCATCCCTGTTAAAACGTACGATCAGACAGATAACTAGCGAGTTCTTTTTTCATTTTTCCATGCTTTTCTTCACTAAATTGCTTGTCATCATCAAACCAGTTCGACGAATCATAGAGCCACACCGGCTTTTTTCGTCGTTCTTCGCTTTCCCACTCGTAGCGGGGAAAAATGTGTGCGTGTAAGAACGCATCAGCATTGCCCAATAGGTCGTAATTAACGCGGAGCGGGTGACAAACCTTGAGGATTGCGTCACCAATTAAACTCATATCAGTTAAAAACTGTGAACGTTCCGGAACGGCTAAGTCATTAAGGCTAAACACTTCTCTTTTCGGAAGCAGAACGCAATAGCCCGGCAAAAATTGTGTATCACCAATTACCGCGTAGCCGCTTTTCAATTCTGCAAGAACCATCGGATTGGTTCCGTTTTTCGCTGATTCGATTCTGTTTTCCTTCCAGTTCATGATGCGTAACACCTCCTTTTTTTCTTGTTGCACCACGATATTCCGGTCAAAAAGGATCGAATAACGTATCCCTTTTGCTATAATGAGGAAAAAAGAGAATTCACATGATGCAAACCGCAACAGCTGTCTTACCCATTTTTATTTTGATTTACATCGCAATTCCTGTCTTCATCATCTGATACATGCTTCAATTTTTAAAAATACATAAAGAATGAAACGATGTGCTCAAAGCGATTGCCCAAAAGCTAGATAAAAAGGATCAGTGACAGGGGAACCTGTCTTTTTCGTTTTCCAAAAAACGGGAAGGAGTGCGCTCTATAGCTCAATCCAGTACCGCTGCGTGATTCGGTCCCCATGCCGCAGCTCATTTTCAAGAATACCGCCATTATGAATGATTGTTTTTGCGGAACCTCTATTGTTCTTGTCACATGTGAGGAGCACGCGTTTCAGATGAAGCGCCCGCGCCTTATCGAGTGCAAGCGCCAGCATCTTAGTCGCAAAGCCCTTGCAACGTTCCGAAGGCCGAACACCATACCCAATGTGACCGCCAAGATCGAGTAAAGCTTCGTTCAATTCATGGCGCAAATGCACCGCCCCGTACAGACGTCCGTTCGCGTCCGCTAAAAAATACAAGGTTGCCGGAACCCAGCCACGCTTGCGCACCGCAGCGGTTTTTCCTTCCTCAAGCTCCGCTAAAAATTGTTGGTAGCTGATCGCTCCTTTCGCGGAAGCACTCGGAATGATTTCTTCCCCGGAAGCTACCCATCCCGACAAATAGTCGTTAAACGCATCTTCTAGTTCCGGAGTCAGCTCTACTAATTGAACCATACGATCACCTCAATGGTAGACTTTGATGCAGAATCTGCGGTTAGCCGCAAATCGCTCAAACTTGCTTGCGATAAACCACCTCAAAAACTTCGCAAAAGCACGGAATCTCGTTGTGAAATGACCGCCCTGCTTCTGCATATTCCTGCTTAAAAAAGGCCTCGTGGACGCGTCGCCAATAAGTAAGGGAACGGTCTCCTTCGCCTTCGTGATAAGCGTGTTCCCATGTGACCAAGTTATAGGGAACAATTTCCGTGACAACGGTCTTGGTAATCGCTTCCGGCTCACCATTACCATTAAGAATAATGTTGTACTCTCCGACTTGCGGAAGCGGTTCCTCTTTTTCATAGAGTTCATAGGCGGAGGTTGTCGCCGTTTTGATTCCCCGAACAACCAACTCTGCCAAATCATCAGCCATTTCAGGGGTATTGCCGAACGCCCAAGCCTGGTAGTTGTCATGCGTTAGGCCTTGCTTTGTTTTATACTCGTTCCAGAACTTTATAATCGCTTCATCGTTTGCCATTGACGTACTCCTTTTATCGACTTGATTTCTGAATTTAATATCCGCTGCCACCTATTAAATTGATTGTACAATGACGGCAAATAAAAATCCAAGGAGGAGCGCGACCAATAGATGTTGGGGGCGGTTAACGTATCGATCATTGAGCATGAAAACGGATTTTGATCAAGCGTTATGATACATTAGTGACAACGTTAGCTTTCCTATAATAAAAGGAGGTATCTTGATGAGCAAAGTGAAAATTGGAAAAAGTCAGGTTGAAACGGTTCCTCTTGGTCTGGGTACAAACAAGGTCGGAGGTCATAACTTGTTTTCCAATTTATCAGAATCGGATGGTCTGGAAACCGTTCATGCTGCGCTTAAATCGGGGATTCAATTGCTTGATACAGCTTTTATCTATGGAAAAGGACGCTCTGAAGAACTGATTGGTGAAGTCATTGCTAATTTTCCAAGAGAGCAAGTGATCATTGCCGATAAAGCCGCCCATGACTTCTCAAGCGGTGAGATGGTGCTGAATAATAATCCCCAGTTTCTGAAACAATCGGTGGATGACGCACTGAAACGACTGAAGACCGATTATATCGATATTTTTTATATACACTTCCCTGACAAAGAGACGCCAAAAAGTGAAGCAGTCGGCGCACTTCAAGAATTACGAGAAGCGGGTAAAATTCGTGCCATCGGGATTTCCAACTTTTCATTTGAACAGACACAGGAAGCCAATCAGGATGGCTATGTTGATGTCATTGAAAATTACTACAGCTTGATTCACCGTGATGAGGAAGAGAAACTATTTCCTTACTTGCGTGATGCGGGTATTTCTTTTGTTCCGTACTTCCCGCTTGAATCCGGATTGCTCACAGGCAAGTTTAACAAGGATACGACCTTTGCAGAAAGCGATCCGCGCAGTAAAGATGCGAAGTTCAATGGCGAAGCGTTCCAAAAAACAATCCAGAACTTAGACGCCATTCGCTCAATTGCACAGAATCATCATGTTGACGTCCTTCAAGTCGTACTGGCATGGTACTTGGCAAATCCCGATCTGACTGCAGTGATTCCAGGTGCGCGTAATGCCGGTCAAATTCCAGGCATTGTCCACGCGCTTGATGTAAAGCTCTCAAAAGAAGAGTATGATCTCATCGACCGAACCTTCACAAACCGATGAACACGATCAAAAAGAAGCGCTGTACGGCGCTTTTTTTGTTTTGCTGACCTGCCACTTAGTCAATACTCGGACTCGAGCGTTTTGATAAAGGCGTATTGATCACATTTGATGATCGACAAACAGATGATTAGGTATATCATCCAATGCAAAAAATTGATTATTCATCGATTCTTCATTGGATTCACTTAGCTCACCTTCAAAGTCGTGACAGGTAAACGAAATGAGAACAAGTGAAACTTGGTCGCCAGTTGCAAACATTTTATCATACTGTGGTCCTGAATGAATGCTGAATGGCCCAAGTTGTCCCAAGTACTGAAGATGTCAGTGGTTTTTACCACCTCAATAGTTTTTTTCGCGTGGACAGAAAAATACAAGACAGCTATGGCTATCGACCACTTTTGTGCTTTTATCAGTCACTTTCAAAAGTTTATCGACCACTTTTGCATTTTTATCAGTCACTTTCAAAAGTTTATCGACCATTTTTACATTTTATCAGTCACTTTCAAAAGTTTAATTTCCCGAGCAATGGTGACGATGCTCTTCTGCCTGTCCCTTGTCCCAAACCGCTTATATTGATTCTGCCGATCTTTTAATCTATAGTTATAATAAGTGTCCCTTTGATTATTTATCCGCTGATTTTCATCAAGCGGTCATTTTTGCATAGATTATGTACGGAGGTTCCTCGGCCTAGAAAAGAGATGGACAATTGTGAGATTACTTGTACTGATTAATAATTTATTTATTTTTATAATCCTCTCGTTAATGAATACGCTGATTTCGATCAAGCTTCCGCCAACCATCTTTCATATCGATGGTTGGCTGTTCCGAACAAGACGCTGGGAAAAAGACGGCGCTTTCTATCAGCAATGGTTTGGCGTGAGAAGATGGAAGAGCCTCTTGCCGGAGCTCAGCGATTTTCTGTCCTTCCTTTTTTCCAAAAAGCAAATGGAGCATTCCGGTTCTGATTATTTATATCGCTTTGCCCAAGAGACTTGTCGTGCCGAGCTTGTCCATTGGTGCATCATTATCAGTATGCTTCTGTATATGCAATGGACGCATACGGGCATGTCCGCACTGATGTTTTTCATTGCGGTTCTATGCAATCTTCCCTACATCATCATCCAACGCTATAACCGGCCTAGAATTTTAAACATTTTGGTCAATAAAAGGAATGGACTTAGCGAAAATAGTATCAAAGAGCTAGAACTACTTCATAAAGACATCTAAAGGGGAATTATTCTGTGGCTAGAATCCTGTTTCTTTCTTCGGAACATACAGGCTGCGGGCATAAAAGCATTACCGAGGCCTTGAGCGAGCAGCTAACGCTTCTTTCACCGGATAGTCATTACATAGTGATTGATGGATTTGAACTCGGCAATCGGCTTCTTCGTTCATCAAGCCGCAATTATGACTCGTTTGCGGTAAAACGTCCCTTATTATGGGGACTCTTCTATCAGTTGAGTAATCCATTTAAGGGTTTCATTAATACATTTATTGCGCACAGCATTCGGAAACCGCTGTTAAAAAAGGTTCGCGCCTTTCGTCCGGACGTCATTGTGTCCGTGCATAACCTCTTTGTTGGTTCGGTGATCAGCGTCTTAAACCAAGCACATCTGGATATCCCGGTCGTTTCGTTGATTGCAGATTTAGACAATGTCACAAACTTGTGGGCGGACAAACGGGCAGCCAATGTGATCTGTCCGTCTGAAGAGACGCGGCGGCAGATGCTGAAGGCCGGCATGGCACCGGAGCAATTAGTGAAGACCGGCTTCCCGGTACGCAGCGCGTTCTGCACATTACAACGTCCCGAACTTTGCCTTGCAAACAAGCATTTCATTTCAATTTTATTAATGAGCGGGAGTCAGGGATCGGCTCAGGTGCTGAAAATCGCTCGAACATTGGTTCACAATAAAATGATCCGCCTAACCATTATTGCCGGACACAATACAGTTTTAAAGAAAACACTCGAACAAACCCTAGCTCCCTACATTGGCAATCAAGTGACCATTTACGGGTTTACTTCGGAAGTGAAGGCGCGGATGATGGAGGCGGATCTTCTGATCATGCGGGCAAGTCCTAATGTCTTAATGGAAGCAGTCAACCTTTGCAAACCCGTCATCGTAACCGGTGCGCTGCGCGGACAAGAGGCGAAGAATCCCCAGTTTGTTGTCACTCATAAATTAGGACTTTATTGCAGAGATGTGCAGGATTTGCCAGAGATGATCGCAGAATTATCGGCGCATAGCGGTGAAAAGTTGCGGCAAATCGCTGAGAACCAGTACCATTTCAGGAAGCCTGAGTCTGCTCGCGTGATCACTGAGCGGATCATTCAGATCGCCAAAGCGAAAAACTCGTCCCAAGATCGGCCGATCGCTTAATCGATTGCGCCGTTCAAAACCGATTCCAGGGTGCAGGTATATGACCAAAAAAACAAAACTCAAACTTATAGTCGGTATTATCATTACAATGCTTGTGATCTATTATTCATTCAAAACACTTGGTCGTTTAGACCTTAGTCCGCTGTTCCATGCGAACATTAATGGATTTCTGGTCTTCGTTTCCGTTGTGCTCACCCTCTATTCAAACTATGTTCGCGGACTTGGCTATACATTGGGCATCGATTCGGCGATTGATCGGCTGACCGCCCTGCAGATCGTCGGCATCGGACATGCGGCAAACATGATCCTTCCGCTCCATATTGGGGATGGTTTACGTTTCGCGTTCTTCCCGGATGGCTACAGCGCGCTGCGGCGAACAAAACTCGTCATGATCCCAGCGGTTGCGGATTCGATTGCGATTATCCTGATCTCACTGCTTGCGGTTCCATTTTCCAGATTTACCGACCCGGTGATTGTTCACCTACTCTGGATGCTTTTCTTTGCCTGTATCGCGCTGATCGTGTTGCTTCTCGCCGGTTTCTGTTTTGTGCCGCGGCTGCGCCGCTTCATTCGTCGTTATCTGACCATCAGCATGTTGAACATGATGCTTTGGGTGCTTTTCTCCTATGTTCTCCTGCTTGTGGCCACCTGGGCGGGACTGGCCGCATTCGGTTATAGCTGGCACCAATCGCTTCGCTTATCGCTGGCGGTTTTTGCTACAACGAATTTCGTCGGTTTTATCCCCGCCTCGCCCGGTGCCGTCGGTCTTTTCGAATACGGTGTCATCGTTGCTCTCGCCGGACTAGGCATACAGCAGAATGCCGCATTGTCGGCCGGCCTCTTGCTCCACGTCATCCAATACGCGGCATTGCTTCCATTGGGTCTTGTCCTTTTTATTCTGGCGCTACGCGGAAACTATGGAAAAACAGTCAAAAGGGCACTGCATCAGAAGTTATAACCCTTGCAGTGCACATCTTCCTGTAGGAACAACCAATGATCATTGGTTGCAGCTTTCATTGCCTTTGATTGTCCCTTCCTGATCAGCATCGGACTTTTGTTTGTTGCGCTAACAAATAGCTGATGATCTCCTTTCGTCGAATAATGCCGATAAAGACGCCGCTGTCGTCCACGATTGGAACAAAATTTTGTGTCAACGACGTTTCGATCATATCTTCAATGGCGACATTAATCGACATCGCCGAACTATCCCGATGGCGCGGCACATGACTCAATGGCAGATGTTCTGTATCTTTAAAATCGAGCGATGCATGGTTCTTCAAGTTCCAAAGCATGTCGCCTTCGGTTAGGGTCCCCACATACCTCCCACTTCGATTTAGCACCGGAATTGCGGTATAACGATAATGCTCCATCTTTTCAAGTGCCTGCCTGATGGTCCAATCCTCATAAACAAATTCCACTTCGTTTTTCGGAGTAATCAGAAATGCAGCGTTCATGCTCGACTCACTCTCCATCACTTTGTTTCATCGTCCACCTAACCATTCGATGAAACCGTATACATTGTGGCTATCGTATCGAAAGGGGAGGCAATTTGTTCCGTATTCGCCGGATCAATAGGGATCATCCGCACGTGATTCTTCTATAGAAAAAGACGCGCTTGTTACCTGTGCAGCACCAGTGGTTCATCACGGCACTGCTTTTACTGATAAAAAATTTCTATTTCAACATTCTTCGATAGTCAAAATAAGCCATTTATACTATTATCTTTATATCACAAAAAAAAATAATGAATCATGAAACCGAGTGACATTCATGCGAATTACGGAGGCCCGCGACCATGCATAACGATCAAAAGCAGTGTGCAGATCATCAGAATGGGGATACCGCCCAGTATCCTGATTTATTTTATCGTTCATTATTTGACAACAGCCCTGATCTCATTTTCTATATGGATGTGAATGGAGTCATCGCTTTACCAAACAAACGCTTTTCTAAGTTTATTGGCTATCCGGTCAATGAGATCATCTTAAAGAAAATGGATCAGTTTCTGGCAGATGAACAAATTCCCTCATTCACCACTGCTTATCAGAGGGTGCTGCTTGGTGAGAAGCAGTACCTAAATTCCGTTTTCGTGCACAAGAACGGCAGGCGTTTCGATGTCCATTTAACGATGCTCCCGACTACGTCTGAGAATAAAGTGATTGGCATGTTTGCGGTTGCAACCGATGTGACGCAAACCAATCGTTTGAAGCAATCGCTTATCGAATCGGAAATACTCTTCAAAAGCATCACAGACAGTGCTTCTTTTGCGATCTTTATTTTTCAAGGAAAAAAACTCATTTATGGGAATCCGCAACTCTATGCATTTCTTGAACCAGAGCTCGCAGGAGATGCATGCATTCTTGATGTGCTGCATCCGGATGATCAATCGAACGTTCGATCCATTACCGATCAATTAGTCGCTGGAGAGAAAGGCATCGATTTTTCATTTCGAAAGATCAGAGATGGTGAGATGCATCACTTTGATTGCTCGATTAAGAAAATTATCTATCGCGACAAAGCAACGTTTATCGGCAGTATTCAAGACGTAACCAAACGCAAAGAAGCAGAAGCGTTAACCAAATACCTGATTAATCATGACGAATTAACCGATCTGCCTAACAGCAGATTTTTCCGCAAAAAACTGGAACAGGAATTGATTGTCAGCAACTCGCTGCACCAGAATCTGGCTGTAATGTATTTGGATCTGGAGCGTTTTAAATACATCAATGATACATTAGGCCATCCGACCGGTGATGAATTGCTAAAACAGTTTGCGAAAAAACTGAGAGCTTTACTTGATGTGCGTCATTTTATCGCCCGAATCAGTGCCGATGAGTTTCTCATTCTCTGTCCAAATGTCTTCTATCCAACGGTCGTCAATCTCGCAGAAACCATGGTCAGCGCATTTGACGAACCGTTCCTCATTAACGATTACCGGATCCCGGTTTCACTCAATCTTGGGATCAGTATCTTTCCTGATGATGGCGATGATGGCACAACTTTAATGAAACATGCCGACGCTGCACTTCATTGGGCACAGAAAGACAAACATAACCGTTACCGGATCTTCACATCCACGATGGATATCACTGGCTACAAGCGGTTCACCTTAGAGTCAGACTTGAGAAATTCACTCGATTTGCATCAATTCGACTTATATTATCAGCCCAAGGTCGATCTCTTTACCAATCAAATTGTGGGCGCTGAGGCACTGATCCGCTGGAATCACCCAAAATGGGGGCTTGTATCACCAACGGAATTCATCCCGCTTGCAGAAGAAATCGGCGTTATGCGTCAAATCGACCGCTGGATCGAGGAGACGGCATGTCGCCAAAATAAGGCTTGGCAGGAAGCTGGACTACCCGAACTCCCAATTTCCGTCAATTTAACGGCGTATCGTTTTCTAGAAAACGACCTCGTTACACGTATTCTGGAAATTTTAAATCAAACAAAACTGGACCCGCACAATTTGGAAGTTGAGATTGTGGAGACCTCGCTTCTTGAAAATGAAGCAACGGTTCTTTCGATTTTAGATGGCCTCAGAGCAAACGGAATTGGCATTCATCTTGACGACTTCGGCACCGGCTACTCATCGCTTTCTTATCTGAAACGATTCAAAGGCAAGATCGATACGCTGAAAATTGATAAATCGTTTATTGATGACTTGAATGCAACTGGCGATAACAGCTCTCGGTTTATTACGCAATCAATCATCGATCTCGCTCACCATTTGAACATGCGCGTAGTCGCAGAAGGAGTCGAAACGCAAGAACAGCTGCAGTTGCTGAAAGAAATCAAATGTGATGTCGTACAAGGTTATTTATTTTCTAGACCCATACCGGCCGACCAGTTTGCCAAATTTGTGCGCAAACAACGTGGCCGTTCCGCCGACATAAGCCGACATGCTCAAAGAAAGCCTCATAAAAATAGGCGTAAGTTCTTTAGAGTCGCCCTTAAATCGCCGTTAAAAGCGTCCGTCACATTAGATCATTTCCATGGTCAAACGGTTCGTCTCGGGCAATCGCGTATTTTAATTGAAAATATCGGGCTGGGCGGATTGCGCTTCTTATCGGATTTACGGTTCGGGATTGATTCCTCAATGATCTTAAAAATAGAAACAACGATTCTTGGGAAGGCAGCTACATTCTATGGTTCAGTCGTTTGGGCGAAGGAACTCAAAACAGAGATTTTCCAGTACGGGTTCGTATTTAACATGAGTGAGAAGGAGCGGACACTCCTCTCGCAGCAGCTCAATCGTTTGGCACATATGCTCAAAACCGCTTCGCCTACTCCCAATCCTGATTTCGTAACGACGGACAAGTTCGACTTTTTCTCAAACGTAAAGGATTCACGGTAAGAAAAAGCCGACCATGCCATGGTGCGTGAATCCATGAATTTAAGCGCGCTTCTGCACCTGTTTATATTCATGTTCGAGTTCTGATAAGGATAATTCAAAGAGATGCTTTCCATTTTTCTTGTAGACATGATGGGCAATCAACCGTTCAATTAATTGTTCACGCCTGTTTTCAACGGTCTTTCGAAGCGCACTATTCATGATGCTGACCACTCCTTACAAAAAATTAAAACCTGCTTTCCCTTCACGTCTAAGAGGAGGAAGCAGGTTTTTATTCGATCGTGTCCTCGACTTATCTTCAAGCAACGTATTCTGCTTGTGGAATTAGCACCGTGCCACGTGTGGGTCGGTTGCTGAGGCTTCGCAGGGCCAATCCCTCCGCCTCTCTGGATAAGCATGACTGAATCATGGCTATTCTTTTGGTGGTGATCACAGATCTGTCGTTTACAATGTGCATGCTTTGCTAACGTTCATCAGGCAGCGACGGTTCGGGTCTTTCTTCATCTTTTAATGCTTGCAGAACAGCGATAGCCGATCGGTAGTAGAAGGTGGCTGCTGTTTGAATTCCGGCAGGATCAACACGGAACGCAGGATGATGCCAGTCCTCCGGTCCATTCGACCCAATAAAGGCAAATACGCCCGGAACTTCACGCTGGAAACATGAGAAGTCATCGCCGGCCACCGATAAGTCTGGGGTAACCACGTTAGTCTCCGCTTTGTTTGCATCGTAAATGATCTTCGCTATTGTTTCATTATTAAATACTGAAGGCGTGCCTTGCCCCCACTCAACCTGAACCTGCACATTGTACGCATGTTGAAGTCCAGCAGCAATTGCTTCAAATCGGTCAATGATTAACACGCGGTCCTCATCATAAAAAGTGCGTACCGTACCCAACAGTTCAACTGCTTCAGGCAGCACATTCCAGACATCGCCGCCGTGAATACTTGTGACACTCACCACTGCTTCATGCTTCGGGGTGATGTTGCGGCTGACAATCGATTGCACCGTTTGAATGAACGATGAGGCAGCAACGATCGCATCTCGCGTGCGTTCAGGAATCGCTGCATGTCCGCCAATGCCATGAAATGTAACTTTAAACTTATCGCAAGCAGCCATTAACGGACCGGATTTGATGCCAATCGTTCCTACCGGCAGATCCGGTTTATTATGCACGCCGATCACCGCACGAAGTCCTTTGAGCTGACCGTCATTAACCACCTTAAGCCCTCCGTGTCCCGCTTCTTCAGCAGGCTGGAAAATCAACCGAACCGTACCCGGGAGTTTCGGCTGATTTTGCTTTAACAGATCGGCAGCCCAAAGCAAAGCGGTTGTATGAAAATCATGGCCACAGGCATGCATGACACCGTCATTTTGCGACTTATAAGGCAGATCGGTTTGTTCAAGGATCGGCAAGGCATCAATATCCGCGCGAAGTCCGATAGCCGGACCGTCCGGATCACCTGAGATATCGGCGAAAACTCCCGTTTCAAGATGGCTCTCCCTTAGCGAAATGGAAAGGTCCTGAAGCCTTTTTTTAATCAGATTGGTTGTTTCATGCTCGTGCAGCGATCGTTCCGGGTGCTGATGCAATGTTTTAAAAAGCGTGAGATATGTTGTTTCTTCATCTAAAATTTGGCTCATCTTTTCTATTCATCTGCCTTATGATCGAGACTGCGGCGTAAGCGTTGCATCGCTGCTTTCGTTTGCAAGCGTCTCCACCTGATTTAATGCATTCAGAATAAACGCTTCATCAAATGTTTTGAAGACAAAACGGAAACCAATCTCCGTCTCCACGCATTCTTTGGCCAGAATTTGCTTCGCCTCATTGACATTCTTCAGTCTGAACTGCTCCAATGCGTCAATGAGACCAACTCGCCTATAAAAAGGCAGCAGCTTGCGCACTTCCGCATGCTGTCCCAATGTGGCAAGCAGGACAAGCAACCCATATGCGACCTTGATGCCATGCTGGTAGCGGCTCATGCCTTGGATCTTGATCATCGCATTATGAATCGCATGGGCACCGGAAGCGCGCCCATAATCGCGGGCGAAACTGCCGACCGTTCCGGAAATTCCGACAATAACATCAGAGATAATTCGGAAGGCCGGACTGATTTGGTGGCGTTCCATGCTTGTTACCGCTTCTTCGGAATACTGAAGCAGCAACTTTTTTGTCTGCAGAGCTGCACTTAGTCCAAGTGAAACAAAGGGATCGTTTTGCTGACTCTCATCTTTCCGAATCGCCTCTGCTTCATACCACTTGGCTAATGTATCGCCAATCCCGGCAATATAATAATCCTTTGGTGAATCAATGAGTAAGGATAAATCGACGAGCACGGCATAGGCGGTTTCTTGAAAATGATCGCGGCCGACATGCTCATGCTTTTGATTGTAGATGATGGCCAGTGGTGTATAGGCGGAACACGTACCCAGAACGGTCGGAATGCAGATGTACTGCGCGCGCAGCCGGTGATTGACGCCTTTTGCAGTATCTAGAACGCGACCACCGCCGATTGCGATGATCAGATCTGCCTGCCCGATTTCACGAGTCAGCCGATCCATATCTTCATGGCTTGATGTGCCATCGTAATGATGGACCGGCCACTTAATCTCTTTCTGATAAACCGTTTGAAAAGCAGTAAACGACTTTTTTCCTGTAATAATATGAACGGATGCAAACGGAACCGTCAATTCATCGAGATGACAGATCGCATCCTCTGAACAGAGATATTGACTCGGACCGCCTCGGACAATCTTACCTAAATCCATGGATTTTTCTCTCCTTCAATGATGACTTAGTCAAACGCTTTGGCCAATGCTTGATCCAGATCAGCAATGAGATCGTCTGCATCTTCTAGACCAATTGACAGACGAATCCATGTGTTAGTCAGGCCGCTTTTTTCTCGAGCAGCTATGGGAATTTCACGGTGAGTGGTTCGGCCTGGATTCACAATCAACGAGCGTGCGTCGCCGACATTGGGCAAATAACTAAAGATCTTGACCGCATTTAAAATTTTCTTTGCTTCGGTTTCGCTGCCATCAACTTCAAATGCGAAAATCGCACCGACGCCTCGGGGAAAATCACGGGCAACAAGTTCATGCTGCGGATGATTCGGCAATCCTGAGTAATGCACCGCTTTCACGTGTGGATGATTAGACAGGTGCCGAGCAATTTTCTCCGTACTGGCAACTTGTTTTGCGAGACGTTCCGACAACGTTTCAATACCTAAAAGCACAAGGTAGGCATCAAACGGACTCAAGGCTGCCCCAAGCAGCCGAAGGTACTTCACACGAATTCGTGCTGTGAATGCTTTCGCTCCGAATGTTTCGACAAAACTTCGTTCAACCTGTTCCTCTTCATCTCCCAGGACATAATCCTTCTCTTCAAATTGTTTGAAACGCCCATTGCCGTAATCAAACTGCTCTGCATCAACAATGAGTCCCGAAACCACCTCACCATGCCCGCTGATTCCTTTTGTTGAAGAATAGACGACAAGATCGGCACCGTGACGAATTGGGTTAAATAGATAAGGGGTCGGAAAAGTATTGTCGATGACCAGCGGAAGTCCATGCTGATGTGCCCGTTCCGCAAGTGCTTTAACGTTTGTTACCATTGTATCAGGATTTGTGACACTTTCTGCAAAAATCGCCTTGGTATCTGCTTTGATTGCCGCTTCTACTTGTGCCAAATCGTTGATGTCATCGATAAAGTCAAACTGAATGCCGAATTTAGGAAATAGCGTGCGAAATTCGTCAAAGCTCGATCCGTAGATATTCGCAGCGGTAATGATTCTGCCGCCGCCTTCAGCCAAATTAAGCAACGCATAAGAAACGGCAGCCATTCCTGATGCAACTGCCACCGCTTCTTTTCCACCATCCAATTCGGCAATTCTTTTTTCCAACACAGCAGTCGTTGGATTACCGATTCGCGAATAACTGAAGCCTTTTTCTTTAAGATTAACTAGCTGTTCTGCACGTTCTGTGTCACCAAATCCGAAGGCGACCGTTTGATAAATCGGAACTTGCGATGCATTGTTATGCTGCGTGCGGTCATAGCCTGCATGTATTTTTAATGTGTCAAAACGATGCCTTGATTCTTCCATCATTGATCTTCCTCCATTTCTAATTCAACACCTGCACATGCTCAAAGGTATTGCTGATAGGGAATATGCAACCGATCTGAGAGAGCCGTCATTTCATTGAGCGTTTTAAGATCAATTGGAATACCATTTTTCACACGATCTTCAAGTGCGTCAGCCTCTTTGTCACCATGTATGTAGATTTTCTTTCCCGGCTCAGGGGGCAGTCTGCGTATGCGTTCAAGCATTTGCGATAAAGCGTCTGTAATCTTGTTGGCATCCCCGAACAAGTGAAGATTAATTGCGGCAAAAAAATGGCTGATCCCTTTCGTCCTTCCGTCGCCGAGATCGGCGGAAAGATTGCCTTGTGAAAGAATGGACGTCAAAATTTCTACGAGCAAAGCATTACCAAAGCCTTTGTACCCGCCGTTTTCTTCTCCTTGCCCACCCACAGGAAGCATGCCGCCGATTTTAGGAACATGCGATAAGTTTCGCTGCAACGTACGCGCATCGCGGCTGATTCGGTTCTTGTTGTCGACCGCCCATGCTCCAGGAATGCTTTTTTTCTGTTTGGCGTAAATCTCGATTTTTCCGAGCGATACGACCGTTGTCGCCGCATCATAAAGAAAATCATGCGGCGCAGCCGGCAGTGCAAAAGCAATGGGATTACTGCCGAGAAATGGACGCATGGCATAGGTCGGAATTAAAAAAGGATTCGAATTGGTTGCCGAGATACCGAACATCTTTTTCTTACTGGCCAGCTTGGCATAGTAACCGGCCATGCCATAATGATTGGAATGGCGAACGGAGACAATGCCGATGCCGCGCTGCTCCGCTTTCTTAATCGCCAGCTCCATGGCCTTAATGGCAACAAGCTGCCCCATTCCCTCATGCCCATCAATCACCGCGCTGACCGGTGATTCACGAATAACCTCCGCAACTGCACCGACACGGATGTCACCGGCACGGATTTTCCGATCGTACATGGCCAGACGCTGCACGCCGTGTGATTCAATGCCGAACAGATCAGTTGCTACGATGGATTGGGCAATGGCCGCGCTGCTTTGTTCTGAAAACTGATAAGCTTCAAAAATGCGTTTTACCCATTGCTGGATCCCGCGATAATCGTACCGTTTACTCATCTTCAGTTCCCTCACAGATCCCGATCAAGATATACAATATCGTCTCTGAAGTTCCAACCTTTTTGTCTCCAAAATTGTTTTCCCTCCTCATTATTAATGACGACAAACAAACCTATTTTTGTAATCTCATCTCGTTTAAACTGTGCACAGACTCGGTCAATCAAGGCCGTACCGATGCCTTGACCTTGTTCTTTAGGATCAACTGCCGTGTGGTAGATAAAACCTTTTCTTCCATCGGTACCGCCAAGAATCGTACCAATAATCCGGTCGTGATCGGCGGCAACAAAACAGGTCTCCGGATTTCTTTGAATCATCCGGGCAATTCCTGCGTAGCTGTTGTCCAGAGACGCCAAGTTCATCCCTTGAACCCGCGTCCATAGATCATAAGCCCTTTCATAATCGTCAGGGATCATTTTGCGAATTTCCATCCATGTCTCACTCCAAATGTTTTTTTTGCTTGGCTTTATCCAGTGCCTGAGTCAGATCCTCAAGCAGGTCTTCGCCATTTTCAATGCCGATCGCTAGGCGAAGCAATCCCTTTGTGATGCCTATTTTTTGCTGAAGAGCCGCATCAAAGGATTCATGCGTCATCGTCGCCGGCTGGCAAATCAAACTCTCTACACCGCCTAAACTGACAGCTAGATCAAATAACGATAAAGCGTCAACAAACCGATCCTGATCATACCCGGGAGTAAGACGAATGGAAATCACCGATCCGTGCCCCGAAGCTTGCCGCTCCTGAATGGCCTTTTCTTCACGCGAAAAGGATCCTGGATAATACAAGTGTTCAATACCTGGATGAGTGCTGAAAAACTTGATGATCCGATCGGTGTTCTCTTCCTGACGATCGAGACGAACGCTTAACGTCTTGATTCCGCGAATCAGCGCATAGGAATCGGTCGGACTCAGAATTCCGCCGAGCGTATTTTGTAAAAATTTCAGCTTCACGGCAATGGATTCCTGATTAGTCGCAACCAGTCCGGCAAGCACGTCCGCATGACCACTCAAGTATTTTGTGGCTGAATAGAGCACGACGTCTGCGCCCAAAGCAAGTGGATTCTGATAATAAGCGGTTAGAAATGTATTATCGACAATAAGCAGTTTGCCTTTCTGATGCGCGACTGCTGCGAGACGCTGAATATCTGCAACGCGAAGCAATGGATTTGACGGTGTCTCAACATAGAGCGCTGCCACATCATCATCCAAATCCGCTGCCGTAAGATCGTTAAAATCATGAACCAGTTCATAATTAATCCCCCGATCCTTGAAAAGGTTGCTCGCATAGCGATAGGTTCCACCATAGACATTATTGTTCAGCAACACCTTGTCACCGGAATGAAGCAGACTGAACACAGCCGACACGGCCGCCATGCCCGATGCAAACGCATAGGCATAATCCGCTTGTTCTATTTTTGAAAACAAGTGTTCAAGATTATTCCGTGTCGGATTCCCGCCTCTGGCATAGGCATAGGACTGAAAGTTATGCAGATCCTCCTGTACATAAGTGGTTGCGAGATAGATTGGCGGTACAACCGCGTGGTCTGGATTGTCTTTGGCGTCAATCCCCTTTACAATCAATGAATCTATTTTCATCCTGCTCTTCCTCCTTGATGCATTATCTTGCGCCGTCTACATCATAAAATGATCAGACCTTTTTTCGGCATTCATCCTTGCTTGCAACGGCGCCGCAGAACGCTTCGGACTCCCATGGCAGATAAACCGGATCCCAAATGAGTGACTGAATCAAAAAAAAGAACTGCTTTCTCACGCTACCCATGATCACATTCCTCCTCTAGCACGGATTTGAGCCTGTGGATTTCTGCATGAACCAATCAACGATGAACCGCCTAAAAGGCAATAAAAAAATGTTTCCTTAGTGAAAGATAAGAAAACATTCGTTGCCTGGGTTCTCTTATCTCTCAGTCTAAACTGCTGGAATTAACACCATACACCATGTGCTGGTTGTCGGGTTTCATTGGGCCAGTCCCTCCGCCACTCTTGATAAGAAGTTTGCTATTCACTTTTCAATGGAAAGGCAACAGACTTTTGCGATGCATATATCAAAAAAGCACGTGCAAATAATTCGCATCTGTTTACTGGGTAATATAATTCAAAATCGATGATGTGTCAATGTTTTTTTTCAGATTCTCTATCCGCGTCACACCATTCACCAGACGCAGCCATCTTTCTTCGATACGTTTTGCCGATCGTTGAATGAAACCGGAGCGATTGAACCCTGTTCACGGTTAAAATAAACAATCGCCTCCCGTTTCTCCACTGGACCGAGGGCATAGACATGATGCGCGTCATTTGCTTCAAAAAAGTTAAAAGGGACCTTGCGATTATAGGCAAAGGGGGCGTCGTCTACGAAGACAATCCCCTTCGTATCCTTTAAGGCTTCATCCAGATAAGGATCAAACAGATACAAATAGTCTTGCTGCGTATCTGCCTTCGTTGCCAGCACATAATGTTCCCCACCATAATTTAATCTTAAAATAACTGCGCCACCCTGCTGCACCGCATCAATGAGTGGACTGTCTTTTTTCACACGTACATGCGAACCGACATAATAGTTACCGTAAATGGGCAGCCCCTTAATCGGTCCGTTACGATTCAACCAGTCCGCAATAAACCGCATTGCCGCCTTTGACGTTCCATGTTTGCCCACTTCGCCATCCGTATTGTAAGCATCAAGCGAATACGTTGTAATGGCTTTAATGACATCAGGCGGAACCGCTTCCCGAGAAAAAAGATAGCTTATGGCATTCAGGAGCGTCACCATGCCGCAGTCATACTCCGACAGTTGATAATAAAGTGGTCGCTTCATACGCATAAGGTTCACCTCGCATTCAGAGTCATCGCATAAAATACCGGTGCGATCAACGGGCAACCGGAATTTTGCAATTACCCAAATAAAAACATAGTTTTCGGCGGTTGCCAAGCATTTTTCCACGAGACTGGAGGATAATTCATTTTTTGTGGGGGTTGACAAGTGAATTTTAATGGTTTAAATTAGGCGTCAACTAAGCACGATCATCATCGGATGCTCATCAACACGTTGAAAAGAATGAGTCAATGCACTTCACTCATGTTGCCGGATGGAAAAGTCGGAGGATGACTTGCTTGCTGTTCGCTTTCAACGTCCATTGCGAATTGATCACTGCTTATCTATTTTTTTATCCTTTATTCCAAGAAAAGAGGTTGGTATACTACAAATAAAAAATGAATGGATTATGCGCATGTTACATGAATGGGGAAGCTATTGGAACGGAAGAACGTGTTCGCAGTTGCAGTGCAGACTATTGATTGCCTTCATTAACGCCACATCCGCTCAGCAAGTCCGACCATGTTGGCAGCCCCCTCGTTTCCAACATGATTAGCGTCTTTTTAAGTAAATTCCAAGTATATAGGGATGTTTAGTTTTATAAAAACACTCCTCCGCATTTCCTTTAGCTGCTGCACTGCAATTTGACACAACCTGTGATTTTTTTAAGGGGAGGCTAAACAAAACATGACAAAGAAAAGTAAAACGAATCGCTTGACAAAGTGGCTGCTTTACGTTGGCGTGGCCGTTATTGTGCTGATTGCCGCTGTATTTTCGGTTAGCCATATCACAAATAAGAAAAGTGCGGCTACGAAAAAAGATGACAATTATGTTTTGAAACTGGCAGATTCATCCGGCTTATGCGAAGCACCACAGCAAATCGCCATTGAAAAAGGGATCTTTAAGAAATACGGCATCAAGTATAAAAATGTCAAAATTGGCGATCTATCCGGTACAGAAGCACTGACTGCAGGAAAAGTCGATGCGACGAACTCGCTGCTCGCCAGTATCGTACAACCGTTGACAAATGGAGCCGAATTAAAAATCACCACTGGACTGCATACCGGCTGCCTGCAAATCTTAGTGGGAAAGAATTCTAAGATTAAGTCCGTGAAGGATCTTAAAGGTAAAAAAATTGGTGTCGGAACCGTGGCAGGCAGTGCTGCTACCTTTGCAAAACGGGTGCTTTCCTACAACGGATTGCATGTTGAAACGAAAAACTCAGATGTTCAGTTTATCGCTTATGATTCTGCCAGCTTGCCAATCGTCCTCAATAAAGGACAGGTCGATGCCATTGCCGTCGGCGATCCGGATACACAAATTGCGATCAAAAACTATGGTTTCAAATCTCTGGCTAGTTCTGCAACCACAGAACCATTCAAGGATGAATATTGCTGCGTTGCTTACGTTTCTAACAAGCTTGCCAAAGAACATCCGGAAATCGCACGTAAATTCACTTTAGCGTTACAAGAAGCAGCACAATGGATCGCAAAGAATCAATCGAATTCGGTCCATATTCAAACAGAGAAAAAATATATTGCCGGTGAAGAAAAAACGAATCTGTCCGCTTTGGAAACGTACCAATGGGAACCCTCCTATGACGGTGCAAAGAAGGCATTCAAACAAACTGCCGATAGTTTGCAGGACATTGGCATCATCTCTAAAGATGTTGATACCCAAGCACTTACCGATCACTCATTCTTGAAAATTAAAGGTGTACACTAAATCTATTTGTGAGAAAAACTAGGTCCCTTGCCATCGATCTTTTGCCTGACGGGCACTTCAGCGGCTCGCTTGCCGCGGGCGTACCGCGAGCCTCCTCAGACAGGCAGGCATCTGATGCTTGGCCAAGACACGGGTCTATCCATTTGAAGACGGGGTAAAACCCTATGCTTTCTGTACTTGAAACAAAGGGGGAGTTTTTTTGGAAAAGGATACGATTTACGTCAAAAAAATAACCCGAATAAAAGATCGCCACATCGGTCGTGCGTACTTTGCAAGCATTGCCATTGCAATCACGCTTATTGCTCAAATCGTGATTCCTAAAAGTGACACTTTGTTCACTAAAGCACTGCCTTGGTACACGGGGTTATTAGTCATTGCGCTTGCGATTACAACCATACTCGCCATCTACTATACGTTTTTCGGTGGATTAAAGCGATTTGTTTTTAAAAGTTACTTTATTGGCGCCGCATTCCTAGCCCTTGGTTTGTATAATCTGGTCACGCTTAAATTTACATTGTTGAAGCCTGTTTTCTTTCCCGCGCCGGAAAAAATTATTGATGTACTCATTGGCGATTCAGGCTTTCTACTAAAATGTCTGTTCCATTCTGCTCAATTGCTTGCTTACGGATTAGGCATCGGCATCATCACCGGACTTGCGACCGGAATATTAATTGGCTGGTATTCATCGTGGAATTATTGGCTGGAACCAATTGTAAAATCAGTCGGACCCATTCCATCCACCGCGTTCATTCCGGTTGCTCTATCCGCTTTTGCGACCAGTTATCAAGCAGCAGTTTTCTTAATCGCATTAGCCTCTTGGTTCCCAATTGCGGTATTAGCGCAATCCGGTGTTGTGAACGTCAAAAAAACATTTTTTGAGGTCGCCGATACACTGGGTGCAACCGATTTCCAAAAGATTTTTCACGTCGCAGTCCCCGGCGCGCTGCCAAATATTTTTGTCGGGATTTTCAACGGAACATGCGGGGCTTTTCTTACTTTAATGTCCGCCGAGATGATCGGCGTTCGCTACGGTATTGGCTGGTACATTAACTGGCAGCGAGAAATTATGTCTTATGCAAATGTTTATGCCGGATTGGTTGTGATCGCAGTCAGCTTCTCATTAATGATTGCGATTCTCTTTAAAATACGCGACTATGTTTTAAGATGGCAGAAGGGGATTATTAAATGGTAGCTACAGGACAAATCACATTCAACAATCTTCGAAAAGTCTTTCCACCGCGTACAGAGACCGGTTCGCCGGTTGAAGCGTTGCATCATGTGAATGCAGAGGTTGAACCGGGTGAATTTATCGCACTGATCGGGCCTTCCGGTTGCGGCAAATCAACACTGTTACGGTTATTAGCGGGGCTGGATCAGCCTTCCCAAGGCAAGATATTGGTTGATGGTAATCTTGTTGAACGACCAAGCCGCGAACGTGGCTTAGTTTTTCAAGATCCAACCTTGTATCCATGGCTGACGATCGAACAAAACGTCGGCTTTGGCCCAAGATTAGCTGGTGAGTATCGCGAGAAACGTCAATCCATCCACGAATTCATCGAATTAGTCGGTTTAAAGGGATTTGAAAAAAATTACCCTTACGAACTCTCCGGCGGTATGCAGCAGCGCGTTGCCTTAGCACGCACGCTGATTAATTATCCGAAGGTTTTGCTGTTTGATGAGCCGTTTGGTGCACTTGATGCGTTTACTCGGATGAAAATGCATGATGAACTGCTCAAAATCCGGGAACGGACAAACATCACAATGGTCATGGTCACGCATGATGTTGAAGAAGCCGTCTACTTAGCCGATCGCGTCTTCACGATGACGCCGCGTCCAGCCATTCTGAAAAAAATCGTTGATGTAACGTTGCCACGTCCACGACGCCGGGACAGCACGGCATTCATCAAGAAAAAAGAAGAGATCCTAGACATTCTCAATTTTACGGCATAATGCTACTAGGCCATGCAAAAAAAGCAATTAGAAAAATCATTCTCTCACGTTATCGAGGGAATGATTTTTTGTTGTTCATACGAGTAGGTTAATCAGGATTTTTGTGCTCGTTGCACAAATCGTACAGCCTAAATTCCACCAAACCTTCTCTTTCGTTGTTGGTATTCATCAAGCGCACGCATAAATTCCTCCTCCGAGAAATCCGGCCACAGCACATCAGTAAACCAGAATTCCGTGTACGCAAGCTGCCAGAGCAGGAAGTTGCTCAAACGCTTTTCCCCTCCGGTACGTATCAGGAGATCAGGCTCCGGCATACCGGCCGTATTCAGATACTGTGAAAACAGCTGTTCATCCACATTATCGAGCGACAATTTCGCATGATTAATATCCAAGTACATTTCTTTCATCGCTAGCAAAATTTCGTGCCTGCTTCCATAGTTCAGCGCGAAGTTCAACTGAAGACCATCATTGTTGCGCGTACGTTTAGTTGCGTACTGCAGCGCTTTTCGCGTATAGACGGGAAGATATGCCACATCTCCAATTGTTTCAATTCGTACATTATTAGCAATAAGCTCCGGCAGGTATCGATTAAGAAACTCCATAGGAAGTTTCAGTATAAAATCGATCTCCGATTTCGGCCGTTTCCAGTTTTCTGTTGAAAATGTATAAAGTGTCAAATACTTCACCTTGCATTTGACTGCCGACTTGACGACCTTAACAACGGTTGTCAATCCTTCTTTATGACCGGCAACTCTTGGCATACCCCGTTTCTGAGCCCAACGTCCATTTCCATCCATAATTATTGCTATATGGTTGAGCTTATTATCTCCCAAACAACTGATCCGGTCTTCTGATTGCTTTTTATCGATAAAAGAAGTTTTCATTAATGGGTAATCCTTTCAAAAGGTATTGTTATTCATTTCTCTTCGCGTACTTCCGAAGTGCGTACCCAGTTTCGAGATGGCACAGTGAGTAATAAAGACTCAACCCACTTTTATACTTGCCCGTTCTTCACTCTGCCTGATATAACCGTGTGTTATAATCGAACATCATTTCGATTCACTAACCCTGACCTCGTCAGCCTCTTTTCTTTCCTTAATCTGCTTTAACGTTGCTACTATAAGAAAGCTTACAATCACTAACAATACCCAAGAACTCACCTTTCCAAGGTGAACGAGTCTCCACGAACCCGTTTGATTGGGGTATTTCCAAGCACCAAAAAGCGTTGCAATATTTTCAGCAATCCATATAAAGAATCCAATAAGCACAAAGGAAAGTGTGAGCGGCATACGATATCGAATTCCATTAACTTCGTATATGACCCACGATCGCCAAAAAACGATCACGACAAGTCCGGTGAGCCACCAACGAACGTCAAGCCAATAATGGTGAATGAAGAAATTCAAATAAATTGCAAGGGCAAGAGTTACAACAATTAGAAACGGTGGCCATCTAACCAGTTCAACCCTTAGCCTTCTCCACGATTGACAAAGATAGCTTGCTACACTTGCGTACATGAATCCGCTATACAAAGGCACACCGAGTATTTTAAAATACCCCTTCTCCGGATAAGCCCAGGCGCCCATGTGCACCTTGAAAATTTCAAGTGCCAGTCCGATAAGGTGAAACAACGTGATCACCTTTAATTCATCCTTTGTTTCCATCCCGGAATAAACCATCCACCACTGCATCAGAAGGAAAATGACAAGCAAACAATCGTAACGTGGCAAAAAAGTGAAGGATACACTTTGTGTAAAAGCCAGAGAAGCAAAAATGACAACAGGAAATATACACGCTAGAGTCTGTTCCCAGGCGAAACAAATAAGCTGCTTTAGTGCGTCCATAATCTTTAATCTTAAATCCTTAAGTGTTTTCATTTTTTTGTAGTCAAAAATGTCTCCCGGCTGAGGGTCCAGAGACATACAGAATGCTCCTTATTGAGTTCCCAATTATTTAGCCTTTTAAGGTCGAAGATTAGCATCATTATCTAACCCCTTCCCCAAAGCCAGACTTGCACAAAAATTAATGATCCTAGCAATACGTTCATTTCAGACGGTTAAATTATTTTCTGATTTTATAACAATTGCTTCTTTTATTAGTTTTTGAAGAACAGCAGCAAAAGCTGCGATAACCATTGATGCAAAGATAGGAGCCATTCCAACTATAATAAGTCCTGGGGCATCGTCTTTTTCTGCCAAGAAATAAATAAACGGTATCATTAACACAAACATGCCGCTGAATATCATGGCACATTTATTTATAACTTTAAGGCTCTTACAGATAACTCGGAGAAAGCATGGCCATTGTCAATAGAGTTTAAAATTCTTAAAGTCTGATACAATGCAATGCAAAAGGGTATCACGGATCCATAGATGCCAATTACTACGGGGTACAGTATATGAGCATACTCCGGACTCACAGGATTATTTGCTAACCACGGCAGTCCAAAGATACACAATGTAAGAGCTGGAGTTCCAAAAAGACAAACAGCTATTTTTAAAAGAAGTAGTGAACCTTGTTTCATAATAAAAGCACCTCACTATGTTGTTTTCAAATTGATTTTATACCAATATTTATTGTTTTTCAATAAATATTTATTGTTTTAAGATATTTATTTGTTTTTTTGCTACCGTCATGGATAAACAAATCTTATCGATAAATGATGCCTCATCATTTGGTTGTCCGGACAAAATAAAAACCACCTTCAGTTGAAGGCGGCTATGTATTCTGATCTTATTTGTTACAGATTCAACCTATATGGTCTGCGCATGCACTCGTCAATTACTTGGCATCAGAAGATACTTTGTCTTTTTTCTTTCGAAGTGCAACGAGCGTAATGACGGAAAGAGCGATGGCAATTGCCGAAAGAACGATCGCAGTGAGCGAAAGGATTTGATTGCCTCTGTCGCCATGCGGCACACTGCGCGTTGTATCCGCGCTTTTAACGACGTTTGTTATCGCGTGAGGTGTTTCGCCATTTTCTTTGCCTGTCCATTCAACAATACTGCCATCCTTATACGTTTGATAAGCATTCCAAGCAAGAGCGCCGGTTTGTTTCGGGTTCAGTGCGCGAAACTGAAACTGTTGGAACGCTCCAGGCGCAATTCCGCTCTCCTTTGCTGTCCAGCTCACCGTTTGCGCCTGTCCGTGCGCATTCTTGATGACTTCAGTCGTCCATCCCGGCACCGGTTGGTAGCTATAGAATTGAACGTTTTTCGGAATGCGCAGTGCCACTTTAGTCGTCGGAATGTTCTTTTCAGTGGGGACAGTGATTGTATACGTTTCGCTCGATCCTGTGATCGACTGAACCGGCTTGACGGTTACATGGGCCGATGCACTGTCGTGAAAAGCGAAAAGGAGTACAGCAGAGAAGAACGCAGCGGTGATGGTTTGGCTAAACTTTTTCATTGATCGCTTGCTCCTTTTGGGTCATTTGATGTTTACAATGAAGTCTTTATCGACAGCTTGATAATCCTTATCAAGAACATGGACATTGATGAGAAAACGATGCTTCATATCAAATGCATCGTTAACAACAAATCCCTTGCCAAGTTTCGCTAGCGGCACTTGGACTTTGGTTTCCCCCATATCCATATCAATGCAGCGGATCTTTAGGACAACCTGCTGTAGATTGCGCGCCCGCCTCCCATGATCAAGAACATCTAAGTACAGCGTATTGGGTCCGAGTTTGAGCGGTTCGACGCGCAGCGTCAGTACGTAGCTTTTTTCCTTAGCTCGTATCGTTTTTTTCGGATCTTCCAATACAGTCGGCGGATGGGCAGTCTTCGTAGGTTTACCATTGTTGAACTTTGCACTAAATCCCTCAAAGGTGCCCTCGTCGACCGCTGCTTTCGGAACAGGAGGAGAAACGTTGGTCAAGACGGCTGCAGCCAGTAAGACCGTCAGCCCGATCAGAAGCTCACCCAGCACACTTTTTCTCAGAAAATCCCCCTGCTTCTGCGCGCGCATGTTCGAATAGAGCGCAAACAGCAGCATGATCAACAGAAGCGCCGCTTTTATGATGATGATCCAACCATAGATTGAGGTATAGAACGCACGAAATGACGTCAAGTGAATCAGCGTGCCGATCAAGCCCGTCAAAAAGATTACCCCAACTAAAAGAAGCGCAACATTTGAAAAACGGTGCAACGTTTGCCAGTAGATCTTCTTTTGCAGTTCAGGGGAATCATTATTTTTAACAGACCTGGGCAGGAAAAGCAGTAGGCTAAGTAATGAACCGATCCAGATTGCTGCGGCGGACAGATGCAGAAAGTCCGCAGCCACGGCCCAAAGCCGCAATTCCTGATCCTCTGTACTTGCAGCATGGCCGATGAATGCTTTGGATAATGAAAAGACGAACAGCAAACCGATGAGCACCCATAAGAGTCCACGAACCGTTCGCTCGGATCGCGTGCGAAACAACCAGAAAAGCAGGGCGATACACAGAATCAAACTACTGATCTGTAGGAACCATGGTGTACCGAATGAAGTGGCCATCAACGTTTCGCCAACGGCTTTACCCGAAAACGCATGCAGCCAGTTCACATCCGCGTTGCGTGTCACTTGAAGCGGCAGCGCGAGCAGAACGCCAAGCAGCAAAATTCCTGCGGCACTCCAAAGCGTTCGCTGCAGCGCCTTTTTCTGATAAATCGGTAGATTTCGTGCCGGATTGAAAAATTTTAGGAAGAACAGGATGCCAAAGAAGAAGGACAGTCCCAGGTAGATCAGCCATTTAATCACAACTTGATCCACACCTGGAAGATCGCTGCTTGCATCACTGAAAGCCTGCCCATTTGCGGCACTTTCTGTCGGTTGTCCAACGTGAAAACCGATCGTTCCGTGAACGGCATGCCCATCTGCCGATACGACTTTCCAATTCATCCGGTAATAGCCGCTGGTGAGCGGCTTTTTCACACCGTTTTCCAATACGGTTCGGTTCTTCTTGTTGCGCTGTGCGTGATCTGTATCAACACGGCTGCCCTTTTGATCCAAAACCTCCAAGGTCAGAAAAGTCGGTTGGATTTCTTCATTAAATTGAATCGTGACATGCTTAAGATTCCCGTTTACCTGTTGATTCTGAGCAGGGTTCGATTGCACAACAAAAGCGTGCGCCGATGCAAAACTAGCAAACATTAGAGAAAAAAAAATAAGAGCGAGAAACGCACTAATTTTTTGTTTCATAATTATTTAACCATCCGATCTTTCAGAATCATTGTTGTGCGTGATCCCGCATGAAACACCTTGAAAATGACATGACATAACGAAAGGAGCACAGAAATCTGATTTCTTTAAAAAATAGTGCTGATAAAAAAACAAGCCTGACGCCGATGCGAAAGGTTTGCTGCGCTTGCCCTTTCTCATCTTCAAACACCCTTCAGTGTTTCTGGAATTGACACCGTGCATGCAATCATGCGGGTTGTCGGGGTTCATTGGGCCAGTCCCTCCCCCACTCTAGATAAGCATTCAGTATTCAATTCTCAACAACCACAGCATCCCGTTAAGATAGGCATTATTTTACCGCGTTTTACTTTGCGGCTTGCTGTTCACTCGTTTTGCCGCTCGTCTTTGGTCCAATTTCGCCTCTAATGCTTGCATCGCTGATTCTGTACTTAATAGTTCAGATATATTTTGCTGTACCAACTTATTAAAAGACACGAAACGCCTACGCACCATGATTTCCCTCCTCTCATCATTAATCCTAGTATTATTATATGTTTTAGGTGTTTTACACATTGTAATACAAATTGGCATCCGTATCAATAGTCAATTCTTAGCCGTTTATCCCCGTTCAGCCATCCCATGACCCTAAACGTTTGTATCCTTGTACGAAAAAAAATGCCTCATCGTCGTCGACTTTTGAGGCATCTTCATTTTTTATATTAAGTTCAATCGGTAAAATTTCTTATTCGTTTACTGCTGATTCCGCGCTCCGTTTAAACGTTGGCGGAGAATCAAAGAGTGAAATCATTGCCGGAACAAAGATCGGCAGCATAATGAAGCAAAGCACGATCAGACCGGTAATCACAGCCGTTGCTAGCTCAATAAGGAGTACAATTCCTGATGGCATCAAGGTTGCAAAGGTTCCTCCAAGAATGACGAAGGCCGATAAGATCACAGTGCCGACTCGTTTTGCAGCTTCGACAATCGCTTCCTTGCCCGACATCAGCGGATATTCCTTATAACGCGCGAGCAGGAAGATGCTGTAGTCTACACCCAGCGCAACGATCACGATAAAGGCGAAGAAGGGAACGAAAGAAGAGATCCCTTCTAAGCCGAGCATAGTGATGAACAGCGCGTTCAAGACAAACATCGCCGCATAGTATGCACCCATTAGAGACACCGTGATAAACACCGGGATCCAGAAGGAGCGCATCACAACGATCAGCACGAGCAACACGCCAATGAGTACGATAACCGTTAAGCGATTCAAATCTTTTGTCAGAACGTTGTTTGTATCATAGGTTGTCGAACTTGGACCGGCAACGGCTACGTTCGCATCAGCCAATTCCGTGCCTTTCACTCCGCTCCTCGACAGTGTATTCATTTGTTTTATCGTGTTTAAAGCGTTCTTTGAATACGGATCATTGTCAAGAATTACCGTGATCTTTGTAATCGTCCGGTCTTTAGACATGAACGCATCCAAAGCCTGCTGATACTGTTTATCTTTCAGTGCTTCATCCGGTATCGAGAAGGCGCGATTTTCATTAAGCTGTGAAAGGAAAGCGTTGGTCTTTCCCAAGCCGCCCGATAGTTGATCCAAACCTTTATTCACATCGGCGAGTTTATTACTGAATGTATGGAACCCGTTAAGCCCATCTGCCAGCTTCTGCTGACCGGATTTCATTTGCCCCAGTCCGTCCGTTACCTGATCCATGTTGGTGACGATCTTGCCGATGCCTGAGGAGGCACTGTCAAGGCCACTTTTCATTTTTTCAAGTCCTTCAGCCATTTTGGACAGGCCGGCACTCATCTCAGTCAGATGAGTGTTCGCCGTTTTGAATCCGCTCGTCAGTGCATTGTAGTTCTTGTTTAATGCATCGATGCCTTCCGGTGTAATCTTGGCCAATGATGCAGACAACTGATCGATGCCTGCTTTTAATTGAAGATAATTTTGATCATCGGCAACTCCCGGACTGCTGTCACCAAGCGCCGATGTCAGCATTTGCATTTGCGTGAGTGCATTTTTGACACCCAGCAGTGCCTTTGCCGTGTCTTGATAACTGGTGCCCATTTTTGCATAGCCGGACTGCATCTGCTCATAGTTACCGGCAAGTGTGTTCACAGCACCGCTCATTTTTTCAAGATTACTTTCCATTTGTCCGATCCCATCACTGATCGTCTGTGATTGACCCGTGCCGCTGATCCCATTTTGGATTTGCTTAAGTCCGCTGGTCAGGGCAGTCATGCCGTTCTCAAGCTTGGCGGTTCCATCGACCATCTTATTGACTTGAGAGAAGTCAGCAGAGCCAAGCTTTTTCTGAGCCGTTTTCAGGCCGCCGCCGATTTGGTCGATCCCCTTCCGCGTCGCGGACAATCCGTCTGTCACCGACTTCGTCTGATCACCGATGTAAAAGCCATTCACTTCTTGCCCCTGAGGCCTTGTTATGGAAGAAACTTGTTTTACGCCTTTAATTTTTTCCAGCTGTCCGGTTAGTCGATCGATCGCCGCCAGCGACGCGCTATTATCCAACGCTTTTTTATTCTCAATGACAACCGTTGCCGGCATCGCATTGCCTTTGCCAAAATGATCCGCCACAATATTCATGGCTTTAGACGAAGGATAGCTGTTGCCCAGTTCGCCGATCGTATCAAAGTTTAATTTTTCCTGATAGAAAAACACGGCCGGCACAATCAGTATGGCCACCAGAATTACGGCGATAATCGGATGCCTGGTTGCCAGCGACGCAGTTCCCGCCCACATCCTGTTCTCACCGTGTCCCTTAGTACTTTTGGATGGCCAGAACAGCTTTTTGCCAAGCAGTTTCATGGCAAATGGTGTTAAGGTGAGTATCTCGAGTAATAAGAACGCAACACCAATGACCACGACAATGCCCGACTGATAGATCGGCGATTGAGAGAATAGAAGTGCTGCAAAAGCGATAAAGACCGTCAGGATGCTGTAGACAATCGTTTTCCCCGCCGTTTGATAGGTCGAGACAATCGCATCGTCAACAGACAGTCCATTTGCCAGCTCCTCCTTAAACCGGTTAAACAGCAGTATATTATAATCGGTCCCAATGCCGAACAGGATCAGAATAAGCAGCATTTGCGTCAGACTTGTAAGCGGAAAGCCTGCTTTGTCAATCAACTGCGCTGCAATCCCCATCGAGCAAAGATAGGAGAACATAACCGCAAGTAACGAAATAACCGGTGTAACAATTGATCGGAACATAATGACAAGGACAATTAAGATGAACAGAACGGTCAGTGCCGCACTCTTCTCAACTCCGCCTTGAGATGCCTTTAAATAGTCATTATTAATGAAATCCTCACCGCTTAGGTAATGAGTGACCGTCACCTTGTCCAACCGCTGATCAATAGCTTTCTTAATGTCATCGATTTCGCGAGACTTTTTGTCTAACTTGAAGCTCACCATTACCGTTGTTTTATCTTTCGAAATCAGCGAACTTTTCGCTTCAGGGATACTGAAAGGATCCATGATATCGGCAACTCCGAGTGTATCTGCATCATCACGGAATTGTGTCACACCCTGCTCGATCTGATTCAGCTCGTTATTGGAAATTTTAGTCTTGTCATGAAAGACAATCAGGTTATTGGTTCCCTTCGACTTTTCCATTTTACTCAATATGGCGTCAGCTTGTACCGATGGGCTGTCTTCGTTTAATGCCTTCTGCCCTCTGTCTCTAAGAATGGCATTGATATCCGGCTGCATGGCAACGAGCACAACCGTTGCAACAAGCCATAAGCATAAAATGATCCAGCGCGCTTTAATGATTCCTCTCACTTCTGATCCTCCCTGTAAAAACTAAATGAATTTCACCTGCTCGCGATCATTACTCATAAGCAGAATCATCTTTTCTCGATCAAACAGCGTACGTTCAGGCAGTTGTTTATTAGAGAGAGGCAATGATCGTCGAATCCCCCGGGCATCGTTTAAGCCCGTTCTTGACTTCTAAAAGCCTCATTTATTCTCTCTCCTAGAATCCATTGAACATCGTGTTGATTTGATATCACGTTGATAGTATAGTGAACGTAAACGTTAAGTTCAATATGTAATTTTTTGTTTTCTGTTATTGAATAAACAAACACATCACGCATTGTTTAATAAATGAAGGAAAAGGTGAATCTGATGGTGGGTACAAAGAATAACAGACGAACCCAATATACGATCCAAGTGATCAAGGAGGCCTTTTTACGTCTTCTGAACACGAATGAGCTCTCTAAGATAACGGTTACTCAAATTTGCAGGGAAGCGGATGTCAATCGGGGAACGTTTTATTTGCACTTTGACGACCCGCTTGATTTATTCCATAAAATTGAAGCAGAGCTTGTCGATCAAATCAGACCGATTTTAGCCATGCGTCCGCAAGAACAGCTTCATGATTGGTTAAAAAGACTGATTATTAAATTAAAAGCTAACGAAGCAGTTAGCCGAATAATTCTGGCAAATTACCGTGACGGCATCATGATCAATGAGCTGTTTTCTGAAGTACAAGAACAAGCGATTGAGGAATTTAAAGAGGATTTTCATGAGCAGAATCCTCACATTCTAAAGTATTATTTTTCCTATTTTGTCAATGGTTCAATTAGCGCTATTTTAAGTTGGTTCGCAGATGAGGAAGATCAATCGATTGAGGGAATTACTAAGGCTTTAGCCAACGTCTTGTCGCGATCAACGGAATAATTTGAAGAGAGATTGTAATAGTAGATATCGATTAACAGAACAAAGGTGAATTCATATCATCATGAGCATAATGACTTCAAATGAAAAGTGGTGAAAATCATATGGACATGACCATTCAAAAATATATGGCCTTTGTCAAAACGGTTGAACTCGGCAGCTTTACCAAGGCAGCAGAACTATTTAACTATTCCCAATTCGGCATCAGCCGCATGATCAATGATTTGGAAAAAGAATGGAGCGTATCGCTTCTCAAACGTGGGCGCGCCGGTGTACGCCTGACTTCCGACGGATTAAAGCTATTGCCGTTTGCTCAAAATGTATGTAACGACTATCAGAAGTTGCAGACGCAGGTGGATGAACTGAACGGCTTGCAATCAGGGCTCATTCGGATTGGCACAATCTCAAGCATAGCAAACCCATTGGCTTCCAAATGTCATTAAAGCGTTTCAAAAGGACTACCCTAATATTGATCACGAACTTTTGTTAGGCGACTATACGGAAATTGAAAGCTGGATTTCAGAAGGGCGTGTGGATTGTGGTTTCCTCCGTCTTCCTACACACCCTGAGTTTGAAACACTATTTTTGACGCAGGATAAGCTACTTGTTGTTTTGCCGGAAGATCATCCGATGGCTGACTATGACTGCTTTCCTGTGAAAGCGCTATGTGATTACCCATTCATGCTTCTCGAAAAAGGCGCTAAAGCCGAAATATCGGAAATATTCGAAGCGTTTACCCTTAAACCAAACGTACATTTTACGACATGGGATGATTATGCCATCATGTCAATGGTCGAAAGCGGGGTGGGGATCAGCATTTTGCCGGAGCTCATTTTGCAGCGTATTCCCTATCGAATCATAGTAAAGGAACTGGACAAACCGGCATACCGTCAGCTTGGTCTTGCAATGAGAGATAAAAAATCTGCACCGCTTGCGGTTAAGCGATTTTTAGACTACCTGCAATTTAGGCACAACATTGGGAATGAACAGTAATGAAATTCTGGTTTACCTGCTCTTTGTTTTTTTGCATCCATGCAATTTAACTCATTTAGTTTTGCAAATAAAGTCAAGTTACAATCTCAACAAAGTCTCGTATCTACGTCATAATCCCCCCTTCATAAGAAAAACTGGGTAAAGAGCGCCTGATCCTTGCTTTCCGCAGGATGCGGTGGTTTTCGCGTTGCATACAGGACGTACTTTCACAGGATGTGATGACTTTCGCGTTGCATACAGGACGTACTTTCACAGGATGTGATGACTTTCGCGTCGCGTTGCATACAGGACGTACTTTCACAGGATGTGATGACTTTCGCGTTGCATACAGGACGTATGCGCACTTAGCGAAAGCTCCTTTATAATTAGCGGAAGTTCCTTTTACAATTAGCGAAAGATCCCTTCATACGGAAGTTCCTCTACTGTTAGTGAAAGCTCCTTTGCTCTAAATACCGTTTTGAATCATCGACCTTGTACTTGAACAAACATTTCTGTTTCATTAAGCATTCTGGTCGCTCATTAAGTAGCGAGTAAAATAAGCGGAATTTTTCCGGTTAAGCACAGAAAAACCCTCCATTTTCACGTTTTTCGATTCGATAAGCGGAATTTCTCCGTCTATTTAAGTAATTTTTTCATTCATTTTCCAATTAAGCGGAATTTTTCCGTTTATTTCTCAGATTGGGCGATTACCTGATCGCCCATCCGATAGGCTTGAACGACACTTCAGCTGCTCGCTTGCCGCGGGCGATCCGGAAGCCTCCTCGGACACGCATTTATCCTGCGGGGTCTTCCCTGGCTCGCTGTCCCGCAGGCGTCTCGCGCTTACGTGTCTCGAACCAACTTATTGATAAAATGCCGCTTATCGTCGTACCACAAAGCAAATTCATGAACTTTCTTTATCTGCAAAAAAGGTGTTTTACTAGTTAATAGACTAGTGAAACACCTGCATCATTGGCATATACAATCAATTGATTTAGTTAGATAAATAGATTCACATTTGATTTTGCTGCTTCGCCTAGATAGCTGGCAACCCCACCGAATTCAACACCGTCGATGATTTCTTCACGTGCAACGCCCATTAACTCCATACTCATCGTACAGGCAACCATTTTAACACCAAGCTGTTTTGCACGCTCGATCATAACAGCAAGACTGTCAACATTCTTGTCAGCCATGACTTTTTTTATCATTTTCGGCCCCATGCCAGCCATATTCATTCGTGACAGCGGCAGATGATCCGCGTTCTTCGGCAGCATCATACCGAACAGTTTGTCGGTACCCGACTTGCTGATCTTCGCATGAGCCTGCCGCTTAATGATATTAAGCCCCCAGAAGGTGAAGAAAAGTGTGACCGGCTTACCCATCGCAGCCGCCCCAGTCGCAATGATAAACGTTGCAATTGCTTTATCCAAATCCCCGTCAAAAACCACCATTGTTGTTGCTCCGCCATTATTTGAAGCCGTTTGTAATGTTTGCTGAGCATCGTCATGGCTGTCCTTTGCTCCCTTCATCAGCGTCGCGACAACCTTATTGCCGACAATGTTGTTTTTCAGCAATTGATTGCCTGTCGCATCGGCCCAAGCAACAATATCCTTGTGAAAGCCAAAGTCAGAGGCCTGGACCTTCAGGACATCGCCCTCATTCAACTTTTCCATAGATTGTTTAACTTTAAGAATCGGGCCTGGGCACTGCAGCCCGCAGGCATCTACTACAATTTTTGCAGCTTGCGTTCCGTGCTGTACCATTGTTGAAAACGATTCACCTTGATCCGCAGTACGAGGCTGTACTTTCATGTGACCCGTCTCATACTTGGCTTGTTCATACGTTTTCAAACCGCCGTCGAGATTATAGACATCAAAACCATTCAGCGCCAATATGCGCGCCGCATTATAACCGCGGAGTCCAACAGAACAATATACGTAAATCGGCTGATCCTTAGGAAGCTCCTCAATCCGCCCTCTTAGTTCGCCTCGCGGAATATGATGGCTGCCGGAAATTTTTCCGGCGGCCAGTTCGAATGATTCGCGCACATCCAAAAAATATGCCTGCTTCCCAATCAACGCATCGACCTCATGCCATTCAATCGTCTTCACTAACCCCTGCCGCTGGTCTGCAGCAAGATAACCGGCATAGTTTACAGGATCTTTTGCCGATGCATACGGCGGCGCATACGCCACTTCAATCAACTGCAGATCCTCAACCGATCCGTTTAAACGCATGACTGCTGAAATCATGTCGATCCGTTTATCCGCGCCTTCCGTTCCAATCGCCTGTGCACCAAGAATTTTGCCCTGATCGTCATAGATCACCTTCAACTCAATCGGTGCCGCGCCAGGATAATAGCCGGCATGGGAATTCGGATGTAAATGAACAACATGGCAGACAACACCGGCCTGTTTCAAAAGACGTTCATTTTTTCCCGTTGTCGCCACGGTGAGCGCGAAAACCTTAGCCACGGCTGTTCCCTGCACAGGAGGATTTTTCGCCTCTAAGCCATTTAGATAGTCTGCGAGAAACCGTCCCTGCCGATTAGCCGGACCTGCCAGTGGAATTAATGTGGGCATGCCGGTGACGAAATCTGTCACTTCAATCACATCGCCAATCGCAAAAATATCGGGGACACTCGTTTCAAAATGTTCGTTAACGACAATCGCACTCTTAATGCCTGTCTTCACACCCGCTTTTTGCGCCAGTGCACTGTCGGGTAAGATACCAATCGCCATCACAGTCAGGTCGGTATCTATTTCTTCACCACTGCTGAGTACGAGCGTACGCCCGTTGTTGGAAAATTGCGCAACGCCGTCGTTCAAGATGAGCGTGACACCGTGCATTTCAATCTGTTCATGGACAAATTGTGCCATTTCGAAATCAAGCGGCGCCATTACTTGCGGGCTCGCTTCAACTAACGTAACCGCCAACCCTAGTTCAACAAGATTTTCAGTCATCTCCAGTCCAATGAAGCCGCCGCCGATTACTACGGCCTTGCGCACGTTATCGGAATCAATATAATTTTTTATACGCGCAACATCCGGTATATTTCGTACGGAGAAGACATGATCCGCCTCATCGAGTCCCGGGATCTTGGGCACAATCGGTTTTGCCCCAGTAGAAAGAATCAGCCGATCATAATGATCTGTCGATATTTCTCCGTTCAGCACATCTTTTACCGTAATGATGTGTTTTTCTGGCTCTATATCAATCACTTCTGTATTATTGTGAACATCAACATTGAATTCCTTAACCATGTTCTCAACGGATTCAACAAGCAACGCGTCCTTTTCACGGATCGTCCCGCCGACATAATAAGGCAGCCCGCAATTAGCAAAAGAAATGTAAGCACCTTTTTCATACATGACAATTTCATTTTCTTCACTTAATCGCCTGAGCCGTGTTGCTACACTTGCACCCCCGGCGACGCCGCCGACAATAATGATTCTTTGTTTCACAATGGGTCCTCCTGATTCATGTATTTGAGTCGTTGCATTCGCCATAGTCCTGATTAACTTTCTTGGCTTGTTGTCGGTAAAGTAAGATTATTCATGAATCAGACTCATAATCCGACTTGGATCAAATCCGAGTACCCATTGTCCATTAACATTTGTTTGGGGTACACCCATTTGTCCGGTTGTTTCCACAAGACGTTGACCGGCAGCCGGGTCTTGCTGGACATTGACTTCTTTAAATAGCATCCCTTTTTCACTCAGAAAGTTCTTCACCATATGACAATAGGGACAAGTATTGGTCGTATACACGGTAATTTCATTCATCGTTAATAACTCCTTTAAAAGTTTTTTTGCTCTTAATAAGTCAACAGTTTAAGTGTTAATCGTCTCTCGGATCATTTATTTGTTGCACTCTACCCGTGGATTGCTGTAGCAAGCACATACATGGTCTGATCAATCCCCTTCTTACCAACCGCTTGAGCACCTAGTAGCTTTCCCGATTCCGGGTCGAAGAGCAGCTTAAGTGTCATCTGTGAGCTGCCACGCGTGATCCTGCGTGCAACGCCTCGCCTCATAAGGGATCTGTCTGATATCTCTGTAGCATTTTTTCCTTAGCATTCAATTGGTCCGTGCCAGTTCATCATCCCGCCAGCCATATTTTTCACCTTAAATCCACTTGCGGATAAGATGGCGTAAGCCACATCGCTTCTGTTTCCGGAATGACAAACCATGACGTGTTCTTGCTCTTTGTTGATTTCACCGATTCGGTTCTGAATCTCATTAACCGAAATATTAATCGCCCTCGGAATATGTCCCTCGGCAAATTCAAATGGTTCACGAACATCAATAATACTTACTGGTGTATGGTTGCGTATCAAACGTTCCACTTCTTCAGGTGTCAGTTCTTCATACATGCTGTTTTCCTCCTTGAATCATTCAAAATCTATGCAATACCATACCCCCATAGGTATATATCAATCTATAAAAAAACTAAATCCAACGATTCATCCCGCCGCGCACATTGGTCACTTTTTCATATCCCGCTTTTTTCAAAAGCTTACAAGCAACTGAGCTTCTCATACCGCTTTGACAGATGACAACGACTTCTTTTTCTTTCGGGATCTTGTTGAGATGATTATGCAGAGTTTGCAGCGGAATATTGATAAAACCCGGAATTGATCGACTGCTGAACTCCGGTTTTGTGCGTACGTCAAGAAAGTATTTCCCCTTTTTATTAGGCAGATAAGCCTCTTTTAGTTCCGAAGTGCTTATCTTTGTAATTTTAGGTTTGCAAAAGAACAGGCAGTTCATATCTACTTTTCCTCTTTTCGCCATTCGATTCACCGCATCTTGATCCTTTAGCGACTTTTCACCAGCATTTGAACCGCTTCATTTATGATGGATTCAGCTGATCCGCCGCCGCTTTCAATCTGCTCTCGCAGACAGGCTTCCAAATTCTTTCCAATTACTAAACCAAGTGCACGATCCATTGCCGTCCGAGCAGCAGTCATCTGGGTCACTACACTGCGGCAGTCTTCGCCTTGTTCCATCATGTTAAGAATCCCGCGGATCTGACCATCAATTCGTTTCAATCGATTTTTCATTTGCGCTGTATACTCCATAAACAGCCTCCTTATACCCCTATAGGTATAATAATTGATGCATTTTTTTCTGTCAAATAAAAGGACAGTTTAGCTAAGCGAAAGACCTAGATGATCGGAAACCTCCTCAGCTTTTTTAAAAATGCCTGTACGGTCTCGCCATTCGCCCTTCAAATAGCTTCCAGACTATTCATCAATCCGTACAACACGGGATTTATCAATCGTTTCGATTCCTGAAGATTTCTCTTTCTTCATCCGTATTTCTAAAATTTCACAACATTTGCACTATGATTGCACATCGCAATACAATCGAATATAATTTTGGTATAGGAGGTGTTTCGAATGACAAGAACATCAAACATTTTCGCCCGTGTCGAACCTGAAATTAAGGAGCAGGCTGAACAAGTGCTGAAGCAGCTTGGTATTCCCATGTCCAACGCGATCAGTCTTTTTCTGCGTCAGGTCGTGCTGCAGCGTGGGATTCCCTTCGATATAAAACTGTCCGAAAACAAGCCGCTCACTTTCGAATCTCTCAATGAAAAGACGTTCAACGATGAAATTGAAAAAGGACTAGCTGACCTGACTGCCGGGAGAATTACATCGGCTGACCGCGTCGCCGAGAAGATGAGGCAGGATTATGGCAAATGAGTCAGTGGAAGATTGTATTCCTTCGGAAATGTTCCATTATAGTACTTAATCGACTCGATGATCTGTTTCATTTTCTTAGGATCCTTTCGTATATGTGTCGACCAATTCATGTTGTATCCTTTGCGCACTCATGGCATCAAAATAACTTTAAGCTTGAGCCACTAAATAGCGATCATCAATACATTCCTGTAACAATACTTGATGAAAAAACATCCTGTCGCTCTGGCGGCAGTGGTGTTCTTTCACCCTCAGCTTCTTAGAATCTTCTCCATCGACTTGCCTTTCGCCAGTTCGTCCACCAGTTTGTCAAGCCAACGAATTTTCTGCATAAGCGGGTCTTCGATGTCTTCGACGCGATGTCCACAAATCACGCCTTTAATTTTGACGGCGTTGGGGTTGACTTGCGGCGCATCGGCGAAGAACGTTTCAAAATCAGCGTTCTTGTCAATTTGCTCCTCAAGACCTGCATCGTCATAACCCGTCAGCCAGCAAATCACAGCATCCACCTCAGATTTACTGCGCCCTTTTCGCTCAGCCTTTTGAATGTAGAGCGGATAAACTCTCGAAAACGCCATTTTGTACACGCGTTCATTTTTCATATCATGCCACTCCCCTTTGCTTCTATCCATTCACTCAATGACTACTGGAATAATTCCAGACAGAATGACTTCAGTAAGAGTATTCTTTACTGCTTATAGCTGATTGTTGATTCAACCGGATGAAACAATCGGACATTGCTCGCTAGACCATCTTTGTCTCATTCCCGAACAAAGTGATCCAGCAATGTACGCACTTCATCGGTTGACTTTGTACTCATCAACTGATTTCTTAATTCACTTGCCCCGCGAAAACCGCGGACATAGATCTTAAAAAAGCGATGAAGCGCTGTAAACGGACGCAGCTCTAATTCTTCCGAATACTGATCATAGAGATCCAGATGCAGCTTTAAGAGATTAAGCAGTTCCTGGCTACTATGATCTTTCGGTTCCTTTTCAAAAGCAAATGGATTTGTAAAAATACCGCGCCCAATCATGAGTCCATCAATGCCATATTGATCAGCGAGCTTCAAGCCGGTTTGACGGTCAGTGATATCGCCATTGATCGTCAAAAGTGTATCCGGTGCCACCTGGTCACGCAGTTTCTTAATCTCCGGAATGAGTTCCCAATGGGCATCGACCTTGCTCATTTCCTTTCTTGTACGCAAATGGATGGTAAGATTCGCGATGTCTTGTTTCAATAGATGCGTCAGCCAGTTACGCCATTCGTCTACATCCGTGTAACCCAGCCTTGTCTTCACACTTACAGGCAGTCCCCCTGCTTTGGTTGCTTGGATTAAATCGGCTGCAATTTCAGGACGCAGGATAAGGCCGCTTCCCATCCCATTCGCCGTCACATTAGGCACCGGGCAGCCCATATTGATATCCACCCCACGAAACCCTTGTTTCGCCAGACCAATACTCATCCGCCGAAAGTGTTCAGGTTTATCCCCCCATATTTGGGCAACTATCGGTTGTTCATCCTCTGTAAACGTCAAACGCCCACGCACACTTTGGATTCCCTCTGGGTGACAATAGCTCTCCGTATTTGTAAACTCGGTAAAAAACACATCAGGTATGGCTGCCGCACGCACGACATGACGAAAAACAACATCCGTTACTTCTTCCATTGGTGCCAGTACAAAAAAAGGCCGCGGCAAATCATGCCAAAAATTATCGATCATCGTTACATTCAAATCCTCACATTATGGGATGCCTGACCAAAATCGCCATCCCCAAAATTACTTTCTTAACACTTATAGCACGCACAAGTACCTTAAAGCAAATGACCTACATTTGACACGATAATTTTCACACGTAACAAAAGCCAACAAGAAAAGGATGCTTATTAAATTGGAAATGTTTCTTTTGGTTTAGAAGCTCTTGACTATAAAGTGCTGCTCTCTAAAATTTTCCGGATAGAAATTTTGTCCATACCTTCCTTACAGTAACCTGAACTATTCATGATCCACTCCGGCGACTAGCTAGAACATGTGGTTAACAAAGGAATTCATCTTTACCTGTACGAGCAAATAGGGTAGGCGGTCATTCATTGGGGGAACACTATAATTCAGCTCATTTTACCCATTGTGATCCTCCAACTTAATGATCTCTTTATCGCTCAATCCGGTTAGTTCGCTGATTTCAGCATGACGCATTCCTTTTTGCAACAGTTTTCGGGCAAATTGTTCCTTTGCTTTTCGTTCTCCTTGTTCAATTCCTTGTTCAATTCCCTGCTCAATTCCCTGTTCAATTCCCTCTTTCTTTCCGCGGTCATAAAAGGAATTGGGCCACTTGAGCACTTCTTCGCGAATTTCTTCCGGAAGCTTTTTTGCTTGATCCATCAATTGATCCACCTCTTCCTTTTCTAATTGAAGATAGGTCTCGAAAAATCCATTGATCATGCTTTCACGCGCTTCTCCAAGATGCATTGTGATCATTTGCCTGATAAAAGCAAGTCGTACCTGTACACGTTCCCTTTTCGAGTAGTTCATCTTGCTCATCAGCGCGGCGGCGGCAGGATTATTGCTGTTCATAAATTTTCGCCAGCTCATTCTAGAAAGTTCGAGTTTTAAAAAATGGAACGTGCTAACAACCATTAGATGCGGCACTTTTATCACAAATTCGTCCGGTTCATCTCTAACTCCATCATAACTAAAAATGGCGATTGGTAAAACAGGTTTTCGAAATTTCAGATAGATCATGCTGTAATAGATATACATCCGTTCGGAAAAATCATCTTGGTAATAATTCTGTGCTTCAAGATGGACAATCAGGATGACATCCTTTTTTGATTTCAGCTTCGTTTCTGCGATTACATCTGCCCGTTTTTTGTCGCCTTCGACCATATCCGCAAACAGTTCCTCGGAAAGGAATTTTTTCTCGGAAAGATCGAGTGCCTGGTAAATTTTCGGGAAGAATGCTTCGAGAAATTCATCAAAAAATTCGTGAAGCAGGACTTTAAAGTGTCGATCGTGGTCTATAGACATAGGAAGCCTCCTTGCGAGGTATGTTTCGATCATTCGAGAGGAATGTGTGAAGGGAATCGAGAAGAGAACAAATGAGAACAAATGATCGTGCTTGCTATTAGTATACCTTATATTGAATAAATGCTTCAAGTCGTTTAGAGAAAACAGTGCCAGGTTGACGTGAGTAAAACTCGGTATCGGTTGCGCCTTCATATGCTTATACTTTTATTCAATTTTTTATTCAATTTCTCTTCAATCCTCACAGTTTCCCCACATTTATACGCTACACTGATGGAAACCAGATAAGGAGTTATCACTCATGAATAAGTTGCTTTTCGTTGCGGTCGCTGGTTTCGCATTACTGCTTATCACGGCGTGTTCGGCGAATACAGAGAACAGCAATAAAGCGATTGACCAGCAGGAAGCGGGCAGTGAATTCGCGACATCACAATCACCTCAAATAATAAAGGGACCAAATATTACGCTCGTTGCCAAAAAGGGGACACAAAAGTTAAGCAGTGGCGTCACCGTTCCGGTCTGGACGTTTAATGGATCGGCTCCCGGACCGGAAATTCGCGTGAAAAAAGGCGAGAAAGTGCGTGTCACGCTTAAAAATGAGCTCCCCTCACCTGTTTCCATACACTGGCACGGTTATCCAGTCCCAAATAAAATGGACGGCGTACCAGGTGTGACGCAGGATGCCGTTGCACCAGGAAAGAATTTTACCTATTCGTTCGTCGCCGACAAAGCAGGAACCTACTGGTATCATTCACACCAGGACTCAGTGAATCAGGTGGATCGGGGATTATATGGCGCTTTTGTTGTCGAAGAGCCCGAAGAAAAGTATGACAGGGATTACACGTTGATGCTGGATGAATGGGTGACCGATAAACGTCAGATTAACCGTCAAATCGCGTCTATGACTCAGGGAAACAGCCAAAAAGAAAACAAAGACTCCGGAGGAATGAATCATATGCCCGGCATGAATAGGAACGATTCGGATCATGACCGTGATAGGATGGATATGGGGAACATAGACATGTCCGGAAACATGATGAAAAATAATATGAGCATGTATGACCTGTATACGATTAATGGAAAAAGCGGTCACTCCGTGAAACCACTGGACGTTAAAAAAGGGGATAATGTCCGGCTTCGCTTCATTAATGCAGGCTATCTCCCGCATGATATTCATATCCATGGCCATAGCATCAGAGTCATCGCCACCGACGGTCAGCCGATTAACAATCCTCAGGCTGTCAAGAATCAGGTCATTCCTGTTGCACCTGGTGAACGCTATGATGTTTCCTTTATTGCCGACAATCCGGGGAAATGGTACATTGAAGATCAAGGAACCACAAAGGCTGCGGACGGCATGAAAACCGTTATTGACTATGCGGGGAGCAAGACAACAACCGATCGGCCTAATCCCGACTCGTCTCTGCCGGCAATCAACTTCGATCAATACGGGGCGAACGCAAAACCGACGTTTACTTTGAACCAGAAGTACGATGTGAACTACACGATGGATTTGAACGCTGGCATGGACAACAATGGGATGATCTATACCATTAACGGGAAGACCTTCCCGAATTTCGATCCGATTAAGGTCAGAAGGGGGGATCGTGTAAAGGTTAAACTGGTCAATCGTGATCCTATGAACAATCATCCGATGCACCTGCATGGTCACTTCTTCCAAGTACTAAGTAAAAATGGCAAACCAGTAACCGGTTCACCGATTTATAAAGATACGTTAAATGTGAAACCAGGAGAAACCGATGAAGTCGCCTTTCTGGCAGATAACCCCGGAAACTGGCTGTTTCACTGCCATGATCTTCATCATGCATCGGCCGGTATGGTGACAGAAGTCAATTATACCGATGATCATTCGAACGATGTAACAGATCCCTCAAACGATAATAAATCAGATTAAAGCCTTTAAATGAAAAAGCAGGTTCTTCCATTAAATGATAAAGAAGAAAGGTGTGGTAGATATGATGGGATGGAATAACGGTATGATGGGTGGATTCGGAATAGGTATGGGGTTCATCGGGTGGCTTTTACAACTCGCACTCTTTATTGTCGTAATTTATCTGGTGATTTCCTTAATCAAAAATTCAAATCACCATTCGAACACCAGCGATCATGCCGAATCGATTTTAAAAGAACGCTTTGCCCGAGGCGAGATCACGGAAGATGAGTACAAAAAAATGAAAAAGATTTTACATGACTGATAATGAGATTCGCCTAAATATATGTTGAGGAGGAAAAGTTACATGACTTTTTCTCCTCTTTTTTGTACGCGTATATTTGTCAAAATCATCAGCTGTTTTCATGTAGACAAAAACGTGTTCGAAACGATCTCACTTATCGATGTCATTTGGCTCAACCAAGACTTTGACTTCGGGTTTTCAGGAAAAAGTCAGGTTTCAGGTTTCATCCGTAAACTCAAGAATATCCCCGGCTGGCCGGCATATTTTGTTCAGCGTGTCAAACTAGATTGCTCTGGCTTTTCCATTTTTCAAAATTGATCTATTCGCCATTATAAATACCTACCCGTTCGAACAGTTCGGTCACACTCATCTTTCTTTTTGCCATCATGACATCGAGCGTCACCCGGATTGCCACATAGGCGTATTTTTATTGTATTTCAATAATGTTTTGTTACCTTTCAATAAAACAAAGTCATGAAACAGCCCGTGTTCGTTACTCAGTGTTTCCACACATTCATTTATTGCTTGCTCATCTGATCAGCAATAAATTGAACAGGCAGGCGGAGCGTGAACGTGCTGCCTTCCCCTGGTCTACTTTTTACCGTGATACCGCCGCCAAGCTTTTTTGCAATTTGCTCTGAGATCGGTTACGGCACCATCGGCTTCCATCCACTGGTGGCGATCGATGGGGCGACAGGCGAAGAGACCGTGTCCGCCCATTGTTTTTAGCAGGGGTTGGACTCGGTCCTTTGCCATTTGCTACCCTGCGAATGGAATCGAAAGCTTTTTAGCAATTGCCGCTTCAGGTCTCCCAAAAATCATGAACAAAGAGCGCAATTCTTATTGCAGAATTGCGCCCTATTGCTGAAGACATACTACGGGTACGAACAGGATTATGAAATGGTTTGTAAAACTTTAGAAACCTCTTTTTCAATAACGGAATCATCTACGGTATCTAAATGTTCAGGCTTAAGCAATTGATATTCTTTCATTTTATAAAAATCCATAATCGCTTGTTTCAAGGTAACATCATACTGAATTGAAAATGAGGGTTCCATGAAATGCCGCAACACAGCGTCGTCTTGAACCATAAACAACACCGCATTCAATTTGTTGAATATCTTCTGCTTCATTCCGGATTCAAAAAAGGTTTGTAAATTTTTAATTCGACTTTGTTGCGCAGCTGCAAGATCCTCAAAATGGTGCGGGTAAAATTCTTTGAGATCATTTAAGAACAAATCAGATATAAAAGCTACACATATCAACGATTGCAAAAACGTCATTTGAAAGCGTTCAACGTAAGAGACAGAATCATCTTTTACAAAGGTATCAGCCCCTTGCAAGTAATTAATATAATACATGACAACCCGTTGAATGATTTCATCTTTGGATGAAAAATGCTTATAAAGTGTCACTTTGCTAATATCCATATATTTTGCGATATCGTCTATTTTTAATTGGCTGAATTTGTTTCTTCTTATAACAGGTTTTATTTTTTCAATATATTGATCGACGCTCACGGGTTTTCTCACGAATGAAACCTCCTTTGACAGTTATATTATACCGACATCGCTTTGTTATCACAAACGTATTTTACATTGATTATTAAATTAACAAATTTAATTAAATTAGTTTACTTTGTTAATTCTGTGTTGTATAATTCTTTTTGTAGCCGAACATCTTTATAGAAATATCCAAAGGAGGTAAGAACATGCGTGTTTTTGTTACAGGAGCGACAGGATTCATCGGAACTGCAGTTGTCCGTGAACTCATCGAGGCAGGGCATCAGGTCATTGGCCTTGCTCGTTCAGACAAATCTGCCGATACATTAAAAGTTGAAGGGGCCGAGGTGCACCGCGGTTCCCTCGACGATCTTGACAGCCTTCGCAGCGGTGCCTCTGCTGCGGACGGCGTCATTCATCTAGCATTTAAGCACGACTTCTCAGACTACGGCAAGGCGATCTCAGACGACCTACGCGCCGTCAAGGCAATGGGGGAAGTGCTTGAGGGTACAGGCAAACCGTTCGTGATCACCTCGGGAACATTGATGCTCACATACGTACTCCCGCCAGGGCAAATCGGGACGGAAAAGGATGTGGTCGACAACTCAGTACCCAGGGGCGAAGCGGAGAACGTGGTTATCGCGCTGGCTGAGCGTGGGGTACGGTCATCGCTCGTCCGTCTCGCACCTTCCGTTCATGGCCTTGGCGATCACGGCTTCGTATCGAGCTTGATCGGCATTGCTCGCGACAAAGGCGTCTCGGCCTACATCGGCGACGGTTACAACCGCTGGCCGGCCGTTCATCGCCTCGATGCGGCGCGTCTGTTCCGGTTGGCTGTGGAAGCCGCCCCAGGGGGTTCACGGCTGCAAGGGGTCACTGATGAGGGAGTGCCATTCCGTGACATCGCCGGTGTCATCGGTCGTCACCTGAACCTGCCGGTGGTCAGCATTTCCCGCGAGGAGGCGGACGCCCACTTCGGATGGCTCGGCGCCTTTGTGTCGGCTGACAACCCAACGTCGAGTGCGCTGACTCAGGAACGCTTGGGATGGCAGCCAGTGCATCCTAAGCTCATTCCAGATCTCGAAAAAGGACATTACTTCAGCAACTAAAGGTACAGAGGGCAGAAAAAAAATCTGCCCTCTGTTTCTTTAACAGGAGAGGATTCTCCTTTCGCCTTATTCTATTAAATGGCCCTTCAATGGAATAATATGATTTACGGTCTTATATGTAGTGTAGTTAAGTACATAAATCATATTTATAGTATTTTTATATATTGTCATCTCATTGAACATTGGCTTTTACACGGTTAAGTTAGTTTCCAGTCCTGATTGCTCGTGTTATACCCCAAAATATAAAGCGATATAATGCTGCAACAAGAAAGAAAGGCCAAATATATTCAAAAGCAGTGTAAGACGTATTACTGATTAAAAGAGAGTTTAAAAAAAACTAGGAATAGAGACAAATACTCCATTAAAGAATCTTTAGATCTATATTTTTCATACAAATATTTAGTCTTTCTAAAATTAAAGACATCTTTTAATTCCTTAGTACGCCATCCTTTGACAAGTCCTAGCCCTATTATATAAATTCCCAGAGCAGGCCCATAGTCTACATCCAAGACCCGTGTTATTACACAATAAATTATAGGTGAATAAAACTAAATACATTTTACTATCCCCCTTTAGAGGATGGGATAGGTTTGCACGTAACGAGGATTAACATAATAAGGCGGTCTTGGTCCTATTAACGGCATTGGCCACGTGTAAGGATTGTCATTATAGAGCATCTCTACTTTTTCATCTGAAAAATTCACGAGTAATAATTTGACTTCAGGACTATATTGAAACAAGCGAATAACCTCCTCTTAAACTTCTTAATACACCTTATTCAGCGACTTCTCATAAAGAGCAAGTACTTCTTTCATCAAGCTGTAAACAATTGTGGATTGAAACATGCACTGGGTACGCCCATGTAACATAATGTAAAAGGGTATTTTCTATTAAGGCAAGGAGGTCTCCAATGGAGCAGGATGAGCAAAAAAATCAGAAGAGTATCACCAATGGAAATTATCCAATGTATCCAAATTACGGGGTCATAACTCGCTATGAGGAAATTCCGATTAATGTCCCTGAACAACGTCAACTTCGACAACCGGGCGTGGAAGGACTGATGGTCCCCCACCCATTATTGAAAATCCGAACTATAAAGGGAGTGGGAAGTTAACAGGAAAAGTCGCCCTCATCACAGGTGGGGACAGTGGTATCGGAGCAGCTGTAGCGATTGCGTTTGCTAAAGAAGACGCAGATGTTGCTATTTCATACTTAGATGAACATGAGGATGCAAACCGAACAAAAGCACGGATCGAACAACTCGGCAAGCGCTGCATTCTATTGCCAGGTGATGTCCGGGATAAAATTCAATGTATCTCCAACGTGGAACAAACGATTCAATCATTTGGACGACTGGATATTCTTGTTAACCACGTGGGTATCCAGTTCCAGCAACCAAGTTTACTCGATATCACAGACGAGCAATTCGATGACACCTGTAAAGTGAATATCTATTCTCATTTTTACACAACTCGAGCGGCGCTTCCCCATTTGAAACCAGGTAGCTCAATTATTAATACATCTTCGGTTGTGGCTTTTGAAGGTCCTGCACAATTGATTGATTACACATCAACGAAGGCAGCGAATATTGGCTTTACTCGTGCTTTGGCCAATAATCTTATAGGTAAGGGAATTCGGGTCAATGCTGTAGCACCAGGATCAACCTGGACTCCGCTCCAGCCGTCAACGTATTCTGCAGATCAGGTCGCGATATTGGGTGCCAGTAATCCGATGCGGAGAATGGCCCAACCATTTGAGCTTGCGCCAGCGTACGTCTTTCTTGCCTCCGACGATTCCAGATTTGTTACTGGCCAAACCATTCATGTTAATGGTGGAGAGGTGACATCATCATAAGGTCCTATTCAACCAGAAATTCCATTAAATAAGTTAATCATTGAGGGTACAACGGTAAGCGTCAATAGTCCCCACCTGTAACCAGATGGGGATTCGTTATATGATTTATTTAGCAGATGAGGAGACGCGACAATCTTCCGGGATGGCTGTTGACCGAGAAGTTGTTCCATCAGATTCGTGGATGAAAAAGGCAAGACAGATACTTGAAGGGATTCAATCCGTTTTCTTTCGCTGTCTCCACAACACTGTAGATAACCGCACTGGCCTGTGCAAAAGATGTGCAGGGTTTGACGCTTACCTGTGCTGAAAGCAAACAACTTTTTACCACTTTTTTTACTATATTTGTCGTGAACAACATAAACATTCTATAGAAGAAAATTATTTCTATAGGAGGTTACCATGGATCAAAAGGATCAAAGTCATCCATTTAAACGATTTTAAAACGACTTTTATTCAGTCGCCCTCAGATGATTAAACCTTTGATACCCATGACTTGCTTTTAAATCAAGGATTATTTATAGAAACATGTTGACATTACGGTATGTTATAAAGGAGACGAATTATGATTCTCTCTAAATTTGTAGACGAACTACCCATCCCACCTATTTTAAAACCTCGATGGAAAGATCCGTTTTATACTTATTACGAAGTAACTATGACTGAATTCCGTCAGTCACTTCATCGTCAGTTAAATGACTCAACTGTTTGGGGGTACGAAGATGGCTATCCAGGGCCTACAATTGAAGTCGAACGTGGCGAAAAAGTGTTGATTAAATGGATGAACAATCTTCCTGATAAGCATCTTTTTCCAATCGATTATACGGTTCATGGTGCCCATCAGGACGTGCCTGATGTAAGAACAGTCGTGCACGTACACGGTGCTTGCGTTGAATGGGAAAGCGATGGCTACCCAGAGGCTTGGTTTACAAAGGGCTTCAAACACGTGGGGCCATATTTTAGAAAGCAAATATATCGATATGATAATTGCAATCATGCCTGCACTTTATGGTATCATGACCATACGCTTGGTATTACGCGGCTAAATATTTATGCAGGTTTAGCAGGATTCTATCTTATCAGAGAAAATCGGGAACGTTCATTGAATTTACCGAGTGGGAACTATGAGATTCCTCTTATGATTCAAGACCGAACATTTAATAAGGATGGTTCGCTTTACTACCCGAAGCAACCAGAGAAACCGATTCCTGAATTAGAAACGTCGATTACTCCTGAATTTATTGGGGATACGATTCTAGTAAACGGTAAGGTATGGCCTTATTTAAAAGTGGAACCACGTAAATACCGCTTTAGGCTTTTAAACGCATCCAACACGCGTTTCTATAGGATTAAGCTTGATTCTGGACAACTTATGTATCAAATTGCGACTGATGGAGGGTTGCTGGACTATCCAATTGGTATCAAGGAAATCATGTTAGCCCCTGCAGAAAGGGCAGATGTGATCATTGATTTTACCAATTTAGAAGGGAAGAATATTATCATGACAAATGATGCCCCCGCTCCCTTTCCAGGGGGTGACAAACCGGATCCAAATACGGTTGGTCAAGTGATGCAATTTAGAGTAACTCTTCCTTTATCAAGTGTTGACACGAGTACAATTCCGGCTCATATGATACCTGTTCCAAAAATAAAAGAACAGTCAGTTTCGAGGATAAGATACCTAACATTAAATGATACTATGGATCAGTACGGTCGTGAATGGATGCTATTGGATCATAAACCATGGGCAGCACCCATATCAGAAAATCCAAAATTAGGGGCAACCGAGATATGGTACCTCATCAACGTAACTGGTAATTCACACCCAATTCATCTTCACTTAATTGATTTTCAAATACTTGACCGAAGAAATTTCGATGTTGATACGTTTAACAAGGAGAAGGTTATCGACTATACAGGTCCGGCAATGCCGCCGGAACCACAAGAACGAGGATGGAAAGATACCGTTCGAGCTAATCCGAAGCAAGTTACTCGAATAATCATGCAGTTCGGACCATTTACCGGGTTATATATATGGCACTGTCATATCTTGGAGCACGAGGATTATGAGATGATGAGACCTTATCGTATTATCCGATAATGATCGGTGACCTGTCAAAATTAACTTGAAACACCGGGATGGTACTTAATGTTATCCTAATTATTCACAATTTAACTTACCAATATTTTAAAAATATGATCTGGGGTTCAAGCTCCTAACTTTGCTAAAAGTCTTCAGAAAGTTGGTTGAAGGCAAAATCAAGGCAGGGCAAGTGATAGTAGAGAAAAGACCCCGAAATCAGAAAAGTTTATTTTAATCAGGGTCGGAATCGGAAATGTTTATTTTGACTGAGCGATTTATTTTTTAGTTAGACAAATTCCTTTGTAGCAGTGCGACTGTCTCCACGTGCATCTTCTGCGGAAACATGTCCACCGGCTGCACTTCAACAGTCTTAAATCCACCTGCTTCTAACACTTTTAAATCCCTTGCCAATGTCGCTGGATTACAAGACACATACACAATTCGTTTCGGTTTCATGTCGATCATGGTTTGAAGAAGGGCTTCATCGCAGCCTTTTCGCGGAGGATCTACGACAATGACATCAGCTTTTATCCCTTGATCATACCATTCTGGGATGACTTTTTCTGCTTGTCCTGCTTTAAAAGTGGCATTTGTTATTTGATTTAATTCGGCATTCTTCTTTGCATCTTCTATCGCTTCAGGAACAATTTCAACCCCATAAACATGTCCTGCTTTTTGAGCGAGGCATAATGAAATAGTCATTTCGGTGCCTGTCACTTATCGAATCATCTAACTGTTTACGCTTAAAGATAGGAGTTACCTCCTATCCTCCAAAACTCGCTACGAGTGGGTGGCTAACCTTACTCGACGGGAATCCCACCCGCTAAATGTTACGACCTAAGCTCGGTCGCTCTGACAGGCACCAAACTTTAATTCGAAGGATTTAACTCCAAGTTTTCTAGGTCAATTGTAAAGTTATATGATTTTAAAATATCTAACCCTAGTAATCCATTGTGATTATTAGGCAACATTCCTATATCTATTTCAAAATTCTTAATAGAAAATGTATCAATTTTAATATTGTCCATAACTTTTGTATAAAACGGAACAGTTCCACCTATCCCATAAGCTTCATAAATCACGTCCCCATTTTCATATCTAACCCCAATTTTCTCCAAAATATCCGGGTTAATTACTGTATGAGAAGATCCTGTATTGTATATTGCCATTGAATAGGGACAGCTGTGCCAAGTTTTTGGGACAGTAAAGACATCAAATTGGGACAGTTAGGACATGTGAGGGACACCTCCTGTATAATGAGCTTGCACCTAGTGGTGTAAATCCATTACAGGAGGTTTTTTTAATGATCAAATACCGTGAAATTTTGCGGCTTCATGCTCAGGGATTTAGCCATCGGCATATTGCTTCGAGCTGCGGATGTTCGAAGAATACCATTGGCAATGTCCTGAGGCGGGCTGGAGAGAAAGGAGTCTCATGGCCACTGGATAAGGACATGGATAATCCTGAACTCCAGAATATTCTTTTTCCTGAAAAGCATCGATCTGAGATGAGACGTCCACCGGATTGTAGCTATCTCCACCAGGAAATGGCTCGAAGCGGAGTGACCCTGTCATTGCTTTGGCATGAATATGTAGAAACGTGTAGACAAAACAAGGAGATCCCTTACAGTTATCGGCAATTCTGTCGTTTTTACAACAGCTATGTGATAAAGACCAAAGCAACCATGAGAATTAAAAGAAAGCCTGGTGAAGCAATGGAAGTGGATTGGGCAGGTCAAACTGCTTCAATTCAGGATTCTATCACCGGACAGACCATTCCTGCTTACGTCTTCATATCTGTGTTACCTTGTAGTCAATATGCTTACGTCGAGGCATTTCTATCCATGGATACACCAAGCTGGATAACCGCTCATATCCATGCCCTGCAGTTTTTCGGTGGGGTTCCCCGAATGATTATTCCTGACAATTTAAAGACTGGTGTTGAACGATCATCCTCAACAGACCCGGTGATCAATCGCTCGTATCAGGAAATGGCTGAGCATTATCAAACAGCGATTGTTCCTGCCAGGGTTCGCCACCCGAAGGACAAACCCAATGTAGAAGGGGGTGTTCGAATCATATCAACTTGGATTATTGCCTCCCTGAGAAACGGTCAATACTTTTCGATTTCCGAGCTGAATCAAGCGATAAGAGAGAAATTAACGGAATATAATGAGAAGCCCTTTCAGAAAAAAGATGGAAGCAGGCAATCCGCTTTTGCGGAGGAGGAGAAGTTTGCCCTTCTCCCTTTACCTGCTTCCTCATACGAATTAGCGACATGGAAAAAAGCTACCGTACCCTTTGATTATCACATATCTGTAGAAAAAATGTACTATTCCGTTCCCTATGAATACATGAAACACCAGGTGGATGTTCGAGTGACCCGAAACATGATCGAAATCTATTTTAATCACTTCCGCGTTGCTTCGCATATCAGACTTTATGGGAAGAAAGGTCAGCTATCTACCAATCCCGAGCATATGCCCGATAAACATAAGGATTATTTATCGATGAACCGAGATTATTTTATGTCCTGGGCTAAGGAAGTCGGGGTTCATACACTCATTACTGTAAAAGCGATTCTCGCTTCATACAAAGTAGAAAAACAGGCACTTAAATCATGTTCATCACTCACAAAACTAGCAGATAAATACTCTGTAGAACGCCTCGAACGGGCATGTGGACGTGCCTTAGACTATTCGCCAAGACCCAATCTGAACAGTATTAAGACCATTTTAAAAACAGGTCAGGATAAACAACAACTAGACTCTATCAATCCACCAAAATCAAATACAAATCAAAGCGATACTCACGGTTTCGTTAGAGGTGCAGCCTACTATGGGAGGAAAGAAAAATGACGAGCGAAAATACCTTATCAAAATTATATGATATGAGATTGACCTCTATGGCTGAACAATATAGCGAGCAATTACGCGATAGCCAATACAATGATTTATCATTCGAAGATCGATTCAGTCTCTTAGTGGATCGTGAGTGGGATCGAAGAAAGAACAACAAACTGGATCGCCTGATTAAGAAGGCAGGATTTCGATATAATCAAGCCTGTATTGAAGACATTGAATATCATCCTGATCGCAAACTGGACAAAACTCAGATTCTACGATTAGCCTCCGGACAATACATTCAGGACAAGCATAACTTGATCATTCAAGGGGCTTCTGGGAACGGAAAATCCTATCTCTCTTGTGCTTTTGGCATGGCGGCCTGTCGACAGTTTTATACAGTGAAATATACTCGTCTGCCTGATTTACTCGATGAGCTAGCCGTTGCCAGAGGAGAAGGGATTTTCCAAAAAGTCATGAAGTTATATCGCAAAGTCGATCTTCTTATCCTGGATGAATGGCTACTCACCCCATTGAGAGAAAACGAAGCACGTGATTTACTGGAAATTATCGAGACTCGACATCAAGTGTCCTCAACGATTTTCTGTTCTCAATTTGATGCACAAGGATGGTATGAAAATATTGGCCAGGCAACCCTCGCCGATGCCATTCTCGATCGTATCATTCACGATTCATACACCATCTTAATTGATGGAGAAGTGTCCATGAGAGAAAGACACGGATTAAAAGAATAAGAAAAATGGGTCGCAGAGGCATCATCTACGGATGATCCCTCTGCATTTTTAGCTCTGCCTGTCCCTCGCATGGCACACATGTCCCTCGTTTATGTCCTAAGTGTCCCAAAAACATGGCATAACTGGGCTTTTGCGATGGCAATATACACCTGTATCGACAATTACATCATTAATTTCTACTGCCATTCCACGAAATTCCACATAAAGAGTTGTTGTAATAAGTTGCCCATCATATGAAAGCTTCATTAGATTCTTCTCACTTTCATTAAAGGATCTCTGCGAATGTAAATTACAAATTCTTCATTAGATGTGTGATAAACAATAGTTCCTTCTTTAGCACGGAAGAATTCTTTGTTTGCATCCTTTTCGGAAATGGTTCTTATTGGGGCTACTTCATCAACAATTTTCTTGTCACCTTCTTCATGATAATCAAGAATTGAAACCAAAAGAAACTGATTTGGAAATAGCTCCCTCGCTTCTTGCCATTTCATTTTATCCAGCCCTCCTCCTACCAATACCTTTACTTTTATTATAATTCATTCAAAAAGAATTATCATACAATAGAGTAGATGTTCAGGTGCTTATAACACTTAAGAAGAAAACAGGCTCCGAAATAATTGTGCCGTTACAATCACAAATTTCCAACCCCTATTAAATTAAGTGCCACTTAAAGACTTTAGCCCAGTCTTAAGACTGGGCAAGTTTTCTACTATTTTAAAATGAGTTGCACCACCAACTCCACATGCATCGTCTGCGGAAACATATCCACAGGCTGCACTTTTTTGATCTCGAATCCACCTGCTGTCAGCAGTTTCAGATCGCGTGCGAGCGTTGCCGGGTTGCAGGAGACATAGACGATCCGCTGCGGCTGCATGGCGATCATTGTGTCGATCAGTGAGGCGTCACAGCCTTTGCGTGGCGGATCAACGACAATGACATCCGGTTCAATGCCTTGGTCGCGCCATTTGGGGATGACGTCTTCTGATTTTCCCGCCTCAAAGGTGGCGTTGGTAATCTTGTTGAGTTCAGCATTTTTCCGCGCGTCCTCGATCGCTTCGGGAACGATTTCGACGCCATAGACGTGTTTGGCCTGTTTGGCAAGGAACAGGGAAATCGTGCCAATACCACAATAGGCATCGATTACCGTTTCTTTTCCGGTCAGTCCGGCATATTCCAAGGCTTTCCCGTAAAGGACGTCGGTCTGAGTAGGGTTAACCTGGAAAAATGATCGCGCCGAAATGGCAAAAGTGACGTCGCCAATTTGGTCGTAGATCGTGTCACGGCCCCAGAGTGTTTTCGTTTCGTTGCCGAAAATCGCGTTGGTGCGCTTTGTATTGATATTTTGGGCAATCGACTTGATCTGCGGATAGCGCTCAGTGAGTACCTTAATCAGCGTTTTGCGGTGCGGGAGTTCTTCACCGCGCGTGACAAAGACGACCATCACTTCGCCGGTTTTCTTGCCAACGCGTGCCATGACATGGCGCAGCACGCCGCGATGCTTGGCTTCGTCGTAGGGCATGATGTGATGTTCTTCAGCGATCTTGCGTGCAGATTGTACGATTTCATCGATCAGTGGATCGGTGATCATGCAGTGATCCATGGTGACGATCTCGTGGCTGCGCTTTTTGTAAAAACCGAAGGCGAATTTGCCGTTTTGTATGGCGACCGGTACTTGAATTTTGTTGCGGTAATTCCACGGTTCGTCCATGCCAAGCGTTGGTTCAACTGGGATAGCGGATAGTCCGCCAATCCGTTCCAAAGCGCTCTGAACGATTTCCCGTTTGTAGGCAAGCTGACCCGCGGCGCTGATATGTTGAATGGAGCAGCCGCCGCATTGCGGATAGTATGGGCATGGTGCTTCTGCGCGGCGATCACTTGTCTCAATCCGTTCGATCAAGCGACCGTAACCGTAACCTTTTTTCGTTTTGATGACTTGAATTTTTGCTTTTTCGCCAGGCAGTCCACCGGGAATAAATAGTGTATAACCGTCGACCTTGGCCACGGCGGAACCGTCTTGAGTCAGGTCGTTGAAGGTGACTTCAAGCTGTTGATTTTTTTGTACAGGTATATTGAATGCTGCCATTGCTTCGAGCTCCTAATTGTTTCAATCTATTTTACACGTCTGTTGTTTCAGATGTTGAAGTTTGAATTGGGCTGCTTTGCTGCCTACGTTTACTTAGTGCCCTTTCCCCTTATTCTAAGATAGCGGGAAAAAGGCGAGAAAACAAGCGGATCCTCCCTTTTCTCGTCACTTACCTTCGTCTCCAATTGACAGCATTCCGCCCGTGATGTTACCCTTTTATTATATTTATCAAAGGAGGCTTGCTGCTCATGGGATTTTTCATCCGTATTTGGTAAGATCGGCAATAAAAAAGAAGCGCTTTTTCCACAATTGTGGGCTTTTTTATGCTGCTTGCCTTATGGATGATCAACCTGAGCACATCGAATATCGACGCAAATCCTGTGCCTTCTTTGCTGTGCTTCCGTTTGTATCTCCATGCAAAGCTTTTGCCCGCGTTGTGGACGTAAGCTCTGCATTTTTTATTGCCCTTTCGACCAAACGACAATAAAAAAATGCATGGGGGATTTAAGAATGGCACAGAAACTTCTTTGGAGACGCAAATTTTTTACATTGCTTGGCGGTCAGGCGGTTTCATTGATTACCAGCAGTATTTTACAGATGGCGATCATCTTTTATCTTACGGAACGAACCGGATCAGCAATGGTTTTATCGTTGGCAGCGCTCGTCGGCTTTTTGCCGCAGGCATTATTCGGTCCGATGATTGGTGTACTGGTTGATCGGATGAGCCGGAAAGCGGTGATGATCGGCGCTGATTTAATGGTTGCGCTGGCAGGCGGCATGCTCGCTGTCGTTGCGCTTTTTATCGAACTGCCGATCTGGATCATTATGGTGATCCTCTTTATCCGCAGCATTGGTACTGCCTTTCACGGACCGGCATTCAATGCAACGACACCGCTCATCGTGCCGGAAGACCGGCTGACCAAGTGTTCCGGATACAGTCAGATGATCCAGTCGATTGGTTTTATCATCAGTCCTGCTGCTGCAGCGTTCTTATACGCGATCTGGGATCTGAAGGAGATCATTTTGCTTGATATCGGCGGCGCACTCGTTGCCAGCGCAACGGTTGCCGCGCTGGCGATTCCAAGTCCTGAGCCGTACAGCAAAGCCGGGCGCCAACATTTTATGCAGGAGATTAGGGAAGGCTATGATGCCATCCGTGAAAACAAGGGCTTGTTTGCGCTGCTTTGGATCGGCACCTTGTACATGTTCGTTTATTCGCCAATCAGCGCGCTCTATCCTTTAATGAGCATGCAGTATTTCGGCGGTACAGCGGCCCATGCGTCGGCGGCTGAAGTGGCTTTCGCTGTCGGCATGCTTGGCGGAGGCATCCTGCTAAGTGCTTGGGGCGGTTTTAAAAAGCGTACCATAACGCTGTGCGCATCGATCCTGCTCATGGGGATCAGTATTGCTGCATCCGGCTTGCTTCCGAGCAGCACTTTTCCGATTTTTCTCGTTTGCTGCGCATTCATGGGCTTGTCCGCTCCCTTTTATGGCGTACAAACGGCTCTTTTTCAAGAAAAAATTAAAGCGGAATATCTAGGCCGTGTCTTTTCGCTATTTGGCAGTTTGGCTTCACTTGCCATGCCGGTCGGCTTGCTTTTTTCCGGGTTGTTTGCGGAACAGCTCGGCGTCCATCGCTGGTTTTTCATTTCTGGCCTGGCCGTCATTGGCATTGCCGTAATGGCCTTCCGGCTGCCGTCTATTCATCAATTAAATTAATTGCTAGAAAGTGCCATGAACCTTTTCGAAGTTCATGGCACTTTTTTATTTAATCATCACTGCAGTTGCTTAACGGCTTGCTGCACGTCCAGTTCATGGGCTTCTTTGGCCTCTTTGGGAACGATCAGATGAAGATGGTGGTAGAGATTGACAATTTCACCGGGCAGGTCGCCGCCATATTCTCCATCAATATTGAGCTGCATTTTTTCTTCCGATTCAACTTTAATACGGCTTGCTTGTGCGTAGATCACTTTTGGATCCTTCATGTGCTCGCCGCGTGTTGCCATCGATGCAAGGCGAATGAATTCAGCGAGATTGGACGCCTTGAGTATAATCAAATCAAACAGACCGTCATTCATTTTCGCTTCCGGTGCCAGTTTCTCAAATCCGCCGACCGAGTTGCTGTTTGAAACAAGAAACAACATAATGTCGCCTTCAAAGCTGCGGTCGTCATAGTCGATTCTGACTTTGATCGGGCGGATCGATGGCAGCATTTCAATCCCCTTGATGAAATAAGCCATTTGCCCGAGCATGGTTTTCAGTTTGCTCGGAACGTCGTAGGTCAGCTCGGTCAGCTTGCCGCCGCCGGCAATATTGACAAAATAACGGTCATTGACTTTGCCGATGTCGATCGGCATTTCATGACCCTCGCAGAGTACATCGCAGGCCTTAACGATGTCTCGAGGAATTCCGATCGCCCGGGCGAAGTCATTCGTTGTGCCCAAAGGTAAGATGCCGAGTTTCGGTCGATAATTCTGTTCGGCAAGTCCATTGATTACTTCGTTTATTGTACCGTCTCCGCCCGCCGCAACAACAAGATCAAATTTGCGGTCAACCGCTTTACGTGCGCCGGCCGTAGCATCGCCCTCATGTTTGGTGGCGTAAGCGGATGCTTCATAACCCACATCTTCTAGCCGATCCAAAATGTAGGCAATGTTCTTTTTCGCCAGTTCCCGGCCTGACGTCGGGTTATAAATGATTCTAGCCCTCTTCATGTTTATCACCCAATCAATTTCTGTGAAGATTTGTCAACGCTCAAGCTCAAAAAATTTACTGTACCGTGCAACTCTGAGGCGATCCATTTTCTTGAATGATCGCTGCCCCATTGGCGGGTTCATCCATGCGCATCAATTTTTGACGTTTAAAACGGGCGATGCCAGTCCGTTCCCATCGCCCATCCTTTCTCAACTAATTATATTGTAAACGTTTCTTAAAATCAAAATTTCAACGATGTAAAACATTTGGATTAAAACAGTTGGATTTTGTTGCACGGTTTTCGAGCGTAGCGTGGGATCCGTAAGTCGATGGCCGCTCAGTACATCCGGTCTTTACGCGCATCGTCCGATCAGCGGCATGAACCAGCTGTACCGTAGGAAGCAAAAAAGGACCCCCTGTTAAAGGGATCCCGTTTTCATTCCATAAAACTTATAGTTTGTTAATTTCTTCGAGAATGATCTTGTTGACCATTTTTGGATTGGCCTTTCCGCGTGACTGCTTCATCACTTGGCCGACAAGGAAGCCAAGTGCACGGTCTTTGCCGTTCTTGTAGTCAATCATTGACTGTTTATTGGCTTCGAGAATCGGCAAGATCAATTCGTTCAGTGCGCCTGCGTCGGAAATCTGAATCAAGCCCTTGGCTTTAACGATTTCTTCAGGGTCGCCGCCTTTTTCAATCAAATCCTTGAAGACTTTCTTAGCGATCTTGCTGGAAATTGTACCTTTTTCGATCAGTTTAACCAGCTTCGCCAATCCTTCGGCGGTCATCGGTACCTGATCGATTGTCTTGTAGTTGCTGTTCAGGTAGGCAGAGACTTCGCCCATCAGCCAGTTGGATACGAGCTTTGCGTCAGCTCCCTGAGCAACGGCCTCCTGGAAGAAATCGGACATGGTCTTGGTTTGTGTCAGAACCATGGCATCATATTCCGGCAGACCGAGTTCGTCCACATAGCGCTTTTGACGCGAGTCCGGCAGTTCCGGAATTTCAGCTTTAATGCGGTCGATCCATTCCTGATCGATCTTCAGCTTAATAATGTCCGGTTCCGGGAAGTAGCGATAGTCATCGGAGCCTTCCTTGCCGCGCATGACGGTCGTCGTCTTGGTTGCGTCATTATAACGGCGCGTTTCCTGAACCACTTCCCCGCCGGAGAGCAGGACGCGTTCCTGGCGCTTTTCTTCATAGGCCAAACCTTTTTCAACAAAGGCAAAAGAGTTGAGGTTCTTCAGCTCGGTCTTTGTGCCGAAGCCCGTCTGACCAAACGGACGAATCGAGATGTTGGCGTCGCAACGCAGCGAGCCTTCTTCCATCTTCACATCGGATACGTCAATGTACTGCATAATCGCTTTCAGCTTTTCAAGGTATGCATAAGCTTCCTGTGGATTGCGCATATCTGCTTCAGAAACGATTTCGATCAGCGGTGTGCCGACACGGTTGAAGTCGACAAGAGAACCGGAACCGTCTTCCAAGTGACTAAGCTTGCCGGCGTCTTCTTCAAGATGCAGACGATGCACGCCGATCTTCTTCTTCTTGCCGTCGACCTCGATTTCAATATAACCGTTGCGACCGATCGGCTGATCAAACTGTGAAATCTGATAGGCTTTCGGATTATCCGGGTAGAAGTAGTTCTTGCGGTCAAATTTCGTCTCGCGTGAAATGTCGCAGTTGAGTGCAAGTGCTGCTTTGATCGCATAGTCGACTGCTTCATGGTTCAGAATCGGCAGTACGCCCGGGTGTCCGAGACAGATCGGGCAGGTATTCGTATTCGGTTCTGCACCAAATTGGTTGGCGCAGCCGCAGAAGGCTTTCGTTTTCGTTTTCAATTCAACATGGACTTCGAGTCCGATAACTGTTTCAAAATTGCTCATTTGTTCATCGCCCCTTTGGCAGGCGTTAGTGTAAATCCGGTGGATTGCTCATACGCGTGTGCGGCGCGGTACAAGGTCTCTTCGCCGAATGGACGGCCGATCATCTGTAAACCGACCGGAAGACCGTCCGCAAGACCACACGGTAAACTGATTGCCGGCACGCCGGCGAGGTTCACCGGAATCGTCAGCAGGTCGTTTGCATACATCGTTAACGGATCATCGATGTTTTCGCCGATTTTAAAAGCAGTGGTCGGTGTCGTTGGTCCAACAATGAGGTCGTGATCCGCAAACACTTTTTCAAAGTCTTGTTTGATCAGCGTACGGACTTGCTGCGCTTTTTTATAGTAGGCATCATAATAGCCGGAGCTTAACGCAAAGGTTCCCAGCATGATGCGGCGTTTCACTTCGTCACCGAAGCCTTCGCTTCTGGATTTCTTATACATTTCAATCAAGTCGTCCGTTTCCGCACGAACTCCGTAACGGACGCCGTCGAAGCGTGCCAAGTTCGCCGATGCTTCTGAGGAAGCAATGATGTAGTAAGCAGGAACGGCGTACTTCGAATGCGGAAGCGAGACTTCATCAATGACAGCGCCCAAGGATTCAAGCTGCTTGATGGCAGCACGGATTTGTCCTTTTACCGATTCATCGATACCTTCGCCAAGGTATTCTTTCGGAACGGCGACACGCAGTCCTTTGATATCGCCGGTGAGTGCAGCCGCATAGTTCGGTACCGCGACATCGGCGCTTGTGGAGTCGTGTCGGTCAAGACCGGCGATCGCTTGAAGCAGATAGGCATTGTCTTCTACCGTACGGGTAATTGGTCCTGCCTGATCCAGCGACGAGGCGAACGCAACGAGTCCGTAACGCGACACACGTCCATAGGTTGGTTTCATGCCGACAACGCCGCAGAATGCAGATGGTTGACGTATTGAACCGCCGGTATCGGTACCAAGTGCGAACAAGACTTCTCCGGCAGCAACAGCTGCAGCAGAACCGCCACTGGAGCCTCCCGGAACGCGGTCCAAGTCCCAAGGATTCTTCGCTTTCTTGAAGAATGAGGTTTCGGTTGAGGAGCCCATGGCGAATTCATCCATGTTCAGCTTCCCGATTGTGATCGCTTTTTGTGCATTGACCTTCTCAACGACCGTCGCGTCATAGAGGGGATCATAGTTTTCAAGAATATGGCTGGCACAAGTGGTTCTCAATCCCTTTGTAACCATGTTATCTTTAATTCCAATCGGCATACCGGCAAGAATCGCATCGCCTGCTCCGGTTTCATCCAGCGCCTTGGCTTGTTCTCGGGCTGCCTCTTCATTTAATGTCAGAAATGCTTGCACGTCACCATCGACTTCACCAATGCGCGCGAACGCTTCGTCGACAAGATCGGATGCCTTAATTTCCTTGTTATGTAACTTTTGAGACAAAGACACAAGGCCTTCTTCAAAAAGTGGCATCTCGGTTTTCCTCCTTCTCTTCAATCAATCCGCACTCATAATCTGCGGCACTTTGATTTGTCCGTCTTCTTGTTCCGGCGCATTCTTCAGCGCCTCTTCACGTGGCAGCGACGGTTCGACAACATCCTCGCGCATCACATTATACATGTCGCGTACATGTGTCGTCGGCTCGATGCCGTCCGTATTCAGCTCGTTCAGCTGTTCGGCGAAGCCAATGATGTCGTCCAGCTGTGTGGTGAAGGTTTCAATCTCTTCATCTGTAAAAGAAAGACGTGCTAAATTTGCGACGTATTTCACTTGATCTTTATCAATTCTGCTCATCTTTTTCACCTCCGCCAATCGGCTTCATCTGCCGCCTTCCGGCAAATGTCCACAATAAATTTATCATATCAAATACTATTGACAAGATGCAATAACTGCAAGCGCCAAGGTCACGCTTTTCAGCAAAAAGATGCCTTAAAGCAATTTGTTAAATACGTGGTAAAGCGAAACAATCGCAAATCCAAAAATGACCACGGCCGACAAGTGATCCACCCAAATGAATGCTTTTCTGTCCATCTTTTCCCGAAAAGAACCGATACATACGCTGAGCAGCAGCCACCAAAACGCCGATCCGGAAAAGACGCCAAGTACAATGGAAAAGGCTTGCCATGGATCACCTGAGGTCAGCCCAATACCGGCAAACATGCTAATAAACGACAAAATGGTCATCGGATTGGTCAGTGTCAAAACAAACGTCGACCCGTATGCACCGAACAAGCGATTCGACTTCCCCGGTTTTGCGGCATCTGCCGTACCGGCAGATCGCCACGTTCGGACTGCAAGAAAAACAAGAAAAAGTCCGCCAAACGTTTGCAACCACATTTGTTGGTCCAGAAGGAAATGCGCGATTACCGTCAAGCCAAAGGCTGCTAATGAGCCGAAACAGGCATCGGCCGTTGCAGCACCTATTCCGGACAGCAGACCGACAAGCCGGCCAGCGGTTAAGGTTCGACGAATGCACAGCACGCCGATTGGACCAACCGGTGCGGCGATCGCCAAGCCTAAAAGGAAACCTTTGAAATAAAAGGAGGCATCCATCGGCTCACCTCACGAAAACCGTTCGGAATGGATCGGAAGCTGGGTGGTTTCCTTCAACGAATTCATCACAATGGTCGTACGCGTGCGCAATCCGGGCAGCCGCTTCAATTCAGCGCTAATCAAGCGATCCAAGTCCTTCGTGTTCCTTGCACGAATTTTAACTAAGTAGTCGTAATCGCCGGCAATATGATGGCATTCCTGAACTTCTGGCAATGTATCGATCAGCGCAAGGAAAGCGGCACGCTGGTCCATTTGCTCTAATGTCACAGCAACAAAAGCGGTACATGTATTCCCGACCAGTTCAGGATCAAGTACTGCTTCATAGGCGCGGATCACGCCTTTGTCTTCCAAGCGGCGCACGCGTTCCGCAACGGCCGGCGAAGACATCTCAATTTCGGCGGCCAGATCGGACCATGTGGCTCGTCCATTCTTCATGAGGCTTTGCAACAGTCTCCTATCAAGCTTATCCAACCAAACACCTCCTTGTTTTTCTGTATATATGTCCTTTATCCTTTAATATATTATCCATTTTACATTACTTTCATAATATTGTTAATTTATATTTCAAAAAATAATAAAAAAGCAAAACTGCTAGCCACCGCAATTTTGCTTTTCAGATGAACGTTATTGTTGGTAAATATGCACATAGGGTTCATCCATGTCCTTCGTCCGTTCGACGAGCGCCTCAGCATTCGAGCCGCTTGAGATATAGATGTGGACCGGAACATGCTGTGGGAAAGCCAATCGATTTTTCACAACAGAGGCAACGTAATTCGTAAACCCAATCAGTTCCGTCTTATCAACAAACTTATTAAAATTGATCTCTAAGGTAATATCGGCCAGTTCATCATTTTGATAGAAGCCTTTACCAATGACACCAAGATAATTTGGATAGTACTTTTGTATATCTGTCTTGAATTGATCAAATTTTTGGAGATCGCTTTTATAATCTTTTGTGGCCTGATCCGACGGGAACAAAACATGCTGTTGCTTAATCGTCGTCCATTTATTAATGGAACGTGAGCCTGAGGCAACTTCCGTTGACGCGAAGAAATTGCCGGGTACGAGCGAATCAGGCGCTGAGGTCATGTATAAAGTAACGTAAATCGGTATGTTTTGCAGTTCCTGAATCGGCTGGTTCTCTGAATCTTTAAGGCTGCGGATGCGCTGAACAACTTTCGCTGCCTGCGATTTGCCCCATTCTTTAACCTTTGCCTGATTTAGCTTTTCAGAGATTGGGTAGAGTTTATCCTTGTAGTTGATGCTGTCTGCATACACGGAATTGAGCGACAAAGCGATCGACATACCGGCAATCTTGTAGGCACCGCTGCTGTTTTTCTTCATGTAGTCCTGTTCAAGCACGTAATTCAAATACTTCGGACTGTTTTTTGACTGCTCGACGATATTTTTTCCCTTACCGAGCTTTGGATTTAAACCGTCAACAACCGGCTGCCGTTTACTTGAATCGTTGGTTTTCTTATTGGCGAGGCGCTGTGGTTCATTCATATAGCGATACAGCATGCTATTGATGTCTTTATCGGTGAGGTACTGTCCACTCTGAAAAACATAGTCGCCGGGACCGAAGACATTCTTGGAAAGATCCATCAATCCCGACTCAAGCTGATCCATATCGACACGATTGTCCGGACCGTACTGAATGTAGCCACGTGTCGTATTGCCTGATTTCGGTCGCAGCATCTGGTAGTCCGAATCATTGGTGCTTGGAATCAAACTTGCATTTTCCGTTTTTCCCTCGCTGTTTTTCACCTTGCTGTCTTTACTGGCATTGAACCAACATCCTGAGAGTATCAGCTGCAAAGCGAGCAGAATTGAAACCGCAGCCGCTGCTTTTTTCCATTTCATCGTTTGCGCATCCCCTTATTCCTTGAGCGTTTCTGCAAAGCGCGCTTCATCCCAAACCTCAATCTGAAGTTCTTGGGCTTTTTTCAGTTTGGAACCTGCCGCCTCTCCAGCAACGACCAAATCGGTACTCTTGCTGACACTTCCGGTGACGTTCCCGCCGCGCGCTTCAATCGCTTGTTTGGCTTCCTGACGCGTCATCTGTGTCAGTTTTCCGGTCAAGACAACGGTTTTCCCATTAAACGGTGAATCGGATTGCGCCGCTTCTTCAGGATCTGGGCCAAGATAAGTCATCGTAACGCCAGCGCTTTTCAATTCGCCAATCAGAGCTTGGGCTTCAGGTTGAGCGAAATAAGTCGTGAGAGAGTCGGCCATTTTCGTTCCAATTTCATCCACAGAAAGCAGTGCCTCCGCATCGGCAGCAGCCAAGTGATCGATGTCTTTAAATGACTGCGCCAGAATTCGGGCTGCTTTTGCACCGATATGACGGATGCCAAGTCCAAACAGCAGATGTTCGAGCGAGTTTTCCTTTGAGCGCTCAATGGCCTGCAGTAAATTATCGGTTGATTTCTCGCCCATCCGCTCCATCGAGAGCAAGTCCTCGCGCTTCAGCTGATACAGATCGGCAACGTCCGAGATCAGCTTCTTCTCAAATAACTGACGGATGACCTTCTCGCCAAGGCCGTCGATGTTCATCGCCGCGCGCGAGACAAAGTGAATCAATCCTTCACGAATCAGCGCCGGACATTTCGGATTAATACAGCGGAGCGCAACCTCGCCTTCAAGGTGTACAAGTTTACTGCCGCATTCCGGGCAGTGGGTCGGCATCGCGTAGGGAATTTCCTTGCCCGTCCGCTGCTCGGTCAATACATTGACAACCTCCGGAATGATGTCGCCGGCTTTACGAATGACGACGCGGTCGCCAAGACGCAGATCCTTCTCCTGAATCAAGTCTTCGTTATGCAGGGAGGCTCTTTTGACCGTTGTCCCGGCAACTGCAACCGGCGTCAGCACTGCAGTCGGTGTGACTGCTCCGGTACGGCCGACACTAACTTCGATCGCTTCAAGCGTGGTCACGACTTCTTCAGCAGGAAACTTATAGGCGATCATCCAGCGCGGCGATTTAACCGTGTTCCCCAGCTGCCGCTGCTGTGCCATCGAATCTACTTTTACTACGATGCCATCGATGCCGTAGGGAAGTGCGTCACGCTTTTCCGTATATTCCTTGATATAATCAAAGACTTCCTGCATCGTTTTGCAACGTCTTGATTCTGGATTGACCGGAAGCCCAAGCTCACGAATCGATTCGAGCAGACCGAAATGCGTCGTAATGCTTTCACGATCAAAGCGACCGGAGCTGTATAGGAAAACGGCAAGCCGCCGTTTTGCTGCAATTTTCGGATCAAGCTGCCGAAGCGAGCCGGCAGCAGCATTGCGCGGATTGGCGAACAAGAGCTCTCCATTCCGGCTGCGCTCCTCGTTCAACCGTTCAAACGAGCGTTTCGGCATATACGCTTCGCCGCGCACTTCAATATCAATCGGCTCGGGCAGAACGAGCGGAAGCGAACGCACGGTTTTTAAGTTATTCGTAATATCTTCGCCGACCGTTCCGTTCCCGCGCGTTGCGCCAAGGACAAAAACGCCTTTTTCATAAGTCAGCGAAATCGCAAGTCCGTCAATTTTCAACTCACAGACGTAGTCGATATCATCGCCAACGGCTTGACGTACGCGGCGATCAAAATCGAGCAGTTCCTCTTCGCTGAATACATCGCCAAGACTGAGCATTGGAACATCATGGGTCACTTTTCTGAACGCCTTAAGCGGCTCACCGCCGACACGTTGCGTTGGCGAATCCGGTGTGATCCATTCCGGGTGCGCTTTTTCCAGCGCAATCAGCTCGTTCATCAGCCGATCATACTCACTGTCCGGCACGCTCGGATTATCTTCGACGTAGTACTCATAACTGTATTGATTTAATTGTCGATGCAGGTCAAGGACATGCTGCGGCAATGATTCTTCCATAGTAGGTTTCTCCTTTACACCAATGGTTCAAATGCTGCAGGGTAGACACTGAAGGAGCAAGCCATCCGTTGTTCGCGTCGCACCTTGGATCAGTGATGCTCAAGACCGACTGGACGCGCTTACGGCCGAATTAAATGCGGCAACAACGGCATGCTCCGTAAGGTCACACGCCGTTACATCGGTTGCCATCGTAAAAAACGTGCGCCTTCACTAGTATTGCCTCATTCAACTTTCTCAATCGGAGCAAATGCGCCGAGCAAGCGCTTCAAGCCGACCGGACTCGGAAAAACAATGTCCAGCTCAACACTGTCGCCGCTGCCGCGTGTCGCGACAATTGTTCCCTGCCCCCATTTATTATGCGACACCTTGTCACCGGCGCTCCATTCTTGCGTCTGCGCTTTTTTCTGCAGGATCGGCCGTGGTTTGGCTGTCGGAGCAGCGAAGCGACGCCCGCCGCCGAACGGTGATGCGGCTTTCGATGCGAACCCGCCGGAAATGTGCTCCTCTTCCGACTCCGCTTGTTCAATAAGTTCTGCTGGAATTTCTTTAATAAAGCGCGAAGCAGGATTCGCAATCGTTTTTCCGTAAAGCATGCGCACCTGGGCATTGGTGAGGAACAGCTGCTGCTTGGCTCGAGTGATGCCGACATAAGCGAGCCGGCGCTCCTCTTCCATTTCTTCCTCATCATCGAGCGCACGCAGATGCGGGAAAATACCTTCTTCCATACCGGCAAGGAAAACAACCGGGAATTCGAGTCCTTTTGCAGAGTGCAGCGTCATCAACGTGACTGCGTCCTGTGGTGCCTGATCCTCCTGTTCCTCAATATCGGCGTCAAGCGCCAGTTCGGTCAGGAAATTGATCAACGATTTATCGTCATGATTACTCTCGAATTCCTTGGTCACCGACAGTAATTCGTCCAAGTTCTCCAGACGGCTCTGCGCTTCAATGGTTCGTTCAGCTTTCAGCGCATCACGGTATCCGGACTTGTCTAAGACTTCATCAACCAATTCGGTAACGGAAAGAAATTCCTGCATCTTCGACCAATTGAGCATCATATCGGCGAATTCTTTCATCTTCTTGGCTGTGCGCGCAGCAATGCTCGTCTGATCAACCTCACCGATCGCCTGCATCAGCGTCAGATCGTTTGCGATTGCGTAGTCGGCCAACTTATCCATTGAAGAGGCACCAATGCCGCGTTTCGGTTCATTGATCACGCGCGCCAAACTGATTTCATCATTTGGATTGGCAATCAAACGCAGATAGGCGAGCATGTCTTTAATTTCCTTGCGCTCGTAGAATTTGATACTTCCAACCATTCGATACGGAATATTTGATTTGACAAGCGTCTCTTCAATCACACGCGACTGAGCATTGGTTCGGTACAATATCGCCAGATCGGAATAGGTGAATCCATCCTGAAACAATTCACGCATCTTGCCGGCAATATAGTAACCTTCTTCCCGTTCCGTCGGTGCCCGGTAATAATTGATTTGCTGACCATCGTCATTTTCGGTCCAAAGATTCTTCGGCTTGCGGTCATGGTTGTTCTCAATCACATGATTGGCTGCATCAAGAATCTTTTTCGTTGAACGATAGTTCTGTTCCAGCATGATCACTTGAGCGTTCGGATAATCTTGCTCGAAAGAAAGGATGTTGTGAATATCCGCACCGCGCCATCCATAGATCGACTGGTCGGAGTCACCAACGACGCAGAGGTTTTTAAAGCGGTCGGCAAGCATACGCACGAGCAGATACTGCGCACGGTTGGTATCCTGATATTCATCAACGTGAATATATTGGAACTTTTTCTGATAGTATTCGAGCACTTCGGGTACCCGCTGGAACAGATGCACGGTCGTCATGATCAAGTCGTCAAAATCAAGCGATTGATTTTGCAGCAACCGTTTCTCATAATCCTGATAGACGTCGCGGACGACTTCCTGGTGCGGTCCATAGACAGTTTTTGCGAAATCCGCTGCCGTTTTCAGTTCATTTTTGGCCGCACTGATACTGCCGAGGATACTGCGCGGTGTAAATTTTTTCGGATCAAAATTCCGTTCTTTGAGGATTTGCTTGACTACCGACTGCTGATCGGTACTGTCTAAGATTGTAAAATTGCGGCTGATCCCCATGCGGTCGATGTCTCGACGAAGAATGCGCACACACATCGAGTGAAACGTGGATACCCATGTATCTTCCACAAGCGGTCCGGCAAGTTTTGCGAGCCGTTCCTTCATTTCCTTCGCCGCTTTATTGGTAAACGTAATCGCCAAAACATTCCAGGGTGCTACGTCGCGCTCGATCATTAAATAAGCCATACGATGCGTCAATACACGTGTCTTGCCGCTTCCGGCGCCCGCCATAATCAGCAGAGGCCCCTCATGGTGCTTCACCGCTTTTAATTGTTCCGGATTCAAGCCTTCCAGTAGTTCCTGTGAAAGTCGTTCCATTTAGCTCACTTCCTAAAAATAAAATGCGCTCACTGTCCAAAGAAAAAAAGGGCTGAAAAAGCAAAACCGGCGCATTCTGATTGCCTAAAGTCCCCCAGAACATCGCCGTCCATGCCTTTTTTCAAATAAAAGCAAAAGTGCTTAGTTGTTTTCCGATAAACGATCAAGGATCATTTTGTACCCTTCTGTACCGAAGTTGATGCACCGTTTCACTCGAGAAATCGTCGCTGTGCTAGCACCGGTTTCTTCCTCGATTTGATGATAGGTTTGACCGACCATCAGCATTCTTGCCACCTCTAGACGCTGCGAGAGCGATTGAATTTCGCCCATCGTGCATAAGTCATCGAAAAAACGATAGCACTCCTCACGGTCTTTCAAGGTAAGGATGGCATCGAAGAGCTGATCAAGGGCTTTTCCTCTTAATTTATCAATTTGCAACCTTGTCCATTCCTTTCTCGTCGGTTAAATCTGTCACTTCATCACTTTGCTGCAGACATTATGTCCGATGCCGATCGACAGGTATGCAACCGTTGAGCCGGCAACTTTTTTTCTATTTGGTCAATCCTGCGATTCGATCTTTTAAACTTGCAGATAAGATTCCTTTTATCATCTTACATCAATTAAGCTTGGTGATAAAGCCAGATCATCAAAATGATTTCATTCTTCACCGTGTGAAAATTTTCCTGGGCGACTTATTGTGTTTTCATTATGGCTCATTTACAGTAAAAGGGAACGCTAGCTGAAGGACGTGGCAAACGATGAAGATACTCTGGGATTTCGATGGAACAATTTTTGATACCTATCCGGTGTACACGAGACTACTCAAACAAGTACTCCCCCCATCAGTAAAAGAAAAGGATATATTTCGTCAGTTAAAGATTTCGGAAAGCACTGCGCTTGCAGCTTTTCAAGTGAATCAGGAACAGGCTCATCGCTACCATCAGCTGGTTCTCTCTTGCTCCTCGGATGCGTTCGAGCCGTTTCCATTTGTTGAACGGGTCCTGGCATCCGCCGATCAAAACGTGATCATGACGCATAAAAGCCGAGCTTCGTTGATGCAAATTTTAAAGCATCATGGGCTGGACAAGTATTTCAGCGCATACGTAACCCGAGACGACGGATTCCCGCGTAAACCGGATCCAGCATCCTATATTTATCTGGATGAGCACCATGGCTTTGATTTGGCGGTTGGCGACCGGACACTTGACATCATCCCGGCGAAAAAATTAGGCAAGAAAACATGTCTGTTTCAAAATGATGCACCGGGCGCGGACTTCTACCTCGACCGTTATGATCAGTTTTTTGATCGGGTTAAGCTATGATACGGACGTAAAAACTCACCGTCTGCTTCATGCTGGCGGCGAGTTTTCATTTGCGACTATTCAGCGTAACGGCATATCGATCCGTTTGCTAATTTTATCGACCACTTTTCGGGTTTTATCAACCGGTTTTGTGTTTTTATCGACCAGTTTGTGATTTTTATCGACCACTTTGCAAGTTTTATCAACCAGTTTACGATTTTTATCAACCACTTTACAAGTTTTATCAACCAGTTAGCGCGTTCAGCTAAATAAAAAAGCCTCCCGATGGAGACGCTATGGTCTCAAACGGAGGCTTGATGTATCGATCAGTTCGCGGTGGTTTCTTCATGTTCTTCAAGTGTTTTTTTAATATAGCCTTTGATCAGTTCAGCCGATGCGTTGAATCCTTCTTGTTCTTGTTCGCTGAGGCGGTACTTGATGATCCGTTCGACACCGTTGCGGCCGAGAATGATCGGAACACCGATGGCCAGATCGTTGTGGCCGTATTCGCCATTCTGAATGACCGAAGCGGCCGTCACGACACGCGCATCGTTCAAAATCGACTTCGCAAAAAATGCCAGCGCGTTGCCAATTCCGAATTGCGTGTTCCCTTTGCGCTTATGGATTTCCCAACCAAAATGGCGTGCTGCATCTTCCACCAGATCGCGATCAATTGGGCCAAATTCATCGATATTGTCTTCTTCAAACTGATCAAGCGATTGTCCACCAACCGTGGCTTGCGACCACGCTGCGATCTGCGAGTCACCATGTTCGCCAATCATGAAGGCGTTGATGCTGCGCGGATCAACATCACCGATCACTTGCGAAAGCTGACGGCGTAAGCGCATACTGTCCAGCGCCGTTCCCGTTCCGATCACATGATTCTTCGGCAGTCCGGACAGTTTATAAAACAAGTAAGTAATGATATCGCAAGGGTTGGTCGCAATCACATACGTACCTTTGAACCCTGCTTTGCGCAGTTTCGGGACGATATCATAGGCAATCGCCGCGGTGCCTTTCAACAACTCCAAACGTGATTGGGTTGGAATCTGCGATCGTTCGGTTACCGCAACAAGAAGCACGTCACATGCCGCCAGTCCTTCCAGCGGCGCCTCAAGCACACGCGTCCGCGATGGTGTCAACTCAATACTGTCTGCAAAATCCCAAGCCTCGCCTTTCGCACGTTCGGTATCAATATCGGAAATGTACAACTCATCCGCAATATTTTCATGAAGCACTGCAGAGGCCGCCGCCTTTCCAACATTGCCGATGCCAACAACTCCCACTCGTCTGACTGTTTTGCTCACTTCAATCCTCTCCTTGTGCCTTCTGATAGATCCTTTTTTTGTGTTTAGTGACGTATATTTTACACCTTATCGATGGGTGTATCAATATTTTTCCGACTATTAGCACTTAAATGATAAATACATAATAAAAACATATTGAATACCAAACACACTCAGCTTAAAATGAGACTAATCGCTTCATACGGCGCGGCTTCCATCATTAAAAAGAAAGAACCCATGATGAACGCTCTTCTATTTCGCAAGCTTAGAAACGAAGACATTGCCGAATTTGTGGAAATGAGAAAATTGCAGCTACTCGAAGAAGGTGCACTGCCGACAACTGATCTCACTGAGCCGCTCAGAGACTACTTCCGTCACGCACTTGAGAAGGACCGCTTTGTCTCCTGGATCGCATTGGATGATGGGAAAATTGTGGCGACAAGCGGCATGTCCTTCAGCCGCCGCCCGCCCTACTACAGCAATCCAACGGGATTTGTCGGCACACTATCCTGCATGCACACATGCCATACCGGCGAAAGGGGATCGCCAGCAAATTGCTCGATGCCGTCGTCAAGGAGGCCAAGCAGCGCCATTGTGGAAAAGTAACGATCACCGCATCCGCAATGGGCAAATACCTCTATAAAAGTTACGGATTCAAACCGAAAGACAATGATTTAGATTATGATTTGACGATGAACGATTGAGGAGCATGCGTGATGAAAATTCGCAGAATGAGAAAAGAGGATTACACGGAAATCTATCAACTCTGGACACGCAGCGACGGCATGGGTTTGCGCAGCCTCGATGATTCCGTCCAAGGCATCGAAAAGTTCTTAAAGAGAAACCCGAATACAAATTTTATCGCGGTCGCGCATCAAAAAATTGTCGGCGTCATCCTGTGCGGAAACGACGGCCGCAGAGGCTACATCTATCACACAGCAGTCGACCGCAGCTATCGCCGCCAAGGAATCGGCAAGCAACTGGTAAGCGTAGGCATCGATGCCTTGAAAAAAGAGGGAATTAATAAAGTTGCCCTTGTTGTTTTCTCCACAAATCAAGCAGGAAATGAATTTTGGCAATCGATTGGGTTTGACCAACGCGAAGATCTCATATATAGAAATTTAACCATTAATGAAAAAAATAACTAAAAAATGCTCTGAGGTGATGATCAAAATGATTCGCTCAGCAATCCCATCCGATATACTGGCGCTCAAGGATCTATGTACACAACTTGGCTATGAAGAAACGGAGTCTGAGATTAAACAGCGGCTTCACTACATCCTGAACAATCCAGACAACGGCTTTTTTGTCTATGAAGCTCAATCAGGATGCGTCTGCGGATGGGCGCACATCTTCGGTAAACATTTTCTTGAAGGGGTTTATGCCGAGCTCGGCGGCATCGTCGTTGACCGTGCGCATCGCAGACAAGGAATTGGCAGACAATTGCTCGAAGCATGCGAGCACTGGGCCGTTCAGCACGGCTATACCGAACTGCGCGTCCGTTCAGGAGGAACCCGGGAAAAAGCACATCAATTCTACAGGCAGCTCGGGTACGAAAATACAAAATGGCAAAAGGTCTTCAACAGGAGATTGACATGACACGCGCATTGAAACAGCCGCTTCCCGATCGCATACATATTATTGGTTCGGTGGGCAGCGGGAAAACGACCTTAGCCCGAAGGTTATCGAAGAACTATAATATACCCTATTATGAACTGGACAACGTTGTTTGGAAACGAACGTCGTCCGGCGATCTGCGAAGGAGCGATGAGGAGCGCGATCACTATTTAGAACAAATCGTTCGTTCAAAGCGATGGATCATCGAAGGCGCTCATGCGCATCACTGGGTGAACAAAAGTTTTGAAGCTGCTGACTTAATCATTTTTTTAGATCCCCCCTACTTCGTGAGAATCTATCGGATTACGAAACGCTTTATCCGACAAAAATTAAGAATAGAAGCAGCGCACTATACCCCCTCATTTAAAATTTTCAAGAAGATGTTTGAATGGAATCGCACGTTTGAAAAAGAAAGCAAACCGCAAATTGTGAACCTGCTCAGGCGCGATCCCGCTCATTCCATGATCCTAAACGATGCAGCGGAGATCGAAAAATACTTTAATTAATCATTGTGTTTGCGGATCATACAAATAAAACTTTCCTGCAACTTGATGCTATAAATGCATACTTACATCACGTTAAAACTTATCATCAAAGCAATTGCTCTTGACAAACCACCTACTAAGTGTAACTATATAGTGGTAGTCTGTAACACTGCATACCAGTCATACGAATTAGTAAAGAAGGGATTATGCTGGAAAACCTAACAGAAATGCTGAAAGGCGTACTCGAAGGCTGTGTCCTTGAAATGATCAGCCGCGGAGAAACCTACGGCTATGAAATCACGCGAACGTTGAATGCTCTTGGTTTCAGTGACGTGGTGGAAGGCACTGTCTACACCATTTTAGTGCGGCTTGAGAAAAAGAAACTCGTGGACATGGAGAAAAAGCCATCCGATATGGGACCACCGCGAAAGTTTTTTACTCTCAACGACGCGGGACGCGAGGAACTGCGGAAGTTCTGGGAAAAATGGGCTTTCCTGTCATCAAAAATGAATGAGTTAAAGGAGAGAAAAGAATGAATTTCTGGGAAAAAATCACGGGCAGTGACATGACTAAAGAATTGAGAACTTTTGAATCGCGAGCTAAAAAACTGCCGGCCGATTATCAGGTGGCATGGGAAAAAATCAAAGCCAATCTTTGGCCGCACTCAGATTTTACCGGACGCAACCTCATGCCCATTCTTGACGATGTACTTGGCCTGCTCGAAGAAACAGCAGCGGACGGGCAGAGCGTTCAAGAGGTTTTGGGTGACGATATCAAAGGCTTCTGTTCAGCACTTGCCGGCGAAGAAGGGGCAAAGTCTTTTCGCGACAAGTGGCGCAGGCAACTCAACAATACTATTGCAAAAAAATTAGGCAAATAGGAGGATAAAATGAGCATTCGAGATATCATCAAGAGCAAAAAAGAGTGGCGGGCGCACATGGCGCGTGTCAAAGCACTCCCGCAAGATTATCAGATTGTTTATAAAGAGATTCAAAAATATTTCTTTAAAGTCGGCCCAGTTGAGCTAACCAGCGGGATCGGTTTACTCTCAGGCATTGTCGATCTTTTTGAAGAGGGCGCAGCCTTGGGAAAAGGGGTGCTCGAAGTGACGGGTAGTGACGTAGCGGCTTTCTGCGACGCTCTCGTCAAAGATTCAAAAACTTACGCTGACGTCTATCAAGAAGCTGTTGACCAGAAAGTGAACAAGGCCATGAAAAAGGTTTCGGATAAAAAAAGAGGGGATCAAGATGGAAAAAGCAATTGAGGTAAAAGATTTGCGAAAGTCTTTCAAGAGCGCAGCAGTCCTGAAAGGTGTCGATTTTGAAGTAAAGCGAGGTGAGATTTTCGCCCTGCTCGGCTCCAATGGCGCGGGCAAGACAACGATTGTCAAAATACTCGCTACGCTGCTCAAACCAGATGGGGGAACCGCTACCGTTAACGGTTTTGATGTTGCGGCACATTCCGAAAACGTGCGGCAGTCGATCAGCCTGACCGGACAATTCGCCGCTGTGGACGAGATTTTGACCGGGCGAGAAAATCTGATTATGATCGCCAAGCTGCGCCATCTGAAAAATCCGCGTCAGGTAGCCGCTGATTTACTGAAGCGCTTTGGGTTGGTCGATGCCGCCGATCGCAGAGCCTCAACCTACTCAGGCGGTATGCGCCGCAGACTCGACATTGCCATGAGCCTAATTGGGAAACCGCAACTCATCTTTCTCGATGAGCCGACCACCGGACTGGATCCCGAGGCACGCATCGAGGTTTGGAACGTTGTCAAAGAACTTGCGAACAGCGGCACAACGGTATTCCTGACCACGCAATATTTAGAGGAAGCCGAGCAGCTTGCGGATCAGATTGCCATCCTGCATGAGGGAAGGATCATTGTAAGCGGCACGCTCGAGGAATTGAAAAAGCTGTTCCCGCCCGCGAAGGTAGAGTATGTAGAAAAACAGCCAAGCCTAGAGGAACTATTCCTCGCTCTCATCGGCAAGAAGGAGGAAAAGTAAATGGAAACGACAAAGAAACACTTTCTCAGTGACATTGGGGTCATGCTCGGACGTTCCATGCGTCATATTACCCGTAGCATGGACACCATCATCACAGTCTGCATCACTCCGATTGCGATGATGCTGCTGTTCGTCTACGTATTGGGCGGCGCAATTCAAGCCGGCACGGACAATTATGTAAATTATCTGCTGCCCGGCATCCTGCTGATGGCGATTGCGAGCGGCATCGCCTATACAGCTTTCCGCCTGTTCATGGATATGCAGAGCGGCATCTTCGAACGGTTCCACTCCATGCCGATTGCGCGTTCCGCCGTGCTGTGGGGGCATGTGCTGACCTCACTAGTTTCCAACGCGATTTCGGTCATCGTCATCATTCTCGTAGCACTGATTATGGGCTTTCGTTCGTCAGCAGGGATCGTGTCATGGCTTGCCGTGGCCGGTATCCTCGCGCTGGTTACACTGGCCCTGACCTGGATCGCGGTGATTCCTGGATTGACCGCAAAATCGATAGACGGCGCAAGTGCCTTCTCCTATCCGCTTATTTTTCTTCCGTTTATCAGTTCGGCCTTTGTGCCCACCGACTCGATGCCGACGGTTGTTCGCGCTTTTGCCGAAAACCAGCCGGTCACTTCAATAGTGGACGCCATCCGAGCGTTGCTGTCAAATCAGCCCGTCGGCAGCGAGATCTGGATTGCGCTCGCATGGTGCCTGGGTATCCTCATTGTTGCCTACCTGCTTGCAATGCTGGTTTACAAACGCAAAGCATTATGAGCTACGATCAGCAAATTGTTGGGAACACGATGCGCGATTAACGTCTGCAACAAAAATTCATGGATCCAGCTGTTTTGAGAGAAGTAGTAGATGGATAGAATGCAAGAACTACTTAAAGCTTAATAGGCTGATTCTTAGGATGGACGCTGATATTTTTGCTTGAACAATGTAGATTGCCTGTCTCTTTTCCTCACGCATTTTTTTGGTGTGCAGTATCGATGACCATGATACACAAAAAGGAATACCGTCAGCCGTGGTATCCTTTTTTACATGCTTCACTTTTGCATTGATTTTAGTCGTGCTTTTTCACGATTGGGATATAAATGTCGCATACTTTTCCTACGTCAGACATGCAGCGGTCATCGTAGCGTTCAAAGTCGACGCAATCTGGTGCGTACTCGTATCCTGATGTTGGAAACCATTCGCTGAAGATGTAGTTCCACGTTCCTTGAATTGCAGATACAAAGCGTTCGGCATTGCTTGGCGGCGTTGAAAACACAGCATAGGAAGCAGGTGGAATGGTGCATGTGTGGTAGCCATCCGGTACTGCTTCGCCCTCCTTTCGTTCAACACCGATCACATAATCAAAAGCGCCGTCCTGCGGATCTTCAGGAAAGCAGACCCCGTATTCATCGTGTGCTTTGACAAAGTGCTCGGCATGGAGCTTATCCATTCGCCCATCCGTCATATAGGCCTGCCAGAATGCCGGAATGGTTTTACTGTTTTCTCCATCCGATGAGGTTGTTTTAATCGCATAGCCCGCAAGTTTTACAGCAGCAAGCGTCACAAATTTTGGCTCCAAAATAATTCCTCCAGTCAAATAGTTGTTTGTGCGCGGAAGGCTCGGCGGATTCGGGCGACCGCCGCGTGCATGCAACCGGTATGTTGCCGGACTGCAGCCAAAATAACGGCGAAAAGCCTTGCTGAACCCTGAGTGCGTGTCAAATCGGTACTTCAGCGAAATATCGAGAATCCGCTTGCCTGAAGCAAGTTCGCATGCAGCAAAGGCAAGGCGGCGCTGTCGTACGTAAGCCATCACCGTATAACCCACGCCACATTGAAAGGCTCGGCAAAAATGCCACGTGGAAAATCCGGCTTGCGCCGCTAAACGTTCAGGAGTGATGTCGTCTGTAATATGTTCGTCAACATAGTCCAGCGTTTGTTGCAAGATCGCGATCGTGTCCATGAAGCATTCCCTCCAACCGTACGGTAAACCCAGTATATCAACTGCCATGGAAAGATGCTGTTCCAAAATTGCTCAGATGAATGCAAAAAAAGCGACTTGCTCAAAAAAACAAGCAAATCGCCACCGATTATCATCCTAAAGTATTTTCCTTTCTTTAAAGACCTCTTTAGCCACGGCTACAGCATTTAATGCTCGCGGAAAGCCAACGTAGACCGCGCAGTGAATGAAAACTTCAACAATTTCTTTAGCCGTTACCCCTACATTCAGCGCTCCGTTGATATGTACACGCAGCTGATTTTCAGCACCGCCGATTGACGCAAGACAGCTCAGCGTCATGCAAAAGACCTTAGAGCATGGATTTTTCAGGGTACTGCTCTTTTTCCTAGCATATGTTGTACTGATTTTCGTTTGCAGCTTATTATTGGCAGTGAGGCTTTACCACGTACCATTCATTGCCTTGTTCTTTCAATTTGTATCTGAGGCTTTAGTCTACACGTCACTAAGTTTTATGATCATTATTTTGTTTAAGCTGATTTGGGTCCCCTTGCTTTTTATAGGCTCCTACGTTTCAACAGAATATTTGACAGGAGGGCAAATCATTTTACATTCCCGAATGGTACGCGTTTCGGGGGTAATAAGGGGAGGTTTTCCGTTTATTCAAAGCAAAATCCCCCATTTTCACGTTTTTCAAGTTGATAAGCGGAATCTCTCCGTCTATTTAAGCTTCTTTTTATTCTATTTTCTAATTAAGGGGAATTTTTCCGTCTATCTATTTATCGGATTGGGTGCTTAACCTGATCCACCAACCGATAAGTGCTGAGCCTCTCGCCAGATGCGCATACTTTCTTTACCTATTAGAAAAACCGGGCAAAAAGCGCCCGGTCCCTAATCTCCAACCATGTTTGATGGGCTCGTGTCTTTTCGGCGCTGAATCGCCGCTTCGGTTACTCGCTTGCCGCGGGCGCACCGCGAGCCTCCTCAGACAGGTAAGGTATCTGCGGAGTCTCGCTGGCACGCATCAACTAAGCGCGATCCCGCAGGCGCCAGAGCCCCTCCGCTTTGATTCTTGGCCAAGACACTGGTCTAATGGTTTGAAGCCAGGGCAAAATCATATACTTTCTTATCCTATGATAAAACTTGGCTTTGCCAAGCCTCTGACAAAGGCAAAGTCACCGCCCGCGACGGCCATGGACGGCCTAGTGTTCGGTGAGCCGCAGGACGCGGCATTCTACCGAACCACTTACACTCGTTTCCTTAAATCTTTTATTTTTTATACTCTCCTACCAGTGTAAAAAAACTGCCTCCACCTATTTAGGCGAAGACAGTTTCTTAGGGCTTATTCATGTTTCGAAGCTTCCAATGCATGATGGCCGATGTCTTTTCGAAAGAATACGGCATCGGTTTGGATGCTTTCGAGATCATTATTGACTGCGTCGCGAGCGGAACGCAGATCGTCACCGAGCCTGGTGACGAGCAGCACGCGGCCGCCATTCGTCAGCCAATCTGCGTCGGACTTTTTCGTTCCGGCGTGGAAAAGCAAGGCTTCTTCCGGGAGTGCGTCGAGATCACCAAGCTTTTGTGCTTTTTCGTAGCTGCCGGGGTATCCGCTTGACGCAAGCACAACGCCCACAGCTGTTTTTTCACTCCATGCGAGCTGTGGTTGCTTGCCGTCCAAAACGTCAAGCACCGTTTGCACGAAGTCCGACTCCAGCCGAGGCAGAACAACTTGTGTTTCCGGATCGCCGAAACGGCAGTTGAATTCGATCACTTTCGGTCCGGCCGCGGTCAGCATCAATCCGGCATAGAGCACACCGGTGAAGGAGCAACCTTCTTGAACCATGCCTGCAGCAGTCGGCTGAAGGATTGTCCGCACGGCCTCATCGACAATCGTTTGCGCGATTTGCGGAACCGGCGAGTAAGCACCCATGCCGCCGGTGTTCGGTCCTTGATCGCCTTCAAATGCCCGTTTATGATCCTGAGCAATGTCCAGCGGTACAACTTTTTCTCCATTCACCAAAGCCATCAATGAAAACTCTTCACCTTCAAGGTATTCCTCAATCACAACACGTGACCCAGCCTCGGCAAATTTCTTGTCCTTCATGATTGCTTTTAAACCGGCCGCAGCTTCTGCCATGGTCAACGCAACGATAACGCCTTTGCCGGCAGCGAGACCATCGGCTTTCAGCACGATTGGCGCGCCAACCTTTTGCAGATAGTCACTGGCTTCTGCGTAGTCGGTAAACGTTCGGTAGTGGGACGTTGGAATTTTATATTTTTCCATAATTGCTTTTGCAAAAGCCTTGCTGCCTTCAATTTGCGCCGCTGCTTTTGACGGGCCGAAAACGTTTAGACCTCTTGCTGCAAAAACGTCGACAATACCAGCGACGAGCGGTTGTTCCGGTCCAACAAGGGTCAGTTCAATCTGATTCTTTTCTGCAAAATCAGCGAGTGCTTCGAAGTCCATCAAATCGATGGGCACGCATTCGGCAACAGCCGATATGCCGTCGCTGCCCGGTGCAGCGTAAACCTGGTCAACAAGCTTGCTCTGCGATGCTTTCCAAGCCATCGCATGTTCGCGGCCACCGCCGCCGACAATCAACACATTCATGGTCGTTCTCCTTTCGAAAAGCGAATCAAATTAATGTTTGAAGTGACGCATACCAGTAAAGACCATCGCAATGTTGTATTTGTTGGCCATATCGATCGATTCTTGATCGCGGATCGAACCGCCCGGTTGGATGATTGCGGTGATGCCGGCTTTGGCCGCTTCTTCGACCGTATCGCTCATTGGAAAATAGGCGTCTGAGGAAAGCACGGCACCCTTTGTCTTTTCGCCCGCTTCTTCAAGTGCAATTTTCGCAGCGCCGACACGGTTCGTTTGACCGCCGCCCATGCCGACCATCAGTCCGTTATTCACCAGCGCGATGGCGTTAGACTTTACGTGTTTGACGATCGTCCAAGCAAATTTCAAGCTTTCCAATTCCGCTTCGGTCGGCCTGCGGTCGGTGACGACTTTCAGATTTTCTTCAATGTCCGCGTAGCCCTTGGTGTCTAGATCCTGAACAAGCATGCCGCCGCGAACGGATGTATATTGGGCAAACTCTTGATTGTCATCCGTGAATTTGACTTGCAATAGACGCAGATTTTTCTTCTTATGTTCCAAAATGGCAATCGCTTTCTCAGAATAAGAAGGCGCGATGATAATCTCGAGGAAAATGCTATGCAGCTTTTCAGCTAAGGCGGCGTCTACTTCCCGATTTAACGCGACAATACCGCCGAAAATCGAAACCGGATCCGCTTCATACGCTTTGTCATAGGCTTCGTTAATAGTTTCGCCAATCCCAATACCGCATGGATTCATATGCTTGACGGCAACGGCAGCCGGTTGCTTGAATTCCTTGACAATACCGAGAGCTGCATCTGCGTCGCGAATGTTATTGTAAGAAAGTTCTTTACCATGGAGTTGTTTCGCAGCTGCGATGGTCGATTCGTTTTTAATCGGTTCGCTGTAGAAAGCAGCCATTTGATGCGGATTTTCACCGTAGCGAAGCGCCTGCTTCTTTTCATAAGTCAGGGTCAGCTTTTCCGGGAATTCTTCGCCGACTTGTTTGGTAAAGTAGTCGGCAATTAATGCGTCGTAAGCCGCTGTGTGGCGGAACACCTTGGCGGCCAGCTTCTGTTTCAATGCAAAAGGAACCTCTGCGTTTTCATCGAGGCTTTCGGCAACCCGATCATAATCTGCCGGATCGCAGACAACGGTAACGCTGCGATGATTCTTCGCTGCGGAGCGGAGCATGCTCGGCCCACCGATGTCAATGTTCTCAACGGCATCATCATAAGCGACATCCAGTTTTGAAATCGTTTCTTTGAAAGGATACAAGTTGACCACAACAAAATCGATCGGCTGAATGCCGAGATCCTTGATCGCATCCATATGTTCTTTTTTGTCGCGAACCGCTAAAAGGCCACCGTGAACGGCCGGATGCAACGTTTTGACGCGTCCGTCAAGAATTTCCGGAAAATCTGTGATTTCGCTGATCGACATCACCGGAATCCCGGCGTTTTCAATCGCTTTTTTGGTACCGCCGGTTGAGATGATCTCAATTCCCGCATCGACTAATTTTTGTACAAAATCAATAAGCCCTGTCTTGTCAGAAACACTGACTAATGCTCGTTTTGCCACTTCGCTACTTCCTTTCTTTTTTCAATCCGCATAGTTTTCTATTTATCTAGTGTCCTGTTATTTATGAGTGCTGATGAAATCAAGATTCTCTTTAACTTTCGCAGTTTTCGCTTTAACTCCTACTGGATCGTTTGATCACTCGCTGAGCATTTTCGCGATGGTTGCCGGGTACAGCTTGTGCTCGGTTTCGTGAATGCGTGCTTCCAGTGTCTCGATCGTGTCATCGTCCTCGACCGGGACTGCCGCTTGGGCAATGATCGGTCCGGTATCCATGCCTTCGTCAACGTAATGGATCGTGATGCCGGTCATTTTGACACCTTTGTTAAACGCTTGACCAATGGCATCGAGTCCGGTAAAAGACGGAAGCAAGGATGGATGAATGTTAATAATCCGATGCGGGTAGGCTTCAAGCATGACTTTGCCGAGAATCCGCATATAGCCGGCGAGAAAGATATAAGCAACCTCATGGGCACGGCAAGCATCCGCGATCACCTGCTCAAATGCTGCTTTCGACGGGTAATCATTTCGGGAGACAACCAGCGTGTCAATCCCTGCTCTTGCGGCACGATCAATGACCGCAGCGTTCGGCTGATCGCAGACAACCAATTCGATTGTTGCCGGAATCTGCCCCGAGTGAATGGCATCGTTGATCGCTGTGAAATTGGTTCCATGACCGGATGCGAAAACGGCTAGTTTATGCTTCATCGACATTCACCAGCGTCAATTCTTGACCTTCGAGAACTTTTCCGACGACTGCAGCTGAGGACTCTCCAGCTGCTTTTAAAACCTCAATCGCTTTTTCGGCATCCTCTTGGGCAACCGCCAAAATCAAACCAAGTCCCATGTTAAACGTATGGTACATATCATCCAGCTGCAGATTACCGAGCTGTTTCAACCAGTCAAATACAGCCGGGCGTTTCCATGAAGAAACATCCAGTTCCGCAGTTAATCCTTCCGGGAACATGCGCGGAACGTTTTCGTAAAAACCACCACCGGTGATGTGCGCGATCCCGTGCACGTCCACCGATTTCAGCAATTCCAGCACCGGTTTCACGTAAATTTTTGTCGGCCTCAGCAGGACTTCCCCGATCGTTTTATCTGGCTCCGGTGTATAGGTGTCGCTGTAGGCAAGCCCAGCATCGGCAACAAGTTTGCGGACAAGCGAGAAACCGTTGCTGTGAATACCGCTTGAAGCGAGTCCGATCAGAACGTCACCCGTCTTCACCTGATCGGGCTTGATCATTTTAGACTTTTCAACGGCACCGACCGAAAATCCGGCAATATCATAATCATTTTCATCATACATCCCCGGCATTTCCGCGGTTTCACCGCCGATTAGGGCGCAACCCGCTTGCGTGCAGCCTTCAGCGATCCCCTTGACGATTGCTTCCGCCTTCTCCGGCTTCAGCGCTGAACAGGCAAGATAGTCTAGAAAATAGACCGGTTCGGCCCCTTGGGTGATGATATCATTCACGCACATCGCCACGGCGTCGATGCCGACCGTATCGTGGCGGTCGGTTGCGATGGCGATCATCAATTTGGTGCCGACACCATCTGTTCCCGATACAAGCACCGGTTCTTTCAAATTCAATTGAGACAAATCAATTGCACCGCCGAAGCCGCCCAATCCGCCCATGACTTCAGGGCGGAAGGTACGCTGCACGTGCTTTTTGATGCGTCCCACCGTTTCATAACCGGCTTCAATGTTCACGCCGGCTTTTTTGTATGCATTCGCCATGATGCCCTCCTCAGACAAGCAGTTCTTTTTCGTGCGGCAGAACCGTATCCGGATAGATTTCTGTCGGATACTTGCCGGTGAAGCAGGCCATACACTGCCCGCAGTTCTTCATTGCCGGATCGCGTCCGATTGCTTTCTGCATCCCTTCAACACTCAGGTAGACGAGCGAATCGGCGCCGATCATTTCACGAATGTCTTCAACAGAATGCGTCGAAGCGATCAATTCTGACGATGTTGAGGTGTCGATTCCATAGAAGCAAGGGTGTGTGATCGGCGGCGAGCTGATGCGTACATGAACTTCGGTTGCGCCCGCATCGCGCAACATGCCGACAATCCGGCGGCTGGTTGTCCCGCGGACAATCGAATCGTCGACCATAACCACGCGTTTGCCCTCAACAATCGCCCGAACTGCGGAAAGCTTCATTTTAACCCCTTGCTCGCGCAATTCCTGAGATGGCTGAATGAACGTGCGGCCGACATAACGGTTCTTAATCATGCCCAGTTCGTAAGGAATGCCTGTTGCTTCTGCATAACCGATGGCGGCTGAGATACTCGAATCTGGAACACCGGTGACCACATCGGCTTCAACCGGAGCTTCTTGCGCAAGCATGCGACCGAGGTTCTTCCGTGCGGCATGGACATTAATGCCCTGAATATTGCTGTCGGGCCGTGAGAAGTAAATGTATTCCATGCTGCAGATTGCCGGTTCGGTTCGTGTCGTAAAGAAGTCCGAGTGAAGGCCTTCATTGTCGATCACAATAATTTCCCCCGGCTTCACATCGCGCACATATTTTGCACCGATTAAATCAAAGGCGCAAGTCTCTGAAGCGACGACCCAAGCATCGCCAAGCTTTCCAAGCGAGAGCGGACGCAGGCCATGCGGATCAAGCGCAGCGATCATTTGATGCTCGGTCAGCATCGTCAGTGCATAGGCACCTTTGATGATCGAAAGTGCATGCTTGACACTTTCGAGAAAATTATCGGCATAATCGCGTTTAATTAAGTGCGCGATGACTTCAGTATCGGAAGTCGTCTGAAAAATACTGCCGCGCTCTTCCAGCTCGCCTTTCAACTTATGCGCATTGACGAGGTTCCCGTTGTGAGCCACGGACAAGGAATCTTTCTGCGAACGAAAAACAAGCGGCTGCACGTTGGCGCAGATGTTACCGCCCTGCGTCGAATAGCGGACATGCCCAATTGCGGCGAATCCCTTATCCAGCGCATCCAGCGTTTCATTATCAAAAACATCATTGACGAGCCCTAGCCCTTTATGATCGTAAAGCGCTTTACCATCGGTACTTGCAATACCGGCGCCTTCCTGACCACGGTGTTGCATGCTGTGCAGGCCATAATAAGCCAGTTTGGCTGCTTTCTCATGACCCCAAATACCAAAGACGGCACATTCTTCATTCAGTTCTTTGCCGACATAATGCATGACAGAGCCCCTCTCCATTCGTTTTCAAGTTCATTTCGATTCAGAGTAATGGTTGACGATGCAAAGGCTAAGTTCAGATTTTCGCTGCGCGTCACGCTGCCGACGAGCACGGCATCATCAATGAGCGCTTCAAAATCGTTCTTAGCAGCTTCAGGGACTGTAATTAAATAGCGAGACTGTGTTTCTGAGAAAAGTTCAACATCCGGATCTGTAGCAAAGCGAAGGTCGCAGCCGAATGCTGTGCCGAATACCGATTCCGCAAGTGCTGCTGCAAGTCCGCCTTCTGAAACATCATGGGCGGAAGCAACATAACCGGCTTTGATCGCTCCAAGCACTTTTTCCTGTCGGCTTTTTTCCAGATCAAGATCAAGTGCAGGCGCTTTTCCACTGGCTTCGCCGTCCGTCATGATTTGCAACGCGCTGCCGCCGAATTCGGGCTTCGCTTCGCCGATGACGTACACCGCGTCGCCTTCATTTTTGAAAGGAGCGGTCATCACATGATCCAAATCTTCAACGAGACCGACCATCCCAACAACTGGTGTCGGGTCGATGGCGCCGCGGTCCGTTTCATTGTACAAGGAAACGTTGCCGCTGATGACCGGCGTATTCAAGTATTCACAGGCTTTGGCCATCCCTTTAACCGATTCATCGATCTCCCAGAACACTTCCGGATTTTCCGGGCTGCCGAAGTTCAGGCAGTCGGTGATCGCAAGCGGACGTCCGCCTGAGCAGACGATGTTGCGTGCTGCTTCGGCCACGGCAATTTTGCCGCCAACGTTGGGATCAAGCGCAAGATACTTTGCATTGCAATCGGTCGTCATCGCTAAGCCCTTCTTCGTACCACGCACGCGAACGACTGCCGCGTCCGAACCCGGGGCAACAACCGTGTTCGTTTGTACCATGTAATCATATTGGCGTGTCACCCATTCTTTCGACGCAAGGGTTGGCTGACCAAGTAATTTTTTAATCGTAGCTGCGTAGTCCACAACTTGCGGCTTCCAGGCAGGCGTATTCTGATTGGCCGTATAACTTGCCGGAACCTTGGATGGCATATGACGAACAGGGGCCGACGCTAGTGAATCTGAAGGCACGTTGGCAACAATCTTGCCTTTGTGTTCCAGACGAAGCACTTCTTCTTCGATCACTTCGCCAACAGCCACAGCATGCAGTCCCCAGCGAGCGAAGATCTGCTTGATTTCTTCCTCGCTGCCTTTCTTAATGACGATCAGCATCCGTTCCTGAGACTCGGAGAGCATCATTTCATAAGGCGTCATTTCCGTTTCACGCTGCGGAATCAAGTCGAGATTCATGTGAATGCCAACGCCAGCTTTTGCGGCCATTTCACTTGCAGAAGAAACAAGTCCTGCCGCGCCCATATCTTGAATACCAACAAGGGCTTCATGTTTGGTCAGTTCAAGGCAAGCTTCAACCAGCAGTTTTTCCATGAATGGGTCGCCGACCTGAACGGCTGAACGCTTTTCATCGGATTTTTCAGAGAGCTCTTCGGAAGCAAACGTCGCACCGTTAATGCCGTCACGTCCGGTGCTTGCACCAACATACATCACGGTGTTGCCGATTCCGCGCGCCTGTCCGACTTGAATGTCGTCGTGACTCATAATACCGATGCACATCGCATTGACAAGCGGATTGCCATTGTAGCACGGATCGAATTGCAGCTCGCCGCCAACCGTCGGGATGCCGATGCAGTTGCCGTAGCCGGCAATCCCGCTGACGACCTCTTCAAAGATGTAGCGGACCCGAGAACTCTCCAATTCCCCAAAACGGAGCGAATCGAGCAGAGCCACCGGGCGTGCACCCATCGAGAACACGTCGCGGATGATGCCGCCAACACCGGTTGCAGCGCCTTGGTAGGGCTCGATTGCTGAAGGGTGATTGTGGCTTTCAATTTTAAACACAACCGCTTGACGGTCGCCAATGTCGACAATGCCGGCACCTTCACCGGGTCCTTGAAGAACGTGTTCACCGGTCGTTGGAAAATATTTCAGTACCGGTTTCGATGTCTTGTAGCTGCAGTGTTCCGACCACATCACGGCAAATAACCCGGTTTCTGTGTAATTCGGTTTGCGGCCGAGCAAATCGATAACCTTTTGGTATTCCTCTTCAGTCAGACCCATTGTCCGGTATACTTTTTCTTGTTCAATCTGCTCTGGTGTCGGTTCAAGATGTGTAAGCGGCATGTGTGGATTCCCTCCAATGTTTTAAAATCGACTGGAATAGGCGCAGACCGTCCTCGCTTCCAAGCAAGGCGTCTGCCGCGCGTTCCGGATGCGGCATCATGCCGAGCACGTTGCCGGTTTCATTGATGATGCCGGCGATATCGGCTCTTGAACCGTTTGGATTTTCGCCAGAGTAAGTAAATACGATCCGGTTCTGGTCTTCGAGTTCTTGAAGCGTTGCGTCATCGCAGTAGTAATTGCCTTCGCCGTGAGCAATTGGAATGCGAATGATTTCGTTTTGGTCATATTGGCTTGAAAATTGTGTTTGATTATTTTTAACTTGGAGATTGACCGTCTCACAAATAAATTTCAGGTTTTTATTCTTCAGCATTGCGCCCGGGAGCAATCCGGATTCAAGCAGAATCTGAAAGCCGTTGCAGACGCCAAGTACCGGCTTGCCTTCTTGCGCTGCCTTGACAACAGCCGGCATAATTCCGGCAAAGCGTGCAATAGCGCCGGAACGCAAGTAATCGCCATAGGAGAAGCCGCCCGGAATCATGACTGCGTCATAGCCGTCAAGGGAGGTTTCCGCATGCCACACATAGTCGACTTCTTCGCCTAGTCCGTCTTTGATCGCATAGTACATGTCTTGATCGCAGTTGGAGCCGGGGAAAACAATGACCGCGGTTTTCACGAATGAACCTCCTCCTCAATTTCATAGCGATAATTTTCAATAACGGTATTGGCGAGCAGCTTATCACAAATCGTATCCACTTCTTCAGCGACATTAGCCGAGTCATCGAGCTGCAATTCAATATATTTGCCGATGCGCACGTCCTGAACATTCTTGTAGTCCATGTTGTGCAGTGACTGCATAACCGCCTGACCTTGAGGATCAAGCACGCTTTCTTTCAATGTAATGAATACCTTCACCTTTTTCATTTGACATCCTCCAAGCGCTTTAGAAGTTTTTCATAGGTTTCCGGAAGATCGGCGATATTTCGGCGGAACACGTCTTTATCCAGCTTTTCATGCGTTTCTTTATCCCACAGGCGGCAGCTGTCCGGTGAAATTTCATCAGCCAGTACAATCGCGCCTGTTTCCTTTAGTTTGCCAAATTCCAGCTTAAAGTCGACAAGCAGAATGCCTGCTTCTGCAAAAAAGTTTTGCAGCGCGTCATTGATACTCAATGCTAGGCGACGAATTTCAACAAGTTCATCCTTCGTTGCGATTTCCATTGCCAGCGCATGGTCGCTGTTGATCATCGGATCGCCGAGTTCATCGCTTTTATAGTAAAATTCAATGATCGTGCGTCCGAGTGACTCGCCTTCATCGATGCCGAGCCGTTTGGAAAGGCTGCCGGCAACGACATTTCGAACAACAACTTCAATTGGAATAATGTTGACTGCTTTGACCAGCTGTTCATTCTCAGAAATCGTGTCTACGTAATGCGTCGGAACACCGTTTTTTTGCAGCATCTTGAAGATCTTCGTGCAAATGGCATTATTCAGGCGACCTTTGCCGTCAAACGACGCCTTTTTTTGACCGTTGAATGCGGTTGCGTCATTCTTGTAGACAACCCGCAGGACATTCGGATCATCCGTTGTGAACATTTGTTTGGCTTTTCCTTCATATAAAAGCTGAGTCATGTTATTTTCCCCTTTTCGCTTTTCGTACGGATCCCTGCTTGGATCAGTCGTTCAAACCTAAACGTTCAAAGATGAAGTCAACATTTTTCAGGTGATAGGTTGCGTCAAAACACGCATCAATCTCTGCTTGCGACAGTTGGCCAGTAATCCGTGTATCGGCTTCCACGATTTGCTTAAACGGTGTTTCCGTCTCCCATGATTTCATCGCATTCGGCTGCACAATGTCATAGGCTGCTTCGCGGCTCATCCCTTTTTCAATCAATGCCAGCAGGACATGCTGCGAGAAGATCAAGCCAAAGGTGCGTTTCATGTTCCGTTTCATGTTTTCCGGGAAAACGGTCAGCTTTTCCAGAATGTTGGAGAAGCGATTCAGCATGTAGTCGAGCCCAATCGTTGCGTCCGGCAGGATGATGCGTTCTGCTGAGGAGTGAGAGATGTCGCGTTCATGCCAAAGCGGCACATCATCATAGGCAGTCGTCATGTAGCCGCGAATCACGCGAGCAAGTCCGCACATATTTTCTGAACCGATCGGGTTGCGTTTGTGCGGCATTGCCGACGAACCTTTTTGCCCTTTAGCGAAATACTCTTCAACTTCGCGCACTTCCGAACGTTGCAGGCCGCGGACTTCAACCGCGAATTTTTCAATCGAAGTCGCAATTAAGGCAAGAACGGACATGTAATGGGCATGGCGGTCACGCTGCAGTACCTGTGTTGAGATCGGCGCCGGTTTGATGCCGAGATGTTCGCACACATACGTTTCAACACGCGGGTCAATGTTCGCATAAGTGCCGACCGCACCGGACAGCTTGCCGAATTGTACTTCGTCCGCAGCACGTTTGAAACGGACGAGGTTGCGTTTCATTTCTTCATACCACAAAGCCATGACCAGACCAAATGTTGTCGGTTCCGCGTGGACGCCGTGCGTACGCCCCATCATAACCGTGTTCTTGTATTTTTTCGCTTTCTGACGAATCACTTCAATGAAGTGTTCGATATCTTTTAAAAGAATGTCGTTTGCTTGCTTGAGCAAGTAGCCTTGAGCCGTATCCACAACATCCGTTGAAGTTAAGCCATAGTGCACCCATTTCTTTTCTGCGCCAAGCGATTCAGAAACCGTTCGCGTGAAGGCAACAACATCATGACGCGTCTGCTGTTCGATTTCATGAATGCGTTCCACGGTAAATGTTGCGTTCTTTCTCAGCTTTTCAACGTCTTCTTTTGGAATTTCTCCGAGCTCGGACCAGCCTGCACAGGCAAGTATTTCTACTTCAAGCCATGCCCGATACCTGTTTTCTTCCGTCCAAATTGCGCCCATTTCCGGCCGCGTGTAGCGATCAATCATGAATGCTTACCTACTTCCTGTTCAATTTTCCATATCCCTATTTGTTCTGCTTTCTCTATTGCTTCATCCACCGTATCGCCGAGAATGGTGAGATGCCCCATCTTGCGACCGGTTTTCGCCGCATCTTTTCCATAGAGGTGAAGATGAGCGGAGGATAATTCACTGATTTTGTCTAAAACCGGCTGAACATGCTGGCCGAGAATGTTAACCATGATGACCGGTTTGAGCAACTGCGCGCTAGCAAGTGGTAACCCGCAAATCGCGCGGATATGCTGCTCAAATTGCGATGTCTCACAAGCATTAATTGAAAAATGCCCCGAGTTGTGCGGACGAGGCGCCGTCTCATTAACGTACACCCTGCCGTCCGTGCCGACAAACATTTCGACGGCAAGCGTGCCGACGAGATGAAGGGCTTCCGCAAGCCGGAGCGCATGTTGCGTCGCTTCTTCGCGGAGGTTATCGGATATTCTCGCCGGCACAAGGGTATGATGCAGGATATTATGACGATGTATATTCTCAGCAACCGGAAAAACCGAGGTTTCGCCGGTGGTGCTGCGTGCAACAATAACAGAGATTTCTTTTTCAAATGGAAGCCATTTCTCAAGTTCAAAAGGGGTTTTGCCAATGTAAGGCAGTGCTTCTTCTAAATCGGCTTTCGACTTTAAGACATATTGTCCCTTGCCGTCATAACCACCTTGGGTTGTTTTCAGAACCGATGGAAAACCGATTGTATCGATCGCTTCTTCTAATTCCTTGGTATTACGAACCGGCATGTAGGGGGCAACCGGTAAGCCTGCGCTTTGGATTGCCGCTTTCTCATTCAGCCTGTCCTTGGTTATTTCAAGCAAGTGGCCGCCTTGCGGAAGATAACTGTTCTCCTGCAGGTAGTCCACTGTCTTGACGTCGACATTTTCAAATTCATAGGTAACGACATCGGCGACGTCAGCCATTTTTTTGGCGGCATCCGGGTCGTCATAATCAGCGGTGATGACGCTGCCCGCAACTTGCGCGCAGGGACAATCTTCAACCGGGTCGAGAACAGCGATGCGATAGCCCATTTGTTTGGCGCTGATCGCCATCATTCGTCCTAATTGTCCGCCGCCGAGAATACCAATGGTTTGTCCCGGCAGGATTGTTTTCTGATTCATTCCAGCTCACTCCCTTTTGCTTTATCAGCAAGAGATTCCCGATAAGCTTCGAGCCGATTCTTCAGGTTTTCATCAAAGGCGGAGAGGATTTGCGCGGCAAGCAGTCCGGCATTTTTCGCGCCTGAATCACCGATTGCAACCGTTGCAACCGGAATACCGGCCGGCATCTGAACAATGGACATTAACGAATCTATCCCGTTCAACGCCCGTGATTTAACCGGAACGCCGATGACCGGCAAGGTCGTTTTCGCTGCGGTCATGCCCGGCAAATGAGCTGCTCCGCCTGCACCGGCGATGATCACTTTCAATCCGCGTTCGCGCGCCGACGCTGCATATTCAAACATGAGATCAGGTGTGCGGTGCGCGGAGATCACTTTTTTTTCATAAGGAATATCCATCGCATCCAAAATGTCGCACGCGTTCTTCATTGTTTCCCAATCCGAACTGCTTCCCATAATCACGCCTACTACTGCTTGACTCACCATACTGCCTCCCAATAAATTCTGTTCAAAAAGTCAGGTGAAAGCGACAGCTCTTGCATGTTGCCGATCCTTCGCGACACAATTGAACCTAGTCAAAATCCAGACAATAAAAAGCCCAGAACAGCTGTTTTCCTGTACATGAAGAGAAAACAACCGTCTGGTCTCAGGCCGCGGGCAGCGGTCAAAACAAAACGTTACCATTTTCCCTTCATAGTCCGGCAATTTACGGTCGCCAGGTAGAAACAGTTGGGCCAAATTCCCAAAAATATATGAGGGTTCGTTTTTCATTTTCGACACTCTCATCATATCAGCACTATTCGCCGGATGTCAACCGGAATTATCGAACATTAAACAAGGGAAATGAATTTATTGTTCGCCTTTTCAAGGCATGCGTTTGCCCTCTAAGATACATTGTCGGCCAATACATTCAGGACCTGATGGAGTTTCGCGAAAGACTGGTTTCTCGATTCTTCTCACCGGCAGGTAGCCTTCCCGCTTCATTCGATCAAGGCATTGTGCCAAGCTCTCATGATCACCGACTGTAAACTGCTTTTTCAAAAAGAGGCTGTCCGAATGCTTTTCTTTGCGTTTGCGCATATTTTTCACCGCTTTGCTATGATCATTCATCACGTGCGCGCTTAAAAATTCACTGTCTTCAGTATACCAAGAGCTCGCAAGTTTCGACAGCAATCGGTCGCACGTATTTAGTGAAAATAAAAAGCGAGCGCTACCACACCTAAAGCAATGAGCGTCAATCCAACAACCCCGGTCACAGAATGGATAACATAGCTCGGAATCCGATCTAAGATTTTTCCTTCAATCGTCATCGCAATGCTTACTGATTCATCTTTCCCCTGTTCATGTTCAGCATCTTTGAGTAAAACATCTGCTTTTTTCCTCATAATAGCGTTCAGAAAAAAACTTGCACTCAGCACGAACAGACCAATGAGCCATAAAAGGATGGCAAGCAGAATCGCAGCCATGAGCAACACGTCCTTTATCTAAGGTTATGTTTAGCATGTGTAAGCTGCTGATTCGCTATGCAGTACTCATCATCAACACTTTGACCGGATGATGCGTGATGAAGACCGGATTACTCATCATAAAGACCGAATTATGCGCCACAACGACCGGATTCCAGGCAGAGAAACGTAAAAAAGCCCTCTCCAGTATTAGTGGAGAAGGCTCGATGCGCGCTTCGTTAAATCAGCGCGAAGAAAACGATAAAGACAAAGAACAAGAAATAAACAATTGGATGAATTTCTTTTGCACGTCCGGCAGCAACCATTGTAATCGGATAGATAATGAAGCCGAGTGCGATGCCGTCAGAAATACTGTAGGTCAGCGGCATACCGATCACGGTCAGGAATGCCGGTACAGCAATTTCAAATTCATCCCAAGGAATCTGTTTCAATGCGCTTGCCATCAGGACACCAACAATGATCAGCGCCGGTGCCGTTACTTGCGGAGTAACAACGGCCAGAAGCGGCGAGAACAACATACCAAACAGGAACAGAATCCCCGTTACTACCGCTGTGAATCCGGAACGTCCGCCGACAGCAATACCGGTTGATGATTCAATGTATGCAGAAGTCGGTGAGGTACCCAATACAGAACCCGCAAGCATTGAGGTTGAGTCGGCAAGCAATGCTTGACCGACACGCGGCATTTTATTATTTTTCATGAAGCCTGCTTGTTCAGCAAGTCCGATCAGCGTTCCGGCCGTATCGAAGAATGTGACAAGCAAGAAGGTCAGAACAACAATCGCCAGCTGCATCGTGTTAATATCCGGAACATGCGTGATTGCTTGGCCGAATGTCGGTGCAAGACTTGGCGCAGGCGAGATGATCTGCGACGGCAGTGGGATCAATTTAAAGACAATCCCTGCGATCGAAGTCAGAACCATACCGATAAAAATTGCTCCCGGGACTTTGCGAACCATTAGAATAACCGTAACGATCAAACCGAAGATGGTCAGCCATGTTGTGCCGACGTTCAGCGGACCAAAAGCAACCGTTGTCGCCTTGTCGGCAACAATCAGACCGCCTTCATGAAGGCCGATGAATGCGATAAACAAGCCGATACCTGCAGCCATTGCAAGCTTCAAACTTTGCGGAATCGCATCAATAATAATCTCACGCAGTTTGAAAACCGTAATCAGAACAAAGATGATCGAAGCGATGAATACGCCGGCAAGCGCGGTTTGCCACGGAATCTTCATGCCGATGCAGACGGAATAAGCGAAGAATGCGTTCACGCCAAGCCCCGGTGCAATGGCAATCGGATACTTGGCAACAATCCCCATGATTAAGCAGCCTAGCGCGCTGGCAATGGCCGTTGCTGTAAATACCGCACCCTTGTCCATTCCAGAAGCACCAAGAACACTTGGATTGACAAATAGTATGTACGCCATTGAAATAAAAGTCGTTAAACCAGCAAGTGTTTCACGACGCAGCGTTGTGTTCAACTCGGAAAAATGAAAATAGCGAGATAACCAATTTTCGTTCACAATAATCCCCCTTAATGCTGTATTGTTGTCCTGAACCGACGTTCGTATTCTTCAATGCGCAGCCTTTTCCGTATCAAGGTCATAAGATCATAAGAAAATAAAAAAGCTTCAAGACTATTGAAGCAAAAGAATTAATGCAGAAAACCACACCCATTGAACAATCGATCCAACGTCTGGAACAAAACAAAACTATCTTTAACAGTGTTCATTATATCAGCATGGTTGTTCGCACGTCAACGAAATAACGAACACTTGGCATAATTATTATCCAAACGTTCGGAAATTGCCGATTTCTCTTAATGGTTCATGCGCGTTTCGCGCAGGTCACGAACGAACACTCACTCAGCGCACTGTTTGAACGCGCTGCCTACAAATCTGTCCCGCTATCTGCACCCCAAGTATGCAGCTGCGGGTGATCAATCGTCCACTGCTGTTTCTTCGGCCATTCCGATGCAGCCTGCTTGGTTATATAGTTGTCGGAGAGTCCACTTACAAGCCAATGTTTTTGGGTGGTGTCATAGATGAGACGGAACGTGATGCCCCGATTATAGGAAGCGTCCTTCTGCTCTTTGCCTTTTTTTAATGTATAGCCAAATTTATAGGAGACAACCGTGTCCACGGACACATTCCACTGATTGCCGTAATGAGTGATCGTTAAACTGTCCGGATCGGCAAGCATGCCCAAATAAGCGGATTGCATCCCGTCCAGCTGATCTTTAAGTGCCGCGAATTCTCGGATGCGAAGCGCAGACTGCGTCTTAGCGAGCGTCTCGGTCGCCGAGGGCAGCTTTTGCGGCGCATAGTCCGAAGTCTCCCAATCCGATACTTCCGCATTGAACTGATTGATTCGGTCAAAGACTGCTTTTTGCAGCGATTTGGCATGAGCCATCCACGCTTCGGAGTCAACGTGAAGCGATACCTCCTGATCCCAAACAGAAATTTTTGCATTCTTCATAAATATGCCTAGATCATTGGTCAATTGCTGCTTTATTTTATAATTACCTGGAAGAATCGGTCCATAACTGTTGCCCTTTCTAAGGATTCCACGCTCCGAAGTATTGAGCGCAAGCACTTCTCCTTCGCGCAGTCCGTATACGGTGATTGATTGCGGTTCTACTTCTATTTTGTACTTTTTAAAGAAAAGGAACTGCCTTCCATCCTCAGAAAGCTGCAGGACTCCATCTCCATCCGTATTTTTTTCCCCTGCCTGTTCCGTCAGGCTTTGCGTCACTTGACGCGCCGCGCTTTTATTTGAACGCAAATAAGCCAGAAGCGCCTGGGTGGATGCCTTGGTGATCGGCACATTCTTATCCCCCGTTATGAGGAGCGGCTTCAAGGCTGCCGCATCATTCTCATTCACTGCCTGCTTGAAATCCTCAACCACATTTTTTGGAGATGTCTTGGCCCAGCCGATTCCGATTGAAATCAAAAGTGCGAAGAATACCACACTGCTGCCTATGATGATCTTGATGCATTTGTTCCATTCCATCGCCCTCACGTCTCCTCCCCTATTTTCTCATTCTATGCAGTTTTGGGCTGATCCAAGCCGTCTTTCACTTAAATTTTTCCCAGTCATTTGAAACGTCCCTTCATTCAAAAAATGAATGAGCAGCAGTATCGAATGATTGCACCTGCCCTTGTTTCGTCTCTCCATCGTTAGGTCAAAAAGGACAAACTGATCGATTCTATTTATCCAATTCATGACATAGAACTGACCGTAGACTTTTGTGAAGATTTTATGACAGGAGGTCGATGATCATTAAACGCAAGCTTCTTTTCATCCTCGGACTCGCGCTGCTTCTCGTTATTGCCGGGTGCGGCGGATCAGGTTCCAAAAAAGAAGAGGGCAAGACCAGCGTGGCCACATTGAAGGTCAAAAGCGGTGAATTCATTACGATGAACAGCCAGGAAAATACGGATGACAGCGCACTTCTCGCTTTGCAGATCAGCATCACCAACAACTCAGACAAGTCGCTCGACCTCTTGAGCGATGACTTCTCACTTTATGATCCAAACGATGAGAAGGTATCGGTCGATGAAGCCATTTACGACGCGCCTGATGACTTCAAAATGCTGAATACAGATGGTTTGGCAAAAGGGAAAACGGTAACCGGATACCTCCCGTTCCGGGTTGCGAAAAACAAGTCCTATGAGCTGCATTATCAGCCGAGCGTCTATGAGGACAGCAAACAGGCAGATGAAATTGTCGTGAAAATCAATACGAAAAATTATAAAGATCATAGCGGGGAAGCAAAAGATGCGCTGGACGCATACGTACAGACCGTTTTCTTTGCGAAAGACGTCAGTAACTATTCAAAATGGGTTGCAAATGACGCTGCCAAAGAAAAACAACGCTTGAAAGAACGCTTTATTAAGAATATGGGCAGCACACTGGATGATCAGCTTTCCAATCAGCAAAAAAATCAAATTTACACCAATTTTATTGCGGCCAATCGTGAGAAAGGCAGCGTTACGTTGAAAGTCAACACCGCTTTTCCAAATTCGGCTGTTGTCGAAGTCACACCCAAAGTCTTGTATCTTGATGATATGTACGATGAGGTTCAAGATCTGAAGGATCAATTTATCGATGACAACCGCGGCGCATATTCCGATTACAATGCTGCAATGAAAGGATGGTACGCATACGTTGCCAAAAATTTTGGCGAAGTTTTCAAAAACAATGAAGCGCGTACCTCGGACAATGCTTACAAAATCAACCTGAAGAAGCAAGGCGATAAATGGGCTGTTGATTCAGAAAAGCGTAGCGACAACTATGACTATGAAGACCTGCTCAGTGAAATGACCGGCGGCTATTAATGAAGCGATTTGCAGCACGATAAGAAACCGGATTGCCGCACACGATCCGGTTTCTGAATGCGAAGGATAGGGACAACAACGATTGCCAATCGTTGCCTCGAGCAAGAACTTCCCCATCCATTCTAATTCCACTTGATCTACTCAAACAATAAATTCAATTGAGCGCTTCTTAATCAAAATTTCGAATGGCCGGTGCAAACAAAATAAGTGCGGCAGCACCTACACTCACACTGCTCATTATGGTTATCGCTCCAATTCCGCCGAGCACGCCCGCCAGCCATCCGGTCATTAAATAGCCGAGTGGCAAAAGCGCAAAAGATCCGACCATATCAATGCTAGCGACACGCCCAAAGACCTCAGGGGAAACAAGTTCCTGCATACTTGTTTCCCATATTAAACCGAAAATCATGACCCCTGCACCTTCGACGATCATTAATAAAACAAACAAGAAGGAATGATGCGCATAAGGCATTAGCCATAACGCGAGTCCTGCGATTAGAATGCCGCTATAACCGATCATGCCACGATGCCGCCATTGTTTTCGCATTCCGAAAAAGAATGCAGCTGCAATAGAGCCGAATGCTGCGCCCGACATGGTTAACCCATACATATAATTGGGTAAATGCGCATGGACTTTGATCAGCCATGGCACGAGCACCGTAATCATACCGGATAAACAAATATTAGCAAAGCTGAAAAAGACAATCGTTACCCATAGCCATGTATTCTTTTTAATCACTTGAATTCCTGCAAAACATTCATGAACAAACGTTTCCTTCCGGCTCTTCCTTTTTTCAACGCTGCCTTCTTGTACTAAAAACATGAGGCAAAGAAACGAGAGAAAAAATGTACATGCATCAATACCGAAGCCAAGCGTGGCCGATGCAAAACTTACGATCAGCCCGCCAATCGACGGTCCGATAAGACGCAGTAACTGTTCGCTGAATTGGTTGAGCGCATTGGCTGCGTTGCGAATATCAGAGACAAATATCCTTGCTCTCATTGCCGCAAAGGCTGGTTGAAACAGGCCGTTCATTAACCCCATACCAGCTATAATCACGATTAAAACCGGAAGCGACAACCGTCCAAAGGTGCCGAGCGTCATTAAACCCATCATGAGCAGAAACCGAATCAGATCTGCAATCTGCATGATTCTTATGCGATTGAAACGATCGACAATGACCCCGGATACCGGAAGGATTAAAACCACCGGAATCATATAGGCTGCCATGATCGTTCCCATTGCCATTGGGGAATCGGTCAGTTCATAAACGAATAAGGGTAAAATCACATTGGTAATCGCGGATCCGAACGTTGACAGAGCGTTGCCGATCCATAAACTGCGAAACGCTTTGGATACCGCCAATGGTCTAAAAAATTCCGGGTATTTTTGTTTCTTTATCAATTGGTTTTGAGGCATAGGATCACATCCAGAATAATATTGTTATACGTACAAAAATATTTGCACGTTAATCCAAAAAAAATACTTACTGATCTTGCGTAGGAAAGAATGAGAGGCTGGTATAAAACGTTTTCGTCTTTTCTTGTGTGCTTCGGTTGCTTTTGCTCTGCATATACGTATAAATAGCTTTAATTTTTTGCTCGACAACTTTTGCTTCATGATCCGTTAGACGTGCTTGAAAAGGAATAAATAGAAATTTACGCGCCTGAAGATCAGAACGTGCGATATTCTTGCGCAGCGCTTCCAATGCGCAAAATGCATTTTCCTTAAGCACATTATCCAAATCGGGAACAGTCTCCCCGTTGAGTAGCGATGCAACCTTCTCTAACGAAATGTTTTCAGCAATTGGCTGATAAAACTTTTGCTGGATCCCGTTCTTTAGCTCCGTTCTCACAACTCTGATTAATCCGACACGTTCCAATTCTGTTAAGTGATAACGCACTTTGGAAGGCGCCATATGTAATTCTTCCGAAAGGATTTTCCCTGTCTTCTCATGATCCGATAAGGACCATATGATTTTAACCCTTAACGGATCGCTAAGCACTTTTAGCTGATCAAGATTAGAGAGATAAAAAACATCCTCCATTTTCATTCGCCCTCCTTGATCCCAATGCGCAATTTTTTTTGCACGTTCAATAAAATTATAATACGTAATGTGTATGAAAAATGCAACTTGTTTTTTTGATTGGGAAAGATGATAAAAACATTTTTCTTTTCAAAAGCATGGGCGAAACTTCAGTTGACCCGATCATCCGTTTTCCTAGCTATGAATGGTCTTATCCCACGACCACGAGGATTAATCCCCAAAGGCATTTGACTGCTCCCCCACGAAAGCCCGCTTTTTCATTTAAGGAAGCGGGAGCGGGTTTTCGTGTCTAAAAAGGTAAAGTGTAGAATGAATCGACAAGATTAAATAGAAACAGGAAAGCGGACCTTTTCGGGGGACTGCTTTCCTGTTTTCTTTCACTTTTTCGCATACACATTTTACCACGTTAAAGCATATATGCTTTACATCGCGTCATTTACAGCAGCGCAAGGATTCGATACACTAGCTGTGGGATTTTCAAATGTATGAATAAAGAAAAAAGGATTTCGAAACGACTAAGGATGATCATCACTCGAAAAATAGATGGAGGTTGAACGACGATGAAGCTATTCATGTATGGTGTTCAGGCCCATGAAAAGGAAATCATCCGCGCGTGGGCAGATGCGCATGCCATTGACATTGAAACAACCGCAGATTTTCTCTCGGAAAAAACGGTGGATCGAGCCAAAGGTTATGACGGTATCTGCATCCAGCAGCCGGTTCCATTAGGCGCTGCAAAGCTCTATGCCGCACTAAAAAGCTATGGCATCAAGCAGATTGCGACACGAACAGCAGGCTACGATATGATTGATCTTCAAGAAGCAGAAAGAAATGAATTGATCGTCACCAATGTCCCGGCCTATTCGCCGTATGCAGTGGCAGAACTCGCCGTCACCCAAGCGATGCAGCTCGTGCGTCATGTCTCGCAATTCCAAAAAAGGATCGCGGACAACGATTTTCGTTGGGACGGTTTAATGTCCCGGGAAATACGCTCAATGACTGTCGGCATCGTCGGTACCGGCCGCATTGGCGTGACAGCTGCTCAGCTCTTTAAAGGGCTCGGTGCTAAAATCATTGGTTTCGACCAGTATCCGAACGACCGCTTAAAGGATTTAATTGAGTATCGTTCGTCACTCGAAGAGGTACTCAAAGAAGCGGACATCGTATCGCTGCACACCCCGCTCTTTGATTCGACGCGCCATATGATCAATGCGCGCACGCTTAAATTAATGAAAAAAAGTGCTTATCTGATCAACATTGCACGCGGCGCACTCATTGATACCGAAGCCTTGATCGATGCACTGGAAAGCGGCGAAATTGCCGGTGCAGCACTGGATACCTTTGAAAATGAGACGGTCATCAACAAGAAATTAAGCGGACAATCGCTTAATGATCCGCTTTTAGAAAAACTGATCGCCATGGACCAAGTGCTCTTAACCCCGCATGTCGGCTTTTTCACCGAAACGGCAATACGCAACATCGTTGACGGCGCATTAAACAGTGTCCTTGAGGTTTTGCAAACCGGGACCAGCAAAAACCGTGTGAAGCCGGCTGTCACTCAATAAGTTTTTGAGAAAAACGAGGCTAAGTGTGATCCATAAACAGGGTTGAATACACTCCCGCTTGCTCGCTTGCCGCGGGCGGATGAGCCAAATAGCAACACGCAGAAAAGGGCCATGACCCTTCACAGTCATGACCCTTTTTCTTTATTCAGAATCGCTTTTCAGCAAGCCGCGCAAGCTCATTTTCAGCATAGCCAAGAATTGATTAATGATGGGTTTTAGCTCTTCAACCGTTGAATCAGGATGGGTTTGCGAGTACGCCATCGCGCGTGTCATATAGTAAGTGTAATGCGACTCGAACACTGCCTGAAGAACATCAGCATCAACATCTTCTTTAAGATCCAGATTGGTCACGATTTTTTTAAAAAACTGCGGTGCAACAGATGTGAGTTCCCTTAGCAACCGTGTCATTTTATCGGAAAGCTCTTTTGGCGGACGTGTAAACGCCGCCATCAGCATCTGATAAACATCCGGGTAGTCATGGAAGAATTGAAATTCCAAGGTACAGTAGTGCTTGAGCTTTTCGATCAAGTCGCCATCAAAGTTCCACTGCGTATAGTTGAGCTCTGTTTCCGATATCTCGAGTGCGTAGTTGACACTCGCTTCAAAAAGCTTTTCTTTCGATTCATAATAGTGAAAGATCAACCCTTTTGAGACCATTGAGGCTTTTGCGATCTGATTCGTCGATGCACGGTCGAATCCTTTAACCGCAAACTCGTGAATGGCCGCGGTCAAAATGGCTCTTTCTTTCGATTCCTCCATTTATACGTTCAAATCCTTCCTTCGGTAGATCCAGAACGTGAGCAATCCCGCCACAACAATCACAACAAGATCGATCACAATATAATTCCACTCAATCCCGCTTTTAAAGATCGTGCTCGGCAGCGCGGCGTCAACAGGTGAAGCGTAGAGCAACCCTTTGAAATCATTATTCATTTTTCCGACAACGCCAAGGATAAACGTAAGAAAAACAAGACCAAGAGACAGCGATGTCGCCGATTTATTCGAAGACAAAAAGGCGGAGAGCAGAAAGCCAACCGATAAAAAGGTCAAGCCCATCACCCATCCGGCAAAAGTCAGCTGTGTAAATCCGTCAAAGAGATCGGAGACCGAAGCTCCCGTTTCCTTAAACATCAAGCAGACAAGATAAGCGATCGCCATCGATACTAACCAGTATAAAGTATAGAGAACTGTGTTGGCGAGCATTTTTTCACCCACAATAGCGATCCGTGGAATCGGCTGGGAGAACAGATAGCTGATCGTTCCTTCCGATTCTTCGCGCGACAGTGCATTGGTGCCCAGCATCGCAGCAAAAATTCCGGTTGCGAGCATCACGTATTGGTACTCATAGCCAAAATAGCCTTTTATCGTGGTCAGCATGCCCAAATCAGACAGGTTGAATGCTTTCATCATATCCTTAGGCATCGCTTTCATCTGGTCAAGCCCCATATCCTTCATTGCCGGGAATAAGGAAACGAGGCCTAACGTCAAAATACCGACGACAATCATCCAAATGAGCAGTGTTTTGCAATGCGTTTTGCATTCCAGTCGAAAAAGTGTCATAACCGTTCACCCTCCTGACGTTCGTACATCGCCATAAATTGTTCTTCCAAATCACGATTTGCAACCGTCACATCGTCAAGCTGCGGAGACAAATTGGATAAAGTCGAAAAAAGTTGTGCCATATTGCCTTCATACGTAAAGCGTGCTTCGTGATCTGTTTTTTTCACGCATGTTGCGCCGATCTTTTCCATCACGGCAATCGGAAGCTGGTCGGCTTTTACTGTAATGACCTTTACGTTTTGGTTAACCTGGGTCAGATCCTCGACCCCGATCAGCTTACCGCTGCGGATAAAGGCGATCCTCGAGCAGTAATCCTCAACTTCTTTTAGATTGTGGCTCGACAGGAAAATGGTGACACCCTGTTCCTGCTTTTCTTTGAGCACTCGGAACAAGCGTGCATGGATCAGTGGGTCAAGTCCGTTCGTCGGTTCATCCATAATGATTAATTCCGGATGATGGATCAATGCGCAAACGAGCGCTACTTTTTTCTTATTGCCCAGCGACAGATCGCCGAATTTCTTCTGTGGATCAATTTGGAAAAGATCACAATAGCGTTTCAGCTCGGCCGAATCGCCTTTCATGTGGTGAAAATCCAGCGTGTAGCGGAACAAATCGCGCACGCGGAGCTGCGGATAGAAACGTACATCGCTCGGCACATAGCCGATTTGTTTCTTCACATCCAAATCATGCTCCGGCACATTTTTTCCCAGTAGTTTGATTTTACCGCCACTGCTTTTAATAAAATTCAGCATCATATTCATCGTTGTTGATTTCCCCGCACCATTCGGTCCGATAAATCCAAAAAATTCCCCTTTTTCTACCGTGAACGAAACATCATTCACGGCGACAAACTTGCCAAACCGTTTGCTGATATGACTCAGTTCAATAACCGGCATGTTTGTGTACCTCCCTTTTAGACCTGCGTGATTCTTTTACCTTGTGCACGCGCGTTGACCAATTGGTCAATGACACTATACCATGTGTTGACCAGATGGTCAATCCCCGATCGAATCGTTCAAATTTTAGCAATCGCACGCAGCAAACTGCGCCTAAAGACCGCAAATGGAACAGGATCGATTTTACAGTATAGCCTTTGCTGCATGCTGCATAATAAAAAACGATTAGGGGGGATAATCAAATGGCAAAACCGGATGATCGTTCGGATAATTGGGGAAAAATTGCACACAACATCGGCAATACACTGCAGAACATCAACGAAACTGAGGATTACCTCAAGGCACACGGCGATAAAGTAAGCGAAGAAGAAAAACGCCAGCTGCTTGAAAAGAATCAGCGCCGCGTGGAAAGTGTCCACGGACTCCGCGAAGAAATTAAAGATGAAGCACGATTTAGCAAAACCCATTAACGTGAAAAGAAGGTGCCGCAACGTCTCGATTGACGATGCAGCGCCTTCTTTCATGGTCTGATGTGCTCAAATTTTTGTTTCAACGGCTTTCGTTTCAATTGAAAAGCCAAGATCTTCAATCATTTGATAATCTTTTGTCGTATCCTGACCTTTTGTCGTCAGATAGTCACCGATGAAAATCGAATTGGCGATATAAAGACCGAGATTTTGCGACGAACGCAGATTTACTTCGCGCCCACCGGCAATACGAATTTCCTTTGTTGGATTAATAAACCGAAAAACCGCTAAAATCTTTAAGCATCGATTTGGATTCAGTTCATCCATGTTTTCCAGTTTCGTACCCGGAATCGGATTCAAAAAGTTAATTGGAATGGAATCGGCATCCAGTTCCTTTAAAGCATAAGCCATGTCGATAATATCGGCGTCTGTTTCACCCATGCCGCAAATCACTCCGGAACATGGCGAAATTTTGGCGTTTTTCACTGCCTTAATCGTTGCGACACGATCCTGATAATGATGTGTGGTCGCAATTTGGTCATAGTGAGAAGCGTTCGTATTCAGGTTGTGATTAAAGCGATCCACACCCGCCGCTTTTAACGCTTTGGCCTGCTCCCCATTAATCAAGCCAAGACACGCACAAATTTTAATAGGCATTTCCTTTTTGATCTTTTTGACTGCCGAGCAGACAGTGCGCACTTCGCGCGGCGAAGCCTTTCGTCCGCTCATGACAATGCAATAGGTTCCGATCTGATTCTCATAGGCCTGTCTTGCTCCTTGAACAATCACATCCTCGCTCACCAATGGATAGGCGTCGATTGACGTTTCGGCGTAAATCGATTGGGAACAATAGGCACAATTTTCGGCACAGCGGCCGCTTTTCGCATTAATAATCAGATTTAATTTCATCGCCGTTCCATAATAATGTCTGCGCAATTGGTATGCCCCGTAGACAAGATCCAGTGTTTCATCATCTGCGACCCGGAGCATTTCCTGCGCTTCGCTGCGTGTACAGGCGTAACCGCCAATCACACGCTGCGCAAGATGATACCATTTCACAACGATCCCTCCCCGATTTTATACAAGTTTCGATTTTTTTAGAAAGGGCAGTCTTTGCTTTAGCCGACACGCAACGACAGCTGCCGCCCCGGCTTTTACAAGATCAAGCAATAGCAGCGGCAAATTGCTTTCCGCTACACCAAGAAGCGGCAAGTGATTATAGAAAGCAAACCACGGGACGCCGACGAAATAAATGATCAAAATACCGGCGAGAATCGCCAGATAATAGCGAAACAGCGCCCATTTTTTTGTGTTTATGTAATCCGTAATCAGACCAATGACAAAGGTGGCAAGCGGCCATGCGAGAATATAGCCTCCAGTTGGTCCAAGCAAAACCCCTAATCCCCCGCGATATCCGGAAAGTACTGGAACTCCTGCCGCTGCAAGTGCTATAAAAACGAGCATCGCAACAAGCCCTTTTCTAGCTCCTAAGATACTGCCGACCAGCATCACACCGATCATTTGAAACGTAAAAGGAACAGGAATAAATGGAATAACTAGAGTTGGCAGTGCGCCAAAAGCAATCATCACGGCGACGAACAGTGAAACTAAGGTAATCGATCGCGTTTTCAAGAATAGCCCTCCTTTTCGTTAACCAAAAATAATTTTAGGTTTACATTCGTTATATGTCAACCATATCTTTAAAAAAGTTAACATTTAGGGTGATAAGAAGAACCGGGCAAAAAGCGCTCGGTCCTTACTTCCGCCTTCCATTCGGGCTTTGTTCATCACCTTGTGCACAAACGACACTCCAGCTGCTCGCTTGCCGCGGGCGCACCGCGAGCTGCTGCGCGTCGTTGTGTGGCGCTTTCCGATTCTGCCAAGGCGATCCTGTACGCAGACTCCCATGCTCACCTTTATTAAGCAGCTCCTTTTCAGATCCACTAAAGATAAGCCTCTAGGCGTAGAGGAAATTACAGCTTCAGCTGATTTTGGATCGGCACCGTCTCATGTAAAGTAGGTATAGAAACTCTTTTGAAAGGAATGGCCAGCTTGTACGCCTACATCCTCTTGACCCACGCAAAAACACTGCCTTCTGCTTTAATTAAATTATGGACCGGAGATGCGTACACACACGCAGCGCTTGCACTCGATACACCGCAACATATGTACAGTTTCGGCCGTAAAGGCAAGTATAATTTTCTTAACGGAGGGTTTACAGAAAACGAGCTAAAGGATCAGCCTGCCGACCTGCGGCTGATGATTCTGCGTTTAACGATCTCTCCAGCACAGCATCGGCAACTTGCATGTTTGATTCGCAGTTTCCGCAACCGTAGAAATCAGCTGCACTACAATTTTTCAGGGATCCTCGGTCTGATGCTGCAAAAAGAAATACACAGCCAAGATCGCTTCTTTTGCTCACAATTTGTGGCGGCTGTGTTGGCTGAATGCGGAATTTGTGCGTTCCCCAAACCGTGCTGTTTCATCAAACCAGCGGATTTTGCGCAGATTGACGAAGCAAACGTGCTGTTTGAAGGCTTAATCAGTGATTATTTCGCTATGTCCCAAGACCTATTGGATGGAGATGTTACTCTGCAAATGATGCAGCCCCGTACAGTTTCCCCGTTATACTAAGGTTATCTCAAATATACTTCACCATACGGTATTCAGCGACAAAGCCGTGATCCTCCTTCATCGCATCAGGATCTTCGCCAATGATCGTAAAGCCCATCTTTTTGTAGGCACGTATCGCCGGTTCATTATGGGTCATCACATACAGATAAATTTTGCTAATCCCCTGTTTTTTCACCTGTTCAATGATGTAATTAATGATTCGTTTGGAGAGCCGTTGTCCGCGGTATTCATCGGAAACATAGACACTGGTCAAATTTGCGCGGTGCTCCATCTTCGGCAGTTTTTCTCGATCAAGTGAAGCAATGGCAACCAGTTTCTCGCCATCAAAGCCGCCGACCGTCATGACATGTTTCTTGGACAAGTCGTCGCGGATCTGGCTGATTGTCTTGCTGCGTTCCGTATCAAAATCTGAGGCGAAGGCCTCCGGATTCTTTATTAATGCTTCCAGTCTTAGTTTTTGATATTGCTCTGCATCTTCAGCAGTTAATACTCGGAAAGTGACCATAACCGTTCCTCCACTATACAATGTCGCGGTTATTATGCGCTTATCCCGACCGTTTCATGAGCTGAATCTCGGAGAACTCACTCTCAGCCGCGCTGAACGTGTTCGATTGTCTTGTTTATCAACCACTTTAGCGTTTTTATCAGTCAGTTCGACAAGTTTATCAACCACTTTGGTGATTTTATCAGTCACTTTAGCGTTTTTATCAGTCACTTTGACAAATTTATCGACCAGTTTGCTTTTTCATCGAGTATTTCCTCCGATAAGTAGTAGATTCTCGATTTTTTATTTCCATCAAAATGGAGAGCCGTGCGATGAAGTAGCCGTCTTGTCGTTGATTCAGAGCCTAAGTTGAGAAAATCGCGGCATTGGCTGTTTGTGATCGCCGGTCCATAGATAAGAAAATAATCCCGCAGTGCAGTTAGATACGCGAACCGGGCGTGATGGTCACACGCCCTGCAAATCCAGCGTTGTTTCACCTTTTCCACCGGCGTCGCTCCGCAGTTAGGGCACTGCACACCTTTTTTAATCTGTTCCGATTGAATCTTGAACGTTTTGAATGGCTGAATCATTTTCTTCTGATGCGCAGCGAGAAGATTGGCCGCGATCTTATCCAATTCACCTGCAGAAAGGTGCGCTTCGGTAAATTGCTTATTGATTTTAAGTAATTCCGATTTAAGATTCGCTCTGCGCACAATTTTCTTGATTTGATCATTATTCAAATCTGTGACTTGGATCTGCGCCGCCGAAGCGATCACAACGTGATTCCGTATCGGCAAGAACACGCCGCGTTTGCTCAACCACTGACGAAGCGAATCCGTTAAATGATTCGCCTGCGAAATTGGATCATCATAAATATCGAGAGTATCATCCAATTCACGAATGAGCTGAAGCATCGCTGTATCGAAAGTCAGCTTACCAATGATATTCTTCACTTCTAGAATTAGTGCGAAACGTTCACAAAGGGCAAGAAAATCAATCTGAAAATAATGGATCCCGTCGTATAATCGGAGATTGTGAAAAATGCGGAAGTCTTCTTCGGGGAGGTAGCAAAGCGGGTAACTCATCGACCGTTCACCGCGATAGCCGGCGATTGCTCGCTTATAAAGCGAGCGGATATCCTCGTGCGCGGCACATGGATTCAACCTTCGAACAAGTGCTTCGTACTGAAGCACATGGAACGGTACTTGGATTGGTTTTACGTACACACCATCGCCTCTCTTTCATTAATAAAAAGGTTCGACAACGCCATGCGTAATTCCTTTTTTCGGGAACCGCGCGGCAAAATCAGTCCTCCAAAATTAAATTCAGGCTTTCCCTGCATCCCGCAATGATCTCCTCGTTCTGTTGATCGAGCCCATAAACAAACAGCGCAACAGTTGTAAATGCCGCCTTCCAGCGCGCTAATGCTTTTGTCCGCTCACTGACATCTCCATAAACAGAAAAAAATTCAGCACGTGCACAGCTTGGCAAAAAACTGTAAACAAGCGGCAAGTCGATCGCTGGATTGCCAATATGGACGTCGCCCCAATCAATCACTCCGCTCACCCGGTGCTGCGCGTCGATCACGATGTTGCGGCTATGCAAGTCTCCATGAACCAAGCAATGCTTCTGTGAGGGAGCGATTACCCCGGCAACGTAACGCCGTAGCGCATCTGTGGAACGATACGCGGCGCGCGTTTACCAAATAGACCGTCTTGTCGTAACCCTTGCCCAGATCAGCAATTTTTGCCGGTGCCAGCTCAGGAAACTGTACCTCAATCAGCTCCTTAGCCTTCTCCTTGGAAACCACATAGTCTGGATCCCAACTGTTCGCCATCGTGATCCACCTCCTATTTTATGCGTTCATTTTTGACCCTCGTCACCACGCATCTTCGGGCACGCATCACCACTTATCGCGCTCTTCGCTTCATCACGATCGTCAAAACAACCATCACCAACCCAAGCGCCATCCCCATTGCTCCAAAACTCACCGTAAAACGCAACTGTTCAATCAGCCATCCGGACAAGGGAAACAGAACAATCATCGCTACGCTGAACAACATGCTCGAAACGCTAAGCAGCGTCGCACGGCTTGAGGACGGGATCAGCGCATTAAAGTAATTGCTGAAGATTGGCTGGCTGACCGAAACAAGCGTGTTCAGCGTAATAAAGCAACCGATCAGGAGTGGCAGTTGATTCACAAATGTAAGGATCAGCAACCCGCAAAGCAGCGCAGAGAAATATAGAATTAAGTTCGCTTGCCCGGCCCATCGTTCAATCTGCGGCGAGATTTTCGCGCCAATAATTTGGAACACGGCGGATGCGATCATCAGCAAGCTGATCTGATATCCTTTGAATCCGTACCCATCCACAAGCGACTGAAAATAAAAATAATAGGTTGCCGCAACCCCTTCAAACAGCGCGAAAAAAAGCATTAGAAAACGCAGCTGCCCATTTTCTTTTAAGAAAAGCGCCGCGTTCTTCAAAATCGCAAAATAGCTGGTCACTTTTTCCTCTTTTCGCTGCGATTTTCTCGGTTCTCTCATCATCAAGACCGACAGAATCGCCAGCATCGAGATGGCAATCTGAATCCAGTAGACACCTTCAAAATAGGCAGTGACGAACCAGCCGGCGACAAAAATCCCCAATGTATCCGCCAATTCATAAAGCGCATTAACATTCGCCGAAACCTTGATGTAGCGCTTTTCTTGATTCAAACAGCGCAGTGATTCGTAAACCAATGCGTCGGTTGTGCCCGAATTTAGATTGTACGACCACGCTGAAATAATAAAGCCAACGGCAAACCAAAGAAAGTCATGAGAAAAAATCAAAATGATGCTGCTGATCATCGCGCAGACGCGTCCAAGAATCAGTACCGCCCGGTAGCTTAAACGATCCGCAAGTGCACCGCTTGGTACTTCAAAAAGAAAACTGCTGACATGAAAGATACTCTCGAGCAGCCCAACTTCAACTAAAGACATCCCGCGATGGGTCAGGTAAAGCACCCACAGCGCCGTCACACCGAAGAACGAGCAAAAATTGTAGATATAATTATAGCGAATATTATGATTAAAGCTTCTGACAAACATCGAAATCTACTCCATTCACTGCAACCGATACTAAGATTCAAAGAAGTATGGCCGGATCATCATGCAGTTAAAATTAGATCAACTTCCCCATCGTACCAAAGAAGGGACGATTTAAAAAGAAGTAGCTCGGAAAACGGATATAATCCGTCAACCTTGAATTTGAACGGCGCTCCGGCCAAATGTATTCTTTCTGATCTTGTGCGTTAGAAAAACCGGGCAAAAAGCGTCCGGTCTTTACTTCCGCCTTCCATTAGGCCTTTGATTCATCACCTTTTGTACGAACGACACTCCATCTGCTCGCATCAACAGGGCGTGACCGCGGGCAGGTACCAACAAGACAACTTTCTTTACCCTGTAAAAAAAAGCGCTGCTGAATCCGTTTGGATTTAAGCAGCACTTTTTCACACACACATCACTATAGAACATTTTGGCTCCATCTCCGATCGATACGGAAAATCTTCCAAATGAGATAGGAAATGAGCCAGACTGCAAGAAAGAGGAAAATTAAACCGTAACCCATCCAATTTAAGTCGATCGCCTGCACCCAATTCCAGAAGCCGCCTTGGAGGTGGAACTGCTCACTGACTACCTGACTGAGTTCAATGCTGCCGATCAGCAAAGCAGCCAGCACCGAGATCGCTGTAACCGTTAAATTGTAATAGACTTTGCGGACCGGTGTATCCAATGCCCAACGATACGCACGTGTCATCATGACCGAATCCGTGGTATCCATCACATTCATCCCGGCCGCAAAAAGAAGCGGCAACGCAAGAACGGCGGCAATAGACATATGCGCACGCGCGGATTCTGCAGACAATGCAAGCAGACTGATTTCCGTTGCCGTGTCAAAGCCAAGGCCGAACAGGAAGCCGAGCGGCAGCACATGCCAGCTTTGACTAATAAAAGCAAAGAGCGGCCGAAACATGCGCGATAAAAAGCCGCGCGACTGAAGCAGCTGATCAAATTGTTTTTGATCAAACGCGTGCTGCTTTAAGCGAAGAAACAGTTTCTGCAAATCAATTAAGATAAATAGATTAATGAAAGCAATGACTAACAGAAAACTTCCGGACACGGTCGCACCGATGACGCCGCCAACATGTGAAAGAAGCGGCAAATGCTGCTGCGCCCAGTGCACCGAAAAAGCAAGTGCAGCAGCCATCAGAAACACAACGGAAGAATGGCCGAGCGAGAAGTAAAAACCAACGCCCATTGAATTCTGATTTTGCTGCATTAATTTACGCACCGTATTGTCAATTGCGGCAATATGATCGGCATCAAAGGCATGACGCAGCCCAAGCGTATAGGCAACCATTCCGAGCCCAAGGATAAATGGATTTGTTCTTGCCACGAAGATAAGCAGACTGAATCCAAGTAGATGAAGCAACAGGGATCCAATGTAGTAAGGCAAACTTTTTTTTAACACATCAATTCTTCCTTTCATGCCTGGCAGCTTTCTGCGCAAGTTCTGCGCTTACTTGCGCGCCGCATCAGGACTTTTTCTTCCATTTTTAAGCATGCGACATGCTGAGAAAAACCAAGCTGTGCTTGGTCCTTTATCTCCAGCCATGTGTGATGGATTCGTGTCTTTTCGGTGCTGAATCGTCGCTTCGGTTGCTCGCTTGCCGCGGGCGCACCGCGAGCCTCCTCAGACAGGCCAGGAATCTGCGGGGTCTCGCTGGCACGCATCAACAACGCGCGATCCCGCAGGCGCCAGAGCCCCTCCGCTTTGATTCTTGGCCAAGACACCGGTCTATTGGTTTGAAGACGGGGCAAAATCCTATACTTTCTTATCCTGTTAGAAAAAACGGCGGCTCTTTCCAGATTCGAAAAAGTCGCCGTTCTTTTCTGCGTACACGCTATTGGTGATCGCTCAGGAAACAAACGCCTTGCGTTCTTCCTCGGACAGCGTTTCGTTCATACGACCACTGCGAAAACCGCTGAGGTCGAGCGTGACATAACGGAATCCAAACTCGGTTAATTTGGCGCTTACTTCACCGCTGCGCTCAAGCAAGTCACTCAAGCGTTCTGCCGGCACCTCAACACGGGCAATTTCTCCGTGATAGCGAACGCGCACAACCGGGAAAGCGAGGTCGCGAAGATAGGCTTCCGACGCCATCACTTGATCAATCTTCTCCGGCGTCAGCGTTGTGCCGTAAGGGAAGCGCGAAGATACGGAGCAGGAGGAAACTTTGTTCCAGTTCGTCAGGCCAATTCCTTTCGCCAATGCACGCACATCGGTTTTATAGAAACCGGCTTCTTGAAGCACACTGCGTGCCCCTGCCTCTGTGCGCGCGCGAAGGCCCGGACGGAAGTCGCTGTTGTCATCCATGATCATGCCGTCAAGAACATAATTAAAGCCTTGTTCCTGCGCAATCACGTTCATCCGTGCATAGAAACATTTTTTAGCATAGTACCAGCTGTCCGGCGTATTATGCTTAATGTGTTCATCAGCAAGATAGTTCAGCTGAGTCCCCATCACCTCAGCACCAAGAGCTTTCGCTAAAGCAACTGCTTTTTCATATTCTTCATCGGTAAACAGTTCTGAATTGGCGACAACCGCCAACACACGATCCTTGCCCAGCGTATCCAAAGCCATTTTCAAAACCAGTGTGCTGTCAATTCCTCCGGAAAAGCCAACAACAACACGATCCATTTTCTTCAAAAGATCAGTCAACATTTGTGTTTTTTCAGTTAACGTATGCATGAATTTCTACCTTCTTTTTTATTTTCATTGTATTGATCACAGCCTGGTCATAGTCCAAGAAATCCGCGTGCAAACAGCGCGGCACAAGCAGCGCCAAGAAATGGCGCAATACCCGGTACAAGGATTCCGTATTGCCAATCATTATCCGCCTTGCCGCCAGGAATCGGCAGCATGGCGTGCGCAATACGCGGGCCCATGTCTCGAGCAAGGTTCATCGCAAATCCGGTCGGACCGCCCATGCCCATACCGATCGCCCAGACAAGCAAGCCCACGCCGATCGGCAGCAGCGCCGGGGCTTTCGTCGTTGCACCCGCAATCGCCAAGATTGCCGTAATAAAAATGAACGTATCAATGAATTCGACAAAGAAATTACGCGGCAAATTCCGCACGTTCGGATTGGTTGAGAAAATATTTCGGATTGCCACACGATTAATCGATTCGGACGCCTTAAACTGGTCATAATAAGCGATGAAGACAACAATCGAACCGAAGACGCCGCCAAGAACCTCTGCAAGACTAATCGGAATCACGTTGGCCCATGGAATATTGCCCAGAATCGCTTGAGCCAGCGTCATTGCCGGATTGATGTTAACTGCGCCAAAGATGAATAAAGAAACGGTAATCCCAAATCCCCACGTTGTAATGGCAAAAATGTGGCCGGAATGTTGGTACTTTGATGTATTGAGCACCTCGCAGCAGTGCACACCGACGCCAAAGACAATCATTAATGCTGTTCCCAAAAATTCGGCCAATAACTGATGAATCACAAATTTCTCCTCCAAACACTTTTCTTTTTGTCAGCTGTTCAGAAGCCGGTCTACCTCTTGTTTCACCGTCTCCAGAGAAGTCCCGTATTCGCGTGCAGCTTTTGCGCAATCGTCATATTCGGCCATTTGTTTGACAAGATCGCCATGGCTTGCAACTTTTACACGAATTGGACCAAACCTTGTTTCTACTGTTTTGAAGTGACGTTTCATAATCACCCGCTGCATCCGCTGATAGCGAACGCCAATGGTACTGGTGTGTTTCATGAGCATGCTCGCAAAACGATCACGTTCTGCAGGGGCGCAGAGTACCGAGAGTTTTATTGCCGGACGATTTTTCTTCATGAAAATCGGTGTAAAAAAGACATCAAACGCGCCTGCTTCCAAGAGCAGATCCATCGCAAAACCAAGGGACTCGCCATCCTCATCATCAAGATTGGCTTCAATCAACAGTACCGAATCTTGGTCGCTGCTGACCGTTTGCATGCTTTTTTTCTCATCAAAAAGAAGGACGCGCAGTGCGTTGAATGCGCCGGTATCCCGCTTGCCGAAGCCATACCCGCTTTTGAGCAGAATCTGCGCTTCCGGGATCGGTCCGAATTGGCGAACCAACGCTTTCACCAGTCCCATTCCCGTTGGCGTAATAAGCTCGGTTTGGATGTCTGTGCGCTGCTTAATCGGAATATTAGTCCCGATACGCATCTGCATCACCGCAGGCACCGGCACCGGCATTTCCCCATGCGCCACGTGAATAAAACCGGATCCGTCGGTCAGCTCGGAGGCACGCACCTCATCAACCTTAAGCAGATCAAGCGCGACGAAACAGCCGACAATATCAACAATCGAGTCCAACGCGCCAACCTCATGAAAATGGACCGCTTCCAGCGGCATGTGATGCACGGCTGCTTCCGCTTTGGCAATTTCGGTAAAAACAGCAAGCGACTGCTGTTTGATTTTTTCCGACAATGTGCTGGCAGCAATCAACGCAGCGATATCGCTCAGATGACGCACCGCATCCTGGTGGTGATGCTCATAATGCGGGTCGTGGTGGCTCTCGATAAAACCATGATCCTTCTCATGAGTCAATTGAACGTCGAAACGGGTTCCATAGATGCTGCTTTTAGACAGCCGTTCCACGTGAAGCTGATAACCGTCGACATTCAATTTAGCAAGCTCCGCCTTAAACTGGTCAAAATCGACACCAAGGTCGAGCAGCGCCCCGATGAACATATCGCCGCTGATCCCGGAAAAGGCATCTAAATAAAGTGTTTTCATCATTTTTCCTCCCTATCGGCAATCGTTCCGTTATAAATGATTGATCATGCTGGCAGAATAGGCTGCGCCAAATCCATTATCAATATTGACAACGGTAATCCCCGATGCGCAGCTGTTCAGCATCGTCAGCAGCGCCGTTACTCCTTTTAGATTTGTCCCGTAGCCGACACTGGTCGGCACGGCAATCAGCGGTTTATCGATCAACCCGCCGACAACACTGGCAAGGGCTCCTTCCATGCCGGCAATGCAGATCACAACCTTGGCGCCGCGAATAACGTCCAGACGTGCGAACAGCCGATGAATCCCTGCCACGCCGACATCATAAATACGTGCCACACGGTTTCCGTATGCTTCTGCGGTCACTGCCGCCTCTTCAGCGATCGGAACATCGGAGGTACCTGCCGTTACGATGGCGATATAGCTTTGCGTCTGTTTCACTTCTGCGCGGTTGACCAACGCGCAACGCGCCGTTTTATAGTAGACCGCATCAGGAGTTGCCTTTTTGATGGTTTCAAATTTATCAGAGGAAAGGCGGGTGCATAAAATGTTGACCGTTTGCTTGCGCATCGCCTGAATGATGCCAATGATCTGCTCCGCCGTCTTCCCCTCGCCGTAAATCACTTCCGGGTAACCGTTGCGCTGCTCTCGCGAAAGATCCACCTTAGCAAATCCGAGATCAGCAAAAGTATTTCCCTGTAGCGCTTGTCCTGCCTCTCCGTGCTCGGGCTTCAAGCAGCCGGTCTCATTGAACGGGTCGCGTTTCATTTTTTGGCCCCTTTCCTCTTTAAATTAAGCAAGCAACCGATTAGCGCACAATAACGCCTAAACCATCGGGGATCACAACAATCTTGGCATCCTTGCCTTCACGTTCGTACGCCATCTCCAATGCTTGATCGAGCGACGTCGCAAGCGACATATGCATGTCCGTGATCAAATCCGGTTCAACGAGATCGGAAACCATGATGACATGATGATGAACCAAAATTCGTGCCAAGATCTGCGCGGTCCATTGATCCGGAATCGTTTTCAACTTCGGGGTATTAATGGCACGATCCAAGAATGCTTTTGGATCGGAAATATCGGCAAGATTGTGATAAAACCCTTCGCCGCCGTGTCCGTCCCGGCAACCGGCAACCATGATGATCGTCCCGCCTTCTTTATTGGTTGCCTCGGCAGCTGTCATGCCTTTAACGGCCTGATAGATGTTCTGGTCAAGCGGATACCCGCCGTTTGTCGAGATCGCGATGTCGCAGTCAATTTTTTTTACTCGCGACAACCCTTGCAGAAATTCACAACCTTTTTGATGCGCCGCTTCCATATCTCCGGCAAACGATCCGATGATTTTCTTATCTTCATCGAGCACAACATTGACAATAAAAGCAAGTTTTGCCTTGCGCGCTGCATACACCATATCCTCATGAATCGGGTTGTGATGCAGGTTACCGGTACGTGCTTTATCGGAATTAATAAATGGACCGGAATGGTTGGCCATAATCGTCTTGTAGGAAGCAATTCCCGGAAGCACCGATTTACGGCCGCCGGAAAATCCAGCAAAGAAATGCGATTCAATAAATCCTTCCGAAAGCAGTAAATCGGCTTCAGCAGCTACTTTGTTGATGATGCATTCGCCGCCCGACGGAAGCTGGCCGATCTTGACCATCGACGCATCGTCTGTCGAAATGTGCATTACGATTTCTTCTTCATCCACGATTTTTTGTCCATATTTGTTAACAAGTTCCTCGCGTGTCGACGGGCGATGAAAACCGGTGGCAACGAGAATACGAATGCGGGCTTCCGGAGCGGCTTCACGCAAATGCCGCAAAAGAATTGGTGTGATGATGTGTGAAGGCACCGGACGCGTGTGATCGGAGCTAATAATGACAATATTTTTCTTACCCTTGGCCAACGCTTCTAGCGGCAGCGAACCGATCGGGTGGTCGAGTGATTCTTCAACGATCGCATTTTCAGATCGATCGGCGTGATAGGTTGCCGCTTCAGAGATTAACTTTCCAGCAAAGTTATTGTCGGGCAAATCAGCAACAAGCGTTGTTTTGTCATAAGGCAGTTCAATTCGAACCATAAATCAACAGCTCTCTTTTTAATTTTGTCAAAAAGAATGAAAGACTCAAGACGTTACTTAGTATTAGAAAAAATAAGGCTGCACATGCACGCGAAAACCGGTTCTGCCAAACTTTTTCATGCACCATCTGTTATAAATCAAAACAAAAAGGTTGTCGGTTCCGTTTGCTATCATCAAAAAATGTTAACAAATGTTTCCTTTATTTGTGATATATATTAGCTGAAATGGCGTTAAAATAGGAATATAGATAACATTTGTATCCGTAATCCGTGCAGATCCTTCCCGATAGGAATGAAAAGATCAATGGTATTGAGTGAAATCGAATATTTAATTAATTTTCTGGATGCGCATAACGTGCCGACAATTAACAAAAGTCGACACACCTACTTGACCTATCACGGTCTTGAAGAGCGTTATACCTATGTTTTAAAGAAGGGTATTATAAAGAACAGCATCATTTTGCAGGATGGACGCGAATTCAACTTATCGTATATCGCAAAGCCTGATGTCATCTCACTGCTGCGCGACGAAGTTTCCAAGTTCACCGAACAGCCGTTTAATGTGCGTGTCGAATCCGATAAAGCAACCTTCTATCAAATCGACCGCGTGACGTTTTGGAACTATGTAAATGCCAATCAAGAGTTGCAAAACTATGTGAAAAGCTATTATCGTAAAAAATTATCGGAGAATATCTTCCGTTTGCAGCGGATGATGATGAATGGCAAAAAAGGAGCGGTTTGCGCCTTTATTTACAGTCTTATCGACTTATTCGGGCGCAAAATTCGAGAAGGAATGCTGATTGATTTCGTTGTCACCAACGATGATATCGCCGGATTCTGCGGAATCAGTGCGCGCAGCAGCGTGAACCGTATGATCAGTGAACTTCGAAACGACGGTGCGCTGATGATCAAGAATCGACGGTTTATCATTACCGATATTAGCTATCTGCTCGATCATATTGCCAATTAACGGCTGTATGAAAACGCTCAATGATTAGAGAAAGAGGATGTCACAAACGTCTATGACTATGCGACATCCTTCTTTGCTTTGCAGCTGCATAAGGACACAAAATGAAGGTGTGGACTGCTCGCTAAGCTAGCCGGTATAAACCATGCTTGGAAGGCGCTGAATTTGACGAACCTAATCGAGTATCATTAGAGTGAGTAATAGATAAGCACCATAATTATTGACTGCATGCCCGCATGTCGAACGATCAAACGATAAAAGGAGTTGCTTTCGAGAAAATGAGTCTGGATGATCATGCGGCCACGCCAATGTCAGATAGTGCCAATGGATCGCTTAAAGCGGAAACCACCCGACTAGCTGATCTGATCTATACTCATTCTTCGCATGATGGGACCTATGCCGCGCGGATCCCCGGATTATATGTCAATCGCTATTCGCGAATTGAAGCCACAGATTATGTGCATACCATTTATTCGCCTGCTGTCGGCATTGCCGCGCAGGGTAAAAAAATCATAACCGTCGGAAAGGATGTCTATGAATACGCAGGGTCACGTATTTTTATTGCTCCCGTTGCCTTACCGGTTGCAATGAAAACCATTTTGGCCAGCCCTACCGAACCGTTCTTGGGCGTAGGGCTATATCTCGACCCGCAAAGGATTGCGGCGTTGGTGCCGAAAGTATATCCGCAGGGCTTGCCAATGATTCGTAATCGGCGTGCGGGTTATGTCATGGATGCTGATTTGGCTTTGATTAACGCCATGGCAAGACTGGTCGATTGTCTCTCTAGTCCCGGCGATGATCATTTAATTGCCCCGCTCATCACGGATGAGATTTTCATTCGACTTCTTCGCAGCCCCATTGGTGTTTACGTTGCTGAGACCGTTTTTGCGGAATCCAACGTGCAGCGGGTTGTGAAAGCAATTGACTGGCTCCAGAACAACTTCTCCCAGCCATTTAAAATCGCTGATTTGGCAGAGATGGTCCATTTGAGCGAATCCTCTTTCCGTGAGCATTTTAAGTCCGTCACCGCGATGAGTCCCTTGCAATACCGCAATGTACTGCGTCTTCAAGAAGCCAGGCGGCTGATGTTATCCAATCAAATGGATGCGACGACTGCATGCCGGATTGTGGGATATGCGAGCGATTCCCAATTCAGCCGGGAATACAGTCGCTTCTTTGGAAGCCCGCCAAACAGGGATATCACCAGATGGCGCCAAGAAAGACGGAATTTAAACTGATCAGGATGCCTCGTCGCCTTTTTTTCATATCTCCGCTGCTTCAAGGCTTCGCGCTTTTTTGAACAGGTTCCGTTGAATCGGGCAATGACTCAATCAGAACACGCAAACATCCAAGTGAACCCTCTTCTATAATTAGGTTAACCATGAGCCGACCGTGCACTTCGCTGACGGCACTGAGCATGGTTCAAACCACCCAATTATACTGCTTATAAGGAGGTTTTTCATATGCGTGTTTTTGTTACGGGAGCGACCGGATTCATCGGATTGGCGGTTGTTCGTGAACTCATGGATGCTGGCCATCATGTTGTCGGCCTTGTTCGTTCCGAAGAAGCTGCCAAAAGGCTTATTGCCCTTGGTGCAAAGGCTCACCAGGGTTCAATCGAAGACCTGGAAAGCTTGCGCAGCGGTGCTGCAGCTGCAGATGGCGTCATTCACACAGCCTTCTTCCACAAGTTCTCTCATGCACGACTGTCAACACGCCTGCGAATCGTGCTTGGTGGACCCCCCCGTCAGGTGCCATCGCGATTCATGGCGGCAGCTGTCGAAACGGACCGACGTGCCATTGAGACACTGGGCAGCGCGCTTTCCGGGCGCGACCGCCCTCTTGTTGTCGCTATGCCGACACTGACCCTCACTCCCAATCAACTCGGAACGGAGGACAATGCGGCTGACCCTAATTCCGCTGGAAAATTACGCGTCCCGTCGGAAAAAACAACGCTGGCGTTAGCCGATCGAGGCGTTCGCTCCTCAATTGTTCGTATTCCTCCACTTGTACACGGTGATGGCGATACGCATGGGTTCGTCCCAAGTCTGATCGGCATCGCTCGCAAGAAGGGCATTTCAGCCTGCATTGGAACTGGGGCCACCCGTTGGCCCGCTGTGCATCACCTCGATGTGGCACATCTTTTTTGCCTCGCTTTGGAAAAGGCTCCGGCAGGGTCGCGGTTTCACGCGGTTGCCGATGAGGGCGTGCCCTTTCGTGATATCGCCGTCGCCCTTGGCCAACATCTCAACCTACCGGTAAAAAGCATAGACGCGAAAAAGGCAAGTTCGCATTTCGGATGGCTGGGCGACTTCGCATCGGTCGACAACCCTGTATCAAGCGTATTAACCCATGAGCGCTTGGGGTGGCGCCCCGTGCATCCTTCTCTAATTGAAGACATTAATCAAGGTTACTATTTTCAGAGATAATAGCCTCTGCTGCACGTATTCCAGCCTTTGTGCTGATCGGACCACTTTTCAAGTATCCCTTTCGCTTCCAAAAACAAAGCGCTTCCCGTTGATTGGGAAGCGCTTTGTTCATTCTATGATCTTTAGATTTCTGTGCCGACACCTTCGTATGCGTCTTCGAGGATCTGCTTCAATTCGCTGATTAGAGGTTCTTTCGGATTGGTGCCTGTGCATTGATCTTCATAGGCGAGTTCAGCAAGTTTATCGACCGATTCATCAAAATGTTTCTTGTCGACGCCATTGGCTTTCAGACTCAGGTTTACGTCACAGTCATGGGCCAGTTTAATAAACGCTTTGACGAAGCTTTCTTTCAATTCTTCCGTTGTGTTCCCCTCGAAGCCTAAGAAGCGAGCAATTGCCGCATAATCTTCATCCGCAGTGAAGCGGCTGTATTTCGGCCAGATCGCCAATTTTTTCGGAATCTTGGCGTTATAACGGACAACAGGAGCAAAAGCAATTGCAATGGCCAGGCCATGTGGCAGCCCGAACTCTCCGCCTAGTTTATGAGCCAGTGAGTGGTTAATGCCTAGAAAAGCATTGGCAAACGCCATACCGGCAATCGTTGATGCATTATGCATATTCTCACGTGCCGTTTGATCACCGGCAAATGACGCGCGCAGATTATCAAAAACAAGTTTGATTGCCTGCAGCGACCAACCGCGTGTATAGTCACTCGCATAAACCGATACATACGATTCGACGGCATGGGTCAAGACGTCGAGTCCCGTCCATGCTACGGTTCGTTTCGGTAGCGTTTCAACGAACTGCGGATCGACAATTGCAATATCCGGCTGCATCGCGTAGTCCGTAATTGGGTACTTGACATGGGTTTTGGAATCGGTGATGACGGCATACGGGGTTACTTCCGAACCAGTCCCCGATGTTGTCGGAATCCCGATATATTTTACCTTTTTGAGCTCCGGTACTTTATAGGTCCGTTTGCGAATATCGTGGAATTTCTGTTTTGCACCAATGAATGAAGCATCCGGACGTTCGTAAAAAAGCCACATGCCCTTTGCAGCATCCATCGCAGAACCACCGCCGAGCGCAATAATCGTATCCGGCTGAAATTGTTTCATCGCAGCGACACCGCGATCGACGGTGTCGGTCGTCGGATCCGGTTCAACCTGTGAGAAAATTTCAATTGCCGGTTTGTCGCTGCGCGTGTTCAGCATCGCAACCACTCGATCGGCATAACCGAATTTGACCATCCCTGGATCACAGACGAGGAAGACACGTTTCATTCCGGTCATTTCTTTTAAATAGCGTAATGAATTACGTTCAAAATAGATTTTCGGCGGCAATTTAACCCACTGCATGTTGTTGCGGCGTTTGGCAACAACCTTGATGTTGAGCAGATCGAAATCGGAAACGTTGTGAGAAATTGAGTTCTGACCGTAAGAACCTGTGCCAAGCGTCAGCGACGGAACCATGTTATTGTACATATTGCCAAGGCCGCCGAGCGCAGATGGCGAGTTCACAATAATGCGGCATGCATTCATTTTCAAGCTGTACTGTTTTATCAATTCCTGATCCTTGGTATGGACGGCCGCCGTATGGCCCGCGCCGCCGAAATCGAGCAGCGCTTTGGCAATCTTAAATGCATGATCATGATCCTTTGCCCGATACATCGACAGTACCGGAGAAAGCTTCTCACGAGACAGTGGTTCATCCGGGCCGACGCCGTCGATCTCTGCAATCAGTACCTTCGTTTCTTTTGGAACTTCAATACCGGCAAGTTTGGCAATTTGATAGGCTGACTTTCCGGCAATCGGACCACGTACACTTCCTCGTTTTGGATCCATCATTGCTTCGCCCAAAGCATCATTATTCTTTTTATCAAGAACAACACTGCCCAGCCGCTTGAACTCAGCCTTAACTGCTTCGTAAATGGCTTCGTCAACAATCACACTGTTTTCCGATGCACAGATCATGCCGTTATCGAACGTCTTCGAAAGCGTGATATCATTCACCGCTTGCTTGATGTCCGCGGTTTTCTCAATGTACGCCGGTCCGTTCCCCGGTCCAACGCCGAGCGCCGGTTTCCCGGTCGAATACGCTGCCTTCACCATGCCCGGACCGCCGGTGGCCAGCACCGTCGCGACATCCGGATGATTCATTAACGCTCCGGTTGCTTGAATACTTGGTTTATCGATCCATTGAATCGCGTTTTCCGGTGCGCCCGCTTCAACGGCCGCTTTTGCGATAATCTTTGCAGTTTCCACGCATGCTTTCTGAGCCTGAGGGTGAAAGCCGAAAATAATTGTATTTCGCGTTTTCAGCGCAATCAGCGCCTTGAAAACAACGGTCGAGGTCGGGTTGGTGACCGGCGTAACCCCAGCAATGACGCCCACCGGTTCAGCGATTTTCACAATCTGCTCTTGATCATCTTCTTCAATAACCCCAACCGTTTTGTCATGGCGAATTTTACTCCAAATGTATTCACTAGCGTAAATATTTTTCACTGCTTTATCTTCAACGACGCCGCGCCCTGTTTCTTCCACAGCCATTTTCGCCAGTTTCATATGATTATCCAAAGCAGCGATGGCCATTGCTTCACAAACTTTATCAACACTCTCTTGGTCAAAATCGGCAAGTGTATTCAGTGCGATTTTCGATTTTTGAACCAAACCGTCAATATAGGTCTTGATCGATTCCAGCTCAACTTCGTTCTGGGGTTGTGCAGTTGCTGTCTTTTGATCTTTATTTTTTTGATTGTCCTTCGTGTTAACCGCTTTTAACATAACAAATCGCTCCTTTATTGTGAATTGTTTCACTTAAAACTAGTGAACTTACAGATTCATGCGATTGAATGCCCTTTCTGAAAACGCTTTCCTTCAATACACTTATCATAATCCTTAACACATAAAAATTCAATGGTTCTTTAGAAAATCTTTTCTTACCAGGTGGGTTATTATGAAAACGTCTGCTTCACCTAAAAAAAAGCATTATCCCAGCGGTAACGTTCTGGCAAGCCATTCCTACTGCACCTGATTCACATCCTATGCGCACGCGCAGAGCTATTCCCATCCAAAAGAAAAAAACAGCCTCTGATCATGAGGCTGTCCGTTACTGTTCTGTCATTCATTTTTTCAATTTGAGTGTTTGTGCGGTTTCCGTTTGGATTTTATCCGCAAGAACCGGATCATCCGCAAGCTGAATTCCGTAAGAAGGAATCATCTGCTTGATTTTCCCTTGCCAAAGCTTCATCTGATCGGGAAAGCATCGCTCAAGAACATCAAGCATGACGAAAACGGCGGTCGATGCGCCGATTAAAATCACATCTGTTTTACCCATTGCGACCTTCCCCAACTTTTTTTCACTGCTCATTACGTTCAATTCATTCCATTATAATTGTCTGGGGCACTTACAGCCAATTCTAATCAATCGGGAAAAGGATCGGTTCTCCAGGTAGAAGAACGGGTCAAATATTTATATTCTGAATATACCGTAGCGAATCAGCAGTAACCGATCACTCCGTATGAATGGTTATGATCACCGAGAAAGAATTTGATGAATATGCGTTTTCAAATCAGGCAAGACCTCTTCCTCAAACCATGGATTTTTTTTCATCCAAATGTTGTTGCGCGGTGACGGGTGCACGAGCGGAAAATAGTTAGGTAGATAATTACGATAATGCTTAACAACCTGAGTCAGCGTTTGTTTTGAACCCGTCTTTAGGTAGTACCGCTGGGCATATGAGCCGACGAGCAACGTTAACTTCACGTCCGGCATAGCCTTAATCAATTGCTGATGCCATTTAGAAGCAAAGTCAGCTCTCGGTGGTACATCTCCATGTTTCCCTTTGCCTGGGAAATAAAAATCCATCGGGAGAACCGCAATTTTTCCAGAATGATAAAAAGTATCATCCGATACCCCCATCCACTCTCTCAAACGAATGCCACTTGGATCATTCCAAATAATCATTGTCTTCTGTGCCTTTTCACCGGGGGCCTGACCGATAATGAGTATCTTTGCCGACGAAGCAGCATAGTAGAGTGGTTCGATATTCTTGCGCGTAAACTGAATATTGTCAGGATCCGCTTTTATACGATTGAAAATAGCTTTTAATGTATCCATTCGATTATCTCCATACATGCTGACTACTTTTTTATAACTGCCATTAAACGATTTTGTGAATCACTTGAGCCCATTCTTCTTTGCTGATCATGTCTGCACTACAAGCGATACATGATCCCTCGTGACGAGTCTGAGGTGACAACCATCCATGATCTTTATAAAGCACTCAATCATGTACGCCGATGATTCACCCACGTATTTTAGACTGAGTTAACCGCTCATACTTATCCTTCAATACGGATACTTCGCTCTCGTCACAGGAGACAAAATGTCCGGGAATGATTTGGCGCAGCCTCTTCTTCGATGCCGCTCCTGTCTTTTGACGATCCGGTTGAAAAATCAATCTTTTTTTATGCTGCTCGCGAAGTGGATCTGCTTGCGGGATCGCCGAAATCAATGCCTCTGTATAGGGGTGGAGCGGACAATGATACAGGTCATCTGCCTGCGCCAATTCGACGATCTTGCCCGCGTACATCACACCGATCCGATCACTTATATACTTGACCATGGAAAGGTCATGAGCGATGAATAAAAGTGTGAGTCCACGTTCTTTTTGTAACTTCTTTAATAAGTTAACAATTTGGGCTTGAATTGAAACATCCAGAGCTGAGATGGGTTCATCCGCAATGATTAGCTCCGGTTGAACGGCAAGTGCCCGAGCGATACCCACGCGCTGACGCTGGCCACCGGAAAGTTCATAAGGATAGCGCCAAGCAAAATTCGGGTCCAGACCAACCGTTGTCAGAAGTTCGGCAACCTGCTGCTCTAAATCTTTTTTGTTTTTTGCAAGATCATTCAGGATTATTCCTTCTGCGACAATTTGACCGATCATTAAATGTGGGTCAAGCGAAGAGTAAGGATCTTGGAAAATCATCTGCACCTTTTGATGGAACTCACGTTTCATTTGTCTCCCATAATGAGTGCCCATCGACTGATCTTCCAACCGTATGGTGCCGCCCGACGCTTTATAGAGGCCCATGATGGTTCGCCCTAGGGTCGATTTGCCGCATCCCGATTCACCGACAAGGCCAAAGGTCTCTCCTTGATACAGTTTGAGTGAAAGATCATCAACGGCGTGCAACAGGCTTCCCCCATTTGAAAAGGATTTCTTCAAATGACTGACCTCAAGCATGACTTTGTCTGTGTGCCTTATTTTTTCATCTTCCTTGTTTTCGAATCGTCGCTTACTCTCGGCCTGCTTTCCACGCATGCGAATTTCCTTTGGCGCATCTACGGCTGGTGCTTCAGGGTGCAGTAACCAGGTTGCAGCAAAATGAGTATCGGAAACCCGAAACATCGGTGGTTGTTTGATCTGATCGATTTTCATCGCATATTTATTTCTCGGTGCGAACGCGTCACCTTGAATGGACTGCTGCAGATTCGGCGGTGTGCCCGGTATTGTGTATAACACATCACCGGTTGTTTCCAGACTGGGCGTTGCACTGAGCAGCCCCCACGAATAGGGGTGCTTAGAATGATAGAAAATATCCGTTGATGTTCCGATCTCAACGATCTTTCCCGCATACATGACAGCTACGCGGTCCGCCACATTCGCAATCACACCGAGATCATGCGAGATAAAAATAATGGACATGCCGTTCTCTTTTTGAATATCCTTCAGCAGTTCGATGATCTGTGCCTGAACGGTGACATCAAGAGCTGTCGTTGGTTCGTCAGCGAGTAAAATATCTGGTTTGCATGCCAATGCAATCGCGATCATCGCTCTCTGCCGCATGCCACCGGAAAATTGATGCGGATACTGTTTCATTCGCAGACTGGCATCCTTGATTCCGACCCGTTGTAACAGCTGCAAAACCTTCTCTTTCGCTTCGGTGCTCGGCAGCTTCTGATGCGTCTTCACAGCCTCCATAATTTGATTGCCTACTGTCATCGTTGGATTCAATGAAGTCATTGGATCCTGGAAAATCATCGAAATCCCTCGTCCGCGAACTCTTCGTAGGACACGCTCTTTCTCCCCAGCCAAGTTTAATCCTTTGTACCAGATACGCCCTTTCTTAATTCGCGTATTTTGTTTAGGAAGCACGCCGATAATCGCCTTGGCCAAGGTTGATTTTCCAGAGCCGGATTCACCAACGAGACCGAGTATCTCACCTTTTCGAAGTGACAAATTCACTCCGCGAATCGCACGGATTTCGCCTCCATACGTGTCAAAAGAAAGATTCAAATCTTCAATTTCGAGTAAAGCTTCTTCCTCCATGATTATCCCTCCTTTTTACCTTTCCCTTGTTTCTATATCGTCGATCAATGTGTGCGCTCAATCTAAATGGGTTTATCATTAAGTGGTATTATGACATTAATCACATGTTTAGTTAAAATTATAGTGATAATGATTATCATTTGCAAACGATATTCTCCCCCAAGCGCTTGTTATCAATGACAGTTTTGTGACCATTCAGGCTGCTAATAAGTAACCCGTAAAATAAGCGGAGATTTTTCGGTTATATGCAAAGTAGGGCTCATTTCGAGGAGACTTAAGGGGAGATTTTCCGGTTATGCAAAGCAGAATCCCCATTTTCACATTTTTCGAGTTGATAAGCGGAATCTCTCCGTCTATTTAAGCTATATTTTAGTTTATTTTCCAATTAAGAGAAGTTTTTCCGTCTATATTACTTCCGCAGGATGCGGTGACTTCCGAGTTGTGCACGAATGACACGCCAGCTGCTCGCTTGCCGCGGGCGCACCGCGAGCCTCCTCAGACAGGGCAGGAATCTGCGGGGTCTCGCTGGCACGCTGTTCCCGCAGGCGCCAGAGCACCTCCGCTTTGATTCTTGGCCAAGACACTGGTCTATTGGTTTGAAGACGGGGCAAAATCATGTACTTTCTTTACCTGTAAAAAAAAAACAACCTGTAATCAGGCTGCCTTTCACTAAAGCGATTTATCTTTTTCATTTACTGCCTTGCTGCAAAGAAGCAGTGCTGTTCAAAAGCAGAGTAACGTTACGAAGCCGTCTCAATGGGCAAACGGTTTATCACTTCCATAAAATCGCTGAGTGTATCCTTCCAAGTAACCGCTGTTAAATGTGCTTGGGCATGCTGCACCGTATTCGTGATCCGTTCCGGACTGTGAATCGCATCGTGGAGCGTTTGAAAAAGACTTTCTTCATCAAGATGGCAGAACAACGCGCACTGCTTCGGCATGAAGCTCAACCCCGTCCCTTCATAAAAGTCAATGACCGGCAAACCGCTGCTCATCATTTCATAAGGGACAAGCGAAAAGTTCGTCATCGACGGAGCGATACCGAAATCTGCGCGGAGAAACAGTTCATGCATCTCTTTTTTCGTCAGCTTGCCGAGGTTCTTGCCATTAATAAATTGTTCGGATTGATCGGTACCGAAATACACAATATTGAGCTGAATACCGTGTTCCCGCGCGATTCGCGCACAGTTGCTCAGCACAATTTGGATACTGATCGGTGCTCTGCGCGGACTGCTCCATTTTGTATAAGCCGCAATGGTGAATACGCTTTTATTTTTATACTCCGTAAATTCTCTCGGCTGAAACGGATACCGACGCGCATCGACCGGAAAACGAATCACATCAAGCGGGCTGCGCACTTGGCAATTCTTTTTAATCATTTCGGCGCACCATGGTCCAAGCGAAATCATGTGCAACCCTAATTCATAAGTCTTCTTCGCAAGGTAAGAGCGATCACCGAACGCATAAAAATAAGGTTCATAATCCTGAACAAAATACATCTTATAGCCCGGCTTATCTTTAAAAACATAAACCGACTCCCAAAGTGTCCCAAGCCAAATATCCGACTGATGATGCGCCAAGGCACTCATATCCAGACAGGTGCCCTGATAACCGGAATAATTGAACTCAGCATTAATTTCCATCGCTTCCCGTGATTGCGCGACATAACTTAAATAGTAGACCTGAAAGCCGCGTTTGCTCAATTCCGTTCCTAAATGCAGCATCGTCGTTTGCCCACCGTCAAAAGGAATAATTCCGGTTGTAACGAAGGTAATCGAGCGAGGCGCTTCAGGTAGCTCTTGCTTTACCTGCCTGAAGTTAAAATACTTAATAATGTCATCATAGTCGTGGATGTCTCCCTGTTGAATGTCCTGAAATGCTGTGGCAACAGGTTTCACTTGACCGTCACTCCTCCGAATTGGATAAATTTTCGTTCATTTTCACATTCTCCCTTTAATTATAGCACTGACCTGGCGTTCTCATGTCTGTTTATGCAAACAGGTGCCTGCCCGATAAATCATTGAAACACCCAAAGCCGCTTTGCTGATTGAGAAAAACCAAGCTGTGCTTGGTCCTTTATCTCCAGCCATGTGTGATGGATTCGTGTCTTTTCGGTGCTGAATCGTCGCTTCGGTTACTCGCTTGCCGCGGGCGCACCGCGAGCCTCCTTAGACAGGCCAGGAATCTGCGGGGTCTCGCTGGCACGCTGTTCCCGCAGGCGCCAGAGCACCTCCGCTTTGATTCTCGGCCAAGACACTGGGCTATTGGTTTGAAGAAAGGGCAAAATCATATACTTTCTTATTCTGTAAGAAAAACCAAGCTGTGCTCGGTCCTTACTTCCGCAGGATGCGGTGACTTCCGCGTTGCATACAGGACGTACTTCCGCAGGACGCGGCGACTTTCGCGTTGCATACAGGACGTATGCGCACTTAGCGAAAGTTCATTTCTAATTAGCGAAAGTTCCTTTACTTAGCGGAAGTTCCTTTTACTCTGAATGCGGCTTTCATTCATCAGCTATATGCTTGAACGACACTTCAGCTGCTCGCATCAACAGGGTGCGACCGCGTGCATCCAGGAGCCTCCTCAGACAGGTAGGAATCTGCGGGGTCTCGCTGGCACGCAACAACAAGGCGCGATCCCGCAGGCGCCATAGCACCTCAGCTTTGATTCTTCGCCAAGACACTGGTCTATTGGTTTGAAGAAGGGGCCAAATCATAAACTGCAAAAAAAAAGAAACATGCGGCTGCGCATGTTTCCTACTATTCTTGCTTATTAACAAAAGGAATCTGCCAATGCTCCGCGTAGTGGGTCAACGGATCTTCCCTTTGACCATTGAACCCCTTAAATTAGATGTTTAATGCTTTGTTGAGATGCGTTTTCAATTGTTCTGCATAAGCTGCTGCATCAGGATGCTTGATGACGTCATGAAAGGAAATGCTTGGCAGCCGTGTTAATCCGACAAACGCTTGCGTAAAGTGAAAATCGGCAAGCACGTCATCAACGGAACGGCCGTTGAAAAATGAGGAAGGGTCGGCAAATACGTCCTTTGGCGCGTTCCAAGTGGTGGAAACCAAGTAGCGTTTCCTATGCAACAGTCCTCCGCGTCCGTATTCCGGGGTGCTGGAATAAAACGTGTCGTGCTGGTAAACCTCTTCAATATACCGTTTTAAAACGGCGGGTGCAGCAAACCAATAAATCGGAAACTGAAAGAGAACCACATCTGCCTGCTGCCACTTGCGCGCTTCTTCTGCAATCTCGTATCCGTCCGCCACGCGCGTTGTCTCTACGGTGAACCCTTCTTCTTTCAAATGACTTGCAGCTGTATCCGCTAGAAATGTGTTCAATGCGCCCTTAGCAGAACCATAGCGCGTATCTCTACCGTTAATAATCAGAACCGTCTGCTTGGACATATCGATTCCTCCCTTGGGAAAACTTGTCCTTAAACTCATTATACTTCGTTCACTCATTCAAAAATAGTAAATGATTGGTCCATTTTCGGTGGAAATAATTTTGCATCTTCGCCTCATCGTCCAAGTCAAGAATAACAAAATCTAATCGAACATCCTTAAGCGTCCTAAATGCCTCAAATTCGCTCTTTTTAATGATTCCTTTATACAGGTAATGGTCAATTCCATCAAAACTTGGTTTTCCAAATTCAATTAACGCATGAATTATCCTTTGAATTGTACGATGCATGATCCGATAACGCAGCGGTTTTCGACGAAGGGATAATGAGCCGTATTTATAAGTCACGTTCTTGTTCACCGATAATTGATTGGATTGGGCCAATTCATCCTTCAGCTTTTCATACTCAGCTTTTACGGCTTTTAATTGACTTCGATTTTGGCTTATTCTTATCGCCGCATCGTGCAGCGTCACATGCACTTCAGGTGTTCGCTCACCCTTTATCAGTTCCTGCCCCGCTCGATTAAAAGAGGGCTTAACATAATATTCTGGAGTTAAGTGGTACGGTTCAAATAAGTCCAGCAGTTTCTGGTCTTTGTTCAAATTTCGACTGGTCAGTATCGTCAGTTTCTGGAGTAATCCGAGATTATACAGATATTCATTGAGTCCAGGATAATCGTATTGATAAATTTTTTTAGGAATGAACTTCGCAACCAAATGACTGCCAATCTCGTACCTTCTTGATTCACCGCTACTGAGACAGCCACGCACACGGTCGCGAAGTGTCCTCCCTTCCTTTTCAAGTTCTTTTAACCGTTTATACGAACCGGATTCGACAAATGCTTCCATTAATTGCTCCGCATCCCCTCTGTTTGAAGAGAGGGCTTTATTTTTATTTAAATGAGAACAGGACATAACGGCAAATGCCCCCTTTTTACAAACAGGATTCAGTCCCTATTGCCCGTTGATTCCAATCCCGATAACGATAGCTTATTTTGCAACGCTACGCGTGCATTTTGACAGGCCATCTGTACAAGATTCTTTTTTGTGCCACGTTTGGGATGGATCAAACGGATGCCCAGAAATTCTTGGATCGTTTTTTCATCATCCAATTCCGGCATTAAGATTTCTTTTGGCTTGATCTGGTGATTTCCCAAATAAAATTGTCCCAGATAAGCACGAATACTCGTTTCCGGCTCAGCATACACGGGAAAGAATGAAGCTGCGCGTTGCATTAATTTACCGCAGCGAATATGGAAAACCTGCACGCATAGCCAGCCTTCTTGAAGAGCGTAACCGAACACATCGCGATCGACGAAATCGAGGTTATTGATGCTCTGCTTGTCCATCGTCGCTTCAATACAAGAGATCAAATCATGGAGCTCCTGGGCCTTCTCAAAGTCTAACCGATCCGATGCCTCACGCATCTCCTCCTTTAATTTTCGCGCGACCGCTCGGAACCCGCCATTAAAAAAATGAACGATTTTACGCGTCACTTGGCGATATTCTTCTTCGCTCACTTCTCTGGCACAACACCCAATGCATCGGCCGATCTGGTAATAGAGACATGGCCGCTGGGCAGAAAGTGGGCAGCGCCTTAATGGGTAGAGACGATCCAGCAATGCTTTCGTTTCATTAGCAGCACTTACATTGGGGAAAGGGCCGAAATACCTTCCCTTATCTTTGCTCACCTGTCGCGTAATGATGAGCCTGGGATGGCGCTCATCCGTTATTTTTATATAGGGATAGCTTTTATCATCTTTCAGCAAGATGTTGTATTTAGGATGATAGTTTTTAATTAAATTATTTTCAAGAATGAGTGCGTCAACATCAGAGGCAGTCACAATAAACGTAAAATCAGCAATTTGACTCACTAATTTCTCCGTCTTTGGATTATGTTTGCCGATGAAGTAAGAGCGCACACGTCTCTTTAAGATCTTTGCTTTTCCAACATAAATGACCGTACCGCAATGATCCTCCATCAGATAACAGCCGGGCTGTTTCGGAAGCAAGGAAAGTTTATCTCGAATCGCCTGATTCATCTCGTTCACCTCCGCGTTTCATCATCTGTTGGTTGAATCAGCACCTATTGTGTAGGCGTCCTGCTCTGGTTCATCGGTTAAAATTAATGGGCCGGTTCACTCAGAAATCAGTGATCACTCCTGCACCATGTGCGCGGATCAGCCTAGTGAATAATTCGGCGCGGCCCGTTCCAGAACGGATCGTGATCAGAATCCCGAAACGAGCCATGGCGCCGCATACAAGACCATGAATAATATCCCGTACCCCACGCCCCAGCGGTGAAGCAGTCCGGAAACAAGTCCGATCAACATGACGCCGCCGATATTCATCCACCCCGCATCCATATACGCAAGCAGGAGAACAAAAGCGTAAAACAAGCCGAGGATTGCTTCGTGGGGAATCCGTTTGAACACAAAGGCACAAATCGATTGCGCATATTTGATTGCCAGCGTATACGTGACAACGAGAGCAACGCCGGCGCCAATCACCGTCGCCAAAATGAAATCGGTCTGCGAAAGGATATGGTGCATATTGTGCGTTGTGGTAAAGACCGGTGGTGCGTCAAACAGCGCATGAGCAGGGCCTATGGCAACTGGAGAAAGGGGTATGCCTAACGCGATCAACGGGATCAGCGTCCCGGAAAGATAGGTCGCGTTTGCCAGTGCATTCATCGTTGTAATGGCAAGCACCGACCGTTCGACCGGATCTTGCGTCCGTTTTGAAAAGAGTTCGCCAAGAAGCGTCGTCATCCCGACCGGGCTAAGAATAAAAGTGAAACAACTGATCAGTGACGCGCCGGCGCTTGTGACCCATTCCTGTTTTTTCAACGCCTGAAACGGATTAAGCGATTTCCATTCGAAGGGCACTTTCTGAAGGGTAATCCTGCGCGGCTGATCACACGTCAGCCGCTCTCTTTTCTCTTTATTCAGTAGCTCAAACAGAGTTAGAATGACCGGTCCAATCGTTATGCCAAGAAAGAATGAGATGAACACCGTGGTTCCCCTTGGTACAATGCCGATGCCCCAATAGAGATAGCGCAGCCCTTCAATGAGCAGTGTGAAAGGGAGAATGGAGGCAAGTGCCAGTAACTTATTCTTACTCAGCAAGGCAAGTAATACAGCGCCGGCAAAGAAGAGCGGGTTGGCGTACGCTTTAATTGCTTCAGCAAGCGGGATTAGACTTCTTGCAAGCAGCAAACTGACCGGAACACTGACCAGTACACCGATCAGCGAACCCGCGGCCATTTTGCGCAGCGAGCGGTCGGCCATTCCCTTTCGTTTAAGCAACTGCGCATGGTCAACGAGCGGACTTGCCATAACGCCGCCGGGAATCCCGACAATGGCGGCAGGAACCGCATCCATCAGGTTATTGGCAATCACAGCTGAAATAAAAAAGCAGAGGACAACAACGGGTTGAACACCGGCGAGCACTAAGATAAGCGTGACGGGAACCAGAACGGCCGTTTCGTCCGTCCCCGGGATGATGCCAATAATTGTATATAAAAGTGCAGCCGCAACAGCTGCACCAATCATTTCTGCTAAAAGGATAAGATCCATCCATTATTCCTCACTTTCCGTCTCTTCAAAGATGCGTTTCGGCTTAATGAAGAGTGAGCAAATTATAAACCCGATAACCGCTCCGATTAAGCCAAACAAGAGTGGCATCGGCGCGTGATTTGGTGCAGCAAAATAGCCGCCTAATGTTGTGATGCTGTTGATCACAATCGCGAGGACAAGATCCTTGATCCGGACGACATCATCCCATATTTCAATCATTTCGAAATCCTGTTTTGAACGTGCAGTCATAGATAACGACTCTCCTTTCTGATTCAGTAGGCAGGAGCATGGTGTGCAAGCAGGACCGTCCCCTTTTCACGCCTTTTCTGTTCCCTTACCTGAACGGGTCGCCAGCGCTTCGGGCCGTGGTCCTCTTAGACGTGCCCACTCGAAAGGGGAACCACTCAGGATCAGATTCTTGTTCCGAAGTGCCTGTACATTTGAGCAGCCGAGGAGCAGCATAATCTGATTCATCTGTTCTTTCCATTCATTAATCTGGGCAATCAGTCCATCCTTTCCTTCTGCGAGTGCTGTATGAAGAAAGGTTCCTGAAATACCGACCGCACGGGCCCCAAGTGCAAGAGCTTTCAGAACATCCAGCGGATTGCGCACCCCTCCGGACGCAAAGAAGACCGTCTGATCAATATAGGGCTGTGCTTCAAGCATCGAGATGACCGTCGACTGACCCCAGTCCTGCAAGTAGTCAAATCGTGCCCGCTCACGGCGGAGATTCTCAATTGTGATAAAATTCACCCCTCCGTTACCGGCAACATCAATGGCCTCAGCACCTGCATCGATCAGCTTCTGATAAGTCGCACGGCTCATTCCGAACCCCACCTCTTTCACGACAACAGGAACATCAACAGAGCGGACAATCCGTTCCAGATTTTTTAGCCATGAAGAAAAATCGCGATCCCCTTCAGGCATTACGATTTCTTGTGGGGCATTTAAATGCACCTGCAGCCCATTTGCTTCCAGCATCGCGACCGCACGTTTCGCTTGTTCCCCATCGAGTTCAGCACCGATATTCGCAAAAATAAATCCATTCGGATTGACGCGGCGCAGCACCTGGAACGTGTCACGCAATTCCGGGTCTCTTAAGGCCGCCTTCTGCGAACCGGATGCAACCGCAAGCCCCGTTTCTGCCGCCGCCTTTGACAGACATTCATTGATCTTCTTTGTCTTCGCGCTACCCCCGGTCATCCCATTGATAAAGAAAGGAACCGGCCACCTGCCAAAAGACAGATCCGTTGTGTAATTAACCTGCTTAAGGCTCATTTCCGGCAGCGCGTCATGTATAAATTTTACAGAATCAAAATCATTCGTATGCTTCTGGTGGGTTTCCTGAAATAGCCGGACATGCTGATCTTTACGCGATTCCATCTCACGATCCTTCTTCCTTTTGAGTCTCTCTGTCCGATACATGCAGATCAAGCGGAGTAATTTCATGTGCGTTCCATTCTTCGATGAGCGCCTTCTGATCGGTCTGCTGATCAGCGAGAACGATGCCGCAGTCGCCTCCGCCGGCACCCGATGGTTTTGCTGCGCCCCGATGGTTTTCGGCAATGGTGCAGAGCTGATGCAGTTTATCGGTTTCAATGAGGATCCCGCACAGCTTGGCCAATTGAGCAAGAATCCTGCGGTTTTCGCGAATCCCTTCCAAAACCAACTCTGGCTGCTGCTTTAAAAAACCGGCGATCATTCTTTCAACACATGTTTTGCTTTGCTTCAAAAAGTGTTGGTAACCTTTTTCCTTACCACGTCTTGCTTTTTCCACTCGATTAATGAGCTTGGCTGTTGAGGCAGGCGTTCCTGTCCAGCCGACAATGAGGTGCAGATCCGTTGGAAGCACAAGCGGCTGAATCGACAACTTCGGCCAATCCAACTCGAGCAGTTCAAGCCAATCATTTTCTGAAGAAATGAACGGCGCCAACCATTTACGATCAAATGAGCTGTATGCAATCCAACCACCGTAAACAGCGGCAGCAATATCCCCGCATGATCCGTTCCCTTGAACCGCAAGATGTGCAAGGGCAGCCAGCTTGAATACGATTTGTTGATCAATCTTCACATCATAGAAAGCGAGGATTGCCTTCGTGCAGGCAACCGTCACAGCAGCACTGGAACCTAATCCATACTTTCTGCCATCTTTTCTTGTCAGATCACTACTGACGGATAGTTGATAAACGCCAAGTTGTTTTCCGAGCGATCGTATGTACCGCTCGGTTCGTTCGATTGCCGATAAGACAAACCGGAATGGAGAAACATCACCATCCGTGTTCCATTGGTTCGTTGCACTGCGTCTCAAATCGAGCGTTGCATTTGCCCATTGAATTCGGCCACGTGTTTCCTTTCTTTCAATGGTCACAGTGACGGATTTGTCGATTGCAGCAATGATGGCAGGGTAGCCTGGTTCAACAACCGCATACTCCCCCGCTATATAAAGTTTTCCAGGTGCAGATTGTACGCCATTCAAATTGTGAATGTCTCCTTCACTGAATAGGGTTCTCCAAATAGTCAACGCCAGGTCCCGGCCGGGCAACAGTCAAGGATTCTGGAGGGAAAAATTCAGATAGATCTTCAAGAATCCGATCGACATCTGCTTCCGAGCAAAGCAGTTTGACATTTGGGCCGGCATCCATCGTAAAATAGCACGGTATGCCTTGCTCGCGCAGATGAACGGCGCGTCGCATCACAGTCATTGTTCCTTCCTCCCAGTAAGTAAAGGGGGGCTCCGCTGCCAGCATCGCCGCATGCATCTTTAGTGCATTTGCTTCAGCAATTTTGCCAATCATGTCCAAATCGTGTTCTCGAATCGCCGGTTCTATTCTGGCAAGATCCCTTTCCGCCTCTTTGATCCAAACTGGATAAAAGGATGATGTCTTGACGGTTCGCCTCATTCCTTCGCGACTGGAAATCTTTTTGGGCTGCTTGTTCACCGCAACAGCCAAGAGGCAAATCGGCCAGTTTGCCGGATCAACCGGCACCGCATAAGAACTCGCATCGTCTGTTCCTTTCATCCATTTAACAAAACCGCCGTAAATCGAACGTGAAGCCGAGCCCGAACCGCGACGCGCAAGCCGCGAAAGCGCAGTTCCCGAGCAGTCCAGGCCATAGGCACGAGCTGCTGCGGCTGAAAGAGCAGCAAAACCAGAGGCCGAAGACGCAAAGCCGGAGGCCACCGGAACGTGATTTCTGGTTACAATTCGAGCAAACATGTGATTTCTTGATTTTTCACGAACAAGGTCCATAAAACGACTGATTTTTGCAGCGGGAGCGCCGCTTAAAGGCGCGCCAGCCATAATCACTTCATCTTCGTGCAGCCCTTGCAGTGGTTCAACACTAGTTTCCGTATAGAACGCATCGAGCGTAAGCGACAAACTACTGTTCATCGGCAGAATGAGCTGCTCGTCCTTCTTCCCCCAATACTTAATCAAAGCAATATTTGTATACGCGCGTGCAGCAGCATACAATGCACTCACTCTCCTTCTCTCTTATATCAGGTCAGTCCAAGAACCCGGCATTGACCGGAAGATCTCTGCCCTGAAGCGGCTGAATCCAAGTCTTAGCTGCGCCGGCACCCATTAACTTATTTGCTAGATCATGCGCCTTACGCACATCCTTTACCAGTGCAATCATGCAGCCGCCGCATCCCCCGCCGGTCATCTTCGCGCCAATCGCCCCATCTTTCATCGCCGTTGCAACTAAATGATCCAAAGAAGGATGGCTGACGCCCAGCTCTTGCAGAAGAAGATGCGCGTCCAGCAATATGGAGCCCAAGGCTTCTTCTTTTGCGGTCTCCAACGCATCTCTTGCGCTTGAAGTAAGGACACCTAATTGGTTTACTTTCCGCCGGAGCAGCGCGCTTTGCAGCAGACGTTGTTTCAAGGCGGTGACCGCACGCTTCGTCTGCCCTTTTATACCGCTATCGGCAATGACCAAACAACCGCGCAGCTTATGGTGAATCCATTCCATGCCTTTTCCTTTCATAAAGAAAATCGGATGCGTACTACTGGCCGCAGCTGCATCGAGACCGCTCGGATTTCCATGAAAATATTTTTCAGAAACGCCGACGAGATTGAGCAGTACATTTCGCTCAAGCGGTGTTTCAAAATAGTTGAATAAACTACGAACTACCGATATCGCAACGGCGGCGCTTGAGCCCATGCCGCGCGCTGCAGGAATCGCACTGTTAATAGTGATCGTTACATCTTTTTCAGGCCGCTTTAAAACGTGCAGTGCTGCCGGAATAACCGTTCTGAGTCCGGCAATCTGATCCGTTCCATCATTCAAAATGCCATTATAGAAGCTGCATTGCAGCCTCAGCGGTCCAAGACAGCGCGTTGTTTGCGTCACTGCATGCACTGCCGGAACGGGCAGAGCAATCGCCGGTTTTCCGTAAACAACCGAGTGTTCGCCAATCAGAATAATTTTACTGCTGCTCACGCCAATTCCAGTTTCGTGGTCTCTCATCATTGTTTCCTCATCTTCCACTAGAGTCTGCAGTATTTATCAAGAAGCACTGCCAAGGGAGGGGTCCCGAATCGTATAAATCCCCCTACCGATGCAGAGATCAAAAAAAACAGTTCAATAATCAGAATGATGCCGTTCGAATTCAAGACCCGTACTTATTTAAGCATTGGTTGAAACGCAGACGACTATTCTCCACTTACACATTTTATTGATAACGATTCTCAATTTCAAGGATAAGCTCAGTTTTTTTTTAGTCATCGATCCCCGATCAGCAAAACCGTTATGCCCCTGGTCCTCACTCATCAGAAAAAAGTCTTGTCTCCTGCGCAGTTATTGTGCTGATAAGAGGTCTATACTGTATGTTTTCATGAAGTGACAATTATGTGACACTCTATTTAACTGGATTGATGCATCCAAAGGCTGTCACAGCAAAAATCCGATAACCATGCATGATTGTACCGAAAAAGCCAGGAATACTATATATTGATTATATTATTGACTTTAATACGATATCTAGTTACGATGAGCAGGAAACGTCGTCGAGAGGAGTAAAATAATGCAGATTAAATTATCAGATGCTTACATACAAAAGATAAAGTCGGAAGTTCAGCCGCACTGGGGTGAACTCGGATGGGTCACCTATAAAAGAACCTATGCCCGCTGGATTGAGCCGCTTGGCCGCTACGAAGAATGGGACGAGACGGTAAGGCGAGTGGTTGAAGGCAATATTAATCTGGATCCGAGACTCCATGCGGATCAGGTATCCGAAGCAACCGTCCGTGAGCTTGGAAAAGAAGCCGAGCGCTTATTTAAACTCATTTACAGCCTGTGCTCCACCCCATCAGGGCGCAACCTTTGGATCTCCGGTACAGACTATCAGCAGCGTGTCGGCGATGCATTGAATAATTGCTGGTTTATTGCGATTCGTCCCCAAGCCTATGGGGACAGCCACATCGTTCCTTTCTATCTGAAGAAAGAGCAGCCGGCCGTATCCATGCCCTTCTCTTTCCTGTTTGACGAATTGATGAAGGGCGGCGGTGTCGGTTTCTCCGTTTCTAGAGCAAATATTCGTCAAATCCCTCCGGTGACGCGTCACGTGAAGCTGGATATTCTAATTAGTAAAGAAAATGGAGATTACGCAGCAGCGCTTGAGGCAGGCGCTCAAGATGCCGATACCTGGTATCAGGATCATGACCGCGCAGCTTATCTCTGTTACCAAACGCCGGATACACGCGAAGGATGGGTAGAATCGAACGCCCTGCTCATTGATGCCCACTTCTCGTCTATGATTGACCATGCATCGCATGTGGTCATCGATGTCAGCTCGATTCGTGAAAAAGGGAAAAAAATTAAAGGATTCGGCGGTGTGGCCGCAGGTCCTGTTCCGTTCATCGAAATGCTGGGCGCAGTAAACCGTGTGCTGAATCAGGCAAACGGGAAATCGCTCACATCCGTGGACTGTACGGACATCTGCAATTTAATCGGCAAAAATGTCGTTGCCGGCAATGTGCGCCGCAGTGCGGAAATTGCCCTTGGTGATCCGGACGACCAAGCCTTCGTCACGATGAAACAGGATCAGGAACAATTAATGGATCATCGCTGGGCCTCAAACAACAGTGTGCTGGTCACCCCTGATTTTAATCACTACGATGCGGTTGCCGAGGCGATTGCCAAAAATGGAGAACCGGGTATCGTCAATCTGGACAACATCCGCAACTACGGGCGGTTTGCAGACGGTCGTCAGCCGGGCATCGACGCTGATGCAGAAGGAACCAACCCCTGCGGCGAAATCTCATTAGGAAACGGCGAACCCTGCAACTTATTTGAAGTCTTCCCAGGGATTGCAGAAGAGATGGGCTGGTCGATGGAAGAAGTCTTCAGTCTTGCCGTCCGCTATGCCAAACGCGTCACGTTCTCGCACTATGATTGGCAATGCTCAAGAACAATTATCGAGAAAAATCGGCGCATCGGCATCTCAATGAGCGGCATCCAAGACTGGGTGCTCGAACGATTTGGCGAACGTCTCATCAGCGGATTCGTTGATGCGCAAGACCCGGAAAGCGGAACTTTATATCAAAAACCGGTATTTAATGAGCAAGCGGCACAATGTGTTGATGCCTTTTATCAAATGGTCGTCAAAGCCGATCAACGGTATTCCCAGACACTCGGCTGCAGTCCATCAATCAAACACACAACCGTCAAACCTTCCGGAACGGTCTCAAAGCTTGTCGGGATATCCGAAGGAATGCACTTTAGTTTTGATAAATACTTGATTCAGCGCATCCGTTTTCAGGACAGTGATCCCTTACTGCCCGTGCTGCAAAAAGCCGGCTATACGATCGAAAAAGATGTATACTCTGAAAATACAATGGTCGTCGAATTTCCGGTCAAAGCCGGCAGTGCTGATCATAAAGGCTTTGTATCCGCGAATGATGTATCGATCGGCGAACAGTTTGCGACGCAGCTGTTTCTGCAAACCTACTGGGCAGACAATTCGGTCAGCTGCACCATTACGTTCCATAAAGAGGAAGCCTCTAAGATTGCCGGACTGCTTCAGCAATACCGAAGCCGGTGCAAGTCAACCTCGCTGCTTCCCTACAGCGGACACGGCTTTGCTCAAGCACCGAAAGAGCCGATCAGTAAAGCAGCGTATCTTGAGCGCAAAGCCAAAATTGGCGCGGATGTTGCTGAACTCTATCGAACGCTCCGTCTCAAGGAACAGAAAGACCTTGAAATCGTCGATCAAAGCGACTGCGTCGGTGGCGCTTGTCCGGTAAAATAAGTGACCTGGAGGGTACCATGATGCTGGCCATTCATAAAATGACACTGCTCGCTTTGCTGACTGCAGCCGCGGTCGCCGGTCGACTTGCGATTCACGGAATGAATATCCAACCGGCGACGCTCATCATCATTCTGACCGGATGGTTTTTTGGCTGGAAGATGGGGGCTGCTGAAGGGCTATTAACGGCGCTGGTTTCCGATCTGTTTCTCGGCCTCGGCTATTGGACGCTTTTTCACATTGTCGCGTGGGGACTGATCGGACTCCTTTCCGCACTGCTTCCACAGAAGCGGTGGCTCTATTTCTTATGGCTGGTCGTGAGCGGATTAGTGTTTGGTATGATCATGGCCTTGTCCTATTTTGTTTTCACCCAAAATCCCTTAACGGTCGTCGGTCTATGGATCAGCGGACTGCCTTTTGATCTCTATCACGCGGCAGGAAATCTCATTTTCGGTTTGTTTTCTCCGCTTTTGTTCAAAGTCTTCGCAGCTGAAGCCCGTAAATTGAACAAACAGACCCGTTAAGCAAACACCCTACACGAAGAGGAGCCAGAAATAATGAAAACCATTTATCGAGTCATCATAGCGCTACTTGCAGCCGCCGTATTATTTGGTGCAGGCTTTTGGGCCGGACATCAAACGGCGCAGAACGCTGCAGCAAAACCAGCCGCACGCACGGCTCAAACTGCTGCTCCAAGCGCTTTTATCAGTATTAAGAACGGTTCCCATGTACAAGAAGGCAAAATCGCATTTTCAAAAAACGAAACCGTCTTTAGCCTGCTTCAAAAATTCAGTAAAAAACAGCATCTCGAAATGAGCAGCAGCGGCAGTGGCAAAATGGTCTATGTGACAAGCTTAAACAACAAAAAAGCCTCAAAGAACGCCGGCTGGCTGTTCACCGTTAACGGCAAACAGCCCAATGTCGGCGCTGGTGCCGTAAAGGTTCAAAAAAATGATCAGATCGTCTGGTACTATAGCAAGTTTTAAAGACTTTAGAACTGAAGCAATGCTGACGAAAGAAGTGAAAAACCATGGCAATTTATACGCGAACGGGTGACAAGGGGCAGACAAGCATCATTGGCGGTCGGCGGGATAAGGACGACATTCGAATCGAGGCCTATGGAACGGTTGACGAAACCAATAGTTTTGTCGGGTTGGCCATTGCCCAGCTTGATCCCGCCCTATTTCAGGATCTTTTGGATGACTTGGAGAAGATTCAACATGAATTGTTTGACTGCGGCAGCGATCTGGCAAGCGTGATTAAGGAACGACCGAACAAATTACACCAAGAAATGGTCGATTGGCTGGAGAAGCGGATCGATGCGTTAACCGATGAAGCGCCGAACATTGAACGCTTTATTCTTCCTGGAGGGACTGCCGCATCTGCCTCGCTCCACATCGCCCGCACCGTGGCACGGCGAGCCGAGCGATGCATCGCAGGTCTTATGAAGCAGGATCAGGCACTGTCCTCTCTACCCTTGCGCTATATCAACCGTCTCTCTGATTACTTTTTTGCCGCTGCACGCGTTGCCAACTTTCGGCTCCATGTAAAGGATGTTGACTATGTTCGAAGTGCTCGCGTCTTTCGGGGGAATAAGCATGATACTAAGAAATAAGTGCAGCGTTAATCCGTCTCATAAAGGCTGGTGTCACCATGCGTCGCTTAGCTAATTTCTTAAATGCAGATGGCATCAATTTGAAGCGAACCTTAGTCAATGTGAGCCATTGCCGCAATTGCGGCAGAGCGTTGAATGTCTATAAAATGCGCATGATCGGCGGGCCGCGAAAAGGTTCATGGACGACGATCACCGAGCCTTGTGACTGCTCGTTTTCTCAGCAAGCGCTACAAGAGGCCGACAGAATCAAGCGTGAACGCTTTTACGAACTGTCGACGATCAACGATGCCTTAAAACAGGCGACATTAAAAAATTTTTCCGCTCAGAATGCGTCACAGATCCATGCCGTTGAACATGCCGTTGAATTTGTTGAAAAAATAGGAGAAAATAAGCCGGCGAGAATGTTCTATTATGGCAAACCCGGCCTCGGAAAATCGCATTTAGCCGTGGGGATCAGTAAACTGCTTGACCAAAAATATCATAAAACATGCTTATTTATCGATGTTCCAGCTCTAAAGCTCATCTTTAAATCAACCTGGACGAAGGAGAGTACGCTCACTGAACGCGATCTGATGACCTTCATCGCCGATGCCGATCTGCTCATTCTGGATGACGTTGGTGCAGAAGGGATTACTCCATGGTCGAAGGAGCTCATGTTCGCCATACTCAATGCGCGATTATCGAAAAGTCTGCTGGTGACGACAAATCGATCAATCTCAGAACTCGATCTCGATTACGGTCCTAAAATTATCGACCGTTTTCTAGAGAATATGTCCAAAGCGGATCTTGTACACTTAGACGGTGACTACAGCCATCGTCTTGCACGCTTTATCGAGGATGATGAACAGTAAAAAGAAATAACGGCGTCGGCTTTGATTCATTAACTTTGGCCTGACGGGCACTCCAGCTGCTCGCATCAACAGAGCGCGACCGCGGGCGATCCAGGAGCCTCCTCGACTGATCCTGTAAGGGTTGCGGGGTCTCCTCCGGCTCGCGATCAACGGGAACGCTCCGCAGGAGTCTCGCATCTTCGCGCTTAATCCCAAAATAGACGTTTTTTAAGGGTGTCTCAAAAGTCAATTGACTTTTGAGACACCCTCTTTTTGATTGATCAGACATAGCGGCGCTTCAAGCTCTTCCGAATCAAGCAGTGTCACTTTTGCCGCTCAAATCTTTGTTCGTCAATAACTTAAATTTGCGCAATAAAGTTTCTGGCGTCGTACCCTGAGAAGCGTCGTCCAAAATGAAGATGCTTGTGGCGCAAAATAAGACAGTTATTCCCAAGGTTTCTCAAGCGTCAGTCCTGCAGTAAATTCTTTCGTTTGCTGTTTGCGTTTTTTCCGACTCTGATAACGGTTTTCTGCACTTTCAAAAAGGAACTGTTCCTCCTCGGTTTCAGGAATTACTTTAGGAACTAAAGTCGGCTTTCCATAGTCATCAAGTGCTACGAAAGTTAAAAAGCACGTCGTGCATAATTGACGTACACCGGTTTTAAGATTTTCATCAATAATTTTCACAAATACTTCCATCGAGGTGTTGTGACTCCATGTCACAAATGCCTCTAAGCAAACTGACGAACCCGCATAGATCGGTCGCAGAAAATCAACCGAATCAATAGAAGCAGTTACAACGAGCCTGCGCGAATGGCGAGTGGCAGCCGTTAAAGAAATATTATCCACATGCATCATCAGTTTTCCACCGAAAAATGTGCCATGGTTATTTGTATCGTTTGGTAAAACGTGAATTGAGGTCACTGAAAATGATTCTCTGGCCTTTTTCGATTCCATCGTTGTCCTCCTTCATCGACCCTTCTGAGTTCATACTGAAAATCCTCTGTTTTCGCAACAGACGGTTCGTGATTTGAATTTATTATTTATGATTGGGTTTGGCTTTGATAACAATATATTGGTCGCTTTTCGCCGGTTTCGATTCGACGATATATCTGCCGTCCCTTTCAATCCATGGTGGTGTATGCTTGCAATATAAATGCAGTTCTAGAAAGGGAGTCTGGGATATAAAGGGCTTTAACGCCTGTTTTGACGTGACTTCTGGAAATCTCTTCTGAAGTTTGATCAAATCTAAAAAATAGACATCTTTATTTTCAGTCGGTACCGGTACTGCTTTTTTCAAAATTTCTTTCTTAACCGCATTGTCGCTTTCAATGGAATGGATTTCTCGGATGATTGCTTCAAACTGTTCATCCGAGAGTTGATTTACCTGAAAAACATGAAACCCGGCTTTGTCAAAAACGACATAAGGAATTCCGCTAATCTCTTTCCCGACAAGAATTTTGCAATCATAAATCAAAGGAAGTAGCTCCTCAACATACTTTCTTTGTGCCCGAATAGAGCGCGGCTGTTGATTATTCATTTTTATTTTTCTGTTAATCACCCATCTTTTTTCGATCTTTTCATAAACAATCAATTGATCGGCCATTTTAAATGGGCACAGTCCGTTTTCCGATGAAAACACTACGAGCTTAGCCATTGTTACCCTCCCCCTGCTTCATGCCTAGCTTAGCTGCTTGTCCCTAGCTTCCTCTTGTCAAAATAAAGGTGTCGCTTATGATTGCCTGCAGAAGTGATTACCATGAAATAAATGTAATTATCAGTCAATTAAAAGCAGGAAAATAGCTGATGTGAACACGCAACTCTATAACAAACGCGTGATTTTCAGAAACTTTTTTTGGATGTCTTCTGCTCTTTCAATAGACACACCAAAATTAAAGATCGGCCGAGCAATGCGTATCAGCTGTAAAAAATCACAGTTCCCCGTCCTCTCACCGATCCCCAGTAATGTTGTATCTGCATAGTCGCAGGAGGAACCCTTTAAGGATTCAATTGTATTGGCTAATGCCATTCCCAAATCGTTATGCCCATGAAACCCAAACTTCGGCTGAGGCTTTGCAGACACCGACAATCGTTCAAATTTATGTCTGCATAAAGACGGGGTCGCTGTGCCAACTGTGTCCGAGAGTCGAATTCTTCTAATATTAAAATCCAGTAAAATATTGATAATCTCATCACTAGCGTTGCATGAATTTTAAGAGAATATTCGGAAATTATATTTTTTCTGCCAAAACTAAAAAAGTTAATGTCCACCTAAAAGGTGACTCGATCCATTTTACAGTTTTATCCAGTTAATCAGTGTCAAGGTGTCGACAGCCTTTAAAGGTGCCCTTAGGTTACTCGTTTCCGTTTCTCCATTTGAAAACGAATACGGCGGAACCATTGCTCACAGGATTTCCAAAGCACAGCTTTGAACCATCGGGTCAGTTGAAGAACTGAACGCGTTGTTTCAAGTTTCTGCTGAATCAAAACGAATAGACTGTAATGAATCAATGCCAAAAGTAGTTGATTTTGGACAGCCGTCTCACTTTGTCCATAAAACGTTCGAATCCGTACATGTTGTTTCAGCCATTTGAAGAAAAGTTCGATGGCCCATCGATGGCGATAGACATCACTGATTTCTGTCGCCGACAAGTCAAAGCGATTGGTGATGATCCGGATGTTCTTACCCTGATCGTCTTTAGCCACGATTAGACGGAAGGCATTTTCCGTTTGGTTTTGAACGCCGCCCAGCAGGATCATTTGATCCGATAAAATAGAACTTTTCTCGGGTACTTTATAGTCGTGCAGGACATGGATTACGGCGTTCTTTTTTAAACGGGAAGCAAAGAACATCCCCTCTTCTGAAAAACGATCAAAGGCCTGGTAGTCCACATAGCCTCGATCAAAGACATACATGGCTTCTTTCTCGTCAACGAGCACATCGAGTTGCGAGCGGATATTGACTTGAGCTGATGTAAGGACTGCTTTTTCCGGAAACACTTGCCCTTTTCCCATAAAGACAAGGCGAAGGTGCAGCTTGACACCGGCTTTGGTTTTGCGAAAGTGAGCCCATGGATATCGCTGAGCATTCAGGGGTATCGTCGTCGAATCCACAACCTTAAGCCGTTCATCAATTTTGGGCGCTCGTTTGCCTTTAATTTTGGCGACGAGATCAAGAAAGATCGTCATCAACAGTTGAGGGTCAACCGAGTTATTTTTTCTTGAGAGTTGTGAGGCGCTGATCGACGAAAGACCCGTTGCTTTCTGAAGCTCTTCACCTAAGACACAGTCCGAAATCGAACGCAGACTGTCTTCTTTCTGAAGATGAGCATACAGAAAAAGGGTCATATAGGCCTTTGTCGTCAGCTTTTTCACATACTTGTCACCGCCGGTTTGTCCGAGTGTTTCGTCAAGCTGTTTAAAATCTATCTGATTTAACCATTGCGAAAATGAAGAGAGATGTGTATTCTTATCCATGCGTAAATCCTTTTCTTTGGATTTGGATAGAATCACCTATCCTTCCATTGTAAAGGATTTTTTTGTTGGCTAACCACCTTAAATCCGAACATTCCTAGTATTTTGAATCATCAGCTTTAATTACTGCAACGCTAGTGATGAAAAGTAAATACATTTTGTTGTTTGTTAACAAATTTTTCATAAGTTTTAAATTGTTTATAATTGTTACAATTTTCAGCGTAGTAATTTATAACTATTGTTTATGGCCTGTTAAGTAAACGCTATTGGTTTGAAGTGAAGCTTACTTCAACATCATGTTTTGCAGGATTTTCATCTTTCAATCAACCTGAATGAAGGATGGCGATCTAATGAGGTTCTGTACCGATGCCGATCAATTCGTTCTGGATGGGTGTAGGTGCGGAGGGGATACGCCATGGACGAAGGAGCTCATGTTCGCCATCCTTAATGCGCGATTATCAAAAGGTCTGCTGGTGACAACAAATGGATTAATCTCAGTACTGTCTCAATTATGGTTCTCAAATTATCAACCATTTTCTAGATAATATGTCCCGGGATAATCTTATGCGATTAGAAGGCAATTGCAGTCCTCAACTAGCAAGCCTTATCGAGAATGATTCATAAGAGAGAAGCAGCGACCAGTGCTCATATACATTTATCTACTTACAAGAAAAACCAGGCAAAATACGCCCGGTCCTTACTTCCACAGGATGTGATGACTTCCGCGTTGTGCACACGACGTGCACGCCTTTATCGGTTACTCGCTGGCACGCATCAACTAGGCGCGATCCCGCAGGCGCCAGAGTACCTCCGTTTTGATTCTTAGCCAAGACACTGGTCTATTGGTTGAAGAAGGGGCAGAATCATAAACTTTCTTTACCTGTCAAAAAGTCCCGTCAGCTTTTCCTGACGGGACTTTCTAATTGATGACATAACGCGCTTCAAGTTCTTCCGGATCAAGCAAGGTCACTGTTTGCTTCTCGCGATGAATCAACGCTTTATCCTTTAATAACTTAAATTTACGGGACAACGTTTCTGGGGTCGTTCCCAAGAACCCCGCTAATTCCTTCATTTTCACAGGTAAATCGAAGGTCAGGGAACCCTTTGCCTTCGCTAAATCCAGCAGATAGACCGCTAATCGCGTTTCTACAGCTTCCATGAGTAAAAATTTTGACTGGTTCTCTGCAGAAACCAGTTTTTCTGCATTCGTCTCTAATAATTTCAGACTGATCTGAGGATACGTCAGCAGCAGCTTCCGGAAGTCCTGGTGAGCCAGTGTGCATACCACCGTTTCTTGAAGCGCTTCGCCAAATGAGCTGTCGTTTTCTGTACCGAATAATGCCGTTTCGCCTTCATACCCACCCGGTTCGACAACGCGCAGAAGCTGCTCGCGACCAGAGCCGGAAATCTGATAGACTTTCATGCGTCCTTTGGCTACGATGGTCAACTGCTTCTGATCATACGGTTTGAAGATCTGTTCCGCTTTCTTATAGACATGACGTTTGGTCAGTTGATCAATTTTTTCTAAATCAGATTCGTCCAAATGATTGAACAGAGGGACCAAGATCAGACAGCTATGCTTCCCCATCATTCAAACCTCCATTAATTAATCATCATCATCATCGTCTTCTTCTAATCCCTCTCGAGGAGCATGACCTAAGAACGCCTGTAACTCACGGATCTTGCAATTATTCCAGCCTAATTGCTGCACCAGAAACGCTTGAAGTACCGGTTTATCCTCTTTTTCAGCTAATTTAATCGCGCGCGTGATAAACAGATTTTGCGTATCAAAGTCTTTCACTGCAGCCACAAGCCATTCTTTAGCAGAGAGATACTTGAATTTCCCATGCTCCTCCAACATACTGTAACGGTTGAACTCCTCAGTTGTTGTCGGAATCACTTCGCTTTCATCTAACAACACTTGTGCAAGCTCGTCAAATAACCTGATTTCTGTTTGGATCGCCTGGCTGAAGAATTCCTTTAAAAATGGAGTTTCGGATCCTTTGGCATAAGAAACGGCCTGAGCCAGCTTTTCCTGATGAATCTTCAGATTGGCTAAAATATGACCGGTCATCGCTCCGGCGGTCGGGATGTGGTGATCTTTCTCCGACTGAGAAACTTCTGCTTCATACAACGCATCGATTGACATACGCGTTCCTCCTCTGAATTTATGATCCTTAAGCTTCCTTTACTTTTACCGATTCGACTTCATAACCGAGTTTCGACACGATCTGCGCAACCGCTTTGGCTGAGATCTTATCTGGATCGATTTCTGCTTTAACCTTGCTGGAATTAAACAAGACTTTCGACTTTAGAATGCCTTCCTGATGCGCAAGGCCGGTTTCAATTTTTTGCAGACATGACGGACAGGTCAGCGCCTCTAATTGTAAAATCACTTTTGTCATCTTGAACGCCCCTTTCTTTTCTTTACATTTTCAGTTTAAAGCGATTCGTTCATTAATAAATTGACAGGTATCAACTTTTAGAAATAAGAGCTAAGTGTTATGCAGCATGCTTCGTGTGGTAGCTTAACAAACGCATCCCGTTCAGGATGACCACTAAAATGCTGACTTCATGGACGAACATGCCGCTCGCCATATAAATATAGCCAAAGATCAGACCGATCAATAAGAAAGCAACGGTAGCAATGGCAATAACAATATTTTCTTTCATATTTTTTACCGTTTTCTTCGTTAATCCATAAGCATGGACAAGCTCGGTAAATCTGGATTTCATCAAAACAATGTCTGAGGTTTCCACCGCAACATCGGTCCCGCTGCCCATGGCAATGCCGATATGTGCCGAGGCAAGGGATGGGCTGTCATTGACGCCATCCCCGATGAAAGCAACCGTATGCTCCGCCTTCTTCAACTTTTCTACATAACCCACTTTATCTTCCGGCAACAGCTCTGCATGAACTTCATCAATACCAAGTTGCTGGCTAATCGCCTGCGCGGTCCGCACATTGTCACCCGTCAGCATAACCATTCTTTTGATGCCCATTGCTTTTAACGCTGCTAAAGCTGCTTTAACCCCGTCTCTTGGCGTATCGGCGATACCAAGCATAAGCGCCAGTTGCTGATCGACCGCAACTAAAACGGTGGATATTCCTTTCTCTTCCATCTCAGTTAATTTTCGTTCCTGTTCCTGGTTCAGTCGAACCCCGGCTTCAGTTAACAGGTTACGATTACCAACCAGGACGGTCTGATTTTCCACAACTGCCCGGATTCCCTTACCCTTAACCACTTTGGTTTGCGTCACCTTCAGATGACTGTACTCAATAGCGTGCGCCTCGGCATAGGCTAAGATCGCCCGACCAAGTGGGTGATCGGATTCCTTTTCAATAGCAGCTGTATAGGCTAATCCACGTTGCTGACCAGGCATGGCCTTCATTTCTACGAGCTCAGTCTGTCCTTTCGTTAGCGTGCCCGTTTTGTCAAAGACTAACGTATCCACCTTACTGAACGTATTCATGATCTCGCCGCCTTTGATCAGAACGCCGCGTTTTGCGCCATTACCGATACCGGCGACATTGGATACCGGAGCACCGATCACTAAGGCCCCCGGGCAACCCAGGACTAAGATTGTGATGGCCAGACGGATGTCCCGCGTGATCCCCCAGACAATTATTCCCAATAAGAGAACGGCTGGCGTATAGTAGCGGGCAAAATGATCAATAAACTTTTCCGCATGTGATTTCGTATCCTGAGCTTCTTCAATCAATTCAATGATCTTACCGAATGTGGTATCCTCACCCACACGAGTTGCCTTAATGCGTAACGTTCCATTGTCTAAAAGAGTCCCGGCAAAAACGGTCGCGCCCACCGACTTATCAACAACCCGCGATTCGCCCGTGACACTGGCTTCATTCAGATAGCCGTGACCTGAGGTGATCACCCCATCCACCGGGACCTGGGCACCCGTCTTCACTAAGAGCTCATCACCCGCATTGACTTCATCACTATCCGTTTCCTGCACCTGACCATTCTCTTGATAAACCCAAGCTTTCGTCGGAGCCATTTCAGTCAAGGTTTTAATTGAGTTGCGCGTTTTCTGCAAGGTTTTCTGCTCCAGATAACTCCCGAACAAAAACAGAAAGACAACGATCGCCGATTCGTTATATTCACCAATGAAAAGGGCACCGATCACAGCGATACTGACTAACAATTCGATACTGATGACCTTTACGCTCAAGGCCTGCCATGCATGAATCAAAACCGGTAAAAAGCCGACAAGTGTAGCCGCGATAAAGGTCGCCGTATAACCTAATTCCCAATGAAAAAGTCCTTTACTTAAAAAGCCGAGGACAATCAAAGCACCGGTCAAATAGGTGATGTGTTGGTTATGCTTCTGTACCCATTTCTGGACGTTCATACAGCCTCCCCCTCCTTTTTATAACTCAAGGATAAACGGAGACGAAGAATTTAAAATTGACCGCTGTCAAGAAGTAACGATTTATTGTAGCATCAATGATTCGATTTCATTGCTGAAGTTCGTGCGGCTAAGGTTCCTTTTTGGTATGGGAAGACTTTATTGAAGCTAAAAGATGCGCTATGATTGAATCAATGATTTTTAAACGAAGATGCAAGAAGCGGATGATTGACCGCTATGTACAAAGCAAAACAAGGCTGATTGACGGATTGCAAAATCGATAAAGTGGGTGATGACATGAACATTGACGTAGTGCAGCACGTTCCCTTTGAAGGACTCGCATCTATTGAAGAATGGGGCAACGATAATGGCCATACCTTTCGCATGCATAAGCTCTATGAAAATCCCTCAATACCCCGGATCGATGATCTTGAATTTCTGATCCTACTCGGCGGACCAATGAGTGCAAATGATCAGGACCAACAATGGATTGACGAAGAGCGCAGATTAATCAGAAAGACCATTTCTGAAAATAAGCCTGTATTTGGCGTCTGTTTAGGCGCTCAACAGATTGCTAAAGCATTAGGAGCCGCTGTTATTCAAGGCGATAAAGAAGTAGGCTGGCATCCAATACGTTCCGTTTCTTCAAGGTTACCGTTTATACCAGAGGAATTGACTGTTTTTCATTGGCATGGCGAGCAATTTGAACTTCCCGATAGAGCGGAACGATTAGTGAGCAGCGCGGCATGTGAAAACCAGGGATTTATCTACAGTGAAAAAGTGATTGGCTTGCAATTTCATCTGGAAATGACCCCTAATCGTGTTCAGGGATTACTGACCCATGACGGAGATTATATTGATCACTCACAATTTGTGCAAAGCGCTGAAGAAATAACCGACTTTGGTACTCCTGAACAAAACAAAACGGTTTTATTTAAACGGCTAGACTACTTCGTTGAGCACAAGTCAATTTAAAAGGAGCTACTCCTCGTTGAAGTAACTCCTCAAAAAGCCAATAGGAAAAACGCTTAAAAACAGCAGCTAAAAACGAATGATAGAAATCCAGCAGTCATTCAGGATTTTTTATTTTGCGATCAATTCATTTAGCGATACCATTTCAAGTAATCCTTGCGCCGCTTCACTCCCCTTGTTTCCACTCTTCGTCCCTGCACGTTCAATCGCCTGCTCAATCGTTTCCGTGGTCAGTACGCCAAATATGACGGGTATATCTGAATTTAACTCGATTTGCGCTACGCCTTTGGCTACTTCATTACTTACGAGTTCATAATGTGTGGTTGCACCACGAATGACAGCACCTAGAGTAATGACCCCATCATATTTTTGAGTAGCGACTACTTTTTTGGTGATAAACGGTAATTCAAAGGCACCCGGTACCCAGTAAACATCGATGTTCTTCGCATCAACGCCGTGTCTTATCAAATTATCCTGAGCACCTGCAAGTAATTTTGATGTGATCAATTCATTAAAACGAGCAATGGTAATGGCAACCTTAACCTGTTCTCCTTGATATTTTCCTTCATAAACCGTCATGATTTAATCCCCTTTTCGAGTGATAACATGTGATGAAATTTTTCTTGCTTCGTCTTTAAATAATGCTTATTTTCTTGATAAACCGTTGTTTCGAGCGGTACACGTTCGACAACTTCAATATGATGTTGCTGCAGCTCTGCTATCTTTTCCGGATTATTGGTGAGTAACTTAATTTTTGAAACCCCTTCGTTTTTTAATAGCCATGCCGCTTGCGCATAGTGTCTTTCATCAGGTAAGAATCCTAAAGCAACATTCGCTTCATAAGTATCCATACCTGCTTCTTGAAGTTTGTATGCTTTTAGCTTATTCCGTAGGCCAATTCCCCTGCCTTCTTGACGTAAATATAAAATGGCGCCTGTTTTCGCTTCAGCAATTTGCTTCATTGCCTGATCTAATTGTTCGCCGCAGTCACAGCGATGCGAACCAAATACATCTCCAGTCAAACATTCTGAATGCACGCGAATCAACGGGGGTTCCTTGCTCTTCTTTAAGTCCCCCATTGACAGGACCAGCTGTTCTTTTCCTTCATGGTCAAGGTAGAGCGATAATTTAAATTCACCGTATTTAGTAGGTAATTGGACTGTGACATCAGCGCTCTTCTTTTGGTGGGTTAAATAGTCACTTAACTCGTCAATCGTTATAAAATCGAGTTGCCATTTCTGAGCCAGCTCTTTTAAGTCGGCCGTTCTCGCCATTTTGCCATCTTCGTTTAGAATTTCACAAATATAAGCGGACTCTTCATGAGCCAGTCTTGCTAAATCAACAGCCGCTTCCGTATGACCTCTTCTTTTCAAAACACCCGCATTTTCAGCAATGAGCGGAAAAATATGTCCCGGCCGTAAAAAGTCGCTTGGCTCACTAGTCGGATCAGCGAGCGCCTTTATCGTTTTCGCTCGGTCAAATGCTGAAATGCCTGTAGTCGTTTCTTTATGATCGACACTAATTGTAAAGGCTGTTCCAAACGCATCGGAATTTTCAGCCGTCATCGCATGTAAATCTAACCGTTGCGCAATCTTCTTAGTTATAGGTACACAGAGTAAACCCCGAGCGTTTTTGGTCATAAAATTAACCGCTTCGGGGGTCACTTTACTGGATAGCCCGATTAGATCGCCTTCAGCTTCTCTATTGTCATCATCAGCAACAATAATTAATTGCCCTGCTTTTAACGCTTCAACCGCATGTAGGATCTTTTCTTCACACATGATACCCTTCCTCGTTTAAATGAATCGTTGTTCTCAATAATGACTTCACATATTTACCGACGACATCGGTCTCCAAATTGACATAATCCCCTTTTACTAAACGATCAAAATTCGTATTTTCTAAAGAATGTGGGATCAAAGCTACAGCGAATGTTCCCGGTTTGACATCATCAACCGTCAAGCTCGTGCCATTGATGGCAATTGAGCCTTGTGGAACAATTTCACCTTTTAGTTCTGGTGGATAATAAAAGGTTAATTTAAGTGAGTTTTCGTACTTCATTTTTTGAATTAATCGAGTGGTTTGATCAACATGCCCAGAGACGATATGCCCTTCAAACCGGTCATTTGGAGCCATTGCGCGCTCTAAATTGACTAAAGTGCCTTCTTTCATTTGCGAAAAAGTCGTTTTCTGAAAGGTTACCGGCATAACGTCAACGGAAAAGTGATCCTTTTCAACAGTGGTTGCCGTTAAGCAAACACCGTTAATTGCCATGCTATCGCCAACTTTGAAACCCTTTAATCGATCCGTATCTTCTACAGATACCGTCAACGTGATGTGATGTTGCTGCTTATTCACCCGTTTTATTTTCCCAACCGTTTGAATTAACCCTGTAAACATTTACTTCACCCTCTCACTGACAATGCGTAAATCTTCACCAATACGTTCGATACTTTTGAAGGTCAAATTAGTTTCACGATCGATCATTCCGTTGCCGGAAAACGCGGATAAACCGGTACCGCCAATTAATTTAGGCGCGAGATAAGTAATCACTTCTTCATAGCAATGCGCTTGCAAAAAGGTGTGATGAATCTGCGCGCCGCCTTCAACATAGATGGATTGCACCCCTTGCTGTCCAATATCATCCACAATCTTTGGTATTGAGAAATCATCGGTTTGGATAATTTTCACATGATCGGGTGCCTTTTCTTGTAATGCACTCCTCGTAAAAATCCAAATTGGCTCTGGATGCTCAAATAATTTAAACGCTTCAAAATGCAGCGTCTTCCCGCTTCTGTCTACGATTATTCGAATGGGTGGATAGTCACTGTTTTCACTAGGCAATAAGATGGGATTGTCTGCTAAAACTGTGCCACTTCCGACTAGAATCGCTTGATAGCCTAATCGCTCTTCATGCACAAATCGATTCGCCCGTTTACCGGTAATCGCCGTTCTTTCACCTGGTTTAGCTGCTATTTTTCCATCTAAACTAAGGGCTTGTTTTAACACAATATACGGTTTTTTATGTCGATAGAAATAGTTATAGTGCTTATTTAGTGATTCAGCTTCACTCGTGAGACAATTCATTTTCACGTCAATTTGATGGGCTTTTAAGATTGCTGCGCCTTTATGAGCAACAATCGGATTAGGATCAAGTTGGCCAATGACCACGCGCTTAATCCCACTGTCAATGATCGCTTGCACACACGGCGGCTGTTTTCCGTAATGTGTACAAGGTTCTAAAGTGACATATAAAGTTGAATCGTGCAGTTCTTCGGGGTGAGCACAATGGTCAATGGCCATTCTTTCCGCATGTTTTTCACCAAATTTCGCATGATAGCCGGTTGCAATAATGCGATTATTTTTCACAATAACGGCACCTACTCGTGGATTTCTATACGTGTTTCGACCACCTTTTTCAGCCAGCTCAATTGCTTTTTTCATGAACCGTTCATCCAATTGCACGTCCCCCTTTCTTTAAAAAGATACAAAAAGCCCCGTAGTAACCTACGGGGCAACACAAAATAGACTTAGTTTTATTATTATCTAACTAGACCATAGCAAAAAAGATACAATCCTCGTTAGAATTGCAATAATACTAAATTCTTCTCCCATCCAGACTTTAACTGTCGGTTCTAGACTCTCACTAGATCCACCGCAAAATTGCGGGTCACGGACTTTAAGCTTACTTGCTTATTACCGTCGGTCGGGAATTACACCCTGCCCCGAAGAATATATTCAACTTTACTTGTAATACTAAATCATTACATTTGATCTGTCTACTTTTTCGTTTTTTCAATGATTTATTTAAAATTCAGAAAACCTGTTTTACCGATTGCCATTTTCAGTTATGATGGAGTAAGAATAAGCGATGAACCGAATGAATTCATCATCAAAACCCCTTTTCTTGATACCATGCGATTTCGTTTTTATAAGATGGAACTGGGCAAAATGAACTGGCACGCATTTATGCACAGCAACAATCCTGCAAGTGCCGCTTTGATGAGTAAAATGAATTATAAAAAGAAAGAACGTGTAGCCGTTCGGCTTGCCTTTCTCAGGCAGATGGCCGGTTTGCAGCTTGATGAAGCACGCAGCAGCATGATCAACGGTTTTTTTGAAACCTATTTAAATCTGAGTGAAAATGAGGTGGATCAACTCATGAAAGAAGTCCATGCATTACCGAAAGATGAGCGAGAACAAGTCATCAAATGGCCGAATTCATTCTATGATCGCGGATTGAAGAAAGGTAAAACTGAAGGCAAAATAGAAGCTCGAAAAGAGATGGCGCTGCGTATGCTTCAAAAGAAAATAGACCTCCACACCATCGCCGAATTAACCGGGTTATCAATAGAAGAGCTCATCAAGATGAATAAATAAGCACAAAATAATGAACAGGCATCATTCTAAGAAGTGATGCCTGTTCAGCTGCGGATTCGGTAAAAGAGTAGCAATCCCAAAACTTTCCATCTATTGATCGTCTCCCACATAGGTGATAAATTCGGAAAAATTCATGTTGCTTCAGATGCATATAAAGACCGGAACCCTGTTTTATGTTCTTTGATGGAATACAGTCTAAACGTGTAGGCTTTTTTCTGGATCATGGGCTCACCCACCTGCTTAGGAAATCCTTTTATACACAAATCATAGTGCGAACGCTTATTCTAGTCAATCGTGATTATTGCCAATGGTAACGAGACACTAAAGAAAGCGATTCATCTTACCGCTTAGCTTCTCGCAAAGCTTGAAGCGGGGAATTCTCGCCAAAATCGTGTTAAACAGAGTCGTTTTAATGACGACATTTTCACTTCGTCATTTTCCCATTCGACGCATCATTTTCCACATGCCAAAGCGCCAAAGGGACGGATGATTTCTTGCAATCCGTACCGCAATTCTATCTGTTAATGAATGATAATACCTTCTTGAGGGATTTGAATCCGTCGCAGCTTTATAGAAAATTTTTGCTAAATCATCAGACGTTGCCGATGCTTGAAAAGAAAATAAAAGCTTCTTGATCGCCAGCACGAGTTTCCTATAGGGTGAGTCTGCTTTTAAATTCTTTTCCGCTTTTTGCATTGCTATGTCTCCCCACTCAGACTGAGTAGCTCCCGGTTGAATCACAATGCTCCGGAGACCAAATTGTCGGATTTCCATATCGAGTACATCTGACCATATCCCCAGCGCTGCTTTAGTCGCATGGTACCATCCACCAAGAGGCATATAAACATTTTCTCCAACCGACGTCACATTGATCATCCGTCCAAATTGTTGCTTCCGCATCAGCGGCAAGACCAGCTTAGACAATTCACCGGCCGCAAATAAATTGACATCAAATTGATATTTGGCATTTTCAAGGTTAACTTCTTCCAGTGGACCGTACTCTCCATAACCTGCATTATTGATCAATACATCGACTCGGCCTTGTTCTTTTATTGCCGTCTCGACAAAATTTTGATTTGATTCATTGTCTGTAACGTCCAACGGGAGGACATGAATGCCGAGTTCATTCAGATCTTTCATACGTTGCGTTCGTCTGGCACCTGCATAAACGACCCAACCGTGATCATGAAAATATTTAGCACTTGCATACCCCATACCTGACGATGCGCCTGTAATTAATACCACTCTTTTTTCATTTTGCATGATTATGGCTCCTATCAAGACCGAACGTTCGGTCTTTTTATATTTTATTAAAAAGCGCATTTCTGCGCTCCCGTCAATCTTTAACGCCTTTTCATTGCATTCAGCACCATACAAATGATCGAATCCAGTTCCGAATCTGTCATTGTCCCATTGATCTCTGCCATTTTCATAGGTAAAGAAAAGAAAGTCGCGTACACATAGGCCGGTGCCTGAACAAACTCCGGATTTCCAACTATTTCTTCAAAAGCCCTGTAAATAGGCGCAGCCGTCGTTTCGGCATATTGGTGCGCCTCTTCGCTGACTACACTCGGATTGGTTTGAACCGCCTCCATAAATTTCGCTTCTTTAGGATAACGCTGATAGCGCTGAACAAAGTGGCGAATGAATGCGCCGATGCGTTCATCTAAATCCGGATGCTTCGCTTCAACTTCGGCAATACCTTCGTCCATCAAATCCTTTACGTACATATAGGTTTTGGAAAGTAGCTCCTCTTTATCTTTAAAATAGACATAGACCGTTGACTTGGATATTCCTGCTGCCGCAGCAATTTTGCTGATCGACAAATTGACCAGATCATTCGTTGAAGTCAGACTTAGAACTGCATGAAGAATCATTTGTAATTTATTTTTATCTTTATTTTTCATACAGCAATGGTAACCGAACGGTCGGTCGCTGTCAATTGTTTTTAACTCCACCCTCACATGCGTTCTCCATAAATCAATCGATGCAGCCTCTAATAGAGGTGAATAAACTTTTAATGGAAGAACACTTCTGTTAATGTAATGATCATCATGGGCGAGCAGAGGATTAATTCGAACTTCTGAATTCAAACAAGGGGTTTTTTCATGATGAAATCCGTCTGTTCCTCGTCACCCATATAAAAGGAATGGGCTCCATTTTGTACAAAACCAAATTTCTTATAAAAGGCAATTGCCTTCTCATTCTTTTCCCAAACACCTAGCCAGACCATTGTTTTATTTTGAATGCGGGCCATCTCCAGCGCTTGATTAATGAGATACTTTCCAAGTCCTTTTCTTTGAAACGTGCGTCTAATATAAATCCGCTCTATTTCAAGTGATTCATCGCCCATTTTTTCAGACTGAGCATCATTAACATTTATCTTCAAATAACCAGCAAGGTCTTTATTGAGATAGATGAAAAAGAACTCTGAAGAGGGGTCAGACATTTCTTTTTCCAGCTGTTTCACATTAAATGCTTCTTCTAAATAGGCTTTCATCGTTTCCGGAGAATTCTGCTCCCTAAATGTCTGGTCAAAAGTTTCAATACTTATTTCTTGGAGTATTGGTAAGTCTTCACGGCAGCACTTGCTAATCCTTATAGTCATTTTAAAATGGCACTCCTTTTATCGATCAATAATTTCTTTTGTTTCCCTTTTTTACAAATTCCCAATCTTTTTCTACATTTTTTCTAACTCTTTGAAGAAGATAAAAAATCGTTTCTGTTTCTTCTCCGGAAAGTCCCGCTAATGCAACGCTATTCGAATAATCATTTTCTCTTTTAATAAAAGGAAATACCTTTTTCCCTTTTTCTGTGAGAAAGAGTTTTTTTATTTTTTTGTTATGTTCATCATCTTTTTTTTCAATAAAACCCTTCATTTCAAGTTTTTGAATGGCACGAGCTGCTGTTGTTCGATCCACTTTGATCATCTCAGCTAACTTTTCTTGAATGATTCCCGGGTTTTCACCTATTCGCACAAGGTACAAATACTGCCCTTTTGTCAGTTCATATTCTTTAAATTCTATATTGCTTATCGAATCTAGTGCCCGGGCAATCATTCCAACTTCACGGAGAATTTCCTTCATCATTAACTCCTTCACAAATATTTTTATTGCATATGCAACAACTATGATATATATTAAATTTAAACTAATTTTATTGCATTTACAACAAAAACATTGATCAAGAGGAAGTGGCAAAATAAAGTGAAATATGCTTTTTATGTACTAGGCATTTTACTATTAACTCTTGGTATTTCTTTCACGATACAATCGGACCTCGGAACTTCACCCTTTGATGCACTTTTGGTAGGCCTATCTATAAATGTAGGGTTTACTGTAGGAAGTTGGGAAATTATACTTGCTTTACTATTAATAAGTTGTAATTCATTATTAAAAAGACAAAGGCCAGAATTTTTAGGGTTGTTAACATCACTTATAACAGGAATCGGTATTGATCTGTGGCTTTTTTTATTGCACTTTTTTGTAACACCTGAACAATGGTACAGCAAAGCGGTTTATTTTGGAATCGGCTTAGTTGTTATCGGATTAGGAACGTCAATCTATTTACATACAAATTTCGCCCCGATTCCAGTTGACCGATTAACATTAATTATTCAAGAATTAACGAGAACAAATATATTTTTTTCAAGGACGCTCATTTACGTCCTATTTTTGATCATCGCAGTCATTTTAAATGGACCCATTGGTGTTGGAACTCTATTAACGGTTTGTTTAGGGGGACCCCTACTCAATTACTTCATGTCACTAACTAAAAAAGTATTTGGCCGCTTACAAATAGACCGCCATCTTGAGCGTGCTCAATAAACAGTGGAATGTTCAGGGTACAGCCAAGTCTTGGGCAAAGCCAAAGACTTCGTTTGACAATTCAAGAGTATAAAAAATAGAGATTAGGAGATGGAAAAATGAACAAACCTTTTTTACCTTTCAGTGTCGCTATGATTACACCTTTTTCGACGAATGGCGATCTCTATTTAAAAGGAATTCCCCCTTTAATCGAATACTATAAGAAGCAGGGCGTTCCTGCATTATTGATTAGCGGATCTACCGGCGAGCAGCATTCAATGACTTATGAAGAACGCGCAGCTTTATTCAGCGAAGTAAAAAAAGAAGCAAAAGATGACCTGATCTTATATGGCGGTGTCGCTGCTGTTCGAACAAAGGATGCAATGGCCCTAGCTGTTTCTGCGGAGAAATCGGGACTCGATAGTATCATGCTGGGCTTCCCTCCTTATTTACGCATTAGCCAACAAGAAGCGATCACTTATGTGGAAAAGATTTGCCATACAACGACATTGCCAATCATGCTTTACAACAATCCTCCACGAACAGGATTCGATCTGCATCTGGAAACACTCTTCAAGTTGATTGACAAAAACCCACAAATCGTTGCATTCAAACAGGCGGGCAATCCCAATACTGTACCCCATATCAAAAAACAACTGGGTAAGGCATTCATGGTCTTATCCGGAGATGATTTGTCGCTTATTAAAAATCATCAGTTAGGATTTGACGGCATTACAAGTATTATAGGAAATATATTTCCAAATGAAATCCAGTTCATGATCAAAGCGATTCATGAAGGAAAAACTGAGGCCGGAGAAAAACAGCTGACTAAACTTTTACCCTATATCCATTCAATCATGGAAATGGGAACCTTGCGTTCAGTTAAATATCTTTTTGAAAAGCAAAAGATTGATGTCGGAATCTGCCGTGAACCCCTTTCCGTTTTAAGTGAAGAAGAGAAAAAGATTATTGACCAAGCTTTTTCAAAGTAACAAAATACAATTACGAAACACCTGTACGAATCACTACGTTCGCACAGGCCTTTTCCAATTGATAAAAGTTTTTCTGGATAGGAGAAATGTGCAACAAAGAATATGGTCCTCGTAAGTGTCAGTATAAAAAAGGAAAGAAAAGTAATTTGCCTTGTTTCTAACAAGCTGCTTGGAAAGGGCACTATTTATGAGGCCACTCTCTGGAAGAGATTCCCTAGGGAACCCTATCATCTTTAACAGTTTTTATTCATCACAATAAACGCCGTGAAATAGGCATTATTGCTTAATTTGTATTTGTCTTTATCCCCACTCGTTTGCTATGAACGGAGTTAAAGAGCAAAAAGTTGGTTTATTGGGGCTTTGATGAGTTAAATATACTTAAATAAGGTTTGATAAATAGGAGGCCTCGTCCCGCAATCTTACCGGTTTTACAAATTACTGGATCCTTTTCCCTTTTCCAGCAAGGACTTTATATTGTAATGAAAGATGCTAGGTGCACCATATGATGCGTATTGTGCGGGGATTCAGCAACCATTCGTAAATCATCGGCAGCCGTGGGGGTAGCGAACGCGTCAAAAACAACTGTTTGATCCCCGCATTTGACCACGAGCCAGTTCCAGGTATAGAAAGCGCTGCCCAGACACCATCATCAAGCGGAGTCAACGAAAAATATTTAGCTTTAGGAAGGGATTCATTAAATACGGTCAAATATAGTCAATTCCTTTGACTATTCTTAGATACGGATTTTTAAACCTCTTTCTTGCTTATGATGACTTGTTCTTCCCTATTACTGAAACTACGATTCAATCAATCCCACCAACTTTCCGAATACCTTTTCAAGTAATCGAATAATTGTTTATGTTCTTCTTCAAAAAGATCATCAGCTTCTGTCCCGCACTGACGAAATAATTTTAATTGTATCGTATTTATACTCTGTGTAACATCATAATTTCCATCTTTATTTGGTTGATCAGCAACATGCATAATTTCATTAGCATCAATAGCTGGATATTTTGTATAGTAGTCATACTTGTTAAGTGTTTCTTCAAGGTAATTATTCTTCCACAACCTATGTGCCAGATTTGCCGCATATTCTATTTGTTCAGCTATTTCTTCTGAGTTTGTTGAATGACCCTCTCTTCTTTGCATATTGGCCATATTTTGTAGCTTTTTCCATAATAGCTTATAAAGATATGCATTGTCATAATCTCTATCTGTCCATATTACGGGAAACCATTTGATTAAATTTGTTACTCCATTCTTTATTGAGTAATAAATATTAGACACCCTAATTCCCCCTCTTGTCCTTCTAGATCAAGATTTTATATGTACTCAGTTCTATGGTTTCAACGAATTGTGTAAATGTGTGTATTGATTTGCCATCCAACAGCCAATTCAGCTGTCGTCGCGTAATTTTTAAAGAAGGCGAGGAATCGTCAGCCTTTGGCCATGCAAAGGCTCCTTTCTCCAGACGCTTATAATAAAGCCAAAAGCCGTTATATTCCCAATGCAAGATTTTTAACTTGTCCCGCTTACGATTACAGAACACAAATAGGCAGGAGGAAAAAGGATTAAGATGAAAGCCTTCCTGTACGATAACGGACAACCCATCAATCGACTTTCTCAGGTCCGTAGGACCTTTGGCTAAATACACTTGCTCAATGATCGAATCCCGAATCATAGCGTTCGCAACACACGAACCACATCAGCCAACAGATCCGGATCGAACCCGGCGTGGACCTCGATCCTTGAAACTCCAAGATGGACAAAAAGACTCTCTTGTTTCTGTGCACGATCAAAATCCATGGTCATCCATGAATGCGTTGAAGGTGTCGCTGGCATCAATCTTAGCTTACGTCGCCAATATCGAAATTGACTGAGTGAAATTCCTTGTGTCGAACACCATTCTTTGCCGTTCTGTTCACTTTTCTCAAAATCTTTCATGCGCTCTTGCCAAAGATTTTGTAACTCGATACGCGTCATGGATCATCCTCCAGATCATTTGATAGAGGCATTATCGCATGCTTGACTGATCAAGAGAAGGTGTCCATTATTTGACGCTTACGTTAAAAATTAAAATGAGCTTTCATTATTTCGATTGTCAACTTGACAGGGTACAGATCATTGTGAATAGGTGTGGGTTATTTTTATAATTCTAAATGCAAAAAATCTGAATCTCAAAAAAATTGCCATTCAAAAAGGTCACAAATGTTTTTCAAATATTATTTTTCTTCGCTTAAGAGTGGAGCGCGCTTAATAAGAAAAACTGCGAATAAATACATTAATAACGATAATGCCAACGTGATGCCAATCATCTGAAAATTAATATTTCCAAAAACAACCGACCTCATAGCATTTAATTGATAGGTTAAAGGATTAAGATGGGATAGAACGAGTATATAAATTGGAGCATGATCTAAACTATAAAAAGTTGGTGCTGTAAAAGATATTGGCAAATACAACACACTCAATAAGATATCCCTCTGCTGATAATTTTTAACCATTAATGAAATAATAATCCCTAATGAGGTCCAAAATATAAGACATATTAAAGAAAAAAATACAATTATAATGAAACTATAAAAGCTTATGCTATTTTGAATAGCTACTGATAGACTATACACAATCAACACCTGAATAAAAACTGAAATTAACGGAAAAGTGGACATCCCAATTACATAGTATTTTGGACGAATTCCATTAAATAATTTTATAGGTAATAATCCCCATCTTTTATCAATAACAGTTCTGTACACCGCTTGAGACATTTGTGAAATTATCAATATACCAAAAATTCCTATGGTCGTATATTGAATATAATTTACGTTTTGCCCCTGATACTCAAAATTATCCATTGATTGTTTAATACCAACAGTAAGAAAAAGAAAATAAAAAATAGGCGTCAAAACCTTAGAATATAATATATTTTTATTATTCCAAAATGCCTTCATTTCTATTAAAACTACTATAAAAAATCCACGTAAACCCAATTGTCGATTGTTTCTAAATTCATTTGGTGTCATTTCCCCGCCCTCTCTCTTTGAGTCTCTAAGAAAATATCTCTGAGAGACGGTTTTTTTTCTTGAATACTATTTATTTGTACGACAGATGCTAAACAATCCCATATTGAATTAATCGAAGTCTGCTTGCTTAATTTTATCTCAAGAGGTTTCCAATTTACGATATCTACGCATCTTTCTTTCAAAGACTGTATGGAATCATCAGTCAATTTACCATTAAAATTAATCGTTAATATTTTCAAATTTTGACTGTTACTTAAAAAATGAGACATGTCTCCGAAAAATTTAATTTTGCCACTAACTATAAATATAATTTTTGTACAAAATGATTCAAGTAGATCCAGATCATGTGACGAAATGACTATAGATTTGTTATCTTTTGATAACTCTTTTAAATAATTGAGTAAAGTTGTTGAGGCACTTACGTCTAACCCAGTCGTTGGTTCGTCAAGAACTAAAAATTTTGGTTTATGAACTATAGCGCGTGCAATTTGAACTCTCTGTTGTTGTCCTCCAGAAAGTTCATCAACCGCCTGATTCTTATATTTACTAAGTTCAGTTAATTTCAATGCTTCTTCCGTCAGATGTTTTGCAATATTCATTTTGTACCCTGCTAGTAAAGCCCCCATCAAAACGTTATCAAATACACTTAGATACCAATCAATAGAAAGAGTTTGCGAACTAAAGCCGAGTTGATTAAATGTAAAATCATCTGTGAAATTAATTGAACCATGGTGTGGTTCAATTAAACCAGTTATAAGATTTATTAGTGTTGATTTTCCTGCTCCGTTTGCTCCAATCAGCCCAACAAAATCACCCGGATTAATCTGAAAGTTTATATGTTCAATACCCCTTCTATTTTTATAGTGATATGAAACATCATTGACAGAAAAAAATGTGTTACTAGGCATTATTATCACATCCATTTTTCAAGGTTAACAATATAGATTTAATATTTAATTCTTCTTTTATCAGTCTTTCAACAGAGCATCTTTAAAAGACTTATAAACTCGAACTGTTCCATTTTTGTATAATGAATACAATCTTTTATCTAGACTAATAATATCCACTGATGCAATATTACTCATCATACAAACTAGCTTCATTGTATTTAATTCATATATTTTTACATTATTATCCATAGTTTGGATGAATATATACTTATTTCTGAACCATCCAATATTAATAATTTCTTCATTGGTCTGGAAGATCGTTCTAATATTTATCGATGATCTATAATAAGAACCCAATAAGACTTCATTATTATGTCGTTTATTTTGAACAAATATGAATTTTTCAATTTCCCTATTAACTCCTAATAAATAAGATCTAACTTGATGAAAGTATTCTATATCTTTTTTCATAGATTTCATGATAAACGCCCTTTAGCCCTTTATTGTTAAATAAAAAGAGCGTTTTCCACGCCCTTTTTAAATTACACACATCCAACTGGCTCATGTGAAGCTACATTAACCATTTTCTTAATGATTCTGTCCAAGTACACCCTCAAAAAATTGGCTCTATAACTTTTGATAAAAATCCACATAGGCTGTTTCAAATGTGATCCTTAACTTACATTTTCTAGAATTTAGTACCTTCATTTCCACTATCCAATGGTACGATACAACTGCAAGTAGAACTATGGGCACCAGATAAAGCACCTTCAGCTACCATTCTAGAACCAGTAAGTGAAGTTAGAGCATCCAAATCTCGATTAAGAAAAATATCTCGTTCTTCCTCGCTTAATTTATAGGTATTTAAAATCTCCTGAGGATTTGATAAGAACTTTGATATTAATCTGTAATCAGACTGAAGCGAGTCTACTAATGATTCAAAACCATTTGACATTATTCAACCCTTTTTACTTGGTATTATATCAAATAATGATTTTGAATAAAGAAAATAATTCTGACCATTTCCATCAATATTCGACAAAAATTTCACTTAAATATCTTTTTTCTTATTATTCACATGTTTTTACTATTTTTTTATGTATAATTATGTCGTAAAACATTTTACATCTGTACAATTATGTATCCCGGTAAAGTCAGGTTTTTTATCTACCCGTATTCCGGTGTGTATATTGCCATTGAATAGTGCCAGCTGTGCCATAATTTAGAGCACGTTAGGACAGAACATAGAACCACTTGTGCCATATTAAGAGCCACCTCCTGAATGGGCATGCACCGTCGGTGCAAATTCATTTAATAGGAGGTTTTTGTGTGATCAAGTACCGTGAAATCTTACGTCTTCATGCGAAGGATTTAAGTATTCGCAGTATTGCTTCAGGGGTGGGTAGTTCTAGGAATACAGTCAGTGACGTTTTGAAACGTGCTAATGAAAAAGACGTTTTATGGCCGCTTGAAAAAGATGTTGATGACGCAGAACTGCAGGCTCTTCTGTTTCCAGAAAAGCACCAATCAGATGTGAGAAAGAAGCCGGACTGTGTCCACATTCACAAAGAAATGGCTCGGAATGGTGTGACTTTGTCTCTACTTTGGCATAAGTATGTTCAATTATGTCGCGAACAAAGAGAAATTCCATATAGTTACCGGCAATTTTGTCGTTTCTATACGCGCTACGCCACCAAGACAAAAGCAACCATGCGAATTAAGCGGAAGCCAGGAGAAACAATGGAAGTCGATTGGGCAGGTCAGACGGCATCCGTTAAGGTTTCCATCACTGGACAGGTAAATCCGGCTTATGTTTTTGTCGCTGTCCTTCCGTGTAGCCAATTTGCGTATGTAGAGGCTTTTTTGTCCATGGGCACATCGAGTTGGGTCCAGGCACATATCCATGCTTTTCAATTTTTTAATGGCGTTCCTCGGACGATTGTTCCTGACAATCTCAAGACAGGTGTAGATCGTTCCTCAAAAACGGACCCTATCATCAATAGGACCTATCAAGAATTAGCGGAACATTATCAGACAGCGATTATCCCCGCAAGAGTGCGTCATCCCAAAGATAAACCAAATGTCGAAGGAACCGTAAAAATCATATCCACTTGGATTATTGCCGCATTAAGAAATGGCCAGTACTTCTCCATTCGAGAACTCAATGTAGCCATTAGAGAAAAATTAGTTGAATACAATCAAAAACCATTTCAAAAGAAAAATGGAAGCAGACAATCCGCTTTTGCGGAGGAAGAGAGCTTTGCGCTGCTCCCTTTGCCTGCTTCCCCATACGAATTAGCCACTTGGAGAACAGCTACCGTACCCTATGATTATCACATATCTGTAGAAAAAATGTATTACTCCGTTCCCTATGAATACTTAAAACATCAAGTAGATATCCGCATGACTCAGCATATTATCGAAGTCTTCTATCAAGGTATGCGCATTGCATCGCATGTTCGTCTCGATGGAGATCCAGGTCAATTATCAACAAATCCCGATCATATGCCTGATCAACATAAAGACTATTTAACGTTTACTTCAGAGCATTTTTTAACATGGTCAAAATCCATAGGTACTCATACACAGATAACGGTTCAAGGATTTCTCGATTCCTATAAAGTGGAGAAACAAGCTTTAAAATCTTGCTTAGCCCTCTCGAAACTTGCGGACAAATACTCAGTAGAACGATTAGAAGCTGCATGCATGAGGGCTCTCAGTTATTCTCCAAGGCCTAATATCAAAAGCATCACAACGATCCTAAAGACTGGACAGGATAGAACAAGAAAATACCAATGGACAACAAAAATCTCATGGATTTATTAGAGGCGCAGCTTATTACGGGAGGACAGAAAAATGACCAATGACAGTACACTTTCAAAGTTAAATGAAATGCGCCTAAGTGCAATGGCTGAGTATTATCATGAACAGCTTCACAATCCTCAGTTTAATGACCTATCCTTTGAAGAACGATTCAGCCTGCTCGTAGATCGAGAATGGGATCACAAAAAAGCAACAAGCTAGACCGTCTCATCAAAAATGCTGGATTTCGATATCCTCAAGCCTGCATTGAAGATATTGAATATCATCCGGATCGTAAACTGGATAAGGCTCAAATTCTCCGATTAGCCTCCGGTCAATACATTCAGGAAAAGCATAATTTGATTATCAAAGGAGCCTCTGGGAACGGTAAATCTTATCTATCCTGTGCGTTTGGAATCGCTGCATGTCGGCAATTTTTTACCGTAAAGTATATTCGCTTGCCAGATTTATTGGATGAGCTCGCTGTCGCTAGGGGAGAAGGTGTTTTTCAAAAAGTAATGAAAGTGTACCGAAAGGTAAATCTTCTTATTCTAGATGAATGGCTTCTTACTTCACTGAAGGGGAATGAAGCAAGAGATTTACTTGAAATTGTAGAAGCAAGGCACCAAACATCCTCCACGATCTTCTGCTCACAATTCGATACACAAGGTTGGTACGAAAGCATTGGCGAAGCAACTTTAGCCGACGCGATCTTGGATCGAATCATCCATGACTCTTATAGCCTTTTAATTGACGGTGAAGTATCTATGAGAGAACGCCATGGGATAAAGCAATAAATGAAGCTGAGCCACCATTAAACGATGGTGGCTCTTCCTATGGCAAAAGCTGCTCTCGAATCTGTCCGAAGTGGCATATACACGGTGTTTTTATACTAAGTTCACCATAATAGAGTAAAAATCCAAGCAAAAAATTCTGCACTCAATCGTTCGGTCGTCCGGAAACCGGATGCTATGATCCATCAAGCGCTCACCAAGTAAGAGAACATAAAAGCCCCATTGTGGTGCGGAACGAACATGTGCCAACTTCTCCAAACAAAACGCGAGAGGCAACCAAAAATGAAACGAAAATTTGGGATGGTACTCAGTACCGTGTTTATAGTACTTTTTTCGCTACTGATTTTTATCGCTTTTCATGTTCAGTAAAGACTCAATATCAATGTGTGCCAAAAGTGTGCCAGACAAAATAAAAAAGCCCTAAAAACCTTGTTGTATCAAGGCTTTTAGGACACCAATAATTATTCCCACTCAATTGTTGCCGGTGGCTTGGAGGTGACGTCATACACGATACGGTTGACGTGTTCAACCTCGTTGACGATTCGGGTTGAGATCTTCTCAAGCACGTCCCATGGGATGCGTGCCCAGTCGGAGGTCATGCCGTCGATCGACGTTACGGCGCGGATCGCGATGCAGTGATCGTAGGTGCGGCCATCGCCCATGACGCCGACGCTCTGGATGTTCGGCAGGACGGTGAAGTATTGCCAAATGTCGCGGTCGAGGCCGGCTTTTTTGATTTCTTCGCGCAGAATCGCGTCGGATTCGCGCACGAGTTCGAGTTTTTCTTCGTCGATGGCGCCGAGAACGCGGATACCGAGGCCCGGTCCTGGGAACGGCTGACGCCAAACGATATCGTCGGCGAGACCGAGCTCCGTACCCAGTGCGCGCACTTCGTCTTTGAACAGCGTGTTCAGCGGTTCGATCAGCTTGAACTTCATGTCTTCCGGAAGTCCGCCGACGTTGTGGTGCGATTTAATGTTCTGCGATGAGCCGCCGGCGCCGCTTTCGACAACGTCGGTGTAGAGCGTGCCTTGTACAAGGAAGGAAATGTCCTTGAGCTTGTTCGCTTCATCTTGGAACAGATAGATAAATTCATTGCCGATGATCTTGCGCTTCTTTTCCGGATCGCTGACGCCTTCCAGCTTATCGAGGAAGCGTTTCTTGGCATCGACATGAATGAAGTTCATATGAAAACGGTTCTGGAATGTGTCGACAACGCCTTCTGCTTCGCCTTTGCGGAGCAGACCGTGATCAACAAAAATGCAGGTCAGCTGATCGCCGATTGCTTTGTGCACAAGCGCTGCAGCAACCGATGAATCGACTCCGCCGCTCAATGCACAAATGACGTTTTGATCGCCGACGGTGGCTTGGATCTTTTCCACTTGCTGATCGATAAAGTGTTCCATCGACCAGCTTTTTTCTGCGCTGCAAATGCCGTAAACGAAATTGCTCAGCAGTTCGTTGCCATGCACGGAGTGGCGCACTTCCGGATGGAACTGAACAGCGTAAACGTTCTTCGCGCGGTTTGCCATCGCCGCAACGGGACATGATGGGCTGCTTGCTTCGATTTTGAAGCCTTCCGGAAGCGTCTTGACACGGTCGCCGTGGCTCATCCATACCGTTTGGGTTGCCGGAAGTCCCTTGAACAGTGGGTTATCGGTATTGGCCGTGATATCCGCTTTTCCATATTCGCGGCGTGTCGCACGTTCAACCGTTGAGCCGTAGTGCTTGCTGATCAGCTGCAAACCGTAGCAGATCCCCAGAATTGGAATATCCAGATCGAAAATAGCCGGGTCGCACAGCGGTGCCCCTTCATCATAAACACTGTTCGGTCCGCCGGAGAAAATGATCCCCTTTGGCTTTTTCTCTTTAATTTGTTCTGCAGTCAATGTATTCGGAAACAGTTCGCTGTACACGCCTAAGTCGCGAATACGGCGCGCAATCAGCTGATTGTACTGACCACCGAAATCCATGACAAGAATCAAGTTGTTTGCTTGTCCCATCCTTTTGTCCCACCTCAACTGTTGTTTATCAATCACAGACAGCACTGCTTTGTATTGTCCATACTATTTAAAAAGCCGGAGGCCGCGGGAGCTTCCAGTCTTTCTTTCCGGTACTATTATTCGCTATTTTTCATCAAAATGCACTACTTTTCCTATTTTAACAATGAATGCGATGTTCAGCAAGCGCTCACTTCCTATAATGGGGTAAAGTTTTGTATCCATGCACAGATCTGTGCAATAATTAATGACGTACAAAGCGCATAAACTTTTCAGCCTGAATTTTAAATCAATCATTTGAATGGAAAAGGAGTGAACGCGTCATGAAAATTGCTTCACTACAAGTGCAGATCAACGATTCGGAAACCGCCGCCGATCGGATGAAAAAAGTTGATGCCCAACTTGAGCATCTGCACGGCTATGACTTTATCCTGCTGCCGGAGATCTGGATGACCGGCTATAATACCTTTAATCGTTATATGGAGGAAGCAGAACCGCTTGACGGCGCTTTCGCCGCTCATTATGCGAAAAAAGCTAAAACATTGCATGCTTATTTGTTCGCCGGCAGCTTTGTTGAGAAAAGCGGCGGCCAGTATTACAATACGAGCCTTCTCTTTAACCGGGAAGGTGAGCGAATTGCTGCTTACCGGAAAATTCATCTGTTTACCTATGGTTCTGAAGAAGGCGAGCTGCTGACTCGCGGCACAGATCCGGTGACGGTGGAAACGGAATTTGGCAAGGTCGGCCTAGCCACCTGCTACGACTTGCGCTTTCCGGAACAGTTCCGCAAAGCGCTTGACCGGGGTGCGAAAATGTTCCTAGTCACCTCCGCCTGGCCGCTCGCTCGCCTAGAACATTGGAAACTTTTTAATGCTGCTCGTGCCGTAGAAAACCAATGCTACCTTGTCTCCTGCAACTGCGTCGGCAACAACCAAGGCGTGATTCTCGGCGGACATAGTCGCGTCGTCGACCCATGGGGCAACGTACTGGCAACTGGAGATGAAACCGAATCAATCGTCACCGCCGCTTTCGACCTTAGTATGGTGGATCAGATCCGCGAGGACTTCCCGCAGCTGAAGCACCGCGTCCCGATAAACTAAAGCGCCCTCACCCGCCTGCCACCTCGCGCAAGCGGGTTTTTTCTTTCCCATAGACAAAAAAGAACACCCGATTATCTCAGGTGCCAAGATTTTTTCTTATAGAAAAGGGGGAGAGTTAAACAATGAATCATCGATTAACTCTCCTTATCTTAACGTCCGTTCCTTAAGAAATGCTTAATACGCGATCCCGAAACGGCAAAAAAATAAACCCTCTTTTGCAAGGGTCTAAAAGAAAATCTATTAACAGGGGGAAGTTAAACAAACACAATTCATTGAACATTTATATCATAACCGCTATTGCCGCTAAATAGTCAATATCGGTAAATTTTTGAAATAAATGTGGGCTTTTTCACATTTATTGCTGATGATCAACGAACACATGGTAAGGAACTTTGAGATGGATAATCCCATTCGAATACGGGGCAACTTCATATTCCTGAAAAATGATCTCGATTCCGTGATCGTTAAAAGCGAATTGACTTTTCTTTAAGTCAACACCTTTGAATGCATCAAGGAAGAAATCGTACCGCCCTTCCTTTTTTAACTTTTCCATCTGCTGTTTCAAATAACGGTTAACACGTTTCTCTTCATGCGTGCTGCGGATGACGTCCTTTAATAAAAAGCGGCGGCCGCTGCGCGTATCAAAATTATAGACCGTCTCATGATGCATGCCGTGCGCGCCGCCTGTGTACGATTCATCAACAAAAGAAACGCTGAGCAAACATTCTTTGTTAAATAGGACGGATGGCAACGTATGCGCATAGTACGGACCCGCTGCACTGATTAATTGATCATGTTCATATTGCTTCTTATACTCTTCGTCCGTTTTCTTCACTTTTTCCGCATGTTTACGGAATACGCGATTGATTTGATCAGCAATTTGCTGATCCTCAATCCCGGATTGGATCACCGGATACGTGATCCCTTCACTAAGCCGTTGCATTTTATACTGTACCGGCGGGCAATTATCCGCTTGGGCACTGGGGACACTCCCCCATGAGAAGAGGCAGAGAACGAGAGCAAGCATGAAAAACCGTTTTATATTCATCTGTGGCAGCTCCTTTCTTTGCTCCTTAGTATATCCGGACAAAGAGAAGCTATGAATGCTGAAAAAATAATCTGAGAAAATTGTGCTGGAGCGCTCACTTACCTCTTCGAAAACTTTTAAAAAATAAAATCCACCATGCGATCAAAAATACGTACCCAATCGTAACATAGTACGCCCAAACAGCGCCGTGCAGCAGCTGACTGTATAAATGCTCAAACTCATTCCTTCCGTTTGCTCTGCCAATACTTCCAAGCACGCTGACCACTGGAATCGTTAGTGTAAACACAAGGACGCCAAGCGACCAGAGCTTGAACTGATGCCGAAACAGACCGATGATCGCCGCGACTAAGGTTGCAACAAAGATCAAATAATAGATGATCCAAAACCAATTCGGAAGCGTTTCCCAAGCCATCATTTCATTCCCCCGCTCATCTTCTGATTCATCCATCATACCATGATAGCTCACGCATCAGCCCGCATTTATTGTTCGTGGTTCCGCACATTTCATGCGGAAAATTTTACGTAGGTCTCGTATCATCTAATTAACCGCCTACAATATGATGTTTTTCTCATCACTCGAAGCCCAAAAGCGAACATGAGTTCACGAAAAGCCTTCAAAAAGAACGTGCGTTCGTATATACTATAACTAGAGGTGATGGTAATGCTTTCTGATTTTGAACGAAAACTGCGGCAAATCATCCTAAATGATCTAAATATGGGGCGAACAATGCGTTTAGATGACTTGGCGCAGCGAACCGGCCATGACAAGCAGGAAATCGTGAAAATTATTGAGGGTTTGAAGCAGATACCGATTCGTGAGGGTGGGTTGGGCTCATGATACCTCAGCAAAGGATTAAACCGTCAGCGTAAATCAACGCACCCCAAGAAACACAAAACGCATCAAAAAATGAGCTATACTATAAACGAACAGAAAACGAACAGAGAAAGATTAACCGTTCCTTCTCGCTAGTGACCTCTTTAGATTCCCCGCATGGTACGCGATTTTTTTAACAAAAAAAGACTCCTAAAAGGGAGTCTAGCAGGGGAATAAATCATAAATGATACATCGTTCAATCCGTGAATTGTTTTGGGCAACGGATATTAACGCTTATTTAAGTAATGGCTTAAAGTATGCTGGTTGTCTTGAATTAATTAACTTATCTTGATTAAACCAATTGTTTGGCTGTATCGTTTGAAAGTTAACAGCTAATGCTTCCTCTTTATTTGAAGATGCTGCCACTGGTTGATCCAATCCATAAAGAGGATCAATTGTATATAATGCACTTCCGCCTTTAAACCCTTTATCTGTGCCAACATAATTAGAAATCACGGTGTAGCTTTGCGCATCAATAGCAATTTGTGACCAAAGCTGATTTGTTCCTTTCGGATAACGTTTTACTGACATATTTGGATTGATTTCCATAGTACCTGCAAATTGTCCATACCAAGATGAAGGTACGGCAATGATATCCGCGCGTTAAACGGAAAGAACGCTTGATATTTCAGGGAAATTCACGTCATTGCCGATCATGAGACCAACTTTTCCCAAGTTGTTGTCCGTAAAAACGTTAAGCTGATCTCCTGGTGTCGCCCACTTTTTATCATATGAACTGAGCTGTGTTTGTCTATATTTACCGTCAATTTTACCATTCTTATTTAAGAGAATAGCCGTATTGTAAAGTTTCTCACCTGATTTTTCAATTAAACCATAAACAATTGCTGTGTTATATTCTGATGCCAACTTTTTCATAAATTGAGTGGTTTGTCCATTTACTGACTCACCGTATGAAGCCATTTTATTTACATGCAACAATTCAGATGGGCCGGTTACCGACAGTTCCGGCAACACTACTAAGTGCATTGCTTTTTCCTTATCACGGGCGCTGCCTATTTTTTTACGGATCAGATTTTCTATTTTAGACTCATTTGCCTTTTTATCTCCCGGTACGGGTTCATACTGAAGGGTCAGTGCGCTAACATGCTTAGGTTTCGTTGAAGCTGTATAATCCCAAGGCGCCACATGTAACATCAAGTCTTGATATAATTCCGGTCGACGTTCCTTCAATCTTCTTTTGTTCTCATTGTCATATTGTTTTGGATCAATGGAAGCATACGTAATTGTCGTTTTTGAAACGTCATCCTCAGGCTTTGTAATCAATGGTGCTTCGGCAAGCTTTTTCCCCGTCGGTGACCAAATCGCGCTTGCACCAATCATATGGAAGCCATTCTCTGTATTCGATCGGTTAGCACTAACGATATAGAAACCGTTTTGCATTGCACGCGCAGGCAATGCTGCAATCGCTTGAGCAGATGAGTTTGTTGGGAAAGCCAAGATATCCGCTCCAGCCACGGCTGCTAACCGGGCTGTTTCCGAATATGCATTATCCATGCATATATTAATCGCTAGTTTCCCCAGTTCTGTTTTAAATACAGGCACTCCAAGATCACCCCATGCAGCCCAATGTTCCTCTGTTTCCCATTGATGTGTCTTTCGATATTTACCGACGTATCCATTTGGTCCAACTAACGCTGAAGCATTATAGTAAATCCTGAATTATTCATAGCCTAATTTGCTAACTGGCCAAAACGCTTTCCCCACAAGGAGATAACCCTTTTCGTTTTTTCACCGATTAGGTGAAAAAAGTTAATGAAAAAGGAACCATTCCTTTGTATGATAATAGGTGACTAAACCAAAAACATACAAGGAGGTTCCTCATATGCTCAGTGTAGAGGAAAAGTCGTGTCAATTCAACAGGAAGATCAAAATCAATTTTACCGGTGGCGAACTTTCTTCCGACAGCGGTCATCTGATTTTTAAAGAATTTGATGAAAAACTCGGTTTCTCAAAAACGCTGACTCACCATCTGGTGCTGAACGATTCGCGCAAAAGTCCGGATTATTCCAATGAGCAACTTTTGCGCCAGAAGATCTATCAGCTGCTGGCTGGTTATTCTGAAGATGATGCAGCGGATTCATTGATTCACGATCCCGTGTTCACTCAGGTTGTTGAATCACCAACACTTGCGTCACAGCCGACACTCTCCCGTTTTTATGATCGCTTTGATCCTAATGCTCTGGATCAGCTTGGCATGGCCAACCAAAAATTACTCGACAAAGTTCACCGCTATCGCAAGAATCCAGCACTGATCCTTGACTTGGATTCCACCCATGTTGATACGTATGGAAAGCAAGAATCCTCGGACTATAACGCGCATTACGGTACGATCGGCTTCCATCCCTTGGTGGCGTTTGATGGGGCAACGGGTGATTTTTTGAAAGCGAAACTGCGTCCTGGAAATCGCTATACATCGCATGGCGTTGTGGACTTTGTCCGGCCGATTCTCGAACACTACAACGAGCACTTTCCAGAAACCACGCCGCTCGTTCGCGCTGACAGCGGTTTTGCCACACCGGACCTCTACGAGGCGTGCGAAACAGAATCCGTCTACTACGTGATTCGGCTGAAGACCAACGCCGTGCTTCAACGGATGGCCGAAGAACTTCACCCGAATGATTCACCAACCGGTAAAACTCAGTGTTACTATGAAGAATTTGATTATCAGGCGAAGTCCTGGGGTAAGCCAAGACGGGTTGCCGTTCAATCCATTCGCCCGGCCAATGAACTTTTCTTTACGCATACCTTTATCGTGACCAATCTGGTTGAATGCTTCTCCCCGAAACAGGTCTTTCAGACTTATCAGAAACGAGGGACGATGGAAAACTACATCAAGGAAGCCAAATCCGGATTCAGTCTGGATCAACTGTCTAGTCACAAATTCGAAATTAACGAAGTCCGATTGATGCTCAGTCTGCTCGCCTACAATTTAACGAACTGGATGCGGACGATGGCATTCCCAAAAAGACAGAAGGCCATGCGAATCGAAACCATCCGAACGCGGATCGTCAAAGTGGCCAGTAAGCTCGTCCGGTCAGGACGATCCCTTTATTTCAAGCTGTCTTCCAGTTTTGTCTATCAGGCATTCTTCTGGAACGTGCTCAACCGGATTCAACAACTTCACATCGAGTAACAAAAAAACACTCAGCTCAAAATTCAAAACGGGTTCATCAGATCAACGGGGGAAGTCTGTCTCAAAATGGCCTTCTTTTACGTGAATGTTCAGAAATTGATCTTCAAGGTCATTTTTCCATTCAAAAAATCAAGTGAAATCAGGTTGGCTGCATCCTGGTGAGCAAAATCCCGAAAAAACGGCAAGCGGTGAATAATTCAGGGTAAATATTTGTTTTTGGCTCTTTTTCTGCCATGCCAAATACTATGTAAGCGTGATATTTTTTTGTTAATTTTGCGAATTTATTTGTTGCCTTCCCAGGAATTGTATCGACATAGGGTTTTATAGCTTCGCGATCCTTATAGTAATAACCCGTTGTTGCCATTTCCGGGGCCACTGCTAATTTTGCTCCATGTTTAAAAGCCGTTTCAACTTGTTCATAAAGTGCCTCAATATTTTTATCGCGTTCATTTAGCTTCGGATTGAATTCAATGGAAGCAACTTTAAATGGCTTTGATTCTTGTTTCGTGGAAGACTTTGCGTCTGACGTTGAATTTTTTCCATAGAAGATAATTAATGAAATGATTGCAACGATTGCTGCTAACAGAATAATATAAAAATATGGTTTACGACGAATGACAGACATTCTTTTCCTCCTTAACGATACAAAACATGTTAGGTTTTATTACGTGAATGAAGTTAATTATAACGAGTTACTGGTTATGTGTAAATATAATTTCAGTTAGATATTGACAAAATTATTAGATATTTAAATAATTTTTTTCAAAAAAAAGAGATATTCTAGTCACCGTTTATCATGTATCCCGGCACAGCCGAGTAGCTTAATTTATGTCCTTTCGCCCCTTCGATCTGTTTCTCTGCATCCAAGCACTTTTGGTAGTTCTGTTATATGTTCTTAAGCGAATGACCTCATGAAAATTGCGCTCATATCATTGTGGTTACCTCCTTCATTTTAGCTGTCAACTGCACAAAAAAGTTAATCATCCACACAGCATCCCAAGTATAATGAATTTCGAGAGGAAACGATAACCATGAATGAATTTCTTACTGATTTGAAAAAACGATTCACAGGAAAACGGCTTGTATTTTTGACAATCCCATATTTAGTGATCTTGCTTTCATTTTTGTTTCTGCCTTACCTTGGCCCTTATGAATCAATGATTCTACTTGTCCTTCTTATTTCCTACGCTGTTGCAAATTGGATCTGGGATAGGTTTGATCGAAAAAGGAATCAAAACAAAAATTGCTGATAAAACTTATTTTGCACACCTCCCACTTGTATTTCTTTACATTCATTCCCAGGATTTTTGTTCGTACCAACAAAATGAAAAAAGATACCTCTCAGAAGATGGATCGATATCTGAAAGGTATCCGTAAAATCACTTTATGATTCTCATTTGAAATAAAATGAGGATTTTTTGCTACTTTTTAGCCTTTTTTGTTTCCGAAAACCGCTCATAAATCCTATTGCAAAGGGATTTATTGAGGTTCTATCACATCATGCCGCCCATTCCGCCCATGCCTGGTGCGCCTGCTGGCATTTGCGGTTCTGCATGTTCTTCCGGTTTGTCGGCAACGACTGCTTCAGTGGTCAGCAGCATTGCGGATACGGAAGCTGCGTTTTGCAGTGCAGAACGCGTGACCTTCGTTGGATCGACAATTCCGTTTTCAATCATGTTTACCCAATTGCCTTTGGCAGCGTCAAAGCCGATACCGGCTTCTTGAGCTTTCAGTTTTTCAACGATGATCGAGCCTTCGAGGCCCGCGTTTTCACCGATTTGGCGTACTGGTTCTTCAAGCGCGCGAACAACGATGTTGATTCCGGTCTGTTCATCGCCTTCAGCCTCCAGTGCCTTAACATTCTTGATGACATTGGCAAGTGCTGTACCGCCTCCGGCTACAATCCCTTCCTGAACTGCAGCGCGTGTCGAGTTCAATGCGTCTTCGATACGCAGTTTGCGTTCTTTCAGTTCAGTTTCGGTTGCCGCACCGACTTTGATCACTGCGACACCGCCGGACAATTTAGCCAGACGTTCTTGCAGTTTTTCTTTATCGAAATCAGAAGTGGTTTCTTCCAATTGTGCTTTGATTTGGCTGACACGGCCGGCGATCTTATCCGGTGCGCCTGCGCCTTCAACAACCGTCGTGTTTTCTTTGGTTACGATGACTTTGCCTGCTGTTCCAAGTTGGTCAACCGTTGTTTCTTTCAGTTCAAGACCGAGGTCGCTCGTGATCACTTGACCGCCAGTCAATACAGCGATGTCTTCGAGCATTGCTTTTCTGCGATCGCCGAAGCCAGGAGCCTTAACCGCAACAACGTTGAATGTCCCGCGCAGTTTGTTCAGTACGAGCGTTGCCAGGGCTTCGCCTTCAACGTCTTCAGCAATAATCAACATTGGTTTGCCTTGTTGTACAACCTTTTCAAGAACCGGCAGGATTTCCTGAATGTTGGAGATCTTCTTGTCGGTGATTAAGATGTATGGGTTGTCAAGAACAGCTTCCATCTTGTCTTGGTCGGTCACCATGTATGCGGAAGCGTAACCGCGATCGAATTGCATCCCTTCAACCACGTCTAGTTCCGTTGCAAAACCTTTGGATTCTTCAAGCGTTACTACGCCGTCATTGCCGACTTTTTCCATCGCTTCGGCGATCAGTTCGCCGACTTTTTCGTCAGCAGCAGAGATTGCGGCAACTTGTGCAATCGATGCTTTGCCTTCGATTGGTTTTGAAATTTCTTTCAAGCCTTCAACGGCAGCCTGCGTTGCTTTTTCAATTCCGCGGCGGATACCCATTGGGTTTGCGCCGGAAGCAACGTTCTTCAAGCCTTCGCGAATCATCGACTGAGCCAGAACCGTAGCGGTTGTTGTACCGTCACCGGCAACGTCGTTTGTTTTGCTGGCAACTTCGGATACGAGACGCGCACCCATGTTTTCAAATTTATCTTCGAGTTCGATTTCTTTTGCAATGGTTACACCGTCATTAGTGATCAGCGGTGAGCCGTATTTTTTGTCAAGGACAACGTTGCGGCCTTTCGGTCCAAGCGTTACTTTAACCGCATTAGCCAATACGTCGACCCCGCGCAGCATTGAGCGGCGCGCTTCTTCACCAAATTTAATATCTTTTGCCATTGTGAATAGTCCCTCCTAATGTAAATGCGATCAAAAAATCTTTTCAACGTACAATCTGTCAGACAATCAGCCGATTACTGCAAGAACATCATCCTGACGGACAACGAGATACGTCTTGCCGTCATATTTTACTTCTGTTCCTGCATATTTTGAAAAGATTACTTTTTCTCCTTCTTTTACATCCAAAGCGATGCGTTCGCCTTTGTCCGATACCTTGCCGGCACCAACAGCAACGATGCGGCCTTCTTGCGGCTTCTCTTTAGCCGAGTCAGGAAGTACAATACCGCTTGCAGTCTTCTCTTCTTTTTCTTGTGGTTCGATCACAATACGATCACCCAATGGCTTTAACATGTTGAAATACCCTCCTTAAAAATGTTAAGTAAAGTACTTTGTTAGCACTCCATGCACCTGAGTGCTAATCCATTTAATATAATAATCAATTCCATATAGATTTGCAAGTTTTTCCTTAAAAATATTTGCGCAGTAAAAAATGAGAAAACGGGGAAAAAGAAATAGAAAAGAAGCTATGTTAAAATAGGACAATAAGTCTTCGTGAAAATCATGTCATCAGCATTGCCACAAACGTTTGAAACGATACTTAAGAATATGAGGTGTCCGGACTTGCTTTTACGCTACATCCTAGTTGTTTTTGTTTATTTCGCCTGTGTTCTATCACCGCTGTTTCCCTGGTTTCCGAGTGCGCATCAAAGTACCGCATACATAAATACGTACACTGCCGTCTTTTTTGTGACCGTCATCATTATCGGTCTGCTGCTGCTTCCGGAGCGCCGGATGGAGCGGAGCATGCGCGCGTCTTGGGGGGAGTCGATCGCCTGGGCAATTTGCGGCATCTTCATTCTCTATGTGTTGCAGATCGCTGCTGTGCTGATCAACAATCTGATTCTTGGTCAGCCGCTGTCATCTGAACATACAGCCGGCATCGTTAAAATGGCGAAAACTGCGCCGCTTTTTATTTTCGCCGTTAGTGTCATCGGCCCGATACTTGAAGAAATCGTCTTTCGTAAAATTCTCTTCGGAAGTCTAAAAAAAGTGATCGGCTTTATTTTTTCCGCTGTGATCAGTTCGCTAGTCTTCGCCGCCGGTCACTTTGACTTTTCGCATCTGCTTATCTATTTTGTGATCGGCTTCTTTCTTTGTTATGCCTATCATAAAACCGGCCGAATTTGGGTGACCATGTTCATGCACGCGGCGATGAATACGATCGTTGTCCTGCTTACGATGAACGTTCAGCTGACCAATACAACCGGATGGATTCACTGGCTGCTCTGAACTCCAGCCCTGTGCGATGGGTTCGCGTCTTTTCGGTGCTGAATCGTCGCTTCGGTTACTCGCTTGCCGCGGGCGCACCACGAGCCTTCTCAGACAGGCAGGAATCCGCGGCGTCTCGCATCTGCGCGTTGATGCACGGTCTTTTGCATGACCAAAAATCTTATACTTTGTACGTAAATACAAGTTAGACGCTTTATCTCAAGGGTATTTTCATTCCGGCGGTGTCCCGCGCCCCCCCAAGCGGGTCATGAATGTTTATTATCCTGCGAGAAAAACGGAGCCCCGATCTGGGACTCCGTTTTTCTAGTACACGTTTTTATGCTTCGTCGAGGCTGGTCAGAATTTCCGGACCGTTCTTCGTAATCGCAAGCGTATGTTCATACTGTGCAGACAAGGAACCGTCAACCGTTCGCGCGGTCCAACCGTTTGAATCAACCTTCGCGTGCCAGTCACCGGTATTGAGCATTGGCTCAATCGTGATCGTCATCCCTTCACGCAGGCGCAAACCGCGTCCAGGACGCCCGTAATGGGCAACGGGCGGATCTTCGTGCATCGTCGGTCCGATACCATGCCCGACAAATTCGCGGACAACGCTGAGCCCTTCTGCCTCCGCATAGCTTTGAATCGCGTAGCCGATATCGCCGAGACGATTGCCGACAACCGCTTGTTCAATGCCTTTATACAGCGATTTTTCCGTTGTTTCAAGTAGGTGCTGCGCTTCATCGGAAATTTCTCCAACCGCATAGCTCCAGGCTGAATCGGACATCGCGCCGTTCAGATTAACCACCATGTCAATGGTGACAATGTCACCTTTTTTCAGTGGCTTTTTGTTGGGAAAGCCATGGCAGATCTCATCATTTACCGACGCGCAAGTCGCAAATTGATAACCTTCGAAGCCCTTCTCTTCAGGAATAGCGCCGTTTTTTTCAAGAAAGTCGTTCACGAATTCCTCGATCTCCCACGTTGTTGTTCCGGGACGAATCATTGATTTAATGTGCTGATGGGCGCGGGCCAGCAATTGACCGGATTTTTTCATCTCAGCAATTTCATTAACTGATTTTAATTGAATCATTGTTTCATTCCACCTTATCTTTGAACCTGATCGGATAAAACGCATTACTCTCGCTTCATGTTTCACGTCGTCAAGGTTTCACCTGTATTTTACCACTTAATCTTTAAGAATTCTTTGTTTCCATTGAATGATTCAGAAAGTAGATCAGTGCTTGAAGTTCAACCGTCATATCGACATGACGGACATAGGCATTCTCAGGAAGGTTTAAGGTCGTTGGCGAAAAATTCAAGAATCCGCGAATTCCTGAGGCCAATGCCTTCTCTGCCGCTTCTTGAGCATGAGCTGCCGGAACGGTTAGAATTGCGGCGACAATCTCATGATGGTCGTTCGCTGCAAGTTCATCCATCGCAAATACTTTTGTCCCGCTCACCTTTGTACCGATCTTTTTCGGATCAACATCATAAGCGCGTACAATTTGCGTATTATTATTCTTTAGAAAATTATGGTTGAGCAGCGCCGTACCCAAATGACCGACACCAATCAGGATCACGCGATTGAGTTCATCTTGGTACAGCGTCTTTTTTAAAAAATCCATTAAATATTGCGTATCGTAGCCGTAGCCTTTTCTCCCCAGTGCACCAAAATAGGAAAAGTCCTTACGGATCGTCGTCGAATCGATTTGCACAAGCTCACCGAATTTCGAGGATGAGATGCGCGTCTTCCCATTCGCAACCAGTTGCTGAAGGGTTCGGTAATACAATGGAAGCCGCTCGGCTGTCGCCTGCGGTACAGTTTGGCTTGCCATGACCGAATCTCGCCTCCCAATCGTCCAATCTCATTATTATTTGCGTCATGGATGTTTCTCGTTCAACTATACTATATTCACCGATTCATTTGTTCTTTATTTCACAATCCTTACTGTTTTCGCCTCATTTTTCCCAGATCATGCCCTTTATGTTGCCCAACAAAACACCAGTACGCTACAATAAAACTAACTATCCTTATTATACTCAAGGTAAGCGTCTATCGCTTGAACGCTGCCTTGCATTGAACGAATTCCTAATTGTGTCTGAGGTGAAGATCCGTGCTGCTTCTACAAACAAGCGAGATCAGCAAATCATTTGGTACTGATCTTGTTTTATCGACTATTACGATCGATGTCCAGTTCGGCGAACGTGTTGCGCTTGTCGGCCGAAACGGGGCAGGAAAATCAACGCTTCTGAAAATCATCGCCGGCAAAATAAGCGCCGACAGCGGCGAAGTGATCATGCCCAAGGATCGCACCATGGGCTATTTGCCGCAAAATGCTACACTTGACTCAACACGTGGCATCTATGACGAACTGGTCTCGGTTTTCAGTCCGCTCATCGCGCTTGAGAAGAAGATGCGCGCGATGGAGGCGCAGATGGCTGATCCCGGCAGCTTTTCAAACCCTAAAGATTATGAACAACTGCTCAAATCTTATGACCTGATCCAAGCCGACTACCGTGCAAAAGGCGGGTTTACGTATCAGGCAGAAACCCGAAGCGTGCTGAATGGCTTGAAATTCGGCCGTTTCCCCGACGATACACCCGTCTGCAACCTCTCCGGCGGACAAAAGACGCAGCTTGCGCTTGGCAAACTGCTGCTGATGAAACCTGATCTGCTAATCCTTGACGAACCGACCAACCATCTGGACATCGACACACTCTCTTGGCTGGAAAATTACCTGCAGCGTTATAACGGCAGCGTGCTCGTTGTCTCGCATGACCGCTATTTTCTTGATAAAATTGCGACAAAGGTATTTGAAATTGCTCGTCACCGCGTGCGCAAATACACCGGCAATTACTCGCGCTATCTCCAACAGCGTGCAGCGGAGTACGAGAGCGAAATGAAGGCCTATGACAAACAGCAAAAAGAAGTCGCCAAGCTGCAGGAATTTGTTCAGAAAAATATCGTCCGCGCCTCGACGACCAAACGCGCGCAAAGCCGGCGCAAACAATTGGAGAAGATGGAACGGATGGAACGGCCGACAGGCGATGCAAAATCGGCCAAATTCTCATTCACAATCAAGCAACAGAGCGGCCGAGACGTCTTGGCCGTTTCCAATCTCAGTGTTGGTTACGCAGAACAGGCACCGATGATTTCCGATCTGACTTTTCGAATCAGCCGCGGTGACCGTGTCGCATTGGTCGGACCGAACGGAATTGGAAAATCGACCGTCCTTAAAGCGATCGCCGGATCGGCCACTCGTCTCACAGGTGATGTACGCCTCGGGAGCAAGGTTAGCATTGGTTACTACGATCAGGAACAGCGCAGCCTCGATCCAACAAAAACGGCGCTTCATGAACTTTGGGATGATTATCCACTGACTCCGGAAGGAGATATTCGCACCATACTCGGCGGCTTCCTTTTCTCCGGAGCTGAAGCCGATAAGTTGGTCGCACAATTAAGCGGCGGTGAGAAGGCGCGTGTCATGCTCGCTAAGCTGATGATGCGCCACGATAACCTGCTGATTCTTGACGAGCCGACCAATCATCTCGATTTGGACAGCAAAGAGGTCTTGGAAAATGCGCTGATTGACTATCCGGGAACGATCTTATTCGTATCCCATGACCGTTACTTTATCAACAATCTTGCCAGTCGCGTGTTTGAGTTGTCGCGTGAGGGGATCACGGAATACCTCGGCGATTATGACTATTACATCGATAAAAAAACCGAGCAGCAAGAAATTGCAGCGCTTGATCACCAAGCAGAAACCACGCAGCAAAAAGAAGCCGCTGCGCCGGAAGGAAAAAGCCAATTTTTAAAAGATAAAGAGCTAAAGAAGAAGAAACGTCAGCTTATCCGCTTCATCGAGCAGTCGGAAGCAGCTATCAGCGCATTAGAAGAAAAGATAGAACAAAACCAACAAGCATTGCTCAAGCCGGAAGTGTTTAGCGATACAAAGAAAGCTCGCGAAACTCAGGAAGCCATTGAACAATTGGAAGCCCAGCTTAACAAAATGATGGAGGATTGGGAAGCGGCACAGCTGGAGCTCGACAACTTTGATTGCTGATTTGTAGTTGCCCACAGCATGAAGGGGGTTTATCCACAAATAAATGTGTTTATCCCCAGATCATTCCGTTTATGCCCACACTTATTCACATATATTGTGGATAAGTGGTTATCTGTATTACACATGCACTTATCCACCGGTGCATAAGTCTTCTAAAATCTTTTTCAAATCTGGCACTCGGTGTGTATCATTGGTAAATACGTCCGTTGATCCTACGCAACCTGTGCTTAACTTGTGAAAACAACGAAACAATTGCACTAAAAAATTGCAAATTGATCACCTATTGTGGAAAAACGGTCATGAACTGTGGAAAAGCTAAGCGAAACCCAAAACGATCAATAAGCCGCCCCAGTCGGCAAAATAAAGAGCCTCAAAGGCACAGCCTTTGAAGCTCTTTATTTTGCATCCTATACGTTTTAATCACGCGCTTAAAAATCTTCAATGTTCAAATTCGCACGTCCGTTTAACGAGAGATCGGCACGCGTTCCTTTGAGGAAGCCGATTGTTCCCGATGCAGCAATCATTGCTGCATTATCCGTGCACAACGAGAGCGGCGGTATGGTCAGCGGTATCGATCGCGTTCGAGCCGCCTCTTCTATTTCAGAACGAATCTTGCTGTTTGCCGAAACCCCGCCTGCAACCAAAATCTGTTTGGCATGAACACGCTCGGCCGCCATCATAGTCTTTTTGACAAGGACTTCGCTGACGCTTTCTTGGAAGCTGGCGGCAATGTCGGCATGATTCAGCTTATGGCCGCGTTGCTGCTCGTTATGCACATAGTTAATCACAGCCGATTTTAAGCCGCTGAAACTGAAGTCCAGTGACCCTTCTTCCAACCAAGCACGCGGAAAGTCAATAACCGGAGATCCTTGCTTAGCCAAGCGATCAATTTCCGGACCTCCCGGGTAAGGCAGACCGAGCGTGCGGGCAACCTTATCAAATGCTTCTCCGGCCGCGTCATCTCTCGTGGTTCCGATCACCTCATAGGCGCCATGTTCTTTCATGTGAACAAGTTCCGTATGACCGCCTGAAACAACAAGTGCAATTAATGGAAAGTGCAGTTCACTAACCATTCGGTTTGCGTAAATATGTCCGGTAATATGATGCACCGGAATAAGCGGCAGCTGATGCGCATAAGCAAGCGCCTTGGCTGCATTTACGCCGACAAGCAGCGCACCGATCAAACCGGGGCCTTGCGTGACGGCGATCCCGTCAAGGTCTTCCCAGGCCACTCCGGATTTGCGCAACGCTTCCTCGCAGATCACGGTGATTTGATCCACATGATGTCGTGATGCAATTTCAGGAACAACTCCGCCGAAGCGGCGATGAACCTCAATTTGTGATGCAACAGCATTCGAACGAATCACCGTTCCGTTCTCCACGACCGCAGCGGCCGTTTCATCACAACTTGTTTCAATACCTAAAATTAGTGTTTTCTGATTTACATTGAGTTTCATAATCTCACCCACATCACAAGTGCATCTTCCCCGTTATTTGAATAGTAATTTTTGCGGATCCCTCCGTCACGAAATCCGAGTTTGCGGTACAGATTCTGTGCCACTTGATTGCTGACGCGAACCTCTAAACTGACCGAGTGCGCATGCTGGGACAATGCATGGAGCATGACGTGGCGGAGCAGTGATTCACCAACCTTATAGCCTCGATAACCGCTCAATACAGCCAGATTGGTAATATGCGCCTCATCAACGATGACCCAAATACCGCAATAGCCAATAATTTTCCCTTCAAAATCTGCAACAAAATAGCTTGCAAACTGATTGCTCGACATTTCATTTTCAAATGCCCTTTGCGACCACGGCACTTCAAAAGCACTGTGCTCAACAACCATGACCTGATCGATATCTGTCATGGTCATCGGACGTATCGTGAATGATCGTAAATCCGGCATGTTTATCGCCCCTGTTTGGCCAGCCACTTCGCTTCAGCTTCTGCTAAGCGAAGGTAAACCGGCAAAAAGTGATGCACATCAGAAACCGGTTCTTTTGTTGCGCCGATTCGCGCCAGCTCTGCTGGTCTCGGCAGATTCTGCGTGCTGCCTCCCAGCACTGCAAAGGCTTCGGAACTGAGCTTCTCGCTCCATTTGTCAAGATCGTTACTGAGAAAAAGTACCGGACGTTCACGCTTTGCAAGCGCCGGGAGCCAATTCTCCATCAGGACGAGCTGATCGGGAACAGTCTGTACCATTTTGCCGTCTTTTTGCTCATATAAACCGGCAAAGACCTGTCCACGTCTTGCATCGAAGAACGGCGCAACATATCCGTCAAATCCGCGCCCGTTCTGAGCGACGACCTCTAGGCTTGAAACCCCGACAAGTTCCTTTTTTAGTGTCCAAGCCATCGTTTTCGCAATGGTTATGCCAATACGCAAACCCGTATACGATCCCGGTCCTTCCGCCACAACAATCCGATCGAGTTCCGACGGCTTTAAGCCCGCCGCTTGAACCATTTGTGCAAGAGCAGGCATTAATCGTTCTGAATGATTTTTCTTATTGTTGGTGATCAGCTCGCTTAGCACCTTCTGCTCTGCCGTCACGGCAACGCCCATCACTAAATTGGATGAATCAATGGCTAATACGTTCATCTTTTGATATCTCCTCATATATACGCTCAGATCGTGTACCGCCGGCTGCGCAAGTAATGATCCGCTCCTGTTCATTCACACGCTTAACAGCAATTGACAAGACGTCTTTCGGAAGCCATGAGGGAATGTTCTCGGCCCATTCGATAACCGTAACCCCATCCTGTTCAAAATAATCTTCCAGACCAATATCCTCTTCATCGCTGATCCGATACACATCCATATGATAAAGGGCAATACGCCCACTGTGGTATTCTTTTACAATTGTAAATGTTGGACTGTTCACCATTTCTGTGATGCCTAGGCCCTTGGCAATCCCTTTAGAAAAAATTGTTTTTCCCGCTCCAAGGTCCCCTGACAAAGTCAATACATCGCCCGGTTGCAAATAGCTCGCCAAACACTCAGAAAATGCCATGGTTTCCTCCGGGGAATGCGTCACCCACTGATGCATGTACGTTCACCTTTTCAATGGTTTTATGTGAATAGGTAATCTTTATGACCATTCTTCACAAGCCAAATATACACTTAGTGTACCATAATTAAACAACAATTTCTTTCCTCACAGCGATGTCTGTAACCTTCGTGCTTCAACTAAAACCTGTACCTAATTAGTGGCCGTGTTAAAAAATTATGTTGGTCTTCATGATTTATCCGCAATAGAAAAAGGTGCCTCAAGAGTCCTTGGACTCTTGAGACATCTTCTCATTACAATTTTATAGAATCTATTCCCGTCAGTCATTCTGAGCAGCAAAAATTTTACCGAGGGTGGTCAATAATTCAGGCATATCCATCTTCTGAGTAACCACCTCAACAAATCTCAAGACATCCGGTGATTCAGCGATATCCTTAAGGGCATCCGCAAATTCGCCTTCTGTATTCGTCTTGTAGCTTTTAAAATTCTTGTTTCCACCGAGAGCGGCCGGAAGATCTGCATAGCGCCACATTTTAATATCATTGTATGAGGCTTCAGGTCCGTGGATTGAGCGTTCAACCGTATAGCCGTCATTATTGATCACGAAAATGATCGGATGAAGATTTTCACGTAACATGGTTGAAATTTCTTGAAAAGTTAACTGAAATGCCCCATCACCAATCAGCAAAAGGTTGCGCCGCGACAGATCGGCAAGCTGCGCGCCAAGTGTCGCTGGTAATGTATAGCCGATTGATCCCCATAGCGGCTGTCCAATGTAGGTAACATTTTCTTTAAGAGGGACTGTCTGCGCACCAAAAAATGAAGTCCCTTGATCGGCAACAACCACATCTTCTTTCTGAATGAAAAGTCGAATCATTTCCCAAAAACGTTTCTGTGTCAGTGCCTGATCATCTTTCACATAGAAAGGTTCTTCTCTCTGCTGCTCTGTAACTGGGATAATATTCAGAGATTGCTCCTCACGCTTTTTCAGCATTCCTGCCAATTGATTGAGCGATTCATCCATCGCTATTTTTGAATAAACTTTGTTCAGATATTTGACTTCCTTAGGTGCTATGTGGATAACAGACTCTTCCTTGAAGCCTTGTGAGAAACCGCTCGTAATCGAATCAGTAAATTTAACCCCAATACTTATCATGCAGTCTGCATGATCAATCCGATTTCGCAAATAATCAGGACTTGTTTTTCCGCTATAGACACCAATAAATTGAGGATGTTCTTCATTAAAGACACCCTTCCCCATGCTCAGTGTTGCGATAGGGAACCCAGTCGCTTCCACAAAACGTTTCAATGCTTCTTCAACATGAAACCGAGAGACTTGATAATCTGCCAAAATGACTGGTGACTTTGCCTTTTCAATCACAGGGATGAGCGTTTCGAGCATTTCGCTGATCGTATTTGCTGATGCTGCAGAGTCTTCTTTAAGCAACGGTTCCTTTGGCTGCTTCGCCGGAAGTCCATGTATATCTACCGGAAGATTGATATAAACCGGCGCCTTCTCGTACCAGCAAGTTCTTAGTACCCGGTCAATTTCTTCTGTTGCATTCTCTGCTGTCAGAGTTGTTTGAGCGGCCGTGACCTCTTTGTACATTTTCGAAAAATGATTAAACTCGCCATCACCTAATGTATGGTGAACAAGACGACCTTCTTCTGCAACCTTTGATGCAGGAGAGCCTGTAATTTTAACTACGGGCACCTGTTCAGCTCGTGATCCAGCAATTCCGTTCACTGCACTGAGTTCGCCAACGCCGAATGTTGTGACCAATGCAGCAATACCATGGATGCGCGCATAACCATCCGCAGCATAAGCCGCGTTCAATTCGTTACAGTTTCCTACCCATTCAAGTGCCGGATGCTCAATAATTTTATCAAGAAACGAAAGATTGTAATCCCCGGGCACACCAAAAATGTGTCGAATGCCAAGTTCACCTAATCTGTCGACCAAATAACGCCCAATTGTGTACGTTGTACGCATTTCTTCCTATCCCCTCACTTTAAAAATTTATGAAAGAGTATTAGGTCAATACTATTGACCTTTATAGAAAGTATAGACTGAGCATTTTAACAAGTCAACCATGTTGTCCTATTTTAAAATTATGTGCGACATCGGTCCTCCTTTTATGCTATACTACTAAATCAGTACGAAAGGAGTTAGAAAAACGTGAATGAGGAAGAACAGCAGCTAAACAAGGTTCTCATGCTTTTCTATTTCGGATACAGAACCTTTACCGAGAAACCAGACCAAATCATTGAAAAGTATGGTATACAGCGTGTGCACCACCGCATTCTTTTTTTTATTGCTCAAGTCCCAGGGATCACCGTGAATGACCTTCTTTCGATCCTCGAAGTTTCAAAGCAAGCACTCAATACACCGCTCAGACTCTTATCTGAAAAAAATCTGATCAAGATGGTTCAGGCAGATTACGATAAACGCTACAAACTGCTCTATCTGACGGAGCAAGGAAAGCAGCTTGAAAGTAAACTTAGCCATGTACAAAGAGAACAGATGAAGACAATCTTTGACTCTCTCGGATCAAATCATCAAAAAGCGTGGATTGATGTCATGAACGCTCTTGCAAAAGTCCGTCCAGGGCAGCAGCAATTTAATACGCAAATTAATAAACAGAGACATTGAAAAAATTAACGGATTGCTCATTTGCAGATCTATGATTCCTTCGTTTGTTGAATCATAACGGGGAACATCGACAAAGGAAGTTTCCCCTTAAAAAAGCAACATTTAATTAAGGCAAAAAGCGCCCGGTCCCTAATCTCCAACCATGTTTGATGGGCTCGTGTCTTTTCGGCGCTGAATCGCCGCTTCGGTTACTCGCTTGCCGCGGGCGCACCGCGAGCCTCCTCAGACAGGCCAGGAATCTGCGGGGTCTCGCTGGCACGCTGTTCCCGCAGGCGCCAGAGCCCCTCCGCTTTGATTCTTGGCCAAGACACTGGTCTATTGGTTTGAAGACGGGGCAAAATCCTATACTTTCTTATCCTGTCAAAAAAACACGCGTCTCTCAATTTCTGAGAAACGCGTGTTGATCGCTTTGCCTGGCAGTGACCTACTCTCACAGGGGGACAGCCCCCAATTACCATCGGCACAGAAGAGCTTAACGACCGTGTTCGGGATGGGAACGGGTGTGACCTCTTCGCTATAACCGCCAGACTTAAACCGGCTCTCACGAGCCTTCAAAACCGGTAACGAAAACTTCAAAGTCATTCATCCAATTGTTTGTTTTGGGTTAAGTCCTCGACCGATTAGTATCTGTCCGCTTCACACGTCACCGTGCTTCCACTCCAGACCTATCAACCTCATCATCTCTAAGGGGTCTTACTGATTAAAATCATGGGAAATCTCATCTTGAAGGGGGCTTCATGCTTAGATGCTTTCAGCACTTATCCCGTCCACACATAGCTACCCAGCGTATGCTCCTGGCGGAACAACTGGTACACCAGCGGTGTGTCCATCCCGGTCCTCTCGTACTAAGGACAGCTCTTCTCAAATTTCCTACGCCCGCGACGGATAGGGACCGAACTGTCTCACGACGTTCTGAACCCAGCTCGCGTACCGCTTTAATGGGCGAACAGCCCAACCCTTGGGACCTACTTCAGCCCCAGGATGCGATGAGCCGACATCGAGGTGCCAAACCTCCCCGTCGATGTGAACTCTTGGGGGAGATAAGCCTGTTATCCCCAGGGTAGCTTTTATCCGTTGAGCGATGGCCCTTCCATGCGGTGCCACCGGATCACTAAGCCCGACTTTCGTCCCTGCTCGACTTGTAGGTCTCGCAGTCAAGCTCCCTTGTGCCTTTACACTCTGCGAATGATTTCCAACCATTCTGAGGGAACCTTTGGGCGCCTCCGTTACCTTTTAGGAGGCGACCGCCCCAGTCAAACTGCCCGCCTGACACTGTCTCCGAACCGGATCACGGTTCAGGGTTAGAATGTCGATATCGTCAGGGCAGTATCCCACCGATGCCTCCACCGAACCTAGCGGTCCGGCTTCCAAGGCTCCTGCCTATCCTGTACAAACGATACCCACATCCAATATCAAGCTGCAGTAAAGCTCCATGGGGTCTTTCCGTCCTGTCGCGGGTAACCTGCATCTTCACAGGTACTATAATTTCACCGGGTCTCTCGTTGAGACAGTATCCAAATCGTTACACCTTTCGTGCGGGTCGGAACTTACCCGACAAGGAATTTCGCTACCTTAGGACCGTTATAGTTACGGCCGCCGTTTACTGGGGCTTCAATTCAAAGCTTCTCCCCGAAGGGATAACCTCTCCTTTTAACCTTCCAGCACCGGGCAGGTGTCAGCCCCTATACATCACCTTACGGTTTAGCAGAAACCTGTGTTTTTGGTAAACAGTCGCTTGGATCTTTTCACTGCGGCTCTCCGGACCCGAAGGTCCTTCGAGCACCCCTTCTCCCTAAGTTACGGGGTGATTTTGCCGAGTTCCTTAACGAGAGTTCTCCCGAGCGTCTTAGAATTCTCTTCTTGCCCACCTGTGTCGGTTTGGGTACGGGCACCGTTTCACTCGCTAGAGGCTTTTCTTGGCAGTGTAGGATCAGGCGCTTCGGTACTTAAGTTCCCTCCTCATCACCGCTTGGCCACAAGCAGCGGGATTTGCCTCGCTGCAAGCCTCACGGCTTGAACGCACGCTTCCATCCGTGCGCTCGCCTTACCTTCCTGCGTCCCCCCATCACTCAAACGTGAAACGCTGGTACAGGAATATCAACCTGTTGTCCATCGCCTACGCCTTTCGGCCTCGGCTTAGGCCCCGACTAACCCTGAGCGGACGAACCTTCCTCAGGAACCCTTAGGCTTTCGACGGAGAAGATTCTCACTTCTCTTTTCGTTACTCATACCGGCATTCTCACTTCCAAACGCTCCAACATGCCTCACGGCACATCTTCAATGCCCTTGGAACGCTCCCCTACCATGACCTGACGGTCATCCGCGACTTCGGTGCTGTGCTTAGCCCCGTTACATTTTCGGCGCGACGCCACTCGACCAGTGAGCTATTACGCACTCTTTAAATGGTGGCTGCTTCTGAGCCAACATCCTGGTTGTCTGGGCAACGTCACATCCTTTCCCACTTAGCACAAACTTAGGGACCTTAGTCGGCGGTCTGGGCTGTTTCCCTTTCGACGACGGATCTTATCACTCGCCGTCTGACTCCCGGACGTAAGGGCTTGGCATTCGGAGTTTGACTGAACTCGGTAATCCTGTGGGGACCCCTTATTCAATCAGTGCTCTACCTCCAAGTCTCACTCATCCGAGGCTAGCCCTAAAGCTATTTCGGGGAGAACCAGCTATCTCCGTGTTCGATTGGCATTTCACCCCTACCCACACCTCATCCCCGCATTTTTCAACATGCGTGGGTTCGGGCCTCCATTCAGTGTTACCTGAACTTCACCCTGGACATGGGTAGATCACACGGTTTCGGGTCGACAACCCTAAACTCATTCGCCCTATTCAGACTCGCTTTCGCTGCGGCTCCGCCTCTTCAGCTTAACCTTGCTTAGAATCGTCACTCGCCGGTCCATTCTACAAAAGGTACGCTGTCACCCCCGAAGGGGGCTCCAACTACTTGTAAGCACACGGTTTCAGGATCTCTTTCACTCCCCTTCCGGGGTGCTTTTCACCTTTCCCTCACGGTACTGGTTCACTATCGGTCACTGGGGAGTATTTAGCCTTGGGAGACGGTCCTCCCGGATTCCGACGGGGTTTCTCGTGTCCCGCCGTACTCAGGATCCACTCCGGAGTGTACGTTCCGTCGGCTACAGGGCGTTTGCCTTCTCTGGCCGACCCTTCCAGGTCGTTCGCCTGAAACGTACATTTGTAACTCCATGCGGAGTGTCCTACAACCCCAAAGGGCAAGCCCTTTGGTTTGGGCTGTTTCCCTTTCGCTCGCCACTACTCAGGAAATCGCATTTGCTTTCTCTTCCTCCGGGTACTGAGATGTTTCAGTTCCCCGGGTCTGCCTTACTCTGCCTATGGATTCAGCAGAGCATGCTATCCGTTCAGGATAGCGGGTTCCCCCATTCGGAAATCTTCGGATCAAAGCTTACTTACAGCTCCCCGAAGCGTATCGGCGTTCGTTCCGTCCTTCATCGGCTCCCAGTGCCAAGGCATCCACCGTGCGCTCTTTATAACTTAACCACTGCATGCGCGATGAGCGGCGAATCTCTTCGTCAGCTTGTTCCCTGTGATCCTCATGTAATTAAGGAACTTCTGCTAAAAACGTGTACGTCCTGTACACAACGCAGAAGTCACCACTTCCTGTGGAAGTTACATTCCGGTTCTCGGAAACGACGCTTCCTCGATCTTCTTGCTCCTAGCACATGCCATTTATGATTCGTCGCTTGATCGAAAGATCAATTGAATAATCATTTTGGATGTTTCTTGACTTTGTTGCTTGTTTTCGTTATCCAGTTTTCAAGGTTCATGGCTGCCTTTCGGCTCGCCGGTGAAGGAATGCTTCCTTCAAAACCAAACAAAAGACCAAGCGTTCGCTATTGATCGTTTCCTTAGAAAGGAGGTGATCCAGCCGCACCTTCCGATACGGCTACCTTGTTACGACTTCACCCCAATCATTTGTCCCACCTTCGGCGGCTGGGTCCATAAAGGTTCCCACACCGACTTCGGGTGTTACAAACTCTCGTGGTGTGACGGGCGGTGTGTACAAGGCCCGGGAACGGATTCACCGCGGCATGCTGATCCGCGATTACTAGCAATTCCGGCTTCATGCAGGCGAGTTGCAGCCTGCAATCCGAACTGGGGGCGGCTTTATGGGATTCGCTTGACCTTGCGGTTTCGCTGCCCTTTGTACCGCCCATTGTAGCACGTGTGTAGCCCAGATCATAAGGGGCATGATGATTTGACGTCATCCCCACCTTCCTCCGGTTTGTCACCGGCAGTCACCTTAGAGTGCCCAACTTAATGCTGGCAACTAAGATCAAGGGTTGCGCTCGTTGCGGGACTTAACCCAACATCTCACGACACGAGCTGACGACAACCATGCACCACCTGTCACTCTGTCCCCCGAAGGGGAACGGCCTATCTCTAGACTTGTCAGAGGATGTCAAGACCTGGTAAGGTTCTTCGCGTTGCTTCGAATTAAACCACATGCTCCACTGCTTGTGCGGGCCCCCGTCAATTCCTTTGAGTTTCAACCTTGCGGTCGTACTCCCCAGGCGGAATGCTTAATGTGTTAACTTCAGCACTAAGGGGTTGGACCCCCCTAACACCTAGCATTCATCGTTTACGGCATGGACTACCAGGGTATCTAATCCTGTTTGCTCCCCATGCTTTCGCACCTCAGCGTCAGTAACAGACCAGAGAGCCGCCTTCGCCACTGGTATTCCTCCACATCTCTACGCATTTCACCGCTACACGTGGAATTCTACTCTCCTCTTCTGCACTCAAGCTCCCCAGTTTCCAATGACCTTTTGCGGTTGAGCCGCAAGATTTCACATCAGACTTAAGAAGCCGCCTGCGCGCGCTTTACGCCCAATAATTCCGGACAACGCTTGCCACCTACGTATTACCGCGGCTGCTGGCACGTAGTTAGCCGTGGCTTTCTGGCCGGATACCGTCACAGCACCAGCATTTCCTCTGGCACTCGTTCTTCTCCGGCAACAGAGCTTTACGATCCGAAAACCTTCTTCGCTCACGCGGCGTTGCTCCATCAGACTTTCGTCCATTGTGGAAGATTCCCTACTGCTGCCTCCCGTAGGAGTTTGGGCCGTGTCTCAGTCCCAATGTGGCCGATCACCCTCTCAGGTCGGCTATGCATCGCAGTCTTGGTGGGCCGTTACCCCGCCAACTAACTAATGCACCGCGGGCCCATCTGTAAGTGATGGCCGAAACCATCTTTCAACCTCGCACCATGCGGCGCGAGGGATTATCCGGTATTAGCTCCGGTTTCCCGAAGTTATCCCCGTCTTACAGGCAGGTTGCCCACGTGTTACTCACCCATCCGCCGCTCACGTCCAGGAGCAAGCTCCCTTCTGTGCGCTCGACTTGCATGTATTAGGCACGCCGCCAGCGTTCGTCCTGAGCCAGGATCAAACTCTCCAAAAAGTTTACTGTTTACTTACTATTGTACTTCTTGTCGTACTCCCAAGGAGAGGAACTTCTGCTAAGGGCGTGCACGTCCTGTGCACAACGCAGAAGTCACCACATCCTGTGGAAGCTATGATCCATAGCAAATTGAATTGATTATGGGGTTTAAAACCCTCTATTCACGCTTGGCTTTTGTTCAGTTTTCAAGGAACATTCATATAAATGAATATTAATAATAATAATAATGGTGGGCCTAAGTGGACTCGAACCACCGACCTCACGCTTATCAGGCGTGCGCTCTAACCAGCTGAGCTATAGGCCCATAGATATAATGGAGCGGGTGATGGGAATCGAACCCACGACCAGAGCTTGGAAGGCTCTTGTTTTACCACTAAACTACACCCGCAAAAGATGGTCGGGAAGACAGGATTTGAACCTGCGACCCTCTGGTCCCAAACCAGATGCTCTACCAAGCTGAGCCACTTCCCGATAAATCAATGCGCCCTAGAGAAGTCGAATCCCTAACCTTCTGATCCGTAGTCAGACGCTCTATCCAATTGAGCTAAGGGCGCATATTAAATTAAATGGTGCGGTCGAGAGGACTCGAACCTCCACGAAGTTGCCTCCACTAGCCCCTCAAGCTAGCGCGTCTGCCATTCCGCCACGACCGCATATATAAATGGTGCGGGTGAAGGGACTCGAACCCCCACGTTGGAAAACACTAGATCCTAAATCTAGCGCGTCTGCCAATTCCGCCACACCCGCTAAAATGAGCCACGAAGGATTTGAACCTTCGACCCTCTGATTAAAAGTCAGATGCTCTACCCCTGAGCTAGTGGCTCATGTGGCTGGCCCAGCTGGATTCGAACCAGCGCATGACGGCACCAAAAACCGTTGCCTTACCGCTTGGCTATGGGCCAAAAACAATTATGTATCATAACATAAATCGTTTATAGCTGAATATCAATTACATGTATCATTTATAATGGCGGATCCGATCGGATTTGAACCGACGATCTCCTGCGTGACAGGCAGGCATGTTAACCCCTACACCACGGATCCTCATATATTTTATTTAAAATGGTGACCCGTACGGGATTCGAACCCATGAACCCACCGTGAAAGGGTGGTGTCTTAACCACTTGACGAACGGGCCAAATTAATGGCGGAGAAGGAGGGATTCGAACCCTCGCACGATTTACACCGTCTACTCCCTTAGCAGGGGAGCCCCTTCAGCCAACTTGGGTACTTCTCCATATGGCTCCACAGGTAGGATTCGAACCTACGACCGATCGGTTAACAGCCGATTGCTCTACCACTGAGCTACTGTGGAATAAGTGGTTTTAAAAACAAATGCATAGGCTATTCTACACTGTGATAATTCATTTGTCAACAGTGCTTCGAAAGTTCTTTTAATCGGTCGCTTTCATCAGCATGTCCTCTTGACGACTTAAATAATTTACCACAGAATCAAATACCTAGTCAACCCTTTTTTTAAACTTTTTTATTAATTGATCCGTCGCTTACTTATTAGACGGATGCTGCCCCCACAAGTGCCGCAAACATAACGTTTTGTATCAAGTTTTCTTTTTCTCTTAAAATGGGCGCCGCAAACCGCACACTGGTAATCATAGCGTACGCTTGAACGCGTGCGTGCATGAGGGATTGCTTCGCAGTACCGCGAACCGCCGACCTTTGCAAGCAGCATGCGAAAGTCGGCGTCTCGGTGACGATAGCCCATCCCCAACAAGTGAAGATGGTAGTGGCAGAGTTCATGTTTGATAATCTTAACAAACGATTCAATACCAAAGTGCTGCAACTGACGATTGTTAAATTCCAAGCCGTGCGTAATCAGCAAGTAGCGTCCGCCTGTAGTGCGCAGTCTTGGATTAAAAATAGCGCGATGAAGAAACGGCCGATGAAAACTGTCTAGGGATATCTGCTCCACCATTTTTTGAAGTTCTTCATTGGTCATTTGACCACCTCCACAGGCACATTAAGGCATGATTCTTTCTTTTGGCGCTACCATCGTTAAAGAAATACGTCCCTTGTCTGCATCCACCTGTTCAACCCAAACAGTGACGATCTCGCCGACTCGAACGACATCTAATGGATGGCGCACAAACCGTTCAGCTAGTTTTGACAGATGTACAAGCCCGTCTTGTTTGACACCAATATCGACAAAAGCACCGAAGTCAACCACATTGCGGACCGTTCCTTCAAGCTGCATGCCTGGTCTTAAATCCTCCATTTTCAATACATCCGTTTTTAAAAGTGGTTTTTTTAAATCATCACGCGGGTCACGCCCCGGCCGAATCAGTGCTTCGGCTACATCGCGCAAAGTCGGCTCGCCAACTGAGAGTTCCGCTGCTGTTTTCGCTAGATCCATCGCTTTAAGTTTATCCGCCAATCCGCTTGAGCCGATTTTCTCCGTCGTGCCTCCAACCTTGGCAAGCAGCCTGCCTGCTACTTCATAGCTTTCCGGGTGAATGGGAGTATTATCAAACGGATTGTCTCCACCGCCAACGCGCAGAAATCCTGCGGCTTGTTCAAATGCCCGCGCACCTAAACGCGGTACCTTTTTAAGCTGACTACGATCGGTATACCTGCCCCTTTTTTCCCGTTCTGCAACCACATTCGCTGCCACTGTTTTTGAGAGTCCTGCCACGTATTGAAGCAATTGTGACGATGCCGTATTGACATTAACACCGACCTGATTCACCACCGTCTCAACAACAAACTGCAGTGATTTGGCTAGATCTCTCTGTGATACATCGTGCTGGTATTCGCCGACTCCGACTGATTTCGGATCCACTTTCACCAGCTCTGCAAGCGGATCTTGTAGACGCCGCGCAATGGATACCGCACTCCGCTCTTCGACATGCAGATCAGGAAATTCCTCACGCGCGAGTTTCGATGCTGAATACACACTGGCACCTGCTTCATTAACAATCATATAGAAAAGTTTGCGCCCGTTGACCTGCTTCAGCGTTTCAGCAATAAATGCTTCCGTTTCGCGTGATGCTGTACCGTTGCCGATCGCAATGATATCAATCTTATATTGGTCAATTAGCTGCAAAACCGTCCGCCTCGCTCCTTCTTTATCGGACTTGGGCGGTGTTGGATGGATCAAGGAAATAGCGAGCACTTTGCCTGTAGGATCAACAACAGCCAGCTTACAACCGGTTCGATAAGCAGGATCCACGCCAAGTACCGTCCGTTCCTTTAAAGGTGGCTGCAGCAGCAACCCGCGCAAATTTTCCGCAAAGATGTGAATGGCTTGTTTTTCTGCTTTCTCTGTGAGTGCTTGTCTGATCTCTCGCGCGGTTGCTGGAGCGATCAACCGCCGGTAAGCGTCTTCCGCGCATTCCTTTAGCTGCTGAGCAGCCGTAGTCTTTTTCCCTGGGTTTAATGCACGCAGAACGGACGGAAGAATAGTGTTCTCAGGTGATTCAATCGCGACTTTCAAGATGTCTTCTTTTTCGCCGCGATTGACCGCAAGAATACGATGTGGCACGATGCCTTGGATGCGTTCTTCATAATCATAGTAATTGGCATACACGTTTTTCGGATCAAGTTCAGGATGCTTGGCTTGAACATGCACCGTGCCCTGCGCGAGTGTACGTTTTCGGGCAAGTGCGCGAAGTTCAGCATGTTCGGAGACACGTTCCGCAAGAATATCTCTTGCACCTTGAAGCGCTTCCTCTACAGAAGCCACATGCTTTTCCCCAGAAATATATCGGGCAGCTTCATGTTCAATGGGCTGAACGGGTAATGATGCAAGCCAATCGGCCAGTGGTTCCAGCCCTTTCTCTTTAGCCTTTAGCGCGCGCGTCCGTCGTTTTTGACGATACGGAAGATAGAGATCCTCAACTTCTTGAAGAATGGACGCTTGATTAATTTTTTGTTTTAATTCAGGCGTTAGTTTTCCCTGTTCCTCGATCCGGTTGAGTACTTCTTCTTTGCGTTTTGCCAGTTGCTGCTTGTATGTATAGGATTCTTGTATTTTCTCAATTTGTACTTCATCGAGCCCGCCGGTCATTTCCTTACGGTAGCGTGCAATAAAAGGAATCGTATTGTCCGCATCCAGAAGCTGCACCGTTCGTGCAACCTGGCCGGCATCCAGTTTTAATTGCTTTGCGATCTGTATAATTGTTGCATCCATGCTGATCGTCTCCTTTGCATTTATCATATCAAAAAATGGAGACGCGTGTTTGAGCAAATCACTGCGTTTTGGAAACCGACCGTGAGTCAATGAAAAAAACCGAGCAAAAGCGCCCGATTCTTATTTCCACTGTCTTTTGCGTGGCCAAAAATCACCTCCTTTCTTTTCCTGCAATAAAAAAACAGCGCGTTTGATGTGAGCGGTCAACGCGCTGTGCTATTTATGGGATGACAAACCGATTTCTTCTTTATGCGGCAGTATGTTTCTCAGTTTGCATAAGGCATTTCTTTGCAGCCGCGATACATGCATTTGTGAAATACCTAGCCGCTCTCCGGTTTCTTTCTGGCTGAGATTTTCAAAATATGTGCAGGTTAAGATATCCCGTTCGCGCTGGGTGAGAAAGCGAAATGCTTCCCTTAAGATCAACTTTTTGTGCACATGCTCATAGCCTTGCTCTGGTTTTCCGACTATATCCAGCAAGGTTACCGCCGAACCTTCTGCGTCGCCGTCGATCTTAGAATCTACCGACAAGGTGTGATAACCTTGAGCCATTTCCAACGTTTCAAGAACGACTTCTTCGCTTTCGCCGACCGCGTCTGCAATCTCATCAATACGCGGCGAACGCTGCAGTTCACGCGTCAATTGCTCGGTTGTTTTGCGGATCTTGGGACTCAGTTCTTTAACGCGCCTTGGCACATGAACACTCCAGGTCTTGTCGCGAATGTAACGTTTGATCTCTCCGATAATCGTTGGAATGGCAAAGGACTCAAAGCTTCCGCCTACCGATGGATCAAACCGTTTCATCGCGGCAATCAACCCCATCATCCCCACTTGATAGAGGTCTTCACGGACATCGCTGTTTTTAGCAAATTTTGCTGCGAGTGCGCCCACCAGACGCTCGTAGTTGCTAATGATCATCGTTTGCAGATGTTCATCATCAGGGTTGTTTTGGTAGTCAACGATCATCTTTTGAATTTCAGTCCGTTGTTGAGACTTTGTCGGCAATTTGCTCCACCCCGTCTCTAGTCAGAAGCTTGGTCATACGAACGGCCACTCCTGATTCTGTGCTGATGGATACGCGATCCATCAAAGTATTGATCAAAAAGAGTCCCAGACCTCCTTCATTAACTTCTTCAAGATCAACAGTAGTATCAATTGGATGCAGCTTTTTGAGCGCTTCGTTTGCATTAAAGCTTTCCCCGTCATGCATGACGGTGATCGTGATCGATTGGACGTCGCAGTCCATCACCATTCTAATCTGACCTACTTCATCTTCTTTGTAACCATGATTGACCGCGTTTGTACAGGCTTCCGATACGGCAACCTTAATATCCTCGATCGCATCAAATGAGAAGCCCATTCTGCTTGCCGCTCCGGAACTTGCAAGCCGTGCAATGCTGACAAACTCTGGTTTTGCCGGAAGGCTCAGCTGAATTACGTCATTCACTTCATTCATTTGTATCCCCTCCGCCCACCTGTGTTCGTGCAATCAGTTCGGTCAAACCGGTAATCTCAAACAGCCGCTCAATTCGCGGCGTCAACCCGACCACAGAGAATTTGCAGTGATGTTTTACCGATGATTTAAGGGCGGCGACAATCACCCCGATAGCCGTACTGTCCATATAATTTGTTTTATTAAGATCTAAAATCAGTGCTCCCCCGTTTAATTCAGTTAAAGGAAGCAGGTTTTTCTTAAATTCAGGAGCTGTGAATACATCAATTTCTCCCGACACAACAACCCGATTCGTGTTTATTCTCTGATTTTCGCGTTCGATCGATAAATTCATATCGCTCCTCCTCCCCGCTATATATCTTTATTGAACAATACCCGCTTGTCAGAGACGCGAAACTTAAAACTTCATCGCAATAAATGTAAAATCATCGGTCAGTTCAAAGTGCTGCATTCTCTTCAACTCATAAAGGACACGTCGAACAATACGTGCGGCAGGAAGATGCATGGATCGTCGGATCAGCTTAATAATGTGTTCCCGCTCAATAAAATCACGATCTTTGCGAATCTCCGTAACGCCGTCCGTCAGCAAGAAAATCATATCGCCCGGCTCAATGACACGCGCGTATTCTTTGTAGCGGGACCCTGGTGCGAGACCAAGCGACATGCCCCTTGCTTCAAGGTCGAAAAAACAATCCTGCTGCGCCGAATAATAAAAACCGGGTTCATGTCCGGCTGACGAATTGGAAAATACATGGGTTACCGGATCATAAACACCGTAAAACATGGTCACAAACATGCTTGAATCCGCATTGCGTGCAACGACTCGATTTAAATTTGCAAGGATAGAAGAAGGTGCGCCCTGCTTGTTCTCAGGAATACTGTCCATCGCGTATTTGATCATCGACATACACATGGCCGCTGGAATCCCTTTGCCGACAATATCGGCGATCGTGACCGCCAAACGTTTACCGTCGTTAACAATGCGGTAATAGTCACCGCTCATCTTTTTTGCCGGCTCACTAATTGCACCGATATCTGCAAAGTCACAGTGTGGTACCTTTCCTTCAATCAGCGCTTTTTGCACTTCAGCAGCTACATCAATTTCCTTGTCCAGCTGTTTCTGTTTATGCTTAAGTTCTTGATGTTCCCAATACTCTCTTCCATAGCCTGCCATCATATTAATCAGAAATTCCATTGATCGAAGTGTGGCACGATCCAATGTGCGCGTCTGTTTCATCACCTCTAGATGCATGGCGACAAGATCTGCTGGAGATACCCCGTGTTCTTGAAGAAAATCACTCAGCAGCTCGCTCTCCTCAATGACCAGCTCAGATTCATGCGTCATGTAACGAATCAATAGATCTCGGTATGTGGCTAACTGCGGCCCATCTTCCATTGTTCCCACTCGTTGCACTCCCTTCCGGTAACCAAAAACCAGTCTCTTTCATCATGAATGGTTCAATGATTGTGCACGCACTCTTTTTTTCTTTATATTCGTAATCTTCATAATAAAAAAATTAACGAAGCCTGCGTTCTGCCCTTAGGCACCGGCTGAGCCTTAGTTGCGACGACCTAGTGTCCGGCATGCGTTCTGCACGGACTTCTTATCTCCCCTTTTTCTCTAACCTTCTCTATTTTCTTCTATATTAATATTAAAAAGTCTCTTATTTTATTATTTCATTTATTCCATCAAATGGCAAAAAATAGAGACAATACATTACTTTTTCGCATCATTGCCTCGCTTTTTTCGACTTTTCATGTTGAGGTACAACATGGTTCGATCGAGATTTGCCGCACATCAATCAATCTTGATGCAAAAAAATAGGCGCTGCTTGGCAGAAGCAGACGCACGATCGTTATCTTTGATCAGTTTCTATTAGAAGTCAATCAAACTCAGACTGATCTGAATGGCTTTATTTACTTGGCCCATCATTTCTTCGTCTAGATGCGTGATTTTATCCGTCAGTCGCTGCTTGTCAATGGTTCTGATCTGCTCAAGCAAGATAACCGAGTCGCGATCGAATCCGTACCGTTTTGCATCGATCTCCACATGAGTCGGCAATTTGGCTTTTTGAATTTGGGCGGTGATAGCCGCCACAACAACCGTTGGGCTAAAGCGATTGCCAATGTCATTCTGGATGATCAGAACGGGGCGGACCCCGCCCTGTTCCGATCCGACAACCGGAGAGAGATCTGCAAAGTAGACGTCGCCGCGTTTAACAATCACCGGTCACACCCCGCTGACGGAGCGTTCCAGTGTGATCTCTGCCTCCTCTTCAGCAAGAAAAGCTTCAGAAGCAAGATTTAGATTAATTTTAGCCATTTCCATGTAGCCCTGACGCATAATTTCACGGACATAGCCCCTATTACGCTCACGCAGATACAACCTGATGGCGCGATGGAGAAATTCGCTGCGATTCATCTTGTCTCGACTTGCCATTCCATCAATCTCGTTCAATAAATGTTGCGGCAAACTCAGCATGATTTCTTTTATCTTCGATTCCGACATGCCTGCACCCCCACCACTTTTGTCAGAATATATCTTTTTTAAATCTAAAATTTATGTTATCATTTCACATTTATTTTGCAAAGCTATTTTCGCCAAAAACTGCATACTTTTATGCCTCTTTGGAACTTTTTTTTACATTTTGACGATTTTTCTCAATAAATCACGACTCTTCTGCAACTGAAAGAATAGGATTGTATGTTTCGACGACTTTTCCATCCTTCCAATATACTCTTGGAATGCGCGGGTTAATGGTGCAGGTCACTTCATAATTAATTGTCGAAAGCTGCTCAGCACGTTCATCGGCCGTAATCGTCTCGCCGCCGTTCGAGCCGATTAGTGTGACGAGCGTTCCCTCCGGATAGTGATGAGGAAGCCGGCACATAAACTGATCCATACAGATGCGCCCGACAATTCGACAGCGCTGTCCATCAATGAGAACATCGGTATCGCCGAGTCCCCTCAGCCAGCCATCGGCATAACCGATCGGAACAGTCCCGATCCATTCATCGCATGCAGCTTGGTACGTAGCTCCGTACCCGATATGCGTTCCGGCTTCTACTTTTTTTACATGCGTCAAACGGCTGGACAAACCCATCACAGGTTTCAATGGGAAGGGCAGCTGTTCTACCATCTCAGCAGATGGAGACAAACCGTACATCGCAATGCCATAGCGCACCATCGTAAACAAAGGGTGTTTCTCTTTCGGATACTTTAGGGCCGTTGCGCTGTTCCCGCAATGAATCAGCGCTGGATGGACACCGAGCTGCTGGAACCAGTCAACCATTTGTTCAAAACGCGCATACTGAGTCGCGAAATACGCTTCGTCGGTTTGATCGGCCGTTGCAAAATGGGTGAAAAGCCCTTCGATGATCAAGCGGGAATCTTTACCGATTTCGCCGACAAGCGCTTGGGCATCGGTTTTACTGCGTACACCGATTCGGCCCATTCCCGTATCGCAGGAAATATGAAGGTTTATCGGATCCTTGCCGTCATATAACCGTTCCACCTGCGCTACCCATTCCCGGTCGGATACGGTCAATGAAATATGATGTTCGGCCGCTAAGGCGACATGACGCGGCGGGATCGGTGAGAGCACCAGAATAGGTGCCTTGATTCCTTGCTTGCGCAGTGCAAGTGCTTCATCAAATAGTGCAACGGCCAGCCATTTTGCGCCATTGGCCAGTGCAATGCGTGCGATTTGCTGTGCACCATGTCCATAGCCGTTTGCTTTGACAACAGCCAGTAAGGTTACCCCCTCAGGCAGCCTCTTTTTCATATTTCGTATGTTCTCAGCAGCGGCATCTAAATGAATATCCACCCACGTCTCTCGATAAAAACCAGCAGCTCCCATTGCGAATCCTTCCCATCTGCCTGCAAAAGTTACGCTTGTCGACGCATCCGCACTACGATTAAACGCTCGCGCGAAAGCGCTACAATCCGACAAGGTTTTCAATTACTATTTAATCACTTATTGATCAAAAACGGAAGCGCCTAATCGTGTGCATTCCCGCAAGGAACAGCGGCTATTTTGCCCGGAAAAGAAAAAAGAGCGCCCGATCTCGAAGAACGGTGCGCGGGCATTGCCTCATTATTTTGTTACGGTACCATTCACCGATTGGGCAATGGTGATCATTTCATCCTGAGTTAATTTTTCTGACGCAAGGTAGAAGTCCGTCCCATTGCTCGACCATGAGAGCGAGTGGTCGCCAAAGGATCCGACAGCAAAACCGAGATTCGCCGGCGTGCCTGTAGCAAGCGTCGCAGCGCTGGATGCTGCGGTTTGACTCTTGGTTTCTATTAACGTAAATGGCTTTTTACCGGCATATTTAAGCACATAGCGATCGCCGAATTTGCTTGATGCAGGCTTCAAAGTCTCGAGTTTCGTGCCTGAAATCACTGCTGTCGGATAAAGCAGCTTCAGCGACGATTTATTTTCAGCAGACGTACTCTGCGTTTTCGAAAGATTTGCCGCAGTCATGTTTTGCTTCACATCAAACGTCTTGTTCGGAATCGACGGATTTACTTTAAAGTTTTTGAAGGTGACGGTTACGACAACCTTTTGATCTTTATCCTTAATTTTCACGGTCTCCGGTGTCAGATCTTTCTTTAATGAAATCTCTTGGTTAGCCAGCTGTGCGGTATTGTAATTGGTCTTGGTATTGAAAATATAATGATTTTCTTTAGCCGTAAAGCTAGGATTCGGATCATTCAAGATGTCTTTCGCTAGGGAATGATAGAGATAGGCCTGGCTGCGGTTATTCGGCCAATCGCTGTCGAACCGGTAGCTTTTGTTCAGTTCAGGCGTCAGAACATAAACACCCTCTTTATTCTTCAAAATCATCTGTTTGTTAGCTTTATTGGCATCGCTAAGCGACACGCGGTAAAGATTCGGCCGTTTATACATGATATTGACTTGATACGCTTGCGCTTTTCCATGATTATGGAACGTCATGACTGCATTGGTCGAATAGCTGTTGATCTTTTCATAGCGTTTGTTCAGATCATTAATCACATCTTTTTCCGATTTAGCGCCGCATCCGGAGAGCAGCAATGCCGTCATCAGGATGGCACTAAGCCATAATGCCGACCACTTTTTCATGTATCTCCAACCCCTTTGCCTCTATTCGGTGACAAAGGAGAGACTGATTACCGACATGTTTTCTCGTCGTAAAGCTGATGCAGAACAGGAGGAATCGCTTCAATAAGGTCCGATGCCAGCACATCGAGCAAAGAATGCTCGCGGGCCGCCAATTCTTCTGCGGCAGCACCATGTACATAAACAGCGTTGCTGACGGCGTCCATCATTTGCTCATGCTGCAGGAGAAAAGCAAGCAAAATACCGGTGAGTACATCGCCGGAGCCGCCTTTTGCCATGGCTGCATTGCCGGTAGGGTTTACAATCTGACGCCCGTCCGGCGCAGTCACGAGTGTCGCTTTGCCTTTTAATACAAGATACACCTGATACTTTTCGGCAAATGCTTTCGATATGCCGAATCGATCACGTTCAACGTCTTGAACCGATGAATGGGTGAGCAGTGCCATCTCGCCCGGATGTGGCGAGAGCACCGCTGGTTTATGCCGCTTAGGGAGCAGATCCAAATGATTTCTCAAATGAAAGAGCCCGTCGGCATCAATCACGCATGGAATCGTGTCGCTCTCTTCAACAAGACGACAGACGAGTTCCTCTTCGCGAGCATCTCTTCCTAATCCGGGACCAATACCGACTCCGGAAGCTCCATCCAGAGCGACTTGAACACGCGGCAGATACATTGTTTCAGGAAGCTGCGCAGCCAGGATCGGTTGAATCACTTCCGGTACACTGACCTTCAGCAAACCGATTCCCGAACGCAATGCAGCTTTTGCCGAGAAAAAGGCTGCACCGGGCATATTTTTCGATCCGGCAATAAGCAAACCTTTTCCATGATTGCCTTTGTGCGAAAAAGGGTCGCGCACCGGCAGTGTCCGAACGACATCGCTTCTCATCCGAAGTTCCCGCTGTACACCGACTTGTTGGTAAGCCTTGTTCGGAATACCTATCGGCAGCACGCGGACGGTTCCAAAATGTCTGGCTGCCGGCTGCATAAATTGCGCCAGCTTCGGGCATTCAAGTGTCATTGTCTGATCGGCAAGCACCGCCGGATGGTCGAAGGCTTCGCCGTTGGCCGGTACACCACTAGGGAGATCCACAGAAATGACGGTTCCCTTGGATGCATTGATCCAGCGAATCACCTGCTGATCGGCCGGGTAGGGCGCTCCATGAATCCCGGTCCCCAGTAAAGCATCGATAATCCAATCGGCTCGGTCAAGCTGTTGTTGAAAGGTCTCAGGTTCGTCGCTTATACGCAAAAGCGTCCCGCCGCATGCACAATACGCGCGCATATGATTGGCAGCCTCGCCACTGATTTTTTGCGGATCGGCCGCCAGCCATGTACTCACTTTCGCACCGCTGTCAAACAACATGCGGGCAATCACAAATCCGTCACCGCCATTATTTCCTTTGCCAATAACCACACAGATGCGGTCCCCTGCTTTGCATTCAGGTTCGAGCGCCGCATATACCGCCCGCCCTGCATTTTCCATAAGCACCGGTCCTCCCAACCCGATGTGCGTTATGGTGTACTGATCAATGTTCCGCATTTCTTCACGCGATACAACATGCACTGTAGTCCCTCCCAGCGTAGTAAACTATATGAGACAAGGTTCTTTAATATGCAGACTAGCATGACAAGCTTTCAATAATCACAAATGCCGCTGCCGTGTGTTCCGTATGCGTCAGCGACACATGAACCACATCGCCGCTTGACAAATGTTCTTGAAGCTGCGGTTTTCCCAGTTCACCGGAAACAATGGACAAATCTTGAAAGGAGACCTTTTTTCCGATTCCGGTGCCTCTTGCTTTGGCGTACGCCTCTTTTGCTGAAAAGCGTCCGGCCAAATATTCCAATTTGCGCTTGCTATTGAGCTGATCATATTCTTGCTGCTCTTTTTTAGTTAAAATGCGTTTCACAAATGCCTGCTGATCGACCTTCCCCGCAATTCGATTGAGTTCAATCAGATCAACACCGATTCCTTTTATCATTCACGTTCCCGCCTTGCATCTTAATCCGGGCGATTACCCGGCCGTCTCTAAATGATCTAAATGAATGCCACGTGTAAAAACTGTGTCTAACGTTCAAGATAGAAAAGTTCGGTTCAAGGATTCATTGAAACCAAACCATTGTTTTTCTACCACTAATATCTATTTTACCCTATACTTAGTACAAGATCATTCTTCAAGGGGGTTTCTTGACGCATTGTTTATACGAAACGAATCATTCAAACTGTTTTTAAAGCTTTACCCAATCACAGCAATCCTTTTGGGCATTAATGTGCTGCTCTATCTTTTGTTTGTGCTGACGGGCACATGGCGCCTTGCCCCTGAATTCGCCTTTACCATTTTTAATTTTGCGGCCGGCTCCAATGATGCCATTCTAAACGGCGGTGCCTGGTGGCAGCTGGTCACACCGATCTTCCTGCACATTACCTTTTCACATCTTCTCTTTAACGCATTCTCGCTTTATATTTTCGGTCCCGCACTTGAACAGCTGATTGGCAAGTTCCGCTATTTAATCGCGTTCATAAGTACCGGAATCATCGCCAACATTGCGGCACTGTTCCTTGAACCGATTGGATTTGTCCACTACGGCGCAAGCGGCGCCTTATTCGGATTGCTCGGCATTTACATCTATCTCGTTGTTTTCCGCCGCGAATTCATCTCGCGCCAGGACCAAACCATCATATTCGTCATTGTGCTTGTCAGTCTAATCAGTTCATTTTTCAGTGCAAACATTGATATTATCGGTCATTTGATCGGCTTCCTGGCCGGGCTGGCGCTTGCTCCGTTGTTTTTTTACAAAAAAGCACTGTAAATCAGCTCTAAAACCAACCGATTATCTATGAAAAACATTTGTTTTTTGTTCAAAAATTGTTCATAATAGTAGAAGTTAAACTGACTCATGATTTCTATTTTGAAAGGAGCTCTTCTTCATGGCATTCGTCATCACTTCTGCCTGCGAAAATGAAAAAGCAGGTGAATGCATCGAAACATGTCCTGTAGACTGTATCGTTGAAGACCAGAAACAAATGTATATCGATCCTGATGTATGTATTGATTGCGGCGCTTGCGAAGCCGTATGCCCGGTTGAAGCGATTTATCCGGAAGATGAAGTGCCGGAAAGCGAACAGAAATACATTCAGATCAACCGTGATTTCTTCAAATCAAGATCTTGATCCTAAAATAAGGAACCCCCGCTGCATAAAGGTGCGACGGGGGTTTGCTCTTTTTCAGCGGGCTATTTACGCATCGTTTCAGTGATGCGGATCGGCGGAAACGCGTTTTACGCTTTCCGTGAGGGCCGTTAAAATCGTTGCACGGGATTGCACCGTCATGAGATGCGCCTTCACGTACATGCTTCCCACCGGCATTCGCACATAATGCGGCTTAAGCCTATTCAGTGTCAGTGCATAAACATCTGCTTTGCATCCGTCACAATGGCATGAAGCAGGTAGATTACTCCATTGCTGCTGCAGCAAATCCGTGACCGCATCCTCCATGACATTATGCACTCGCTGCATCACAAGACCTTCTTTCGTCAACGAACCGCTTTAATTCATTGCCTTTAAAAAGCGTAACATTCTTTCTGAATCGTAGCACAGAACAACCAACGACTCAAGACGCTCAGCCGATCATGGTGCTTCTTATCGCACAAGAAAAATGCCTGATCCTCGGACACGGGAAAATCAGGCAACATCGATTATTTTGTTCTGCTTCTTGATGCGCATAGTCATTCAAGAATTTTGACCTTAACCGTTCGTCTGCCCCATTGCAGTGCCCGGTTGTTGTCTTTAAAGAAAACATCGATGCGGTGTCCTTTAATCGCACCCCCGGTATCACCGGCAATTGCATACCCATAGCCTTCCACAAACAGTTTCGTGCCCAGCGGAATCACTGAAGGATCCACCGCGATCACCTTTGAGTTCGGGTTCTGATGCAAATTGATTCCCGTTGCTGTCGTTCCTGAGCATCCGTTGCAGTTTGCCGTATATGCGGTACTGTTGGCATAGAATTCCCGAACGATGGAAACATTCTCTGTCTTTCGCACCGTATCTTTTTTTAGCGGTGCTGCTTGAACCCGTGACTGTTCAGCCGCCTTTTTCGGATTGTTCTGAGCAGCGGAGGTTGCGGGTACTGCTGTGTCGATTTTACGTGAATTTTTCAGCAGGGATTCAATCTTTTTCCAGGTCTTAGGACCGACCACCCCGTCACGGCTAATCTTCATCTCATGCTGCAATGTACGAACTGCCGCTTCGGTTCGTGCACCGAAGTAGCCGTCAACCGGTAGATTGCTGAACCCGATTTCACGCAGCATTTCTTGAAGATAGGCGACTTCATTCCCTTTCGACCCGTGCTCAAGCAGATCCATATGTTGATTAATGTATTTGATCAATGCACCTTTCGTCTCCGACCCAACAATGCCGTCAATCGCGATTTTACTGTTCTTTTGAAAGGATTTAACTGCTTTTTCAGTCTTTGATCCGAAGTAACCCGTCGTTTTTTTTAGCGGATAGTCGCCGCTTGCTTTCAGTATCGATTGTATCGTCTTAATCTCGCCACTGTGCATCCCTTCGTAAAGTAAGGCATCATTGTTTAAATGTGCAGCCGCGTTCTGAGGCAGAATAATAAAACTTGAGGTAAATGTAGCCGCCACGGCAGCAGTTTTTGCAAGTGTGATCCCGGTATACATTGGTGTTCCCCCCATCGTTGATCTCTTTCCTACTACTATGAGCGGCTGGTGCGGAACATACTTTACATTTATATAACAGGACAAGGAAAGGAAATCGGGCAAGCTCGGCTCCTATTTCCGTAGGATGTGATGACTTTCGCGTTGCATACAGGACGTACTTTCACAGGATGTGATGACTTTCGCGTTGCATACAGGACGTATGCGCACTTAGCGAAAGTTCCTTTAAGAAAGTTCCTTTAAGAAAGTTCCTTTAGGAAAGTTTCTTCATACATGTGTGATGGACTCGTGTCTTTTCGGTGCTGAATCGCCGCTTCGGTTACTCGCTTGCCGCGGGCGCCAGAGTACCTCCGCTTTGACTCTTGGCCAAGACACTGGGCTATTGGTTTGAAGACAGGGCAAAATCAGATACGACTTTTCCTGTAAAAAAAGAGAAGCCCCAGAACGCTTCTCCGAAAAGTACATCGGTTTATTTGGTGTTTGCCAGCGCTTGATCAATTGCTGCTGTCAAAGCTGCATCATCCAAGCCATCATCAATCATTTGATCGCCGACAAAGACCGCCGGAGTGCCAGGAACGCCGAGTGAATCAGCCATCGCCGTGTCCTTGTCCACCTCGTTTTGCCGTGTTTTATTATTCAGCGCGCTTTGAAATGCTTTTAAGTCAAAGGACGGAACGGTCTTCTGAGCAATATCGGTCAGCAATTCTTTTGTCACCCATTCCTCCTTCTCATTCTTCTGAGCGGCAAAAAGCGCTTTATGGAACGTCCAGAATGCTTTTGGGTTTTGATGGTACACTTCTTCAGAAGCATTCGCAGCGAGTACCGATCCCGGTCCAAGGACCGTGTCATTAATGAAGTACAAGCTGATCTTGCCGGTATCGATATACTCCTTTTTCAGTTTCGGTACGACATCCTCCTCGAATTGCTTACAGTAAGGGCAGCGATAATCTGAGAACACGACGAGTTTTACCGGTGCATTGCTGCTGCCAATGTATGGCTGCCCTGCGTAATTAATCCTTGTTTGTGTTCGGGTGGTCTGCTTTTTCTCCTTTGGCTGAGCATCCTGTTTCTGTGAACGGTATACCATCGCCATAATTGCCGCAATCAAAATGATGACAATAATTGAACTGAATAGGACAATTCTTCCCTTTCTTTTTTGATCATTCGTCCTTTGGTTTGCGTGTTCTTTGTCTGACAATCCTTTCACCTCTCCGATTCTCAATGATTTTCCTAAAAAATATGATCAAGTCTTTTCAAAATCGTTCATTCTGCCGACAGACGGACAAACATTGCTTCGATAGTTTATAATAACAGGTTGTCTCTCCTTTCAGCCAGTAAACACTACCATTTATTGCCGAAATGGTCGAATAAAAATCATTCTCGGCTCGGCAACGGCTATAATTATGCATAGGCTTGACCATCCTGTGATTAGGCGGATCAGCGAAGGCCTTTTTTTCAAGTTAAGAAGATTAGGTGGTCTCATCATGGAACAGTTTCAATCGTTATTTTATACGTATGGCTATTTCTTTGTCTTTCTGTTTCTGTTTTGCGGATTGATCGGTGTTCCGGCTGCTGAAGAATCTTTTCTGCTTTTTGTCGGGGTCACCCTCTCGCAAGTTGCAGCCACAGCGTACAGCCTCAATCTCACCCTTTGTATCCTGATGGCTGTTCTTGGCGCTTCTTCAGGAATGGTCAGTGCTTATCTGATTGGTTTCTATATTGGCGAACCGTTTATTGAACGATTTGGCAAATATATTGGTTTAACTGAGAAACGATGGAAAATCGCGCAGAAGCGTTTTCAGCAGCATACGTTTCTTGCTATTATCGCCGGCTACTTCATTCCGGGAGTACGGCAAATCAATCCTTATCTGGCAGGGCTCAGCCGCGCCCGTTTTGCTTCGTATCTTCCCGCGACAATTCTCGGCGCAATCGTTTGGTCCACGCTCTTTCTGATGCTCGGCTATTACATGGGCAATCAGATTCGCCAGCTGCTTGGATTAGGCTTACTTCACGTCATGATTATTGCTGTCGTTCTGCTGATCGGATTTATCATCGTCACCATCGTTCAAGTAAAAAAACGATGACGTCTTCGGCATCTCTCCGATCCTGCGTTCCACAGGTACCTCGTCGTGAGTGATAAAAAAGATGCTGCGTATCCGCAAGTTCAAAATCAGATACTTTTGTACGCAGATGGGATGAACGCTCAAAAAAAGACATTTTCATTCAAGCGGTGTCCCGCGCTCCTCAAGCGGGTCATGGATGTTTCTTAACCGCACAAAAAAAGCGATCGGGATGCGACCGCTTTTCCAATGATTCATTAGTTAAACAAAGATGAGATGGCATGAAAAATGGAAGAGAAGAAATCACCGATCGCTTGGAATACCTGCGCCAAGAATCCCTTGGTCTGATCAGAGTTTGCAAGCTGTTTTACCTTGTCTTGAAGTTGCTGCATCTGACTGCCGACGTCTCCCCAGTTAATGTTCATGCTACGCATTTTATCAAAAAGATCCACAAGTTTTTGAATGTCGGCGCTGCTTAGCGTCACGTTCACCTGTTTCGCTGCATCACGGACGGCCTGTTCGACATCCTCCCGGGATTGCGGCTTATTCTGCGCCAGGTTGTTCTTGATTGCGGTCACCAGATCGGCTGCCTTTTCCTTGCCGACACCGTCTTTGTCTGCAAGCTGAGCCGTCGTCACGACCTCTTCATTAGCCACCTGTTTCTTTTGTTCCGGAATTTTCTTTCCGGTCTCGGTCTCATAGGCTTTAATCAAGCCGGTCAATGCAGCCGTACCGGACACCGGGAACGGAGCCGTGACATAGACATCCGCATCTTTGACACCGGCCGTTGCCAGCGCGTTAATGTACATATCTTTAGAAACATAGGTGATATTATGGGTACTTGCGGTCAAGCCGGATCCTGATTTTCCAAGCGTAATTTTCGATGAACTGATTGATCGCGTGCCGATTTGTGCCTTGGACAGATAGTTATCAAGGTATTGATGTTCTTCACTGTTATTGACTGTAATAATCTGAGCCGTGTCGGCATCGACGCCCATCTCATTGAGTATTGACTGCTTTTGATCAGCAGTCAGATTGGCACCAAGCGTGACAACGACATCGCCGGGTGCAGCATCGGCAAATACCTTGGTCGGAATAAATAGCCCGATCGCCAGCATCAAGCAGGCAACGAGCAAGCTTATTTTTTTCATCGATTCGTTCCTTTCCGGAAGCAGTCGGACAGCGGCTCCCCAAAAGCGTGTACTGTATTGCTATTGTTATAATAATGTCTAACGTATTAAGAGACAGCCCTTTTTCATCTTATTCAGCAATCTCGAAATCCATGGCTAAAGAATCAACAAGTCCTATTTCTTTTAAATAAGAAACGCAAGCCTGATGTTCCGTTGATGGCGTATAGCGTTCATGGTCTGCTTTCGAGCTGAAGCGTACGGTCAATGCCATCGCATAACCTTTTCCGCGTGTAGAGTAATTGAGCCCTGCTTGAATATCGAGAATGTATGGGAGCTTTTGTTTTAGGGACCGCAGCTTACGCGCGCCTTCTTCAATCTGTGCCGTTGTGGTTTCATCGCGAAATTTAAAGAGTACGATATGTTCAATCATGAATAACCCTCTTTTCAACATGTTCTCAAGCTTTCATTCGTTCCTATCATATCACCTTTTGATTCGTCTGCGGTTATTTTGGTGATCTTCACACAGATGACTGACGGATTACATCGATCAATTAAACGTTTGTTTATGACGTGAATGAACAAACATTCGCTCTTTGGTTGCAGTGCTGCATTCGGTTTTGATTCTCGATCAAGACACGGGTCTGTTGTTTTGAATAAGGGGCAAAATTCTAAGCATTCTTTATCTGTAAAAAAAAGAGGCAGAGCCTTCGCACGATGGGAGGCCCTGCCTGAGTCTATTGCTGCATATGATCACGCATGCTTACATTACAGAAGCATATTTTCACTGTTTTCCAAAGTGGTATACTCACGCTCTTTTTTCTTAATATACTTGACCAAGTCCACGCTCATTGAGTAGTGACTCATCGGCGTGATCAAATAGATACCGCGGAAATGCGCCATTGCCGTATCGATCAGTTCACGGCAAATGTCGAGACTGACCTGACGCGCCTCTTCTTTTCCGGAGGTCGCCGCCATTTTGGCCCGAACATCATCCGGCAAACGAATACCGGGTACTTCATTATGCAGGAATTCGGCGTTGCGCGCGGAAGTCAGCGGCATAATACCAATGTAGATTGGTGCTGAGATGTCACGTGTGGCTTCACTAATCGCAATGATTCGTTCTTTATCAAAGACCGGTTGTGAGATAAAATAATCAGCCCCGCATTCAATCTTGCGCTTCAAGCGCTGAACGGCGCGATCCAAGTTGCGGACGTTTGGATTGAAAGCAGCGGCGACGCGAAAATGCGTCGGTTTCTTTAAGCTCTTCCCTGAGTAAGAGATGCCGCGATTGAATTGCTTGATCAGCTTGATCAGTTCCATTGACGATACATCATAGACGGATGTGGCACCTGGAAAGTCGCCGATTTTGGTCGGATCCCCGGTAATCACAAGCAGATCATGCAGCCCGAGCACATCCAATCCAAGCAGATGCGACTGAAGCCCAATCAAGTTGCGGTCACGGCAGGTTAAGTGAACGAGCGGCGGCATGTGAAAACGATCTTTGACCAGCTTGCCGATCGCCGCATTGCTGATGCGCGGGGACGCCAGCGAGTTGTCGGCCATCGTAATTGCGTCCGCCCCTGCCGCTTCAAGCGCTTGGACGCCTCTAAAAAAGTGATCGGTATTCAGGTGCCGCGGAGTATCGAATTCAACAAAGACCGAGCGGCCATGCACGCTTTTTTGATACAGCGCAGATTCCGGAGGTTCAGCAGCTTCACTGACATGAACCACCTCAGGATGCACGGTAACCACTTTTGTCTTCAGCGGTTCCAGGGCGGAAATGCCTGCTTTAAAAGCCTTAATCTGCACTGGTGTTGTCCCGCAACAGCCGCCAAGGAGGCGCACCCCTTCATTACGGAAGTCAACGGCATACTTTTTAAAATACTCCGGTTCATTCTCATAGTGAAGCTTTCCGTCGCGGTAATCGGGAAGACTGCTGTTCGGGTAAGCCGATAGAAAAGCTTTCTTTGGCAGCGGAATGCCGCGCAGTGCTTCAATCATATGGAACGGCCCAAGCCGGCAATTGGTTCCGACCACATCGGCGCCTTGTGCTTCCAAGCCTTCTAATGCCTTGGCTACCGGCATCCCGTTCTGGAGTACACCCGGTTCCTGCATCGAAACATGAGTGATAATCGGGAGATCCGTCATGGTGCGGGCAATCTGCAGGACGTCCCGCAACTCGTCAAAATCATAGTAGGTTTCAAGCAAGAGCGCATCAATGCCTTCACTGAGCAGTGCATCCGCCTGTTCTCGGAAACTGGCACGGATCGTATCCAGCTCAACCGATTGTTTCTGAAATCCACGGATACCGCCGATCGTCCCGAGTACGAAGGTTTCCGGCTTCGCCGCTTGTTTGGCCAGTTGAACCGACGCCCGGTTGAAACGGGCGACCTCGTGTTCAAGTCCGTATCTTGCCAGTTTGATGCGATTTGCACCATAAGAATTGGTCTGAATGACATCTGCGCCTGCATTAATGTAAGCTTCATGGACATGGCGAACCGCCTCGCTCTGCGACACATTCAGTTCCTCAAAACATCGATCGATCCCATACGAGTAGAGCAGCGTCCCCATCGCTCCATCACCAATTAAAATTCTTTCCTTTAATACATCAAGTATAGAATGCCCCATTACCGTTCACTCCTCACCGTCACCTGTTCATGATCCTGAACATCAGCGAATGCCTCGCTGAAATCGCCGATCAAGTCCTCCGCGTCTTCAAGTCCTACCGACAGGCGCAGCAATCCGCTGCCAATGCCTGCTTTCTCACGTTCTTCTTCATTTAACTCCGCGTGCGACATTTTCGGTGGATAGGACAAAATAGACTCCACGGCACCGAGACTGACCGCGAATACGGGCAGTTTCACGTGATTGACAAACGCCCGGGCACTTGCTTCATTCTTGAGTTCAAAGGAAAGCACCGCGCCGCCGGAAGAGGCCTGCCGAGCATGCAGTGCTGCCCCTGGATGATCGGCGAGTCCCGGATAAAAAACGCGCTTCACCTCAGGCCGTACTTCAAAAAATTCGGCAATGCGCTGCGCCGACTCCGCCGATTTACGAATGCGGACATCAAGCGTCTTCAGTCCGCGGAGCAGCAGCCATGAATCCTGAACACCGAGCACCGCGCCAAGCGCGTTTTGAAGGAAGTAAATCTTGTCGGCAATTTCCTTAGAAGCGGCAACAGCAAGCCCAGCAACCACATCGCTATGTCCGGAAATAAATTTCGTCGCACTGTGCAGTACCAGATCAGCACCCAGATCGAGCGGGCGCTGGAACACCGGCGTCATAAATGTATTATCGACAAAAGTCAAACATCGATGTGCTTTCGCAAGTTGAGCAATTGCGCGGATATCGGTCACGCGCAAAGTGGGATTCGATGGCGTCTCCACATAGATTACCTTCGTATTCGGACGGATCGCCTGCTCGACCTCTTCAAGGTCTGTCGTGTCGACAAACGTATGAGCGATACCAAATCGGCCAAGCACCTGAGTCAAGATGCGAAACGTTCCGCCATAAACATTTTTCGGAACAACGACATGATCGCCTGCAGACAGAAGTAAAAATGCAGTTGAAATTGCTGCCATACCTGAGGCAAAAGCAAAGCCGCGTTCGCCGCCTTCAAGCGCTGCTATTGCATCTTCAAGCGCTTCGCGGGTTGGGTTTCCAGAGCGGGTATAATCGTATTTTCCAAAATGATCAAAATCCTTTTGATGGAAGGTTGACGAGAGATACACCGGTACATTCGCCGCACCGGTTTGCGGATCAACCGCAACGGTCTCTTTAATCAATTTCGTTGAAAACTGTACCGACTCACTCATGTTCAACCACTCCTACTTTCAAAGATTCAAAGGCTTGATCAAGATCGGCAATCAAGTCGTCCGAATGTTCAATACCAGTTGATAGACGCAGCAGCGAATTGGACAAACCGTATTTCAAGCGCAGTGCTTCAGGAATATCCGCATGGGTTTGCGTTGCCGGATAAGTAATCAAGCTTTCGACTCCGCCGAGACTTTCCGCGAAGGTAATCAGATTTAGCGCAGTCAGGAACGGTTCAATCTGCTTCGGTGAGGTTAATTCAAAGCTGACCATGCCGCCTTTTCCCGGGTAGAGCACCTTCGTCACAAACGGCTGTTCTTCAAGATAAGTGACAATTCTACGCGCATTGTCTTGGTGCTGGCGTATCCGCAAAGCAAGGGTCTTCAATCCACGAATCACCAACCAAGAAGAAAATGGATCAAGGACGGCGCCGCAGCCGTTATGGTAGAGACGCAGTTTCTCAGTCACCTTCGTGACGTTCGAGACAACAAGACCGGCCAGCACATCATTGTGTCCGGCTAAATACTTGGTCGCGCTGTGTACAACAAGATCGGCACCTTGTTCAATCGGTCGCTGCAGGATTGGCGTATAAAACGTATTGTCCACGATCAACAGCAAATCGTTTTGCTTTGTGATTTTGGCAATCGCCGACAAATCAACCTCGTGCATCAGCGGATTGGTTGGCGTCTCGATAAAGATCGCTTTCGTCTCCGGACAGACAAGATCAGTCAATTCATCAAGGTTTTCGCCGTCCCAGTAGGAAAATGAAAGATGATACTGCTCCTTGAGAATGTCAAAGAGACGAAAAGTGCCGCCGTACAAGTCTCGTGACGCAATAATATGATCACCACTGCTGAATAACTGGAACACCAGTTGGATGGCACTCATTCCCGAGCTGCAGGCAAAACCTTCTTGACCGCCTTCAACATCGGCAATCGCTTTTTCGAGAATTGAACGTGTCGGATTGCCGGTCCGCGTGTAGTCGAAGCCTTTTGAAATTCCGATTCCTTCATGCTTGTAGGCAGTCGATAAATAGATTGGTGTATTCACCGCCCCAAGTTCATCAAAGCCATTGCCAATTTGTGCGAGCTTTGTTTCTGTTTGATATGACGCCATGCTACATGCCTCCCAAAAAATATCAAGTTCCAACTCATGTGCCAAAAAAGCGTATTAAAAAAGCCTTCTTCGATAAGAAGAAGGCTTTATCCGCCATGTATCTTCTTATCCCTCAGACTGCGTTGCCGTCTGCTGGAATTAGCACCTTGTCGCACATACGCGACGGTTGCTGAAGCTTCATCGGGCCAGTCCCTCGGCTTCTCTTGATAAGAATCAAAACATCTTGTTTAGTTGTTAAATAGTTTACATGACTGTCGCGATTTTTTCAAGACTTTATTCATGATCAAATAAATGATCCACCGAGGTTCCTAATACATCTGCCAGCTTAAACGCTAGTTTTAATGTCGGATCATACTTATTATTTTCAATGGCATTAATTGTTTGCCGTGACACTTGGCATTTCTTCCCTAGCTCATCCTGTGACAAGCGTAAAGCGTTTCGTTTGCACTTAAGAAGGGACAAATTCTTGAGCTTTTGAATTGGTCTAAGGAAAGCACGGATTTAACGCTTTCCTTAACGCTGCAGCACGATTGATTAATTTGCACGTGATTTGGGTCTTAAAAAGAAAACAAAAAGTAATCCATCCGCTTCCTCCCTGCGTGATGGACGACTTTTTGTGGTTTTCCGCAACGTCATGAATAAGCCACTCTGATTACTCATTCCCCCACGTTTTCTTAATAAACGCATCGCGTCCGGACTCCTCACGTTCAGCTTTATAGCGGTCCGGGTGTTTCCTGTAAAATTTCTGATGTTCTTCCTCGGCCGGATAAAACGGCGCTTCCGGAAGAATCCGCGTCACAATCGGCTTGTGGAAGCGTCCACTTGCTGCCAGGACTGCTTTCGATTGCTCCGCCAGCCCCTTTTGCTCCGCATTATGATAAAAAATCGCGGTTCGGTAATTAGAGCCGCGATCAAAGAATTGTCCCTCATCATCGGTTGGATCAACCTGTGTCCAGTAAAGCTCAAGCAGTTTTTCATAAGGAAACAGCGTTGGATCAAAGATGACCTGAATGGCTTCCATATGGCCGGTTGTCCCTGTTTTCACTTGTTCATAGGTCGGATTCTCAACGGTTCCGCCTGTATAACCGGAAACCACCGATTCGATGCCCGGCAATGTATCAAAAGGCTTGACCATGCACCAGAAACAGCCTCCGGCGAACGTGGCCTTCTCAAGCTTTTTCGTCATGTTCCGCATCCTCTCCTTGCGCGTTGCGCTCAATCTCCGGCTCGTTTTTCATTAATGGCAGCCGTACCGTAAAGGTTGTCCCTTTGCCCAGCTCGCTTTCTACTTCGATTTTGCCACGATGTTTGCTGACGATCCAATCGGCGATCGACAGCCCGAGACCGGTCCCTTTTCGTTCCGTTCGCGATTGATCGACCTGATAGAACCGATCGAAAATATGCGGGAGTTCTTTCTCAGAAAGTCCGCAGCCGCTATCCGATATGGTCAGCTTGGCAAATTTGTTTTCACGCGAGCAAGCCACTTGAATCGCTCCATTTTTCGATGTGAATTTCATCGCATTATCGAGTAGAATAACGAGCAGCTGATGCGCACGCTGTTCATCCCCATTAATATAAATGGGATCTTCCGATACTTCAAGTGAAAATGCTTTCTCTTCAAATTCAGCCATCTCCGAGAATGGCTCTGTTACCTTTTTAATCATTGCCTTTAGGTCAAACGGCGCGAGTGTGACTTCAAGACGGTTGGCATCACTACGGGCAAGGGTCAGTAAATTGCCGACAAGCTTGGAGAGGCGGCGTGTCTCATCAAGCATCACTGCAATGTCCTCGCCGGATTCCTGCACTTTTTGCCGCGGTTGCCGCAACAGTCCTTCGATTTTCAATTGAATGATTGAAAGCGGCGTACGCAACTCATGAGACGCATCGGCGACAAACCGATTTTGTCGATTCCACGCCTTTTCAATCGGCTGAAGCGCACGCCACGCCAGAAAGTAGCCGGCAATGATCGACACAAAAGCGCCAATGGCAAGCCCTAACAAAATAATCATCTGAAGGGTGTTTAAGAGATTCTTTTCCGCAGTCACATCGTTAATAAAAATAACTTTAAAGGCTTGTCCATCGATATCTGCTTTTCTGACGAGTAAATGGTAATAATTGTCATCCACTCGCTGTTCAACACTATTTTCTGATGTTGCGGTTAAAAAAGGTTTGAAAAACTGCTTGGAAACTTGGGTGCCCTCAGCAAAATCCAGACTGGATTTTTTTTGTTCATTCTTCGCATTAACAATGACCCAATAGAGTCTTGGATTGCGCAGGCGCTGCTCGACCATTCCGCCGCCCGGCATGGGTCTTTGGTTCATTCTTGGGACGTCAGGACTGTCAACGGATTTCATCAAAGCTTGATCACTGTTTCGAAAGGTTACATTTTTCTCGTAAAAGTAGATCGTTCCGCCTAATAAGCTAAGAAGTAAAATCAGAAGCGCAGCATTTAAAATGGTCAGTTTGATGAGTGTTTTTCGAAAAAGATCCATGGATTCACTCACTTATCCGTCAGCATATAGCCGATGCCGCGCACGGTGTGGATGTCGGCGTCATAGGCATACTTTTTCAGTTTTTTGCGCAGTTGGTGGATGTACACTTCGACTATGCCCACGGTTGTATCCGAATCAAAACCCCAGATCCGGTCAAAAATCTGCTCTCGTGTAAGAATTTGATCCTCGTTCTGTACCAAATATTCGAGCAGATCATATTGCTTTGTCGTGAAAGAAAGCAGATCGCCATCCACCTTGATCTGTTTACGTTTGTTATCAATTGCAATGCCTTTATAGCGGAGGATGTGGTCGAGCGACATCGGTGAACTCCGGCGCAAAATCGCTGCGATTCTGGCTTTCAATTCCTGATTTTGGAACGGCTTAACGATATAGTCATCGCCGCCGAGGTTCAGCCCCTTGACGCGATCATCCACCGCATCGCGTGCCGTCAGAAAAATAATCGGTGTTTCGACCCCTTTTTTACGGATCTGTTCCGTAACCTCAAAGCCGTCCAGTCCCGGCAGCATCACATCGAGTATGATCGCATCATAGATATTCTGTTCCGCCTGATACAGCGCTTCATCGCCGTCTTCTGCTGAGTCAACCGTATAGTCCTCTTGCAGCAGGCGGACAATTTCTTGACGTAGATAGGTGTTATCTTCAACAGCCAACAGCCTCATGCTTCTCCCACCATTCATCCCTCATACCCTTTATTTTACACAGAATTGTCAAAAGGTGAAACACGTTCACTCCGTACGCAACGCGTCAATCGGTTTAAGTTTTGATGCTTTGTATGCCGGGAAAACGCCGAAGATAATGCCGACAATTGCCGAGAAAAGAAAGGCAGCGGTCATGATCGGCAACGAAAAGACAATTGTGGCTCCGGCGGTCAATTCATAGACTTTTGCAGTCAAAACGCCAATGGCTGCGCCGCACAACCCGCCAAGCATACTAAGCACCGCGGATTCAATTAAAAATTGCAGCATAATATCGCGACGTTTCGCTCCGATCGCTTTTCTAATCCCGATTTCTCGTGTTCGCTCGGTTACCGAAACAAGCATAATGTTCATAATCCCGATCCCACCGACGAGTAAAGAAATTCCGGCAATGCCTGTAAGCAGCATCGTCATTGAATCGGTCACTGCGCGCATTGCTTCCATAACATCCTGCTGATTTACAACACTGTAATCATCCGAATCGCTGTAGGTTTCGCTCATCACACGTGAAATAGCGGCCATTGCAAGATTAACCGACTGCTGATTCTCTGCCTGCGCATAAAATTGAGTAATATACGTCGTTTGCTGCAGACGCTGCGCGGTTGAGTAAGGAAGGAAAGCAGCATCATCGCTGCTTGTCCCCATCGAACCGCCCTTGCTGTTCAAGACACCAACGACCAAATAGTTTGCGCCGTCAATCCGCACATACTTGTCGATCGGCGACTGATTTTCAAAGAGCGTCGTTGCAAGATCGCTGCCAAGCACAACCACCTTCTGCCGAAATTTTTCATCAAGTGAAGAAATAAAGCGGCCTTCCTTCACCGTCATTTGCCGAATTGACAAATAACTCGATGTTGTTCCTGTGACACTGGCAGTCGTGGACGTACTGCCCTTCTGAAAGGTATTTCGCCCGCTCAGCACCGGCGCAACATGTTTAACCCCAGTTGCTTGTTTCACTTGCTTTAACTGATCCATCGTAAAATGGGTATCCGTATTGGTAATATTTACGGTGATGAGATTGGTGCCTAGGCTGTTTACACTATCGGCCACCGATTTGCTCGACCCTTGACCAATCGCAAGCAGGGCAATGACGGAGCCAACACCGATAATGATGCCCAGCATGGTCAGAAACGAACGCAGTTTATTGCCCTGAATATTGCGCACAGCCATTTTAATAGATGTGAATACGTTCATCAGATATGCTCACCTTCCTGCAGTTTACCGTCGCGAATGCTAACGGTCCGCGTCGCCTTGCGCGCTACCTCCAAATCATGGGTGATCAGAACAATGGTGCGGCCTTGATGATTCAGCGCAGTAAGCAGCGCCATAATATCGTCGCTTGTCTTGCTGTCCAAAGCGCCGGTTGGTTCATCGGCCAGCAAAATTTGCGGCTGCCCGGCCAGCGCCCGGGCAATGGCAACGCGTTGCTGCTGTCCGCCTGAAAGCTGATTTGGCCGATGTGCAGCCCGTTCTTTTAGTCCAACAGCCTCCAAACATTCGCGTGCTCGTGCCTTCCGTTCCTTTGTTTTGACCCCGCGATAAATCAACGGCAGTTCAACATTTTCTAATGCGGTCATCTTGCCTAAAAGATTAAAGTTCTGAAAAATGAAGCCAATTTTTTGGTTTCGGATCTCAGCCAAATCGCGATCCTTGAGTCGATCAACGGCGCTGCCGCCTAACACGTAACTGCCGCTATCTGGTTTGTCCAGACAGCCGATGATGTTCATCAAGGTCGATTTTCCCGAACCGGAGGGCCCCACAATGGAGACAAAAGCCCCTTCTTCAATGGTTAGATGAATACGATTGAGTGCATGAACCACTTGCCCGCCCAGCTGGTACGTTTTTTCGACAGCTTTCATTGTAATGATCGCTTCGGTCATGGCCGTTGTCCGCCTCCGTTTCCACCAGAGCCGAAGTTACGTCTGCCTTGTCCTTGCCCTTGGCCGTTCATAGCTCCGCCGTTTTGCATCATCTGAAATTGGCCTTGGCCTCGGTTGCTGTTCGTTGAAGTTGATGAGGGAGATGATTTGGTTATCGGATTCAACTGAACCGTCTGTCCTTCTGTAAGTCCGGACTTAATTTCAATCGATTGGTCGTTATGAATCCCGATCGATACGGTTTGCTGACTGCCGCGTTCGCTTTCCATACTTGCGCTTCTGCGGAAAGCTTCGTTATTCGAATTGCTTGACCCCGTTGACTGATAAACATAATAGTTGTTCCCGTTTTGATGTACGGCTCCGGACGGCAAATAGAGAACATTCGATTTTTTCTCAAGGATGATCTTTGCCGTTGTTGTCATGCCTGGCTTCAATTGCGTTGATTTTGTTAAATGAACGGTAACGTCAAAAGAAGAGGTCCCGTTTGTTATTGAACCTTCCTTTGCAATTGATGTTACCTTTCCACTGAACGTCTTATTTGGAAAAGCATTGACCGTAACCGTAACCTTTTGACCCTTTTTAATTTTCGAAATATCCAGTTCATCAATGGACAGAACGGTATTCAAATCGCTGTAATTTGTGAGATGGGCCACCTTTTCAGCTGTGTTTACCCGGCTTCCTTGGTAAACAGAGACACTGGTTACGCTCCCCGATTTCGGTGCAGTGAGCGTTGTGCCATCGGTAAAGGTCAGCAGCTTATCTCCTTTTTCAACGGTGTCATTTTTCGAAACGTTTACTTCATCAACCGTCTTTGACGCATCCTCTGCATCAATCGTGACCTCTTCATCAACGGCAGGCGCCAACGCCCCTGATCCGTCAACACTGGTTTCGAGTGTTCCTTTCTGAACCTTCGTGGTTGGAATGAGCGTTTGCGTTTCCTGATTTTTATTTTTCGACAGATACCAGTATGTACCGCCTCCACCTAAGGCAAGCACGACCACAAGCACCGTGATCCAAATCTTCTTCATGACAATAACCCCTCCGACATCATCGTTTGTATTGGTTTATGCATTTCAGTTTACCGACGGATTCTTAACTTTTGCTTAAGCGGTGCAAAGCAAATCCGTGTATCAACCAAAGGCAGTCAGGTCATACGCGCAGATTGTCTGTTTTCGGGTAAAAAAAATGCTTCAGCCTATGTTCTCTGAAGCGCAAAATAAAACGTTATTGTGAGCATTATTTTTTAAAATGAAAGGGAACGGTTGCGATCACAATGTCCTTATGGCGAATCAAACTTGCTTTGATCAATACCCCGGACTGGTTGTGCAGCAGGCTCTGCCACCATTTCTTCGTGTAGAATTGCGGGAAGACAACGGTCACTGTTGCGCCGCGCTTTTCTGCCTTGTATTTTACCGTACTGATAAATTTGTCGAGTGGATTGACAATGCTGCGGTAGGGCGAATGTATGGTCACTAAGCGTACGCCTGGATTCCACGCATTCCATGCATCATCCATTTTTTGAATGGCTTCCGGACTGTCCCCGACAAATACAGCGATGACATTATCCGACAGTGATCGTGCATAAGTGAGCGATTGCTCGACAACTTTGGTAATTCCTGCAACCGGAACGACAATAATGTTATCGGAAGCATGAATAACCGGTACCGGCTGGCGAGTATCCACGCGGAGCTGCTCGGCAACCAGCACATAGTGTTCATGAATTTTATGAAACATAAAGACAACGATCGGTACGAATATCAGGACCGGCCATATTTGCGGGAACTTGGTTAAGAAGAAAATCACGAGAATCATGTAGCAGATCAATGCGCCGATCAGGTTTATCACCAGCTTGCCGATCCAACCGGATGGACGCCGCTTCATCCAGTGCACGATCATCCCGGTCTGTGATAATGAGAACGGAATGAACACACCGACTGCATAAAGCGGAATCAAACTTTCCGTACGTCCTTTAAAAATAATCAGCAAGAGGATCGACAAGGCTCCTAACGTAATGATTCCGTTCGAGTAGCCAAGGCGGTCGCCTTTCACCTTAAACGGGCGCGGCATATATTTATCCTTCGCCAAGTTGAATGCTAATAATGGGAATGCAGAATAGCCGGTGTTCGCCGCAAGAATCAGGATCAATGCAGTAGACGCCTGAATGATGTAATAGAGAATGCTGCGGCCAAACAAGTGAGATGCCAGTTGCGAGAGCACGGTCTGGTCGGCAGACGGATGCACCCCGTATAAATAGGCTAAGCCAACAATACCAAGCAGCAAGACCGCAAGAATTCCGCCCATCATCAATAATGTACGTGCAGCATTTTTCGGTGCCGGTTCTTTAAAACTCGGAATGGCGTTTGAGATCGCTTCGACACCGGTCAGCGCTGAACATCCGGATGAAAAAGCACGCAGAAGCAAAAACAGACTCATCCCCATTACCGGTGTACCGATTGGTGCCGATTCATGGATAGGCGCCGACTGTCCGGTCATCATCGCAAATATCCCCCCACCGATGACAAGGAGCATCATCAATACAAAGAAATAGACAGGATAGGAAAGCAACGTTGCCGAATCCGTCAACCCACGTAAGTTCAGAATGGTAATGATCACGACAATAATCACAGCAACCGCAACGCTATGCGCGCGGAGCGCAGGAAATGCAGAAGTGATGGCATCGCCTCCTGCCGATACACTGACGGCAACCGTTAATATATAGTCAACCAGCAGCGCGCCGCCGGCAGTCAGTCCAAAATTGGTTCCAAGATTTTCTTTAGCCACCACGTAGGCGCCGCCGCCCTGCGGATAAGCATGAATGATTTGCTGGTATGATAAAACCAGTGCAACAAGCAGGATGAGTACCGCAAGACCAATCGGCAGGGAAAACCAAAGCGCGGTACTTCCGGCAGCCATGAGAACAATGAGAATCTGTTCCGGTCCATATGCGACTGAAGACAACGCGTCAGAGGACAAAACAGCAAGCGCCTTAAACTTACTTAACTTTTGTCCACTTGATTCATTTGATTTCAATGGCCGGCCGATCAGCAGCCGTTTCAGTTTTGTGAACATCATCAATACTCCTTTATCGAACCACTTATATTTCCGCACGCGTCTTTAAAAATAAATGAACACGACCGAATCACGTTTAGACGTTCAAACGTTTTTTCGATCGCGTGAATCGATTATATGCCCTTTTTTTTAACAGTACAAAGACAAAAAACAACCGTTTATAGGCATAAGTTCTGCAAGATTCGTCGTTATTTCCCAGGCAATAATCAGCAAGCGACATTATTTTCTTTTATTTTTTACATTTTTTTGTGCAAAGGCGAGTGACACAACCGTGCCGATAATACATAAAGCGCCAAGCCAATCAAATAAAGTAAACGGGACATGCAGCCAAACCACACTAACCAAAGCTGCCGACAGCGGTTCAGCGCAACCAAGCATACTGGTCTCCAGCGGCTTCAGATAGCTCAAGCTGGCTAAATACAAATAAAAGGCGATTAACGTCCCGAATAGGATGACAAAAACGATGCCAATGAACGCCGCCATCGACCATTGCCCATGAAAAATCCATGGCGGATAGAATAAACTCATTGCCGCCCCGCCGATCACCATACCCCAGCCGACCACAACACCCGGACCAAACTGTTTCAGGATGGATGCCGGTTGGGTAGCGTAAATGGCGCCGCCAAGCGCCGCCAACAGTCCCCAAATGATGGCGCCCGGAGCAATCGATAATTGATTGGGATGTCCTTTAGTGACCAGAAAAAAGACACCTAAAAGTGCAATCACCATTGCGGCGATTTCTATAACTCTCGGTTTTTTCCTCAAAATAAAAATGCTAAATGACAGGATTAATACCGGACTGAGATACTGCAGCAACGTTGCGGTTGCAGCGTTTCCAGCCGCGACCGCTTCAAAATAGGTATATTGGGCGCCAATCATTCCCACCAAACCAAAAATGATCACCCGTGCCGCCGAACGGCGCGTCTGCCAAATCTGCCACACTTGGCGTCGATTTTTTCCGCATTGCATCAAAACAAGCAGTAAAAAGCCAGCCGTGAGCATACGCACCGATGTCAGCCAGCCAGCACTAATCTTCTGCGTATCAAATAAATATTGGGCAGCATTTCCGGAAACACCCCACAGTGTTGCGCCGCTAAGCACAAGCATGATGCCGATCGGTCGCGCCCATGATCGAATGCGGCCGGCCGGTTGTGCGTATTCTGCCAAATTTTTCACCCTCCCTATCGGTAAACGGACACCCATATCGTATCCATTCGCCTCTCCTCCGTCAATCATACATTTTCTACTCATCTGAGTTTTGTGACAATGAAGTAAAGATATTGAACGGTGACGCTTATCTTTTTCCGTAAAAGCGTATAATGGACTGTACGAAACGCTTGCTTTTTTTCAGGGATGAAGGAGGAGCACGATGAAAACAGCAGTTTATGCCCACCGCGGCAGCAAGTGCAATTGTCCTGAGAATACATTACCGGCTTTTGAAGAAGCAATACGTGTAGGAAGTGACGGTATTGAACTGGATGTGCACTTGACCAAAGATCAGCAGGTCGTCGTCATGCATGATGAAAAGATCGACCGAACGACGAATGGAAAAGGACAAATTAAAACCTACACGTTGGATGCATTAAAAAAATTTGATGCAGGTTCCTGGTTCTCACCTAAATTTAAAGGAACACGCATTCCGACACTGACTCAAGTACTTGAATTTATTGCTGATTATCAAGGCGTATTGAATATAGAACTTAAAACAGATCGAAACGTCTACCCAGGCATCGAATCGCGAGTGGTCGCACTCGTCAATCGCTACCGACCGAATCTTCCGGTCGTGTACTCATCCTTTAATCATGAATCCTTAATGCGTCTTAAAGCAGTTAAACCGAATGCCGACCTGGCTCTGCTCCTATGGGAACGCCTTGCCGAACCTTGGCACTATACGAAACAGATTGGTGCTTCCGCGCAACATCTCTGGCAGCCGTCCGCACTTTCAGAAACAGCTGCCCAGCTGCAAAGCCATGGCATCAAAGTACGGGCATGGACCGTCAATAAACCTAGAATTATGCAGCAGGCTTTTGAAATGGGCCTTGACGCAATCATCACCGACCAGCCGGAAGCGGCATTAAGCTTGCGGAAAAGCTGCTGCAAGTAACTTTTGCAAGCGGCCGTACGCGCCCCCTGAGTAGCCTCTTTTTTTTTACTTGTTTATTAAACCCATCGATGTGCCATTGGAAGCACGCGCTGCTTCCGCTATAATAAAATGGGATAAATGAATGGGACGCATTAACTGAAAAAAGAGGGATACTCATGAATGGCAAACGAGCAGCAGGACGAAAAGCGGTTGAAGAAATTAAGGATGGCATGACCATTGGCCTCGGTACCGGCTCAACAGTCTATTATTTTCTAGAAGCGCTTGCCGAGAAAGTTGCTGACGGGTTTCATATGACCGGTGTTGCAACGTCTCAAAAAACAATTGATCTTGCTCACCAATGGAACATTCCGATGCAACCGCTGAATGCGGTCAAAACCATTGATATCACGATTGATGGTGCTGATGAAGTGGATGCGTTACTGAACGGGATCAAAGGCGGCGGCGGTGCACTGCTCTATGAGAAATTAGTTGCTAAAGCTTCAAAACGCCGCGTCTGGATCGTTGACAACAGCAAAAAGGTTGAGCAGCTGGGTACATTCCCGCTTCCCGTCGAAGTGGTACCTTTCGGATGGAAGCACATCGAAACCTATCTTGAAGGGAAAGGCTATCAACCGCAAGTGCGCCGCGGCGACGACAATGAACCGTACATCACCGACGCAAAACACTATATTCTTGATCTCCACTTAACGTCGATTGCCGATCCGCGTGCACTGGCCGATGAATTGGACCACCTCACCGGTGTTGTTGAGCATGGCCTTTTTCTCAATATGACCGATAAAGTGATTATCGGTTACCCGGACGGGCAGACCGAAACACTCGCGAAGTAACCGTAAAACCCGAATAGAAAACAGTTCAAAGCGGTTTGGCCACATCTTTCATGAGGTCAAACCGTTTTACTAGGGGGGGGACCCATCGATTCATCACGCTTGACATCAATTATCCTTGTAATTAGAATAGTTACAGGTGGTGACTATGAACCCATGATTAATACACGTGTTGCCGTCGCGATCCACACCATGGCTCTGATTGCATCTAGACCGAATGATGATTTGCCGTCGGACGACATTGCAGCCAGTGTCAACACAAATCCCGTTGTCATACGACGCATTCTCGGCATGTTAAAAAGAGCCGGATTAATTCGGACAACTGCCGGAAAAGCAGGTGCTTCACTCACTCGTGATCCGGAAAAGATTTCGCTGCTTGATGTATTCCATGCGGTTGAGCCAAACGGAAGCTTATTTGCCGTACATGACAATCCAAATGTCCACTGTCCGGTAGGCAAAGGTATCCGCACTGTGCTCGATGAAGCCTTTGGTGCTGCACAACATGCCCTAGAGAACAAGCTTTCTTCTGAAACACTGCAAGACATTCTTCATCATCTCTTTGATGATGCGTGATTTTTTGCACATACCCTGTAACTATACCCGTTACAAGATGGAGGTTTTAACAAATGAAAATTGCTGTAATTGGTGCTGCCGGGAAAGCCGGGTCAGCAATCACTCAAGAAGCAAAGCAGCGCGGCCATCAAGTGACTGCGATTGTACGGCACCCGGAGAAATTAAAAGAAACCTATGTTCCTGTTTTGAAAAAGGATCTCTTTGACCTAACGCGTGAGGATCTGGCTGATTTCGACGTTGTTGTTCATGCATTTTCGGCGCCTGCCGAGCAGGCAGAGTTGCATGTTAAAGCGGGAAGAAAACTCATTCAGCTGCTTTCAGGATTAACGAATACTCGGCTGATCGTTGTAGGGGGGGCCGGCAGCCTATTCGTTGATGCGGACAAAAAAGTGCCGCTTGTCGACACACCTGAATTTCCGGAAGCGTTTCGTGCTATTGCAACGAATCAGGCAAAAAATTTGCAGGATCTCTATAAAACCAGCAAGCTCAACTGGACATTTCTCAGCCCATCCGCAATCTTTGCCATTGGGAAGCGAACCGGGCATTACACAACAGGCGAGGATCACCTGCTCATTAACCGGACCGGAAAAAGCTACGTCAGCTATGCGGATTATGCGGCCGCTTTAGTTGATGAGATTGAGCACCCTAAACATCAGAATAAACGATTTACTGTGGTATCCGAAGAAGACTAAGAAGCAGAATATGCACAGGATGTTTGCGTTTGACGCGGGCATCCACTTCACATTCATCGAGGCCGCTGAAAAACTGTCGATTTTTTGATCTGAGAATTCTGGTTGGCGCAAAAAAGGACCACTTTTCGTCTGCGTTTTGACAAAAAGTGGTCCTTTTTCCCTTCTTTTTTATCTTTTTTCGTTGAGGATCTTCAGAATCCGCTTGAGATTGACTGCGAAGATCGTGGTCGCTCCCTGAATCTCCATTCCAAACAGACCCGCAGATGATGCTGTATCATACCCGTGTCTGTTTTTTAACTCACTGTTCTTCGCTTCTATTTTATAACGCGTTTTTGCCAGTGATTTAAATTGTTCCGTATTTTGAAATGCTTTCTGTTCTTTATGTTCTGTGGATTTAATCGTAACGTAATAAGACTTCGTTTTTGATCCTTCCTGATAACACCCCTCACGCATGGAACATACTTGGCATTTCGTTACATCGAACATATATCTTACACGCGGATTGACCTTTTTCGTTCCTTGTCTTCCATCGTATTTCTTTTTAAAAGCCATATGCCCTGCCGGGCAGACAAACATACCCGCATCTTTATTAAACTCAAATGCTTTTTTGCGCGTGCCTTGTGATACCACGGGGTGTAATTTTGAAACCAAAGCTATATGATTTGTTTTTGTATAGGTAATATTATCTTTTTCTGAGTAAGCCGTATCGCCAATGACCGTATCAATGGTCATCCCTGACTCCTTACTTTTTTCGATTAAAGGCTCCAGATAGTTTCCATCGCTCTTTTCGCCTGTCGTAATGACGGCCGCTGTAATAATACGTTCATCGCTCATCGCCAGATGTGTTTTATAACCAAAAAAAGAAGAATCTTTTGTTTTATGTCCGATCCGAGCATCGGGATCATTCGAAGGGTTCATATGTTCCTTAAAATCTTCGACACTCTCTTTGAGGACATTTAACTTTTCTTTAACCGCAGGCAGCGCGGTGATTTGCGGTTCGGTTTCAAGGGTGGAAATGAGTTGATGACAGTAATCTAATTCCTCGTTGACTTCGTTAGATGTATTCTTTTCTGGAAATTTTGGTTTCATGGATGCATCCAATTGATAGACGGCTTTGCGAACATTTTTAGATTTCTCTCGTAGAAATTCGATCGGTGATTTTTGGTTATAACGCGCTTTTGTATGGGTGGCATCAACAATAAGCGTTTTACTTTTAATAATTCCTTTTTCAAGCGCAATCTCAACGGTTTTCCCAATAAGCAGATCTAACAATTTAACGTCCTGAAGACGTTGCCTACGAAAATGCGTTAACGAACTTGAATCAATGACGTCCTCCTCAGGGGCCATGTTGAGGAAATATTTAAACGACAGGTCATATTTAGAACGCTCGACTAAATCGTTATCTGATAAATCATGAATCGTCTTTAATAATAAATATTTGAACATTCGAATTGGAGAGATCGCTTTACGCCCATTATCAAGACAATATTTTGTTTTCAATTCATCATAAATGAATGAAAAGTCCACGAGTTCATTGATTTGACGAAGCATATTATCTTTTGGGACAACAAGATCGTAGAGTGCTGCATAAGGGCTAAGGTTGAGTGTTTCTTGATTTGAGAGCATTGAGTTACCACCTATATACGTTGATAGCTCCATTATAAAGGAAAAGGGCCGTTGAATGTTTGATGAATCAAACATTCAACGGCCCAATGAATAGGTTGGACTTTTTCAGTGGCCTCCATTCATCCCCCTTGGATCCGTTCATCAGTACGCGGGCCAAGGGGGATTCTGATTGCATTGCGTCTACATTAAAACGCACCCTTTTTCACAGCCTGTGCACAACGATCAATCCATTGCTTCACAAATGGATCATGCGGCAGAATGCGATCCTTCAAATCGTCTATAAAGAGAATCTTATCTTTACGGCACCACTCAATACGGGTTTGAAAGAGCTGCATATCCAGATCGTCTGTATCCCAATAAACAGAAACCACCGAAATACGCGCCTTTTTATAGAGAAAAGCCCGTGTATGTCCATCCGTGAGAAAAACCTCCCCGCCAATTTTTCTTACCGGAAGCGGTGGATTAAATCGAACCCTCAGCGGATCAAACGACTGGTTTAGCCGCGCCACTTTCTTCTGATCCAAATAAAGCTGGCTGGGACGAATATCCATTAGATCCATCAAAAATGTATGCATTCAAATCGCCCTCTTTTCTTTATCGTCAGCCGCTCGTGGTTTGCGGATCAAAAGATAACCGATCAATAATGCACTCAATTCACAGATGAGGATCATCACTGCCATTGGAACGTAAGTATGGCTGCCGCCCAGTCCAACGAGCGGCGAGAATAAAGCACCGATCGTGTTCATTCCGAGTCCGAGTATTGCTGAGGCAGAACCAGCTGCCTTTGCCTGAGTCTGCATGGCGAGTGAAAAGGCCGTTGCGTTAGCAAGTCCGACCATCGAAACGATCAGAAAGAGAGGGATCATGACTGCAATCAGTCGCGGCGGGTCAAGCAAGGTACTCGTAAACAACATCACGCCTCCCAGTGCAGCAAGGATCACCCCAGTATACAGGATTTTATGGGCGTCAATGCGTCCAGCCAGCAAACCGGCAAGCTGCGACATCAGGACAATGCCAAGACCATTTGCAGCAAAGAACACGCTGAATCCTTGCGGCGAAACAGAAAACATTTCCTGAAGGACAAAAGACGAACCTGAGATATAACAAAACATGGCGCCCATAACAAGACCAAGAACAAGTGCATAACCGATAAAACGACGGTCACGGATCATTCCGCCCATTGACGCGCGTGTTGCAGCAAGTCCTCCGGAAATCCGTTTGCCTTCAGGCAGGGTTTCCGGAATAAACGCCCATGCACTGGCCAATAGCAAAAAGCCGATCACACACAGAACAATAAATACACCGCGCCACGATGCAAAACGAAGAATCACTCCACCCATAATTGGTGCCAGAATAGGAAATAGTCCATTGACAGCCATCAACATTGAGAAAAATTTCGTCAGTTTCGTTCCCGAGTAAAGGTCGCGGGCAATGGCCCTTGAGATCACCATGCCGGCTGCCCCTGCCGTCCCTTGTATCAAGCGCAGAACGATCAGTAAAAGGATTGATGTGGTCATCGCACACAGAAAGGACGTTACGGCGAAAGTCGCCAGTCCGATAAGCAACGGCATCTTGCGGCCATACCGGTCACTGAGCGGACCCACGATGATTTGTCCTAATGCGAGACCCACGAGACACGCCGTAATACTTAATTGAGCAAATGAAGGCGTCGTCACAAAATCTTTAGTCAGAGAAGGTAACGCCGGCAGATACATATCCATCGAAAGCGGGCCGAACGCACTCAGCGCTCCAAGCACCAACACAAATCGACGATAACTGCCCTTACGCTTATGTATTTTTACGAAACCCGTGTGCGCGTTTTGCATCCATAACCAGCCTTTCTATCTCGTGTCATTCCCATATTCCTTTTTGATTTCGATCAATTAATGATTGCCCATCTCTGCAGAAGCATCTGACGCTATCATAGCAAAAAAGAGGCTGTCCCAAAAGGGTGTTGAACTTATACTGCGCTCCGATTGCTCGCATCAACTGATCGCGACCGCGGGCGATCCAGGAGCCTCCTCAGACCGGCAGGAATCTGCGGGGGCTCGCACGCATCAACAAAGTGCGAGCCTGCAGGCGTCAGAGTACCTCCGCTTTGATTCTCGGTCAAGACATGGTCTACTGGCTTGAAGACGGGGCAAAGCCTCACACTTACTTATTCTGAAAAAAAGGATACGTTTAACACGTATCCTCAAAAAAGTATAACAAATTAGGGGGGTACTGCTTTTGTGGATAATGCAAATCATCTACAAAAAGCGTACTTATATGAAACAGCCGTATTAGAACGAATCATTCTGATACAGACGTGTCTCCGCAAGTTTCAGTTGTTTTGCAACCTGGTGCGGTGCGGTTCCGCCTTCGCTTTCGCGCGCGCGCATGACATTCTCAGGAAGCAGTGCATCAAAAATATCTTGTTCAAAGAGCGGACTGAATTGCTTGTATTCACTCAGCTCAAGATCCAGCAGATATTTCTTGTGTTCAATTGCATAAAGAACCATCTTTCCGGTGACCGCATGTGCTTCGCGGAACGGCAGACCTTTTTTTGCGAGATAATCGGCAATGTCGGTTGCATTTGAGAAATCTTTTTCAACCGCATGACGCATCCGATCTTTCTTAACGGTCATCGTCTCAAGAATCGGCGCAAGTAATTTCAGTGCGCCTTCCAATGTTTTGACCGTGTCAAAAATGCCTTCTTTGTCTTCCTGCATATCCTTATTGTAGGCAAGTGGAAGCCCTTTAAGCACAGTCAGCAGCCCGACCAAATGACCGAACACGCGTCCCGTTTTGCCGCGCAGCAATTCGGAAACATCCGGATTTTTCTTTTGCGGCATGATGCTGGATCCGGTGCAGAAGGCATCATCCAGCTCAATGAACTGAAATTCCTGACTGCTCCACAGAACCATTTCTTCTGATAATCGTGAAAGGTGCACCATGATCAGTGAACAGTCTGCGAGTGCTTCGACAACAAAGTCGCGATCACTCACTGCGTCTAAGCTGTTTGGATAAACGTCGGCAAAGTCGAGCAGTTCAGCCACACGGCGGCGATTAATCGGGAACGTTGTCCCAGCCAGCGCACCGGCTCCGAGCGGCAGAACATTGATCCGTTTCTCACTGTCCTGAAGGCGCGATTTGTCGCGTTCAAACATCCAAAAGTACGCAAGCAAATGGTGCGCGAATGAGATCGGCTGTGCCCGCTGCAGATGTGTGTATCCGGGTAGAATGGTATCCACATTGGCTTTTGCCTGTTCAAGCAGTGCATGCTGCACGTCTTCAAGAAGATCAATCAGCACTTTGGTCTTCTTCCGCATGTACAGGTGCATATCCGTTGCCACCTGATCATTGCGGCTTCTTCCAGTGTGAAGCTTTCCGCCAACCGGGCCAATCTCGTCAATGAGCATCTTTTCGATGTTCATATGAATATCTTCCATATCGGTAGAAAAATGCGCGTCGCCTTTTTCTATTTTTTTCAGAATTGATGTCAGACCTTGTTGAATCGTCTTCGCCTCTTCCTCGGAGACAATGCCGCATTCGCCAAGCATCTGAACATGAGCCAAGCTGCCCTCAATATCTTCTTTTGCTAGTTCCTGATCATATGAGATCGATGCCGTATAGTCATCAACAAGCTTGTTAGTTGATTTCGTAAACCGGCCGCCCCAAAGCTTCGCCATGATCTGCCTCCGTTCCTTTCTTGTGCACTTCTGCATTCACTTTCGTCGGCAGTCCCCACAGTTTGATGAAGCCGACCGCAGCATTGTGGTCGAACGCATCACCAGTCGTATAGGTTGCCAGTTTTTCATTATAAAGGCTGTTGTCCGATGCGCGTCCTACAACGTCGTGATTTCCTTTGAAAAGTTTCACGCGAACTTTGCCGGAAACCACTTGCTGTGTTTGTTCCACAAAAGCCATCAGTGCTTCTCGGATTGGCGAGTACCAAAGTCCGTCATAGATTACCTGTGAAATTTCTTTGTCGATCAACGGTTTAAATTTCGAGACTTCTTTTGTCAGCGTAATCGTTTCGAGTGCCTTGTGCGCGTTGATTAAGATGACGCCTGCAGGGCTTTCGTACACTTCACGTGATTTGATGCCGACAAGACGGTTTTCAATATGATCAATCCGCCCAACACCATGTAATCCGCCCATTGCATTCAGTTCTTTAATAATTTCAATGAAAGGCTTTTTCTCGCCGTTTAAGGCACAAGGAATCCCTTTTTCAAAGTCAATTTCAACATATTGCGGCGTATCCGGTGTTTTTTCAATGGGATTCGTCCAGGCAAATGCCGCTTCCGGTGCTTCATTCCATGGATTTTCCAGAACACCGGCTTCACATGCACGTCCCCAAATGTTCGCATCGATTGAGAACGGGTTGTCAAGGTCAACCGGAATCGGAATCCCTTTCTTTGCCGCGTATTTGATTTCTTCATCGCGTGTCATTCCCCATTCACGAACTGGAGCAACAACCGTCAACGATGGGTCAAGTGCCTGGATGGCGATTTCAAACCGCACCTGGTCATTTCCTTTACCAGTACATCCGTGAGCAACAGCGGTTGCCCCTTCCTTGTGTGCAACATCAACGAGCAGTTTGCCGATCAGCGGACGCGATAGTCCGGAGGAAAGCGGATAGACGCCTTCGTACAGCGCATTTGCTTGAAGTGCCGGTGCAAGGTAGCCTTCGGCAAGCAGTTCTTTCGCATCGACAACATAGGATTTGATCGCGCCGACATCAAGTGCTTTTTGCTTAATCTTTGCCAGATCTTTCCCCTCTTCGCCAACATCAATACTGAGTGCGATCACGTCGTAATTGTATTTGTCTTGGAGATACTTAATGCAAACCGATGTATCGAGACCTCCGGAATAGGCTAAAACGATTTTTTCTTTTGCCATTGGTAATACCCTCCTAAAAGTTGTCTTTTTTATGCGTCTTTTTCCATCAAACATTTCAGAATTGCCTTATGTGCATGAAGCCGGTTTTCCGCTTCATCAAAAACAACGGAATGATCGCCGTCAATGACGCTCTCCGTGACTTCTTCGCCGCGGTGAGCCGGCAGACAGTGCATGAAGATATGATCCGGTTTAGCAAGTGAAACAAGCGCATCATCCACTTGGAACCCTTGGAAATCGTGCAGCCGCTTGTCCTTCTCAGCCTCATCGCCCATACTCAGCCATGTGTCGGTGATGACCACATCGCAATCTTTGGCAGCCTCCTGTGGTGAATCCGTTACGGAAATCGCGCAGCCGTTCTTTGCGCCTCTAGCTTTTGCCGCCTCAAAAATAGCTGCATCCGGTTCATAGCCCTTTGGACTTGCAACCGTCATATCCATACCGAATGCCGCAGCACCCTCCATCAGTGAATGGGCCATATTATTGAAGCCATCCCCGATGAAGCATGCCTTGAGTCCGCCGATTTTACCCTTGTGTTCGTAAATCGTCAGCAGATCGGCAATGATCTGCGTCGGGTGATGCGTATCGGTCAATCCATTAATCACCGGAACATCGGCGTTCGCCGCCAGCTCCTCAACCACGTCATGACCGAACGTACGAATCATAATACCGTCGACAAAGCGAGAAAGCACCTTAGCCGTATCGGCAATCGTCTCGCCGCGGCCGATTTGTATGTCTTTACTGCTTAAGTATAATGCAGAACCGCCTAAATGGTACATCCCCACTTCAAACGCAACGCGTGTCCGTGTCGACGCTTTTTCAAAGATCATCGCCAGCGTCTGTCCGTTTAAGAAATGATGCGGAACACCCTGCTTTTGCATCGTCTTCAAGGCAACAGCCGTATTCAAGAAGGTCATCAGTTCATCTTCTGTAAATTCAGCGATCGTAAGAAAATCTCTGCCTGTCAATGTTGCTGCTGTTTCGTTTTCCAAGACATTCACTTCCTCTTATTGATTCGTATAACTGAGATTCCGATATTCATCAAGCGTGTGTACATCCGATGAAATGGCGCACTTTGCTGCATGAAGCGTCGCAACGAATGTGTCGGTGCAGGTATACACAGGCACTTGGTAGCGTAGTGCGAGCGCTCTGATTTGAAAGCCAAACGATTGCCGGTTGCGCCCGGCCGTCGGAATATTGTACACGGCGGACACTTGGCCATTTGCAATCAATTGGGCTGCAGCCTCTGCATCATCATTTACCTCAGCGACCGTCATTCCTGCCTGTCTGTATGCAGCAGCGGTCCCTGGTGTTGCAAAAATCTTGAAGCCGTCTTTAGCAAGCTGGCGGACAACATCGAAACTCTCCTCGCGCTGATTTTCAGTGATGGAGCATAAGATGGCTTTATTCGCGTTGTCCTTTGCAAATGGATTGTCCTCGTTGCATAAGACACCTTTTAGAAATGCCTCGTCAACCGTAGCGCCCATGCCCAGTTGTTCGCCGGTCGATTTCATTTCCGGACCGAGAACAGGATCAACCCCCTGCAATTTCGTAAACGAGAACACCGGTGCCTTCACCGCGTAAAAATCAGGAGATGCACAATAACCATCATCCAAATTCTGATCGCGTAAAAAATGACCGAGTTGAACGCCTACTGCATGCTCAACCATTGGAATACCGGTTACTTTGCTGATGATTGGCACCGTACGTGACGCACGCGGATTCACTTCAAGCACATATACCTTTCCTGAGGCGATCACAAATTGAATGTTAATTAACCCCTTAACATTCAAGCTGCTGCATAGTTTCCGTGTATCTGCTTCAATTTCATCCTTCACTGCTTGGCTAAGGCCGAACGATGGAAAAACTGCGATGCTGTCTCCAGAATGAACACCGGCACGTTCAATATGTTGAAAGATGCCCGGAATTGCCGTGTGCACGCCGTCGCTGATCGCGTCAACTTCGCACTCAATGCCCGGCATGTAACGATCAACCAATAAAGGAAATGACTGCTGCGTCATGTTTCGATCGCTGGTCATATATGCTTCAAGTTCATGCGGATGATGGAACAGGAACATGGATTGACCGCCGATCACGTAGGAAGGCCGGACAAGAATCGGATAGCCGAGCGCTTCGCCTGCTTTTGGAAGATCCTCCATTTTGTGCACCGTCAGTCCCTTGATATGCGGAATGTTCAATGACTGCAGCAGTTCATAAAATTGCTCCCGATCTTCGACGCGGTCGATGCTTTGCGTTGAGGTACCAAGCACTTTAATTCCTGCTTGTTCAAGCGCTTTTGCCACATTCACAGCCGTTTGACCGCCAAATTGAACGAGCGCGCCCTGCACTTTTTCCTTTTCAGCAACATGAAGAATGTCCTCAACGGCAAGCGGATCAAAATACAAGCGATCGGCAATTGAATAATCGGTGCTGACGGTTTCCGGATTATTGTTAATCACAATTGCTTCATAACCGTTCTTCTTCACTGCCATTGTTGCTTGAACCGAGCAATAGTCAAACTCGATTCCTTGCCCGATCCGAATTGGTCCTGATCCGATGATCAGTATCTTCGGCTTATCACTGACCTGTGCCTCATCGGCGCCAAACCATGTCGAGTAATAATAGGGGGTCTGCGCTTCGAATTCACCGGCACATGTGTCCACCAAATGGTAAGATACCGAAAGTCCGGCTGCACGAACACGTTTGGAAATATCCTCCACCGGGGCATTCAGCAGATCAGCCAAACGCTGGTTGCCGATATTCAGCCACTTCGCCCGCTGCCATATCTCATCGCTCAGCTCCGTTAGAGTCTTCCCTTTCATCGCTTCTTCAAAAACAACGATTCCATGAATTGCGTTGAGGAACCAAGGATCAATCGCCGTCATTTCCCACAAAGCGTCGACCGTCCGTCCTCTTCGGAATAATTCGCTGATCGCAAACAGCCGCAAATCGGTTGCCTGCTTCATACTGTTTTCCAATACAGCGTCTGAAAGAACCGTGAACGCCTTATTCTCGAGACCGGAAAAGCCCATTTCCAAAGAACGTACACCTTTATTCAATGCGCCCTCAAAGGTACGGTCAATCGCCATCACCTCACCGGTTGCTTTCATCTGAGTCCCCAAGCTTCGATCCGCTTCGGTAAACTTATCAAAGGGGAAGCGCGGCAGCTTGACAACAATATAATCGATCGCCGGTTCAAACGATGCATACGTGGTCCCGGTAATCGGGTTCAAAATTTCATCAAGATGGAAGCCGATCGCACACTTCGCTGCGACGCGTGCGATTGGATAACCGGTCGCTTTCGATGCCAACGCGGATGATCGGCTCACACGCGGGTTGACTTCAATAATCGCATACTCGTTAGAACGGGGATTCAACGCGAACTGAATGTTGCATCCGCCGACAATTTTTAAAGCACGGATAATTTTCAGCGATGCGTTGCGCAGCATTTGATAGTTCGCATCCGAGAGCGTCTGTGACGGAGCAACAACGATACTGTCTCCTGTATGTACGCCCACAGGATCCATATTCTCCATGTTACAGACAATCATGCATGTATCATTGGCATCGCGCATCACTTCATACTCAATTTCTTTCCAGCCTTTAATGCTCTTTTCAATGAGAACCTCATGAATCGGACTGAGCTTGAGTCCACGATGAAGCACAAGATCAAGTTCGTGTTCGTTATAAGCAAAACCTCCGCCAGAGCCGCCTAAAGTATAAGCAGGGCGGATGATCACCGGGTAGCCGATTTCATTAACGAACGCGAGGCCGTCTTCGTAAGAACGAATGATCTTGGACTCAGGAATCGGTTCCTTGATTTTCAGCATTAAATCTTTGAACAGCTCACGGTCTTCTCCATGCTGAATGGAGTCCACAGAGGTTCCGAGCAATTCCACATGATAGTTTGCAAGAATCCCTTGATTATAAAGAGAAACAGCTAGATTCAATCCTGTTTGTCCGCCAAGTGTGCCAATCAGTCCATCCGGGCGTTCCTTGGCAATAATTTTTTCAATCGCAGCAAGCGTCAATGGCTCAATATAGGTTCGATCAGCGATCTGATCATCCGTCATAATTGTTGCCGGGTTGTTATTAATCAGTACAACCTCAATGTCTTCTTCTTTCAGTGCGAGACAGGCCTGTGTACCGGCATAATCAAATTCCGCTGCTTGACCGATTACAATCGGTCCGGACCCAATAACCAGCACTTTTTTAATGTCAGTACGTAACGGCATGATTTGCTTCACCCTTGCTTTGTTTCATCATATGAATAAATTTTGTAAACGTTGGATGGGTATCATCCGGACCGGGGTGGGCTTCCGGATGAAACTGAACCGTTTCAATCGGAAGCTGATGATGCGTCAATCCCTCAACCGATCCATCATTAACATTCAGATAACTAATCGAAAATTGCTTTTGATCAACACTGTCTTTCTCAACAACATAGCTGTGATTCTGTGAGGTCATCCATACCTTTCCGGTCGCAAGCGCCTTGACCGGATGATTGGCACCGCGGTGACCAAAAAGCAGCTTGCCCGTGCTCGCTCCATACGCCAGCGCGATCAATTGGTGGCCAAGGCAAATCCCCAATGTTGGATAAGCCGATGTGATCTTCTTGATTTCCCCAAACAGCGGCTGCAATTGAATCGGGTCTCCAGGTCCGTTGCTGAGCATCACGCCATCCGGTTGGAGAGATTTCACCGTTTCTGCATCCGTATTGTATGGAACAACCGTGACCTTGCATCCTTCAGCCAGAAGCGCTTGAAGCATCGATTTCTTATACCCGTAATCCATTAAAACGACATGAGGTCCGTTTCCTTCATAAACCGTCGTTTTTGTTGAGGATACTTTCGCAACCATATCTGTTGGCAGCGGCTGCCCCCAATCAATTGATGCAGCATCAGGAAGATCACTGATGACTGCCTTCATCGTACCGCTTCGGCGAACGGCTTTCACGACGGCTCGTGTATCAATATTAGCAAGACCCGGAACTCCTGAGCGTTTCAGCCACTGATCCACATTCATCACCGACTGATAATGGCTGGGCACATTGCAAAGATTGCTGAACAACACCGCTTGCATTTCAATGCGTGCATGCTCATTATCGTAAAGATTAATTCCATAGTTGCCGATCAGTGGATAGCAGAATGTCATGATCTGTCCGGCGTACGAGGGATCGGTCATAATCTCTTGATATCCGGTCATGCTCGTGTTAAAGACCAATTCGCCCATCACGCTGGAAGAAGCACCGACGCGCACACCTTGAAAAACTTGGCCCGACTCCAGAAGCAAATATCCCTTTTTCATGATCAGCAGACCCCCATCTTTATCGTTCTTTTAAAACCGCATCAAAGGCAGCAATAAATGCGTCAATCTCCGTTTCATCGGTCACAAGCGGCGGCAGAATTCGCAAAACATACTTTCCTGCCGTTAGGATCAGTACATGATGTTTCTCTCTCAATTCATTAACCAGATCGATCGCCGGAGCTTTTGTCTCAACACCGATCAGCAGACCCAGACCGCGAATTGCCGTCAGCTGTTTCGGATAGCTTTCTTTCAGTGCCGTCAATTTTTCATGGAAATAGGCGGCATTGCTTGTACATTGTGCCAAGACATCCTGTTGATCAAATACCTGAATCGTGGCTACTCCGGCAGCTGTGGCGAACGGATTTCCACCGAAGGTTGATCCGTGGCTGCCCGGCGTCATCAGTTTGGAAATCTCTTTTTTCGCCATGAATGCGCCGATCGGGATGCCTGATCCAAGTGCTTTAGCTGCCGTTAGAATATCCGGTTCAATACCGTATTGTTCATAGGCGAACAGGGTGCCGGTACGGCCCATGCCTGTTTGTACTTCATCAACGATCATCGGAATGCCTTTTTCCGCGCAAATGGCTGAAAGCTGCTGTACCCATGTTTTATCCGCCGGAATGACGCCGCCTTCACCTTGAACCATTTCCAGCATGACCGCAATGCATTGATCATCCGAGGCAATGTCTGCTACAGAATCTTTACTATTATAAGGAAGATACTTAAACCCAGGAACGACCGGGCCATAACCACTTTGGATCTTCTCCTGCGCGGTGGCTGCCATGGTTGCCAGCGTCCGGCCGTGAAATGAATGGTTGAACGTGATAATATGCCCTTCCGGCTTATTCAGTACGGAAGCCGCATAGCGACGGGCCAGTTTTATCGCGCCTTCATTGGCTTCTGCGCCGCTGTTGCAAAAAAATACTTGATCACAGCAGGTTCGTTCTGTTAGCATTTTTGCCAGTTTCTCCTGTGGCCCGATGTGGTAGAGATTCGAACAATGCCATAGAAGTCCGAGCTGTTTCTTCAATGCTGCCTCAACGGCATCCGGGACATGACCAAGTGCAAGAACGGCGATCCCAGCCGTAAAGTCAAGATATTTTGTTCCTTCAGTATCCCAAACATAGCTGCCCTTGCCCTTTTCAAGCGTGATGGGAAAACGTCCGTATGCTGACATGACCGGTGCGAGCGTTTCTTCTGATTTTGTGTTAAGCATGAAGGATTTCCTCCTCAAGGAATATTTTTGTACCGACTTCAACGCCATTCGTATAATCAATCAAACAATCCGGCATCATCCCGTTCACGATGACGACTTCTTTAACGTTCTTCTTTAAGCTGTCAACGGCTGCTTTTGCTTTTGGAATCATCCCGCCGCTGATCTTCTTTAATTCGATCATTTGTTCAATTTCCAGATTTGAGACTTGTTTCAAGGGGGTTAATGCGCCGTCCTTTTCAACAAGAATCCCGGGAACATCACTGATAAAACATAATTTTCCATTCAATGCAACGGCTAGACTAGCGGCTGCCTGATCCGCATTAATATTCAGATGCTGTCCGTGCTCATCCATTGAAATCGGTGAAACCACGGGAATAAACCCTTGACCGGCAAGGCTGCGGATCACCCCGGCATCCACCGATGTGATCTCACCAACATAGCCAAGTTCGGTAAGTGAGGTTGGTTTTGCTAGAAACAAGCCGCCGTCAACCCCGCTCAGACCGATGGCTTTCCCGCCCGAAGCGGCAATTTTGGAAACAATCTGTTTGTTCATGGTTCCGCTGAGTACCATTTCAGCAACATCGAGTACTTCCTGCGTCGTAACCCGAAGTCCGTGATGAAAAACGGTCGGTATTTCCATCTTATCCAGCATTTGTGAGATGGCCGGCCCGCCGCCATGCACGATGACCGGTTGCCATTTGCCACTCTCTTGAATGATTTGCAGGCTTTTAAAAAATTCAGGAGTGAGTTTATCAAAAACGCTTCCTCCGCATTTAATCACCAGATAGTGAGTCATGGTTTTCCCTCCTTACGTTTTTCATGAACGGTACGACGCATTTATTTTCACATAGTCATAAGTTAAATCGCAGCCCCAGGCAACCGCACTGCCGTTTCCTTCACCAAGGGACGCTTTGATCACGATACTGTTTTTATCTAAAGCATTCTTCGCTTGTTCTTCATCAAAAGGGGTGGGCACGCCGTTCTCGAAAAGGACAAGGTCGCCCAGTTTCAATGTGACGTGATTGGGATCAAACGCTTCGCCGCTGTAGCCCATGGCACAGACGATTCTGCCCCAATTCGCATCGCTGCCGAACACCGCCGTTTTCACAAGACTTGAACCGACAATTGTCTTAGCGATCACTTCAGCCGACTGATCATCTTTAGCACCGGTTACCTGAACCTCAATCAGCTTGGTCGCCCCTTCGCCGTCACCGGCAATAAACTTCGCAAGTCCTTGACAAACGGCCTCAAGTCCTTTAAGAAAGACGAGCCATTCCGGATGCTGCGCGCTGAGCGGCTGATTTCCAGCCTGCCCGTTTGCCAGAAGCAGCACCATGTCGTTGGTACTGGTATCTCCATCAATCGTAATGCGATTAAACGTTTTATCAACGATCGTCTTTAACGCTTGACGGAGCGCGTCCGGGGCAACAGCCGCATCGGTCGTGACAAAGCCAAGCATCGTTGCCATATTCGGATGAATCATTCCAGATCCTTTGCACGCCCCGCCGATCGTCACCGATTTGCCGTCAATTTCAAAGGTAACCGCCAAATGTTTCGTTTTTGTATCGGTTGTAAGAATTGCCTCTTCAAACGGTGCTTCGCTTCCAGACAAGTCAATGGCGGCAATGCCTTTTTTTATCTTCTCCATCGGCAGCTGCATGCCGATCACACCGGTTGAGGCAACCCCGACAAGATGATCGGTGATGCCTAAATGCTGCGCCAACCATTGTCGGGTGACACGCGCATTTTCCAAGCCCTGCCGCCCGGTACATGAGTTTGCGCTGACCGTGTTAACGAGCACCGCTTGCAGTTTCTTCTCTTCAGCAATGCTCTCTTGTGTCACCTGAAGCGGTGCGGCTTGAAACACGTTAGTTGTATAAACACCTGCTGCCGCTGCCGGGACCTCGGAATAAATCCAGCCAAGATCCGGTTTTTTCGTACGCAGTCCGATATGCATGCCGCCGGTTTTAAAGCCTTTTGCACTGCCGACGCTTCCGTTTTCTATATAATTAATCGCTGGTTTTTGGTCTAATTTTTCCATTGAACTCGCCCTTTCACGGATAGATCGGGGTGAACGTAAGGCCTGTTTGTTCATCCCAGCCCTTGATAATGTTTAAATTTTGTACCGCCTGACCGGCCGCGCCTTTCACTACATTGTCGATTACCGAGACAATGGTTAGCCGCCTCGTTCGTCCATCAACATTTAAACCAATATCACAGAAGTTTGAGCCAAGTACTTCCTTTGTTGCCGGCCAAGTCCCAAGCGGCCTGATCCGCACAAAGGGCGATTTCTTATAAAACTTTTCATAGTGTTCCAAAAGTTCACGCGTTGAAAAGCCTTGTTTCAGGTTTGCGTAGGTGGTGCAGAGCAAACCGCGTGTCATCGGAATCAGATGCGGGTGAAACGTGATCGCCGTTTTTTGACCACTGATTTCTTCAATCATTTGTTCAATCTCCGGCGTGTGCTGATGGTGATCTAACTTATAAGCCTTGACACTTTCATTCACTTCACCGAATAAATTACCGATCACTGCTTTCTTTCCGGAACCGGAAACCCCGGATTTACCGTCGACAATAATTGAATTCAACTCGATCATGTCATGTTTCAATACCGGAGCAAGCCCCAGCAGCGTTGCTGTTGGATAGCATCCCGGATTTGAGAGTAAAGATGCCCCCTCGATCTGCTCCCGATTAAGCTCCGATAAGCCGTATACCGCATCGCTGAGCAGAGCGGCGTCAGCAGGATCCTTTTTGTACCATTCGGCATAGTCCTGCGGGTTCTTCAAGCGGAAATCTCCGGAAAGATCAATGCAAATCAGCCCGCGCTTCAGGCATTCAGGCAGCAAATCCTTGCTGACACCGGCAGGCGTTGCAAAAAAAACAACATCGGTTCGCGCCGCCAGTTCATCCGCATCAAATGCCTCGAGCCTTCGCTCCACAATCCCGCCGAGATGAGGATAGATGCTTTGGATCTCCATGCCGCTTGTAGAATGAGCGACCAGCATCTCTATTTTGATTTGCGGATGATTCAACAACAGGCGGATCAATTCCACTCCGCTGTATCCATTTGCGCCAACAATACCTGCCTTCACCTGTAAAGCCTCCAATAATCCAATGTTTTTCATTCACTAATTCGTTAAAACTTCAGAGTAGTAAACTGTAAAAGTAGTACACAATCACCGTGCACGGGGGCCCGCGGAAAAAATAAAACGCCCGCCTCTTTTCTTTAGAAAAGAGACGAGCGTTGATCACAATACCCGCGGTACCACTCTAGTTATTCCCATACGTTTTACTTAAAAGTGTAAAACAAGGAATCTGCTTAAGACTCTGTAACGGGAGTTCCCGGAAAATCCTACTCATTTCAGATCTTCACCTTCGAAGTGCGGTTCACAATTTCGCCTGTGCCGGCTTCCATCATCCCGGCTTGCTGGTGCAGCGCTCCATTGTTACTCTCTTCTTCATTGGTTTTCTTCAATCAATTGTTAGACATTTCTAACTCGTGTGATACTCATTATACATTGCTCACCAAATTAGTCAACCCATATTTTAAAATATGTTTTTTGTTTATGCGTGTCTGATTACGCTTCAATTAATCTATTCATAAAAAAATTGTTTAGAAGTACGGATTTTGTATTCCTCGACGAACAGCTATAAGGATGCAAAGTGTGAATATGCTATAATAAGAGGGCTTGTTTGACAAACGAAACGAATACCGATTTAAGGCTGGTGAATTTTTTGATTCAACTATTCATTGCGGTCATTCTCGGAGCCGTAGAAGGATTAACCGAATTTGCGCCTGTTTCCTCAACGGGGCATCTTATATTGGCTGCCGATCTGCTCAATTTTAAAGGCGAGACGGCCAAAACGTTTGAGGTCATCATTCAATTAGGCTCCATCATGGCTGTTGTAGTCCTCTATTGGAAACGATTGTGGAGTCTGTTCGGATTTTATCGAAATGAGCCAAAAACCGGACCCGAAAATTTGAATTTAATCCACATCATTGTTGCCGGAATTCCTGCAGGTATCCTCGGCTTTCTTTTGCGTGATTTTATTAAAAATGTTCTCTTTTCGCCGCAGAGCGTACTCATCGCACTGGTTGTTGGCGGTATTCTAATGATTATTGCAGAAAAGATTGCTGCCGGTCGTGGCGGCAGAGGAACAAAAGAGCTGTCTTACGCTCAAGCCTTTATCATTGGTCTGTTCCAATGTCTGTCACTCTGGTCCGGATTTTCCCGTTCCGGTTCCACGATTGCCGGGGGGATTATTGCCGGGGTAGAACGCAAAACTGCAGCAGAATTCTCCTTCATTTTGGCTGTTCCGATGATGATTGGAGCAAGCGGATTAGACTTTTACAAAAGTCTTGATTTTCTGTCGGCAAGTGACATCCCGCTCTTTGTTGTTGGTTTTCTAACCGCATTTGTCGTCGCGATGCTTGCCATTCTCTTCTTTATGAAACTGTTACGCCGCTACACGCTTGTACCGTTTGCGGTCTATCGTTTTATTCTTGCTGCTGTTTTCGCGCTGTTTATCATTTTCTGAGTACGCATCACAATGATTTTATCAAGTCCTTTCTATGCGATGAGCCGCATCTTCAGCGGAACATCGCATTTTTGCATTAAAGCAAGTCCTTTTAAGCAGATTTTCTACTCCTATTATTTCTTCCGATTGACCCAGTTTCCACAGAATTTTTGCGAATAGGTTAACGGTGTTTCGTTGATCAATCGTTCCATTTATAAGGATAGAAGCGCCATGACAGGTATTAAGGTAACTGATGAGCTTTCTATTGACGGCGCAGATCGCATTGACGACTGCTTTGGCAGAATGCACGTCGGAATGGGATCCATGCGCGTTCGTGCAGCATTTTCTTAAACCACCCGCTCGTGTCTTCTCTGTGCTGAATCGTCGCTTCGGTTACTCGCTTGCCGCAGGCGCCCGAGCATCTGCGCGTTTGATGCACTGTCTTTTGCTTGACCAAAAACACATCCTTTTTCACCTGTAAAAAAACAGCTGACTGCTGTCGCGATGCATCAAAGCGTACCCTAATCATGGCCACCGTACCAACAACTTGTGACTGAGAAGAGGGCAAAAAGTTATGGAAAAACTGAAACTTGCGAAGGCTATACATAACAAACGTTTGCTCGTGAAATTATTCAGTATCGCTTTCTTTGTTAGTTTTCTCGTCGTTCTTTTTTCAAGCTTCGCCTATCCATTTGATTATCTTCAAAAGTACGGCTATATTGGCCCCATATTGTCACTGGGCCTTTTTGCAATGATTGTGCTTCTGTTTTATCTCGCATTCTACCGCTTGCTTTCACGCTTTAATGACCGGCATATTCGTATGATCAGTACGCTGATTGGCTTCATCATGCTTGGCTTTGTTACATTTCTGATCATTGGCTTTCATGCGGTTCTCCCACCGCTCATTGACGGGGGGCACACCTATGCCGAATCGCTGTATTTGCTTGCGCATGGGCATGCGTCCGATACCCTCTACTTTAAGGTCTATCCAAACAACATTCCCATAACGCTACTGCGTTTTCTTCTGTATAAGTTTGCCGGTCTGTTTCACATCTCAAGTTATATGGGGATTGACCGCTCATTCTGCGCCATCATGCTTGGCATCGGTATTTTTGCAGGATGGCGGCTTGTTCGGGATTGGCTTGACGAACGGGCGGCCTGTTTGTATCTGTTGATCAATCTGACTTGTCTGCCGCTATTTTTTTATACGCTATACTTCTATACAGATACTGCAATTATCGCATTCCCTGTTCTGATGCTCTATTTCTGGCATCGTTACGCGCAGTCAAGAAAATTTCGCTTTATCATGATCCTCGGCGTGTTTCTCGGTATTGGCCAGCTGATCCGTCCAAATCTGATTCTGTTTCTACCGGCACTTGCCATTTACATGTTCTTTGTCTTGAATTGGAAGAAAGTGCTTCTTAATTTAGCGATCATCGGTGTCCTGCTGGCAGGATCAAGCTATTCGTTTCAAACCGTTGCGCAGCAATTTGGCTATCAAAATGACCCTAATCTGTCCATGCCAAGTGTGCATTGGATCATGCTCGGTCTGTCAAAAGACGGTTCATATAATCGCAGCGACTATGATTTTACGCGCACGCAGCCGAATCAAGCCGCAAAAAAACGCGCCGACTGGCAGCAGATTAAAGCGCGCCTCGAGAACAATCCCTTTCAACGGCTTTTGCGGCTTTGGATGATCAAAGCGTTCCGAACATGGGGAGAAGGCGCGCACGGCTATGATTGGTACACACATCTCTCGAGTCATCCAACTGAAGCTTACCAATATCTCTTTAATCATAACAAGCAACTGACACTGATCATCGTGCAAGTGTTTCATATCGCTGCACTCGTTCTGCTGCTGCTTTCAGCTTGCCATACGTTCCGTTCGAAAAAACCTGCGCTTGGTCTATTGATTCAGATCACTTTATTCGGAAACTTTCTTTTTTACACCTTTATCTGGGAGGCTGAACCGCGTTACAGCCTGCTTTTTACACCGTTTCTCTTAATTGGTGCCGTTCTGGGGCTAACGGAGCTGGAGCAGCTTCGAGCTACCGTTCAATCGACAACGGGTCGCAAACTGAATGTAATCCGGTTACCACTGATCTTTGGATTAGCTGCCGCTGTCGTTGTCTGTGGCGCTTCTGGAGCCGGAATTTATTTGAATCCTAAGTCGCCGCAACGCCACTATCTTGTGGATCAACCGTTTGCAAGCGATAAGCAAACCGTGCCTCTCGATGCCGAGCATTCAATCACTCAGACATTTCATGCACCAACCCGTTTCAATCGTATATCAATGAGTGTCGCTAGCCAGAGCGGAAAAGGCAGCTATCACTTTTCACTGGTCAATCTCCGCTCTCAGCAAACCGAATATGCGCGCAGGTTTGCACCGGATCATGAGCACGGGCCGATAACATTTGCGTTTCCCCCGATCGACGGAAACACGCATTTTCTTCTTAAAATGCATCAATTAAGCGGCAATGACAACGCACGACTTGAGCTGTTCATTAACGGCCATCGCCATGGATTTGAACAACGTGATGCCTATCCAGGAGGAGCATTGTCCCTAAACGGCATGAAGCAGGGCCGAAAAGATCTTCAGTTCAGCGTCTATGAGCAAACCCCCGGTCCCTTCATCAACACATTTATTTATGTCTTATTGATGACCGTGCCGCTTTTGATGCTAACTGCATACGCTGCAATCGGTTCAGCGAATGAATCCCAAAGACGCAAACGACAAAATCGGTTGGTATCACGAAGCAAAACCCAAGATTTCAATGAATAGAATCGTTCCATGCAGCCAATAGCAGCTGGCGATCACAGAGAAATAGCCGATGCGTAGCAGAACGCGCATCGGCTATTCGAATTGCATGCTGTTTTTTACAAGTAAAATAAGCAATGGCCCGTTGCGGCAGACTCTTTCACTTGCTGCACGCGATGCTATAGAAAACCCCCTTGGAGTCGAGATATCGCCATTCAACGCCAAGGGGTAAGTAAAAAGGTTATTTTTTCTATTGAGCTTTGCTTAGTTACCATACTCCGGAACATCAAAAATCAAACTGTATTTGGCGGCCATTCGATACAGATTGTCAATCATCGGTGTTTGTTTCACCGCCCAGCCGACATCTGTCGCATATTGATGTGCCGCGTCGCCAATGACCAGTGCTTCGGGATTCCAGCGCATTTTATAGAGTGTATCTTGACGATACGTTTGATTATAAATGTAATAGTTTGCAATCCATGCTGCTCCGCCTTGAATCGCCTTTTCCGGAGTCGTCCACCCTTGATTGTAGGCATACGCAGCACCGCTGGATACGGCACTGCCATCGTAGGCACCAATTCCAAACATGTTGTAGACCGTTTTGCCGTTATACTCCACGCCTTTGGCAAGTGTCGACGAACCATTTCCTGTCTCAAGCAAGGCGTGAGAGACGAGGTAAATTTCATTCACTTGATATTTCTTAGCTGCATCAATGAATGCTTGACCTTTACCAGAAAGAATCCCTTTTCCCTGAAGCATCGTATCCATATCGCTCAAGGACACACTCGCCAATGAAGACAATTGCAGAAATTGATAGTAATCAATGCTGCCCTTTGCAAAGTTATTTGGATTTAAATAGTAGGCAAGCGAGGAACTATTATTTACTTTTTCTTCCTTTGCTAATGCTTGTCCGAATGAAACCGAGTACTTTGTGGTGATATACGCGGTGTTGCCATCCTGAATGGTTGAGGTGATTTCATCCTTCAAATAGTCGCCATAGATGTAACCATCCTTGCCATCATAGCTTACCTTAATCCATCCGTCCGCTCCTTGGGCGAGAATTTCTACTTTCGTTCCGGCTTGGAGGACACCGTAGCTTTGATACGTTTTCCCCGGACCTTGGCGAAAATGGACACCTGTCGTCGTTAAACCATAGCTTGTTGATGAGCCGTTCTCTGATGATCCCGATTCATTAGACGATTGATTTGACGAATCGTCGGCAGATGTGTCGTCGGATGGCTGTTCGACAAACTCTGCGGACACATAGCCAGTGCCGCCGTTGTACTTGATCTTCAGCCAACCGCCCGCTTCGCTCACAACGTCGACGCTGCTTCCTTTTTTCAGCGTTGTCAGGATCTTGTTCGACGTGCCGGCTCCTGAGCGCACGTTCAGGTTCGCTGTTGTTTTGCCCGTGTACTTCACTGGTTCGCTGTTTGATTCACCCGTGTTGCTCGAGCCGGGCTTGCTTACAAACTCTGCGGACACATAGCCAGTGCCGCCATTGTACTTGATCTTCAGCCAACCGCCTGTTTCGCTCACTACGTCGACGCGGCTTCCTTTTTTCAGCGTTGTCAGGATCTTGTTCGACGTGCCTGCCCCTGAGCGCACGTTCAGGTTCGCTGTGGTTGTGCCTGTATACTTCACCGGTTCGCCGTTTGATTCGCCCGTGTTGCTCGAGCCGGGCTTGTCCACAAACTCTGCGGACACATAACCGCTGCCGCCGTTATACTTGATCTTCAGCCAACCGCCCGCTTCGCTCACAACGTCTACGCGGCTTCCTTTTTTCAGCGTTGTCAGGATCTTGTTCGACGTGCCTGCCCCTGAGCGCACGTTCAGGTTCGCTGTGGTCGTGCCTGTATACTTCACCGGTTCGCTGTTTGATTCGCCCGTGTTGCTTGATCCGGACTTGCTTACAAACTCTGCGGACACATAGCCAGTGCCGCCGTTATACTTGATCTTCAGCCAGCCACCCGCTTCGCTCACAACGTCTACGCGGCTTCCGTTTTTCAGCGTTGTCAGGATCTTGTTCGACGTGCCTGCCCCTGAGCGCACGTTCAGGTTCGCTGTGGTTGTGCCTGTATACTTCACCGACTCACTGCTAGGGCTGCTCGTGTTGCTTGATCCGGACTTGCTTACAAACTCTGCGGACACATAACCGCTGCCGCCGTTATACTTGATCTTCAGCCAACCGCCCGTTTCGCTAACAACGTCGACGCGGCTTCCGTTTTTCAGCGTTGTCAGGATCTTGTTCGACGTGCCTGCCCCTGAGCGCACGTTCAGGTTCGCTGTTGTTTTGCCCGTGTACTTCACTGGTTCGCTGTTTGATTCGCTCGTGTTGCTCGAGCCGGGCTTGTCCACAAACTCTGCGGACACATAGCCAGTGCCGCCGTTATACTTGATCTTCAGCCAGCCACCCGTCTCACTTACTACTTCGACGCGGCTTCCGTTTTTCAGCGTTGTCAGGATCTTGTTCGACGTGCCTGCCCCTGAGCGCACGTTCAGGTTCGCTGTGGTCGTGCCTGTATACTTCACCGGTTCGCCGTTTGATTCGCCCGTGTTGCTCGAGCCGGGCTTGTCCACAAACTCTGCGGACACATAACCGCTGCCGCCGTTATACTTGATCTTCAGCCAGCCACCCGCTTCGCTCACAACGTCTACGCGGCTTCCGTTTTTCAGCGTTGTCAGGATCTTGTTCGACGTGCCTGCCCCTGAGCGCACGTTCAGGTTCGCTGTTGTTTTGCCCGTGTACTTCACTGGTTCGCTGTTTGATTCGCTCGTGTTGCTTGATCCGGACTTGCTTACAAACTCTGCGGACACATAACCGCTGCCGCCGTTATACTTGATCTTCAGCCAACCGCCCGTTTCGCTCACAACGTCGACGCGGCTTCCGTTTTTCAGCGTTGTCAGGATCTTGTTCGACGTGCCTGCCCCTGAGCGCACGTTCAGGTTCGCTGTGGTTGTGCCTGTATACAAAGTTGTTTTGCTACTTAGCGTTGATACCGATGATGCCGCACTTTTTTCAGCAGTTATGTATTTTGCTGCAACATAGGCTGCTCCGCCTTTGTAATCAATTTCCAGCCAACCGTCACTTGTTTTACCGGTGACGGTTACCGTTGATCCGCGGCTCAACGTTTTCAAAATGGTTCCATCTTCAGAAGGGAGCAGACGAACATGTAGGTTGTCGGACGTGACGCCTTGGTAGCTGGCAACCCTTTGGACAGACAAAGTTGGCACCGCTTCCTTTGTTTCCTCTACGCGCTCCGTATAGTGCCCGTCAACATAAGCCGTGCGCCCCTCATATTTAATTTTGAGCCAATTTCCTTCTTCACTCTTCTTGTCTACCCCTATGACATCAAAGGTCTGATCTTTTTTTAAGAGACCAATCTTGGGGTGATCCGTTCCAGGTGTACTGCGGACATTCACATTTGTTGTTGCTTTTGCCTTGTACGCATCAAACGTTTCTGCTGAAGCATGGTTCGGCGCACCGGCTATTGCGGCTACTGCAGCCGCTGCTGCTACGGTTCCGACAAGCGTAAACTGACGATCTGGGCTCATTAGGCCACCCCCGAATATGATAAAAATCGAACGATTTCCTTTATTATACAGGTAAGTTATACCATTTGTTTAGTCCTAATAAACAAATACCTGCAAAACATGAGGAAGGTCCCATAGATTACCAGTTTGATACAGTACATCTGCATCAGCCATCATGACCCTGTATAAGCGATTGCCTGATTGCCGAACTGGGTCCACGCCTCAATGAACGTTTTTTTATCGGCTTTGCTGCCCGCAGCTTCTGCAAGCGGATCATTAAAATAAACATGGTCCGCATCAAATCCGGTAACGAGCACTGAATGTTCTTTAAACGTAATCCGAATCGTCCCTTGCCTTGTCGGCCACTCTTGCCAAGCATTGTCCGGAACAGGCACAAAATTAATGCTGGTGATGACCCACACCGGTGTTCCGGAAGCAATCTGTTGCTCAACCGCAGACCACGATTTTCCCGTCATATCAATCATGCGGCTTCCCAGATACTTGCGTGCTAAATCTGCAATCGGCCCATGATAAACGGCAAATCCGGGATTTGAGCGGTTTCCGTGATACATATTGCCAACAAATCCTTCGTTCGGATTGCCCTTATAGGTTCCGGATTGAAAAGGAACTTTTTTTATCTGACGTGCAAGCGTCAGCTTATCAACCTTTACGCCAGCAGATTGAAGCAGCATCGTCAGACTGGTGATCTCGCAACCATTAGGAAGCTCAGGCCGTTGACTGACATACGGGGCAGTCAATTTTTTTGCTAATGCTTCATCAGGTTGCTGTTGTGCTGGTTCTGATGAGCCCGATGACTCTGGTGATTCGATATCGCCTGCAGTCTCTTCCTTTGCCTGCTGTTCTTGTTTCTCCGGAGCATGAGTGACCATATAAAAAATGGATAGAGAACCGACCATGATTATGCTGATCATGAAAAGTGCCGCTGCAAACTTTTTCATCACGCTACCGCCTTTACATTTCCTAGTCTTAGTGACTACGCTCTAAGAAGCGAAGCAGATGGTACAGGGTTTCAATGGTTGGAACCGAAACCGCACATTGTTTCGCCGTCTGAATCACAAAGCCGAGAATTGCGTCTAATTCCATTGCCTGACCGTTCTCAAAATCCTGGAGCATCGATGTTTTATGATTTTGAATCTCCTCATCGGGGGTAAGAAGTCCTGTCTTGTAATCCTCTCTGATTATTATGCCCCGTTTATCCGCCAAATTCAGGAACTCTGCACTGACGCGTTCAAGCAGCAATTTGAGGTCTGGATCTTTTAATGCCGTGCCGACCCTCGTTTGCGTTAACGCGGTCAACGGATTGTAGGTGATATTCCAAAGCAGTTTTTCCCACTTGATTCGCTTGATGTCGGATGTAATGCGTACAGCCGCTCCTGCCTGAAGCAGCAGCTTCTCCAATTCGATCAAGCCGGCATCTTGATGCGTATGACTCTGCCACTCGCCGATCACCAACTTGCCATCACCAACGTGATGAACAACTCCCGGCGCTTCACGGATAATCGAGATAAACGCCGAACCGCCAATGACTCGCTGAGCACCAAACACTTCTGCCAGCCTTTCTTCATTACCGATCCCATTCAGCAGACAGATGATCTTCGTGCGGTCTTCCATTAAAACTTTTAATTCCTCAATCGCGGCTTCAAGTCCAGTCGATTTTATCGCTAAAAGAATATAGTCAAAGGCAGCATGCCCTTCCAAATGCTCAGAATCGATAACGTTGACCGGTAACGAAAAATCACCATGAATACTTTTTACAACCAATTCGTGATGTTTCAGACGATCATATGTGCGTCTTCTCGCAATGAATGTCACATCTGCATGTTCCTTAGCAAGAACTCCGCCGTAATAACATCCGATCGCCCCTGCTCCTAAAACTGCGATTTTCAAATTGCCCACGCCCCATTCCAAGTTTATGAATCGATTCTTCTGCTGCACCTTTTTCTTTTTCTCTACTATAAAATAGTTTACAATATTTTGTTTTCAATGAGGTGACAAAATGATTGCGTGTGAGCTGATTTCGAGGAGCGCCGCTCTTCTGATATACTGATCAAAGGCTTCCTGAATAAAGGATTTCGCCTAGGACGCAGAGAATGATCACAAGGCAACGATTTTAACGGAAAAGGTGACGTGAATTGAACGAAATTATTATTTATTGTGATGGAGGCTGTCGCGGCAATCAAAGCGATCATAATGTCGGCGGATGGGGGGCAATCCTTCGCTACGGAGACAAGGTAAAAGAACTGCATGGGGGCATGCGCAACACAACAAACAATGTCATGGAACTAACTGCAGCAATCCGATCGCTTGAATCGCTCAAAACAAACCAAATTCCGGTTTCTTTCTATATCGACAGCGCTTATGTCGTAAACGGTATGAATAGCTGGATCCATGGTTGGATTAAAAAAGGCTGGAAAACCGCCGGTGGAAAACCCGTAAAAAATAAAGAATTGTGGATGCACCTCAACGCACTTGCCGAAAAACAGGACAAAATCACCTTCAATAAGGTCAAAGGCCATCATGGCGTTGAATACAATGAACGCGCCGATCAGCTGGCCAATTTAGCAATGGATGAACAGGAAAAGAACTGCTGAACAAAGGAGTGAGCATAACGCTCACTCCTTTCATTTTTGCCGCGCATCCGCGGCATGTGCAACGTCCGATCCTTAGAATGCCGATGCCAAGTCCGGAGTTGCTCATTAACCTGTTCTTTTTGCTCATCTTAAAGCCGGTATTACGATACATATTTAGTGAACTTTCAGCACGATGCGTCCTTTTTTCAGTGATTCTTTCACAAGAATCACCCGCTGATTGGATGATCCGCGGAACTTTAACTTCAGGTTGCGCTTGTTGATGTCAAAGGGACCATCAACCAACACATCGAGATGGCGCAGCATGTCGCGCCGCTCAGGATTCTCCTTTAATTGTTCAAAAGTGAATCCCGTCCAGCACCAAATATCCTTGCCCGGGCAGTCTCGATTGACGCGGGTCACAAGTTCAGTTAACGGTTCCGGATGGTCAAACGGTTCGCCGCCAAGCAGCGACAAGCCTTGAACCTTAATCCCGGGAATGTTGAGATCATCAATAATCTGCGTCTCCACCTCGGCTGTGTAAGGCTTGCCAAAAGTGGGATTCCACGCCACTGCATTCCAGCAGCCTTTACAATGAAAGTGGCAGCCACTGACGAACAATGAATGGCGGATGCCGGACCCATTTAGAAAATCAAACCGTTTATAATCAGCATAATTCATCGTTCTGAATGCCGGATGCTTGCTGCATTCGGCAAATTCACTCCTTTCAGTACTGCTGTTTTTCCCTGCTGTTGATCTCTTTCAAGCGTCCTTTAATCGGTTTGCGCTGAATCACCGACCCAAGATAGCCGCACAGACGGCGAATGCAGGACGTTGTCTCAGGATTGTGATTGCCGCAGCTTGGGCATTTAAAGCCTTGCACCGTCGACTCAAACTCGCCCTCATAACCGCATTCATAACACTTGTCAATGGGCGTGTTGGTACCAAAATAACCGACACGGTCATAGGTATAGTCCCATACCGCTTCAAGTCCTTCAGGATTATTCACGAGCGATGGAAATTCGCAGTAGTGAATAAATCCGCCCGCTGTATAAGGTTCATAATCTTTTTCGAAGTCGATTTTTTCAAACGGATTTATTTTTTTACGCACGTCATAGTGAAAGCTGTTTGTATAATAATCTTTATCCGTAAGATCCTTGATGCTGCCGAAACGCTGCTTGTCCAAGCGACAGAACCGGTCGGTCAAGCTTTCCGATGGCGTTGCATAGACGCTGAACGCATAACCCGTTTTCTCACGCCATTCAATCGACACTGTTTTGAAGCGTTTCACGATATCCAGTGTGAATTTTTTCGCTTGTGGATTATGTTCCCAATTTGCTCCATAGAACACCGTCGCCGCTTCGTACAAACCGATATACCCCATTGATACCGTCGCACGTCCGTTTTTAAAAATATCCTTGACCGGTTCATCCGCATCCAGTCGTTTGCCGGTTGCACCGTATTGATACAAAATCGGCGCGTTCTTCGCCTGGACCTTATTCAGCGTTTGAATGCGGAAGAACAGCGCGCGGCAGACAAGATCGAGACGCTCATCAAAAAGGCTCCAGAACGTATTCTGATCACCAGCGGATTCAATGGCAATTCTCGGAATGTTCAAAGTCACTACACCCATATTATTGCGGCCATCGGTGATGTAGTGCCCATTTTCTTGATAAGAAGGCAGAAACGAACGGCAGCCCATCGGCGCTTTAAAGTCACCGGTGATTTCAACGATCCGATCATAATTTAAAATATCCGGATACATCCGTTTCGTTGCGCATTCAACGGCTAGTTTCTTAACATCAGCGTTTGGGTCACCTTCATTGAGGTTCAGTCCCCGTTTGATTGTAAACACAAGTTTTGGAAAGACTGCGGTTTTGTGGTCGCGACCCAAACCGAGAATACGAACTTTCAAAATAGACTTCTGAATTTCACGAGCAAACCATGATTCACCAAGCCCGAAATTCAACGTAAAAAAAGGCGTTTGTCCGTTACTGGAAAACAAGGTGTTAATTTCGTATTCAAGTGACTGCATCGAATCATAGATTTCTTTTTTCGTCATCGAATACGCATACTTTTCCTGAGCTTTCGGATCGGACATCCATTGTTTCGCCGTTTCCAAATATTTGCAGAAACTCGTTTTTGCGTACGGTTCTAATACTTCATCTGCTCGATTGAACGATGTTCCTCCATAAATATTCGATGAAACATTAGCGACAATTTGGGCGACCAGTGCTGTTGCAGTCTTGATTGATTTCGGCTGCTCAACATCGGCATTCCCAATCGAGAATCCTTTTTCCAGCATGCCTTTGAAGTCGATCAGCATGCAATTGTACATGGGGAAGAACGGTGAATAATCTAGGTCATGGAAGTGCATGATGCCCTGCTTGTGCGCATCGGCGAATTCTTTCGGCAAGATGTGGCGAAGTGCATAGTCTCTGGCGGCCACACCTGCGAGCAAATCGCGTTTTGTATTGAATACATTTTCATCCTTATTGGCATTTTCATTCGCAACATATTCATCCATATTGATTAGATCACGAATTTTATCGTCTAACATTTTCTCTTTCATTATCGGTTCATTAATCATCTTGCGGCCTCCTATAATCGGCTAATAAAAACATTATACAACAATATGTAGTATATTTAAGTGATTTCTAACACAATATGTAGATAAAAAGTAGCGAAACACGTTTTTTGGGGGAGAGGGAAAGGAAAAAATAGAATTGAAGCAAATTTTGCGAATGCCGCTTTGCCGCAGCCTTTAAGCGCTGCAAGTAGAAAGGACAACTTATTCATTATAGGGGTTTAAAACACACAAAAAAATGAGGAAAGGCATAAAAAAAATGACGATTTCGTGATCGTCATCTTCATCAATTAATGAAAGACTGTATTTAAGAATTTAAAAAGACCATTTTGGTCATAGGGGTTTTCGGTTACCCAATCTGCTTGTTCCTGCACATGATCCGGCGCATTCTTCATCGCCGCCGAATGTCCGGCAAGCTGAAACATCGGCAAATCATTTTCACCATCCCCAACCGCCAACGCCTGTTCTGGTGACAGGTTAAAATAGTCAAGCAACTGACCAATGCCGCTCGCCTTCGATATATTCTTGCCGACAAGTTCGGTATTGTTCGGTGAAGATGAAAACTGGTCAAAAGCGAATGTCTGTTGCAAAGTGCGAAGCGCCTGTTTCCATGCAGCCATGAGTCTTGCATCGGTACTGAAAAAGTACATTTTCGCGATTTGTTCCGACTCTTCCTCAGTTAGCGTATCCTTCCAGACCATATCTTCCAGAACGGCCTGTCTGCGCGAATTCCATTCATTTTCACTTACGGAATGCGGCCGTTCTCCTCTGATCTGATCGGTGATATAGCCGCGATCACGACTCAGAATGGTCCGCCTGCCTCCGATTGGGTGCAGCTGGTAATACATGCGCTGCTGCTCTGATCGCTTGATCATTTGTTGGACAAGCCCGCTGGGAAGTGCTTGTTGAAAAATCCTTTTCCCGCCTGCAAATACCGACATTCCATTCGAAGCAACCATGCCTTCATGCGGAAAGTCTTTTGGAAGAACATTCAGCGCATCGACTTCGGAACGGCCTGTGACGACAAACACATGCTTGCCAAGGGATCGCAGTTTCTTTAAGTATGCGTTCAACTCAGGGGTGACCTGATTTTCCGCTGTTAATGTCGTCCCATCCAAATCCAACATAATCGTCTCAATACTCACATCCTATCCCCCCTTAATCATCGCCTATACGGTTATTTTACCTGTTCTCAACGCGGCGCGCATGTGTTTCATACTCAGAAGCAGGCACTTTTTCAGCAGGCATGTAAACGCTCCACGATCTTCAGCAGCTTAAAGCGGGCTTTGATTGGAACATTGAAGCGACGTTCAAAACCTACATGATCTTGTTCTGATGAAAACTCATTCATTTGTCTATACTACTAAGTAATACATCAATGACTTGATGGGAGGGCATTTCATGCTGGGTCTGCTTTGGACGTTGATCGTCATTCTGTTTGTTATTTGGCTTGTTCTGCTGCTGCTGAAAATCGGCGGCGCGCTCATTTACCTTTTGCTCATTGCCGCGCTGATTTTGTTTATTGTTCAGTTTTTCACGCGCAGGCGATGAATGCGGGTGAACCGGGTGCATGTCTGATTCTATTCGCTGAAACTGTCTGAGTATCAGATTCTTATCCCCTTGAAATGGGTTCGTTCCGAGCCAATTCCAGGGGGTTTTTCAGTATTGTAAGAAAAACCGGGCAAAATACGCCCGGTCCTTACTCTCCAACCATGTGTGATGGACTCGTGTCTTTTCGGTACTGAATCGCCGCTTCGGTTACTCGCTTGCCGCGGGCGCACCGCGAGCCTCCTCAGACAAACAGAAATCTGCGGGATCTCGCTGGCACGCATCAACAACGCGCGATCCCGCTGGCGCCAGAGTACCTCCGCTTTGATTCTTGGCCAAAACACTGGTCTATGGGTTTGAAGACGGGGCAGAATCGTTTACTTAATTATCCCGCAAAGAAAAAATCGATGATCAACTGCTTCTGCGCGAGTCAGAGTCAATGCTTCTGCGCGACTTCATCAAGTGACGCTTCAACGCTTGCTTTGAAAATGTCAAAGGCGTCGTCGATTTGCTCCTTGGTAACAATAAGCGGTGGAATAAAACGAATTACATTGTGGTCCACGCCGCAGGAAAGTAAAATCAAGCCTTTTTCTAGAGCCTTGGCACGAATTGCCGTGACCAGATCGCCATCCGGGTGACCGTCACGGTCGACAAATTCAATGCCGATCATCAGACCAAGTCCTCTGACTTCCAGCACCTCATCACGCTCAGAAGCCAGCTGCAGTAACTTTTCTTTGAAGTATGCACCGACTTCTTTGCCATGATCGACTAATCCGCCTTCGAGCAATTCAAAGACGGCTACCCCTGCCGCACAGGCAACCGGGTTTCCGCCGAACGTGCCGCCATGCGTGCCGGCCGGCCATTTGTCCATCAAGTCGCGTCGTGCTACCAGTGCGCTGAGTGGGAAGCCGTTGGCAATCGCCTTGGCAAGCGACATGATATCCGGTTTCACATCAAAATTTTCGTAAGCAAAGATTTTGCCTGTTCGACCAAATCCGGTCTGAACTTCATCAAAGACAAGCAGGATACCGTGTTCATCGCAAATTTTGCGAATCGCTTGCAGAAAGGCCTTGGGTGGAACGATATAGCCGCCTTCGCCTTGAATCGGCTCCAAAATCATGCAGGCAACTTGTTCCGGTTCAATCAGATCATGGAAAATTTCATCAAGCGTATTTAAGCAGCGCGCAACTTCCTGTTCTTCGGTAAGACCGGAACGCGTTGCATAGGGATAGTCGGCATAATACACACTTGGAAGCAAGCCCTCATAATTGCGGCGATACTTCGCATTCGAAGCGGTCAAAGTCGTCGTTGCAAGCGTACGGCCATGAAAACTATGCTTAAACGTAATAATTCCCGGCCGATGGGTCACTTGTTTCGCCAGTTTGATCGCTGCCTCGTTGGCCTCCGCGCCACTGTTTGAAAAATAGATCTTGTAATCATGGCCAACATGATCAAGAATTTTTTCTGCGAGTTTAATATAAGAAGGATAGTAGACAACATTATGCCCGCCATGAACCAGTTGATCCATCTGTGCCTTTGCTTTTTCCAGCACGTAGGGGTGGTTGTGGCCGCAGTTTACAACGGCTACGCCGCTGGCAAAATCAATATACTTTTTGCCATTTTCGTCCCAGACATAAGCGCCCTCGCCCTTGACAATGCCGAGCTGTGTTGCCCGCAAGGCAATCGGCGGAAACAAATCCAATGATTTTTCATACATACTCTTATCCGGCATAATCTCCATACCTCTTTTGTTAGAAATTCGAAGCACTCATCCAAGGCTAAAGCAACAAACTATTATATACTGTTATTAAACAAGCGTTTATTTACTTTTTTTAGGTCATGATTCGCCATAAATCGCGACGATACGGAGGCAGAAATCAATGGAACTCAGGCAATTGAGAACGTTTCAAACAGCAGCAAAACTGCTTAATTTTACGCAAGCTGCTAAACTGCTTAACTTTTCACAGCCAACGGTTACTGCGCAAATCCGCTCCTTGGAAGAAGAAATCGGCCATCCACTCTTCTTCCGAATCGGCAAGCAGACGTTCCTCACCGGACACGGCGAGATCATGAAACACTATGTGGATCAGATCTTTCCGATCCTTGAGCAGATGACGACCGAGCTTCAAGCTCAGAGCCGGACAGCAAGCAAATTAACCATTGCTGCATCGGAAACCTTTTGCACGCATTACTTTCCGCCGATCATCCGCCAATTTCTTGCTGACGATCCGGATATCGGAATCAAGTTGGTCTCCTGCACTAGCGATAAAGTGATCGAAGGCATCAACAACAATCATTTCGATCTCGGCATCATTTCCGGATCGTACCGCAAATCCGGGGTGACGAACATCGTCCTCTCAGAAAAAGAGGATCTCGTTCTGATCGTGTCCGACACGCTTTATCAGCACAACACCACTCAGGACTTACTGGAAAAGTACCCGTTCATCAAATATGAGATCGTTGGACCCTTTGAAGAACAAATGAACAGCTACATCGATGAAAACGGTATCCATCTGCGAAAGATGATCGAATGCAGCAGTCTGGAAGCGGTGAAAAGCGCCGTGATGAATGACATTGGCGTCGGACTGATCAGCCGCAATCTTGTTAAAAAAGAACTGGCAGAGCGCCAGTTACATGAAATCCATTTAAACCAAAAACCCATTGTCATCCAAACCTCACTGATTATCGCCGCACATAAGCTTCGTGATCCAAAGACGATGCATTTCATTCGTCTCATTGAACAGAAATGGAATACGATTCACTGATCTTTAAGGATTACAGAATCTTTTTCAGAAAATCTTTTGCGCGATCCGTTTTCGGATTACTGAAAAAGGCTTCCGGCGTATTGGATTCCAGAATTCTGCCGTCGTCCATAAACACGACTTTGTTGGCCACTTGTTTGGCAAAACCCATTTCATGCGTCACGATTACCATCGTCATTCCGGACTCAGCAAGCGACTGAATCACATCCAACACTTCTTTGACCATTTCCGGATCAAGCGCCGAAGTCGGTTCGTCGAACAACATGTATTCAGGTTCCATCGCTAGTGCACGGGCAATTGCAACACGCTGCTTCTGACCGCCTGAGAGTTTGTTTGGGTATTGATTCTTCTTATCAAGCAGCCCGACTTTTTCAAGCAGCGCTTCCGCTCGTTTGACAGCCTCATCCTTAGACAGCTTCTTCACTTTCATTGGTGCGTAAATCAAGTTATCAAGTACGGTTTTATGCGGGAAAAGATGGAAGTGCTGAAAAACCATGCCGACCTTTTCCCTAACCTTGGTGACCTGTTTCTGTTTAAGGGAAACAAGGTCCTGATCATCGATCAAAACGCTTCCCTTCGTCGGTGGTTCAAGCAAGTTGATACAACGTAAAAATGTAGACTTTCCTGACCCGGACGGCCCAATGATGACAACGACTTCGCCCTTATTAATGTCTAATGAGACATCTTTCAGTACCTTCGTGCTGCCGAAATCTTTATATACATGTTCAGCTTTGATCACTGCGGCTCAGTCTCCTTTCAATGCGTCCGCCAACCGCGGTCAGGATCAGGACAACAATATAATACATGATGAATGCGACGAACATCGGCGGAAAGTACAGATAGTATTCCGCAGATACGATCTGAGAACGGCGCATCATATCAGTGACTGCAATCGTCGATACAATTGCAGAATCCTTGGTTAACGTGATAAATTCATTCATCATTGCCGGCAATATATTCTTGATTGCTTGAGGCAGAATGATATCCTTCATCATCGGCCAATAGCCGACGCCAAGTGCACTTGCTGCTTCAAACTGGCCTTTATCGACCGCATTAATCCCTGATCGGATAATTTCAGACATATACGCCCCTGAGTTCAAGCCAAAGGTAACGATTGCGCAAGTGGTTGGATTGACGTCGTTCAAGCCAATCAATTGCGGTATCGCAAAATAAGCGAGTGCAAGCTGCATAATCAGTGGTGTCCCTCGAAAAATCGAGGTGTATGCTCTGGCAATTCCGCTTAATAGTTTTATGTTTCCGATCTTGCATAAGGAAAGCAGTATGCCTAATACAAAACCGATGATCGCCGCACCTAATGCAATCCCCAAAGTTACCCAAATACCATTTATAATATAGGGAATTGAAGGAGCAATTGTCTTAAAACCGGTAATCACATGTTCCATTGCCCCATGATCCTTTCACTTCAAAATAGAATTTTATTGATTGACAATCCATTTCTTAACGAGTTCATCTTTCTTGCCGTTCTTTTCCATTTCTTTAAAAACCTTATTAAATTTAGCCGTTAACTTGCTGTCTTTTGGGAAAGCGGCACTGATCGGATCATACTGAGTCTTTCCATCAACCACTGCTTTAAACTGTTCCAGTTTCTTATCTTTGCTTGTGTACCCATAGGCAACCGTATCGACAGTAATGATCGCATCAAGCTTTTTCGTGCGCATGGCCTCAACCATCTCATTCAACTTGTCCCAGCTTTGAATTTTCATCGGAATTGTCTTATTCACTTTTTTAGCCAACGTTTCCTGAGTTGTTCCTAATTGCACGCCGACCTTCTTGCCTTTTAGATCGTTCATTGTTTTAATGTTTGTGCCTGCGCGTGTGAGGACAACTTGGTACGATTGGTAATAGGTCTTCGAAAAGTCAACTTGCTGGCGCCGTTTCGGTGTATCCACCATACCGGCCATAACGAAGTCTACTTTTTTGCTGTTCAATGCAGCAATCAAACCGTTAAAATCTTGGTTTTGCACTTCTAATTTGTAGCCCAGTTTATCGGCAACATATTTTGCCAAATCAAGGTCAAAGCCGACAATCTTATTTCCATTTTTCGTATCCACATTTTCAAACGGTGGATAATCGGCACTCGTCCCCATAACAATCGTTTTCTTCTTGCTTGAATCGCTGCTTCCTGAGCTGCTACATGCCGACAGAACAACCAGCAGCAGCGCCATCACAATAAAACCAACTTTTTTCATCATTAACTTTCGCCCCTTATCATTATATCTAGATTCCTATTTAGGAATTGAAACACCATTAACCATCCGGGTGATCTGCAAAAATGCGTTCGGTCATCGAACGGATCAGTTTCGGCAGAACGCCGTAAGAATAGGGCTTGTATAAACGTTCCATCCAAGTATGCGCCTTTTTTCCATAGACACCCATATCCAGAACAGGAATCGCCAACTTACGGATCTGATCCAGCGGCACGCTGTAAGTTTTGCCCCAGCCGGGAAAATTGTTAACAATTGCTGCCGTTTCTTCGCTCGTCTCGCTCATTGAAAGATAGCTGCTGTCGGCAAGGTACGGAAAAAAACGTTTCTTAGCAAAACGTTCACCGGTTGCTTGCTGCACTTGACGAAGTACCTCATCAAGGATTTGATCGCAGCGTTTCTCTTCAGGTACGTTATCGCGCAGGTAATTATGCGGACAATAAGGCGGTGCAAAGAAAACAATCACTTTCGGACGCTTATCGCCGGCGCTTGCCTCAAGGGCTTCAATGACCTTGCAGCTGACTTGACGAAAGTCTTCATTAGGGTTGCCCTGAATGACCTGATCCATGATTTTCTCAACAGGAACGCCTTTCTGATTCAGTTCTTCGACGAATTCCTCATAGCTGAGCACATCAACGTCCCAATGCGGTGCTTGCCCTTGAAGTCCGCAGTTGGCTGAGAATACGCTATACTGCTGCTTAAGAAACGCGGCTAAATCAGCGCAGGCATCGGCAGCAACATGCTTTAACTGTTCCATCACTGCATTCGGTGTACGCTCATAGAGAAAATAGTTGAAGTACATAAAGGTCGTACCTGCGGTTTGCACATTATAAAATGCCTTTTTGTCGCGCTGAAAGAGACACGATGGCGGCAGAATCACTTCATTTGCAATTTGTTCCGCACCATCCATGTTGTTATTGAGCGCTTCATTAATTTTACTGGCAATCAGCGTCGGATCGATGCCGGAAAGTGTTTCGCCGACATGCGTTTCTCTGCCGCGAATATAAAAACATCCGAGCAGTTTTCCCGCTGACCCTGTATAAATGTATCGCTGCGTATCGCCTTTATAGAGCGGACTGACGAAGTCCCCATTAATTGCTAATTTATAGTGAAGATTCTTTTCATCCCGTAAGCGGATCAATTCAGATACAGCTTCCATGACCCCTTGATGATCATTCTCTTCAACCGGATTAAACATCACAAGCAAGTTTCCCTTAAGCTGCTCACGATGCTGCGCATAGTAGAGCAGATTGCCGAGATGGACGGCATCGCCGCTCTTCATATCCAGCATGCCGCGCCCAAACAGCCAGTCTCCTGATGCCGCATCCTTTTGCACATCGGGATCTTTCGTGTATTCCGAGAAATAGTGTTGAAGATAATCAGGATCCAGCGCGTGCGCTTCGATCGAATTAAAGTCGTCGATACCTACCGTATCCATATGACCATGATATATGATGGTCTGCTTATTTTCAAACATACTTTTGAGAAGAGCAAAAACATTTTTTCTGCCATGCGCATCGCCTTCCAGTTTCTGAGTCCAAACCTGATCCGGATGTTCTTTGAAATAAGGAAACGAACGGAGAATCGCCTCTAGCTTATCGGCCATCGTTACTTCGCCATCGGTGCCGTTTACGCTCCTGATACCGACCAAATCTCTTGCGAATTGCTCGATTTGCTGCTCGATTGGCAAATCTTTGACTTTTTCATACATAATTCTTTTCTCCCCTCCGATGCATAGTTAGTCAACGGGATCGCGCTGCAGGACGAGCGAGGAACAATGGATGCCGCCGCCCATTTTATTCAACTCATCGACCGGGATTGCAATGACCGCAACCCCCGCTTTCTCAAGCGCTTCAATTGTCCGTACGCCAAGTGACGTGAACAAGACTTTCCCCGGTTCTAAGCAGAGCAAGTTCGTGGTCATCGGCGGATCAAGCGGGTCCGTATAGATGAGCGTAACGCCGCGTCGCTGCAATTCCTGAAGGAACCAGTGCGGCAAGTTGGTTGGGTCAACCAGCGCTTTGTCCTTGTCAACCATATTGAACACTTCATCAAGATGGATCATACTTGACGGCAGATCAACAACGATCAGTTCCATTCCCTGCCAAGACAGAATTGCGCGTAATTGCTCGATGCCGGCCTGATTCACACGGATCGATCGCCCGACAATTGCCGTTTTGCGATCAAATACCATAAAGCTTCCGCCCTCAACAAATCCTTGCCCTTGGATCGATGCCAATACCGGCATGCCGATCTGAGCCGCTGTTTTGAGGGTGCGCCGCGTTTCGCCATACCTGAATTTCAAAGCGAAGCGAGCCAAAATCAAACCGCCCGGAATGACCATCCCCACATCACGGGCAAACAAATTATTGGTCAGCAATTCATCGTCTTCGATAAGCGGAATCACGTCCACGCCTTCACTTCTTAATACCTCAGTCATCCGGTCGTGCTGCTCCTGCATTTTCACCAAATCAAGCGGCTCCTTGCCTAAACAATAGCTAAGAATGTTCCCTTCTTCATCGCGAAGAATCCGCGCACCTATCTCCGGCTCGAACACCGCTTTATTCAATTCATGAATTTCCTTGCCCGGACGGTGGACAAAAACCTTGCGCACCTTTCCGTATGCATTGGGATTGCCCCAAGCGCAGTCCCAGTATTTTTTAAGCAAAGGCGTTTCTTCAAAGGAACGCTTCACCATATTTTCATCAAGAAACTTATGCAAGGTGGTCACATCAAGTCCTCCTATCCAATTTAAAATCATACATCCCATGGTATAAAAGCTAACACAAATCAGGTTCTGCATTGATTATAGTATAAAATTCAGAATAATGTTATTTGTAAATATCTATGTCATGTATTTGATAAACCTATTGTTTCGAAAAAACGCGACAAATCCGTGTTTCATGTGTAAGTCGCCAATGGGCTGCAAGAGTCATTGTATCTGCACATTAGCCCTTACTCTTGTTATCTTAATTGTCAGATTCCCCATTCGAAAGATATTGTTTGTCAGATATTATGACATAACATTTGACGATCTTTCCCCATTCAATTATGATTAAGTACGTAAACTTCATCCTTTCTGTTTTCGTATATCCTTAATAATACGGTTTAGGGGTCTCTACCTGGGAACCGTAAATTCCCGGCTACGAAAAATATGCGTGCATATTTTTCGTAGCCTTTTTTTTATTCATTCTTTTCGATTGGGAGATGATTAAGCTGAACCGGACGATTATTAAAAATGCTCAGCTCATAACCATGAATCAAGAGGAAGCAATCCTTCACGGGGACATCGTCATTGAAGGAAGCCGTATCCAATCGGTCGGTGCTGCGGTTGCACCCACAGCCGATGATTACGTCATTGATGGAACAGGGCGTACGGTAATTCCCGGATTTATTCAAACGCACATTCATCTCTGCCAAACGCTGTTTCGCGGTAAAGCGGATGACTTAGAGCTCATGGATTGGCTCAAGGAACGCATCTGGCCGCTTGAAGCGGCACACGACAAAGAGTCGATTTATCTGTCGGCTATGCTTGGAATTGGTGAATTGATCGCCGGTGGATCAACCACTATTGTGGATATGGAAACCGTTCACTACACCAATGAAGCCTTTCAAGCGATTGCAAAAAGCGGCATACGCGCTTTGTCGGGAAAAGTGATGATGGATAAAGGAGCCGATGTGCCCAGCGGTCTTCAAGAAAAGACCGAGGATTCGATCCGTGAAAGTGTCGATCTTCTAGAAAAATGGAACGGGCATGATCACGGACGAATCCGTTACGCGTTTGCGCCGCGCTTTGTCATTTCCTGCAGCGAATCCTTGCTCACTCAAGTCCGTGATCTCGCTGAACACTATAAAGTATTCGTTCACACCCACGCTTCCGAAAACCGCGGCGAGATCGCCATCGTCGAAAAAGATACAGGCATGCGCAATATTGTGTATCTCGACCATATCGGGCTTGCCGGTAAAAGGCTGATTCTCGCACACTGCATTTGGCTGAGCGCCGAAGAAAAAGAAATCATTCGCCAACGCGGCATCCATGTCAGTCACTGCCCCGGATCCAACCTGAAACTTGCTTCCGGAATCGCCCATGTACCGCAAATGGCTGGGATGGGCATTAATCTTGGGCTTGGTGCCGATGGCGCGCCATGCAACAACAATTTGGATATGTTTCAAGAAATGCGGCTGGCTGCCTTAATCCATAAACCGGCAAATGGTCCGACTTCGATGAACGCCCATCATATTTTCCGAATGGCAACTATTGATGGAGCGAAGGCAGTTGGCATGGACCAGGAAATCGGCAGCCTTGAGACAGGCAAGAAAGCCGATCTTGCCATCCTAAATCTAAATACCTTTCACAGTAGACCGATGTTTGGCACCGATCCAATCTCCCGTATCGTCTACTCAGCAAAAAGCTCCGATGTAGAAACAACACTTATTGACGGACGGATCGTGATGGAGAATCGGCAGATGAAGACGATCGATCAAGCATTCGTGTTAAAAGAAGCCGAGACAGCAATCGAACGGCTCGTAAAACGAGCCGGCATCCGGATCTGAACGAAACACCGTTCCTATTACGCCTACCGGCAGTGTATAAAAGTGCAGCCCTCAAGCCAAACTAGTTGCTTAGAATGCCAATAACTGATTTACTTAAATTGGGGTTGGCAAACGATTTGGTAACTAAGGAGGATCTCAATGAGTCAATTTGAACTGCCCGCACTCGAATTTGCTCCTGATGCCCTTGAGCCTTACATTGACAAAGAAACGATGCGCATCCATCACGATAAACACCATCAAACCTACGTGTCGAATTTGAACGCAGCGCTTGAGAAGCATCCGGAATTCAAGGATCACTCACTGACGGATCTCATTGCCCACTTGGAGAAAGTACCGGAAGACATTCGAACCGCCGTCCGCAATAACGGCGGCGGTCACTACAACCATTGTTTTTTTTGGAAAGTGCTGATTCCAGGCGGATCCAAACAGCCGACTGGAGCGCTGGCTGAAGCGATTGAACAGCAACTCGGCGGTTATGAGGCGTTCAAAGAAGCTTTTACCGCAGCAGCAACCGGTCAATTCGGCTCCGGCTGGGCCTGGCTGACCGTCACAAAACAAAACGTTTTGAAAGTAACCAACACCCCCAATCAGGACAGTCCGTTTATGGATGGTCATACCCCGCTTGTTGGCCTTGACGTTTGGGAACATGCCTATTACCTGAAGTATCAGAACAGGCGTCCGGAATACGTGAAAAACTTTTTTAATGTGATCAATTGGGACTTTGCAGCTGATGTCTATGAAAAAACATTGCATACAAAATAACATGGCATTTAAAATCCCGAAGCAGCCGCTTCGGGATTTTAAATGCTGCGCTTGTCTTGATTTTTACCGTCCTTCATTATTACACTATAAAAGGGCTGTTCCAAAACGGCGCCGCGAACATGTCCCAATGTCCAGTAGGAGGTTCACCCATGAATGAAGGTCTTGGTCTGGTTACCATTGAAGTATGCGATTACGGTTCACTGACCGTCCAGCATTTAGAAAAAATAGCCCGTCACCCGGAAGTCGCAGTGATGAACTATGATTGTCTGAATGTGTGTGGCATGTGCAGTCTGAAGCCGTTCGCAATTGTGAACGGACGCCGCGTCTTCGCCAATACGATTGACGCCTGTCTTGAAAAAATCGAACACCGTGTTAATGAGGAACTTAAGGCCTTGCAATGAGCCGTCCGCATTATCTGCCGTTAAAGAATTTGATACAGACCGCATCGGCTGCAGACAGTTTTGCACCCAGATCGGTCAATGTTCCGTTCAGCGGATCACGTTCAAATAAAACGACATCTCCCGAATTTTGATTGGCAGCAATCAGAAAACAACCGCTTGGATCAATCTCAATGTCCCGTGGCCAATCCCCTAAGGTGTCGGTATGGTCGATCAACGCGAGCCTACCGTTTCCTTCATCCACTTGAAAAATGGCAATACTGTTGTGCCCGCGGTTCGAAACATAGACAAAGCGTCCATCGGCACTGATTTTGATTGCTGCGCCCTGACTGTGTCCGTTAAAATCGGCAGGAAGTGCGTTCACCGTTTGAATGGGGGTGAACGTACCGCTCTGCAAATCAAAATGAAGCACAATCACTTCATTGCTTAATTCAGTCATCACATAGGCGTAAGGTGCTTTAGGATGAAAAGTCAAGTGGCGTGGACCCGTTCCTGGTTTGAACACGAAGGTGCTGTTTTCTTGCCATTCACGCTCCATCACACGGTATGTGGTCAGGGTATCTGTCCCTAAATCAACGGTAACCGCGAAACGTCCGTCCGGCGTAAAGTCGGCAAAATGGACATGCGGACCCTCCTGCCGCTCACGATTCACGCCTGAACCCTCATGCTGCACAGTTGCTTGAGGGCGGATACCAAGCGCCAAATCCGGCACATAGCTGCTCGCCGTCCCCTCATGATAGTTCCCATCCAAGATGCGCCTGCCTTCTTGGTTAACGCTGACATAGCATGGCGAAGCGCCTTCGCGCACACTCTTTCCCAGCAGCTGCAGCGCGCCGGTCTCGTCAATGGCATAGGCTGCGACACCGCCCTTCGTCCCATCTTTTACAACCGAGTACAGTTTTGCGTTCTCCTTATCGATTGCAACATAGGTGGGATTGCCAAGCTTAGCTGCACAGCGCAGACCGGTCAGCACTTTCCGTTCTGTGTCCAGAGTAAAAGAATAAATCCCTTCACTTTTTCCTTTGGTATACGTGCCAATATAGCCTCGTTCGTTCACAGTCATCCTCCTTGTCTCAATAAATCATTCGCCATCTATTACAAAAAGCCCTGCTTAATGCCCCAGATACCGCTTCACTTGAAAAAGCAAGCAACTAATCAGCAGCACAAGCAACGAGAAAAAGATCGACAGACTTAACATCACCATGAGCAAAAAATTAAACCGGCCGATCCAGTACATGATTTGGGTATGCAATGCCGGATCAAGTAGCACGCTCAATCCATTGGCGACTACCAGCAAGCAAAACAAAGCGCCGGCCCCGCTGCCCGCACCGCGGATATCTTCCGTACTGAGCGACATGCGCGAAGCGATGCAAAGCGCTGCGTACAGAAACAGCCAATAGCTCGGTCGACTGAAATTTGCAGCTGAAAAAAGATTACGGAAGTTTTCGGCAACCGCTTGCCCAAGGCCCACCCATGTCGGCAAATCAAAAAAAGAAAACAGACGAAGCATGTGCGAACGTTCAAGGTGAAGAACAGAACCAGTAGGCACCAGCCACGCTGCAATGCAGGCAATCAGCAAACTGCCACCGATCAGAGGCGCAACACCGATAAAAAAATTACCAATGCGCTGATAGAGACTCGACGGTTGATAAGCATGACGTACATAACCCATTGTTCCATCCGCATCAACAGCCTGCAACAGTTTGACCTCAGTCACCCGGTGATGGAACATCAGACCTATTAACACATGACTGAGCTCATGAACCGGCGTTCCCAGCCAGGCTGTCCAATAAATACTTTTCAAACCAAATGCATGGATCATCCGACGGTTTGCCTGTCGCTCCAAGTAACCAAGAAGAAGTCCGCCAATCACCAACCCGCCGATTAAAGAAATAAACTGAATGAATGAAAAAGCAACAATTTTAAACGCCGCACGCAGCCATTCAGGATCATTCATTCCTTAGCGCCTGCCAAGATGCTGCTTTTCCAGAAAAGGCTTCAATGCGAGACGCGGCGGCGTGCTCAGGCCGTTTGCAATCTGCTCGGTCCACGTTTCCTCCCGACGTCCGCCGGTGCGTGAATGATAATAGTCTGCAACCTGCTGATCATAACGTTCAAGCGCTGCATCGTCCAATTGAGCAGCATAAGTGTTGCGATGATAAATGTTTTTCAGGGGAAGGCGCGGTTTCTTTTCCGGCTCTTGATCCGGGTAGCCCACAGCAAGGCCGAACAGCGGAAACGTATAGTCCGGAAGCTTGAGCAATGCCGCTGTGCGCTCAATGTCACGTTGAATACTGCCGATATAGCAGATTCCAAGTCCCATTGATTCAGCAGCAACCGCCATGTTCTGGGCTGCAAAAGCTGCGTCGCCAAGCGCAACAGTAAGCCGTTGTGTTGTATCCAATACTCGGGTATCGATGCCGCTGCGCTCACCGATTTTTTTGTTGCGGTACTGATCAGCGACAAAGACAAAGAAGCCGCCGTTCGCTTCAACATAAGGCTGATCGCCGCTAATGATGCGCAGCTCCTTTTTTAGTGCCGGATCATCAATTCCGATAATCGAAAAAGATTGCGTATAACTTGACGTTGATGCCGCTTGTGCACATTTCACCAGCAATTCAATCTGGTCCTCAGACAACTTCTGATCGGTAAACTTGCGAATCGAGCGATGATTCAATAATGTTCTGATGACTGGATTATCCATGAAAATAAATTCTCCTTTGCATGAAAATCTTCTTAACCAATTATACGTGATTCGTCATCCACTCGCACGATCGCGGCTCAACAAGCACCTGTGGGGTTTCGCTGGCAGGCTGATCCCGCAGGCGTCTCGCATCTTAATGAAGGGTTCTTGGACATTCTTGAGCGAATAAAAATGATCTCGATCCACCTCACTTCTGTTTCATTATGAATTCTGGTCCTTAATGAAGCAACGAGTGAAATAAGGGGAAATTTTCCGACTATACAAAGCAAAATCCTTCATTTTCACGTTTTTCAAGTTGATAAGCGGAATCTCTCCATTTATTTAAGCTGTCTTTTATCTTATTTTCGAATTAAGAGGAATTCCCCCCCTATTTACTTCTGCAGGATGCGGTGTCCCACGTCTCTCAAGCGGGTCATGGATGTTTCTTTTCTTGCAAAAAAAACAGAGGGATCGCTCCCCCTGTTTTTAGGCATTTATGCATCTTAATCTGCTAATGATTCGGTCAATACTGGAACAATTTGTTTCTTACGCGAAACTACACCTTTTAGGGTTGCAACATGGTTGTCCAGTGTAACTTTGAATGCTGATTCAGCTGCTGCCGCTGCTTTTCCAAGAATCAGCGCTTCAGAATCGCTGGTCAAAATGTTTGTTACGGCCAGAACGAACAGATCCAGATTCTTCGTTTCGATTTCTTTACGGATTGCAGCTTCAAGTTCCGCCTGACGGGACAGCGCATCGTTGGTATCCACAACATTCACTTGAGCAATTTCTACAGTATACTTACCCATTTCGAATGGTTTCATATCAAGCGTAATCAATTCTTCTGCTGACTTATCGGCAATGTTTGTCCCCGCTTTAAGCATGTCCAAACCGTACGTTTGCACATCGACTCCGGAAATGGCTTCCAGTTCTTTCGCTGCTTTCACATCTTCATCGGTGCAGGTTGGCGACTTGAACAGCAGCGTATCGGAAATAATCGAGGACAGCATCAGCCCGGCAATCGTTTTCGAAAGCGTGGCGCCTGCTTCCTTGTACAGTTTATTAATGATCGTTGCAGTGCATCCAACCGGTTCCGCGCGATAGAACAGCGGCGCTTTCGTTTCGAAATTAGCAATTCTGTGATGATCGACAACGGAGAGTACCTCGACATCTTCAATATCGTCTGCACTTTGGGCACGTTCGTTATGATCGACCAGATAAACAGCAGGCACTTCATTCGCCACTGTCTTTACAAGGCGCGGAACCGCAACCCCAAAATGATTTAAAACGTATTCTGTCTCACCGTTCAAATCGCCAAGGCGAACGGCTTCGACATCTTCGCCCAGCTGCTTTTTCAAATCAGCAAACGCGATTGCTGAGCAAATCGCATCGGTATCCGGACTCTTATGACCGAAAACAAGCACTTTTCCCATTTTTTCTACCCCTTAGTTACGTGTATTGGCTACTCACAGATCGTCCGTGCATAGTCTCTCAACAAAACCATACATGAACGACTTAAGAATTTCAATACTGAAAAATGCATACGTCCTCAATCAAGATCATCTCTTTCATTTCTGTCAATAGACAATTTACTAAAATACTAACTTTTTCCTCAGGAAATGCATAAAAGTTCACATTTTATTCATAAATATAAGCGTTTTCACTAGCTATTTCAGTCTAAAGTTTTATAATTATTTTTGTAATTCAAATAAGGAGTGATTGATTATGGTAGATACCCCACTACTGAGTAAGGGCAAAAAACTCGCTAGGTCTGTGACTTCTCCTAAAAAGTTTATCGTTGGGAAAGGCATTCTTTCGGATATTAGCAGCTATATCCGCCCTTTCGGCGACAATGCGTACTTCATTTGCGATGAATTCATCGTTGATCGTGCGGCCAATGTCGGTGGCGCATCATTTCGTTCATCCGGATTAACCGCATCTTTTGAGAAATTCAATTACGAATGTACGCAAACTGAGATTGACCGCAATCGAAAATTGGCTCGCTCAGCAGGGGCGAATGTTATTGTCGGTATTGGCGGTGGAAAAACGTTGGATACCGCAAAGGCAGCTGCCTATTATGAAAAGCTTCCCGTTGTGCTCTATCCGACGATTGCATCGACGGACGCACCATGTACTTCAATCGCTGTTATTTATAATGATCAAGGTGCCTTTGATCACTATTTGTTCCTGCCCGGCAATCCGGACATGGTCATTGCCGATACGGAAATTCTGGCTGCGGCACCAAAGCGTTTCTTTGCTGCCGGAATCGGTGATGGATTAACCACCTATTTTGAAGCACGTGCCTGCTACCGCGGCTACGGCTTGAACTTAGTTAACCTCCGTCCCTCGCTTATTGGTGTCGGGCTTGCCAAACAATGCTACGAAACCATCCAGCAAAACGCAGTTGCCGCTGTTCATGCTGTTGAAAACAAACTGTCAACACAAGCCGTCGAAGCAGTGATTGAGGCAACCATTTACCTGAGCGGTGTCGGTGCTGAATCCGGTGGCCTAGCCGCAGCACACGCCATTCATAACGGGATGACCGCCGTACCGTCACTTCATCGCGTTCAACATGGTGAGAAAGTCGCGTTCGGTTTGCTTGCACAGCTTGTGCTCGAAAACGCAGCACATGATGAATTAGTCGACGTGATTCGACTTATGAAAGCCGTGGGGCTTCCGCTCACACTTGAAGATCTGGGTGTTAAGGCGTTTAAGCAAGAAGAATGGCGAAACGTTGCCGAACGTTCATGCGCTGAAAACGACACAATGGTCAATATGCCCTTCCATGTCACTCCTGATGATGTATTCAATGCCATCGTCACCGCAGACGCGATTGCAAAAGTTTATAAGTAATATTGTAAGCGTTTGCTATAAATTGTTAAAAAACCGTCTCCCCAGCAAAGTTAGTGCTGATGAGATGGTTTTTTCATTCGCGTTTCAACATCTTGGTATTTGCAATGTACAGTGCTGCAACGAGGACGAGAATAGCGATTGAATAGAGCAATACCGAATGCGGGTCATCATGGCTAACGATAATCAGCCGTACAATCGCAGTCACACCGATGTAGACAAAGTAGCGGAGCGGAAAATGATAATGCGCTTGAAAATATTTGATAATCAGCGCAATAAATTCGAAGTAAAGAAAGAAGACAAGAATGCCTTCAAGCAAATGGTAATAGGAAGCATTTTCGTTCAAGAAAAGATAGGTGAAAAACGAATACGTCTCTTTGACCAGTGCAACACTGAGCACAACCGCCAAAGCAATCAAGACCGTATTCAAAATCCATTGAAGTCCCGTAGTAATCAACCAATCCAGCTTATGTCGCGTCATCGCTTTGCCCCCATTCCCATAGCTCACAGATAGATCTTCCGGATTTTTAAATAGTACACAATGACTTGAACCAAAGGAATCAGCAAAGCAATAAGAATAGGATAGACCGGAAGCACATGAATAAATAGCGGATAGAAGCATAACAAGCCTGCACAAATCGGCGCGCCCACCCATAGCGCGATAAAGGCAGCATGCGCTGCAGAAGCGGTAATCGAGCGCTCCCTTTCATCCTTGGCCGGCGTGATCAGCGGATAGATCCAGTATGCCAAATGCTTTTTCCTCCGATTCCATAAATGATCAATCGCTTCAACGATTCCTAAGAAGAGTATGGGGACAAACCAAGCAAAGTGCAGGGTAACGCTGTAGGCACTCCTGTTTTCATTGATCAGTAAGGCTAGCCCGCGCGTCAGTTCGACCAGCGGAATCATAGCCATGCCAAAAGCGCAAATTGTACTTAAAGACATTGCAAACGAAAACCAAAGCCGCTTCATTGTTCAGCCACTCCTTTTTCTAATTGAAAAACCTTCTCCGCCGGCAACTGAAACACCTCGCAAATTTGCAGGCCGAGTAAGAGAGAAGGAACATAGTTGCCTTTCTCTATCGAAGCAATCGTCTGCCGCGTGACACCGACCCGCGCGCCCAATTGTTCTTGCGTCAAACCATAACGTGCACGGAGTGCTTTAACCTGATTTTGAAGTTGAACAGCCAAATTCACCGCTCCAATAGATCGTTTATGAACCACAATGTTAAATACACTTAACATTTTAAACAAAGAAAAAAGCAGCGTCAAGCCTCGTGTTTTTACGAGAGCCTGCACTGCTTGTCTTTCATTCGTTGTTAATTTTTCTTCAATCGACGGGCAATCAGGTTGCCGATCGATTGAACGATCTGGACAATAATGATCAAAATAATAATGACTGCGTACATAACATCCGGTTGGAACCGCACATAACCAAATTGATAAGCCAAGTCGCCTAGTCCTCCGGCACCGACAAATCCGGCCATAGCGGTTTCACCAATCAAACCAATAATTGCAATCGTCAGGCCGAGAATAATCGACGAACGTGCTTCGCGAATGATGACGTGCCAAATAATTTTCGGTGTTGAAATCCCCATCGATTGATACGCTTCGATGACGCCTTTGCTGACTTCGAGCATTGCCGTTTCCAGCAAACGGGCAATATAAGGTGCACAGGCAACGACCAGTGGAACAATGACCCCTTTCACACCAATCGTTGTTCCGACTACCGACTTTGTGAACGGAAGCAGGAAGAACAGCAAGATAATAAATGGGACCGAACGAATCACGTTGATCAAGGAATTCACAATCGTAAAGGCTATAGGATTGTCCCACTGCCCATTTTTACGTGTTAAGACCAGCAGAACCCCTAACGGAAGACCAATAAGGATGGAAAACGCAAGCGAAATTAAAGTCATTTGCGTTGTCTGAATAAAGGCTTCCCAAATGGAGCCGCCCCATTCATTTAAAAAGTTAGCCATCACTCATTCACCTCTTCCACAAGAACATCCTGTTCATGCAAAAATTTTACGGCAGTCTCAACCTTGCTTTGATCTCCTTTGATATGGACAAGCAGATTACCAACCGATTGATCTTTCAGCTGATCAATCCCTCCGGCAATGATGCTTGGCAGCACGTCAAATTGCTTGGCCAGTGTGGCAAGCACCGGATCCTTGGAGGACTCGCCAAGAAAGGTTAATTTGACTAACTTTCCGGTCTTTAGCAGTTCGCCTTTAAGCTGCACAGGAATCGCAAACTTGGCTTCATTACTGATAAACTGCTTCGTCATTGCCTGCTGCGGGCGTGTGAACACATCAACCACCGAACCTTGTTCAACGACCTTGCCGTTTTCCATGACGGCGACACGGTCACAAATGCGCTGAATAACATTCAATTCATGTGTGATCAAAAAAATTGTTATCCCCAACTCTTTATTGACCCGAAGCAGCAGTTCCAAAATGGCATCCGTTGTGTTCGGATCGAGCGCACTGGTCGCTTCATCACTCAGCAAAATTTCAGGTTCATGAGCGAGCGCCCGTGCGATTGCCACGCGCTGTTTCTGCCCACCGGACAATTGACTTGGAAAGGCATTGCGGCGATCCGTCAACCCGACAATATCCAGGTACTTCTCTGCGCGCTGCTTAATTTCATCTTTTGACACGCCTTCTAGCCGCAACGGTGTCGCGATATTTTCATAAACCGTTGCCGTCTCCAGCAAATTATAGCCTTGAAAAATCATTCCGATTTTCCGTCTCAGCTTCCGCAAGTCTTTTTTATTCAAAGTCAGTACATCACGGTCTTCAACGAACACCTTGCCGTTGGTCGGGCGTTCAAGCAGATTAATGCATCGAATCAGTGTACTTTTTCCTGCACCACTGAAACCAATGACTCCGAAAATTTCACCTTTATTCACCTCAAGGGATACATCCTTCAAGGCTTCTATTTTATTTTTACCGACACGAAAAGTCTTCGAAATATGCTCTAGCCTAATCAAAAATGCTTCCTCCTTACCAAGCAGGAACTACAGAGCCTCCAAATTTCTTCTCAATGAAGTCCTTAACTTCTTTTGATTGGTAATATTTTTTCAGTTGTTTGACAACTTTATCATTCTTATTATCGGTACGAACAACGAAATAGTTAGGGTATGGATTGTTTTTGAGCGGTTCATGGAAAATTGAATCGTTCAGAACGGTTAAACCGGCACCCATGGCAAAGTTTGTATTAATCGCTGATGCAGCGACTTCGTTTAGCTGCGCCGGAAGCTGTGCTGCGTCCATTTCGATGATCTGTAGTTTTTTCGGGTTGCTAATCACATCGCGTTTTGTCGATGTCACATTGGAACCTTTTTTCAGCTTGATCACACCGGCTTTTTCAAACAGCTGCAGTCCGCGCAGTTCATTTGCCGGGTCGTTTGGAACGGCAATCTTGTCGCCTTTTTTCAGTTCATCAAGGTTTTTGATTTTCTTGGAATAGATCCCCATCGGGAAGGCAACCGTTTTGAAAACATCGGTGATTTTGTAGCCTTTATTTTCGATCTGATTCTTCAAGAATGGCATGGTTTGATAGCTGTTTGCATCCAAATTTTTATCATTCAGTGCGATATTAGGTTGGTTGTAGTCATTGAATACTTTTAAATGAATCGTCAATCCGTCTTTCTTAGCAAGTTTAACCACTTGTTCCATCACTTCCTGATGGGGGCCGCCGGTCACACCAACCGTTATTTCCTTTTCACTTAACCCATTTGAGGAGCTGCTGCCGCAAGCGGCGAGTACAAAAATTAAAGAAAGAGCCAATAGTGCTGAAATTGCTGACGTGATTCGTTTCAAGATGTCTTCCTCCCGTTTATATATAAGAATAGTATGAATTCTAACCGCAACATTCCTTCCCAGCTTCCTATTCTATGAGATCTTGGAAAAAATAAAGGCTTCTCCCGATAAGAGAGAAGCCTGTGTCATCCGTATCTTCTCTTATCTCTCAAAATCCACTTGGATTCTGCAGGAATTGGCACTTAAATGTCTCCATTTGGTTGCCGGGTTTCATCGGGCCAGTCCCTCCGCCGCTCTGGATAAGAAGTATTTAATTGGTTAGTGGTTTGATTGTACCGCGAAATGCATTGCCTGTCAAAGTATTCTTGGCCTTTTCGCCACAAATCATGGAACCCTTATTTTTCCAGAGACACGTTGCTTGCATAGCCTTGCGGATGGCTGCTGTGCCAAGCCCATGCATCGGTCAGAATTTCCGGTATATTAGTGTGCTGCGGATCCCAGCCCAGCACGCTTTTTGCCTTTTTCGGTGAAGCAATCAAAGTACTTGGATCACCGGCACGACGCGGTGCCAGTTCAGCCGGAATTGCTTTGCCTGTCACTTTTCGTGCTGCTTCAATAATCTCTTTGACGGAAAATCCTTCGCTGGATCCAAGATTGAATACATCGCTCTGACCGCCGTCAAACAGATAACGCAGTGCAAGACGGTGAGCCGCAATCAAGTCTTCAATATGCACATAATCGCGGACACATGTACCGTCTTTGGTTGCGTAGTCATCACCGAAGATGGCTATATGATCCCGTTCACCGGCTGCAACTTGCAGCACAATTGGAATCAGGTGCGTTTCCGGATGGTGGTCCTCGCCAATTTTGCCCGATTTGCTTGCGCCGGCGACGTTAAAATAACGCAGTGCAACAAAGCGCATGCCATAAGCACGGTCGCACCATTTCATCATTTTTTCCATCGTCAGTTTCGATTCACCGTATGGATTTGTCGGTTTCGTCGGCATTTCTTCTGTGATCGGCACAACTTCCGGTTCTCCGTAAGTAGCGGCGGTCGATGAGAAAACAATATGCTTCACATTGTTTTCGTGCATCGTTTCAAGCAGCACCTGCATTCCGTAGACATTATTGTTGAAGTATTTCAACGGCTTTTCTACGGATTCACCAACAAGTGAATTTGCGGCGAAATGAATGACGCCTTTAATGGTTTCCTTTTTAAAAACAGAATCTAAAAATGCTTTATCGCGAATATCGCCTTGATAAAATTTTGCTTTCGGATGTACGGCTTCTTTGTGACCGGTTTGCAAATTGTCGACAACGACAACCTGTTCACCAGCATCGATCAGTTGATAAACGGCGTGCGAACCGATGTAACCGGCTCCACCTAATACTAAAATAGACATAAGTAACCCCTTTCCGTACTTTTTCATAGCTACCGCTTCTATTTTCTACCTAATCATTACGGTTGACAAGACTTATTCTGCGCCATCCACGAAATTAATCGCAAGCGATGCTTTGAGTGCACGTTCCAAATGCTTTTTGTGCCGCTGAGCCGCTTGCGCTTCAAAATAAGCGTCGCCATGGTAGTAGGCAATAATGCGCAGCTTCTTCTTTGTCATCTTTACCGAAAGCCGATCAACCACATGCAGTTTCGTGCGATCAAAATCGTGGGCCAGACGCAGCACAGCGCCAAGTACTTCATACAGCTTCAGCTCATCTTTTGTGACCAGCTTCTGAAAGGGTTTGGCATAATCGGTGAGGCGGGATCGATTTTTAAATGAGGCGACTAGAGCGACCGCCAAACGGTCGTGATGACTGATCCCGTTAATGTTCATGTTTGTGAGTAAATAAAACGTTTGTGCACTGCTGGATTCATTATTAATAAATTCGCCTAAATAAGCTAAATCCGCGCTATGAGAGAGGACCCAGGCGATGCGTTTCTCTGAAGCCGTTCCCTTCATAAAATCCATGATGCCCATTAAAATCTGGAAGGCTAATTTCTTTACATAGGCCGTATGATCGCTGTCTAAATTAAAGTCGCGCCGAAGCTGTCGCAGGCTTTCGTTGAGGACATACGGAATGCGCGCCTGCCTGCGCTGTTTAAGCACCCATTCGTAAAAAACACCTTCACGCAGTCCCTCACTGCTGAGCATGAATGATTCGCCCTCATTCATTTTCACCAGCGTATTAATAACGGCTGCAGCAGGCAGGATAATATCAGAGCGGTCTTTTGACAGCCCGTCCATCGTTTCTCGCTCTTCAATACTCATCTCCGCCAACAAGTTTGTCAATCGATTAAGCCGTTCTCGAGGCATCGTATACTGATGCAAACCGACCATCGGATAATGCTCTCGAATCTGATCGATACGTGCCAGATTTCTTGCCGTCCCGCCAATACCGATAATCGGAAGTCGGTTGCCGCTCAGCCAGTCCACTTCGGAAAATTTATTTTTGATGTAAGTCTCCAAACGATCACCCGCATCAGCACCTCCGTTTTTATAGAAGCTCTGATACAAGGTTACCGCCCCGAATGCAAACGAATGCGAATGAATCAAATGACGGTTCCGAAACATCGTCACTTCAGTACTTCCTCCACCGATATCAATGGTGATCCCATCCTCAACATACGTTGAGTTAATCACTGCAAGATACCCATAGAACGCTTCCTGCAGACCGGGCAAAAGTCGTATCGAAAGTCCGGTTTCCTCCCGTACTTGTTGAAATACAGTTTCCCGGTTCTTGGCCTTGCGCATCGCTGCTGTAGCAAACGCATCGACAAGCTGCACGTCGCTTTCTCGTTCAATAATAAACTGAAACCGCCTCAGAACGGAAAGAAGGACAGAGATGCCTTGTTCACTTAATCGCTCTTGCTCATCTATGTAGTTGCTCAATCGTGCGACTGCTTTAAAATTCATCATTTCTTTGGAAAAAAAATCCCGATCAATACCGACAATCACAAGCCTTATTGAATTCGATCCAATGTCGATCATTGCATGTTTTTGTGAGATATCCAAGTCATTCCCTCCTGCCCGCTATCCTAGGGAAACGCGCGATTCACCGAAACATCCTTCATGAAAAAATTGCTTTCATGTAAAAGTATAGCGTAAAGAAGATGAACTCGGTATCAAAAGGGCATATTCTCAAAAAAATCGTCATCTAAATCTTTCGCTTACTTTTTTAAAGGAACGGGAATCTCATCTTGGTTCACACCGTTTGCTTTTAAATGCTCCTTAATGGATTTCGTCATCTCTTTCAAGATCGTAATGCGTGCAAACCATTTATTGTTTGCCGGCACAATGGTCCACGGAGCTTCAACCGTATCGGTCTTTGCAAACATTTCTTCTGCCGCAGCAGCATACGCATCCCACTTCGCACGATTCCGCCAGTCTTCATCAGTTATTTTCCATTTTTTCAGCGGATCGGAGGCGCGTTTTTTGAATCGTTTATACTGCTCATCTTTTGTGCAGTGCAGCCAGAATTTATGAATCCTATAGCGATCCGCAGTCAGCATGCGTTCAAATTCATTAATCTCTTCATAGGCACGACTCCATTCGTCCGGTTTCGCCAGTTGTTCCACGCGTTCCACAAGCACGCGCCCGTACCACGAACGATCAAAAATGGCAATTTGTCCATATTGAGGAATCTTGCGCCAAAAGCGCTGCATGTAGTGATAGCGTTTTTCATGTGGAGCCGGAGCGGAAATCGGCCAGACGCGCACGCCCCTCGGATCAAGATTGGCAACTGCCCGCTTAATTGCCCCGCCTTTTCCGCTTGCATCCCATCCTTCAAAGACAAACAGAACACCCAGGTTTCGCTCGAGCAGCAAGTGTTGCATCGACAGCAGCTTCAACTGATACTTTTTTAATTTTTTTTCGTAGTCGTCTTTATCTGTAATGGATTGGCTTAAATCAACTTCAGATAACCGTCCAGGCATCGAGATCCTCCCCTTTGTGCTAACTAGGTCTTTAGGATATGATCTTCGCTTAATGGTTATCCAAATCCTCTTTTTTGCCATGGAACGACCGGAAGCAGCAGGCATATTTTTTTCGAAACTGCTCACACTATTTCTTGGCGGTAACCGGAACACCATCCGTCAAAAAAACAAAGAAAGCTGTGACGATCGTGGTACAGAAAAAAGACGAGAAAAAGAATCAATCTGCATTCGAACAAGAATTTGCTGAACCGCTTGATGAGCATTCGGTAGAAGAACGCGAACGCGCGCAACGCACTGGAGACAGCGAAAAACAAACGAATGGCTTGAACAAACAAGACCATCAAAATCACTAATCCACTAAGAAAAAAGCGGAAACCAACTGTTGGTTTCCGCTTTTTTCGTTAATTTTTAAATGAATGAATCGGTGCAGGAATTCGTCCGCCGCGATTAATAAAATCGGCCGATTTATGGCGATTAACCGCCATCACCGGTGCGTGTCCGAGCAGTCCGCCAAATTCGACCGTCTCACCAACAGCTTTGCCAGGTGCTGGAATCACGCGTACCGCTGTCGTTTTGTTGTTAATGACGCCGATCGCCGCTTCATCGGCAATCATTGCGGCAATCGTCTCTGCCGGCGTATCACCCGGTACTGCAATCATATCCAGACCTACGGAACAAACTGCAGTCATGGCTTCCAGTTTCTCCAGGTTCAACGCTCCGCGATTGACCGCATCAATCATCCCTGCATCTTCAGAAACAGGAATAAATGCACCACTTAACCCGCCGACATGGCTGCATGCCATAACCCCGCCTTTTTTCACAGCATCATTTAATAGGGCAAGTGCTGCGGTTGTTCCGTGGGTCCCCACAGACTCAAGCCCCATTTCTTCAAGAATATGTGCCACAGAATCACCAACTGCAGGTGTTGGTGCCAGCGACAAATCAACAATCCCGAACGGAACGCCGAGTCGCTCTGAGGCTTCACGGCCGACCAGTTGTCCCATTCGCGTAATCTTAAATGCAATTTTTTTAACCGTCTCGGACACCACGTCAAACGGCTGGCCTTTTACTTTCTCCAACGCGCGCTTCACAACGCCCGGACCGCTGACTCCAACGTTCAGAATACAGTCTTCCTCGCCGACACCGTGAAAAGCACCGGCCATGAATGGGTTGTCCTCAACAGCATTAGCAAAAATGACCAGTTTTGCACAACCGAGGCCTTGCTGATCTGCCGTGCGCGCTGCTGTTTCCTTGACGATACCGCCCATTTGCTTAATCGCATCCATATTGATTCCGGAACGCGTCGAGCCCACATTGACAGAGGAACAGACAAATTCAGTCGTTGCTAATGCTTCCGGTATGGATTGGATCAATTTTCGGTCACCCGTGGTGTACCCTTTTTGCACAAGCGCGCTGAACCCACCGACAAAATTCACACCAGTTGACTTCGCAACGTCATCCAAAGTTTGAGCAAAAGCCGTGTAATTCTCATCCTGAGATGCACCGGCAATGAGTGAAATCGGAGTCACGGAAATGCGTTTATGAATAATCGGAATACCGAATTCCTCTTCAATCGCTGCACCGGTTTTAACAAGATTTTCGGCACGGCGTGTCATTTTGTCATAAATCTTGGTTCTCGCTTTCGCTCCGTCACTGTCAATGCAGTCAAGCAGTGAAATTCCCATTGTAATTGTTCGAATATCCAGCTTTTCTTCTTCGATCATTCGAATCGTTTCAAGTATTTGTTTGGTTTCCATGATTTTCCGAATTCCTCCACCTTATAAGCTGTGCATCGATGTGAAAATTTCTTCACGCTGAATCTTGATCTGAACACCTAATACGGTTCCTTTTTCCGATAAAGACGCTTTGATTTCAGCAAAACTAGTCGAAGCTTTTTCGAGATCAAGCACCATCATCATCGTGAAATAGCCATCCATGATCGTTTGCGAAACGTCCAAAATGTTTACATTCAATTCTGCCAGCTTGCTGCTGACACCGGCGATAATGCCGACATTATCCTTACCGATTACGGTTAAAATTGCCTTCATCCTGATTGACACTCCCTGCTCGCCATGAGACTGTTATTTTCTGCGACTTTTTATAATTCTCACTATTAAGCGCTACTGCCATTATCTCAAGAAAAAATTGTGATGCAAGCAAATCCTTAATATTGACAAAAATTGTCCGTTCTTATAAGATTAAAGATGGCTTTTTTAGTTATGCGGGTGTAGTTTAATGGTAAAATTAGAGCTTCCCAAGCTCTCGTCGTGGGTTCGATTCCCATCACCCGCTTTATTCAATAGAGCAACGAAGCGCGGACTTTGATCCGCTTTTTTTATTGTTTTTTTGATGTTCAAAAACCACCATTCAGATACTGGTCACTTTACCGAACCGACTTAAATGATCAATGCAGTTATAATCGATGATTTGCCACGAGTCGTCTTTGGTCGCGATATGGCTAATGCATGTATTAAACAGCTTTGTCTTCCCGGTTCCAATTTTTCCATTGGAAAGAAGTGCGAGAATCACATTGATCAAACCGCCATGTGCAACAAGCAAAACGTTTTGATTAGGGTGGCTCGTTTTCACCTGATCTAATCCGCGGATTACCCGTTCCTTGATGTGATCAAACGGCTCCAGTCCCGGTATATTGCCTTCCGGAAATTTCTGATCTCGCTCCGAAATCGTCAATCCAGATGCTTCGCCGTAAGATTTCTCAATGAAATCACGGTCCACCGCGAGAGGTAGATCGCCAATATAAGCGTTGACGATCTCGGCCGTCTGTTTTGCACGCAGCAGCGGGCTGGTGACGACCGCAGAAAATTGCTCCGACTTCAGATATTCCCCTACCATTGCTGCTTGCTTTCTTCCCCGTTCATTAAGCGGAATGTCTTCGCGCCCCTGCAGTTTTCCCATCGCGTTCCAATCGGTTTCTCCATGCCTAACCAGGCAGATTGTCGTCATTTTTCATCCTCCAAACGTCATCTTCTCCACATCGGTCATGCGACCAAATGGATCTTAATACCCCCTATTATATCGGAAAATTTTTTCTCATGCAGTGGCAACTTTTAGTGGTAGTCAAAACCGCTGCCGGAAATAATCCGGCAGCGGTTGATTCATATCTTCTGAAGCGTTAACGCTGTCCTTTAATATACGGCACACCATCGGCCTTTGGTGCTTCAGCACGGCCAACGAATCCAGTAAGAACAATCAGCGTTAGGACATAAGGCGCAATCAGCATAAATACTGATGGCAGTCGATCCAAGTATGGAATCTGCTGGCTGGTAATACTGAGTGCTTGCGCGAAGCCGAAAAACAGCGACGCCCCCATTGCTCCTATTGGATGCCATTTACCAAAGACAAGTGCGGCTAACGCGAGGAACCCTTGCCCGGCGATCGTCGTAACGTTATAGTTGGACGTTATCGTCACAAGGTAAACCGCACCGCCGATGCCGCCAAGCACGCCGCTCAGCAAAACGCCGATGTAGCGCATCTTAATGACGCTGATCCCAAGCGTATCTGCTGCAGCCGGATGTTCACCAACCGACCGGAGCCGTAAGCCAAACGGTGTCTTGTAAACGATAAACCAGCACAGAATGGCAATGAAAATCGCGATATAAGAGGTATAAGCGACCTGCTGGAAAAAGATCGGCCCGAGAAATGGAAGCTTTGCCAAACCGGGAATATCCACCTTATCAATATTGTGGGTAATATAAGGGGTCTGGCCCTTGCCGTCGAAAATCAATTTCACAAGAAAGATGGTCAGGCCGGCCGCAAGAAAGTTTAACGCCACCCCACTGACGGTTTGATCCGCACGAAATGAAATGGATACAACTGCGTGAATCAACGAGAACAACCCGCCGATCGCTCCGGCAATCAGAATGGCAATCCAAGGAGAGGCATTGCCAAGGCCGGCATGCTCAAGCCCTAAGGTCGAAACAGCTGCAGTGAATGCACCAACCGCCATCAACCCTTCCAAACCAATATTGACAACCCCGGATCGTTCCGAGAACATGCCGCCCAGTGACGTGAAAATCAGCGGAGCAGCAGTCAGTAGCGTTGACGGGATAATGATTGTCAAAATTTCAAAAAAGCTCATTATTTCTGCCCCTTTCTCGAAAAGCGGCTCAGGATCCATTTAATCGCATAGCTCGAGCCGACAAAGAAAATGATCAGAGCAATGATGATGTTGACCAATTCAACCGGAACACCGGCATTGGCCTGCATGGTCAGCCCACCGTTTTGCAAACCGGCAAATAACGCTCCGGCCAACAAGACGCCAATCGGTGTATTAAGGCCGAGCAGTGCAACCGCAATACCATTGAAGCCGATGCCGGTAAAGGCAGAGTTGATCGTCATGTATTGATAGGTGCCTAGTCCTTCCATCGCTCCGGCAAGTCCGGCGAAAATGCCGGAAATGGTCAGCGACAGCATGACATTGCGCGCAACATTCATCCCGGCGTAATTGGATGCATCCGGGCTGAAGCCGACCGAGCGCAATTCATATCCTTTTGTTGTTTTCCATAATAGAAACCACATCGCAAACACAGCAATAATCGCGACAATAATGCCCCAGTGCAAGCGTGATCCTTGTGTGAGATTCGCAAGAAACGGTGAAGCAAGCGATGCCGCGGAAGGAATCGTCGGCGTACGCTCACCTTCCGTATAGAGAAAATTTTTAATGATATAGGCGGTCGTATAAAGCGCAACGTAGTTCATCATAATTGTTGAAATGACTTCATGAACCTTAAACCGCGCCTTCAGAAATCCAGGAACAAATCCCCAAAGTGCACCGGCAGCTCCGCCCGCAATAATGGACAGCGGAAGCAAAATGATTTTCGGGAGATGCCCGAGGCAGATCGCACAGGCCACGGATGCAAGCCAGCCAACCATCAACTGTCCCTCAACACCAATATTAAAAAGGCCTGTCCGAAAAGAGAACGCGACGGCAAGGCCTGCCAAGACGAGCGGAATCATCGCCCGAATCGTCTCGCCGCCATAATAAGGCTGAAGAAAGATCGATTCGACAATCGATTGATAAGCCAATACCGGATTATAACCGATCGCAAGCATGATTACAGCCCCGCATAAAAGACCGAGAATGACGGAAATGACCGGGATGAGCAAGGTCATCCAATTTACCTTTTTCAATAAATTGCTCACGCCTCATTTCCCCCTTTCTTTCTGCCGGCCATAAGCAGGCCGAGTTCATTTTCATTGGTTTCCTTCGGGCTGACAATGTCAATGATATGCCCTTCGTAAATGACCGCGATACGGTCGCTTAAATGCAGAATCTCATCCAATTCAAAAGAAACAAGCAGTACCGCTTTGCCTTTTTTCTTTTCTTCAATCAGCTTTCCATGGATAAATTCAATCGCCCCAACGTCCAGACCGCGTGTCGGTTGCGCTGCGATCAGAAGCTGCGGGCTGCGATCCACTTCACGAGCAACGATCACTTTTTGTTGATTGCCGCCCGAAAGCGCCCGGGCATGCGTCTTTTCACTCGGAGTCCGAACATCGAATTCCTGAATCAGTTTTTTGGCTTTCTTTGCGATCACTTTATTCTGCAAAATCCCCATCTGCGCGTACGGCTTCTGATAATACGTCTGCAACACCATATTTTCAGCAATCGAGAAATCCAAAACAAGTCCATGCTTTTGCCGGTCTTCCGGAATATAACCTAAGCCGGCTTCTATCATTTTGCGTGTCCTTTGATTGGTCACATCTTGATTGTTCAGCTTTATCGTACCGCTTTTCGTCTTGCGCAGTCCGGCAATCGCCTCAATGAGTTCTGTCTGTCCGTTGCCGTCTACACCGGCAATACCGAGGATCTCGCCGCCATGAACAGTTAGATTCAAATCCTTGATGACCTCTACCTTACGCGTGTCGGCAACGTTTAGGTGCTCAATTTCCAGCACTTTTCCTTGAGGATTGTATGGCGCGTCATTAACCTGAACATGTACTTTGCGTCCAACCATCATGCTGGCAAGCTCGGTTGGATTGGTATCGGAAATCTTCACCGTGTCGATATTTTTTCCGCGCCGAATAACCGTAGCACGATCGCAGCATTCAAAGATCTCTTTCAGTTTGTGCGTGATGAGAATAATCGACTTTCCCTCATGGACGAGACGCTTCATAATCTCAATCAATTCTTGAATTTCGATTGGCGTCAGGACCGCAGTCGGTTCATCAAAGATCAGAATATCGGAGCCGCGATAGAGTGTCTTTAAAATTTCCACACGCTGCTGCATGCCAACGGTTATTTCTTCAACTTTTTTCTCCGGATCAACATCCAATCCATATTTTTCGGATAGCTCTCTGACAACTTTCACTGCCTTTTTCATATCGAGAACACCGTTTTTTTTCGGCTCTCTGCCAAGAACGATGTTTTCAGCGACAGTAAATTTATCAATCAGCATAAAGTGTTGATGAACCATGCCTATGCCGAGCCGAGTCGCGTCGTTGGGGTCATGAATAACCGCCTTTTCCCCATGAACATAAATTTCTCCTCTATCGGGCTGATACAGACCGAAAAGAACATTCATCAGCGTCGATTTTCCAGCACCATTTTCACCGAACAGCGCATGAATTTCGCCTTCTTCGACCTGAAGGGTGATGTTGTCATTGGCAACAATACCGGGAAATTCTTTCCTGATCTGTCTCATTTCAATTGCATAGGACATGCCTTCAGTCTCCCATCTCTGACTATGTAGAAAAAAATGATCGAAACACAGCCTAATTATAAGTGAAGGATGAGGCAGAATAAATGCCTCATCCAACATGAATTAAACAATCGATTACTTTAAGGTAGCAGCATATTCTTTGAATTCTTTATCGGTTGTCGGAACCTTAATGGAACCGTCAATGATCTTGCTCTTATATTGATTTACTTCGTCGAGTGCCTTCTTTGATACGTTTTCAGTTGTCGGTGCAATTCCTACACCATTTTCTTTCAGACCGAATGAAAGAACTTGTCCGCCTGGGAAATCACCGGCTTTTGTTTGTTTCGTTACGTCATAAATCGCTTTATCGACCCGTTTAACCATCGACGTCAACGTTACGTTTTCCGGCATACCTTGATCATGCTGATCTTTATCAACACCGATTACCCAAACCTTTTTACCGTTTTTCGCACGGTTTTTCGCTTCGGTGAACACACCATTTCCTGTGTTGCCGGCAGATGCATAGATAATGTCCGCGCCTTTCGTATAAAGCGTTTGAGCAATTGCGCGTCCCTTGTCAGGTGCGTCAAATGCACCGGCATATTGTGCGTACACTTCTGCATCAGGATTTACGGCTTTCACACCGGCTTTAAATCCGTTTTCGAATTTTTTGATCAGTGCTGAGTTAATCCCGCCGATAAAACCGACTTTATTGGTTTTCGTGGTTAACCCTGCAACAACACCAACAAGGAATGAGCCTTGTTCTTCTTTAAACGTGATGCTTGCAACGTTTTTCAACGGTTTATTGTTCTTATCAACAGCGACAGCGTCAATAATACCTAATTGTGCTTTCGGATTTTGTTCCGCAACTTTCTGAATGTCGCTTTGCATCAGAAAACCGATACCGTATACGATATTAAAGTTCTGATGAACCATTGTGTTCAAGTTTGGTGAGTAATCCGATGGTTGGGTTGATTGCAGATACTTAACATCAGTGCCCTTCTTCAGGTCATTGTCTTTAGCGTACGTTGTCAGGCCTTCCCAAGCAGACTGGTTAAAGGATTTGTCATCAACACCGCCAGTGTCCGTAACCATCCCCGCTTTGAATGCACTTTTCTTCGTTGAAGTGCCGCTTGATTTGCTGTTGCCGCAGCCGGCAAGAATGGAACCTAAAACAACAACAAAGGCTACAAGCACCGCTATTCTCTTTTTAAACACGTAAAAACCCCCCGTTAAAACTTTTGAAATTTAAAACTCACAAAATTTACTATAGCTTAAATTCTTTAAAAAGGAAACAGAAAAGCGGGGAAAAAACGAAAATTTTGCAGAACATAATTTTTATTGTTCGGCTTTTGCATCCTTTAGCGCGTTAAAACTCTATAAAACGTCTGCTTCTACAAGTATCCGACATTTTATGCTTCTAATTCTTTTCTAACTTTCCCCATTAATTTTAGTTCTTTCAAGGGAATAATTGGTTGTTTTCGTCAGATTATCTTACATGTCAAAAGATTATTGAGCACAATCTTATCCATTAACCCTCCCATTTGCTATAATCAAATAAACTTCGCATAAAGGAGCCTTTCTCATGGAGCATCTCTTATTTATTGAAACAGGTTTTGGCATTGATGTCCACGGTCAGGATGTCACCTGCGCAGCGGTTCGCGCGGTTCGTGATGCGATTCATCGAAATTCAATGCCGGGCATTACCCGCTTTCTGCCCAATCATGACTTGAACAAGATGAACGTAACGATTCGTCTCGCTGTGCCAAAGGATAAAGAACGTGTTGATATTGAAAAAGTTAAGGCTGAGATTCCCTACGGTACGGTTCACGTGGAGCTAATGGATGGCGGCATGGCAACGCCAAGCGGCATTGTCCTGAAAGATAAGAATGATAAGAATGACTTAATGTACATCGTTAACGCATCCGTTGAAGTAGGGTACTAACGGAATCAGCCATAAGCAAGGCAAAACCTTATACTTTTTTTCCTGTTAAAAATGAGGATCTCCTTCTATGGATGCATAAAAAGGAGACCTCTTTGACTATTCGTACCGTTCGTTTTCCTTATATCTCTTCATTAGCTTTTTTCGATGGGCTTGAACAACGTCTTCCAAAGTCATGCCGTACAAATCGGCAAGAATTGCGACATTTGACAAGACGTCACCCAACTCTTCTGCAAGATTTTCTCTTACTTCTTTCTTTGTCATCTTTTCCTCATCAGGGTGATCACGACCGATTTCAGAAGCGCGCACCGCGCGTGACACTTCACCAATTTCTTCCATTAAAAAGCCAACGCGAATATAAGGAGGAAGGTCTTTCCATCCTCGTTTTTCATAGAATCTTTTTTCCCAATCTTGAACATCCTGTAAATACACGTTCTTCCCTCCGGCAACGCTATTTCTTTATAGTGTAACATGATCCGTTTGATTAACGGTCGACTTCGGCAAATCGCTTAATGAATCGATCGGCAACTTTTTTCCACAAGTGTCTTTACACTTGTAAACTCAATCACTATAATCAATTTTGATAACTTGTACAAATGCTTCGCATGGCGAGGCTGCACTTATCTATGATCTATAGGAGGATCTTATGTCATCTGTAAAACAAATTTCAGAACGGAAATTGCTTGGCGTCGCCGGGCTTGCTTGGTTGTTTGATGCAATGGATGTCGGCATGTTATCCTTTATCATCGCCGCACTGGGTGCCGATTGGAAATTAGACGCTGCTCAGATGGGCTGGATTGGCAGTGTCAGCTCGATCGGTATGGCCGTCGGCGCTTTCGTCTTCGGATTAACTGCCGACCGAATTGGGAGAAAGAATGTCCTTATTTTAACCTTGCTCGTATTTTCGATCGGAGCCGGTCTCTCCGCACTGGCAACCGGTTTGACGATTTTCCTCATTCTGCGCTTCATCATTGGAATGGGGCTTGGTGGTGAGCTCCCGGTTGCTTCAACGCTTGTTTCAGAAAGTGTTGCGACGGAAAAGCGCGGACGTACCGTTGTCCTACTCGAAAGTTTCTGGGCGGGCGGCTGGATCATCGCCGCACTGATTTCATATTTTATTATTCCATCTTTCGGCTGGCGGATCGCACTGCTGGTCGGTGCGCTTCCTGCGTTCTATGCCATTTACCTCAGATGGAACATTCATGACTCAGCTAATTATGTTGCCAAAGCTGAAAAAGAAAAACCAACCGTGTTGCAAAATATCAGCACGGTTTGGTCAAAAAACTATGTGCGGCAAACCGTGATGCTCTGGATCCTTTGGTTCTGCGTTGTCTTCTCCTATTACGGCATGTTTCTCTGGCTCCCTAACGTTGTCTCTTTAAAAGGGTTCAGCATGGTCAAAAGCTTTGGCTACGTACTGATCATGACGATCGCGCAGCTGCCCGGTTATTTCACGGCAGCGTGGCTGATCGAAAAATGGGGCCGCAAATGGGTACTGATTGTCTATCTGTTCGGAACCGCCGTCTTTGCTTATTTCTTCGGCTATGCCTCGACGCTTCCAATGGTTCTCACGTCCGGCATTCTGCTTTCGTTCTTTAATCTGGGAGCTTGGGGCGCGCTCTATGCCTATTCGCCGGAACAATATCCCGCTGTTGTCCGCGGAACCGGTACCGGCATGGCGGCAGCATTCGGCCGGATTGGCGGTATTTTCGGACCGCTGCTCGTCGGCTATCTGCTCGTACAAAAAGTATCGATCGGCGGAATCTTTACCATCTTCTGCCTATCAATCATTGTCGGCATCCTCGCCGTTCTGTTCCTCGGTCACGAGACGAAGAACAAAGAATTGGTTTAACAGTTACTGAACAAAACAAAAAACAGGCCCTCAAACTGAGCGGTCTGTTTTTTTGTATATTGAAGTGCCTCAATCCCTATTTAACCACTACCGAACGATGCAAAAAATCTGTCGGCCTTTTTTACCGACAGATCCGCAATCATCGATGCAAAATGTTAATCAATAATTCATTTATCCCATAAAAGCCGCGCCGATCAGCAATGCTCCGGCAATAACAAAAGCTGGATGAACACGAAAGCGCTCCATCAGTACAAAACTGACCGCTGCAATCAGAATCATCGGCAACCATCCTGAAGCCTGTGCAGATGCTGCAAAAAAGTTGTAGGCCATCATACCGAGCATGACAACAATAATCGGTCGAATAAGTAAAGTCAGCCAATTCACCTTAGGAGAATCTTTAAACCGGGCAAGTATCCGCAACAGAGCAATCAAAAGAATCAGTGACGGCGCAACTGTGGCAAATTCCGCCACTAATGAACCGAAAACGCCCGCAATCTCATATCCAATGTAACCGGCCATTTTTGTCGCAATCGGTCCAGGCAGTGTATTGCCGAAAGCTAGTACATTACTAAACTCGGTCACCGTCATCCAATGGTAATGACCGACCACTTCATTTTCAATCAGAGGTATCGATGCCGGACCGCCGCCGTATCCAAGAATGCCGGGAATGAAAAAAGCGAGAAACAACTGCCAAAAAATCATTTGCTGTCACCCGCCTTTTTTGAAGGCTTGATCAGCACGATCAGCAAGGTGAGCGCAATCAGAATCGCCGGATGGACATGCAGAACTTCCATCAATACAAAGCTTATACCAACCAGAATCAAGCTAATCGTCCAGCCTAGCCCTTTTTTGGCATTTTTCATAAACTTCCAGGTCAATTGTGCCATTAACACGCCGACGACCGGAAGTACGGCTTGCGTCATACCGCGCACCCAGCGCTGATCGTTGAAACGTACAAGCACGCCAAGCAGCGCAATCATAAGAACAACCGTTGGCAGGATCACTGCGCTTAATGCTGCGAACAGTCCGGTGAACCCTTTTACTTTCCAGCCGACATAGCCGGCCAGCTTTGTGTTAATCGGTCCGGGCAATGCGTTGGCCAAGGCAACCAAATCACCGAATTCTTCAAGCGTCATCCATTGATACCGTTTTACAACCTCTGCTTCAATAAGCGGAATGCCCGACGGACCGCCACCAAAGCTGACAATACCGGAGCGAAAAAAGGCAACGAACAAATCCCGGTGAACGGCAAATGCCGATTTTTGTGCCGTTCTTTTTTTTGATCCTTGAGTCATTTAACCAAACTCCTAACTGCTTTCTCTGCTGTCTTAAGATAGAAATTACCAAGCTGCAACGACTCCATCCGCACGCGATTCCGTGCCGCCCGCTAAAACACCCGTTTTTGGATCATGCCAGATGATTTGCCCGCGCCCGAATGAACCGGTATCAAGTGCAACGCGAATGTCATGTCCGCGCCGAGCCAATGCTTGAGCAGCTGCATTGGGAAAACTCGGTTCAACCATAACGGTCTTGTTTTCCATCCACTGCCATCTTGGTGCATCAAGTGCCGCCTGTGGATGCAGGCGCTCGTCAATAAGCCGGCTGATCACTTGTAGATGTCCTTGCGGCTGCATGTATCCACCCATCACGCCAAATGGACCGACCGGCTGACCATTGCGCGACAGAAATCCCGGGATAATTGTATGATAGGTTTTCTTGCCTGGTTTCAATGCGTTCGCATCCTGAGGATTCAACGAAAAGGTATAGCCGCGGTTTTGCATTGCAATGCCGGTACCCGGGATCACAATTCCCGATCCGAAGCCCATAAAATTGCTCTGGATAAACGACACCATGTTTCCATCCTCATCCGCGGTGGCTAGATATACGGTCCCGCCTTTTGGCAATCTGCCCGGTTCCGGTGTAATCGCCAATTGACCAATTAGACCTGCGCGTTCTTTTGCATAGGCTTCGCTGAGCAGCTGTTGCGTCTCGTTCGTCATCTCGCTCGGGTCGGTAATGTAGGCCTTGCCATCCGAAAATGCGAGCTTTAGTGCTTCAATTTGTTTGTGATATGTATCGATACCCGCTTCGCTCTCAAGCTCGAATTGTTTTAAAATATTTAGACCGAGCAACGCAACGAGCCCTTGACCGTTCGGTGGTAACTCCCAGACTTCATAACCGCGATACGTGGTTGAAATTGGCTCGATCCACTGTACCTGATAGTTTTCCAAATCACTTTTACGAATAAATCCATCATGTTTCCTCGAAAAGGCATCAATACGATCGGCCAGTTCCCCTTTATAAAAGGCATCGCTAGCTGACTCGGCAATAGCACGCAAGCTGCGGGCGTGATCCGGGGCTTTCCAAAGTGTACCCGGTTCAGGAGGACGCCCATTCGGTGCAAAGGTTCGAAACCATGGATCAAACATGGCGTCATGAAATTTCTCTTTATATGCATTAAACGCACGCTTCCAGTTTAGGGCAACCACCGGTGAAACGGGGAACCCCTGCTCTGCATAATCGATGGCCGGCTGAAGGACCGCCGTCAGCGGGAGCTTGCCGAACTTTCTTGAACACGCTGCCCATGCAGCAGGCGCACCGGGAACCATCACCGGGATGAGTCCATGCGCTGGCATTTTCTGGTAGCCACGTGCCTGAACAGCGTCAATCGACATCGCCTGCGGCGCCGTTCCGCTCGCATTCAATCCGTGCAGCTTCCCTTTTGTCCAGATTAAAGCAAAGGCATCGCTGCCCAGTCCGTTAGATGTCGGTTCCACGACCGTGAGACATGCCGCTGTTGCGATGGCTGCATCGATCGCATTGCCGCCTTGTTTCAAGATGTCCAGCCCTGCCTGTGCAGCAAGCGGTTGCGCCGTCGCCACCATGCCGTGCTTGGCAAAGACTGAGTTTCTCGGCAGTGCGTTTGGAGAAAAATGATAATCGACCACTGAAGCCGCCCCTTCCCTAGAGTCTGTGCTTTTATTTTACTCCAGCGAGGCGAACCATGTATATGAAGAAAAGGTTAATTTTCAACTTTCATGCATCCATTCATCTGCTTCTGTATACTTTGACCAATGCTCAATTTTGCAACCCATGATTTCACATGATCTTACTCCGTCTGCAGCTGCAGCACAAAAAACAGACGATTTTGTTCCAAGTTTTCAGCATCTTCTCGACAAGGCTCGGCTCATAGAGCGTTGCCGCCCTCCCTTGATTCAGCGCCGCGACTTCCTTCGTATCCCCATCGATGCCCATAACGGTGTCCCCAATTTCAGGTTTCTTATAGTATTAGAAAAACTAGGCAAAAAGCGCCCGGTCCTTACTTCCGCAGGATGCGGTGGCTTTCGCGTTGCATACAGGACGTATGCGCACTTAGCGAAAGTTCCTTCGTGCATGTGTGATGGGCTCGTGTCTTTTCGGTGCTGAATCGTCGCTTCGGTTACTCGCTTGCCGCGGGCGCATCGCGAGCCTCCTCAGAGGGGTCTCGCTGGCATGCATCAACTAAACGCGATCCCGCTGACGCAGAGTACCTCCGCTTTGATTCTTAGCCAAGACACGGGTCTATTTGCTTGAAGACGGGGCAAATCATAGCTTTTCTTTATCTGCAAAAAAGGCGGCTCCCCTTAGGAGCCGCCTTAATTTCATTATTTTGTTAATTTTCCGAGTCAAGAGAGCTGTTATCGATTGATGAGCCTTCTTTTGGATTGCTCTTCGTATTTGATTTAGACTTGCCTTGATCACTTTCCTGCTTTGGTGCTTCGCTGCTGCCTTCATCCTTCACTTCTGAAGCCGGATTGCTCTCATTTGCTGCTTTCGCACCGACTGTGACCGCTTTTACATCAGAAGCACTCTTATCCATGAAGTGCTCCGGATTTACCGGCACGTCATTTTTACGGATTTCGAAATGCAGATGCACACCCATCGCTTTATTCAGTGCTTCGTTGCCCGCTGTACCAATTTTTTCACCTTGGGCGACTTCCTGTCCTTTGGCCACATCAATTGATCCAAGACTTTGATACATCGTTTCTACACCGTTCTTGTGCTTCAAGGTCACTTTGTAGCCGAGCGTACTGTCCTTCGTTGCTTCCGTAACCGTTCCGGTCATTGCTGCTGTTACCGTAAACGCCTTTTCATCATCCGCGCCAATGTTGATGCCTGTATTTTGGACGTATGAATTGTTATAGTTTACGAGAGCGGCTTGCTGATCGGCTTCAGTTGCTTTTGGGTCATAGAATGGTTGAATCACTTCAGTAACGCCTTTCTTTGCCGGCCATTCAAAGACCTCATCACCAGCATTTTGCACATGCGGGGTCGCTTTGTCCTGATTAAATACTGTCTGATCCTGATCTTGATTTGCCTTATCAGCACCATGCATTTGAAAGAGCAGTACGCCGGTCAGTACGAGCGATGCAGCGCATAAATATAAAGCGGGATAGAACCAGCGCCGTTTTGCTAGTTTTCGCAGACCGGACAGTTCTTTTTCTTGTGTTTTCTTTTGATCCTTATTACCTGTCATCTTGTATCACCTCAGCAACATTCTGATCAGAATGCCGCTGATCTATACATGTGAATGCTAAAAAACTCACTTTTTTCAAGCATACTCTATGAGTTTAGCAGATACTCATTGAAAAACTGCGCTTGTGCACCTCGCGTTTCGACTTAAAATGACTATGGAAAACCAAGCGGTGTTTTGCTCAGCATATAAATTAGACCTGTTCCGCCCGGTCCTTAATTTCCAACCTTGTATGATGGACTCGTGTCTTTTCGGTGCTGAATCGTCGTTTCGGTTGCTCGCTTGCCGCGGGCGCACCGCGAGCCTCCTCGGACACCCAATTTATCTGCGGGGTCTCCTTTGGCCTGTACTCCCGCAGGCGCCAGAGCATCTGCGCGTTTGATGCACAGCGTGACCAAAAATCATATACTTTCTCAGAAAAACCGGGCAAAAAGCGTCCGGTCCTTAATCTCCAACCTTGTGTGATGGACTCGTGTCTTTTCGGTGCTGAATCGTCGCTTCGGTTGCTCGCTTGCCGCGGGCGCACCGCGAGCCTCCTCAGACAGGGCAAGAATCTGCGGGGTCTCGCTGGCACGCATCAACAACGCGCGATCCCGCAGGCGCCAGAGCCCCTCCGCTTTGATTTTAGCCAAGACACTGGGCTATTGGTTTGAAGACGGGGCAAAATCATAAACTTTCTTTTCCTGTAAAAAAGCGTCTCGACACTGACTTTCGAGACGCCCTACGCTACGGCTATGCTACGACTTCTTAGCTGTAGCCTTTTGCGGCTTTACTGTCATTTTACTGATTTGTGTTCCTTGGTAATAATAGGTGATGATTTGTTTTGCTGTTTTTCCCTCGCGTGCCATTCCTTCGGCACCATATTGGCTCATCCCAACATCATGGCCGCTGCCAACGGTCACCGCTTGAAGCGTGTTGCCATTTTTTGTTAGTTGAAAGTCGGTAGACGACAGCTTTAATTTTTCGCGCACTTCGCGGCCGGTAAATTGCTTTCCGTCAATCTCAATTTCTGCGATATGTCCGGTATCTGTCTTTTTTATAACCTTACCAATTGCTCCTTGAACACCGTTTAAATCAATGCCCAACGCTTGCTCTACAGATTGAATCGACAGCGTTTGTTTATTTTTATACCTAGGCGACAGTTTGTCCCAAGGACTTGGCACCGAGCGAAGATAGGGAATATCATTGGACCAATAATCTTTAGCATTTTCCGTCCGACCGTTACTGGTTGAAAAAAACACCGGTGAAATAAGCTTACCATCATAGGTAACGACCTGATTTTTGGTCTCCGTCACCGCTTGCATAATTTTTTTTATTTTTTTTTCATAATCTTTACCCCAAAGCGTTTTTAATTCATCTGGACTATGGTACACCTGATTTTGAACCGTATCATTAACGCGCACTTCGGGATTGTTGATCATCCGCGACATAATGTACGTCCGTGCCGCAATTGCCTGCGCTTTTAGTGCTTCCAAACGAAATTTAGCCGGCATTTCTGATGCGACAACGCCAACCAAATAATCGTCTAAGGCAACTTGATCGGTTACTTTCTGATTAGACCGGTATACAGAAACGGTGATCGAATTGTTTTGGGCCGCGTGTGCAGCTGATTTGGTTGTGTTTTGCTGTTTGGTCATTTCTCCCGATGCCTTCTGAGTGAACGGGATAACGATGGCGGCGGGGATTATCACGATAACGAATCCAAAGAGGAGAAGCAGTACAGCGGCTTTATTCATGAACATTGCCTCCACGCGTATGAGTTATTGAGTTATTAATTACTATGCATGTGCTTGCGCAAATAGAACAAGCTCCTGTGCATCATTATTCGTGTGGAAGCATATCATCCATTTTGAGAGGCTTGCAAGAGCAACTGTCGGAATATTAAAAAACATCAAAAGCACTCGAATCGATCGAGTGCCTGCCTGTGTCATCAAATTTAATTAAGCAAATTTCGGGTTAATGCTTAGCGTGCCCTGTAATGCTTCCTCGGTGGATACAACCGGTTGTTCCGCATCATTCATGCTGACACGCTCAATATCCGCACCTAAAGCACGGAGTTTTCCGGTAAGATCTACATAACCGCGATCAATATGGTGCAAACGGCTGACTTTGGTATAGCCCTTTGCAACCAGGCCGGCGATCACCAGGGCAGCTCCTGCACGAAGATCCGTTGCGGCAACTTCAGCGCCCTGGAGGTCACAAGGTCCGCTAATTACAGCCGACCGACCATCAATTTTGATTGCCGCATTCATTCTGCGGAATTCTTCAACGTGCATAAAGCGATTTTCAAAGACTGTTTCTGTAATCACTGAAGTCCCATTCGCTTTTAGCAAAAGAGCCATCATTTGTGCTTGCAGATCCGTTGGAAACCCAGGATGCGGCATCGTCTTGGCATCAACCGCCTGCAAGTGATCATTGCCAATCACACGAACACCCTTCGCTTCTTCTTTGATAACAACACCCATATCACGCATTTTGGCGATCAGCGGTCGAAGATCTTTGATGTCGGTATCTTCCACCAGTACATTGCCGCCGGTTATCGCCGCAGCAATCATATATGTGCCTGCTTCAATCCGGTCAGGAAGAATCCGGTGCTCTGCTCCACAGAGTTCATGAACACCTTTAATCGTCACTCTTCCCGTACCTGCACCACTGACTTTTGCACCCATTGCATTGAGGTATTGCGCCAGGTTGACAATCTCAGGCTCGCACGCTGCATTTTCGAGAACCGTTTCTCCTTCGGCAAGCGTTGCAGCCATCATGATGTTTTCCGTTGCGCCAACACTTGGGAAATCTAAATAAATCACCGATCCTTTTAATTTCCCATCCACACGTGCTTCAATGGAGCCGTTTCCGATCGTAACCTTGGCACCCATCGCTTCAAAGCCTTTCAGATGCTGATCAATAGGTCTGGAGCCAATCGCACATCCACCTGGAAGAGCGATTTTGGCGTGACCAACGCGTGCAAGCAGTGGACCCATGACTAAGAAGGAGGCACGCATTTTTCGAACATATTCAAAAGGCGCTTCTGTAAATAGATCAGCCATTGCGTTTACCATGATCGTTTTCTTTTCGTAATTCACCGACGTATTCAAGTACCGTAATACTTCATTAATCGTGTATACATCAGCCAGTTCCGGCACATTATATATTTTGCTAGTGCCCTTCGTAGCAAGCATTGATGCGGCTATGACAGGAAGAACAGCGTTCTTTGCACCTTCAATCTTCACAGAGCCCGAAAGCCGTTTCCCTCCATGAACGATAATCTTTTCCAAACTTTTCCCCTCCGCGTCCAATTATCTCTTCGCTCGATCCGGAACATTCTTCCGTGCCGCGTCTATTGTTGAATTGAATCATTACGATCACTGGAAATCTTTCCTGATTAGTATTCCACCGTAATGATCGGTGAGCCAAGGACAATAATGGTCCGGTCTCCATCATTTCTCAAGGCTGCCTGAATGTTCATCTTTTTTTTCGAAGTGTCAATGGCATTGTTCCATGCCCCATTATATGCTGATATCGATACAAAGGTTTTTTCTTGCAGTTGCTCAACAGGAACAGCTGAAAAAAGCTTAAGATACCGTTTTCCTTCTTCAAGCAAGGTACGTTTCATTTTATCATTGCGAGATGCGCTTACACAAGAGTATAAGTGCTCTTGACCATTAAAAACACGCGCCATTTCCGCACTCATTTCGTCTCTTATGGCTCCCCATTGCGCCGGTATAAATGATTTTCCATTTCCTTGGTAAAGAATGACGGTCTGGTAACTGTTCCCATTTGGATAAGCGATGTAGCGAATACGCCACTGCGCGTGCCCGAGTTTCGCTTTCTTTATCCCAACCCAGCCAAACGCGCCGTCCCGAGCAGGCATCACCTGCCACTTGTAATCATCCAATTTCGCTTGAATGGTCGCTGCATCCTTCTGCACTTGCAGCTTTGATGCATGAGCATTCTGAGTCTCACGCGCGTAAACGTTCCAGCCCGTAATCTGTGCATGCTGCGCTTTCAACGTACGTGCAAATAACGACACCCGATTCAACGCTTCAAAGCGCGATTGATTCGCTTCTGCAGCTACTCGGTCTTGGCGAAATTGCATGATCCATAAAACCAGTAATAAGAAAATAATGCCAAACAAAATGTTCCGTTTCATAAAATCCGCCCCTCTCCCTTGTCTTCAGTATTACCTGAAGCCGAAGAGCAGCATACGTGGAACTTTTCGTCATATTCAGACTGAATTTGCACCATCAACCAATGAAAATTCAATCGTAAATTTGCGGTAAAATTAAGGACCAGTTCACATAATCAAGAAAAAATTTCGTTACCGGGTAGCTAATGGCAATTGCCAAAAGCACATATAAAATTCTCGCTTGTAAGCTCTTTGCATGACGAAAAACCGCCTCAAATTTTACAGATTGAAGTGCCCACCATGTCAGTGCAAAAAAAAGCAATTGAGCAACAATACTGATCAAAGCCAAAAGGCCGGAATTCTCAATCAATCGAAGCCACCGCCTGTAGTCTTATATGTAACACCGGTTCTCTTATCCCTACGCAATTTATAATTTTCGTTTAGGAATAACAGATTGTGCATCCATCCCCTTATTTGTAATGATTTTGTAACATGTTTTTAATATAACAATAATCTGTTCTGTCAAAGTTTATTTTACCGCCGTTTTTTATAATTGACTACTTTTTTTTCATTAAAAGTTTTTTCAGTATTTTCCGATCAATGACAGCGCCATTTAAGTCAAAATAAATTTCAGAAAGTTATAGGACGCGGTGGCTTTCATTGATTGATCTTGGGCTTGAATGACACTTCAGTTACTCGCTTGCCGCAGGCGCACCACGAGCCTCCTCAGGCAGGTAGGAATCTGCAGGGCCTTGCTGGCACGCATCAACAAAGCGTGATCCCGCTGGCGCCAGAGCACCTCCGCTTCGTTTCATAGCCAAGATACGGGTCTATTGGCTTGAAAGACGGGGTAAAATCACATATTTATTGACTTGCAAAAAAGACTCTCCCAGTCAATTGGGAAAGTCTTTTTCATAAGCACTGTTTGATTGCTTGATTTATGCTTCTGGAATTGAATCATCGATGGCTGCGGTGGACAGGCGAAGTTCAGAACGTTTCAGCTTCAAGCGCGCTTCTTCATAACCCTGTGACGTTTCATGAAGCGTACTCAGCTGTTCTTCCGCTTCAGCTTTTGCCTTTTTTGCACGTGCCACATCAATGTCGGCTTTTAATTCGGCAGCTTCCGACAAAATGGTAATGCTTTTTCGGCTCACTTGAATGAATCCGCCATGAACGGCCACATAGTCGACGATTTTTTCGTCTTCATGTTTCAAACGAACAAGCGCAATTTCGAGTGGAGCAACGATTGGCAAATGATTTGGCAATATGCCAAGTTCACCATCCTTGGAACGCACACATACCATATGTACGTCGCCCTCATAAACCTTGCCCGCAGGTGTGACGATATCCGTATGCACCGTACTCATCAGCCAGCCCCCTTCATAAGGTTCGAGCGATTCAAACGCTCATTAAACCAGTTGCTTCGCTCTTTCCAATACATCCTCGATCGTTCCTGTGTTTCGGAATGCTTCTTCTGGAACGTCGTCGTATTTTCCATCGAGAATACCCTTAAATCCGTTGATGGTCTCTTCAACCGTCACGTAAGATCCAGGCACACCGGTGAACTGTTCGGCAACGTGGAAGTTCTGACCTAAGAAGAATTGGATACGGCGCGCACGACTTACCGTCAATTTATCCTCATCTGAAAGTTCATCCATACCGAGAATTGCGATAATATCTTGCAGTTCACGATATTTCTGAAGCGTCATCTGGACGCGCTCGGCAACTTCGTAATGTTCCTCTCCAACAACATCCGGGCTTAACGCACGCGATGTCGAGGCAAGTGGATCAACGGCCGGATAAATACCAATCTGAGTCAATGAACGTTCAAGGTTTGTCGTTGCATCAAGGTGCGAGAACGTTGTTGCCGGCGCTGGGTCGGTGTAGTCATCGGCAGGCACATAAACGGCCTGAATCGATGTAACGGAACCTTTTTTCGTTGAGGTAATGCGTTCCTGCAGACGGCCCATTTCCGTCGCCAGCGTTGGCTGATAACCAACGGCAGACGGCAGACGGCCAAGCAGTGCAGATACTTCGGAACCTGCTTGAGTGAAACGGAAGATGTTGTCAATGAAGAGCAGTACGTCTTGCCCTTCAACATCACGGAAGTACTCCGCCATGGTCAGTCCGGACAACGCAACACGCATACGCGCACCCGGCGGCTCGTTCATCTGACCGAACACCATCGCCGTTTTCTTGATAACTCCTGATTCGGTCATTTCAAAGTATAGGTCGTTCCCTTCACGCGTTCGTTCACCGACACCTGCAAATACAGACACACCGCCGTGTTCTTCGGCAATGTTGTGAATCAGTTCCTGAATTAGGACGGTTTTACCGACTCCGGCACCGCCGAACAAACCGATCTTTCCACCTTTAATATAAGGGGTCAGCAAGTCGATAACTTTAATTCCTGTTTCCAGCACTTCTGTTTTCGTTGAAAGTTCAGAGAACTTCGGCGGATCTCTGTGAATGGCATGCTTTTCAACTTCCGGTGCAACCGGTTTTCCATCTATTGCATCACCAAGTACATTAAAGACGCGGCCAAGTGTTGCGTCCCCGACCGGAACTGAAATTGGTGCACCGGTATCGTTGGCTTCCATACCGCGTACAAGACCATCGGTAGAGTCCATGGCAATGGTACGGACCGAGTCATCACCGAGATGTAACGCAACCTCCAGAGTCAGATGAATATCTGCTTCGTTGGAGGATTGAGCTTTATAATTTACGGTCAGAGCATTATATATTTCAGGAAGGTGATCGCGTTCAAATTTAACATCGACAACGGCACCCATGACCTGAGTGATATACCCTTTGTTCATTAAACTACCTCCCATCAGCTAGTCGTGCAAAGAATTATTCAAGTGCGGCAGCGCCGCCAACAATCTCTGTGATTTCCTGAGTAATGGCAGCCTGACGTGCACGGTTATAAGACAGAGACAAGCGATCAATGATATCACTTGCATTATCCGATGCGCTTCGCATCGCAGTCATTCGCGCTGCTTGCTCGGCAGCTTTTGCGTCAAGCAGTGCGCCGTAGATCTGCCCTTGAGCGTAAAGCGGCAGGAGGTCTGTCAGCACTTCATCTTCATCAGGCTCGTAGACATACGACACTTTTTGTGCCGGCGCATGCTCAAGATTTGTCAATGGAAGCAGCTGTTTATCTACCAGTGTTTGAGAAATGGCATTGACAAAATGGTTGTAGACCAAGTGGAGCTCGTCAATTTCCTTCTTATTGAACAAGGAAACCGCTTGTTTGGCAAATGCCAGTATATTATCAAAAGTAAGATCATCCGGAACATCGGCTTTGCTGAATGCCACGGGATATCCGCGCTTCGTAAAGAAGTTCAGACCGACTTTTCCTGTAACGATGATTGTGTACTCATCTTTTGATTGATGCTTTTCGCGAATCAAGTTCTGTACGTATTTCAATACAGTACTGTCATAAGCGCCGGCAAGACCGCGACTCTCAGTAATGACCAGATAAGCCGTCTTTTTTACCGGCCGGGCAGCAAGCATAGGATGTTTGCTGCTTGCTCCTTTTGACATGGTGCTCGCGATACTTGCCACAACTTCGTGCAGTTTATCAGCGTAAGCGGCATAATCCTCAGCGGCCGATTGGGCACGATTCAATTTTGCCGCCGCAACCATCTGCATTGCTTTGGTAATTTTACGCATCTGTTTTGTCGATGCGATTTTTTCCTTTATGTCACGCATTGAAGGCATGTTCGTTCACCACCCTTGAAAGCCCGCCCGATGGGATGCAGCACATTTTCCATCAGGACAGACCGATCTTCAGAAGAATGTGCGTTCTTTCGACCTATCCTTATTCCTCGGCTTATTCAGCTTTTGAAGGAACAAATGTCTTTTTGAATGCGGTAATGGCCGCTGCAAATTTTTGATCATCCGGCAGCTGTTTTGTTTTACGGATTGTTTCAAGAATTCCCTTATCGGATTGTTCCAAATAAGCAAGTAATTCTTTTTCGAAACGTTTCACATCCGAAATCGCGACATCGTCGATAAAGCCCTTGGTTAGCGCATAAAGAACAGCAACTTGCTTTTCAACCGGATACGGGTTGTGCAAATCTTGCTTCAAAATTTCAACCGTGCGCGCGCCTCGATCAAGCTTTGCTTTCGTTGCCTTGTCAAGATCAGACCCAAACTGAGCAAATGCTTCCAGTTCTCGGTAAGAAGCAAGGTCAAGCTTCAAGGTTCCGGCAACTTTCTTCATCGCTTTGATCTGAGCAGCTCCACCGACACGGGATACTGACGTACCCGCATCAACCGCCGGACGAATACCGGAATAGAACAAGTTCGATTCCAAGAAGATCTGTCCATCGGTAATAGAAATAACGTTGGTCGGAATGTAGGCTGAAATATCCCCGGCCTGCGTTTCAATAATCGGCAAAGCAGTAATTGAACCGCCGCCTAACTTGTCACTCAGTTTCGCTGCACGTTCCAGCAGTCTTGAGTGTAGATAGAAAACGTCGCCCGGGAATGCTTCACGGCCCGGCGGACGACGAAGCAGCAAGGAAAGTTCACGATATGCCGCCGCTTGTTTGGACAGATCGTCATAGATAATCAATACATGTTTGCCGTTGTACATAAACTCTTCACCCATTGTAACGCCGGCATAAGGTGCAAGGTACAGCAATGGAGCCGGTTCAGAAGCACCAGCAGACACAACAATTGTGTTTTCCATGCAGCCGTATGCTTTCAGTGTATTTACCACACCGGCAACCGTTGACTCCTTTTGACCAATCGCAACGTAGATACTGATAACGTCTTGGTCCTTCTGGTTAATGATCGTATCGATCGCAATCGCCGTTTTACCAGTTTGACGGTCACCGATAATTAACTCACGCTGACCGCGTCCGATTGGAATCATCGAATCAATCGCTTTGATACCGGTTTGCATCGGTTCAAATACGGATTTACGATCCATGACACCCGGAGCTTTGCGCTCAACCGGACGGGATTTGTCTGTGACAATAGGTCCCTTTCCGTCGATTGGCTGACCAAGTGGGTTGACTACCCGGCCCAGCAATGCTTCACCAACGGGCACTTGCATAATTCGACCCGTACGTTTTACCGGATCGCCTTCATGAATATCTGTAAAAGGGCCGAGAATGACGATTCCGACATTGTCCTCTTCAAGGTTTTGAGCCATACCAAGGACGCCGTTAGAAAATTCGACAAGCTCGCCCGACATAACACTGTCAAGGCCGTGGACGCGGGCGATTCCGTCGCCGACAGTGATGACGGTGCCGACTTCGCTCACTTCAACGGTGGATTGATAATTTTCAATCTGCTGTTTAATCAATGAGCTGATTTCTTCCGCTTTAATGCTCACGATATTTTCACCCCTGTCTCCCTACTTTAATCTCCTGTTTGAAGCCTGCCAGCTTGCCGGCAATTGATCCGTCGTAGAGACGGTCGCCGATGCGCAACTGAATGCCTCCGATGATTGACTTGTCAACCTTCGCATGGATACTCAACTTTTTACCGAGCGAATCACCAAGCCGTTTCGCTAAATCCTGTTGTTCCTGGTTACTTAATGAAGCGGCTGTAGTGATTGTGACGTCGAGTATGCCTCGCTTTTCATTCGCCTTGTGCGTATAGGCTTCAAGCACTTCATCAATGATGGCTTCACGCTTGCGATCGATAAGCAGCCTCAGAAGATTAAGGACTTCAACACCTGCCTGATTCTCAAATAACTTCTGCACAAGTTCCTTTTTATTATTGCTGCTTACTTGAGGATGCATTAATACACGTCTCAAATCTTCATGCTCATAGAGACTTTCTGCAACGAATTGCAACTGAGATTCGATCGTATCAATGAGATCACGTTCTTCAGCAACTTCAAAGAGGGCTTGTGCATAACGGTTCGCTACGATTTCGCTCATCGCTGATTCCCCACTTGCTTTATTAACTGGTCAATCTCTTTTGAATAATTATTCGGATTGATTTCCTTCTCAAGTACTTTCGATGCAAGCAGAACCGAAAGGTCGGCGACTTCGTCACGAATGGCGGAAATTGCCTTTTCTCTCTCAAGGCTGATTTCTTCTTGAGCATCTTTAACCATTAGATCGGCACGCTTTTTCGCTGATTCTAGAACAGCCTTGGCTTCGGCATTGGCCTGAGTTTTCGCCTGTTCAAGAATACCATGCGCTTCGTTACGGATACGCTCTACTTCCGACTTCTGTTCTGTTAAGTAAGCTTCAGCATCTTGACGGTTTTTTTCTGCTCCGTCAATCTGACTGTTAATGTATTTTTTTCGCTTTTCCATGATTGCAACGACCGGTCGTACACCGACATACGCTACAAAAATCATCAACAGAATGAAAACGATCAGCTGGAAAAGGATATTTCCAATAGAAAATGACAGCACAGCTCTTGCCACTCCTTTCAATCTACAGATTTCCTCACCAATTTCTTACGAAGAAAAGGGGCAAGCTCACCCAATAATACCGAAAAGCACGAGAATACCAAATGCAATCGAGATAACTGGCAGGGCTTCAACAAGACCAAGGCCGATCATGGATTGTCCAAATAAAGTACCCTGAGCTTCCGGTTGACGGGCAATTCCTTCCAAATAGCGGCTGAACAGAATACCGTTACCGATACCTGCTGCAAGCGCACCAAATGCGATCATGATACCACCAGCTAGAACTGCTAAACTCATAACAAGATTCCTCCTAGTTTATCTATGTTTTTAACCAACAGCGGCAGGTTTGAGGGCCTGTTTGCACAAGGCATTATACCTCTCCCACCTTTTGAGCGATGTACACCATTGCCAGTACGGTGAAAATGTACGCCTGAATACATCCGACGAACAGTGAAAATCCCATCCAGGCAAACAGCGGTACACCGGTTAAATAAAACATTCCTTCACGAAGAATAAGGATTAGAACTTCGCCGGCGAAGATATTTGCCCAAAGCCGCAAAGCATGTGTTGCCGGTTTCGATACTTCATCGATAATATGGATCGGAAGCATCCACCAGTACGGTTTGACATAGTGCTGCAAATAGCCAAGCGGACTTTTGGCAATGCCGGCAAAATGTGAGTAAAGAAAGATTGCGCCGGCCATCGCCACGGTAACATTGATGTCCGACGTTGGCGATTTGAACCAGCTGACTGTATCCGTCATTTTTAAATCAGCTGCCGTGATGCCAAGCGACGGAATTGGGCCATGTGCCTGTGCCGTGATCATCACAATGACACCCAGCATGTTTGCCACAAGGATGAAAAGAAAAGTAGACAGTGCAAAACTTAAATAGCGTGCCGACTCTTTCTTCTCAAGCATCATCCCGGTTATCCCGCTGATAAAGTCAATAATGTATTCCATGACATTTTGTCGTCCGCTGGGCCGCACGGACAAACGGCGGGATAGTAAGAACACAATCAGCATGACGATTAACGCGGAAACAACTGACCCAATCATCAACGTGACATCAAAGGTCATTCCGAGAAATTTCACTTTCGGAGTCAGATCCATAAATCTCCCCCCCTTCCTCCGAAGATGTCGAGCCTTTGCCTCTCAAATAATAATAGCTCATCACCGTCACAAGCATGAGATAGCCAAACAAAAGTGACAGCACAAAAGATCGATAGTCAATACGGGTCGAGAAACGATAGACGATCAGTACACCGAAAACAATCATGAGTATACGAACAGTCATATGTAATCCCGCTAATTTGCGGGCACCTGATTGAGCTCGAAGTCCGGCTATCTTTAAGCGAAATGCTAAGTGAAAAACATTATATAAACTGATTAATCCGCCGAGGAGAAAGCCGCTGGCCAGCGCTCTCACCGGTTCGTAAAACCAGATTAATCCAAACAAAAAGATATAAACAATCGTGATGATCAGCAGAACATGCGAAAACCATTCCATCACTGATTTCACTGCGAATCATTCCTTTGTTAAGGATTTCAACGTATAGAAACAGCTGATCATTCCCGCAAAAAAGCCGGCGACTGCACAAATCGGCAGCCACAAATGCCCTGTTCCAAATTTTTCATCGAGATAGTTCCCGCCAAGTGCGCCAATGATAATGAATGAAAAAATTTCAAAGCCCATAGCACTGACTGCTGCAGCGATCTGCAAATTGTTAGGTTTTTTCTTCGGCTCCATAAAAAGCCCTCCTCTGAAATAACTTAGAAGTGCTGATCGGTTATTTCTGATTATGATATGCCTAACAATTAGTCATTCGAACCCAATGACGAAGAACTGGAGTCAGTCATCAATTGTTCACAAATTAGCGTTCCCTAAATAAAAAGAAATCGTTTTACTACTCGTATTTATGGTGGGCGTTCACAGAATGGACACTTCTTTTATATTTTAACGAAAGCGCTATCTTTATGCAATATTTAAGCAAGAAAAGGTGATTTTATTCATTGACTGAAAAATCTAAAAATAAACACTCACCATATGAGCATTTCCTTATAACTAGAATTTTAATCATTTTTGCGAACGGCAGCATACCTCAATTGTGACAAATCACCAACAATGAAAATTATTCTCACATCATATAGGGGCTTCCGAAACTTTATTTCTGAGCTTTTCGGAGAGAAAATCCGTTTCTTTATTTTGTGCCGAACAGACGATCGCCGGCATCGCCGAGTCCCGGAACGATGTACCCGTGTTCATTTAATTTTTCATCGAGTGCCGCAAGATAAATATCGACATCCGGATGCTCATTTTGCACCGCTTTAACCCCTTCCGGAGCAGCAATCAGGCACATCAATTTAATGTTCACGCCGCCTCGCTGTTTCAATGAAGTGATCGCAGCTGCGGCTGATCCCCCGGTAGCGAGCATTGGATCAACAACAATTAAATCACGCTCAGAGATATCGGCAGGAAGCTTCACATAATATTCAACCGGCTTCAACGTCTTTGGATCACGGTACAAACCAACGTGCCCGACTTTCGCAGCCGGAATCAGTTGCAGAACACCGTTAACCATACCGAGCCCTGCACGAAGGATTGGAATAATCCCCATTTTTTTGCCGGCGATTTCATAGGCCTTCGCCTTTGCGACCGGCGTTTCCACTTCAACTTCCTTTAAAGCAAGATCACGTGTAATTTCAAAGGCCATCAGTGTTGCAACTTCATCAACCAGTTCGCGAAATGCCTTTGTTCCCGTCCTGTAATCACGAATCATTGTCAATTTATGTTGAATCAACGGATGATTCAATACGACTAACTTACCCATTTATAAGCCTCCATTTTAAACGATCGTCAGCATGTGTATTTTTGGTCATACAAAAAGGGAGAATCAGATCTCCCCATAAACAAGCTTGCTCCAATTTAAGCGAATGCACCCGTACCCTCGGCGTAAAGTGGGTGTTTCTCAGTCAGTGCACGCACGCGCTCAGCTGCTGCTGTTAATGTTTCTTGATTATCCGGATCTTTCAGTGCCATTGCGATGATCAACGCAACTTCTTTTAGATCATTCTCTTTAAATCCGCGCGTTGTCACGGCTGGCGTTCCCATACGTACACCACTCGTCACAAACGGCTTCTCCGGATCAAAAGGAATTGCATTTTTATTCGTTGTAATCCCGATGCTGTCCAGCACGGCTTCCGCCTTCTTGCCTGTAATCCCAAGGTTGCGCACGTCGACGAGTACTAAATGGTTGTCGGTACCGCCCGAAACAAGATCAATCCCCTGCTGCTGCAGTGTTTCGGCAAATGCCTTAGCATTAGCGATAATCTGAGCTGCGTAGGCTTTGAAGTCGGGCTTCAGTGCTTCACCGAGTGCAACGGCCTTCGCTGCAATGATGTGCATTAAGGGACCACCCTGGATGCCTGGAAAAATCGCTTTATCCAATTTCTTTGCAAATTCTTTCTTGCAGAAAATCATACCGCCACGCGGACCGCGCAGAGTCTTGTGCGTCGTTGTCGTCACAAAGTCCGCATAAGGAATCGGGCTTGGATGAAGGCCTGCCGCAACCAATCCGGCGATATGCGCCATGTCGACCATCAGGTAAGCACCGACACGGTCGGCGATCTCGCGGAATCGTTTAAAATCAATGACACGAGGATAAGCACTCGCTCCGGCAACGATCAATTTCGGCTTGTAGTGTTGTGCCTGCTTGTCCACTTCATCGTAATCAATCGTTTGTGTTTCTTTTGTTACACCGTAATCCACAAAGTTGTAGAGCTGTCCGCTAAAGTTAACCGGACTTCCGTGTGTCAGGTGCCCGCCATGGGCAAGTTTCATTCCAAGAACTGTATCGCCGGGTTTCAAAATCGTTTCGTATACAGCCATATTGGCCTGAGCACCCGAGTGCGGTTGAACATTCACATGTTCGCCGCCAAACAGCTTAAGTGCCCGGTCTCTGGCTAAGTCCTCTACGATATCCACATATTCGCAGCCGCCGTAATAACGATGGCCCGGGTAACCTTCCGCATATTTGTTCGTAAGAACCGAGCCCGCCGCTTCAAGTACCGTCGTACTGACAAAGTTTTCCGACGCAATTAATTCAATTTTATTTCTTTGCCTTCCTAATTCTTTCTCAATCGCTTGAAACAGTTCAGGATCGTTCGCTTTAATCCCCTTCATGAAATACGTGCAGCTCCTCTCAAGTCTGATTCAAATAAAGTTTATCACATTTTATCAAAAAAAAGCGAATTAAAACTGACAAATCAAAGATTAAGCACAACTGAATTTCCGGTCCGCACATCACGTTCTCATGGCTAATTTCGATCTGTTCGCTAAAGCGGTAAAACTCATACATCCGGCAAAACACTGACACCGGAAACCCACTCTCAGTCCCGTAAAAAATAACATGATTTTCTAAACGAGCGACCGCCCCCTTGATTGGAAACAAGCTGTCCTATCGCTTGCACGTACCGCTCTCTCTTTTACGTTCACAGCATTTATCAGCAAAAAACTGCTCTTCCGGTTGATCTGGAGAAGCAGTTTCCTTGTCTTAATCCTGTTCCACTTTTTCGCGAATCGAATAGATCGCTCTTTCACCGCCAATTAATTTCGGCCGCGTACGTGCCATAACCAGATGTGCCTGACCAATTGAACGAATGGTGCCGCGTACCGGAATAGCCACATGTTTCAAGTGCATCCCGATCAGTGTATCGCCGATATCCAGTCCGCCATCCGCATGAATGAATTCGACAACGATCGGGTCAGGCAGGTGATCGTAGGCGTATGTCGCCATTGAACCGCCCGCATGACGAATCGGACGTACCGTTACCTCATCATAATTGCGCTTCTCGGCAACGGCGCGCTCAATGACAAGCGCGCGATTCAAATGCTCGCAGCATTGAAATGCAAAATGGACACCGGTTTGCTGATGGCAGCTTTTTAGCGCCGCGTAAATTGAGGCAGCAGCATTTTCAGAACCCGATGTGCCGATCTGCTTTCCCAGCACTTCGCTTGTACTGCAGCCGATTACCAGAAGGGTCCGTGCATTGAACGTCATGACCTGATTCAAATCCTGTAGCGCTTTATCCATCGATTGCACGATTTGTTGATTAAGTGTCTCCATCGCATTAGCCTTCCTTGAGCAAAATAATATGCCTTTTATACCTGCTATTATAGCAGGTTGTGCTGTTCAAATCCGAATCATGCACAGATTGTGACACCATTCTGCTCATTTATCATTCCCTGGGAAATAATGTGTAGAAATATAAGAGAATACGTTAGTCTATAGCATAAAATGGAGCAAAATTTTCAGTCCAAAAAGAAATAAAATAATGCCGCCAAGTGCTTCCCCATATTTTCCAAAATAGCGACCCGTCTTTCGCCCAATGTAGAAACCGCTCCATGCCATAATCATACTGGCACAGCCAAACAAAAGGATGGCAGCCAGCATCTCCGCCCCAAACAGGCCCATGCTCAGTCCCACAGAAAAACTGTCAATGCTGACACTGAAGGCAAACAAAAGCATGCTTGCATCGGATACATAGACGAATTCATTGCGGCTATCCTTTGTACGCATGAGCGACAAAATCATTTGAAAACCGATCAAGAGCAACAACAGACCTCCAGCCATTTCTGCAATTTCACCAAAGCGGGTGGAAAGCAGCTGGCCAAGGATCATGCCAATGAGCGGCATAAGCATGTGAAAAAGACCGATCCACATACCGGTCCATGCAGCGCGGCGCAGCCGAAAAACGGTCATGCCCATGCCAACACATACTGAAAATGCATCCATACCCAGTGCAATCGCCATAACAGAAAGCGCCAATCCCTGGCTGATTAGATGCTCTGCCACATTCGTTCCCCCTCTCGCCCATATGGACAATCTATGCATGTCCTTACAGAAATAGAAGGATGAACGAACAGGCGCATGTTCAAAAATTAAGTGCGCTGCAACGGTTCCCCGAATCGTTTGTTTTGAAGCAATGAATGAAGAGGGCGCCTCATAGAGACCCCCTCTTGTTTTCCTCATATAAAAACATGGTCGACTTCAAACATAAGTATGAGGACTAGTCAAGGATGCGTCCTCCGGCTGCTTTGGACAGACGGTTCATCACCGCTTTACCGATCCCTTTCTGATCAAACGTTTCACTGAATATGACATCGACCTTTTTTTGATCGAAATGACGCAAGACATCAAAAAGATGATGGGCGACCGTCGACGGTTCACTGCGACGCCCGCACACGAGTAAAACATCCGCATCAGGATAACCGCCCTGTTTCTCTTCAGTCGTTAATACGCCGACACGACGACCCTTGGCTTTTTCTGAGGAAATAAGTTCGCGTATGCGCGATTCTCCCGCAGGTACTAAATACATGGTCGCCGATGGTGCATAATGCTTATATTTCATACCCGGGGCTTTCGGAGCCTGATCTGAACGAACAAGACCCGGATCATCAGAAACTGGTCCGACGACTTCAATCAACTGCTCTTTCGTAATCCCGCCCGGACGAAGAATCGTGATCGGTGTCGTCGTACAATCCACAACAGTCGACTCAACGCCAACGCCGGTTTCTCCGCCATCCAAGATTCCGGCAATACGTCCATCCAAATCATGGAAAACATGTTCTGCCTGCGTTGGACTCGGCCGTCCCGAACGATTTGCCGAAGGTGCGGCAATCGGTAAATTTGACGCCGAAATCACAGCTCTTGCTACCGGATGACTCGGCATACGTATGGCAACCGTTGACAAACCTGCTGTCACCGCGTTTGATACGGTCCCCCGTGATGGCAAAACCAGAGTGAGCGGTCCCGGCCAAAAAGCATGGATCAATTTCTGAGCAACCGGATGGATCTCCGTACAGATTTCACGAACTTGCTCCAGGTTTGCAACATGCACAATTAATGGATTATCACTCGGTCGCCCTTTGGCTTCATAAATTTTCCGCACTGAATCTTGTAACTTTGCATTTCCTCCTAACCCGTATACCGTCTCCGTTGGAAAAGCGACAATTTCTCCCTGTACCAATTTCTCCGCTGCTGCTTGGATTTGAGGCGTATGTTCAAGGTCGGGGGCATTCGGGTCTACCCGCCACACTTGCGTTTCTGCCATTTTCGTTTCCCCTTCTTCATTAACTATTCCGTTCAAATGAAACCGGCTTCCGTCCGACCTCATTTCGTTCCGTATACACCATAACATGGTGACAAGCCATGCGCAACGCTTTTACCCAGCGATCGAACGCCACACACCGGTGAAGAAATCAACAACAAATGAATGCACCTGAACCTCCTGGTCGTCAGATTCAACGGCCTTCTTTTCTGGTTTCTCAGTCTGCTGCGCAGCATCCTCGCTCGTCGGCCTTGTTGTCTTAACGGTTTGTTTTGCCCCATCTTGATCAGACGCTGTACGCTCTGTCGAGGCATTGTTTTTTGCTGCTGCATCGCTGTTTGAAAAATCCAGAAAACAAAGGGGCGGGAAAAGCACGCACCACCAATTGGCACCGCGACCATCACCTAATGTAATCACTAGCGCATCATATTTTCCTGCCGGGTAAACAAAGGTTCCATACATCTTGGTTGGGAACTCGGCTTGCCCTAATTTTATTTTATATGTGCTGTCCGCATGGGCTTTCTTTAATGCTTGCTTGACCGTACGATTCAGCTGCGGCATATGCGCGCGAATCACACGTTTGGCTTCATTGGTTGACTTCAAGTCCTGAACCCAAGTTGTGATCTGTGCATTGACTGCATTGCGGATCTGCCGTTTCACCGCTTGATCGGCAGGCGAATCGCTGTTTGCCAAAATACGCAGGCGAATCGCACCACTTGGAATCGGTCCCTTCTCATCTGCTTTAGCCGTGCTGTATTGCCAGAAAAAAAATACAAATACAAGATTAATAGTTAATAAGAGCATTAAGATCCATGGTTTTCTCATGACGCCCGCCTCCCTGTCACTCATTGTGGACAGGATTGAACGAGACTAAACATCGAAGTAAAAATTACCCCTGTTTTGTTTGAAGCACGACCATGATGTTACGGTCATGTCCAGAGATATCTTTTTCAATAGAGAGTGCTTCGATTTGATTAGGAAATGCCCTTCGGATCAGATCGGCAACAGCGTTTCCCTGAGTGGCACCGATCTCAAACGCTGCAATAAACACAGACCTTCCGCTAAAAATCAATGGCATGTCGGCGATGATCTTGCGGTAGCAATCCAAACCGTCATTTCCTCCGTAAAGTGCTAAATGCGGCTCATAGTCGCGCACCGTATCATCGAGGCCACCCATTTCTTGCTTTGTGATATAGGGTGGATTGGATACAAGAATATCAAAAGGCTGATGAATCAGCGGGCAAAGCAAATCCCCCGGGCAGAATACAATCTGTGCGCCTAGATCATCTGCATTTTCACGTGCGACGTCCAGCGCTTTTTCAGACAGATCGACTGCCGTGATTCGCCAGTCCGGGTGTTCCAAGCCAAGCGTAACAGCTATCGCTCCGCTTCCCGTGCCGATATCACAGACTGCCGGATGATCAAGATCCGGTGCATAACGTTTGGCCCATTCACCAACTCGCCATACCAGTTCTTCTGTTTCCTGGCGGGGAATTAACACATCAGCGTTCACTTTAAAGGACCGCCCATAGAAGGGGGCACAGCCCAACATGTATTGAAGCGGCGTTCCTTTATAGACGTGTTCCTCCACGCTGCGACGCAACCACTCAGCATCCTTGCTTGCAATGGGTTCGCGAAGCCCTGTGATTAAGTCGGTGCGCGTGAGGCCTAATCGTGCTTGAAGCAAAAGTTCGCCGATATTTGCATCACGATGATGTGCAGTTAACAGATCAGCGGCCCATTTCAACACTTCGTATCTCAGTTCCTTCACCTTGCATCCGCCTGTTCGATTTTCTTTTCCTGATCATGCAGAATCAGCGCTTGAATGATTTCATTCAGTTTCCCGTTCAGCACTTGATCCAGCTGATGAATCGTTAGCCCGATTCGATGATCGGTCACACGGTTTTGTGAAAAGTTGTAGGTCCGAATCCGTTCAGATCGATCACCCGTTCCAACCGCCATTTTGCGGTTCGAATCGTATTTCGCCTGAGCTTCCTTCTGATATTTGTCGTAGACGCGGGCACGCAGTACCTTCATCGCTTTTTCCTTATTTTTGATCTGAGAGCGTTCTTCTTGGCATGAAACCACAATACCTGTAGGAAGATGCGTCAGCCGAATGGCAGACATCGTCGTATTGACACTTTGACCACCCGGGCCGCTTGAGGCAAAGCGATCAACACGAATATCCTTATCATTCAGTTCAATCTCAACGTCACGCGCTTCCGGCAAAACAGCAACCGTTGCTGTTGACGTATGTATACGACCGCCCGATTCGGTTTCCGGAACGCGTTGCACGCGATGTGCTCCATTCTCATATTTCAGTTTTGAAAAAGCACCTTTACCTGAGATCATGCAGACAATTTCTTTATAACCGCCGATTTCATTAGGGCTGGCATCAATAATTTCCGTTTTCCAGTTTTGCTGCTCCGCATAGCGGGAATACATGCGCAATAAATCACCGGCAAAAAGCGCAGCCTCGTCCCCTCCGGCAGCACTGCGAATTTCCAAAATGACGTTTCGGTCATCATTAGGATCCTTCGGAATAAGCAGCTGCTTCAATTGTTCTCGAAGCGTTTCTTGTTCCTTTTCAAGACGATTGATTTCATCAGCAACCATTTTTTTCATGCCGGCATCCATTGGTTCATCAAGCATCGTCTTATCATCGGCAAGTTCAGCAGCGGATTGCTTGTAGCTACGGTACACCGTAACCACTTCTTGCAAGTCCGATTGTTCTTTCGAATATTTGCGCAGTTTTGCCGGATCATTGATCACTTCAGGATCTGCAAGCATCTGATTCACTTTTTCATAGCGGTCCTCAATGGACTGCAACCGTTCGAACATTTCATCCACCCCATCATGCTGCATCGCGCGCAGCCGATCCGTTTTCGTTCCCTTTATTATATTATAGCTAGCTTTTTATGGTCAAAACGTGTTCAAGATCTTATAGAGGCGGATGAGTGTAGCAGTGACGACAAACCGGGTAATACCTTTCATTTCCGCCGATCTGAATCTGATCGCCACTATAGATCGGCTTTCCATTATCGTCAATCCGCAGATTCATGGTTGCTTTTCGTTCACAAAACCAGCATATGGTCTTCATTTCTTCAATTTTATCCGCATACAAAAGCATGTATTTGCTTCCCTCAAATAATTCATTGCGAAAATCATTTTTCAGCCCAAATCCCATCACTGGAATCGATAGTTCATCAACAATCTTCGCCAGCTGCAGCACATGCCGCTTCGATAAAAATTGAACTTCATCGATGAGTACGCAGTGTGGGCGCGGGTGGCAATCACTGACCTTGGCATAAACGTCCGAAGCATCAAAGATTGGGATTGCCCGACGTTTGAATCCGATCCTGCTCGAGATCGATCCAACTTCATCCCGACTATCGATCCCGGAGGTAAAAAGAAGCACCGATTTTCCTTGTTCTTCATAATTATGCGCGACTTTGATAATTTCGATTGACTTTCCACTGTTCATTGCACCGTATTTAAAGAAAAGTTGAGCCATCCTTTTTTCCGTCCTTTACGCTTTAAAATGTTCCTCCTGTTTTATGAAAAACCTCGTACAAAACGCCCGGTCGTTAATCGCCAGCCATGTGGGTTGAGTCCGTGTCTTTTCGGTCCTGAATCGTCGCTTCGGTTAACTCGCTTGCCGTGGGTGATCCGAGCAGCTACACGTTTAATGCACGGTCTTTTGCGTGACCAAAAATCACATTCTTTCTTTACCTGCGAAAAAACAGGCAGTTTCCTGCCTGCACAAAAAAATCTATGAAGGTCCTGGCCGTCACTAGAGCCAAAAATAAAAACGGCCAATTCCGTACCGCCATTCATCGCACCGGAACATGCCGCTTTTCTTTTCTGGACTTCAAAATAAATCTTATTTAAGATTGTATTTTTGTTTAAACCGATCAACACGACCGCCTTTGTCAGCGAATTTCTGACGGCCGGTGTAGAATGGATGCGAATCGGAACTGATTTCGACTGTAATTAATGGGTATTCGTTGCCATCTTCCCATTTTACCGTTTGATTCGACTTCTTCGTTGAACCGCTCAAAAATTTAAAGCCCGTACTTGCGTCCATAAATACGACCTTGTGATAGTCTGGATGGATGCCTTGTTTCATCTCATTCATCTCCTTTACGCCCTGATTATTCTCTCAAACCAGAGTCTTATTGCGTCCTATAGTATAACGCACAACGAGTATTGTATCAGACTGCCCCAAGCTTTGCAAGGATCGTTCTGCTTAAATCACCGTTAATTCGCGTGCTTCACTCGTTGTACAAATCGCTTATCTTGTTTGTAAACTGCCCTTCTTCTCTTTCTCAAACAGGTCGAAGAATTCTTGGTTGGATGTGGTTTCGCGAATTCGTTTGTAAAAATGTTCCACAAATTCTTGTGATTCATCCATTGTTTTACGCATCGCCCACAATTTTTCCAAGTGGTCGCGATTAACGAGCAATTCTTCCTTACGCGTGCTGGAGCGACGAATATCGATTGCAGGGAAAATTCTCCGTTCAGCCAATCGACGATCAAGATGCAGTTCCATATTGCCGGTTCCTTTGAATTCTTCATAGATTACATCGTCCATCCGTGAACCGGTGTCAACCAAAGCGGTCGCAAGAATGGTCAAGCTTCCGCCTTCCTCAATATTGCGCGCCGCACCGAAGAATTTCTTCGGTTTATGGAATGCTGCCGGATCAATACCACCGGACAATGTTCTGCCGCTTGGCGGAATCACAAGGTTATACGCGCGTGCAAGGCGTGTTAAGCTGTCCATAAGGATGACAACATCACGTTTGTGCTCGACCAGACGCATGGCTCGTTCAAGTACCAATTCTGAAACTTTAACATGATTTTCCGGCACTTCGTCGAACGTTGAACTCACAACATCGCCTTTAACCGAGCGTTCAATATCCGTCACTTCTTCCGGACGTTCATCAACAAGCAAAACGATGAGTTCAACATCGGGATAGTTGATGGTGATGCTGTTGGCGATTTCTTTTAAAAGTGTTGTCTTTCCTGCTTTCGGAGGCGCAACAATCATCCCTCTTTGACCGAAGCCAACTGGTGACACCATATCGATAATTCGCGTTGAAAAGTTTTCTTTTCCTGTTTCCAACACCATCTGTCGATTTGGATAAAGCGGTGTCAATGCAGGAAAGTGTACGCGTTCCTTTGCTGTATCCGGGTTTTCGCCATTAACCGCTTCAACCCTGAGGAGTCCGAAATAGCGTTCATTTTCCTTTGGCGGCCTCACCTTGCCCGTCACTTTGTCACCATTTCGCAAATCAAAGCGGCGAATTTGTGAGGCTGAAATATAGATATCCTCTGAACTCGGTGAGTAGTTGATCGGCCTCAAGAAACCAAATCCTTCGTTCGGAATGATTTCAAGAACACCCTCCATAAGTGACAAGCCGTCTTTTTCCGCTTGTTTTTTTAATATTGAGAAAATAAGTTCCCTTTTATTTAGCTTACTATAATAAGAGACTTTAAACGCCTTCGCATGCTCATACAATTCTTTGAGTTTCATATTTTCTAATTCTGCTAATGTAATCGGCATTCTCACACCACACTTTTCTTTTTTAAAATCGGTTTATATCAAGACAAGTACTGTCGTACACAAGTTAATGAATTGAAAACTCCGGAAATGGCACGAAACTGTGCACTAGGAAGAGGAGGGGAAAGAAGTAATAGCAGCGCATTTTATAAATCGTTTTTTTATGGCAAATCCTTCACAGGTTCATGGGCACAGTGTAACAGTTCTTATGTGTAGAGGATATAATATTTTTTTCTTACCGTTAAAATTTTTTATAAAATTATCTATATCATTATTATCATATTATACCCTTTTTATCAACTGCATATCCTCTTTTTGTGCAAATTTTGTGGAAATAACTGAATTATTTTACCAAAAAGGAGCACCTTTTTCAAATCAGATAAACCGGGCAACAGCGGTTGTTACTTCCGCAGGATACGGTGGCTTTCGTGTCTGTAACGGACTTATTGATGAAATGACACGAATCGTCGTACCACAAACAAAATCATAAACCTTCTTTATCTGCAAAAAAAGAATCCGCGTCGTATGATGAGGCGCGGATTTCATTTCCCTATTCTTGTTCTTTGAGACTCTCACGGGCTTCCTCATCGCGCATCGGCTCCCGCCAGATATTTGCTCCTACACCCTGTAATTTTTCCATGATATGATCATAACCGCGATCAATATGTTCAACGCCGACAATTTCCGTAATGCCTCTTGCCATCAGACCCGCAATAATCAGCGATGCACCGGCTCTTAAATCCGTCGCACGAACCTTTGCTCCTTCGAGTGGTGTCGGCCCGCTTAAGATTGCAGAACGTCCTTCAACTTTGACATCGGCACCCATTCGGCGTAATTCATCAATATGCTTAAAGCGTGCTCCGTAAATCGTATCGGTAATAATGCTTGTACCTTCAGCTTGAGTCAACAGACTGGTCAACGGCTGCTGAAGGTCGGTCGGAAATCCGGGATATACCAAGGTTTTGACATCAGCGCTTTTTAAAGGCATGCGACTGCGCGATACAAACACCTGATCTTCGCCGACCTGAACGTCAGCGCCAATTTCGCGAAGTTTGGCAGTCAGTGGCTCCACATGTTGCGGAATTACATTGTCGATCAACAGGTTATCGGACACTGCCGCACCGGCAACCATGAACGTACCGGCCTCGATTCGATCAGGAATAATCATGTGCCGGCATCCATGAAGTTCATGCACGCCTTCGATGCGGATGACATCAGTCCCCGCTCCCTTTATTTTTGCGCCCATACTGGTTAGAAGCGTCGCAACGTCAATAATTTCCGGTTCCTTCGCAGCATTCTCGATAATGGTTTGCCCTTCGGCTTTCACGGCAGCCAGCATGATGTTAATTGTCGCACCCACACTGACCACATCAAGATAGATGCGCGCACCATGCAGTGAATTTGCACGCAGATAGATCGCACCACGTTCATTCGTTACCTTAGCGCCCAATGCTTCAAAGCCTTTAATATGCTGATCGATGGGGCGCGGTCCGAGATTACATCCACCCGGCAATCCGATCACCGCTTTATGAAAACGGCCGAGCATCGCGCCCATTAAATAGTAAGATGCCCTTAGCCGTTTCACCGAACCGTTAGGCAGTGGCATGTCCACCATGTTTCTCGGATCAACAACAAATGTATGTTCTTCAAAAGACACCGTTCCACCAATCTCACGCAAAAGTTTGCACAGGATACGCACATCAGAAATATTGGGAAGTTGATCAATGGTCACAGGTGAATCAGCAAGAATAGTGGCCGGTATTAATGCGACCGCACTGTTCTTCGCACCGCTGATCTGAACGGTGCCTTGTAAACGTGAACCGCCTTCGATTAACAATTTATCCATGGTCAGAATACTTCCTTTTAAATCATTTAGTCGGTTTTCTTGGGTGTGAAAAGAAACGGACAGAACATTATATGTAACGTTTCGAATTAATGACGCCTTTTTTAGGCTGTCGGCATAACTCTTTTCGGCAAAACGCTCTGTGAGCATTATAGCATAAACAAGCACTTGATGTCTGTGCCGGGCTTTCGCAGTGACTTGCAGAATAACAGGAGGATCATGCGATTTGTGAGCATTCGGCTTCTACAGCAATGATCAATTTTTGAAGATCAAATGGCTTTTTAAAATGAGCGATAGCGCCGTTTTTCAAAGCCTGACGGACCAGTTCATTTTCTTCATAAGCGGTCATAATCATCACTTTCACATCCGATTTGACGCTTTTCATGGCATCCATAAGTTCCAATCCGTTCATCTTTGACATATTTATATCCAGCAAAACCAGCTGCGGGTGTGCTTCCCTAAGCAGCTTCAACGCCTTGTTGCCGCTCTCAGCAGTCAGCACTTGATAGCCTTGCTTTTCAAAAACTTCGTGAAGCAGCATCCGGATACCCGGTTGATCGTCTACAACCATAATGTTTGTTTTCTTAGTAATTCGCATGTTCTTCAAAATTATTTTACCCCTTTTCCGATCTATTCTTCCGTTTGCATTCATTCTGTCTCTATAGATAATCATTCTTTATCTTCTTGACGATTCCTGCCTGTTTTTTAAAATCAAAAAGAAAGTACCTCGCACTAAGAAAAAGCCAAGCTGTGCTTGGTCCTTAATCTCCAGCCACATGTGATGGACTCGTGTCTTATCAGTGCTGAATCACCGCTCCGATTGCTCGCTTGCCGCGGGCGCACCGCAAGCCTCCTCAGACAGGCAAGACTCTGCGGGGTCTCGCTGGCACGCTGTTCCCGCTGGCGCCAGAGCATCTGCGCTTTGTTTCTCGGCCAAGACACTGGGCTATTGGTTTGAAGACAGGTCAAAATCATATACTTTCTTATCCTATCAGAAAAAACCGGCTTTCCATTGAATTGGAAAAGCCGGTCCGTTTGTTTTTAGCGTTCAATTATAGGCAAACAGTTACTTATTCTCTAAGGAAGCTTTAATGAAGTCATGGAACAGCGGTTCTGGGCGCGTTGGGCGCGACTTGAATTCCGGATGGAACTGGCAAGCAACAAACCATGGATGATCCTTCAACTCAATCATTTCCACTAAGCGGTCATCCGGGCTGACTCCGGAAAATACCATCCCGTGATCGGACATTTTCTGCCGATACTGATTGTTGAATTCATAACGATGGCGGTGCCGCTGATAAATGATTTCTTCATTATAAGCTCGATACACCTTTGTGTCCTTTTCAATCTTGCACGGATACAGACCAAGACGAAGTGTTCCGCCGAGATCTTCAATATCCAATTGTTCCGGCAGAAGATCGATAATCGCCTCGTGACAATCCTGATTAAATTCAGCAGAATCCGCACCGTTCAATTTCAATACATGACGTGCGAATTCGATCGTAGCCAACTGCATTCCCAAACAGATGCCAAAGAATGGAATTTTATGTTCGCGCGCGTATTGAATCGCAATAATTTTCCCTTCAATTCCGCGATCGCCGAACCCGCCGGGCACAATAATCCCCTGACAATCTTTTAATTGTTCTTCAATGTTGCCCGGTTCCAGATCTTCAGAATTAATGTATTTCACTTTCACTTCTGCATCGAAACTGTAACCACCGTGTTTCAGTGCTTCCACAACAGAAATGTACGCATCTTGCAGTTCTACGTATTTGCCGACAAGACCGATCTTGACATGTTTCTTCAGGTGGAGCACCTTGTCCACCAAACCATGCCATTGGCTCATATCCGCTTCACCTTGCGGCAAGTGCAGCTTCTCGCATACAATGTCGTCAAGGTTTTGATCTTGCAGTTGCAGCGGCACTTGATAGAGCGTTTCTGCATCCGTCGCTTCGATCACCGCTTCTTTGTCAATATCGCAGAACAAAGCAAGTTTCGCCTTCATCTCGTCAGAAATCGGATATTCCGTACGAACGACAATAACATTGGGTTGAATGCCCAAACTGCGCAATTCCTTCACGCTGTGCTGTGTCGGTTTCGTCTTCATCTCGCCTGCCGCTTTCAAATACGGAATCAGCGTACAGTGCAGGTACAATACATTATCGACACCGACATCGCTCTTAATTTGGCGAATGGCTTCCAAAAACGGAAGGCTCTCGATATCACCGACCGTACCGCCGATCTCCGTAATCACTACATCGGCACCCGTGGTTTTGCCTGCTCGGAATACACGATCTTTAATTTCATTGGTAATATGAGGGATAACTTGAACCGTTCCGCCCAGGTAGTCGCCTCGCCGCTCTTTTTTCAAGACCGTTGAATAGATCTTACCTGTTGTCACGTTACTGTTCTTATTCAGATTAATGTCAATGAACCGTTCATAGTGACCAAGGTCGAGATCGGTCTCTGCGCCGTCGTCAGTCACAAACACCTCACCGTGCTGGTACGGGCTCATGGTTCCCGGGTCAACGTTAATATATGGATCAAACTTCTGTATGGTCACGGTTAATCCGCGGTTCTTCAACAGACGCCCGAGCGACGCTGCAGTAATCCCTTTTCCAAGAGACGAAACGACGCCTCCAGTCACAAAAATATACTTTGTCATCCTAGATGATATCCCCCTTATAGCCTATGGAATCAGTGTTCGGCATGGTTATGCGTTGCTTAGCAAGAGGTCTTGTGCAGGATCATTTGTGCCCTTTTTCGACCAATTTTTCTTGCCTTTTCTTATAAAAAAGCAAAAGCGAAAGCTCCCCTTACGGAGGGCTCGCTTTTGCTTTGCTATCGATTCTATTTGTCGCCCTTTGCAATTCTAACAAACTTGTTCAGTCGAATCAAGGGGACCCGGCAGGAAAAAAACACCTGCAAAAAAGGCCATCAAACACCACGGATACGACGTGTTTAATTATTCGTCGTCATCATCAATAACAGCTTTCCTGCGAATCCTTTTTACATCATCATCGTCGTTACCGAGATCGTCATCTTCAGCTTCTTGATCATTATCAAGCAGTTCACTACCATCGTCATCGTCATCATCATAATCATCAAACCCGTCTTCAGCAACCTTGTGCTTCTCATGCACACTGTCACCCAGCGTTTTCGCAACATCATCCTCGCGCTGATCCAGCGGATACCAGTTGCGCAAGGCCCAAAGATTATGTCCGACACTGAGAAAACGACCATCAAGCGAGAGCGTTGTATAAAGGCGCGCCAGTGATTCGCCGTTGTCAACCTCAATTTCTCCTTCTTTAAAAACCTGATCGGTTAGCTCATAGAAGGTTTTCGGTTCCTTAGCCTGAACTAATAAATCGTAGAATTGGTCAACCTTTGACTTTTCAAGCGTATGTTCTGTCAATGGAAACATCCTTTCCCTGTATCATACTCGAATCAAAGCATTGCATCGGACACTCGGCAGGGCTTACTTGTCATGCAGCACAAACCATCCACACGCAATCCTTATCCAAAACTCTATTTAGCAGCCCATCGCCACGATGCGCAGAAAAAACCATTGTAAAGTTATACAATAAATACAATAATCGGTTCGCAATCTAAAATCAAGTCTGGACACAAAATTGATTCTTCCTTCTTACTTCAAAACAAGTCGCAGCTTGATTATCAAAACGGACGCAGTGGTTACACTAAGGGAAAAGCGTCTCGAACCAACAGGTCTCAACGAATCGGAGGAACCGTCATGAATCTTTTCATCACACTGATCACAATCCTTATACTGTTCATCATTTTGCTCGCTGCTGCCCTCGCGCTCGACCTTTACATGGGATGGAAAGTCATGCGACCGCGCATTCGCCCTAGCGTGCCGAAAACCGGAAGCAACCATTTCCACTATTTCACAAATGGTCAGCCATTGTTTCAGGACATGCGGCAAAGCATCGACCGCGCTCAATCCTCGATTCATCTGTCCTTTTTTATTTTTCGTGCAGATGAAGTAGGCAATGAATGGCTGGAGCTTCTGAAAAAGAAAGCAAACGAAGGCGTCGAAGTCCGACTGCTCGTTGATACGCTGGCGAGCTTTGCCCTGCGAAAAAAGCGTTCAGCGCTTAAAGCGGCAGGGGTCTCGCTTGCCTTTTCAGCAAAACCGACATTTCCCTACACCCTCTATTTTTTAAATCGGCGCAATCACCGCAAGCTGACAATCATTGATGGCACCATCGGCTATTTTGGTGGTTTTAATGTCAGCCGTGATTACATTGGCCGCAAACCGGAGATGGGGCCGTGGCACGACAATCATTTAAAAGTCATCGGGGAAAGTGTCGCTGATTTGCAGCGCTTCTTTCTTGAGGACTGGAAAAAGGCGACTCACGAAGATCTTGTCCATGAACCTGTGTATTTCCCGAAGAGTGAAAAGGGGCCCGGAGAACTTACCCTCCTCGCTACCGATGGAAAGCAACTGGACGAGCGTTTCGCTGAAGAATTGGCTCGCGCTCAATCGTCAATCATCATCGGGTCACCCTATTTCGTTCCGAGCAGCAGACTGATGCATGTGCTTCAGGATCGCCTTAGACATGGCGTCAAGCTGATGATCCTCTTACCGTTAAAAAAAGATCACGGTCTCGTTCAGCCGGCCTCCTACCATTACCTTGAGCCTCTCGTCAAAAAGGGGGCGAAACTGTTTCACTTTTACCAGGGCTTCTACCATTCAAAGCTCTTCATTATCGATCGAAAGCGATGCTATCTCGGAACGGCAAATTTCGATCAGCGTAGTTTGTTCTGGAACGGTGAACTATCCGGATTTACAGAAGATCAGACCGTAGTCCGCCATGTATTCGATCAATTAGCTAAAGAAATCCATCTGAAATCGATTCCGATTTCTTATGATCAAATCAAGAAACGTTCACCTTTTGAAAAAGCAAAAACACGCTGTAGCGTTTGGCTGAGTTATTTTCTCTGAATCCTCAGCTGCTGTTTTAGCTACCGTCTCCCCTAAGGACCAAACTGCGCTTGGTCCTTAGTCTCCAGCCGTCTGTGATGAATTCATGTCTTTTCGGTGCTGAATCGTCGCTTCGGTTTCTCGCTGGCACGCATCAACTAAGCGTGATCTCGCTGGCGCCAGAGTACCTCCACTTTGATTTTTAGTCAAGACACGGGTCTATGGGTTTGAAGATGGGGCAAAATCTTATATTTTCTTATCCTGCAAAAAAGCCTTCCGCAATGGAAGGCTTTTTTTACTAGCTCTGCTTACATTTTTTCAGGGGCATGAACACCGATCAGTGCCATACCGCTTTTTAACGTGATGCGTACAGCTTTCATCAGCGCCACTCGAGCCTTGCTGAGCGGAACATTCGTTTCATCCAGCACTTTTTCAGCATTGTAGAAACTGTGCAGGCACGATGCCAACTCAAACAAGTAATTCGGAATATGCTGGATCGCGAGATTTTGCGCGCTTTCCGCAACAACTGAAGGGAAGTCGCCCAACTTTTTCAAGAGATCAATTTCCTTTTCACTGGAAAGCAGATTCAAATCCAGTTTTTCGAGATCATCCTGTTCAAAAGCTTCCGCACGCTTCAGCATACTCGTAATACGTGCATACGCATATTGTACATAGTACACAGGATTTTCATTTGAGTGAGAAATGGCAAGATCCAAATCAAAATCGAGATGGCTGTCCGAACTGCGCATTGCGAAGAAGTAACGTGCTGCATCAACACCAACGTCTTCCATCAGTTCACGCATGGTTACAGCTTTACCAGTCCGCTTGCTCATTTTAACCTTTTCTCCGTCTTTGAACAGGTTAACGAGCTGAATAATCTGAACGGTCAATTGATCCGGATTGTACCCAAGGGTCTGAATCGCCGCTTTCAATCGCGGCACATAGCCATGATGATCCGCACCAAGCACATCGATCAGCTGCTCGAACCCACGATCAAGCTTGTCCTTGTGATAAGCAATGTCTGGTGTGAAGTAGGTATAGCTGCCATCTGATTTGACGAGAACGCGGTCTTTGTCGTCCCCATACTTCGAGGTTTTTAGCCATAATGCTCCATCTTTTTCATACGTTTCTCCCTTACCCTTCAGGTAGTCAAGCACCGCTTCTACCTTATGCTCCTCATAGAGGGAGCGCTCGGAGAACCAGCGGTCAAAGTGAACCCGAAAATCGGTGAGATCTTTTTTGATGCCGCGCATCAGGTGATCGACGCCAAAATTACGGAAGAAACGAATGCGTTCTTCTTCCGTTTTTTTTGCGAGAGTATCGCCGTATTTGGCAACTAACTGTTTTGCCAGTTCAATGATATCCTTACCATGATAGCCGTTTTCCGGGATTTCTGCCTCCTGCCCCAGCTGCTGGAGGTAGCGGACTTCAATGGAAACCGCTAAATTGGTGATTTGGTTGCCGCCATCGTTAATGTAATACTCAGGAACAGCATCATAACCTGCTTTTTTGAGTAGCTTGCACAACGCATCACCTACCGCAGCCCCGCGTCCGTGACCGAGATGCAGACTGCCGGTTGGGTTAGCGGAAACAAATTCGACAAGCACGCGTTTCCCTTGCCCGCTGTCCGAACACCCATATGCGTCGCCCGCTTTTATAATTGTTGGGACTAGGTCGGTTAGGTACTGGTTATCAAGAAAAAAGTTGATGAATCCCGGCCCGGCAATATCAATCTGGCGTATGTGTCCTTTTTGCTTATCAAAGCTGGCAATCATCTCTTCAGCGATCTTTCTCGGCGCCTTCTTCGCAATGCGTGCGAGCTGCATCGCCATATTCGTCGCAAAATCGCCATGCGCCTTGTCTTTCGGTGTCTCAAGCACCACATCCGGCATTTCTTCTGGTGCAGCGAGTTCCGCCTTAATTACTGCCTGTATAATTTCTTCCTTTAACTGATTCTTGACTTGTTCCACAATCGTCATCTTATTTACCCTCCAAAAAATTGCGAATGACGCATCGCTTGCACGATCAACCTTTATTGAACATGGGAAACCCTGAATGCTTGCATGCCGCTCTATTTGATTGAGTAGCGATACTCCATTGTGGCTTTCCCAACTGATTGTTCCTGTATCAACAATTCGTAGACCAAATGAACCGATCCGCAGCGGCCGGCCGGATCACAGGTAGTCTCTATTCTTTTTGCCGTTGCTTGCGTCTCCATTCGACCAAACTGAGATTCATAACTGCCCTTTATCGATTGCCCGATTACGAGCTGCTGCCTCATCGGCAGTGCACCTTTGCGTAAAATCAATGCGTCCTCATTACCGACACGGATTGTATAATCCGCAAGCCCGACATCGGCGATCTCAGCGCTGAACACGAGGTAAAGGCTTGATTCGCTTTTGCCGATCTTACCTTGAATCACCTGTTCAATCGTCTGCCGATTTCCCGGATCGCTCGGATCATCAATGTGGCTCGTAAAAACGATTTCAGCATTTTGTGTCTGCATTGATTCGCCTTCCTTCATAAACGCGCAAGTCCGCATTCTTATACTACTATAAAAGATTGCCTATCCAGGGGCAAGGTCAAGCGACTATTTTTCCAAGGATTCTATTTTTTTCCTGGATTTATACCTTTCTTCATCCATTTTCAGGCCGCAATGTTTAAAATTCAGCGCCTCATTCCATAATGATCGATAGAACCGAATGAAGACATGCCGCGTCATTTGGGTAGCTGTTTTTCGGATTGAGGAGGTTCTATATTCATGCATTTTGACACGAGGATCCGAAAAAAGATGGCTCTGTTACTTAGGCGGAGCGCCTTGTTTCTGCCTGTATCTCTCTTGCTGGGGTTGATTATACTGCTCCTAGCCGCCAAAATTGCCGGACCAATGGACATCCCGGCTTCCAAGCCTGCCGTTTTCTATGACAACCGCGGTCAGCTGGTCGGAAAATGGGACACAACGAATAAGCAATGGATGGATAGCAACGCAATGGCTCCCGCACTGAAACTCGCAACACTCGCCGTGGAAGACCGCCGTTTCTTCCATCATCACGGTTTTGACTTTCGGCGCATGATCCAATCCGCCCTGATCGATCTGCGTCATTTCAGCAAAGCACAAGGTGCAAGTACCATCACCATGCAGTACGCGAAAAATTTATTTTTAAGTAATGACAAGACGTGGCTGCGCAAATTCTCAGAGATGTTCTACACTATTCGTCTCGAAATGAATGAATCAAAAAAGAGCATTCTTGAGGGCTACTTAAATACAATTTATTACGGGCGTGGTGCCTATGGGGCAGAGGCTGGCGCACGCACATACTTTAATAAAAGCGCCAGGGATCTGTCCCTTGCAGAGGCAAGCATGCTCGCAGGAATTCCCAACGGCCCAAGCATCTATTCACCGTTTATGAACTATGGCAAGGCAAAAAAGCGGCAGAAGGTCGTTCTGAACACCATGGTGAAAAGCGGCTTCTTGTCGAAAAAGCGTGCAGAAATCGCCTATCACGCGCCCCTGCATCTTGCCCATGCAGAAAATAAAGTGCCTGAGAAGGCGTCCTACTTTCAAGATGCGCTGCGGCATGAATTAATTGACCGTCTGCATTTCACGCAGAAAGAGCTTGCTTCGGGAGGGCTTAAAGTCTATACCACCCTGGATAACGAAACACAGGAAACCGCGGAGTACTGGGTGAAGCGGGTCATCCCAAGTTCCACTCCCATTCAAACAGCACTTGTTGCGCTAGACCCCAAAACCGGGGGCGTCGTTGCGATGGTTGGCGGACGCGACTACACGAAAAGCACCTATAATCGAGCCGTCAGCGCAAAACGCTCACCCGGCTCTGCGTTTAAACCTTTTCTTTATTATGCAGCACTGCAGAACGGCTTTACACCGGCAACGCGTTTAAAAAGCGAGCCGACCGCGTTTGCCTTTGACAACGGACGTCGTGATTACACGCCGAATAATTTTGGCGGCTATTACGCCAACAACCCCATTACAATGGCGCAGGCACTCGCACTTTCCGACAATATTTTTGCAGTCAAAACGCATCTGGCAATCGGCATGAAAAAGCTTGTTTCGGCTGCGCGCAGCGCCGGTATTTCAAGTGCGCTGGCACCGATCCCCTCACTTGCACTCGGAACAAAGCCGGTCAGTGTTTTGGAACTGGCACGCGGATACGCGACCTTCGCCAATCAAGGCGCGCGGATTCAGCCGGCGATGATTACCAAGGTCACCGACAGTAAGGGGCAAGTTCTCTATGAATGGCAGCCGAAGAAGCAGCAAGTTCTGAACCGCCAGACCTCGTTTGTCCTGTCTCAGATGATGACCGGCGTCTTTGACAAACGGTTGAATGGGTATACCAAGGTCACCGGAAGCAAAATATCTGGTCTGCTGACTCATAAAGTGGCTGCAAAAACCGGATCGACACCTTCGGACAGCTGGATGGCCGGCTTCACGCCTGAGCTTGTTTCAGCGGTTTGGGTGGGCTATGATCAAGGTGAAATGATCAGCACCTACCCGGACAGCGGCTATGCAAAAACCATCTGGGCTCATTTCATGGAATCGGCACTCAAAGGAAAGCCGAAAAATGCCTTTAAAGCCCCGAAAGGTGTCGTCAGTGTCCGTATTGATCCCAAAAGCGGGCTGCGTGCCGGGAAAGGCTGTAGCGGAAGACCCACCTACTTTATAAAAGGCACAGCACCGACCACCTATTGCGGCAAGCAAGAGCCACACAAACTGCAAAAGCCGACCAAGCAGAGGCGCAGTCTGCTCGATCGTCTCTTTCATTGGTGGAAATAGCCGGTTCAAATTCATCGGCAAAAAAGCAGGGCTTCCTCGCTCAAGGGAAGCTCTGCTTCTTTTCTTCAGTTGCACCGAAAAAAAGTTGCAAACCGAAACGTTTTAACAACATTTTGGCGTGAAGTCTCCCGCTTCAAGCTTTGTGAGAAGCTAAGCGGTAAGATGAATCGCTTTCTTTAGTGTCTCGTTACCATTAGCAATAATCACGATTGGTCCAGAACTAAGCAGGCGGGTGAGCCCATGATCCAGAAAAAAGCCTACACGTTTAGACTGTATCCCACCAAAGAACAGGTCACTTTCTTCCATCAATGCATGGGCTCTGCCCTTTCCATTACCTAAGGTGACCGACTACAAAAAGTCTTTTCCGTGGTACGGGAAAGCGTTCATTAAAATTGATCGTTTCTTTGCGTCCAGTTAAATTTGCTCCGCTTGCGGGCACAAAGACGGCAAGAAAGCATTAGCGATCCGGGAATGGGATTGTCCGCAGTGCGGGACTCACCACGACCGCGATAGCAACGCAGCGATCAATATCCTGAACGAAGGACGCAAAAGGATCGCAGTCAGCGCCTAAGACATAAAAAAGAACCGCCGGGACGGTAGGGTAGCCTGCTCAGTTAATTTGGCCGCTACCCGTCGTTTGGACGTGACTGGCAAGCCTTGTGTTCCCAGGAAGCTCCCACTTCAAACGCTCTAAAGCGTTAAGTGGGAGTCGTTCACTGTTCATTGATCCCGTTCTTCTCTTATACTAAATTTATAAAGCGAAAATTGAGGAGTTTCGATCAATGATTCTTTTATTTCTAATTGGCGGATTGATTGCGGGCAGCGTCATTCCCGTACAAGCTTCAATTAATTCGAGACTGGGCAGAGAGGTCGGATCACCGTTTCTCGCCTCGTTTATCTCGTTTTTCACCGGTACACTGACCTTGATCATCCTTGCACTTGTCATTGACCATCGGCTGCTGATCGCGCCGCATACAATTCTGAGTCACCCATGGTGGCTGTGGATCGGCGGCGGACTGATTGGCGTCTTCTATTTGACCACCAACATTTTGCTTCTTCCGCGCCTTGGGGCAGCCTTGACCATTGTCGTCACCCTCGTTGGACAAATGATCATGGCCATCGCGATTGATCAGTTCGGCTGGTTTCACGTTCCCATACACACATTGAGTCTCCCCCGTCTCATCGGGGTTATCTGTATGCTGATCGGAGTACTTCTCATTAAGAAATGCTAAGGAGCACATCTGCTTATGAAAAAACGAACCTATTCCCTTACTTTTCTATTTCTCGCCTGGGGTCTGCTTGCCGGCGCTGCTTCACCTATCCAAACATCCGTCAATACACAGCTGCGCGAGGTTGTCGGCTCTCCGTATATTGCGGCATTGATTTCGTTCGCAACGGGCACTTGTTTTCTGGCACTGATTGTTCTGCTCATTGATCACACGATTAAAATTGATTTTGCTCAAATTCGGCACATGCCGAAATGGATCTGGGTCGGCGGCATGCTAGGTGTCGTTTTTGTGACCGCCAACGTTCTGCTTCTCCCGGTTCTCGGTTCCGCATTCACCGTTGTTTCCCTGTTGTTCGGGCAGATGATCGCTGCCTTGTCCGTCGACCACTTCGGCTTATTCGGCGTGCCGAAACATGCAATGAATTGGCCGCGTGCGGCAGGGTTGGGTTTCATGATTCTCGGCATCATTCTGATTCATCAGTTCTGAGCCGTCAGTTACTCAACAGCCAGTTGTGCCTTTAGTTCCGGATTCGCCCTTTCCCATTGCTCAGGAGCGACTTGCCTTAAAAAGTCGCGCAGTACCTTTTTAGATGGCACATCCATCGGTTCAAGAATCACGTTGCCCTTAAGCGCTTTGTCCATTTTATTCACATGGTCGGCCAGTACTTTATAGCCGCGCTTTATTTCGCGGTGAATGATCATCTCAGCTGCCGCCGCACCCGCATAGCGCGGTCCTTCCTTGGTCACTTCCGTGTTGATCCATACGAGCCAATACTTTTTCCCGCCACCTTGAAGATCCTCTTTATGCGTTGAAAAACGGATCCGACGCTCAATGTCGCTGCGCGCATGCAGCGCGCCCATATCAACCTCCGCCGTACCGGCGGCAACATCAATGATCACCGGGGTCATGTTGTCCAGATTGATTAAACCCGCGCCAAAGCCGCCGTGGCCTTTCGTTGAGTCGCCTTTAATTATATTAAAACCTGATTTTTTTCCGTCCTGATGAAACAGATCCAATTCAATCATCCTCTCACACGTGATCAATCGCACTCTGCCTTTATTTTAGCATAGGAACGGCAGCAATGCTTCATTAGCCAACACGGGCAGCCATTCAAACCCTCCTTTTCGCGTGTACGATCGAAATCATTGAATCAAACGGGCACATCCTATAGACTCTGAGTTAGAGACGCTTTCGAACGTTAAATTTGCAGAGAAATGCGAGGGAACATCATGTGCAATCAAAAGGCATCCATCTTTAGTTATCCGCATGCTTCCGGACACTTCGGTATTGAGCGTGAAAACCTGCGTGTCGATCATCGCGGACAGCTTGCTATGACGCCCCATCCGAGCGCGTTGGGCAACAAGCAAACGAATCCTGAGATCACCACCGATTTCTCCGAAAGCCAGGTTGAACTGGTGACACCTGTTGCCTCCTCCTTGCAGGAAACGCTGTCGCACATGCAGCGGCTGACCCGTACGGTTTACAGGGGCATTGGTACTGAACTGCTCTGGCCGCTCAGCACGCCCCCAAACCATTTGCCGCCGAATGATCAAATCCCCATTGCTGATTTTGGTACGGCAGGCAAGGAAAAGACCGCGTATCGCTTCTACCTGGCAAACAAATATGGTCGCAAACGACAGCTCTATTGCGGCATACATTTGAATTATTCTTTTCCTGATGATCTGATCGGCGATGCAACTCAGCGCAGCTTTTTCTATGTTCAGGTCGCCGCTTCGGCACTCCGTCACCGTTTTTTTCTCGTCCACCTCTTGGCGGCAAGCCCTGAAGAGATCGATGGGGTCTGTTACCGCTCTGCACGCTTAAGCGTGCACGGGTATAAAAACATCAGACCCATTTATCTGGACTATTCGAGTCCCAGTGCCTACCAACAGTCGATGAAAAAAGCGGTCGCTCAAGGATTGCTTGAAGGACCGCGCGAACTCTATCAATTGGTACGCATTAAAGGGGAAGGATTTGAAGATCTCGAACAGACACCTGAGGCAGGACGTATTGAACTGCGCATTGCCGATCTTAATCCCTTTTTCCCAATGGGGATTAACCCCAGTGATCTGTACCTCATGCACTTGTATCTGCTTTGGTGCACACAAAACAGAATGTCCGATTTTACGGTTGAACAACAAAAAGAAGCCGATGCATGGGCGACTGAAGCAGCCCAAACCCATTTTTCAGACCCTTTTCGCAGCCGGATGAACCAAATGTTCGCAGCGTTGCACCGCTTCTTGCACCACAGCAGGTTGCCGCAGGTTTATGATCAGGCATTAACGCAAGCTCAATCACGCTGGAGTGAACCCAAACTCAGCTACGCGGCACGGATCAAGGCTGCATGTGCTGAAAATCCTCAGCATGCCATGCAATGGGCAAATACACAAAGGGAGCAAAATCTCGATTCTTCTGCTCAGAGAAGCCCTTATACCCCATGATGCTGTCGTATGGAATCTGGGTTATTGCCAAAAAGTTTCGCAGCCATTATGCTAAAAAAAGACCTTTCCCGTCAAAATGGATCGGCTTGATTCACCTAAACCAAGCCGATGCATCTTTGTCGGGATATCGGTACGCTTTGTTGTGGAGGATTCATAAGGCATGATCTTGGTCAGATGCATCAAAAATGTATATGGGGAAGCCGTCGACATTCCGCTAGACTTTATGGAGATTCGGCTGCTTTTTAAAGTAAACAACTTTTATATGGCCGATCAGGACAAGGAAGGGCATCTTATGACGCAAGATGAAGAGGGGGAACCACACATTATCGCCGACAGTACAGAACTGCTCAGCATCGATTCATGGTTTCACCAGCATTTTGTGCTCATGTAGAATCGTCCATTAAATCGAGTAACAAACACTACTACTAGGAGGGTGCAACCAATGGGCAGTATCGACTACGAACGCATCAAACAAATCGGCACCATTAGCGAATCATCCCGAGGATGGACGAAGCAGCTGAATCTGATCAGCTGGAACGGACGCTCACCGAAGTTTGATCTGAGAGACTGGGCTCCGGACAATACAAAAATGGGCAAAGGCATGACACTGACATTGGATGAACTTAAAGCGTTAAAAGAACTTCTGAATCAGATGCACGAACTTAATGAGACCGTTTGATCGAATCCGATCAAACGGTCTCATACTGAGTGATGGTAAGAAAAACCGGGCAAAAAGCACCCGGTCCTTAACCTCCAGCCATGTGTGATGGATTCGTGTCTTTTCGGTGCTGAATCATCGCTTCGATTACTCGCTTGCCGCGGGCGCACCGCGAGCCTCCTCAGACAAACAGAAATCTGCGGGGTCTCGCTGGCACGCTGTTCCCGCTGGCGTCTCGCATCTCCGCTTTGATTCTTGGCCAAGACACTGGTCTATTGGCTTGAAAACAGGGCAAAATCATGTACTTTCTTTACCTGTCAGAAAAACCGGGCAAAAAGCGTCCAGTCCTTAATCTCCAACCATGTGTGATGGACTCGTGTCTTTTCGGTGCTGAATCGTCGCTTCGGTTGCTCGCTGGCACGCATCAACTAAGCGCGATCCCGCAGGCGCCAGAGCACCTCCGCTTTTGACGCTTGGCCAAGACACTGGTCTATGGGTTTGAAGACGGGGCAAAATCGTATACTTTCTTATCCTGTTAAAAAAACAGCTTTCGCTAACGAAAGCCACCGCATCCTGCGGAAGTACGGACTAGGCATCGCCTAGTTTTTCTTATTCTGGCAGATGTTCCGCAATTAAAAGACGGATACATCCGCAGCCTGTGCCGCACGCAGTTCGCTAAGAAACGTAAGTGCTGGTTCGAGAAAGCGACATACCTCATTATTTTTTTCAAGCGTTCTCACTTTGTCGAACGCTACATTTTGTGGCAGCTGATCAAAGAAAAGTAGCATCGCCGCGCATTCAAGAAAAGACGTTGTTTGCCCCATCACACGCTGAATCAGCGGGGTTTTCGGCAGCTCATCTTTATAATGGGAGAGGAAATCCTCCCCGGCTTCTGAAATGCGATAGGCGCACTGTTCAGCCTGATCGCTTCGACTCGTCCAGTCCTCGATTAAAAAACCAAAGTCGCATAATTCATCCAATTGGATCGACAGCTCTTCAGAATAAGGTCCGCTAAAATAGAAATGGAACTTCTGATTGAACGGACAGCCGAAGCGCTGAAGAATGTATACGACTTTCTGAAGTTTCTTGCGTTCTAAATAACCCTCCGATTGATGAATTAAGGCAGCAATTTTCGCGTGGTCTTCCAACATGTATCCTTATCCCCCATGTACCATGATCTCTATCGTTTCGTTTACACATGTTTCGGTCTGTAGTCGCTTAGATGCCAAGGAGCTGTTTTATTTTTTTTCGATACGTTTCCTGCTTGGGCAGTTCATCAATCCGATCTTTTGGAAAATAGAGTTTGCAGTCCGTCCGGCGCATCCCGGTAATTGATCCGACAACATCGGATTCCTGCGACAACTCATGCAGTGTCCCGTCCGGCATCAGCAGTTCAATCGGCTGCCGCTCGCCTTCCTCACCCGGCCGATACAAATCATAGGGTGAATTGGATGAAGAATCAATTTCCAGATAGTAGCGCGGGTCGATGCCCGCTTGTTTAAAAGCAAGGGCGAGCTGATCTTTGGAGTGAATCAGAGACGGCGAAAATTCAACATACTTAAACAAACGCCGATTCATGAACCTGCAGCAGAGATCGCGGAGAATCTCATCCTTTTCTTCTTGCCAGACCTGGAAGAAATAGAGAATAACCGACTCGTCCAGCTTGAGATAGTCATGAAGCGTCATGTTTCCGTCAAAGATCTGAATCAGCGGATGCGGTGTGTACTTGAATTGAAAACCTTCCTGATAAAGCGTTTTGGCCCGATGCAGAATCTGAGTGAGAACGACCTCGGCGCTGCGTGTCACCGGGTGGAAGTATACTTGCCAATACATCTGATAACGGCTCATAATATAGTCTTCCACTGCATGCATGCCGGATAATTTAAAAACGATCTGATCATCAACCGTGCGCATCACGCGCCAAATACGTTCCATATCAAAATGGCCGTAGCTGACCCCGGTAAAATAAGCATCGCGCAACAGATAATCCATCCGATCACAATCAATTTGACTGGAAATCAAACTGACAACCAACCGATTCGGATAGGTTTTGCCGATGACTTCAGCAACTTTTTCTGCGAATCCTTCGCCCTGCCGTTCAAGCAAGCGGTGAATTTCCGTATCCCCGAGAATGATTTTCTGCGTATACTCTTCGTGATTGGTACCAAAGACCTTTTCAAAGGAATGTGAAAAAGGTCCATGTCCGACATCATGAAGCAATGCAGCACAGAGCGCAATCATCGTTTCCGAATCATCCCAGTTGTTTCGGTACTTGAATATATCAATCACACGTCTGGCAATTTCATAGACGCCAAGCGAATGACCGAATCGGCTGTGTTCGGCGCCATGGAAGGTGAGAAATGTCGTGCCCAGTTGCCGAATACGCCGCAAGCGCTGAAATTCAGGCGTACCGATTAAATCCCAAATCAAACGGTGCCGAACATGAATATACCGGTGCACCGGATCCTTAAATACTTTCTCTTCATTCAGTTTCTGCGCCGCCTGGGTCAAAAACACCACATCCTATAATTAAAGCGATTTTTTCCATTCTCTCGCTAAGTTCTGCGATTAGTATACCTGCATGAAGCGTTTTTGTTAATCACAAGCGTCTTTTTTCATCGACTAAACGGGTTTCGGTCCTTCGATATTGTTGTTTGACCGGTATGTTTTAGAGCGTCAGCTTGTCCACCATCTGCTTGCGCTCCTTAAAATAAACGGGAACGAGATTATACTCACGTGCCATCGCTTCACCAAGCGCATAGTTCGTTCCAATCGACTCCGCCGTATGATTATCGCCGCCAATCGTCACAAAGCTGCCGCCAAGCTCGCTGTAGCGGCGTACAATACTTTCAAGTCCTTCACGGAATCCGTTTTGATCAATGAGACGAAGGTTGATTTCAAGGCAAATATCATTCTCAATCAGTGTGCTGAGCAGATTATCCATGAGGAGCGGGTAGTCTTCGTAGCGAAGAACATTATCATTGTATTTCAAATAACGGCATGGGTAATCGATATGGGCAAACGTGTCGATATACGGATTTCGATGAATCGTATGTTCGGCATAGATGAGGTACTGTGCAAACAGATCATGTTTACTGAGAAAATTTTTAGCCCGATCTGAATACAAATCAAAATCCTGAAGGTTGTGGACCGATCCAATCACCATATCGAATGGATAGGTTTCCACAAGTGCACGGTTGCGTGCTGTATAATCCGGCCGATTATCCAGACCAAGTTCAATTCCGAGCAGCAGATGCTCACCTCTTAACGGGCCATAAGCATCGAAATAATGCGCAAGGTCGAAATCGACTGAAGAACCGTCCTCTTGGCGTTCATTCAGATCATAGTGCTCGGTAAGCACGAGATTCATATGACAGCTTTCCGCTTTTTTCAGCGCTTCTTGAACATCCATATCTGCGTCAAATGAAAAACGTGTGTGGTTATGCGTATCAAAAACCATAACTTCGTTCCCCCAATAGCCGTTTTCATTTCCTCAGCCGGTCCATCCAGAGATGGCTTGCTTAACCACGTGAACCGGTATGAGTACGTATCTTTTTTCATATCTTTATAGTATAAGATTAAATAGATTTTGAAACAACGGATCTGCCAAGTTCGTTCTTTTCATGTCTGATCGTCCAGTGATCCTTGCTCGCTGCATCGATTAACTCGGCCTATTGTCATTCAATAAGAATGCTGTGCATTTTCTAAAAATTCCGTTGACGAACGGCAATGGGCGTGTTATAGTAATTTTTACAAATTTCTTAATTTAAATCAGAGGCTGATCATAATGTTCATTCTATCCCAACTACGCGTCGTGATTATTATCTAGGATCCTGGCAATCGCTGAAATGAATAACGATTGTCCGGGTCCTCCTTGGCGTAGTTGGGAGTCGGGCAAGGCTCCCATTCAATTTGAATGGGAGCCTTTTTGTACCTCTGGAAAATAAGAAAAAGAAACAGAAAGGATGAAATGAATTGAGAAGTGATGAAATCAAGAAAGGGGTCGATCGTGCCCCGGCCAGAAGCCTGCTGCGCGCAACCGGCATCGTAAAGAATCAAGAGGATATGAACAAACCGTTTATTGCCGTTTGCAACTCTTATGTGGATATCGTTCCCGGTCATGTTCATTTGCGTGAATTAGCCGATGTTGCCAAACAAGCGATCCGTGAAGCCGGTGGAATTCCGTTTGAGTTCAATACCATCGGCGTTGATGACGGCATCGCCATGGGTCATATCGGCATGCGCTACTCGCTGCCGAGCCGTGAACTGATCGCCGATGCTGCCGAGACGATGATCAATGCACACTGGTTTGACGGCGTTTTCTACATTCCTAACTGTGATAAGATCACGCCGGGCATGATGCTTGCAGCTGTTCGTACCAACGTTCCGGCTATCTTCTGTTCCGGAGGTCCAATGAAAGCCGGGCTATCTGCGCAGGGTAAAGCGCTCACACTGTCATCGGTATTCGAAGGTGTCGGAGCCTTCAAAGAAGGACAGATGACCAAGGAACAATTCTTGGATCTTGAATCCTCCGCCTGTCCCACCTGCGGATCATGCGCCGGTATGTTCACCGCCAACTCGATGAACTGCCTGATGGAAATGCTCGGCATCGCACTTCCAGGCAACGGCACCGCGCTGGCCGTTTCTGATGAACGACGTGAACTTGTTCGGAAATCAGCGTTTAAACTGATGGACCTGATCAAAAAAGATGTTCGCCCGCGCGACCTGATCACCCCGGAAGCAATTGATGACGCATTTGCACTCGATATGGCAATGGGAGGATCAACCAACACCGTCCTTCATATGCTGGCCGTTGCTTCTGAAGCAGCGATTGATTACGACCTGAACCGCATTAACCAAGTCGCAAAAAAGGTGCCGTACCTGGCAAAAATAGCGCCAAGCTCCGCATTCTCGATGCAAGATGTTCACGAAGCCGGCGGTATCTCGGCGATCATCAAGGTCCTCACCGATATGGATGGGGTCATCCATCCGGACCGACTTACCGTCTCAGGAAAAACACTCCGCGAAAATGTCGCCAATGCGACCATCAAAAATCCAAAAGTCATTCACCCGCTTGAAGACGCCTACAGCAACGAAGGCGGACTCTCCGTGCTCTTCGGCAATGTTGCGCCAAAAGGTGCGGTCATCAAAGTCGGCGGTGTCGATCCGTCCGTCAAAACATTTACCGGTCATGCGATCTGCTTCAACTCACATGATGAAGCGGTTGAAGCGATTGATCATCACATGGTACACAAGGGCCATGTCGTCGTGATCCGCTATGAAGGCCCAAAAGGCGGCCCGGGTATGCCGGAGATGCTTGCGCCAACCTCATCAATCGTTGGACGCGGGCTTGGTAAAGAAGTTGCATTACTCACAGATGGACGTTTTTCCGGTGCGACACGCGGCATCTCGGTCGGTCACGTTTCCCCTGAAGCCGCTGCAGGCGGTCCAATCGCACTCGTTCAAGACGGGGATGAGATCACCATCGATCTGATCGACCGTACCGTGCATCTTCATGTTTCCGACGAAGAACTTGCTGCAAGGCGCAAAACATTGAAGCCTTTTGTACCGAAAGTGCGAAGCGGCTATCTGTCCCGCTATGCCGCACTGGTCACTTCTGCACATACCGGCGGCGTGATGCAGCTGCCTGAAGCATGGTCTGGATCTGAAACAGAGAAAAAGACGAATCCTGTGCACTGATCGGCGGTGATCCAAAAGAGACAGAAGATACCGACGAAATGATCCATTAGCAGTGATTCCATTGAAATTTTTATGATTATTTTGTGAACGAGACAGAAAAATAAAAAAGGATACTCGAAAAGAGAAAGGATGTTCTGAATCATGAAGGCTGTTGTCGCAACGGGCCAATTTTTAGGAAAATATTTTGCTGCATTCGTACTGGCAGCTGCTGTTGTCAGCTACCTCCAACCCGGCTTAATCACGTGGGTACTTCCGTATGTGAACGTTTTGCTCGGAATCATCATGTTCGGCATGGGCATGACCCTTAAGAAATCTGATTTTTCCGCAGTTTTCAAACGTCCAAAAGACGTTATCATCGGTGTTGTTGCTCACTATTTGATTATGCCGCTGATTGCTTTCGCACTGTGTTTTGCGTTCCAGCTTCCGTCTGCCGTTGCTGTCGGCGTGCTCCTCGTCGGCTGCTGCCCAAGCGGAACAGCTTCAAATGTCATGTGTTTCCTCGCCAAGGGCGACGTGGCACTCGGTGTTTCGATCGGTGCTGTATCTACGCTGATTGCACCCGTGATGCTACCGCTGATTCTCTGGCTGCTCGCCGGTCACTGGGTAAAGATTCCGACCCAGTCGCTCTTTGTCAGCGTTGTTGAAATCGTCATTGTGCCGATCGTTCTCGGCGTACTCGTCAATACGTTGTTTGGCAAAAAGACCGCTAAAGTAGCCGATGCGCTGCCGCTTGTTTCAACACTTGCCATTATCCTGATCGCAGGCGGTGTTGTTGCCGCATCAAATAAGAACGGCGACTTAGTGACTGCGGGAACACTTGTCATCATTCCGGTTGTTATCCTACACAACTTGCTTGGCTACCTGTTAGGCTTCTTCTTCAGTCGCAAGCTTGGTATGAATCACGCTAAAAGTCGCGCGATCACCTTTGAGGTCGGTATGCAGAACTCCGCACTCGGCGTTGCCCTTGCTATGGCGTTCTTCTCACCGGTCGCTGCCATTCCGGCAACACTGTTCAGCGTCTGGCACAACATGTCCGGTTCGCTGCTTGCCTCCTTATGGGCGGGCAAAAAAATATCGGCTAAAGAAAACGTATCAAAAGATGATGCAGACGCAGTCCCTACTCCATAAAGCATCTTAACAGCAGACCAATCTACACTTACAAAAAAGGCGCTCATTTCAAATTAAGGAAATGAGCGCCTTTTTCGCATGATAAGAAGTATAAGGGCAACTATGATTTAGCAGGCGCCAAAGGCCTAGCTTTGCCAAGTTTTCTTTATTTGCCTTTTACTTGCTGTATACCTGAATCAGCGGCTGATCCGTTGCAGCGTCTTGGTCTAGCTTTGGAACAACGGCCTCATAATTATTTGTGTTGGTCACAATCACCATCGTGGTCGGATCATAACCGGCTTCTTTAATCTTGTCCGGCTCAAAGGTTGTCAATAGATCGCCTTTTTTCACTTTCGCACCGGTTTCAATTTTCGGATCAAAGTGCTTGCCTTTCAGTTCAACCGTATTGATTCCTATGTGAATCAGTACTTCGACACCATTGTCGGATTTGATTCCATATGCATGACCGGTCGGAAAAGCCACCGTAATTTCACCGTCTACCGGCGACACGCAAGTCCCTTTCGACGGCAGCACGCCGACGCCGGATCCCATCGCACCCGAACTGAATACCGGATCATCTACTTGAGAAAGCGGCACCGGATGACCGGCAACCGGGCTGTATACGGTTTCTGTCAAAGTCAGGCCGCTTACGTTTACCGCCGGCTGCTCGGATTCTTCCGCTGCGGTTGAAGCTGCTGCTTCATCCTTTACATTAAGTCCAAGCTTTGCTGTCTTCTTTTCCGTCAGGCTCTTCTTTCCAGAGGTCACCTTGGCGAACAGCTTTTCCGTGTTGCTTTCATTAAATCCAAAAACAAGGACGAGCAGCAATGCGCTGAGAAAGGCGACAACAAAACCGATGATCGCCCATACAATACTTGAATCGCGGCCAATAAACAGCGGCATTTCAAAAATGTTCATAATCGGTGTGTAACTGAAACATTTAACGCCCGCTGCACTCACCGTTGCGCCACCAAGCGCACCGCCGACCAGGCCAAAGATAAATGCTTTTTTATATTTTAAGTTAATCCCGTAGATTGCCGGTTCAGTAATCCCAAAGAATCCACTGATTGCGGCTGAAATGGCGATTTCTCGGTTTTTCAGCTTCTTTGCTCTGAAAATTGACCCGGTGACTGCGCCAAACTGTCCGGCAACGGCAACCATCATAACCGCAAGCAAGGTATCATAGCCGTACGCTTGAATATTAATCAACGAAATCGGCAGGATGCCCCAATGCAATCCGAAAATAACAAAGATCTGGAAGGTGGCACCCAGAATGCCGCCGGCAATCAGTGGGCTTAAGTCGTATAAGAACTTATACCCATAAGCAAGCCCGGTACCGATCGCCGTGCCGAGCGGTCCGATAATCAAGAAGGTCAACAGCCCGGCAACAACCAAGGTCAGAAAAGGAACGAAAACCAGCTGCATGACTGCCGGAAGCTGTTTCTTAAACCAACGTTCGATATGACTTTCAAGCCAGATCGCCAGAATGGTCGGAATAACCGCACCGCCATAAGTTTTAAAGTCTACCGCATAGCCCCATAAATGGGCAACCTCGGGAATCTGAGCGTCCGTCAGCGGGTAGATCATCGCTGCAGCGAGGGCCACCGCGATGTAGCGATTGGTATTAAACTTGTCGGCCGCCGTAATGGCAATGAAAATCGGCAACAACGTAAATACGCCGCTCGCCAGTGTATTTATAATGAGATAAATCGGTGAGTTTGCTGGCAGCCAGTGAAACGTTGAAATAAGAATAGCGACGCCTTTTAGAACGCCGACACCGGCCAGTACTGAAATAAACGGCGTAAAAATGCCAGAGATAACGGCAACAAAACGTTCAAACCAGTTCTCCGATTTTGCCTCTTCTGCTTTGTCTTCCTGTCCCGCTGCAGATTTGCTGTCTGTGGCACTGAATCCGTATCGATTCATAATCGCTTCATAGACCGGCACCACTTCGTCGCCGATAACCACTTGATATTGTCCCCCGGCACTAACTGCGGTCAGCACCATTGGAAGATCTTCAAGCACTTCCTTATTTGCCTTGCTTTGATCATTCAATCTGAAGCGCAACCGTGTCGCGCAATGAATCAATGATTTCACGTTCTCTTTGCCGCCGACATTTGCAACAATTTCATTTGCCAGCTGGGAGTAGTCTTTCTTTGCCATGTCTAAGCCTCCTATAAACCGTTTTCATTAATACGCATTAAACGCTACGTGCACAAGTTCCTCTATAATCAAGTTCATCGAACAAATCCTTATGTTTTCGGCACTTTATTGCGAGACCGTAAACATGCTTTAAGCAAATTAAGCTTAAAATAAAAACGCCTTCTTGTCAAATTAATTTTCATGAAATTTATTTTCTTAAACCGTTCTTTCAAAGACGACTTATCGGAGCTGGTACGCTTTTTATTAGGCTCGATAATTGAATAATAAATAAGGAAAAGCATCAAAAACAAACGGTTCTGTTTCTAGTTTCTCAGCATCATCTCACCAAGACCCGGCTCCTCTTGATTCAGCGTCTCGACATCTTCGGATTCACATCGCTACACGTAACAGCATCGCCAATTTCAGGTTTGATACGAATTTTGGTCCGTTTGATACAACTTTTCAGGTTTGATCGTTCTAGATAAAAAAAGCACCGGATTGCTCCGATGCGCTACTTTGTTCGTTCATTTTTTACTTATCGTTGAAGAAGCTGTGGTGTGTACTGACCATTGCCTGAGCCGGTGCTTCCGGTTCCAGATCGTGCTTCACGCTGTTGACGGCTATTGGACCTTCAACAAATCCGGCGGCGATCAAATACAATTTCTGCGGATAGGAAGCGGCATTGCCGATTGCATAGATGCCGTTTACGGAGGTCTGCATGCTTTGATCAACGCAGATTCCGCTGTTGTCAATGGTCATCCCCCAATCATCCAATCCGCCGAGGCTGCATTGAAAACCGTGATTGACAATCACCGCATCGGCCGCAACCGTCTCCGAACAACCGGATGCACTGCTGCATACGGTAACGCTACTCAATTGTCCCTTCGTACCGCTTAGCGCAACAATCTCAGAGGACATTTTCACGTCTACCTGATACGTATGCAGCCGTTCCACATTATGCTCTAAAGCATGAACAAATTGGTCTCCTCTGTAGATCACCGTGAGACGCTTACAATGAGGCTCAAGCTCTGCCGCCCAATCCAGTGCGCCGTTCCCGCCTCCGGAAATCACCACCTGTTTGCCGGCAAATCGTTGCGGATCGCCGGCAGCGTAAAACAGGCTCGTATTTTCATATAAAGGCGCCTCTTCGAGTGGAAGCTTGTTGACTTCAAAAATGCCGCTGCCAACCGCAAGAATGATCCGGCGCGAATAGTGAACAGCACCGTTTGAAGCAACCAACTTGAAGGTCTGATTCTCCAGCCTCTCCATGTTCACAATTGTTTGGCCGGTGATTATCGCCGGATGAAAGGTCTCAGCCTGCCGATTCAGATGCTCAATCAACTGTGCGCCTTTAATACTCGGAATACCGCCAACATCATAGATCGTCTTCTTTGGGTAAAAGTGCGTGACCAATCCGCCAAGATCACTTTTCGCTTCAATAATCTTCGTTTTGAGTGCGCGCATTCCGCTGTAAAAAGCGGTGTACAGTCCGGAGGGTCCGCCCCCGATAATGGTTACGTCATAAAGATCAAGCACACATTTCTCCCCCTCAGCTGAGTTCATTTACTGTATCATAGGGCACGCAGAGCGGCAGCTGTGTCCGTTGATCGATAAAAATATCCGACTTCACGCCAAATGCCTGCTCCAGCACCTGTTCCGTTACAACATTCCGCGGTGCGCCTTCGCAGATCACTTTGCCCGATTTAATGACGATCATATGATCCGCAAATCGAATCGCATGGTTGAGATCGTGGACAACCATCACAACGGATCGCTGCTCATGCCGATTCAGCCTGCGAATTAACTTCAAAATGTCCAGTTGATAGGTCATATCCAGAAAGGTTGTCGGCTCATCGAGAAAAAGCCAATCGGTTTCCTGAGCGATCGCCATCGCAATCCAGGCGCGCTGGCGCTGCCCGCCGGATAAACTGTCGACTGCGCGGTCAGCAAAGGAGTCCAAACCCGTTGCGCGGATGGCCCATTGAATCGCTTGCCGGTCTGTCTCGCTAAGTTGGTGCATTCCCTTTTGATGCGGATAACGTCCATAAGAGATCAGTTCTCGAACCGTCACGCCTCCGGGGGCAATCGGATGCTGCGGAAGAATAGCCAGTTGTTTCGCTACCTGACGCGTCGGCTGTTTGTGAATGCTGCGGCCGTCAAGCAGCACGCTCCCGCCTTTTGGGCGCATCAAACGAGCCATTGTTCTTAAAATCGTGGACTTTCCTGATCCATTTGCTCCAACCAAAGCGGTGATTTTGCCTTCGGGCAGATCAATGGACAAACGGTCAACGATCAGTTTATCTCCATAAGCTATATCCAGTTCTTCCGTATGCAGCCGTCCCATGCACGATCGCTCCCTTTCACTTACTTTGAGTCATATTTTTCAGCACACCATCAATGATTTGTGAATTGGCATTGGGTCCTGAATACAACCAGCTTGCGTCCGCGCCATACTCAAAGACATGGTGATTTTTCACTGCAGGAATGTTTTTCCACACAGCATCTTTAAGCATTTTTGCACCGCTGCTTTTGTCGCTATTAATTAAGAAAAGATAATCTGCATCGAGTTTAGCTAATTTTTCAAGTGAAATCGCCGACCAGTTGGCCGTTGCACTTTTTGAAATTTCTTGAACGACTTGCGGTGCTTTTAAACCAAGGTCTTGATAAAGAACCGCGCCGCTGGATACATTGTCGCCAACGACAAAGAACTTGTTCCCAGTCAGCCAAATCGCGGCTACAGTTGGCGTGCCTACTGCATTTTTCACCGTCTGCTTTGCCTTTTTGGCTTTGGCATCATAATCAGCAAGTACTTTCTCTGCTTGTTCTTTTTTGCCAAGAACAGTACCGACTTGAAGCAATTTGTCGCGCCAGTCGCCGTTCACATCTTTATTCAAGACGTATGTCGGCGCAATCTTCTGGTATTGCGCGTATTTGCCTCCGCTTACTGCGCCGGCTGAGTCAATTAAAATAAGATCCGGTTTGAATGAGGCAACGGCTTCATAAGGCAGGTCAGAAGGAACAGTAGGAACCGCTTTTAGATCCTTTTGAAGATAGTCCTGAACACTTTTACCGTTGTTGATCGACCATTGGGCGACCGGTTTAACACCAAGCGCTACCAGATTATCCTCTAAATAAGAGGCAAGAATCCTTTTCGGTTTTGTCGGCACCTTGACGTTGTGACCCATCGCATCTTTAGCAACACGCGTTTTTGGAACAGACGATGCGTTGTTATCCGATGCATCGTTCGCCGTGCTGCATCCTGCCAATAGACTTAAAACGAGTAAAACACTTGCGAAAGTAACTGCCGCTTTTTTTATGTAAATCAAGAGTGGTTCCTCCCTAATTTATTAATTAATTGTGACATTTTTATGATAACGATATTCATTATCAATTACAACTATTTTTTTGATTTTATACTATTGATATTCGTTATCAATTATAATAGAAACAGAGTTCAATATTAAGGAGCTTCATCTATGTTCTTGTCATTTATTGCAAAACAGCGAACACAACGCCCCAACAATCGAAAACCAACGCGGGCAGCGCGGGCGTTAACGGCTTTGATTGGCGGCCTCATTCTTCTCGTCGTCACTTTTATTCTGTCACTGCTCTACGGCGCGGTACACGTTCATTTCTCAACTGTATGGCAAAGCTTCACGAATGATCAAACGCTCACAGCCAATCAGCAGATTATTCGTAATATCCGAATACCTCGAGCGATTGGCGCGGCGCTGGTCGGCGCTCTCCTTGCTGCTTCCGGAGCCGTCATGCAGGGGATGACCCGTAACCCACTGGCCTCACCTTCACTGATGGGGGTCAGTTCCGGGGCTTCCCTGGTCATGGTCTGCGCCCTTGTTTTTGCTCCACAGGCTTCCGTTCTTTCGCTGATGCTTTGTTCGTTTGTCGGCGCCGGCATCGGAGCACTGCTCGTTTTCGGTATTGCCCTGTTCTCACGCGGCGGCGTTTCTCCAGTTAAGCTGGTTCTTGCCGGGATGGCGGTTACCGCCTTTTTGAATGCCTGCACATCAACGATTGCCATTCGTTTTAATGTGGCGCGCGATTTGAGTTTCTGGTATGCCGGCGGTGTATCCGGTGTGCAATGGCTGCATGTCCAACTCCTGATTCCCGTCGCCGTGTTCGGTATTATTCTCGTCTTGACGATTTCACGCTCAATCAATGCACTCAGCTTAGGCGAGGAGACCGCCAAAGGACTTGGCGAACGCACCCTACTCGTAAAAACAATCGCTATTCTGGCCGTTCTGCTGATGACCGGCGCCGCTGTATCCGCTGCCGGAGCGGTTGGATTCATTGGTCTGATCGTGCCGCATATCACACGATTTCTGATTGGCGGCGATTACCGCTGGCTGCTGCCTTGCTCAGCCGTATTTGGTGCTGTCCTGCTGGTTGGCGCCGATCTGGGTGCGCGGATGATTAATCCGCCTTTTGAGACTCCAGTCGGCGTCGTTACCGCCTTAATCGGCGTACCTTTCTTCCTCTATCTCTCGCGCCATGCCGCAGGAGGGATGCACGGATGATACCGAAAAGACGGATCTTGAGCGTCACTTTATGTATACTTTGTGTCATTGGGGTTACATTGATCATAAGTTTAAATACCGGCTATTTGCGGATCGCCCCCATCGATGTGCTGCGTGTGCTTGTAGGAAAAGGCAGTCCCCAAGATGCGTTAGTGCTCATTCAATTTCGTCTGCCGCGCATGGTGATTGCGCTGTTTATCGGCGCGGGCATGGCAGTTTCCGGTGCCCTTCTTCAAGGCATCACACAGAACGACTTGGCCGACCCCGGCATCCTCGGGATTAATTCCGGTGCGGGATTGGCTGTTGTTTTTTACATCTCTATGATTCAGGGGCAAGCATCCGCACTGAGCGGGCTGTCCTTATTCTTAATGCCGTTTTCCGCACTCTTTGGTGCAGCGCTGGCTGCTTTGCTTATTTATGCACTTGCTTGGCAGCATGGCGTCACGCCGCTGCGCCTGATTTTATCAGGAATCGGCGTCAACGCCGCATTTATGGCTGTGATCACGATTATTCAGCTCAGGATGGATCCAAAAGATTTCATGCAGGCGACAATCTGGCTGTCGGGAAGCATATGGGGAACCGACTGGCCTTATGTACTCGCCATTCTTCCGTGGATGCTCATCCTTATCCCGCTAGCCACTTTCAAAGCGCGCACATTAAACATTCTTGCGCTTGGAGACGCAGTGGCCAGCGGTCTAGGTGTGGCGGTGAACCGTGAACGAACGCTGTTTCTGATCATCGCAGTCGCCCTTGCCGGAGCCAGTGTGTCTGTCGGTGGCGGCATCGCATTTCTTGGTTTGATTGTCCCGCATCTCGTCCGCCGGATTATCGGACGCCGTCATGAAGTTCTAATCCCATTATCCGCACTGATGGGGGCCTGCCTGCTGCTCATTGCCGATACGCTCAGCCGAACGATCTGGGCACCGGCAGAGGTCCCTGTCGGTCTTGTTGTTTCAGCGATCGGTGCACCCTACTTCATCTACCTCTTATTTCGAGAAAAGATTTAATAGCCAAAGGTAAGATGACGACCGATCATTGAAGGTACAAAGAGAGGCCGACGCTCCCGGCAAGTGCCGCAGTGTCAGCCTCTTATATCCTTTAATAACGTTCGATCATCCATTTTCCTATTGGAATAAAGTTGAGTTTTTCGTAGATACGTGCGGCGACCGGATGATCATAAAACAAACAGGGGCGTTTATGCTCGGCTTGCAGCGCGCTGATCGTCTTAATCAGACAACTGGTTGCAAACCCTTGGTGCTCATATCCTTTTTTCGTACAAACACCGACAATCATCGCCGCTCCGGCTGTCTCGGCTGTGGTTGATACACTGCTGACGGGTTCATTATTCCGTTCAATGTAGAACGTTCTGGAAATCCCTTGATCCATATTCTTCTGGAGGGTTGCCGGCGTCTCCGCATGATTAGAGAAAATCGTCTGACGCAGCGCAATAATTTTTTCTGCTTCTTCAGGAAAGAGCATTTTCACATCTTTACGTGCCGTTGATTTATCAAGAGGTGCGCCAAGATCTCGCGCTGCGTAATAACAGAGCTGTTCCTTTTGTACGGGCTTACTCATGTAAGGAAGTATTTTTTGCACTAGATTTTGCAGGCCGGACAGGCAAGTTAGTACGCTGCAGCGCGTAATCACGTCCGCCCATATCTTGCCGTCAAGCAGTTTGGCATCTCGTGCATAGGGAATAAAATTGCCAAGATAACGGAGCAGAATGCTGCGCAAAGCTCCTTGGCCGTCAAAGTCCCCCCACAGGGTAACACATTCGCCCTCTAGACCATATGCTTCAATATCCCCAAATATAAATAGATTCTCTGCCGGTCGATCGCCAGCAAAGCGCATGACTAGGTCTCTGTCTTTCTCGGTAAGCTGTCGGATCATTCACACGGCCCCCTCTCTCATTCCTATTTCTTACCCTAACTGCCGAGTCATGGATAAGCCATGATCACGCCTCGATCCAAACACAAAACGCTTCATCGGCTTTCTGCAGCCATTGAATTTCTATACAGTTTAGCCTATCCTTCGTGGATATGAAGTGATTGTCGGCACACTTGGGCCCATAAATGAACACGTTTTCCTTCATGATCCGCCGGCTGTTTATTTCGCGCATTCACGAATCATTCTCGGTTTGACAAAAAGTCCGCAGCAGACGCAGATGCACCGATTCGTCCGCATGGGACTCCTTTAAAAAACGGTCTAAGAAATCGACCATAAAGCGATGCCGTTCTTCAGCCAGTTTTCGAGCTGTTTCTGTATTCATACGATCCCGAAGGAGCAGTAACTTTTCGAAGAAATGGTTGACGGTTGTTGACTGCTGCGCCTTGTACTGCTCCGCCGTCTGATGCAGATGCGGCGGCGCTCCCGGATCAAACATCATTCGATGCTTAAATCCGCCATAAGCAAAAGCACGTGCAATTCCAACCGCGCCTAGCGCATCCAGCCGGTCCGCATCTTGGACAATCTTCCCTTCAAGGGTTGACATTGGGGTCTGCACACCGGCCCCTTTAAACGAAAGCTCGCTGATTATGGTGCACACGGCTTGAATGGTCGGCTCGTCCGTATGCAATGATTTCAGCCAGGTTGCGGCGGCGCGCGGACCGACCGATTCATCACCGTGATGGAATTTCCAGTCGGCGATATCATGCAGAAGCGCGCCTAAAGAAACAATTTGTTTATCTGCTTGATGCGGCGCTTCACCCGCCAAGATTTGCAGGCTCGTCCGATACACACGGTACAAATGCGCCCAGTCATGGCCGCTGCTCTCGCTCTTGAACTTTTCTTTCAGATAACTTTCGGTCTGTGCAACACGATTCATCGCTCTCTCAACCTCACTTTCTCCCATAATTATAGCGCATCCCTCATCTGCTGCTGCAACGCGAAGCACCGCTACCGACGTATGTTTCGAAAACAAACCGATCACTTGCTATAATAGGAGTAGATCAATCGACGAAAAAAGGAGGCATTCCCATGTCGCTGCTCAATCAGCCCGTGTGGCGTGTGATCGATCAAAGCAGCTTAGGCAGAGGCTTTGACGGCAGACAGTCGTTTGCGATTGATGACGCCATCTGCCAATCGGTCGGAAGTGGTCAGTCGCCATGCACTGCCCGGCTCTGGGTTCACCATCAAACGGTGATGCTCGGTATACAAGATACCCGACTGCCCCATCTGCGTGCAGGGCTTGATGTACTGCGGGCCCACGGATTCAACTTCATCGTACGCAATTCAGGCGGACTTGCCGTTGTTCTTGATCAAGGCGTGCTCAATCTCTCTTTGATTTTTCCGGAAAAGGATGGGGCATCGACGATCGATGATGGGTTTGAAGCCATGACAGCATTTATGAAGAAAATGCTGGCGCCGCTGGACATCGTCTTCAACTGTGGCGAAATCAACCGGTCCTACTGCCCCGGCCGCTATGACCTGAGCTCGAGCGGGCGCAAGTTTGCCGGCATTTCGCAGCGCCGTGTCAAGCAAGGGGTCGCCGTACAAATCTATCTCTGCGTCTGCGGCAGCGGTTCGCAGCGCGCGCAACTGATTCGTTCCTTTTATACGCAAGCGCTGCAAGGGGAGGCGACACATTTTGCCTATCCCGACATTGACCCGAAGGTTATGGCATCCTTGGAAGAAATCAGCGGGTGTCCATTAACCGTTCAGGGACTCGTTCATGCGTGCCTGTGCAGCCTGCAAAGCTTGGGAACCGTTCAATCTTCATCATCTTTGTCGCCTGAAGAATCCCTTGCCTTTGGCAGCTACTACGAGCGAATGATTCGTCGGAATGAAAAAGCGTTCGACTTCATGTAACAAAGTCCCAAAATTGGTGTACTGACAGTCGAACAATAAAGGGAAGAAAATCTTTATCCAGGTTATGAAGGTAGGATAATCATGAACGTTTTCTATAAAGTTTGCATTGTGTTTGCCCTTATTGCAGCGATGGGCATCACCGCTTTTTTGCCGTTACTTTCGCCGCACAGCTTTTCCGGTCGTCAAGCGGAGCAAAACCAAACCAGCCACACGATCAGTAGCAAGGAGAAAACGCCGGCATCATCTTCAAAAGCGCGGCCTGTCTCTTGGAATAAACCGTCCGGCGGCAGTTATCCGGTCATCGGAAAAAATGAGCCACTTTGGATCGATGTGGCGATCAAGAAACAAAAAGTGTACATCAAAAGCGGTAGCCGCACCTTGTACACCATGCAGGCATCAACCGGTCTTGATAGCAGTCCGGATACAACAACACCGACCGGAACCTACTACATCCAGGCGGAACGCGGAAAATGGTTCTACTCCCCGAAATACAAAGAAGGCGCAAAATACTGGGTATCCTGGAAAAACCACGGCGAATTTCTCTTTCACAGTGTCCCAATGAACCAAAACAAACAGGTGCTGCCGGCCGATGCAGCAAACCTAGGTAAAAAAGATTCACACGGATGCATTCATCTCACCGTTCCCGACGCCAAATGGGTGTACGAGCATATCCCATACAACACCAAAGTAGTCATTCATGCCTAAAAAATAAGCAGCTTGGTTTCCAAAGAGAACCAAGCTGCTTATTTCATCTCCATTCAATTAAGCGAAGGAAAAAGATTTTCTTAGCTGACCTGCGCGACTTCCTTCAACCACAACAAGACACTCATCGCCCTTTGACAAATTATCAATCAGAAGTGTTAGCCAATCGGACATCTTGTGGACTTGTTTCACCTGATTTTTTCCATAAATGTATACATCTTGACCTAGTTTTTCGCAATACTTGTAAAAGCGAATCATCTGTTTGACATGGAAGGCGGCAGCATACACTTTGAATGAAAAGATATGCTTCATGTTCGTCATCCTCCTTGATTCTTAGACCTGTCTTTCTTGATCACCTTTAGTCTACAGGTTAATTATGAACTTAGTCTTCATTGCGATCCGCGACTGTGAAAAATTTTTTGTAATTCGCGCCGCTCCAACTGCTCGCTGGCACGCATCAACTAAGCACGATCCCGCAGGCGTCTCGCTCTGCGCTTTGATTCTTGGCCAAAACACTGGGCTATTGGTTTGAAGACAGGGCAAAATCTTATACTTTCTTTTCCCGTGAAAAAGGCGTCTCAAAGTCAACGAGTGACTTTGGAACGCCCTCTTTCAGGTATTGTTTATGCTTTAATATCGCGGCGTGTGTAGAAAAGCCAGCCGACCAAAACGAAAATGATGTAATAAACGACGAGAACTGCGAGTGAAAAGCCGAGGGTCATGTCGTCGCGCAACGGCGATCCGGTCGTATACTGCGTCAGATCGGTATTGGCAAACAGCACATATTTTACCCAGTCATATTTGGCAAGCAGACTAACGACAATTGAGGAAGCCATCAAGGTAAAGATCGATAGGCCAATCGCAAGTCCTCCGTTTCGGAATGCGGCGGCGATCAGTCCTGCGAACGTCACCATCATGAAGAGTGAGACGCAATTGAGCAGGTAGTCCTTCCAAACGGCGAGCGTCCAACTCGATTGGTAGACCGTGCCATGGTCATACACCAGATGGGCCTCACCCGCACCGCCAAAGCCGAAGAAGATCCCGCCCACAAGCCATGAGGCGATAAACAACGTGATCAGACAAACAACGGTGAACAATAAAGTAGAAATATATTTCGACAGAAGAATTTCCGTGCGATAGATCGGACGAATCAGCAGCAATTTAATCGTCCCCGTGTCGAATTCGCTGGCAATCGAGGTGGACACGACGATAATGGTGAAAATGCTGATCACAATAATCAGGTTGCTGCCCGCGCCTTGAACAAAGCTCCACAACGTTTCGCCTTGCGCCGGTTTTAGATTATGATCGATCCGGTACTCATTCATCTTGATTGTTTTCTTAAAGTAATCGGTGGCCTGTTTGTTCCCTTTTACCGATGCCATTTGTTTTTCCATGTTCTTATTGTCTTGAACCAGCATCTGTTTCCAATTGTGATCATTCTTTGGCTCGGGACTGTTTAATTTAATAATGAGACCGGCGGTTAAAATCAGCCCTAAAAGAATGATAATCATGACTTTCGCCGATGTTCGGCGATAAATTTTCATGTTTTCATTTTGCAGCAGTCCAAAAAAATTACTCAACGCTCTTCCCCCCTGTAACTTCCAGGAATCTGTCTTCCAGTGATTTTGCAACAGCGGCTACACCATAAATCCTTATTTTTGAAAGCACCAATGTATCGACGACGACCGGAATTTTTTCATGTTCCACCGGCAGTTCGATCGTTGTCTCGTCAATCCGTTCGGTTTCAATCGCCAGCTTCTCTTTGATCGCTTGCGCGGCTAGGCGACCATCATCAACCTGAATCCGTACTTTTGCCGCACCTTTTTCAATGAATTCATTGACTTTTTCAACGCCGACAAGTTTTCCTTTTTGCAGAATGCCAATGCGATCGCACATCAGCTGCATTTCGGAAAGCAGGTGGCTGGAAACAATCACCGCCACGTTTTCTTTGCGCGACAATTCATGCAAATAGTTGCGCAAATCATGAATACCTTGCGGATCAAGTCCGTTCGTTGGTTCATCAAGAATCAGCACAGATGGGTGATGCAGCAGCGCTTGAGCGACACCGAGGCGCTGACGCATTCCGAGCGAATAGCGCTTCACTTTTTCATGAATACGATCCTGAAGTTCAACCAATTTGACCACTTCCATAATCCGGTCTTTGCTAATTCCCGGGATCATGCGCGCATAGTGAATGAGGTTCTGGTACCCGGTTAGGAATTTGTACATTTCCGGATTCTCAACAATCGCGCCGACCTGACGGATTGCTTTTTTAAATTCGCCATTGATGCTGTGGCCCTGTATGTAAATGTTTCCCTGGGACATTCTCATCAAGCCAACGATCATACGAATGGTCGTCGTTTTCCCTGCACCGTTGGGACCAAGAAATCCGAAGACTTCACCGCTGTAGATCTCAAAGCTTAAATCATCAATAATCGTTTTCCCGCCAATACGTTTACTCACATGTTCCAAGCGTACGGCCGGTTTCTTTTCTGCGGCATTATTCGCCATACTTTTCCACCATCCAATCACTCAGACTTAACTTCTCATTGCGACGAATCGCTTCAACACGCTTCTGATCAAGAATCACTCCGTTTTTAATCAGAATGACCGAATCCAAGAGTGGTTCGATTTCCTGCAATTCATGCGTTGTGATGATCACCGTCTGTTTTTCCAAATCAACGAATGAAATCAAGCCCTTAATAATTGAGCTGCGCACCATTGGGTCCAGTCCGGAAAGCGGCTCATCCATCAAAAGAAACGGCACCTCGCGGGCAAGCGTCACAACAATTTTCAAACGGCCGCGATTGCCTTTTGAGAGATGCTTGACCTTCTGCATACGATCCAACTTCATGAAATCGAGCATCTCTTCAGCTTTCACGCGATTAAAATCACTGAAGGTACGCGCATAAAAGTCAACGGTTTCCAAGACCGTAAGAAATGAATAATAACTGTCCAACTCAGACAAATAGGCGACCTTTCGACAGATTCTTCGATTGGCCGTCTCACCATCAATGAGCACAGTGCCATGTGTGGGTCGGAGCAATCCGGCGATCAGCTTCAACGTTGTTGACTTGCCGCTGCCATTTGAGCCGATCAGCCCGGTAATCTGGCCTGGTTCGATTTGCAGGCTGACGTCTTTCAACGCTTTTTTCGTTAAATAGCGCTTCGATACGCCTTCTAACTGAATCATTCCTTTTCCTCCTTATCCGTTAAAAAGTCTTTCAATCCATCCAGCATTTCCCGTTCTGAGTAACCCATTTCACGCATCTCAGACACAAACAGCTTGATATGGCTGGTTTTCAATTCCTCGCGCATGCGCTGCAGTACGGCAGGTTTCTCCGTTACAAAGGTCCCCTGTCCACGTTTTTTCTCAACGATGCCCGTTTCTTCAAGTTCTCGGTACGCACGCTGCACGGTATTCGGATTTACTGCCGCGTCAATAGCCAACTCTCGAACGGAAGGCAAACGTTCACCTATTCCAATTTCACCGCGGATAATCCTGTTTTTAATACGCTCGCACAATTGTAAATAGATCGGAACAGACGGGTTAAATGGCTGGGCCATGCGCGTTCTCCTCCTTGCTGTCACATTCGTTATTCATACACTTATGATGCCTCCAGCTTATGATCGGTTAGCCAAGCAGCCAGAATAAACATAATCACCGTTTTCACCAGATCAAGGACAATATCGCCCACCGTCAGACCAATTGGATCAGCCGTTGCAAAATCTGTGCTCAGCGTTGTCGGTGCGCCGTCCGGCATTACAAAGTGCAGCACTGAAACATTTTGAATCGGGCCCCAATCGGTTAGAAACGCGAATGCTCCGGATTCGATAAATTTCCCATCAATAATGGAGTAAACCACGATGCCGACAATCAAGACGATCCAAGCCCATTTTCCAATGCGCGACCGCATCGTGCGCTGAACCATCCAAAGGAAAAGAAAGGTGATCCCGCCGCCGATGCCGCTCCAAATCAAGATCAGCACAGCAAGCATGGTGATTCGAAAGAGAGATAATTCCTGCGGCATCTCGGTGATTCTCATCAGACTTACCCATGTGTAGGTGCCGACAATCGCCGTAGTGCCGATAAAGTAAACCAACGCTCCAGACAATTTTGCAAGGAGCATTGACCATCCGGGCAGCGGATTCTGCATCCAGATATGAAACGTTTTCCGCTCCTGAATGACCGTAAAAAGCAGGTATACCGGAACATAGAACAACAACAGAATGGTCAGCATGACACCGATAACCATCGGTGCGACATTTCCGTCATCGCCGTAGCGAAAGTTCAAGAATACGCCCAGAGCCATGAGCAGCAGCTGCAGGATCAAAAAGATCACGAAAGCCATCCAGCCGAGCCTCAATTCCTTTTTGAACAATGTAAACCAAACCGTTTTCATGTATATCCCCCGTTTATTTATATTACCGTATTAGTTAAATAATACACTAGACATCCCGTTTTGTCAATTCACCTTAGAACGTGCTTATAATTTTTCAATACCGAGCAGAATCGCCACGCCATTGAACAGAAGCAAGAGGATTATGGGAATGGAGGTAAAAAAGTACAACCACAATTTCTTTTCCGGACGCTTTTCCCACGCAGCATGCAGCCAGCTTCGAATAGCATTTCTATTTTTATAGAGAAAAACGCCAAGAACCAGGAAGACCGCAACAAGTAACCCGCTATTCAGGATGGCTGATAATACCTCAGAGTGTACCGCACTGATCGCTTCGCTCAGCAAGTTGTTCAAACTGTGTATGAGTATGGTCAACCAAATGGAATAGGTCTTTGCCAAATAGCCAAGAACTATGCCGGTTCCAAAGGCGACCGGCAGTTGAATAATATTGCCGTGCATCATGCCGAACAGCAGCGCCGAACCCGTAATCGCAAAAAATGAGCCAAAGCGTTCTAGGCTGCGCAAAACAGCGCCGCGATAAATAAATTCTTCAAAGATCGGTGCAATCAAGCAAGTATAGACAAACATACTGATTGTCTTCGACCCTTCCAGAATTTCTTCAGACGGCTCTGCCGTATAACCGAAAAGATGCAGCAGTCCTTCGACCGGATACATGATCAGCATGAAAATCATATTAAGTCCGAGAACAAACACAAACCCGATAAAAACGATGCGACGATTCATCCTTTTTCCAACAGTTGTTAAATCATGCGTCCAAAACAGCTTCTTTCGATAGATCAGGAGCGGGATAAAAGCGATCACCACCGCAAGAATCATCGGCCAGCCGCTTTCCTGCAGGGGATTAATGAATTGTTTCTCCATCTGTTGTTCCGTCAGGTCAGGGGTGAGAAACAGCGCCGGGAAGATTTGAACAACCATAAATGCAATCACCACGGCCCATAATAATCCCCCTTGAAACAGCAATGAAATCCCCAGTTTTCTAAAATGACGCTTTATTTTCTTCCGTTTAGCTCTATTACCATTCATAAGCATCCCTCTAACACATCATTGTATTAGTAAAATAGTACAGTGATGATTTGTTTCTGTCAATTCCCGGTTGGGTTAGACCCGCACGCAAAGCGTAAATATTCCCGCGTTCCTTTACTGAAGCTGGGTATGCTATAATAAACCGACAAAACGAGAAAATGGAGTTGAACGCATCTTTGTTACTTGATTTCAATCAAAAGCTTGCGATTATTGAATCCTTTAGCGAACTTGAACAAAAGAAAGTCTCACTGGGAAGGCTGAATTTCCAATACAATGGTAGTGCGACAGACAAGAAAAACGTCGTCTATCATCTGCATCCGAACGGCAACGGCTATGTATACGCCAAAGGAATTGATGGCTACGATGCTGATGCCAAAGGTATGGTCAACATCCGCGATTTCTCTGAAGAGGAGCTCCGAGAATTACTGAAAAAAGCCATTTTTGCGCTGTCGCCTGAAGGCCTCTATAAAAGAGAAACCGCGAACGGCAACGATCACGAACTTTGGGTGACGCCAAGCGGCCGGAGCGAACTGGAAATTGTCTACGACAATGCATTGTGGAACGTCTATGCTGGAGATTTACTCGACGGAACGTTCCGAACCTATAAAGAAGCGGTGGAATATTTAACGGAAGAAGGCTTCGTCCGGAAATGAGGCGCCGCAGGCAAGCGGCGCTTTTTTCACACTGGTAAGAAAGTATAAAAAATAAAAGATTTTCGGTAGAACGCCGCGTCCTGCGGCTCACCGAACACTAGGCCGTCCATGGCCGTCGCGACGGCGACTTTGCCTTCGCCAGAGGCTTGGCAAAGCCAAGTTTTCCAATAGGTGATCCACCGTTACACATCCCCGATCTCTTCTTGCTCATTCCCTATCCGTCTTTGCTCGCAGGATAAGGTTTTGCCTCGTCTTCAAACCCATAGACCCGTATCTTGACCGAGAATCCGAGCGAAGGTACTCTGACGCCTGCGGGATCGCGCTTTATTGATGCGTGCCAACGAGCCCCGCAGATTTCTGCCTGTCTGGGGAGACTCGTGGTGCACCCGCGGCAAGCGAATAACCGAAGCGACGATTCAGCACTGAAAAGACATGAACCCGCCACACATAGCTGAAAATGAAGGACCGGGCGTATTTTACCCGGTTTTTCTTATTTTCTACCATTTCTAGCCCATTCTTCATGTGATGTTGCTCGTCTCTCACGCTCACCCTAACAAAATTATTGTTTTATCTATAACATTCATCACATTATTTATTCACTTTTTAAAATTTTTATTGACACCTTTATGTAAGGCTACTAAACTATAAATGCTTAGTTGAAAATGATTATCATTTCCAATACGGAGGTGTTTGTATATGAATCGGCGCCATAGCATCGGCGCAATCATGATCGTGTTGCTTTTGCTCAGCCTTCTCCATCCTTTTCCTGCACATGCGGCAAAGGCAGTGGATGTCTCTCCTGCACTGAAAGACTTGAATCAGGCGATCACCGCCCTTCAAAAAGGTCAATCGGCGGATGCGCCTTATTCATCATTTAAAACGTGGTGGCAGCAGCACAAAACAGCGGTATCTAAAAGCTCGCTCGATGTCTCCATTCAATTAAGTCAGGACATCAGTTCCGCTTCACTAGATCTGCTTAACGGCAATCGCAAACAGTCAATCAAAAGTCTCAGCACGCTCAGGCAGACGCTTCAGGATTACCAAAGCGGGTTATATGGCGGCGTCAAAAGTTCGACGCACCAATCCCTAGGTTCTTACATAACGGAGCTTGAGAACGCCAAACACGCTTTGGAGCAAAAGGATTGGGTCACCGCAGCCACCCAGGTCAAACAGTTGCAACAGGACTGGCTTTCTGTAGAAGGGGATGTGGTCAGTCAATCACAGAGTATCTATACCGAGTCGGAGAAAAATCTCGTCATGATGGATGCTTACCTGGCAAATCCGAAAACGCATTCAAAAGCGCAGCCACTGATTGACGAGATGATCACGAGCCTTAAACCACTCGCCTCAGCGAATTACGGGATGTGGGATGCCGCACTCATTCCGATTCGCGAAGGACTTGAGGCTCTGCTCGTCATCGGCGCATTGCTGACGTTTGCGCGCAAAGCCGATTCAACGCCTGCTAAGCTGTGGATCTGGAGCGGTACAACGCTTGCCATCGTTGTCTGTCTAGCTGTCGGCGCACTGGTTTCGTTCCTACTTTCAGTCGCTTCCTTCGGCAACAACAATTCGCTGATCAACGGCTGGTCGGGCGTCATTGCCAGTCTGATGCTACTCTATGTCGGCTACTGGCTGCACCGCAATGCTGATATCCAACGCTGGAATGCGTTCATTAAGTCGCAAACGGCTCAAGCAATCAGCAAGCGCAAAATGATCTCGTTTGCGCTGCTTGCCTTCATCGCTGTGCTGCGTGAGGGCATGGAAACCGTCATTTTTCTTATTGGAATGGCCGGACGCATGCCGGCATCAACGTTGATTCTCGGGATCGCCATTGGCTTCGGTTTTCTAATCGTGATCGGTGTGCTCATGCTGAAGCTTGGCGTTCTGCTGCCGCTTCGTCCATTCTTTATGATCTCAAGTTTTGTGGTCTTTTACTTAGGTTTCAAATTTATGGGTTCAGGCATCCACAGTTTGCAAATGGCCGGCGTATTGCCTTCCTCGGTGTCCGATCGTTTGCCTTCCGTAAACAGTCTGAGCATCTTCCCATCCTGGTACAGCATTGTGCCGCAGGCGATATGCCTTGTTATTTTCGTCATCGTTCTTTCAAAAAGATGGTTGATGAACGTATTTCATACAAACAGCAAACAAGCCAAGGAGGCTTAACTTCTCATGACAAATCAAAAGAAAATCATGTTTATCCTTTTAGCTGCACTGATGCTCCTCCCCATCTCCGCTTGCAGCAGTGCGCAGAAATCCGATGGTGAAAAATCAGCACAAACAACCGCAGATCCAGTTAAACAGGGGACGAAAAAGATGCAGCAAATCAACAAGAATCTTCAAGCAGCGTTAGAAAAAAACGATACCGCCGCCATTAAAAAATACGGCAAACAACTAAACACTCAGTGGCTTTCCTATGAAAATGGTGTCCGTGACCGTTTCCCGCTCCAATACGCAAAAATTGAACGCTATCAGCAACCGATTTATGCGCAATCAAATTTGGAAAATCCCAATGCAGCACAAGTTAAAGAAAACAGCAGGGCCTTGACCGACCAGCTCAGCGATCTGCTTGCAGCAAAAGAAACCAAAGCAAAACCGTCCAAGCAAATGGATCAGGCCGTTGATGATTACTTGAAGTATGCTGATGAACAGATTGATCAGCTTGTCAAAACAACCAAACCTTTCGTCCAGGCAGTTAAAGACGGAGACGTTGAAAAAGCGAAGAAACGCTATACATTGCCGCGTATCTACTACGAACGGGCCGAACCAATCGCTGAAAGTTTCGGAGACCTTGATCCGGCAATCGACGCACGGATCAATGACGTAGAGACCGAATCCGACTGGAGTGGCTTTCATGAAATTGAACGCGCGTTGTGGGAGAAGAACAGTCTGAAAGGCCAAGAAAAGTATGCCGATAAGCTCATGGCCGATGTGCTCAGTCTGCAAAAGAAAGCAAAATCGTTCAAGCTGACACCAAAAGCGATGGTCGCCGGGGCAATGGAACTGCTTGAAGAAGCCGCAACCAGCAAGATTACCGGTGAAGAAGAGCGCTACTCACATACAGATCTCGTCGATCTTCAAGCAAATGTTGACGGTTCAAAAGCCGTTTATCAGGCTGCCATTCCGGCGCTGATTCAAGGCCATAAAGATCTGGCAAACCAAATCGACAAGCAATTTCAAGCGTTTGACAAACAAATGCTGAAATACAAAAAATCAGATACCGAATACGAAGACTATACGAAACTGAACAAAGAACAGATCCGAGAAATCAGCAATGAATTGAGCAAGCTATCCAAGCTGATGGCCCAGACAGCAAAAATATTCTAAACAGAAAGGGTTGATCCCTCATGGCCAAAGATGATCTGAGCACTCCAAATGAGCAAAAAGAGTACTCAAGACGGGATATGTTGAAAATGACGGCACTCGCCGGCGGAGGCATCGCGCTTGGCGCAAGCGGCTTCGGTACTGTACTTGAACTGCTTGGCAATAAAAACGGTGAAGCGAATGCCGCAAATCAATCCACCGTCCCATTCTTCGGAAATCATCAGGCCGGCATCACAACTGCCCATCAAAACTACGGTTATCTCGCCGCATTCGACATTGATCCATCGGTACATGATGCAGCCAAAATCATGGCACTATTCATCACTTGGACACGCTTGGCTGCCACGCTGACGCAAGGCAAACGCGAAGTCAACAGCGACAATAAAGAGCTGCCGCCAAACGACACGAATGAGGCGCGCGATCTCGGCGCGGCAAATCTAACGATCACCTTTGGACTTGGTCATTCTTTCTTCACCAAGGATGGGAAAGACCGCTTTGGGGTCGCAGCCCACATGCCGAAACAGCTCACAGCGATGCCGCATATCGCCCATGAAACGCTGGATCCTGCTATTTCAAACGGAGATCTTTGTGTTCAGGTCTGTGCCGATGTACAGCAAGTGGCCTTTCATGCCTTGCGCAATCTGATCAAAGAAGCACTTGGCACAGCGAACATTCGCTGGATGGAGTCGGGCTTTCTCAATGCGCCAAAGGGCCAAACTCCAAGGAATCTATTTGGCTTCAAAGACGGAACGGCGAACGTCGCTGATTCTGAGGACCAGAAGAACGTCATCTGGACAGGCAGCGATGAACCGCAGTGGATGCGTGGCGGAACCTATCTTGGCTACCGTAAGATTAAAATGATCATTGAAACTTGGGATCGGGATTCGTACAGCGATCAAGAAAATGTTTTCGGACGAAAGAAAAATTCCGGCGCACCATTCGGACAGAGGCATGAAAAAGATCCGGTCATTATGAACAAGATGCCAGCAGATGCGCATGTTCGACTGGCACATGGAACGGGAAAACAGATTTACCGGCGCGCCTATTCATACACGAACGGCATCCAGCCGCAAACCGGAAATTTAGACGCGGGGCTTTTATTCATTTCCTATCAAAATAAACCCCAAGACAGCTTCATTCCAATGCTGCGTTTGCTTGGTAAAAGCGATGCGCTCAATGAATATACCGATCACATCGCCACAGGACTGTTTGCCATCCCTGCCGGCATTAAGAAAAATGAGTATTTCGCTCAGCATTTATTTGAATAACTTGGATACGTTCTGCCCTCGTGCTCCTGTGCACGGGGGCTTAATTATTTCCACGGCTAGCCTAATTCACGTATAATAATCTTAATAATCAGTCAGAAATGCATTGTGTGAATCAAGAAAAGCGTTTTACACCCCTACAGCGAAGCGCAGCCAATCGATCCTCTGTCATTCTTTTAAACGAAGATCACGAAACGGTTTTTCATACAGAAAGGACAATACAATGAAATCATTAAACCGGCATTAGACCCGTTCTGAGTCACCTCCGCCCATCTGCGATTTTTTCACCATTACAATAAATGGAGGAAATAAAATGCGAACAGAACAACAAATGAACCAACGGATTCTGGACCAGGCAATCAATGATGAACGCATTCGCGCGGTCATCCTAAACGGCTCACGGGCAAATCCGGATGCGCCTCGTGATTGTTTTCAAGATTACGATATCGTTTACGTCACACGCAAAGTATCCGCGTTCACGTCTGACCATCGATGGATCGACGTCTTTGGTGAACGCATCATCCTGCAGATGCCCGATCTGACGGACATCGGCTGCGGAACGCCAGCATTATCCGATCAGCACTTCACCTACTTAATGCTCTTTAAGGATGGCAACCGAATCGATTTGACGCTGATGACTCCGGAACAAGCCAACGATTATGTGAATGGCGACAGTCTGAGCGTCATCCTGCTTGATAAGGATGGGCAATTTAATGCCGTACCACCTTCATACGACCGGAATTACCACATCGCGCCACCGAGCAAACAGCAGTTCGCCGATTGTTGTAATGAATTTTGCTGGGTAGCACCCTATGTAGCTAAGGGGTTATGGCGCGGCGAAATGCCTTATGCCAAAGCGATGCTTGAGAACCCGGTCCGTGATATGATGGTACGCATGCTCTCTTGGCATGCAGGCGTACGCACTGATTTTACTGTGAGTGCAGGCAAATGTGGCAAATACTTGCCTCGCTATGTCGAAGCAGACGTTTGGCAAGACTATCTAAGCACATACCCGGATGCAGATTCAGAGCACATCTGGCAAGCTCTTTTTCGCATGCGCGCACTTTTTCGACGACTTGCGCAGCATGTGGCAGATCATTTCGGCTATGAGTACGCCAAAGCCGATGACCGGAACGTCACTAACTATTTGAATCACGTGCATGCACTGCCTAAAGAGGCAAAGGCGTTTGACTAATCGTTAGACAGCAAAACTCGGACACACAGGTGCCCGAGTTTTTTTATTATCGTTGCGCTGAGTGTATTAGCCTTGAAGCTTCTCTTCCTGAAACGCGCCGCGGCGGCTGACTGTCCATGCGCAAAAACTGACCGCGAGCATGCCGATAAACGAACCAATAATGATGCCAATGGCTGATGTATACTGGAACAGCACCCCGTAAACAAACATGCCAAGCGGCTGCAGCGAGGTCGCGCCAACCATCAAAATCGTAAAAACACGGCCCTGGTAATGCATCGGAATCGTCTTTTGCATGTATGTGGTCAACGGTACGTTAACAAAGACCAGAACCAGTGCCAATACAAAATTAATGCTCCCAAAAATGAAGGTCGACACCCATGAATTGAGTGTAAAAAGAAGCGGAATGATGGCGAAAATCAGTGGCAGTCCTTCAAAAAAAAGCGACTTGCTGACCATTCCAATCGGATTGCTGTCCACTGTCAATTTCGCCGCCAGAAGCCCGCCGGCGACCATCCCTAATGAAAACAGCGCTTCAGTGAGACTGTATTGAATATTTTGCATGTGCAGGACTTGAACAATGAGATACGGGAAACCAACGTTAAATACACCGCAGAGAAAGTTGAGTACCGAGGCAACGAGAATCATCATCAAGATCAACGGTCGTTTTTTCACATAAACCAATCCCTGCCTCATCGATGCCCACATCGACTCTGATTTGCTGCCCTGCTGCATGACAGGCGGTTCAACAAGCTGAAAGTTCATCGTGAGCACAATCAGAACAACCACGAGCTCAGCGACAATTTCAAAATAGATAAATGACCGAAACGGTACGAACGCAAATACGACACCGGCAGCTATAGGCCCGAGAATTTGCGCAAGCGAGTTTGCCGACTGCTCCAAGGCATTCAACTGTTGAATAAACGCTTTTTCGACAAGACGGGAAATTGCTGACATATACGTTACACTGAATAGGCGGGCATTTAGTCCGAGGGTCGCCACCATGATGAGCACCATTAAATAATGCCAATTTCCAAGCAGCGGGAAAAGCAGACTGTACACAATCAGTAAAAGCACACATCCGATTTGTGTCGAAACCATAACGCGCTTGTGATCGTAATGATCGGCAAGGTAACCGATAAATGGTGAAAAAACAATGCCAATTAGCGGACCGATCAATAAAGTTGTTCCGAAATTCATTGCCGATCCGGTCAGTTTTAATATGTATAAACTGATTGCAAAATTAAAAAGTGAGCTACTGAAGCTTCCGATAAAATCGCTAGTGACGGCTTTTTTTATTTGCCGCTGTGACGCCCGTTTCAGATAAAGGGCTTGGTCTGGATCCATATTCTCACCTTCGATTGTCCATGATCTTCCAATTATATACCTTATCCTTTTAGCCAAAAAGATTTTTCAGAAGTTTTCGAAAGAAAATATGCTTTGTCTCTAGGGAACCTCGTCATCAAATGGTTAAAACTAGTCCAAGCCATACGAAAAACCGGGCAAAAAGTGCCCGGTCCTTACTTCCGCAAGATGTGGTGGCTTTCACGTCGCATACAGGACGTACTTTCACAGGATGTGATGACTTTCGCGTTGCATACAGGACGTACTTTCACAGGATGTGATGACTTTCGCGTTGCATACAGGACGTACTTTCACAGGATGTGATGACTTTCGCGTTGCATACAGGACGTACTTTCACAGGATGTGATGACTTTCGCGTTGCATACAGGACGTATGCGCACTTAGCGAAAGTTCCTTTAGGAAAGTTCCTTTAGGAAAGTTCCTTTAGGAAAGTTCCTTTAGGAAAGTTCCTTTAGGAAAGTTCCTTTAAGAAAGTTTCTTTATGTGTGATGGGCTCGCGTCTTTTCAGTGCTGAATCGTCGCTTCGGTTACTCGCTTGCCTCGGGCGCACTGTCTTTTGCGGGACCAAAAATCTTATACTTTCAAAAACCGAGCGAAAAACGCGTGCTTTCAGTCGTATGAAGTATTTGCCCGTTGCTTCAATTGCTCACCTAACGGTACCGAACGCCTCGGAACGGATGCCGATCCTTTATACATTTTGAGGCTGGGCTGCACTCAGCGCTTGCTTGGCCGTAATCAGCGCCAGCTTGTAAACATCATCTGCCGAACAGCCGCGTGACAAGTCGTTAACCGGCTTGGCCAATCCCTGTAAAATCGGTCCCACTGCTGTATAGCCGCCGAGTCGCTGTACCATTTTGTAACCAATATTTCCTGCATCGATATTTGGAAAAACAAACACAGTCGCTTTGCCGGCAATCGGGGAATCCGGCGCTTTTTTAGCTGCTACTTCCGGCACATAGGCAGCATCAAACTGCAGCTCGCCGTCAACCGCAAGATCCGGTGCTTTCTCATGAACGCGCTTTACTGCTTCGTTCACTTTATCAATCGACGGGTCTTTTGCCGATCCCTTCGTAGAGAAGCTGAGCATTGCAATTTTCGGATCGATACCGAACAGTACCGCTGTCTCCGCTGATTCGATGGCGATTTCCGCCAATGTTTCACTGTCGGGCGATATGTTAATGCCACAGTCGGCAAAAACGAATTCTTTATCCCCCTTCGTAAGAATAAAGGAACCCGAGATCCGTTTCTTGCCCGGCTGTGCTTTGATGATTTGCAGTGCCGGACGCACGGTTTCAGCGGTTGAATGGGCTGCACCGCTGACAAGTCCTTCCGCTTCGCCCAAGTAAACCAACATCGTCCCGTAGTAGCACGGATCGCTTAACCACTGTGCCGCTTGGGCAGCATCCGTCTTTCCCTTTCTGCGTGCCACCAATGCATCGATTTTAGTCTGCAGTTCTTTATCCGTTTCCGGATGCAGAAATCGAAGCTTATTTTCAGAAGCAAGCGTCCTCAATTCCTCAGTGGATTCTTCTTGTTTCCCAATCAGAATGGGCACAATCAATTCTTCTGACGCTAAAGTGCACACCGCTTCGCGAATCCGTTCATCGTCTGCTTCAGGAAAAATAATCGACGGTTTCCCCTTCTTAATTTCGGGTTTCAATCGTTCAAATAAGTCTGCCATCGTCCATCGCCTCCCAATAATTATCTTATACCTTTAGTATAAACGAAAAGAACACATCCTACATTTGGAAAGTTAATTTCATCCTCTGATCCAATTGGGAAACTGTGCTATATTAGACTAGGTGAGAAAATGAAAAAAAAGAGAGGTGTTCACGATGGCTGAAGCAGCACAGACACTCGATGGCTGGTACTGTCTCCACGATTTCCGTACCATTGACTGGTCGGCATGGAAAGAAAAATCCGAATGGGAGCGACAGCAAGCATTAAATGAATTTAATCAGTTTTTCAGTCGTGCCGAGATTAACGAAGAAGCGCATGATGGAAGCTTTGCGCTCTATTCCGTGCTCGGTCAAAAAGCGGATTTCGTTATGATTACGCTTCGCCCAACGATGGACGAACTCAGTGATCTGGAAACCGAATTTGATAAATCAAAACTAGGTGAGGTGACCGATCCCGCCTATTCTTTTGTTTCGGTCGTAGAACTAAGCAATTATCTGGGCAAAGACGGCGGCGATCCCTATGCGAATCCCTATGTTCAGAAGCGGTTGAAACCGATCCTTCCAAAAAACGACTACTTCTGCTTCTATCCAATGGATAAACGGCGCGAACATGGCGATAATTGGTATATGCTACCGATGGAAGAACGGCGTGAGATGATGAAGAGCCACGGACAAATCGGCCGCAAGTATGCCGGAAAAATTCATCAGATCATCACCGGGTCGGTCGGTTTCGACGATTGGGAATGGGGCGTAACCCTTTTCTCAGATGATCCGCTGCAATTCAAGAAAATTGTTTATGAGATGCGTTTTGATGAGGCAAGCGCCCGTTTCGGCGAATTCGGACCGTTTTTTGTCGGCAATCATTTAACACAAGAGCAGTTTCAACAAAAATTTTTCATCTAATCTTCTGATGTAAAGACCTGGAAACAGGTCTTTTTTTATTGGCCGTAATTCCAGACCCGCTGTCATCATTTGCGATCAGACGCATAGGCTTTATATGTACTTAAGAACCTTGGCTTATAAATCTTCCGTTCAAGCAGCCGGGCTGGTTCGACGCACCACTTTAAAAGGCGCGCGCCAATCCGGACGGCCGCACTGATGCGTCACTTTTGCAATGGGGATACCGATGCCAATTCACATAAGATTCTTCACCAAAAGAAAAGGGGGCAGGCATGATTATGGCCGTGGTTCAGTATACGTCGAACGATGTTTCACTTCTCGCTCGTTTAATGCGTGCCGAGGCAGAAGGCGACGGTCAGCTCGGTATGCTGATGGTCGGCAATGTCGGCGTCAATCGGGTACTCGGCAACTGTCTTGATTTTGAAGGATTGAGGACAATTCAACAAATGGTTTTTCAGAGTCCTGGCGGTTTCGAGGCAACGCAAAAGGGATATTTTTATCAAGCGGCTCGCTCACAAGATAAACGGCTTGCCGAGCGAACACTTAAAGGGGAACGGTTCCATCCTGCATCGAATTCGCTTTGGTTTTTTCAGCCGGCAGGCGCGTGTCCTGCTCAGTGGTACAATCAGTGGAACACCGGCCGCTTTAAAGCACATTGTTTCTTCTCCCCTACTGAATCGGATTGTCCGCGAGTTTATTGACCAATCGATTGTTAAGGAGTGAGTTCATTTATGGGCGTTCAATTTCCGCCAGACAGCTGGCCTTATGGCGCAGCATTTAATCCGGATCCCCAAGCGCAGCAGACCTGGGATGACTCAAGACAGCAAGTCCAGCCACAGCAGCCGAGCGGTTCATTTCCTTTTCAAGCTCAGACGCAGCAGCCAATTGGTGCACCGCAGCCCGCACCACAAGCATTACCTTATCCTTTTCCGGCTTATACGCTCCCGGTTCCGCAGACCGGTGCACCGCAGCAACCGGTCAGCCCACAAGTTCTTCCGCTGCCTTTTGTCGAACAATCTTATATTGAAAACATTTTGCGACTGAATTTAGGCAAAACAGCAACCGTCTACTGCACCTTCGAAGGCAATAGCCAATGGAACGCGAAAACGTTTACCGGTACAGTTGAAGCGGCCGGACGTGATCATGTTATTATTGAGGACGAAGAAACACAACGACGCTTCCTCATTCCGATGGTGTTCGTCAACTATTTCGAGTTTACCGGACCACTGGCGTACGAATATCCTTACGCGGCGCCAACTCCTGCCGGGCGTTAATTCCTGCAATCGTGAAAAAAACAAGCTGTGCTCGGTCCTTAAACCATCCTAATTTTGTGTGCGCTTCGATTGCTCGCTGGCACGCGGTTCCCGCTGGCGCTAGAGTACCTCCACTTTGATTCTCGGTCAAGACATGGGTCTATTGGTTTGAAGACGGGGCAAAATCTTATCCTTTTTTTCCTGTAAAAAAGACGAAGCGGTTCGTAAAAACCGCTCCGTCTTTTTCGCGTACATCACGCACGCAAGACCGCTGCAACAACGAGTACCCAGCTGATGAGAAAAAGAACGCCGCCAATCGGTGTGATCGCCCCCAGTACGCGGACACCGCTAAGCGTGAGTGCATACAAGCTTCCTGAAAAGAGCACGACGCCAAGCGTCATCAACCAGCCGGCCCAAGCGAGCAGTGTCGTCTGTCCAGTGAAGACCGTCAGAGCCAAAATGCCAATCAAAATCAGCCCTAGTGCGTGAACCATTTGATACTGAACGCCGGTTTGGAAAATGGAAAGATTCTGCTCCGTCAAGCGCGCCTTCAGCACATGTGCGCCAAAAGCGCCAAAAGTAACCGATAAGAACGCCAGAATGGCACCAATTGCAATAAAAACTTTCACATGAAGCCCCCCCTCTCATTATTTGTCCCAATGCGTATTCCTTCATCGCTTGCATCGCTTTAATGAAAGCTGCACGCTTTACGCAACGGTTTTGTTGCTTATTTCTCATTCCAATAGTTTTTATAAATCGCTTGTGTGCCGCTGTTTTCTTCGCCCTGATCAGCGAGCGCTTCGTAGATCTCCTTTGACAAGGCGAGGCCCGGAGCATCCATGCCCATGGCTTGCGTTGATTCCAAAGCAATTCGTTCATCCTTGATCAAATGCTTGATGTAAAAACCGGGTTCGAAATCTCCTTTTAGCATGCGCGGCCCCAGATTGCTCAGTGACCAGCTGCCAGCAGCCCCGGTTTCAATACTCTCCATGACTTTGTCTGTATCAAGTCCAGCGTGTTTTGCATAGGCTAACGCCTCGGCCACACCGATCATATTGGATGCGATCGCGATCTGATTGGCCATCTTTGTATGCTGACCGGAGCCTGCTTTCCCTTGATACACGATCTTCTGGCCCATCGCCTGGAAAACGGGTGTCATTGCTTCGGCGTCGTGCGCGTCACCGCCGACCATGATGGACAGCGTCCCATTCTTTGCCCCGACATCTCCGCCGGACACCGGAGCATCCAATGCATGCAGCCCTTTAGGGGCAGCCGCCCGATAAATTTTTTCAGCGAGCTGCGGCGAAGACGTTGTCATATCAATCAGATAGGCGCCTGCTTTTGCATGAGCGATGATCCCATTATCAAAATAAACGGAAGCCACATCTTTAGGATAACCAACCATTGTAATCACAATGTCGGCTCCTTCAGCGGCTTCCGCGGGACTTGCTTTCCAGACTGCGCCTTCGGCAATAAGATCGTCTGCCTTGCTTTTGGTACGATTATAAACGTGAAGTGCAAAACCCGCCTTCATCAAATTGCGGATCATGCCTTTGCCCATAACTCCGGTTCCAATAAACCCAATCGTCTTTTCTGCCATGCCTCTCACTCGCTTTCCTATCCTTAGCATCTAGGATAACGATAGCATGAACACCTCTCATTTTCACGTCATACGCAGTGCTCAGACCTTTCGAATTTGGAAAAAGTGAGTGAACACCCAAGGATAGACCGCCATCGGAAAGTTAATCTGCCAAGAACCGATACCAGCGATTCGCGAATCGTAAACCAGCTGTGCCTTTGCAAACAAACTGCGCACATCTTCAAACCAGACCACGCGGTTCTGACCGCTGTCGTCGGTATAATAGAAATAAGCGGCTTGATCTGTTGTTGAATAATTAATCGGTACCTGTTCGCTCATTGCCAGATCAATGGCGGCTTGATACGTAATCGCCCGGCCCGGATTCTGAGCGGAAAACGGAATCGGCCAATCATAACCGTAAAAAGGTGTACCCATGATTATTTTATTTCGATCCATTAGGCTAGCAGCAAATTCAAGCGTTTCGCGAACAAGCTGAATTGGAGCGGTTGCTCCTGGCTCACTCCCGCTATAATGCCAGTCATACGCCATAATGAAGAATTGATCGACGATCGCACCGATTGCTGCATAGTCATAGCCACGCACCCAAGGCACATCATCATTCGTTTTTGCAGGCACAGCGATACTCAGATTCAAATTGGCCGATTGTGTCCTTTGCTTTAGCGCTTGCAGAAACATCACAAACGCATTGCGATCCGCCGGCAGTACGCCTTCGAAATCAATATTGATCCCGCCGTAGCCGCTGGAGGTCGCCATGTTGATCATGTTGTCGATCAGAGTCTGCTGCACACTCGGTGTATTTAAAACACGTTGCACTAAAGCCGAATTAAATCCGGTCGCCGTCAAATTGGTTACGGTCAGCACCGGGGTCACCCGCCCGCGCCAAGCGGCAAGCACCGCGGCATTGTCATTGAGCGGACTCAGATCGCCGTTCCAATTAAAATGCGTTTCAAAAAGTGCAATGTACGTTAAATACGGCGCATTATTAGCAATAACCGATTGATCAAGCGCCGGCGTCCGAAGCTGTGAATAGCTGAAATGAGTGGCGACGCGCCGCTCAATCGTTGGAAGATTAATTTTCTGACCAATACTCAGCTGATCTGGGTTGATTCCTGGATTTGCTTGTCGGAGCGCGCTTAACGGTACATAAGCCATACGCGAAATCGTCCATAAACTGTCACCGGGCTGCACTGTATAAACATCGCTAGTCACCAGCAGCGCTTGACCGGTAACAATATTTGTCGCCGCCAGCCCATTGACGCTTCTCAATGTGTCCACCGGAACATCAAACTTCTGACTGATCGCAAATAAAGAGTCTCCGGTTCTTACTGTATAAACAAACATTGTTTCACCCTTCCCCGCGCACCAAGATTTACAGGTATGCACGATACTCAAACATAGGCATTTCACTCTAACTTATTCAGCAGCTGAGGAACGGTTCCACAACGGTACATAGATTCATAGAGAAAAAAGCGTTATGATAAGAGACGTTGCGAATTTTATTGATCACTATGAGCAACCTGTGGTAGAATGAACGCCCTTAAAGTGAAGGGCATAGAGTATAGAAAAGTACGGAAAGAAACGAGGGTTATTTATGGCTGAATTCATTCCATCCCGGCAAGTTCAAGCGCTTCCCGCCAATTACTTCACCAGCATTGAACAAAAAATTGATGCTGTGGTGAAGCAGGGCATTGATGTCATCCATCTTCATACCGGCAGTCCGGATCAGCCGACGCCGAAACCAATTATCGAAGCAATGAATCAAGCCGCTCCGCTCCATGAGAATCAAGGTTATCCTACTGCAGGCGGCAAACGTTCTTTTAAAGAAGCAATCAGCAGCTTTTACAGACGCGAATATGGGGTCACGCTTGATCCCGAAACAGAGGTGACCGTCTTTGACGGGGCAACGGTGGCGATTTCAGCATTACCGCAAACACTGCTAAATCCGGGCGATGTCATGTTGACGACCGATCCCGGCTACCCGCTGTACTACGTCTGTCCGGAACTTGCCGGTGCGCGGACCTACGGAATCCCGGTGCGCGCAGAAGACGACTTTTTACCGGATTATCGAACGATTCCTGCAGATATTTTGGAAAAAGCGCATTTGCTGATGTTAAACTATCCGAATAATCCAACCGGAGCAATGGCTACCGAGGCATTCTTTGCTGATACGGTACGTTTCTCACGCAAACATCAAATGCCGGTTGTCCATGATTTTGCCTATGCGGCATTCGGTTTTGACGGGAAACGTCCAATCAGCTTCCTGCAGACGCCGGGCGCAAAGGAACAAGGCATTGAAGTGTACACGTTGTCAAAAACATACAACATGGCCGGATTCCGGGTCGGCTTTGCAGTCGGAAATGCGTCAATTATCCGCGCGCTCAGCACCTTCCACGACATTGATCACTCCGATGTCCCGAGCCCGATTCAGGATGCGGGATCGGCTGCGCTGCTTGGCGCGCAGCAGTCAGTTCAGCAATTATGCGCGCTTTACGAACAGCGCCGAAATGTCTTAGTCGAAAGCATGCGCGCGATTGGTTGGGATGTCCGTGCACCAAAGGGATCATTCTTCTGTTGGTTCAAGGTACCGAACGGTTACACTTCCGAGTCCTTTGCTGATGCTCTGCTCGAACGTGCTCATGTTGCCGTCGCACCCGGCGCCGGTTTCGGCACCCATGGCGATCAATTTGTACGCGTCGGACTGCTTGAGCCTGAAGAACGGCTCAAAGAAGCCGCCGAACGCATTAAAGCATCAGGAATTTTAAGTGAAGCACCCGTAAAAAATTAAGCATAAGAGAAACAAAAAGAACTTTTCCCGATGCTATTCGGGAAAAGTTCTTTTTTAAATGACGCGGTAGCCGATCAACAGAATCACAATTAAGACTACCGTACTGAGCACGAGCAGAAGTCCTGCCGGTTGCTGTTTTTTCCGTTTGCCAAGCGCCGCTTCCATCAAACCGATTAATGCAAAGGACAGAACGGCTTTAACGACCAGCATGAACGGAAAATGGATGATGAACAGCATCGCTATTCCGGTTCCAATCATCACCAAATAAGTGAGCCGCAGGATCATACTCCATACTTTTTGCTGGTAGAAAAGATAGCTCAGGAGAAAAAGAATCACCATAAGTCCCCAAACCAGCCCATGGATTTGTGCCAAACTATGCATCACTATTCCTCTTTTCTTGTACGAAACTCTCTTTATTTTACCATGAACCTGTACCATTCCCAGGCCAAGCCGCATCGATGTACCCACACATTCGAAAAACAGGACCATCCACACAAAAGTTGTCACCAACGACCCCAGAAGCGCGCATACAAGAAGGTGCCTCAACGTCACCTTTGACTATTGAGACACCTTCCTTGAGATCAATAATTAATTGCCATGACGTGACAGGTCACATTGCTCAAGCGGAATCAGTTTCGTTCTCATTTTCCACTTGGCAATCAGCCAAACGGCGAGGAAAATAGGAATGCCGATGTAAGCGGCAATAATTCCGCCCCAGTCGATTTCCCCTCCAGAAAAAGCACCGAAACTCTGACCGATAATGACGATCAGGCAGACGGCAAAAGCAAACAGCGGACCGAATGGGAACCATTTCGCCCGGTATGGCAGATCACTAAGCTTACCGCCTTGTGCAACATAAGCACGCCGGAATCGATAATGGCTGATTGCGATCCCGAGCCAAGCAATAAACCCGCACATGCCCGATGCGCTGAGCAGCCAGTTATAAACAATACCATCGCCAAAGCCGGAAGCAAAGAAGGCAAGCAGGCCAAAGGCTGCCGTAACGATCAGCGACCAAATCGGAATGCCGTGTCGCGTAACATAGCCGAGGAATTTCGGCGCCTTGCCCTCTGTGGCGAGTGCATAAAGCATACGTGTCGATGCGTACAGACCTGAATTGCCTGCCGACAGAACAGCTGTCAAAATCACCGCGTTCATGACTGATGCAGCAACAGCAAGCCCGGCGCGGTCAAACACCAATGTGAACGGGCTGACCATGACCGAGTCCGTCGCTGACAGATTGTGATTGGTATAAGGTAGAATCATAGCAATGACAAATATGGCCAAAATATAGAAGAGCAGAATACGCCAGAAAATCGTATTCATCGCTTTCGGAACATTTTTTTCTGGATGCTCGCTTTCACCCGCACTGACGCCGAGCAGTTCAGTCCCTTGGAATGAATAGCCCGCCGCCAGAAAGACGCCGAATGCAGCGAGAAAACCGCCATGGAACGGTGCATCGCCCACGGTAAAGTTCGAGAATCCAGGCACACCCCCGCCTAAGATACGGAAAATCATCAGCAAACCGATGATGATAAAAATAATGACGGTCACAACTTTAATAATGGCAAACCAGTATTCGGACTCGCCGTAGCCTTTCACAGTCAAGGCATTCAGTAAGAAAATAATCGCTAGAAACAGACCGCTCCATAGCATGGATGGACTGTCCGGGAACCAGAATTTCATGATCAGCGTTGCCGCCGACAATTCACTGGCAATCGTGATCGCCCAGTTATACCAGTAATTCCAACCGAGTGCAAAACCAAAGGACGGATCGACAAAGCGGGTTGCATAGGTACTGAACGACCCACTGATCGGCATATAGGTAGCCAGCTCACCCAAGCTGGTCATCAGGAAGTACACCATCACTCCGGTCAGTCCATAAGCAAGCAGTGCTCCACCCGGTCCGGCAGTATAGATCGCGTTCCCGCTCGCTAGGAACAATCCGGTTCCGATCGCCCCTCCAAGCGAAATCATCGTTAGGTGACGTGACTTCAATCCGCGTTGCAATTGATTCTTGCTGTCTTTCTTCACTTGTTCTCTCTCCCTCTCTGTAATTCAGAGGAACATGCGGCATAAAAATGAATGAACGATAAAAACGCCCGTCAAAAGCATCGTGATGCTCTTAAACGGGCGAACTCTTCATAGTAAAGTTAATAAGATCTGCTTGAAAATTAAAGTCAATCGATCCACTCACTCCACGCACATCTTCCCCGATAGCACACCACACGCAAACTGCTCGCATGTGACAGTTTCGCTCCTTTCGGAAACGAACCCAACCGATTCGGCAAGGGATCCGAACCCGCTTCGGCAACAGTTCCTTACGCACACCGTCCGGCGTCCCTTCGCCTCAGATGTACTTCTCATAACTGCCGCGCCTCTACCCCCTCTGTTTGCGAGGAGACTTTTTTCGACAACAGGCTTAATTCTACCTGCATCCCAGATAAAATTCAACCAAAAGGCCTTTTTAAACCGGTATTTCAGGAACTTACCAATGCATGCACGTTTGTGTCAACGTTATAGATAAGATCAATAAACATCGGCGAACCACTGCCGACCAATTCAACTCAGGGCGTGACGTCATACCGGTTCCTGCTGCGCCTCCTGATACTCAGCAATCGCCTTCATAAAGGCTTGTCCGTATTTTTCCAGCTTCTGCTGGCCAACGCCTTTGATCATTAGGAATTCATGGTCCGTTGAGGGGAGCCGTGCGCTCATTTCGCGCAAAGACTGATCAGAGAAAATAATATAGGGCGGCACATATTCTTTCTGAGCCAGTGCCTTGCGTACTTGTTTCAAAGTTTCAAAGAGTGCATCGTCCACAGCAAGACGTTCCGCACGTACGCTGCCCTTTTTATACACCTTTGCTTCGCCTTTTAAAACAGCGAGCGAGCGATCGCTCAGTGCGAGCACCGGATAAGCACCGCCTTGCTGCACAAGATACTGCTCGGCAGTCAGAAAATCGATGAATTCACTGATCTGCTTCTGCGTTTGCTCCTGCATGATGCCATAGGTTGAGAGCCGATTCAGATGAAATGTCTTCACCTTTTGATCCGATGCACCGGCGAGTACCTTGGCAACCATCATCTTGCCATAACGTTCGCGCAGCCGCTTGACACACGACAGTACTTTTTGGGCTTCAATCGTTACATCGGATTGTTCACGTGTATCCAAGCAGTTGCCGCAATGCCCGCAATTGTCTGGATCTTTATCTCCGAAATAGCGCAATATGTAACCTTGCAAACACGTTTCTGTGTGGCAATAACCGATCATCTGCTCCAGCTTATGGTACTCCGCATGTTTCAATGCATCATCCATCTCAGATTGATCGATGAAGAATTTCTGCAGCCGAATGTCCTGTGGCGAAAACAACAGGATGCAATCGCTCTTTTCTCCATCGCGTCCGGCACGCCCTGCCTCCTGGTAATAGGCCTCAATATTGCGCGGCATATTGTAGTGAATCACAAAGCGTACATTGCTTTTATTAATCCCCATACCAAACGCATTCGTCGCAACAAGGACCGTCAGATCATCATAGAGAAAACGTTCTTGACTCATCGCCCGTTCCTGTTCCGATAATCCAGCATGATAGCGACCGACTGCCAGTCCTTTCTCCGCAAGGCGCGCAGATAAGCGGTCAACCTCTTTGCGGGTTGCAGCATAAACAATGCCCGGCTGATCCTGATTTTTCTTCAGATAGTCGAAAAGAAAGACATCCGCACTTTGTCCACGAATCACTTGAAAGTTCAGATTGTCACGGGCAAAGCCAGTAGCGATCACGTGATCCTGCGCAATCCCCAGAAGCTGACAAATATCTGCGGTGACATTCGGCGTCGCCGTTGCGGTCAGTGCGACAACCACCGGTTTCTGAGAAAAGCGCGTGATCATCGCTGGAATCGAGCGATAGCTTGGCCGGAAGTCATGTCCCCATTGCGAGATGCAGTGCGCCTCATCGATAGCAACCAGAGAAACCTTCATCCGTTCCAGAGCCCGTACAAAATCAGGAACCTCTAATCGTTCTGGAGCGATGTAGACCAGTTTATACTTGCCGCGGGCAGCCGCTGTCAGGCGCTCTTTTCCTTCAGTGAAGCTGAGTGAGCTGTTGATGAAGGTTGCTTGGATGCCGGCATTGCCAAGCGCATCAACCTGATCCTTCATTAAAGAAATCAGTGGTGAAATGACAAGGGTAACGCCGGGGAAAAGCAGTGCCGGAATCTGGTAACAAAGCGATTTTCCGCCGCCCGTCGGCATAATGCCAATCGTGTCGTCGCCGTCAAGCAAGCGCGTAATGATTTGATCTTGACCTCTGCGGAACTCATCATAGCCAAAATATTTTTTCAAGGCTCGGTGCGCTGCATCATCCATCATTGAAATCTCCTTTAATCGTTGGCCTGCGTATCGGATCGTACGGGACTGTCTGTAACATTCGCCCGCTTCCACAAGCCTTTTCCCATCCTTAAACGTCGTATAAACGCTAGACCCATTTTATCATAATTATCCCGTTTGCTCTTGCCCTCACAGTTCAAGTTCAGACTGCCTGCGCGTGTCGGCACCAAGTACTTGATTCATCATGCGCAACGCATAGTCATTATCCTCCTTGACGTTTGAGGCGCAACAATCTTGCGGCACCATCAGATGAAAGTCGCGCATATACGCATCATTTGCCGTAAACAAAACGCATAGGTTGCCTGCTACCCCAGTCAAGATCAATGTATCCGCACCCAAATCATGCAGGAGTGCATGAAGCGGCGTCGCGAAAAAGCCGGAATGTTTCGGTTTAATAATAAAGTAGTCCTCAGGATCGGGGAGGAGTTGACGTACCGCTTCAGCCCCCGGTCCTTCCAGCGCCGCGTGAATCAGATCATCGCGATTCGATGCCCAGCGGCCACAATTATCGTTCACATAAATAATTGGAATGCCTTGTTTTCGCGCCCTGTCCATCAAACAGGCCAACGGATGAATCATTTGCTTGATGCCATTCAAGAGCAGCCCGGCTTTGCTGAATTGAAGCGGATTGATCATATCAATGATCAGCAAAGCTTTATTGTCGTTCTTCATCGCCCGCGCCTCCTCTGTTCCCCCATTATTGCCAAAGCGGTTGTTCCGCATTCGCCAATGAAAATCCACGAAACAAATCCACACCGGATACATATGATGGGAGCAGATAAGTATCTGAAAAGGAGGAGTCATGATGGATAAGAATAATCCCGACAAACCGCAGTTGCCCAAGAGAAGGAACCTCATGAATGATCTTGATGCCTTCTTCGAACGCAATCCTTTCGGTGATGTATTGAGATCCATCGACGATTTTTTCAGCAGTCATTCCGTGTCCGGTTTCCCAGTTCATTTCTATGAAGCGGAAAAAGAATGGGTGGTTGAAGCTGAGCTGCCTGGAGCAGAACGAAAGAATATTCATATTGAACTCTTCAGCGATAAAGTTAAAATTTCAGTGAACAATAATGTGGTAATGAATACGCAGCACCAGCAAACCGGTGCTTTTACCCACGAATACCGTTTTGACCATGCTGAGCGCGTCGTGACCATACCGTATACGATTGATCGTGCGCGTACCCAGGCTTCCTACATCAATGGGATCTTAAAGATTCACGGACCAAAAACGCCGAAAAAAGGACACCGGCTTTCAATCGAATGAATGCAAGGCAAAGAGGCTGCTTCATAGGAGGCAGCCTCTTTTCATAGCTCAAAGACAGCGCTTATGTAAGTAGAATCCCGTTCATTTGGATAGTCGCGCAACAAATCGTTCCAACCGATCCAAGCCATCTTTTAAGACATCCATCGAATAAGCATAGGACAAACGCAGATAACCTTCACCATAAGATGAAAAGGCGCTTCCTGGTACGGCTGCCAAGCGCTCCTGATCAAGCAGCTGCAAGGCAAAGTGTTCGGACGTCCGCCCAAACTTTTTAATCGACGGGAAAACGTAAAACGCCCCGGACGGCCGCACAACATCAAGACCCATCGCTTCGAGGCGGCCGATGACATAATCCAGCCGCTCCTTATAAGCGCGACGCATCGGTTCCGCATCGTTCTTCCCGGTCGTCAGTGCCTCAATAGCAGCGTATTGCGTGATGCTCGTAATGCAGGAAATACCGTATTGATGCACTTTAATCAATTGTTCAGCAATCGGTTGGTCCGCGAGAATATAGCCCATGCGCCAGCCGGTCATCGCATGCGACTTCGACAACCCGTTAATCACCAGCGTCTTCTCTTTCATTCCTGGAAAGGTTGCAATTGATCGGTGCTTTTGATCGTAGGTCAGCTCGCTGTAAATTTCATCAGAAACGACGAAAACTGGCTTATCCTTTAGCACTTCAGCGATTGCTTTCAATTCTTCGTACGTCAGCACGCATCCGGTCGGATTGGATGGGTAAGGAAGAATGACCGCCTTCGTTTTTTCAGTCAAATTTTCAGCGATCTGGGCGGCTGTCAGTTTAAATGCCGTTTCCCGAGTGTCGATAAAGACAGGTACACCTCCGGCAAGTGTGATCGGCGCGGCATATCCAGGATAGGCTGGTCCCGGCAGAATGACCTCATCGCCAGGTTCAAGAATCGTACGAAAAGCAAGATCAATTGCCTCGCTTGCGCCAACAGTGGTGATGATTTCCGACGCCGCTTCATAGTGAAGATCATATTTTTCTAAAATATAATTTGCAATCGCCTGTCTTAATTCAATTAAGCCCGCGTTTGCTGTATAGGTGGTTTTGTTGTGATCAATCGCAGTTTTCCCAGCATCTTTCACATGCTCGGGTGTTGCGAAATCCGGTTGGCCGATGGTCAATGAAACCGCCCCCGGATAGTCTTTCACTTTATTAAAGAATTGTCGAATGCCACTGATTTGAATGTCGCGAACATGACTGTTCACAAGGTGTTCCATAGCCGTCATGATCTTCCACTCTCCCATCGTTCATCTCTATTTGATTAGAAAACTTGGCTTTGCCAAGCCTCTGGCGAAGGCAAAGGCTTAGTTGCACTTACACTCGTTTCCTTAAATCTTTTTATTTTCTATACTTTCTTACCAGTGTGAGAAAAACCGGGCAAAAAGCGTCCGGTCCTTACTTCCGCAGGATGCGGTGGCTTTCGCGTTGCATACAGGACGTACTTTCACAGGATGTGATGACTTTCGCGTTGCATACAGGACGTGCTTTCACAGGATGTGATGACTTTCGCGTTGCATACAGGACGTGCTTTCACAGGATGTGATGACTTTCGCGTTGCATACAGGACGTATGCGCACTTAGCGAAAGTTCCTTTAAGAAAGTTCCTTTAGGAAAGTTCCTTCATACATGTGTGATGGTCTCCTGTCTTTTCGGTGCTGAATCGTCGCTCCGATTGCTCGCTTGCCGCGGGGCGATTCGGGCGCTTTGCGCAGCTGTTTGTAAACAAAAAGCCTGCACGCCTCAATCTGCGTAAAGGCTTTTCTGGGTTACCTGCTTATTCAGCAACGGCTTCTTTTTCTTTTTGAAGCTTAACTTCCTGCGTCCAGCCTAATTTATCTTCAATCTTGCCGCTTTGTATGCCGGTGATCGTGTCGTACAATTTTTGCGACAGCTTGCCGGTTTTTCCGTTTGCCACTTTAATGACATGGTCTTCCCACTTCAAGAAACCGACCGGAGAAATAACGGCTGCCGTTCCGGTACCAAAGACTTCTTTCAATTTTTGTTTTTCTGCTTTTTTGAACAGCTTGTTCACAGAGACTTTCTTCTCTTTGACCGTTATGCCCCATTTTTTAAGCAGTTCAATGACAGAAGCACGCGTCACGCCTGGGAGAATACTGCCGTTCAGTGCCGGAGTCCATACTTCATCGTCAATTTTGAAGAAGATGTTCATGCTGCCGACTTCTTCAATATATTTATGTTCCACACCGTCCAGCCAAAGCACCTGATCAAAGCCCAGCTTTTCCGACTTCGTCTGTGCTTTGAGACTCGCCGCATAATTGCCGGCGGTCTTTGCGTAGCCGACACCGCCCTTAACCGCACGGACGAACTCATCTTCAACATAGATCTTTACCGGACTCATGGAGTTGCCAAAGTAAGCACCCACTGGAGACAGAATAATCAGCAGCTTATAGGTTGCTGACGGATGTACGCCCAATGCCGCATCCGTACCAATAATAAATGGACGAATGTAAAGCGATTGCCCCGGTTCGGATGGAATCCATGCTTCTTCGATGGCAACCAGTTTTTTTATCGCTTTGATCACAAACTTTTCATCAATTTTTGGGATGTTCAGCCGATCACACGACTGATTCATACGCGCCATGTTTTTATCAGGGCGAAACAATAGGACACGTTTGTCTTCCGTCCGATACGCTTTTAATCCTTCGAAAACTTCCTGACCATAATGAAAAATCGTTGCAGCCGGATCCAATTGGATTGGTCCGTAGGGTACAATTCTTGCGTCATGCCAGCCTTTTTCCGTCGAATAGTCCATTTCGAACATATAATCGGTAAAAAGTTTACCGAAACCTAGTTTCGCGGAGCCAGGCTTTTCTTTCAAATGATCAGCTTTTTTGAACGTGATCGACTGCCCCATGATACGAATCCTCCTAAAGTTTCATATTCCTAATTTGATTATAGCAATCCGTTTCGCCAGACGCCACATCACGCAGCAATTCATGCATGCGGATTTCACTTTTCTTTTCTTTAGTATCGATAATGCCCTTATTAATATTCCAGAATTGTTTGGGGTAACTTAAAGGCCGTTCTTGCGTATACATATGCGGCATAAGCGCTGTGCAAATGCTAGGCGAATAACGCGTCGTACACATGTTTTTTTGGGCGGATTTCATGCGTGTAATCATTGAAAATACACACATTTTTACGCAACAAAAAAAACATAAAAAAATTCATTCAAAAGGCTTCTATTGTCTTGATCATCCTGCTACAATGTTCTGGTTGACTTAGGAGAACGCTTAGGCGGACGACGGTCTTCTCAATTATCGTTCACGATGAAAGGAGCGCTTTACCATGCGCCAATTTACTTTTGCCTCTTGTGCTTTGTATTTTCTGACCGGACTGACGGCTATTTCTATCGGATCTGTGATGCCTGAACTTTTAAGTTACTACCATGTTTCATACACAATTGGTGGAAGACTAATTTTTGTTGGTGCAATGGGATTTCTTGCAGGCGTTCTGCTGACTTCATATCTCAATCGCCGCTTTCATCCGAAAGCGCTGCTGACCTTTTCCGCGTTGTTGATTGCTGCAGCGCAATTCAGCATCTTGCTATTGCCGCCGTTTCCATTGTTTATGGCTCTTTATTTTCTCAACAGTGTTGGATCGGCTTCTATCGGGATCGTCGTTGCCACCATGTTCATTGAAGTGTTTATCGGCCGTCAGGCAGTAGCGATGAGCTATCTTGAAGTATCGTTCGGACTCGGTGCTTTTACAATGCCGCTTCTTGCCAGTTTCTTTATCGCCCATGATATCTGGCGTTATCTGTTCGTCATTACCGCCGTGCTCGCAGTCATCCTTGCCATTGTCTGGACGCGCATTTCATACTCGAAAACCATGGTCGATACTCGCGAGCCCTTGGATGCCTCGGGTTCAAGCGATGCGCAGCGACCACTCAGCAATCAATTAAAATGGATGGTACTTGGCTTTTTCGCTTTGATCGTCTTCCTGTATGGCGGGCTTGAAGGCAGTCTGAATAATTTCATGTCTTCAATTTTCATGAACTATTTAAACCAAGCTGCCTATTATGCCTCAATCAGTGTCGGTATTTTTTGGGGTGCGATGGTTATTGGCCGTGCAGCAACTGCATTTGTCATCCGCAAACTCACCTACAGCAAATTTCTGTTGATGAGTATCGCCGGAACCATCACCTCACTGTTGTTCTTCATTTTTATAAAGAATGTGATAACGGGATACATCTTCGTTGGTACACTGGGACTGATGATGTCCGGGATTTACTCGATCACCTTAGTCTACGCAAACTACTCCATCCCAAACAGCGCACACTTGGTGACGCCAATTATCTCGGGATTATCCGGACTGGGTGCCGCCGTGTTCCCAGCCATTACCGGATTCGCGCTTGACCGTGCGGGTGTCGGCATGACCTTGTGGTATATCGTTAGCATCGCCGTTGCGTATCTCATCTTTCTGCTGGTAATCAATCAGTTGCGTAGCGGCCGCATCAAATTTAATTGGCATCTTCATCGTGCCCAGCCTGCCTTCGCAGGACGCCGCACACGTTATAAATAAATTTAATTTGAATAAATGATAACCCGTACGGCTCATCCGTACGGGTTTTTCATTCGGCCTATATCAACAGATTCACCTGTTTTTGATGAACTCACGCCATCATCCCGAATAAATTGTGATAAGAGGAGGAGCGAGTAATGGACGAGCAAATTCGAGCGGTTGATTATGCCTTCATCAATGCACTAGGGACGATAAGTGCGGCTATTGGTGCCACACCGTCCATCACGCTTCCGGAAGAGATAAAGAATGGTCTGGATGTTGTGGGCAACGCCTTGCAGGCAACCGGGAATGGTCTAGATGCAAACATTAGCGAGGGTCTGGATGCGGTCGGCGGTACCATGCAAAGCTTCGGCAACGGACTCGTCATCTATGGGGACATCGCCGCGCAACCGCAACACGATAATCTGCGAACGACTACGATCGGCAACATGCTTCAGGCACTTGGAGGGTCGCTGTCGCTGCAGTCGGATCTGGAAACGGAGGAACGCAATCGTGCGACCGCCCTCTCGATCATTGGCAACTTGTTGCAGATTGCCGGCAACTCACTTCAGGCGGTCTCGACGATTCTTCAGATCAATCAAGCGGCAGACGAAGCCAAGACGGACCAAGTTAACGCGACCGGCAGTTGGGTACAAGCCACCGGCGCATCACTCTCTTTCCTGGCTGCCTATGATCGGGCAACAACAATCCCCTTTGAGTCACGTGACACCGGTCACTTCATTCCTTCTTCCGCCAGCCTAATGGACTGAACCTGGGCATGCTTATTCATGTTGAACTCGAGCTTCATTTCATTCTTGTGATCAACATAGCCAATGATTTGCCCGCCCTCGCGTATATTAAATGAATAATAATCAGTGCCGTAGTGGCGAATCACCTGTTCTTTGCTGTCCCCGATTTGAATCTCTCGATAGGTTTTGAGCGGATTATTTGGGCGAAAAGAAAATGACGGCAAGGCAGGCAATGAGTCTGAAAACACATTGCCAAGGCGCACGCGCTGCATTTTAAGCAGATAAAAGGCGGCAATCCGCCCCTTGTGCGGTTCGGCCCTTTTTGAAGCCGTAACCAGCCCGCCCTTCCAGGAATAATAGACCAGCTTTCGATCCTTCTGCGCTCTTGGAATCGGCTTGCCAAATCGACGGACAAACGCCTTTGATTCAATCGAGTCGCCGATACGCATGCCATGGAACGCCTCTCGGGACAAATCCGTGGACGGGGTACGCATCGCGGGATTGATTGCGCCAGCGGCGATCCACCAAGCGGCAGCCATGAGAAGGGCGGCGATGACACTGATGAACACAAAATACATCCATTTCTTCTTTTTCATCGATTCTCCTTTGCGCTGTACCGAAAATGATTTACTTTGATTATACGCCTACGCGTGGCAGAACTGCATGTCTGTCACGTGTGCGCCAACCGTTTGGACCGGTGCATGCTGACGCAATATGTGTTTCAGAAGATAGGATTTAACAGCATTTCGATGACCGTGTTGATCTCAAAAAAAGTGGTAAAAATTGGGGTGCGGATCTGCTTTCCATGAAAATCAGCGCGTCTCTCGTTATAATAGAGACAACTTGTTAGAATGTGATGTGATCATCCATGCATGCGTTAACTGAAAAAGAACACCACCAATTGATTGATACCGTTCAAAAAAAGGCAGCTGCATCCTTGTTCTTTCCCGATGCCCCTGTGCTTCATGTCTATTCTGGCATCGTCCAAAAAGAGAACATTTGGATCAGCGGCAATCGGATTGCCTATGTTGGGCCGGATGAACCGCTGATTTCCGAAAACACGGAAGTTTGCCGTTTAAAAGCAAATCAGATCATGGTCCCTGCCTATATTGAGCCACATGCCCACCCCTTTCTTGTTTATAACCCGCTTTCTTTAGGCCGTTATCTGACGGAAAAAGGAACGATGATTTCAGTCAATGACAATAGCTTCGCTTTGGCGCATTTGAGCGGTGAACAAATGGAACAGTTTGTTCACGAACTGAATCAAGCAGGCGGACACTCCTGGTTATGGTGGGCTTACTTTGAGAACCAGCATCCTTCAACTGCTGCGCTGGAAAAATGGCTGAAGCAGCCGTTCGTGATGCAGGGCGGAGAATTGAGCCACTGGCTGCCGCTTAAATTAGGTGCTCAGGACTTAAAGGATAAATTGTTTGCCGTGCGTCGCTCCGGCAAACGGATGGAAGCGCATCTGCCCGGTTCATCGCTCAACACACTCAACCTGTTCGCGGCATCCGGAATGACGGGCGATCACGAGTCTATGACTCCGCGCGATGTAATTCATCGGCTCAATCTCGGTTATTATACTGCGATTCGCAACTCATCGATCCGTCCCGATCTTCCGGTAATCATGAGCGGATTGGCACGGCATCCGGGACTTGATCTGTCCAAGCTGATGCTGACCAATGACGGCGCATCACTTCCCTTTTTACACCATGCCACACATGCCGCAATGATTAGACAGACCATGGATTGCGGTATTTCTATGGCGGACGCGTACCGAATGGCGACCTTAAACCCGGCAGTATATTACCATATCGACGACCTGTTCGGTAGCATCACGCCGGGCAGAATTGCCGACATCAACATTATCGAATCGCTTCAGGAGCCCGAGCCGACGAGCGTTCTTTTTGAGGGAAAATGGCTCGTGCGCAACGAGAAACGAATGACCGAGCCGGTTGCTCTTGATCTGAAACGTTATTTTAATCACGCCGACACGCGTCATTTGCCGGAACAGTATCCGCTTAGCCCAGTCGCGCCGATCGGTCTCGAACTGCAAAACAGCGTCATTACCCGTCCGTACCCCTTTGATCCGGTCAGCCCGCTGTCTGATGATGAATGCTTTCTTACCTATATATGCCGATTAACCGGTGCCGTCTTAAACACACGTATTCGCAACTTTGCGCATTCGCTTCAGGCACTGGGAAGTACCTACTGCGCCTCTGGCGACATCCTGATCATCGGGCGCGACCGTGCTGCAATGCACGCCGCCTACCAAGAAATCCGCCATGGATTCCAAGGGATCACGGCACAGTTTGATGGTACGGATGCGTTCTCGTTCAGCTTGGATCTGCTCGGTGTCATGAGCACACGATCGATGGACGCATTGAGTCCCAAAGCCGAACAGTTCTTGCAAGCAATGAAAAAGGACGGCTTCGCTTTTGACGATCCGTTCTTCTGTTTGTTTTTCCTGACCGAACAGCATCTCCCGTTCGTACGACTGACGCCAAGGGGTATCCTTGACATCAAGTCCAATCAGCTGATTGTGCCAACCATTAATAACTGATGTGCTCCAGATACAGGCCGCAGGCGTCCGCCAGGCGGCCTGTTTGTACGCGCTGCTTCGATTCGAGGATATGCGGAATCGCATCGACTTCGATTGCGCATATCCCGACTTCAATGAGTGTGCCGACCATTTTCCGCGCCATGTTGTACAGAAAGCCATCACCGGTCAAGCGGATATCAATGAAGCCATCATGCGCATCCATTTTAATCGCCGAAATCGTGCGGACTGCTGACTTTTTCTTTGATTTTGCATTTGCGTAAGCAGTAAAATCATGCGTGCCGATAAAATGCGTGCCGGCCTGCCGCATGCGCGCGATGTCCAACTTTTCGTCAACATGCATGCTGAATTTTCGCATAAAAGGATTACTGTTCGGCTCATTCCAAATTTTATATAGATAGGTTTTCGCTTTAGCATTGTAACGCGCATGGAAACGTTCAGAAACGCGTTCGATGGTCGGCACGCAAATATCTCTAGGCAGCTGATGATTCAATTGATTGAGAAAATCCGCTTCATCAAGCAGCGTCTCCGTTTTGAAATTGGCAACTTGTCCCAGTGCATGAACACCGGCATCGGTTCGGCTGCAGCCGACGATTTCAATGGACTGACCGATAATTGCTGTCAGCGTTTGTTCGATTTTTCCTTGAATCGTATTCTTCGTATCGCCCAGCCGCTGCCAGCCTTTGTAGCGGCTGCCGTCATACTGGATGGTTAATTTATAATTGTTCATTTCTTTCTCCTTTTGAAGCCTCATAAGGCGTCTCATTCCTACCTCCGCATTGTCCCGCAACTTCAGTCCGCTTGTCAATTTTGCATCCTGCATGAAAAGGTGCTCTATTCGAAAAAAGGCAATCCAATATGCTACAATGAGGGTGTCACATTTGACAAAATAGTGACAAATCCAACCAATTTTCCAGAAGGTCAGGTGGAATGATGTCCTCTATTGAGTGGCAAAAGGTCAAAGACTATGAAGATATTCTTTTTGAGACCTACGAAGGGATTGCAAAAATTACCATTAATCGACCGCATGTACGCAATGCGTTCACCCCAAATACAGTAGTTGAAATGATTGACGCATTTGCTCGAGCACGTGATGATGCATCGATCGGTGTCATCATTCTGACAGGTGCCGGTACGAAGGCATTCTGCTCCGGCGGCGACCAAAAAGTACGCGGCAACGGCGGATATGTCGGCAAAGACAATATTCCGCGGCTGAATGTCCTCGACCTGCAGCATCTGATTCGCATCATCCCGAAACCGGTTATCGCCATGGTTGCCGGCTATGCGATTGGCGGCGGCAACGTCCTCCAAGTGGTTTGCGACTTGACGATCGCCGCCGACAACGCCGTTTTCGGACAAACCGGACCAAAAGTCGGCAGTTTCGACGCGGGATACGGTGCCGGTTATCTAGCGCGAATTGTCGGTCACAAAAAAGCGCGTGAAATCTGGTACCTATGCCGTCAGTACAACGCGCAGCAAGCACTGGACATGGGCCTCGTCAACACGGTTGTCCCGCTCGATCAGCTTGAAGAAGAAACCGTTAAATGGGCCAAAGAAATGCTGTCGAAGAGTGCCACCGCACTTCGGTTTCTCAAAGCGTCGTTTAACGCGGATACGGACGGACTGGCAGGACTGCAGCAGCTGGGCGGCGACGCGACGCTTCTTTATTACACAACCGATGAAGCCAAAGAAGGACGCGATGCCTTCAAAGAAAAACGCGATCCTGATTTCAGCAAGTTCCCGAAATTCCCATGAGTTCGGACGCATATCCATCGATGCCGCAATGGCTCCGTCAGCGTGCGCTGCTGACGCCTGATCGGATCGCAATGGAAACGGTACGTGAACAGCTCAGCTTCAAACAACTTTATGCGCGCGTGCGCCAGGCGGCCGCCGGACTGCGCGACGCTGGTGTGCGCAGCGGCGATCCTGTCGCGTCGCTGCAAGGAAACACGCTGGATTGCGCCGTAACCGTTTATGCGCTGATGCTGCTTGGCGCCGTTATGGTGCCTTTGAACACGCGGCTGTCACCAACGGAGTTGTCCGGACAAATTAAACAGAGCGGCAGCCGGATACTGGTCACCGATCACGATAATGCGGCGGCCGCTGAACAAGCGGTCACTACTATGGGCTGCATGATACGCGATGCGGCAGAGTTGGCGCAAACTGCTGCGCTTTTTGATGATCAAGAAACCGAGATTGAACTGACTGATCCATGTACGATCATTTTTACTTCCGGTACAACCGGCCGACCAAAAGGCGTCGTACTTACCTATGGCAACCATTGGTGGAACGCCAATGGTTCATTAATCAATCTCGGACTCCAGCAGAGCGACACGTGGCTCTGCTGCGTCCCGCTTTTTCACGTCAGCGGGTTGTCCATTTTGATGAAAAGCATCATCTACGGCATGCCGGTGTATTTAATGAAGAAATTTAACGCGGTGCAAGTCAATCAGCTTCTATTAAGCAGCAAGGCAACCCATATTTCTGTGGTCGCCTCGATGCTGCAGCGTATGAGCGATGGACTTGGCAGCGGACAAGCTTATCCGAACACACTGCGCTGCATTCTGCTTGGCGGCGGTCCGGTGCCTGCATCGCTGCTTGATCGCTGCCTGCGCCTGCACATGCCGATCTATCAAACGTACGGAATGAGCGAAACGGCCTCTCAAGCGGCCACGCTGCCGCCCGAGTACATGCGCGAAAAAGCCGGCTCAGCCGGCAAACCGCTTTTCCCGCTGCAGCTGCAGATTGCCACAGATGGGCGACGTGCCGCAGTGCATGAACCTGGTGAGATTCTGATTAAAGGACCGACGGTATTCAGTCATTACTTAAACAACGCTTCAGCAACCGCCGCGGCGATGAAGAATGGCTGGTTCCATTCCGGCGACATTGGCTATTTGGACAAAGACGGCTTTCTGTTCGTCCTTGATCGCCGTAAGGACTTGATCATTTCTGGCGGTGAAAATATTTATCCGGCTGAAATCGAGTCGATCCTGCATGGCTGCCCCGGCATTGCGCGAGCAGGTGTGATCGGTATTCCCGATCACAAATGGGGCCGCGTCCCCGTTGCTTTTGTTTGTTTGAAGCCAGGCGCTGCGTTCTCCGAAACCAAATTGATTGGTGCTTGTCGCGCGCAGCTTGCCTCCTACAAGGTGCCGCGGCGTATCTTCGTTCTTGATGCATTGCCTGAAAATGCTGCACACAAATTGCTGCGGCGTAAACTCTATATGTATTATGAACAACTAAATCAAGTCAAATGAACCGGGCTGAGCCCGGTTTTTCTTACAGGAAAAGAATGTATATGATTTTTGGTCCCACAAAAGACAGTGCATCAAATGCGCAGATGCTCTGGCGTCAGCGGGAACAGTGAGCCGAGGAAGACCCCACAGGAATTTGTGTGTTCGAGGAAGCTTCCGGATCGCCCGCGGCAAGCGAGTAACCGAAGCGGCGATTCAGCACCGAAAAGACAGGAGACCATCACACATGATTGGAGATTAAGGACCGGGCGCTTTTTGCCCGGTTTTTCTTATAAGGTCAAAACGTATCGCCCTTTAATCAAATCGTCCGTTTGACTAGAAAAGTTAACTCGGTGCTGCTTTTCCACCGTCTGCTTTATGCTATAATTTATTAAAATGGCAAACTTTGCCGATTCATTGACTTAACAAGAGGTGACCTTTATTTGCAGAAAAGACAACTCAATCCCCGTATTGTTACGATCTGGCGGCAACGTGCGATCATGACACATCTTATTTTTTGGCTGATTATCGGCGGCTTTGCCGTATGCGTCCGCTTTTTTGATTGGCCACACTTTCTATTCTATATTGCCGGCGCTCTGGCCGCGCTCAACATTCTCCAGCTGATTCTGTACGTTTTTCTCTTTCCAAACATTAATTACCGAACGTTTTTCTATGAAATCAGGCAAGAGGATCTGCTCATTCAAGACGGCATCTTAGTGATTACACAGACGGTTATCCCGTTCACGCGCGTGCAAAATGTGGAAACCGAACAAGGCCCATTACTGCGCAAGCATCATTTAACTGCGGTTTCGGTGACAACTGCTGCCGGTGAACATGAGATCCCCGCTTTGGAAGAACGTGATGCCCTTGCCCTGCGCGACCAAATCTCCGAGCTGATCAAGGAGAATCCGGCCAATGAACTCTAAACGCAGACATCTTCACTTTTTTGCCATATTCAGTGACGCCTTATCGACGCTCTGGAGTATCATCGTACCCTTCGGCTTCGGGCTTGTCTGGGGACTGCGCCACCTTGACGACATTATCGGCTATGTCCTGATCCTGCCGCTCGTCATTCTGATCTTTAATTTTGTAAAATGGCTGCGCTATACCTATGAATGGTCGGATGATCAAATCCATATCCGCTCCGGCATCTTTGTACGCAACGATTGCTACATCCGATTTCAACGTATTCAATCCGTTCAAATTAAGACCAATTTGCTGCTCCGTCTGCTTGGCGTTGTGCAGTTAAAATTTGATACGGCCGATCCTGCTTCAAAAGGCGATAGGGTTCTCACCGCATTGAACAAAAAGGAAGCGGAACGCATTAAAGCGGAAGTTAGCCGCGTTAAAGGGCAGCTGTCGAACTTACGGACGGAGGGGACTGCGCCGGAATCTCCGGTACATAAAGAAAAACAGCCGAAGAAAAGGTATCAATTATCAGGAAAGCGGCTGCTGGCCGCTGCGCTGCTTTCATCGAAAATTGGCGTGATGCTGGCCGCGGTATTCGGGCTTTGGTCACAGGCAGACGATCTCATTCCCGACAACATTCGTGGTCGTTCACTCAGCTATCTCGAGCATGCATCACTGGTCGGTCTGATCATCCTGATCGGTGCGGCGATTCTATTGCTGTGGGTTGCATCGTTAATCAGTATCCTGCTGCGCTGGGGCTTTTTTCGGCTCACGGTCTTCGATACGGAATGGCGCATTCACCGCGGCGTTTGGGAGACCAAAGATGAAACCTATAAAACCGATCGTGTACAGGCGATCCAAATCCAAGAAACCTGGCTGCAGCAACTGTTTGGTTGGTGCACGATTTATGCACAGTGCAGCGGCAGCATTGATTCGGAAAATGATGATGGCGGATCGGTCATCGTCTTTCCAATGCTCCGAAAAGAAGAATTGCCCGGTTTTCTGAGTACCGTCATCCCAAGGTTCGCCGGTACCCTATCCACGCGCGTGTTGCCATTGCGCAGTACGCTTTATCGGATGGCCGGGCCGGCATGCTTCTGGATTGTATCGTGCTCCATACTTGCATGGCGCTTTGACTGGGGAAACTATGCGCTGATCGGCTTGCCGTTCATTCTTATTTGCGGCTGGTTCCGCCGCCGCTCGGAAAGCTGGGCATTAAGTGATAAACGGCTGATCGTTGTCAATCGCTGGTTCGCAAAGACAACCACCATCACACGGAGAAACAACATCCAAAGCCTGACAATCAAACAATCCTTTCTGCAAAAACGACTCGGGCTTGCAAACACCCTGGCAACCATTCGCGCCTCTTCTGAACAGATCTTTTCCATCCATCAGCTTGAAAAAGAACATGCGAATACTATTTTTCAATGGTTTCGCAATCGAAACTAAAAACATCTCGCTTACTCATGCGAGATGTTTTTTTCACGTTCAGAATGTAAATCCGGTTCCTCAAGCGAGACTTGCCAATTCACCGGCGTCTCACCGACCGATTCCAGAAATTGATTGGTTCGTGAAAACGGATGGCTGCCAAAGAAACCGGAATGTGCCGAAAACGGACTCGGGTGCGGCGATTTAATGATGAAGTGATGTGGATGGGTAATCAACGCTTCCTTTGCCTGCGCGTTTCGCCCCCACAGAATAAATACGATCGGTTTTTCACGATCATTCAAGTCGCGAATGACCGCATCGGTGAACTGCTCCCAGCCCATCCCTTTGTGCGAATTTGGTGACCCGCGTCGAACGGAGAGCACGGTGTTCAAGAGCAGCACCCCCTGACGCGCCCATTCAATCAGGCAACCATGCTGTGGAATCGCGCAGCCGAGATCGTCGTGTAATTCTTTAAAAATATTTTGCAGTGACGGCGGCTGCTTGACTCCCGGCATGACCGAAAAGCTAAGTCCGTGTGCCTGACCCGGCCCATGATACGGATCCTGACCGAGAATCACAACCTTCACTTTTTCATAAGGTGTGTAATTCAGAGCATTATATAGATCGAACATATCCGGATAAACGGTTTTTGTTGTATATTCTTCTTTTAGAAATTGCCGCAGCTTTTGATAATAATCCTTTTCGAATTCTGGTTTCAGCAAGGGAGCCCAATCATTTCTTAAAATATGCTGATTCACCTTTGTGCACCTCTCTGTTTAATAGATAATTTTCCAATTATGATCAACGGTTGCTTGAATCACTTTCCGCTCCAGCACTTCATTGGCAATCAGTTCAGTCACATCAATGGGAATGTCTTTAACGACCGGCTTGCCACTGAACATGAAGTACTCACCGCCGCCAATGGAACGATAATTGTTCATGACAACATCATAGGAAGCATCGACGTTTACGGCAGCTCCATGATAGTTGAGCTCCACCACACGACTGCCAACTGGTTTCGAAAGATCCAGGATGTAGTTGATCCCTTCCCACATGTCGTAGTTGTAGTGCTGCGGTTTCGGATCAGTGAATGCTTGGCTGACCTTAACCGTACCGTTTGAATCAAGCGCAAAATAGGATGCCGAACGTTCTAGCGCGTCACGCATATCTTGACCGCTAATCCGAAGCACACGCAATGTGTTGGGATAGATATAATTGGCAACAATATCACGCATGGAAACATTCGGCGGCATGCCCGGTGATTCATTATTGAAAAGCGCCGTTGCACTGATATCGGCACCCGATGCTTTCATCTGCAGCCGATTAATGAATTCAATCAGTGGATGATCCTGCATACGCACCTTCATCGGATCATGCACCAGCATGTCGCCATCAATTTTGCCTAATGGCTGATCCAACCAAGTTTGTGCATCTTTCTCATAGGCGTCGACATGTGCCAGCAAATCCTTGTCTGCCGCTTCACCGCGCACCGAAAGCAGTTCCGATTGCTTGGTGGTCACCTGCCAACCGGCCGGACCCTTTTCAAGCTCAAGCATCACTTTTCCAAGATGCGTGCCGCTCGACCCCGGTTGGATAATTGTGACCCCATTGATCGCTTTACCGGCGATCATCCGGTGCTGGTGTCCGGTAAGCAACACATCAACATCCGCTACTTCTTGACACATTTGGTAGGCTTGATTTTCACCTTTCATCTCTTCAATCGGTTCGCCGGTATCCAAATCACGTCCAAATCCGCCATGGTAGGACAGCACCACAAGGTCCGCTTTTTCTTCTTTTTTCAAAAAAGGAACCCATCGCTTCGCAGTTTCCACCGGGTCTTCAAAATGCATGCCCTTAATATTTTCCGGCTTTTCCCAGTTCGGCACGTATTGCGTCGTCAGCCCAAGAACCGCTACACGCGGCCCCTCAGGGAATGTTTTGACAATATACGGCTTGCCGAAGAACGGGCTTCCATCTGATTTCTTGACGATATTTGCGCCGAGCCATGGAAAGTTCGAGGAAGAAACGGCATCATTCAAGACATCCCTGCCAAAATTGAACTCATGGTTGCCGAATACCGCACAATCATAGTTCAAATGATTAGCAACAACCGCCATCGGATTCGGTCGTTTATGATCAAAGCGCGCATAATAATAGAGAAGCGGCGTTCCTTGGATCATGTCGCCATTATCAATCAGAAGCGTACACGGCGCTTCTGCCCGCTCCTTATGTATGAGCGAAGCGATTTTCCCCATCCCAACGTCTCTAGGACGGTTATCCGCATAATTTATTGGGTAGATGGAGCCATGAACATCGCTTGTTTCTAAGATGATCAATTTCATACGTCACACTCACCTCAATCCCTACTTTTCATAGTACCACGCGTCATATGGTTTTGGAGACAAAAAGATCATAGATTCGCCATCAAAGTAATTATTTTTTCACAAAATTATGTTAAAAAATAGATAATCTGCGCAAAAATAGTGTTATTTTTGTGACAAAGCCTTTATGATAGATAGGGACATACATTGTCTGCATATCTCATTTTTTCTGGAGGCGATTTGTTTTATGTTTAAGAAAAGTTTCGCTCTGTTCCTTGCATTTGGTCTCGTGTTGAGCGTACTCGCAGGATGCGGGAATGGAAGCAGCTCCGCATCATCAAAATCTAAGGCTTATGTACCTAAAGAATTGGTTATCGGATTTGTTCCTTCATCCAATGCGGACACACTTGAAGCAAAGGCAAAACCATTGGGCGATTTACTTTCTAAAAAAATTGGTATTCCCGTCAAGGTTCAAGTAACAACCGATTACAACGGAGTTATTGAAGCAATGGCTTCGAAGAAAATGGATCTTGGCTTCCTGCCTCCAACCAGCTATGTCCTTGCGCACCAAAAAGGCTATGCGAATGTATTACTACAAGCACAACGTTACGGTGTAAACCCCAAAGACGGCTCCAACACTTCTGAAAAAGTAGACTACTATTACTCAGGTATGCTCGTTCGCAATGATTCAGGCATTAACTCAATTAAAGATTTGAAAGGCAAAAAAATCGGTTGGCAAGATGCCACCTCTACCGCCGGTTACGTATTCCCGGCTGTTAAAATGAAGAAAGCAGGCATCGATCCTCAAAAAGACGTGACCGGTGTCACTCTGCAAGGCCACGATAAAGGTGTTCTCGCGGTGTTGAACAAAGACGTTGATGCAGCACCGGTTTTCGTAGATGCGCGCAATATTGTTAAAGCAGAAAACCCAAATGTATTTAAAGAAACCCATTATATCTTCCAAACCGCAAAAATTCCAAATGATACGATCAGCGTTCGTCCGGATATGTCGAAAAAATGGCAGAAAAAGATTTCAGACGCTTTTGTTTCGATCAGTAATGATCCCAAAGGCGAAAAAGTCATCTATTCGATTTACAGCCATGTCGGCTATTCACCTTCTAAAGATTCGAACTTTGATGTTGTTCGTAACTATAACAAAGAAATCGGCGAATAATAGTTTTACTGATTTAAAAGCCTTGCTGCTCTGCTGCGGCAAGGCTTCTTTTTACTAGGCGAGTAAATTTTGAACATTATGTCAAAATGTTCTGCAATGCACTATGCAGCTACGCCTTGCCTATTTTTTTGTGTAACTAACATTATTTCAATGTCCTTTAGACATTGTTCTCTTATGCGTGTTGCGCCCTTGGCTCGTATCCAGGGCTCAACACGTAGACGCATCTTCCTGTTCATCCTTGTACTTAGTCTGATAACTCTTTCCTTTTTCATGAGAAAAACCAAGCTGTGCTTGGTCCTTTATCTCCAGCCATGTGTGATGGTCTCCTGTCTTTTCGGTGCTGAATCGCCGCTTCGGTTACTCGCTTGCCGCGGGCGCACCGCGAGCCTCCTCAGACAGGCCAGGAATCTGCGGGGTCTCGCTGGCACGCATCAACTAAGCGCGATCCCGCCGGCGCCAGAGCCCCTCCGCTTTGACTCTTGGCCAAGACACTGGGGTATTGGTTTGAAGACAGGGCAAAATCTTATACTTTCTTTTCCTGCAAAAAAAGACGCTCTCGGCAGTTCCCCAACGCCTGAGCGTGTTTCTTCTTTAGTACTGTCTGTTTGCTTATTTTTCGATCAAGCCTTTGCAATCTGTTACACGAGCCGTTTGCGAATCGACCCAGAGATTAAGTCGATGATCGAAACCATGACAATGATGCCGAGCAGGATGATCCCGACGCGATCCCATTTGTGTGCATTTAAGGCAAAAATCAATGGTGCACCGATCCCTCCGGCACCAACCATACCGAGTATCGAAGCAGAACGTACACTGATTTCAAATCGATAGAGTGTGTATGAGAAGAATTGTGGCAGAACTTGCGGTACAACCGCAAACCAAAGCGTTTGAAATTTATTTGCCCCACATGCCCGCAGCGCCTCAGCTGCACGAAAGTCCATATCCTCAATTGATTCACCGAATAGTTTACCTAGCATGCCAATCGAGTGGAAGCCGAGTGCGAGCACCCCAGCAAAAGGCCCCAGTCCTACAGCTTTGATGAATAGGAGTGCCATAATCAATTCTGGGAACACGCGAATTGCACTCAAAATAACTTTACCCGTGGATGAGACCACTCGGAAACGGCTCATATTTCGCGCAGCCCAGAACGCGAACGGAACACAGAGGAGTGCGGAAATAAACGTACCAAGGACGGCAATGTTAAACGTTTCGAGTAAGGCATGCAGCAAGTCTTCACCATCCGGATCGCTAATATAGGACCAATCCGGATGTGCCATCCCTGTAAAAATAGCTTTGGCGGAGGTCCAAGCCGAAGCTTTCAATTCAAAATTTTGAAAGAAGCCGGTAAATGCCCAAATATAAATGATTAAAACGATAAGAGCGATGGTCCAATTTCTAAGCCGGCGAAACAGCAATTTTTTTTGTGTGGTATTCATCATATCAGTTTCTCCCGTATTCTATTGCTAAGTCCGTCAATGATCAAGACAACAACAAAGGTATAGAGGATGATCGACATCACGCGATCGTATTGCAGAAATCCAAGTGTACGGCTGAGATACAAGCCGATACCACCGGCGCCAACATAACCGAGAATGGCAGCAGCTCGAACATTAATTTCAAAACAGTAAAGAAAATAAGACATGTACGGAGCAACAACTTGAGGGACAACACCAAGAAAAATCCATTGTGTTTTATTAGCGCCTACGGCCGTCATCGCTTCCAATGGTCCATCGTCAATGGCTTCAACGGATTCATAGGCCAATTTAGCAATGACACCGAACGAAAACACGCCCAACGCAAAAATGCCAGACACAAAACCAATACCGAAAATCGGTACAAACAAAGCGGCAAGCAACAGTTCAGGGATGGTTCGAATCAAATTCATGATAAAGCGGAACGGGACATACACCCATTTCGTTTTGACAATATTGCGCGAAGCGAGCAAAGCAAATGGAATTGCGGCAAGTCCGCCGAAGGTTGTCCCGAGAACAGCCATACGGATTGTCTCCAGCATCGCTTGTGTTATGTAGTTAAAATAGCTCCAGTCCGGGGGAAACATCTGGTCAATCAATGCGCCCATATTTGAAAAGTTTGCAAGCAGCTCAGCGATTGATACCCCGGTTTGTTTTGAGGCACTCCAAATCAGCAGAATGAAGAACAGAATGACAAGAACCAACTTTAACCGTGCCACTCTTCTTTTTGCCAAATTCACGCTCTGCTCGCCTCCGATCCCTCTTTCTGTGAACCGCGACTGTAAATTTGATCAAATGTGTCATCGGATGCTTGCTCTGCAGTACCGTCAAAGACAACTTCACCCGAGCGGATCCCAATCAAACGCGTTGCATACTTCTTTGCAAGATCAACGGAATGCAGATTAACAATCGTCGTCATACCTAATTCTTTATTTACACGCTGCAAGTCATCAAGCACTTGAATTGTTGTGACCGGGTCAAGTGAGGCGACCGGTTCATCGGCAAGAATAATCGTCGCCTCTTGGGCGAGTGCTCGAGCAATCGATACCCGCTGCTGCTGACCGCCTGAGAGTTCGTCTGCTCTGGAATAAGCTTTTTCCTGAATATTCACACGATCCAATGCAGACATCGCCAGTGCAACATCCTTCTTCGGCCATAAACCCAGCACGGTACGCAACGTTGAGTGATACCCCACACGCCCCGACAATACATTTTTCAATACCGAGGAACGTTTGACAAGGTTAAAATTTTGAAAAATCATGCCAATATCACGTCTCATGTGCAGCAATTGTTTTCCCCGTGCTTTTGTGATCGACTGACCTTTGATTAATATTTCACCCTCAGTGATTTCATTCAGACGGTTGATTGATCGAAGCAAGGTGGATTTTCCAGCTCCCGACAAACCAACGATCACAACAAACTCCCCTTTCTCAATCGTCAAGTTAACCTTTCTCAGGCCTTGCGTTCCATTGGGGTATGTTTTGGATACATGCTTGAACTCGATCACATTCTCCATAGCTTCGATCACTCACTTCCATTTTCATTTAAGAGCAACAAAATGTGACAACCTATCAAACAATCATGATTATTATAAAGCAAGATTCATAGGAAAATCTACGTTCATCCTTATATTCTGTAATTCTTTGAAATATTTTATCGATTTATTTCTTGCTTATTCGGCACATCTGTTAAAATCATTTATAATAGTAGAGACTGTTGTTGGACAGCCCGGCATGGATGCGGCCGTGCCTGAATATACTAATCTTAATGAACCTGTCCTGGATTTTCTATGGAGGTGTCCCCTAATGAAACAACGCAAACTGATCTTCCTTTTTTCCGTATTCCTCGTATTGCTATTCGTGCTCAGTGCGTGCGGTCAAAAGCCAACCGCAAAAGACCGAATGGAGGAATACGTACACGCATGGCAGAAACAAGATTTTTCGAAAATGTACACACTGCTCTCCAAATCATCACAGAAACGTGTCAGCAAAGCTGATTTTATTGAACGCTATAAGCGCATCTACGGCAACATTGAAGCCGGCAAACTAACCGCGCGTGTTCAAGAGAATAAGAGTAAAAGTGATTCCGTACACGTGACGGCCACACTAGCGACCGTCGCCGGGCCGATAAAATTCTCTCAAAATGTCGCGTTCAAAGAAGAAAAACAAAAAGATGAGAAAAATTTATATCTCGATTGGCAACCAAACCTGATTCTTCCAAAAATGAACGCCCAATCAAGCGTTCGTGTTGACACACTGCCGAGCACACGCGGCGAGATCGCAGATCGCAACGGCAAGCCGCTGGCCATCAATGGGACCGCGGCGCGTATTGATCTCGTTCCTGGAAAAATGGGCAGTGACAACGATAAAACAGCCACGATCAAGCAATTAACAAAGCTGCTCGGCGTCAGCAAAGAACAAATTGACCAAGCGCTTTCCGCATCATGGGTCAAAGTGGACAGTTTAGTACCGATCACTACGGTTGACGCTGCGAAAACCGATCTGATCAAAAAGGCCGTTGCATTGCCGGGCGTGGTCAAAACGGATGTATCCAGCAGAGTCTATCCAGATAAAAATGCAAGTGCTCATTTAACCGGCTATGTTGGAAAAATGACTGCTGAACTGCTCAAACAGCATAAAAACGAAGGCTACACTGCAAACTCAGTGATTGGAAAGACCGGACTGGAATTATTATTTGAAAAGCAGCTTCGTCAACATAATGGAGCGGAGATCAAACTGCTGGATTCAACCGGAGCAGAAGTTGCAACACTCGCCAAAAAAGACCCGGTTGACGGACACAATGTCCAGTTAACCATTGACCGCGACGTTCAGGATTCATTGTATGATCAGCTGAAAAAAGATGCAGGAACTGCCGTCGCAATTGATCCGCGCAACGGTGATATTCTCGGTCTGGTTAGCGCGCCATCCTACAATCCCAATGACTTTGTTCTCGGCATTTCGTCAAGTGAATACCAGAAACTGAGCAATGATCAGCAGCAACCGCTAAGAAATCGATTTACCGCTGCGTCGGCACCGGGTTCAACGTTTAAACCGCTGACGGCAGCCCTCGCGTTAACGCATAAAGCAATTAATCCCGATACAAAAGTTGCAATTAACGGGAGCAAGTGGCAAGCGAGCAGCTCGTGGGGTGACTACTATGTAACTCGGGTGAATCATGATGCAAAGGTAAATTTGGAGACGGCATTGTTCAAATCTGACAATATCTACTTTGCGCAAACAGCACTTAAAATAGGGGGAACCGCCTTTGCCTCCGATGCGAAGAAATTCGGCTTTGGCGAATCGCTGCCGATTGAATTTCCAATGCGTAAATCAACGATTTCAAATAGCGGGAAACTGAATGACCAAGGACTGCTTGCCAATACAGGCTATGGTCAGGGGCAAGTCAGTGTAACCCCGCTGCACTTGTCACTCATTTATTCGGCGCTTGTCAACGATGGCAGTATGATCAAACCGCGTCTAGTCAAGACCAACGACGCACCGACCTTTTGGAAAAAGAATGTGATGTCCGCAGATACTGCACAATTGCTTAATAAGGATCTGATTCAGGTCGTTGCCAATCCTTCTGGAACGGCTCATGATGCACAGATTAACGGAATCACGCTTGCCGGTAAAACCGGAACTCCGGAATTCAAACAGAAACAAGGGGAGAGCGGACGTGAAAACGGATGGTTCACCGCCTACAATACGGACGATCCAAAACTGCTTGTTACAATGATCGTCGAAAACACGCAAAAAAAAGGCGGCAGCCACTACGTGACACCAAAAGTCAAAAAGGTTTTTGAACAGGTATTGAAAAAATAATTTTGGCTAAAAAGCTCCGAAGCGATATGCTTCGGAGCTTTTTGCTTTGATACCTGAACCCTCAATTTTGTGCCTGATTATAAGCCTTCTTTATCCATAAGAAAAACCGGGCAGCATCCCCGTTTTAGGATGTCTGCCCGGTTTCTTTTATTGTGAGTATTAGATCATTTTTGTTTTAACATAATCGAGCACTTCTTCAGCGGTGTCTAAGTTGAGGAAGGCTTCTTTGTGTTTTGCCAATTCTTCCTTAGAAAGCTTCAGAAGCTGGCTTCTTGCCGGAAGAATAGAGGTTGCGCTCATGCTGAATTCATCAAGTCCCAGTGCAAGCAGAAGCGGAATCGCTGTTGCATCGCCGGCCATTTCGCCGCACATGCCGGCCCAGTGCCCTTCTTTGTGCGCTGCATCAATAATGTTGCTGACCAATCTGAGAATGGATGGATTACATGGTTGATAGAGATAAGACACGTGTTCGTTCATCCGGTCTGCCGCCATCGTGTATTGAATCAAGTCATTCGTTCCGATGCTGAAGAAGTCTGCTTCCTTAGCAAAACGATCCGCAAGAACGGCTGCAGCAGGAATTTCCATCATCATGCCGACTTGAAGGTCATCCGAAACGTTTGTGCCTGCAGCAACAAGCTTTTCTTTCTCTTCAAGAAGAATTGCTTTCGCTTGACGGAATTCATCAATCGTAGCAATCATTGGGAACATGATCCGCAGTTTGCCGTATGCACTTGCTCTCAGCAAAGCACGCAACTGAGTGCGGAAAATGTCCTGCCGTTCCAGACAGAGACGAATGGCACGGAAGCCAAGGAACGGGTTCATTTCTTCAGGAAGTGGGAGATAAGAGAGCTTCTTATCTCCGCCGATATCAAGGGTACGGATCACAACCGGCTTGTTCGCCATCTTCTCAAGAACTTCCTTGTACGCATCAAATTGTTCATCTTCCGTCGGCAATTTGTCACGGCCCATGTACAGGAATTCGGTACGATAAAGGCCAACTGCTTCACCGCCGTTGTTCACAACACCCTCAACATCACCAGGGTTACCGATGTTGGCACCGAGAATCACATGTGCATCGTCGGCAGTCTTGGTCGGTTCGCTAACAAGCTTTTTCCATTCTGCCTGTTGTTCCTTGTATGCCGCTTGTTTTGCCTTGTATGCAGCAACTTCTTCTTCAGATGGATCAAGGATAACTTGCCCATTTAAGCCGTCAATGATGGCAAGTTGTCCTTCTTTTGCCTGAGCCATGACCGTTTTCGTTCCGACAACTGCCGGAATTTCCATCGAACGCGACATAATTGCCGAGTGTGACGTACGTCCACCGATGTCGGTCGCAAAGCCTTTTACATATTTACGATTTAATTGAGCCGTATCCGACGGTGTTAAATCCTCAGCAATAATCACCGTTTCTTCTGTAATACTTGCTGGCGATGTAAAGGAAACGCCAAGCAAATGGGCAAGCAGACGCTTGGACACATCGCGAACGTCGGCAGCACGTTCTCTCATATAGTCATTGTCTTTCATGCTTTCAAACATTTGGATGAAAAAGCTGGACACATCGTCAAGTGCGGCTTCTGCGCTCAGGCTGTCATCATCAATTTTGGATGTGATCTGACCAACGAATTCCGGATCGCTGAGAAACATCAGGTGGGCAGCAAATACTTCTGCCTTATCCTTGCCGAGTTCCCGTTCAGCCGTTTCTTTGATGCTTGTCAGTTCTTTTTTCGATACTTCAAGCGCATCATTCAGCTTTTTCTTTTCTGCTTCTTTATCGCTCACCGTACTTCTTTCGAAGGAAAGATCCGGATTCTTCAGGATGAAAGTCTTAGCAATCGCGATTCCTGCAGAAGCAGCAATACCTTTAATCTTTTCTGACATGTTTTCATTCACCCAACCCTTCAAATATAAAAGCTCAGTCTCTCACAAAACCGATCGAACATGCGTAAGCATTAATAAAGCGGGCCTTCTCCCGTCCCCAAGATGAGGAACAGAATCTCAGAAAGCAGTATGTTCCTCACCGTTATATCGATGCGGCAGGCGCATGTACGTACAATCGGTGCATCTCCTGCCGCAGATTCGTTTTTCCCGTCTGTAGGTCTAGGAAAAACATAACACTAAATATTATATCAAGAGTTTTTTTAAATTGAAAGCGACTCCAATCATTGTTCCTTAATTGTTAGCATTTTTGTCATATGCTGACAGGAATTAGACAGATCAAGCTTCTTCCTTTTGCTCAATCGGCTTCTTCCAAATGCCGTAAAGAATGGCCGTTACAAGGGTTCCGATAATGATGGCCAGTGCATAGAGCAGCGGATTGCCGTTGCTGACCAGCGGAATGACAAAGATACCGCCATGCGGAGGGCGCAGCCCAATGCCGAATAACAGAGCAAGTCCGCCGGCAAGTGCTGAACCGATTGCAGATGATACCATCACGCGCAGCGGATCAGCCGCGCCGAATGGAATCGCACCTTCCGACACAAATGCAGCGCCTAAGACATAGGCAACCTTTCCTGCATCTCTTTGCCCACGGTTAAACTTATGCGGGAACAGTGTGGTTGCAAGCGCCATACCAAGCGGAGGAACCATACCACCGGCCATAACTGCAGCTTGTGGATAGAAGTTGCCCGCACTGATCATGGCAATACCAAATGTAAAGGCAATTTTATTAAACGGTCCACCAAGATCGATGCCCATCATACCGCCAAGAATTAAACCAAGAATAACAAGATTTCCTGTCCCCATACCATTGAGAACACTTGTCATCCATTCAACGAAAAGACTGATCGGTTGATTGATCAAGAACATCAAAGCGCCGGTAATAAAAATACCGAATACCGGATAGATCAAAACGGGTTTCAAGCCATCGAGCGATTGCGGCCATTTCTGGAAAGCCCACTTCACGAGCTCAACAGTATACCCGGCTAAGAATCCGGCGATCAAACCACCAAGGAATCCAGCATTGCTGGTCAATGCCATTAAACCACCGACCATACCTGGAGCAAGACCAGGGCGATCAGCAATACTCATTGCGATGTATCCGGCCAGAATCGGAATCATCAAGTACATTGCATTTCCGTTTCCAATATAGCTGAGCAGGTCGGCAAAGCTGTGTACATCTGCAACGCTTGCAACGGGTTTAAGCTCAATACCCGTCAGAGTAGCAATCAAATAGGAAACTGCGATCAAAATACCGCCGCCGACAACAAACGGCAGCATGTACGTCACACCGTTCATTAGGTTCTTGTAAATGTTCAGTTTCTTTCCTGATTCTTCTTCCGAAGCTTGCGCTTTGCTTGTGCTACCGTCGCCCTCGTAAACCGGAGCCTTTTCTTCAAGGACTTGATTAATGAGCTCTTCTGGTTTGCGAATACCATCCGTAACCGGTACCTGAACGAGCGGTTTGCCTCTGAAAGGCTCTACATCAATGTTAATGCTTGCCGCAACGATAATTCCTTTTGCCTTTTCGATTTCATCCGGCTGCAGCTTATTTTTGATGCCTGTGGAACCATTCGTTTGAACTTTAATCGATACGCCCATTTCTTTAGCCTTTTGCTTTAGGGCATCGGCTGCCATGTACGTATGGGCAATGCCGGTCGGACAGCCGGTAACCGCAAGAATCTCATAGCCGTCCGTATTGCTTTCCGCTGCCTTTTTCTCTTCAGCAGCAACATTTTCACTGGTTTCTTCTTGCGCGTCAAAGGCAGCAACAATTTCTTCAGGTGTTGCAGCGTTCATTAACTTTTCACGGAATTCCGGCTGAATCAAGAAGGTCGAAAGCGTCGACAGTGCTTCAAGGTGCGTGGCGTTCGCACCATCGGTTGCCGCAATCATAAAGAACAGATGTGCCGGCTGGCCATCAAGCGATTGAAAGTCTACGCCTTCTTTTGAACGTCCGAAAGCAATTGCTGCTTCTTTTACTGCCGGCGTTTTCGAGTGCGGAATAGCCACACCGTCGCCGATTCCAGTCGTGCTTTGTTCTTCACGCTTATCCAAAGCGGCGCGGTATCCAGCCCTATCGTTGAGTTTGCCCGCTTTGTCCAGCGTTGCTGCCAGTTCATCTAAAACATCTTTCTTCGTCGTACTTTTCAAGTCCAGATTAACGGTTGCTGCCGTTAACAGGTCCGTCACTTTCATTATCTTTTCCCATCCTCTCTTTTTCACCAAGGGTGCCCCAGTTAATCTTCGATCGCGGCGGAGTCTAGCATTTTCTCTATTTTTCTTAAGCCCATTCTCACAGCCACGCTCATGATTATATTGCGCTGATCTTGATTTGAGGAAGCAGTTCTTCCACTTTTTCTTGTGTGCACAGATCGACAGAAAAGGCCGTTGCACTGCCGGAAGCGGCACCTTTTTGAAATGCCTTGCGGAAGTCTCCGCTCACCGCATATTCAGATAAAAAGCCGCCGACGAGCGAATCGCCTGCTCCAACCGAATTCTTCAGCTCGCCCTTTGCTGGAGGAGCATACAGGTATTCGTCCTTATCTATGTAAACAGCACCTTTGCCGCCCATTGAGACAATGACGTGTTCAATTCCTTTTTCAACAAGCTTCTTCCCATAGGTTTTCACTTCATCAAACGTTTCAACCGTTACACCGAAATATTCGCCAAGTTCATGGTGGTTCGGCTTCACTAGGAATGGTTTTGCATCAACAATTTCGCGGAATGCCTTGCCGCTCGTATCAACAACAACCTTTGCCCCGCTTGCACTGACGTGATCCATCATGTCTTTATAGATCGTAACCGGCAACGTTGCCGGAACGCTTCCTGAAAGAACGAGGAGGTCATCTGCAGTCAGTTTTTCAAGCTTTGCATAGAGTGCATTCAGCTGTTCATCGGTAATTTGCGGAGCAACACCATTGATTTCAGTCTCCGAATCACTCTTCAGTTTTACGTTAATCCGTGTATCGCCGTCTACCGGAACAAAGTCAGCCTCAATGCCTTCTTCTGCGAGCTTATCCTTAATAAACTCTCCCGTAAAACCGCCGATAAAACCGAGACACTTGGACGTTTGCCCAAGATGCTTCAGAACCCTGGAAACGTTGATGCCTTTTCCGCCCGGCATTTTGCGGTCTGCTTTAACATGGTTTAATTCGCCGGCTTTAAAATGATCCACTTGTAGAAAGTAATCAATTGCCGGGTTCAACGTGCATGTATAGATCATGAGTGATCAGCTCCTCGTTAAGATTTTGATTAGAAATAGGTAACAATGAAAATAAGCGCTCAAATAGAGAGCGGATTCATGAGCAAAATCAGCTAATCCCTTGTATTGTCTGCCGCATCGGGCTATTCCATACAAGGCATTAGACATCCAATTCAAATGATCCGGGAATCGCTTGCATTTTTAAAGCACTCAAGTGTCGAAAAAGTTCTCTCAAGTTATTAATTATATAGAGAAAAACGTTCATTATCAATCAATTCATGTCATAAAAAATCATCTGATGACGTTTTTTGACTGTTTTATGAACTTTCTCCATAAACGTGTTGCCGAAATCGAACGCTGCGCACGAGCTAAAACCGACGCATTTATGAAGCAACAGCGCACTAAAGAGGCTGTCCAAACGTTAAAAACGGACTTTTGAGACACCCTCTTCAGGCATTGGACCAGACTTAGCTGCACCGACAGACCTCATGTCCGATATAGCGCAGCAACGGCATTTTTCAAAAAGTTCTCCACCTTTATTATAGTGTAAAAAAGACGGGGCATCCACGCCTCGTCTTCAGTAACCCAGATATTACTCACAGTGCATAAGCGAGAATCCACAACGTTCCGGCCACTACAGCAAAAGCAACATAGATCCCAAACAGAATCCCGATTAACTGATGGACCGGCTCTGTCCCTTCTGTGACATGCATAAACAGGAACAGTTGAATGAAGGCTTGGAAAATCGCTAAGCCAACAATGATGGTCAAGGTTGCCGTTACCGGCAGCGCAAGTCCGATTGCAATCCAGAGTGCGAGAAAAGTAAGTGCCAAGGAAAGTAAGAGACCAATGACTTGTTTCCAAGGAAAACCGTACCGTTGTTGCTTGACCGTATGGCTTTGATTTTCACTCATTTCATATCACCAACCCTGTCAGATAAACCGCTGTGAAAATAAAGATCCAGACGACATCAAGGAAGTGCCAGTAAAGACCGGCCATAAACGCTTTGCGCGCCGTCACCGTGGTAATCCCGCGTTTGCCAAGCTGAAGCAGGATCCCGGCGATCCAGACAATACCAAGCGTAACGTGAGCACCGTGCGTACCGAGCAGAACAAAGAACCCGGACAGGAACGCACTGCGCGAGATCGGCGCCCCCTCATGGACTGCGTACGTGTAGAATTCATTAATTTCAAGACCAAGGAAAACAAGACCAAGCAGTATCGTCACGATCAGCCAGCCGATTAAGCCTTTTTTGTTATGGCGGCGCAGTTCTAACGTACTCAATCCGCAGGTGAAACTGCTGATAAGGAGTACAATCGTTTCAGCCATGACCGGTCCGATTTCAAAGAGATCATGTGGTCCCGGACCGCCGGCCGTATGGCTTTGAAGTACGAGATAGCTGCCGAATAACGTTCCAAAAAGCACCAATTCAGCAGCGAGAAAGATCCAAAAACCAACAATACGGAGATCTCCCTCTTCCGTTCGATATTCCAAAGGCAACTTGCTTTGATCTTTTTCATGCAAACTAAGCGTTGCATCCGTCATTAGGATAACCTCCCCGTGGCAGCTTCGGTTCGTTCAATGTCTTCAACCGGAATAAAATGATGATCATCATAAACAAAAGAGCGAGCAATCATGCAGGCGATAACGCCAATCGCCCCTGGAATCGCCATCCAGTACCATTCAAAGACGCATCCGAATCCGGCAACAAACATAAACGCCGACATGATGACCGGAATACCGGTGTTGCTTGGCATATGAATCGGTGCGTACGGTTTCTTCGAATCGGCTTCTCCCTTTCTTTCTGCTTCTTTCATGGCTTCAAAGGCATCACGCGTTGAAACTTCAGGAATATGAGCAAAGTTATATTCCGCAGCCGGTGAAGAGGTGGCCCATTCCAATGTACGGCCGTCCCAAGGATCGCCCGTCTTGTCCTTTTTGCCATGAATTGCACTCCAGACAATGTTGTAGGCCATGATGATGAACCCGACACCCATACCGACAGCGCCAATCGTCATCACGACGTTGATCGGCGTCCAGCCAAGGCCGGCCGGATACGTGTACATCCGGCGCGTCATACCCATCAGCCCAAGGAAGTACATCGGCATGAAACAGATGTTAAACGAGATCATGAAAATCCAAAATGCCCATTTACCTTTTGTCTCATCCAGCAAGTAGCCGAACATTTTCGGCCACCAATAGTGCAGCCCGCAGAAAATACCGAATACAGTTCCGGCAATCAAGGTGCTGTGGAAATGGGCAACCAAGAAGTAGCTGTTGTGGTATTGATAATCTGCCGGGGCCATCGCCAACATGACACCGGTAATTCCGCCAATTGTAAAGTTTGGAATAAATGCCAGCGCCCACAGCATTGGCGTCGTAAATTGAATACGCCCTTTATTTAAGGTAAACAGCCAGTTGAAGATTTTCACACCGGTCGGTATCGCAATAAGCATCGTTGAAATGGAAAAGAAAGCATTAACCGGCGCTGTATTGCCCATTGTGAAAAAGTGGTGCAGCCACGTAATAAAACTTAATACCGAGATGGCCACCATCGACCATACCATCACCGCGTAACCAAACAGCGTTTTGTGGGCAAAAGTGGCAATAACTTCGGAAAAGATTCCAAATACCGGGAGCAGAACGATATACACCTCCGGATGACCCCAGAACCAAAATAAGTTCGCCCAAAGCATTGGAGAACCCCCGGCCGCAATCGTAAAGAAGTGCGCGCCGAACAGTCGGTCAATCGACATCAACGCCAGAGCAACGGTAAATGCTGGAAAGGCAAACACAACGATAACCGACGTAATCAGAATCGACCACGTGAACAGCGGCATTTTAAATAAAGTCATGCCGGGCGCACGCATTTTGAGGATGGTAACCAAGAAGTTGATTCCGGTTGCCAATGATCCAATACCGGATATCTGAACCCCAATTAAATAGTAGTTTTGCCCGACTCCCGGATTCATTTCGGCGCCGGCATAAGGAGCGTAGCTTGACCAGCCAGCATCCGGCGATCCGCCGATAACAAAGGACAGGTTGAACAGCATTGCACCAAAGAAGAATAACCAGAAACTAAGTGCATTAAGAAAAGGAAACGCGACATCGCGCGCACCGATTTGAAGCGGAACAGCAATGTTCATCAAGCCAAAAATAAACGGCATCGCAACAAAGATGATCATGATGGTGCCGTGTGTCGTAAACACTTGATTATAGTGCTCCGCATCAAGAAAATGCAGATTAGGAAGCGTCAGCTGGGCGCGCATCATCAATGCATCGACACCGCCGCGGAACAGCATGAGTAAGGCAGCAATGATATACATGATACCTATTTTTTTATGATCAACCGTTGTTAGCCATTCTTCCCACAACCATTTCCACTTTTTAAAATAGGTTAGGACGGCCACAATACCGATTGAAGCCAATGCGATGGATGCATCTGCACCATAGATCATTGGATCACCTGTGACAAAAAACCATCCCATAAACGATTTAATCGATTCAATCATCTTGAGATCCTCCTTCCCCGCTCTCGTGATCCATATCCATACCATGCATTGAATCGGTATCCACAGATTCACCGTTCATCAGTGCTTCCATCTGCGCTTTATTCAGATCCTTTGCAACGATTGCCGGGTAGGACGAAAACGCTTGCGCTTTTACCGTATTCGGCTTCAGCAATTCCATATATTTTTCATGTGTCAGTGCAGGCTTGTTGTCTTTCACATCGTTCACCCAGCGGTCAAAATCGGTCGATGACCGTGACATCACTTTAAACGTCATGTGCGCAAAACCTTTGCCGGAATAGTTGGAGCTGCGTCCATCGTAATTACCGGGTTTATCGGCTTGCAGCCAAAGCTGCATCGGCATATCCGTCATGGTATACTGCTGTCCGCCAAGTTCAGGAACCCAAAATGCATTCATCGCATCATAGGCATGCAGACGGAACTTCACCGGAGTGCCCGCAGGAATAACGACATAATTAACGGTCTCAATTTTCTGACCCGGATAACGAAACAACCATTTCCATTGAACCGAAGTCACATCAATGGTCAGCGATTCCCCCGCTGTCTGTGCCTGCGCTGCAGTCGCTTTCGGCGGCTGGTTCAAACTGAACAGCGTCTTCACAGTGGGAACGGCTAACAAGACACAGATAATCACCGGAATAACCATCCAGATGATTTCCAGCCTTCTATTTCCTGTATCATTAGGATCAAATCCATCACTATTTTTGCGCCCGTAGCGTGCAAGTACATAAACAAATATGATTAGAACAACGGCGAGAACCAAGCTCATCATAATTAATGACCAAATAATCAAATGATATTGCGACCTTGCCACCGGACCCTGCGGATTCAATACGGCTATTTTCTCCGAACATCCCGTCAGCATCGCGAGCGCCATCAGCAGCAAAGCCGGTTTTATGAGTGCTTTTAAATTCTTCACGTTTGCTCTTCCTCCCCTCTGAACCTCTCTATTCGAACGCATAACAAACCCTTCACATTATAGCATAAACTTTCTATTATAACTTTAATAGATCGTATATAACGTGATATTTGTTACATATTAGTGAAAATAAACAATGAATATCATATTGTAACTTTTCGTTCACCTTTTATTCACCGTTTATACACATTATAACTCGAGCACATAATTAGTAAAGCGCTTCCATTCATTTTTTCAATTCGATTTCCGTAACAAAAAAAGAGGATGGTCCCGGTTCTTTACGTCATGCCTTTACAAGCAGCCGGGCTCATATTTGAACTGGACGAGCACCCGCCGCGGCCGATCCGAGCGGTGCCCGAGCATCTGTGCGTTAGACGCACGGTCTTTTATACGTCCAAAAACCCCGTACTTCCTTTATTTGCAAAAAATAACCCCTTAAACGGGACATAAAAAGCTCCGTTTAAGGGGGAAAGTCGTTCATTCTATCCGTGCACCGTACATTACATCGAACCAGGAATAAGCAGATGCTGTCCCGGATAGATCAGTGTCGCCGATAAGTTATTGGCGCGCATCAATTGGTTTACCGAAATGCCGTGGAGCGTTGCAATTTCCCAAAGGCTGTCGCCGCTCTTCACCTTATAAGCACTTTTTGAAGAAGACGATGTGCTTTTCGCGGCTGTCTGCGTGATTACCGTTTTCGACGATGACGCAGATCCGGATAATTTCAGCGTTTGCCCTGGAAAAATCACATCGGCATTCAATCCATTAATCGATTTCAACGTACTTACGGAAATACCGTTTCCCGTTGCAATCTTCCAAAGACTGTCGCCGCTTTTAACTGTATAGGATGCTGCACTTGTCTTTGCAGGCGCTTCCGTTTCTTGTGCCGCGCCGTTGTTTTGTGATGCTGCTTCAGTCTGCGTGGAGCCTGACAGCTTTAACACCTGTCCCGGATAGATCAGATCCGATTTTAAATGGTTCAATGCTTTCAGGTTGGCAACCGTCATCCCATGATGGCTTGCAATTTTCCAGAGACTGTCGCCGCTTTTGACCGTATAACTCGAGGTTGTACCCGTCTGTGCCGGAGCGGTCGACTGGGCGGGTCGTTCTGTTTGATGCTTTGCCGTTTCCGTTTCCGGTGCAGCGACGACTCTGCGTGCGGTTTTAAACTTTGGTTCCCAGTAGGATTGGGAACCGCCGCCGCTAAACACATTGGTTATATGTACACCCACTGTAACTTCAGCACTGATCATTTTTCCATTACCAATGTAGATGCCAACGTGATGAATCCCGCCGTCACCAGCAGTATCGAAGAAAAGCAAATCGCCCGACTGCAATTGATCCTTGGATACCGCAATCCCTTGCTCTGACTGTGCCGAAGACGTGCGCGGTAATGATCTATTCAGTACTTTGTTGTAAATGAATTGAGTAAATGAAGAGCAGTCAAATGAATCTTCTGAAAAGGCTGGTGCGGCATATTGATACGCCTTGCCTTGATAATTTAATGCCTGGCTGACAACATCCTGTCCGGATGCAGCCATCGCCTGTTGGCCGGCGCCTGAAAACAACAATCCGCTCACAAGAGCAGTAGGTACAATAATTTTTTTCACTGCAATTCCTCCTAATCGCTCTCTTCGTCATTCTAAACGTTTGTGTTGCGAAAGTTAGCAGTTTCATTGAGTTATTGATGACAAAACGAAGGCTCCAGAACCAGCTGCTCCATGAATGCTCTGCTCGATCCATAGGCATCAATCAATTGCTTAACTGCTTCCCTGAAACAGCTTGTCCCCAGCGTCTTTATTTCTAGTGTCGTTCACTCCGTCCATGCTGTCAATAACAACGCGCCTTAAAATGGTAGAAAACTTCAGCCGCTCTTTTGCAATACACGTCTAGTCTTTTTATCGGATCAATTGCGCGAATCATTAATTGATGGCTTCAAAAATTTTTCGACATTTTCTCCCCGCTCACAAAAGCAGAGACATAGTTTTTTCAGCGTCGACTCATTATAATAGGAGATACGAGAAAAAGGACAGGAGGCTTTTCGATGAATACACTGAATAAAGCATTGACAATTGCCGGATCGGATACGAGCGGCGGCGCCGGTATGCAAGCCGATCTGAAGACCTTTCAAGAACTCGGCGTCTACGGCATGACCGCACTGACCTGTATCGTAACAATGGATCCACATAAAAACTGGGCGCACAGCGTTACTGCACTGGATACCGAATTGCTCAAGAAGCAGCTGGATACGATCATTGTCGGTATTGGCGTCGATGCAATGAAAACCGGCATGCTCGCTTCACCGGAAATTATTAAAATTGCGGCGGATGCGATTGAAAAGAATCGTTTGGATCGCGTGGTTATCGATCCGGTTATGGTCTGCAAAGGGGCAGAGGAAGAAATTCAGCCGGAACTGCAGCCGGAAAACACGGCCGCAATGCTCGACTACTTAATTCCAAAAGCATTGGTGACAACGCCTAACCTCTATGAAGCGGCACGTTTAACCGGTATGCCGCGGATCACGAGCGTTGATCAGATGAAGGAAGCGGCGAAGAAGATCGTTGCCTTGGGTGCGAAGAATGCACTGGTCAAAGGTGGCAGCAGGCTTCCGAATACAGATCAAGCCATTGATGTGCTTTATGACGGAAAAGACTTCCATATTATTGCTGATGACTACATCGACACGCCGAACATTCACGGTGCCGGCTGCACCTATGCCGCAGCGGTTACCGCCGGTCTCGCCAAAGGGCAGTCCGTTCTTGAAGCTGTTCAAGTGGCGAAGAAATTTGTGACTGCAGCGATTCGCGGATCCTTCCGCTTAAACGACTATACCGGTCCGACCGATCACAGCGCATATAAGAAAGAGCTCGCTGCTCACTAAATCCATTCTACCGAAAAACCCCGGAGAGGCAACAATTGGCCTCTTCGGGGTTTTTCACTCTGCTACACGTCGAGTCCCAACGCCCTCAGTGGGCCTTGGGTCATAATCACTAAAATTCTGCGTGCAATTTCTTCTTCCGAGATCTTGGCCTGTTGTTCAAACCACCAGCTAAGCAGTCCAATCATCGCTGATGATACGAAAATCGGCATAATTTTGAGCATTAATGGATCTTTTTCGATCACAGGAAGATTCATCTGGCCGATTTCCTGTTGAAATTTAGACAGAAAACGTTCTTGCATGCGCTGCCGAAACATTGGAATGTCTTCATTAAAGAACATTGCCCGGAAAAAGCGGTCATTTTTCTTAAAATGGCGGAACATCGTCTGAACAAAGCCCGTAATCCGATCGAACGACACCTTTCCATCAACAAAGTAAGTCCGTGGATGAAACCTTTCAACCGTCTCATTTAGACCTTCGTCAATCACTTTCTCCAGTAGATCGTACTTGTCGAGAAAGTGAAGATAGAAGGTGCCGCGACCTATTCGGGCAGCCGATGCAATATCTTTTACAGTAAGCGCATTGAATTTTTTTTGAAGCAGCAAATCAAGAAACGTCATTTCAATCGCAGCCCGCGTCTTAATCACGCGCAAATCGGTTGACTCCGATACCATCCGAATCCCTCCCAGCTATTATAGAGGATCAGCAAAATCAAAGGATAAAAGACACAGATGCCGTTTATGTTCACTAATGATCATTTTGAAAACGATTGACTATTGAACAATTGCCGATTCCATTTTATCATAATTATTGAACACAGTGTTCACTATGAGCTACATTGACAAAGGATGTGATGACGGTGAGTTTCCCTGTAAAAGGAGAGCATCTGCACAAAAAGTTTAAGAACCAAATCGTGCTCAGCGATGTATCGCTCACACTTCAAGAAGGAGAAATATACGGACTGATCGGACCATCCGGAGCCGGAAAAACAACATTGGTACGCATTTTACTCGGTTTGGAAAAAGCCGACAGCGGCAAGATTGAGCTCTTTGAGCAGCGCCCAACCTTGAACGCCTTCCGCTCTCTCGGTTATATGGCTCAGTCCGATGCTTTATATAGCGAATTAAGTGCCTATCAGAATCTTTCATTCTTCGCTTCGATTCAAGGACTGCATGGAAAGGCGAAAAAAGCCCGCATCCTCGAGGTCGCAAAAGCGGTTGAACTGGACAAAGATCTCAAGAAAAGTGTTGCTCAATTTTCCGGTGGTATGAAACGACGCCTGTCGCTTGCTGCCGCACTGATCCATCAACCTCGACTCTACTTGCTCGATGAGCCGACCGTCGGGCTTGATCCGCTGATCCGCAAGAAATTGTGGACCCTGTTTCATTATTTAAAAGAAAAAGGAGCGACGATTATCGTCACCACTCACGTCATGGACGAAGTCGCGCAGTGCAGCCGCGTCGGACTGCTCAGTGAAGGAAAAATTATCGCTGAAGGTGCGCCGAAAGCGTTGATGCAGCGTTATCATGTCTCATCGGTTGAAGACATCTTTATCGCGGTTGAAAAGGAGGGGGCGAAAAAATGAGAAATCTCTTTGCGATGGCCCGGCGCATCATCAGCCAGATCGTTCGTGACAAACGCACCTTGGCTTTGTTGATTATCGCGCCTCTTCTGATTCTAACACTCGTCTGGTATATTTTCGGTGCGAAAACCTCCGAGCCAAATCTTGCAATCATTCATTATGACTCGTCCGATTACATGAGCGCATTCGCGAAAAACGATTATAAACGTATGACTCCGCTGCAAGCAAGACAGGCACTTGCGGACAAGAAAATCGATGCTTACGTTGACCTGAAAAATCCAGTAAAGGTTCACTTGGAAGGCAGCGATCCGCAGCGCAACGGTTTAGCGATGAGCAAAATTCAAAAGTCAATGCAAACGATGCAAACGATCACGGTCACTGCGCTGAAAGACGAACTCACCGACGTCATTAAAGCACAGCAAAAAGACATGCAAGCGCAGCAGCAGATGATCGCACAAATGGCTAAAGCAATGCAGATTTATGCGCCCGGCGCTTTAGCACAAATCACGCAAAATGCGCCAAAGGCCGAACAACCGGACAGCCCTCACAAGCAAGAAAAAGTGACGCTTGATGTCTCCTATCTTCATGCCAATGATGATCTGAATACATTCGATGCCTTTGGGCCGGCAATGGTGGGGATTTTCGTCTTCCTGTTCATCTTTATGATCGGCGGCGTTTCCTTTCTACGCGAACGAACAACCGGAACACTGGACCGGCTCATGGCTTCTCCAATGAAAAATTATCAAATTATCTGGGGCTACATGATCGGATTCGGCTTGTTCGTCATTGTTCAATCGTTCCTGCTGACCTGTTACATCGTCTACGTGCTGCAGATCTATAATGTTGGCCATCTGCTCGATGTCCTGATCATCGTTTTCATTCTGTCATTCAGCGCGTTGTCGCTCAGCATCCTGCTGTCGACCTTCGCATCGAACGAGTTGCAGATGTTCCAGTTCATCCCGCTGGTGATCGTCCCGCAAGTCTTTTTATCGGGCTTGTTCCCGATCGACACGTTGCCGGGTTGGGTGCAGGCGATCGGAAATCTGATGCCGATTCACTATTCAACCGAAGCATTGCGAAACATCATGATCCGCGGAAGCGGATTCTCCGGCTGGTGGCTTGACGGATTAATTTTGATTCTTTTCTCGGCGGTCTTCATCACGATCAATATTCTAGTCATCCGCCGGCAGCGCCCGCTGACCAGCTAACGAACAAACACGAAACTTCAGACCGAGGCAGATGCCTCGGTCTGTTTTTATACAAAAAGCCGTTTTTTCCAGCAACCGGCTTCGTTTGTCTCTTTGAAACAAGGTGGACATGACTTTAATTTGTTGTCTCATTTATCTGTAACCAATCCATACTCTTGTGCTATCATGCTGGAAGAGGTGGCGTAAAAATGAAAAAAGTTATCTTGCTTCTATTGATTGGTGTACTAATTGTGATTGGTGGGGGTTTCTTTATACTTCATCAAAACCAAGGTGCAACAAATGACCAGAAGTATGCAAAAACAAGTTCCTCTTCCCAAACAAACGCTGAGTCACAAGAAAAATTGAATACTAACGAAACATCAAAATCAAGTTCCTTGCCAACAGAAAAGGATCAGCAAAAGGATTCAGAACAGCCAGAAAAAAGCGGATCATCTTCAGCACAGTCGAATGAATCAGAAGTGAATCAATCATCAAATTCGTCAACTACAGCGAATACGGCATCCGATAAAGGAGAAGCGTCAAATGAAAGGGCAAGTTCAAGTTCCACAAAAGATTCAACTGTTCAAGCAGTGGATCGACCAAAGGGTTCCTGGGTAAAAACTTTTGAAAAAGATCTCTATAATGGATACCATGCAACGCCAAGCCGCTACAAGTATATTGGTAATGGTCTTTGGCAGGTTTGGGTCAAGGAACATGATACCGGCCAGGATCCTTATGTAACTGTTAATCAATATACAGGTGATTTCCACGGTTGATCATCACTTCTTTCATTCATTAATAGTTGTCAAAATAGCCCCTCATCTAAAATGGGAGGCTATTTTTATCTATAGTACAACCAAATTCTCCCTACTAATAACAGGTAATGTGTCAAATGAATGATCATAACCACGAATAAAGGTATTGTACAGTATTATTTGATAGAAGTTTCTTCGATCATGGTAATATACAATAGTACACTTCCTCAAACAACGGTGCACTAGCAATGACAAACCTATTCGTTAAAATACTTTCTCATCCCTAAATTTAATATCGGGTCAACAAATACCAAGAAATAAAAGATACAGCTATGCAGCAGCCGTTGGTTTATCACATACAATGATTAAAGCAACACGTCGTATGTGCGCTTGCGGAGGTGCAGTGATGATTATTTATGATTCGAAAAAAAGATGCATTCACTTGCAAACCAAACATTCCAGTTATGTCATGCAAGTCGACAATGGCTATCTGCTCCACCTTTACTGGGGAAAGCGAATCAACCACTATCTTGGCAGCAGACCGGTGATTAAGGCGCCAAGATCTTTTGCTCCTTACGCCGATCCGAAACATCGCGGCTTTTCCTTAAGCACACTCCCACTCGAGTATCCGGGATACGGAAATGGTGATTATCGTCATCCCGCCTATGCGGTTCAACTTGAAAATGGAACAACGGTCAGCGATTTGCGCTACAGCGGTCACATCATCTATTCGGGTAAGCGAAAACTTAGGGGACTGCCGGCGACTTATGTTGAGAAAAACGCGGAAGCAGACGCGATTGATCTGATGCTCGAGGATCAAATCACCGGTTTATTGGTTATACTCACGTATACCGTCTTTCGCGACTTTGATGCCATCGCCCGCACGGTACGTTTCGAAAACAAGGGCAACCGTACAATCCGCCTTCTCAAAGTCTCCAGTGCTAGCCTTGATTTACGCGATGATCAATTTGATTTACTTACGTTCTATGGCACGCATAATGACGAGCGGAACATGGATCGTCAGCCGCTCGCACCCGGCAGCCGGGTTATCGAGAGCACGCGTGGCGCCAGCAGTCCGCAGCATGACCCTTTTTTTGCCTTGATGCGCAAGAATGCTGATGAGAGTCAGGGAGACGTATTTGGCTTCAGCCTTGTATACAGCGGCAATTTCCGATCACAAATTGAAGTCGAGCAATACCACACGACACGCGCATCAATAGGCATTAATCCATTCACCTTCAGTTGGAAACTTAATCCTGAGGCAAGCTTTCAAGCCCCTGAGGCCGTGCTTGTCTACTCGGATCAAGGACTCGGCGGCATGTCGCGCACCTACCATCAGCTTTATCGAAGCCGCCTCGCCCGTGGAACCTACCGTGATCGCGTTCGCCCAATTCTCATCAATAACTGGGAAGCAACCTATTTCAAATTAAATGAAGAAAAATTGCTCGCCATTGCCTCTGAAGCCCAAAAAGCAGGCATCGAACTCTTCGTCCTAGACGACGGCTGGTTTGGCCGGCGAGACAACGATAAAAGTTCGCTTGGCGATTGGTTTGTCAACAAACGCAAACTGCCGCATGGACTCAAAGGACTCTCAAAGCGAATCCACGATATCGGACTCGCGTTCGGCCTCTGGTTCGAACCGGAAATGGTCTCACCAGACAGTGATTTGTACCGTGCACATCCTGATTGGACGCTTCACGTCCCAGGTCGTCCCCATAGTCTCAGCCGCCACCAACTCGTGCTTGATCTGTCACGCGCGGACGTTCGCCGCTACCTTTATCAATCGCTTTCAACCATTTTATCGGACGCGGACATCAACTACGTAAAATGGGACATGAACCGGCACATGACTGAAGTCGGTTCAGCACTTCTCCCTCCCGACCGCCAACAGGAAACCGCACACCGCTACATGCTTGGGCTTTATGAACTAATGGAGCGCCTCACGCATGCCTTTCCAAACATCTTGTTCGAAAGCTGTTCAAGCGGCGGCGGCCGCTTTGATCCGGGTATGCTCTTTTACATGCCGCAAACCTGGACCAGCGACAATACCGACGCCGTTTGCCGATTGAAAATCCAATACGGAACAAGCGTTGTCTACCCAGCGATTGCCATGGGCGCCCATGTTTCCGCCGTACCCAACCATCAAGTCGGTCGACTCACTTCGCTTGCTATGCGCGGCGCAGTCGCCATGTCCGGAAATTTCGGCTATGAACTTGATCTAACTAAATTAAGCAACGAGGATAAAGCCACCGTAAAAAAACAAGTTGCTTTTTATAAAAAAATCCGTCCACTCATTCAATTTGGCAATTTCTATCGAATAGGTAGTCCATTCACGAGCAACGATGCCGCCTGGTGCTTTGTCTCACCTGACCAAACGGAAGCCATCGGTTTTTATTTTTCCATAGGGTTCAACCCAAGTCTCGTACAAAAAGTCTTTCATTTTCAAGGATTGAATCCGGACTTCGTCTATGAAAATTGTGCAAACGGCGATGTGTTCAGTGGCGATGAACTGATGAACAGTGGTTTAAACGTACCGATTGAAAAAGGCGACTTCCATCGTTACCTATGGTGGATTAAAAAAGCAGATTGAACTGCAAAGGCATGAGCCTGTTTTTGTAGAATTTCTGTTAAGAAAAGCCAAGCTGTGCTTGGTCCTTTATCTCCAGCCATGTGTGATGGATTCGTGTCTTTTCGGTGCTGAATCGTCGCTTCGGTTACTCGCTTGCCGCGGGCGCACCGCGAGCCTCCTCAAACAGACAGAAATCTGCGGGGTCTCGCTGGCACGCATCAACTAAGCGCGATCCCGCAGGCGCCAGAGCCCCTCCGCTTTGATTCTCGGCCAAGACACTGGGCTATTGGTTTGAAGATGGGGCAAAATCTTATACTTTCTTTTCCTGCAATGAAAGAAGGCAAAAATCCTGCTCAAGGATTTTTGCCTTCTTTATTTATTGGTTTTCGATTTCTTCCACTTTTAACGATAATTCGGTCCAACGTTCCATCGCCTGATCGAGTTTTACTTCCATTTCCTGCTGTTTTTTATAGAATTCCTGAACCTTGCCCGCATCGCTGCCTGCTTGGGCAATTTCTTTTTTCAGCTGTTCGACCTGTTCTTCGAGCGATGCAATTCGATCTTCAATCCCGTTCCACTCCTGCTGCTCTTTATAGGTTAGTTTTTTCTTTTTCGCAGCAGGCTTTTGAATCGGTAGTTCTTTTTTGTTTGCTTTGGTCTTTACCGCCGCTGCCTGTTCTTTTTTTCGTTCATCCATGTATTCACTGTAGTTTCCCTCGAAGCGGCGGATGCGACCGTCCCCTTCAAAGACGATCAATCGATCGACAACCCGATCAAGAAAATAGCGATCGTGTGATACGGCCAGCACAGTGCCTGGAAATTGCAACAAGTAATCTTCGAGAACGGTCAGCGTCTCCGTATCCAGATCATTTGTCGGTTCATCAAGAAAAAGGACATTGGGTTCCGTCATCAAAATGCGCAACAGATAAAGCCGCTTATGCTCGCCACCGGACAATTTGCGAATAAATGTGCGCTGACGCGGGCGCGAAAACAGGAAACGCTCGAGCATCTGTTCCGCCGTCACCTGCTGCCCGTCATCCGTGCGCACCACTTGCGCTGCTTCCTTAATATAGTCGATAACCGTCAGATCTTCATTCATTTCGGTATGCTCCTGGGTGTAGTAACCAATCTTTACGGTCTCGCCAATAGCCACTGTTCCTGAATCCGGATTCAGCCGCTTAGCTAGAATATTAAGCAACGTTGTTTTGCCGCTGCCGTTGCCCCCGATGATGCCCAAGCGTTCGCCCGGTGTAACGAGCAAGTTAAATTCATGAAAAAGTTCGCGACCATTAAAATGCTTCGAAAGCTGCTCCGCCTCAATCACTTTCTTGCCGAGGCGTGTCGATCCGAGTGCTACGTCCACCGACTGTTTGATTTCCGGTCCTTTGTGTTCTTGAAGCTGATGTACACGCTCCACTCTGGCTTTTTGCTTGGTTGACCGTGCTTTCGCGCCGCGGCGCAGCCAAGTCAGTTCACGGCGCAACTGATTCTGCAACTTAACCTCACCGGATGCCGCATGCGCTTCACGTTCGGCTTTCTTTTCAAGAAACAGTTCATAATTGCCGTCATAGCTGTAAAGCTTCCCGTGATCCAGCTCAAGAATGCGTTTGGTTACGCGATTCAAGAAATAACGATCATGGGTCACCATCAAAAGCGCACCTGAATACTGGTCCAGCGCTTCTTCAAGCCAGTCAATAATGACGTTATCTAAATGGTTCGTCGGCTCGTCGAGAATCAGCAGATCGGCCGGCTGAATCAGTGCGCGCGCAAGGGCAATTCGTTTCTTTTGCCCGCCGGAGCATTCGTTTGCAGGCGTGTCAAAGTCATGGATGCCGAGCCGGGTCAGAATCCGTTTTGCTGCAGCTTCCGCATCCCAGGCATTCGCCGCATCCATCTGTTGCTGGCGCTTAAGGAGCTGTTCTTGAAGTTTCGCATCTGCCGGATTCTTTTCCAATTGGGCAAGCGCCTGCTCATAATTGCGCACGGCAGCCATAATCGGCGAAACGCCTCCATAAATATGGTCCAGCGCAGTCACGCCGTCTTCAAAAACCGGGGTCTGAGGCAGATACTCGAGCCGAAAGGCATTGGCATGCCGCATACCGCCGCTTTCTGCCGAGTCACGCCCCGCGAGCACATTCAGCAAGGTCGACTTCCCGGTTCCATTGACGCCAATTAACCCAATCCGCTCACCCTCGGAAATGGAAAACGAGATATGGTCGAAGAGCGTCTGCACGCCATATGTTTTATACAAATCGTCAACATCAAGAATACTCAATGGGATCATCCTATTCTCTAAAAAATGATAAAGCGCGATTATTCATGCTCATTGATGAGCCTCAACACGAACCAGTTTGCCAATGACAATCAATCGATTCGGTGTACGCGTCGGCTTGTCACACGTGACTAATGTGATGCGTTTGTCATTGGTTTGGAGGGCGACACTGCCCTCGTTTTCAGAAACAATCTTTCGATTCGAGACCCGATACACGTAGTCAGTCGTCAAGTTGGTAATGACGACTTCATCACCGATTTTCACATGCATCAATGGACCAAAAAGCAGATTTTCACGCCGCATGTGGTGACCGGCAAGCGCATAATTGCCGCTGCCCATTTTCTGATCCGAACGCATGGTAGCCGCGCCGACCAGCAAATTGCTGCTGGTCGTCCCCTTTAAAATAGGGAGCGCAATCCCAAGACGCTTCACTTGAATGCGCCCGATCACCGCATGAGAGGAAACACGCGTCCCGGCCCTCACCGCCTCATAAAACGACGGCGGCTGAATCGATTTATAATCAAAGGAGGCATCCCGTTGATTATTTTTCTTAAGCTGAGTTGCTGTCAATTGCTCCGCATTCAACTTCCCGCTCAGATAACCGATCAAACCTTCCTTTAAAAAAGGAGAAGCAATCAAAAGAATACCTGCCGCGATGCAAAGTACAGCCAGCCATTTGCGCCACACAAACCATCCCGCCTTTTCAAAAAAATACCTAATCAAAGTGTACCATGATCAAGTGCCGAATGTTATCTTCCGCTAAGAAAAACAGTCGCGCTCAGCCATGCAGAAATTTACGTGCCTTCGAGCAACAGCGGTGCGCCGCAGGCGTCTTACCGCTCGCTTGCAATTCTCAGCTAAGACACTGTCTTATCGCTTTGAATTCATGCCAGCGCTTAGCTTTATATAAAAAAAGACATCCGGCCGGTTTGACCGAGTGTCTTTCTACAAGTTACTATTTTTTTCTTTTGTCTCTTAGCCTTTTTTCCGTCTTCTTGAGAATATGGTCAGGAACGCGCCGCCAATCAAGAGTGCTGCCCCGGCCGCGAATGTTGCTAGATGATTACTATCACCGGTTTTCGGCAAGTCTTTCTTAGATTTCGGTGACGCGGTCTCCACTAGACCTAATTGTCCACGTTCAATCGATGACGTATTCTTGGATGTCGCGTCTTTTTTAATCACTGGTTTTGGTTGAGGCGTTCCTCCATTTTGCTGTTCGCCCAAAACGCCACGTTCAATGGTTGGAATTGCTTTATTCGTTGCTGTAATCTCTACCGGCTTCGAGATGCCTTTTTCAATGACAAACGGAATTGGCGTTGCATCAAGCTGGTAGCCTTCGGGTGCCTTGGTCTCAATGAAGGCATATTGCCCTGGTGCAAGATCCTTCACAACAAACCGACCGCTATTATCGGTTGTCAGTCCGGTTTTCAAAGTCTTGCCGTTACCGTCAACCAGCTTGAATTCGGCTCCCTTGAGCACAGCATCCGGATCATTTCTATCAACCTTGGTTAAACGAACATCACCTGGGGTGAGCAGGTCGGTTGCCGTAATCGCAATTGCCTTGACGTCCGTTGCCGTCACATGGAACGGAATCGGCGTCTCATCCAAGTCATAATTCTTCGGTGCTTTCGTTTCGATAAAATGGTAGTTGCCCGGTGCCAAACCGCTTACCGTGAATTGGCCTTTATCGTTCGTCGACCAGACGGATGGCAATGCTTTTCCATTTGCATCCTTCTCAACCATTTTACCGGTGCTGTCATAGAGTTTGAATTCTGCTCCCTTAAGAACGGCGTCCGGATCATTTTTGTCGACCTTCGTCAGGACGACACTGTTCAGCTTATCCGTGGCTGTGATCGGGATTGCCTTTGCATCCTCATTCGTCACTTTAAACGGAATCGGCGTTGCATCCAGTTCATAGCCATTTGGTGCTTTCGTTTCGATAAAGCTGTACTCGCCAGTTGCTAGACCGTTTACCATAAATTGACCATGATCGTCTGTGGTCCAGACCGTTGGAAGTTCCTTTCCGGTTACATCTTTCTCGACAATCTTGCCGTCCTTACCAACGAGTTTGAACTCTGCTCCCTTAAGGACTGCATCCGGATCGTTTTTGTCGACCTTCGTCAGGACGACTTTGTTCAATGCATTAACTTTTGATACGCTGACAACGGTCGGTTGCCCGCTCGTCTGATCATCAATCGTAAAGCGTTTTGGTGCTGAATCAAGCAGGTATCCGTTCGGAGCTTTCGTCTCCACAAAATTGTACTTGCCTGGTTTCAGATTTCCAACGCTAATTTTGCCGTTCGTATCTGTTTTTAAATCTTTCTGAATGACTTGATCGTCTTGATCAACAACTTTAAATTCTGCACCTTCGAGTCCATGACCATCAGCATCCGTTTTCGTGAGTTCAGCCTTTCCTTTGTAGTTTTCAAAGGTCTTCTTAAGGAAGATTGTCGGCTGGTTGGTCGCTGACGGATCAATTGTAAACGTCAATGGACTGGTGTTTCGAATATACCCCGGAGCAGGGGTTGTTTCTTCCAGGGTATAGGTGCCCGGTCTCAAATTGTTGAGCGTCATTTTGCCATCTTTTGTTGTTAACTGTTCTGCGGTGATCGGTTGCCCGTCATTGTCTTTTGCTGCTTCGCCTTTCGCGTTCAGTAATTTAAATACCGCACCTGACAAAGCTTTGTCCGGATGATCACCATCAACTTTTTTCAACGTGAGGCTTCCAGGTACCATTTTGTTCGTTACGTCTACTGGCACCGCGTAGGTTGACAATTGTCCTTTCTTGATTTCAAAAGGCACTGCTTTACTATTCTTTAAATAGCCGGCAGGTGCTTGGGTCTCAACGAGTTGATAATTTCCCGGTGCCAAATCCTTGATGAGCAATTTGCCGTTCTGATCGGTTGTTACGCTTGTTCTAACGGCGTCTCCATTGCGGTCCAGGACGTTGAAGACTGCGCCTTTCAGTCCTTCACCGCTCACTTCGTCTTTCTTAAATACTTCTGCATTTCCCGGGGTCAGCGTATCATGAGCAACCACCGTTGCTTCATCGACCGACTTCTGACCCGGCGCAACGGTCACAGGGATCGGCGCGGCATTTAGATCATAATTGGTTGGTGCCTTGGTTTCAATAAATTGATAGTGTCCCGGCACAAGATTATTGACCACGATTTGACCGTATTCATTGGTGACGAGATGCTCTTTCACCCAAATCTGATGCCCGCTGTTATCCACTCGAATCAATTTGTATTCAGCGCCTTGCAGCAGCGATTGATCCTCCGTTGCCTTTTTAATCAACTTCGCACTGCCGGGAGTCAACGTATTTTCTGCAGTGACTTCGGCCGCCGCTTGCTGACCTTTTTCAATAACCACTTTAATGCGTTCATTGTTAAGGTCATAGTTTGCAGGGGCCTTCGTTTCGGTAAAGTAGTAAGTACCTGGCTTCAGGTTTGTAACCGCAATTTTACCATTAGCATCCGTTGTTAAGTCTTGCTTAATGATCGATCCATGAGCATCTTCCAGATTGAATACCGCGCCCTCAAGCGTTTGATTAGGATCGGCTGAATCCACTTTCGTCAAAACAGCGTCACCTGGAATCAGCTTATCAATCGCCTTCTTTTGAACAACTTCAGTTTGCCCTTTTGTGATCGTAAACGTGATTGGTGTCGCATCTACTTCGTACCCAGTTGGAGCCTGCGTTTCAACAAATTGATAGTTTCCCGGCTTCAAACCTTCGTAGATGATTTGGCCCTTGTCATTGGTTTGCAAATCTTCTTTAATTACATGACCCGTAGCATCCTTCAGTGTATATTTTGCACCCTGAAGGCCAAGCTCCGCATTGTCTTCCCCAACCTTATTCAATATTACGCTACCTGTCTGCAAAGCATTCGGTGCATTAATCTTCAATGGTTGTTTCTGGCTCTTCTCGATTGTAAACTTAATCGGTTCTGGATTGAGCACGTAACCGGCCGGAGCTTTTGTTTCCATGAATTGGTAGTCACCCGGCTTTAGATTGTCTACCGTCAGTTTCCCTTTGCTGTCTGTATGAAGACCTGATTTCAGTGTTTCTCCCGTCTGATTCTGGAGATCAAATGTCGCGCCGGTCAGTGGTGCGTCATGATTATCCGAGTCAACCTTTGTCAATTCGACACTGCCGGTTATCAACCCATTGGTTGCTGAAATTTGAAGGGGTTTGACTTGACCCTTTTGAATGGTGAACGGAATCGCTGAGCCGCTGATCAATGCGTAATCGTTTGGTGCGCTGGTCTCGACAAATTGATAGTCGCCCGGTACTAGATCATTTACCTCAATTTGACCAGCTGCATTCGTTGTTAATCCGCTCTGTAGTACGTTACCATTCTGAACAAGATTGAACACAGCTCCGGATAAAGTCTTACCCGTGTCTTCGTCTGTTTTTGTTAAAACGACAGAACCTGGCGTGAGTGTGTTTTTAGCAGTAACGTTGATAACGGTTGTTTGATCTTCATTGATCGTAAACGCATAGGGTTTTGAATTGAGTTGATAGTTTGCCGGTGGAATGATTTCCACGAGTTGATAGTTTCCAGGCTTCAGATTATCGGCCGTCAATTGTCCGTTTTCATCAGTCGTCAGCTGCTTGATGAGCTTGCCGTCTTGATCCTTGAGCTCGAATACAGCATTTTTCAACTTTTCTCCGGATACATCATCTTGTTTTGTCAGAATCACTTTTCCAACGAATTTATGATTGACAACGGCTAATTGTGTAGTCGTCTCCCCTTTAGCCGGCTTGGCGATCGTAACTGTTTTCCCCGCTTTATAATCAGGATTAATGACATATCCTGTTGGTGCTTTATCCTCTTTCAATACGTAGTCGCCGTATTTGAAATGATTGAACGCTGCCTTTCCATCGTTGTCCGTTGTAATTGTTCGCAGCGCTGTTTTTCCTTCTTTGTCATACAACGTAAACGTTGCACCCGAAAGCGCACTGCCATCGTCAGCATCTTTTTTAGTTATGGTCAGTCCACCGGTCTCTCCACTTCCGGTACCATCACCACCGGAAAGCTTAACGGTAACCTCTGAACTTGTTTCTGTTGTATACGTCTGTATGTTTTTGCCATCAAGCTTTACCGTATTTTCCAGCTTGTCGCCATTTGATGCATTGATTAGCGTTCTATACGTTAACAAATAGGCATCATTGATTGCGTTTTTAAATGCTAAGGTGAAGGATTGTGCACCGGTATCATTATCCGTATGAACATCGCGTGTATAATCGGTTCCTTGCTTCAATGGCTCTCCGGTTTTTGTTAACGTTCCATTCCTGTTAACCGTTGCTTTATAAAGCTCAAAGGATGAGGCATCAATAATTTGATTGTTGCTTGGTGTGTCTGTAAGAACAGGTTCTGAGACCGACGATTGGCTTGGATTAATATTTACCGTCCAATTGACATAATTCCCATCTTGCGCACCGCTTTTTGAAGCAAAGCTGTCGCCATTGGTTGGCTGAACTGAAGCCGATAGATCCGTTACTTTATCCGCCCCATCGAGCACCAACGCTGTATTGTCATATGCTTTATGAATGATTTGCCCATTCAACGACGTTTTAAAGGTCATGTAATACGGTGAGTCAATCGCCTTTTTAAAATGAACCGTCAGCGTATTATCATTAGCAGCTGATGGGTACTCAACCGTGTAGTCATCTTCCGGAACGTCCTCTCCAACGGAATACCCATTCCACCCACCGGTTAACGTCATCGTGTGTACCTCGAGCGATCCGTCAATGTATTGTTGATTGTCTTTAATTTGGTCAACGATTTTAGGATCTTTAAGGGTCACATTGTTATAGTTTATACCGATTTTCCATGTGATTTGTTTGTTCGACGGGTCGTAGGAGCCGCTCTTAAACCCATTAGACTTTGTATAATCATCCGGATTAAAGGTTGCTGTTGATGAACTTGATTGATCTTTCCCATTCTCATCTTTCCATGTCAACTTTGAAGTGTTTGAAAAAACCGTTTTACCGGATGCTAGTTTGTTGTAATCAAAGTCCGTCGTATAAGTGATCGTAAATGAATCGGTTGTTTTTGCATAGGCGCCTTTAAATGTAACAACAAAACCATTAGCATCTGAACTCAAGTCATAATCTGTGCCCTTTGTAAGATCCTTATCTTTTGTTTCATTATGAATCTTAAATGCGTTCTCCTTCAGCGCTAATCCAGCATGATCAAATGTATCGGTTATTGTCGCGTTATTAAGTTCGTAGTGATTCCCATTAACGGCAATCTTCCAAGTGGCTGTTTTAGCCTTATAATCAGCGCCGGTGTTTGACTTTATAATGCCCTGCTGTTTTGGGTATTGCTCATTGCCTGATGCGGAGCTGTTGTCGGAAGTTACCGTGTTGCTGATCTTCCCATCTTCAGTTACTAATCCCACAGCTTTTGTTGTATACGTGATTTGATAAGCACTGTCAATATCATGCTTAAATTGGAGATCAAAACCGTTTTTATCGGTCGTTGATTTAGGAGTTATCTCATATTCACTGTTATCTACCAAGCTCCCCTGGGTAAATCCTCCATCGTCCTTCACCGTAGCCTGATAAACCTTAACCGAACTGCTATCAAGTTCATGGCTATTGTCGAATAAATCATGCAGAACGGCATCGGCCTGCTTTATCGATTGCTCATCACCGTTATAATTAATGGTCCATTTGATGGTTTGCGTATTCGAGTCATAGGATCCTGTTTTCGTTAAATGCGTTCCAAGCTTAGTGGTTATTGACGCAGATGCCTTGACATCCTCATTTCCATCACTGGAAAGCGTCGCCGTATTTTTAAACGTTCCCTTTTTTGAAGAATCATTAATCTTCGTTGAATATTGAATTTGATAGGCACGGTTGATGTCCTGATTGAACTTAATGGTCAGGTTGCCATCATCTGTGCCAAGCTCATAGTCGCTTGAGGGAACTTGACTGCCAAGCTTTACGGTTCCATCAACATTCACTTGCAGTTGATACAGCTTAATTGAATCTTTGTTGAGGGTTAGCCCGGCAGGCGTCGGATCCTTCACCACTGCATTTTTCAATGTTGCTTCATTCGTATTGATATTTACCGTCCAATTAATATTTTTCGGATTTACGCTTCTATCTGGTGAAACGTCTTTGTGAATTGCTGTTCCTTTTGGATTTTCAAATGGAATTGTAACCGTTACGGCATCACCCGGCAGATCAAACTTGATTTCCTTTTGCGTACTTCCGGTAATCGTTTCTTTATTAAATTTCGTAAAGACGGTAAACGTCCCGCCAACGTTGGAATGACGCTCTGCGTAATTAGTGAATGTAAGGGTTACCTTGCCGGTATCGTTGTTCCCATGTTTCACCATATAATTTGCAACGACATTGCCATCATCATCTTTAAGTTCTCCGTTAAAGTCATTATAAATGGCAAATTCTTGAGGCAACTCAAAGGTATAGTAATCGCCTTCGTGGATATCCCAATCGTCTTCAATTGACCAATTCATATGAATGTATGCCTCAGATTCAAGTCCCGGTCGATGCTCTGAGCTCCATACATTCCCATCTTTATCTGTAATTTTGTCAACCGACACAACGGGTTTCGTTATTTCTTGAGCGGTTGAGGCCTTTGCTTCAGCCGCAGCACGTTCAATGCTTTTCGTTTGTTTCTTTTCTGGTGCGGTTTGTACTGATGCAACGCTTTCCTTTTGATTTTCTGCTTTGGCTGCCGCACCTGAATCTCCGACTGCTTCTTGCTTTGCTTGACCCGCACTCGATGCGTCCTTCGATTCTGCATCTGTGTCGGCTTTCTCAGCTTTTGCTTGATCTTCCGTGCTTGAACCATCAGTCGTCTTTCCTTGATCATCCGTTGCTGTAGCGTTGTGATCGGCTTTTTCTGATTTCTCAGTTGTTGCCTCTGCCTTAACCGCGACATTGATCGTCTGTTTTTGGTTATTTCCCAAATCAAAGTCGATCGGTGTGATCTTTTGATCCGCTTTGATGTCATCATCAAAAACGGCTGGAATGCGCAGGTTTCCGGTGGCTCCGGAAAGGTCTTTTGTTTTTTCACTGTTAAAATGGATGGTCAATTGATTAGCATTCGCCGGTTGGTCACTGGCTTTGATTGTATAGCTGCCAATGACCGTTGTATTGTCGGCGAGTTTAACCTCACCGGTTGTGTCGGTGCTATCTTTGTCTCCATCGTCTTTTGTGCCGACCTTAAATTGAGCAGGTATCTGGATGGTCACATCTTGATCAAGTTTTGGACCGTCTTTTTGTGTCCATGTATAGTCCAGATTCACTGCATCTCCTTGCTTCAATGGATTTTCTGTATTAACCTCTTTTGCTGCGTCACCTTCCCCAGTGGTCAGCCCTACTGAATCAATGATTTGCTGCGTTTGGGTATCTTCCGCACTCGCTTGCCCCAAAAATGGCGACAATGACATTTGGCTAAAGATAACAAACAGTGCAAGGACGATAATCATAAAGCGTTTCATTACTTTTCTGTGCTTTGTTTTTTGCAGTCCGAGCGGCAGTCTTTTTGCTCTCACCATGCTTCTCCCCTTTGGTATGTAATCGGTGTGTTTATAAATAGCCGTGTTCACTGGACACAACATGAGACCGTTTGATGGAATGTGAAATAAACAATCAAGATGGGTTTGTTTCGTGTGGTGTTTATTAGCGCCGATACATTGGTCAGCTAATAATGATTCTAACTTGGGGAACTGTACAGAATCTGAACAAAAATCGAATTTTGTCACATTTTCGGATTATTTGTATAATAAGTCACAGACAAGCGACTGTTCTTAATCTCCAGCCACATGTGATGGGTTCGTGTCTTTTCGGTGCTGGATCGTCGCTTCGGTTGCTCGCTTGCCGCGGGCGCACCGCGAGCCTCCTCAGACAGGGCAGGAATCTGCGGGATCTCCTTTGGCCTGTGATCAACCGAGACGCTCCGCAGGCGCCCGAACATCTGCGCGTTGATTCTCGGTCAAGACACGGGTCTATGGGTTTGAAGATGGGGCAAAATCATAAAGCTTCTTTACCTGTAAAAAAGACCTGAGGGAAACCATGTTCCTCAGGTCTTTTTTCATCTAAAAACCACCCGATCAACAAGCAACTGTTGACCGGGCGGTTCGTCGTATCATACACCGTTCACTTTTTGTTTAAACTTCTGTTTCATTAACTTCCTTCAGACTCTCGTAGATGCGGATGGCACCCTCGACATTGCCTGTTTTGTTGTATATGGTCATCTCTTGCTTCATATTTCGCTCATCCCCGGGCTGAATCCGATCCACTTTTTGACAGACAGCCAATGCTTCTGTATCTTCGTTATTTTTTATAAGAAAGTCGACTAACCGATGTGCGTGTTGCAACCACAATTGGCACAGTCTGATCCGTTCGGGTTCCGCCCACAAGTACCCATACTCTTCAAAGTAATGGCCTTTATAGTCATTGAACGCCTGAATATGATCCTGATAAGTTGAACGATCGAGTTTATGCAATCTTTCAAGCCGCGCCTCCCATTCTTCAACATCAATACTCGCTCCGGCAAGCGTGAGCGAATAGCCGATATCATTCTTCACAATTTTTTGTTTAAACGCCAGTTTATCAAGTACTTTTCGAACTTGATATATGGTTGTGTATAGATGGGTAGCCGCCTTGTTTGGATCCGCTTCCGGCCAAAGTAAATCGACCAGCGCTTCTTTGCTGACAAAGCGATCATGGGAACTTAGAAGGAATGCATAAAGTTCCCTTGCCTTGGACGTACGCCATTTGACCGCAACATCAACTTTTTTGCCCTTATCCATCCGGTAGAATTTGAGATGATCGAAGCAAGCAATGGCAAAGCTGATCGTTTCTCGCTCTGCCTGTTCTTGCTTTATGTATCGTTCATGGAGCAGCCGTTCAATCGTTCGCTTCAGCCGGTCTTTCATTATCGGTTTGAGCAGGTAGTCCACTGCGTTTAATTCAAATGCTTTAATGGCAAATTCATCAAAGGCGGTCGTGAACACAACCTTAATGTTCGTGTTGTTATCCTGAAGTCGTGCTGCCAGTTCAATCCCGCTCATTTCCGGCATTTCAATATCTAAAAAAGCAACGTCGGGATGCCGATTTGCCGCCTCGTCAAGCGCCTGTTCAGGATCCGTGTAGGTTTGGATCATTTCAAAGCAACCCGTTGCCTTAAGCATCGTTTTCAGCTGCCTGCACGCCAACACTTCATCGTCAACCACAAACGCAATCATTTCATGATCCCCTCCAATCACACAAGGCGTCCGTACACTTGACGAACCCGAATACAGGATTTTCAGAAAACAATGTAATCTAGACTAATTATAGCATTGAAACCGCTGCTTGCACGCATTCGTTCGTGTACGAAAGTGAAGAATAATCGATTCTTATCGAGACGCAACCTGGTAAAATGGTAGAATCAAGGTAGGGCAGTACAATCAAGCATTTCCAGGCAATAAAATTCCACACTCTTTTTCGGGAGAATGATAAGTGATGCGGCGTTCCTTTGCATTAGGTGTAGTTCTTTTGTGTTATGTTGGTTTCTTCTTAATCTTCCTTTCATGGTATCATAGTTCAAAATACGACGGTCCGATCGCAACACACGGAACGCTTGATATTAGTCATTGGAACTTTGCAAAAGACGGGGAAATTCAATTAAATGGCCAATGGATGCTTTATCCGGGGCAAATCTTGTCTCCAAAAGATAATCTGGCAAAGAAGAAGTATCAATTCATGACCGTACCAACAGCAAAAAACGGCACAGAGAATTTTAAAGCAGTCGGTTCCAATACGGGGACTTATCGTTTGCTGATCCATTCCGACCGAAATCAAGTGTTCGGCTTGCAAACTTCAACCATTTACAGTTCAAATCGAATCTATGTGAATGGCCAATTCGTTGGCGAAAGCGGTCACCCGTCAACCGATCATCACATGGAAACATCGCTCAGATCTTATGCAGCCTACTTTACACTTCATAAAGGCGACAACGAACTTCTGATTCAGACCACCCGCGCCACAGGAGCAGTTGGTTGGGGAATATCACGGCCAATCCTGTTTGGCACCCAGCAACAGATTTCGCAAAAGCATGATTTTATCTTATTTAATGATTTAAGTGTGGTTATCTCGTTCTTTATTATCGGTCTTTACTTTTTGGGCTTTTTTATCCAACGAACAAAAGATCTATATTTACTGTTCTTTTCAATTATTTGTCTGTTATTCGCCGTGATTATTTCATTTATCAGTGAAGCGCGCGTCATTTATTTACTTTTTCCAAACTTGTCCTATGCTCACTTAGTCATTATCGAATCGACCTCTACCTTGCTCATTGGGATCGCACTGCTGCTCTATTTGTATTTTGCCTATCCCCAGCTCGTGTCAAAAAAAATAACTTATGGCGTAGTCACTGTCTCACTTTGTACGCTGATCTTAGATTTTCTTCCCTTGGATCAATTAACAATGATCGGATTGCTGCTTCATACGAGTTCAGCCGTATTCACCCTCGCCTACGCGTTCTATATCTTTGTTTTGGCAATTATTCAGCGTGTAGAGGGCAGCGTCTATCTGATGATTGCAGCACTCTCAATGAGTATCTTTGTGATCATGACCACCATAAACGTCTACATACCGAAACGGTTGTTTGCTCTTTATTCCGTTTCATCACTCCTATTTCTTTTGATGCTCGCACTGCTAATGTCGCAGCGTTTTTCCAACGCATTTAAGCGTAGCGAGCATCTGACAGCAGAACTTGATCAAAACAATCAAATTAAAGATGAGTTCATCGCTAAAATTTCCCATGAATTTAGAACGCCGCTGAATGGGATTATCAACATTGCGCAGACACTTCTGGCAAGCAAGAAAGACCGAAAAATCTCTGAAGAAGCAGAAAAACTGCAAATGGTGACACGCATTGGTTACCGGCTGTCCGACTTGGTCAACGATATTTTAGATATTGAGAAATTAAAACATGGCACTCTAGCTGTCCGGCCGGTTCCGCTTGACGTCGCTGCAGTCGTTCAAGCAGAACTCGCCTTCTATAAATTGCTTGCGGAGAAAAAAGGCTTGTACTTAGTCAATCAGATTCCAACCGATCTTCCGCTTATCTACGCTGATGAGAATCGGTTTCGTCAGATCATCAATAACTTGGTTGACAATGCGATCAAGTACACCCAGTCCGGCAAAATCACAATTCGTGCGAAAAGGAACACAGACGGCGTTGAACTGATTATTGCCGATACAGGCTCAGGGATCCCCCCATCCGAAATGGAGACAATTTTTCATCCATTTGAACGCAAAAAAGTTACCCAAGTTGAAGGCACAGGGCTCGGCCTGAGTATTGTCAAACAACTGGTTGCGCTTCAAAAAGGAAAACTATGGGTTGACTCTGAAGTAGGTGTTGGCTCAATCTTCCATGTCGTTCTGCCAATCATCAGAAGCGAACACATCATTGATTCGCGATTAAGTACGAATCACGCAAGACATACGCATCAAAGCAAAGGGCAAATTCCGGCCGCCAAGGCGCTCATCACCCCTCACTACTCACATTCCGTGAAAGCCCCTGCAATCTTAGTTGTAGATGATGACTTAGAGAATTTGTCCATTCTGATCGATATGCTGGAAGGAATTCCTTATAACGTCACTGCCGTAAAAAACGGCAAGGAAGCGTTGGCTGAACTTGCACGCGCAAAGCCGGATTTAGTCATTACCGATCTCATGATGCCGGGCATGTCCGGCTTTGAGTTGTGCACTAAGATTCGTAAGCAGCATCGTTTAACCGAACTGCCCGTGCTGACGTTAACCGCGGCAATCAATAATGAGGATAAACATCTTGCTTTTCGCGCCGGGGCAAATGACATTTTACAAAAACCGTATAACTTCTCTGAGTTTGCAGCGCGGATCCGCGGCTTGATTCTGATGAAACAAGCCGCCGCCCAGGCGACAAATATGGAAGTCGCCTTCTTGCAATCACAAATCAGACCGCATTTTCTCTACAACGTGCTTAATTCAATGATTGCGCTGAGTTATGAGGATATTGAAAAAACGCGTGACATGATCACTCAATTTGCTGCCTATTTGCGCGGAAGTTTTGATTTCCAAAACACTTCGTCGATCAGTTCCTTAAAAAAAGAGCTTGAGCTGGTCAAAGCTTATTTGGCCATTGAAAAAATGCGCTTTGGTGAGCGTGTGCGCGTGATGCTTAACGTTGATGGAACCCTTGATTTTCCACTGCCTCCTTTAATGATCCAGCCACTTGTCGAAAATGCTGTGCAACACGGCATTGGAAAACGCAAGACAGGCGGACAAGTGCGTGTAACCGTTCGGCACGAAAAAAACCATTACATTATTCAGGTTGCTGATAACGGTGTCGGCATGTCACAGGAAGAGCTTGAAAGCGTATTGGACATCGCAAACGGACGGCGCAGCGTCGGTTTAAAAAACATCAATAATCGTTTAAAACACTTTTTTGGAACGGAGTTGATGATTGAGAGCCGCCTTGGTTCCGGTACAACGATCACCATGCATCTACCGGATCGTTCCTGACGTGAAGCGATTTCCCCACTCGCCAATCAGTGCCTGGATAGGGTTACAGTTTTCCACAAAAATGAATACCTCCCAGCCTAAATGAACTGAGAGGTAGGTTATGCTTATATGGATTTATGCTGAACTATCACAACTGCATGCGTGTGTAACGCTCCGATGGAACCGTATCAAGAAATGGGCTTGCCGCCCCGCTTGAGAGCAAAACCAGTTCATGCATCGCACGCGTACACGCTGTGTAAAAGAGTGTCCGCTCACTTTCATGGCTGTAGTTGCTTGCCGAAGCATCATAGATAATCGCTGCGTCAAACTCAATACCCTTGGCCAAATAGATCGGAATAATGATAAAGCCCTTGTCGAATTGATACGTTTCTTGCGTGATCAACTTTACATTCGTCCGATGCTGAAGCAGATCATAAACTTCTCGGCATTCCTTCATTGTTTTTCCAATCAATGCGATGGTTTCATGACCGTTTTGTTTGAAATCATCGATCTTATTTAAGATGACCTCTGTTTTCTCTGATTGCTTATGCGTATCAATCCACTCCGGAAGCCTGCCGTTGCGATCAAATGGTTCGATAACCTCCCCCATTGGGACAATCGCTCGCGCAAAATTCATAATTTCTTTCGTTGATCGATAGCTGCGCAGCAAGGTCAATTTCTGCACGTCGTTCGGGTCGTATAAGTGCTCCGAAAGCATCGTGTCTTCGCCCAGACTTTGCGCATAGATCGCTTGATTCACATCGCCGAGAATCGTCATTTGGCAGCGCGGAAACGCCGCCTTCAAAAATGCCAATTGAGCCGGCGAATAGTCCTGCGCCTCGTCAATGATTAAATGGCGGATATCCCGATTACCCTTTCGTCCTTGTATTTTTTCCTTCATATAGAGGTAAGGTACAGCATCTTCCCAAGGACAATCGCCTTCTTCAAAGCGCATCCGCGTTACGCGGCAAATTGCGTTCCATTCTTTAGGTACGGCATCCACACTGTATTTCTGATAGAAGATCTCGCTATATACCTTTTGTGTGTTAACAAAATCCAGTTCCTTCACTCGGCGTCTCAACCGTTTCAAGTGCCGGTTCATCACGATTTTGCGCAGCAGCAACTCTTCTCGATCATAGTCGTCAAAGGTTGCATCACTAAACTGCTTCTCTTGCTGCAGCTTATCAAAGATATTTTTATAGTCTGATTTGTCGAGAAGACCGGCTTCCTCCAGCACCCAATCTTCCTGGCGTTCATGCTTTGAGAAGATGGCGATACGGCGCAAGAGCCAATCTCGCACGTGTTCTAGGCGATTGAGCAACGCCCGATCTTGCGGCAGCGCATAGAAATAGACCTCGATCTCTTTGCCTGAAACAATGATCCGATCACGAAACGCCACATCACGAAAAAACATTCCGGCACGCTTCAAATGGTCGAGCCAATGATCAATCAGATCGCGATAGGCCAGCGAAGCTTTAAAATGGATCCCCGCAATTCTGTTCTTAAATTGTGGCCCCTCTTTCATCGTCAGACAAGCTTCTGTCTGATCAAACGGGTTCTCCAGCTGCAGCTCCCCGCCCATTCGTTCCTCAATAAAGTCTTTGAATGTGGTCTGAATAACATTTTCCTCACCAAGTTCCGGCAGTACCGAGGAAATAAAACTTGAGAAAAGTGGATTCGGTGAAAAGAGCAGCATGTTATCCGAACGCAGCGTTTTCCGATAGCGGTACAACAAAAAAGCAACGCGCTGCAGTGCAGCTGACGTCTTGCCACTTCCGGCTGCACCTTGAACAATCAGATAGCGATCTTTCTCATTACGAATGATTTGGTTTTGTTCGCGCTGAATCGTCGCGACAATACTTTTCATGTGTGTGGATGCCCTACCGCTGAGTACCGCTTGAAGCAGCGAATCGCCGATCGTCAACCCGGTATCAAACATCCCCTTGATCTGTCCGTCTCGAATCATAAATTGTCGTTTCAGCGTCATGCTGCCTTCAACTTCACCATCAAGCGAGGTGTACTTTGCCGGGCCCGGAGCATAGTCGTAGTACATGCTCGAAATCGGCGCTCGCCAATCATAAATCAGAAAATCCTCATTTCGGCTGTCCATTAATGAGCCAATACCAATATAAAGCGGCTCCACCTGATCCTCATACTCCTCGCGAAAATCAATGCGTCCAAAGTAAGGCGTTTCCTGCAATCGAAACAGCGTTTTGAGCGCTTTCGTCATCTGACCGTGACGTCGCTCACGTTCCGAAAGCAGCTCTGCTTGTTGCTTAATGCTGGCCTGTGTTTCGTAAACATCATCATTTTCATCGAGATTGACGGTAACATCATCCCAAAAGGTTTTTCTCAGATCGACAATTCTTTTTCTCACTTCGCCCTTTTTGCCTGTGATCTTCTCAATTTTTTCTGTGATGACATCGACAACTTCATTGACACGTTCCTGCTCCTGCCTGCGTTCACGTTCCGCCATCATGCAAACACCTCTTCATTCAATCATTCAAAAAGCGATGATAATTTTAATAAAATCGATTTATTTCCCTTGACAACATTAACTTTTTGTGTTATGTTATAATTTGGTTTTGTTGTATAGATTTTCATTGAGTAATAACTATAACATGCACGGATTGAAACTTCAATACTCATGTACCGTTGTGCTTTTTCATTTTCTACGATTGATTAACGCATCATTCTGTTTCGATCATGCATGAAAAAAATCTTTGATGAATAAACACCGGAATCCTTTTTCAAGGTACAAAAAAAAGACGATCTTCATAAATAGATGATGCCACGTGACGCCTGTCTGTTCAAGTATGTAGCATTTATGGGTGTATTACGCAAAAAGCAAACGCTTACTTAAAAGAAGCTATTCAAATTCGGACAGACAGTGTTTCGCTATCCTAAGCGAAGGCATATAATAAAAAGAGAAATTTCCGCTAGGATCCAAATGACGAGGAGGGGTTCACTTCTATGAAAACAATAAGCAGCATCCAGGATCTCAGAAAAGCGCAAACTGCCATTGATAATTTCAAGGTCAGCTACCCAAACACTTTTTACCGACTGTTGCACCTTGTGAACTTCACACGCCAGCTTCAGTTTAAATATGAATACCTGTGCGGCTTAATGCTTGGAAAAGATGCCTACGCCATGCAATATGCTCCCCACTTTGTCCAGAGATCGATTATTGACCTATATAAGAACGAGATCGAGAAGATTCATAAGCATCCGCAAGGTCTGCGTGCTTTGGAACAATTAATGAATGCACATCTTGAAATAGGTTACGAAAATTTCTGTCTGCTTGTTCGTGGAAAATCACCGGAAGAAATCAAGGGCATCTACTCAAATAATCGGATCATCAAGTAAATGCCCGTTTTGAGAATCAATGCATTGCTCATGAGCACTGAAAGAAGGAAAAGTAATGATATGTGTGCCCGTTTTCTTGAATAGCATTGCATCACCGATCTTTATGTACTATTTTCTCCCCCCAATGATCGGTATCGCAGCAGCGATCAATCTCATTCTCGATGCATTGATTTTCAGTTTGGCGCTTTTGTTTTTCAATGTGAAAATGACGTTGTCCCGTTTCTTCCGAACACTTATCGGTCTATGGTTCGTGAACATGATCGCCAATTCAGCTGCTTCGTTGTTACTCGCATTAATCGGTACAATCCGTTCAAAATACCACTTGTATTTGATTGATTATTATACCATCTACTCGTCGCCATTTAGTACAATCAGCTTTTTGCTTGCGGTACTGTTGGCGGGACTGATCATTTATTGGCTGGGCTATTTCTACTTGAAGGGGCATTTTTCGCAAAAACAAGCCGCAAGAATGGCGCTTGTCTTTGCGTTGCTTGCGGCTCCCTATCCATTTTTAATTCCTGCTACCTTTTTTTACTGACACGATACTCATGGATGCTCCGCAAGAGATCGCGCTTGCTTCACCTTTCGATAAACTTCACACTCACTAATCCCTGTTCTTCGCTATTTAGTGATGTCTGCCAAATCGGCATGTGCAGCTTTGATCAAGTCATCCACGGTCAGAATGATTTGCGTACCCTTCTTGCCGCCGCTGACAATGATATGGTCAAGCGCACGGGCGGACGCATCGATGACCGTTCGGTACTGTTTTTTCATACCAATCGGCGAACAGCCGCCACGCACATAGCCGGTGTGTTTTTGAATGTCTTTGACGTGGATCATTTCCACCTTTTTCTCGGAGACTGTCGTAGCCGCTTTTTTCAGATTTAACGCTTCAGCAACCGGAACAACAAAGACATAGAATTCGCCGCTGTGTCCTTGTGTGACCAGTGTTTTAAACACAAACTGCGGATCTTCTCCTACTTTCTTTGCAACGGAAACGCCGTCAATCAATCCATCACTAATCGTGTAAAGCTGCACCTGATAAGGGATGCCCTCTGAATCTAAAAGACGCATCGCGTTCGTTTTCGATTTCGATTTTCCCATAAGACCTGCACTCCTTTTACCTGTTCATTCTAACATAGGCATCGGGAAGACGCACAATGCCCAGATGGTACTTAACGGCAAGGAAAAAAGCGCCCGGTCCTTACTTCTGCAGGATGTGACGACTTTCGCGTTGCATACAGGACGTATGCGTACTTAGCGAAAGGTCCTTTAGGAAAGTTCCCTTAAGAAAGTTTCCTTAAGAAAGTTTCCTTAAGAAAGTTTCCTTAAGAAAGTTCCTTTAGGAAAGGTCCTTTTGCTGCGGCTTTGATTCATTGTGCCTGACGGGCACTACAGCCGCTCGCTTGCCGTGGGCGCACCACGAGCCTCCGCAGACAGGCAGGAACCTGCGCGATCTCGCTGACGCCAGCGCATCTCCGCTTTGATTCTTAGCCAAGACACTGGTCTATGGGTTTGAAGATGGGGCAAAATCTTATACTTCCTTTTCCTGCAAAAAAACCGAAGCGGCCCCCTTTTCCGCTTCGGTCATTTCTATTTATCTATTTCGTAATCTTCTATCTCTTTGTTATTGCACTTCCATGTGCAGATCTCCGGCTTTTACCCAACCAGCGACCTTGATTGCGCGGTAAAGCACATAAGTGATGATGCCGGGGATCAGGATACCCGCAACAACGAAGGCGAGCAGTCCTTTAACCCCCTGAATGGCCAGTATGTTCAACGGAGCGATGAATGAACTGAGGCCAAGTCCGCCAAGTTCGTAAGGAACCTGGAAATGAAGGAGCATCGTTGCAATCGGTGCACTAACGATTGCTGCGACAAATGGAGGAATGACCAGCTTCGGATTTTTCACGAGATTAGGGAATTGTACCTTAGGCGTCACAAGCGCTTGCGCAAAGAAACCGCCGAAATCATTTTCTTTAAACGACATCACCGTAAAGCCAACAAATTGTACCGTACATCCAATAAGTGCTGCCGCACTCGAAACCGGATCAAGCTGCAGGGCAATTGCCAGTGCGGCCGATGACGCCGGGGACATCAGGAAGATGCTCCATACCAGTGCGATGACCATCGATGCAATCAGTGGAGAGCCTTGGACGGAGTTCGTAATCTGACCGCTCACCCAGTTCAGCGCCGGTGTAACAACAGCTGCCAGGCCGACACCGCAGAGACCGCCGACAAATACGGAACAGAACGGAATCGCCATCATATCGAATTTCGTTTTGCCACTGATCTTCTTACCAATGTAAGTCGCGATGACTGCCGCAACCACTCCGCTGACCGGCTGCCCCGGTGCAATCGTCAGTACTTGAGGTGCCGCTGATTGAATCACAATTGCATTCGCACCGATCGCCGCACATGCCATCGCGCTAAACATGGTCAACGTATTCGCCCTGAGCTGATAAGCAATACCTGCACCGATTGCCGGGGCGAGCAGAACCTTTGTCGCGCCTCCGATAACCATAAATGGATGATAGCCCGTGAATTTTCCCAGCGTTTCAAAGAGAAGCCCAATCCCTAATGTTACTAAAATTGCATTTGCAATCCCCGCCGAACACTTATACATTCGATCCATGAAATAATCCTTCATTCTCTGTTTCCTCTCTGTCTTCATCCTTTTTCGCTCCTTAATAAATTTTCTCTCATGCAGAAATAATCAAAATATTCCGCCACAAAGAGCCCCAATTGATTTTATAATGCCCTCTTACAGCAACAAAGTGTTCCGCCAATGCGTAAAAAAGCCGAATAAAAAAACCTACCCGCGTTCCGGATAGGCGCCTCTGCGATTGCTTGAGCGCCTACTTTTAAAGATGAAAAGCCGGACTCAAACAATTCCATTATGAAAACAATGGTCTTTGTTTCAGCCCTTCATGTGCGCAATCGCAAAATAATTCGAATCAAGCCGTTCACTACTATGCGGTTAACACGATGTGCCATGATTCTCACTCCTGTTTTCTGACTTTTTGTGGTTGACACTGATATTATCAGAATTTTGATCACTTGTAAATACCCAATCTACGTTTTAATTAAAAATTTTCTGTGAATAATACATGAACATTAAGAATCGCATTAGATCAGGCATAACTCGATCTGATTTGTTAGATTTTCTTACCTAATTGCGCTTTCTTATCTTGGATACATAAGGATGATCCGTCACCCAGTATCGCCAAGGATAGTTTCGTGCCTCACCGGTGTTCTCAATACCAATACGCGGCCCCCGACTCACATGCTGAGGGATAAAGCCATGTGCAAGATAAAGTGGCGGCTCGGTGAACCGTCGGCCATAATCGTCACGAGTAATGTTCAGAGCCTGGGTAAGTTTGCCGGGCCCATTTGTTCGGTCGATGGCACGTGCGACCGGCCTTCGTGAAGCGATAAGCGCCTGTCCGTCTACCGGCTCGACAGCACGAATCAGGATGGCCTCAGGCACGCCGATCGGCCCGCTCACTACGTTCACAAGTGTATGGGTATGCATGGTGTAGGTGTAAACATGACCTGCTGAAGAGAACATGATTTCCGTTCGTTTCGTCCGTTTATTGCCGAAACTGTGTGCAGCACGATCCATCGCGCCCATGTAGGCCTCGGTCTCAACGATATAGCCGGAAGCCGTGCCTTGCGCCGATTCTTTGACCAACAAGCAACCAAGCAGTGCCTTGGCTAACGCTTGCGTCGGTTTTTGAAAAAATGTACTCGGTAAAATTTGATCAATCATCCTGAAGCCTCCACCAAGTTATATCGTTCTAACGCTCAGGGACAATCCCGCCGTATAGCTGAGTCTCGTGATGCGCCTGTGCCCAAGAACGATCGCCATAAGAATAATGCCACCATTCCGACGGATTATGCGTGAAGCCGGCATCTTCCATCAATTGTTTTAATCGGCGTCGATTATCCCGCGCTTGCCTTTCCTTAGGACTCAATTCTGTTTTCCCTTCGTAATAGTCCAAATAGGCGACCTCGGTAAAGTCATCAAAATCGGTACCCATCTCAAGCCAGCCTTTCTCATCGGCAAGCGTCAGATCGATTGCTGCTCCAGTTTGATGCGGTGCCGGTTTCGCAGGGTCGGTTGACGGATAAGCCACAAAACCGGGCATTTCCTTTTTGATCTTTTCCTCTGAATGCCCTGCTTTGCGAAATTGGGCCACCGTCTGCGTATAGATAAAGCGTTGTGTTTCGAGAGAGCGCCATCCATCAATCAGAACAAGCTTTCGTCCCTCAGGGAGTTGCGCCGCAATCGCGAGTAGTTTATCCGCAACGCCTTTTCTCAGAAACAAGTCCTCAGCCGTTCCCGGCATTCCTTGCAGAAAATAGGAAGGGTAAATGGTCATCTTCGAAGAACTGCCGGCCATTGATACCAATGGTTCACTCTGTTTTATAAATGCTTGCTGCATCATGTTCCCTCCTCAACCTTTCTTCCATTTATTTGTTCTTTAATTCACTCAAAGCGTCGCCTTTACCTACCCATTCGGCCGGAATACCGGCACGGATTATGAACGAGCTGCCATAATCTGTTCATAGGCGCGTTTGATCTGCGCCACCTTTTCATTCGCTGCTTTAATGTCCGCTTCTGATGCACCTTGGCTCATCAGACGATCAGGATGATTGTTCTTAATGAGCTGACGGTATTTTTTCTTGATGACTTGATCTGAATCACTCGACGTGCAGCCAAGCAAGCGATAGCCTTCCTCAAGGCTTGTCTTATTTGACGTCCTGCTGCCGGAAGATTGTCCAAAAAATTGAGCCTTAATCACTTCATAGTGACGAGCAAGACCGAATATCCCGGCAGCCGTGCCGATCATTGCATCTTCCTCCGGGCGTAGCGCCCCGTCGGCGACAGCAATGGCAAGAAGTGCCGTCACCGTGTCTACCAGTACATCGCGGCGACCGCCCAGCGAATCATAGAGATTTTGCGCAATCGATTCAAAGGACTCATCGGAATAACGCGATTCATTGAAGATGGTCATGATCTTGCGCCGCTGCTGCCTGCTCGGTTGAAACGCCTGGCGCACAATCAAGTCCACCTGGCGTACTTCGTTTTCCGAGACCACGCCATCTTGTTTTGCCAGCTTGGCAAAAAGCTTTACGATCCACTCCACTTGGGGCATGAGTGTTTCCTCGTCCGCCTGATGCGTTTGTCCATCAGTCCCGTATGTAAAGGTTTGCCCACAATTTGGACATGTCCAGCGCCCTGGAATATCGTCGATAACGACTGAGCTACCGCAGTAGGGGCATGTATGCGTGACTTTTCGGGTCCACTGCATGCTCGGACCCCTTCTCCCTGCCGCGCTCCTCCGTGAAGAACCGCTTTGCCGTATCGTCCTGGGCAGAAAAAATAGAATGATCAGTGCAAACACTTTAAAGAAGAAGCCTGCAATGAACCAAAGCACCACATTCCTTCTCTTTGTCGACGCAAACAACGCGCAAGCAATGCCGAATAAAATTCTCCATGTCACAAATGCTCAAACCCTTCCACACTTTCGTTCGTGCAACTTGATAATTCAATAATAGCAGAAAATCCTTAAGCTTTGATAAATGTCGCAGAATGTTTAATTGAAATCCGACTGCCGCTTTCTCCGAAAAAAGCAAACGCTGATCAACAGTGCAAACACGCTGATGACAATCAAAAACCACGCAAGTTCGGATAAGTGCGCTTGGGTAACGGAACTGCCGAAAATCAGTCCAAGTATGGCTGTAGATCCAATTGACCCAATGAACCGGCATGTTTGAAAAAGGCCTGAAGAAATACCGACTGCTTTTGCCTGTGCGGCATCAAGCATCGCCGCTTGAAGTGCTACATTGCAGATTCCGTAACCGATACCGAAAAGGACGAGGACGGTGCCGATGAACCATAATCCGCTTTCTGCAGCAAACAGCAGAAAAACAGCACCTGCGGCAGTTAAGGCAGCACTAACCTTAATTGGCATTTCGGTCCCCTTTCGCTCAATCCAGCGCCCACAAAGAAGCGACACAACCACACTGGCCGCCGACATAAACAACATCATCGCCCCGCTGGTCCGCACACTCAATCTCAGTCCGCTTTGAAAATAATTCGGCATCCCGTAAAACAAACAATAATTGACAAGATTCATGAGGATGAACAGCAAATAAACCACGGACAAGCGATGGTTTTCTTTAAGTAAAACCACATCAATAAATGGACGTTTGCAATGCCATTCAAAGCAGGCAAGGGCGGTAAAACAGATCACCGATACGATTAAAGCGAAAAAATGCGGCGCATGTTCCAGCTCGAGTAAAAACCACAGCAAGCTAACTATGCCAAATGAAAACAAAGCGATGCCGATGAGATCCAGCCGTGCAAGCAGCGTTCGTATCCGCAATTTTTCCTCCTTCACGTCCCTCGGGATGACCAAGCATCCAAGAATGAAACTGATGCAAATAAACGGCAAATTGACATAGAAAATACTTGGCCAGCCGCCCCAGACAATCAAGAATCCGCCAACCGTCGGGCCGAAAGCAGTCATGACCGAAGCGCTGATCGCAAGAACCGCCAGTGCTGTGCCTTGTTTTTCATGGGCAATATGATCATGGACCAGAGATACGCCGGAGGGATAAACCGAGCTGCTTCCCGCCGCCTGAAGCAGTCGAAAAATCAGCAGAAAAGCGAACGCCGGCGCAATAGGCGCAGCGAGTGACGCGCACGCGGCAATGACCAGTCCGGTCAGGAACAAGTTCTTTCTGCCGATCAGATCCCCCATTTTTCCCGCAACCGGCTGACCGACCGCACTCACAAGATAGAAACCCGAGATCAGCCACGAAACCATGGCAAATGAAAGCTGATAATCGTCCTGAATGCTGTGCAATGCGAGCGCAATCATCGATGAGTTTAAGGGATTCAGCAGCGTCCCCGTGGCAATAGCTGTCATGAACACCGTAGCTTTTTTCTTATTTCTTGTCACAGACGTCGCCTACTTTCAAAAATCTGATCCTTAAAATCCATGGATTTGGTTAGCATCACATTAGTATTTTTTCCCCGGTTGTGCAAGTTAAAAAGGGTTACTGTTCTTTATCAGGATCAATGCCCACAGACAAAACTGGCAATGAATCATCAGGAGGTACTTTATTGATACGCATTTTATTTCTTATGGCAATGATTAGCTATATATTGGCCACTTTGTTGCCGCAGCAGCAAATCTTGAATCAATCCGTTTCGGTTCTGTGCATGCTGATCGTGCTCTTCAGCTTGCGCCGTGTGCGCGGACTGGCGATGGCATTCGGCTTGTCTTTCTTATGCTTAGGCAGTCTCATGCTCCTCATCAGCCATGCAGCAGCAAGCTCATTTCTTTTGTCGTTCGGCGAAATGATTCAAATGGTCACGCTCTTTACAATGGTACCAATTCTTGCACTTCCGATTCGCCTCGGCCGCTACGCACAAGAGCTCCATCTCATCATCAGAAAAAAGGTGGGCAGCCCGTCTCATCTTTACAGGCTCATTTCATGTATCGCTTTTTTCTTCAGTTCCTTCATGAATCTGGCTGCTCTTCCGCTTGCTTATCATGCCGTTGCTTCATCAATAGATTATTTTCGCATTGAACATAAGAGCCGCTGGATCAACTGCGCCATCACTCACGGCTACGCGATGCCGCTCTTATGGAGTCCGATCACGCCGATCGTCGGCACCGTACTCTACTTGACCGGGACAACTTATGCACAGATTCTGTTGCCGCTTATCTTATTGAGCATTTGCGGCTTATTGCTTGATTGGCGGCTCGCCGGAAACGGAACATCCCGCTTAGACTATGTTTCAGCAGAGCAGGAAACGGCCGTCGCGCGTGCTGAAACCGTCCATTCCGGCCAGCCCAGACGCAAACCCTGGCAGATCGCTGCGGCCGTACTGGCACTGAACGGTGTGATCCTTTTGCTTGATCACCTCTCTTCATTCAGCTTTCTATTTTTGGTTAGTGTGATTGTTTTCCCGTTTGCACTGCTCTGGTGCTGGTTAATTGGCCAAGCCCGCCCATTTTTCACTCGTGTTAAGGACCATTTCTCAACCTATATTCCCCATATGCAGAATCAATTTTTTATTTTCCTGACCGCCGGATTTTTTATCACGGCGCTTCGCATCTCGCATACCGATACGGTGATTACTCAGGGGGTGGAGGTTTTGATCCAGTTCACCGGATTGAGGGCGTTCCTTGTGCTTCTGCCGCTCATTCCATTCCTGCTGGCCTTCATTGGTCTGCACCCTGCAGTTGGTCTTGCGCTGATTGCCGAAGCGCTTAAAACGCAAGCGCTGCTTGATGCACCAATCGTAGTTACCGTTGCCATGCTTGGCGGCGCAATTCCCGCCTTTCTGATGGGCCCTTACAATGCAACGCTCGGCATGATGGCTGCATTAATCAATGAAAAACCTCTGACGCTCTCTAATTGGAACTTTCCGTTCACATGGCGTTATCTGCTCCTGTTGACCCTCTTCGTACAGCTGCTCTACCTCTGTTTCAGTACGTAATGCAAGTCCGGCAACTTGTAATGAATCAAGCTGAATTCGGAACGCATCAAAACTGTAACGAAAAGGGTTGCTTCTCCCAAGTTTTTCGCGCACTACAAAAAGCAGATGCAATGGCGCACCTGCTCCATACGTATTTATTTTTTGAATTATTTATCCTGAGCTTTCTCGACAAACTGCATATCGACCAGCTTGCTGTATTGATAACCGTGCGTATAAATACCAGTTTTCTTTACGACATCCATTGGTTTTGCAACGGAAGCTTTCGTAATATAACCGTCCTTGCTCCAAAGATTGTCTTTGTAAGCGCGATCCATGGCTGCTTTCAAGCTCGCGTCCGGGGTGGTTGGGAATTCTTTTTTGAGTACCTTGTAAGCCTCTTCTTTATCTTCATTGACCACTTTCAGCCCTTTAAGCATTGCGTTGACAAACTTTTGAACGGTTTCAGGGTCCTTTTTGATGGTCGATGCTTTGACACTGACGACCGAATAAGCGTAGTCACCCAGACTCGGGAAGCCGTAGAACGGTTCGTTCCAAGCGCCTTTTTTAATCCCTTCATTGATTTGCGGTTCCCCGCCGTTCGCTATATCCGCTTTGCCTTGTGACACCAGTGATACAACGGCCGCTGCATCTGCCGGCTCATCGAGTTTCACGTCTTTATTCGGGTTCAAACCGACGTTCATGAGCAAATAACGGGTGAGTAGATTCGGGCTGCCCCCGTAGCGTCCGGCCGCAATCGTTTTGCCTTTCAAAAATTTGGCAAGTGCTTCGTCACTGCTTCCGCTCAGTTTCAATTTCTTGTTCGCCATTAAGTAAACATTGGCACGATTGACGACATTGACGACGGACGTAATCGGGTCTTTGCTTTTATAGTTGGCAATCTGATTGGATTCCGGTCCGCCAATCACGCCCCAGGCATCACCGCTGACCACCGACGTCACGTGGGCGCCGCCTGTTGCCGTCACCGCCTTAACGTTTAGGCCTTCTTCCTTGAAGTAACCTTTATCAATGGCAACATAGAGCGGCAAATAGGCAATTAAATGTACCGGTTCGGCGATAACTAAGTTCTTGGTCTTTTGTTTCGACCCATGCGATGCGCATCCGCTCAGCACGAGCGCAGCCAGAAGCAGCAGGCTCACAGCCCATTTTAATCGTTTCATTGTATGCATTCCTCCGATTAAGATTTAGGGGTTCTCCCTTTCATCAGCACATGTTCCAACCAAACGGTCCCTAAGTACATGACAATCGACAGAATGGAAAGAACAACCACGCCTACCCAGACAAGGTCAATATCAAGCACTTGGCCGGCATATAGGATCATGCGGCCGATGCCTTGTCTGGAGCTGATAAATTCACCGACAATGGTTCCCGCAAGTGCAAGCGAGATGTTGATTTTCAAGATGCTGACAATCCATGGTAACGTTGTCGGCACCACGACTTTCATAAAAACATGGCGACGTTTTGCGCCAAGTGAAACGAGCATTTTCTCAAGGTCTTTATCGACATTTTCGACGCCGCTGTATGCGGCAATGGCTGCGACGATGATCGTCATCAAGAAGGCGAGCACCACCTTAGAATCAAAACCAATTCCGAACATGATGACCAAAACCGGTGCAAGAGCAAGCTTTGGAACCGCATTAAAGGCGATTAAATAAGGTTCGAAGATACGTGAATAGAGATCCGACCACCAAAAAGTCAGTCCAAGCAGATAACCGGCCGCCGTTCCTAGGATGAAGCCAAGGATGGTCGATCCGGAGGTATATGCTAAATCCTGAAGCAGATTCCCCTGTACGATTGCCTTCCATCCAGTACGGACGATCGTACTCGGGCTGCTCCAATAATAGCTGTCCAGCCATCCAATCCGGCTAGATAGTTCCCAGAAAACAATAAGCAGCACCCCAAGAATGATTTGACCGACAATCGCTCGCCGGCGCAGTTTCGTCTGCTCGACGGTTGGATCTTCAATGATCAACTCACTTTTGTCTTTTTCTTCCAACACAATCACCTCCATTCTCGGCAAACTGTTCCCCGTATTTAATGCAATTTCATTCCGATATCCGCTCTTCACGAAGCATTAAAAGCAGCTCCCGCTTCAATTCAAGAAAACGGTCGTTCATCAATGTCTTCTCATTGCGCGGCCGCAGCAGATCAACCTCAATTCGTGCCTTAATCTTGCCTGGGCGATGCGTAAACACATAGATTTCATCCGACAAGTAAATCGCTTCATCAATATCATGGGTAACAAAAAGAATGGTCTTCTTAAAATCCTGCCAAATCTTAAGCAGCCAGTTCTGCATCTGCATCCGTGTTTGTGCATCGAGCGCGCCGAATGGTTCATCGAGCAGAATCACATCTTTGTCATAAAGTAGCGTACGAATCAGTCCGGCTCGCTGCCGCATCCCACCGGACAATGCATCGGGATGGTCGTATTCAAACCCGCCAAGTCCGTAATGGCGAAGCATCGGCAGTGCCCGCTTACGTGCTTCCTTTTTCGGAACGCCGCGAATCTCCAAACCGATAATCACATTGTCTAGAATCGATCGCCATGGAAGAAGCAAATCCTTTTGCAGCATGTAGCCGACGTGGCCGCTTTCCCGGGTAATATCGTTGCCGTCAAGCAGCACCGTGCCGCGGGATGGTCGAATCAGCCCGGCGATAATATTAAATAAGGTTGACTTGCCGCAACCGCTCGGACCAATGATGCTGATAAAGCGCCCGCTTTCGACATGCATGTCGGCTTTTTCAAGCGCGCACATCGGCTCACCGTTTTTTTTGTAATATTTGCTGCAGTTCACAATCTTGAGCTCACTCATACATGACCACTTCCTTTCGCGGCTTGCGCAGCCTTTTCATTAAAGCAGCGCATCCAAATGAACAGCCACGCGGGATTCGATCCGCTCAATCGTAGCGGCGATCGATGCACGCGCTCACGTTCACTAAATTAGGCTCTAATCATGGTATATGCAGCAAATGGGCGCCATGACACTGATTTAAAAAGGAGAAAGGTCATTACTCGGGAAAATGGTCTCGCCAATGCCTTCATTTCGTTACGGACAACGCACCGGAAACATGTTAGGCTTAATGGGATAACAAATAATGGGAGATGATGATCATCGAAACCGAACACGCCCCCATCCTATCCATGGAAAAGCTAACCATGAGTTATAGCGGCACTCCGGTATTAAAAGGGGTCAATCTTGAGGTAGAAAGCGGACAGGTCATTGGCTATATCGGACCAAATGGCGCTGGAAAAAGTACGACCGTACGCATTTTACTTGGACTTCAACAAGGCTACGGCGGAACGGCGCGCCTGTTTGGCGAGGATATTAAAACTTCCGGCATCGCCTACAAACGGCGCATCGGCTATGTGCCGGAAACCGCCGAGGTCTACGATATGCTCACCGCGCGTGAATATCTGGTCTTTACCGGCGGATGCTACGGACTCGATGCTGCGAAAGCCGAAAAAAAGGGGCAGCAGCTCATGAATCAATTCGGACTCGCTAATGTTTTCGACACCCGGCTCTCTTCCTTTTCGAAAGGTATGCGGCAAAAAGTACTGATCATCGCCAGCCTGCTCCATAATCCCGATCTGCTCTTCTTCGATGAACCGCTCAGTGGTCTTGACGCAAACAGTGTTCTCGTCTTCAAAGAAATACTGGCTAAACTTGCCGAAACCGGAAAAACAGTCTTCTATTCCTCACACATTATGGACGTCGTCGAGAAAATCAGCGATCGAATCGTCCTGCTCTATGACGGACAGATTGCCGCAGACGGGTCTTTTGAAGAACTGAACGCGCAGAATAAAGAAGGAAGTCTTGAAGACCTGTTCAATCAGCTAACCGGATTTCATCAGCATGCGCAAATTGCCGAAGACTTCGTGTCGCTTGTGGAAGAGGTGTGACCGATGAAGGAAAGTCGTTTCTTAAAAATCACGGACTTGATGCGCCCTGTCTTTGAAAAGTTAGGCGTCAATTATGCAGTGATGCGCCATGTGCTTGCCGTTAAGTTGCTGATGGATGCGCGCCGGATGCCGATTGTCCTTGCAAGCGGCAGGCAAAAAAAGAAAAAGGACAGCAATTTGTTTCTCAAATCACTATGGGTTTATGCTCTAGTCGGCTTGTTTGTCGTCCCGTTTATTTTTCTTAGCAGTGATTACTTATTTAAAACCAGTCTGATTTTCGCCATCATCCTGTTTATGGTGATGACCGCAATGATCGCCGACTTCTCGTCGGTGCTGCTCGATACCCGTGACCAAGCCATCCTGTGGACAAAGCCGATCGATGCGCGAACGTTGCATGCCGCAAAAACCGTCCACCTTTGCATCTATCTGATCTTGCTGACCGGGGCGCTCGGTCTGCCAGCGGCAATCGCCGGGTTGATGCGCTTCGGTTTGGGATTCTTTCTTCTTTTTCTCTTGAATTTGATTTTTATTGATCTGATTTCCTTATCTTGCACGACGTTTGTTTATTTACTTGTCCTTAAATTTTTTGACGGTGAACGGCTAAAGGATATCATCAACTACGTGCAAATTTTTCTTTCGCTCGCGGTTGCGGTTGGCTACCAGTTTGTTATACGCGCTTTTGACGTGACAGCCACACATATTACGCTCACCCCGGCCTGGTGGCAGCTGTTTGTTCCGCCGCTTTGGTTGGCCTCAACCATTGAATGGGTGATTGGCGGGCAGCGAACCGCTTTCCTTAGCCTGCTTGCACTACTTGGCCTGCTGATGCCGTTTATCCTTTTTTCCATTTACCAACGATTCAGCAACGCCTTTGAGCAAGCCGTCATCAAATTAACCGTGCAAGCGGGAAAAAGCAGAACGCAATCCGGAAAGCTAAATCACTTACTTGGCAAACTGCTCTGCCGCAATCTGGAAGAAAGAACGTTCTTCCGTTTCTCTTCATTAATGATGAAACAGGACCGTACCTTCAAGTTAAAAGTCTACCCATCACTTGGAATGGCGCTTGTTTTTCCGTTTATCTTTCTCATTAACAATTTTCACGGATCTTCCTGGCATCAGATTGGCCAAGGATCAGGATTCTTTTACGCGTATTTCAGTCTGCTCGTAATTCCAACGGCGCTGATGATGCTGCGCTGCTCAAGTACCTTCAAAGGCGCTTGGATCTACGGCGCAGCACCGATTAAACAGCGACATTCTATTTTTTCCGGAGCGCTCAAGGCAATGATCACGCAGCTCTATTTGCCTGCTTATTTCCTTTTGTCCGTCGTTTTCCTGCTTCTTTTCCGATGGACAATCATTCCTGATCTCATCGCTATTTTACTGACTGCATCAATCTTCACCATCATCTGCAGTCATTACTGTCTGGGCGAATCGTTCCCATTCTCCGAACCGTTCGATGCGCAGCCATCAACGGGAAACTTTATGGTTTTATTCCTGTTTCTGATTGCCGGTCTGTTTGCTGCCGCTCACGCGATCGTGCGCGCCATCCTTCCCGGTTACGGTGTGTTTATCTACATTGCGTGCCTGCTGGCTGCCAATTTACTCGTTTGGAAAACAGGATTGAGAGGAAAAGATTAAGAGAAGGAACTCCATTCGAAACAAACAAGGCAGCCACATCGTCGAAAAGCGACGGGTGCGGCTGCCTTGTTTTTAAATGACTCAAACATATATTTGTGAGTATTTGCTTTTATATTTAAAACCAAACCTACAGCAACCATATTGATAATTAAAGAACTTCCCCCATAACTTTGGAATGCACGAAAAGAGTGTAATTGGTCAACTAAAATAATCAAAAATCGCTGCTGGATAAAAACGAATAGTTTTAATGAGGTGGTTGTGTTGCTAGTTTTTCCATACAGTTACACTGCGTCTATCTTTGGGGGGATACTGGGTCAACACTAAATCAAAATTTAGGTGTAGAAGCTTGTATTCAGTTGATGCTGGATCGTCTAGTGACCTACGCATGCGAACATAGGTCATGCTGAATCAGTGTATCAACTGCATAAGTACAAGTATAAAAGCCAAAAAGGAGATCAAGTTCTTTTCGGCTTTTTTAAATGGGATTGTCTACTGTGTCACAAAGTTCATTCAGAAACATCATGTTACACCAATCAGCAACGTGAGAACTATTGACCGATATTTTTTGTATCCTGCTTAAGTGGATCAACCGTATTGCCATTCTTATCCATAATCTGTGTCTTTGGCTGATCTTGTTGAGCTGTTTTGATTACAACAGCACTTCCAATTGCGCCAAGAATCAGCACAGCTAACACGACTAGCCTGACCCTGAAAGTGACATCAATAACTTTCTTCATAGAAGTGCCCTCCCTCTATTAAAAATGTCTATTCCAATCACCGTAAATCATATAACCTCAATTGTAAATAGGATCAGACAGCCAAAAGAATGTGTCACTGTAGATAACGGTGCCATCTGGATTGAAAAATGAATACAGTTGCGTCACTATCCCCCTATTACTTGCCTGTTAATCCCAGAATTTATTTTTATAACTAACCGACCTGCCAACCTAAAAACATTAGGGTACGTCCATTCCCATAAAGCAGCTCACCCATTTTAATACCCGTTCGGGTCATGTATAATTAAGGAAAATAAAACTTTTGGAAAATACGAATCTCATTAATTGTTTACCCAATCATCAATAAAGGAGAGTCCTATGGAAAACCAACAAATTATCGACACCTATAAAAAATTACTCGCTTTTGCTGATGAAGATGATAGTGATAAAAAAATCATTACTTATTTACGAACGCTTGATACAGATCGGTTACAACAACTGCTCACGCTTTATGACTTCCCTAAATACAGTTCCTATTCCACTATGCAATCGGTATTTGCTGCCGGAACAATTGTTGCTGCAACATTTTCTTTTCCAACCGTTAATGACCTTAGATTAATTGCGCTCAAAGTTTTTTACTCGCTTTTCATTTCAATAGCAGCATTTGTGGTGATGATTCTAAAAACTTACGAATCAAGAATAAAGAAAAAGGCTGCTTTGTCAGCGAAATTTTTTAAACAAAAGAAAGTACAAACATGTATCACGTTTGTACTTAATGAGAAATACAAAAAGATTAGTTGAACGCATTAACAAAATTTTGTAAAAGCAACGCTAAGCCAACCAAGGCAGCACCAGTCGCAGTAGCAGTCAATAGAGCTGGCGCAGTAACCCACAGAACCACACCTAAGAGTACAATTACAAGTGCGACCCCTGCATCAACAATCAAGTCTACAAAAAATGAATTGTAATTTGCAAATTCATTCTCAGCGGGCACTCTTGCGCCTTCTGGAACGCTTGGATCATTGTAATCAATCGTGTACGTTATTGAAACGGACAAGACTGTTTGATAGGTCTCCGTCACAGGTATACTGTCCAAACTTGTTGAGATGGTATAGCTTACTGTATTTGCAGGGGTATCATAAGAGACTTTATTCACAATATATCCTGAATTTGTTGCTGAGGCGATACCATCCATCGTTGATTGATATTGCTCTGAGTTTGGTACTTCAACCTTTTGAGTTAAGGCCGTCAACCCTTCAGTAAATGGATTCTGAACTTTACCATTTTTTATAGTCAGAACATGATCAACAGGGTTAGTTGGTTCAAGCGATTCAGACAATGTGATCGTAACTTTAAGTAACCCGGTGCTAATTTCAAATGGAACGTCATACTGAATTTTGGGCGGAAGTTCAAAATTTTCAATAGCAGAGATGTTTTTCTTAATTTTGTTGAAAGCATTAACTCTGGCTGCATCTAATTCATCTTGAGTTGGAGTAGTATTCACAGACTCCTTAACATAGTTGATCCCTTTGTCTCTATCTGAGTACCCATCCATGTCCACTTCTACAAAGCCTAATGTTGCGTTACCAACTGTGATGGTGCGGAATTGATCGTAACTCCAATTGCTAGGCATTTTGAATCCTAGATTTCCACTCCAGCCGGTGGACATATCGGATACAAAACTTTTCACCGCATAGCCAGCTTCTGTTACTCTTGAGCAGACATTTCTTGTCCCGTAAACACCAATTCTGTAATTAGGGTAATTATCACTGGTAAATCGCTTTTTCAATCCTGAAAAATATGGAATAATATTTGACGTTATTTCTCCATCAAGGGCATCAGCATCAACAGCGAAGTAAATAATCGTTCCCTCAGGAAGACCCAATTGAACGGCTGCATTAATTGCTGAAATTGCATCGAATACTCCCTGAGTTTCATTAAAATAATTAATACCTCCATCTTTGGGAAAATCTTCATAGATAGGAAAAGCATTTAGTCCGGCATCAAAAATATAGTTCAGCTCTTGTCTCGTTAATGCTTTTGAAGTAGAGCCGCCAACTGTTCCCGTTAAGTATCTTCCCACATAACTAAATCCGGCTCTTTTAAGCACTTGTGCTGTTGAAGCGGTTAATCGTGTGGCTGTATCGCATGCCAAGGCATCACGGTTTGTATCTCCTGCACTTGATAGAAGTCCCTTAATCGTTGTCATGTTTGCGATCCCGGTTTCAGGTAATACCATAAAACTCTGAAATGATTTTACAGCTGACTTCACTGATTCTGAATAGATACCGTCAAAGGCTCCATTATAGAAATCATTAACACAAAGCGCATATTGTAGAATTCTCACAAATGCTTTTCGTGAGTCCCCAGGTTGTAACGTCGGGCATTTGCTTGTTGTTGATGGGCCAAATGCACCATTAGCTACTGACGGTGATAAGCCTTCCTCGGCTTGAAGGGCATAAATTAAAGCGGTGTTGGTTTGTCGGCCGTAAAGTCCATCGCAAGGTTGCAGTCCTGTATAGGCTAAATAGTCGTGGTTCAGATTTTGTTGAATCGTTCGAATGCGGCTATTTCCGCCTGGTACGAGAAATACCAATGTCTCAAAGTCAACTGACTTTTGAGACATTCTCACTTCACCGTAAAAGGTAGGCTGATATTACACAATTAAAGTTCTAAGCCATTATCCTCCTATATTATCTGTTAATCTCAGGACTTTTTACGGTCCTTGCCAATTCCAGTACATTATGACAAAAAAAAGTAGACACAAAAACATCAACACACAGGGTACTAATATTAAAAATGTGAGATATTTGAAAATTCCTTTTGGGGACTTAATTGCTAAAATCGTACTTAGTACAATCCCCAAAAATACCGAGAATGTCCAAAGTATATTTTCTGAATTTTTCACAAAAAGGAAATAAAAAGAAACACTGGCGCTGATAAATGAAATGAAACCTAGATATTTTTTAATATTTAACCACCCACTTTCTTCTGTCCAATGTTACTTTTATACTATAATTTGCTCCATATGAAGCAAACAGTTTATTCACTTTGTACCTTTTCTAGTACTATATCGACAAAAGCACCTGCAATAATTTGGCCTTCTTCATCTGAATAATAGGGTACATTCATTCCCATAGAACCTCTAAGAGCCTGTCGGATAGCCCAATAATCATTATCACCGATCATTATTTTCTCTGCATTATTTCGCAGAGCGGACTCATTTCCATTAAATCTATTTTGATAAAAATGACTAAATCGAGTAAAAACTTCGCTCTCGTTATATTCATTAACTGCTGTTAAAATAGGTTTTGTTCTATCCATTTTTAGTATATAAGCAATGTTTATTGCATCAATATCTGCTAACAAATCCGAGTAACTTAAATTACTTTTTAATATTTTTGAGCCAATATAATCACGTGCGGCCTGATAGGTTCGCTCGTTTAGATTTCCAGTGTACTTATCTTTTTCCCTGTTTTCAAAAATATTTGCCGTTGCCGTAAATAAATCCCCTCCCCATCCTGCAAAATCTGTTGTTGAATCTTCAACAATTGGAAGAGTATTATACAGTAATGCTGATAGTGTGGCCAAAAGATGCGGTGAATCAATTATATCAGATTTTGAAACTGGATCGGTTTCCATTACAAAACTATTGTCTCCAATCGAATTATTTACAAATGTTTCGAAATCTTCATTAAAATCGCCGGATGTCATCGTCCACGATACGCCTTCATATCTTCCTCTTCGATAATAATTAGTTGTAAGATAATTAGCATCCTCAATATTTCTATCAGCATACTCAAGAGCTAAAAGTTGAATCTGACCAAGCTGTTTATAAAATTCCTGATTAAAATTATCTGAAACCTCTATTCTGGAAACCCCATGATCACGTCCGGACTTTATATTATTATCAATTTTAATTAATGAATCTCCAGAGCCGATATTAATCGTTGAAATTTGATCAAAAGCCCAGTTTGTTGGTAATGGATATCCTAAATTAGCACTAAAGCCTGTAGACATGTCACTGACGAAACTTGTAGCTGCCCAACCTCTATCAGATACCTGTGTACATACATTTCTTGGCCCATAAACACCTATTTCATAGTAACTATCAAGGTAATTCATTTGCTGATTAATTCCTTGGAAATAGGGAAGGATATTATTCGTTATTTCATTACCTAAAGCATCAAAATCTACAGCAAAATATATTGTGGTGCCGCTTTTAAAGCCATAGTTTTTTGCAGCAGTGTAGGCATCTTGGACATCAGCTTTCCCTTGAGTTTGATTAAAATATTTTGCCTCATTACCAACGGTTTGATAAATTGGAAATACGGTTAATCCATTATTAAAAATAACATCTAACTCGTTTGGTTTGATTTTTTTATCAATTCCTTCTACAACATTTACAAGATAACGCCCCACCGTTTTATATCCAGCACTTTTTAATGCCTGTGCTCTAGGATAAGTAATTTCCGTGACACAGTCACAAGCTGTTCCCTTACGATTGGGATCCCCCTTGCTCTGAAGAAGAGATAACCAAGTTTGCTTTCCAGCAATTCCATCAGCTGTTAGTGCAACAAAATTTTGAAATTCAATAACAGTATTTTTCATCCCATTTCCGTAAATTCCATCAAAAACTCCCGAATCATAACCATTAACATATAATGCATATTGTAATAATTTAACGAATACCCCATTACTTCCAACCTTTAAAGTTGGCAGTCGTTCTGTTGTTGCTGGACCAACAGAACCCGTTTGCTGTTCCGGATCAATGTCTTCTTCCGTCTGAATGCCATAAATTAAAGCTCTGTTTGTACCTCTTTGATATTGGCCATCTGTTGGTTGAACACCAGAGGTTGTGTAATAATTGTAATTGAGATCCCGTTGCATCTCTCTAATTCTTGGATCACCATCAGGAACCTGAACATAGGCATCCATGATTAAAAATGCTTTAAAAATATAGTCATAAACCTTCCCATCTCTAATTGGTAGCCCTGCATTCGTTTGAAGTTTAACTACTTCTCTTTTCGTTCCTTCTCCAAAAGTTCCGTTAATAGCACCTGGACCATAACCTTTACAGTACATAGCTGATTGAAGTATCTTCACAATATTGATGCCCTTCTGATCAACCGGAACACTACCCATCTCCATCTCGCCCCACTGTCGATAAGCAGTGGCTGTTCCATCTCCGAAATTATCGGCTGGAGTACCAATTCCCAATTCAATTTGTAAAGCCCTCGTTAGGGCGTACATTGTTGACCACCCCGTTTGTCCGGTTGTTGGGGCTGGAACATATCCTGTTATCCCAGAATAAGTATCGTTCACCCATAGTTGCGCTTCTAATACCATTTCATCCATCAAATCACCCACTTAAGTTTTTTTAATCACTTACACCTCAATGTGTCTCTCAGAAACTTGTTTTGTGACGACGTTTTCCACGAAAGTTTTGCAACGCCTTTATTCGGGCTACTATTCGACTTATCCCCTTGTTGAATTGTTTTATCTTTCTTTAACTGTGATCGTCTTCCATATTGAAAAATGAATGCGGTTGCGGTACGGTGGTAGGAAAAGGAGGGAGCTATGAATGGACAAAATAAAGCTGTTCACACTGGGAACGTTACTTGTTGTGCTTTTATGCCTGATAAGTCTTCTCGTATATAGGCCGTGGTCAAGTAACGCTGAGGTTGCCACCACTAAAAAGGGGCCTCAAGTTTCATCTGCACCTTACCAAGATAAGAGTAGTAATCTGCCCGGTTCTTATGGCCTTGATGTATTTATGAAAAAAACAAATAACAATCAAACGGTGATTACATCCGGTTTCGACCGATCGCATAATACGGATCCCAAAAATCTAATCGACGATCATTACTTTCAAAACTATCTATCTTTCATGGCAAACGAACCTGATCAGATCATTGATACTACAGTTGCAGGTCTGCTGTATGCTCTGTCTATCCGTCAAGACGAACTGAAACATGCCGATATTTATGCAGACATTTTATACCGTTGGAAAAGCAAAGACCTTTCACAACTTGCATCCGATAAACAAAAAATTCTTGATCTACAAGAATAAATACCGTCGAATCAATTGCCGATCCGACTCAATATTTGATCGTTGAAATTACGCAGAAGAAACTTCTCCATTTCACAAGAAAGATCACTTTGTGAAAAGTATGTATAAAAAAAAACGACCCGAGGATCGCCTATAATAAATCACCAAGTATTCAATCCATGTTCAGAGGGCCACTGAGTAGGATCATGATCTATGAAGCCAGACTGTAAATGATAATCTCCATCAGGATACTGCCAGCCAGAAACAAATATCTTTCCGTGAACGTCCCATGACGGTGTATATCCATAATTACCATTAGGAATCAAAATTTTGCAATCTTTTCCAATATATCCAAAATTATTCCCGTTATTATCATAAATATTTACCCCTTCATTAAGACCATATTTTGACCCATCAAGATACCGATATCCTGAACCATGTCTGTGAACATTAAAGTCATACGGTGGACATAATCTCATAATAAATCCTGCTCCATAAGTATAATCCCATGCCTCAGTTTCAAAATGATCTGAGCCAGCATCCCAAGCATAAAAATCAGGATAGTTGTCATTAGGAACAGTATTGTGTAAATCTCGAATACTGAAGCGAACGCCGTTTGAAGTCCATCCTTTCAGCCAGCATATCTGCCCAAAACGCGCTCTAATTTCTGAACCGTCAGTGGCGTGTAGCATACAATCCCATCCGGGCTGTCCTGAATACATAAGATAACAACGCATTTATATCACCTCAATTTATTTAAATTAGCAATGGTGAAATCACCACGCCATCATTATCCGTAAATATCCTTTGCTTCATCGACAATCGAATTTTATCGAAAGTTGATCAAACGATGCGACATGACGATGTAGAATGAAGAATTCGATCAGGGCGTTGTTCCTCTTTTGTTTCAATGATTAGACCTTTTGCTGATGCGCTTTCGACACCAGGCCAAATAAGCATTATCACACCTCCACTCGCGGCAAAGTTTTTTCTCTTTAATTCATGAATACCCCTTACCTTTCGGCATATACTGTTGTCTTACAGTTGAAGGTGTCGGTGGATAGGTTACACTTAATTGGACAGATATCATGTACACTTGGTTCAAATATACCAAGGGAGACCGGAAAAATGAAACGGGAACGGAGAAGCTTCTCAAAAGAGTTTAAAGAACAGATTGTCAGTTTACATGCTTCAGGAAAACCGAGACATGAAATCATCAAAGAATACGATCTCACGCCTTCGGCCTTTGATAAATGGATTCGTCAACACGAGACGAGCGGTTCCTTCAAGGAGCAAGACAACCGAACGCCTGAACAGGAAGAACTCATTCATTTAAGAAAAGAAAATCAACAACTGAGAATGGAGAATGATATTTTAAAACAAGCCGCACGGGTCTCGGGACGAAAGTAGATGTGATCCGTCAGAACCGTCACAAATACTCGGCAAGCGCAATGTGCGACGTCCTACAACTTTCTCGCAGTACGTACTATTACGAAGCTACAGCCCGTGAAGAACAAGAGCAAGTCCAGGAATTGACGCGTCAAGTGGTTCAAATCTTTAAAGACAGCCGGTCGATCTATGGACAGCGGAAAATCAAAAAAGAACTTGAGAAATCAGGGAAGCAGGTCTCACGGCGACGCATCGGGCGAATGATGAAAGAACAGGGGTTAGTCTCAAAATACACCATCGCTCAGTTTAAGCCGCATAAAACGGGTTGTAACGAATCTCCCGTTGGAAATACGTTGAATCGTCAATTCCATCAGGAGAAGGAACTGAAGGTTGTTGTCAGTGATCTGACCTATGTTCGCGTGCAGCAAAAATGGCATTATATCTGCGTGCTGGTTGACTTGTATAATCGCGAGATTATTGGCTATAGTTCGGGCCCAAATAAAGATGCCCGCTTAGTCTACCGTGCCTTCTCCACCGTAAAAAGCGATCTAAGCAGCTTTGAATTATTCCATACAGATCGAGGCAATGAGTTTAAGAACAAGCTCATTGACCAGGCGCTGGAAACATTTCACATCGGCCGCTCATTGAGTCACAAAGGGACGCCTTATGACAACGCCGCCCGCGAGGCTACGTTCAAGACGATTAAAACTGAGTTTATCAGTAACCGCGTTTTTCCTAACCAACAAGTACTTGATCTTGAATTATTTGACTATGTGAACTGGTTTAACAACATCCGAATACACGGTTCACTAGATTACCAGACACCGACTGAATACAAGTTGACACACCTTTAAAAAATTGTTCGATTTAGTGTTGACATACCAATTAGTAGAGTTTTACTGCTAAGGTTTGCTAAATAAATAATCAACCTTGTCGTGATAACCGTTTACCGAATTGGAATACCCAATAAAGGCTATATCTGGACAGGCTATTCCATGAGAATAAATAAATCAACCTAGTTGTATAAATTGCGCTTAGATCTTGCCAATGTGCTCTTACTGATCCCAGTCAACTCAACTACTTCTTTATAAGAGTGGTTTTCGAGTAATTGCATCGCATGAAGGATTTGCTGACGTCCATATTTCTTTAGGCTGTTACTTTTAATTTATTTTCGCGCATTCTTTAAATTATATTTTGCACCAAGAACTTCCTCCAATAAAAAAACCTGAAATTCTTTGTACGTCTAAAATTTTTCCGTCAAGTCCTTATCTATAGATTTGTTCTCCCGAATTTTTGAATCAATAAAAATCCAATGGAGAATCAATAGCAAATAAGCAATCACTTTTTATGTTGAAAATATTGTCTAAATATTTTTTAATATGATATTAGTCACAACTATTGAATTATTTTGTTGCGGATATTAGAATAAAGATGTTTTAAAAATACAACATTTTATGGGAGGTATAAGAATGTCAACTCAATTAAATGCTCTTTCCTTGGATTCTCTGTTAAATGAAGTGGCAAATGAAATTACTGATAAGGACGTAAACGAAGCGAAAGAAATGAGTAAAACAGTCGCGAAGAACGTTAATATCTTTCGTATGTTTGCTGCTGAACCAGAAAACAAATAAGCATGAAAAGTATCATGGTAACTCCAAATTTACCATGATACTTTTTTATTTTAAAGGAGGGACATTAATGCTCGATTTACTGGGACTAAAAGAAAACTTGAAAATAGTTCAAGTGTTATCCAAATCATACTGTACCAATCAAAATCTAATTAACTATCAAAATTTGAAGAAGGGGTACAGGAAATTTTTGAGCGAAATTCAACCTGATGTTCCTCATTCAAAAACAAATGAAATTAATTTTGTGGAGAGCAACGAATTAACTCGATCCCTCAGTAGTATATTTGGGGCTAAAAGTCTTTTAGATGATGTTGATTATGATCTAGGAGATAGCCAGAATAAATTTAATTATAAAAAAAACTTTGCTTTAAAAGAGACACATTCAGCAATGATTGAACTTGGGGAAAAATACAAATCCTTTAAATGGTTATTCAATCTTGCTATGGATTCTGTGTTCTACGCGCCCTCTCAATCCGCACAAGGCGGAACAACAAGTAACGCAGTTGGTGTGTTATGGGTGAATCCATCAGATAGGTGGAATAAAATAGATTACTATGAATTGTTAATTCATGAGCTATGCCATACAATGATTTTCCTATACGAACGGTGTTATGGTATTTTCACAAATAAAAATAAGCTAACTGATCCGGAGACATTTGCGGTGTCCGCCATTAGGGGGAAAAGAAGACCACTTGATAAAGCGTATCATAGTGCAATAGTTGCCACAGAAATACTAATGTTTCGAAAAAATATAATTGGAGATGTGGTACCACATGTACTTCATCCAGAGACAAACGATCTTATTTCTATGACTTTAGTCTCGCTGAAATCTATAAAATCCGTAGGCATTGAAAAAAAGATGTTAAATGAACGAGCGATTAAAATGTTAGATATTTGTTTATCGAAGTTAAAATTAGTGGGGGATGACATAAGCCATGTATGTTCTCACTAAAAGTGAAATTCTGAAAAATATTTATACTTTTTCTTATCCATATTTGGATGAAGATAAAAAATTAACTATCCCTGATTTAAAAAAGGGGTTTGCAAATTTTCTTTCTGAAGCAAACCAAGTTATATCAACTTCGACAAACTTGGAACTCCTTACTTCAGGAAAGAGATGGGAGTATTTAGTCCACACATTTAAACTCGATCAATGTGGGCAACCAAATGAGCAAAAAATGGATTTATTTTGTCTGAAAGTAAACTCAGCATTAGATTATCTAAAAAAAAACGATTCCGAATACTATGAAATATTTAGTATTGTGGTAAAAACTATATTTATTACTGATTCAGTTTCCATTGCAGGATCATCGTCTAGTCCTAATACCCTTGGGGTTATTTGGATACAGCCAAACAATAATTGGACAAAGCTTGATATTATTGAATCTTTAGTTCATGAGTTTACGCACAATGTTCTTTACTTAGACGAAAGTAGGTTCGGGCATTATATTCAACCAGAAAAATTAAATCAAAAGCAATACTGGTTACCTTCTGCGATAAGAGATACAAAAAGACCATTGGATGGGGTGGCGCATAGTATATTGGTTGCCACCGAAATTTTAAATTTACGAAAAAATTGGAACTATTCATTGGATAATAATTCTGTCCATGGAGAGAACAGTTCTTTATTACGCAAGGGATTATACTCCTTAACTGCGATTAACAGCCATGAGGCAGCCCGGGATATTCTAGGAGATCGTATGAAATACCTTTTAAAAAAAGCCTATGAATGGCTAAATAAAAACAGTGGAAAGAAAGTGAATTTATGATAGCGCATCCGTATAATATGAATTCAATAGATACCTTACCCGTTGTGAATATTTTAGGCACGGGTGTAAGGGGAGCGAAACAACTCACCTTGGAGGTGATAGATGTGATTCGCAAATCTTCAAAGGTTTTATTTTTTCCTTTTGAAAAAATAAACAAAAATTGGCTGGAAAACTTTTTGAATGTCCCTGATCCTGAAAATCTAGGTGACCTCTACAAAGAGGGGGCACGAGATCAAGATAACTATAGACGAATAACAGAAAGAATAGTAGAGAAGGCGCGGAATTTTGGAGATACAGCTGTTTTAGTACCAGGTCATCCACAAGTTGGGGTAAGTTGGATAAAAAATTTACAGAAACTAGAGGAAAAGGGAGAAATATACTTAAATAAATTCGATGGTATATCAAGCTTTGATACTATGATTAATGACTTGTCAAGAGATCCACTTGACTATGGGGCTGTAATACTGGATGCAAATAGGGCTTTACTTTATCAACTACATCTTGATCCTAGAATGGATTATTATGTGTACCATATATGCTCGGTTGGTAATGAACGGACGGAATATTCAAATCTTTCGCTGCATAATCATTTAAATCTATTTAAAAACTTCCTACTTAAAACATTTCCACCAGATCATAAAGTAAAATTAATTAGGTCAATTAATAAAAATGGAAAACAGGCTATAGTAACAAATTGCCCAATATCAGATCTGGAAAAGCTTAGTGACTTTATAACAGTTGATTCAAGTTTATTTATACCAGGAACACCCGTTGAAATAATTAATAATAAATTTTTAAATGTATTAGAAAAAAGCGAAGGATGAAATCATCCCTCGCTTTTTTCTTTCCGTGATTAATTACTCATCCGCTCTGACATCTTCAGGTTTAACAAGATAATTTTTGGAACCCATAACATATATAAACGAAATAAACAAAAGCCCACTAGATAAAGTGAAAACAAGTTGAACTCCGATTTTATCGGTGAGATATCCAAAAACCAAAGTGGCTATGCCATAAGACAATGAATACATCGCATCTTGAGCTGAATAAACTTGTGCCAATAAATCTGACTTGGTATTTGTTTGGATGAGCGTTTCAAAGGTCACATTTCTTAGCTGGTCGAAAATCCCAACTACAGCCGAAAAAATCAATGCAAGTAAAGGGAACGTATTCCATCCAAAGAGCATTGTAGCAATGCCAGTCATGAACAAGCCCACTAAAGAGACAACTTTTAAATGTTTATTTATATGGTCAGAAAGTCTAATACTGATTAAACCACCAACAATAAGGCCAGCAAAAAAGCTGAAATTTATAAATCCCCACCACGATTCATTGACCCGTAATGCCTGATGAACGAATACTAAAACAATGGCTGCCATCCAAACCACTGAGGCAATGGTTCCGATCATATCAGTAATACTGATGATACGTAAAACAGGCTTATGCCAAATAGCATGCCATCCTTCTCTCATTACTTCAAAATGCCCAACTGATGAATTATTTTTTCGGGAATTATTAATTGAAGTATCGATCTTAATCATGAACATAAAGATGGATGAAATAATGAACAGAAAAAAAGTCGTCCAAACTATATTTGCCCCACCTATAAGCGCTGCCAACATGCCTCCCAATGCCCATCCACTTAAATTAATAGATTGATCTAATATCGACAAAAAGCCATTAGCATTTACCAACCTATCCCGGTCTATAAGCATTGGAACCATGGCATTTCTGGCAGGTGATGCCCAACCATCAAGAAAGCTGATACAAGCAACAAAAAAGAACACGACAAGAAAATTCGGTCCAAAAAGATGGAGGGTTAAAGTAAGCGCCATAAAAAATAAAAAGAGGGTCTTACCAATTTGTGAGCTAACTAAAGTACCTTTTAAGCCCAATTTATTCAGAATTAGTGGAGCCAAAATGCCGCTGATAAATCTTATGACTGTAGTTAAAAAAGGAATGACAGTCATAAGAATAGCTGATTTGGTAACAACATAGACGACAGTCATCAATCCGACAATATAAAATACATCTCCACAATTGGCCAAAGATTGCCCAATCCAAAGAAATCTAAACGAATATTTTTTTGTCATTATCTAATTCCTTTCTGTTCTAAATGTAGCTCAAAAGAATGAGTAAATTAGCGTATATACTCACCGCTGTAGCTATTTAACAGACAAGTTATTATAACAATGACAATTCACATATTTTAATCACTCCGCAATATATATACGACAATACAAATATTATAATTTACGTGATTAGAAAAATCCATTTTTTGCACCCCAATATATTGAGTTATCATGAACAAAACTAGCCCCCTTGATTGTAGAATCGTGGATTAAATGGGGAAAAATGAAAGAGACTTTCAAATCCTCAAACAGAGCCATCATACGAAAGGGAGCTAGCACGCGGTTGCGGTTGCCGAAGAAGGAAGAAACCAGCCCCAGTACATCGCGATGATTCCTTATCGACCAGAAGCGATTCGGAAACAAATGAGCCGATTAGGGGATCCGAGCCAGTTGCGTGTCTGCTACGAGGCCGGACCCACCGGATATGGTCTTTATCGTTTACTTCAAGGCGATGGATATTTATTGCGAAGTCATTGCTCCGTCCCTGATTCCGCAAAAGCCGGGTAATCGTGTCAAAACAGATCGACGTGATGCTCTGCAGCTGGCAAAATTATATCGAGCAGGTGAACTCACCCCTATTTATGTTCCCAGTGAAGACGATGAAGCACTCCGTGATCTCGTCCGTGCACGGGAAGATGTCAAAGAAGATGAATTGCGCGCGAAGCATCGGCTTACGAAGTTTCTTTTGCGGAACGAAATCAAAGAACCTAGTGGAGTACGAAAGTGGACCCGAGCGTACAAAGATTGGCTCGATAAACTTTCGTTCGAGAAAAGCGCCTCTTTGGTAGTTTTTCAGGAATACTTGCACACACTCAAAGACATTGAACTTCGCTTAAATCGTTTAGAAAAGGAAATTGAGCGTCAAGCAAAAGAAGGACACCATGCGTCGATGATTCAGGCGCTTCAAGTTTTTCGTGGCATTTCAATCATCACAGCCACAAGCCTTGTAGCGGAAATAGGATCATTTCAGAGATTTCAGACTGCGCGACAGTTCATGGCTTATACCGGGCTCATCCCTAGCGAGCACTCGAGTGGCGAATCCCGGCGACAGGGGAAAATCACAAAAACAGGTAATCGTCATGTTCGACGGCTGCTCATTGAATCCGCATGGAGTTATCGTTATCAGCCGGCCGTTAAGGGTGCTTTGAAAAAGCGTCAAGAAAATCAACCGCCACAGCTTTTAGGCATTGCTTGGAAAGCACAGACGCGCTTGCACACAAAGTATTTCCGTTTAATGGGAAGAGGTAAGGAAGCAGGAAAAGTAGTGACGGCGATCGCACGGGAACTCGCTGGGTTTGTTTGGGCACTCACGCAACAGCTTGACGAACCGAAAACGGTCACTCTCAATGAGGAGCGCACTGCATGACCTTTGACAGGGAGCCTCTGTGGGCGCTGTTTTCCCGCAAAAGGTGGCCAGCTTGAGTTTTGCACGGCTTCCCAGCCTACCACGCCCACCTCTCCCTGTCAAAGGGTGCTCGTATCTTGTTTCGTTGTAGAAAAAATAAAAGAAGAGAAGGACTTGAGAATAGGGCTGGAAGGCAAAGATGAAAACCGTAAGGGATAACGCACGACTTACACATGTGCTCGCTTGAATTGAGGTGAATGCACGAAACGAGTTCGTGACAGATCCTGAGACGGAACGATAAAATGTGAAAACCCACGGATATCAGTATACTCATCGGCGAGGAGATTTTTGCCTTCGAGCCGTGCGCTCGAATCGCTCTAGAAAGTATTCGTTCATAAAAAAAGAAGGTGAATTCAAAAGAGACGCAGTGGAGTGATGGAGTTGAAAGAAAAAAAGAAGCCCAAGAGCTTCTCTTCTTAAAGTTGGAATAAAACAGCTGATCCAATCCAATGTAGTGGGGGTATTGACAGTTTTGTTCATATCAGTGTAATTGATCCAACAATCAACTCATAAACGATTGTTTTTGAGACGTTTTTCTTTTTGTCATAAGTTACAGCTATTTCGTTGAATCTTATGTATTAAAACATTGCTCATAAACTATATCTCTATAACCATTATTAAAGTCAGAAGGTGGTTTTTTATTATGGAATCTTATGTCTATGGTTATGCTCGAGTAAGTACACGTCAACAGGATTTAGCACGACAACTTGACTTACTAAAAAAATATAATTGTAATGACTCAACTTTCGCAGAGTAAAAATCCGAAATAGCCCTTGATATAACGTGCTTTGTAGCCTATTCATTACACTCCTTGACAAAATAGAAAGACACCTCAATTTTTAGTATAGTGATATTGACGAAATACACGACCAAAAAGAAGAGGTGCCCTCTATATGATAGCGAAAAAAGGTCAAAATAATCAACTGCCATCAGAAATAAAAGTGAATTTTAATGAGTTGAGAATTCTAAAACATTTACGTCAGGCAGGAATTCAAAAATCCTTCGGCTTTTCCAGTGGTTATCCTTTCCAGCTTATTTTTCGCCTGATCTTTACCCAAAGAAATTGGTATCGTTTACTGGAGAGTAATAAAGCTGATGGCTTACCAGGCAAGGATGCTGTTTATCGTTTTTTAAACTACCCGAAGTTTGCCTGGCGCCGCTTCCTGACTGCATTAAGCGTATTCACAATTATGAAAGTCAGTCGTTTGACGAGCGTCTGCCACACTAAAGTACTCATTCTGGATGATTCATCTTTTTATCGCGACCGCAGTAAGCGCGTCGAACATTTGGCTCATTGTTTTGACCATGCCAAGAGAAGACACTACAAAGGATTTCGTATGCTGACATTGGGATGGTCAGACGGATCAACGTTCCTGCCCATTGATTTTTCACTCCTTAGTTCAAGCAAAGAGAAGGCAAAAATTAACGATATCGATTCGACGATTGACAAGCGTTGTTCCGGCTATAAAAGGCGAATTGAAGCTTTACAAACAGCTCCTGAACAAATACCTGGCATGGTTAAACGAGCCTTGTCGAACGGAATTGATGCGTCCTATGTTCTGATGGACAGCTGGTTTACCCAACAACCTTTGATCAAGGCTTTGACCGATCAAGGTATCGATGTTATTGGTATGGTGAAACCAACGAATCAGCGCTATCGAGTAGGCTCTCAATGGGTTGGATTAAGAACGCTGTATCGACTGTCGAAGCCCGTAACCAGTCACAAAGAAATTTTACGTTCTATTCGTACCACAATGGCTAATGGAGTCCCGGTCAAAGTTGTGTTCGTTCAAAACCGCAATAAACAAAGTGAATGGCTAGCCATCTTAAGTACCGACTGCACACTTACAGAACGGAAATCATTCGTACGTACGGCATGAGATGGGACATTGAATTATTTTTTAAAGCAACGAAGTCATTTCTTAAGCTTCAAAAAGAGTTCCAAGGCAGATCGTACGATCTGCTGATTAGCCACACAACCATTGTCTTTACAAGGTTTATTCTCCTGTCTTGGCAAAACCGTTGCAGTACAGATAATCGAACTCTTGGTGGTATGTTTTATGAACTCTGTGACGAAATGAATGAACTGGATTGGGCTGTAGCACTGACGCAGCTCATGGATATTCTTCATGACGCCCTAACAAAAACAAAAAAATCAATCAAAAGATGGGTTACTTGTCAACTGACACAATGGATTGAGAGCTTACCCAACTATATCAAGGTTTATCTGCCCAAATTAGGGTGGGAAAGTTGAGTATAAATTGCTCCATATGGAGTAAACAATTTATTCACTTTGTACCTTTTCTAGTATTATATCAACAAAAGCGCCTGCAATAACTTGGCCTTCCTCATCTGAATAATACGGTACATCCATTCCCATAGAACCTCTAAGAGCCTGTCGGATAGCCCAATAATCATTGTCACCGATCATTATTTTCTCTGCATTATTTCGCAGAGCGGACTCGCTACTGTTAAATCTATTTTGGTAAAAATCACTGAATCTCGAGTAAAAACTCCGCTCTCGTTATATTCATTAACTGCCGTTAAAATGGGCTTAGTTCTATACATTTTTAGTATATTTGCAATGTTTATTGCATCAATATCTGCTAATAAATCCGAGTAACTAAAATTACTTTTTAAAATTTTTGATCCAATATAATCACGTGCGGCCTGATACGTTCGCTCGTTTAGATTTCCAGTGTACTTATTTTTTTCCCTGTTTTCAAAAATATTTGCTGTTGCTGTAAAGAGATTCCCACCCCATCCCGCAAAGTCTGTTGTCGAATCAGCGACAACGGGAAGACTATTATAAAGTAATGCAGATATTGCAGCCAAAAGATGTGGTGATAATTCGCATCTTCAATATTTTCATCGGCGTATTCAAGAGCTAGTAGTTGAATCTGACCAAATGGCGTCCCTTCCTAGGGGCGCCTTCTATTTGTTGGATAATTGCCACTATGGTAGTGTACTCTTTATAATAGATTTATTTTTTTAGGGAGGCTTGTATCCGTGAAGAGGATTTTCTCTATTGTCTCAATCATTAGCATGGTATTATTTGGACTGACTGTGAGCTCAGCCAATGGTGAAGGGTGGACCCGAACAAGTGTAATAACTCCAGATGGAAAGCTGCTTCTTCCTGCTTCAGAAAGCCATGAAAATCTGCCGCAGCGGGCCTGGAAAGAGCATGCATACAAGGATGCTTGGTATTCCTTCTCACTCACGTTAGACTACCCTCACTATAAGAATCAAGTGGCATATAAGGACAAGTCTGCGGCAAAGCAAACATTGCGCCGAGCAAAGACGTATCTGGACGAAGTGACCGTTAAAGGTCATGACTTTTCGGCTGCGAGCGACTTGCAACGCGATCCATCTTGGGAAAAATTTGGCGAAAATCTCGCAAAATTACAGAATCGGGATTTTGGAGAATCTGAGATTTTAAATGATCTAAACAATGCCGGTGCTTTGTTTCTTCAAGTTCAACGTTATGATGATGAACCATCCCTCCGTTACCTTTACGAGATCATCTCTGATCTAAGTCGTAAGCTAAACGGTGGTTCAAAGTTCTATGGTATCACTCGTACTTATGGCAATAAATCTGAAGCCATCCACAGCTACCTGGAATCAAAACTAGACTAAATTTTAGGCGTGTTCAAATTGAGTGAAAAGATCGCATCACTCTTTCTCCACCTTAGAATTTTTTGGTATGGCTTTGACTTTCATTTGATTTACTTCATACGATAGACATTAGAAATGAGCATGATTGTTGTGCATTAAATAAAAACGCGACGATTGTCATCCCTTTTGAACATCGATTTTATCTGGGAGAAAGGAGTATCAATAGTAAATGCTTGTCGCTCAGTTATTGACAGAATTAAAAAGAGCCATAACTTTTAGGAATCTTTTCGTTTGGATAACTATTATTGCATTATTACCTCTCGTAACATTCGGCATAAAAATGCACGGATACGTTTTTTTAAAACCTTTAGATGTTTTTTTCGCAATGCTTGATGGGTTTATTCCGTTATTATTTCCCATTTTAGTCATTGTCATTTATTTGATTAGTTTTTCTCAAGAGCAAAAAAATCATTTTATTTTGTTTACGCGGCCCAGAATCCCTTTAAATATTTATATTCTGAGTAAAGGGCTAATTAATGGATTCCTAACCGGTGCCGTAATCTTCTTTATGGTTTTTCTCTCGTTTCTTTTTGCTCTGTATATTGAACCTCATTTAAAACTCATTGATTATTCAACCATGTCTACAATGTATCGAGGAGAAGGTCGAGTGGTAACATTTTCGCAAGTTTTATCACTTGGTTCATTTACATATGGCGTATGCTATTCCCTTTGGGTATCAATAAACGCAATCGTATACGCAACACTAGCGTTTTTACTGATGCTGTTGATTAAGTCCACTTTTTTGGCATTATCAGCTCCGTTCCTCTTTTACCATGTTTTCAACTTTGTAACTGGTGTATTCGGTGTTCCACAATTTTCACCTATTAGTACGCTATTTCCGTTTAACATTGAACAGCAGCCCCTATGGACGGTACTACTGCCCTTTATATTTCTTCTTTTTGTTCTCTGTGTTCTCTTTTTCACCGCCATTCGTCATCAAGAAGATTGGATGATATAAAACGATGAGAAAATTAAAATTAATGATGGCAGCGTACTGCAAGTATGTAATAGATTTTAAATGGATACTATTAGGGGTGCTTATTTATTTATATGCCTCAGTAATAAAAAGACAGATAACATATAACGCTTCTCTTTCTCATACAACAATGAACAGTTGGGATGTTACCCTTAATTTGCTAAATGATATTTATCTGATTCTTTATTTTATCATTCCTCTTCTATTACTGATCTCTACGGTCACAATTTTGGTAGATTTTAATGATCAATCCTTAATTCGATTTGGATCAATGAAGCATTGGATCATTCAATCATTGCGAAAATTTTGGTGGAATATCTCGCCTCTTCTACTAATATGGGGGTTTTTATCTCTGTATATCACTATCGGAATCCATTTTTCTTGGCATTGGAGCCGCTTTAGCCAATTAAATTCTAGTTACCTCAATAAGTTCATTGATTTTTTTCAAACACCACTCACGTCGTTTATTTTTAACTTAGTATTTTTAATTCTAGTGTTTTCTTTGTTACATCTGATTTTATCTATATTATTTGTTCTGTCGAGGAACAAACATTTAATTTTATTGATTTGTTCAGTAATTTTTTTGGGTGGGATTGTAGGTTATAAATTATTACCTAGCAAATATGGGTATCTTTCCCTCTCTTCCTATTTTTCTCTTATACAGTCTATTGAGTCATTAAAATCACCATTTTTAAGTATAAACGTCATCCTAATCGTATTTCTTCTATACTATTTGTTTTTACAGATTCTTGACTTAAATAAGAGGTACATATTTTCAATAATCAAGCCATACTCTTTCGTGCTTATCTACTCGGTTTTATGTTTAATGGGGATTTTCTCAACCGCTCGTTTGCTTCATTCAAGTCAATATACCGTCATTGATTTCTTAGTGTTGTCTTTTAAAGGTGTGCGTTCAGAGGATTTTATGCTCTTTCCTTTCTTTTATTATTCAATTGTATTTTTTGGTTTTGTTTATTTGATGAATCGTAACATTGGTAAGGAAATGGTCTTGATGAGCTATTATAAAATGATTCGTTTCAGGAGTGTAACCAAATGGTTCTGGAGCTGGTTCTATGTGGTATTAATAAAAATCATTGGCTTCCTTTTCTATTTGGCTGGTATTTCCCTATGGATCGCCACCTTAATGCAAACGAAGATTAACTTTCATGCAACGATATATCGAAACACATTAATAGAAATTATATACCAATTTTTTATCAATGGGTTTTTACAACTTGTATTTTATCTACTTATTTTATTTATTATTTTATGGATTAGTAAAGAACCAACATATGGTTTGATTACGATAAGTATCTTCATGCTGTTCCTGTTGCCTGAAATGAATCCGGGAGGCTTTGTTCCTGTCGGATTAAATGGTTTCGGCTATTTACAAAATTATTCACCACTTCGTATAACGATTATCTTATTACTCGCCAATTTTTTTGCGTATTTAATTGTTGTGTATTTATTTAAATCAAAAAAGGCTAACTTATAGGAGGAACCACGTAATGTCTGTTATCTCGCTAAAAAAAGTAAGTAAAAGTTTTAAGAAAAATATTTTATTAAAACAAGTTGACTTAGAAATTGAGAAAGGACATATATACGGAATTGTTGGTCCAAATGGATCTGGCAAGACCGTATTATTTAAAATGATCTGTGGATTTATTTTTCCAGATGAAGGGTCAATCTTTGTCAACGGATCAGAAATAGGAAAGGAAATAAGATTTCCTGAAAACTTAGGGATCGTTATTGATCAGCCCGGCTATATTGCAAACAAAACCGGCTTTCAAAACTTAAAGGAATTATCTTTAATACAGGGTAAAATTGATGATCAAAAGATCATTGAAACGATGAGTCTTGTTGGCCTTGACGCTCATTACAAACAAAAAACAAAAAACTATTCTTTAGGCATGAAACAAAAATTAGCTATTTGTCAGGCTATTATGGAAGATCAACAGATTCTTATTTTAGATGAGCCGTTTAATTCCTTAGATAAAAAAAGTGTAGAAATTATGCACCGTTTATTATTGAAGTTCAAGGAAGAGGGGCGAACCATTTTACTTACTAGTCATAATCAAACAGATATTCACGCACTTTGCGATTTTGTTTATCAAATTAATCAATGCAAATTAGAAAAAATTTAGTTTCCACACGCATTTCTGTTTTTTATATTAAAAAAGTGTCCAAATCCACTGATATTAATGGCATTTGGACACCTTTTCTCTTACTGACTTTCCAAACATCGTTATTTTATACCGATGTCTATTTTTGATTTTTGAAGGTTGATGATTCTTTGTTTTCAATCAATGATTGTATCTCCAAGTTTCATTTGCAAATGCGAGCTGCTTTTGGATCCATTGCACCTCCTAACTGTTACCTATCATAAAAAATTTATGCTTCAAAACCTCAGCCTCACTGCCGTGCCTTTTTCGCGAGGCTGACGATGGATTCAAAGAATGCGTCCGCCTTCACGTCATAAACGATCTCGACTTCACGCCCATCCTCAGATTCTTCAATCCGTCCTTGACTTGGTTCTTCGGTATGGACGAGCGTACGCACTTTTTTCGCACGTACCAGTTCGGGGTTGCCCGCAGCCATTGTCGTCAGCACATCCCACAGGTAGTACGTTGAATTGGTTTCAAAGTGAACAAGCGGTGGAACTGCCGCATAGCACTGGCCAAGAAAATCGATGCCGCTATACTTTCGCAACGATGCCCATTGGTTGCGAATCGGCACGGTAAGCGGCACTTGATTGGTACTCTCCAGCGCGACCATCCGCACCGGAATGCTGCTGCGCCAAACACGCGCGACTGCTTCTGGATCCCAAAAGGCATTCCATTCGGCCGTCCCGTCATGCTCCGGCTCCTGCACGTTACCCATAGGATTCAATGTACCGCCCATCCAAATCAAACGCTCGATTTTCTTCTCAATGTCGGGAGCGAAGTCAAGCGCACGCGCGACATCAGTCAAGGGGCCGGTACATAGGAGTGTTGTTTTTCCCGCACATTCTTTGATCGTCTGCGCTAAATGCTCATGCGCCGGCAGTGTACTCAGCGGCGCTTCTACTTTTCCCGATTCATTTAATAGAGGAAGCGCATCGACAAAAAACGGATGCATGCGCCACTCCTTTGGAAACGGATTGTGCCCGCGAGAATTCGATCGTGCCACCTCAACCGTTTCTCTTCCAAAGCGGTCAATAATTTTCCGACTCGCCTTAACACCCGGCGTTAAATAGCCGTCGGCAGGGATCACGGAAACCCCCGTTACCTTCACTTGATCCATCTGCAGCAGCAAAAATAAAGAGACCAAGTCATCAATCCCAGCATCATGATTAAAATAGACATTCATTCGTTCCATTGCAGCATCCATCCTTCAAAATCAATTTTTCCTATTTCAAAAATAACAAACTCGGTTGAATAAGAGCAAGCAGGATTGGGCATGCCTGCAGACATGATCTATAGGCTTCGTAGTGGTAAAATAGGGAAAGACATTTAAGGAGGCTGACCCTTTTGAAAGAAGACTTGATTAAACGCTTCACTTCATATGTAAAAGTCAATACACAATCCAATGATGACAGCCCGAGCTGCCCATCGACCCCCGGACAGCTGACACTTCTGCGCCAGCTTGTTGCTGAACTGAAAAGTATCGGCATGCAAGACGTGACGATGGATCAAAACGGCTACGTGATGGCCACGCTTCCTGCCAACACAGATAAGAACGTCCCGGTTGTCGGCTTTATGGCGCATGTCGACACGGCGACCGATTTTACCGGTGACGGCGTCAACCCGCAGTTCGTCGAAAACTATGACGGCGGCGATATCGTCCTGAACAAGGAACAGAACATCGTGCTCAGCCCGAAAACCTTCCCGGAATTGCTTAATTACAAAGGGCATACGCTGATCACAACCGATGGTACCACACTGCTTGGCTCTGATGACAAGTCCGGTGTTACCGAGATCATTACAGCCATGGATTATTTGATCCAGCACCCGGAAATTAAGCACGGAAACGTCCGTGTCGCATTCACCCCGGACGAAGAAATCGGCCGCGGTCCGCATAAATTTGATGTTAAAGCATTCGGCGCATCATTTGCTTATACGGTTGACGGCGGTGCGCTCGGCGGCCTGGAATATGAGAACTTCAACGCCGCTGAAGCTAAGTTGATCTTTAAGGGCAGCAACGTCCATCCGGGCTCTGCAAAAAACAAAATGCGCAATGCCATCAAAATGGCGGTTGATTTTCAAAACCTGCTGCCCGCTGAAGAGGCTCCGGAACTTACAGACGGGTATGAGGGATTCTATCATCCGCTGACTTTCAGCGGCGATGTGGAACAAACCAAGGTGGTCTACATCATCCGTGACTTCGACAAACAAAAATTTGAATCGAAAAAAGCATTTGTTCAAGAAGCCGTGAAGAAGCTTGAACAAAAATACGGTGAAGGCACGATTGACCTGCAACTCAAAGATCAGTACTACAACATGAAAGAAATCGTTGAGCAGAATAAAGAAGTCTTTGACGTTGCGTATCAAGCAATGAAGAATCTGGACATTGAGCCGCAAGTGCTGCCGATCCGCGGCGGCACAGATGGCGCGCAGATCTCTTACATGGGACTGCCGACACCAAACCTGTTCACCGGCGGCGAGAACTTCCACGGTAAGTACGAATACCTGTCGGTCAACGATATGATCAAAGCGACGCAAACCCTCGTTGAAATCGCACGATTGTTTGAAGAACAAGCCTGAGTTCAGCTTAAAGGACCGCGGGATCCATAACGGATCAGCGGTCCTTTTTTTATTTTGATACGCAAGCAGGCTTCGCAGCGACAGTGTTGTCAGACAATCTTCCCGCGTTTATCTAATGTATCCTTCACCTTGTGAATATCGCGAACGTTATACTTCGCCATAATCACATAGCATAGCGCGGATGGGATCAGCGGCAGCTGCAGAATCGTCATCGTCACAATGTAATCGCTTGGGCTGTCGAGATACATCGATAAAATTGCCAAAACGGCCCCAATCCCAAGATTGCCGACCGTACGTCCAAAACTGTTGAACAAATTAGCGATGCTGAAGACCGCACCACGATGTTCCGGTAGGTTTACATCGGTAATCAGCGCCAGCCAGTTCGGTGTATTCGCCGACTGAGCAGCCGACGCAAACAGTGATATGATGAAAAGCGTCAAAATCCAAGGATTGGTCACCAAGTCGCCCAGTAAGCTAAAAAATAAAATTACTGAATTTGTTGTATTTGGCAGTGATAATTGATCGATTGGAAAAATAAATAATAGAATATAAAGCGGCATGGTCAAAAAAACGAAAACAGCTGTAAGCAGCGCGCGCGCCTTGTAGCTCCTTCGCTGCAACTTGTCACCAAGGTAGCCAAAGTAAGAGGACAAGGTCCCGCCGACTTGAAAAATACCATACAGAAAGGCGGCGACAATCATCGCGATTTCCGGCCCATAGCCAAGCGCTTTAATCCGAGCGATATACAGGGTGGGCAGCCAAATTAAACTCCCCGTTGCAATGTTCATGAAAAAACCCTGCAGGAAAAGGAGCAAATTGCTTCGTTTACTGAGCATGGTCATGATCTGACCAAGGCTGATCCGGTACGTATAATTCATACCGCGATCCATTAGTTTCTTTAATTCAGGTTCCATGCTGCCGAAACGCGGCTCTTCGACGAAAAAGTAAAAGACGATGAGCAGCAGTCCAATAATTGCCAGAACCTCAAAGGGAAGCCGCCAGTTTGATAAGGACGAGATAATTGAGGCAATCAGCGCGCCTGCAATGCCCCCGAATCCTTGCGACATCCCCCAGAGACTCAAGACCATGCCGCGTGAATGATAAGGCACATAATCCGTCAGCGCGCTGAATCCGATCGATGCAACACAGCCGAGTCCAATACCGGTAATGATCTGACAAATCATCAGATGGATGTACGAGCTGCTGAGCGCGGTGAGGTACACACCGATCACCCAGATCAATGTACCCACGATGACCAGCCGTTTCCGATGAAACTTGCCCGACAAATAGCCCCAGAAAAGCGATGAAAATGCGGTAGCTAGAATATTAACAGCCGACACGACACCCATTGCTGAGATTGCAACATTCAAATCTTTCGCTATGTTTGAAAAGAGCGGCGGAAATAAGCCAATCACAATATTGTCAAAGGCAGCCAAGCTCACGTAGACGGATATTGCGTAAACGGTTTTAACTTTCTGCAGTGACATACAAACGAGATCTCCTTAAATTTAGTTGCGCAATTGTAAGCTTTTTGTTACGATTGGTCAATAACTTTCACAAAAAAATTGTTTCCTGTCCCAGTTTAGCATACAATGTAAGGTAGACAGAAGAGACTGCTTATCTAGCGAGTCAGTCCAATTGTTAGAGAAAGGATATCTTCGATGATTAAAAATATACTCATCATTTCTTCAAATTACACCGGACACGGTCACAAGAGCATTACGGAATCACTTAGCGAGAAATTCGACATTGTTCCGGATGTTAAGATTCATGTGGTCGATGGTTTCTCATTAGGCGGCAGCACCTTGCTCCGAGTGGGTAAGATGTACGGTCCCATCACGAGAAACTCGGAACATCTCTGGAAAGTGATCTGGGATATTACTTCCGTGAAGGTGCCATTTGTCAATCATTTGATCGAGATGAAAATCAAAAACAATTTCTTAGATCTGCTCGAAAAAGTTAAGCCTGATCTCATTCTGACCGTTCACCCGAATTTTAACGGTTCGGTGCTAAATATTCTTGAAAAAAACGACATTCACATCCCTTTTGTGACTCTGATTGCCGATTTGATCAGCATTTCTCCATTTTGGGCGGACAACCGTGCCAGCTATGTGATCAGCCCGACAAAAGAGGCTAAAGAAAAGTGCATTGAATTCGGCGTTGCATCTGAGAAAATTAAAGTGATCGGATTTCCGGTACGCGAACGTTTCTATCAACAGATGCCGAAGCAAATTGACCATTACTCACCGAACAAACCGCTGAACTGCCTGCTCATGAGCGGCGGTGAGGGGGTTGGTCATATGGGCAAAATGGCAAAAACATTGATCGACACTTTTAACTTCAATATTACTATTGTAGCCGGAAGAAATGAAAAATTACAGGAACACTTGAACAAAACACTTGTTAAGAAGTATGGAAGCGAAAAGGTGAAGATCTACGGATTCACGCGTGACATTCAGGACTTGATTGCAAGTTCCGATATTGCCTTTATCCGAAGCAGCCCGAACGTTATGATGGAAGCCGTTTCCTGCAATACGCCAATTGTGATCACAGGCGCTCTGCCAGGACAAGAAGCGGGCAATCCGATGTTTGCAGAAAAATACCATTTAGCGATCACCTGCGAATCGATGAATGATCTTGTGCCGACGATCAATGAACTGCTGGATAATAATGTTGCCATGCTCAAAGAGATCAAAAAATCGCAACAAGCGTATGTCGACCCTCAAATCCCGGAGAACATTGTCAACTTTATTTTGAATATCCCCGGCGAAGACCTGCAGCCCGCAGGTGTCGCTCACGAAGTTTCACTAAATAGCATTAACTATGAGTCTTAACGGACTGTAAAACAGCGTGTATCCCTATGGATGCTCGCTGTTTTTTTCTTTTGATCGCTATAACTAATGGTGTGCGCAGCAAAGGAAAAAAGGATCAATAACAGTTGTTCATAAATTCATAAAAAAAACAGCAAACCGATTATTGTGAAAATTTTCGCATTTGAACTACAATAAATAAAAGAAACTTTTTCTACAAAAATGAACAAAGGGATTAGGAGTGAGATCGATGAAAAAAGTACTGGCTCCTGTTGTCGGCACACTGGGTGCCGGCGTCATTGTTCTATCGGGTATGTCTCATTTTGCGCACGCCGATAATCCATTCTCGTACACGCAACCGTCAAAACCAGCAGCATCCTCTGCCACGTCCCAACAAAACGGATCGTCACAACAAGCCCCGGATGTAAAGACACTTGGACTCGTCTCAATCAGCTATCGGCTCAGTCATCTTGATCAGCTGGCAAGCAATCAGATTGCTTTTTGGATTGAGGATGAAAATGGAAACTATGTCAAAACCTTACGTGCCTCCAGTTTCACCGCGGGAGGTGGCTATAAGATGCGTCCGGAGTCGCTTCCAGAATGGCGCAAGTCCGCCGACTGGGCCCATGCATCACAAGCCGAGATCAATCAGGTTAAGCTGCCGGAACAAAGTGCCGGCAGCCACACCGTCTATTGGGACTGTACGGATGCCTCAGGCAAAGCGGTCAAGTCCGGCACTTACATCTATAAGGCAGAGGGCAACATCTACTGGCAGAATCGAGTGGTCTTCACAGGTAAGATTACGATTGGCAAGAAAAATGCGGACACAGCGGCACAAGCTGTCTATAAGCCTGCCGGTGCAAAATCACATGGCACACTGCTGGAAAATGTGCAGGCAAATTTCGATTCAGGCAAGCGCATCGCTTCCGTTCACCAAGACCCAACCACCAGTTCTCAAGGCTCATAATCATGGCTGAATTCCATCATCGCTATATGAACACGTTTGTGTCAACTTCCGGAATCAATCCGCCGGATGCTCAACGTGTTTTTGATCGGATGGCAGCAGCAGAGCAGCGCTATTCCAGATTTACGGTGAATAGCGAATTGAGCCGTGTCAATGGACAGGCCGGTCAGGAGACCCCTGTCTCACAATCGTTTGCAGCACTATTCTTCGAAGCCCTGCGCTTTTATGCTGAAACCGACGGCATTTTCAATCCATTTCTCGGTAATGTGATGCGTTCCATCGGTTATGATCGTTCGTTCGAACAGGTGGATCGTCATCATGCGTTGCGGCATAACGTCCCGCCGACGGCAAAGCAGTCTTCATTTGCTTTTGATCTTGAAAAACAGACGATTACCTTACCCGCGGAGATTGCCTTAGACTTCGGCGGTATTGCAAAAGGCTGGACTGTTCAAAGCGCAGCGCAATCGCTGCTTTCAATGCGTCGCCCCCGCGGTTTGATTAACGCCGGCGGAGATCTTATGGGCTGGACAGACAGCGATCACGCGCATTGGACGATTGATGTGGCCCATCCCTTCTCCGATCATCAATCCATCGGACGGATTGCCTTCGATTCCGGCCAACTCGGTGTTGCGACGAGCAGTACGATTAAGCGAAGCTGGAGCGATGGTACGCAGCTGCTTCATCACTTGATTGATCCACGAACCGGACTGCCGGCCGCTTCAAACATCATTCAAGCGACCGTCGCAGGGCCCAAGCTTCTGCCATGCGAAATCTATGCAAAATGTTTATTGATCTTAGGGAGCAGTCAAGGTCCGGCTTGGCTGGCAGCAAAGCATCCCGAACTTTCCTATGTATTTGTTGATCAATCGGGCAAGATAACCGCTTCAGAAGCGACAAACATGCCCCATATTCGTGTGGTGTTTTTAAAGCAAATCGACATTCCATAAAAGAAGGAGCGATCAATCGTGGAGCAAAAGCATAAAGGATTGAAATGGACCATTGGACTGGCCTTGATCCTCATCATCAGTCTATTTATTGAAATGGAACGCCATACCGGCTTCTTATCAGCAGCTGCCCCAACCTGGCTGATTGTACGCATTCTAGGAATTACTGCATACCTGCTTCTTTTCTGCGGGATTTGTTTGGGTATTATGGCTGGAATGCCGATTTGGCGAGGCAGAAAAAAAGCACGCAATCGGCTGCTCAAAACGCATTTCTTATTAAATACAACGGGTACATTTGTCGCTATGCTGCACCCGCTGCTACTTATTATCGACCCCTATGTGCCTTTTTCATGGATGCAATTACTCATCCCGTTCACCGCGCCTAAAGAACCGTTTCTCTACGGACTCGGAACGCTCACCTTGTACGGCCTGTTATTCATTCTGATCACCACGGATCTAAAAAATAAAATGCCGGTGAAGCTGTGGCGAAGCTTTCACTTAATTGCCTATGTTCTCTTTCTCTTAGCACTTACTCATGGGATTATGGGCGGGACGGATGCAAGCAACATCGTCATTTTTTCAATGTATGTCGTTACTTTTGTCGTTGTTCTCGCATTGATGATCGCGCAAATCCACATGGTCAGCGCAATTAAGAACAAGGCATTGCGCAACCAAAAGGTGACAGAACGCGGCTTGCACCGTTAACCTATTTTCCATATAAAAAACCGAGCAACAAGTGCTCGGTTCCTAATCTCCAGCCATATGTGATGGGCCCGTGTCTTCTCTGTGCTGAATCGTCGCGGTTACTCCCCTGTGCCGCGGACGCCAGAATACCTCCGTTTTGATTCTCGGTTAAGACACTGGGCTATTGGTTTGAAGACGGGACAAAGTCATAAATTTTCTTTACCTGTAAGAAAAACCGGAAGGATTGCGGCTTATGCCTTCTCCTTCCGGCTTTTATCGTCAATTCATCGTTTAACGGTGACACGTTTGGCTTTTTTAATTTGTTTACTGCGCAATTGACCGCAAGCCGCATCGATATCCGTACCAAACTCTTTGCGTACAACCACGTTAATCCCTCGCTGTCGCAGTGTCTCATAGAACGTGACAACGGCCTCTTTATCACTGCGCTGATATTCGGAATGCTCCTCAACCGGATTATACGGAATCAAATTTACATAGGACAGATGACGTTTATCCTTGAGCAGATTAGCCAGCTCAATTGCCTCTTCTTTATGATCATTAATCCCCTTCAGCATGATATATTCGAAGGTAACTCGCCTGTTGGTTTTCTTCAAATAATAGTCGACCGCTTCCATTAATTGCTCAACCGGATAGGCGCGATTAATTTTCATGATACGGCTGCGCAGCTCATTATTCGGTGCGTGCAGCGAAATCGCCAAATTGATTTGCCAATCGAGAGCCGCAAAGTCATAGATTTTCGGCACAAGCCCGCTCGTTGAAACCGTGATATGGCGCGCACCAATTGCCAGCCCGCTGCCATCGTTAATAATCTTGAGAAAGTTCACGACGTGATCAAAATTATCAAACGGTTCGCCGATGCCCATGACTACAAGATGTCCAACCCGTTCGTCCTGTCCTTTAGCATCCAGACTCTGTTGAATTTTCATCAGCTGCTCAACCATTTCTCCGCTGGTGAGATCACGATTTTTCTTGAGCAATCCGCTCGCGCAGAAACTGCAGCCAATGTTGCAGCCGACCTGAGAGGTGACACACACCGATAACCCATATTCATGCGGCATCAGTACGGTCTCAATCAAGTTGCCGTCGGTCAGCTTAAAAAGGAACTTGGTCGTGCCGTCCTTTGCTTTTTGTTCAATTTGTGTCTCCAACGTCCCCAACATAAAATAATCTTCCAATAACTGGATCGTTTTCTTGGATACATTAGTCATTTTGTCGAAGCTATTCACCCGTTTGACGTAAATCCAGCCCCAAATTTGTGCTGCTCTGAATTTTTTTTCGCCATGGGCGACCAGCCAATCGCTCAATTGGTCTATGGTTAATCCGTAGATGGATGTTTTACTCATTATTTAATACCTCTTTTTGAAAAGTGCATATGAGTTCATATTACTGAAGATGCAGTGTTCACGCAAGCCCGACAAACCATTTACCAATAAAAAAACAAAGGGCAAGGCAGGGAAGTTCCGCCTTGTCCTGATCCGAGCACGTTTATTTTCTATGCTTAAATACTAACTTTTTTATCGGCCGTTTGTACTCGACGCCGAGTACATCAATAAGGAAAACAAAAATTGGCAACCCGACAATCAGCCCCCAGATTCCGAAGAAATGTTCGGAAAAGATCAGCACAACAAAGGTGTAGAACACTGGAAGTTCGGTCTTCGCCGACATCAGCTTTGGATTAAGCACATACGCTTCAACTGCGTGTACGAGCAAGATGGTGATCACCATATAGATCACATCTTGAACGCCGCCGATCGTGTAGCCAATGATGCAGAGCGGAATCAAGGAAATGACGACCCCGGCTACCGGGATCAGGCTCAGCACAAAGACCATGAGGATCAAACTGAACAGCTGCGGGAAATGCAGCACTGCCAAAATAATCGCAGTAATGGCCGTATTAACCAGAGCAATCACAAATTGAGCCTCAATCACTTTACCAAAGGTTTGTACAAAACGAGAACCGAAAAACGCAACCTCATCATAGAGGAAGCCGATCTTGCTGGTTTTAAATCCACGAGAAAAGCGAAGCAGCCGATCTTTTTCCAGTGAAAAGAACAAACTGAGCAGCAAGGCAAGAAACACATCAATTGTAAAAGAACCAAAGGAAGAGAAGGAATCAATAACAAATTTGACGCCTGACTTCAAGTAAGATTCAACATTGTATTTCTGCAACTGATCAAGGACTGCATTGCCCACAACGGATCCGCGAAATTCTTTAACCGTCTTCAAGATTGAATCAAACAACTGAACGGTCTGATCAGCAATGATCGGCAGATAGATTGTAATCGCCGCATAAATACCGATGACGATCAGCGAATAGAGTACAATGACCACCAATCGTCTCGGTACCTTCAACTTCTGATGCAGGAACGTTTCAAGACGATCAACCAGAAAACAAAAAATAAATGTGAGCAGCAGCAAATCAATTAAACTGCGCACCAAGTAAATCAGAAAAATAAGCAGTGCAAAAATTAGAACACGCCGAACCGATTGTTTCTGCAAATAGCCCATCAATACATTCATAGTTTCTGTATTCCTTTTCCTCATTTTTATGACGTTATCTCGTGATGTCTTGTCATAAGCACAGCTACTCTTTTATATTAGTGTTTTTTCGTTTCCGTTGCAAAAGGAAAAATTCATCTTTATATCCTATGTCTCAGCTTAAATACGAAACAGATCGGCAGGATGTTTCAAAATGAATTTCTCATTTTTGTGCTCTTTTCATTGAACGATGTAGTACCACTTAAACCACCTGTGACCCATGAACGATGTTTTTTCCGTTAACTCACGTATCAAAAAAACCCGCTCCGATCAATCAGAGCAGGTTTAAAGGCGTATTTAATTACTGCATCATGGCCAGTGCACCCATTGGATCCCAAGGTTTCAATTCAACCGGATCCTGCGCGAATGCAGTTTTCAATTCGTCGGACAGATACTTCTTATTAATGACGACTTGATAGGTGTATTCATCCATCCAAGGATCACTCATAACGAAATAGCCTTTAGTTCCGACCTTCTCGCCCCAGCTGTTCTCAACCTTCCAGCGGTTCGGCTTTCCGTCAACGAGGTTAACACCGGTCAGCACCATCGCATGCGTTAGACAACTATGTTTGTTGTCCAATCGTTCCGCTTTTGTCATCTGGAAATCCGTGTCGAATGCCGTTGCATAATCAAACAATGCTGTATCCAGAATCCCGTGCTTGCTTTCGGAATATTGAACAACATCGCATCCAAACCAGACGGATTCATTATCTTTAATCTGGCTGATTGCAAGTGACTTCAGCGTTTCCATATCAACGTTCAAATACTTGATCGGATGTCCGCCGACAACCGTACCGAGATACTGAACGGTATAAGTTTTCTTATAAGGTTTATCTTCGGTCGGTGCATTAATAACCGGAACATAATCTTCCAATTTAATCCCAACATATTTCTTGAAAAACTGCTGTGGTGTGATGCCCAAGTCTCTGTGAAAATTCTTGTCTTCATCGCGATACTCAAAATCAAACGTCTTTGGCGGTTCACCAAGAGAAAACGCCAGCAGACGATAAATGTCGCTCAGCATTTCTGTTTTTGTTTTTTCAATTTCATCTCTCGATTTTCCTGCTGCACTTAACTCACGTAAAACACCTGCATCCTTGCGAAGCTTAGCATTCAGTAAGCGGTTCAGTTGCAGTGTGCGGCTGCTCTGAAAGGTTTCCGGCATTGCTTGCTTCGGAACAACACCGTACTTTTCAATAATAGAAACAAGCATATCCCATTGACCGCCATCCTGCTGTGGCGTTTCCATCAGCCAAGAGACAAGCCGTCCGTCAAGCGGTTCAGTTGCTGTATCAATAATACTTTCAAAGAAATAGTTTGCTTTCTCAAATTTATCCCAGAAGAGGGTATAGTTTTGCGAGAGTTCGAAGTCTTTGAGATTAAATGTACCGCTTAATTTATGACGGAATGTATTTAGCGCCGCAAACATCCAGCATCTGCCGCTCTGTTTTTGATCCGTTACTTTGCCGCTTTCAACTTCTTCAGAGAATACTGGATTCATAGATACAACGGCTTCGCTATTCATCGTCGCCGCATTGATCCCATTATTCATGATTGCATCTTGAATCACTTTATTTTGTGCGACACTCTGAATTTTGTCTGAAAATGCGTTGATCATTGATGTCGAGATTTCTTTTGCCATTTCAACGTCCTCCTTGTTCCAATGTTCACATAGACCATTATAGGCCTTCAACGAAGATTCGGAAAGTAACTCATCGTCAATCGCTAAATCCTGTGATCTGCTTGACAATACCCACACGGATACAACGGTGCAGCTGTTCCAGCTCCTCCTCCTGACGGACAAGCGCGGCTTCTCCCTGTTCTGAGGAAATCATTTGAAACCGAAGTGTGCTGCCCGGCGGCAATTGGGCAAGCAAAGGCAGATCCGCTGATGCAACCTGAGCAATGCGCGGATAGCCTCCGGTCGACTGGTGATCGGTCATCAAGATAATCGGCTGTCCATTTCTCGGGACTTGAATCGATCCATTGGTAACCGCTTCGGAATAAAGTTCCAACGGATTGTCAAGGGTTAACTCAGCACCATTCAACCGAAACCCCATTCGGTCGGATGATGGTGTGATTTGGTATTCTGTTTTTAGAAAGGCTTCTCTGCTTGCTGTCGAAAACCGTGGCCACAGTGTATCGGGTATCACGCGAATGGTCTGTGTCTCCTGATACTTCCGACGCGGCAATGCAGACCAACGGACGGTTTGCAGCTTAGCTTCAGCCAATACAGCCATCACGCGTCTCGCCTCTTCTGAAGGCTTCCCCACCGGAATACGATCATGCTCTTCAAGCAGTCGTCCTTCAAACCCGCCGCATCCTGCTTTCTCATAGGTCGATCGACTACCGAACCACAGCGGTGTGTCTACACCGCCAGCTACGGAAAGGTAGCCTCTGCTTCCATGAACCATTCCGCCAATCACCAAAATCTGACCTGCACGTGCAAGGCATGGGCGTCCCGTCCCAATGCTGTTTCCGTCCAATGTCGGGCGGCAAACGGCACCGGTCAACGCAAATAAGCAATCTTCAGTAAAAAGAATGCTGGGACCAAGGAAGGAAAACTCAATCATGGCTGCTGATTCATGGTTTCCGGTCAACCAATTCGCCAATTTTGCCGACGGCTGATCCATGGCGCCGCCAACGATCATGCCGTACCGCTGATAGCCGTAGCGCCCCAAGTCCTGCACCGAAGACGCAAAGCCCTTTTGTATGACAATCAGTGTCATGCCTGTTCCTCCTTAATCCGCAAATACTCCGGTTCTGAAATCGCATCAAACACAACCCGGTCTCCCGCTTTAAGCAAGGTTGGCGGATCGGATTCTGGCTGAAACAGCGGGACAGGCGTTCTGCCGATGATTTGCCATCCCCCAGGCGAATCGAGTGGATAGGCCCCCGTCTGTTTTCCAGCAATGCCGACGGATCCCGCAGCAATTTTCAAACGTGGATTTGCTCGGCGCGGCGTTGCCAGTTCTTCAGGCAGCCCGCCTAAAAAAGGAAAGCCAGGGGCAAATCCAAGCATATAAACAAGATATTGTGGTTTCGTGTGCTTTTCAATGACCTCACGGGGTGTTAAATGATGCACATGCGCGACCTCGTCTAAATCTGGACCGAACTCGCCTCCGTAGCAAACAGGGATATGTACAACCCGTCTTTTTGCTTCTTGATCGGGTTCATTGCTCATTTGTTCACTTAATTGGTTGAGATAATCGATCACCTGTTGCTGAGCGGACGAGCCATCCTTTTTCCCGCTTCGGCTTACTTCTATTGGATTATAGTAAAACACGACATTCGTGTAAGCAGGTACATATTCAACAAAGCCTTTGAAGGGACTTCGGTCAAATCGTTCCGTGAATTGATTGATTTTCATTTGTATCTCAGGTGCGATGCGATCCCCGAAAATGACACGAACCGCTTGATCTCCGAACGGTTCAATAACCATTTTATAAATTCCTCCTTTGCTAAGAATCGTGCAGACCCATTGTGCCTTGATTCTCTATACTCATTTCTGGTTTCCGTGCGGGCAGTGCGGCAGACTTCTCACACCTGTCTTTTGCTTCCAGCAAAGACGCTGTGTTAGGGCCAATGGATTTTATTAGAAAACTTGGCTTTGCCATCGATCTTGTGCCTGACGGACACTACAGCTGCTCGCTTGCCGCGGCCAGTCCAGGAGCCTCCTCAGACAGGCAGGAATCTGCGGGGTCTCGCCGGCACGCATCAACTAAGCACGATCCCGCAGGCGCCAGAGCTCCTCCGCTTTGACGCTTGGCCAAGACACTGGGCTATTGGTTTGAAGACAGGTCAAAATCATATACTTTCTTATCCTGTTAGAAAACTTGGCTTTGCCAAGCCTCTGGCGAAGGCAAAGTCGCCGCCCGCGACGGCCATGGACGGCCTAGTGTTCGGTGAGCCGCAGGACGCGGCGTTCTACGAACCACTTACACTCGTTTCCTTAAATCTTTTATTTTCTATCCTTTCTTACCAGTGTAAGAAAAGGAACTTGCCGAAAACAGCAAGTTCTCATGATCATCCGTCATCCATTTCTTTGTCGCTTCCGCTTGTTGCCGCAAAGCATGTTGTCAAGCGTATCATAGAATACTGTACGCTGTATCTTTTTGATCCGTTATGAACATATGGCCCGGCGCATGCGTAATCGCAATTTCCGGTTTGCTGTTCATCACCGCTGCTTGCGGCGTTACGCCGCAAGCCCAGAAGACCGGAATCTCTCCATCCCGAATCGGCACCGGATCGCCAAAGTCCGGATGTGCCAGATCGCTGATCCCAATCTGAGCTGGATTGCCGAAATGAATCGGCGCACCATGGACGGAGGGATAGCGGCTGGTCACCTGTACCGCCCGGATGGCTTGTTTTTCCGTCATCGGCCGCATACTGACGACGACGGGACCGGAAAACACGCCGGCAGGGGCGCAGGCAATGTTGGTGCGATACATGGGCACATTGCATTGTTCTTCAATTTGCCGGACTGGAAGATTATTTTCAAGTAATGCCTGCTCGAAACTAAAGCTGCAGCCAATCAGAAAAGAAACAAAATCTTCTTGCCAGTAGTCCCCAATCGTTGCTACCTCTTCAGACAGCTCCCCATGACGGTAGATGCGATATTTGGGAATATCCGTCCGTATATCCGCACCGTTTGCCAGTTGTTTCACAAACGGACTGCCTGTATCCAGTACTTCCAGCAGCGGACAAGGTTTGGGATTACGCTGGCAGAACAATAAAAAGTCATAAGCTATATTTTGAGGCAAAATGACGAGATTGGCTTGCGCATACCCATTTGAAAGACCACTGGTCGGGCGCGCCCACACTCCATTGCGTATCAAGGCGCGAACTTCAGACGGCGTCCGATCAGCAAGAGATAATTCATTCATCCCACTCACCCTCACCGTTATTTTTTCCAAGAATCAATCTTAATTCCTCGCGTTTGCAATGCTTCACGTATCGTCGCTGCGAATGCAAGTGCGGCAGCTCCATCGCCATGGACACAAATCGTTTCTGCGCGTACCTTGGTTTTCCGACCGGCTACAGTCGTGACCGTTCCCTCGCGAAGCATCTCAAGCACTTGCTGAAGTGCCTGATCTGTATCTGTAATCAGTGCATCCGCCTGAGACCTTGGCGTTAATGAGCCATCGGGCTGATAGGTTCTGTCCGCATACGCTTCATAAACGACATGAAGACCTGCGTTCTCACCGGCAACGGTCAGATAGGTGCCGTCCATACCAAACAGAAGCAGATTCGGGGCGACGTCATGTACCGCTTGAACCACAGCATCCGCATATTTTTTTTGATCGGAGGCCATATGATACAATGCACCATGCGGCTTCACATGATTTAAATCAACCTTCTGCGCTGCGGCAACGGCTTGGAGTGCGCCGATTTGATACACGATCATATCGTAGATCTCAGTCGGAGTTATATCCATCTCGCGCCTGCCAAACCCTTTAAGATCCGGCAATCCGGGATGCGCACCAATGGCCACCCGATTCTTTTTTGCGCGAAGAACCGTGCGCCGCATTTCCGAATAGTCGCCGGCATGAAACCCACAAGCGACATTTGCCGATGAAATAAGCGGCAGCACTGCCTCGTCATTCCCAATCACATAATGTCCGAAGCTTTCTCCCAAATCGCAATTTAGATCAACTTGATTCATTCTCTGTTCCTTCCTTTTTGTTCATCAACTTGATTCCTTGAAAAGCTATGCAGCGGATGCAGCTAAACGCTCTCTTAGAACAGTGATGAAAAGCCTTTAATCACTGATTCAACACCGGCATACGCCATAAAGACAACAATAATCCATCCGAAAATGGTCAGCCATAGTGGGTGCTTATACAACTCGCCCATTATCTTTTTCTTCGTGACAGCAACCAATAAAATGGCTAGAGCAATAGGAAGAATCAGGCCGTTAATTGCTCCGACAATGACCAGTATCTTCGCCGGGCTGCCGATAAAATAAAAAACAGCTGTCGAGAAAACGATGAAGAAAATAATTAAGACCGGGCGCAATTTATGAAAAATGCTCTCGGTGCCCTTGTCTTTCGAATAGTTTAAGAAAGACACCGAAGTAAAGGTTGAACCTAATGTTGAGGTCATTCCGGCAGCTAGAAGGACCAGTCCAAAAAATTTATAGCCAAAATTCCCGGCTGCTGCACTGAAAATACTTGCAGCAGGGTTAAGCGGATTAAGCTTGAATCCTTCTGCAATGACGGCAAGCGCGGCAAGAAAAAGCAGGACACGAATAAACGACGCCACACCAATGCCGGTCAACGCCCCTTGATTTATGTAACGAATACTTTCCTTTCCTTTAAGTCCGCCTTCAAGCAGTCGATGTCCACCTGAAAAGGATATGTAGCCGCCAACCGTACCGCCAACGATCGTTACAATTGAATAGAAGTCAATATGCGAAGGCGCGATGGTATGAATCGCAGCTTGTCCAACTGGAGGCGAGCTGATTGCAACTATAAAGATGATGAGCAGCACCTTTACAACCGCAAGTACTTGAACCGTGCGATCCATGACAATCAGCGCATTGCGAACAAGAAAAATAATTAATGCGATCGCTCCGCCAATTAACGCACCATTTTCCGGAGAAATACCGAAGAGTACATTAAAACCAAGACCAACACCGCCTATATTGCCAATATTAAAAGTCAAACCGCCAATGACAATTAGCGCCGTGAGCACGTAGCCGAGCCCCGGTACCAATTCATTGGCAATCTGTTGTGCGCGTTTTCCCGAAACACAGATAATTCGCCAAATGTTCAGCTGAACGCCAATGTCAACAAGAATACAAACAAGTATGGCGAATCCGAAATCAGCGCCCATTTGCGATGTAAATGCAGCCGTTTGCGTCAAGAAACCTGGCCCAACAGCCGACATGGCCATAAGAAAAGCTGCGCCCATCGCAACATTGAACGCCTTTTTATTATTAAGCATGGAACTCCTCCTAGTTGTAAGAAATCATGACACAGCAATTATACACTATAGTTATAAAAATCTTCAAACTAATTTTTGGAAAATATAAAAACCACCGAAAAGTCACCATTTTATCCTATAAAATGAATAAGGTAACACCGATCTTCAGAATTGCAGACAAAATAGTTTAACTATGGGTATTCGCGTAGTATACTTACACCGTACACAACGCACATATTTTTATCCCGTGCACATATGTGCAAGTGGTGGGGAGGTAAACATGAGCGAAACAGATCTAAAACGAGAATGTGCCAAAAAAGCGTTGGCGCTGATTCCCGATCATTCGGTTGTTGGCCTTGGCGGCGGCAGTACGATTCGTCATTTAATCCAATTTATTAAAGAAAAGCCTGAGCGAAACATCCAAGTCGTCACGCCTTCAATGCAGACAAGACAGCTATGTCTGGCAAACGGTCTCACCGTACTTCACACGGAAGCGGTCGACCACATTGATCTCGCTTTTGATGGCTGCGATCAGGTTGATGAACAGTTAAACGCATTGAAAAGCGGGGGAGGCATCCACACACTGGAAAAATTGATTGCGACGATGGCAGACGAGTATATCTTGCTCGTGGATCAATCCAAGTATGCACCCGCACTTACATTCGAAAAGCCGGTTGTACTTGAACTCTTAGCCGAAGCACAAGCCTATGTCACGCATCAAGTCAAGCAGCTTGGCGGCCGACCGGTCATGCGTCAAAGTGAAGGAAAAGACGGATTCACGATCTCTGACAACGGACACCCGCTAATGGATGTTTTTTTTCAAAAGGTCCGTAACATTCGTCAATTAAACCGTGAATTGGCATCCATTCGTGGCGTGATTGATACATCTTTGTTCGTTAATGTTGCAACCAAGGCACTGATCGCCGGTGAAAACAGCATAAAGTGGCTGAACAAATCAACTCAAGAGGTGACAATCCATGACTGAACCGAATTGGGCCATCATTGGTCCCGGGGCCATCGCATCTGAATTTGCACAAACGCTGCAAGCAAACGGTCGTGAAATTTACGGAGTTGGCTCACGTCATCTTGAACGTGCTCAAGCCTTTGCCGATCAGCACAACATCAAGCATGCTTACGGGAGCTACAGCGATCTGCTGCATGACCCGGCAATTGATATTATTTATCTGGCAACCCCGCACTCCCATCACTATGACTACCTGCTTCAATGTCTGGAAAACGGTAAGCATGTACTCTGCGAGAAAGCGATCACCGTAAGCAGCAGACAACTGGATCCGGTTCTGGCTTTGGCACAGAAAAAAGGACTGATTGTCGCGGAAGCGATGACCATTTACCATATGCCGCTTTATCAAAAAATAAAAGAACTGATCGCAAATGGTGCAATTGGAAACCTGAAAATGGTCAACGTCACCTTCGGCAGCCTGAAACCCTACGATGTCTCGAACCGTTTCCTTAATAAGGATCTTGCCGGCGGCGCCTTGCTCGACATCGGCACCTATGCGCTCTCCTTTGCACGCTTCTTCTTAACCAGTCAGCCTGATGAAATCTTAACAACGGTTAAACCGTTTGAGACCGGTGTCGATGAACAATCGGGAATTATTTTAAAAAATCCGGATGACGAGATGGCGGTCGTCACTTTAACCATGCGCGCAAAGCTGCCGAAACGTGGTATTGTGACCGGCGATAAAGCCTACATTACCGTGGACAACTTTCCAAGAGCAGACCAAGCAACCATCACTTATCCGGATGGTCGCACGGAAGTGATCAAAGCCGGCAGTACTGCAAAAGCAATGGTTTATGAATATGATCACATGAATGCTGCGGTCAGCGGAGCGATCACGGAACAGACTGCGCGTCTGACAAACGATGTCATGCAGATGATGACCAACATCCGTGATCAATGGGGAATCCGTTATCCATTTGAATGAGGCAGATTCGCTCAAATCATAGTTTTTAAAATAAGAGAGCGTTTTCTTTTTAATTTTTATATGTCTGTATTACAATATACCTGTGATATTAATTACACTAAATTCTGACTTGAAGGGAAGATGTGCAATGAGCATTCAAGACACAGTCCTGGAACACGCAGTAGATTCAGAATACAAATTATATATTGGAGGAAAATGGGTCACAGGCACGGAAGGCAAAAAGATCGCAAGCTATAACCCAAGCAACGGCGAAAAGCTGACTGAATTCGTTGACGCTAGCCATGCCGATGTAGACGCTGCAGTTGAAGCAGCGACAAAGGCTTTTGAAACATGGAAAGACACCAGCGTTCAGGAAAAAAGCGCCATCCTGCTGAAAATTGCCGATCTGATCGACGAAAATACCGAACATCTTGCACTTGTTGAAACGTTGGATAACGGCAAACCGCTCCGGGAAACAACAAACATTGATGTTCCGGCTAGTGCAGATCACTTCCGCTATTTCGCAGGCGTCATCCGCTCTGAAGAAGGCACAGCAAACGCTCTGGATGAAAATACATTAACAATTAACTTAAAAGAATCATTAGGGGTTGTCGGCCAAGTCATCCCTTGGAATTTCCCATTGCTGATGGCAGCTTGGAAGATTGCCCCGGCGATTGCTGCGGGGAATACGGTTGTAATCCATCCATCGTCCTCAACATCGCTCAGTTTGCTTGAACTCGCGAAGCTCCTTGATCAAGCGCTTCCTGCTGGTGTTGTGAACGTCATCACCGGACGCGGATCGGATTCAGGCGACTACATGCTGCACCACGAAGGATTTGCTAAACTTGCGTTTACCGGGTCGACCCAGATTGGTTATGAGGTTGCCGAAGCAGCCGCAAAACGGCTCATTCCGGCAACACTCGAACTCGGCGGCAAATCGGCAAACATCTTCTTCGATGATGCCCCTTGGGAACGTGCCATTGAAGGCGCACAACTCGGTATTCTATTCAACCAAGGTCAAGTATGCTGCGCCGGTTCTCGAATCTTCATTCAGGAAGGGATTTATGATAAATTTGTAGCCGCTTTGAAAGAAGCATTCGAAAAAGTAAAAGTCGGTCTCCCTTGGGAAGATGGCGTACAAATGGGCGCTCAAGTCAACAAACATCAATTGAGTCAAATTCTTGATTACGTAAAAATCGGTCAGGACGAAGGCGCAAAACTTGTTACCGGCGGCTGCCAGCTGACAGACAACAACCTAGATAAAGGGGTATTCATGGCGCCAACCTTGCTTGCAGATGCAAAGAACACCATGCGTATTGCCCAGGAAGAAATCTTTGGACCGGTTGCAACTGTCATTAAATTTAAAGATGCCGATGAAGTAATTAAACTGGCGAACGAATCGGATTACGGGCTCGGCGGCGCGGTTTGGACAAAGGATATTAACAAAGCATTGCGTGTCGCTCGCGGCGTACGCACCGGACGCATGTGGGTCAACACCTACAACCAGCTCCCTGCCGGCGCTCCGTTTGGCGGCTATAAGAAATCCGGAATCGGACGCGAAACATACAAGAGCATTCTCGATGCATACACGCAAACCAAGAATATTTATATCAGCACCAAGGAAGACGTCGACGGTCTTTATTAATTTTGAGCATTACAGTGCATTTTAAAAAGAGGGTCTCATCCTGTCTTTGGACACTGAGACCCTCTTTTTTGCCATTCAGAACCGATAGGCCGCGTGGTCACGCAATTGAACAGTGCATCGGCAACTGAGTTTTCTTAAATATAATTATTCCGATCTTTTTACTTATTTTATCTTGACAAACCCCTTGGGCGAAGCTAAACTTAACTCAATTAAATGAATCTTATCAAGAGCGGCGGAGGGACTGGCCCTGAGAAGCCCGACAACCAGCACATCGGTGTATGGTGTTAATTCCAGCAGATTAATTTCTGGCAGATAAGACTAGCATCGGCGATATAAGCCGCTTCTCAATAGTCTGCGAGAAGCGGCTTTTTCATCATCTGCTCACGCACCTTCTTCTAAGATTTTATTTAATGTACTCGAAATGAACAAAGGGAGCGATTCACATGGCAGAAGAACACAAGTACGGATTTGAAACGCTGCAGGTCCACGCAGGACAGGTGCCTGATCCTGCAACAGGCGCACGTGCAGTGCCGATTTATCAAACAACATCGTTTGTTTTTAAAGATGCGGATGAAGCAGCCGATTTTTTCCAACTGAAACGACCGGGTAACGTGTATGCACGAATTATGAATCCTACCGAGGATGTCTTTGAACAGCGTGTCGCTCAGCTTGAAGGCGGATCTGCCGCACTAGCAACCGCTTCAGGACTCGCAGCAATCACCTATTCGATCTTAAATGTTGCAAACAGCGGCGATCACATTGTTGCAGCGTCGACATTGTACGGCGGAACCTACGAATTGTTTAACGTGACCTTGAAAAAGCTCGGCATCGATGTTACCTTCGTTGATCCGGATGATCCGGAAAACTTCCGCAATGCGATTCAGGATAATACCAAAGCGCTTTACGGTGAAACAATCGGAAATCCGAAAATCAACATCCTTGATATTGAAGCCGTTGCGAACATTGCTCATGAATACAATATTCCACTGATCGTCGATAACACATTCGGTACACCTTACCTTGTTCGTCCGATTGAATTTGGCGCCGATGTTGTTGTACATTCCGCTACAAAATTCATTGGCGGTCATGGCACTGCGATTGGCGGCATCATCGTAGACGGCGGAAAATTCGACTGGCGTGCAAGCGGCAAGTTCCCGGACTTTACGACACCGGACAAAAGCTACGGCGGTTTAGTTTACGCAGACCTCGCTCCGGCTTCCTTTGCCGCAAAAGCGCGTGTTCAGCTGTTGCGCAACACCGGTGCAACCATCAGCCCGCAAAATGCTTTCTTATTCCTGCAAGGCCTTGAATCGCTCTCGCTTCGGGTAGAACGCCATGTTCAGAATGCCCGCAAGGTCGCCGAATACTTGAATAACCATCCGAAAATCACATGGGTTAATTATCCTGACTTAGAAGATAACCCGTACCACGACCTTGCGAAAAAATACTTCCCAAAAGGCGCCGGCTCGATCTTTACATTCGGCGTTAAAGGAGGCCGTGAAGCCGGCAAAGCACTGATTAATAACGTGAATCTCTTCTCCTTGCTGGCAAATGTCGCCGACGCGAAGTCGCTGATCATTCATCCGGCAAGCACCACACATGCAGAACTGACACCGGAGGAACAGGCGGTTACCGGTGTAACACCTGAACTGATTCGTGTATCTATCGGCGTTGAAACCGTAGACGATATTATCTACGATCTGGATCAAGCACTTGCAAAAATTCCAGATACAGTAGAAGCAAAATAAAAAAAGAGATGTGTTACATTACAGGGGTTATTGCATAAGGGAGTCTGCATACGCAGGCTCCCTTATATTATGACTGCAGCCTAACTGAATCTGCCCTTCTTCAGCATGGTTTCAACACCGCCGATCTTTACCAGTGAACGGTTTTCAATCACCTTTTTCATCACGGATGCCGGACGACCTTTTAACCCTTTACCCATGACTTCCCCAACCGCATCATCGCGTCCAAGTGAACAAACCGTCCCTTTAAACTTGAAAACAAACGGCTTTGTCGGTCTATCATCCAGCATTGCTTTAACATTGTAGGCAGCACAATCTGCCTGTTGCAGTGCGATTTGAGCAGTCGTCGGATAAGGTTGCCCGCTGCCTGGATCAATCACTGCGGAACAATCACCGATAATCAGTATCTCCGGATGATCCGGAACCGACAGGTCATCCATGACACGCACGCGACCGCGCCGCTCTTCAAAACCTGAATCACGGACAACCGCACTCCCACTGACGCCGCCTGTCCAAACAAAGGTCCCTGCCTTTAACGATCGAACATGTTCCTCCGTGCGATAATAAATCTTCGCTCCATCAAATCCGCACACACGCCCAATTAAAAAGTCAACACCGCGATCGCGAAGCTTGCGCGATCCGTATGCAGCAAGCCGTCGATTGAACATCGGCAATGCCTTTGGCGTCGGCTCAATACAAACAATGCGCACCTGTTTGGCATCTACTTGATAACGCGTGATTAATTCCGGAATACGATGTGTCAATTCACCGAGAAATTCAAAACTGGTAAATCCAGCTCCCCCGACCGCAACCACCAATCGATCCGAGCGCTGATCTTCAGTCCACGCTTTAAATTGTTCCTCGATATGGTTGCGGATTCTGATCACGGAGGGAATGTCAGAAATAGCAAGTCCAAAACGGTCCATCCCTTCAATCCCATAATACTCAGGCACAAATCCGAGTCCAATGACCAGATAGTCATAACTCACCGGATCATGATTCTGCAGCAGAATCATTCGCGTTTTCTTAACCACACGCAAAACGGTATCTTGAACAAATTGAGTCCGTTTTGGATCGATGACTTGCTGTAACGAATAACAGATTTCATCAGCATCCGCCGTTCCGGCCGCAACCTCATGAAGCGATGTCTTCTCACAATGATAGTTGTTTTTATCAATCAGAATCAATGCGGCGTTCGGTTTCATCCTTTGCAGTCTCTTTAACGTACGCAGTCCTCCATACCCCGCACCTAAAATAACGATTCGCTTTCTCATGGTCAATCCCTCCTCAATTGATCTTGAAGAACTCATCCAAGCAAACAGGAGATCGTCACAAATTATTCACATTTCCCTTTTTTATTGTAGCCCATAATGTAAACGCTTTCAATATAAAGATGAGAAAAACCGGGCAAAAAGCGCCCGGTCCTTACTTCCGCCTTCCATTCGGGCTTTGTTCATCACCTTGTGCACAAACGACACTCCAGCTGCTCGCTTGCCGCGGGCGATCCGGAAGCCTCCTCGGACACGCAATTGATCTGCGGGGTCTTCCTTGGCTCGCTGTTCCCGCTGGCGTCTCGCGCTTTCGTGTCTCGAGCTAACTCTTATTGATGAAATTGCCGCTTATCGTTCTACACCAAAGCAAAATCATAAACTTTCTTTACCTGTGAGAAAAACCAAGCTGTGCTTGGTCCTTAATCTCCAGCCATGTGTGATGGGCTCGTGTCTTTTCGGTGCTGAATCACCGCTTCGGTTACTCGCTGCCGCGGGCAGTCCAGGAGCCTCCTCAGACAGACAGGAATCTGCGCTTTGATTCTTAGCCAAAACACGGGTCTATTGGTTTGAAAGACGAATCAGATACTTTCTTACTCCTTAAAAAAAATGCTCCCCGCTGTTTACGGAGAGCATCTCATTTCTAGAGGGCGTACGGGAATTGAACCCGCGATCATGGAATGAGAATCCATTGGCTTAACCACTTGCCCAACGCCCTATACCATGTTTGCACGCTGAATAGGCGTTTTAACCACCCATTCAGCACGACAAACATTATACCACAGTTTTGATCATTGATTCAAGCAATTATTTTTAATTTCTGGATGTGATACTTACCTCGGATGACCTTATCGTATGAGGTTTAAACGCTTGCGGCAATAATTTTCACGCCTGAGCTGGCTCCGATTCGTGAGGCACCTGCTTCAATCATCGCTTCCGCATCTGCCTTAGAGTGAATGCCCCCGGCTGCCTTGACACCAATTCCGCTGCCCACCGTCTTCCGCATCAGTGCAACATCTTTCACGGTTGCCCCACCGCTAGAGAATCCGGTTGAGGTCTTGACATAATCTGCGCCTGCTTGAACCGCTAATTGGCAGGCCAGTACCTTTTCATCGTCGCTAAGCAGGCAAGCTTCAATGATCACTTTAACAAGCGCTTGCTTGTTTGCCGCTGCAACAACAGCACCAATATCCGATTCTACTGCATCCGTTTGCCCACTTTTTAGGGCACCGATATTGATCACCATATCGACTTCATCAGCGCCTTTAGCAATTGCATCTTTAGTTTCAAATGCCTTCGCTTCACTCGTTGACGCACCCAGCGGGAAGCCGATCACCGTGCACACCTTTGTTTTGCTGTTCTTTAGTTGATCAGCCGCTAGACGAACCCAACACGGGTTAATGCAGACGGAGGCAAACCCGAACTTTTTGGCTTCATCTGTAATTCTGATAATCTCTGCTTCTGTTGCTTCTGGTTTAAGAACCGTATGGTCAATATAGCTCGCAAGTTTATTCATCGAATTGATCACCCTTATTCTTTATTTCTTTAGCTGATAATGCGGCGAATCAGTTGCAACGGCTCGGCCTGCTCGGTTATCGAAATACTCTGTTCCAGTTTTTCTAAGACGTGATCGATATCCTCAGTATCCGCATGAATGGTCAACAACGATTCGCCTTCTTTTACTTTGTCGCCAACCTTTTTATGCAAGACAATTCCAGTCGCATGATTGATTGAATCTTCTTTTGTTGCGCGCCCAGCGCCAAGCAGCATCGCCGCAAGTCCTATTTGATCCGCCTTTAATCGTGCCACGACTCCTGAAGATGATGCCCGAAACTCGAATTGATGCTGTGCTTTCGGCAACCGTTCCGGATGGTCGATAATCTCCGGATCACCGCCTTGGTTGGTGATGAACTGCTTAAATTTTTCATAGGCCTTTCCTTGAGCAAGCGCTTGTTCAAGCTGCTTGCGTGCATCCGGCAAATGGTCCGCTTTGCCGGCAAAAAGCACCATGCGGCTGCCAAGTTCATAAACCAATTCCTTTAAATCACTCGGTCCATTTCCTTTTAATGTCTCAATGGCTTCTTTTACTTCAAGCGCGTTGCCGATTGCATAGCCAAGCGGCTGCGCCATATCCGTAATCACTGCGGACGTTTCCCGCCCCACATGTTTTCCAATCTGAACCATCGTCTTGGCCAAGCGTATGGCATCGCGTTCATTTTTCATAAAAGCGCCGTCGCCGCAGGTTACTTCGAGAACAATCGCATCCGCGCCGGCAGCAATTTTCTTGCTCATAATCGAGCTGGCAATCAGCGGAATCGATTCAACCGAACCGCTGACATCACGCAGTGCATAAAGTTTTTTATCGGCAGGCACAAGATCGCCTGTTTGTCCGATTACCGCAATATGATCATGATTGACATGATCGATGAACTGCTTACCGCTCATCTCCACAGAAAATCCGGGAATGGACTCCAGCTTGTCAATCGTTCCTCCGGTAAATCCAAGGCCGCGTCCACTCATTTTCGCAACCTTTACACCAAGTGAGGCTACAAGCGGCGCCAAAACAAGTGTGGTCGTATCACCAACACCGCCGGTCGAATGTTTATCCACTTTCTTTCCGGCAATTGCAGACAAATCTACGGTATCGCCTGAATCAACCATTGCACGTGTCAGTTCGGCAATTTCGGCATCATTCATGTCTCGAAAACAAATCGCCATGGCAAGTGCGCTGGCTTGGTAATCGGGGATTGTGCCGCCTACATAGCCTTCAATGAAAAAGCGGATCTCCTCAGGAGACATAACGCCTCCGTCTCGCTTCTTCGTGATGATGTCAACCATTCTCATTTTGGCTCACCTCGAATTTAGTTTAAGAAACTTAGGAAGCTTTCACCCGTTTTCGGCATTTCCACAGCAAAATTATCGGCCACAGTCGCACCTAAATCAGCAAATGTCTGTCGAACGGGGAGCGCTTCGACTGAAGAAAAGGATGGTGAATAGACGAGCAGCGGTACAAATTCACGTGTATGATCCGTTCCTCGGAACCCCGGATCATTGCCGTGGTCCGCCGTAATCATCAACAGATCATCTTTTTTCAATTTTGGAAGTGCTTCACCGAGCTGACGGTCAAACGCCTCCAACGCTTTCCCAAAAAGAACCGGCTCGCGGCGATGCCCGTATTTGGCGTCAAAATCGACGAGGTTCGTGAAGCTTAGCCCATGAAAATCACGGTCAAGCAGTGCAATGAACCGCTCCATACCATCTTCGTTGCTGACGGTGTGCCATCCTTCTTTTATTCCTTTGCCACTGAAAATATCATTAATTTTCCCGACTGCCAGCGTATCCAGTCCCGCATCATCTAGAAAATTGAGCGCGGTTTTTTCAGGCGGAACCAATGTCAGATCGCGACGATTGGCTGTGCGTTCAAACGTATCCGCAGAGTTGCCCACATATGGACGTGCAATGACCCGGCCGAGGTGATAGGGCTCATCAATGGTCAGCTTACGTGCATATTCACAAATTTTGTAGAGTTCCTCAAGCGGGATCACATGCTCATGGGCTGCAATCTGCAGTACTGAATCTCCGGATGTGTAAACAATGAGTTCACCGGTCTTCAGTTGACGCTCACCAAGTTTCTGGATAATTTCCGTTCCGCTCGCCGGCTTGTTCCAGAGGACTTTTCTGCCGCTGAAAGATTCAATCTTTTGAATCAGTTCATCGGGAAAGCCATTTGGAAATGTATGCAGCGGCGTCCTAACCGGAAGCCCCATCATTTCCCAATGCCCGTCCATACTGTCCTTTCCAGCCGACACTTCGTGCATTTTCGTATAATAGGCCAGTGGCTGCTCCTGAATCGGAACACCTTGAATTGGTCGTTCCGGACGAATATTGGATAAGCCTAACTTTGTTAAATTGGGGACGTTCAATCCATTCATTGCTTCTGCTGTATGGCCCAAGGTGTCGCAGCCTTCATCATTATAGTTTGCTGCATCGGTTGCTTCGCCAATACCAACCGAATCCAAGACAATGATATGAATCCGTTTAAAGCGTTTGGTCATGGGATCCTCCTATTAAGTAAAACGGTTCGAAAAAACCGCGTATTTGTCACTCGCGTAAAATCTATCTCCCATTTTACCCCAACCCATAAAAAGGAGCAAAAAACTCCGAATCAGGCGTTCCGTGGCCTGATCCAGAGTCTTTTGCTCCTGTCTGCTCATTGCACTGTTTCGTTCATTCTTCGTTGTATTTTCTGGATTCTTCCTTCAGATGAACAAGGTCGACAAGCATGGCGTGATAAGGCGCCTGAAGTCCATGCTTCTCTGCAAGGCGGACAATCGCGCCATTGATGTAATCCACTTCGGTCGGCCGATTCGTGCTCATATCCTGATGCATTGACGGATAGTGGCGCGGATTGCCGACCTCCGATACATACATCACTTGATCAACCAGCGCATCTTTTGTTTCTTCCATTTTAATGCCCTCTGCATCGATCGCTGTGTAGGCTTCATCGATCAATTTGCGCGCCATTTCTTTCGCATTTTTGTAAGCAGCGAATTGACCCATTTTAATATTCATCAGTGTACAAAGGGTATTAACAACCGAGTTAAAGACAAGCTTGGTCCAGACGGTACCCATATAGTCTTTCTGAACCGTCGGATGCATTAATGCCTTTTCCATTTCGTCGGCAACCTTATAGATGAAGTCATTCGGCTCGCCTTCAACACGGACAATATGCGCATGACCGCCGCCTCGTTTACCAATGAAGTCTACCTTACCCGGCCCTTTCAGTACGGTCGCAATCATTGCGGTTCCGGCAATAATGCGCGTACGCGGCACAAACTGTGCAATGTATTCAGCACCGCCAAAGCCGTTTTGATTGGTCATCACATAGGTATTCTCCCCAATGAAAGGTTTGCAGCGTTCCATTGTTTCCACCGTATGCATGTCTTTAACAAAGACAATCGCCAGTTCCGGTGCTTCATGATATTCTTCCGGATAGCTGATACTGACATCAACAAAGCGTTCATCTTTTCCATCGCGCCACACATGGACGCCTCCATTTTTTTTGATCGCTTCAACATTGGGTTCCCATGTGTCGACAAAATGAACGTCATTGCCTGCCTCCTGCAGCAGAACACCGTACCTTAACCCCATTGCGCCTGCACCGATCACAACAATCTTCATCCTTCTCGTCTCCTTTTCGTATAGTCTCTTTTTTCTCATCTCTCTTTGTCTTTCCTGCCTCTTTTTCTGATGGGTTTCTCCCATTCGCTTCTCTTTTTCCATACGAAAAGCCCCATTCAGGGAATTCTGAATGGGGCTTTCTCAAGTCCCGCTCAGAACGAAGAGGACTCGAGGTACACGCGATCGTTTATCGACGGTGATGCACCTGAGCCCTAGCTAATCAAAATGACGACTACTTTTATCGTTCTGAACTGAAACATAATGGTAACCTTCTTGAAAGACAATTTTTGTGAGTGTTGTTAGTTTACATGATCCCTTTATGAATGTCAATAGAATTTTAAGAATATTTATATTTAAGAATTAATACCCGTCGAGAAAACATGCCATGCCTACTCAAACAAGTTCGCTCTATCCTTTAGGGGCCTGAATCAACACTTTGGTGCCCACTTTCCGCGGACGATCCGCGAGCCTCCTCAGACAGGTTCCGCTGGCATGCGGCCCGATTAGATGAAAAAAAGGTGCCTCATCGTCAAAATGAATTGACGTTTGAGACACCTTTGTTCGTTCGATCAATCTTTTAGGTCATTGATCGAATCGATCTTTACATAGGACGGAACAACGAGTCCAAGCTTTGTTCCCTCCAAATTCGGACCTAGATCGGTAACCTTACTTTTAAATTGTTTCATGTAATCAGCATGTGTCGTCGGCAGCCATGCGGCAACGATGGCATCATCACTGCCCTTAGCCAGTCCAGCCCACATTTGTCCGGCACCCAGCTGTTCAAGCGTTACGTTGTAGCCTAAATCTTCAAGTACCGCTGCCACAACATTCGTGCTGGCAATTTCAGAAGCCCAAGCTACATAACCGAGCTTGATGCTCTTGCCGCTGACTTTATTAGCACCTTTTGTCCATGCGCTGACTTTGTCTGCATTATCCTTAACCCATTGGGCGGCTGCTTTCTTCGCATCGGTACCGTTTTGAATCGAGAGCATTACTTTTCCCATATCATCAGCAGTCCAAGAGAATTGATCCAGAACCTTGGTTGCATTCGGGTCTTTCTTTTCGAAGCCCTTATGAACGACGGTATGAATTTTCTCTTCTTTCCCATAAATACCCTTCGGATCCTTCAGATACTTCAGATCATATTTCTGGAACATCCAATGCGGCGTCCAGCCGGTAACGACGATCGGTTCTTTTTTCTTAATCGCTTTATCAAGTGCAGCAATCATCGTTGACTCAGAACCGGACTGTACCGTCCAATTGCTCAGCTCGTAATCCTTAATGACTTTGTCGGTCAGTTTCATTTCGCCTGCGCCAGGATCAATACCGATAATTTTGTGATCGACTTTATTGCCAAACGCATCGGCATTTCCTGAACTCTGACTCTGACATCCGGCTAGCGTCAAGGCAACTAAAATAAACAGACTCATCATGATACGATTCATTTTCTTCAAGTTAGGATTCCCCCGTTTTTTTATTTCGCGTATTTTGTGAAATGCGGTCCAGCATGATCGCAATAATCACGATCGCAAGACCCGCTTCAACACCAATGTCGGTACGCAGTGATGTTACTGCGAGATAGACATCGGCACCAAGTCCCGGTGCGCCAACCAGTGACGCAACAACGACCATTGACAGTGAAAGCATAATGCTTTGATTGACACCGGCCATGACGGTCGGCGCTGCTATTGGAATTTGGACTTTAAAGAGTTTTTGCCAAGTGGTCGAGCCAAATGCATCTGAAGCCTCTATTAAATCTGATGGAACCTGACGAATGCCGAGTCCGGTCATACGAATCGTCGGCGGCATGGCAAACACAATCGTTGCCACAACTCCCGGAGGCATGCCGGTACCAAACAGAAAAATAGCTGGAATCAAGTAAACAAATGAAGGCATGGTCTGCATAAAGTCAAGAATTGGCGTCATAATGCGATGAAACGTTTTATTGATCCCAGCCAAGATTCCAAGTGGAAACCCAATAAGAATCGACAAAACAACCGAGGTCAGAACAAGCGCAAACGTCTGCATCGCGTGTGCCCAATAACCTAAATCATAAATTAAGACCAAACCGATCAAAGTAAATAAAGCAACTCCGATACCGCGACGCCAAAAAGCGATGGCCACGCAAATTAAAATGAAAACAATCGGCGTCATTAAAGCAAAGATCCAGACCAGACTGTCCACAAAACTCTGTATTCCTGAAGCAATGTAACCGAAAAACCCTTCAAAATGATCCGTGATGAATTGAATCAGCAAATCAGCCCAGTGGCCGATCGGAATTTTTGGCAAAAACGTTTCATTCATACGTTCTGAACCTCCTCAGCCTTAGTGAAGGCGGTGTTTCCGGCCAGAGCATGAATGATTGCGGCACGGCGCACCAGTCCGCGTAACCTGCCCTGTTCATCAACAACAGCAAGCGGAATCGTGGACTTGGAAATATCTTCAAACAAGTCACTCAGATGAGTGTCTACTTGTACCGGTTTCACTTCCTGTACGATCTCCCTCAGCGGTGTACCTGATTTAGATGCTGCCGCAGCGTCATCCGCATCCACCACACCGAGCAATTTTTTATTGCGGTCTACAGCAAAAATACTGGAAATGCCATTGTCATTCATTAGCTGCAATGCCACACGTGCACCACGGTCACAAGTCATTGCCTCCGCACGCGTCATAATATGGCCGGCCGTGATGACTTTGCTCAAGTCAACATCCTCAACAAAGTGTTCCACATATTCATTAGCCGGATTCATCAAGATATCTTCCGGCGAGCCAATTTGAACAATTTGTCCATCTTTCATGAGTGCGATTCGGTCACCAATGCGCAACGCTTCATCCAGGTCATGTGTAATGAACACAATTGTTTTTTGCATATCGCTCTGCAAATCGAGCAACTGATCCTGCATTTCTTTACGGATTAATGGATCGAGCGCACTAAATGCCTCGTCCATAAGCAGAATATCCGTATCACTGGCTAACGCTCTTGCCAAACCGACACGCTGCTGCATCCCCCCGGACAGCTGATCCGGAAAGCTGTCCTCATAACCTTTCAGCCCGACACGTATGAGGGCTTGACGTGCACGTTCCTTTCGTTCCTCTTTATCAACGCCTTGGATCTCCAACCCAAACAGCGTGTTATCAAGAACTGTTCGATGTGGAAACAGTGCGAACCCTTGAAAAACCATACTGATTTTTTTACGGCGTACCGTGCGCAATTGCTCGGCATTCATTCGCGTAATATCTTCGCCATCAATCAGAATCGTTCCTGAAGTCGGATTGATTAACCGATTCAACAATCGAACAAGTGTCGACTTGCCACTGCCCGATAAGCCCATGATGACAAAGATCTCATTGGATTCTACGTTAAAGGTTGCACCAGCCACACCAACATTTAAGTCAGTTTTTTCTTTAATCGCTTGTTTGCTTAGCCCTTTTTTCAAAAGTTCCAACCCGCGTTTCGGACTTTTTCCGAATATCTTAGTTGCTTGCTTCACCTCAAGCTTTTTCATTGAAACACCTCAGCTTTCTTCGTTTATTTTTGTCAAATACCTGTAAAAATAAAGACAGAATTTCTTCAGTTCCGCAAAATTTTTCGCATTTATTTTTACTCGGAGCACGCAAAACGCTGCTGTGTACCGTGGATGGGCACGACATTTTTTCCAAAAACTTTTTTATCGCATCACTCGCAACATAAACCATGTTAACATAGTTGTTTGTACAGTTCAAACTGTACAAACCGATAAAACTATGTATACTGAATGAATAGATGTGCAACAAATTCCATCTTTTCAGAGAGAATAGCAACGGGTACAATGAACTGTAGTGAATTTTACAATGAAGTTGGTGAATGAAATGGATCGCTCTGAGATCGTTGAAAACATAAGAGATCGTGTCATTGAATCTGTATCACAAAATATGTATCTTTACGGCGTTTCCCCTTCGATCGGGCGACTGTATGGCACCTTATTTTTCAATGGTGAACCGATGACCTTAGATGATATGAAAGAAGAATTAAAAATGAGCAAGACCAGCATGAGTACTTCCGTACGTACACTCATGGAACTGAATATGGTTGAGCGTGCCTGGAGAAAAGGGATTCGAAAAGACTTGTACGAAGCTCAGGACGACTGGTACCAAATCTTTACCGATTTCTTTTCGAATCAATGGCGAAAAGTTACTGCGATGAATATGAAGGCTGTACGTCAATCCTTAAGCGAATTAACGCGACTCATGGATGATCCTGAGCTTTCCGAAAGCGACCGCGAATTGATCCAAACGGACATGGATAAATATCAATACATTTTAAATTATTACAAATGGCTGAACGAGTTTTTTGATTTTCTGAACAGCGATGAATTATACCAAGTTGTGAAGAAGAAAATGGACAATGAAAAAAAATAATGCGCGCGTATCTCAACCAGCGCTGACCCTTCAATGAACAAGACCCCCTAAAGTTGCCTTTCCTTTGTCCAACTTCAGGGGGTCCTTTCAATAAGGATTCATTATTTATTTTGCACGCTACGCGTACGCATCAAGCTGTAGTCCACGGGCAAAAAGCGCCCGGTGCTGAATCGTCGCTTCGGTTACTCGCTTGCCGCGGGCGCCGGAGCGCTTTCGTGTCTGTAACGGACTTATTGATGAAATGCCGCTGTTCGCCGTACTACAAGACAAATCATATAAAAAGTGGCCCCGCAATCGCGAGGCCACTTCTTTATCACTCAACTCATTTTTTTGCTGGTTCAGGAAGTTCAACTTCTGCGCGTCCAAGGCTTTCACCTTTAATTGCTGCGTTGAAGTTGTCGTAGCTTGTTGAAATCATGTTTGAAACGGCTACATCCGTCATTGCAGCAACGTGAGGCGTAATCAATACCTTCGGATACAATTCGATCAATTCTTTGATCGTAGCATCTGGGAATTCAGTGCCATCAGAGAAATCTTTGCCGAAGAAGCGTGCTTCGTCGGTCAATACGTCAGCGCCGAAGCCTTCGAGCTTGCCACTCTTGATCGCTTTAACAACAGCAGCTTCATCAATGAGTTCACCGCGAGCCGTGTTGATCAAGATCGCGCCGTCTTTCATCTTGCCGATGAAGTCTTCACCAACAAAGTTTTCGTTCTTGCCCGGGAAGTATGGAAGGTGCAGGCTGACAATATCAGATTCAGCAAGCAGTTCATCCAATTCCTTGAATTCAACCAATTTCTTAGCGAAGTCGCTTTGGAAGATGTCGTAGCCGAGCAATTTCGCGCCAAGACCTTTATACAGTTCTGCTTCAACGCAGCCGATATGGCCTGTTCCAACGATACCAACCGTAATTTTGTGTACTTCGTGGCTGAAGTTTGTTTCTGTTACGGTAAAGTTCAGTTTCGATGTACGAGCAGTTGTGTAAACCGTGTGACGAAGAAGTGCCGTACCAAGATAAACAGCAAGCTCTGCAATTGCATTCGGTGAGTATGCAGGGACGCGGGCAACTTTGATACCGAGATCTGCAGCAGCCTGAAGATCAATGTGGTTGAAGCCTGCGGTACGTGTAAATACATAGTTGATGCCGTAGTCATTGAATTTTTCCAGGTTTGCACGATCTGCAAGGCAGTTGACGAAAAGCAATACGCCATCGTAACCTTTTGCCAAATCGCCGTTGTCTGCAGTAAGCAAATCATTAACCAATGTCAATTCAAAGCCATATTTGTTCAATTCACTGTACAAATGTTCTTCATAAGGTTCTACACCATACGCAATAATTTTAAAAGCCATGCTGAAACATCCTCCTAGAGAAATTTATTCTACCCCGATGTTTCTGAACATCAGGGATGTACCCTTATTCGTGATTGTTTTCACAATGGAAAAACTTTTTCAACGCCCGACAAACAGTCAGTCAACCGTTTGTTAGTTTAACCTATTGTTTAACGAACGATTCTGAAACCTTTTTTCACTTTAAAAGTATACCATTGCATGTGATTATCGACAATCCGGCAATGTGCTGAAAAAGTGATTTTTTTGTGAATCATGCCCTTTTGGCACGTGGTTTGCAGCAACGGCGCGTTGCCATTCCACATCAAGCTTCACATCAATATAGAGATGCAACTTTGAGGAAAACGTATTTCGTCCAATCAAAAAATTTCTTTAACCGCCCTTTTCATTTACGGCCTGCCCTGCCATGACAAAATGTAAGAGAAGCCAAGCTACACCTAGTCCCTGCTTTTACAGGATGTGCTTATGGTAGTCCTACAAAGTAAAGTCATCTATTTCCTTTTCTTTTGACAAAAAGGTTATTCATAGGACATGTAACTGTCCCATGAATAACCTCAAGCGGATCACGGATCATTAATTATTCTTTTTCATCAGAGTCAGCATCAGCAGCAAGAACAGGATCAAAGTTCGCCACTTCAATAATAATTGGTGTTCCTTTTGCAATCGTTGATCCTTCAGGTACAGTAATCAATAAGTTGCCAACTCCATTTTCACCTGCTGTATAAGCAAAATTGTCCTCCATCTGTACGACACCATTAATGTAGACATTGATATAACTATTATTAAGCTCTAGTTCCGGAAATGATTGAACCGCTGCACCTGTATCATCTAAGAACTTCGCCGCATCAATTTTCACGACCGTCTCCTCTGGCACCGACTGCTCCAGTTCATAGAAAAAACGGGTCACTGACGGCGATAGTGCGATGCTCGTTTTCGCCTCGAATACAGGTTTAATGATTTTAAGGCCCATCCTATCTCCTCCTTTAATCGATAGATCAGATTTCTATTGAGAGGGAGCGCATTGCTTAATCGTTCTCATCTCTCATCTTGGCTGACTTAGTACACCATATGCTCGAAAAGGAAAAAGGACATCCACGAAAGCCAACAAACAAAAAGATAAGAAAAACACCTAAACGGATCATGGTGGGCATGAAACACACGCGAAAGAAATGCCGACAGAAAATAAACAAGCAACAGCCTCATTGAATGCAGCGTGCACCGCCTTTATACGTCTAATCTGCCGATCAAAAAACAGGGCGCACTCAATCCGGGCGTACTCATATACTGTTAGCGGGAGAGGGGAAGTAAAATGGAACACCGTTTTTATGCAAAAAGAAAATCACTCATTCCTCAGCCGTTTCTGTCACTTCCAAAAGCAGTACGCGGCCCAAAACGTTTATTTACGCATCCGCAACAGGTGGATACGCTCACGTTTTACACGTTATCCGACGGGCGGAAACGGGTGTACACATCCGCTGACGCCCTTCGCGGCCATGGCACAGAAGTCATTTTAGCCCCTGATGAAGTATCCTACATGAACTTATTCATTAACGGCATTTTACAATCCAAGCAAAGCTATGCCGTTGCTCAAGGGAAGTTAATCATCCGTACAGAGGACATCCCAATTAAAGGAACGCCAATCATTTTGCAAATGGTTACCATTCGCTAACGGAAAATGCAAAGAAACGGTTCATGCTGACTTTAAAAACAGCGCCTATACCGTTCTCGCACACGCGTTATAGCCGTTACGGTTTGCCGGTGCATTTGCATAAATACCGCTGCACTTTTTTTGTTTTAAACGCATTAAGGCAAAGGATACGCATTACCGACATGACAATAGATGAATTCCCGTCATAAACCGCTTGCTGCTTAAATACACTGTTTATGGCTATTTTTTATGATTAGTTGCAGGTACAGACAAAGCGAAACGTTACAATGGGGTGGGTGGTTTATCTATATGACGAGCGACACGCAACGCATTGAGAGAGAACTCAGTTATCTGAAGGGTATTAACGCCAAAACAGCCGCCTTTATCAGTACAACGGCTCGAAAATCAAGCGGGCTGCGTGTGCTGCCAAGACGATCTGCAATGGGATTTACTGCAATCAACTTCTTGGTAACGGAAATGGATCAAGCAAGAGCATGCTTCTGCGCTTTAGATGGCCATGTTGACTATATATTCATTGATATCGAGCGAAAACAAGACCTGACACTGATCCACGAAGCCCGACGACTGATCACAAGATCTAAGGTCCTGACGTGTAAACCGAATGATGCGACGATTGAATCCTGTGATCTGCTCATTAGGCATCATTACGCGGATCGGTTGGAGCATAAGTCCGTACTTGTGGTCGGATCAGGAAATTTAAGTACTAAAATCGCTTTGAGATTGGCCGAACGGCAAGCAAAGGTGTACCTGCAAAGCAGAAATCATCAAAAAACTGCACAAATCGCAGAAGCGCTCAATTTGATGCTTCCTAAATTTTCGCCTCCAATTCAAGCAATTCAAGAACCTCAGCAACACTACACGATGATCATTTCCTTTCTATCTGCAGAACGAATCATCGGCCCGAACTACTTACCACTGCTAAGCACGCATTCCTTAGTCATTGACGGCGGGATTAACAATTTTACCGCATCATTCATTCAAGGCGCTCTGGCAAAAGGCGTCACATGTTACCGATTGGATGTCCGGATTGCTTTTCTGTACCATTTGCTTCTTCTAAGCAATGAAGCAGAAGCATTCTTTTCGCAAGTCATGGGGCGCATCACCGTCCCTGATAGGGGGTATGATATGGTGTCCGGCGGGATTATCGGCAACCGGGGCGATCTCATCGTTGATCAAGTCATGACTCCCACTCAAGTTGTAGGTATTGCAGACGGATTCGGCGGGGTCAAACCATCCTCTGCGTACACCCAAGACGAAAAACAGCGCGTTGCCCGTTCGTTAAAAGCGCTGAACGCCAAGCAAGCGTAACGCACCATTCCATTACCCTTCCATATGACGTAAAAAGTGCAGCGCACGTATTTCACGCTGCACTTTTTATATTCAGACACCTGGCATTGCTAAAGCGTTCGGCCCATTCATTCAAGAGAGACAGAGTTAGTTAATGAAACCGTCTTTCTCTAACATCGCTTTGATCTCATGTTTACGCATTAACCCCTCTTTGGAACTGTATTCTGCAATTTTTGCCGCGGGGTAGTTTGCGTAATGTTCTTCCACACCCTCAATCGGGAGGGTTGGAAGAATCACATAATACTGATCGCTGTAAACAATGGTTTTCCTACTTTCATTTAAAGAAAGCAGCAGCTCATGAATTTTTTCCCCTGGACGAACACCAAGTGTCTCAATCGTTATCTTTGTTCTTCCCGAAGCTTCAATCAGCACCTGTGCCAGATCACTAATTTTACAGGAAGACATTTTCATGACAAAGGTTTCTCCGCCAACGCTTTCATAAGTGGCCTTCAAAACAAGCTTAATTGCGTCTTGCACAGACATGAAAAAGCGCGTCATATTAGGATCGGTAATGCCGATCTTATTGCTTTGTTCCATCTGGCTTTTAAAGACATGGATGACACTTCCGTTTGTTCCTAATACGTTTCCGCCACGGACACAGACAAATTTCGTTTGTGCGGTCAATGTATTTGCATGAATCACCAAGCGCTCGCCCATTGCTTTTGAAAATCCGTAAAAGTTTAGTGGATCAGAAGCCTTATCCGTTGAGATATAAACCACTTTTTTCACGCCGCAATGAATCGCTGCATCAATGACATGCTGCGTGCCGATCACATTTGTTTTCAGAGCATCGAGCGGCTGCTCTTCACAAACAGGGACATGCTTTAATGCTGCTAGGTGAAAAATATAATCCACCCCTCGGCAAGCTTCAATAAGTGCATCCTTTTCTCTTATGTCACCTATAATAAAACGCATTCGAGATTCCCCATTAAATACTTGTCTCATGATAAATTGATTGTTTTCATTGCGTGAAAAAATCCTAATTTCTTTTGGCCCTTTATCTAATAGTTGCCTAACTAACTCATAGCCCCATGATCCCGTTCCACCCGTTACAAGGATGGTCTGATTGTTCAACACGTCCAATGCCTCCTAATTTCAACGTTACGCTATTAAACTCATCCGTCGTCGTTCGGCTTTTTTCTGTTTTTATAAGGAAGAACGCTCCTTTGCTACGCGATGGCCACGTGGTGAATCGAACGATTTCGTTGATCAAGCGCCGACTCTTATAACGTATGCAATCCTAGTTTCATTGTCATAGGCAGTCTCTTTAATTTAAAGCGAAATAGGAATAAATGCCGGTGTACTGAAGATAAATGAGATACGCGCCCGCTGATGCTATTTTCACAGAGAAGCAGCGGAGATATTTCGATCTTTAGGTCAACTATCCAAACCAAATTCGGGATCGAGCAATACATTATGTCATATAGCGAAAGCGGGCGGGTTGACTTTTGAAAATACTGCTTGCCAGGTATTGGGTGATTCCTCATGTCGGTGGGGTTTGGAACTTCCTATGAATTTCTATGAGTGGCAGCAGCGTCTTTTGGATTAAGCGACTATGATCTCATCCACACACAAGATGTGTTGGCAACGGTCGCCATAAGCCGTATCAAGCTGAAGCATGTCCCACTCGTCGCAACATTGTATGGATCCGTCACACTCAAAGTTTTCTATGAGCTTGAAACAACCCAGCAGTCTTCTTGACCACCAGCCCCTGTCCGTCATTGAAGCTCAACTTGCCGGAAAAGTGGTTGTTGTAAGCCGTTCAGGCGGATTGCCTGAATGGGTGGCTGATGGCGTCACCGGAATGGTTATACTAAGCGTGATCCTCAGACACTATGTGAAACGTTTGATCTTTTGTTAGACAACAACCGACTCAGAGAAAAACGAGGAACCCATGCAAACAAATGGGGGCACAGTCATTGGTCTTAAGAACATGCTGTACCAAATTTAGTGCGTGTCTATGAACAGGTAAGTGCAAAGGAGGACCGGATTAAACAATGAAGCGGACTACTCTGTTTATCTTAAAATATAAACTATTGCATTGGTTTTCAAGAACCCGTTTTAAAATCAAACAATTTCGGGAACTGGGAGAAATTGAACAAGTGAAGAAGGAAGTCCATTTAAAAAGAAAGAAGAGGTGCACCATGCGTTTTAAAACGATCAATGGAACCTATGATGCGATTTTCAGTTTAGGCGACTTATGCTTAGCCAGTATTCAATTAAGAAGACACAATCTGCGTCCATTTGCCGGCGTTATCGACTGGATGGGATCGCCATCTCTGAATGATGTCAATCGCTTGCTTAAAAATAGATTTGAAGGGTTTATGGACGCTTCACATCTGTCGATTAGAGGCTATGCCAATGCACAAAATTTACTAGTCGCTGAGGAGCAGTATGGTATTATGTCAAATCATGACTTCGATACAGAAAGAAATACCTTAGCCTATTTGGCAACCTATCCGGAAGTAAAAGCAAAATTTGATCGTCGAATTAAGCGATTCTTAAACAAATGCGAAACAAGCAAACGGATTCTTTTTGTTCGAACCGAGGGGACATTTGATGAAATTCTAGCATTAGAAGATACCTTATCTAAACTGGTTAAGGGCGACTTCCGCATTCTTGTGATCAACCATACAAACGTTGCTGGGATCGTTGTCAAAGACTGGCCGCTTGACAATGTCCTTTCACTGGAGTTCCCTAATGGTGAAAGATGGGAAGGAAATAACGCACTTTGGGCTCAAGTCTTAAAAGGGGTTCATATTAGATAAACTGCAGAAACTGTTAAATCACGCTCAATTCGCACAACGCTAAAGCTGCCGACCAAGCAGACACTTTGGCGTTGTTTTTTGTTCACAAAGAATGTACAGGATTAGACCTTTCTGATCTAGAACACAATCATTGCTTCGATCAGCGCCAACCTAAAAAAAATAGACGATTAAAATATTTTTTTGTCAAAAAGAAAGAAACATGCCTACACAATATCATGCCTGCACAATACAGTAACAATATATCAACCATAGGAGAGATGCGGACAATGAAAATTTTGCTAGCCACTTATTGGTCCATTCCCCATGTGGGCGGGGTTTGGCAATATATGACCCAGCTGAAAAAAAAGCTGGAGTCATATGGTCATGAAGTTGATCTGCTTGGCTACGATCAATCCAACCTTAACGTCACCGTGATCAATAAAGGATTGGTTCTGTCAAGAGAACAGGTTACTCCATTAATCGATGCCCATTTTACGCAAGAAAATTATCCTGCAATGTATGCTAATTTCTTAGTGAAATGGACAGAAATGCAGCGTTATGTCTATGAATTAAGCGCCGCTTATTTCGGTGTTAAAGATTATGACATCATCCACACTCAGGATGTACTCTCCACCGTTGCAATGAGCCGAATCAAGGATCCAAATACACCCTTAATTGCCACTCTGCACGGATCCGTTGCTCACGAGATCAGACGTCAGTTGAAAACCGTTCACAAGTCGGAAACGGCTTATCTCGCCAGAACATACTACGATGAGTTGGAACACGACGGAGCGGTATCAGCAGACACAACCATCGTCTGCAATCAGTGGTTGCAAACAATGCTGACCGATGAATTCCATGTTCCGAAAGATCAGCTTAAGGTGCTGCATTACGGATTTGATACCGAGAGCTTTATTCAGAAATTACATCAAAAGGCAACCCTTGAGGCACCGAAGGGCAAAAAAGTAATTATTTACACCGGAAGGCTCGTTGAACTTAAAGGCGTCAATTATCTCATCGACGCATTAGCCAAACTGAAACAAATTAGAAACGACTGGGTAGGCTGGATCGTCGGTACTGGTGAAAAAGAATCGGAACTCAAAAGCCAAGTGCTGTCGCTTGGTCTCGGTGATTCCGTGCGGTTTCTAGGAAAAAGAGAGGATGTGCCAAGTCTGCTCACTCAAGCAGATATACTTGTTCTGCCGACATTGATTGAAAACCAGCCCTTATCAGTGATCGAAGCACAAATAGCGGGCAAAGCGGTGATTGCAAGCAATGTTGGCGGAATCTCGGAAATGATTCAGCAGGGTGTGACAGGCATGTTGACACCGCCTGAAAATGCTGATGCACTATTCAATATGATCAATCAGCTGCTCTCTGATAATCATTTGAGAAAAAAACTCGGAATTAATGCTCGAAAATGGGGTTTGACACATTGGTCAATCGATCGCGGCACTCAGGATCTTCTGAACGTCTATCTTCAGGCCATATACACCAAAAGAAAGGGTGAGAAGCTTGTATAAGCTGATTGAATTCTTCAAATATATTTTTCTCGTCTGCTATTGGAAAGTTACCGATCTTTTGAAAAAAGCATGGGGGAAGAAACCAAGCAACACGCCTGACTTTATGAGTGAGCAACGTACTGATCCTACGCTTTTAAACATCAAAGACACGCATTCACTCTTTACTTCTCCGCCTCAGGAGGACGCAACAGTCTTCATGTCGGAACCTATTTTCGAGAAGATTATTCATTCGCTGCCAACCAGTTATACCTTTCCGGATCTCAGCACATTGAGCAATATCGATGCGCGCTACAACGCGACGACAGACGTTAAACATGATGTAAAACGTAAGGGTGGCCGGACGGTTTCCAAAATAAACGCGGAGCTTCCAAACGACAACACAATCCTTCCATATGCCGCTGCCATGAAAACCAATCCATCGAAGCATTTGAATCAACGGATTCATCTTACCAAAGCAGTCACACCAACCATTGCCCCTAAGCCTGAGAAGCGTTCAGCCTTGAGCCCGTACGAAAACAGAAAGGCAGCAGTACCGAAAACCGAGCCTGCGCTCAGCATTACACCGCTTCAGTCAAGTAAGAAGATTATCGAGCCTGTTGATCAGAACCCGAAGTCCTCAAAAAACGGTCACTATAAATTTGTCTTTATAAAGTAATGACCGACTAGGGAGGCAGCACAATGAAAGCAATTGTTTCAGGAGGTGCAGGATTTATCGGTGCTCATCTCGTGGATGCGTTGATTAACCGCGGTGATGAGGTTCACATTATTGATAATCTGCACTCAGGCCACCTTGAAGCCCTCCATCCGCGTGCCACGGTGCATGTAATGGACGGTTCGAGTCCGGAGATTAAGGATCTGATTGTTCGGATCAAACCTGATGTCGTCTTCCATTTAGCAGATCATCCAGAAACAGCAGCAGCCTCCTCCGCACCGTCACTGAATTCCGGTTCCGCCATTACAATTGACGGTACGATCCATTTGTTGGAGGGCTGCCGCCTTGCCCGAGTCAATAAGGTCATTTTCGCGTCAACCGCTGCTGTATATGGTGACCCTCGGACTGATCTGATCGCAGAGAAGGATCCCCCGAGACCAACAACCAAGTATGGATGGGCAAAATTAGCAGAAGAGTCTTACATCCGTCTTTTTAATCGTATCGAACAGCTTCCTTACACCATTCTCAGATATGCCAGTGTATTTGGTCCAAGACAGCACACACAAAAAACAGACGGCGTGATTTCCTCCTTTATAAATCAGATAAAGAAAGGGGAACCGTTAACCGTATTTGGAGATGGAACGCAAAGCCGTGACTTTATTTATGTAAAGGATATCGTTCGCGCAAATTTGGCTGCAGTCAATCATGGTGACGGGGAGGTTATTCATATCAGTACCTCACTGACAACGACCATCAACCAGCTCATTGAAATGCTTGAGCAAATCCATGGATCACGATTAAACATCATTTATACAGATCCAAACCCGGCAGACGTCCGCCACATTGCACTGGATAATACCAAAGCAAAGCAGCTGCTCCATTTCTCGCCAATCTACTCGTTAATGGATGGCTTGAGAAAAACGTACGCAGCAGAAGTCCTAAATAAAGATCGGTTTGGCTAAATCTTCAGATCTCGCAACACATCTTTCGGTGCTGAATCGTCGCTTCGGTTACTCGCTTACCGCGGGCGCACCGCGAGCTCCTCAGACAGGCAGGAATCTGCGGGATCTCGCTGGCACGCATCAACAACGCGCGATCCCGCTGGCGCCAGAGCGCCTCCGCTTTGATTCTCGGTCAAGACACAGCTCTATTGGCTTGAAGACGGGACAAAATCATAAACTTTATCCTGTTAGAAAACTTGGCTTTGCCAAGCCTCTGGCGAAGGCAAAGTCGCCGCCCGCGACGGCCATGGACGGCCTAGTGTTCGGTGAGCCGCAGGACGCGGCGTTCTACCGAACCACTTACACTCGTTTCCTTAAATCTTTGATTTTCTATCCTTTCTTACCAGTGTAAAAAATGAATCTGCCGGAAATACGCGGCAGATCCATTTTTTATTCGTCCGTCCTTGGACAGATTAATCCTTAACTTCCTTATACTTATTACTTAAAACATCTAACTGCATAACTTTCCCTGAATTTTTATAGTATCGAAAAAAACCGATGGACGGTGCCGTATCAGAATCTGCGGCGCTGTCGTTTTTGTGGTTCTCTCTCAATTCCATTGAGTAGTACGCACCGTCATCGCGCGTATCGATATACACCTTATTCGGTGAATAACCGGCCGCTTGAATGACCGCCAGCTCCGCCTCTTTCTGTTGTGCTTGAACCTCCGTTGTGCTGCTTGACGAACGGCTTGCCTTACTTCCTGAACTGCTTGGAGCAGCTGATGGCGGCGCTGTTTCATCCGAATAATTCACTGCACTTGACGAGGACTCCTCAGAGAATGCTTCGGATGATGACATACTTGAAGAAGCGGCTGACGCTGTCGTCACACTTCCTTCACGCATCGTTACCACTTGTTTTTTCAGAGCGATGGCATCTTTTTTAAGCACTGCAGAACCTTTTTCTTGGTTAATGACTAAGTTCAACAATTTTTTAGTTTGCGCCGGCTGATTGATCGAACGCTTTGCATGAATAAAGTTGTTGGTCTGTGCTAAAAGAAGCGTTGCCTGATGATCTTTTTCTTTGTGCGTTAAAGCTTTCTTAAAAGCACTTGCCGCAGCATCATAATCCTTAGAAACCAAGGCAGCCTGTCCTTTTTCCATCTCTTGGTCATAAGCCTTGTCCTCTTGATTTGCGCATCCACCTAGGACAAGAACTACGATTATGAATAATGCTAGTAGTGTCTTCTTCATGGGTTGCCTCCCGTTTCACATGATGTTGTGCTCTTTTAATCTTAACATCTTTTTTTATTTTTTGATCCATTTTCCCAAAGGATTGACGCAATTGATGCGCTTTAGGCACTGATTCCCGCTTCGATGCGTACACTGTTACGATCTTTGAACGAAAGGGACTGAAGACCATGCAACGTGATGAATCACCCTATTACGGCTCAATGACTCAGTGTCACGAGGTACCGATCACCTTCCCGGCACAGCACCAAGATCAGCAGCCAGGTCTGGAGTATTTGATGAATCCCAAACCAATCTATGATAACCCAAGCTATATCGGTACAGGAAAATTAAAAGACAGGGTTGCCATCGTCACTGGCGGCGACAGTGGCATCGGTCGGGCTGTTGCCGTTGCCTTCGCCAAGGAAGGTGCGGATCTGGTCATTGTCTCCATGAAGTCGGAAGAAGAAGATGCTCAGACTACGAAAACAGCCATTGAAAAGCTGGGCCGAAGCGCGCTGCTTCTGCCGATTGACTTGAGGCAGCGCGGCGCCGCAGATCAGATTGTGTCCCGCGCCTTGCAAAGCTATCGAAAAATAAACATTCTGATCAACAATGCCGGCGTTCAATTCCCACAACCATCACTGGAAGCAATCAGCGACAAACAGCTGGAAACTACTTTTGATGTGAATATCAAAGCGATGTTCCGGCTCTCACGGGCAGTGATCCCCCATTTGCAGCGCGGCGACAGTATTGTGAACACAACATCCATCCAAGCGTATCTTGCCAGCAGAAATCTGATTGATTACGCTTCGACAAAGGGGGCCATTGTCAGCTTTACACGAGCATTGGCACATAGTCTTGCAGGTCAAGGGATTCGTGTCAATGCGATTGCTCCCGGTCCAATCTGGACACCGCTCCAACCGGCCTCGTGGTCTGCCGATACGGTTCAGACGCTTGGCGCTGATACGCCAATGAAACGTGCTGGACAGCCTTATGAGCTCGCTCCTGCCTATGTCCTCCTCGCCTCTGACGATGGTTCCTATATCACCGGACAGGTCATTCATATCAATGGCGGACAAACGATGGCGTCTTAGATGCCGCTTTGGCTCGACAAGCTTCAGCGACTCGCCATCAAAAAGCGTCTCAAAGTCGAACACGGACTTTTGAGACGCTCATTTTATACGTTTTTTACTTTTATACTAGCCTTTAGCCGCATACCTCTTGAGCAGCGGAGAAAACAATGCCCAGCTTTTCCCAGCGGGCTTCTTCCGCAGAGGACGGTCCCGTTTCACGATCATAACGTACTTCGTTCATTCAGGCAACCTTAAGTGAAGCTGTTTCTCATTGTTTATAGTCTTCCGCCAGCTTTTCGAAAGCTGCAAGCGAGCGTTCAACTTTTTCTGTTGGAATACAGTAGGCCATGCGGAAGTAGCCTGGGCATCCGAAGCTGTCTGCCGGAACAAGGATCAGATCATACTTTAACGCGCGTTTAGAGAAGGCGACGGCGTCCTCTTCCAATGCCTTCGGAAAAATATAGAACGTCCCGCCCGGTTTGACGCAAGAAAAGCCGAGCTTGGTCAAGCCGTCATACAAGATGTCTTTATTTTTTTCGTAGACCGACAAATCTGATGTTTGATCAATGACTTCAGCAACGGCAAGCTGAATGATCGACGGCGGGCAGTTATGACCGATGCCACGCGATATTTGTCCGCACATGTTCACGATCAGTTCGGCGTCAGGGCAATTCGGATTCACCGCAACGTAGCCAATCCGTTCGCCGGGAAGCGACAGCGACTTGCTGAATGAATAGCAGGTTAGCGTGTTCGCGTAGTACGTTGCGACATAAGGCGCATCGACATGGTTGAAAACAATTTCACGGTACGGTTCATCCGAAATCAAATAAATGTCATGACCGAATTCTTCTTGTTTCTGAGTCAGAATCGATGCGAGCTTTTTAATGGTTTCCGTAGAGTAGACCGCACCGGATGGGTTATTCGGCGTGTTGATCAGTACTGCGGAAACTTTTGGCGACAGCATTTCCTCGAATGCATCAAAGTTAATCTGAAACGTTTCCGTATTCGGCGGAACAACCTTCAGTTCAGCATCGAGACCGTGCACATAAGGGGTATACTCCGGGAAGAACGGTGCGAAGGTTAACACTTCATCGCCCGCAGCCACAACTGAGCGCAGTGCATGTGCCAAGGCACCTGCTGCACCGGAAGTCATAAAGATATGTTCTTTCTTATAATTTAAACCAAATCGTCTGGAAAGCGACGCAGCCACTTTTTCACGAACCGAGGTGATGCCAAGGCTTGGGCTGTATCCGTGTACCGCCATTGGATTATCGCTTGAGGCCAGCTTGACCAGCTGATCCGTAAATTCCTGAGGTACGGGCACAGACGGATTGCCCAGACTGTAATCGAAGATATTCTCTGCGCATATCTGTTTTGCCCGTTCTGTTGCATATTCCGAAAGCTCGCGAATAACTGATTTCTGACCGAGCATTTGTTTATATTTTTCCGCAATCATGGTATACTCCCTCTCTCTTTGGCTACCCGTCTCTGACGATCAAGCCTGTCTTTTCTCACATGCACTGCTATTATACCCGATCTTGTCCACTGATTGCTATGCGCTCGTATGATTTCTTGTGTCCATTCACCGATTGAGCAACCGGCAATGGGGGTGTTTTGTCTTTTTTTATTTCCCTTATGTTAATCTAAAAGATGGGGTGAAAAAGATGAAGTTTTGGACAAATGGGACTTTTTATACAATGAGAAAACCTGGAGAAACCATCCATTGCGTGCTCACAGAACATGGAAAAATTGTCGCAACCGGTCACGAAGCTGAAGCGCAGGTTCGGGGAAGAGCTGTTGACGTCATGGACCTTAAAGGCAGGACGATTTTTCCCGGTTTTATCGACAGCCATCTGCATTTGATCTGGTATGGACAAGCCTTGGATCGACTCAATCTTTCAAAGGCTACAACCAAAAAAGCATGTCTCGAAGCTATTGCCGCGCGTGCCGAAATATTGAAGGATGGCGACTGGCTGTTTGTCGAAGGCTATGACGACAATCGTTTAACCGACAGCAACCGACTTTTGACGTGCCGCGATCTCGATGCGATCAGCCGCACGCATCCGATCCTGGTCCGGCGCATCGATTACCACACCGTCAGCATCAATACGCCGTTCATTCACGCAATTGGACTCAAACGCAATCAAGTCTTTGACGGAGGCGGAATGATTGACTTAGATGATGATGGTTTCCCGACCGGGGTTTTGCGCGATGAGGCATCGACACTCGCCATAGAGCGATTCCCAAAAGAGTCTCAGGCAGAACTGGCGCGGCTAATCCGGATCGCCGTCAACGATTTATGGAAAAAAGGGATTGTTGGTGCACACTCAGAGGACCTTCATTACTTCAATGGGCTTGTTGGGACCGTCCGAGCGTATCGGCAGACACTAAACGAACCCTTCCCGTTTCGCGCGCATCTGCTCGTTCATCACCGTGAACTGGATGCTTACTTACGCGCGCCCCGCACCGTTACCTCGCCCGACGAATTTGTGACACTCGGCGCAGTGAAGATTTTCTATGATGGTACGGTTGGCTCACATACCGCCTTCATGACCCAACCGTATGCCGGGGAGCCGAATAATTACGGGCTGCAGTTTCATCGCGCGGAAGCCTTTGAGCAGATCGTGCAGCAAGCACGACTCGCGCAGCTTCCGGTGGCAGTTCATATCATTGGCGATCGCGCTTTTGCCGACGTGGTTCACGTACTCAAGAAATTCCCGCCGCAGCCGGGTCAGCTTGATCGCATGATTCATACGCCGTGGCTGCGCAGCGATATGCTTGATGCGGCAAAAGGCATGCCGCTGATTTTTGACATTCAGCCGCAATTCATGAGCAGCGACATGCCTTGGGCACTGGATGTCCTTGGTTCGGACTTTCCGCCGCTTGCCTTCGCCTGGAAATCGATCAAGGAAAACGGCTTCCCGATAGCCGGTGGGAGTGATGCCCCAATCGAAGTCCCTAACCCGTTTCTGGCCATCCATGCTGCCGTTACACGGACTTGCAATTCAGATGTGAACGGCAAGCGTTATTTTCCTGAAGAAGCGCTGAGTATTTTTGATGCGCTGTCGCTTTATACTTCAGGCAGTGCGGCAGCGGCTGGTCAGAGCGGTTCATGCGGGACGATTGCACCCGGCAAGTTTGCCGATTTCACGGTACTCGATCAAGATCCCTTTACCGTTGATCCTGCAGATCTGCGTGCGCTGACCATTCGAAAAACCATCGTTAACGAGCAGATTGTCTATGAGCGGTGAGATGACAACTCGTTTTTAACTTTGGGCCACTCCTTTAACTTTTCTAACGCGATGGAGTCGGACGCATTGACGGATATGAAGCAGGGACGTTTCCTGCTTCCGAAAAGTATATACACAATTGGCCAAGATTGATTGCGCGGATGCGCGTCATACGGTTGCTTAGCTAGGGACGCACGTCCCGACATCGCACCAAGAATCAGCACACGTGCACCTTCTTCAATGACTTTCGGCATCGATCGGTTGCTTCACCGCTGTATAGCCTCCTTGTTACGCTTTTCTTTCTTCGTTTGTTCTGATAAAACAGCCATACGCGAACGGTGCGGATGGCTGTTTCCGATTGGACTTCTTTTGCTTCTCTCCGGGTTTCGCACGCATCTTCCATTACATGGTAAGCGACGTTTGAACCTCTGCTTTATCATCTTTTTGATAATCACTTCTATAGATCACGCGTCCAATCATACAGCCGGGGCCGATTTTCACGCGATCGCCGCGAACAACGTTTGCTTCAGTATCTTCGAGATAAATATCATCGCCTTCGATCGTATCCACGATCAACCTTCTTTTACCCATAGCGCTCAACAGTGAAGCAAACAACGCAGTTGCTGCTGTCTGACGGCGGACCGTTAACCGCAAGCTCCTCACTCTCTAAATCTTTTTCAACGACCAGCATTCCGGAACTACTTATAGAGTCGCCGTGCATCGCACCAAACACCTTGGTCTGGCCGTCACTTTGAATGCGTTCTCCATGAACATCGCCCTTCACCTTACATGAACCGTTAATGATCATCGATTCGGCGCTCAGCTGTTGCACCGATTTCCCGCACCTTATTGATCGTATTAAATTTCAGTACCATATCAATTGTGTCGCAATTGAGCAAACCCGCTACCTGAATACCGCCGCGCATACCCAATGCCTCAAGCGATACATCGCCGGAAACGCTGAGCATACCATGTACTTTCATCGACTCACCGGTGACGTTCTGCGCAATCGTCAGTTCCCCGTAAACCACGGACTGCTGCAACGCACAATGACCTTGCACCTGCGTTTGTCCCAATCAGCCGGGCCTGCTTGGCTGCCAAACTGCCGCCGATAGCGACTTCACCCATATTTTTAAATGTCGTACAGGACAGGTCGCCGGAAATGGAGCATTCACCCATCACCTTGCATGAGTCCGCTTCCACCGATCCCGTTATCGTACATTCACCCATCGTTCGCACTTTATCGAATTGCCCGCCGTTCGATTGCGTTTCGCCCATTATTTTCAAGTCTTTTCCTGTCGCTTGACTCATTTTACCCGCCCTCTCGACTGATTTCTCTCGCGTTTATCGATTCGATTCGTTTTTTTAATTTCTCAATATTCGAGGAGATTGACTGTTTCTTAATGACGTGCACTCCTTGATCAAAGAAAATCGAAACTTCATCTGCAGCAATCAAAACCACAGAAACACCCATTTTCCGGATATAATATAAATAACTATTTTTATCGTAAAGTCTGCTGCTGTTCTCCTGCATAACATTGAGTAGATCGCTGGCTTCCGAACGATTCATTTGCCCCTCGCTCAGCATTTGGTCAAGCAGAAACATGGCCAGTAAATCGATAAACGGATATTCGCTCTGATTCGGTCGTTGCTTCTTGAAAAGATTCAGGGCTGTTGTTGAAACAATGTTTTGATCAAGCATCTGTTCTTCAGATAAAAAGATTTTTGTCACCGACCGCGGCGAAAAATGCTCTGCCAGTTCATCAAGCGACAACGTATCCTTCATCTCCGATATCACATGAACCCGATTTAAGATTTTCTTTTCTGGGAAAAAGGTTTCTTGCCCGGTATAAGTTGCTTTTCGAATAAACCAGTTTTCCGGAATCAAATTTTTCCGCTTCCAACGATAGAGCTGACCATACGAAATGCCCGTTCGCTCAAGCAGCTCTTTTTTTGTAATTAATGGTTCATCCACACGCGATCCTCCCTCACGTCTTTTCACACGCCAACCATAACATAACACTGTTACGTTGTAAATGGCGTTTTTTCATACACTTTCCTTTTTTTTGATTTGTTATACTATATAAATCCCCCGATTAAACATCGGGCGGAACCCATCATAAGAGAGAACGACAACAGGGAGGAAATGAAGTGGAAAATCAGCATCTTGAGCGAAAGCTGAAAAACAGACATATTCAGCTGATCGCAATTGGCGGAGCCATTGGCACCGGATTATTTCTTGGATCCGGAAAAGCGATTCATTTAGCTGGTCCGTCGATTATTTTTGCCTATCTCATCATTGGTATTGCTCTGTTTTTTGTTATGCGTGCACTTGGTGAGCTGCTCTTATCAAATTCCGGCTATGCATCATTCACCGATTTTACCTCGGAATACCTTGGCCCATGGGCTGGTTTTGTCACCGGATGGACCTACTGGTTTTGCTGGATCATGACCGCCATGGCCGACATCACCGCCGTAGGCAAGTACATGCAGTTTTGGTTTCAGGTTCCGCAATGGATTCCTGCCTTCCTCTGCCTGATCGTTTTAACGATTTTAAATTTGCTTACGGTAAAAATGTTCGGTGAAATTGAATTCTGGTTCGCCATCATAAAAGTTGTTACCATCGTTGCTTTGATTATCCTCGGATTAATTTTAATTGTTATCGGTTTTAAAACAGATTATGGACAAGCTTCCGTCCAAAATTTATGGGCGTACGGCGGCTTATTCCCGCATGGCATCGATGGCTTTTTCCTTGGCTTTCAAATGGCTGTCTTCTCATTTGTCGGGATTGAACTGGTCGGTGTGACCGCTGCTGAAACGGCGGATCCCGAGAAAAATATTCCACGCGCGATCAACAGCCTGCCCGTACGTGTTCTGCTGTTTTATATTGGCGCACTATTTGTCATTCTCTGCATCATTCCTTGGATAAAACTTCATGCAGAGCACAGCCCCTTTGTCACGGTATTTACACTCGTCGGCATCCCCGCCGCTGCCGGAATCATTAATTTTGTCGTGCTGACCTCGGCAGCTTCCGCATGCAACAGTGGGCTGTTCTCGACCAGTCGTATGCTCTTTTCTCTCGGGCGTGACGGCAATGCACCGAAAAGCTTCGCACGCTTAGGGAAAAGTGCCGTGCCAAGCGCAGCATTAATCTGCTCAACATTGGCACTGTTTGCAGGCGTTATCCTTAACTATTTCCTGCCCGACATTGTGTTCACGCTCGTTACAAGCATCAGCGCCATTTGTTTCATCTGGGTATGGGGCGTCATTTTAGTCGCGCATATTATCTATTTAAAAAAGCGCCCGGATCTTGCTGCCGCATCCAAATTCAAGGCACCGCTCGCTCCATTAATTAATTGGATCGTCCTTGCCTTTTTCATCTTTCTTCTTGTGCTCATTGGCATGGCTGCCGACACACGCATCGCTCTTTTTGTGACACCGGTATGGTTCTTGCTTCTGTTTATTGCCTATAGCCTGCATCGCAAAAAACGGCAAAGTCAGCGATAATACTCGCTACGCCGAGCCGCAGAAAACTTTTTTGAAATAAAAGTTTGTCTCAGATGAAAATTTATTTTTTAATCAACAAATCAGTTATACTAATTGTAATCGTGTATGATGTGGTCTTGAGGAGGATGTCGATTTGCCGGAAAAACCAAAACTGGAGGATGTCGCCAAACTTGCGGGTGTATCACCGACAACCGTATCACGCGTACTGAACAACCGAGGCGCGATCAGTGAACGGACACGGCGCAATGTGAACAATGCTATTCAACAATTAAACTATCATCCCAATGAAATCGCACGCTCTTTATTTGGCAGCAAGACGCATTTTATCGGACTAATTTTTCCATCCACCGGGCATCCTTTTTTCGGAGAGTTGATCTTTCAGATTGAAAATATCCTTTCTGAAAAACACTACAAGGTACTGATCTGCAATACCATGGATCAAACGGAAAAAGAGCGCAGCTACTTGGACATGCTTCTGTCCAATCAAGTTGATGGAATGATCGTTGGTGCGCACAATATCGGGATTGATATTTATCAACGCGCAAAACTGCCGATTGTCGCTATCGACCGCAAAATGTCGGAAACGATCACCGTTGTCAGCAGCGATAACTATCAAGGCGGACGCATGGCCGCTGAAGAACTGCTTCGTCAAGGACGGAGCAAAATTATTCATGTGAACAGCATCCGTCAAAAGGAGGCGCCCTCGAGCTACTTGCGCCGAAAAGGGTACGAGGACGTAATGACCGAACACGGTCTTCCTTTCAAAACCTATGAAATCGAATCGCCTTTTGACCCTGAAGTCAAAAAACAGATTCTCTCGTCGCTATTGGATCAGGATCCAACGATCGACGGCATGTTTTTAAGTGATGATTTGACCGCCGCAATCGCGCTCAGCATGATTCGCAAAAGAAACAGAGACATCCAGATCGTCGGCTATGATGGGACGGAAATGGTAACGACCTGCCTCCCCGAGCTGACAACGATTGTTCAGCCGATCCGCGCCATGGCTCAGCTCGCTGTCGATCTTCTATTGAAAGAGATCAACAATGAATTTGACGGGATTAAAAAGAACTATATTTTACCGGTGACACTGCGACGGGGGACATAACCCCTCAGTCACTCCCACACCATTGTGAATGATGGCAAAACAAAACCGCTTTTTTGGGAATTCTCCCAAAAAGCGGTTTTTAATCTTTAGTAAATTTTCTGTATAATATCTATTTTCGCCCATCTATAATTTAGTTATACATTTTAGAAGGTGAGGTTTTCTTACATGAAGAAGTTGTCATTGCTCACATGCTTCCTACTCTTATTCACCATAATCAGCGCATGTTCTTCTGGAAACAGTACTAAGGACTCCGGAACATCTGCAAAAACAGATCAAAAACCCGTATACGGCGGCACGCTGACCATTGCCGACCTTAATGATGCAAAAGGGCTCGATCCACATAAAGAAACTAGTGCTCAATCCTTCCACTATATCGAAAATATGTATGATACCTTATTTCGCTATAAGGATGGGAAATACGGCATCATCGAAAAGGATCTCGTCAACGATTATACGATTTCCAAAGACGGCAAGACCTATACCCTTCATCTTCACGATAACGTTAAATTTCATAATGGTGATCCGTTAACTTCATCAGATGTGAAATACTCCATTGAGCGGATCATCAAAATGGGTGTTCGCGCACAACAATTTGATGCTGTGAAGTCCATCGACACGCCGGATAAGACAACGGTTGTCATTACTCTGAAACAAGCAGTTGCTCCGTTCCTGACGTTCTTAGCCAACCCAATGAACGCAATTGTTAACAAAACTATTGTTGAGAAAAATGGAGGCAAGTTGGATCAGGCTGATGCAGGAAGCGGACCTTTCACGCTTGTTTCTTGGAAGAAAGATCAGGAAATGGTCCTTAAAAAGAATAAATCCTACTTCAAAAAAGGACTTCCTTATCTAGATAAAGTTGTTTTTAAAGCCATCCCCGACAGCACCGCCCGTTCAACAGCCATTCGAAATAAGGAATTAAATATCGATCTGCAGCTCACCGCAAAAGATAAAATGCTGCTTGATCATGCATCCGGTGTCACGGTTAAGTCGGTGACCGGCACCTATTGGGAATACATTGGGCTTAATGTCACCAAAGGGCCGCTCAAGAAAAAAGAAGTCCGTGACGCGATTGCATGGGCCGTTGACCGCAATGCGCTGAATAAGCAAGTGAAATTCGGACAAGCAACACCACTGACGGGTGGACCAATCCCGCCCGGCCATGCCTATGACGCAAAGCTGGACACATTCAGCAAGCGCGATACAGCTAAAGCGAAGCAGCTGCTGGCTGATGCCGGCTATCCGGATGGGTTCTCAATTACACTTAAGGTCGGACAAAACCAGGATCAAGTGGATGCTGCTCAGGTTATTAAGGACCAGTTAAAAGCTGTCGGCATTAAAGTCAACATTGAGCAGCAAGAAGACAGTGTATTCTTTAATGCACTAGGCAAAAAGCAATTTGAAATGACGATTGTCGGCTGGGTCGGCTTCGTTGATCCGGACGAATTCTTCTACAATATTTTCCATACAGGCGGTGCCTACAACCAGCAAGGTTACACCAACAAAGAAGTTGACAAGCTGCTTGAAGAAGGCCGCGTCACCATGGATGAAGCAAAACGCAAACAGATCTATGACCATGCACAGAAATTGATTGTGGAAGATGCACCGATGGTATTCTTATATGCCAACAAACAATCAACAGCGATGACCGACACGGTTCATGGATTTGATGTAAACCCAACCGTCACAACGAAGTCTTTGGAGAGCACTTGGCTCAGCAAATAATCCTAAGTCTTATTGAGAAAAACCGGGCAAAAAGCGCCCGGTCCTTACTTCCGCAGGATGCGGTGGCTTTCGCGTTGCATACAGGACGTATACTCCCTTAGCGAAAGTTCATTTCTAGTTAGCAGAAGTTCCCTTACTTAGTGGACGTTCCTTTTGCTCCGTATGCGGTTTTAAGCCATCAAGTTTGTGCCTGACGGGCGCTTCGCTTGCTCGCTGCAAGCCTCCTTGGCCCTGCTAATAGACCTGCGTTTTTGATTCCTAGTTAGGACACTAGGTTATGGCGAATGATATACTTTTTTTCTTGCGAAAAAGACAAGACAGCCCTTGTCTTTTTCATTACATACTAATTTTGTAGGGGCGAGCTTATGGGTAAATACATTCTTCACCGATTAATAATCGCTGTACCTATACTTATCGGCATATCGATCTTAACGTTCTTCTTGATCCGGCTTGTTCCGGGAGACACGGTAACAGCCATTCTTGGAACCAATTACGACCCGAAACTTGCGCATAAACTGCGCAGCGAAATGGGACTGGATCAGCCGGTGATCCTTCAATATTTAATTTGGATTGGACACGTCTTTATGGGCGACTTCGGTACATCTTCATTTACGGGACAGCCGGTGCTTTCAGCCCTTATGGAACGGCTTCCGATCACGCTGGAGCTGGCACTGCTCAGCTTGGTTGTTGCCCTGATCATCGCGATCCCGCTAGGTGTGCTCGCCGCGTACAAACACGGCACCAGAGCCGATTATGCTTCGGGAACATTCGGCATGTTCGGGATCTCCGTTCCAAACTTTTGGCTGGGCACTTTGCTCATTCTCATCTTTTCACTGCACTTGCATCTGCTTCCTTCCGGCGGATACCAGCCGCTGAGCAAAGGTATCGGCGAAAATCTAAGATCATTGCTGATGCCGGTTATCGCGCTTGGCACAGCGGTTGCCGCCGTAACCATGCGTTCCACACGTTCAGCAATGCTTGATGTACTTAATGAGGACTACATCAAAATGGCAAAAGCGAAAGGTGCCAGCAATGCGAGAATCATATGGAAACATGGGCTTCGCAACGCATTGGTACCGGTTATGACTGTCGTCGGCATCCAGATCGGCTATCTGCTTGGCGGATCAGTAATCATTGAACAGGTGTTTGCACTTCCGGGCATGGGCCGGCTTGCACTGCAGGCCATTTCCAATCGTGACTACAGCCTGCTTCAAGGAACCATTCTGTTCGTTGCCGTAACCTTCATTATGATTAATCTGATCATTGATGTGATCTACGGATGGATCAATCCAAGCATTCGATATAAATAAATGCCTATGCAGCTCGCTTGAGTATCTTCTAGTGCGCACTTAGTAAGTAAAATGAGGTGATTCACGCATGTTAAAAGTCTGGAATCGTTATCGGCACAACCTTTTGGCAGTCAGCGGCCTCGTATTTATTCTTCTGCTGATCGTCATCGCCATCTTTGCAAGACAAATCGCACCGCACAATCCATATACAATGAGCACAGCGGCTCGGCTTACAGGTCCAAGCAGCTCGCATTGGTTCGGCACCGATCAATTCGGCAGAGATATTCTTAGCAGAATCATTTATGGTTCGCGCATTTCTCTTCAAGTCGGAATCATTGCCGTTGGGGTTTCCTTCATTGTCGGCACGGTTATGGGGGTAATCGCCGGATACAGTGGCGGTTGGGTCGATTCACTGATTTCAAGAATTACGGACGTTCTGTTTGCGCTTCCGGATATTCTTCTGGCGCTCGTGATCATGGCGATTCTCGGTCCGAGTCTAAACAATTTGATGCTGGCAATCGGCATTGTCTATACACCTATTTTCTCGCGTATCGCACGCGGTGCCGTATTAAATATCAGAGATTCCTTATATATTGAAGCCGCCTATTCAATGGGCGTTAAGAAGATTAAGATCTTATGGCATCATATTCTGCCGAATATCCTCTCGCCGCTGATCGTTCAAGTCACCCTTTCCTTTGCCTTCGCCATCCTATCGGAAGCTGCGCTAAGCTTCTTAGGCCTTGGCGTCTCGCCGGACACCCCTTCCTGGGGCATCATGCTCAGCAGCGCAAAAGATTGGATGGAACTTGCATGGTGGACGGCTGTATTCCCGGGGATCGCAATCACGCTTGCGGTGTTCAGTTTCAATAGTGTCGGAGACGGATTGCGCGATGCACTTGATCCAAGAACCGGCACAGGCAACTAATCGATGGGAGGAGAACACGATGAATGACGACCTGCTTCTTGATGTTCGGCATCTCAAAGCATATTTTAGATCAAAACAACGTACCGTGAAGGCGGTCGATGATCTGTCCTTCACTTTAAAAAAAGGCGAAATTCTCGGCCTTGTTGGTGAATCCGGATGCGGAAAAAGCACAACGACAAAGGCACTGCTCCGCTTAATCGGTAATCAAAAAAAGGAGTACCTTGAAGGAGAAGCTTTCTTCGAGGGTGAGGATCTGATCAAAAAAAGCGACAAACAAATGCAGAAGATCCGTGGCAACAAAATTGGCTTTATTGCACAGAATCCAATGTCTTCGCTCAATCCTGTCTTTACCATCGGCAATCAGATCGCGGAAGTCCCGCAGATGCATCAGCGCGCAGCAAAAAATAAAGCCTGGTCGATCGCCTTAAAGATGCTGCAAAAAGTAGGGATTTCCGATCACGAAACCCGTGCCAAACAATATGCACATCAATTCAGTGGAGGTATGAAGCAGCGCGCAGTTATCGCCATGGCGCTTGCTGGAAATCCATCATTGCTTATTGCCGATGAACCGACAACTGCGCTTGATGTCACGATACAAGCACAAATTCTTGACCTGATGGTTAAGCTCAGAGACGAGACGCAAGCAGGGGTTTTGCTCATCACCCATGATTTAGGCGTTGTCGCAGAAGTATGCGACCGCGTCGCCGTCATGTACGCCGGGAAGATCGTTGAGCAGGCACCGGTTGACGAACTGTTTCATCATCCGCAGCATCCATACACGAAAGGATTGCTGGCATCGATGCCGAAAATCGGCTCAAGAAAAAAACTGATACCGATCAGCGGCCATCCGCCAAATCTCTATGAAATGCATGGCGGCTGCCTGTTTCAAGAGCGATGCCCCTTCGCTTTTGACCGCTGCAAAAATGTCGAACCGCCGCTGCATAAAATCGCAGAAAATCATCAGTCTGCTTGTCATTTATCAAGTGAGAGGATGAATTCCTTTTGAACCGTGACTATAAACCATTCATTCGTGTCGATCATCTAAAAAAATATTTTCCAGTTGCTAAAAACTGGCGTGGAAAAAACAGCCAATACGTAAAAGCCGTCGATGATGTCTCTTTTTCAATCGATGAAGGTGAAACACTTGGCCTTGTTGGCGAATCCGGATGTGGAAAATCAACAACCGGCCGACTGCTGCTGCACTTGCTGGCGCCGACATCCGGATCACTCTTTTTTGACGGTCAGGACTTAACGCAGCTGTCGAAGCAGGCGCTGTGGCAAAAACGCCGGGAGATGCAATTCATCTTCCAAGACCCGTACGCCGCGCTTAATCCGAGAATGACCATTCAAGACAGTCTTCATGAGCCGCTAAAAGCTTACGGCGAAGATAAGCGGACGCGCAGCGAAACAATCAAAACGCTTATCGATGCGGTTGGGATCCCGTCCCAGTACTTGAATCGCTATCCGCATGAATTCTCCGGAGGGCAGTTACAGCGGATCGGCATTGCGCGTTCACTCGCATTGAAACCTAAATTTGTGGTCGCCGACGAGCCCGTGGCTGCACTTGATATGAGTATTCAGGCGCAGATTCTCAATCTAATGAAGGAGCTTCAGCACGCTTTCAATTATACGTATCTCTTCATCTCTCATGATTTGAGTGTGATCGATTATATGAGTGACCGCATCGGCGTCATGTATCTTGGAAAAATGGTAGAATTAACAGATCGGGATGCATTGTATCAAGAACCCCTGCACCCTTATACCCAGGCCCTGCTCTCGGCAATTCCGATTGCAGAACCAAAACGATCCAAGAAGAAAATCATGCTCAAGGGCGAAATTCCAAGTCCTGTCCATCCTCCGTCCGGATGCCATTTCCGAACGCGATGCCCGTTCGCCAAAGCGATTTGTGCAGAAAAAGAACCGGAGTGGGTTGAAATGAAAAAAGGTCACTATGTCGCATGTCACGTTGTTCAGGAGGCGCACCAATGACTTATTCAATTGTCGCCAAATGTAAAGAAACCGGATATTTTGGTGCAGCGGTAACCTCATGTTTTCCAGGTATCGGCGCCTACTCCCCGACCATTAAAGCCAATATCGGGATTATCGCTTCCCAGGGATGGGTCAACCCCACTTTGGGGCCAATTGGAATCAAATACCTGGAAGCGGGCAAAACAGCCAATGAAACGTTAAATACGCTGCTCATGAAAGATCCGGGCCGAGAATTGCGTCAATTAATCGTCATGGATCATTTTGGAAACAGTGCCGTTTATACCGGTGTTGAAAATGATGATGCCAAAGGGCATATTATCGGCGATCAATTTGCCGTTCAAGGCAATATTCTGACCAGTCTGGATGTACTCTATGCCGTAGCGGAAACCTTTGAACGAACCAACGGACCAATACAGGAACGTCTGCTTGCAGCGATGCTTGCAGGCGACAAGGTCGGCGGAGACGCGCGCGGAAAACAAGCGGCTGCAATCAAAGTGGTGGCTGAGGAGGGGTTTCCCTTTGTCGACTTTCGTGTCGATGATTCAGCTGAGCCCATTCAGGAATTGAACGCCATTTACAAGAATAATAAGCATGTGCTCATCGATGAATACTATGAGTGGATCGATGCAGTCCGGGCAGGAGTAAAACTTCAGGATCGCCAAGCAGCGATGAAAAAAGAAAGAGGATAATCCTTTGACGATCAGAACCCGCAACCAGAAACAACCGGATAACCGTCATTTTGTCGCAGCAACGCTTCACAATTGGTGCAGTCGTTTTGCGCTGACCCATCTCTCATTGTGGGAACGGGTCGGAGACAGAAAGCACTGCATCTGGGCCTTCCCTCAGCAGGACTATATCGCCAAATTGCCAAAGGCAGCGGACTGCGTTTCTGTAGCGGATCATTTTTTGCTTGTCTTCGATACGGAAAAAACGGCCGTTTTTCGTGACTATTTGCAGCAGTGCCGTACATTTCTGCCTGTATGCTTTGAAGCGGCATTAGCCTTAGAGAAGCGCAGCGTTGAAGAAAAGCTTTGGCTCGGTCTGAGCGGGGAGGTATTAAATGACGTTGACGACTCCTTTTACACAAAATTGCTGGACACGCTGATTACAGGTCTCCCTGGTGCCGAGGCCGGCTTATTGCTACTGAATAACGAGCGGACAAGCAAACTGGTCATTGAGTCCGGCATCGGATTCGATCATGAATATTATCAACGCATTCAGCTCTCATCCGATGAGTCGCTCGCCGGCACCGCCTTTTCTAAACAAGAATTGCTGGTTTATAACACGAAAACAGCTCTTCAACAAGCCATGGCATCCCTGTCGCCGAAAAACCGGGACTATCTGATTCAGGCAGCACAGTGGAAGCGGATGCCCAGCACGGCGCTTGCTTTTCCAATTATCAACAACCAGCAATCCTTTGGTGTTGTTGTTTTGTTTGGTTTCAGCGACGGCTCCTGTTTTTCACCGGAAATCGTTGATACACTGCAGAACGTTCTAAACTATATTTCATTATTATACGGTCGTTATAAGAACCAGCGCGAAGCGAAAAAGACGAAGCGTGAACTGGATATCACCTATCGCGCGCTTCGCACCGAGCACTCGCAGCTGCGAAAAACGCTCGACTTATATAACATTCTGACTGCATTGAGTCGTAATAACAAAGGCATCAATGAAATCATGAGCGCGATGTACAGCACCGCACATACGCCAATTGTCTATTATGATGAACTGCTCTTTCCTATTGCCTCCTGCGGAACCAGTGAGCAGCACGTACTGCCGGACCATTTTTTAAAAACACGTGAAGCACGTTATTCCGTACGCGTGAAAAAATGGCAGCTGCTCAAACTGACAGAGGATGAACTTTTGTTAATCATCCCCGTAGTCGGTGCTGAACGCGTGATCGGATTTCTCTGTGCCTGGATCAATAAAAATACGTTCAACGACAGTGACCGGACCTTGCTTGAGTACAGCGCCTCATTTCTTGGACTTGAGTCCATGAAACGGCAGGCTGTTGAGCAGACAAAGCGACAGCTGTTCGGTGATATCTTTGATCAGGTGCTGAGTAATACTTTTAACGAGAACATGCTTCAGCAGGCAAAAAATCTAGATCTGAATGAGAAGGATCTTTACACCGTGCTCATCTGCGAGTACACGCATGCGGCAACTCCGGGAATTCAGGAGCAATTTGCCAGTGAAGCCTGCATGAAGTGGCTGGAACAAGCACTCAAGGAAGTGACGATTAAAGGCTTGGTTGCCCACAGAAGAGGAGCCATTGTCGCCTTTTTATCCTTCCCATCTGATGCTGAGAAACGAACCATTGATTCGAAACTGACGCGCTTCAGCACCCGCATTAATCAATTTCCGGGGGCGATCAAAGTAGGCATCGGCCGTTTGGAGGAGGGATTTATTCGAATTAATCAATCCTACAACGACGCCCGGCAATGCATCCGATTGCTCAAAAAGAAAAAAAGCGGCAAAGTGTACCGTTTTTCCAGCGGCGGGATTGATCATTTGCTCATGAATCATGACCCGGATGAGCTGAAGCTTTTTGTTGAGGATCATCTCGGTTTGCTGCTGGAGTATGATGCACGTAAGCATAAGGAACTCTTAAAAACACTCCTCGTCTATTTGGAGCATAATCGTAATCTGCAGAAAACAACCGAGGCATTGATGATCCATCACAATACACTGTATTACCGGATCAATCAGATTGAAGCCATTTTATCGGTTAAACTTTCTCATAGCGAAGACTGGATGAACCTCGCCATGGCATGTCGCATCTATCAATTTTTACAAGGTTGAGCACGCAGCTTTCGCAAGCAGCCGCGTGCTTTTTGTCAGCGTCTCTTTTCCTGAAGCGCCATCAACCTGCGCCGCAGCTTCGGATCGCTGGCATACAGATACAGCCCATAAACGCCGCGCGTCATCAATACATTAATCGCGTTCAGGATGATCTGCTCTTTAATCGCATCGACATGAGCGAGATCATCGCGTTTGACGAACGCCGCACCATCCTGGTAGTTTTCGGGACGAATCACAAGCTGATCGTTCGGCTCATCATAGGTAACGGTTGGACCGAGAATGACACCGGCATAATTCAAGTCAAAGCCTTGAATCGTATACACCGATCCAACTTCATCAATTGTGTCGGCACGCTCAGCCCACGCCTGCTTCTCGGTCGGTTTCGAGCGGTCCCAGCGCACATGGAAATTCGGCTCATCAATAAAATAGTCCTTGCCGTCGAGTGCATAAGGATAATCATATGTTGCAAGTAAACGAGACAAATGATCGCGACTGTTGCGCGCTTTGATCACTTGGAAAAGTTCTCCCGCATCATCGAAGATGCGAAAATCAAAGGCTTGCTTGTGCGGCAGCGGCAGCACATGCTTATGGATGAAGGCATTGATCCATTCCGAAACATCCGCAGCAGCACGCACCCGAAACTGATCGGTTAAATGAAAGGTTTCGCTTGGGATGCCGTCCATAAACCGTTTAACAGCCATGGGATTCCAATAGCTTTTAAATTTCAGTACCTGTTTTTCATCAAAGACGATCACAACCACTCGGCTGCATTTCAAGATTTCCTCAAGCTGGTTGTCCTGATTGAAGCGATTGTAGCGGTCACTTTTGCTTAGCAGCAGATGTGCCTCATCGACAAAGACAATGTCCGCGCGTGCTCCGCGTTTGTGCATGAGGTTAATGAACGAGGTGGGACGAATAAAGTCCTTTTTGCGCACATGCGGCAGTTCTTCAGCAATCTCTTTGTACAGTTTAATCATTTCCGCATGATTGACAATCAGGTAATTCTCCGTATGCGCCAGCGGATCATCTGCAGCACCGCTGCGTGACGCGCTTTGAATCGTGTTAAAGACGGAACTGAGCACAACACTCTTTCCTGTGCCCGCATCGCCCTGAATGACGAACAGTGCCGGATCGGAAGTTTGCACGTGGACCCGGCAAAAAGCTTCAATGCTTTGCTTCAGCTTTTTTTGCTGCTCCGACAACTTTTTGAATGGTGAGAGCTTGAACACTGCCTGATTATGGTCATGTTGAACGCGACTCGCTTGCTGCATTTTAAAGCACTTCCTTTTTCCCTTTATCTTCCAGTGTAGCGGATTCAATCGCAGAAAAAAGAGCGGTTAAAAACCCGCTCATCGTGCACCTTGTTTAAAAAGCGCCAAGTACTCCCCATAGCCTTCCTTTTCCAAATCTTCTTTCGGAATAAAACGCAGTGCTGCTGAATTGATGCAGAACCGCGTTCCGGTCGGTTCAGTGAAAACATGGCCGAGATGCGCATCGCCCAGCTTGCTGCGTACCTCGGTGCGGGACATACCCAATGTATTGTCCGGATGCGTCACTATCCGATAGGTGCTGATTGGCCGCGTGAAACTCGGCCAGCCGCAGCCCGCATCGTATTGATTGGTCGTCGAAAACAACGGTTCACCGGAGACCAGATCGACATAAATCCCGGGTCTACTGTTGTCCCAATATGCGTTTTGAAATGGCGGCTCCGTACCGCTTTTCTGCGTCACCTCATACTGGATCGGTGTCATCTGCTCTTTTAACTGCTTATGGTTTTTCTTTGTTCCCCAATGTTCCGCGATAAAATCATCCCGACCGGAGCCCCGGCGATAGCGCCGATAGCTGCCCGGATCTTTTCGATAATAGTTTTGGTGCGACTCCTCTGCCGGATAGAATGGACCTGCCGCGACAATCTCAGTCACAATCGGCTCACGAAAACGTCCACTTTGCTCCAGTTCTTTTTTTGACGCTTCTGCAAGATGTTTCTGCTCGGCATTATGATAAAAGATGGCCGTTCGGTACTGATCGCCGCGATCATGGAACTGCCCTTGACGATCGGTCGGATCAATCTGCTGCCAGTACCGTTCCAATAACTTGCGATACGGATACACCTCAGGATCGAACGTAATTTGCACCGCTTCTGCATGTCCCGTTGTTCCGGAGCAGACCTCACGATAGCTTGGGTTTTCCGTATGGCCGCCGGTGTAGCCCGAGCGCACCTTGATAATGCCCGGTTCTTGATCAAAGGGCTGAACCATGCACCAAAAACAACCACCGGCAAATGTTGCCTTTTGCGTTCGCGTCACATCGATCCCCCCTGCCCCATCGCTATAATAGGTGAAATCGGTTACTTTTAAGTTCATTATAGCATGACCTAAAGAAGGTCCCGTGATTCAAAGTTTCCCTGCTGCTCGATTGCGGCCTTATCGCGATATTCCAATCTCGCTAGCAAATACCGGTCTCATCCATTTTTTGACGCAGGGCAAAATCATATGCTTTTCATTTGCTTTTACGGCTTCAGTTTCATTTTCTTGTTCGGGGTAAAGTTCAGTGCTTTGCTTGTTGATACGCGCGTTTCCTTTGGCACAAAGCCATGAACACGGGTCAGCGGGAATACCCACGTATATGGTCCGATGCATGTTCCCGGAAGTGTCGCCGAGTTGGCGCCAATTCGACTGAAGTCGCCGAGCACGCAACCGAAGAAATCAGTGTCAAATTTGGTATAGGTGTCGCCGACTTTGACGCCGATGATGCCTTGATCGAAGCGGCGATTAGCAATAATCGTACCGGAACCGACACGTGCACCTTGACCAAGCACCGAATCGCCTGCAAACGTGAAGCTCTGCACCTTCGCGCCGTTTCCGACAATCGCATGTTTCACTTCACAGCCGTGACCGATCACGCAGTTATTGCCGATAACCGTGTAGGGACGAATCAACGCGCCGGACTGAATCGTCACGTTTTCACCAATGATCACCGGGCCCTCAATCGTCACTTGCGAATGAATCTGCGTGCCCTTTCCGATCAAATAGTTGCCGTGCAGATAACTGCCCTCGGCTAAAGTGCCTTCATTGACTTGCAGCTTCTTTTCTTCAACCCGTTCGTCAACAATCTGTGTTGCTTTTTGCAAAGCTTCCCAAGGGTACTCAACCCCTTCAAAAACTTCAGGAACAGCAAAGCTTTCCGTATTCTCAAAGAAATAGCTTAGTTTCAGTTCTTCAACACTCACTGAAATAACCTCCAATACGCATTCATCGTTAATGTAACAGTGTACGATCAAACGATACGTTCACCAAACAATCATTCGTCCCATTCACACCGTTTGTTTCCATAAATCTCATTAAGAGAAGCGGCAAATGAATCGTTTACTTCTTCCTATTATATTTGTCTTTGATTTGATGTTCCAGTCAAAAATCAAATCAACCACGAGTAGAAAAGTTCCGTTCTTTCCGCTTCATTGTGAAAAATTTTTTTAGAAAATAAAGGAATTATCAAGAGTGTTGGGGAAAAAGAAATAGAGAGCGCTTGTTGAAACGAACGGCAAACATTTTTGAAATCGTTTTTCTCCTACTTGAACGCGTCGTTCTGCTTTTCATCAATGCCGACTCATTTTTTTCGTCCATTTAACAAACACTCTAAATAATTAAGGGTGGCGCATCAGCAGCATTGCATCTTGCAAGAGAAAGGAACGTTGCAGCATGAATCAATCAACTGAAAAAGCAAGCGACTATTCTTCAAAAGCATACTTCGATTTATTGGATAAATACTGGCGAGCGGCCAATTACCTGTCTGTGGGTCAAATCTATTTGAAAGACAACCCATTGCTGGATCGTCCGCTTAAAGCGAGCGATGTCAAAGTGCATCCGATCGGTCATTGGGGAACGATTTCCGGACAAAATTTTATCTATGCTCATTTGAACCGTATTATTAACAAATATGACGTCACCATGTTCTATATCGAAGGACCGGGACATGGTGGCCAAGTGATGGTATCGAATAGTTATCTCGATGGAAGCTACACCGAAATTTACCCGGACATCACGCAGGATAAAGCAGGCATGCAAAAGTTGTTCAAACAGTTCTCCTGGCCTGGCGGCGTGGCCTCACACGCAGCCCCGATTACGCCCGGATCGCTTCACGAAGGCGGCGAACTGGGCTATTCGATTTCCCATGGTGTCGGGGCCATTCTCGATAATCCGGATCAAATTGCCGCAGTTGTTGTCGGCGATGGAGAGGCTGAAACCGGACCGCTTGCCGCTTCCTGGCAGTCCAACCATTTTATCAATCCGATTCATGACGGTGCCGTTCTGCCGATCGTTTACATTAACGGTTATAAATTGAGCAACCCAACCTTGTTCTCGCGTACGTCCGATCAAGATTTGCAGCACTATTTTGAAGGACTCGGCTGGGATCCGCTGTTTGTTTCCGGAAATGATCCGCAAGAGGTTCATCCGAAAATGGCAAGCGCGCTCGATCAAGCGATTGAAAAAATTCAAGCGATTCAAAAGCAAGCACGTGAAAACGATGATCCAACCATGCCGCATTGGCCGGTCGTTATTTTCCGCAGCCCCAAAGGATGGACCGGACCAAAAACATGGGAAGGGAAACCAGTTGAAGACTCGTTCCGGTCGCATCAGATTCCAATTCCGGTCGATCAAAACCATCTGGAGCATAGCGATGAATTGGTTCGCTGGCTCAAGTCCTATAAGCCGGAAGAACTGTTCAATGCGGACGGATCATTACAATCCGAGATCGCTCAAGTCATTCCTAAGGGCACCAAAAGAATGGCCGTGAATCCAATCACAAACGGCGGCGTAGATCCGCGCGAACTGCGTTTACCTGACTATCGCAGCTATGCGACAGACACGAAAGTACGTGGCAGACAGCTGGCACAAGACATGATCATCTTTGGCGAATACGCCCGCGATTTGATTAAGCTGAATCCAACAAATTTCCGTATTTTTGGTCCGGATGAAACGGCATCAAACCGCTTGGGCGCGGTTTTTGAAGCCACAAGCCGGCAATGGCTCGGCGAGGTCGACGAACCGCGTGATGAATTCGTCGCACCCGCCGGCCGCGTCCTCGATGCACAGCTTTCCGAGCATCAGGCAGAGGGATGGCTTGAAGGCTATACATTAACCGGCAGACACGGATTTTTTGCCAGCTATGAAGCGTTTCTCAGAATCGTTGACTCGATGCTGACACAGCATTTCAAATGGCTACGCAAAGCAAGTGAACTCGCATGGAGAAGTTCCTATCCTTCTTTAAACGTGATTGCATCATCGACCGTTTTCCAGCAGGACCATAACGGCTATACGCATCAAGATCCCGGCATGCTGACGCATCTCGCTGAGAAGAAACCTGCGTTTATCCGTGAATATCTTCCGGCGGATGCCAATACCTTGCTTGCCGTTGCAAATAAGATTTTCAAAAGCCGTAATAAAATCAATCTAGTGGTTACATCCAAACACCCACGCCCGCAATGGTTTTCAATCGAAGAAGCTTCGGAACTTGTTGCGAATGGACTTGGAATGATTGACTGGGCAAGTACCGATCAAGGCTTGGAACCAGACCTTGTCATTGCCAGCGCCGGAACCGAACCCACGCTTGAGTCGCTCGCCGCGCTTCAGCTCTTGCATGACGCGTTTCCGGAAATGAAGATTCGCTTTGTCAATGTCGTTGATCTGCTCAAACTCAGAAGTCCAAAGAAAAGTGCACGCGGTCTTTCTGATGAAGCCTTCGACCATTATTTCACCAAAGACAAGCCGATTCTCTTTGCCTTCCACGGCTACGAAGACCTTATCGAAAGCTTGTTCTTTGGTCGTCATAATAACAAGTTAACGGTTCACGGCTATCGTGAAGACGGCGATATCACCACGCCATTTGACATGCGCGTCTTAAACCATCTCGACCGGTTCCATCTCGCTAAGACCGCCGTCATGATTCAACCGGCTTATGAGGAAAAACGCGATGCATTTATCGCAGAAATGGATCGAATGATTGCCAAGCATCACCGATTCATTCGCGATGAAGGACAAGATCTCCCGGAAGTTTCCAATTGGCAGTGGACACCGCTGCACTGAAATTGCGTTAAATACGTTAAATCCCCCTTGCCGTTCCGGTCAGGGGGATTTGTTTTTTTAACCTCATTTTTTAAGTGCTTTTTTGCCAATAGCAACCCGGCGAGAATGATTCGCTCCGGTCGCAGCACCAAAGTATAGCTGACGACTGCCTGGGCAAGATAATAGGCTTCAAGCGCCCACCGAATAACATACGTGCCCCTCCTAAAGGATTGAAATTTAAATTGCATTGTATTCATTTAAAGCCATTTATGTATGGTAACGACTTATCCAATGTTTCAAATCAGTGCATGCTCTTTCACCGTTTCATCAGCCAAACGCCGCCGCACACACCGTGATTGCTTGACTCTCGGATTCTATAATATAATGAAATCATTACTTACATCATCACAAGTTACCTTTAAGCCTGCAATATCAATAGATTGGGGGGACCTCTTTTGACCGCTTATTTACGCCAAGCAACTCCGCATGACTTTTCCGGTATACAAAAAATCATTGATCAGGCAAAACAATTGCTTAAAGCAGACGGCATTGATCAATGGCAGGACGGCTATCCGGACGACACTGTCCTGCATCATGACCTTGAACAGAAAAGGGGCTTTGTCCTGATCACCGATGATCAAATTGCCGGTTATGGTGTTCTTTTTGAAGAACTCGAACCGGCTTATGAAGCGATCAAAGAAGGTGCTTGGGTACAGACTGGCGTTCCGTATGTGTCGATACACCGCATCGCACTTTCCTCCGATTTTCGTGGCCGTCACCTTTCTTCAGTGCTGATGGATCACCTGATTAGCGCTGCAGCACTTAAAGGCTATACTGATCTGCGCATCGATACTCATCCGGAAAACCCGCGCATGCAGCACGTGATCAAGCAAGCCGGTTTTGAGTATCGCGGGGTCGTTTACCTCGATATGCCGAACGGCAAACGGCTGGCCTACCAGCGGATGCTCACAAGAAGATAAAAACTGCATGCGCATGTTATCCACAGTGCACATTCACCATTCAGAAAGTTATCCACAGGTTAATAACTTTCTGTTAAGTGAGTGCCGCATAAATTTCTAATGAAAAAAGGAAAGCCGACGGTGCTTTCCCTTTTTTTACTTTATGTTCAGAGAAAAGTCGTATCAAACGTTCATCAAATCGTAGAAATGCAGCCATGGTTGTATCGAACTTTGCAAAAAGCGTGGCGAGCCTCAATAACCCTTATAACTGGCTGCGTTCAAAAAAGTTGCGCCAAATTGAAGGGCTTTCGGCATCCTTTCGCTAATTATAATCTATGAGAACGCTAAGTGATCTGAATGAAAAGTAGGTGAGATGCTTGAATAAAAGTTTCCATGCGCTTGTGGTTAACAAAATCGAGCAAAGTTTTTCACGCAGGATTGAATCCTTAACATTAAACGATCTGCCTGAAGCAGGCGTGCTCATACGCGTTTGCTACTCAGGGATCAATTATAAGGACAGTCTTGCAGCCATTCCTAACGGACATATTTTGAAAAACTATCCCTTTGTGCCCGGTATTGACCTCTCAGGAATTGTCGTATCCTCAGAAGACCCGCGTTTCAAAAAAGACGACCCGGTCATTGTAACCGGTTACGGCCTTGGTGTTTCCCATTTTGGCGGATTTAGTGAATACGCACGGATCCCCGCTGATTGGATCGTTCCGCTGCCTTCAGGGCTGACACTCAAGGAAGCTATGAGGATTGGAACCGCCGGCTTCACTGCAGCACTGTCTGTTTTTCGCCTGGAACAGGCAGGGATTGCGCCGGACAAAGGAGAGGTAATCGTCACTGGTGCGTCGGGCGGCGTCGGCAGCCATGCCGTTGCACTACTTTCCGATCTCGGTTATTCGGTTGTCGCAAGTTCCGGAAAAAGCGCCGAGGCATCAAGCTATTTGAAAATGCTAGGCGCGCAGAGCGTTATCGCACGTGAAGCTGTATTTGACGGAACGGTAAAGCCGTTGCAAAAACAGCAGTGGACGTCGGCAGTTGATTCGGTCGGGGGAAAGCCGCTTGCCGGATTACTCGGCAGGATGCGCTATGGCGGCTATGTTGCCGCCTGCGGACTCGCAGCAGGGTCTGAGCTCCCGGCAACCGTCTTTCCATTTATTTTACGCGGCGTCAATTTGCTCGGGATCGACTCTGTTTCTTGCCCGATGGAGCTCCGCCAGGTCATTTGGCAGCGGCTCGCCGAATTGCATAAGCCGGAAAAGCTGGCAGCAATCGCTCAAAAAGAAATTCCCTTGAGCCAGCTTCCAAACGCCTTGCCCGCCCTGCTCAGCGGCAAAAAGATTGGTCGCACCATCGTAATATTAAACCCGGAGGTCACTGATGAGTAAAAGAGCCGTGCGAGAAAATTCGCTCTGCTCTTTTATTTAACCCTGCTTAGCGGTTAAACATGCGTTTCACCAAGACGAAAATACCAACAATCAGCAAAAGAATTAAAAACCACTTGAACAAAAAACCAAAGAAGATGATGAAAATAATTGCTAGGACGACTAGCACAATCCATACTGCCGATGTAATCAGCACACCGCCGATTACAATGAAGATAATAAAGAGAATCAACGCTGCAATCAATCCGAAAATAAGTCCCATAATGTTCGTTCCTTTCATGACCCGTTCGACTAAGATGCATGTGGCCGTTCATCCCTTGCCCGGCCGCATCTCTATAATCCTACTATAGTACACCAAGCCGTCCAGGGTAATGCGCTCAAGTCCGGATTCCGCTACGCCTTAAGACTTATTTTTTGCCAATGGCAGGAAACGGACCCTTTGAGTTAGGCACCCATCCGCCACAAAATCATACAGTAAAACCATAGGTGACTTCATCAAGAAGAACAGGTGAGGGGTGACGCGTATGGAGTGGCGATCGTTTCAAGGCATTGTTACGGCGATTGACGATTATATCACCAGCCCGAGCGGTGAAAATTCAGGCTGCTGGAAGCTGATGACGCTGGAGAATAACGATCAGGTTGTTCGTTTTGTGGTGTCGCCAATAACTTACGTTGTCGACCAAGCCAAGATTCGAATTGGCGATCGGGTCAGCGGATATTATGACGGAAACGCGCCGGTTATTCTCATCTATCCACCGCAATACCGAGCGCTCATTCTTGTAAAGGAACGCTCCGATCAGAATGTAAAGGTCGGTTTTTTCAACGAACAGCTCTTGAGCCGCGATGGTCAACTACAATTAAACTTGGGACCGTTTACACAGGTTATGCTGGCAAACGGCCAAGACTTCAATCCTAATCCGGCAAATCGTGATTTGATTGTGATTTACGGCGCAGCAACAAAAAGTATCCCCGCCCAAACCGTGCCGTACAAAATCATCGTTTGGTGTCCGATGCCGTGAAGACGATACGGGCAGCCGCAATCAGGCTGTCCTTTTTGTTGCAGCTGGACAAGCTGGCTTGCGGTTCTCTTTGCGTGCGCTTAATGAGAAAGACAGCTATCATTAAAGAGATCATGTGATTGTCCGCTGAAGGCATTCCGCAAAAAACGTATTTTGAGGAGGTTTCTGATGAAGTATCGCCATCTCGGCAGTACCGGCGTCAAAGTCAGCACCGTCAGTCTGGGCAGCTGGCTGACTTACGGCGGTTATGTCGCACAAGAAAACGCAATAAGTACCATTCATAAAGCTTATGATCTGGGCATCAACTTTTTTGATACTGCCAATGTATACATGCGCGGTGAAGCGGAAAAAGTCGTCGGAAAAGCGATTAAAGCCTTCCCACGTGAAGCGATCGTGCTCTCGACAAAAGTATTCTTTCCGATGGGTGATGGACCAAATGACCATGGCCTTTCCCGAAAACATATTATGGAACAGGCGAATGCCAGCCTAAAACGATTGAACACCGATTATATCGATCTGTATTACTGCCATCGCTTTGATCCGGAAACACCGATTGAGGAGACGCTGCGTGCGTTTGACGATTTGATTCATCAAGGCAAAATAAACTACATCGGTGTCAGCCAATGGACGGCGGCTCAAATCACCGAAGCAGCACATATTGCCGATCAGAAACTGCTTAATCATTTCGTGGCAAATCAGTCTAAATACAATATGTTGTCCCGCGAAATCGAAGCCGAAGTGATTCCGTCAAGTGCGGCGCATGGTGTCAGTCAGGTCTGCTGGTCGCCGCTCGCACAAGGTGTGCTGACCGGAAAATACAGTTCCGTCAGTGAATTTCCGGCCGGTAGCCGTGCCGCCGAGAATAAAGGCGGGATCCGCACGTATCTGACCGAACTCAATTTGAGTAAAGTGAACAAACTTAAGAAAATCGCTGCTGAATTAGGCGTCAGCATGGCACAATTGGCCCTTGCCTGGGTGCTTCGTCAGGAGCAGGTTGCCAGTGTCGTCGTAGGTGCCAGCAAAACGGAACAAATCGTGGACAATGCCAAAGCCGCTGATCTGATCTTAGATTCAGAGACCGAAAGACGGATCGAGGAGATCCTGAGCGCTGAATGATTCAGGTATCGAATTTGAATTAAACGCTAAAAACCCCTCGCGTGAACTGCCACGTGAGGGGTTCCTTTTTACACTGGTAAGAAAGTATATAAAAAAATTCAAGGAAACGAGTGTCAGTACAACTAAGACTTTGCCCTCGCCAGAGGTTTGGCAAAGCCAAGTTTTCTAATACGATTAAGCTTTTTCCAACACAAGCTTTGCCTTCGATTGCTTCTTTTCTTTCTTAAATTCTGCCATTTCGGTACTGTAGTCTTCTGAACCATAGAGATGGAGCACGCTGCGGCAGAGCCATTCGAAGAAGAAGCCGCCGGCAAAGGGTGCGGCGATGTAAACCAAACCGATAATCAGCAGATTCGCCGCTGTTGCGCCGCCGGGCATAAAATGCAGCGCATTGATCGGTCCTACCATTCCAGAGAAGCCGAATCCGGCACTGATCGGCGTTCCTTTAATTTGGAACAAGGCACCGATGACGCCAAGGAAGGTTGCGTTAAGCACAATTGGAATACAAATTTTCGGCTGACGGACCATTGCCGCAATCATGATCTTCGGTGTCCCCAGCAAGATGGAGAGAGAAAGGCCGATTTTATTGACGCGCAGTCCACCGACAAACATACCAACGGCCGCCGCCACGCAGCCCAAATTGCCTGCTCCGGATGCGATACCGCTCATACCAATCGCCGATGCAATGGCTACGGTTGAAATCGGCGAGATCATGACGACCGAAAAAACGGCTGCGATCAAAACGCTCATCGGGATCGGTTGAAGCATGGAGAAGCTATTGATCACTTGTCCAAGCCCAACCGTTACATTGTGGACGAACGGATAGAGAACAACACCTAATCCGCCTCCGACGATACAGATGACCGGTGGCAATACAAGTGGTTCGAACGATTTCAAACGATGGCCGATCAGAAGCACCAAGGCGCAAGTGACACTGATCGTCACCAAGGTATTCACCAGATCGCCCATTCCGGTAACGACGATGCCATTGGCTGTAAATTTCAATGCACCCGATCCAGCCCATGAGGCAGCTGCCACGCAAGCCATCGGAATCGGCTTCATTTTGAACTGGTAGGCGACAGCCGCCCCAATTAGTAGAGGAACGGCCAGCATGAAGATTGTGACCAATTGATAGATCGTACCGAAAACCGGCACCCGTCCCATCAACGCTTTACTCAATTCACCGAGCAATGCCGACGGTACCAACGCTGCCACAATTCCAACCGCATGACCGACAAGCACGTGATTTACAAACGTTTTCACCGTCATCTTTTCTCTTCCCACCTGCAACACCCTCTCCTGTTTTCTTTCTCTAGTTCTTCTTCATCAATGGTGAGTGTTGCTATTCTAACACATCGCATTTCGCAATGCAACGCGTTTATTCACTAAAGTATTTTTCCCATGATTTCCCGCTCGTTTAGCGATGAGCGCACGAATCCGGGCATCCAAGGTTGGAAAAATTTTTTATCGTTGCCGCCAAAAGCACAGTTAACATCTGTGTTTTATTTGTTTAATGAGCCGAGCCTTGCTAATATAAACAGATAGAAAGAAGCTACAAACCCAAAAAAGAGGAGCAAAACAGATGAAGCATCACGTCAAGCCAGTGTTTATCGGATTAATTCTTATACTAATTTTTGCTCTGTCCGCATGCGGATCCAGCACATCCGGCTCACTCAGCACGAAAGAACTTACCATCGGGGTGACCGGCGGACCACACGAACAGATTATGGAGCAGGTTGCGAAACTTGCCAAAAAAGATGGGCTCACCATTCATTTAAAAGTCTTTAACGACTATAACCAGCCGAATACCGCATTGGATGGCGGCGATTTGGATGCAAGTAGCTATGAAACCCTGCCGTTTCTAAAAGCACAAATCAAGGACCGAGGCTATAAAATAACGGATGTTTTCAAGACGGTCGCCTTGCCAATGGGGATCTACTCCAATAAAATCAAGCATCTCAAGGATCTAAAAAAAGGAGACAAGATCGCCATCCCAAACGATCCATCCAGCCAACCGCGCAGCCTGACCCTTCTTGAAAAAGCAGGCGTCATCAAAATGAAACCGGGAACGCAAACAACCGGATCTACCCGTGACGTTGCCAGCAACCCCAAAAAAATTCAGTTCGTTGCCATGGATCCCGCGCAAATTACCTCCCATTTGGACGAAGTCACTGCAGCAGCGATCAATTCCAATTTCGCAATGGGTGCCGGACTGACGATTTTGGACGATTCGATTGATCATGAATCGCTCACGCATAACCGCTATCCGAATTATTTTGTTGTCCGCAACGAAAATAAGAACGATGAAGTGGTCAAGCAAATCAAAAAATACTACCATTCTGATGAAATCAAAGCCTATATCAAAAAAACATTTAAAGGCTCGGTCGTACCCTCCTGGTAAACTTAAATACGAAAAGCCCTCGCACAGCCGATTTTGCCTCAGCGCTGCGGGGCTTTTTGCATACGTGTTTAAGATTTATTTCCTGCGGGTTGCTTGCTGCTGGTCCGGTTCAGCATAATATCAATAATCTGACGATCCGTTTGCCGCATGCCATCTTTGGCCAAAACTCCAACGTTACGAATGGTGGCGTCCACACCTTTTGTCACAATACCATCGCCGCCAAAAAATTGCTGCTTATTCTGGTACATGTGATAACCAAGAATGCCGGCATCAACCGCCGAGGAGATTTTGGCCGCACAAGAAGGCTTTGCGCCGTCGCAAACAATCCCCGATGTGATCGCCAGTGCATTGACAATCGTATGCGCAATCTCCTCATAACCGCCGCCATGTAGATAAGCTATACCGGCACCCGCGCCGCATCCGGCACTCACCGCACCACAGTATGCGGAAAGGCGTCCGATGCCCGCTTTTTGGTAAATGGTCGTCAGATTCGACAAGACCAGGGCGCGATAAAGCTTTTCACGTGAAACATGTAATGCTTTTGCATACTCAATCACCGGAAGCGATGCGGTCATTCCTTGGTTGCCGCTGCCTGAGACAATCACGACCGGCTTTTCGCAGCCGCTCATCCGTGCATCGGATCCGGCCGCTGCGGCAGCGCGAGCGCGCGTTCTAATATCATTGCCATATGCTTTCAGCAGCACTTTCCCTATATTAGCGCCCCAATCGTGCTTTAATCCTTCTTCCGATACAGCACAGTTATACGTGACTTGCCTTTCAATGATTTCCGCTATATCTTCAAGACGCACGCTGTCTGCAAAGTCTAATATATCTTTGACATTTAGACTGTTCCGATCCGTCAAGCCGCCGCCCTCAGCAGGGCCGTCCCCTTTTTCGAACTGAGTTTCCCCATTTCGCACGATCCGAACGATGTTGGTATGCTTGTCTTCAATCACAACCGTTGCTTCGTCATTGCCCTTTTTCACCGTTGCCGCAATAAAAAAAACAATGTCGTTGTGCGCTGGAAGTACCGTCACGGTATGCGCTTTAAGATATTCCTTGATCTGAGACTTCGCCGCCTCTTCGATCGCGCCCAGCACTTCCAATTTCTTTGAGGCATCTCCGGCGACAATGCCTGCCACAGCGGCTGCCGCAATTCCTTTTAGTCCCCCCGTATTCGGAACGACGACACTTTTAACATTTTTGATGATGTTTCCGCTTGCCTCAATCGTGCATGTGTCGGGCAGCACGCCCAGTACTTCTCTTGCCATTGCCGCCGCATAAGCAACGGAAATCGGTTCCGTGCAGCCTGTCGCAGGAATAAGCTCCTCTTTTAAAAGATTCAAATAAATTTGGTAACTACAGTCGTCCGGTTTCATAACCTTTCCTCCCCAAGAAAGTCAAATGAAACGCCGCACGGAACGCGATTAAAACTCGGTTCACACGCAGCGGCCTTTTCTATATGCTTTCGCACGATCGTTCACGCTGTCCTCATGCATCATCATTAAAATTCATTTTCACTTCATTATAAAAGAAATTCAAGAGGAAATAATGTCAATAGACGGACAAATTCCGCAATTCGTCCTTTCATATAAATAAATCTGATTGCTTCTGCTACGTTTGACTATATTCTGCGTGCCTTTCTATGATGTTCATGAACCATCCTAAAGGTTAAGGAGATCCTTTTCTATGAACCCACTATCGATTCTAAATGATCCTTTTCGAAACAAAGGAACCGCGTTTACAGAAGAAGAACGGCGAAACTATGGATTGGCCGGGCTGCTCCCGCCTCGCGTACAAACCTTGGCGGAGCAGACGGAACAAACCTATGCCCAATTCAAATCAAAGTCATCCAACTTAGAAAAACGGCTTTTTTTAATGCAAATTTTTAACGAAAACCGTGTCTTGTTCTTTAAGTTATTCAGTCAGCATGTTGTTGAATTTATGCCGATTGTCTATGATCCGACGGTTGCCGACACCATCGAAAACTACAGCAATCTGTTCGTAGAGCCGCAGAATGCCGCTTTCTTGTCGATCAACGATCCGGATGCAATGGAAGATGCTTTAAAAAATGCCGCTGGCGGTCGTGACATCCGTCTGATCGTTGTCACCGATGCTGAAGGCATTCTCGGTATCGGCGACTGGGGCGTGCAAGGCGTCGATATATCGGTTGGCAAGCTGATGGTCTATACCGTTGCTGCCGGTATTGATCCGAGTCAGGTGATGCCCGTTGTACTGGATGTAGGCACAAACAATAAAAAGCTGCTGGACAACCCCATGTATCTCGGCAATCGCCATGAACGCATCAAAGGTGATCGCTACACCCAATTCGTTGACCAATTCGTTGAAACTGCGGAGCAGCTGTTTCCAAACCTGTACCTGCACTTTGAAGACTTTGGCCGTGATCATGCCGCCAGCATTTTAAACAAGTACAAGGACAAAATCACAACCTTCAATGACGATATTCAGGGAACCGGAATCATTGTTTTAGCCGCTATTCTCGGTGCGCTTAATATCTCTAAACAGAAAATGACCGAACAAATCTATATGTGCTTTGGCGCAGGAACCGCAGGGGCAGGCATCACCAAGCGTATTTATGATGAATTCCTGCAACAGGGCTTGTCTGAAAAAGAGGCCAAACAACACTTTTATATGGTGGATAAGCAGGGCTTGCTGTTTGATGACGATCCAACGCTGACCCCGGAACAAAAGCCATTTGCTCGCAACCGTTCGGAATTTGAAAACCCGGAACAATTCACGGACTTGCGGGCTGCTGTTGCCGCTATTCATCCAACCATTCTCGTCGGCACCTCGACGCAACCGGGGACGTTTACCGAAGAAATCGTGAAAGAAATGGCCGCTCATACCGAACGCCCGATCATCTTCCCGCTTTCCAACCCAACGAAACTCGCTGAAGCCAAAGCGGAAGAGCTTATTCAGTGGACGGACGGCCGTGCACTCGTTGCGACAGGCATTCCTGCTCCGGACGTCCGCTACAACGGCATCAGCTACCACATCGGCCAAGCGAACAACGCCCTCGTTTATCCTGGACTCGGCCTTGGCGTGATCGCTTCAACGGCACGATTATTAACAGATGAAATGATTTCAGCTGCCGCCCACTCGCTCGGCGGTATTGTTGATCCGGATCAACCGGGTGCGGCTGTTCTCCCGCCGGTTTCCAAGTTGGATGCCTTCTCGCAAACGGTTGCTCTGGCTGTGGCCAAATGCGCGGTTGCGCAGAATCTGAACCGGGAACCAATGACTCATGTTGCCGCGGCAATTGAAAAAGAAAAATGGCTCCCTGAATACAAAGATCTAGGCGATCAACGATGACATTAGAGAAAATCAGCTACAAGAAATTTCTGATTCCTGTATTGGTTGGCGTCATTTTATGGCTGCTGACGCCAATTAAACCGGCAGCGGTTTCCCCCGCCGCTTGGCATATGTTTGCCATTTTTGTCGCCACCATTATCGGCTGCATCACCCAGCCGCTGCCGATTGGCGCCGTGGCCGTGATCGGCTTTACATTAAGCGTTTTGACCGGAGAAGTACCGCTGGAGACTGCTATTGCCGGATTTGGCAACAACAGCATTTGGTTGATTGCGATGGCGTTCTTTATTTCTCGCGGGTTTATCAAGACCGGACTCGGCACAAGGATTGCCCTAAACTTTGTCAAACGATTCGGCAAAAAAACACTGGGCCTCGCCTATTCACTGATTGGTGTCGATCTGGTTCTGTCTCCAGCAACGCCAAGCAACACCGCTCGCGCCGGTGGCATTATGTTCCCAATCATCAATTCACTGTCGCGCTCTTTTGATTCCAGTCCGGAACGTCATACGCAGCGCAAAATGGGATCTTTTTTGATTTTTTCAGCGTTCCACGGAAACATCATTACCTCGGCCATGTTTCTTACAGCCATGGCCGGAAACCCATTAGCGCAGTCGCTCGCCAGATCGGTGCATGTTTCCATCACTTGGATGAATTGGTTCACTGCTGCTTTAATTCCAGGGTTGATTTCATTAATTGTGGTTCCTTTTTTAATCTATAAATGGTTTCCCCCGGAAATCAAGGAAACACCGAACGCCAAGGAGTGGGCGGAAAGTCAACTGCAAGAATTTGGCAAAATGTCGCGTCCGGAAAAATTTATGAGTGGTATCTTCCTTATCTCTTTGGTTTTATGGGTGCTTGGCGGCACAGTGCACATTGATGCAACACTAACCGCATTTATCGCGTTAACGCTGCTGCTGCTTAGCGGGGTTCTCTCCTGGAATGATATTCTTGGTGAAAAAGGCGCATGGAATACACTGGTCTGGTTCTCCATTCTGGTAATGATGGCCGGTCAGCTCAACACACTCGGCTTTATTCCATGGCTCAGCCGTTTTATTTCAGGTGGCCTCCACGGAATGAACTGGATGATCGTGCTTGTCGTGCTCATCCTCGCCTATTTTTACAGTCACTATCTGTTCGCCAGCGCGACGGCCCATATCAGTGCCATGTACAGTGCGCTGCTCGGTGTCGCCCTGGCAGCGGGGGTTCCGGCATTGCTTGCTGCACTAATGCTCGGCTTCTTTGGCAACCTTTTTGCTTCAACAACGCATTACAGCAATGGACCGGCACCGATTTTGTTCTCATCAGGTTACGTCACGCAACAAACCTGGTGGAAATTAAACGCGATGCTCGCCATCGTCTATTTCATCATCTGGCTCGGGCTCGGTTCACTGTGGATGAAATTAATTGGACTTCTCTAAGTACGCGCTTCTTAACCGTTCAAGCGGTCTACAGGTCTCGAACTGACCCTATATAAAAACCGCCGATCCTTTTATCAGAACGTCCTCAATCCTCATACTTAGTATCATGGAATCCAAAACCGCTCCATTGGGCGGTTTTTTCATGCGTACGGTACATGATAGAATAATGGATAAGACGATTTAATGAGAGAGGATTCCGAATGAACATACGTGATCTGCACTATTATAACCGGCTGTGTCAGGATAAAAATTTCACAAAAGTTGCTCGTTTTTTTAAGGTCAGTCAGCCGACGATCACGGCAGCAATTCAGCGGTTGGAAAAAGAGCTCGACGCACAGCTGATCATTCGCGACCAATCGCACAACGCGCTCACCTTCACGGATTGCGGCAGACAGTTTGCGCAGCATGCCACGCAAATGCTGCAGGAATTAAAGACAGCACAGTTAGAAATTTCAGCGATCAAACACGAACGCGTCCGGCTAGGCCTGCCGCCAATTATCGGCAGCGCGCTGTTCCCGGCCCTTTCAGCAAGACTTTCCCAGAAAAATCTGCTTGGCCATCTGGACACGCATGAAGACGGCTCCAAGTCGCTCCTGAATCAGTTAAAAAACGGACAGCTCGATCTCGCCTTACTTGGCTCTACCACGCCTATTCAAGATGACCAGCTGTCCGTAAGTTTGCTTACACGAAAGCCGTTTAAAGTGATTACAAGCCCAGCACACCCTTTAGCCAAAAACGGTTCAATCCGATTTTACGATCTTGCGCAAGAGTCCTTCATTCAGTTAAATGAGCGTTTTGTGCATTCCATCGCCTTCAATCAACTCAGCCGACAGGCACAGATTAAACCGAAACTCATCTACCAAACCAATGATGTGCAGATTATCAAAGGCATGGTTGCAAAGGGTGTCGGCATCAGCCTGCTCAGCGCGGCCGCCCTGCTGCCGCAGGATCCGGTCGCCGTATTGACGCTCCGCGATCAGCCGCAGCCGGAATTCTTAATCCAGCTCGTCTATCGATCAAATCATCTTCTGACCAATCTGCAACAAGAAATGATTCAGCTGTTTATGCAAGAAAATTTTTAAATGACCACATTCCCGCTCTTCAAAAAAACTTGAACCCGCCAAAGCATGAGAAAAAAATTCGTTAAATGACTCGCCAAAAATTTTGATGATTGACGAAATTGTCGCATTTTGGTAACATTTTAATGAAATTGATAATCATTTTCATTAAAAGGAGCCAACTTCATGCATTTTTTTTCATATAATCGAAAAGTACTTGTACGAATCGCCGTCTTGATCTTGACGTTAACTTTGCTGTCGGCCTGCACCGGACAACAAGGTGACCAAAATACGGATCATACATCGACCAAGCAAAGAACAATTACCGATGCAACAGGCAAAAAAACCATTCCTGCACAGCCGAAAAAGGTCGCGGCCACAAGCCAGCAGCTCATGGAATACCTGATCCCACTCGGTATTCCCGTCAAAATTGCACCTAAAGCTACCATCAGCGATAACTTTTACAGCTACTTCCCGAAAGACAAACAAAAGGGCTTTCATCTTGTCGGCGAATCTTCCCCACTTAACTTTGAAGGCTTTCTGGCTCAAAAACCGGACCTCATTTTCGTCAGAGAAAACACACAATCTTACGATAAGATGGCTCAAATCGCCCCGTCTATTATGATTAAGGAAACAGAGAATTGGCGTACTGACTTCAAGGCCTATGCACAGCTCATGGGAAAACAGAAAGAGGCAAAAACTTATTTAGCCAACTATCAAAAGCAGGTTGATGCTTATAAAGCCAAACTGAAAAAAACGGTTGGAAATAAAAAAGTAGTGTTCATCAGACTGCTGGACAAGCAGGTACGTATCTATAATCATTTACCGTCAAGTGTCGGCGGTGTGCTCTATCACGATCTTGGACTGACACCGGTTGCCGGCATTGAATCAAAGGACCTTTTTTCTGCGATCTCACTAGAGAAGTTGCTTGAAATGAATCCTGACTACATCTTCGTACAAACCGGCAAGCAGGATGAGAAACCGGAAGTATCGAAGAAACGTCTGAAACAAATCACCAGCGGAGACATTTGGAAATCGCTTAATGCGTTTAAAAATCATCATGTTTACGTGGTCGATTCCAGCTTTTTTAACAATACGCCGATGTCACAGCTGAATACAGCAAAAATTATCACGGAAAAATTAAGCAAATAAGCCAAAGAGACATAGAAAAGTAACTGAGAGAAAGAACGGTGGCAAAACTGGCAGCGCTAAAAGCCAAACACATCAATCAATCGATCAAGAATAGCCGAATGAAAAAGTGGTCCTTTCCGATCCTATTAATCGTCGGACCGTTTTTGCTGGTGTTTGCGATCGGAGTCTCCATCTCCTATGGTGCGGCAAACATCGACTTGAAAACCGTCTGGGATGCGGTCTTCCACTATAATGCTCAACTTGTGCCGCATAAAATCATTTGGGAACTGCGCATGCCGCGTGTACTTGGCAGTGTCATTATCGGTGCCTGTTTTTCCGTTTCCGGAGCATTGATGCAAGGCGTCACCCGAAATCCACTCGCCGATTCAGGAATCCTTGGCATTAACGCAGGGGCGGCTTTTGTACTTGCGCTTTGCTATGCTTTCTTTCCGGCGCTTCCCTTCTTCTATTTGATGATCTGCTCCTTTATCGGTGCAGGCGTGGGTGCCGGCATCGTCTATGGAATGAGTTCGCTGTCGCCGAATGGCATGTCACCGGTCCGCCTTGTTCTGGCAGGTGCCGCAGTCAGCGCCTTGCTCACTGCACTGAGTCAAGGCTTAGCGATTTATTTTCAGATCGGGCAAGATCTTGCCTTTTGGTATGCAGGGGGAACGACCGGCATTCACTGGTTTGAGCTTATGATGATCCTTCCTTGGGTGATTGGCGCGTTTCTCGCTGCTCTTTTTCTGTCACCATCCATCACCATTCTCAGCCTCGGTGACAACATAGCGTCCGGGCTTGGCATGCATACGGGCATCATTAAAACGGCAAGTATCGTCATGGTGCTTATTCTTGCCGGTGCCGCAGTGTCGGTCGTCGGTGCGATCGGGTTTGTTGGGTTAATTGTCCCGCATCTGACCCGCTATCTTGTCGGTACGGATTACCGAAAAATCATTCCCAGCACAGCCATTCTTGGCAGCCTGCTGCTGGTTTTGGCCGATCTTGGCGCCCGCAGTATCAATCCGCCTTATGAGACGCCCGTCGGCGTATTAATCGCATTGATCGGCATTCCGTTCTTTCTCTATTTGGCCGGATCGGAAAGGAGCGACCATTAAATGAGCAGCCTCACTGCCGCGGAACGACACAAAAGGAATCGAAGCATTCAAATAATGGTTTTGCTGACCACACTTATTGTCGTCCTCTTTGTCATCAGTATGAATACCGGATTTACAAGACTGGCTCCTCTTGAAGTGATTCAGACCCTGTTCGGCGGCGGCACAAACGCTCAGTCGCTTATTCTTTTTGAATTCCGGATGCCGCGCATCATCATTTCGGTACTGGCCGGCGCGGGACTCGCCGTATCCGGATGCATCATTCAAAGTGTCACGCGCAGCGCACTCGCCGATCCGGGCATTCTAGGCATTAATGCCGGTGCAGGGCTGGCGATCGTACTGTTTATCTCTTTTTTCCAAAGTCGGCAAGCAGTACCGGTTTATATGCTCCCAATGGCTGCGCTTATCGGCGCAGCCGCTGCAGCGATACTCATCTATGCGCTTGCACTCCGGCAGCACCAAGGCTTTTCTTCCACCCGGCTCTTATTAACAGGTATCGCCGTCGCATCAGGCATCAGCGCGCTCATGGTTATCCTGACGCTTAAATTCGATCCGAATCAATATCAATTTGTGTCTACATGGCTTGCGGGAACGATCTGGGGCTCGAATTGGCACTTTGTCCTTGCACTTTTACCTTGGGTTCTCGTGCTCTTTTCTTATGTCCTGTATCATGCACGGACGCTGGACCTTTTGCAACTTGATGAGCCAACCGTGATCGGTCTCGGCGTTGCGATCGAAAAAAACAGACGGATGCTGCTTCTTGCCGCAGTCGCACTTGCCGCCGCCTGCGTTGCAGTCAGCGGTGGGATCGGTTTTATCGGACTGATTGCTCCCCATCTGGCCCGCCGCCTTGTGGGGGCGCAGCATCTGCGCCTGCTCCCCGTCTCCGCGCTTTCCGGCGCACTTCTGCTTCTGGCCGCCGATACCCTCGGCCGCTGGATGCTTCAGCCGGCGGAACTTCCAGCCGGGATCATTGTGTCCGTACTCGGTGCACCTTATTTTCTTTATTTACTGTCACAGGCTAAGTGAACAAAAAGTCTCAGCTTATCAATAAAAAAACGCTTTCTGTCCACTACGTTTTGGGCGGCGTGACTTTCAACGGTTAATCTTCTTTGTATTTTTCTTTAACCCCATCGGAGCCAATCGCTCCGCCAATCATAAACAAGACGGATCCCAAGTTCCAAATCAACTTGCCGCCAATCAGAGGCAGATCCAATGCCGTTAGGTTATTGATCAGCAGCACTGCTAACTTAATCAGCATGAGTACTCCCCCGAATAAAAAGAGCACTTCAAACCAGAATTTAAGTCTCGGATGCGCCAGTTGCTTGCTGTCCTGAATCACCTTCTCAGTCAATGCAACATCACTCCTTAATAAGTCATCGATCGTCATATCAAACAGATCACTTAGTCTAATAATGCTTTCAATACTCGGATAATTTTGACCAATTTCCCATTTAGAAACAGACTGCCGGCTAACAAACAGCTTTTCTGCCAAGTCATCTTGTGACCAGCCTTTCTCCTTGCGTAATTTTTTCAATTTATCTGCAAAATCCATCTCAGCGATCACCCTTTATCACGTGATACCTTATTCTCGCCTGTTCTGCCTCAAAAAGTAAAGCGAGCCTTGGTTGCGCGCTGCCCGCACCCTAAGGTTGCAGGGAAAAAGCTCGCTTTTTTCGATCTTTTAAGATTGGAACACATGTGGTTTGCATCTTTCACAAGCTTGTCACAAATCGTATTTCCCCTTCCACAATACCATATCTAGTACTTTTCACAATATTTCCCGCGTTTTACATCCCATATATAGATTGAAACCTATGCGCCAATATCCTATGATAGTTTAGTAGTTTTTCAAGGGGGCGTTCACGATGATCGATACAAAACAACCATTTACAGTCAACACACCGGCCATCAAAGTATTAAAACGCGATGGCCGTATTATAGATTTTAATGCTGAGAAAATCACCACGGCTCTATTAAAAGCCGCAAAGCACGTTTTTGGCGATTTGGATCCAATCACGTTTCAATTAATCAATGACATTACCGATGATGTGCTCGCTGAAATCGGATCACGGTTTCATGAAGACATCAAAATTTATGAGATTCAAAATATTGTTGAGCAAACGCTTCTGACCCATCATCAGTATGATATTGCTCAAGAGTACATCAACTACCGCACCGAGCGTGATTTTGCCCGTAATAAAGCAACCGACATCAATTTCACCATTCGAAAACTCTTACATAAAGATCAATCCATCGTCAATGAAAACGCGAATAAGGACAGCCAGGTCTTTAATACACAGCGCGATCTTACTGCCGGTACGGTCGCCAAAGCGATTGGACTGAAGATGCTGCCGCCAAAGGTAGCCAATGCACAGCTTAAGGGAGAGATCCATTGGCATGACCTTGACTATCAGCCATACAGCCCAATGACCAATTGCTGCTTGATCGACTTCAACGAAATGCTCAATCATGGGTTTAAAATCGGCAATGCAGAGGTCGAACCGCCGCATTCGATTCAAACGGCAACTGCACAAATGGCTCAGATTATTGCCAATGTTGCTTCCAGTCAATATGGCGGCTGTTCCGCCGACCGTGTGGATGAACTGCTTGCTCCTTTTGCCAAAAAGAATTATGACAAGCATTTAACGGATGCGGAAGAATGGGTTGAAGGAACGGAAAAACAGCAGGCCTTCGCCCGTAAGAAAACGAGAAAAGATATTTATGACGCCATGCAGGCACTCGAATACGAAATCAATACACTCTATTCCTCTCAAGGACAAACACCTTTTACAACCTTAGGCTTTGGCCTAGGGACCAATTGGATTGAACGTGAAATTCAAAAAGCGATTCTGCGTATACGCATTACCGGGTTAGGCAAAGAACACCGCACCGCGATTTTCCCAAAGCTGGTATTCAGTCTGAAACGCGGGCTCAACCTCGATCCGGAAGATCCGAATTACGACATCAAACAGCTTGCTGTTGAATGCGCAACAAAACGGATGTACCCGGACGTGCTGATGTATGACAAACTGGTCGAACTGACCGGAAGTTTTAAAGCACCGATGGGCTGCCGCTCGTTCCTGCAAGGCTGGCATGATGAGAACGGCAAAGAGGTCAATTCCGGACGAATGAATCTCGGCGTGGTCACGGTTAATCTGCCGCGCATTGCGCTGGAATCAAAAGGGGACAAGGAAGCCTTTTGGAAGATTCTCAAGGAACGACTGCAGATCTGCAAGGAAGCACTCGTCTTTAAGGTGGAGCGCGCGAAGCAGGCAACGCCGGACAACGCGCCGATCCTTTATCAATACGGTGCTTTTGGCAAGCGACTAAAGCGTACGGACTCGGTTGATGAACTCTTCAAGAATCGCCGCGCCACCGTTTCTCTTGGCTACATCGGCCTTTATGAAGTGGGCACCGTTTTTTACGGCAGTACATGGGAAAGTAATCCGGAAGCCAAAGACTTCGCCATCAGCGTCGTGAAGAAGCTCTGGGAACACTGCCAAGATTGGGAAGAAGAATACGGCTATCATTTCAGCGTATACAGCACACCAAGTGAAAGCCTGACCGACAAATTCTGCCGCAAAGATACGGAAAAATTCGGCAAAGTGAAGGACATTACCGATAAGGAATACTACACAAACAGCTTCCACTATGATGTACGCAAAGCGCCGACGCCATTTGAAAAATTAGACTTCGAGAAGGACTTTCCGCCGTATTGCGCCGGTGGATTCATCCATTACTGCGAATATCCGAATCTGAAGCAAAATCCGAAAGCGCTGGAAGCAGTATGGGATTATGCGTACGACCGCGTCGGCTATCTGGGTACCAATACACCGATTGATCAATGCTTCAAATGCGGCTTCAAGGGCGAATTCCAACCAACCGAGCGCGGCTTTGAATGCCCGGAATGCGGCAATACCGATCCACAGTCCTGTGACGTTGTAAAAAGAACCTGCGGCTACTTGGGCAACCCGCAGCAGCGACCGATGATTCACGGGCGGCATGTGGAAATCGCATCGCGCGTCAAGCATCTAAGCCTCGGTAACGACAGCAACACGATTGCTCGGCAATAAAGGGAGGCATTCCATTGGTAAATGATGCGGCTCAGAGAAAACGTCCACGCGACCCGAACCCAAAAACATGGCTGGCCGAACGCTTGAGCCGGTGCTATATTGCCAGCTACAAACCATTCAATTTCGTAGACGGAGAAGGCGTGCGCTGCAGCCTCTATGTCAGCGGCTGTCCTTTCGACTGTCCCGGCTGCTACAATAAAGCGGCCCAGAACTTCCGTTACGGTCAACCCTATACCAAGGAGCTGGAGGATCAAATCATTGCCGACATCGGACAGTCTTATGTACAAGGCTTGACGCTGCTCGGCGGTGAACCGTTCTTAAACACCGGCGTCTGCCTTTCGCTCGTGAACCGAATCCGAAGCGAGTACGGACAAGCAAAAGATATTTGGTCATGGAGCGGCTACACGTGGGAAGAACTTCAGCACGACTCTGAGGACAAGCGCGAACTCCTGTCAAAAATTGATATTCTCGTCGACGGTCGCTTTGATCTGGCAAAGAAAGACCTGACCCTGCAATTCCGCGGCAGTTCAAATCAGCGGATTATTGATGTGCAGCCGTCCCTGAAAAGCGGCCAAGTCGTCATTTGGGATCGGCTTGTTAAATAAGATGATATAGAGAAGCGATTAACCGCGTGTCCAATAGCGACACGCGGTTTGCTCATCTATACAGTCCGGCAATGGAGCAGCCTGCCCCATTTATTCGTTTTGCGGCACATGCTTTTCAAGAAAGTGAAAGATCGTTGAAAAATACAATTCAGGATCGACAATTGACGAAGCCGCATGGGTCGCCTTTTTCACAAGCAGAAGCTCCTTCTCGCCGGCTGCCGCCTCATAGACTTTATGCACCATATGGGTTGGGACAAACGTGTCGTTATCGCCATGAATGAATAAGATCGGTACGTTTGCCTTCTTCACTTGTTCGATTGCCGAGGCTTCATAAATGCCATAGCCGGCGCGCGAACGCGTCACTCGATCCGCCAATCGCAAAATAGGAAAAGCTGGAAGCCGAAACAAATTGCGCAGTTCATAGGCAAATTCATCCGCTACGGACGTATAGCCGCAATCTTCAATCACGCAGCAAACGTTTGACGGAAGCTTCTCACCAGCGGTCATCATCGCCGTCGCGCCGCCCATGGAAACGCCGAAAACGGCAATCTTAGCCTCAGGGTCCTGTGCAACAAGTTGTTTGATCCAACCTACAACATCGAGACGGTCATTCCAGCCCATACCGATGTAGTCCCCTTCACTTCGCCCTGCTCCGCGCAAGTTGGGAACAAGCACATTATAGCCATGTTCGGCAAAAACAGAGGCATAATAAAACATGTTCGAAGCTTCATCCATATAGCCGTGCAGGAGTATAATCCAGTGATGCTTGTTCGGATGCGCTTCAAATCGAAATGCGTGCAGGTTCAACCCATCCGATGATCGCATAAACCGGTCGGTCGGCGGGCACTGCTCAAGAAACTGTTTCTTTGCTGCTTTCCGCTCATCTATACGTGTCTGTATGACCGAAGAAAGGGCAACTTTTCCGGCTTTTGGATCCAGATTCTGCCGCCGCGGTGACTTCTCCCGAGCAATGGCCAAACGGTAAAAATAATTGCCGACCATTGTACCGGCCACTCTGCATGCAGCCGCTGCTGCAGTCAGAACTGCCGCCGCCAAAAAGATCTTTGTTTTCATTGATTGAGGTTGGTTTTTGCGCCCGTTTTTTTGCAAGCGTTCCGTTTTCACCATTTGCATGCGACCCCCTAATTCTCAAGCATCTCGTCCCTAATTCGTTTAAAAGAAAAAAATCAAAGGGAAGGAAAAGAAAGCAATAAGCGCGCTCATCTTCCCTCACATTAGTTGAATAACCAGGCAAACCGAGTCCCTTAGCACCACTCTGCTAATGGCTTGGGTTCATCACCCTTACACTTGAACAACATGCCACTGCTCGCATCAACACGGCACGACCACAGGCTCTCAAGTACTTACGCATTTGATTCACAACCCTTTGCTTTACTGAAAATCAGATGCTTTCTGATCGAATAAAAAACCTCTATATCGGTGGCTAAAGGATTTTTCATCGAATTCACCCTAGATTGGCAGCAACGCCTGCAACAATCACAATAAAAAAGATAATCAGTGCATAGATCGATACGGAAATGATGCTGGTGACCAAACCGGCAATGGCCATTCCTCGGCCTTGCTGGCCATATTGAGCAATTTCATTCAGTGCTTTCTTTGAAAAAATGATGCCGAGAATACCCAAGATTAACCCCACATAAGGAATGATAATCGCGGTAATCCCTAAAACCAACGCTGCAATCGATTTGCCGTTCACTTGATTTTGCTGTGCTTCCACTAATTGTTCACCTACCTAACCCTGAAAATGACTGATATAAAAAGAATGCTCTTATTAAAAGCGAAACCTGATCCGTATCTCGAACCGATAAATCACGACTAAAGGAGAATGATGTGGTCATTACAGAGGAAACAATGACGTAGTAAAATGATTTTTCTATATCCCTATGCCAATACCTTTAATTGTATCAAAACAACTGCATATACAAGTAGATCTTTCTTTTTTTTATTTAATCTTACTCATGATACGGTGCTCATCCTCAGGATCTTCTGCGTACAACCAAATGAACTTTGTGATCTCGACCGACGCCAAAAGCCAACACGGTTAGCAAAACGGAACAGATAAGAAGAAAGATTTTAGTTGCTTCCCAGCTGCCGGAAAGGTCGTGGATATAGCCAGTGACTACCGGTGCGACTGCGGCCATCAGATAACCGACGGATTGTGCCATGCCGGAAAGCTTTATGCTTTCTTCTGCCGTATTTGTCCGCAGATTGAAAAGTGAAATGGCAAAACTGAACGAAGCGCCGCTGCCGAGCCCAATCAAGATGGACCAAAGCAGGATCCAGTGCCCGTTAAGCAAACCGGCAAAAGCGATCACATAAATGATGCCGGATGTCACGACAAGCTTTGTCTGACTCTTTGCACGACTTGCAAGGACAGGCGCCAAAAAAGAAGTCGGCAGGGAAACAATCTGAATGACCAGCAGCAATAAACCGCCCTGATTCATCGACAGCCCTTGTGCGTTCAGCATAGAGGGAAACCAAGCCAACACTGTATAAAAAAGAATGGACTGGATGCCCATATAAAGCGTAACGCACCAAGCTAACTTCGAACACCAGATTGAACCCGCTGACTCACTGTTCTCTTTTTCTGGCAAAGCGGCCTTCAATTCTCCATTGCGCTCACGCAGAAAAGGAGACAGAGCAATGAGCGCAAACAGGGACATCAGGCACCAGATGAGCAGACTGCCTTTCCAGCCAAGATGCCCGCTTACGGCAAGCGGGAGACTGAATCCAGAGCTGACACCTGCCCAAAGTGCCATGGATACTAAATAGACGCCGGTCATTAAACCGATCTGCTTCTGGAAGCGATATTGAATAAAACTCGGCAGAATAACGTTCCCGGCTGCGATGGCTACGCCCAAAATTGCTGTCCCGATGAATAAACCGAGAATACCCGGAACCAGCGAACGAACCAGAATGCCTGCCGTCAGCCCGACCATACTGGCGAACAGCATACGCACCATGCCCCATCGACGAACGAAACGCGGCGTGATCGGCGCAATAAAAGCAAAAGCGAACATGGGCAGCGAAGTCAGCAAACCGCTCAGCGTTCCGTTAAGCCCTGTATCGTTCTGAATCAGATGAATCAAGGCCCCAACAGCGGTAAAGGGCGCACGCAGGCAGGCAGAGATTAATAAAATGACAAATAGCAAGATAAGCCAGGTTCGCTGGCTTTGTTTTTTTATGCTCACGATTCCATCTCCAACACTTTGTTTATTTATGATAAAACGACATTTAGTTCTAAGGGTGCAGCAGGGATCTACGTCAATTCCCAATGTTCCAGCAGTTCTCGTTGAGTTTTTTTTCTAGACTTTGCTCCGTGCATGTTCGGACATCATTTAAGACTGTCTCTCCCATAAAAAGTGTATCGTAACAAAACGATTTTACAAGACTGTGTTTGGTAAAACCACATTTATTTATGATAACGGTTAACCGTGGCGTAGCAAAATGAGGTTCCCTTGGATTTTTGAAATATAAAAAGAACGCTAAGTCAACCTGTCTCGCAATGTTAGATAAGAAGTTTTGTCCTTAATTAAGTCACTAGCAAAAAGTTAAATAAGCGGAGATTTTTCGGTTAGATGCAGAATGGGACTCTTTTCGAGGGTATATAAGGGATGTTTTCCGACTATGCAAAGCAAAAAGCCCCATTTTCACGTTTTTCGAGTAAATAGGCGGAATCTCTCCGTCTATTGAAGCTAGTTTTTATCCTTTTTACTAATTAAGCAAATTTATTCCGTCAATTTTTCAGATCGGGGCTTAGGCTGACCATCCCATAACCAATGAGATCAGACCTCACCCGAATTCACCGGTTTCGTTTGTGCCCATATTTTTCAACATAGTCAGCATAGTATAGAACTTCAATCACCCTGGACCAATTAAGAATTGATCCTACCATATCTCTAATATCTAATCCAGGCATCTCATATGTTTTTTCATCGTTAACAGTTCCTGTGGCATCTTCAATAAATGTGACATCATATCCTTTTTCGAAAGCTCCTAGCGATGTGAACAAACAACAATATTCAGTATTAAAACCTACAACAAAAACATGATTAACATTTGATTTTTGCAAAATATTTTGTAATTCAGTATTCATAAAGCCACTTGGTGTTCTTTTTGGAACAATATAATCAGCTAACTTAATAAATTCAGGAAATATTTTGCTACCTTTTGATCCTTCTACAAGCGGACTATTAGGGAATTTATCTGCAGAGTCAATGTGTTGAAATAATACAACTAACTGATCCCTATCTTTAAAATCACTAATAACATTTCTGATTATGGTTAGTTCCTCCGAGAAATCTTTCTTTTTAAGTATACCAATTTGAGGATCTAGTACTAAAAGTGCATTCATCCACGTTACCTCCTTAATTCAGTGTTGATACCCTCACTTACTTATGATACGGTTCACCGTAGTTATTTAAGAGGCAAAATGAGCATTGGGCTATAAACCTAGTGCTTCATTTTATTTCCTCAAATTGATTTTTAGGAAAGATGTGATACATGTGAGTTGCCTTTTCTCTGAACTCTTTTGAAAAAGTTCTTCGTTCCTTTTTCATATGTCCGGCGAATAGTTGAACCAAGTGTACATGACCTTAATTTATTTGTCCTATTAAGTGTAACCTAACCAATCCCTCCTCCTATCCAAGGATGGAAATAAATTCACAGTAGCTACAACACCGTAATCCAATTTAGACAAGTTATCAATGACCTATATCGTTGTTTGGTCTTGAACCTGCACAATTTCTTCTGCCTCCCTGAGGCTGTCTTAAAAGTCTATGGAAAGCGGCAGCCGGAACGCAGTATACGTTCAACAACCTTTTGTGACATCCGCTCTTTTCCATTTGTGATCTTCACTTTTTACTGCGTTCAGATATCTCTACCCATCATCACTAAATTCCAAAGTGTCAAAAAAACAATGAATAATAAGATTCATTATGGTACACATTGTTTATGAACAAGGAAAAGGTCTTGGATTTCAGGCAATAAGCTAACTTGTCAAGTAATTGACAATGGTATCATTTACCGACCATTCAATCCGTGGCACGCTACAAATAAAGAAATTTCTTTTCATCCTCTACCGTTTATTCTTTCAACATCTATTACGGTTACCACAACAAAAATAAGGCTGAGAGTGTTTCACTTGACAATAGAACGTATCTTAATCAATAATTAATTTACATTGATAATAATTATAGATAGATCAGTTATAATCAATACAACCAAAACCACTTTTAGGAGGAAGATTAATTATGTCCATTATTGGGTCTGAAGTACAACCGTTCCAAGCAAAAGCTTACAAAAATGGTGAGTTCATTGACGTCTCTGAAGAAACGCTAAAGGGTCAGTGGAGTGTCGTTTGCTTTTATCCGGCAGACTTTTCCTTCGTATGTCCGACTGAACTTGAAGATCTGCAAACTGAATATGATACGCTAAAGAAACTGGGTGTTGAAGTTTATTCCGTTTCAACGGACACTCATTTTACACATAAAGGATGGCACGATGCTTCAGAAAAGATCGCAAAAATCCAATACACCATGATCGGCGATCCATCGCAAACAATCTCCCGCAACTTCGATGTTTTAAACGAAGAGGCAGGTCTTGCTGACCGCGGTACGTTTATCGTCGATCCGGACGGCATTATCCAAACTGCCGAAATTAACGCAGACGGTATCGGCCGTGATGCAAGTACTCTTATTAATAAAATCAAGGCCGCTCAATATGTTCGTAAGAACCCTGGTGAAGTTTGTCCGGCTAAATGGCAAGAAGGTTCTGAAACACTGAAACCGAGCCTTGATCTTGTCGGAAAGCTTTAAGAGGTGTACCAATGGTGCTCGAAGCAGCTATTAAGAATCAATTAAACCAATACCTTCAACTCATGGAAGGTAACGTTCAGCTTAAAGTCAGTGCCGGATCTGATCAATTGTCAAAGGACCTGTTGGCTTTTATCGACGAGATCGCTTCCTTATCTTCCCAAATCACGGTTGAAAAAGCATCGCTTCCAAGAACGCCAAGCTTCAGTGTCAACCGTCCTGGAGAAGATACCGGCATCACGTTCGCAGGTATTCCTCTTGGTCACGAATTTACATCACTCGTATTGGCCTTGTTACAGGTGAGCGGAAGGGCGCCAAAGGTTGATCAGGGCGTCATTGATCAAATTAAGAAGATAAGCGGTGAATACCACTTTGAAACTTACGTCAGCCTCAGCTGTCACAATTGCCCTGATGTTATTCAGGCATTAAACGTGATGAGCCTTCTGAACCCCAACATCTCAAATACGATGATTGATGGGGCATCCTTTAAAGAAGAAGCAGAAAGCAAGGACATTATGGCCGTGCCGGCGGTTTACTTAAATGGTGAGTTCTTCAACGGCGGTCGAATCTCGCTTGAAGAAATTCTTGCCAAACTAGGCAGCGCACCCGATTCATCAGCGCTTTCAAATAAAGATCCTTTTGATGTACTCGTTGTTGGTGGCGGTCCTTCAGGGGCAAGTGCGGCGATTTATACCGCACGAAAAGGATTGCGTACAGGGGTTGTTGCGGAACGCTTCGGTGGCCAGATTCAGGAAACATTGGGTATCGACAACTTTATTAGTGTGAAACATACTGAAGGTCCAAAACTCGCAGCCAGTCTTGAAGAACATGTTAAGGACTATGATGTCGACGTCATGAACCTTCAGCGCGCCAAGGATATCAAAAAGAACGATCTTTTTGAAGTAGAACTTGAGAGCGGTGCGGTGCTCAAAAGTAAAGCCGTCATTCTATCCACCGGCGCACGTTGGCGCAATGTTAACGTACCCGGTGAACAAGAATTCAAAAACAAAGGGGTCGCTTATTGCCCACATTGTGACGGTCCTTTATTTGAAGGAAAGGACGTAGCCGTTATCGGCGGTGGTAATTCCGGCATTGAAGCCGCTATTGACCTAGCAGGTATTGTAAAACATGTGACCGTTCTTGAATTCATGCCAGAGCTCAAAGCTGATGAAGTGCTGCAGAAACGTCTTTACAGCCTCCCTAATGTTACCGTCTTAAAGAACGTTCAAACAAAAGAAATCACCGGTACCGATAAAGTAACCGGCATTACCTGTGTTGATCGCGCAACCCAAGAAGAAACACATATCGAATTACAAGGCGTATTTGTTCAAATCGGTCTTGTACCAAATACCGATTGGTTAGAAGGAACTGTTGAGCGTACACGCGTCGGCGAGATCATTGTCGATAAGTACGGCGCAACCAGTGTTCCCGGATTGTATGCCGCAGGTGATTGCACCAACAGTCCCTATAAACAAATCATCATTTCAATGGGGTCAGGAGCAACCGCTGCTCTCGGTGCATTCGATTACCTGATCAGAAATTAACCAGATTAAAAGACTCATACACTAACTTAATTGTTAGGAAAGCCGTTGTACTAATCATTTTTTAGTACAGCGGCTTTTTTTACAGAAAGTTTATGATTTTGCCTCCACTCTGACGTCAGCGGGTTCGCGTTTTGTTGATGCGTGCCAGCGAGCGTATCCATTCATGAGGTGTAATGTTAAACAGGTATTTTCTTTGCTTGATCAAGCAATCACTCGGTTGTCGCTAATCGTGATGGAGGCGTAGGCTATGACGAATCTCTTTTAAAGAGTCCCTTATCATATTGTTTTCTGATTCAAATCCTCACTTACTTATGGTACGGTTCTCCGTAATGGGTGTAAGTGTGGTTTTATTACACAAACTAAAAATCTTCTAGACCATTATCTATTTCCTTTTTATAATAGAATGTAATACTTGAAAAGAAGACATTGAAAATTCTCCGTTTTCTTGAATGAATTTGTTTATATTGGCCAGTTGTAAAATCAAATTAGCCAGCTAGGTTGGAGGAATTCAAGAAGACCCTGGAACAGAATAAGGCGCTGAATCAACTTGATTGGTTCACTTTTGAGAGCATCGTAGAGAAAGTTATTGTCGGCGGTTATGATGAAGATGGCAATAAAGATCCGGCACAACTTCTCTTTGTCTATAAAATGGACCTGAAAAATCATTTAGATGGCAAGAAATTTAACCACTGAGAAAAAATGCTAAAGCAAGGCATACTTCTAATAAATTGTACTCTTATGGCCATAACGAGACCAATAAATTGCCCTCTTATAGCAGTCCTGTCATATATGGCTTTTGGGAATACTGTCGCTGAAATCCATTGGAAGAATGAGTTGATGCATGTTATACTTTTCGAAGATAATGTTTTTCAAAAAAATCGCCTTCTTTTATTGAGATTCGGGATAATTTCATTTTAAGAGAATTGGCGATTTTTTTCTATGATTTTTATCCAGAAACGCGAAAAAACGAGAGGGATAAAAATTCCCTCTCGTCTTTCATCTGCTGACCTTTTGGGACAGCCTCTTACACTGAAAACAATTTAAATGATCGATTTATGCGTTAACTTTCATTGCAGCTTCAATGTTCGCTAATGTCATGTCTTTTGTGCTTGAGAAAAGAATATCAGCGGCACTTAGTTCTTGTGTATCACCAATACCAATTGATGTTTCACCAGCACCATTAATGGATTGAATCCCTGCAGCGGCATCTTCAATTCCAATGCATTCTTCAGGCTTCAAGTTCAACAGTTCAGCTCCACGAATATAAATTTCAGGATCTGGCTTTCCTTTTTTCAGTTTAGATGGATCGACAACAGCTGGAAAATATCTTGCCAGGTTTAACTTTTTAAGAATAATTGAAGAATTCTTTGAAGCAGATGCCAAACAAATCTTATAATTGTGGGCCATTAAATCTTCTAAGAACTCTGGTATTCCAGGTAAAAGATCATCATTATTCATATTTCCAATAAGCGCCAAATAATTGTCATTTTTCTTTGCCGCTAATTTGATTTTTTCTTCTTCGGTATAGTCGTTTTCTTTATTGCCAGCTTTCAAAATCATTTCTAAAGAGTCCATTCGACTGATCCCTTTGAGCCCATCTTCAAGTGATTTTGTCCATGTCGCATCCAACTCATCGGCAATCTGATGCCAAGCCTGACTGTGATACTTAGATGTCAGCGCGATTACGCCATCCAAATCAAAGATGAATCCCTTAATATCATTAAAGTTTGTCAAGCAATTTTCCCCTCTCATTAAATTTCTTCGTATTGATAGTGTACGGTATATACTTTCGGCTGATTCGCTTTTAATACGATATCGCCAAATTCCGGATGATGAATGGCATCCGGAAGCGTCTGTGCTTCGATTGCCACACCATTATAGGGATGGCTTGCTTCCCATTCCTTCGATTTTCCAATCACTTCAGGATTGGCCGTGAACATCACGATACCATTTCGGTTAGAATAAACGCGAATTTGACGGTGGGAAGCGTTATCCCGAATCACAACAGCTGGATGTTCTTGGCCGACCAATTTGAATGCGTCGTCAAATTGGTTTTTACCCATTTCTTTTTGTAGCTGTGCGAGCGCTTTTTGCAACATTACAGGTTTAGAAAAATCAAATGCCGTTCCACTATGTTCAAGTAAACGACCGGTCGGCAGTTTTTGATCATCGACTTCAACGTGTTGCAGGCTATTGATCTGCAATTCATGATTCATAATGGTTTCTTGGTCATCGCTCAAATTAAAATATACATGCGTCATCGGATTGAAGAGCGTATCTGCATCACTTTGACCAAAAAATTGAATCGTGACTTTGTTTTGATTGTCTAGGGTGTATGAGATTTTCACCTCAATATTTCCCGGAAAACCATCATCTTGAGTTGCTATCTTCCGACTAAATGTCACGTTCACTGCATTTTGAGAGCTTTCCATAGCGGCATGCCAATTCCAACTGGAAAAGCCATGGTTGCCGCCATGAATTAAATTCGGACCTTCGTTTGCAGGAACATGGTATTTAATGCCGTTAATGGCGAAGCTGCTATTTTTAAGTCGGCCACCTACGCGACCGATGGTATTACCAACATGAAATGGATTCGTCAAATACGTGTTGATGTCATCGAATCGTAAAATCAAATTGTGTAATTTGACATTTTGATCTGGAACCATAAATCCTTGCCAAGTTGCTGCATAGGACATACAGACGACCTGAACATGGTGATCGTTTTCTAAGGTATATTGTGTAATTGGCTCATCAACAATTGAACCAATCGTTGCTTGCGTAATTTTCACCGTTACTACCCCCTAACTTTCCTCTATACTTTAGGGATAAATGCAGAAACTCACTCAATATGAATTTAAGCCGTGACGGTTTCTGAATCCAGTTGAACGTTTTGTCCTTTAACATCAATGGTGAGCGGTTCACCAGAAACTAATGTGATCCGTGTTCCCACATGATCGACAGCAACTTGGATGATCCGTCCACGGAAGTTGATCCGGAAGCGATACCCTTCCCATTTCTTCGGTAAGAATGGATCAAAGTGTAGTTGATTATTGCGAACGCGCATGCCTGCAAAGCCTTGCACGATGGCGAGCCAGCTACCGGTCATTGAGGTAATATGCAGCCCATCGGCAGTATCGTTGTTATAGTTATCTAAGTCTAAGCGGGAGGTCCGTTCATACATTTCAACTGCCTTATCTTCGTAATGCAGGTCGGCAGCTAAAATCGAATGAATCGAAGCAGATAAACTTGATTCATGAACGGTTAAAGGCTCATAGAAGTCAAAGTTGGCTTTCTTTTGTTCCGGTGTGAATTCATCGATAAAGTCCCATATTCCTTGAAGAACGTCACCTTGCTTGATGTATGGCGAACGTAAAATTTTATCCCATGACCAATGCTGGTTAATCGGCAATTGATCAGCTGGAAGTTCACTGACCAGTTTTAAATCTTTATCCAGGAATCCGTCGTCCTGAACAAAGATGCCAAGTTTCTTGTCTTCTGGTAAGTACATCTTGTTGATGATCTCTTTCCATTGTTTCTTTTCTTCATTAGAAACATTTAATTGAACTGCTTGTTCGGATGAAACTTCATCCAATATTTCAAGTGTGTATTTCAAAGTCCATTGTGCCAGGTAGTTCGTATACCAGTTGTTATTGATGTTGTTTTGATATTCATCTGGACCGGTTACACCGTGAATCATGTATTGATCCTTACGTTGTGAATAATGTACCCGATCTGCCCAGAAGCGAGAAATTTCGGTTAAGACCTTGCTGCCTTCGTTTAATACATAGGATTTATCACCTGTATATCGGGTGTAGTTGTAAATGGCAAATGCGATATCGCCGTTTCGATGAATTTCTTCAAAGGTAATTTCCCATTCATTATGGCATTCAATTCCGTTGAACGTCACCATCGGATATAGCGCACCCTTTAAGCCTTGTTCTTTAGCGTTGACATAAGCACCATCGAGCTGCTTATAACGGTACATTAACAAGTTTCGGGTCACTGTAGAATCGGTAACTCCTAAGTACATTGGAACGGCAAATGCTTCGGTATCCCAATAGGTGGCACCACCATACTTTTCGCCAGTAAAGCCCTTAGGGCCAATGTTCAGCCGATCATCTTCACCATAGTACGTAGAGAATAATTGATACAGGTTGAAACGAATTCCTTGTTGTGCAGCAGCATCGCCGTCAATTTCAACATCGGATTTTTTCCAACGTTGTGCCCAAACATGTGTGTGAGCCGCCTGTAAATCGGCTAACTTTTCATCCGCAATTTTGGCAGCTAATTCATGCATGGCTTTGATTAAACTCGCTTGGTCATCGTAATCGCGTGAAGTAATGACAACGACACGTTTTTCAAAATAAGCTGTGTCACTTGGTACAAGTTCTTTACTGAACTGGTTTTGAACGGCTAATTCTAATTCATCCGTCTTTTCAGCAGTCAAATCCGTTTTGTTGACCATCTCATTACCAACGATAAATCGAGGAGTACCGAACTGATTTTCTTTAGTGATCGCTACAACATGACCTTTGGTATTACTTTGGGACTTATCTAAAACTTTCCAGAAACGTTCTCCGTAATTTGCATCTTCATTTTGAACATCAGCGTCAATTTGGGTATTTACGGTTAATTTAAAAGGCGTTGAACCCTCGTTTTCAAATTGATAAGCATCCACGAATAATTCTTTTTGTGCGGCGCTGACAAAGCGATTAATGGATACTTTTAATTTAGCGTCGCCCTTTTCAACAATAAATTCCCGTGATAGTATGGAACGTCTCATGTCCAACTGCAATTTAAAGCCGCTGATCGAATCACTGGCTAAATCAATCGGTTCGCTGTTAATCAATACGTTTGTTTTGATGAAGTTAACAGCATTGATCGCTTTGCCGAAGTACTTTGGATAGCCGTTCTTCCACCATCCAACGCGTGTCTTGTCAGGGAACCAAACCCCCCCGATGTAAAGTCCTTGCAGTGTGTCTCCGCTATAACTTTCTTCAAAAAACCCACGCATGCCCATGTAGCCGTTTCCAATACTAGTCATACTTTCTTGCACCCGTTTGTTTTCTTTGTCTAATTTATGGGTAACGACTTCCCAAGGGTCAATTTCAAAAATTCGCTGCATGCCAATTCCTCCTCGTATGTCCATTTTGAATGCTCTTTCATGCTCTTATATTAAATGCAACCGGTTGCATCGTCAAGCAAAAATCAAAGCGGTTTCAATTAATATTGCTGATTAACTTATTCTGCATAGGTTTCTTTGATAATTGAAACAGAGAATGCACCGATAATCAGCATAACACCTGAAAATAAAATCATTGACGGCATCGATGATCCAAACGCCGGGAATAAGGCAAAGCTTGCACAGGATGCAATAATTTGCGGCAAACAAATGCTTCCATTGAACAGTCCGAGATACGTTCCCATATTCTCGCCAGACAAAGCATTGGTCAGTATTGTGAATGGGAATGTCATCATAGCAGCCCAGGTTATACCGATCAAGATAAATGAAACGATCAATGCCCATTGATTATGAATGAAGAATACTGAACCAAAACCGATACCGCCTAGCAACAGGCTGAAGGCATAAGCCGGTTTGCGTTTATCATTTGGCAGGCGCGACAAGACAAGTGACCACAAAACGGCAGCAAATGAATACACAGCTGATAAAATACCAAACCAGTTCCCGGCGTCTTGATAAGCTGCGCTTGTTGGATCAATCGTCTGCCAAACATTCTTAGCAACGGCACCTGCGCCGTAAGTCCACAAATACTGAAAACCCATCCAGCAGAAGAGTTGCACGATAGTAACGGTCCAGAAAACTTTTGGTGCATGGACAAGCAGTTTGAAAATGTTACTTTCTCTCTGAGCGGTTTTATCTGTGATCCCGTGATAGAATGCATACTCAGAAGGTGAATACTCTTTAACCTTGAATATCGTAATTAAACTGCAGACAATTAAAATAATTGCTCCGGCATAAAATGAAATAACAACTGATTGAGGAACAACCCCTTTTGGTGCACTGTTTGACGTGCCCAGCACGGTTAAAACAAAGGGAAAAATACAAGCCAGCACAGCGCCGCTGTTTGAGAGAAAGCTTTGAATAGAATAGGCAAACCCTTTTTGCTCCTCGTTAACCATATCGCCAACCATCATTTTAAACGGTTGCATAGCAACGTTTGATGACAGATCCATAAACAGAATCGTGATGGCTCCGAATGTCAGTGCTGTCATTGAACCAAAACCAAAACCAAAACTGCCTGAATTAGGCAATAGGCACATGACAATGACAGCAACAATGGCTCCGATGAGCAGATAAGGGATACGGCGACCAAGTTTTGGTATCCACGTGCGGTCGGAAAAATAACCAACTAAGGGTTGAACAACTAAACCTGCCAGCGGAGGCAAGATAAAGAAGAAACCGAGTTTAGTAGGATCTGCGCCAATCGTCTGGAAGATCCGTCCCATATTTGAACTTTGTAATGAGAATGCCATTTGCACGCCCAAAAACCCAAAACTAATCATCCAAATCGTACTGACCGGGAGACTTGGCAATTTCTGTTCGGTGCTTTTTACATCGGTCTTAACGGGTTGTTCTTGATACATCATTCTTTCTCCTCCTCCATAATCGAACAACAATGCCTTAAAAAGGATAATGTTCGTTACTTGCATAATCTATTATGTAACGGCTTACAAAAAAATGCAACCGGTTGCAATTGGTTTTTTTAAGATTTTTTTACGAAGGGACAGTCGATTGCATCAAAAAGCAAACAAAAAAGCAGCTCCTTCGCGGTTTAGGCGAATTAACTGCACGATTGGCGGACCAAATCAGCCGATAAATTTTTTAATTAATTTTGTTCGATGATTTTATAGGGTACAATTATTTTTTCGAAAGGTTCATTCGATTCCTGCTCGAGTTGCTGAATAATCAACTGTGCGGCTGCCTTGCCAAGTCGTTTCGGATAAATTTGTACGGTGCTGATTTTGGGTTCGGCAAATTTAGCAAATAAAGAATCGTTGAATCCCATCAGTTCAATCTGCCTTTCAGGGGCAATTCGCTGCACAGCTTTTTGGACTTGAAAGGCTAAAATATCATCACTCGCCAAAATGGCAGAAATGTCTGGATAGCGTTGCAAATATTCCTTAATGGCGGTACCAAAACGTTCACTGCACAGTTCCAGATTATAACCGTATAAATCATTGCGACGAATTGCTTCATGAAAACCAAGCATTCGGTCTGTTTGTACCAATTGGTATCTACTAGTAAAGGCATACCCTAACTGACGATGTCCTTTGTTTATCAAATATTCCGTTGCGTCTAATCCAGCATTGACATTATCATTGTCGACATAGGGGATGCTATTGGCGTTAGTATAGGGCTTTCCAATGACAGCATACTTTGCTTTTCGTTGCTGCAAATATTTCAAAATAGGATCATTTTCAATAGAATACAATAAAATGAATTGCTCAATTTTACTATTTTCAATCATTATTTTGATAGTTTGCTTCAATTCTTTTACGGTACCACCTAAAGCCACCGTCATGAAAAAATGCTTTGGTATTAATTCCTGATTAATGCCTTCAATTAATTCAGTATAAAAGGGGTTTTGGTACAAATCATCCTTATCAACTGGGAAAACAATACCAACAGTGTTATTGGCGTTAGTTGCTAGATTATGTGCGTTGAAATTTGGAACATAGTTCATTTTTTTTGCAACAAGTTGCACTTTTTTTCGTGTTTCTGGGCTGATTAGCGAACTATTCCGTATGGCGCGTGATGCCGTTGATGCAGATACACCAGCATATTTTGCTACATCCCGAATAGTTACCATCAATATTCCTCCCGTTTACTTCATTATAGCAGAAATTCATGCAACGGTTGCATGGGATTTTCAAAAAATAATTTCTTATAATACGGGCGGCCAGTTGTAAAATCAAATAGCCAGTTAGGTTGGGTAATAAAACACCATCATAAAATCCGGTGTTATCATTAAAGCGACGAAACCATAAGGGCGCTTTTCGGCAGCACCTTCGGTGACGGACCTTGAATCGCCAGTTCAATCGCAGCTTCCTCAACCATCGGGCTGAGATGTCCGGCTTTTTCAAAAGCCAAATACCGATCCAGGAGATAGACATGTTCATTCTTTGTTCGGTCGCGATAGTAAGCGCGTTCGATCGTGAGTTCACCGAAAAGACTGGTGATTTGAAGCGGGCGTTTACTCACGAGCCGATACTGTTTTTTATCCCGTTCGTCGGCAATTTGTTGATCCATGTCCTCCAAGAGCTTTTTCATCACCTGAGTGAACGTCTCCTGTAGCTGCCGCCAGACCCATTGTTCCAGTTGTTTTAAATTCATATACACTGTGTTATTCTGTTTCATGAAGGTGCTCCTTCGAATCGTTGTGGTCAACTTTGATTCTACCAAGGGGTCACCCTCTTTTCCATAGTTATCGCTTCTTGATCCTACCGCGCTACCGCTTGGTGTCCTTTATTTCCAGTCAATGGCTGTTTCCATTAACTGGAAATAAAGGCTATCTTTCTGCCTACAAAGCATCTGCATCCATCTCCATGGTCCTAATATCTAACGGTGAGACACTATTAATTTTGTCGGCATCTCTATAAAACATCGGAATATACTGCATATTACTGCTTTGTTTTGCACTTATATATTCACAATGGCCATTAAGCAAATGACCCAATTCATGAGTTAAAATGAAACGTGCAACAAATGTATTAAGCAAACTAGCTAGGCTTACGTCAATAACTTTGCTGTCTATAGCTTTAGCTTTTCCATTATTGTCGAATACAATTCCTTCATATGATATTTCCTCACCATCAATCTCATCTGCACCAAGCGACATCGCCTTTATAAATTCTTCACTTCTTTTTTTTGCAAAGTCATAAAAATAATCAAAAAACTTATCGATTACTCCTGTATTTATTCCAATATTATCAACGTTGTTTTTATGCCCAGATTTTCCATTTAGTCTTTCATCCTCTATGAGATAAAATTTCAATTGGGATTTCGTTGAGTTAGTATTACTTTTCAAGACTTTCTGCATTAAATATTGGTACTGTTGATAGATTGCCTGCGCTCTATTTTCAATATCTTTGTAGAGAGCCTCTTTCATAGTAACTCTATCCACTTTCTCAACTTCTCTCATTTTTAATTTTATACTCTGATTATATCGTTAGAGGAAAGACGTAAAAGTCAGCATTTTTCACGAATACCCCATCCATATAGGGAGCAACGTAACCTTCTGACATAGCTTTAAATAAAGGATTAAAGGGACACAACAAGCGGTGAAAATCCTTCGACTGAAAATTTCACGGAGCCTTTTTGCCCCTTGTCAGTCTGCACATAGCAAATCATGCGCCCGTTAAAGCTTCTGCGCCATTTTTCCACGTAATTGGTTATATCATCGACATTCCCGTTTTCAAACCCGAGAAATGCTGCATCATCCGACGAAAAAGTCACGATTCTTTCATCGCTTGTCGCGCGTCCTTTGTTATCAATAAACGTTAATTCAATTTGATGGATCACTTTGTCTGGATTATATGTGCGGTTAAATCGCGACCACTTAACCGGTGCTTGCCAGACGTTAGCCATTAATTGGCACGATTCACCAACCGCTTCCAATAAATCTGTAATTGGCTTGCCGTCTTTTTTTGCTTCAAGCGTTAAAGGAACGTTTTGATAATGGGTCACTGCTGTGTAATAGCCTTCGGTTTCATCAAAGGTCATCGGAATATCTGTCTGTCCCATTTTTAGGGTAAACTGATCGGCATTGGTATAAAGGCGAATTTCAACATCTTCTCCGTCTCGATAGTTCCATTTTCTAAAGACCGGTGTCCATGGATCTTCTGTTTTGCAGCCATCATAGGGGCGCGTGTACAGCTTGCCCGTTGCCGCTTCAACCCACCAGCTTTTTCTTTTATAGAACATAATGGTTGGATAACCGCACAGATCAATCAATCCGCGATATGTCCCGTGCCTCGGAAATACACCACGCGCTTCTCCCAGAAAGTCGACTCCGGTCCATATAAAATGACCCGAAATATAATTATTATTCTTCACCGCCAGCCACTGGGAATAGCTATGTTTGCTTTCACTGCTGTAAAAAGGCTTGTCCGGAAAGCGTTTGTGATGATCTTCATATAAATTTTCTTTGTAATTATAGCCGACAAGATCGAGAACGTCGATCAGGCCCGTTTGAGAGGATAGCTCCGGAAAAGCTGCCGCCAGGGTCACCGGGCGAGTTGCATCCTCTCTGTGCACAATGTCTGTCAGCCGTCTGGCGATCACAGTAGCGCGCCGCGTATCCGGACGATTCGGGTTATAGATACGTTCCTCGGCCGGTTTATTGGCATCGTTATTTCCCGTCATTTCATTGAAAAGCTGATTCGCGTACGGATCGTTCGGGTAATCAATCTCATTGCCAATACTCCAGGCAATAACGGAGGCATGATTTTTATTGCGGCGAACCATATCGACAAGATCTTTTTCGTGCCAGACGGGAAAATCCTTTGCATAGCCTTCATATTTTGGCGGATAAATATTATGGCCCCGGCACCATTTATTTTTGGGGTTTTCCCATTCATCAAATGCTTCGTCAATGACAAAGAAACCAAGCGCATCACACAGGTCATACAGATTCTGCGCATGAGGATTGTGCCCCATGCGGATGGCATTGCCTCCTGCTTCCTTAATTTTAAACAGGCGCCTCAGCCAAACCGCAGTTGGGACAGCTGTACCGAAACAGCCAGCATCCTCATGAAGATTGACACCTTTCAATTTCGTCGCTGGCTGATTGTTCAGTAAGAAGCCCTTATTGGGATCGAAGACAAACTTGCGGATGCCCACGTTTTCCAGATAATGTGATTCTTTTCCTTCAGCAGTGACTTTTGTCTCCAATTGATAAAGAGCGGGGATTTCTGCGCTCCATAATTTGGGCTCTGCCAATTCTTTTGCGAAAACGACTGCCCGTTTACCGTGAGCGGGAACGGAAACCGTTTCTTCTCCTAATTTAAAGAAAGATTCACCGCCGATTTCTTTTAGCGTCTGTTCAACCGTAACCTGCGTCTCTGTATCCAGTGCATTGGTTAATATCGCTGACGCGTTCACCTTGGCTGCACGATCGGTGATGGCTTCTGTTTCAAAAGTGACATCATAACGGTCGACATAGACCTGATCCAAAACGGCAAGATAAACCGGACGCGTTATTCCCGATCCGTTATACCAGCGGGAATCTGCGATATCCGAGTGGTCCACACGCACGGCGATCACAAATTCGTCATTGTTGTTAAACGCAGCAAGATCCGTGAGATCATACTGAAATGAGCTGTAGCCGGAAGGACGATAGCCGAGATGATAACCATTCACCCATACATCCGCATTTTTATAGACACCTTCAAAACGAATCTGCAGGACACGGTCCGATAGATCCCCCAATTCCGCAGCGCTAAAATGGCAGCGATACCAGCCAATGCCTCCCGGCAGATATCCGGTGCCGCTTGACGCATCTTTTGTGAAGTCCTGAGTAATACTCCAATCATGAGGGACGGTGACCTTTTTCCAGCCCTGATCCGCAAAATCTTTTTGCCAGGCATTTGACAGATCGCCTAGAAATAATTTCCAATTGGTCAAACAATATTGTTCCATTTGTACACCTCTGTTTTTTTACATTAAGTGATAACGGCTATTCCCAAACATCCAGTTTTCTATCTTTAAAGTAAAAGGTTTTATCTTTTTCCCCTATTTTTCTGATCACACGGCAAGGGGAGCCGTAAGCCACAACATTGGCGGGAATGTCTCTCGTCACCACGCTTCCGGCGCCAATAACCGAATGATCCCCGATCGTCACGCCAGGCAGGATCTGGACACCAGCACCAATCCAGACATTCGTGCCAATCTTAACGGGCAGGTTGTAGACGTAATGATGCTCTCGAAGTACGGGGAGAATCGGATGTCCGGATGTTGCGATCACAACATTCGGACCAAACATGCAGTGGTCGCCAACGTATATATCAGTATCATCAACAAAGGTGAGATTGAAGTTGCAATAAATGCCACTTCCAAAATGGACATGATGGCAGCCCCAGTTGGCATGGAGCGGTGTCTCTATATGACAGTTTTCGCCAATCTCCGCGAACATTTGTTTTAACAATTTCCGTTTTTTCTCATTTTCTAACGGTCTTGTGGCATTATAATCATGCAGCAACTCCAGATACTCCATTTGTTTCCCCATGATCTCAGGATCGTCATAATGATAGGGCAATCCTTTTTCTTTTCTTTCTTTGTTATTCACCCCGGCACCTCCATTCAAAAGCTATGCTCTGCGCTCTTTGCGCCTGATCAATTCTTCTACAATTTTAATAACTCCATAGTCATCATTTGACGCGGTTATATAGTTTGCGTATTGTTTCATACCTTCGCTGGCATTGGCGACTATATAGCTGTATTTTACGGATTGAAGCATCTCGGCATCATTATACGTATCGCCAAAAGCCATCATTTGAGAAGAATCAATATGCATATAGTCACCTAATCGTTTCATTGCTTTCCCTTTATCAATACCTTTATTCATGATATCAATCCAAAGCGTGCCGCTGATCACCACTGAAAATTCTTTTACAAATTGCGGTTTAAAAATTCGATCGTAATGCGCCTTGCTGCCTGCCCCCGGGAAATAAATCGTAAACTTATCTGCTTTCACCGCCAATTTTCGCATGTCTTCAACAACGGTTATTTTGGTATAGTACGTATACAGGAACGATTTATACTGCTCATTTTTCTTCGAAATATAGGCGGAATCCAAGCCGCATAGAATAGCGACACCATCGGTTTCATCTTCGACAAATCGGATCATCTTCTGATAAGCGCTGACATCAATCAGACTGTTAAAGAGTATCTTCCCTTTGTAACTGACTAATCCGCCATTATCACAGATAAAGACCATATCCTCTTTTAGATTTGAAAAAATATCACTCAGTGTGTAAAGCGGCCGGCCACTTGCAATCGCAAAATCAACGCCCAATTCCCGAAGTTTTAAAACATAGCGTTCAAAATCAGGCGGCAATTCACTGGTACTTGTCAACAAGGTGCTGTCCATATCCGTTGCAATCAGTTTCACATTTTCCAAAATCGGTTACCATCCTTTTTTTATTTTATGACTTTGTTAAACTCACCTGTCGCTCTCCAGGAGATTGATTACCGCAGGCATCACGCGCCTTCCGATCCAATCAACGGAGTGGCAAAAAAACGACAATGAATTTAAACAGAACTTATTCTATAAATATTGTATTTAAAAGACTTTGAAAGCACTATCTTTATCGTATATAATCATGTAAAAATCGTATGTAAAGGAGTCAAGGCGATGCGCACTCCATTAGGCGTCTCATCCGATCTGTCAGAACGTCTCAATTACAATATTCCTGACTTCCCGCTTTATTTGAAGAGAGACGATTTGAGCAGATACGGATACAAAGCACTTTGCCATTGGCATACGGATCTGGAATTCATTTTCGTCCTTCATGGTTCCATGGATTTTTTCGTAAACGGTGGCATTCATCATTTGGAGGAAAACAGCGGTATCTTTGTAAACAGCAAAAGACTCCATTACGGATTTTCGGAGGATCATACTGAATGTGAGTTCATTGCACTGGTGATCAGTCCGGCACTGTTTTTTGAGCATTCACTTGTGACCAAGCACTATTTTAAAGAGAAATTCGGCAGTTTGTCCCAAGACTGCCTCTCCCTGAGCAAACGAATCGAATGGCAAAAAAATATTCTTGACACTATGTATTTCCTTAATAGGGAAATGACAAAAGATCAGCCTAATATTCTTCGCGTTATGTCTCTTTCGACACTTTTATGCGCGGATGTCGGCGACCACTTAGTAACCCGAAAAGAGCATCTGGATGAAACCCCTGATCAGAATCTTGTCTGGAAAATGACGGATTATATACAACGGAATTACGACAGAAAAATCTCACTGAACGACATTGCCGGGGCGGGGGCCATTTGCAGAAGCAAATGCTGCCAGCTGTTCAAAAAATATTTAAAACAATCACCCAATAACTACTTGATCCGCTACCGGCTTTCTAAGTCCCGTGATTTACTGAGAAGTACGAATTTAACCGTTTCTGAGATCAGTGCCCTTTGCGGTTTTCAGGCGCCCAGTTACTTTACACATGTTTTTAATCAAGAAATGGGAAAAACACCTAAAGCGTATCGTCAATCACAATAAGTACTTTTTAGTTAAGGATTCCCGAGTGTTTCATTCAAACGATCATTCCTTTATAATGTCAATGAAAATAATTGAAAACAGACACAGGTGCAGACGGCTTCTTTTTGCTTCGTTTCTTTTTTCTGTTTCATCCAGCCCTGATCATCAGCCAAACGTCCGTTTTAAAGCCACAAGGATTAACGTGACGTGGCAATCATTAAGCTTTATAAATTTTTCTCGGATTTTTTATCCGTTTTATACTTCAAACCAAGATTGTTCGCCATAAAAACATCAATAAGCCGCTTGGGAAGAAGCCGGGGAATGACCCAATTGGTTATTGGACGCGGAACGACCGAAAATCCGTAGCGAACTTTTGGGTGCGGGGTTGTTAGTGCCTTCCAGACGATATTCCCGAGACGTTCGTTTACCTGTGCATTAATTCTTAAAATGATATATTGATCCTGACGAGAAATGTGCTTTCGGTGATAGACTTGCCATAGATTAATCCATGAAGCGGCAGGCCCGAGACTTTCAATTAGATATAAGGTATTCATTCGCTTACTCCAGCGGCGCGCTCTTAATCGCTTTTCTATAGCTGGAATGATATATTTTTCGAATGCTTTTGACTGAGTGATGTTTAATAAATTTAAATCGAATTGATTGTTCATTTCTTTTAACAATTCAAGGATCGCATCATCAAACAGTCTTTTTTTCTTAAAATATTTCAGCGAATCTTCAGCCTCCCCAAATAAATTCTGAAAAATTGGAGGCTGTATCTTTCTTTTTAGTTGTTCAATACTAGCCTGACTACGGTTCGCATAAATTTTATGAATGACCAGAATTATAAAAAGAGCCGACAGCATAAAGAACAAAGCAATCACCGCATAGGCAACTAATTTAATTGAAGGAAGGAACAAGTTCGCTCATCCTTTTTTTCATGTTCATCATTCTTACAGTCAATTCATGGATCCTGATTGGCTTTTCCATAAAATCATTGACCCCAAATTTAAATGCGCTCAGCACATCTTCTTCTCTTTTTCTTCCCGAAAACATCATGATCGAAACTGTAACATCGGAGTAATTTTCCCTAATTTGCTTAACAATTTCAGGGCCAGTTATTCGGGGAAGTATGTTCTCCAGAAGAACAATGTGTTTCCCCGGTTTTTCAAGGTGTTTACTCTCAAAAAAAGACTGACCCTCTCTAAAAGTTTCAATATCGGACGGACAGTTCCAATTCTGCCGATCGAAGAGTTGCTAAAGAAGATGCTTATCAGTTATTGGGAAGCCGCAGGTAAAAAACGAGGGCTCGATCTAAAATATCTAAAGAAACGATAAAACCAGAAAAGATTTGACTATTCAATTTTTAAACTTTATTTTATATTCTACAAAAACCTCACTTACTTATGATACGGTTCTCCGCGCATAATTTTAAATGCGCGATAAATTTGTTCAATCAGGATCAGTCGCATCAGCTGGTGCGGGAAGGTAAACTGAGAGAAGGAGAGCTGAAAGTCGGCACGTTTAAGTACGTCATCACTGAGTCCGTTTGAACCGCCAATGATGAAGGCGATATCGCTGTGCCCATACGTTGCTAGATCTTGAATCTTTGAGGCAAAGTCTTCAGACGGCATTTGTTTGCCCTTGATCGCTAAGGCAATTGCATAAGCGTTGTCCGGCAGTTTTTTCAACAACCGCTCACCTTCTGCCTGTTTTACCTGTGTGACCTCTGCTTCCGATAAATTTTCCGGTGCTTTTTCATCAGGGACTTCAATAATCCTGACTTTTGCATAGGTGCCGAGTCTTTTTGCATATTCCTCGATCCCTAACTTAAAATACTTTTCCTTTAGTTTTCCGACGGTTAAAAGACTAATATTCACAACTTATCCCAACCTTACTCTAAGTTATACACAAAACTTATGCACATATCCACAGAAATTTTCTATATTCTGTATGGAAGCATTCGTTTGCCACAAGATATAGAACGGCAAAAAAAGTTGTTTTTCGACGTATGTGGATAACTTTTTCTATCAAAATGACTCAAACTTTGTCGAATTTTCATTTTTTTATTCGATTCCTTCACCATACATCTGAAAAAAGACTGACGATGCTTCCTTAGCCTATCGATTAAGCTTTTCGTATTAGCTGTGGCACTCAAACATCCCTATTTTAACATAATCAATGTGATGAATTTTCAGAGTTATAAACAATTTAACCCCAAATGTGCATAACTTGTGGATATCTATTCAACAATGCACACAAGTTGTCCACAAATCTCCATTGTTTTGTACACATCCATTTCGCTGATTGGTTATCCTCCTGTTTATAAACACCAAAAAGAAAACGGGTCCAAAGACAGATCTTTCGTCTTGGACCCGCTCTATTCATCTTGCTAATTATGAGAATGTTTTGCTGCCGAGCGTTAATTGCGTCGTATGTGATTTTCCCATTCGATAATACTTGATCGTGACTTTTTGACCGGCGTTCAGCTCGGTGTACATGTACGTGGAGAACTCAATGTAACTCTTGATTTTATGCCCGTTAATTTCCGTAATCACATCACCGGCTTCAAGACCGCTCTTTGCTGCCGGGCTCGAACTTTGAACATCGGTGACCACAAGTCCGGTTTTAACACTGGACGGCAGCTGCAGCTGCTTGACTTCCTCATTCGGCACCATCGTCAGATCAACAATGCTGACGCCAAGCATCGGACGCTGAACCTTTCCACCTGTTTCCAGTTTCTCGATCACGGTTTTGGCAAAGTCGATCGGGATAGCAAAGCCAATGCCCTCAACGTCATCATTGCTTCCGGTACCGGTTGATGCAATCTTCGACGAATTAATGCCGATAACCTGACCGGCAATGTTAACCAATGCACCGCCACTATTGCCTGGGTTGATGGCTGCATCGGTTTGCAACACCTGGGTTTCAATTGAAGCATTATTGCTCTCAACCGGAATCGTACGATTAGTCGAGCTGATGATTCCTTGTGTCACAGAGCCGGAGAATCCCAGCGGGTTGCCAATCGCAATCGCCGGCTCGCCACGTTTTAATTTAGAGGAGTTTCCAAACTCAGCAACTGATTTCACGTTTTTTGACGAGATACGCAGTACCGCCAAATCGTACAGAGAATCCTTTCCCAACACGGTCGCATTTGTTTTGACATTATCATTTAGCCGCACTTCTACTTTTTCCGCGCCGGAAACCACATGATTATTCGTCACAACGTAGGCATATTGATTATCTTTTTTATAAATAATTCCCGATCCTATTCCTGATTCCGTGTACTTGTTGTCAAAGAAGTTAGCCTTTTGCAGGTTAATGACCGCGACAACTGCAGGCGAAACTTTATCAACTGCCTCAGTAACCGATGAGGTCACATTAACGTTCATCTGCCGATTAAAGGTGGTATTCCCGACATTATTGGTATTCTGAGCGCCTGTTGAGACTTGATAAGGGAAAACACCCAGATCTGATAGGATTGGAGCAAAGATCAAAAGACAGACCATGCCGACGATCGCGCCGATAAACCCCGAGAGAAACCATCCGCCGCGTACATGGGTTTCTCTCGATTGATGGCCATTTTCTTTTGAGTCTTGATCATTTTCATGGTTTTCATCATAATACCCCATACCTATTCCTCCTCTGTATCATAAAGAAAATGCATCAAAAGTTTGAGCACACTGCCTCCTGAGCAGCCAACCGTGCTGATGATTCATACAACTTTCTTTACCAATAATTTACCACTGATTAGGAACTGCTTGAAAATTATGTGACTATTTTTAAAAGGAGCGCAAAAATCCCATTGTTCTATGTAAAGAATAGCCAATTGTAGCTGCAATTAAACCTTAAACCGCAGTCAGTTTCGTCGAATGATCCGGGTCGGTATCATACAGACCAATCTCACGACCTAATTTAAGTCCCAACCGCTCTAAATGCTGGCCAACGCTCATACGCGCCAGCTCTTTCATGTTGTTGTCCTTGCTTAGGTGAGCAAGATATATCCGTTTGGTGTGATCACCAAAGACTTCGGTCAGTGCGACTCCCGATTCTTCGTTTGAAATATGGCCAGTGTCGCCCAAAATCCGTCGTTTGACGCTCCATGGATATCGCCCCATCATCAGCATTTCCGTGTCATGGTTCGCCTCCATCACATAGGCATCTGAATTATGAATTAATCCTTTGATGTGCGTTGAAACATAGCCGAGATCGGTTGCAAGGGTCAGCTGTTTCTCACCCTGATGAACAACAAAGAACATTGGATCCGCTGCATCATGTGAAACGGAGAACGATTCAACGGACAAATCGTTGAAATCCTGCGTTGTATTGGCTTCGAAATCGAACTTTTGCTCCGTCGGAATCTCTCCAATGCCTGAGGACATCGCCCGCCACGTTTTCTGATTGGCATAGACCGGTGTATGAAAACGACGCGCAAACACGCCCAGTCCCTTAATGTGGTCACTGTGTTCATGAGTGACTAAAATCGCGTCAATATCTTCCGGGCGACGGTCGATCTGTCCAAGTAGTTCAACCATTTTCTTGCCGCTTAGTCCGCAATCAATAAGCAAACGCCGCTGCTCCGTTTCAATATAAAGAGAATTCCCCGTACTTCCGCTTGCTAAAACACTGAATTTAAATGGCACCGTTACCCCTCCCAAGGGTGATTAATCCGTCACACAATCGATTGCTTATTTAATGGTAAGTACATTCCCTGATACTGCATTAACAAAGTAATCGCTCGTTCCATTTACCGTATGAACCACGAAATGCCATGCCGGAACGAAGATCAACGGTTCCGAACTTTCATCGCCAACGGTATTCAAATAACACAGTTCAATGGCTTTGATATGCAGCCGGTTATAGCCGACCAGATCGGTTCGCTCTGCCAAGCTATTAATTGCCTGTTCCGCATTGATCGGGTCAACTTTATTTTTTTCCGTGAGTGAAAAATAGCTCTGTTTAAATCCCGTAACCTTGTTATCCTCAATGGTAAAATCAAGCATTTGCAATTTATTTCGTGTACTAATATAAACCGGACGGCCACGGTACGTTTGCGCAAATTTAATCTCCGTGCTGCTCGATGTAAACGGCCAATACTTATATTCCTGACCCTGATAGACATTGCCTAATAAATCTTGCTGAACATCTTCACTGTCAATATGCCCAATCGAAATCGGCCGTTTGAACGTACTGACCAGCTGCAGATTATTTTGATCAAGCGCAAACCCCTGCTTTTCCCGTACCTTGCCTTTTGCTGCTACCTGAACCAGTTGGTCTTTGTTTCGGCTCCAATCCATACGTGTACCACGCAGAAAAGTAATGTCTTGGGGCATTGTTGGAATAACCGTTTCAAGTTTATAATTATAGCGCTGCGACTCATCATGATAATTGACAAAGTTCTCATCTTGCTGTCGCATGTACATCTCAAAAACAAGAAACACATCAAGAAGCAGAAAGCAAATAATGAAAATCGACTTTGTTCGGCTCCAATTCATGATGGATCCTCCTTCCCATTGTTCATTTGAGAAGGGATCAGTTCTTTCGTTACTGAACTCCAGCGATCCCCGATTTTATAGAACCAGTCTGGCGCTGCCACGATCGATTGTCCTGAGCCTGAGGACGGGCTCTTCAGTTCATACCCAATGCATAGATCTTCAATCCGGTTGACCGGTACATTCGCCTGCTTTAATTGATCGAGTACATCGCGCGCGGAACTAAGCATAATCGATCCTTGAGTATCAACGGGATTCAATTCAAGGAGCGTCCCTTTATAACTATTGAGCTCCCCGCTTTTCCAGCTGAGTTCAATCATGCTCAAATACCAATTCGGGTAATCCGTGTTAAAAACCATGTAGTCGCCTAGCGTCATTCGAAAAGAAACGGTTCCGTCGCCGCGATAATTCTTCAATGATGCACCCTGATAGATAAAGTCATTCGTCCATAATTTGATTTGATTCATCCAATCAAAGCTGACCAGAATCGGATCCTTATTCTGCTCTGTCGAACTCACAATCCCTGGATTGACATACTGAACAATATTATTTGTCCGCTCCAGCTGCCGTCCGCTGTCTGTGTACTCGGTTTTCCCGCGCACAGCAAACACATTGTCCGGATCAGGAAAAAGTATTGGAATGAATTCCTCTAAAGAAACCCGCTCAAAGTAGGTCACTTCTGCGTGCATTGTCGTTTTCCCCTGGGGCAGATAAGCAACCTTATCTCTCAAAGACAAGCGGTCATACGGGCGAAGTTCCGCCTTGGCATACAGACCTTGCAACGTTTCAAAATTCAAATGATCAACGGTTGTATAAAATTTATTTTTTTCATCCGGTGAAGAAAAAACAGCAATCACATTTTGCTTGTCTGTTGAGCCAAAAATATCAATGCGATCAACCGGAATATGGTTTGCACTGACAGACTTGCTCGAATCAAATTGAAAAACCCTTCCCAGCGCATCAAAGGTCAGTGGTGCAGGAAACACAAGTGTATAATGCGGCGTATCGGCATCCTCAAGACTCGACGCGCTGCCGGTTATTTCGCTGAATACAGATTGCCGCAGCAAGGAATAGACCTTTTGAATGTCCGTATTGCTGTTTTGGCCAAACCGCCCGTTTTGATTTCGTTCCAGCATCAAATTGGGGCGAATGACTTGTGGAAATTTACGGGACTCGGCAATTGCAACCTGACTTGTTGAATTCGGTTTGTACTTTTCAAAATCCGATTTATAGAACAGTATGTTGGATGTCATCACAACACTGGCCAAGACCAGTACACCAAGCAATATCGATTTAAAGATTTCTCGTTGCATCATGAATCCCTTCTATCGAGTGGGAGTATAAAATGAATGGTTGTCCCGCGGTTCCAATCACTCTCCGCCCAGATTTCTCCGCCTTGAGCCTCTACCATTTCTTTGGCAATCGCAAGTCCAAGACCTGTCCCACCTAATTTGCGCGAACGGGCACGATCAACTCTGTAGAAGCGATTAAAAATCTTTGGCAGATTTTCCTTTGGTATGCCGACACCTTGGTCACTGATCATTGAGCGGATCTTATTGCCTCTACGCCGAATTGCAAATGTAATGATGCCGCCTTCCGGCGAATATTTAATCGCGTTCGAAATAATGTTATCGATGACCTGGGTCAGTTTGTCCCGATCAATAAGAACATAAAAAGACCCCTTTGGAAATTGGCGAACGAATTCAATATTCTGTTTTTTCGACATTTCAAATCGATCCATGATACTTTGGCAAAAAGTGATATAATCCGTACGTTCCAAATGAATTTTATAGTCTTTAGAATCAAGACGAGACAATTGCAGCAAATCATTCACAAGCCGAATCATCCGTTCGGTTTCTCGCTGCGTCACACCGAGAAACTTACTTGCCAGGGCGGGATCTTCCACTGCGCCATCCTGAAGCGCTTCGAGGTAGCTTTTCATTGTGGTCAGCGGTGTGCGCAATTCATGCGACACATTGGCAACAAACTCGCGACGTTCCATGTCCACTTGCTCCTGCTCCGTAACGTCATGAATGACGGCAATTAATCCATTAGCCAGTCCGCTGTCTTTTTTTACAACAGAGAAGTTGGCGCGCAGCAGGATCGTCTCATCATCCGTACTGAAGTCGAGCACGATCGAGTTCTCCATATTATAGAGATCCATAATTTTATAGTCTTTGCGAATCTTTAACAAATCCAGAATCGAGTTTCCGGTCACATCATGACGGTACACATTAAGCAGCTGCTCAGAGCGATTATTCATCAGCACGACATTGCCTTTTCGATCCGTTGCAATGACGCCATCGGTCATGAACGTCAAGACGGATTTTAATTTGCGCCGCTCCGATTCGGTTGTTGCATTGGCTTCACGCAGTTTCAATGTCATGTTATTAAACGACGTGGCCAGTTTCCCAATCTCATCCGGTTCGGTCATTTGTACTTTTCGGGTAAAGTTTCCTTGAGAAACCGCCATGACCTGCCGCTGCATTTGAACGAGTGGCCGTGTAATTGTCCTCGCCAAGAAAAAGCCTAAGATAGCCGTAACCAAGAGTGCAAAAATGGTCGCAGTGGCTAAGATCTGGTTGATTTGCTGCAACTGCTCATAGACATTTTCAAAACTCTTTTCTACGTAAAGCATCCCATATCGATGGTTGTCGACCATAATCGGTGTCGTCACAATGTCGATACGTTCACCGCTCGACCGGTCGGCACGCCGAAATTTATTCGTTGAAGTGGATGAAAGGTTTTGAACGACCAATTGATTTGTGGTCCGTTTGCCAACGGCATCGCGATGCTTTTCATCGGCTGCAACAATCACCATATTATCGTCAATCACTTCAATCTCGCGGATGTTGGCATCAATCTCCAAGAGCTGGTTCTGAATCTGATCTGCCACATGATTCGGATCTTCCACATTTGACTCTTGCGCTTGACGAATCGCTTCGCCAACATTCCATGCAATCAGCTGGCTTTGGCTCTCAAGTGAGTTTTCAAAACTATCCAGAGTAATTGTCTTGACGCGATCGGCAAAGTAGACACCGATCAACTGCATGGCAAGCAAAATAAGCAGCGTGTAAATCAAGACCACCTTGAACTGTATTGATTTAAAAAAGCCAACCTTATTCATCACTGATCTCCTGATTGGGTTCCTTTAGATAATAGCCGACCCCGCGCCGAGTAACGATCCACATCGGTCGGCTCGGATTATCCTCAATTTTTTCACGCAATCGTCTTACCGTGACGTCGACCGTCCGTACATCCCCAAAATAATCATAGCCCCATACCGTTTGCAGCAGCTTTTCACGGGTCATGACTTGGCCGATGTGTTCCGCTAAATAATGAAGCAGTTCAAATTCCCGGTGCGTCAATTCAATCACTTTCCCCCGCTTGGTGACGACATAGGCATCGAGGTGAATGGTTAAATCGCCGATCTCAATATTGTTGACTTGTTTCTTTTCCTCTTCGGTATCCTCTTGTTTGTGCCGCCTCAAGTTCGCCTTGACGCGTGCAATCAACTCTCGATTACTGAACGGTTTGGTTACATAATCATCAGCGCCCATTTCCAACCCGAGTACCTTATCAATCTCCGAATCTTTTGCCGTCAGCATGATAATCGGCATATTATGTGTTTTTCTTACTTCACGGCACACTTCCATACCGTCTTTGACCGGCAGCATCACATCGAGCAAGATCATATCCGGATTTTCTTCTTCAACCTTTTTCAGCGCTTCTTCTCCATCGTACGCGCAAACAACTTCGTATCCTTCCTTCTCCAGGTTAAACTGCAATATATCAGCAATTGGCTGTTCATCATCAACAACAAGAATTTTATTTTCCATTATGAGCAGACTCCTTGTACGTTCTTGTGATTTATTTCCCGTGCAATTATTCTTTCGCAATCGTTGTTCGTTTTATTGGCGGCATGTTCTTCATTCATCTGCCGCTTTTCTTAGATAAATTCTTTTATATTTTAACACACTCCTTGAGACAATGTCATAAAACCAGAAATAGGAAACAGGACAAAACCCCTGATTACCTCAAGGATTTTGTCCTGTTTAAGTACGTTTTATAAAGTGCGGTAAACGCTTATGTTTGGAGAACATGGCTCGAGGCGGAATCGAACCACCGACACGAGGATTTTCAGTCCTCTGCTCTACCGACTGAGCTATCGAGCCATAATAATGGCGGATCCGATCGGATTTGAACCGACGATCTCCTGCGTGACAGGCAGGCATGTTAACCCCTACACCACGGATCCATAATTGCGGGGGCAGGATTTGAACCTACGACCTTCGGGTTATGAGCCCGACGAGCTACCAGACTGCTCCACCCCGCGATGATATAAGCTGCAAATGCTTGTCTTTTTGCGGCACAAGAAATATTTTAACACGGTCTTTATGCATTTGCAACCCTTTTTCTGAGAAGGTCTACTCTTTATTCGGAAAAACGAGCAAATCTTGAACCTTTACCTACGCCTCGCGCATTGGTTTCACAGCCTTTGCGTTATGCCGGAAAGTAAAAACGCCATGGCCTTTAAAGGATAGCCATGACGTGATTTTTTATTCTTTTATTTTCTGATTAGCGAAATGGATTGCGCACCTCAATGGTTTGTGTGCGGTCCGGACCGACAGAGAACAGTGACAAACCGACTTGAGTCAGTTGTGCAATGCGTTCAATATAGTGACGCGCATTCGCCGGAAGTTCAGACAATGATTTTGCTCCGGTGATGTCTTCTTTCCATCCAGGCATTTCTTCGTAGACCGGTTCGCATTCGGCAAGGACATTCAGACTTGCCGGGAACTCTTCAATCAGCTTGCCTTTATATTTATAAGCTTTGCAGATTTTTACCGTTTCAAGTCCGGTAAGAACATCGACACAGTTAAGGGACAGATCCGTCAAACCGCTGACACGGCGTGAATGGCGGACAACCACACTGTCAAACCAGCCGACGCGGCGCGCCCGCCCGGTTACCGTTCCGTATTCATGGCCCACTTCACGAATTTGATCGCCAATCTCATCCTCTAATTCGGTTGGGAACGGACCATCGCCAACACGTGTTGTATAAGCTTTCGCGCAGCCGACAACATGATTGATTTTTGACGGACCGACACCGGCACCAATCGTCACACCACCGGCAACTGGGTTGGATGACGTTACAAATGGGTACGTGCCTTGATCAATATCAAGCATGCATCCTTGAGCGCCTTCAAACAGCACGCGTTTTCCAGCGTCAAGTGCGTCATTCAGAACAACGGACGTATCGCACACGAGCGGTTTCAGGCGTTCACCATAGCCAATATATTCATCATAGATGTCCTTAATATCAAAGCCTTCGCTGTCATAAAATTTCTCGAGAAGACGGTTCTTTTCTTTCAAGTTCTTTTCCAGTTTCGCACGGAATGTTTCCGGCTCAAGAAGGTCCGCCATCCGAATACCGACACGTGCCGCCTTGTCCATATATGCAGGGCCGATTCCCTTCTGTGTTGTGCCGATTTTGGATGTGCCCTTGCTTTCTTCTTCGAGCATATCCAGTTTCAAGTGGTACGGGAGGATCAGATGCGCGCGATTGCTGATCCGCAGATTCGTCGTGCGCACACCGCTTTCCATCATATAATCCAGTTCCTTGCACAACGATTTTGGATTGATCACCATACCATTGCCCAAAACGCAGATCTTTTCGCTGTATAGGATCCCTGACGGCATCAACCGTAATTTATAGGTTTTGCCGTTCCAAACAATGGTATGCCCGGCATTATCTCCGCCTTGGTAGCGCGATACTACTTCCGAGTTTTCCGAAAGGTAGTCGGTAATCTTGCCTTTTCCTTCATCGCCCCACTGTGCGCCAACAACAACAACAGAAGACATTCATTTAGCCCCCAACTTTTAAAAAATAATATTTTAGTTCACTAAAGCCACTGTCTAGTCTAACAGGTAATTGCTTGAAAAGTCAATGTGGACACGAACATTAACAGGGTTATAATTATTTTTATTCGGATTCACGATATAATTCTACTCATGCACCACGCGGAACATCCTCATCACTGTGTTTCCGATCAATATTCACGAATTTGCTGTACTCTTTAACAAAGGCCAATTCCACCGTACCAACCGGACCGTTTCGCTGCTTGGCAATGATAATTTCAATGATGTTCTGTTTTTCGCTTTCCTTGTTGTAGTAATCATCGCGATATAAGAAGGCAACAACGTCGGCATCCTGCTCAATACTTCCGGATTCACGGATATCGCTCATCATCGGCCGCTTGTCCTGACGTGCTTCGACACCACGGGACAGCTGGGACAGCGCGATAACCGGGACGTCTAGTTCTCTGGCCATCTGTTTCAACATTCGCGAAATTTCCGAGACCTCTTGCTGCCGGTTTTCCTGACGGCCGGAACTCCCCGAGCCCATGATTAGCTGAAGATAGTCAATGACAACCATATCCAGACCTTTTTCCTGCTTCAGGCGGCGGCATTTTGAACGGATATCGTTGACCCGCACACCAGGGGAATCATCGATATAAATGCCGGCACGTGACAGACTGCCCATCGCCATCGTCAGCTTTTGCCAGTCCTCATCTTCCAGCTTTCCGGTTCGCAGTTTTTGCGCATTAATATTCCCTTCTGCACACAACATACGCATCGCCAATTGTTTGGCTCCCATTTCAAGACTGAATATCGCCACATTGGCCTCATTCTTAATGGCAACATTCTGAGCAATATTTAACGCAAAAGCCGTTTTTCCGACCGATGGACGGGCAGCGACGATGATCAGATCGCTTTTTTGAAAGCCTGCTGTCATCCGATCGAGTTCCAGAAAACCGGTCGGTGTCCCGGTAACATCATCCTGCCTGCTCTGAAGCATTTCAATGTTATCGTATGTTTCCATCAAAACATCTTTAATGGCCTGAAATTCACCGCTGCGCTTTCTTTCGGCAACCTCCAGTATCCTGCGCTCCGCATCATCAAGCACGGTTTCGATGCCGTCCTCGCTTGTGTAGCCCTCGGAAACAATTTGCGTCGCTGTTCGAATCAGACGGCGAAGGGTTGCTTTCTCCGCCACAATCGAACAATAGTACTCGATATTTGCAGCGGTTGGTGCGGAATCGGCCAGTTCGGCGAGATAGGAAACGCCGCCGACCTCTTCCAGCCGCTTCGAGGACTGAAGGGCATTGGTGACCGTGACAACATCAACCGGTTCATTCTTTTCCGAAAGCTCAAGCATGACGGAGAAAATGAGCTGGTGGCTTGTGCGGTAAAAGTCTTCAGGAATCAACACTTCCGACGCAGTGATCACCGATGAAGGTTCTAGGAAAACGGCGCCGAGAACAGCCTGTTCGGCTTCCATATTATGGGGCGGAATCCGATCCGCAAATAAGTCACTCATGTCGCTCCTCCTTTAGAAAATTCCGGTTTCACACGCATCTCTCAATGCACAGTAATAACCGTAAAAATCCGCCAAACGCACAGACGCGCCGGGCGGATTCAAGGCTTATTCTTCAGTGACATGAACCTTTACCTTAGCAAGAACTTTCGGATGAAGCTTCAACGGTACGTCGGTAAAGCCCAGTGTCCGAATCGGTTCCGGCAAATCAATTTTGCGTTTATCAATGCTGATATCCGCCTTTTTCAAGGCTTGCGCGATTTGTTTGCTGGTAATTGAACCGAACAACCGACCGCCTTCACCGGATTTTGCTTTCAGCTCAATCGTCATTTTTTCAATTTTTGCTTTGAGTGCTTCTGCCCCATTGCGTTCATTTTCTGCGCGTTCTTTTTGCTTCTTTTTTTGCGCATTTAACATGCTTAAGCTCCCCTTGTTTGCTTCTACTGCCACATTTTTGGGGAGGAGATAGTTGCGTGCATAGCCTTCGGAAACCTCTTTAATTTCACCGGCTTTTCCCTTTCCTTTGACATCTTTCAAGAATATCACTTTCATTTAGGACAAACCTCCTTCAAGATACAAATCGACCGCTTTTTTCACGCGATCCACGGCCCCTTCCAGCGTGATGTCCGCCATCTGAGTCGCCGCATTATTTAAGTGACCGCCGCCGCCCAAGCTTTCCATAATGATCTGAACATTCATATCGCCAAGCGACCGGGCACTGACACCAATCAATCCATCTTTGCGTTTGCCGATGACAAACGAAGTCCGGATCCCTTCCAGCATCAGTAACGTATCGGCTGTCTGCGCAAGCAGTACCTGATCGTAGGTTTGATCTGCTTCACCCACTGCAATTGCAGCATTCGATTTATATAATTCGGTCTTTCGAATCAATTTTGCCCGCTGATTGAATTGATCCAAATCATCACTGAGAAATTTCTGCACCAGTATTGTATCGGCGCCATGTGCGCGCAAATACGAAGCGGCATCAAATGTTCGAAAACCGGTGCGCAGCGTGAAATTTTTCGTATCCACCGCGATACCACCGAGCATTGCCGTTGCTTCAATGACGTCAAGCGGCCGTTCATTCGGTTGATACTCAAGTAGCTCTGTAACCAATTCAGCTGTTGAGGATGCATAAGGCTCCATATAGACCAAAACGGAATCTTTAATAAATTCTTCTGCGCGCCGATGGTGGTCGATGACAACGACGCGATGTACATCAGCGAGCAGCGATGGCGCGGCAACCATGGACGGTCGATGCGTATCCACCACAACCATCAAGGTACGTTTGGTCATCTGATCCGCCGCACGTTCTGCGGTAATAAAATTGGACCATAAATTTTTCTGCTTTTTCAATTCTTCAATGAGTTTGGAAATCCCGGAGACATTGTGCGCATCATCCATAATAATCTTGGCGCTCCGCCCATTGGCATGGGCTATTTTCAAGATACCGATGCACGAGCCAATTGAATCGAGGTCAGGTGCCTGATGGCCCATAATCATAACCTGATCGCTTTCCAGCATCAATTCAGACAGCGCATGTGAAATCACGCGAGCACGTACACGGGTGCGTTTTTCAACCGGGTTTGATTTTCCGCCGTAGAAACGAACATCACCATCCGGACGTTTGATTACCGCTTGATCGCCGCCGCGTCCAAGACCCAAGTCCAAAGCAGATTGCGCGTAGCTCCCCAAATCTTCCAAAGAAGTGCTTCCCGCACCGACGCCAATACTCAAAGTCAACGGGATATGACTGAGCGGAACGGTGATTTCTCGAACCTTGTCCAGAATCGAGAAATGTTCATCCTCAATTGCCTGAAGCAACCGTTCGTTCAAAACAGCTAGAAAGCGGTCTGAAGCAGTTCTGCGCAAGTAAATGCCGTGTTCAGTCGCCCAATTTTTAATAATAGAAGTCGTCTCGTTATTAATTGTACTGCGCACCTGATCTTCCAGACCTTGCGTCACTTCATCATAATTATCAAGGAAAATGAGAGCCAGAACCGTTTTTTCATTGTAGTAGTGCTTCTTAATTTCCAACGTATCCGTGATATCGTTAAAATAAATCAGCCGGTCCGAACGTCTTAAACGCACCCGGTACTGGCGATCATTAATCGAAATAATCGTCGATTCGTTATCCGAAGCAATCAGCTTCACCAACTGTTCGGAAATCTCGCTCAACGGGCGGCCGATCACGGTTCGTGCTTCTTCATCAGCAATCGCATTCAGGGAAGTATTGCACCACTCGACCCGGTTTGATTCATCATAGAGCAGAATCCCGATCGGCATATTCAGTAATACTTCATCGCCGACTTTTTTTATCCGGTAAGACAAACCGGCCACGTATTGAACCAATTCCCTGTCAAATTGTCGCTCATTGACCAAGAACCACGAGACCGACAGAATCAGAAGCACAAGTCCGGCGAGCGACAGCAGCCAATTTAAGAAAGCAATAAAGACAAGAAACAGTAGACAAAGGAGACCGATTACGATCAAAAAATCGCCGCGCCACCGATGTTTAAATTGATTCGCCAAAATGTGTCAGCTCCCACAGGCCGCATGAAAATGCTACGGTCACGCCTCAAAACATTCCTTTAAAAACGAATGATCATAAGGCAGTACACGTCATCATGCTTCATTTTGCGTGCACAAACAGCCGTTACCGTTTGCTCGCAAAACTGAAACGGCCAGATCAATTATGACTTTTTCGACCAATCCTCTTGCGAAGATCGAAACCCAAGTCAATTATACCCAATATACGTACCAATTGCAGTAGCAAGAATCCAAACATACCGATGAGGATGGTTAGTGTAATCGGCACAATTAACGGGAATTTTTTCATATGCGCATAGTAATAAATCAAACTGAGTCCCTGAACTGCAAGCAGAATTTGTAAAATCACATCAATATTGAGCACAGCTGTAAACAGTGGCGTTTCCTGATCGATACCGAACCAGCCGATAAAAAGAACCGCCAGATACAGCCAGATAATGCTTCTCGGCACTTGCCAGAGACGGAACGGCACCCAGCGCGGCGCATCAATCTTTAATTTGCGTAAAATCGGCAAGGCAATTAAAATCACAATGAAGGCATAGAAAACTCCGGCCATGATCAGGATCACCGGCGTCAGAAGAAGCAAATGATTCATTTGCGTCCGAATTTGCGCCATTAGTTCATCTGCATTTTGCTCCATCATCGGCTGCATCTGCTGAATGGTTTGATTGAGCGAATCATTGAGATTCGACTGGAAAACAGTTACCGGGTTAAAGTGAAAAGCCAGAACGGAAATTGCCAAATAAACGATCAGCACGACAATGTTGGTCAGGCTGCCGGCAAGTAGCAAGGCAAATGCGGATTTTTTTGCCTGCAACATGTAACCCAGCGCCCCACCTAATATCATGAAGAAAATTGGCAATAGCGAATAGAGCGAATGATCTGCAAAAACCAAGAACAGAACACCCAACGCGAATGTACATAGTGATGCTTTCCAACCGTCTTTTGCGCCAAGATACATTAACGGAAGTGGAATCAACCATATCGAAAGTAAAGACAAATACGGTACGAAAAAGGTAAAAACAAGCAACAAATATAATAAAATCACAGCAAGCGCCCCGCGAAGCAGAACGTTTCGATCAGTCATAATGACACCCCTCAGGCTTAGGCTGGACGGTTTGAACAACCGCCTTTAAACACGTTCGTATGGGCTTCATTATGCCCAAATGCCCCAAATACAGGCAGAGAAGAGAATGGGGAATGACGATTTTGCATCAGCGCAAGCGCTTCCCAACATCGACAAAATAAGCGGGAAATCCCATGCCTTTCATTATAATACAAAAACACTTTTGATTTAAAGACCAAGTTGTTTCTTGCATTTTATTGATCAGATTCATATAATAAAACTGTTATTTACTGCGTAAGTAAGCGTTTCACTATTATAATCCTCATCTTATCTTCGCCTGTTTCTATTCCCGGCGGCCTTTTTGATGGATGAGCGAGAGCTGGTATTCCCATGGGCGTACAAACCATTACAAATAAATTTTTAAAAAGGCGATCCGCGTGCGGATTGCCTTTTCTGTTTCCTAAATTGCCTCAAGCAAACAATTTAAGGAGCGTGAATCATTATGACCTATGAAGGCCCAAAAGCATTGCTTACCGCATGGGTCAGTCTGGTAAGCAACCTACTTCTGACATTGCTTAAACTGATCTTTGGATTGGTTTTCCATAGCACCGCACTTGTCGCCGATGGCGTCCATAACGGGGGCGATGTGATCGCCTCAATTGCAACAATCGGTTCCATGAAACTTTCTAACCACCCGGCAGATCGCGAACACCCCTACGGGCACGGCAAGGCAGAGGATCTGTCCACAGCCTTTATCTCGATTATTCTGATTGCTGCGGCCTTGTTTCTCACCTTTGAAGCGATTAAAGCGCTCTTTGCCCCTGCTTCACCAATCAGTGTCTGGGCATTCGGGGCAGCGCTTGTATCCGCCTTATGGAAGTGGCTATTGTATCGATACACAAACAAAGCCGCCGTACGTTATCACAGCAAGAGTCTGCGTGCGACAGCATCGGATCACCTTGCCGATATTTATGCATCGATTGCTGCAGCCATTGGTTTGGGCATTAGCTGGATTGGAAGCATCCTGCATATTCCTTACACCCACTACGGTGATCCACTTGCCGGTATTGTGGTCTCACTTTTGATTTTTCGAATTGCGGTAATCATGATTATCAAAGCATCGAATGTATTAATGGAGAGCAGTGTTGACGCAACGACCCAAGAAAAGTACAGCGCCGTGATCCTCTCCTTTCCTGAAGTCAAAAAAATAGACATTCTCCGTGCCCGTGAACACGGGAATGCCGTATTGATTGATGCGCAAATTCGCATCCCAGGTTCCTACACCATTCAGGAAGGGGATGACTTAACCGAAGCCATACGCTCAAAGATGTTGCAAGCCTATCCAGATGTTGAAGAAGTATTGATTCATATTAATCCTTGGTACGAAGACCAGGAATTAGTGGAACCGGACTCTGTCCCTCACTTGGATCAGAAATGACGAAATTCACTTTTTCGTTTATAGTATTAGTAACGAATTAGAGAGATCTTTAACGCTTAGTCGCGGCTAAAGATTTCCACCCCGAGGTGAACATACAATGGATGAACAAATTGGCATTACTGTATTTGTTGGCACAGAAGAACTATCCGTATCGATTGATGACGTTCAGGAAGTTATTGAGCCTGTTCCTGTTCTGAGTGTACCTGTGACACACTGCTTTTTTACGGGACTCATTTCATTAAGAGGAGCGATTATTCCGCTTGTGGATTTGCACTCTGTTTTACATGAATCGCCGAGTCTTTTTACGAATAAAGATAAAAAATACATCATCTGCCGTTCGGGTCAAAAAAGTATTGCCATCTACATTGACTCCGTCGGCGACACTTTTTCCTTCACTTCCGATCAAGTCAGCGCCCCTGCAAACGACAAGACGGTACTCCAGCAATTGGTAAGCGGGCAAATTCGCTTAGCAGATCGGGAATTGCCGCTGCTTTCTATTGCGCGCGTCATTGCTTACACGTCAGAACTGAATGCAAAACAGCGTGAGCAACTAGGCTATCTTGCGGTGCACTGATTGATTTTTTAATGAAGGAACAACCTTTAACAGGAGGAGTTGTTTATGGGGATTCATAAATATTTTCAAAGCTTATCGGACCTGGAAGGCATTTACCGCTGTCCAGGTGTTTTTAAATATCAAGAACATTCCGTAGCCAGTCACTCATTTAAAGTGGCGACCATTGTTCAATTTCTCGCAACAGTCGAAGCTGAAAACGGACAAAATATAGACTGGAAAACCGTTTATGAAAAAGCAATCAACCACGACTATTCCGAACTGTTTACCGGTGATATTAAGACGCCCGTGAAGTACGCTCTTCCGAAACTTCGCGAGTTGTTCTCTCAAGTTGAAGGATCAATGACGCAGGAATATTTGGATAAAGAATTTCCGGAACCGTTTCGCTCGGAGTATGAAGCACGCTTTAAAGAAGGAAAAGATCGCTCGCTTGAGGGACGGATTCTGGCTGTTGCCGATAAAATTGATCTGCTCTATGAATCCTATGGTGAGATCCAAAAGGGCAATCCAGAACCACTTTTCTTTCAGATCTATAAAGAAGCCCTTTCCTCAATTATACAGTTCAATGATATGGTCTCCGTACGCTATTTCATTGATGTGATTCTCAAAGAAATGATCGAGGAGGAAATCACCTCGCATACACGCATTAAATCCATAACCCTGCATTTATTGAAAGATGATCTACATCGGCACTAATTCATCTTGGCAATACCAGTCCGAATGTTCTTAGCTCGCCCATCGATTAAACAACAGCCCCATCGAAGGTTTGAATCTTTGATGGGGCAGCACATTTTGCTTGATTCCCCATCAAATCTTCCCTATGATAAAGTAAATGTGTCTGTTTTATGACAAAAGGGGTTGCCTGATATGCAAAAACAAGTGGACATTCAGGATGTCAAAGACAACGCGCGCCATAATAAGCGTTACATCGTGTCCATTCTTTCTTTTTCTATGGTTGCAGACGCGCTGATCCTGTTGCTTTTCTTCGCACCGTTCATCGGATATAAAGGGCATATTGGATTTGATGTTTACCTGCTTCCTCGATTTAATGCAGTATTTAATAGTTTTACTTTTATTTTTCTTGTCGCCGCACTGCTCGCGATTATGAAGAAGAAAATTAATGTTCATCGCGGATTTATTCTTGCCGCATTTACATCAACATTGCTTTTCTTGGTCTCGTATCTGGCCTTTCACTACCTTGCCCCGCCGCCGCATTACGGAGGCGTCGGCATCATCCGCCCGATCTATTTCTTTATCTTGATTACGCACAGCGCACTGGCCGCTTTGGTCGTTCCGCTCGCTCTGCTTTCTCTTGTATGGGGCTGGACGATGCAAGTGAACAAACACAAACGGATTGTGCGCTGGACGATGCCAATCTGGCTCTATGTCAGTCTGACCGGCGTTATTGTGTACCTCATGATGGCACCTTATTATTAAGCGAAAGAGAAAATCCTCGCAGAATTTGCGAGGATTTTTGCGCTTCATGGTGCAAGAAAAATCGAGCAAAAAGTGCCCGGTCCTTACTTCCGCAGGATGCGGTGGCTTTCGCGTTGCATACAGAACGTACTTTCACAGGATGTGATGGCTTTCGCGTTGCATACAGGACGTACTTTCACAGGATGTGATGGCTTTCGCGTTGCATACAGGACGTACTTTCACAGGATGTGATGGCTTTCGCGTTGCATACAGGACGTACTTTCACAGGATGTGATGGCTTTCGCGTTGCATACAGGACGTATGCGCACTTAGCGAAAGTTCCCTTAGGAAAGTTCCTTTACAATCAGGAAAGTTCCTTTTACTCTGAATGCGGCTTTCATTCATCAATGATATGCTTAAACATCGCTTCAGTTACTCGCTTGCCGCGGGACGTCCAGGAGTCGCCTCAGACAGGCAGGAATCTGCAGGATCTCCTTTGGCCTGCTCTCCCGCAGGCGCCAGAGCGCTTACGTGTCTCACAAACTGACTTATTGATGTCATAACCGCTAATCGTCGTACCAGCAAAGCCAAATCACAAACTTTCTTTGCCCGCAAAAAAGAGGTTGAACAAGAATCGAATTCCTGTCCAACCTCTTTCTTATTCGTGATCATTCCGTTGTGTACGGAAGCAGAGCCATTTGACGAGCGCGTTTAATCGCGCGGGTCAGCTGACGCTGGTATTTCGCACTTGTTCCAGTTACACGACGAGGCAAAATCTTTCCTCGTTCAGAAATAAAACGACGGAGCAGATCAACGTCTTTATAATCAATGTAAGTAATGTGGTTAACCGTAAAGAAACATACTTTACGGCGTTTGCCACGAGAACGACGTACAGCCATATTCGGCACCTCCCTATTTTCTTTTGCATGCATCATTAGAACGGCAGATCGTCATCCGATATATCAATCGGTTTACTGTCGCCGGCGAAAGGATCATCAAAAGAAGGAGCGCCCTGGTCTTGGCCGGCACCATTCATTGCATTATTGCTCGATGGTGCAAAGCCGCCGCGCTGCTGGTTGGCCGGTGCTGAAGGAGCACTTGGGGCGTAATTACCACCATTGTTATTTCTTGATCCTTTTGGTTCAAGAAATTGAACGCTGTCGGCAACTACCTCAGTCACATAAACCCGCCGGCCTTCATTATTCTCATAATTGCGTGTCTGAATGCGGCCGTCAACGCCGGCAAGACTTCCTTTTTGCAGGAAATTAGCAGCATTTTCGGCTTGTCTTCTCCAAACAACGACAGGAATAAAATCGGCATCTCGTTCCCCTTGTTGGTTCGAAAAAGGGCGGTTTACCGCAATGGTAAAACTCGTTACAGCGACACCGTTCGGCGTATAACGCAATTCAGGATTCTTCGTCAGCCGCCCAACCAAAACAACGCGATTGATCATCAGGAACATTCCCCTTTCTTTTCAAGTCGATTATTTCGCTTCTTCAGGTTTGCGTTCGTCTTTAATCGTCATGAAACGGAGCACGTCATCGTTGATCTTAACAAGACGATCAAATTCATTGATGGCTTCGCTGCCTGCATTGACATACAGAACAGTGTAGACGCCCGTATTCAAGTCATTGATTTCATAGGCCAAACGTCGTTTGCCCATTTCCTTGACTTCCTTGATTTCGGCGCCGTTGTTCGTCAGAATGGAAGCTAACTTTTCCTTAACGGATTTTTCCTGTTCTTCTTCCAGATCCGGACGAAGGATGTACATAATTTCGTATGCGCGCACTATCATTCACCTCCCCTTGGACTAAGCGGCTCCACTATGGAGCAGAGAGCAAGTTTTCTCACTCATAGGTAAAAATAATACCATAGATTTCTCTTTCAATCAAGTTTATCAGACATTAAATCGGAAGTTGACAATGTCTCCGTCCTGCATGATATACTCTTTTCCTTCCAGACGAAGTCTTCCCATTTCTTTTGCTGCGTTTTCCGATCCCGCTGTGATTAGATCATCATAGGAAACAATTTCAGCACGGATAAATCCGCGTTCAAAATCCGAATGGATGATGCCAGCTGCTTGCGGTGCTTTCGTCCCTTTTCGGAACGTCCAAGCGCGCACTTCTTTTTCTCCTGCCGTAAAGTACGTAGCAAGCCCAAGAAGATCATAGGATTTAGCGATCAGCCGATCCAATCCGGATGCGTCAAGACCCAGCTCTTCAAGGAACACCTTCTTTTCTTCACCATCAAGCTCAGCGATTTCAGATTCAATGCGTGCTGAGATTACGACCACTTCTGCACCATCTTTTCTTGCATATTCCTTAACCGCTTGCACATGTGGATTCTGATCCGGTTCCGCCACATCGTCTTCCGAGACATTTGCGACATAAAGCACCGGTTTTTTGGTCAGAAAATTAAATGGTTTCACTGCAGCTTCTTCATCATCGGTCAGTTTAACATGACGTGCAGGTTTTCCTGCCTCAAATGCCTCTTTCAACTTTTCAAGGGCAGAGAATTCAATAATCGATGCTTTATCTTTTTGTTTCGCTAATTTTTCTACACGGTCAATTCGCTTAGTTACTTGTTCCATATCCGCCAGCACGAGTTCGAGATTAATCGTCTCAATATCGTCGATGGGATCGATTTTCCCCGAAACATGCGTGATGTTTTTATCTTCAAAACAGCGGACAACATGTGATATCGCGTCAACCTGACGTATGTTCGCCAAAAATTGGTTGCCCAGTCCTTCACCTTTGCTGGCGCCTTTAACTAATCCTGCAATATCGGTGAATTCAAAGGTCGTTGGGATCGTTTTCTTAGGATGGTACATTTCCGTCAAACGATCCAGTCGTGCATCGGGCACACTGACAATACCGACATTAGGTTCAATGGTACAGAATGGGTAATTGGCCATTTCTGCTCCAGCTTGCGTAATTGCATTAAACAAAGTCGATTTTCCGACGTTCGGCAAACCAACAATACCTGTTGTCAAACTCATTTGCGTTCAACCCCCTGGGTTATCTTCCGAGTGCTTACCCGTTCTAGTTTACTTCTTTCACTTGCGTTCGTCATTTTCTTCTGCTTTAACGCCGTGTTCAAGAATTTTTTTGATTTTGCGCTGAAATTCGCTTCTTGGAAGCATGACACTGTGCCCACAACCGAGACATTTAATGCGTATATCCGCACCCATGCGAATGATCTTCCATTTATTTTCGCCGCATGGATGAGGCTTTTTCATTTCAACAACGTCATTCAAGTCAAAATTGATTCGTTGATTCGGCATAGTCCTTCCCCTTTCAAGGCATGGTCACAAGAGTATCCTAATTAGAATGCGATTTTTTCTTTAAGAAATGCTGAAAGATCACTGATCGGAAGCCGTACTTGATCCATCGTGTCGCGGTTCCGTACCGTTACTTTGCCATCTGTTTTTGAGTCAAAATCATAAGTAATGCAGTACGGTGTGCCGATCTCATCTTGACGCCGGTAGCGTTTGCCAATCGATCCAGTTTCGTCGTAATCCACCATGAATGCTTTTGCAAGATCTTGATAAATAGCCATGGCTTCTTCACCAAGCTTCTTCGACAGCGGCAGTACGGCAGCTTTATATGGCGCCAATGCCGGATGGAAATGCAGCACCGTTCGTGTATCTTTATCGCTGATTTTTTCTTCATCATACGCTTCGGCAAGAAACGCAAGCGTGACACGGTCGGCCCCGAGCGACGGTTCAATGACATAAGGAATATACCGCTCATTATTGTTTTGATCAATGTACTGGAGATCTTGACCGGACACTTCCATGTGACGACGCAGATCATAGTCGGTACGCGAGGACAGACTGGACAATTCGCCCCAACCGAATGGGAATAAGTATTCAATATCGGTCGTCGCATTACTGTAATGCGGAAGTTCTTCTTTCTCATGATCGCGCAGACGAATATTTTCCTCTTTTACATTTAAAGACTTCAACCATTCATAGCCGAATGTCCGCCAATATTGGAACCACTTTCTATCTTCGCCAGGTTTGCAGAAAAACTCCAATTCAAGCTGTTCAAATTCGCGGGTACGGAATGTGAAGTTACCTGGTGTAATTTCATTGCGGAACGATTTTCCGACTTGGCCAATCCCAAACGGAATCTTTTTACGCATCGTACGCTGAACATTTTTGAAGTTGACAAAAATACCTTGCGCTGTTTCCGGACGAAGGAAAATTTCATCTTTTGCCGTTTCGGTAACGCCTTGATAGGTTTTAAACATTAGGTTGAACTGACGAATTTCAGTAAACTCATGTGCACCGCAATCCGGGCAAGGAATTTGATGCGCTTCGATCAGCTTTTTCATCGTTTCAAAGGTTAAGCCGTCAACCGGTCCCGGTAATTCCTCCTGGGGAATCGTGCTCTCAATCAACTTATCTGCACGGAATCGCGATTTACATTTTTTACAGTCGATCATTGGGTCGTTAAAGTTGGTGATGTGTCCCGATGCTTCCCAAGTCTTCGGGTTCATCAGGATCGCCGCATCAAGGCCGACATTATAGGGCGATTCCTGAACAAATTTCTTCCACCATGCTTTTTTTACATTGTTTTTGAGTTCAACGCCGATTGGACCATAGTCCCAAGTATTCGCCAAACCTCCATAAATTTCTGAACCCGGGAAAATAATCCCGCGCTGTTTTGCGAGATTCACAATTTGTTCCATTGATTTACTCATGTCTCAAAGCTCCCTTAGTAAAAATAAAATAAGCTTTCATCCACTAGGCTCTTGCCTAGGGACGAAAGCTTTTGTTTGCTCACGCGGTTCCACCCTAATTGGTGCATCGTTGCACCCACTTTTGTTCGATCGCAGCTCAAGAGTGCCTTCCCCAGCTGTCGCAATCAGGCTCCCATCCTCCCTGAATCGCTTCATACGGCATCGCTAGGTACTCTTCTCTTTCATCGCCTAAAGGTATTGATCAATAATTTTCTGATACATAGTATATCCTATTTTCCATTAAAAAGACAGATTTTTACGATTCAATTTTATGATGTGGTTAACTGGCATCCTCCTACTAAGCATCACTTGACCCGATTTCCTCTTTTCATGTTTCGCAAAAAATACGACACCTGCGTATAAAACTTGAAGATGTTCATATACTGTTGATACTTAGGAGGCGAATCTATGAATCTAAAGTCCAATCAAAATGCTAATGTGCGCCGCGCTGTTCACGTCCATTATGAAAATAAAGCAGACCATCACGTTCTAGTACGGGCAATTCGGCAACTATTGCCTCCCACAGGTTCATCACCGATTATTGTCGTCTGTATTGGAACCGATCGTTCTACAGGGGATGCGCTCGGACCACTGGTTGGCTCTTATCTCGAACGTCACCGTCTGCCTGATAGCAAAGTTTATGGGACATTACAGAAACCCGTTCATGCGGTCAATCTGCATGATACGTTGCAAAAGATTCACGCCTCCTACGAGGATCCATTTATCATTGGGATTGATGCTTGTCTTGGAAAACATCATAACATAGGCAACATCACCATTGCGGAGGGTCCGGTGCTTCCTGGAGCAGGTGTAAATAAGGAGTTGCTTCCTGTTGGTGATATGAATATCACCGGGATTGTCAACGTTAGCGGATTCATGGAGTACTCCGTGTTACAAAACACCCGTCTCAACATTGTCATGAATCTCGCCCAAACGATTGGGCGTTGCCTCTCTGTTGCATTGACGTCACGACGCAGGACCCTTCTGTCCAAACTGCTGTTGATGGATTGAACCGGAAGAAAGCATCACGAATGCGAAAGAAAAGTCAGCAAGCAACGTCCTTTTTTGTCGCTCTGAAAAGAGTTCTAATCATCCTTGTGATCAACTAAGTATCTCTGCTTTGATTCTAGACCAAGACACTTCAGTTTGAGACGGAAAAAATCATAAAAAAAACGACTTTTACAGTCGTCCTTCCATAATTTCAATGAGTCGGTATAAGTCTTCTGAAGAATAATAATCCAGTTCAATTTTGCCTTTTCCCTTTTTTAATCCGGGTTTTATTTTCACGGAGGTCCCATATTTTTCTCTTAGTGAAGAAACATGATCCCTTAACTCTGGCGGCATAACCCATTTTTTCTTTTTCGTTGTTTCACGTGGAACATGATGATTTAACTGCTGTACGAGCGTTTCTAACTGACGGACATTGAGCTGTTCTTTTAATACTTTTTGAACAACGGGTTTGATTTGTTTTTTATCTTTAAGTCCAACCAGTGCACGCCCGTGTCCCATCGATAATTTGCCTTGTTTAATAAGGTCAGCCGCATCTGTAGGCAGTTGCAACAAGCGCAAATAGTTTGCTATATGCGGTCTGCTTTTCCCCAGCTTCTTAGCCAACTCATCTTGCGTCATCTTTAATCCGTTCATTAATTTTTTGTACGCAGTAGCTTCTTCCATCGGATTCAGGTTTTCACGCTGCAGATTTTCAATTAAAGCAATTTGCATCATCGCTTCATCAGATAGTTCTTTGACAACTACAGGTACGGTCTTCATCTGAGCTTGTTTGGCTGCACGAAATCTGCGTTCGCCAACAACAATGTCATATCCCTTAATGCTTTTACGCACGACGAGTGGTTGAATGATCCCATGTGCTTTGATCGACTGAGTCAGTTCTTCTAGAGCCTGGGAATCAAAAGTTTTTCGTGGCTGATAAGGATTGGGGCGCATTTCATCCAATTTTATATGTTCAACTGCGTTATCGAGATCTTCGCGAAATGCCGAGGGAAAGAATGCATCCAGTCCTTTTCCTAATGCCTTCGACGTCTTTGGCGTTTTAGGCATTGGTCATCACTTCTTTCGCAAAGTCAAGGTACCCTTCTGCACCTTTTGACCGTGAATCATACATAATAATTGGTTGGCCATGGCTTGGTGCTTCCCCTAATCGCACATTTCGTGGGATTATTGTATTAAATACCCGATCTTGAAAGTATTTTTTTACTTCTTGAATCACTTGAAGTCCAAGATTGGTTCGCGCATCAAGCATGGTCAAGAGTACCCCTTCAATGGCCAAGTGATGGTTCAAATGCTTTTGAACGAGACGAACTGTATTTAATAACTGGCTGAGTCCTTCAAGGGCGTAATATTCGCATTGTACCGGAATGATCACAGCATCCGCCGCAGTTAACGCATTGATCGTTAAGAGACCAAGAGAAGGCGGACAATCAATGACAATGTAATCATAATTATCTTTAATCTTCTCTAGTGCACGCTTTAGTCGCACTTCACGTGAAATCGTGGATACGAGTTCAATTTCGGCACCTGCAAGCTGGATTGCCGAAGGTACAACATCTAAATTATCAACGGCTGAACGATGAATTACCTTTGCTATATCAACCTCATCGACTAAGACATCATAGACACATTCATCAACTTCGCCTTTGTCCACTCCCGATCCGCTTGTGGCATTTCCTTGAGGATCACAGTCGATCATTAAGACTTTGCAGCCAAGCGAAGCCATACATGCGCTCAAGTTCACCGCGGTTGTTGTTTTCCCGACACCGCCCTTTTGGTTGGCGACTGCCAATGTCTTACTCACACTTCCACCTACTCTCACTCTTCAATCACTCTTTATTCTATCATGAATTAATTCAATCGGGCAGTATTCGACCGATTAATCCAAGAGAAAACTTGTTTAATTGCAACGGATTGATTCACCACTTTAAGCGTTGTTACGCTCTGACCACTCGCATGAATAGGACAAGGCCCCGTGGGAGTTCTGCATCTGCCCCTTGGGTTCATGACCTTTATCGTGCGATAAAACCGACACCTATTTTTGCAAAAAAAAGAGCCTTCAAGAATGGCTCCATAAGAAATTTTAATTATTTTTTCTTTGGAATACGGATGGTAAATTGATAGAAATCACCCATATCTTCTTCGTGCGTATCAATATCAAGTCCGGAGTCTGTAACCATGTGAACGGATTGTCGAATCGTATTTACAGCAATACGCGAGTCTCTGCTTAATGCGCGCCGTCTGGCTTTCTTTCCTTCAGCGTCCTTTTTATCTGCTTTTTTCTGCAAATACTGTTTGACCCTTTTTTCTGTTTGCTTTACATTTAATTGTTTTGTGATCAGTTCCTGAAGCATCTTCTCTTGCAGTTCAGGATCTTTCAAAGCGATTAAAGCACGAGCATGACGCTCACTAATCTTTTTTTCAAGTATTGCATTCTGTACGGATGCAGGCAATTTTAATAAGCGTAATTTATTGGCGATCGTAGACTGACCTCTGCCTAACTTTTCCGCCAAACCTTCCTGAGTTAATCCGTTGATCTCAATTAAACGTGCGTAAGCCGCAGCTTCTTCGATTGCGGTCAATTCCTCACGTTGCAAGTTTTCAATGAGTGCAATCGAGGCTGATTGATCGTCACTTAACGGTTTGAGTATGGCAGGAATCGTTTCCCAGCCAAGGTAGGATACCGCCCGCCAGCGCCGTTCTCCAGCAATAATTTCATACCGATCATCCAATGGGCGCACGATGATTGGTTGGATAACTCCATGTTCCTCAATTGTTGCTGCAAGCTCATGCAGCTTCTCCTCATCAAAAATGGAACGAGGCTGATACTGATTGGGTGTGATGGACGAAACCGCAATTTCTTGAACACGTTCCTGTTCTTGAACCTGTTCTTGAAGCTGTTCTGCCTCTTGTGTAACAGCCGTTTCATCCTGATCATTATGAGTAAAAAGTTTGGACAAACGATTTTTCATACTCGCACCACCACCTTTGCTCTAACTTGTACTAGTTTTCTCGCAGCCGCTGATTCCTTTTTACGTTCCACGTGGAACATTTAGAGCGGATCCTTTATCGGTACACCTGGTTTTCTTGGATACTTTCTTGGTGAAGCTTCTTTTTTACCAATAAAGACTAACGAACGTTTTCCGCTCGCTTCGGGAAGTTCTAAGGAAACCATCCGACTCATTTCCCCGCCAAGAATTTTAATTGCATGCTCTGCATGCTCTGCTTCAGCGTCCGCGTTGCTCCCTTTTAAGGCAATGAAGGTCCCGTCCAGATGAACAAGCGGCAGACAGTATTCGGAGAGTACCGATAATTTTGCAACTGCCCGTGCCGTAACAACATCAAAATGTTCCCTCATCTCCGCTTTTCGTGCAAACGTTTCGGCACGATCGTGATGAAGTGAAACATTTTTTAATTCAAGCTCTTCAACAACGGTTTGCAAAAAGGTCAGCCGCTTCTTTAGTGAATCAACAATGGTTAGGCGAAGGCCGGGAAACAGAATTTTCATTGGTATTCCTGGAAATCCTGCGCCTGAGCCGACATCGCAGAGCGTCTGTACCTTGTGCATCGAAAAATAAAAACAAGGGGTGAGCGAGTCAAAAAAATGTTTAATCATAACTTCTTTTTGATCGGTAATTGCTGTCAAGTTCATTTTATCATTCCACTCAACGAGCAGTTCATAGTATCGCTGGAATTGATGGCTTTGCTGCTGCGTTAAATGAATCTCGTTTTGACTCAGCAATTGTTCTAGTCCTGCCATAACATCCTCCCAAATAAAGATCAGCCTGTCCGTCTTGCAAGTTTTCCTTCTTCAAGATAAACGAGCAATATCGCGATGTCGCTTGGATTAACTCCAGACACGCGTGATGCCTGGCCAACGGAAATCGGACGAACGTTCGTTAATTTTTGCTTCGCTTCTGTTGCTAGTCCGTCAATTTTACTGAAATCCAAGTCCTGAGGAATTTTCTTACTCTCCATCCGTTTCATCTTCTCAACTTGTTGCATCTGTTTGTTGATGTACCCTTGATACTTAACCTGAATCTCAACCTGTTCGCCGACTTCAGTCGACATTTTTCCATGCTCCGGAAGCAGACTTGCCACATCCTGATAAGTTAATTCCGGACGCTTCAGCAGTTGTTCAGCCTTTACAGGTTCGCGAAGCGGTGCTGCGCCGCGAGCATTTAAGAGCGCCTGACATGCTTCCGAGGGTTTAACCGACGTCACAGCAAAATACTGACGCTCTTGTTGGATCATCTGCCGCTTTTGTGTGAACCGTGCGTAGCGTTCTTCCGAGATCAAACCAATGTCATGCCCGATCTCTGTCAAGCGGAGATCGGCATTGTCATGGCGCAAAAGTAAACGATACTCAGCACGCGAGGTCAGCAGACGATAAGGCTCTTTCGTCCCCTTTGTAACCAAGTCATCAATCAATACCCCAATATATGCCTCGGAGCGATCGAGAATCAGCGGTTCTTTGCCCATCGCTTTTCGCGCTGCATTAATTCCGCCGATCAGCCCTTGCCCGGCTGCTTCTTCGTAGCCGGAGGTTCCATTAATCTGACCAGCTGTAAACAAACCGCTGACTTTCTTTGTTTCTAATGATGGCCACAGCTGGGTCGGCACAATCGCATCGTACTCAATCGCATAGCCCGGACGCATCATCTCGGCCTTTTCAAGTCCGGGAATCGTTGCCAGCATTTTTCGCTGAATCTCTTCGGGCATACTTGTAGACAGCCCATCCACATACACCTCTTTGGTGGCTTTCCCCTCCGGTTCGAGGAACAGCTGATGCCGGTTTTTATCATTAAAACGAACGATCTTGGTTTCGATAGACGGACAGTATCTTGGGCCGGTACCGACAATTGCTCCGGAGTAGATTGGCGATCGATCCAGACTTTCTTGAATGATTTTATGGGTGTTCAAATTCGTATAGGTCAGCCAACACGGAATCTGATCTTTGATAAATTCTGTGGTGTCATAAGAAAAGGCAAGAGGCGCCTCATCCCCCGGCTGAATTTCAGTCTTCGAATAATCGACTGTTCGCCCATTGACACGCGGCGGCGTCCCTGTTTTAAAACGAACAATATCAAACCCGAGTTCTTTAAGGTGGTCGGATAATTTAATCGAAGCCTGCATATTGTTCGGACCGCTCTCGTATTGCAGCTCGCCAATAATGATTTTTCCCTTTAGATAGACCCCTGTTGTTAAGACCACCGATTTTGCACGGTACGTTGCGCCGGTAGCTACAACGACGCCTTGGCAAATGCCGTCTTCAACAACCAAGTGATCAACCATGCCCTGCCTTAAAGTCAGATTTTCCGTTTCTTCAATCGTTTTCTTCATTTCGCGCTGGTACAATTGCTTGTCCGCTTGCGCCCGCAGCGCGCGAACAGCCGGTCCCTTCCGCGTATTCAGCATGCGCATTTGAATATACGTTTTATCAATATTATGCCCCATCTCACCGCCAAGTGCATCAATCTCACGAACAACGACACCTTTTGCCGGACCGCCGACAGAAGGATTACACGGCATAAACGCAACGCCTTCAAGACTGATTGTCAGCATCAATGTTTTTGCACCCATCCGTGCTGCGGCAAGCCCGGCTTCTACTCCGGCATGCCCTGCGCCAACAACAATAACATCATAGGTTCCGGCTTCATAGGTTTTCATCTTCAATCCTCCATTCTTTGTCACATTCATTTATTTTTAAACGGTCTCAATTATTTTCCTAAGCAAAACTTCGAGAACAATTCATTAATTAAACGATCGGATACCGTATCACCGACAATCTCACCCAGCAGATCCCAAGAACGTTTTATATCAATCTGCGTCATATCAACCGGTATCCCCTGTTCGGCAGCCGCGATTGCATCATTGATTGCCTGATGCGCTTGTTTTAACAGCGCAATGTGCCGCGTATTGGACACATAAGCCTCACCGCCTGAGGCAACGCTATTGCTGAAAAACAAGTTGGCGATCGCTTGCTCAAGTTCTTCCAAACCCTTTTCACTAACCATAGAGGTTTGAAGTATCGGATGATCGCCTGCTAGTGCCTTAACCTCATCAACAGAGGCTTGCTGTGGCAGATCTGCTTTATTCATCAGAATAATTGCCGGGATGCTGACAATGAGTTGAAACAATTGACGATCCTCTTCAGTCAACGGTTCATTACCGTTGATCAGCAGCAGCACAAGCTCTGCCGATTTCAGTAATTCTTTTGATCGCGATACACCGATTTTTTCTACAACGTCTTCCGTATCGCGAATTCCGGCCGTATCAACAAGTTTCAATGGTACGCCGCGCACATTAACATACTCTTCAATGACATCTCGCGTTGTCCCCGGAACATTGGTTACAATCGCTTTAGATTCGTGAACAAGCTGGTTGAGCAGTGACGATTTACCGACATTCGGTCTGCCGACAATGACTGTTGAAAGTCCTTCGCGCAGGATCTTCCCTTGCCGTGCGGTGGCAAGGACACGCTCCAGCTCCTTACGCACCGCTGTACCCTTTTCAATCAGGAGTTGATTGGTCATCACTTCCGCATCGTCATACTCCGGATAGTCGATATTCACCTCAACTGCTGCAAGGATGTCGAGTAGCTGCTGTCTGAGTTGGCGTACGAGCTGAGACAGCTTCCCCTCCATTTGCCCGATTGCGACATTCATCGCCTGATCGGTTTTCGCGCGAATCAGATCCATAACCGCCTCGGCTTGAGACAAGTCGATCCGTCCATTCAGGAAGGCGCGTTTCGTGAATTCACCCGGCTCAGCCAGTCGCACATCCTGATCCAAAATTAGTTCAAGCACCCGGTTCACACTGGTCAGCCCGCCATGGCAATTGATTTCAACCACATCTTCTCGCGTGAATGTCTTCGGTTTCCGCATCACAGACACCATAACTTCTTCAACCGTCCGGCCAGTTTCGGGATCGACAATTTTTCCATAGTGAATCGTGTGACTGTCCACCTCAACAAGACGCCTTCTTCCGTGAAACAGGCGATCCGCGACATGCACGGCTTCCGGCCCGCTCAGGCGCACAATGCTGATTGCCCCTTCACCGATTGGTGTGGAAATGGCTGCAATTGTATCGTAATCCAATTTTATCACTCCTTTCCGTTTCCGTCCTTTATTGATTGACCGTTTATTGTACTACAGTTAGTGTAGCCCTGCTGCGCTCTGCGCGATCTGTATCGAACAAAGCAGTCTCCAAACACAGTCCGTCTATATGAAACGGCACTCCTTCACCATGCATGAAGAAGCACAACGATTCTCTTAATTTTGTACAAACTTTTTCAAACACTATCATACATTATTTTTCCGTCAAATGAAAAACCTTAACAAGCTGATGCATCGCTTTTTACAAAAACGCAACGCCTCCACGAAAAAAAGCGCGCGAGCTGCGTGCTTTTTCATTTCATCTATTCATGAACGACGCGGGGCTATCGTTAGATAACGTTTAGGTTCTTCCCCATTAGAAAACGTTTGGATCTTAGGATTGTTTGCCAAGGCTTGGTGAACAATTTTACGTTCAAATGCGGGCATCGCTTCCAAGCGATGCGGGTGATTGGTGCGCAACGTCTTCTCAGCCATGCGCTTTGCGAGCGTAACCAGCGCCTGCTTGCGCGTCTCTCGATAATGCTCCGCATCCAAAATGAACGTGACATGCTGCTTCGCTTCTTTTGCCGCAACATGATCCGCCAACGTTTGAAGCGCATTTAACGTTGCTCCATGCTTGCCAATCAATTGCGCAGCATCCTTACCGACCAGTGCACATCGACACACCTGTGTGCCGCGTTCAATGACTTGAATTTTGACGGTTAGGCCGCTTTTATTGATCACTTCCGTTAGATAATCAATCCCATAATCAAAGGGCGTCTTTGTTAGGGTAACCTTCACCAGCGCTTTGCGGGCGCCGATACCAAGAAATCCTTTTCTCGGTTGCTCAACGACGTCGCAAGTGACTTGATCTGATGTTGCATTTAATTCTTTGAGGGCGAAGGACACCGCTTCGGCAACCGTTTTACCATACTTGGTAACTTCCCTCACTTCTGCTTGGCGCCTCCTGCAACTTTACTGTCTTTATTGTCATCCTGCTTTTCATAGATAATATAGGTTTGGAAAATCATGAAAATGTTTCCGACCACCCAGTACAGAGCAAGCGCGGATGGGAAATAAAACGCCGGAATCGCAATCATAATTGGGAAGACATACATCATCATCGCCATTTGCGGATTGGTGTTGCCCATTCGTCCCATCATGATCTTCTGCTGCAGGAATGTTGTTGCTGCGGCTACGATCGGCAGAATATATAGATGATCCGCCGTTCCAAGCTGGAACCATAGGAAGGACTGCTCGCTAATTTGTTCTGTTCTCATGATCGCCTGATAAAAGGCAAACAGGATCGGCATCTGAATTAAGATCGGAAAACACCCCGCCAAAGGATTGACGTTATGCTCCTGAAAAAGCTTCATCTGTTCTTCTTGAAGCTTCTTCTGCGTGTTCTGATCTTTTGAACTGTATTTTTCTTGTAATGCTTTAATTTTCGGCTGCAATTGCTGCATTGCCTGAGAGCTTTTTACCTGTTTGGCCATCAGCGGCAACAAAACAAGTCGTACAATTATCGTTGTAATGATGATCGCCAGACCGTAGCTGTTCCAAAACAGATGCGCTACAGAGATGATGAACTTAGACAGCGGCAAAACGAACCACTGACTCCAAAAACCGGTACTGCTGTCATTGATCGGCTTGTTTAAATCGGTACAACCTGCAAGCAGTGCAGCCATCAGCACCAGGGAACTTACAGCGAATAACTTTTTCTTCAAAACTCTACCTCCTCGATCAATCCGAACGATGCCTCGACATGCCCGTCTTTTTATGGGTGCACTTTTCAGGTACGGGATCATACCCGCCCGGATGAAAAGGCTGACATTTTACTAAACGCTTGATCGTCAGCCACCCTCCTTTTATCATGCCAAAGCGCGTTAATGCTTCAACGGCATAGTGCGAGCAAGTCGGATAAAACCGGCAGGTCGGTGGAGTAAAAGGAGAAATGAACTTTTGGTACAAGCGTATGATAAAAATGAATACATGTTTCATAGTTGCGGAATTTTGCGGGAGTCATGCAGAACACGTGCTTTCTTCAGCACATGAACCAGGCTTTTCCGCATCTCCTGATGGGTCATCGTGCTTACCGGCTTACGAGAAATAATGATGTAGTCATTCCCCACTTCAAGCCTGTCCGCAAACTCGCGAAAAATTTCTTTTATATACCGTTTAATATGATTTCGCATCACGGCATTGCCCATCTTTTTGCTTACAGACAGACCCAGCCTTGAATAAGGCTTGCCATTCTGCTTGCGTACATAAACGACAAATTGCCGATTGGCAAACGACTTTCCTTCTTGAAAGACGATTTGAAACTCATGATTTTTCTTTAATCGTTTTAACATCTTCATTTGTCCCTCCAATGGGACGTTCCTGCTTAAAATTAATTGTAATGATCAAACCCCAGACGCGCTCGTAAATCTGACGCATCATCCAAGCTTGAATTTAGTCAATGATACTCTTTCAGTATAAAGAAAAAGATCGGAATGACAAGGCTGTCCAATGAAAAAATGCTCGCGCAGCAAACGTGCTGATGCGCACATCATTCATTTTCTCCCCCACCCGACCTATGATTCTCAATTCTGCCGCCATTTAATCATCAAATCAATAAACCTTGCATCCTGCAATGGCCTATATCTCTTGTTCATTGATCCGCCATGTTCCCGATATCAATCGGCCAGCAGGACTCTTATCGAGCAAGAAAAACCGGGCAAAAAGCGCCCGGTCCTCAATCTCCAACCATGTGTGATGGACTCGTGTCTTTTCGGTGCTGAATCATCGCTTCGGTTGCTCGCTGGCACGCTGTTCCCGCAGGCGCCAGAGCCCCTCCGCTTTGACTCTTGGCCAAGACACGGGTCTATTGGTTTGAAGATAGGGCAAAATCTTATACTTTCTTTTCCTGTAAAAAAACCACTGCTGGTCACACAGTGGCTTTATGCTGACAGAACTTTTCTTCCCTTGCGGCGGCGTGCTGCCAATACCTTACGACCATTAGCGGTTGCCATCCGTGCGCGGAAGCCATGAACTTTTTTCCTTTTGCGGTTATTCGGTTGGAATGTACGTTTCAATGGATACACCTCCCAGTTGTTCTTTTAAAGTTGCCGACAAATCACATGATTCTATTGCAAATGCCGAAAATACTGCACTCGCTCAATTCAGCTATTCAGCCGGTTGTCTTTCTATATCGCCATAAAGCGCAAAGCGATCCATCAGGCATTCGTTCCCTCATGTATCGTTTTTTCATCGACTGGACTCGTCAAAAACCTTTACGTTCCCATTACAGCCAAATTCATTTATCGGCTTTTTCAAAAACCAGTCTGACTAATTATAAATAGATCTGTACAAAAAGTCAACGCGAGGTTTGTTCCCCCTTTATACCCTTACGCTGTGGATTATTTTTTTCCACAATTCGTTTTTCCACACCATTTATCGACATTTTTTTCACATCTTCGCCCCTTGTGTATAACCTTTCTGTGTATAAAGATATCCACTGTGGATAACATTTGTCGATCATTGCTTTAAAAGCAGTTTTTTGATATGATCGTAGTGCATTTGTTTGGTATAACGAGGGTCCCCAAAAAAAGTTTTCCACTACTTGTGGATAATTTTGTGGACAGTTGCTAACACCTGTGTATGCAGGTTATCCACAAAACTATGCACCGTGTTGATAACTTGTTTAATCAGCTTATTATAGCCTAATGACGCGCATAAGGATTTGTGGATAAGCATGTGTAACGATCCGTGTTCACAGAGCAAAATAAAATGGCAGCAGCAATGATCGGTTGCTTGGCCGCAGTATAGTAAAAAGCCGTTTCTATGCCTTCACTGCTGCTCGGCATCTTTTTTTATTTCATTTTTATTGCTTTAATACCTTGAATCATTCGTCTGCAGATCTCCGGCAGTACGAATTTTAATCGACCGGTACAATTTATAAAGGAGGGCCGCTGACCTTTGAACAACCTTCAAGAACTATGGATGCAAACCCTGGACATCATTAAGAAGAAGCTGAGCAAACCAAGCTTTGAAACGTGGTTGAAAGAAACACGTGCTCAGTCGATTAATGGTCAAATGATGATTGTGAGCGTGCCCAATGATTTTTCACGCGATTGGCTGGAGGAGCATTATGCGAAACTAATTTCCGATATTCTCTATGAACTCACAGGATCCCGCTACACGATCCGCTTCATTATTCCGAGCAAGCATCGGGAGAACGGAAGCGCGTCCGCTATAAAGAATAAAGGAAAGAGTGATGGAATGAGCTTCAACGCGAATAATCGCGACAATCCCTATGGAGGGATGCAGCAAAGGAACCCGCATCGATCAGAAGAATTCGGAAACAGCATGCTGAATTCAAAAAACACGTTTGAAACCTTTGTCATCGGATCAGGCAACCGCTTTGCACACGCTGCCTCGCTTGCCGTGGCAGAAGCTCCGGCTAAGGCTTATAACCCGTTGTTTATTTATGGCGGTGTCGGTCTTGGTAAAACTCATTTGATGCATGCGATCGGTCATTATGTCATCGACCATAATCCTTCTGCACGCGTTGTTTATCTGTCATCAGAAAAATTCACCAATGAGTTCATCAACTCCATTCGTGACAACAAAACGGTTGAATTTCGCAATAAGTATCGAAGTGTCGATGTCCTGCTGATCGACGATATTCAATTTCTGGCCGGTAAAGAACAAACCCAAGAGGAATTTTTCCATACGTTTAATGCGCTTCATGAGGAATACAAACAGATTGTCATCTCCAGCGACCGGCCGCCAAAAGAAATTCCGACCCTTGAGGATCGACTGCGCTCTCGTTTCGAATGGGGACTGATCACAGATATTACACCGCCTGATCTGGAAACGCGTATTGCCATCCTTCGGAAAAAAGCGAAAGCCGAGGGACTCGATATCCCGAATGAAGTGATGATCTATATTGCCAATCAGATTGATACAAACATTCGTGAGTTGGAAGGCGCACTGATTCGCGTGATTGCTTTTTCATCGCTAAATAATCAGGATATCAATGTCGATATGGCTGCGGAGGCACTTAAGGATATCATTCCGACCGCACGTCCTAAGACGATAACGATTCAAGATATTCAGGTGGCTGTCGGTGAGGAGTATCATTTGAAGCTGGAAGATTTTGCTGCGAAAAAACGGACGAAGTCGATTGCATTTCCAAGACAAATTGCGATGTATCTGTCACGAGAACTGACGGATTATTCGCTGCCTAAGATTGGCGAAGAGTTCGGCGGAAGAGATCATACCACGGTCATTCATGCCCATGAGAAGATCACCAAACAGCTTTCCGTTGACCGTGAATTGCAGAAAAAAGTGAATGCATTGATCGACCAGCTGAAAGCGCCAATTAAAGCACAATGATATAAATTAATGTTTTTTTGAACAGGGGTGTGTATAATTTGCCGGCACACCCCCAATTTTATCCACACCTTATCAACATGTGGATAAGGTGCAAAATCACAGTCTGCATCACTTACTAACATATTCACAGGCCCTACTATTATGATTACTATTTTTAATTCTTTAAATATAAGATTTGGAGGCAACAAGGATGCAAGAATTGCAAGACTCGAATCCAAATGCAGCACTCGCTATGAAATGTACCGTACAAAAAGATAAGCTTGCCGACGCAGTAAATCGTGTGATGAAAGCTATTTCTTCGAAAACAACCATTCCGATCTTGACTGGTGTAAAAATCACCTCAGGAAGAGATGGAATCACGTTAACCGGAAGCAATTCCGATATCTCGATTCAGACCTTCATTCCTCTTGAAGAAGACGGTAATGAAAATGCAGTTGTACACACCCCAGGTCAAATCGTGCTGCCTTCCCGATTGTTTTCAGAACTGGTACGGAAACTGCAGGATGAAGATGTCCATATTGAAGTAGACAGCCGGTTTATCGCAAAAATCACTTCAGGGGCAACGGAATTCAGTCTTAATGGTCTTGATCCGGAGGAATATCCAAATTTGCCGATTATTAACGGAAGCGACGCTTTTCGGATTCGAAAAGACTTGTTAAAAGATATGATCAAACAGACGGTCTATGCTGTATCTGTAACGGAAACGCGTCCGGTACTGACCGGTGTCAAATGGATGATCAACGATGGAAAACTCAGCTGCGTCGCTACGGACAGCCACCGACTTGCTCAACGTTCGGTAAGCGTGGAAAATGGTGAAGATTCCGGAACACATACCTTGGTCATTCCAGGATCAAGCTTAAACGAGCTGTCGAAAATTCTTGATGATGATGATGAACAATTAGTGGATATCATCATGACGACCAACCAAATTTTATTTAAGAGCAACAATGTACAGTTTTACTCGCGTCTGCTTGATGGTAATTATCCGGATACGAGCCGCCTGATCCCGACTGAAAGCAAAACGACCATTGATCTCGGCACGAAAGATTTGTACCGAGCCATTGAACGTGCCTCGCTGCTTGCAAAAGAGGAACGAAACAATGTGGTTAAACTACGGGCAGAAGGCAATCAGGTTGAAATTTCCTCACAATCACTGGAATTAGGCCGCGTTTTTGAAACACTCGTCCCGGAACATTTTGAAGGGGAGCCGCTGCGTATTTCTTTTAGTGCTAAATTTATGATGGATGCTTTGGGAAAACTGGATGCGCAAAGTGTCCGGATTCATTTTGTCGGCCCGATGCGACCTATCATTATTCGTCCAATTGGCGATGAAAATATTTTGATGCTGATCCTTCCAATTCGCACGTTTTAATTCAGGTACAAGACCGATTTCATGTCCTTATTCTATTTTTGTTACAATAACTTTATGCCAAGTTAAGGAAAGAAAAGAGGCAAGACATTGAAAAAGGTTCAGTTAAAAGCCGGAACTGCATTCATCACCTTGGGACAATTCCTTAAGTACGAAGGGTTGATCCAGACCGGCGGCGAAGCCAAGCATTTTTTGGCAGAAACGGAAATTTTCGTTAATGGAGAACAGGAAAACAGACGCGGAAAGAAGCTCCATGAGGGCGATCGCATCAAAATTTCCGATGCGTATGAATACATGATCTGCCGCGGCTAGAGGGGAGTTGCCCCACAATGAAACTAGAGTTGATCGAACTTGCACATTACAGAAATTATGACAGCTTACAGCTGTCTTTTTCTAGCTCTGTGAATGTTTTTTTGGGCGAGAATGCACAAGGAAAAACAAATCTGCTTGAAGCCATCTACGTCCTCGCAATCGCAAAATCGCCGAGAACGACCCATGATAAAGATTTAATCCAATGGGAGCAGGATTATGGTAAAATAAAAGGTAGAATAACCAGGCATGGTCAATCCATTCCTCTTGAATTAACGATCTCCGGCAAGGGAAAAAAGGCAAAAGCCAATCATATTGAAAAAAGACGGCTTAGCGATTATATCGGGTTGTGCAATGTCGTTATGTTTGCACCTGAGGATCTGAATCTCGTGAAGGGAAGTCCTTCAGTACGGCGGCGCTTTATTGATATGGAGCTGGGTCAGATTGCACCGGTTTACATGCATCATCTCGGCGACTATCAAAAAGTGCTTCAACAGCGGAATGCACTGCTGAGAAAATCAGTAGGCAAAGCACCCGCCGATACGACCTTTCTCGATATATTGACTGATCGATTGATTTCACTTGCTTCTGAAATTGTGAAAAGACGGCTTATTTTTGTCGCACAACTTAATGAATGGGCGGCGCCGATTCAGAAAGAAATCAGTCACGGCATGGAAAACTTGTCGATTGTCTATGAATCTTCAGTACCAGAGGTATTAGATAAAGCGGATTCGTCAAAAATAGAAGAAGCTTTTAGGCACAGTTACGAACGGCTTAAAAAAAGAGAATTGGACCGCGGGACCACCTTGTTCGGTCCTCATCGCGATGAACTCCGTTTTTTTGTCAATGATAAGGATGTGCAGGCTTTTGGTTCTCAAGGGCAGCAGCGAACAACTGCGCTTTCTGTGAAACTTGCGGAGATTGAATTGATTAACCATGAGGTGGGCGAATATCCGATCCTCCTGCTTGATGATGTATTGAGTGAACTGGATGATATTAGAAAAACGCATTTGCTCGGTGTGTTTCAGGAAAAGGTGCAGACCTTTGTTACGACAACATCGGTGGACGGATTGGATCACGCACTGCTTGATCGGTCGCAGCTTTTTTACATACACCAAGGACAGATCAAATGTGACGAGTAATCATCGACCGCAAGCGGTTGACAGTGCGCTTTTGCTCGTACTATGGAGGGACTAGCGACTCAGGTTTTAGTGTAGTCCGGAAGACGTACCGGTATTCATAAATTTATGATTCTGCATTTGAGAATGAAAGATTCTCAGATAACACCAAGTTAGGTGGGTTAAGATGAGCGAAAATCAAGAACAAAAACAATCGTATAATGCCAGCCAGATTCAGGTTCTTGAAGGACTTGAAGCGGTTCGGAAAAGACCTGGGATGTACATTGGCACGACCGGTGAAAAAGGCCTCCATCATTTAGTCTGGGAAATTGTGGACAATTCTATTGATGAAGCACTCGCCGGATATTGTAGCCATATTCAAGTGATTATTGAAAAAGAAGGCGGCATTACGGTCATGGATGATGGACGCGGCATCCCGGTCGATATTCAAAAGAAAGTCGGCAGACCGGCGGTTGAAGTGATCATGACCGTGCTCCATGCAGGAGGAAAATTCGGCGGTGGCGGCTATAAGGTATCCGGAGGACTTCACGGTGTCGGCGCGTCGGTCGTTAATGCGCTGTCGACAAAAATGTGGGTGAAGGTCTATCGCAATGGCCATGTTTATTATCAGGAATACCGTCGCGGAAAACCACTTGCCGATTTGAAAATGATTGGGGATTCGGAGCAAACAGGAACGACCACCCATTTCGAACCCGATCCGGAAATCTTTAAAGACACAACAACTTTTGACTACGATACATTGCGTGTTCGTGTACGCGAACTGGCATTTCTTAATAAAAACATTCGCATTTCGATTGAAGACCGGCGTGAAGAAGGAAAACGGGATACGTTCCACTATGAAGGCGGCATCCGCTCCTATGTAGAATTTCTTAATCGATCCAAGGAAGTCATCCATGAACCGATTGATCTTGAGGGAGAAAAGGATGGCATCAAGGTCGAAATTGCAATGCAATACAACAGCGGGTTCACTGGCCAGCTGTACTCATTTGCCAATAATATTCACACCCATGAAGGCGGGACTCACGAATACGGCTTTAAAGTGGCATTGACTCGTGTAATTAATGATTATGCACGAAAGAATCAATTAATCAAAGCCAGTGATCCGAACCTAACCGGAGATGATGTTCGCGAAGGCTTGACAGCCATTGTTTCGATCAAACACCCGGATCCGCAATTCGAAGGACAAACGAAAACCAAACTAGGCAACTCTGAAGTTCGAACGATTACCGATACGCTTTTCTCAGACGCTTTTTCGCGTTACTTGCTCGAAAATCCGGATGTCGCGCGTTTGATTGTTGACAAAGGGTTGATTGCTTCGCGCGCACGTACGGCAGCGAAAAAAGCGCGTGAATTGACGCGGCGCAAAAGCAGTTTGGAAGTCTCTTCTCTTCCAGGAAAACTCGCAGATTGTTCATCAAAGGATGCAAGCATCTCTGAGCTGTACATCGTCGAGGGAGATTCAGCCGGCGGTTCTGCGAAGCAAGGACGCGATCGCATGTTTCAGGCGATTCTCCCGTTACGTGGTAAAATTCTAAATGTTGAGAAGGCACGTCTGGATCGAATTTTATCGAATGCTGAAATCCGGGCGATGATCACAGCGCTTGGAACAGGTATTGGCGAGGAATTTAATTTAGAAAAAGCACGCTACCATAAAATTATAATCATGACCGATGCGGACGTTGACGGTGCACATATTCGTACCTTGCTGCTGACCTTCTTTTATCGGTTCATGCGTCCGCTGCTTGAGAATGGTTATGTCTATATTGCTCAGCCGCCCCTTTTCCGTGTTCAATATGGCAAAACACTTCTGTATGCCTATGACGATAACGATTTAAAACGGATTCAGAGCAATCTTCCGGAAAAAGTAAAGCCTGCGCTCCAGCGCTATAAAGGTCTGGGGGAAATGAATCCGGAACAGCTTTGGGAGACAACGATGGATCCGGAAAATCGTCTTGTTCTGCAGGTGAATCTTGAAGATGCCATTGAAGCAGATCAGACCTTTGAAATGCTGATGGGTGACCGCGTCGAACCGCGGCGGGACTTCATTCAAAAAAATGCGGTTTACGCACAGAATCTGGACGTATGATCGGTTTGTGGAACCGTTTGATTAAAGCAAGGAGGAAATAAAATGGCAGAGCAAGATGAACACCGGGTCAAACCGGTCAATATAGGCAAGCAAATGCGTGATTCATTCTTGAGCTACGCGATGAGCGTTATTGTCAGCCGAGCATTGCCTGATGTGCGCGACGGTCTAAAGCCGGTGCACCGGCGTATTCTATACGCCATGAATGAATTGGGCATTACTTCAGATAAGGCGTATAAGAAATCAGCGCGTATCGTTGGCGAGGTCATTGGTAAATACCATCCACATGGTGATTCAGCTGTTTATGATACGATGGTGCGTATGGCGCAAGACTTCAGCTATCGCTACGAATTGGTGGACGGGCATGGCAACTTCGGTTCCGTTGACGGCGACCCTGCGGCAGCAATGCGCTATACTGAAGCGCGTATGTCTAAAATATCGATGGAAATGGTCCGCGATATTCGCAAAGACACGATCGATTTTCAACCGAATTATGATGACAATGAGGAAGAACCGAAAGTACTGCCTGCGCGTTTTCCAAATCTACTTGTCAATGGGGCATCTGGGATTGCTGTCGGTATGGCGACCAACATCCCCCCTCATCAACTAGGCGAAGTCATTGATGCGGTCCTTGCGCTCAGCAAAGACCCTGAGATGTCCATTGAAGAACTGATGCAGTATATCCCGGGTCCTGATTTTCCAACCGGAGGATTAATCTTGGGACGCGAAGGTGTCCGGCGCGCGTACCGGACCGGACGCGGCTCAATTATTGTCCGTGCAAAAGTAGAAATTGAGGAAAGCTCAAACGGCAAACAGAGCATTATCGTGACCGAACTGCCCTACCAAGTCAATAAGGCAAAGCTGATTGAACGGATTGCAGAGCTTGTTCGTGATAAGAAAATTGAAGGCGTCACGGATTTGCGTGATGAGTCGGATCGCCAAGGGATGCGTATGGTCATCGAAGTGAGGCGTGACACCAATGCCAATGTTCTGCTGAACAATCTGTATAAACATACAGGGCTCCAGACAAGCTTTGGCATTAACATGCTGGCGCTGGTGGACGGACGCCCGCGCATTCTGACCTTAAAGGAATGCCTGCACTATTATTTGAAACATCAAGAAACGGTTATTCGCCGCCGAACAGCGTTTGAACTGAAAAAGGCAGAAGCACGTGCACACATATTGGAAGGGTTGCGCATCGCCCTTGATCATTTGGATGAAGTGATTGCGTTAATTCGTCATTCTAAGACGGCGGATATCGCGCGCCAAGGATTGATGGACAATTTTGATCTTACCGAGATTCAAGCTCAAGCGATTCTCGACATGCGTCTGCAACGCCTGACCGGACTTGAACGCGAGAAGATTGAACAAGAGTATGCGGATCTTGTTAAAAGAATTGCGGAACTCAAATCCATTCTTGCGGATGAGCAAAAAGTACTGCACATTATTCGTAAAGAACTGCGTGAGATTAAAGAAAAATACAACGATACACGCCGTACGGAAATCACCGTTGGCGACGACCTGATTGAAGATGAAGATTTAATCGAACGCGAAGACATCGTGATCACAGTGTCGCATAACGGCTATGTGAAACGGATGCCGGTCAATGCGTACCGCAGCCAAAACCGCGGCGGGCGCGGCATGCAGGGGATGGGAACGAACGAGGATGATTTTGTTGAACATTTGTTCCAGACCAACACCCATCACCACATCCTGTTTTTCACGAATAAAGGACGCGTTTATCAATTGAAAGGTTATCAGATACCGGAACTAGGACGCACGGCCAAGGGAATTCCAATCATAAATCTGATTCAAATTGAGAAGGATGAATACATCACGGCCCTCTTCCCTGTTGAAGGTTTTGATGATCAGCATTTCCTTGTCTTCCTGACGAAAAATGGAATTACTAAGCGTTCACCGCTTTCCGATTTCTCAAACATACGCAAGAGCGGCTTGTTTGCGATTACGGTACGTGAGGAAGATGAGTTGATCAGTGTTCGCTTAACGGACGGCAGCTGCGATATCATCGTCGGAACGAAAAAAGGGATGGCGATCCGTTATCACGAATCTGATGTCCGCGCGATGGGCCGAACAGCCGCCGGGGTCAAAGCAATTACCCTTGATGAGGGCGATTCAGTTGTCGGCATGGGCATTACCGACGATGACCTCGATGTGCTGATCGTGACGGAGAACGGATTCGGCAAGCGTACCCCTTGCGACGAATACCGACCGCAAACGCGTGGCGGTAAAGGATTAAAAACATGCAATATTACGGATAAAAATGGCGAACTGATCGCGCTGCGTACGGTTTCCAAACGTGAAGATCTCATGATCATCACTGCAAATGGCGTGATTATCCGTATGCCGGTATCCGGAATCTCTCAACTTGGCCGAAACACTATGGGCGTTACCTTGATTCGTGTTGATGAAGGCGACAGTGTGGCTACCGTTGCGCGTATCCAGAACAGTGAGGATGAAATTGAGGACAACGAAGCAAGCGGCAGCGAGAGTCCAAGCGGTGATGACGACAATAGCGAAGTGTGACGGTGTAAAACTTGGCGATGGGGTGAGACGGCGTGATCGTAAAGACTGCGGAACTGAAGCCGGGCTGTGTATTGGGCAAAGATGTATACGCAAAATCAACCAAGCCGCTGATGAAGGCGGGTACGATGCTTGATGCGATGCATCTGGCGTTTCTTAAGGCATTTCTGATTGAAACGGTTGATGTGAATCGCGTGAATAAGGCGCGCACAGCATCGACCGGAAAGAGTGAAAAGAGCCATAGGGAACAGGGCCCTGTCGCTGCACAGGGAACGCCACGAAAAAAAATAAGTCCCTTTGTGCTCAAATACAGACAGTCCGTAAAAGACGATCAGCAGTTTTTTCAACAGTGGCAGTCAGGTGGGCGTGTGTCGATTGGTGATTTTCGTACAGCGATGCTTCCGTTGATGAATCATCTATTAGCGAGACCGGCGTCCTTGAGGAATCTTTTGCTTCAGCGGGTGCGCAAAACCAGTATTGCGGAGCGAAGTGTCCAACTTGGACTGATCACGGCCTTTTTCGCGCAAAAGCTTCGTTTTGCAGAGGGCGACTGCGTCCAGCTCGGTCTTGCCGGTATGCTTTGCGACTGCGGTCTGGCCAAACTGTCTCCGTCACTTTTAAAGCAGGAACGATTATCTGAGCATGACTTGGTGCTGTACAAGCGACATGTTATAGACAGTTACAAAATGCTGAAGGGAATGGCGACTCTAAAGCAGGAAACTTTGGTCGCGGTCATTCAGCATCACGAGCGGGAAGACGGGAGCGGTTATCCGCTTCACTTGAAGAGTACGCAGCTTTCGCCAAACGGGAAAATACTCGCTTTATGCGCGCATTTTCAGTCACAGTTCGAGACCGTCTCCCCCGAACGGTTCATCACGGCATTAGACCATTTTCAAAGGTCTTCCTACGGCTGGTTCTCCCGGCACTATTTGGATCAATTATGCTATGCATTGATGGATCTGCTTGTCGGAATGAAGCTTCAGCTTTCCGATGGTCGATCGGGTGAGATTACGTTTATTCCCGTGAAGGATCCGACACGCCCGCTCATTCGATGCAGCGATCAGCATGTTCTTGTCTTTGAACCGGACGGCCCTGTCACCATCAAACGTTTGGAATAATGGGAGGCGCTAGGCCGTCTTTTTTCTAAAGTAAGAGCATTGGAAAAAAGAAGCAGACGTTCCTTTGACAAAGAGGGTTTATAATGAATAAACCGATGCGCCCACTTCATGGCTAGCGATGCCACTCCATTTTTAGTGAAGGCGCATCATTATTAGAAAAATACAACATCATTCCGTATTCTTGACAGTCGTAAATGCACTTGATAAGCTATCAATAAAATTTTCGGAAAGAAGTCAACCAATCCATGGGGGTAATCAAACAGTGATGAGAGAAGATAAGTTTACAAGAGAGGGACTTACTTTTGATGATGTTTTGCTGATTCCAGCTGCTTCGGACGTGCTGCCGCGTGATGTTTCCGTTCAAACGTCACTGACACGCACCCTGAACTTGAAGATTCCGATTATCAGCGCAGGAATGGATACGGTCACTGAGTCGCAAATGGCTATTGCAATGGCGAGACAAGGCGGTATGGGCGTTATTCATAAGAATATGTCCATTGAAGAACAGGCGGATCAGGTGGATAAAGTGAAACGTTCGGAAAGCGGCGTCATCACCAATCCATTCTTCTTAACCCCGGACAATCAGATTTTTGACGCAGAGCACTTGATGAATAAATATCGTATTTCCGGTGTTCCGATTGTGGACAACACAGACGAACGCCATTTAGTCGGCATCCTGACCAACCGCGATATGCGCTTTGTTAAAGACTATTCGCTTCGAATCGGCGATATGATGACCAAAGAAAATTTGGTTACGGCACCGGTCGGGACAAGCTTAAAACAAGCAGAAGTCATTTTGAATGAAAACCGTATTGAAAAGCTGCCGCTTGTTGATGAGCAAGGTGTGCTTAAAGGGTTGATCACGACAAAAGATATTGAAAAAGTCGTTGAATTCCCTAATTCGGCGAAAGACGAAAAAGGTCGTTTGCTGGTTGCAGCAGCCGTTGGCGTAACTGCCGATGCCATGCTCCGTGTCGAAAAACTCGTGGATTCTGGTGCAGATGCGATTGTTATTGATACCGCACACGGTCATTCGAAAGGCGTCTTGCAAAAAGTTAACGCTATTCGCAAAAAGTTCCCGAAGGTCAGCTTAATTGCAGGAAACGTGGCTACAGCTGAAGGAACAAAAGCACTGATTGACGCCGGTGTTGATGTCGTTAAGGTGGGCATTGGACCAGGATCAATTTGTACAACGCGTGTGGTTGCCGGCGTCGGCGTACCGCAAGTGACTGCGGTTTATGAATGTGCAAATGAAGCGGATAAACATGGTGTTGCAATCATTGCCGATGGCGGAATTAAGTATTCCGGTGATGTTGTGAAAGCTCTGGCTGCAGGCGGAAGTGCCGTAATGCTTGGTTCACTGCTTGCCGGTGTTGACGAAACCCCAGGTGAAAAAGAAATTTATCAAGGACGTCAGTTCAAAGTGTATCGCGGCATGGGCTCGGTCAGCGCGATGGAACATGGAAGCAAGGACCGCTATTTCCAGGAAAACGCAAAGAAACTTGTTCCAGAAGGTATTGAAGGACGTGTACCGTACAAGGGAAAATTGGCCGATACGATTTATCAGCTCATTGGCGGATTGCGTTCCGGTATGGGGTATTGTGGTGCACCGACTGTACAAGCGCTGCGTGAACAAGCACGATTCACAAGAATTACGAATGCCGGTTTGATTGAAAGTCATCCGCACGACATACAGATTACAAAAGAAGCACCGAATTATTCGATTAAATAAATGATCAACCCGCTGCATACGGTTTGATGAATGAATAAATAAATAATGTCTTTGGAAAAGTCGCGGGCGGCAAAGTCAAGGATCGCCTCGCTTTTCTATGTGCGCGCAAAGTGAATCACGCACGAATTTTTCGGGGGTGTAGGGGTTGAAGTTCAGTAACAAGCTCAGCCGTTTTGCGGCGGTAAGCCTGGCGTTAATTCTCGGATTAACGCTTGCCTTTCAGATACCATTTGCTTCTAAGGCAGAAGCAGCATCAGATCCGCTAGGTGTGAAAGCGAAATCGGCAATCTTAGTTGATTTTAACAGCGGACAAATTTTGTATGAGAAAGATGCAGATCACGTGTATCCTCCGGCCAGCATGACCAAAATGATGACCGAATACCTTGTGATGCAGGCACTCCACTCGAAAAAACTGACTTGGGATACGCCGGTGTCGATCAGTGACTACACGTATAAGATCTCTCAAAATCGAGCGTTTTCCAATGTCCCACTGAAAAAGGACCATCAATATACGGTTCGCGAACTGTACGAAGCGATGGCGATTTATTCAGCAAACGGTGCAACGATTGCATTGGCGGAAAAAGTCGGCGGAACAGAGAAACATTTTGTTGATTTAATGAATAAAACAGCAAAAAAATTCGGAATGCAAAGTGCTGAATATATTAACAGTTCAGGTCTCGAAAACGTCGATCTCGGTTCAGATGCTCCCTATGGCGGCAAAGATGCGAGCAATCAACTTTCTGCCAAAGATCTTGCGAAATTGGCCTACCATATTATAAAAGATTATCCGGATGCATTGGAAATCTCCAAGATCCCGTTGAAACAATTTACTGCCGGTGTTGACTCGCCAATTCAAATGGTAAACTGGAACTACATGCTGCCAGGTTTCGGCGCCAACATGGCCAAGTTTACTTATGCAGGTGTCGATGGATTAAAAACCGGACATACCGATCTTGCCGGCTACTGCTTTACCGGTACAGTCAATCGAAATGGTCATCGATTGATTAGCGTTGTCATGGGGACGCCTTCCGATCCACAGCGCTTTGAACAGACACGCGCCCTTTTTGATTATGGGTATAACCAGTTCACTGAGAAAACACTTGCCAAGAAAAATCAGCGGATTAAGGGAGCACAGAAGTCGGTTGCTGTACATGACGGAAAACAAGATCGCGCCCCGCTTGCTTTTGGTAAAACGTATAAAGCAGCCGTTCTAAACGGTGACTCCTCAGCGGTAACCTACAAGGTCGTGCTTGATCGTTCGAAGCTGAACAAGGATGGAAACTTGGAAGCACCGGTGAAAAAGGGCGAAACCGTCGGCTATGCTGAGGTCACCCCGAAGAGCGGCAGTCACTACGGATACATTTATCAGTCCAATAATAAGGTTCCGGTCATCGCCGCTGAACAAATCGAGCGAAATAACTGGTTTGTCCGTATGATTAAAGGAATCGGAGCGTTCTTTGCTTCCATCTTCTCATGGATTGCAGGCCTCTTCTAATGCGAATTCAACAGATCGTTTTCTGATGAAAAGTCGGGCGCAGAGCTCGACTTTTTTTTACAGAAAAAGAAGGTATGTAATTTTGCCCCGACTTCAAGCCAATAGATCCGTGTCTTGACCGAGAATCAAAGTGGAGGTTGCGAGACGCCAGCGAACAGCTGTAGTGCCCGGATCGGATCGCTGGCAAGGGACTAGGCGTAGCCTAGTTTCTCATAAGTAAAGCTAAATGAGAAAGAAAAAAAGAAAAATCATCCAAACATATATTATGCGTATTTATTTACTGGGTTTTATTGTACACTATAGGTAGTTTGGTAGATTCTAGAGAAGCTCATTGGAGGGGTTATGATGGTACAGAAAGGTACAGATCGTGTCAAACGCGGAATGGCAGAAATGCAAAAAGGCGGCGTGATTATGGATGTCGTCAACGCAGAACAAGCGAAAATTGCGGAGGAAGCAGGCGCAACGGCTGTCATGGCTTTGGAACGCGTCCCATCCGATATACGCAAGGCAGGCGGCGTTGCACGTATGGCCGACCCAACGATTGTTGAGGAAGTTCAGAATGCAGTGTCCATTCCGGTTATGGCGAAAGCGAGAATCGGACATATTGTTGAAGCGCGTGTACTCGAGGCGATGAAGGTAGACTACATTGATGAAAGTGAAGTGTTGACGCCTGCCGATGATGTTTTCCACATTGATAAAAAGGCATTTACCGTGCCTTTTGTGTGTGGATGCCGTGATCTGGGAGAAGCCGCGCGTCGAATCGGCGAAGGTGCTGCAATGCTGCGGACAAAAGGCGAACCAGGAACGGGAAATATTGTCGAAGCGGTCCGCCACATGCGTCTCGTAAATAGCCAGGTGCGTAAAGTGGTGTCGATGGAAAAGGATGAAGTCATGGTCTTTGCCAAAGAACTCGGCGCGCCTTATGAAATTCTTTTACAAATTAAAGAATCCGGTCGTCTTCCGGTCGTCAACTTTGCTGCCGGGGGCGTTGCAACGCCTGCTGATGCAGCGTTGATGATGGAACTGGGTGCAGACGGCGTCTTCGTTGGTTCCGGAATTTTCAAATCAGAGAATCCGGCAAAATTTGCCCGCTCAATTGTTGAAGCAACCACATACTACCAAGATTATGAGCGGATTGTTGAACTTTCAAAGGGATTAGGCACACCGATGAAAGGGATCGATATGAGCAATCTCGAACCTGCCGAACGCATGCAGGATCGCGGCATTTGAGGTGAGCGAAATGGCAACGAGAATAGGCGTACTGGCCCTCCAAGGTGCGGTCAGTGAACATGTCCATGCGCTGGAAAATTCCGGATCGCAGGTTTCTTTAGTGAAGAATATTGGCGATCTTGAGGGATTGGACGGGCTGGTGCTTCCGGGCGGCGAAAGTACAATGATGCGACGAATGATGGATCGTTATGGCCTTTTTGAAGCGGTCAAGCAATTTGCAGCTGAAAAACCAGTGTTCGGCACCTGTGCAGGACTGATCTTAATGGCGAAACAAATTGAAGGAAGAAAAGGCCCGCATCTCAGCTTACTGGATATTGATGTGAAACGGAATGCCTTTGGCCGCCAGGTAGAGAGCTTTGAAGCAGACTTGGCTATTAAAGGAATCAGTGACCATTATACCGGCGTTTTTATCCGGGCGCCCTATATTAAGAGTGCTGCAGCTAATGTGGATGTGCTGGCAACTTATGAGGGCCACATTGTTGCGTGCAGACAAGAGCGTTTCCTTTGCTGTGCGTTCCACCCGGAATTAACCAGTGATCCGGCGATGCATCGTTATTTTGTCCAAATGGTGAATGAATCCCGTTAACCGCTTGCTTTTTTAGAATCAGTAGTGTAGATTTTAAATAAGTCAATCTACTGTGCTTAATGATGGGAAAAAGTAGCCTTTGTCTTCTTGTGAAGAGAGCCGTGCTTGGTGGGAAGCGGTGAAGAAACGACGGCAAATCCATCCCTGAGAGCTGGATCGGCATTAAGCTGATCACACGGATCATTTCGTTATCAATGACTAAAGCGGTCAGCAGCAGCGCAAGGTAAGCTGCTGGCAATTTGGGTGGCAACGCGGGTTTATAATCTCGTCCCTTATGATTGGAAGGGGACGAGATTTTCTATTTTTAGGAGGCAGAGAACGATGCTCGACATGAAACGATTGCGAGACCATTATGATGAAATCAAAGTAAAGTTAAATAAGCGTGGTGAAGACCTGAGTGACTTTGAACGTTTTCCGGAATTAGATAACAAGCGACGTGATCTGATCAGTCGTACGGAAGTGTTGAAAGCAAAACGTAATGAAGTATCCGCACAGGTCGCAGCGAAGAAGCGTGCAAAGGAAGATGCGTCGGATCTGATTGTGTCAATGCGCGAGGTAAGTGCCAGCATTAAAGAAATGGACAGCAAGCTGGGTAAAATTGAAGATGAACTGAAACAAGTCATGCTGTCAATTCCAAATGTTCCACATGAAACAGTGCCGGTTGGTGCGAGTGAAGACGATAACAAACCGACCCGCTTTTGGGGTGAACCGAGACCGTTCGATTATGAACCGAAACCACATTGGGATCTTGCGACCAATTTGGGTATACTCGATTTTGAACGGGCTGCAAAGGTTACCGGAAGCCGCTTTGTTTTCTATAAGGGCTTAGGCGTTCGTTTGGAACGTGCACTGATCAGCTTCATGCTCGATCTGCACGAAGATCATCATGGCTATGAATTGATTATGCCGCCGTATATGGTTAACCGGACGAGCATGACCGGAACCGGACAGCTTCCTAAGTTTGAAGAAGATGCGTTTAAAATTGCCGATGATCGCGACTATTTCCTGATTCCTACGGCAGAGGTACCGGTGACAAACTATTATCGTGATGAGATGTTGAATGGTGAGGATCTTCCGAGAGCATTTGCTGCATACAGTGCTTGTTTCCGTTCTGAAGCAGGTTCTGCCGGACGCGACACACGCGGCATCATCCGCCAACACCAATTTAATAAGGTAGAGCTGGTTCGTTTCGTGAAGCCTGAGGATTCTTATAACGAACTGGAAAAGTTGACCGGTCATGCGGAAGAAGTGCTGCGTCTACTCAACCTTCCTTACCGTGTGGTGTCCATATGCACCGGAGACCTTGGCTTTACAGCTGCAAAGAAATACGACCTTGAAGTTTGGATTCCAAGCCAAAACACGTATCGTGAAATTTCTTCTTGTAGTAATTTTGAAGATTTCCAAGCACGCAGGGCGAATATTCGCTTTAGGCGCACGCCGAAAGCAAAGCCGGAATTCGTGCATACGCTGAATGGTTCGGGGCTTGCTGTCGGGCGAACGGTTGCTGCTATTTTGGAAAATTACCAACAGGAAGACGGTACGGTAGTTATCCCGGAAGCACTGCGTCCATATATGAAAAATGTTGAGAAGATCGCGCCAAAGGAATAATCCGATCAAAGTTTAGGAGGTGCCCGTGGTGCCCTTTCATCAAAAAGTAAATAATGATGCCCGATTAACCAAAATGATCGACGACTTGGGGATTTCGCTGGACCCAAAGGATCCGAAAGCACCTGAAAAAGAAAAAAAACAGGATGATCAAGCGGATAAAAAACAAAAGGACCAATAAAAATGACGAGGGTGTCTCAAAAGTCAATTGACTTTTGAGACACCCTTAAAAATGTCTACTTTGGGATTAAGCGCGAAGATGCGAGACTCCTGTGGAGCGTTCCCGTTGATCGCAAGCCGGAGGAGATCCTGCAGGATTTACAGGATCAGCCGAGGAGGCTCCTGGATCGCCCGCGGTCGCGCTCAGTTGATGCGAGCAATCGGAGCGCAATATAAATTTAACACCCTTTTGGGACAGCCTCGTCTCTCTTTAGCTGCCGCAGCGTACATTTTCTTTTAATCGGTCCTGAATCAAGGCAGCGAGCGCATCACCTGTATCCGGATCATTCACTAAATCGTAATCATCGATATCCAATTTCAGCACCGGGCAGATGGAGAAATCGCTGATCCATTGTTCATAGCGTTGATACATTTCTTGCCAGTAGCTGTGCGGGGTTTCTTTTTCAAGGCCGCGACCGCGCCTGCAAATACGATTTACGGTCGCATCTAGTGAACCGTGGAGGTAAATAAGCAGGTCTGGGCGGCGAAAATACGGCGTCATAACCATCGCCTCAAAAAGGCTTGTATAAGTACGGTAATCGGCCTCGGACATCGTTCCTTTTTCATAATGCATCTTTGCGAAAATCCCGGTATCTTCATAAATCGAACGGTCTTGAATGAAATTATCTGGACTGGCCGAAATGCGCTTTGTTTCCTTGAAACGTTCACCAAGGAAAAAGATCTGAAGATGGAAGGCCCAACGATTAAAATCTTTATAAAATAAATCAAGATATGGATTTCCATCCACTTTTTCAAATGAGGTGCGGTAGCCAAGCCGGTGTGCCATCGCATCGGCAAAGGTTGTTTTGCCGATGCCAACCATACCAGCGACAGAAATCAGTTTATTTGTTGGAGCAGATTCGACCATGTAAGACGTCCTTTCATAAAAGCAATTTAAGATAAGAACATGGATACAATTCATTAAGTGTATCACCTAAAAAGCGCAAAAAAAAGTGAAAAAGTACGAATCATGCATGCAATGATTGTATAAAAAAGTTGAATATTGTCGAAAATAATCATCGCATGGAAGCCGGAACCATGATCGGAAGACTTGACACAAGAATGTTGTTAGACCAAGGAAGTATCCGTTTACAAAAAGGATATTTTATTGACACTAAATGGTGATTGTGCTATATTGTAATAAACCATTTTACTACTTAATATAAGATCAGATGTAAGAATGAAGACCCTTCCTTGAAGTGTAGTAGTTTTTACTTCTGGAAAGGTCTGTTTTTATATTTTACGTTTTTGTTAATTGGTAAATGGTTTTAGTTCACGCGCGGGCAGCGCAACGTTTTAGGGAGGCAGTTACACATGCAAAACGGTAAAGTAAAATGGTTCAATGCAGAAAAAGGCTACGGATTCATTGAAGTTGAAGGCGGAAATGACGTATTCGTACACTATTCTGCAATCGAAGGCGAAGGTTTCAAAACGCTTGAAGAAGGTCAAGAAGTTAGCTTCGACATTGTTGAAGGTAACCGTGGACCTCAAGCTGCAAACGTTGTAAAACTTTGATCTTCGGCCATGACCGATAATGTGGAAGCAGTCCTCTCTAAACAAGGGCTGCTTTTTATTTGTCTTCTAACGTCTAGCACTGTTCAAAGCTCTTCTTTTTTTGTATAATACACAGTGTCGCCAAACGTGGTGCGAGATTTGGCTCTGTAGCTCAGTGGATAGAGCGTCGGTTTCCTAAACCGTGCGTCGCAGGTTCGATTCCTGCCAGGGCCATCATGTTGATATAACAAGGTTTTTAGCAACTTTGCTAAGAATAAAATACCAACAATCAGAACGAATATCCTATTAATCCCTTCTTTCTTGATTCATTAATCAAGAAAGAAGGGATTTTTTTGGTTCAGATAAGGGAACGCATGGGATAAAGAACGTTACACATTAGATGAAGCCTATCAAAAATTCATTAATGCTCAAGCGGCTGAGGGCGTACGAAAGCGAACAATAACAGATTATACGAAAAGCATAGGGATGTTCAAATAATTTCAAGCAATCATATTGATGATTCGGTTTAGTGCGTTGGTACGCTGCTGATTAAAGTGTTCCAGAATAGTAACATTTAAATGAATAACTGTTATAATACAGATTTTCACTGTGTTATAGTAGTGATGTTTATTTAAATCATTCATTGGAAAGTTGGGTTATTCATGGTTGTTAGCTGGTTAGGGGCTGTGATTGGATTAATTTTGGCTATTGTATTAATACTGAAGCATCTTAATCCGGTTTATGCCTTAATGGCAGGAGCGGTTATCGGTGCGCTCATTGGCGGGGCAGATCTGACGCAAACGGTTAATCTCGTCGTTGAAGGAACGGCGAGTGTCACGGGAACGATTGTAAGAGTCCTTGCCGCCGGGGTGCTCGCCGGTGTAATGATGGAAACGGGTGCTGCAGAGCAGATTGCGCGGACGATTGTCGCTCGTTTCAGTGATCGTATGGCTTTATTTTCATTGGCACTTGCAACGATGATTATTACGGCAGTTGGTGTATTTATCCCGGTTGCTGTTATTATTGTTGCACCGATTGCTCTGGCGGTCGGAGAAAAATTGGGATTCACTAAGTTGAGCCTGCTTCTCGCATTGAGTGGTGGGGGCAAGGCGGGCAATATTATCTCGCCCAATGCCAATACCATTATGGCTGCTAAGGGATTTCATGTTGAATTATCCCAAGTCATGATTCATGGCTTTATTCCTGCAATTTTTGGTTTGATTGCGTCAGTAGTTATCGCTTCGCTGATTAAGCACCGTGGTGCAAAAGCGGTAGCCCTTCCTTCAAAAAAGTCGGCAGATTCGGATAATCGGTTGCCAAGTTTTGGACAAGCCGTTGTTGCGCCGCTCGTGGCAATTGTTGTCTTGATGCTGAATCCGATTGGCGATATTTTTCATGTCGCTTTTTTAAAGAGTTTTCAGTTTGACGCAATGTATATTTTGCCGGTTGCCAGTATTATCGGGTTGATTGCAATGGGCAAAACGAAGCACATGATGACGTATATTTCCTCAGGTGTTGAAAAAATGACGGGCGTGGTTATGATTCTGATTGGTGCAGGTGCACTGGCAGGTTTGGTTGCTGCATCGAATCTCAGTACAGAAATCGTAAGTGCTGTGAAATTTTTCGGAATTCCCGGCATGCTGCTCTCTCCGCTTTCCGGAATCTTGATGGGGGCGGCTGTTGCCTCAACGTCGACAGGCGTAATAATTGCTACTCAATCATTTGCGCATTCAATTCTCAGTTTTGGTGTTTCGCCTGTTGGTGCCGCTGTGATGATGCAGGCAGGAGCGGTGACCATTGATCAGCTGCCTCAGGGCAATTATTTCCATGTGACACGTGCTTCAATGGGGATGCGTATTAAGGAACGGCTGACGCTTGTTCCATACGAAGCGCTTGTTGGGTTGACGATGGTTGTTGTCTCAACGATTATTTACGGTATTATCTTGTAAAGGGGTGAACGCGATGAAACCAACATTTGTATTAGCACCGGATTCTTTTAAAGAAAGTATGACGGCAAAAGAAGTCTGTACGGCGATGGAAAAAGGGTTGAGACATGTTTATCCGAATGCGCGTTATGTTCATGTTCCGATGGCCGATGGCGGAGAAGGAACCATGCAGTCTCTAGTTGATGCGACTGGTGGTCAGATCATCCGCAAGAGCTTTACCGGTCCCTTAGGAAACCAGGTACAAGCGTCATTCGGCATTTTAGGAGACCAACCGGATACGGCAGTAATTGAGATGTCAAGTGCAAGTGGAATTCAGCTGGTGGCACCGGAGGACAGAGATCCTCAAGTGACCACAACATATGGAACAGGGGAACTGATCCTTGCCTGTCTGGACCATGGCGCCAAGCATATTATTATTGGCTTGGGCGGGAGCGCCACCAATGATGGCGGTGCCGGAATGGCGCAGGCACTTGGCGTTAAATTACTGGATCATGAGGGCAACGAACTTCCGCGCGGAGGGGGTGCACTAGACCAATTAGCGCGTATTGATACGTCGGGAATGGATTCGAGATTGGAGCAGTTGACGATCGAAATTGCGTCCGATGTAAAAAATCCGCTCTGCGGTCGACAAGGCGCCTCTCATGTCTTCGGCAAACAGAAAGGTGGTACGCCGGAGGTTTTGAAAAAGCTCGATGCAAATCTTGCGCATTATGCGGCACTCATCAAGCGGGATGCGCATCGCAATGTTGTCGCTATTCCGGGTAGCGGAGCAGCAGGTGGACTCGGTGCGGGCTTGCTTGCCTTCACGCACGCGTCGATTGCTGCGGGCATTGACCTGGTCATCAACTATACGCGTTTGGAAAAATACGTGGCAGAAGCAGATTATGTATTTACCGGAGAAGGAAGCATCGATTATCAAACGCAATTTGGAAAAACGCCTTATGGGGTCGCAAGCGTTGCGGCAAAGCACGATAAGCCAGTCATCGCCCTAGCAGGTCATGTCGGCAAAAGGATTGAGGAATTGTATGATCAGGGATTTACTGCAATTTTCGGTATCGTGTCAGGCAGTATGGGGCTTGCCGAAGCGCTTCAATGTGGTCCATCAGCGGTCGCGCGTACAAGTGAAAACATCGGCCGACTGATTAAAAAGATGCGGACACTCTGATCGGCAGGAACCTGCGCTAGGTTCTGTTTTTAGCTCAAAAAGAAGGCGTCTCGAAGTCAAAAAATGGACTTCTGAGGCGCCTTCTTTTTTATATTTCACCTTTAAATTGACACATAAACCAATTCAGCATGGTGCTTTTTGTTTGGCTGCAAAACGCTGATCGAACCATACGTATTCACGAAGTCTTCTTTGAACGCTTGGTATGCATCGGGTGTTAATGTGAGCATATAGCCGGAGTGCCCGATGGATGAACTGTATCTGGAAATATTACCAGGGATACGCCGCAATGTATTTTTCGTCCCTACTTTTAAATTGAGCGGTGTAGCGGTCAGGTCTACCCGAATGGCATAACTGTTTTCCAAATGCAGCAAAACTGATCGGTTACTGCGAAAGGAATAGGACGCAACGGCTTGTCGCTTTTCAATACTTTGATTGCTCTGGATAAAAATAAAAAAACTGTAAACTGAAAGCGTTGCAAGTACAAGTATTGCTGCAGTCATTAAGGTATTTCTTGTGTGTTTGTTTACCCCTGTACGTTTTGTCATGAACGAATGCCTCACTCTTTGTAGTTTCATTGGCACAAAGATTATCACAAATTAGACAAACAATCTACACGAAATCGACACGATTTATCTATATCGTCTATAGCATTTTTTTATGTGCAAAAGTTGTAATGCATCAATAAACGAACAACGAACGAGGCTTATTGCGTTGACTGTGTCTGAAGATTCGTCACGGTTTTTCAAACGTGTTTAGCTGGAATACTGTACGGCTGTTTGTTATGGTGAGCTTAGAAAGAAAGGAATTATCGATAGTCACCGCGAATTTTTAGGCAGTGGTGTAACAAATCGATGATGATTTTCGTTTAAACAGGTAGAGAGGAGGCGGCGGTCAATGAATCATCCATTCGAACAATGGAAGCAATCAAAGGATGATGCTTTTACGGAACAGTTCAGTCCGTATCTGTCGATGATGCGCCGGCAATGCAGGCGGCTGGCAGGGAATGTGTGGGACGGTGACGACTTGCTCCAACACGCACTGATCAAAAGCTTTAAGGCGTGGCAAGCGAATCCTTCGCGACCGATGACTAAGGCTTATCTGTATCGGATTATTTCCAACGCATGGATTGATGATTATCGCAAAATGCGGTTGCCTGAATTTGTCCAGGAGTCCTTTGACGACATGGCTGCACGTACGGATGTACCGCAAGCAAATGAGCGTTTGTCTGCGGCCATGAAAATCATCCTTGAAAAGTTAAATCGGAACCAAATACTGGTATACTTAATGCATGAGGGCTGGGGACTTTCCGCTGCAGCCATTGGCAAACGCTGCGGCATAACCGCAGGTAATGTTCGCGTGATTCTTCACCGGGCAAAAAAACGCCTTACTTCGGCGCAGCGCGAATTCGTTTCGGGAAGAATGTTGAGCGATCGGGATTTAGCGCGCTGGCTGACTGCCTTTCAAAGCGGTGATCCGGAACGGCTGCTGACTCTCTTTCAGAATGATCGGCTTCAGTCAAAGACGTATTCATCATGTGGCAGTCGCGGCATAACCTGTCAACTAGCTGCTTAAACGACGTGGTGAAACGAACGATAAGGAGGAAGTACTGTGTCATCTTTTTTTATTCCCTATGTCATCGAACAATCCAATCGCGGGGAACGTTCCTATGATATTTACTCGCGCTTACTAAAGGATCGTGTTATTTTTCTCGGTTCGGAAATTAATGACGAAGTGGCCAACAGCATCGTTGCGCAACTGCTTTTCCTAGCCTCTGAAGACTCAGAAAAGGATATTTCGATTTATATCAACAGCCCGGGTGGTTCTGTGTCAGCGGGTTTTGCGATTCTGGATACAATGAACTTCATCAAACCCGATATCCAAACAATTTGTGTGGGTATGGCTGCATCGATGGCTTCGATTATTCTGACTTCCGGAGCCAAGGGCAAACGGCTTTCGCTTCCAAACGGCGAAGTGATGATTCACCAGCCGCTCGGCGGCGCTCAAGGTCAAGCCAGTGATATTGAAATCAGCGCTAAACACATTTTGAAAACGAAGAAGAAGCTGAACACGATTATTGCTGAGACGACCGGTCAGTCGTATGAACAGGTTGTTAAAGATACGGATCGCGACAACTTCTTGACTGCAGAGCAAGCCAAAGAATACGGACTCGTCGATAAAATCATCGAAAAATTGTAATCGGAATGTCGCGAAAAAAGCTGCTGATTTTTTGGATAGAAAAAGCGTAGGCACACATAATAAGACCACCTTTTGAAAAGGAGGTTTTGACGTTGGTTGATAAGCCGGGTACACGTTACAGTGTGCAGAATGAAGAAGACCTGTTTCCGTCGGCGGATCCGTCCCATGCATCGAAGCGTGCGGACGGCAGCATCAATACCCGCCCCGGCGAGTGGATGTTTTCTGCACATGACAGGCATCAGAATGGCGATCATACGGAGGGATGACAGGTGAAAGAACCGGGCAGAACCGATGAAATGATCAAACGTTACGGCATGTCCCATGCCAAACATTCGCCTAGTCAAGTAAACGGCGAAACGCAGCGAACGCAATCAGGAAAGATTCTTGAGATCAATGCACGACGTCATCAAAAGTAAAACCAAAAAATCAAAAGGTGAGAAGAGCGGTTCCTTTTTTGCGGAATCGCTTTTTCTCTTTTTTGCTTTTAAAATTTTTCGGGGTATAATTAATGTAAGCCTTTTATTATGCATAGAGTGAATGGGACACGGAAACTTTTATAAATAGAAAAACGTATGTATATGACAAGCATTTAAGGAGGATGACAGTAATGGAATTTACGACTGGTGCGGTCAGCAAACCGTATTCGAAATTGTTCGCAGCTTTCTTTTCCGGACTCTTGGCGACAACGGTAGGCCTTTATTTGGGACAATATGTGCCGGATGCAGTGCGTCTCCCGCTTTGGATTCTGGAAATTGGCATGATTTTCATGATGATGTTTGTCCGCAAGCGCAAGGCGGTCGGCTACATGCTGATGTACGGATTTATGTTTGTTTCGGGGATTACCTTGTACACAGCGATTAGCACTTACGTGAATTTGCTTGGTGCCGGACTTGTTCTGCAGGCATTTGCGGTGACGACTGTTTCGTTCGGTGCGATCGCCATTTATGCAATGATCAGCAAACGTGACTTTTCGTTCTTGGGTAGCTTCTTGTTTATCGGACTCATTGCGCTGCTTGTTTTGCAATTGTTCAGTGTGTTTGTCCCGGTTTCCAGCATGACGGCGCAGATCTATTCCGGACTGGGCATTCTCATTTTCGTCGGTTATACGCTGTTCGACTTCAGCCGACTGACGGTGCACGGATTCGGTAATGAGGATATTCCAATGATCGTTGTCTCGATTTATTTGGATTTCGTCAACTTGTTTCTCTACATTCTGCAGTTTATTGGAATCGGATCAAAGAACTAAGGATACGATAAAATCAGGAAGGCGTTCCGACGTCTTCTTTTTTTGTTGCAAAAAATTTTTTGAACTTAATCTTTTAAAGGCCACAAGGCTTCGGTATACTTAGAAGGTTAGACAAAATTATACATAATACGGAGGGAATTTGAGTGGCGAGTCGTATTGTTCAAACAGACGAAAAGCTTCCTTTAATTGAAAGTATTCCTTTAAGTTTTCAGCACTTATTTGCAATGTTCGGGTCAACGGTACTGGTTCCGCTTATTTTCCAGGTAGATCCGGCGACGATTCTGCTCATGAACGGAATTGGCACACTGCTCTATCTAGCCATTTGCCGCGGAAAGATTCCGGCTTATCTTGGCTCAAGTTTTGCGTTTATTTCACCGGTCCTTGCTGTCATCGGCACGCATGGTTATCAGGCAGCGCTTGGCGGTTTTATTGCTGTCGGGGTGGTTTTTATGATTGTGTCGCTGATTATTCATCTTGTAGGCACAAAATGGATTGATGTTGTTTTTCCTCCGGTTACAATGGGTTCCATTGTGGCCATCATCGGGTTACAGCTGATTCCAACGGCAGCACAGAGCGCCGGTCTGATTGCTCCGGCTGGAGCTGCCAATTGGACGATGGATCCGAAAACGGTGCTTGTTTCGCTGCTGACGATTCTCATCACGATTCTCGGCTGGGTGCTCTTACGTGGATTCTTGAAGATCATTCCGATCTTGATCGGCATTGCTGCCGGCTATTTAATTGCTTGGGCGGCGGGCATTCTCGATTTCGAGCCGGTGACGGATGCAGATTGGCTGTCGTTGCCCCATTTCTATGCACCAACGTTTGATACCGCCAGCATGCTGATTATTCTTCCGGCGGCACTCGTTGTTATCGTGGAACATATTGGACACTTAATGGTTACAGGCAACATTGTTGGTAAAGATTTGATTAAGGATCCCGGTCTTGATCGTTCGATGTTTGGTAACGGGATTTCGACCGTAATTTCCGGATTTGTTGGATCAACACCGAATACAACCTATGGTGAAAACATTGGTGTCTTGGCAATAACAAAAATCTATTCGACTTGGGTGATCGGCGGAGCGGCAGTGATTGCGATTGTTCTTTCCTTCGTCGGCAAGCTCTCGGCACTGATCACGTCGATTCCACCAGCAGTGATCGGCGGTATTTCGCTGATTCTTTACGGAGTCATTGCTTCAAACGGGTTCCGTATTCTTGTTGAGAAAAAGGTGGATTTCGCTAAGGCACAGAACATTATCTTGGCAACGGTAATTTTTGCAGCTGGCTTAAGTGGTGTGACGATTAATATTGGCAAAGTGCCGCTAAACGGTATGGGTCTGGCCACGCTTGTCGGCGTGCTGCTCAGCTTGTTCTTTGCACTGATCAACAAGCTGCATCTGTCAAATGATGAAGAATAACTGAAGATTGGATGGATCAGACGCTCTCTTTGGATGGGGCGTCTTTTTTCTATTTGTATTCATCGATGACATTCGGTATACTGCTGATCAGACAGGAGGAATGGCCATGTGCACCGTGGATGAACGGTTTATGACTTTAGCGATTGTGGAGGCAAGAAAAGCAGAAGCGATTGGCGAGGTGCCAATTGGGGCAGTGATTGTTAAGGACGGCGCAGTCCTAGCAGCATGTTATAATAAGCGCGAGCTGCTTCAGGAACCAACCGCACATGCCGAGTTGATGGCGATTGAAGAAGCGAGCCGCAGGCTGGGCACATGGCGCCTGTCCGGATGCACGCTGTACGTGACGCTGGAGCCGTGTCCGATGTGTGCCGGTGCCATTGTTCTGTCACGGATTGATCGGCTGGTCTACGGAGCGTCGGATCCCAAGGCCGGCTGTGCGGGTACATTAATGAATTTGGTTCAGGAAGAGCGCTTCAATCACCGCGCCGAAGTTGAAACGGGTGTGCTCAGCGAACGGTGTGGTGCAATGCTCAGTGTTTTTTTTCGAAAACTGAGGGAGAGAAAGAAGAAGACGCGTAAACTGGACAATACATGATTTTACTTGCACTTGTCCGTTAGTCTGTGGTAAACTATTCTGCGTTACCGCATTTGGCTGTGGAGGCGTACCCAAGTGGCTGAAGGGGACTGACTCGAAATCAGTTAGGGCGTCGTTCGGCGCCGCGGGGGTTCAAATCCTCTCGCCTCCGCCATTAATTTGTTATCCAATCAGCCGTGCTAGATGGGGAGGTAGCGGTGCCCTGTAACTCGCAATCCGCTGTAGCGAGGTTGAATTCCTTTCACGAGGTCTCGATACTGTGAGGCAGCCTCAAGCACGTGGTGTTGACGTCTGGGTCCCGCGCAACGGAAACTCATGAACCCTGTCAGGTCCGGAAGGAAGCAGCAGTAAGTGAGACCTTTCGTGTGCCGCGGGGCTGCCTGGGCCGAGTCGGCGACTTGAGAAACGCTCATGGTGTCTTGATCGACGAAAGGTGCACGGCGTTAAAAATAATGCAGCAAGAGCTGTCGAAGCAGAGCTTCGGCGGCTCTTGTTTTTATAGAGAAAGATGTGTACTGCAGTTTCCTTCACGCTCAGTTATCGGTATAATGAACGTGTATCTGTTAATTAAAGCCGAGTGCATTCGGTGAGAGGGGGAGGAAGATGGCTTATCAAGCGCTGTACCGAGTCTACCGGCCCCAGACCTTTCATGATCTGGCCGGCCAGCAGCATATCGCTCAGACTCTACAGAACGCGCTGACCAAACAGCAATTTTCCCATGCATATCTATTCACCGGACCACGAGGAACAGGAAAAACGAGTGCCGCGAAAATTTTTGCAAAAGCGATTAACTGTGAACAGGCACCAACGTCAGAGCCATGTAACGAATGTGCAGCCTGTCGCGGCATCACGGCCGGCAGCATTGCCGATGTGATTGAAATCGACGCGGCCTCAAATAATGGCGTCGATGAAATTCGCGACATTCGCGACAAAGTGAAGTATGCGCCGAGTGAAGTACGGTATAAAGTTTATATCATTGACGAAGTGCATATGCTGTCTACAGGTGCGTTTAACGCCCTGTTGAAAACACTTGAGGAGCCGCCGGAGCATGCCGTATTTATTCTTGCGACGACCGAACCTCAAAAAATACCGCTGACGATCATTTCACGCTGTCAGCAGTTTGATTTTCGTCGCATTCCCTCATCGGAAATCTTTCAACGGCTCCGCTTTGTTGTTCAGGACCAGCATCTTGAGGCAGAAGATGAGGCGCTGCAGCTGATTGCCAAGGCAAGCGAAGGCGGGATGCGCGATGCGCTCAGCGTGCTTGATCAGACGGCTGCCTACAGCGAAGCGGCGATAACCATTCAAGATGTTCTTGATGTGACCGGCATGGTCGCCGATCAGATGATTCGCGAATTGATCGAATTACTGACGGAAAACAATGCCGCTGCAGCAGTCGGCAAAATCGGCGCACTGCTCGATCAAGGCAAAGATCCGCTGCGCTTGATGGAACAAATGATCTATTATTACCGTGATCTTTTGCTCTACCAAACGTCGCCGCAGCTTGAAGAGCTGCTGTCGCGTCCGCGTGTTGATGATGCGTTCCGTAAGCAGGCCGATACCATTGCCTTGGGAACTATTTTTCAAGTCATTAACCAATTAAACCGTGCTTTTCTGGACATGAAGCGGACCAACCATCCGCGGATTTTGTTGGAAATGGCGATTGTTCATCTATGTGAGCAGTCTGAAGTGCAAGCCACCAACATAGAGGCCGGTGCTGGGTCAAATGAATTGGCGAAACGCGTGGACGCCCTTGAACGCCAGGTAAAACTCATGTCTTCCACGCCTCAACCGGGGGTGACGCAACAGCCTGTGCAACAGGAGACGAAACGCGCACGCGCGCCGCGTCGCAACAGCGGGCTGCGCATCCCGACCGCACATATTAATCGTGTGCTTGAGGATGCAACCAAAGAAGATCTGATTGAGCTGCGCTCAGCTTGGGCGAAGGTTATGGCGAAAATCCGATCAGAAAATGTGGCGGCTCATGCGTGGATGCTTGAGAGTCAGCCGGTAGCCAGCTCCGCACAAGGGTTTGTTCAGGCATTCAAGTATGACTTTCACTGCCAGATGGTTATGGAAAATAAAAATAATCTCCTAGGACTTGTTCAATCGATTGTACAGGATGTCACGCACAAGCAAAAAGTGATGTATCCGATTCCAGAGGATGCTTGGAAAAAGTTGAAAAAGGCGTATATTGAACGTTCGAAATCAAATCAAGACGAGGACAGCGATGGTGAGAAGAAAGAAGAAGACCCGATGATTGCTGAGGCAAAAAAGCTTGTCGGTCCTGATTTGCTCGATATAAAAGATTAAAAACCGTGGAGGCGATTCGTATGATGCGCGGAAATATGAATAACATGATGCGTCAAGTACAAAAAATGCAAAAGCAAATGGCAGAAGCGCAAGATAAATTGAAAGAAGAAATTGTTGAGGGAACAGCAGGCGGCGGAGTAGTTACTGTAAAAGCAAGTGGACAGAAGCAAATTGTTGATGTCGCGATTCAGCCCGAAGCGGTTGACCCTGATGACGTGGATATGCTTCAGGATTTGATCGTTGCAGCCGTGAACGATGCGCTGACCCACGCAGATGAACTAGCTGCCAAAAGACTTGGCAAGTTTACTCAAGGGATGAACTTGCCGGGATTCTAAATTGAGATTATGAATGGAATATCGATGGGGACGGCGATTTCTGTCAAGAAATGCGCGGTCCGTTCCTTTATATGAAGATTTACTAGAGCGAAAGGAAGACCAGGAATGCAATATCCTGAACCGATTGCGAGATTAGTCGACAGTTTTATGAAATTACCGGGGATCGGTCCAAAAACAGCAGTACGACTAGCGTTTTTTGCGGTAGACATGAATGAAGATGATGTGATGGATTTTGCGCGTTCGCTTGTTGATGTGAAGCGTAAACTGGTCTACTGTTCGGAATGCCAGAATATTAGCGACCATGATCCGTGTTCTGTCTGTGATGATTCTTCTCGTGACCATTCGATCATTTGCGTTGTGCAGGATCCAAAAGATGTCGTAGCACTGGAGAAGATGCGCGACTATCATGGGGTCTACCATGTACTGCACGGCGTGATCTCGCCCATGGACGGCATCGGCCCGGAAGACATTAAGGTCGCTGAACTGATTCGACGGCTTGAAGATGAACAAGTAAAAGAAATTATTCTTGCAACCAATCCAACGGTTGAGGGCGAGGCAACAGCAATGTATATCTCTCGACTCGTCAAACCAATTGGTGTCAAAACCTCGCGCATTGCACACGGCCTTCCAGTAGGCGGTGATTTAGAGTACGCGGATGAAGTGACGCTTTCTAAAGCGCTTGAAGGACGCAGAGAACTCTGACAGTAAGCATTTCACAGGTGAAGAAGCGAGATTATTGGAGATGGTGCCATGTTTGGCAGAAAAAAAGGCACATTGCGCAAAGAGCTGGACCAATCATTTTTGAATTTGCTTCATCAATGCAGTGATGAGTGGATGACTAAGAAAAAGATTATTGATGCTAGTATTGATCCTTCAGACGAAGTGCTACATCAGTTGAAACTTGCAGAAGCGAAATATTTCTATCTTTTAAAAGAATTTCGTGAGCGAAAGTCGCTTATAGACAAATAAAGTTCTAAATGGGACATGCTTTCATATCCTATATATATGGAATAACTGTAGGACAACGGCAGTTTTCGATATTATTAGGTGGGAGGCATGTCTTTTGAGTCACTATCTTTTTTTAGTTATCGGCATCCTTGTGGTATTTTTAATCATGATTGTTGCAGGGACATCAGCTCACCCGATGCGCTGGATAGGCAAGTTGGCGGTTCGGCTTGTTGTCGGTGCACTGCTTCTCTTTTTGCTGAATGTTATCGGCGAATCGTTTAGCATGCATATTCCGATCAACCTTGCAACAGCTGCGGTAAGTGGCTTCTTAGGGCTTCCGGGGCTTGCGGCATTAATGATCATAAAGTTCTCAATAGGTGTTTGAGCAGAATCTTTAAATAAGTGCTTGACGCTGCTGCATGCAGATGATAAGATGTTTCTTGCCGCTCATCGGAGGATAAAAAAATATATTGACTCGGAAGTGAATCCATGTTAGTATATTTCTTGTCGCTGAATTACAGCGGACGAATGAAACGAAAAAAAGTTGTTGACTTCCCTTCGGAAACATGTTATTATTTAAAAGTTGCTGTTGGGAACAACGCAGCGAAGAATGTTCCTTGAAAACTAAACAAAAGCCAAGCGTGAATAAAGGGTTTTTAAACCCCATAATCAATTCAATTTGCTATGGATCATAATGAACTTTAAAGTAAAGTCCAGATATTTTATCTGGCATTGAATGTATAAACTTTTTGGAGAGTTTGATCCTGGCTCAGGACGAACGCTGGCGGCGTGCCTAATACATGCAAGTCGAGCGCACAGAAGGGAGCTTGCTCCTGGACGTGAGCGGCGGATGGGTGAGTAACACGTGGGCAACCTGCCTGTAAGACGGGGATAACTTCGGGAAACCGGAGCTAATACCGGATAATCCCTCGCACCGCATGGTGCGAGGCTGAAAGATGGTTTCGGCCATCACTTACAGATGGGCCCGCGGTGCATTAGTTAGTTGGCGGGGTAACGGCCCACCAAGACCGCGATGCATAGCCGACCTGAGAGGGTGATCGGCCACATTGGGACTGAGACACGGCCCAAACTCCTACGGGAGGCAGCAGTAGGGAATCTTCCACAATGGACGAAAGTCTGATGGAGCAACGCCGCGTGAGCGAAGAAGGTTTTCGGATCGTAAAGCTCTGTTGCCGGAGAAGAACGAGTGCCAGAGGAAATGCTGGTGCTGTGACGGTATCCGGCCAGAAAGCCACGGCTAACTACGTGCCAGCAGCCGCGGTAATACGTAGGTGGCAAGCGTTGTCCGGAATTATTGGGCGTAAAGCGCGCGCAGGCGGCTTCTTAAGTCTGATGTGAAATCTTGCGGCTCAACCGCAAAAGGTCATTGGAAACTGGGGAGCTTGAGTGCAGAAGAGGAGAGTAGAATTCCACGTGTAGCGGTGAAATGCGTAGAGATGTGGAGGAATACCAGTGGCGAAGGCGGCTCTCTGGTCTGTTACTGACGCTGAGGTGCGAAAGCATGGGGAGCAAACAGGATTAGATACCCTGGTAGTCCATGCCGTAAACGATGAATGCTAGGTGTTAGGGGGGTCCAACCCCTTAGTGCTGAAGTTAACACATTAAGCATTCCGCCTGGGGAGTACGACCGCAAGGTTGAAACTCAAAGGAATTGACGGGGGCCCGCACAAGCAGTGGAGCATGTGGTTTAATTCGAAGCAACGCGAAGAACCTTACCAGGTCTTGACATCCTCTGACAAGTCTAGAGATAGGCCGTTCCCCTTCGGGGGACAGAGTGACAGGTGGTGCATGGTTGTCGTCAGCTCGTGTCGTGAGATGTTGGGTTAAGTCCCGCAACGAGCGCAACCCTTGATCTTAGTTGCCAGCATTAAGTTGGGCACTCTAAGGTGACTGCCGGTGACAAACCGGAGGAAGGTGGGGATGACGTCAAATCATCATGCCCCTTATGATCTGGGCTACACACGTGCTACAATGGGCGGTACAAAGGGCAGCGAAACCGCAAGGTCAAGCGAATCCCATAAAGCCGCCCCCAGTTCGGATTGCAGGCTGCAACTCGCCTGCATGAAGCCGGAATTGCTAGTAATCGCGGATCAGCATGCCGCGGTGAATCCGTTCCCGGGCCTTGTACACACCGCCCGTCACACCACGAGAGTTTGTAACACCCGAAGTCGGTGTGGGAACCTTTATGGACCCAGCCGCCGAAGGTGGGACAAATGATTGGGGTGAAGTCGTAACAAGGTAGCCGTATCGGAAGGTGCGGCTGGATCACCTCCTTTCTAAGGAAACGATCAATAGCGAGCGCTTGGTCTTTTGTTTGGTTTTGAAGGAAGCATTCCTTCACCGGCGAGCCGAAAGGCAGCCATGAACCTTGAAAACTGGATAACGAAAACAAGCAACAAAGTCAAGAAACATCCAACGTGATGAATCGATTATTCGTGATTGGTTCATCACAAGTGTGACGAATGAAAAGCAAGAAGATCGAGGAGGTATCGTGCCCGAGAATCGGACACAAGCCGACAAAGAGATTCACCGCTCATCATTCCGTCAAGTGGTTAAGTTATAAAGAGCGCACGGTGGATGCCTTGGCACTGGGAGCCGATGAAGGACGGAACGAACGCCGATACGCTTCGGGGAGCTGTAAGTAAGCTTTGATCCGAAGATTTCCGAATGGGGGAACCCGCTATCCTGAACGGATAGCATGCTCTGCTGAATCCATAGGCAGAGTAAGGCAGACCCGGGGAACTGAAACATCTCAGTACCCGGAGGAAGAGAAAGCAAATGCGATTTCCTGAGTAGTGGCGAGCGAAAGGGAAACAGCCCAAACCAAAGGGCTTGCCCTTTGGGGTTGTAGGACACTCCGCATGGAGTTACAAATGTACGTTTCAGGCGAACGACCTGGAAGGGTCGGCCAGAGAAGGCAAACGCCCTGTAGCCGACGGAACGTACACTCCGGAGTGGATCCTGAGTACGGCGGGACACGAGAAACCCCGTCGGAATCCGGGAGGACCGTCTCCCAAGGCTAAATACTCCCCAGTGACCGATAGTGAACCAGTACCGTGAGGGAAAGGTGAAAAGCACCCCGGAAGGGGAGTGAAAGAGATCCTGAAACCGTGTGCTTACAAGTAGTTGGAGCCCCCTTCGGGGGTGACAGCGTACCTTTTGTAGAATGGACCGGCGAGTGACGATTCTAAGCAAGGTTAAGCTGAAGAGGCGGAGCCGCAGCGAAAGCGAGTCTGAATAGGGCGAATGAGTTTAGGGTTGTCGACCCGAAACCGTGTGATCTACCCATGTCCAGGGTGAAGTTCAGGTAACACTGAATGGAGGCCCGAACCCACGCATGTTGAAAAATGCGGGGATGAGGTGTGGGTAGGGGTGAAATGCCAATCGAACACGGAGATAGCTGGTTCTCCCCGAAATAGCTTTAGGGCTAGCCTCGGATGAGTGAGACTTGGAGGTAGAGCACTGATTGAATAAGGGGTCCCCACAGGATTACCGAGTTCAGTCAAACTCCGAATGCCAAGCCCTTACGTCCGGGAGTCAGACGGCGAGTGATAAGATCCGTCGTCGAAAGGGAAACAGCCCAGACCGCCGACTAAGGTCCCTAAGTTTGTGCTAAGTGGGAAAGGATGTGACGTTGCCCAGACAACCAGGATGTTGGCTCAGAAGCAGCCACCATTTAAAGAGTGCGTAATAGCTCACTGGTCGAGTGGCGTCGCGCCGAAAATGTAACGGGGCTAAGCACAGCACCGAAGTCGCGGATGACCGTCAGGTCATGGTAGGGGAGCGTTCCAAGGGCATTGAAGATGTGCCGTGAGGCATGTTGGAGCGTTTGGAAGTGAGAATGCCGGTATGAGTAACGAAAAGAGAAGTGAGAATCTTCTCCGTCGAAAGCCTAAGGGTTCCTGAGGAAGGTTCGTCCGCTCAGGGTTAGTCGGGGCCTAAGCCGAGGCCGAAAGGCGTAGGCGATGGACAACAGGTTGATATTCCTGTACCAGCGTTTCACGTTTGAGTGATGGGGGGACGCAGGAAGGTAAGGCGAGCGCACGGATGGAAGCGTGCGTTCAAGCCGTGAGGCTTGCAGCGAGGCAAATCCCGCTGCTTGTGGCCAAGCGGTGATGAGGAGGGAACTTAAGTACCGAAGCGCCTGATCCTACACTGCCAAGAAAAGCCTCTAGCGAGTGAAACGGTGCCCGTACCCAAACCGACACAGGTGGGCAAGAAGAGAATTCTAAGACGCTCGGGAGAACTCTCGTTAAGGAACTCGGCAAAATCACCCCGTAACTTAGGGAGAAGGGGTGCTCGAAGGACCTTCGGGTCCGGAGAGCCGCAGTGAAAAGATCCAAGCGACTGTTTACCAAAAACACAGGTTTCTGCTAAACCGTAAGGTGATGTATAGGGGCTGACACCTGCCCGGTGCTGGAAGGTTAAAAGGAGAGGTTATCCCTTCGGGGAGAAGCTTTGAATTGAAGCCCCAGTAAACGGCGGCCGTAACTATAACGGTCCTAAGGTAGCGAAATTCCTTGTCGGGTAAGTTCCGACCCGCACGAAAGGTGTAACGATTTGGATACTGTCTCAACGAGAGACCCGGTGAAATTATAGTACCTGTGAAGATGCAGGTTACCCGCGACAGGACGGAAAGACCCCATGGAGCTTTACTGCAGCTTGATATTGGATGTGGGTATCGTTTGTACAGGATAGGCAGGAGCCTTGGAAGCCGGACCGCTAGGTTCGGTGGAGGCATCGGTGGGATACTGCCCTGACGATATCGACATTCTAACCCTGAACCGTGATCCGGTTCGGAGACAGGGTCAGGCGGGCAGTTTGACTGGGGCGGTCGCCTCCTAAAAGGTAACGGAGGCGCCCAAAGGTTCCCTCAGAGTGGTGGGAAATCATTCGCAGAGTGTAAAGGCACAAGGGAGCTTGACTGCGAGACCTACAAGTCGAGCAGGGACGAAAGTCGGGCTTAGTGATCCGGTGGCACCGCATGGAAGGGCCATCGCTCAACGGATAAAAGCTACCCTGGGGATAACAGGCTTATCTCCCCCAAGAGTTCACATCGACGGGGAGGTTTGGCACCTCGATGTCGGCTCATCGCATCCTGGGGCTGAAGTAGGTCCCAAGGGTTGGGCTGTTCGCCCATTAAAGCGGTACGCGAGCTGGGTTCAGAACGTCGTGAGACAGTTCGGTCCCTATCCGTCGCGGGCGTAGGAAATTTGAGAAGAGCTGTCCTTAGTACGAGAGGACCGGGATGGACACACCGCTGGTGTACCAGTTGTTCCGCCAGGAGCATACGCTGGGTAGCTATGTGTGGACGGGATAAGTGCTGAAAGCATCTAAGCATGAAGCCCCCTTCAAGATGAGATTTCCCATGATTTTAATCAGTAAGACCCCTTAGAGATGATGAGGTTGATAGGTCTGGAGTGGAAGCACGGTGACGTGTGAAGCGGACAGATACTAATCGGTCGAGGACTTAACCCAAAACAAACAATTGGATGAATGACTTTGAAGTTTTCGTTACCGGTTTTGAAGGCTCGTGAGAGCCGGTTTAAGTCTGGCGGTTATAGCGAAGAGGTCACACCCGTTCCCATCCCGAACACGGTCGTTAAGCTCTTCTGTGCCGATGGTAATTGGGGGCTGTCCCCCTGTGAGAGTAGGTCACTGCCAGGCAAAGCGATCAACACGCGTTTCTCAGAAATTGAGAGACGCGTGTTTTTTTGCGTATCCGACAGACCTATAACTTAAGTGGTGAAAGCTTGCACGTTTCTCCTGAGCGACTACAAAATTAACATGTAGAGATCGTCATTGAACCCTTGCTAGGTTTGGCCACTAGTCATGCATTGCAGTATAAAGATTGGACGCAGATTTATTTAAGAAGAAAAATTAACCCGATGATTAGCTGTCAAATTAAGCAATCCTATTATGATATAATGTAGCCAGGTAATAGATGATGCATATGAGCGGATGTGGTGACGCCCTCTGGAAGGGGGTGGTCCCAATGACAGTATTTCAAGCGATATCACTGATGATTAGTTTTGGAGTGCTTGTCCTGATGCTGTCAGACAGAAAGAAATAATCCGCCTCATATGCTCTGGCAGGAGCTGAAGCGGATCGGTCAAAAAACGATTTAGCTGGAATGCACTGCATCCGCTCTACGCGGATATTGCCGTTCCGTCAGTGTTAGCACCACTGACGGTTTTATTTTTTCTTAATCTAATGTCATTATACACAGTTATTGCAAATTAATGCAATTGTTCGTTCAGTTAATTATTAATGAACGAATGTGGTGCTTGTTTTTTAATTGTTATTAGCGAAAGGTTCACCTTGTTTGAGAGCTGTGCACGAAGAAAGAAAAGGAATCTGATTCAATTTACAGACGAAAATAGAATTGAACTGCGCAAGAGACTGTCCCAAAAGGGTGTTGAACTTATCCTGCGCTCCGATTGAATAAGAATCTCAACGCGTTCAAGACTCTTGTTCTCGAAAAGATTATTAAACTGAATGGTAATTGGATGTTGATTATTGTTTTCGAATGCCTGCAAGAAATTGAAGAATTGCTTAACTATGGATATTTAACTGAACATCATAAGGATCTTATTGGAGTGGTTATGCTTAAGCATGAAATATAGTGTTATTTAAATCAAAGAATTTGCTGTTCATTTCACTTTATACTATCATTTCTTGTCGATCCAATTTACGGCATCAAGGGGATTCTAAGCAATATAATCATAATTGTGCCCTATTTTAGATAGTCCCGTACGAAGAACTGTTAGAAGGATTATGAGAATAGAACTTATTTTGCGTTTATTAATTTCTATTAAAGGGTATTGACTAAGTATAACGGGGATGATAAGATGTTTCTTGCCGCTCATCGGAGGATAAAAAAATATATTGACTCGGAAGTGAATCCATGTTAGTATATTTCTTGTCGCTGAATTACAGCGGACTATGAAACGAAAAAAAGTTGTTGACTTCCCTTCGGAAACATGTTATTATTTAAAAGTTGCTGTTGGGAACAACGCAGCGAAGAATGTTCCTTGAAAACTAAACAAAAGCCAAGCGTGAATAAAGGGTTTTTAAACCCCATAATCAATTCAATTTGCTATGGATCACAATGAACTTTAAAGTAAAGCCCAGATATTTTATCTGGCATTGAATGTATAAACTTTTTGGAGAGTTTGATCCTGGCTCAGGACGAACGCTGGCGGCGTGCCTAATACATGCAAGTCGAGCGCACAGAAGGGAGCTTGCTCCTGGACGTGAGCGGCGGATGGGTGAGTAACACGTGGGCAACCTGCCTGTAAGACGGGGATAACTTCGGGAAACCGGAGCTAATACCGGATAATCCCTCGCACCGCATGGTGCGAGGTTGAAAGATGGTTTCGGCCATCACTTACAGATGGGCCCGCGGTGCATTAGTTAGTTGGCGGGGTAACGGCCCACCAAGACCGCGATGCATAGCCGACCTGAGAGGGTGATCGGCCACATTGGGACTGAGACACGGCCCAAACTCCTACGGGAGGCAGCAGTAGGGAATCTTCCACAATGGACGAAAGTCTGATGGAGCAACGCCGCGTGAGCGAAGAAGGTTTTCGGATCGTAAAGCTCTGTTGCCGGAGAAGAACGAGTGCCAGAGGAAATGCTGGTGCTGTGACGGTATCCGGCCAGAAAGCCACGGCTAACTACGTGCCAGCAGCCGCGGTAATACGTAGGTGGCAAGCGTTGTCCGGAATTATTGGGCGTAAAGCGCGCGCAGGCGGCTTCTTAAGTCTGATGTGAAATCTTGCGGCTCAACCGCAAAAGGTCATTGGAAACTGGGGAGCTTGAGTGCAGAAGAGGAGAGTAGAATTCCACGTGTAGCGGTGAAATGCGTAGAGATGTGGAGGAATACCAGTGGCGAAGGCGGCTCTCTGGTCTGTTACTGACGCTGAGGTGCGAAAGCATGGGGAGCAAACAGGATTAGATACCCTGGTAGTCCATGCCGTAAACGATGAATGCTAGGTGTTAGGGGGGTCCAACCCCTTAGTGCTGAAGTTAACACATTAAGCATTCCGCCTGGGGAGTACGACCGCAAGGTTGAAACTCAAAGGAATTGACGGGGGCCCGCACAAGCAGTGGAGCATGTGGTTTAATTCGAAGCAACGCGAAGAACCTTACCAGGTCTTGACATCCTCTGACAAGTCTAGAGATAGGCCGTTCCCCTTCGGGGGACAGAGTGACAGGTGGTGCATGGTTGTCGTCAGCTCGTGTCGTGAGATGTTGGGTTAAGTCCCGCAACGAGCGCAACCCTTGATCTTAGTTGCCAGCATTAAGTTGGGCACTCTAAGGTGACTGCCGGTGACAAACCGGAGGAAGGTGGGGATGACGTCAAATCATCATGCCCCTTATGATCTGGGCTACACACGTGCTACAATGGGCGGTACAAAGGGCAGCGAAACCGCAAGGTCAAGCGAATCCCATAAAGCCGCCCCCAGTTCGGATTGCAGGCTGCAACTCGCCTGCATGAAGCCGGAATTGCTAGTAATCGCGGATCAGCATGCCGCGGTGAATCCGTTCCCGGGCCTTGTACACACCGCCCGTCACACCACGAGAGTTTGTAACACCCGAAGTCGGTGTGGGAACCTTTATGGACCCAGCCGCCGAAGGTGGGACAAATGATTGGGGTGAAGTCGTAACAAGGTAGCCGTATCGGAAGGTGCGGCTGGATCACCTCCTTTCTAAGGAAACGATCAATAGCGAGCGCTTGGTCTTTTGTTTGGTTTTGAAGGAAGCATTCCTTCACCGGCGAGCCGAAAGGCAGCCATGAACCTTGAAAACTGGATAACGAAAACAAGCAACAAAGTCAAGAAACATCCAACGTGATGAATCGATTATTCGTGATTGGTTCATCACAAGTGTGACGAATGAAAAGCAAGAAGATCGAGGAGGTATCGTGCCCGAGAATCGGACACAAGCCGACAAAGAGATTCACCGCTCATCATTCCGTCAAGTGGTTAAGTTATAAAGAGCGCACGGTGGATGCCTTGGCACTGGGAGCCGATGAAGGACGGAACGAACGCCGATACGCTTCGGGGAGCTGTAAGTAAGCTTTGATCCGAAGATTTCCGAATGGGGGAACCCGCTATCCTGAACGGATAGCATGCTCTGCTGAATCCATAGGCAGAGTAAGGCAGACCCGGGGAACTGAAACATCTCAGTACCCGGAGGAAGAGAAAGCAAATGCGATTTCCTGAGTAGTGGCGAGCGAAAGGGAAACAGCCCAAACCAAAGGGCTTGCCCTTTGGGGTTGTAGGACACTCCGCATGGAGTTACAAATGTACGTTTCAGGCGAACGACCTGGAAGGGTCGGCCAGAGAAGGCAAACGCCCTGTAGCCGACGGAACGTACACTCCGGAGTGGATCCTGAGTACGGCGGGACACGAGAAACCCCGTCGGAATCCGGGAGGACCGTCTCCCAAGGCTAAATACTCCCCAGTGACCGATAGTGAACCAGTACCGTGAGGGAAAGGTGAAAAGCACCCCGGAAGGGGAGTGAAAGAGATCCTGAAACCGTGTGCTTACAAGTAGTTGGAGCCCCCTTCGGGGGTGACAGCGTACCTTTTGTAGAATGGACCGGCGAGTGACGATTCTAAGCAAGGTTAAGCTGAAGAGGCGGAGCCGCAGCGAAAGCGAGTCTGAATAGGGCGAATGAGTTTAGGGTTGTCGACCCGAAACCGTGTGATCTACCCATGTCCAGGGTGAAGTTCAGGTAACACTGAATGGAGGCCCGAACCCACGCATGTTGAAAAATGCGGGGATGAGGTGTGGGTAGGGGTGAAATGCCAATCGAACACGGAGATAGCTGGTTCTCCCCGAAATAGCTTTAGGGCTAGCCTCGGATGAGTGAGACTTGGAGGTAGAGCACTGATTGAATAAGGGGTCCCCACAGGATTACCGAGTTCAGTCAAACTCCGAATGCCAAGCCCTTACGTCCGGGAGTCAGACGGCGAGTGATAAGATCCGTCGTCGAAAGGGAAACAGCCCAGACCGCCGACTAAGGTCCCTAAGTTTGTGCTAAGTGGGAAAGGATGTGACGTTGCCCAGACAACCAGGATGTTGGCTCAGAAGCAGCCACCATTTAAAGAGTGCGTAATAGCTCACTGGTCGAGTGGCGTCGCGCCGAAAATGTAACGGGGCTAAGCACAGCACCGAAGTCGCGGATGACCGTCAGGTCATGGTAGGGGAGCGTTCCAAGGGCATTGAAGATGTGCCGTGAGGCATGTTGGAGCGTTTGGAAGTGAGAATGCCGGTATGAGTAACGAAAAGAGAAGTGAGAATCTTCTCCGTCGAAAGCCTAAGGGTTCCTGAGGAAGGTTCGTCCGCTCAGGGTTAGTCGGGGCCTAAGCCGAGGCCGAAAGGCGTAGGCGATGGACAACAGGTTGATATTCCTGTACCAGCGTTTCACGTTTGAGTGATGGGGGGACGCAGGAAGGTAAGGCGAGCGCACGGATGGAAGCGTGCGTTCAAGCCGTGAGGCTTGCAGCGAGGCAAATCCCGCTGCTTGTGGCCAAGCGGTGATGAGGAGGGAACTTAAGTACCGAAGCGCCTGATCCTACACTGCCAAGAAAAGCCTCTAGCGAGTGAAACGGTGCCCGTACCCAAACCGACACAGGTGGGCAAGAAGAGAATTCTAAGACGCTCGGGAGAACTCTCGTTAAGGAACTCGGCAAAATCACCCCGTAACTTAGGGAGAAGGGGTGCTCGAAGGACCTTCGGGTCCGGAGAGCCGCAGTGAAAAGATCCAAGCGACTGTTTACCAAAAACACAGGTTTCTGCTAAACCGTAAGGTGATGTATAGGGGCTGACACCTGCCCGGTGCTGGAAGGTTAAAAGGAGAGGTTATCCCTTCGGGGAGAAGCTTTGAATTGAAGCCCCAGTAAACGGCGGCCGTAACTATAACGGTCCTAAGGTAGCGAAATTCCTTGTCGGGTAAGTTCCGACCCGCACGAAAGGTGTAACGATTTGGATACTGTCTCAACGAGAGACCCGGTGAAATTATAGTACCTGTGAAGATGCAGGTTACCCGCGACAGGACGGAAAGACCCCATGGAGCTTTACTGCAGCTTGATATTGGATGTGGGTATCGTTTGTACAGGATAGGCAGGAGCCTTGGAAGCCGGACCGCTAGGTTCGGTGGAGGCATCGGTGGGATACTGCCCTGACGATATCGACATTCTAACCCTGAACCGTGATCCGGTTCGGAGACAGTGTCAGGCGGGCAGTTTGACTGGGGCGGTCGCCTCCTAAAAGGTAACGGAGGCGCCCAAAGGTTCCCTCAGAATGGTTGGAAATCATTCGCAGAGTGTAAAGGCACAAGGGAGCTTGACTGCGAGACCTACAAGTCGAGCAGGGACGAAAGTCGGGCTTAGTGATCCGGTGGCACCTCATGGAAGGGCCATCGCTCAACGGATAAAAGCTACCCTGGGGATAACAGGCTTATCTCCCCCAAGAGTTCACATCGACGGGGAGGTTTGGCACCTCGATGTCGGCTCATCGCATCCTGGGGCTGAAGTAGGTCCCAAGGGTTGGGCTGTTCGCCCATTAAAGCGGTACGCGAGCTGGGTTCAGAACGTCGTGAGACAGTTCGGTCCCTATCCGTCGCGGGCGTAGGAAATTTGAGAAGAGCTGTCCTTAGTACGAGAGGACCGGGATGGACACACCGCTGGTGTACCAGTTGTTCCGCCAGGAGCATACGCTGGGTAGCTATGTGTGGACGGGATAAGTGCTGAAAGCATCTAAGCATGAAGCCCCCTTCAAGATGAGATTTCCCATGATTTTAATCAGTAAGACCCCTTAGAGATGATGAGGTTGATAGGTCTGGAGTGGAAGCACGGTGACGTGTGAAGCGGACAGATACTAATCGGTCGAGGACTTAACCCAAAACAAACAATTGGATGAATGACTTTGAAGTTTTCGTTACCGGTTTTGAAGGCTCGTGAGAGCCGGTTTAAGTCTGGCGGTTATAGCGAAGAGGTCACACCCGTTCCCATCCCGAACACGGTCGTTAAGCTCTTCTGTGCCGATGGTAATTGGGGGCTGTCCCCCTGTGAGAGTAGGTCACTGCCAGGCAAAGCGATCAACACGCGTTTCTCAGAAATTGAGAGACGCGTGTTTTTTTTGCAGGATAAGAAAGTAGAGGAACCCCGGACCCAAAGCACTGCTTCAAAGCGATATAGGCACAAGAGGATCGAGGGTTTTTTTATAAAATTCGTTGGTGGGTTCACTCCAGGTTCATATTGAACGGTTAAACTGATATAGTATTGATTCAACGGTTTTAAATGATTGGAGTTGAGGCAATGATTCGTTTGGCAAAATATATGAAGCCCTATCTATGGCCGGCACTTTTCTCTGTATTCTTTGTCTTTTTGCAATCTTTGGCAAATTTGTATTTACCGACATTGATGGCGGATATCGTCGATACAGGTGTCGTTCAAGGAGATATGCCGTACATCTTTAAGATGGGCGGTTATATGCTGCTCGTCACACTGGCAGCCGGTGTGTTGACCGTTTTGGCAAACTATCTGGCGTCGAAGGCAGCTGCAGGATTCGGACGCGACCTGCGCAATAAGATGTTCGCACATGTTGAACGTTTTTCGTTGCAAGAATTCGATCAGGTGGGAACGAGCTCATTGATCACACGAACGACGAATGACATTGCTCAGATCGAACAAGTGTATATGATGGTTCTGAAAATGATGACGATGGCCCCGCTGATGTGCATCGGCGGCATTATTATGGCGGTATCCCAAGATGCGCCGCTGTCGCTAGTTCTTGTAGTCGCCCTGCCACTGCTCATTATTTCTGTTCTTATTCTAGCGAAAAAAGGGCTTCCTTACTTTAAAGCGATTCAAAAAAAGATGGATCGGCTTAATTTAGTTTTACGCGAAGAATTAACCGGTATCCGCGTGATTCGTTCGTTTAATCGCGCAAAGCATGAGATGCATCGCTTCGATGAGGCGAATCAGGATATCACGCTAACGTCCATCCGTATTAACCAAATTATGTCGGCTGCAATGCCGCTGATGATGCTAATCATGAATCTTGCAATGGTCGCTATTGTTTGGTTCGGCGGATTGCGTATCGGCGGTGGAGCGATGCAGGTTGGAGATTTGATGGCCTTCATCCAGTACGCGATGCAAATTATGTTTTCAATTCTCATGGGTGCGATGATGTTCATCATGATTCCGCGTGCACAAATATCTGCAAACCGGGTCAATGAAGTACTAACGATTGAACCGGTTATTCAAGATAGTGAATGCGCTGAATCTACTTTATCCACGCAAAACGAGGGTGTGACGTTCCAGAATGTCAGTTTCAGCTATCCTGGAGCAGAAAAGCCGGCGCTGTCACATCTATCTTTTACAGCGAAACGGGGTGAAACGACTGCAATCATTGGAGGTACGGGCGCTGGAAAATCAACGATTCTGAATCTGATTCCCCGTTATTTTGATGTAACCGGTGGCAGTGTGCGCGTCAATGGTGTTGATGTGAAAGATGTACCGTTAGAGGAGCTGCGCCGCAGGATCGGGTATGTCCCGCAAAAATCAGTGCTGTTTACTGGCACGGTGGCGGAAAACATTCGATACGGCAATGCGCAGGCAACGGATGCGGAAGTCAGAACTGCGGCACGAATTGCACAAGCGGATGCCTTCATCCAAGAGATGGCCCATGGTTATGATTCAATCATTGCGCAAGGTGGTAAAAATGTTTCGGGAGGACAAAAACAGCGTCTGGCGATTGCGCGTGCGTTGGCGAGAAAAGCAGATATTTACTTGCTCGACGATAGTTTTTCGGCACTGGATTACCGGACCGATGCGCGTCTGAGGGCTGAACTTGCACAAATGACGCATTCAGCAGCAGTCATTCTTGTGGCTCAACGCGTCAGCACCATACTTCATGCCGATAAAATTATCGTGCTGGATGAGGGAAGGATCGCAGGTATGGGCACGCATGATCAGCTGATGAAGTCCTGCGCTGTTTATCAGGAAATTGTGGCATCCCAGCTGAGCAAGGAGGAATTGGCATGAGCAATAAGAAAAGAATGCCGCAGCGTGGACCGGGTCATGGGCATATGGGGATGCCAGTACAAAAGCCAAAGCATTTCCGAAAAACGTTTCGAAGGCTGATGGGATATCTGAAGCCGCACTACCTGATGCTGCTTGCTGTGTTTGCAGCAGCGATCCTTAGTACGATTTTTACAATTATCGCACCGAAACTGATGGGAAATGCAACCACGAAGCTTTTTGAAGGTATGATGATGAAGATCAAAGGTGTCCCCGGTGCTCGGATTGATTTCGATTCTATTTGGGGCATTGTGGTTACATTGGTGGTTCTTTATATCCTAAGTGCTTTATTTACCTTTTTGATGCAGTATCTCATGAGCGGTGTGGCACAGAAGATGGTTTATACTTTGCGCAAACAGGTCAATGAAAAACTGGCGCGCATGCCGGTGGGCTACTATGATGCGCATCCTTATGGCGATGTACTCAGCCGCGCGGTTAACGATACGGAAAACATCAGCAACACATTACAGCAAAGTTTGACTGCATCAATCACGTCCATTGTGACGCTGATTGGTGTTGTCGTGATGATGCTGACCATCAGCCCGATTCTAACCTTGATTCTGCTGGTCACGATACCGCTCAGCTTTGTCGGTATTGCACAAATCACCAAACGGTCCCAAGGCCATTTTAAAGGACAACAGGCACAGATCGGCCAACTCAACGGTCATGTCGAAGAAATGTTTACCGGACATCAGGTCATCAAGGCTTTTGGAAAAGAACGTGAATCCGTAAATAAATTTGAAGGGATTAACGAAAAGCTCTATCAATCGGCGTGGAAGGCTCAATTCTTGTCAGGTATTATGATGCCGCTGATGATGTTCGTTGGGAATATTGGTTATGTGCTGATTTCTGTAGTCGGCGGGATCTTGGTTGTGAAGCGTTCGATTGAAATTGGCGATATTCAGGCGTTTATTCAGTACGCACGACAGTTCGGACAGCCGCTCAATCAGATTGCCAACATTTCGAACATTATTCAGTCAACGGTTGCGTCTGCAGAACGAATTTTTGAGGTTCTCGATGAGGACGAGATGATGGCCGATGCCGATCATGCTCAGCAACTGACGGATCCGAAGGGCACGGTTGTCTTTGATCACGTTGCTTTCCGTTATAAGGAAGACCAGCCGCTGATCGACAATCTGTCGCTTCATGTGAACGCCGGCCAATCGGTTGCGATTGTCGGTCCCACCGGCGCGGGCAAGACGACGCTGATTAACCTGCTGATGCGCTTCTATGAAATTCAGCAAGGGAAAATTACGGTGGACGGTCTGGATACACAAGAGATGAAGCGTGAACAGCTGCACAGTCTTTTTGGTATGGTGCTTCAGGATACTTGGCTGTTTAAAGGAACAATTCGTGAAAATATCGCTTACGGTCGTGAAAAAGCTACAGAAGAAGAAATCATAAGGGCTGCCGAAGCAGCGCATGCGGATCATTTTATCCGTACGCTTCCTGATGGCTACGACACTATTTTAAATGAAGAAGGCACCAATATTTCTCAAGGGCAAAAGCAGCTTTTGACGATCGCCCGTGCAATTCTTGCTGATCCCGTCATACTGATTTTGGATGAGGCAACCAGCAATGTAGATACACGAACTGAGGTGCATATCCAAGAAGCTATGGATAAACTGATGGAGAATCGGACGAGTTTTGTGATCGCTCACCGTCTGTCAACGATCCGTCATGCCGATCTGATTCTGGTCATGAATCACGGACAGGTGATCGAACAAGGCACGCATCAGCAATTGCTGGAGCAAAAAGGCTTTTATGCGGAACTCTACAACAGTCAATTTGCTGAGAAACGAAACGGTCAGAAAACCGGTTGAACATAAAAATAAAGGCAGTCGGATAAAATGTTCGGCTGCCTTTTAACATACTTTTTTGTCCGGATTTTCTCCTGTTCTTGATCTTTTTTTAACTTTTTGTTTTACTTTGCCGGCAAGTATATTAAACTTTTTAGAAGTGGAATGAAAAAAGTGAGGCAGAAGCAATGGCGAAAAAAATCGTATTTACCGGCGGCGGATCGGCGGGGCATGTGACGCCGAACCTAGCGCTGATTGATGAATTAAAGGACTGCAAAGTGACCTATATCGGGTCGAAAAACGGCATAGAAAAAAATCTAGTTACCGCACACGGAATTGAGTATCATAGCATATCAAGCGGCAAGCTGCGCCGCTATTTCGACATGAAAAACTTTGGCGATCCATTTAAGGTTCTGGCAGGTGTGATGCAGGCGTACTGGCTGCTAAAGAAAATCAAACCGGATGTGATTTTCTCTAAGGGAGGATTTGTATCCGTGCCGGTAGTGATCGGCGGATGGCTGAACCGGATTCCGGTGTACATTCACGAGTCCGATATCACGCCCGGGCTGGCGAATAAAATTGCGATCCGGTTTGCGACGAAACTGTTTGTCACCTTCGAGGAAGCGGGAAAGCAGCTGCCAAAGGAAAAGGTCGTTTATACCGGCGCGCCGATCCGAGATGTGCTGCTGAAGGGTGAACGAAAAAAGGGACTCGATTTTCTTGGCTTCAGTGGTTCCAAACCGGTTCTCCTCATCATGGGTGGCAGTCTTGGAGCGAAAAAAATTAATGATGTGGTTCGTGCCTCAATCACGGATCTGCTCAAAAAATATCAGATTGTTCACTTGTGCGGCAAAGGATTTCTTGACCAAAAACTGGCAGAAACGCCCGGCTATAAGCAATTTGAATTTATCGACAAAGCGCTTCCTGATGTGATGGCTGCATCAACGCTCATTGTCTCGCGCGCCGGATCGAATGCTATTTTTGAATTTTTGGCCTTGAAGAAGCCAATGGTGCTTATTCCGCTGCCGCTTCACCAAAGCCGTGGCGATCAGATTCTCAATGCGGATTCGTTTAAGAAAAAAGGACTGTGTGAAGTGCTCGACAATGATACACTGACGTCTGATGCGCTGCTGCAAACCCTTGATCAGGTTTATGTCAACCGCTATGATTATCGGGAACGCATGGTAAAGGCACAAGGCGCCACGCACGGCATTGAAAACATCTTAACTGAATTGAATAAGTAAGCTCTTAAAAAGCGGACCGGGATCATACTCGGTCCGTTTTTTGGTGCAATTCAATGAGTATTGAGATGATTTTAACAATTATAGGTGCTGTTTTCGTAAACGGTCAATAGTTGGTGAGATCCCGGACATCATGCACTGTTTCATTCGAGACACCGCCCGAGCCTAGAAATCATACACTGGAAAAGTCGAATGACTCGCGTGGAAAAATAGTTTGCTAGCAGTAAAATGAATAGGTTTTTAATTTTCGGGAGAAACTAAAGCAGGAGGTGATCATATGGCGCTAAAGGAACAAACTCAAGAGGTGTGCCTTGTCTGCGGTCGGCATAAGACTGAAGGGATTCACATCTTCAATCAATTAATCTGTAACTCTTGCCAAAAGAAAATCGTCGAGACGGATGTGACGGACTGGAAATACAAATATTATATGGATAAGTTAGCAAAACTGCGAATCGGTAAGTACAAAAAGGGTTTGGAAACAGCAGTTGTCCACGCTGGAACGGGAGGAGAGGCAGAGAAACAATGATGCTTCTCCTTTTGTTTGTGCATCGTTTACGAGGCTCATCGGATTTGTTACACTGAGAGCAAAGAGAGCGGCTGCTGAGCTATGCGATGATCCGCTTTCAAATCGATGGGCGGGAGGCGGCTGTAATGACGGCCACATCAATGCATGAGTGGAATCGAAGGCTGCTCCTCGGCTGCCTATGTCTTTCGCTGGCCGCATCCGTTCGTTTATCCGTGATGAGCCATTCGGGCGGCTTGATCACTGCAACTGTGCTTCCTGCTGTTTCGTTCGTGGTTTGTTTTGGCTTAGCCCTCTCTTTGTGGTTAGCGAATTGTTCGAAAAAAGGCGAACAGCTGCTTATTTGTTTCTTATGTCTGGTCGGCCTATTGTGGCAGTTGGCAGAAGCTGGTGATACATCCGCAGCGCGCAATGGTTTTCAAACGGCTGCTTTTGTTGGGGACGTTTTGAGTCTGCTGCTTCTGATGCATATTCTGGAACACTATTTATCTTACTGGGGGCTCGTTTGGCTGCCCCAATCGGTCAAATGGATTGTATCTGCTCCTGCTTTAGGTTTACTCGGTACGGCGGCCGGACTGCAGATTGCCGGATTCCCAGCGCTGAGACCGGCAGCGCTACTGCTTATGGCAGCATTAATGGCGCTGGCTCTTGCCGCGTCCGCTCACGTCATGATCGTCAGTCGTGAAGCGGCGTATCGGCCGATGCTGCACGTTCTGCTGTTCGGACTGCTGTTTTCTTGTGCACCGGCGCTCATTGGGGTGGTATGTACGCTGAACGGTGTCTCATCGATACCGATGCCGGTTCTTTTCCCTGGTCTTTTGCCGCTTCTTCTTGCTTATCTTGTATGCTCTGAGCGATTCATGGATCTCTCTTTTACATTGAAGCACGCATCCTACTGTGCGTTGATTGCCGCTCTTCCCTCCGTTTTCATCAGTATTGTATTCTATCATGTGTCCGCATGGGGAAATTTGGTTGCGGATCGCTCTGATGTTTTTGTTACCGGAATTTTGATGTTCCTTGTTTTATTTTTCATGCTGTACATAAAGCAGTATCTTGATTACTCATTAAGGAAGCGGCTAAATGCGAAGCAACAAGATGTGCAAATCGCCTTGAACCGTTTCCTGCAGTGGATTGAAAATGATGATGATTTAGAAAACATCGGACCGATCATCGAACGGGAAGTGGAGAACTGTTTGCCGGTTGAACGCGCACAGCTGCTTGTGTTGGGCAAGGAAGACGAGACAAATCCGTACTTCAGCTATGCATCACGTGGCGACCCGGGCGAAATAACCGCAACACAAGAAGGGTTCCGAATTCTATTATCTGAAAGTGCACTGGGGAAAATTGTGCTGGTTGCAAAATGGACACGACCGCGCCGACGATTGAATCCTGACGAACGGGTGTGGCTTGCCGCGCTGATCAGTTATGCGCAAATCGTGATTGAAAACAGGGCAAATATCAACGACTTGATGAAGAATCTGGAAGAAAGCGCGGCTCAGCGTGCTTTCGTGCCAATGACGATTAAGAAAATGATGTTGCGCATTTCAGAGCGAGAACGCTTTAAATGGTCGCGCCGATTACATGACCAAAACATGCAGGATCAGCTTGACATTGCCCGACAGCTTGATGCCTGGGGGAAAGAGAGCCGAGATCCACAGACTAAAGCGCTGATGGTGGGCTTTCGTGAACAAGTGTTGGACGGCGTCTATGTGCTGCGCCAGGTCATTAATGATCTGCATCCAGAATTTATCTATCGGACAGGACTGAAAAAAGCACTTTTGGAGCTCTTTGATAAAGTCAACTTGCGTGCTGACTTTAAGCTTTATGGTCATGTCGATGATCGGCTGGATGGGTTCCAAAATGAATGGGACATGGCGGTCTACCGTGTGGTACAAGAACTGCTGAATAATGCACAAAAACATGCGCAGGCACATTGTGTTCACTTGAATCTGATGAAAAAGAATGATCGGTTCATGCTCACTTATAGCGATGACGGGATCGGATTGAATGTGTCGGCCATTGGGAAATCCTTCGGTACGATGGGTCTCCCAGGTATGATCGGACGTGTTGAGGGAATGGGTGGACACCTTGCGATTGATTCACAGCCCGGGAGCGGTTTGAGAATCAGCATTCAATGGACTAAAAAAGGAGCTTATGCCTGATGTTCAAGGGAACAGCGGAAGCTATGATCCGAGCCAATGGAAAAAGGTGGGTTCACTCGGGTTTTCTGCTTGTCGTTATGGGTTACTCATTAACGCTGGCCATTCATTTTATGCTGGTGATTTTAAATCAGCCATATGTGGGCGTATACACGCTTCAAGATGGAAATAAGGTGACCGTATCTCAGGTTGCTCCATACAGTTGGGGAGAATCTGCGCGCATTCATCCGGGAGATACAATGCTCAGCATCGACGGACAACCAGCCTTTGAGAACAGAAATGTAAGAACATTCAATATGATCGGTCTTGCGCATGAGATGACCTTGGAGCGCGACGGAGCAGCGCGGTCTCTGGTTGTGGACAATAATTCGTCGCAATGGGCGCTGCTTTTTTATTTGGTTATTCCACTTGGATTTTTTGTTACCTGTTTTGTTGAAGTGCTTTTTTTATACTTGCGCAAAGAGAGCAAACCGGTTGTTCATGTGTTGATCGCTTTACTGGTTACATTGAGTCCGCTTTTATTTGAAATGGCGGCCAATGCACGGCATGACAGCTGGAGCCTCAGGCTGACCAGTTTCTCGATCCTGTTTACGCTTGTTTTCCTTGTTCATTTTCTTAGGGATTATTTCTTGCCTTGTGGGTTCCATCTGATTTCCAATTGGATGCTCGGCTGCCTGTATCTTTGTGCATCGATGATCTTCATCAACAGCTGTTTCTTTGTCTCACGCGAGGTCAATGCGTATTATCAGCAGGAGTTAGTTTTCTCTGTTTTCGTTTTCGGGTTATTGTGTATCCAGTTAGCGCGGTTGTATACACAAATTAAAGCATCGGAATATGGACGCGTGATTCATCTGTTGATTGTTGGTTTTATACTTTCAACGCTTCCGTTCATTGCTTTGTATGCCGTACCAAACATGATTATTGGGACTTCACTTGTCCCAGTTGAGTGGACAACGCCGTTTGTTATTATTCTGCCGATCACCTTATGCTCGATGATTTTGTCATCCGCATTTATTGATATGTCATTTTATATTGGACAGTTCGGCTACTATTGTGCGTTGAGCTTTATCATTACGTTAATGATGATGCTCACTTTTCTTGGCATGACGCAGCGCCATTTTACAGAACGCCCGGAGGCTGTTGTCCGTTTCGGTCTGATCTGTTTTGTTACGGCCCTGCTTATTCTTTACGTGAAAGAATATATTGATTATCGGCTTAGGGACATGCTTCATCCGCATCGCGCGGCAAGACAGCGTGCCTTGAATCGTTTTTTGCAAACCTCAAAGACGGAATACACCTTGCGCCATGTAGCCTTGATGCTACGCCACACGGTTCAATCGGAGCTTCCTGTTGAGGATGCGGGGATCGTGATCATTAAAGCAGATGGGCAGATCCGCTCAATGAACGCGCATGTTCATCCTGATTTGCTGCGTTTTGCTCGCGCAGCAGATGCAGAGCTGGAGGTAAGAAAAGCAGTCCGGAAAGGATTCAGAGCGGTGTTGAGAGCGCGCGACGCCGAACAGGTAATTTTCGTTGGAAAATGGGTCAAGCCCGGGCGTGCGCTGAACTTGGACGAACGGATATGGCTGGAGACCTTGATTAATTATGCGCGCGTTGTTGTCGATAATCTATATAAAACGGAAGGCTTGATGCGCGCATTTAAGCATCTTGAAGATGACCGTGCCAAGATTCCTCATTCAATGAACCGCTGGCTGTTCTCTATTTCAGAAAATGAGCGGGCACATCTATCTCGCGACATCCATGATACGAACATTCAGGACCAACTGGCCATTGCTCGTGAAATGGATGCAGCAATGAAAACGATTGATGATCCGGAGACGCGCTCGCGCATCAATACGATCCGTGACCGCATTCTTGATAATGCGGATATGATGCGTAAACTGATTCGAGAAATGTACCCTGCGGATATCTTTCATGGTGAACTCAGCAAAGCGCTTGATGCATTGTTCCGTCGAGTAAACTTGTCTGCGGACTTCTATCTTGAAACAGCCATTAGCCGAACGCCATGTAATCTGTCCAAGCAAAGTGCCTTGTGCCTGTTTCGTGCGGTGCAGGAATTGCTGGGGAACGCGATGAAACACGCGCATTGTTCGCGGGTTTGGTTGGGACTTACTTTTGATGATGCGTGCGGCGTGCTCAACTATCGCGATAATGGCATTGGATTCGATCCAAAAGCACTTGACCCTTACTTCAGCACCATGGGCCTGACCGGTATCGTCAGCAGGGTACAAGGGATTGGTGGGACAGTGGAATTTGGGACTCAGGAACTTGGAAGCGTCAGCGGCGGCTTTGCCCTGTGTATTAAGCTTCCGATCACAAACCAAAGCAAACGAAAGGAGTTGCAGAGATGACATCCGTACTTGTTATTGATGACCATGCAGTGGTTGCCAGTGGAACAAGAGCTGTACTGCAGAATGCAGGCTTTGAGGTCGAATCGCAGCCCTCTGCAAAAAATATTGCGGCCTTATTAAAAGAGAGGCGCTTTGACCTTTTCCTCATCGATTTGAATATGCCCGATATGGACGGGATGGCCGCCTCGGATTTGATTTTGGACCTCGATCCTGATGCAAAAATCATTATTTATACAGGCTATGAAACCGAAATTGAGCCGCTGTTTGCGTCAATGATTGAGCGGGGCATTGCCGGCGTTGTGAGCAAATCGGCTTCGATTGATTCGCTAATTGCGGCACTGAATGCGGCGTTGCGCGACGAGGTTCTGCTGCCAATATGGCTGTTTCAACGCCTGCATGTGCGCGACACGGAACGGAAAAGTGGTACGAATGTACACTTGAATCAGACAGAGCGTGAGATTCTCACGGGTGTGATGCGTGGTGAGACCAATCGTGATATTGCACGTAAGCTGCTCATCGGACAGCGTACCGTTGAAAAACATTTGACTGGAATCTTTCAGAAATTAGGCGTCCATTCGCGAATTGAAGCGGTTGAGCGAGTGAACGAATTAGGATTGATCAGAGTCCCAAAGAGGAATGCTTAGTCATAGTCGGAGAAGGGCACAGCGAAGGATCATTAAACGTTTTCTTCTGTTTTGTGCGGGGTCCCGCACGAAAAAGTGCGTGCAACCGCATCAGAAATGCGGAGTGATGCGGTTCAACTTATATTATGATTGATATAAGAACAGAACACGCGAGGAGTGGTGTGATGACCGATTTATACAATCCGACGATTGCTGAGTTTTTTGTCACCTATTGTCTGTTGCTTGGCGCCACGTTGCTTTGGGAAAAATATTTACGGCGAACGCTCACTTATCATCGCGGGGTCTTCTATTCGCTGTTGATCGGCTACGCAATGATTGCGCTTCTGCTTATGATTCAGCCGATGGGCAGTGCAGAACGTTCTGTTATTGCGCCGGACAGCCCGCTTATCAATCTTGAACCCTTTCGAATTATCGCAGCACAACTTCAGAGTGTTCAAGGACACTGGCTGATCATGTGGCATATTTTCCTTCCAATTCCTTTTGTATTCTTTGTTGGTTTTATTGGGCGCGGACGCTTGTCTTGGTCAGGTTTTCTGATGGTTGGCTTTGCGGCCTCGTTTGCGTCAGCATTATGCCTTTTTCTCATGAATGCGATCCCTCAATTTCCAAAACACCTCTTTGATATTGACCGGCTGATTCTCAATGGAATCGGCATTAGTTTAGGTACTTTGCTGTTCTGCTGGCTGGAAACGAAGTCATGGATGCGAGAATGTATCGTAAACACGCTGTCGGCCAGATAGTACGTAACCTGTTTTTAATGATTACCCTTCACAGTTCCTCTAAGATGATGAAATTCCCCGTTTGGAGTTGATTCTTATGAAACGTTCTGCCGGATTTATCATTGGTATTCTTCTTTTTCTTTTTAGTCTTGTGATTTTAAATGATCAAACGGTTTCACATACCTCAGCAATGATCCTCTTTGCCCTGTCTCTGCTCATCCTTGGTGCCACGGAATTGTTTGTTAAATTAGGTAAGAAATAAATTGCTGAAGCTTGCCTGATTGTTCAAGTGAGCGGACTTCCTAAAGTTATTCATGGTTGAAAATGGCCGGTCTATGCTAAAATGAGTGTATCAACAGTCAAGGAAGTTCCAGTATGGATCAAACGAAAACGCCCGTCTTGGACGGATTAACGAACTATCATCGAACACAGGTCTGCTCGTTTCATGTCCCGGGTCATAAGGACGGCCTCATTTTTTCAAAAAAAGCGTTGCCTTATTTTTCATCGCTGCTTTCACTCGATGCAACAGAGGTTGCCGATCTGGATGATTTGTATCATCCGGAGGGTATACTTGATGAGGCGCAACAGCTGCTGACTGACTATTATGGGACACGGGAAAGCTTGTTTCTTGTTGGTGGTTCGACGGTAGGCAACTTAACAATGATACTGGCGGCTTGTGCGCCGGGAGATCGCGTGTTTGTCCAGCGCGATAGCCATAAGTCGGTATTTAACGCGTTGAAACTGGCGGGGGTGCGGCCGGTATTCTTGGCACCGGCTGTTGCTGAGGAATCAGGATTTGCGCAAGGCATCGATCCGCAGACGCTGGATGAGGCGCTTGGCCGCTATCCGCAGGCAACGGCACTTGTTTTGACGTACCCGACGTACTACGGCGTAGCCGCGCGCTCGCTCAGTCAATTAATTGACCGAGCGCACCAAGCAGGACTAGTGGTCTTAGTGGATGAGGCGCATGGGGCTCACTTTAAACTTGGCGCTCCTGTTCCACCGAGCAGCTTGGATTTGGGTGCCGATCTTGTGGTTCATTCGGCGCATAAAATGCTGCCGGCAATGACGATGGGCGCTTATCTCCACATCAATTCAAACCGGGTGGCAAGTGTTAAGGTAAAAGCGGTGCTGGCAATGCTGCAAAGCTCGAGTCCGTCTTATCCGATCATGGCTTCGCTAGATTTGGCACGCTGCTGGCTGGCAACATTGCGTGCAAACCGGTTTAAAAGAATGCTTGCACACCGTGATGAATTTGCGCAGCAGCTGCAGGAAATTGATGGTTTGTCTGTGGAGCACGAGCAGCCGAACGACTTCTTGATGGATCCGTTTAAACTTGTGCTGCGTCTGCATACAAGCGAAAGTGGTTTTGCCGTGCAGCGCAAATTGCTCGATGCCGGCGTGTATCCGGAGATGGCCGATCCGCATCACGTGCTGCTTGTGCTTGGACTGACCGATGAAATCAATTATGAGGATGCAGTTCGCCGCATTGAACGGGTCTTGCGGTCATGCACGAAAACGATTCAGTCGAAGCAACGGCAGCTGCCTCCTTTTCCAGAGTGCAGCATATTAATGGGTTCGTACCGAGATTTGGCAGCACTGCCCCACAAATCGGTTGTGCAAAGTGAGGCGGTCGGTCGGATCGCGGCGGAACAAGTGATTCCCTACCCGCCCGGCATTCCGATCGTTGTTGAAGGCGAGCGCATCACTGAACGAAGTCTAGCGCTGATCCGTTATTGGCAGCAGGCGGGGGCGGCCTTCCAAAATGCGAGCACGAATGAAGGAAGGATAATGATCTATCAGCATGAGGGAGAATGAAACGGATGACAGATAAAGGACTTTTTATTACATTTGAGGGGCCGGACGGATCAGGAAAAACGACGCAGATCCACCAGCTTGCCGAAGAACTGGAGCGGCGTGGACGCAGCTTTATCCTTACAAGAGAACCGGGTGGAACAACGATTGGCGATGCAATTCGTTCGATCATCTTGAATCCGGAGCATACGGAACTCGCCGATCATACGGAGATTTTGCTGTATGCTGCATCAAGAAGTCAGCATGTATCTGAGAAAATTCAACCGGCACTGAAGGCAGGCAAGATCGTTCTGTGCGACCGGTTCGTCGATGCCTCAATTGCCTATCAGGGGTACGGTCTGGGTGAGATGGTTGCAACCGTCAAACAGATCAATGATTTTGCAACTGGCGGACTGACTCCGGATCGTACCTACATGATCGATATTGCACCGGAGATCGGCAGACAGCGTATGAAACGGCGCAGTGGCGTGGCTGAGTTGGGCGCGATGAAGGATGCTGCCGACTTGGATCGAATTGAAATGCGGGCGCTTGCTTATCATCAGCGCGTGCGGGAAGGATTTCACGCTATCTATGAAGAAAATAAACAACGGATCCGTCTCATTGATGGTGCCCAAGACCAAAAGCAAGTACACCGTATGATTTGTGACGACTTCTTTCAGTTTATCCGTCGATTTGATTAATACGGTTTAAGACCATGCGAAAGGAATGATGCAGATGAAGCTGATTGTTGCAGTGGTTCAGGATAAGGATAGTGCAAATCTCCAGCAGGCGCTTGTTGCTGCGAAACTTCATGCGACGAAACTGGCAAGTACTGGAGGGTTCCTGCGTTCCGGCAATACGACCTTTTTGATTGGTACCGAAGACAGGCGTGTGGACGAATTACTGGATTTAATTAAGCAGCATTGTCACAGCCGTAATCAGGTGATTTCACCAATCTCTTCGCTAGACGCGAATACGGACGGTTACATGATGCATCCGGTTGAGGTTGAAGTTGGCGGTGCAACGGTTTTCGTTCTCGACGTCGATCAATTTAAACATTTTTAGGATGAAGTATCGGGAGGATATCATTCATGGCTATTAAAATCAACCAGTCTGCCGGAATCAGCGATCCGCGCGCGCCGCGGGAACGTGCGGCAGTCCAGCCGCAGATATCGTTTGCCCGCACATTAAATGCTCAGAAGGGCTCGATGCAAAGTGATGCGCTCAAAGCCTTGCTGGATCAGGTAGATCAGCAGGCAAAGCGAGTGTCGGTATCGCGCACGGTTCGCGATCTGCAGCTCTACAAGAAACACATTCAAGCATTCCTTCAGGAAGCAGTGCAGAGCGGGCTAAGCACGTCGCAGGCACATTCATGGCAGCAGGGCGGCACTAAACAAACGCTGGTTCGGACCGTCAATCAGAAATTGATTACGCTGACCAATGAGTTGTTGGAGAAACAAAAGGATGAAGTGGATTTGCTTGATCAGCTGGATGAGATACGCGGCATGCTGATTAATCTGTATGTTTAAAAAAGCAGGACGGGATTTCGATGAGCCGTACAACAATAAAGGGATGCCGGCGCAACACATAAGAATCAGATCAGAGAGTGAGCGTGCAAGATCATGGATTGGCAACAGTTAAGCAAAGAGCAGCAAACAGTGGCAAAAGTGCTTCGGCATGCGATTGATCGAAAAGAACTGGCACATGCCTACTTGCTTGAAGGCCCAGCGGGAACCGGAAAGCATGAGACGGCCATGCTTGTGACACAAACCTTGTTTTGCGAGCAGCCGACTGATCTAGGGCCGTGCCTGACATGCAGGAACTGCCGGCGGATTGCATCCGGCAACCATCCTGATGTGATCTGGGTGGCCCCGGAAGAAGGAGCCGCATCGATTAAAAAAGAGCAGATTGCTTATTTGATGAAGGAGTTCGCTTACCGCGGCGTTGAATCTGGGCGCAAAGTATTTATCATTGAGCAAGCGGAAAAGATGACGGCACAGGCTGAAAACAGCTTACTCAAGTTTATCGAAGAGCCGCATTCCGGGACACTTGCCCTTCTTATTACCGAACAGATTCACCAGCTGCTCGATACCATTATTTCCCGCTGCCAGGTGCTTGCCTTTGTGCCTTTATCTGATCACGCAATTAGTCGACGCATGGACGAACAAGGATTGCCGAAGCCGCTCCTCAAACCAGCAGTTGCGCTTACACATGATTATGAAGAAGCAGTACGTCTCTGCAAAGAGGAATGGTTTGCCGAGGCGCGTTCTCAAGTGTTACAATTACTAAAAGGATTGTGCGAGTCCTTGGAGGCGGCACAACTCTATATTTATGAAAAATTCGCTCCCAACTTTGATGATAATCAGAAAATGACGGTCGGTTTGGACTTGATGCTTTACTGGTACAGAGATTTGCTTTCGTTGCACTTAAATCGACGAGAAGAAATTGTCTATGAAGATCAGATGGATCGATTAAAAGAGCAAATGCTCTCGTTTTCATCGAATCAGGCCGTTCAAGCGATGTCGCTTATTCTTGACGCGCGTAAACAATTGGATGCGCATGTCAACGGTGTAAGTGTGATGGAACGGCTGGTAATCAGGTTAGGAGGTACCCGATAAATGAATTACGATATTGTCGGCATTCGATTTAAGAAAGCCGGTAAGATCTACTATTTCGATCCGGATCAACGAGACATTCCGGTTGATGCTCATGTTGTTGTCGAAACGACGCGCGGCATTGAATGCGGAACCGTTGTGATCGGAAGAAAAACAGTCGATGAAGAAGATGTCGTTCTGCCTTTGAAAAAGGTCGTGCGTATTGCAACGGCATCGGATGAACAGCAGGTGCAAAAGAATAGAGGAGACGCACAGGCTGCAATGGATATTTGTCTTCAGAAAATCTACAACCACCACCTAGAAATGAAGCTGGTGGATGTTGAATATACATTTGACCGCAACAAAATTATCTTTTACTTTACTGCCGATGGACGCGTTGATTTTCGCGAATTGGTCAAGGATCTGGCATCCGTGTTCAAGACAAGAATCGAGTTGCGTCAGATTGGCGTACGCGACGAGGCCAAAATGCTGGGGGGGATTGGTCCCTGCGGACGCATGCTTTGCTGCTCGACTTTTTTGGGGGACTTTGAACCTGTATCCATTAAAATGGCGAAAGACCAAAACTTGTCTTTGAACCCTGCGAAAATCTCCGGGGTGTGTGGACGGCTGATGTGTTGCCTAAAGTATGAAAATGATCAATACGAATCTGCGAAAAAAGCGTTGCCGGATATTGGTTCTGTAATTAAAGTCAGTTACGGAGCCGGTCGAGTGGTTGGTTTAAATATTCTGCAGCATTTGGTTCAAGTTGAACTGAAAGAGCAGAAAAAAGTTGTTGAGTATACATTGGATGAGCTTATTGAAGAAGGGGTTATTTCTTCGCAAGCCACTAAATAAGAGGGTGGATGAACTTGGAGAAGAAGGACATTTTCTCACAAGTCAGTCATTTGGAAGAGCAGCTGGGGCAAATCTATGTTGACTTCGGAAATCTGAAGGCACAGCTTGCTTCGGTACTTGAAGAAAACCAGAATCTCACGCTTGAAAATGAGAATCTGAGAAAGCGCCTTGAGGACGGAAAGGCGCATTTTCAAGATGCACAGAATCAGGCGAAACTGAAAGGCACCGTTTCCGAGCCGGATATCGGCGAAGGATACGACAACCTGGCGCGACTCTATCAAGAAGGCTTTCATATCTGCAATTTGCATTATGGCAGCGTGCGCAAAGATGGTGACTGCTTGTTTTGCCTTTCCTTTCTCAATAAAAAATGAAAGAGGAACAAGAACGGAATTAGGGTGAAATGAATGAACGAACAGCAGGAACAGAACCATGAGCGGGTTGATTGCCTTTTCGATACCGATCTAAAGATTATTCAATCGAGCGAGCTTTTTCCTTTTTCGTTGGATTCTGTACTGCTGGCTCGCTTTGCCTATGTTCCCATTCAAAAAGGGCGGCTCGTGGATCTTTGTGCCGGGGGTGGTGTGATTCCCTTTTTATTATCACAGCGGACAAAGGGACGCATTATCGGCATTGAAATTCAGCCGGAAGTTTGCGCGTTGGCCCGCCGAGGCGCGGTTTTAAATCATTTAGAGGACCGAGTCACTTTTTTATGTGCAGATGCTAAGGATAGCGATGCACACATTGGGCGCGGCAGCTGTGATGTGGTTACTTGTAATCCGCCATATTTTACGGTTGATGCGGCGCGCGATATGAAGCTGAACCGGCATTTGGCGATTGCACGGCACGAATTGCTGATCACACTTGCCGATGTTCTCGAAATCAGTGCGCGTCTTCTGAAACCCGGTGGGAAGCTGGCGCTCGTACATCGTCCGGAGCGGCTGGTTGAGCTCATGTCCGGTATGCGCGCGCAAGGCATCGAACCGAAACGAATGCAATGGGTACATCCGCACAGACAGAAACCGGCCAACATGGTGCTGCTGGAAGGAACGAAGGGCGGGAAGCCCGGGCTTACGGTACTGAAACCGATTGTTGTTTATGATGCAGCAGGTCAATATACAGAGGATGTGCGGCAGAAGCAATGAACCATTACAGTGTTTATATTCTAGAATGTGCGGACGGCAGCCTTTACACAGGCTATGCGGCTGATGTTGCCAAGCGCTTTTCCCTGCATTGCAGCGGCAGAGGGGCGCGCTATACACGCAGTCATAAGCCCTTGCGCATCGTTTATCAGGAAGAACTGGAGAATAAATCGGCGGCCCTGCGTCGCGAATGGTCGATCAAACAGTTAACGCGCCAAGAGAAGTTGGCACTTATTCAAAGGAGCGGACATGATGTGGGAGCAGCGCAGTTTTCAAAGCGATAATGGAAAAGGATGTTTGTTTCTTGTCCCGACGCCGATTGGCAATCTGGAGGATATCACTTACCGAGCGCTTGATGTACTGAAAACAGCAGATCTTCTTGCTGCCGAGGATACACGGCACACCATGAAACTGTGTACCCATTTCAACATCCATACGCCGCTTGTAAGCTATCATGAGCACAATAAAAAAGCAAGTGGGGACAAGCTGCTTGCCGAGCTTGAAGATGGGAAAAATGTTGCCCTTGTAACGGATGCCGGGACACCGGGAATTTCCGATCCAGGAGCAGATCTTGCCGCTGCCTGCATCGCGCATCAGATTCGCGTCATCCCGCTTCCTGGTGCAAATGCAGCACTGAGCGGACTGATTGCGTCCGGGCTGTCCACCGATCACTTTTTATTTTACGGTTTTCTCCCGCGAGCGGGCAAAGCGCGTGCGCAGGTACTCGATGCGCTGCGGATGGTGCCTTATACGCTGATCTTCTATGAATCGCCGTTTCGCGTGAAGGATACGTTGAACGATCTTCGCCAAGTGTTCGGGAACCGGCAGATCTCAATTTCTCGCGAGCTGACGAAGCGTTATGAAACGTTTATCCGCGGGACGCTTGAGGAAGCGATCAACTTCTTTACGGGCGGTGATGCGCCAAAAGGTGAATTTTGCCTTGTTGTTGACGGCAGCGGTGATGATGAGACGCGTGAGGAAGAACTTTGGTGGTCGGCGCTGACGATTCAGGACCATGTGGACCACTATATTCGCGAAAAAGGCTGGCGCGCCAAAGAGGCGATTAAGCAGGTGGCGATCGATCGCGCACAGCCGAAGCGGGATATTTATCGCATTTACCATCAAATTGAATCGCAATGAACGGGGATGCGCAGACGGATGCGGATCCTTTTTGAATAGACTTTTGCTACTTGGAAAGGCTTGGAATAAGCACAGCCAAACGCATTCTTTAATATATGAGGGCAAGGCATTCACTTTCTTGACATTCATACATGCGAAACGTATAGTTTTTAAAGATAGGGATCATTTGGAAACGGAAAGAAATAAGGAGGCTGCACGGGCTAATGACGGAGGAACGTAAATCTTTTTATCTGACAACGCCTATATACTATCCAAGCGGTAGACTACATATCGGTCATGCGTACACAACGGTGGCCGGAGACGCGATGTGCCGGTATAAACGGCTGCGCGGTTATGATGTCATGTTCTTGACCGGAACGGATGAACATGGACAGAAGATCGAGGAGAAAGCTAAAGCAAAAGGCGTAACGCCGATCAAATACGTCGATGGTATGGTTGCCCAAATCAAGCAGCTTTGGAAAAAACTCGACATCTCCTATGATGACTTCATTCGCACGACTGAAGAACGTCATACAAAGGTTGTTCAGAAAATCTTTGCACAGCTGGAACGCCAAGGCGATATTTATCTTGGTCAATACGAAGGTTGGTACAGCATTCCTGACGAAACTTATTATACCGAGTCGCAGCTGGTCGATATTGAAAAGAACGCAAAAGGCGAAGTTATCGGCGGAAAAAGCCCGGACAGCGGCCACAAAGTTGAAAAGGTTAAGGAAGAATGCTACTTCTTTAAGATGAGCAAATACGCGGATCGCCTGCTTCAATACTATGAAGAACACCCGGATTTTATTCAGCCGGAATCGCGTAAAAATGAAATGATTAACAACTTTATCAAGCCGGGGCTGGAGGATCTTGCGGTATCACGTACCTCTTTCTCATGGGGCATCCCGGTGCCGAACAATCCGAAACATGTGGTCTATGTATGGCTGGATGCACTGACCAACTATATTACGGCGCTTGGCTACGGTTCAGAAGACGACACCAATTATAAGAAGTTCTGGCCGGCCGATGTGCACCTTGTGGGTAAAGAAATTGTTCGCTTCCATACGATTTACTGGCCGATCATGCTGATGGCACTTGGTCTTCCGCTGCCTAAGAAAGTATACGGACACGGCTGGTTGTTGATGAAGGACGGAAAAATGTCTAAATCGAAGGGGAATGTTGTCGATCCGGAACCTTTGATTGATCGTTATGGGCTGGACGCGCTGCGTTACTATCTGCTGCGCGAAGTACCGTTCGGCTCCGATGGTATGTTCACACCGGAAGCTTTTGTCGAACGTATTAATTTTGATCTTGCAAACGATCTCGGCAACCTGTTGAACCGAACGGTTGCAATGTGCGGTCAATACTTTGACGGGAAAGTACCTGCCTATGCGGGTCATGTCACCGACTTTGATGCAGCCCTTGAGGATGCACTGGAGACAACGCTTGCGACCGTTGAAGAACAGATGGAAAATCTGCAGTTCTCGGTTGCGCTTTCGGCAATCTGGAAACTCGTCGGACAAACGAATAAATACATCGATGATACGCAACCTTGGGTACTTGCTAAGGATGAAGCGAAGAAAGAGGCGCTGGGTTCGGTGATCGGGCATCTTGTGAACACGATTCGCGCGGTCGCAATTATGATTCAGCCGTTCTTCACGTCGACCCCGAAGAAAATGTTTACGCAGCTCGGCGTGACTCAAGCTGAAGATCAGGCGTGGGATTCAATCCGTGATCTGAGCGCAAACAAGGGCCAGTGGACGGTGCAAAAGGGAGAACCGATCTTCCCGCGTCTTGATCTGAAGGAAGAGGTTGCTTATATCAAGTCGCAAATGCGCGGCGCATCCGATACAAAACCGAACGGCAACAAAGAAAGCAAATCAAAGGCGAAAAAGAATGCCGAAGCACCGGCGCAAATTAATCTGGATGATTTTCAAAAGATTGACCTGAGGGTCGCTGAAGTCTTGCAGGTGGATAAAGTTAAGGGCGCCGACAAGCTGTTGAAACTACAGCTTGATCTTGGCTATGAAAAGCGCCAGGTGGTTTCCGGTATTGCGGAATTCTACAAGCCGGAAGAGCTTGTTGGTTTAAAGATCATTGTGATCGCCAACTTGAAACCGGTCAAACTGAGAGGCGAGTTGTCTCAAGGCATGCTGCTTGCAGGCGATGCAAACGGGACGCTTAAGGTAGCAACGGTGTCCGGGCCGTTACCGAACGGAACGAAAATTCGCTAAGCTGTAATAAGGATACAAAAGCAAGCGGGAGATGAGCGAACACACGCGCAGATCCCGCTTTTTTGTAGAATCAGACGATTTAAAAGCACGGCAGAGACGCAGCTTTGGACGAAACGTGCTGGATTATTGCGGCGAATGATGCAAGTCAAGAAGCCCCCGCATGCCCCTGCGTGACTGAGGAAACGCCGGATGTCCACGGGGCGTGCCTTGTTGATGTGAGCAGCTGAAGCGCTGCTGCTTAAATGGATGAATTGGCCACATACACGAGTGGGAGTAAAGGATCAACCAGCCCGGTTTTTCTGAGCATAACCGTGCGTAAGCATAGAGGAGGATGCTTCATGCTCTTTGATACACATACACATATTAATGATGAATCGTTTGATGCAGATTTTTCAGAAGTCCTTGCGCGTGCCCAGCAAGCCGAAGTTGGCCGAATGATCGTTGTCGGTGTGGATCGGCCAACGATTGAACGCGTCTTTCCAATCATTGATCAGCATAAGTTTATCTATGGTGCGATCGGATGGAATCCGGAGGACGCAATCGATATGACTGATGCCGATTTCGCGATGATCAAACGAGGACTGACGCATCCGGGAATCGTTGCGCTCGGTGAAATTGGTCTTGACTATCATTGGGATAAATCACCGAAATCCGTGCAGCATGACGTCTTCCGCAGACAGATTCGGCTCGCAAAGGATGCCGGCCTGCCGCTTATCATTCACAGCCGCGAAGCGACAGAGGATGTGGCGCGGATTCTGAGTGAAGAGCATGCGGAAACCATTGGCGGCGTGATGCACTGCTACAGCGATGACTGGACATGGGCAGAACGGTTTATCGGCTTAAACTTTTACATTAGCTTTGGCGGGCCGGTCACGTTTAAAAATGCACAGCTGCAGCGCGAAACGGCAACTAAAGTACCGATCGAGCGTCTGCTGATTGAAACCGATTGTCCGTTTCTCAGTCCCCATCCGTTTCGCGGCAAACGTAATGAACCGGCGCGAGTACGGCTGGTTGCGGAAAAAATTGCCGAGTTGAAAGGCCTGTCACTTGAAGAAGTTGCAGAGCAAACGACGCAAAACGCATTGCGCTGCTTCCGAATTGATGAATCCTCTGAAAATGGTTAACCAAGGAGAAAACTTATGATTGTGAAAGAAATTATTGTCGTCGAAGGCCGAAGCGATACCGAAGCCATTCGCCGGGCGCTTGATGCCGACACGATTGAAACGAACGGCTCACGCGTCAGCAGACGGACGATCCGGGCGATTCAAAATGCGCAGAAGCGCCGCGGGGTCATCGTTTTTACTGATCCCGATTACCCCGGAGAACGGATTCGCAAGATAGTCAGTCAGGCGGTACCGGGCTGCAAGCATGCCTTCATTACTCGTGCCGAAGGACAAGGCGGGTCAAACGAGAGTCTGGGAATCGAGCATGCGACTCCGCGCACGATCCTTCGATCCTTAGCAAAGGTTTACACGCAATTCGAGGAACCGGAGGAACAGATCAGCATGCAAACACTGAGAAGCCTAGGCCTGCTTGGCAGCAAAGCATCGCGCAGGATCCGGGAGCAGCTCTGCGACCAACTGAACATCGGCTACGCCAACGGCAAGCAGCTCTACAAGCGGCTGCGTATGTTCCAAATCTCTGAACGTGACCTGAAGCAGGCAATGGATGCCATTGGAGCAAAGGAGCAATCATCATGAATAAAAGAATTTCCTCACCAAAAAGAATGCAGGACGTTATACGCAAGCATCAGTTTACGTTAAAGAAAAGTCTTGGTCAGAACTTTTTAATTGATGAGAACATCCTAAATAATATTGCATCCTCAGCTTCAATCGATGAAAACAGCTATGTCCTCGAAATTGGACCCGGAGCCGGGGCGCTGACGCAGGTCCTTGCCGGCCGTGCCAAAAAGGTCATCGCGGTGGAAATTGACCGTCGATTGGCGCCGGTCCTTAACGACACGCTGCAGGATTTCGATAATGTCTCGATCCATTTCGGTGATGTACTTGAGTTGGATGTCGCTCAAATCCTAGCACAGGAATGCCCGCCGGGAACGTCCGTAACAGTTGTTGCCAATCTGCCCTATTACGTCACGACCCCTATTCTGATGAAGCTGCTCACGGATGGTCTATCCATTAAAACGATTGTTGTAATGATTCAAAAAGAGGTCGCCAGTCGATTGCAGGCCGATCCGGGCGAAAAGAGCTATGGTTCATTGTCTATTGCCGTTCAGTATCTTGCTGAGGCGAAAATCGTGATGACGGTTCCGAAGACGGTGTTCGTACCACAACCGAATGTTGATTCAGCGGTGATTCGCTTGGACGTCCGTCCGCAGAAAAAAATTCGCGTCGATGATGAAGCATTCTTTTTTAGAGTGGTGCGTGCCAGCTTTGCGCAGCGCAGGAAGACGCTGCTCAACAACTTGATGAACAATCTTTGGTCCAAAGAACGAAAAAACGATCTGCTTACGGCAATGGAGGCGGCACGGATTGATCCGCGCCGGCGAGGCGAGACGCTGTCGATTGAAGAGTTTGCGGCGCTCAGCAGTCAATTGCAGAAGCTGAAAGGATAACCGCTATACCCCATTTGCAGCGGGTGATTTAAAAGACGTCTCAAAGTCAAAAGTAGACTTTGAGACGTCTTTTTTGCAGGAAAATAAAGTATAGATTTTGCCCCGTTTTCAGACCGCTAGAGCCGTGTCTTGACCGAGCATCAAAGCGGAGGTGCTCTGGCGCCTGCGGGATCGCGCCTTGTTGATGCGCGCGAGGAAGACCCCACAGGAATTTGTGTGTTCGAGGAGGCTCGCGGTGCGCCCGCGGCAAGCGAGTAATCGGAGCGTACACAAAAACCAGGATGGTTTAAGGACCAAGCACAGCCTAGTTTTTCTCACGGCAGCCTTGTCCATGAATATTCATAGACGATCGATCATAGCATGAAAAGGATGACTCTGATGGAGTATGCAGTGCCGGATGCGCGTGGAAAGAGGGAGTAGAACATGACGGTTCAAGTTGGAGATCTTGTGGCACGGACTTCGTACCATTGCGACCTTCCTTTTCGTGTGGTGGCGATTCACGAAGAAACAAAAAGCGCCGAACTGAACGGCCATGACGTGCGTCTCTATGCAGATGCACCCCTGGACGATTTAGTACCAGTGACCGAGGATGAACGGGAACAGTATGAAAAAATGACGAGCTCGAAGGAGGATGAATCCTACAAGCTGTTCAGGCAGGATTACAAGCAAATGAAAATGAAACACGGTTACACGGCCACCAACGGTTATCGTGACCAAACCTCATACTTTGAAATGCCGGGGCGTGTGCTTCATATTGACGGTGATCCTTATTATTTGAAAAAATGCCTTACCTTTTACAAAAAACTGCATGTACCGGTGATTGGTAAATATATACCTGAATCAGAGATGCCTGATCTGGCTCCAAGGCTGGTGGCTCAAATCAGACCCGATATTCTCGTCCTAACGGGTCACGACGCATTTATGAAAAACAAAGGAACGGCAAGCGATCTTAAAGCGTATCGCAACTCCAGCTTTTTTATTCGAACAGTCAAAGAAATCCGCTATCATTGGCCGAGCCTTGATCAAATGGTTATTTTCTCCGGCGCCTGTCAATCACATTTTGAATATTTGATTCGGGCAGGGGCGAACTTTGCTAGTTCACCTGATCGCATCAACATTCACGCGCTTGATCCGGTCTATCTGGCAGCTCGAATCAGTTTCACATCATTTATGGATCGTGTCAACGTCTGGGATGTTCTGAAAAATACATTGACCGGCGCAGGCGGCTTAGGTGGGGTGGAGAGCCGTGGCATGCTGCGTACCGGACTGCCGTTTCCATCGGAATAAAGCCATGGTTTCGAGCAAAAAGTCGAATGATGAAGAAAAAAATATCTGTCGTTTGCCACAAATATATTGACAGCTGTAAGGGTTTCCTGCTATAGTTAATTCTATTTGATTTTTTGACGTCCATTGTGGTATACTTATAATTAAGCGAGGTGGATTGTCGAGATGGGAAAAACCATTGATGATATCAAAGGCGTCCTTGATGAACGTGTCGGCGAACGTTTGACATTGAAAGCAAACGGTGGAAGACGCAAAACCATTCAACGCATCGGTGTTTTGGAAGGAACCTATCCGTCTGTTTTCACGGTCAGGCTGGATAAGGAGTCAAGCGCATATGATCGTGTGTCCTACAGCTACACAGATGTATTGACGGACGCAGTAGAACTCACCTTTTTGGAGGAGATGGCGAGCGGTCAATGATGACCGGCTGTCTGATTTTGATGACAAACATTATAAATAACAGCGGATACGCGCACCCTTTTTGTTCATGATCGGCAACAAAATTGTGATGCGCGTTTATGCTGCCTGAATCTTTTGCCAAAATTTATTTTAACACGATTTTCGAATAGAAGGAAGTCAATCGGTATAACCTAATTTCTGCTCGACCATTGAAAGGAGTTGTACCGATCATGTCCAGACGAAGAGGCATTATGTCTGAGTCATTTAAAGAGGAACTTGCCAAAGAGCTGGGGTTTTATGATACGGTGAAATCTGAAGGATGGGGTGGCATCAAAGCCCGCGATGCGGGGAATATGGTGCGCCTTGCCATCGAGAAAGCTGAAACAACAATGAACGGAACGAAAAATCAGCACGATGATTGAGCGTGAAAGAGGGGATTCTGTCCGTCAAACGGATAGGACCCCTTTTTCTTCTGGTTCGTTTCCTTTATAGTGTAAATAGTTAATGGGGGAAGTGGGGGAACCGTTTGAAAGTACTTGAAAAAGCGCCGGCGAAAATTAATCTTTCTTTGGACGTGCTCGGCAAGCGTGGCGATGGATACCATGAAGTAAGAATGATCATGACGTCGATTGACTTGGCCGATCGCGTGGAATGCGGCGATTTGCCCGAGAATCAAATCGAAGTACGCGCATCGGTACCGTACGTGCCTGAGGATGAGCGCAACTTCGCCTATCAAGCGGCACACTACATTAAAGCGAAGTATGGGATCCGCTGCGGCGTCGAGATTGCAATTACAAAGAATATCCCCGTCGCCGCAGGACTTGCAGGCGGCAGTACGGATGCTGCGGCAACGATCCGCGCATTGAATCGGCTGTGGAAGCTGGGCATGTCCTACCAAGAGATGCTGGCTGTTGCGGAGCAAATCGGATCCGATGTTGCCTTTTGTCTCAAAGGTGGAACGGCTCTAGCAACCGGTCGTGGCGAACAATTGGAGGCGCTCCCACCCTTGCCGCCTTGCTGGGTTGTGCTGGTCAAGCCGACGGTCTCCGTTTCGACAGCCCAGATCTATAAAGACCTAGACAGTCGTCCAATTGAACATCCGGATGTGGATGCGATGCTGCACGCGATTGATGCTGGTGATTTTGAATCGATTTGCCGCTTGCTTGGCAATTGTCTGGAACCGGTGACGATGCGTAAGGTTGCCGACATTACGAAGATCAAATCACATATGGAAGAAATCGGTGCTGAAGGCATTTTGATGAGCGGCAGCGGACCAACTGTATTTGCACTTACACAGCATGAGTCCCGGATGCAGCGTTTGATCAATGGAATGAGAGGATATTGCTCGCAAGTCTATGCTGTTCGCCTATGTAAACCGTTTCCTCTTGTTTAAATACGAATAATGGTGTAGAATTGCTTTAAAATATTCGGGTTTTGGAGGAACATGATGAAACTTAAGCGGAGCAGCAGACTTGTTGATATGACGGCGTATTTGTTGCGGCATCCTCAACAAGTGATCTCGCTTTCCTATTTTTCGGAACGGTATCAGTCGGCCAAATCCTCGATCAGCGAAGATCTGACGATTATTAAAGAGAATTTTGAGTCTCAGGAAATTGGTCGTCTTCAAACACAGGCAGGGGCTGCTGGAGGCGTCTGCTATATGCCGTATATGGGACTTGCGGAAGTTGAACGGCTGCTGGGCACTCTGCGCCAGCAAATGACGCAAAAGGATCGGCTTCTCCCGGGCGGCTATCTTTATATGACCGATTTGCTTGGCAAGCCGGCGTATATCAATGCGATTGGACGTCTGATTGCTTCGGTTTTTATTGATGAGAAACTGGACGCGGTCATGACGATGGAAACCAAAGGGATTCCGCTCGCCTATGCCGTTGCTTCGCAGCGCAGCATTCCTGTTGTGATCGTGCGGCGCAGCAGCAAGGTAACGGAAGGCTCTACGGTAAGTATTAACTACATATCCGGATCCTCAAAACGGATCCAAACGATGGTTCTGCCACGAAGAAGTCTGAAGGAACATGCACGTGTCCTCATTGTCGATGACTTTATGAAAGCGGGAGGAACGATGAAGGGCATGACAAGTATGATTCAGGAATTCGGTGCGGAAGTTGCCGGCATGGCGGTGTTGGTTGAAACAAAGGAAGAACAACCGAAACTGGTCGACCGTTATGTATCACTGCTTAAATTAGCCATCCCTGATCGTCAGGAAACGCCGATCATTGAAAACGGTAACGTATATGATTGGCTGCCGAAGCAGCACGTGAACCCAACAAACGTATAAACAAAAGATCGGGCATCAGAATCGCTATGATGTTCGGTGTGTGTCAAAATTGATTGAAAATATTCATATTTCTTTTTCCTATTAGCAGGATTTCCCACTTTTGTGTTGAAACAAGTAGTAAGAACCATGAGTTACGCATTAGGGAAAAGGGTGGTGTCTTACTAATGGAAATAACAGATGTCAGATTGCGACTTGTGCATACTGACGGGCGAATGAGGGCGATTGCTTCGATCACTTTTGACAAAGAATTTGTTGTTCACGATATTCGTGTGATCGATGGAAATAACGGAACCTTCGTAGCGATGCCAAGCAAACGGACACCGGACGGGGAATTTAGGGATATCTGCCACCCCATCACATCCGGAACTAGAGAGAAAATACAGTCCGCAATTCTGAATGAATATGAACACGCGTGTGAAGAGGATCCTTCTTTTGAGCAAGCAGGAGCTTCATAAAAACTGCAGAAGCAGCACTTCTAGGCAGCTTTTAAATCTTTTTGTTCTGTTGATCTGTATCATTCCACTTCATTTTATGAACACATCTGAGAAAAGAGAGCCGATTAGGTTCTTTTTTTCTTAGAATTAGAAACATTCATGATAGGATTTTCTGATCGGTTAACCGGCAAGACACATATGCAGACGGACGCTCATAAGTTTTAGAGAGATCCTGTAAAGACATGGCAAATTTACTCGTTGAGACGGGGGAAACGGCAAGATCGTACAGCAATTCGTTTTTCGTTTGGACGATCTTGAAAAAGGGCTGTTTTTAAGCTATAGTCTAAAATGGACGCTAAGGATCAGCAAATGCTATGGGGGTTCATTATGTCAAATCGCTTTGCGATCATTCTTGCTGCCGGAAAAGGAACAAGGATGAAGTCGAAGGTACACAAAGTACTTCACAAGGTTTGCGGGAAATCAATGATTCGCCATGTCGTGGACGAAGTGACTCAGGTGAATTTTTCCAAAACCTATGTGATTGTCGGTCACGGTGCCGATGCGGTCAAAGCCGAAGTGGGCAAAGATGCTGAATGTCTGTTTCAACGTCAGCAGCTGGGGACGGGTCACGCCGTGCTGCAAGCAGCTGAACAACTTGCCGACCTTGATGGAACGACGGTTGTGCTCTGCGGCGACACACCGCTCATCACACACCAGACGATCGAAAAACTGATTCAAATTCAGGAAAAGAAAAACGCGTCTGCTGCGGTGCTTACAGCGAACACGTTGCAGCCGACGGGCTATGGACGCGTGATACGGGATCGTTTTGGCAATGTAGCGAAAATTGTCGAAGAAAAGGATGCCACTTCTGAAGAAAAAAAAGTAACAGAAATTAATACAGGAATCTATAGTTTTGATAATCGACGGTTGTTCCAGTTGCTTGGCCAGGTAAAGAACAATAATGCTCAAGGCGAATACTATCTTCCTGATGTCATTGGTATGCTTGTCCGGGGATCTGAGAAAGTTATTGCTTATACCACGGAGCATTTTGAAGAGACGGTCGGTGTTAATGACCGAATTCAATTGTCGGCTGCGGGGAAATATATGCAGGCACGCATTAATTGCACCATGATGAAACAAGGTGTATCACTTATTGATCCGGAGCGCACCTATCTCGCGCCAACATGTACGATCGGAAAGGATACGGTCATCTATCCGGGAACAGTGATTTCAGGAAAAACGCAAATCGGCGAGAACTGTGTCATTGGAGCCAACACGCAAATTCGCGATTGCGTCATTGGCGATGAAACGACAATTGATCAATCCGTGCTTGAGCGAAGTACGATTGGCAATCGAGTACAGATTGGTCCGTTTGCCTACATTCGCCCGCTGTCCAAGATCCATGATCAGGCTAAAGTGGGCAGTTTTACTGACACGTTGAACACGGACATTGGAGAACGGAGCGGGCCAACCCCTTAAAGCGGCAAGGCTGCGGCAAGATCCCAACGCTCAAAAATAATAACTAAAAGATGCAGAAAAGCACTGGGTAAACCATTAACTGGAGGGAACCATTCGATGGTCAGCTATTTAGATCCAAATTTGAAAGTATTCAGTCTCAATTCCAATCCTGATCTTGCAAAGCAGATTGCAGAACATATCGGCATTAAATTGGGAAAATGTCTTGTTTCGTCCTTTAGCGACGGTGAAATTCAAATCAGTATCGAAGAAAGTATTCGCGGCAGCGAAGTATATGTTATTCAATCAACGAGTGACCCGGTTAACCAGCACTTGATGGAAATGCTGATTATGATCGATGCATTAAAACGGGCATCGGCTAAGACGATTAACTTGGTGATTCCGTACTACGGCTATGCGCGTCAAGATCGCAAAGCGCGTGCACGCGAACCGATCACTGCAAAGCTGGTTGCAAATCTTCTTGAGACTGCAGGGGCTACACGCGTTTTGACCCTTGACCTTCACGCACCGCAAATCCAAGGATTCTTTGATATCCCGGTTGACCAGCTGCTTGGTGTTCCGACGCTGTCGGAATACTTCATGAGTAAGCAGCTTGATGATATCGTTGTGGTTTCTCCAGATCATGGCGGCGTCACGCGCGCCCGCAAGATGGCTGATCGCTTGAAAGCGCCGATTGCCATCATTGACAAACGTCGCCCGCGTCCGAATGTTTCGGAAGTCATGAACATTATTGGCGATATTCAGGATAAAACGTGCATTATCATCGACGATATTATCGATACGGCGGGAACGATTACGCTTGCTGCAAACGCCTTAGTTGAGCGCGGCGCGAAAAAGGTGTATGCTTGCTGTACACACCCTGTGTTATCGGGTCCTGCTATTGAACGTATTCAGGGTTCTGCAATCAGCGAGCTTGTGGTAACGAATACCATTCCGTTGCCGGAAGAAAAGAAGATTGATAAGATTGTGCAATTGTCTGTTGCACCGTTGATTGGAGAAGCAATCATCCGAATTCATGAGAAACTTTCAGTCAGCCGGTTGTTTAACTAACCTAGGACTGAAGTAATGTGTTGATACAGGGTTAGATTTCTTATGCTTGGTAAAAATTCTAAAGATGGATGAGTTGAAAGGAAGTGCACGCGCGCATGGCAACATTAAATGCGGCAATTCGTAATAACTACAAGAAGTCATATACGAAGCAGTTAAGAAAAGAAGGTAAAGTTCCTTCCGTTGTTTACGGAAAAACCGTAGGAAATGAAGGACTAGCCGTTGATGCTCAAGCGATTGACAAGCTGTTCCGCGATGAAGGACGCAATGCCATCATCAACTTGGCTATCGAAGGAAAGAAGAAATATACCGTTATGGCGCACGATCTGCAATTTGACCCGCTCAAAGGCAACGTTCGCCATATTGACTTTCTCGAAATTAATATGAATGAAGAAATTGATGCCGTTGTTCCGGTTATCCTGAAGGGTGTCGAACAAGTTGAATCCGGCGATGCCGTATTGAACAATCAATTGTCTGAACTGACTGTTCGCGCGTTGCCGAACAAACTGCCAAGTGCGATTGAAGTCGATGTAACCAAATTAAGCGTTGGCGATTCAATCCGCATCAGTGACCTTGCTTCCACTGCTAAGGACTATACGATTCTCGGCGATGCTGAAGACGCAATTGTTTCTCTTTCTTATGGTTCTCAAGAAGCAGCTGCACCTGAAGAAGAAACTGCTGAGGATACGGCGGCTGAACCGACAAGTACCGACGCTGCAGAATAACGAAGCGTTTCTGATTTGATTAGGGAAAGAGAGGGTGTCTCAAAAGTCTGTTTTTAACTTTGAGACACCTTTTTTACAGATCAGGAAGTTTATGATCTTGAGCGTGCTGGATGAGGCAAGCGGTATAAAAGGGGAGTCTCGAAGATCATGCGCGCATACGAAAGCTCTCAGACTGCCCGCAGCAGCGAACAGCCGAAGCGCTGGGTTAGGCACTAAAAAAGCAGAACAACGGCATAGGGTTGTCGGTGGGTCATAAAGTAATGAACGAAAAACCCAGCTTCCATTGAAGGTGAGTGAATACTGTGAAAGTGATTGTTGGTTTGGGAAATCCAGGTTCTGAATATGCCCATACACGACATAATATAGGTTTTGAAGTGATTGACTATCTTTCCGAGCAGGAATCGATCCGCTTAACCAAGAATAAGTTTAATGCGTTGTTTGGCAAAGGGAAAATTGGTGAAACGGACGTTTTGCTTGTGAAGCCACTTACTTATATGAACGCATCCGGTGAAGCGGTTGGCCCGCTGCTGCGTTTTTTTAAATCGGATACCGATGATCTTTTGGTTATTCAAGATGACATGGATCTGCCGATTGGCAAGATTCGCTTGCGGCAAAAGGGAAGTGCTGGCGGTCATAACGGCATTAAATCTGTCATTCAGCACGTTGGCACTCAGGCGTTTGCACGTATTAAAGTAGGAATCGGACATCCGCAGCATACGCGCGAAGCGGTCGTTCGCTATGTATTGCAAGGTTTCCAAGGCGATGATCGGATAGCGATTGATGCTGCAATCGAACGCTCTGCTTCGGCGGCAAAAGCATGGCTGACGCAGCCTTTTTCACAGCTTATGAACATGTATAATTCGAATAAGTAATTTTCCCAAAGGGCATAATCATAGAAGTTATTTTTTATAGAATCAGGTTCTGATGTAACCGTACAGGGCTTTGGCATCTGCCAAAGCATTTTTCGGTTTCGTAACACAAAGGACAAAGAGATCGCCAACGTTTCCAATTCCACTCATTTTTCTGGCAAAATGATGCCGTGCAAAAAGAGCGAGGGAAGCGAAGGGGATTGTATACGCATGAACAGGGCTCAGCCTGCGCCGGTGGCTTTGCTGAGCCAAGTCCTAGAAAGTGAGGTTAGCCGATGCTTGGGCTGAGCCAATACTATCAGCAAAAGATTAACGAAATACAGACCGTTCTTGATGGTTATCGGCAGGGGATGAAACAGCAGCTCGTGTCCGGACTGTCGGGGGGGGCAAAAGCACTGTGGATCACAGCGCTTTATGAAAAGCGAAACCAAACAACGGTTGTGGTGACCCATAACTTGTTTCAAGGGCAGAAGCTCTATAACGATCTAGAGGGGCTCATCGACGCAGAGGAACTGTTCCTTTATCCTGCAAATGATTTAATTGCTTCTGAACTGGCGGTCGCCAGTCCTGAATTGCTGGCCCAGCGTATTGATGTGCTCAACCACCTGGCCCAGAAAAAAAAGGGATTAATCATCATACCGGCAGCTGGGCTGAAGAAACTGCTGGCCCCGCTTTATCTATGGAAAGCGAGCTTATTGCACTTTGAAAGCGGAAAAACGGTTCAATTGGATGAACTGCTGCGCAAGCTGACGGCAATCGGTTATGAGCGTGAATCGATGGTCACCGGACCCGGACAATTCAGTATTCGCGGCGGCATTATCGATATCTATCCCTTAACGGAAGAGCACCCGGTTCGTATTGAACTATTCGATGATGAGATCGACTCGGTTCGCTTCTTTGATAGTGAAACGCAGCGCTCGCTGGATATGATTCGCGGTCCCGTTTTGATTGGGCCTGCACGTGAATTGTTGCTCTACGATGAAAACTTTACGACAGCCGCAGAAGGCTTGGAAAGCGAACGGGCACGTGCCTTGAAAAAGATGTCCGACCAGAAGGTTAAGGAACTGATCAATGAACATACCGAAGCCGAACTTGAGGCGTTAAGGCAAAATCAGCCTTTTAACGGGATGATTAAATACGCGACGTTATTCTACAGCAAACAAACAACGTTTCATGACTATTTGCCCGAGGACGCATTGATCATTTTTGATGAGATCAGCCGCATTCAGGAAATGGCCGAACAACTGGACCATGAGGAAGCCGAATGGCGTGTTGATCTGCTGCAGCGCGGGGAGCTCGTCGGCGATCTGCCAATGACAATGGAATGGCATGAATTAACCGAACGGCTCAATCAGCCGTTGCTGCTGCTCTCATTGTTTCTTCGTTATCATGGCCAGTTCCAGCCGCAGAATGTCATCAACATGACGTGCCGCACGATGCAGAATTTTCATGGACAAATTCAGTTGCTTAAAACAGAGGCTGAGCGCTGGAAAAAAGGCGATTTTGCGGTCGTCTTCCTTGCTTCCGATTCGGAGCGAGCGAAACGATTGGAACGTGTGTTGTCGGATTATGGTGTGCCGGCAGAACTTGTCGCTCCGGATACACTTCCGGTTCATGGAATCAGTCAAATCACAGTCGGTCAGTTTGAAAACGGTTTTGAACTGCCGCTGAAGAAGATCGCGGTCATTACAGAGCGAGAAGTATTTACCAAAAAAACAGCAAAGCCTGCGAGACGTGGGAAGAAGCTATCCAATGCTGAGCGACTGAAGAGCTATAACGAATTGAACGTCGGCGATTATGTCGTGCATGTTGATCATGGGATCGGCCGCTACGCCGGGATTGAAACACTGGAAGTAAACGGCATTCATAAAGATTATCTTGAAATTATCTATAAGGGAAATGATAAACTTTACGTCCCGATTGAACATATCGACCAAGTTCAAAAATACGTCAGTTCAGAAGGCAAAGAACCAAAAATTTATTCGCTTGGCGGAAGTGAATGGAAGAAGGTTAAGCGCAAGGCGCGCTCGTCTATTCAGGATATCGCTGATGACTTGATCAAGCTCTATGCAAAACGCGAAGCCAGCAAAGGATACGCATTCAGCAAGGATGGAGCAGAGCAGCATGATTTTGATGCGGCTTTCCCCTATCAGGAAACCGTTGACCAACTTCAGGCAATTGAGGAAATCAAACGCGATATGGAAAAAGAAAAGCCAATGGATCGATTGCTGTGCGGCGATGTCGGTTACGGAAAAACGGAGGTCGCTTTGCGTGCGGCATTTAAAGCCATTGCCGATGGGAAACAGGTGGCGTTCCTTGTGCCGACGACAATTCTTGCGCAGCAGCATTTCGAGACAGCAAGTGAACGTTTTGAAGATTTTCCAGTAACCATCGGTTTGCTTAGCCGTTTCCGTTCGCGAAAAGAACAATTGGAAACGCTTAAAGGTTTGAAAAACGGTACGGTTGATCTAGTCATCGGCACGCATCGCTTATTGTCTAAGGATGTTCAGTACAAAGATCTTGGTCTGCTGATTGTGGATGAAGAGCAACGGTTTGGCGTAACGCATAAAGAAAAAATTAAACAGCTAAAGGCCAATATCGATGTATTGACCTTGACTGCAACGCCGATTCCACGGACGCTGCATATGTCGATGCTTGGGGTACGCGATCTTTCAATTATTGAAACACCGCCGGAAAACCGTTTTCCGGTTCAGACCTTTGTTATGGAATACAATGCAGCGCTGATCCGCGAAGCCATTGAGCGGGAAATGGCACGCGGCGGCCAGGTATACTTCCTCTATAACCGCGTTGAGACGATTCAGAGAATGGCGGAGATGATCTCAACTCTGGTCCCGGATGCCTCGGTAACGTTTGCTCATGGCCAGATGAAAGAATCGGAACTTGAATCGGCAATGATTGATTTTCTTGATGGAAATGCGGATGTACTGGTCAGCACAACCATTATTGAGACTGGCGTTGATATTCCGAATGTGAACACATTGATCGTCTATGACGCTGATCGGATGGGGCTGTCGCAGCTGTATCAGCTGCGCGGTCGTGTCGGACGTTCAAACCGCGTTGCGTATGCCTATTTCACCTATCAGCGCGACAAGGTTATGAATGAAGTAGCCGAAAAGCGGCTGCAAGCCATTAAAGAGTTTACCGAGCTCGGCTCCGGCTTTAAGATCGCAATGCGTGATTTGTCAATTCGCGGCGCCGGCAATCTGCTCGGCGCGCAGCAACACGGATTCATCGATTCGGTCGGCTTTGATCTGTACTCGCAGATGCTTCAAGACGCGATCGCCGAGCGCAGCAGTAAAGATAAAACGCAGGCCGCCGCACCGCGTCCGCCTAAGGTCACGATTGAAATGGATACGGATGCTTATATTCCGGATGCGTATCTTGACGACTCGCTGCAGAAGATTGATATGTACAAACGGTTCAAATCGGCTGAATCATTGCAGGATATCGCCGAATTGCGCGATGAGATGATTGACCGCTTTGGCGATTACCCGCGCGAGGTTGCCGATCTGTTTAAAGTAGCTGAGATGCGTGTACGTGCGAATACTTTGATGATTGAGGAAATCAAACAGCAAGGCGCACAAACCACGATTATTTTTTCGGAGATGGGCTGGAAGGCGCTTGATCGTGAATCGCTATTTAAAGCGGTGAGCAAAATGGGCAACGGTGTTGCGCTCGGCAGCGAGGGTACAAAAATGAAAGTGACGATTAAACGTGATGCGCGTCATACCGAGCCGATGCTGAAGGAAGTCACGAAACTGCTTAGCGGTATTGAGCAGGTGAAGAGCCCTTCGGAGAAAGCAGGTTAAATTTGGTGAATGGTGCATAGTTCTGCCAGGAGCGCAGATAATAATTCAAGGAATCAATCATTTTTGCGGAAGCGGAAAGAGAGGACATCCTTGAAATGAAAGCAACTGGTATTGTCCGCCGGATTGATGATCTTGGGCGGGTAGTCATTCCCAAAGAAATACGGCGCACGCTTCGTATACGTGAAGGCGATCCATTAGAGATTTTTGTGGATCATGATGGTGAAGTCATTTTAAAGAAATACTCGCCAATGAGTGAGCTTAGTGATTTTGCGAAAGAGTATGCAGAGTCGTTAGCAGAGAATTCAGGCAAACTGACCTTGGTGAGCGATCGTGATACGGTGATCGCTGTCTCAGGAGGTTCGAAAAAAGATTTTTTAGAAAAGCGGCTGCTTTCTGTCCCGGAACGATCCATGGAGCAGCGGCAGACCATTTCTGAGCAGAAACGCGGTGAACCTTTGGTTGAAGGGCATGAAAATTTGTCCGGGCCTTACGTTGTAGCCCCAATTATTGCCGGGGGCGATCCGATTGGGACGATCATGTTGATTGACAAGGATCAGAAGGCTATAGGTGAAACCGAAGTGAAGCTTGCAGAGACAGCGGCTGGGTTCCTTGGCAGACAAATGGAACATTGAACAATAAAAAGAGGCGCGTCTGCGGCCTCTTTTTTTGCAGGTAAAGAAAGTTTATGATTTTGCCCCGTCTTCAAGCCAATCGACCCGTCTCTTGACCGAGAATCAAAGCGGAGGTACTCTGGCGCCAGCGGGATCGCGCTTTGTTGATACGTGCAGCGAGCAGCTGGAGGGTCATTCGTGAACAAGGTGATTAATCCATCCCAAGAGGAAAGATATGATATAATCCTATTTATAATTCTTGAGAAAAGCAGGAACATCTATGAATCAAGAGAACAAGGGAAGCCATCGCGTATGGAAGGGCGCACTGATTCTAACCGCCGCTGCATTATTGGTGAAGCTGATGAGCGCGCTGTACCGGCTTCCTTACCAAAACTTTGCTGGTGACGTCGGCTTCTATGTCTATCAGCAAGTCTATCCGTTTTACGCGCTCGCCGCGGCACTGGGGACAACCGGTTTCCCGATTGTGATTTCTAAATATATGGCAGAAGCATCCGGCCATCCAACAGAGAAGGCTGCAGTAGCGCGGCATGCCGGAATGGCCTTGCTGCTGCTTTGCACTTTTTTTTTCGTCGGGCTCTTTTTCTTCGCTGATTTCTTGACCGCAATCATGGGCGACCGCCATCTGACCGGATTGATCCGCGTTGCTTCCGCGGCTTATTTGTTTGTGCCGCTGGTTGCCCTTTTGCGCGGAACGTTTCAAGGAAATGAAGCAAATATGTTGCCGACCGCACTGTCTCAAATCGGCGAACAAACGGTACGGGTTTGTTTTATTCTCGGTGTATCTTGGTACTTGTTTGTTAATCATGGAGATCCCTACGCGTTTGGGTTTGCGGCAACCGCCGGCTCAGCTTTTGCGCCACTTGTGTCATTAGTGATTTTAATGCTCTTTGTGCCACACAAAAAGACTGCAGTCAAAAGGCTACTGTCCTTATCGGATCATCCTGTTCGATGGCGATGGGTAAAAAAATTGATGATCAGCGGCTGTTTGTTTTCCGTTCTCGCGGTGCCGCTGCTGTTCTTTCAGCTGATTGATTCGCTTACGGTACTGCGTCTGCTCGAACAGGGACAGGTTGCTGATGCGCGTGCGGTAAAAGGGATCTATGATCGTGCTTATATCTTGACTCAGTTCGGGATGATTGCGGCAGCCTCGCTGACCGCAGCAATCGTGCCGAGACTCTCACAGCTTGCGGTGCAGCGTCGGCATCATGATTTTCGTATTGAAGCGGCACTCGCGCTCAAAATCAGCCTTGCATTTGGTACGGCTGCAGCAGCTGGGCTTATGTCGATCAGTCGAGAAGTGAACATCATGCTTTTCAGAAACGCGAACGGAACGCTTGCATTCGCCCTTGCTGCGCTGACGATGCTCACCCTGTCGCTGATGCTGACCGCCTCAGGAATTTGGGAATCAGCCGGAAAGCCATGGATGCCTTTTTTAGGTTTGATTGTCGGTGCGTGCGCGAAAACGGCGGCTAACTTTCTGCTCATTCCCCGCTTTTCTATTGTCGGCGCAGCACTGGCAACGTGTACGGGTACACTTATTGCAGCCGGATTGAACGTTTTTTATTTACGGCGTGCCGGATTGACGCGTGCGTTTTCTTGGTTGACGCTGGTTAAGCTAGCGTCGGCAATTGCCGGGATGGCGACTTCTGTTTTTGTGTGGAAGCAAGTGATGCGCAGGGTTACCGAACCGCTTGCCTCGCGCCCGGCAGCAGCGTTATGCGCGCTGTCTGCTGCTATGGTCGGCGGTGTGGTTTTTGTCACACTGATCTGGTTTTTTCGTTTTCTTGATGCGCGTGACTTGGTACGCATTCCGTTTGCCGCGACACTGACGAAGCGCAGCGACCATACGGGACGTGAAGCAGAGGCGTCACATCGATCCTCGAAACTGTGAACCATGGGCTACATATGATAAAATGGGACAAATAAGGCGGAACAGCCAGGGACAGCGGGAATCACGATTAATGATTTGGAGGAATTTTTCATGAATAAGAATGAACTCATTAATAAAGTAGCAGACAAAACAGGCATTGCGAAAAAGGATACCGAGGCTATCGTGAATGAGACATTGAGCCAAGTGATCGAAGCGTTGAAACAAAATGAAAAAGTACAACTCGTCGGATTCGGTACATTTGAAGTACGCGAACGTGCCAGCAGATCAGGACGCAACCCACAGACGGGCGAAACCATTACGATTCCGGCGACATGCGTGCCCGGATTCAGAGCGGGAAATAAATTTAAGGATGCAGTGAAAAAATGAGATTAGATAAATTTTTAAAAGTTTCCCGTTTAATTAAACGGCGAACGGTGGCGAAAGAACTTGCGGATCAAGGACGGGTCGACATTAATGGGCAGCCGGGAAAGGCAAGCACGAATGTCGCGGTCGGCGATGTGCTGACGCTCCACTTTGGGCAAAGACCGATGACGGTTCGAATTCTGCAGCTTAAAGAGGTTGTTAAGAAAGAAGAAGCAGCTTCGCTCTATGAAGTGGTTCAAAAATAACAGCCCTTTCGCTTAAGTTCTAAATGGGACAGCTCCTTCATAATGTAAGAATTAGAGGAGGGGAGTCCATTGAGTCAATTCTATTCGTCGCCAATCCCTAATAAAGACAAGCCAATACAAAATCAGAACATTGTGGTGAAGGACCGAAAGTCGATTGAGATCACCGGTGTGAAACATGTAGAAAGCTTTGACCATGAAGAATTTCTACTTGAAACCGTGCTGGGGTATCTAGCCGTTCGGGGTTCGGGTCTGAAAATGCAGAATCTGAATGTTGAGCAGGGACAAGTTTTAATTGAGGGGCATATTATTGAAATCAGCTATTTGGATGATCAGGGCGGAGAAGCACACAAAGGCTTCTTCAGCAAGCTGTTTCGATGACACTGGAAGAACAATATGCGTCGCTCATGCTGATGATTGTCATGGGCATATGGTTTGGCGCCTCTTTTTCTGTCTATCAGCATTTTGTTCACCCGAGGAAAGAGCGCCGTTGGATTCTGCTCATTTCAGACCCTCTCTTTTGGATCGTACAAGCGCTGCTGCTCTTTTCATTTCTGTTGCCGATGAATGAAGGTCAGCTGCGTCTTTATTATTTCCTGGCCATTGCGCTTGGTTTTTCCTTTTATAAAGCACTCTTGGAGAAGCCTTTTATGCGTCTTTTCGGCAAAATAGTCTTTATGGCTGTCCGAACAGGGCGGTTTACGGCAAAATCTGTCTATCGTTTATTGATCTATCCGATCTTTTTCCTATTGATGCTTACGTATAGATTGTGTAGAATGACAGTAAACACTGCGATAAGAAGTGTGCTTTTTCTGCTTGCTGTTCCTTTGAAGCTGCTAAGAGGCATCATCCGGATGATTCTTCCGGACCGTTTTCTCCTATTTGTAACAAAGAAACAAATACAGATCCGGCAAAAAATTGGGCAGTGGGTATCACTTCTTGTGAAGCGGAAATGATCGGGGGGAATAAAATGGAACGTGCGGGCGTTGAGCGGGTTACTCGGCTGCAAAATAATTATCTGCAGTCACATGAGTTGAATGAAAAAAGAAAAAGGAAACGACAAAAAGGATTAATGCGGCGTTTGCTTGCTTTCTTTGTGGTTTTCGCTCTGCTTAGCACCTTCATGATTTCCTCATTGATTTCACAATCTCACCAAATTAACGAAGCGACGCAGACCAAAAAAAGTTTGCAAAAGCAGCTGAGCCAATCGAAACATGAGGCATCCGACGTGAAGAAGCGAATCAAGCTGCTTCATGATAAAGACTATATTGGCGAAATCGCCAGACGTGATTATCTATTATCGAACAAGGGTGAGATTATTTTTTCAAAACCCGCTCAGACCAAGGATTGACAGGCACTTTTTTTGCTATGTATAATAATATAATTATTGATACCATTTTAGGAGGAAGCTTTTCTTTATGTCAATTGAAGCAGGCAGCAAGCTGAAGGGTAAAGTATCAGGAATTACTAACTTCGGAGCCTTCGTTGATTTACCCGGTGGGAAAACAGGGCTGGTTCATATCAGTGAAGTTGCGGATCGTTATGTAAAAGACATTCATGATGTTCTGTCGGTCGGTGATGAGGTAACGGTTAAGGTGTTGCAGGTTGCTCCCGACGGAAAAATCGGTCTGTCTATTCGGAAAGCTGTCGACAAACCCAAGGTCGCATCGTCGTCTCGCGGACCAAGACATGGCGGCGGCAAACGGTTTAATTCACATGCGCACACGTTAAGTTTTGAGGACAAAATTTCTCAATATTTAAAAGACAGTGAGGATCGTCTTTCGACAATTAAGCGTCAGACCGAATCCAAACGCGGAGGACGTGGCGCACGCAGAGGCTGAGTACCACCGGAATCGATATAAATAGATAGCAATGCAGCATCCAGGTTCAAGAGGGACTTGGATGCTTTTTTGTGCGTTCTGAGCGCATTTTGAGTGGTCACGGCGTACATGCTATTGTGCACAATGCGGAAATCACCGCATCCTGAAGAAGTAAGGGCCAAGTTTGCCTGATTTTTCTTATCAAAGTACAGGAAAACAGAAGAAGCGTAATCATTGTCGATGAATTGAGAACAAACGACAGGACAATGGCGAAAAGTGAGAGCACTCGCCAAGACTCGCCGTTTGACAGAACCGCGAGCAGCCGTGACCATGCGAGCATTTGTCAAATATGGCTGAAGATCGAGAAAGCGGTCGAAGTTTTTTTCGAATAAGCCTTGTCATTCTGACAAATTATGAATGTCTTATATGCTTTAATGGATCATACAATCCTAAGTTAAAGGCGGCGAACGACATGATTCAAAAAATGGGCAGTGTAGCGGCAGAGACGGTTGATCCCTTTGTGCACAAGAAAAGATTGCAAGGACGAGCGCGATCCGGTCGTTCGATCCAGACGTTCTTGTTGGGTGTAGTATTCCGTACGGATTTCTTTTTCTTGGCGGCCGGTTTTCTCCTTGGACGTGCGGTAATCATTACCAGCTTAACTCCTTTTATCCTTCCGTTTTTTGCGACGGTTTTCTGGATGAAGCGCAAGCGCAAATATGCCGATTCACTTGCGGTATTGGTTGGTGCGGCGACCCTTTCGGCGGGACAAGCCTTTTATGCACTGCTCGGTTTGCTCGCATTTCTTATAGGATGGCGAATGATGAACGCGTTGAAGCGAGTGAAAATGGAACGGTGGCTGCCGGGACTCGTTTTTATCATGGGATTCACGGTACGTTTGGTGTACCAAGCGGCGTTTTCGCTGACCATTGTTTGGACGGATCTCTTGACCGCCGGCGCTGAAGCCTCCTTATCTGCTTTGGTCACATTGATTTTCATGCAGAGTGTGCCGCTGATCTCAACACATGTCAGTCATAAACTGTTTCGTAACGAGGAAATCATTTGCTTTGTGATTCTAATCTCTTCTGTGATCGCCGGAACGATCGGCTGGCATGTCTATGACGTGTCCATCGACCATGTACTCGCACGTTACGCGGTGCTGCTTTTTGCTTATGCCGGAGGTGCGGCAATCGGGTCAACTGTGGGCGTGGTGATTGGTCTGATTCTAGGTATGGCTAGTGTAACGAGCCTCTATCAAATGAGTTTGCTCGCCTTTACGGGTGTGCTCGGAGGTCTGCTGAAAGAGGCTGGAAAAGTGGGGGTGGCAGCCGGCCTTTTGATCGCAACCTTGCTGATCGGTGTTTATGGCAGCGGTTACGCCGGCTTAGGCAACGAAGTCATCGACTCCATTGCCGCTTTGGTTTTGTTCTTTCTAACGCCGAAAAGTTTTATCCGGCAAATGGCCTCATTTATCCCGGGAACGCGTGAATATCAGGCAGAACAACAGCAATATGTGCGCAAACTGCGCGATGTTACCGTGAGCCGTGTTGAACAATTTTCCGGCCTTTTTCAAACGCTTGCGAAAAGCTTCTCGCCGCCTGAAGACAATCATGAGTCGGCCAGTGATGATGATCTTTTCTTAAGCCGCGTTACGGCAAAAACTTGCCAGAATTGCTTTAAAAAAGAGTTTTGCTGGATTAATAATTTTGAGAAGACGCAGCGGATCATGCTTGAATTACGTGAGGAGGCACGCCACGGAAATCGGGACTCGGAAGCGCGTGTGCAGCGTCAGTGGCGCAGCCATTGTTCGAGACCGGAGCGTACGCTGGAGGCCATTCACCGCGAGCAGAGCCATGCCGAATTAAGTGAGAAAATGCGCCACAATGTTTTGGAAAGCCGCCGATTAGTGGCCGATCAATTGAAGGGGGTATCCCAGGTCATGGGCGACTTCGCACGTGAAATGAAGCGAGAGCGCGGGCTTCATGATTGGCAGGAAGAAATGATTTTGACGAAACTGAACGGGATTGGTGTTCGCGTCGAAAGCGTTGAAATCTACAATCTGGAATCTGGGGCAATCGATATCGAAGCTGTGCTTCCGGTTGATCACTACGGAGTGTGCGAGAAGGTCATCGCACCGCTTCTCTCAGATATTCTCGGTGAAAGTATCGTTGTGGAGAAGAAACAGTCGTCTGACCTTCCCGGAGGTCCGAGCCGAGTCGTCTTTGTTTCAGCACGTGCTTATGATTTGGAGACGGGTGTCGCAACGGCTGCACGCGGTGGCGGGGGGATCTCCGGCGATAATTACTCGCTGTTTGAAATTGGTTCCAAGAAATATGTGATGGCGATCAGCGATGGAATGGGCCATGGCGAGCGAGCGGATATGGAAAGCAAAGACACCTTGCAGCTGTTGAAAAAAGTGTTGAAATCGGGAATACATGAGACGCTGGCGATTAAGTCGATTAATTCGATCTTATCGCTGCGTTCGACAGAGGAAATTTATGCAACGCTGGATCTGGCATTAATTGATTTGCAAAATGCGACCTCTAAATTTCTGAAAATAGGATCAAATCCAAGTTTTATAAAACGAGGAAGCCGTGTTTTTATGCTTGACAGCGAAAATCTGCCTATTGGAATTATCCGTGATGTCTCAATTGATGTTCGCTCCGAACAGCTAAAGTCAGGGGATCTGCTGATTATGATGAGCGACGGAATTTTTGATGTTCCTCAGCACATTGAAAATAAGGAAGCATGGGTCAAGCGAAAAATAAAAGAGATGGAGACTGATGATCCACAGGAAATTGCCGATTTGCTGCTCGAGGAAGTGATTCGGGCAGGAAATGGAACGCTCAATGATGATATGACCGTCATCACGGCGCGAATAAGCCATCATATACCGGAGTGGTCGGCATTTTCATCGGATCAAACGGATAAGCGCATCAAACGCGCGTAAACCCATTTGCAGTTTGTGAGTTTTACTGTATCGACTATTGGAAAAGGGGTTGAAACGTATCCGTGCAACGAAGTGGCTGCCTTCCAAGGCTTGGCAAAGCAGAGGTACGAGACCCCGCAGATCCCTGCCTGTCCGAGGAGGCTCGTGGTGCGCCCGCGGCAAGCGAGCAACCGAAGCGACGATTCAGCACCGAAAAGACACGAATCCATCACACATGGCTGGAGATAGAGGACCAAGCACAGCTTGGTTTTTCTCACAGGAAAAGAAAGTATAAGATTTTGCCCCATCTTCAAACCAATAGCCCAGTGTCTTGGCCGAGAAACAAAGCGGAGGTGCGAGACGCCTGCGGGAACAGCGTGCCAGCGAGACCCCGCAGATACCTACCTGTCTGAGGAGGCTCGCGGTGCGCCCGCGGCAAGCGAGTAACCGAAGCGGCGATTCAGCACCGAAAAGACACTAGTCCATCACACATGGTTGGAGATTAAGGACCGGGCGTATTTTGCCCGGTTTTTCTTACAGGAAAAGAAAGTATATGATTTTGGGGGTATCGCAGTGAATATGACTGTGATACCTTTTATTTATGAAACCTAATATTCTTAAACGTATCTTCTTCGATCATCATAGACATTGGGAAGCTTTTAGGAAAAAGTATCAGGGACAGATACGCCCAATTGTCATCAAAGAAGTGGAGAAATTTAAGGATTGTGGAAACCTTAAAAAGGGATTTAAATTGCTGGTTTGTGAAGGTTGTCATGATGTTCGAAAAGTACCTTTTCGATGCAAAGGACGTTTTTGTACCACGTGTTCTATTGGAGAGAGCGAAGAATGGAGCAGACTGCTTGCGGAAGATGTGCTACAAGTCAATCATAGACATGTCATTTTCACTATTGATGAAGGTTTACGTGATGTTTTCCTTTTACACCGGCACTTACTAAAGCCTTTAATGGACGAGGCCGCAAGGCTTATCAAAAACTTTTTTCAGAAGAAAGCGAAAGTGACTCCCGGCATTATTGCTGGTCTCCATACATTTGGATCTCAGCTCAATTTTAATCCGCATGTTCACATGCTTGTGAGTATGGGTGGAATCACTCGCAAAGGAGAATGGAAGTCCTATGACTTCATTCCGTTTAAGATGCTTCGGAAACAGTGGCAGACGGTGGTGCTAAAACTTATTCGTAAACATTTGACTGCGAAAGAGAAGGAGAACGTTCAGCCTCTATTACAGAAAGCTTATTTACAAAATGGAGAAGGTTTCTATGTTCATGCCCCAAGACAACGAGGCCATGTGAAAGAACAACTCCGTTATATTGGTCGCTATATCCGCCGTCCAGCAATTGGACTGAATCGCATCGAAGACTACGATGGTCACAACGTGACCTTTACGTACAAGGACAAAAGAGACAATCAGGAAAAGCGTTTGACGCTTACAGTTGAAGCCTTTATTGCACGTTTGATCCGTCATATCCCTGACGAGCAGTTTAAAACGATCCGGCATTATGGCATGTATTCTAGAAAAAATAAAAAATTAAGCAAAAAGTTATTAATGGCATGGCAAAAAGTAACAAAGCGCTGGGTCATCAAGGTAAATAAAGTTCTGCGCAGACGTACATGGAGAGAACGGACGATCGCAACTGGCAATAAAGATCCTCATATTTGTCCTAAATGCGGTAACTATTATGAATACAAGGGAGAAGTCTGCCTTGAAGAAGGCAGGTTAGTCATCAAAGTAGCCCTAGGAAGAACGGCAAGAGAGTATCTAGAGGAGGAGATTCGTTATCTCAACCAAAAAACGACGCAAATCGGTCAAAAAGAAAATCGTGCAAAAAACAAACAAAAAAACCGTACGGTTTTTTTGCCTATCGTGTCATGAGAAAGAAGAAATCCCTACACAAATTGTACGAGAAATGGATCTTATGGATGGTGGAGATTCGATCATTCCCCCTCGGTTTTCATGTGAACAATGTGGAGGAGAAATGTATCCTGAATACTACAAAGGGGTTCACGGCCAGGAATACAGAATTAAAGATTATCTCTAAACAAAAAAGGACCGGGCGTATTTTGCCCGGTTTTTCTTATCGAACGGTATAAAATCTACTTTTCCTGTCGATCATAATGCTAGTTTCAAGGAGGAGTTGAAAAGTTCGATGAAGAAAGGCATGTTAAAGCAAATTCTATTAATCACGGATGGATGTTCCAATGAAGGAGAAGATCCGGTGGCAATGGCTGCGTTGGCGCGTGAACAGGGAATTACGGTGAATGTCATTGGCGTGCTGGATAAATATGATACCGAGGATGGCCACGGACTTCATGAAATCGAAAACATTGCTGAGGCAGGTGGCGGGATCAGTCAGATTGTTCAGACAAAACAATTGGCCCAAACGGTTCAAATGGTGACCAAACAGGCGATGACTCAGACGATCACTGGGGTGATCAATCAGCAGCTGCAGGATATCCTCGGTGATTCGGGTACTGTGGAAGATCTCCCACCTGAAAAACGCGGCGAAGTCATGGAAGTTGTTGAGGAAGTTGGAGAGACATCGGATCTTCAAGTTTGTATTCTTGTGGATACCAGCGCCAGCATGAAAAACAAGTTACCAACGGTACGCGAGGCGTTGACCGATTTATCGCTCAGCTTATCGGCACGAATGGGCGAAAACCAATTTTGTTTGTATTTATTTCCCGGGAAACGAAAATCTGTTCAAAAGGTGGTTGCTTGGACACCTCAATTGGATGATATTGAACGTACTTTTGATAAAATCAGCTCGCATGGGATAACGCCTACCGGACCGGCGCTTAAAGAAGCGGTAAAAAGTTTCGCTTCACTGTCCAGAAAACACGGGTTCTTCCGCAATGATGATGAGGCCTATGATGACGGACCGAGATGATTTGCGCTTTGCAGCAGGCACGGTCATCGTCGGCAAATGGCACCGAAAGCAATATCGGTTGGTCAAATGGTTAGGAAGCGGTGCTCAAGGCACGGTATATCTGGGTCATGACGGTGCGCGTACAGTCGCCATTAAGTTAGCCAAAGACCGCGCCTCATTGATTTCAGAGGTTCATGTGCTTCAGCAGTTCGAAAAGCTTCAAGGAGGTCCTCTGGGGCCTTCTTTGTATGATAGCGACGACTGGATACATGGTGGACGGACCATTGGGTTCTGTGCAATGGAATATCTGAAAGGCGAATCGCTTTCTTCAGCGCTGAAACGGAAACCGTTTGACTGGGTACTTGTGTACATGCTGCAGCTGCTCAAACAACTCAGCCAGCTTCATCAGGCCGGCTATATTTTCGGAGACCTGAAGCCGGAGAATTTGATCCTGATGCATCCGGGCCATTCCATTCGCTGCCTTGACTTTGGTGGTGTGACCCGCATTGGCAGGTCGGTTCGTGAATATACGGAATTTTTTGACCGCGGGTATTGGGGGATCGGCAGCCGTCGCGCGGAACCCAGTTATGATTTGTTTGCCTGTGTGATGATCTTAATCAATGCGGCACTTGGAAAACGAATCGAGCGATCACGCGCACCGCAGCAACAGCTGATTCATTTAATTAAAACCCACCCCAAGTTTGCAACGATTCACCGTCCACTCCTGCAGGCGCTGCAGGGGCACTATACGCGCGCAGAAGAACTGCGGCAGGCACTGCTTTTCGAAATCATGGCAAGTCCGCCGCCGCTGTCGCCGCAAGTGAAGCGGCATCAGCATCGGCAGCAGAGACATGCGATCAAACGTAACCAAAACGGCTGGCGGCCGGCCTGGGCAGCTGCTTCCGTATTAATTACCGCCTATATTTTATTTGTCGTTATTTACGTGATGTGATTTTTAGCGTATGGTGGACATACATTATAAAGAAAACTTGGCTTGGCTAAGTCTTTGACGAAAGCGAAGACCTCGTTGCACGGATACTATTTTCTTTGAAATTTTATGCTTTCTTATCGTGTAAAAGGTGACCGGAGGCAAGGGAGAATTCTACGATGACCGTTAATGAAAACGTGACGCAATTTATCGAGCGTCATCATTTAATTCAACGCGGATCCCGCCTGCTGCTTGGGGTCAGCGGCGGTGCGGATTCCATGGCGCTGCTTCTTTATTTCGAGAAAAAGCAGCGTGAATGGGGGCTTGAACTCGCCGTTTGTTCGGTGGATCATGCACTACGTGGAAAGGATAGCAGCGAAGACTTAAATTATGTCGCATGTTTTTGCGCGGAAAGGGATATCCTTTTTATAGGGAAAAAGGTGGACGCACGTGCATGGAGCCATGCGCAAAAGATCAGCCTCGAAGCCGCTGCACGCGCGTTGCGCTATCGAGCTTTCGCGGAAGCAATGGACAGCTTCCGAGCTGATGCACTGGTTCTGGCCCATCATGGGGATGATCAGGTGGAAACGATGCTGATGCGTGCGGTGCGTGGGACAGTCGGCATTGGCCGTGCGGGAATTCCTGTACGCCGTCCCTTTGCCGGAAAAACGCTTGTTCGTCCGTTTCTTTCACAGACAAAGCGTGATCTGGAACGCTATTGCGCTGCAAACGGTATTGTCCCAAGAAATGACCCTTCGAATCAATCAGACGTGCATACGCGCAATCGCTTTCGCAAATATGTACTCCCTTTTTTAAAAAAGGAAAATCCTAAAGTCCATCTTAAATTTCAATACGAAAGCGAGCGGATGAGCGAGGATGAATCGTTGCTCAATGAGTTGGCTAAGGCGCAGCTGAAATCGGTTACTTTAAAAAAGCAAAAATCAATCTATGCGCTTTCAATTCCTGATCTTCTTGCGGTCCATCCTGCTTTACAAAGGCGGACAATTCATCTAGTATTATGTTATCTCTACACAAATCAACAGCTGCAGCCGATGCACCAGCCGATACATATTGAAGGCCTATTACAGTTTCTGCATGCCGGCCGTTCCTCGGGATATATGACTCTACCCGGTGGCCTAACAGCAAGCATTTCGTATGAAACCTGCATGATCGGGTTTCTGCCAGCAGAAGACGAGGTCAGCAAACCAATCAAATTAACCATTCCCGGTCAAACGGATTGTCCGTCCGGTACTTTTGAAGCAGACGCTTTAGGTATTGATTTTCTGAAGCGTGATGCATTGGACGCTTCTTGTCTCATTTTTGATCCGGCAGACGTTTCGCTGCCGCTTTATGTGCGAACAATACGTCCCGGAGACCGAATGAGGCCGAATGGAATGACGGGCTCGCAGAAAATCCAGCGTATATTTATTAACGCAAAAGTTGACCGTAATCAGCGAAACCGTTGGCCGTTGATTACGGATTCAGACGGCCGCATACTTTGGCTGCCGCTGTTGAAACGGGGCATTGCATGGCCATCACCCCGGATTTCAGAGAAAAAAGAATATGTTAAGCTTAAATTTATACCGTTTTCAGGATTTGGGAGGACGCAGGCATGAAGGATGACGTCAAGGAAATATTAATTACGGAGCGTGAAATACAAGAGAAGGTCAGTGAGTTCGGAGTAATGCTTTCGGAAGAATACGGACAGTCCTTTCCGCTCGTGATCGGCGTATTAAAAGGAGCCCTTCCTTTTATGGCTGATCTGGTCAAAAAAATCACCGTTCCGATTGAAATTGATTTTATGGATGTATCCAGTTATGGCAATTCTGCCGTATCTTCAGGTGAAGTGAAGATTCTCAAGGATTTGGATACAACAGTGGAAAACCGGGATATATTAATTATTGAGGATATTATTGACAGCGGACTTACCTTAAGCTATCTAGTCGAACTATTTAAAACGAGGAAAGCGAAGTCCATTAAAATTGTGACGCTTCTGGATAAGCCGTCAGGACGGAAGGCGAAGATCGCTCCCGATTTGTCGGGATTCACGGTTCCTAATGCCTTTCTAGTGGGGTATGGTCTCGACTATGCTGAGAAATACCGCAATCTTCCATTTATTGGTGTGCTGAAGCCTGAGATCTATCAGTAATAAGGAAGCGATAAACAGGGCGGAAGTCGAAACGAGGCCCGCCAATGGTAAAAATGTAATTTGTTGAGTGGCAACATTTGTATGTGGTACTATAAATTATGATTGTTTTTAGAGCGGGAGGAGGTAAGGCATGAATCGACTTTTTAAGAATATTATCATATATTTATTTATTGCTTTAGTGATCATCGGGATCGTAAGCTGGCTGACGGAAACAAACCGCACCGTGAAACCGATGACTTACAGTGCTTTTCAAACCAACCTGAGTCAGGGTAATGTAGATCAGCTGACCTTACAACCGGAAGGCAGTGTCTATGCAGCAACAGGACATTTGAAAAGCGCGGATGAAAATACGACGTTCAAGGCCTATTTGCCGGCAAGCGACAAGGCCGTTAACCAAGTTACGGATATGGCCGCGCAATACAAATTGGATGTAAAACCGGAGGAACGTGCAAACGGATGGTTAACATTCGTTACATCGTTAATTCCCTTTGCAATTATCTTTTTCTTGATTTTCTTCTTGTTGAATCAAGCACAGGGCGGCGGCGGCCGAGTTATGAATTTCGGCAAAAGCAAAGCGAAGCTCTATTCGGAAGATAAGAAGAAAGTTACATTTAAAGATGTGGCCGGGGCAGATGAAGAAAAACAGGAACTTGTCGAGATTGTCGACTTCTTGAAAGATCCGCGTAAGTTCGTGTCTCTGGGTGCCCGGATTCCGAAAGGGGTTTTGCTTGAAGGCCCTCCAGGTACCGGTAAAACCTTGCTGGCGCGTGCGGTAGCAGGTGAAGCGGGCGTGCCGTTCTTCTCGATCAGCGGATCAGATTTCGTTGAAATGTTTGTCGGTGTCGGTGCATCGCGTGTGCGCGACTTGTTTGAACAGGCAAAGAAGAATTCGCCATGTATTATATTCATTGATGAAATTGATGCGGTTGGCCGTCAGCGCGGTGCCGGTCTCGGCGGCGGTCATGACGAACGCGAACAAACCTTGAATCAACTGCTCGTTGAAATGGATGGGTTCGGCGCTAATGAAGGTATTATTATCATTGCAGCCACTAACCGTCCGGATATTCTGGACCCGGCTCTTCTGCGTCCGGGCCGTTTCGACCGCCAAATTCCGGTTAACCGTCCGGATCTTGTCGGCCGCGAGGCAGTACTTCGTGTACATGCCCGCAACAAGCCGCTTGCCAAAGAAATTGATCTAAAGACTGTAGCAAAACTAACCCCAGGTTTCTCGGGCGCCGATTTGGAAAACTTGCTGAATGAAGCAGCGCTGGTTGCGGCTAGGGCCAATAAAAAGGTAATCAATATGGAAGACATTGATGAAGCCGTTGAACGTGTGATTGCCGGCGTTGCCAAGAAATCACGGGTTATTTCGAAAAAAGAACAAAACATTGTCGCTTATCACGAATCCGGGCACACCATCATTGGTCTTGCACTTGAGGGCGCTGATGAAGTACACAAAGTTACCGTTATTCCTCGTGGTCAGGCTGGCGGCTATACCGTCTCGCTGCCGAAAGAAGACCGCTACTTCATGACCAAGCCGGAACTGCTCGAAAAGATATGTGGTCTGCTCGGCGGACGCGTCGCTGAAGAGATTATATTCGGAGAAATTTCAACAGGCGCAAGCAATGATCTGCAGCGTGTCACCGGTCTTGCTCGACGAATGGTTACTGAATTCGGTATGAGCGATAAGCTTGGCCCAATGCAATTTGGCAATAATGACAGCGGCCAGGTGTTCCTCGGTCGTGATATTCAAAACGACCAAAACTATAGTGATGCGATTGCTTTTGAGATTGATCAGGAAGTGCAGCGTCTGGTTAAGTCAGAGTATGAGCGATGCAAGAAGCTGCTTCTGGAACATCGCGATAAGCTGGACCTGATTGCTCAGACACTGCTTAAAGTGGAGACACTGGAAGAAGAGCAGATCAAATCGTTGTATGAAACAGGAAAGTATATTGAACCAAGCAAGACGCGTTATGCTTCAGAAGACAGCAGTAAAGAAGATGCGACAGCGGTTGCTCCGGATGAGGGGGCAGAGAAACCTGCTACCGATGTTAAGGTGACGATTCATCCAAAAGAGGACCGTCCGGTTGAGGCAAAGACCGAGACACCGGATGCATCGGATCAAGTGAACAAGGATGACGGGCATAAGCTCTGATTTTTAAAACTTGCTGTTGTATAAAATAAAGGGGGACTCTCCAGATTAGGGAGTGTCTCCTTTTTTCTTACAGGGTGGAAGGCATAAGCGCTTTGCAGAGTTAATAGGGTGTGAACCAACCACACAGTGTCTCTGGTGATCGCAGACCAGACTCGCATTCCTTAGACCCGAGCTGAGGAGGCTCCTGGATCGCCGCGGCATGCGAGCAGCTGTAGTGCCCGTCAGGCACAAAATTGATAGCAAAGGCCAAGCGCAGCCCGGTATTTAAGCGATTTCCACAAGACGGTTGTGAAACAGGAGGAAAAAAGATGATCTTTGTTTGTGATGTTGGCAATACGCATGTTGTGCTCGGCACCTATGCCGACGGTGTATTGACCAATCACTGGCGCGTATCGACCGATCGTGAAAGAACTGAAGATGAGTTTGGTATGCTGATTAACGATCTTTTTAAATATGCAGGGCTCTCGTTTGCAGATTTCAACGGAGTGGTGATTTCTTCAGTAGTTCCGTCGATAATGTTCGCGTTAGAACGGTTGTGTACAAAATATTTTCACCTTCAGCCGATTGTTGTCGGCCCTGAAATTAAGACCGGCCTGAATTTAAAATATGAACATCCGAGAGAACTTGGTGCAGACTTGATTGTCAATGCAGTTGCTGCCATCCATGACTACCAGGCACCAATGATTGTGATTGATTTTGGAACCGCAACGACGTATTCCTACATCGACGAGACACAAGCATATATTGGCGGTGCCATTGCACCTGGAATCGATATTGCGACGGAGGCATTGTATGAGCGTGCATCGAAATTGCCGAGAATTCAAATTACGAAACCACCGAGCATTTTTGGGCGGAACACGATTCACGCCATGCAGTCCGGTGTGCTTTTCGGTTATGTTGGACAAGTGGAAGGCATTGTCTCGCGGATGAAGAAGCAGGCAGTGGGAGATCCGGTTGTGGTCGCAACCGGAGGGTTGTGCCGCTTGATCTCGAATGAAACCGATGTGATTGATCATGTTGATCCCTTTCTGACCCTTAAAGGACTTTATCTGGTTTATCTGCAAAATGCTTAACTTGAATGGAGGTCTGCATATGAGCGATTATTTTATTAAAGCACTCGCATGTGACGGAAGCCTTCGTGTGATCACTTCGGTGACTACGGAGACGGTGAACGAAGCACAAAAGCGCCATCATACATGGCCGACAGCAACGGCAGCGCTGGGGCGAACGATAACCGCAACGATGATGATGGCCGTGCAAGAAAAAGGTGATGAGAAAGTAACGGTTACGATACAAGGCGGTGGCCCGATTGGAGCGATTGTTGCCGATGCGGATACCAACGGTCGGGTACGCGGCTATGTAACCAATCCCCAAGTACATTTTGAATTGAATGCTCATGGAAAACTTGATGTTGCGCGCGCGGTTGGCAACAATGGTTTTCTGAGTGTGGTCAAAGATCTTGGACTGAGAGAGAATTTTACCGGACGTGTGCCCATTGTCTCCGGAGAGCTTGGCGACGACTTTACGTATTATTATGCTCGCTCAGAACAAATCCCTTCAGCTGTTGGTGTCGGTGTACTTGTTAATCCGGATCAGTCGGTGAAGGCATCGGGGGGATTTATTATTCAAGTGCTTCCCGGTGCGGATGATGCAGCGATCGATCGGCTGGAAGAGCGGTTAAAGGCCATTCCACCCATCTCAAAATTAATTGATGCGGGCCATTCACCGGAACAATTGCTGGACGACCTTTTCCCGGACGGGGATTACAAGGTGCTGGAAAAGCACGGAGCAGCTTTTCATTGCGGCTGTTCAAAGGAAAAATTCGGCCAATCGCTGCAAGGTCTTGACGTCAAGGAAATTCAAGCCATGATTGATGAAGACCATGGAGCAGAGGTCGTTTGCCATTTTTGTGGAACGCATTACCAATTCAGCGCCGATGAATTACACGCATTAATTGCTGAAAAGAATTAAGCAAGAAGGGTGTCTCAAACGCTAGGAACAGTGAGGGAGACGCTCTTTTTTTGGACAAAAGCTGTTTTTTTATTTGACGCTCGCAGGTTGTACTGATAATATAGTGTATAAATCATACATGATTACTAAGGATTTAAGAGGGGGATCTTCATGACTGTTGCAAATTCGGTTACGGAATTGATTGGAAATACGCCTATTGTTCGTCTCAACCACTTAACAGATGAAAACGATGCAGAGCTGTACGCAAAACTTGAATACTTCAATCCGGGAAGCAGTGTGAAGGATCGAATCGCATTGGCCATGATTGAAGCGGCTGAAAAGGAAGGAAAATTGAAGCCAAACGATACGATTATTGAACCGACGAGCGGTAATACGGGTATCGGATTGGCTCTGGTCGCTGCAGTGAAGGGCTATAAAGCCATTTTGGTTATGCCGGAGACAATGAGCATTGAACGACGCAAATTGTTTAAGGCCTACGGCGCGGAAGTTATTCTAACGCCAGGCGCCCAAGCCATTAAGGGATCAATTGAAAAAGCACAAGAACTTGCCAAAGAGAAAGGCTATTTCCTACCACAGCAATTTAAGAACCCGGCAAATCCGAAGGTACACTATGAAACGACCGGTAAGGAAATTGCCGCTGCATTTGACACGCTGGATGCGTTTGTTGCCGGTGTTGGAACCGGCGGAACGCTTAGTGGGAGCGGCAAAGCCCTGAAAGAGAAATTTAACGACATCAAAGTCTATGCAGTTGAGCCAAAGGATTCACCGGTATTGAACGGCGGCAAGGGTGGCCCGCACAAAATTCAAGGAATTGGTACAGGATTTGTTCCTGATACTTTGGATACGGAAATTTATGATGAAGTGCTGGATGTGACAAACGAACAAGCATTTGAGTATGCGCGTCTTGCGGGTAAAAAAGAAGGTGTCCTTGCCGGCATTTCCGGTGGAGCCGCAATCTACGGCGGCGTTCAGGTTGCAAAGAAACTGGGCAAAGGCAAAAAAGTTGTAGTCATTGTGCCTGATAATGGCGAGCGTTATTTAAGCACACCGCTCTATCAGGTTGAGGAGTAACTGCTACTAAATAACAGAGTCTGATGCATGAGTTAAAGCTGATTGCAGAAGGACGGTAAAAGACCAGGGCGTGAACTGTCCCCTTAAAGTTGAACGATGAAATTCAACTTAGAGGGTCACAGCAGCGCACCTGGTTTTTCTCATTATAGCCGTTGCGGCATAGGGTACTTTGTTCCATTTTTGCAACTGAGGAATAGGCCGTGATTGTGTTATACTGTTTTTATCAAATCGATAGTTTTTCAGGAGGATGGACTAAATCTGTGAACACATATAAGCTTTCACCCTACCATCTGCTCAAGGTCAGGGAAACGACGCTTGACTTTCGGAAAAAAACTGTGATTATGGGGATTTTGAATGTGACTCCGGACTCCTTTTCCGATGGTGGACGCTTCAACCATTTAGACCTTGCTGTTCAGCATGCACGGCAGATGGAAAGCGATGGTGCCGACATCATAGATATCGGCGGAGAATCGACACGTCCGGGACATCTTCCCGTTGATTTGGATGAAGAAATAGCCCGCGTTGTGCCGATGATTCAGGCGGTGCGTAAGCAGACGAGCCTTCCGATATCCATTGACACTTATAAAGCGGAAACGGCTCGACATGCGTTGGATGCGGGTGCAGATATAATTAATGATATTTGGGGAGCTAAAGCAGACCCGGAAATGGCAAAAGTTGCTGCTGAATATCAGGTGCCGATTGTTCTCATGCATAATCGGGACAACAATCACTACAATCGGATTATCGAAGACATGAAGCGGGATCTTCAAGAGAGCATTGACCGCGTGCTGGATGCCGGTGTTGTCCCGGAGAACATCATTCTTGATCCGGGTATCGGCTTTGCAAAAGATGATCGACAGAATCTCTATGTAATGAATCATCTTGATGCACTTCATGAACTGGGCTATCCTATTCTGCTTGGCACCTCACGCAAGGGGTTTATTGGAAGAGCCCTAGATTTGCCGGTGGATCAGCGTGTGGAAGGTACGGGAGCGACGGTTTGTCTGGGCATAGCGAAAGGTTGTCAAATGATGCGTGTTCATGATGTACGTGAAATGGCGCGTATGGCAAAAATGATGGACGCGATGCTGCAGGAGGATCATCTTGACTGACGCGATACGTTTAAATCGAATGCAATTTTATGGCTATCATGGTGCACTTGAGGAAGAGCGGCGTATTGGTCAGCGTTTTGATGTTGATGTTTCGCTGATCTTGGATCTCTATCGTGCCGGAAGCACCGACCGGCTTGACCAGACGGTGAACTATGCAGAGGTTTATACCAGAGTGAAGGAGATCGTTGAAGGGCCGGCATGTGCATTAATTGAACATGTGGCAGAAAAGATCGCTGAAACGGTCTTGCAAAATTATTCTGTGGTCCGCGAATGTCGCGTGCATGTAGTAAAACCCAATCCGCCGATTGCCGGGAATTATGACTCGGTATCGGTATTTATTGAACGCCGGCGCACAACCGCTTATTTGGGCCTCGGGTCGAATATGGGCGACCGGGCAGGGTTTTTGAAACGTGCACTTGAGGGACTGCAGGCAGAACAAGGCGTGCAAATTGTTCGCTGCTCCTCAATCTATGAAACCGATCCTTATGGGCCGGTTGAGCAGGCAGACTTTTTAAACATGACTGCGCAGATTGAAACGCTGCTTCCAGCTCTTGCACTTTTGAAGAAGTTGCAAACGATCGAAGCAGATTTGAACCGAACAAGGGAAGTGCATTGGGGACCAAGAACGATTGATCTTGACCTGCTTCTTTTTGGTCAAGAGATGACCTATTCCGAAGTATTGTCACTGCCCCATCCCGACATTGCACGCCGCGCCTTTGTCCTCAAACCGCTTGCTGAGATTGCGCCCCATCTGGTGATCCCAAGAGAGAATCATTCGGTGCTTACGCTGTGGCAAAATCTCAATGAAGAAGAGGGAGTGCGATTATGGAAACAGAACAATGGGGACGGAGAGTTCGGGCTTTTCGAAAGCTAAAGGGCTATACGCAAGCCACTTTTGCAAAAGAATTGGGTGTCTCTTTGACCCTTTTAGGTGAAATTGAAAGAGAAAGCCGTAATCCGGATGCAGACCTTCTGGTTAAAATTTGTGATAAACTAGGCGTATCTCTTCAGGAGATGAAGGAGCTCTAGAAAAGAAAGGATGATTCGGTTGTTAAAGATTGGTCCGATTGAGATGAAAAATCAAGTCATCCTTGCGCCAATGGCCGGCGTATGCAATACAGCATTTCGCCTGATTGCTAAGCGTTTCGGCGCCGGACTCGTATGCGCAGAAATGGTCGCCGACCGCGGCATTATTCATCACAATCAACGGACCTTGGATATGCTGTATGTTGATGAACGGGAAAGACCACTGAGCTTGCAAATTTTCGGTGGTTCACGAGAAACGCTCGTTCAGGCAGCGAAATATGTGGATAAAAATACAAATGCAGATATCATTGACATAAATATGGGTTGCCCGGTACCGAAAGTCACGAAGTGTGATGCCGGATCACGATGGCTGCTTGATCCTGATAAAATTTATGAGATGGTTGCTGCCGTCGTCGATGCGGTTGATAAACCCGTTACGGTAAAAATGCGCAAAGGCTGGGATGATGACCATATTTATGCGGTACGCAACGCACAGGCGGTTGAGCGTGCCGGCGGACAGGCGGTTGCGGTACATGGACGTACACGCGTACAGATGTACGAAGGCGTTGCAGACTGGGATATTATCCGCCAAGTCAAGGAATCCGTCGGTATCCCGGTGATTGGAAACGGGGATGTCCGTACCCCGGTGGATGCGAAACGAATGCTTGATGAAACCGGTGTGGACGGCGTTATGATCGGACGCGGCGCACTTGGGAATCCGTGGATGCTGTACCGGACGGTTAAATACCTTGAGAGTGGTGTACTGCCGCCGGAACCGACAGCCAAAGAGAAAGTCGATGTTTGCCGGATTCATTTCGATCAGCTGAGCAAATTGAAGGGCGAGCATATTGCATCGATGGAAATGCGCAAGCATGCCGCCTGGTACATGAAGGGCCTAAGCGGCGGCAATGAAGTGCGTAAGCGAATCAATCAGTGTGAAACGGGAGAAGAGCTTCGACAGGTGTTGATTGACTTTCGTGAAACCCTTCAACCTGAAGCGGCACCCACGGTCTGAGGTTGACAGTGTTTTTTTTATTCTCTATAATTCGGTTAGATATAGAACTGCCGGTAGCTTAACTGGCAGTTTTCTTTATGATGTAGATGTGTCGGTAACTGAGAAGCGCTCGATCCTGCATCGGCGCGTTTTAGCGCCCGCAGGATACGACTGGAGGTAGAACAATTAATGAGTCAAGGAGTAGATCTGACCGATCAGCTTCAAGCCCGTCGCGAGAAGCTGAAGGTTTTATTTGAACAAGGAATTGATCCATTCGGTGGTCACTATGACCGCACCCATGATACAGGAGACATTCGTTCACGTTACGCAAATCATACAACCGAAGAGTTAGAAGCGAATCCGGTTGCTGTTGTTATGGCCGGCCGTTTAATGGCGAAAAGACGCAAGGGAAAAGCGGGATTTGCCGATATTCAAGACTTCAGCGGCCGTATCCAGCTGTATATTCGCAAGGATGCAGTCGGAGAGGAACAGTACGAGATTTTCAAACATATTGATATCGGTGATTTTGTCGGCGTTGAGGGAATAGTATTTAAAACCCATGTTGGCGAGCTTTCGATAAAGGTCAACAAGTTTGAGATTCTCTCCAAAGCGATGCGACCACTCCCGGACAAGTTCCACGGGCTTAAAGATGTAGAGCAGCGCTATCGTCAGCGTTACTTGGATCTGATCGTGAACCCTGAAGTTCGAGAAACATTTATCCTAAGAAGTAAAATTATTAAAGCGATGCGCGACGAATTGGATGGACAAGGCTATCTGGAAGTTGAAACGCCGACGATGCATTCCATTCCGGGCGGTGCGGCGGCGCGTCCGTTTATTACACACCATAATGCCTTGGATATGGACCTGTATATGCGCATCGCGATCGAGTTACATCTTAAGCGTCTGATCATCGGCGGCTTTGAGAAGGTTTACGAAATTGGCCGTGTGTATCGCAACGAAGGTGTATCAACGAAGCACAATCCTGAGTTTACGATGATGGAACTCTATACCGCCTATCAAGATTTGCGTGATGTAATGGAACTCACCGAAAAGCTCATTTCTTCCGTCGCGCAGAAGGTACTCGGAACAACCGAAATTACTTATGGCGATGCGAAGGTTGATTTGAAGCCGCACTGGCGCCGCGTGCATATGGTTGACGCGATTAAGGAACAAACCGGTGTTGACCTGTGGCCGCAGATGAGTGATGAGGACGCGCGAAAATTGGCTGCCGAAAACGGTGTATCTGTAAAAGAAGATATGACTTATGGGCATGTAGTTAATGAATTCTTTGAGCAAAAGGTCGAAGAAACGCTCATCCAGCCAACCTTTATTTATGGACACCCGGTTGTGATTTCTCCGCTTGCGAAGAAAGACCCAAAAGATCCGCGTTTCAGTGATCGTTTCGAATTGTTCATCGTCGGCCGCGAGCACGGCAATGCGTTTAGCGAATTGAATGATCCGATCGATCAGCGCCAACGCTTTGAAGATCAGATGCGTGAACGTGAAGCGGGCAACGACGAAGCGCAAGTGATCGATGAAGACTTCCTGGAAGCAATGGAATATGGCATGCCGCCTACTGGGGGACTTGGAATCGGAATCGACCGTTTGATTATGCTTCTTACCAATTCAGCGTCGATTCGCGATGTGCTGCTGTTCCCGCAAATGAGAAAAAAAGATTAATGAATTTTGATTTATAAATCGTCCGCTCTTGAGCAAGAGTGGACGATTTTCTGTATAAGGACATCTCAAAAATCTATGATGTTGAGATGTCCTCTGGTGGTTGCCGCGCCGCATAACAAGGACCTTTTGGAACGGTCTCTATTATTGTATGCCAATGTCGCTTAAACCGCACTCGCGGGTGTTTACAGCGCTTGTCGTCAGCCTTTGTTTGCGTAGGGTCTGCTCTTTTGCTTTTTTCCATCTATGGGGGTTACCTAAACATGCTTAGAGCCGGCATTAAGCGTAGATGCCGCATAGATCTGAATGAAGTGAGGCTAAAAGGGTGTTCGAGACATTTTGTAAAAAACAGCAATGGATGTAAAAAAGTTCTTGTTTTCCGTTGACAAAGACATTATATGCTGGTAATATATTTTCATGTTGCTGAACAAGAGCTGTCAATTAATATTGACAACTTAAGCGAGCATATGTATAATTGAAGAGATCGTTTTGAGGCTGACAAGCCTTTGAAAGAAAAAAGTAATTAAGGGTTGACATGATTGCTTATTCTTGATAAGATGTTCAAGTCGCTTCAAGAGCGATGGAGAATGTTCCTTGAAAACTAAACAAAAGCCAAGCGTGAATAAAGGGTTTTTAAACCCCATAATCAATTCAATTTGCTATGGATCATAGCTTCCACAGGATGTGGTGACTTCTGCGTTGTGCACAGGACGTGCACGCCCTTAGCAGAAGTTCCTTTCCTTGGGAGTACGACAAGAAGTACAATGGTAAGTAAACAATAAACTTTTTGGAGAGTTTGATCCTGGCTCAGGACGAACGCTGGCGGCGTGCCTAATACATGCAAGTCGAGCGCACAGAAGGGAGCTTGCTCCTGGACGTGAGCGGCGGATGGGTGAGTAACACGTGGGCAACCTGCCTGTAAGACGGGGATAACTTCGGGAAACCGGAGCTAATACCGGATAATCCCTCGCACCGCATGGTGCGAGGTTGAAAGATGGTTTCGGCCATCACTTACAGATGGGCCCGCGGTGCATTAGTTAGTTGGCGGGGTAACGGCCCACCAAGACTGCGATGCATAGCCGACCTGAGAGGGTGATCGGCCACATTGGGACTGAGACACGGCCCAAACTCCTACGGGAGGCAGCAGTAGGGAATCTTCCACAATGGACGAAAGTCTGATGGAGCAACGCCGCGTGAGCGAAGAAGGTTTTCGGATCGTAAAGCTCTGTTGCCGGAGAAGAACGAGTGCCAGAGGAAATGCTGGTGCTGTGACGGTATCCGGCCAGAAAGCCACGGCTAACTACGTGCCAGCAGCCGCGGTAATACGTAGGTGGCAAGCGTTGTCCGGAATTATTGGGCGTAAAGCGCGCGCAGGCGGCTTCTTAAGTCTGATGTGAAATCTTGCGGCTCAACCGCAAAAGGTCATTGGAAACTGGGGAGCTTGAGTGCAGAAGAGGAGAGTAGAATTCCACGTGTAGCGGTGAAATGCGTAGAGATGTGGAGGAATACCAGTGGCGAAGGCGGCTCTCTGGTCTGTTACTGACGCTGAGGTGCGAAAGCATGGGGAGCAAACAGGATTAGATACCCTGGTAGTCCATGCCGTAAACGATGAATGCTAGGTGTTAGGGGGGTCCAACCCCTTAGTGCTGAAGTTAACACATTAAGCATTCCGCCTGGGGAGTACGACCGCAAGGTTGAAACTCAAAGGAATTGACGGGGGCCCGCACAAGCAGTGGAGCATGTGGTTTAATTCGAAGCAACGCGAAGAACCTTACCAGGTCTTGACATCCTCTGACAAGTCTAGAGATAGGCCGTTCCCCTTCGGGGGACAGAGTGACAGGTGGTGCATGGTTGTCGTCAGCTCGTGTCGTGAGATGTTGGGTTAAGTCCCGCAACGAGCGCAACCCTTGATCTTAGTTGCCAGCATTAAGTTGGGCACTCTAAGGTGACTGCCGGTGACAAACCGGAGGAAGGTGGGGATGACGTCAAATCATCATGCCCCTTATGATCTGGGCTACACACGTGCTACAATGGGCGGTACAAAGGGCAGCGAAACCGCAAGGTCAAGCGAATCCCATAAAGCCGCCCCCAGTTCGGATTGCAGGCTGCAACTCGCCTGCATGAAGCCGGAATTGCTAGTAATCGCGGATCAGCATGCCGCGGTGAATCCGTTCCCGGGCCTTGTACACACCGCCCGTCACACCACGAGAGTTTGTAACACCCGAAGTCGGTGTGGGAACCTTTATGGACCCAGCCGCCGAAGGTGGGACAAATGATTGGGGTGAAGTCGTAACAAGGTAGCCGTATCGGAAGGTGCGGCTGGATCACCTCCTTTCTAAGGAAACGATCAATAGCGAACGCTTGGTCTTTTGTTTGGTTTTGAAGGAAGCATTCCTTCACCGGCGAGCCGAAAGGCAGCCATGAACCTTGAAAACTGGATAACGAAAACAAGCAACAAAGTCAAGAAACATCCAACGTGATGAATCGATTATTCGTGATTGGTTCATCACAAGTGTGACGAATGAAAAGCAAGAAGATCGAGGAGGTATCGTGCCCGAGAATCGGACACAAGCCGACAAAGAGATTCACCGCTCATCATTCCGTCAAGTGGTTAAGTTATAAAGAGCGCACGGTGGATGCCTTGGCACTGGGAGCCGATGAAGGACGGAACGAACGCCGATACGCTTCGGGGAGCTGTAAGTAAGCTTTGATCCGAAGATTTCCGAATGGGGGAACCCGCTATCCTGAACGGATAGCATGCTCTGCTGAATCCATAGGCAGAGTAAGGCAGACCCGGGGAACTGAAACATCTCAGTACCCGGAGGAAGAGAAAGCAAATGCGATTTCCTGAGTAGTGGCGAGCGAAAGGGAAACAGCCCAAACCAAAGGGCTTGCCCTTTGGGGTTGTAGGACACTCCGCATGGAGTTACAAATGTACGTTTCAGGCGAACGACCTGGAAGGGTCGGCCAGAGAAGGCAAACGCCCTGTAGCCGACGGAACGTACACTCCGGAGTGGATCCTGAGTACGGCGGGACACGAGAAACCCCGTCGGAATCCGGGAGGACCGTCTCCCAAGGCTAAATACTCCCCAGTGACCGATAGTGAACCAGTACCGTGAGGGAAAGGTGAAAAGCACCCCGGAAGGGGAGTGAAAGAGATCCTGAAACCGTGTGCTTACAAGTAGTTGGAGCCCCCTTCGGGGGTGACAGCGTACCTTTTGTAGAATGGACCGGCGAGTGACGATTCTAAGCAAGGTTAAGCTGAAGAGGCGGAGCCGCAGCGAAAGCGAGTCTGAATAGGGCGAATGAGTTTAGGGTTGTCGACCCGAAACCGTGTGATCTACCCATGTCCAGGGTGAAGTTCAGGTAACACTGAATGGAGGCCCGAACCCACGCATGTTGAAAAATGCGGGGATGAGGTGTGGGTAGGGGTGAAATGCCAATCGAACACGGAGATAGCTGGTTCTCCCCGAAATAGCTTTAGGGCTAGCCTCGGATGAGTGAGACTTGGAGGTAGAGCACTGATTGAATAAGGGGTCCCCACAGGATTACCGAGTTCAGTCAAACTCCGAATGCCAAGCCCTTACGTCCGGGAGTCAGACGGCGAGTGATAAGATCCGTCGTCGAAAGGGAAACAGCCCAGACCGCCGACTAAGGTCCCTAAGTTTGTGCTAAGTGGGAAAGGATGTGACGTTGCCCAGACAACCAGGATGTTGGCTCAGAAGCAGCCACCATTTAAAGAGTGCGTAATAGCTCACTGGTCGAGTGGCGTCGCGCCGAAAATGTAACGGGGCTAAGCACAGCACCGAAGTCGCGGATGACCGTCAGGTCATGGTAGGGGAGCGTTCCAAGGGCATTGAAGATGTGCCGTGAGGCATGTTGGAGCGTTTGGAAGTGAGAATGCCGGTATGAGTAACGAAAAGAGAAGTGAGAATCTTCTCCGTCGAAAGCCTAAGGGTTCCTGAGGAAGGTTCGTCCGCTCAGGGTTAGTCGGGGCCTAAGCCGAGGCCGAAAGGCGTAGGCGATGGACAACAGGTTGATATTCCTGTACCAGCGTTTCACGTTTGAGTGATGGGGGGACGCAGGAAGGTAAGGCGAGCGCACGGATGGAAGCGTGCGTTCAAGCCGTGAGGCTTGCAGCGAGGCAAATCCCGCTGCTTGTGGCCAAGCGGTGATGAGGAGGGAACTTAAGTACCGAAGCGCCTGATCCTACACTGCCAAGAAAAGCCTCTAGCGAGTGAAACGGTGCCCGTACCCAAACCGACACAGGTGGGCAAGAAGAGAATTCTAAGACGCTCGGGAGAACTCTCGTTAAGGAACTCGGCAAAATCACCCCGTAACTTAGGGAGAAGGGGTGCTCGAAGGACCTTCGGGTCCGGAGAGCCGCAGTGAAAAGATCCAAGCGACTGTTTACCAAAAACACAGGTTTCTGCTAAACCGTAAGGTGATGTATAGGGGCTGACACCTGCCCGGTGCTGGAAGGTTAAAAGGAGAGGTTATCCCTTCGGGGAGAAGCTTTGAATTGAAGCCCCAGTAAACGGCGGCCGTAACTATAACGGTCCTAAGGTAGCGAAATTCCTTGTCGGGTAAGTTCCGACCCGCACGAAAGGTGTAACGATTTGGATACTGTCTCAACGAGAGACCCGGTGAAATTATAGTACCTGTGAAGATGCAGGTTACCCGCGACAGGACGGAAAGACCCCATGGAGCTTTACTGCAGCTTGATATTGGATGTGGGTATCGTTTGTACAGGATAGGCAGGAGCCTTGGAAGCCGGACCGCTAGGTTCGGTGGAGGCATCGGTGGGATACTGCCCTGACGATATCGACATTCTAACCCTGAACCGTGATCCGGTTCGGAGACAGTGTCAGGCGGGCAGTTTGACTGGGGCGGTCGCCTCCTAAAAGGTAACGGAGGCGCCCAAAGGTTCCCTCAGAATGGTTGGAAATCATTCGCAGAGTGTAAAGGCACAAGGGAGCTTGACTGCGAGACCTACAAGTCGAGCAGGGACGAAAGTCGGGCTTAGTGATCCGGTGGCACCGCATGGAAGGGCCATCGCTCAACGGATAAAAGCTACCCTGGGGATAACAGGCTTATCTCCCCCAAGAGTTCACATCGACGGGGAGGTTTGGCACCTCGATGTCGGCTCATCGCATCCTGGGGCTGAAGTAGGTCCCAAGGGTTGGGCTGTTCGCCCATTAAAGCGGTACGCGAGCTGGGTTCAGAACGTCGTGAGACAGTTCGGTCCCTATCCGTCGCGGGCGTAGGAAATTTGAGAAGAGCTGTCCTTAGTACGAGAGGACCGGGATGGACACACCGCTGGTGTACCAGTTGTTCCGCCAGGAGCATACGCTGGGTAGCTATGTGTGGACGGGATAAGTGCTGAAAGCATCTAAGCATGAAGCCCCCTTCAAGATGAGATTTCCCATGATTTTAATCAGTAAGACCCCTTAGAGATGATGAGGTTGATAGGTCTGGAGTGGAAGCACGGTGACGTGTGAAGCGGACAGATACTAATCGGTCGAGGACTTAACCCAAAACAAACAATTGGATGAATGACTTTGAAGTTTTCGTTACCGGTTTTGAAGGCTCGTGAGAGCCGGTTTAAGTCTGGCGGTTATAGCGAAGAGGTCACACCCGTTCCCATCCCGAACACGGTCGTTAAGCTCTTCTGTGCCGATGGTAATTGGGGGCTGTCCCCCTGTGAGAGTAGGTCACTGCCAGGCATTGCGGAGGATTAGCTCAGCTGGGAGAGCATCTGCCTTACAAGCAGAGGGTCATAGGTTCGAGCCCTATATCCTCCATTTTTATGCCGGTCTAGCTCAATTGGTAGAGCAACTGAATCGTAATCAGTAGGTTGGGGGTTCAAGTCCTCTGACCGGCACTGTGAATGAGCCACTAGCTCAGGGGTAGAGCATCTGACTTTTAATCAGAGGGTCGAAGGTTCAAATCCTTCGTGGCTCACCATCTGTTTATTATTATGCGGAAGTAGTTCAGTGATAGAACATCACCTTGCCATGGTGGGGGTCGCGGGTTTGAATCCCGTCTTCCGCTCCATTTTATCTATGCCGGGATGGCGAAATTGGCAGACGCACAGGACTTAAAATCCTGCGGTAGGTGACTACCGTGCCGGTTCGAGTCCGGCTCTCGGCACCATTTCAGTTATTTGCGCCCTTAGCTCAATTGGATAGAGCGTCTGACTACGGATCAGAAGGTTAGGGATTCGACTTCTCTAGGGCGCATTGATTTATCGGGAAGTGGCTCAGCTTGGTAGAGCACCACGTTCGGGACGTGGGGGTCGCAGGTTCAAATCCTGTCTTCCCGATTTTTTGCAAAAATAATGGACAGGTTATTCTCATTATTTTTGTAGGTCGGTAACGACTCAATTTATTGTGTATTTCATAAATGGGGCCTTAGCTCAGCTGGGAGAGCGCCTGCTTTGCACGCAGGAGGTCAGGGGTTCGATCCCCCTAGGCTCCACTTAAATTAATTGTTAGCCAATCGGCTGATTGAAACAGCTGAAGCAGCGTTCCTGTTTTTTACTGAGGAACGCTGCTTTTTTACAGATAAAAAGAAAGTTTATGATTTTGCTTTATCGATCTGCTTGTACCTGTAAATGGGTTTTTACGATGAGAAAATAAGCATCTGATGAGTGGTTGAGTATTTTTCAAAACTGTGGTGTTTAGACGTAATAAATCGCTTGTTCAGTTGATTATTTCCTGAAAATCATACATAATAAAGTTATAGTCAAAGTTAGTCAAAGTCAGGGAGGGTGCTACGGTGAGAAATATCTCTGATATTATTGAGAAGTATATTAAAGAAATTCTCGATTCGAATGATATCATCAAGTTGAAGCGAAGTGAATTGGCGGAAAAGTTTCAATGTGTCCCTTCACAGATCAACTATGTTTTGAAGACGCGTTTTTCCATTGAGCGCGGTTATGTTGTCGAAAGCAAGCGCGGCGGCGGTGGCTATATTCAAGTCGTCAAGGTGCGCCCGGTTACCGACGCAGAACTGATTGATGAAATGATTGGCCTCATCGGCTATCGGTTAACACAAAGTATGGCGGAATCGATTGTCATGCATCTGCTTGAGGAAGATGTGCTCAGCGACCGCGAAGCACGATTGATGATGACGGTTATGAATCATACAGCGATTAACATAGATATCCCTCTAAGGGATGAGCTGCGAGCGAATCTTATGAAGGCAATGCTTCGCTCACTCACATACAGCAGATGAGCTTCTGTCTCAGCGTTGCAGAATACTTGGAGGCCTCATCTTGGTAAATACCTTTTTGTTTGGCTATAATAATATACTAAATTAGGAATGAGCAGCAGACCCGCACAGTGAGCTGTCCATTGCTCAGCGTTGGCATCTTTTTTCAGTGCAAAGAGGATTTGGTAGTCCTGCTGCCGAATAGTATTAGATACCGGCGTCTTGTGAGTGTTCATTAGCTGTTTCATTCCGAAAAAACAGGTGGAGAAAGATCAAAATGACCTTTTAATGAATAGTGTACAGGTAAAGGTTTTTTGAAACCGTATTGATTGACTAAGGCCAGTGACAAGAAACAGCAACTAAAGGAGGCCACCGTTATGATGTTTGGACGATTTACAGAACGCGCTCAAAAAGTACTCGCGCTTTCACAGGAAGAGGCGATGCGTCTTGGGCATAATAATATTGGAACAGAACATATTCTGCTCGGCCTCGTACGTGAGGGCGACGGTATCGCTGCCAAAGCGCTGCTTGCTTTGAATCTGGATCCTGAAAAAATCCAGAAGGAAGTCGAAGCATTAATCGGCAGAGGCACGGATGAGGTACAGACCCCGCACTACACACCGCGTGCAAAGCGCGTTATTGAACTTTCGATGGATGAGGCAAGAAAAATCGGGCATTCATACGTGGGAACGGAGCATATTCTGCTCGGGCTGATCCGCGAGGGCGAGGGAGTTGCTGCCCGAGTCTTGAATAATCTTGGGGTCAGTTTAAATAAAGCACGCCAACAAGTTCTGCAGCTTCTCGGCAGCCATGAAGCGAACTCAGGCAGTGCCCAGGGACGAAATGCCTCGCATGCGAGCACGCCGACGCTGGACAGTTTGGCACGTGACTTGACCGCAATGGCCAGTGACGGCTCTCTTGATCCGGTTATCGGACGAAGCAAAGAAATTGAGCGTGTGATTGAAGTCCTCAGCCGCCGTACGAAGAACAACCCTGTTCTGATTGGTGAACCTGGTGTTGGTAAAACAGCAGTAGCTGAAGGGCTGGCACAAGAAATTGTAAACAATGAAGTCCCGGAAATCCTAAGGGAAAAAAGGGTCATGACTTTAGATATGGGAACAGTTGTCGCCGGAACAAAATATCGCGGCGAGTTTGAAGACCGCTTAAAAAAGGTAATGGACGAAATTCGTCAAGCCGGCAATGTCATTCTGTTTATTGATGAACTGCATACGCTGATCGGCGCAGGCGGTGCGGAAGGAGCGATCGATGCTTCGAACATTTTGAAACCGTCACTCTCTCGCGGCGAGCTGCAGTGCATCGGTGCCACGACACTTGATGAATACCGAAAGTACATCGAAAAAGACGCGGCTTTGGAAAGACGTTTCCAGCCGATCAAGGTCAAGGAACCGACAAAGGACCAATCCATTCAGATTTTGAAAGGGCTGCGCGATCGCTATGAAGCACATCACCGCGTAAAGATTACAGATGAAGCGATCAAAGAGGCGGTTCGCTTGTCCGACCGCTACATCTCGGATCGTTTCTTGCCGGATAAAGCGATTGATTTGATTGATGAGGCAGCATCAAAAGTTCGGTTGCGTTCCTACACGGCTCCGCCGAACCTAAAGGAACTGGAACAGCATCTTGAGTCGGTTAAAAAAGAAAAAGACTCCGCGGTGCAAAGCCAGGAATTTGAAAAAGCAGCCTCACTTCGCGATCAGGAACAGAAGCTGAAAGAACAGGTTGATCGCTGCAAAAAAGAATGGAAAGAAAAGCAGGGCAAAGAAAATACGCAAGTCCTTCCTGACGACGTAGCACTTGTTGTGTCGAACTGGACCGGTGTTCCGGTTGTCAAAATGGAGCAAAAAGAGAGCGAACGGCTGCTGAACATGGAATCCATTCTACATGAGCGCGTCATCGGACAAAATGAAGCGATCAATGCGATTTCTCATGCGATTCGCCGGGCGAGGGCTGGATTGAAAGATCCGAAACGGCCGATCGGCTCCTTTATTTTCCTCGGACCAACCGGTGTCGGCAAGACGGAGCTTGCGCGTGCGGTTGCTGAAACGCTGTTTGGTGACGAGGAGTCGATCATACGTATCGATATGTCCGAGTACATGGAGAAGCATACAACATCACGGCTCGTTGGATCGCCGCCAGGTTATGTTGGTCATGATGAAGGCGGACAACTTACAGAAAAGGTACGTCAAAAGCCTTATTCGGTGATCTTGTTTGACGAAATCGAAAAAGCACATCCGGATGTATTCAATATTTTGCTTCAAGTGCTTGATGACGGACGTTTAACGGATTCAAAGGGCCGGACAGTCGATTTTCGCAACACGGCAATTATTATGACCTCAAATGTTGGCGCAAGCCAATTAAAAAAGAATAAGTATGTGGGCTTCTCAGTGGATGAAGAAGGTCATGAGTACAAAGAAATGAAAGAACGGGTTATGGGCGAACTGAAACGTGCGTTCCGTCCGGAATTCTTGAACCGAATTGATGAAATTATTGTCTTCCATGAACTGAAGAAGGAAGAACTGATGGAGATTGTCACTTTACTTGCCGATCAGTTGAGAAATCGACTGTCAAATCAAGGCATACAAATTGATCTGACGGATGCGGCAAAACGACAGATTGTTGAAGAGGGCTACGATCCTGAATACGGGGCGCGCCCGCTGCGCCGGGCATTGCAGCGCAAGGTCGAAGACAAATTGTCTGAAGAGTTGTTGAAGGGCAATATTAAGAAAGGGACGAACGTTGTCATCGATTATCAAGATGGAGAATACTCGGTGAATCAGAAAAAGGAAGAAGCCGTACTGAAATCCTGAGTGTCCGCCAAAACAACGTTTCGTTATGATGTTAAAGAAGCCAAAGTTTTGATAAAGCCTTGGCTTCTTTGCTTATTTTGAGAAGTTTTTTCAGTTTCAGAACAGAGAAAGGTAAGTGATCCGATGGCAAAAAACAAAACCGTTTTTATTTGCCAAGAGTGTGGCTACGAGAGTCCAAAATGGATGGGCCGATGTCCCGGCTGTCAGCAATGGAACACATTGGTTGAGGAAATCATCAGACCGGCTGCGCCTGGGTTGAGGCAAGGCAGCGGAACGGTAAGCATGCCTTTCCGATTGACTGAGGTCGTTCTGGAAGAAGAACCTCGCATTAAGACGGGGATGACTGAACTGAATCGTGTCCTCGGCGGAGGCGTTGTTCCTGCTTCGCTGACGCTCGTCGGCGGTGATCCTGGGATCGGGAAGTCGACCCTGCTGCTGCAAACCTCCGACCAACTGGCACGTGGCGGGCACCGCGTCCTTTATATTTCCGGTGAGGAATCCGTTCGACAGACAAAAATGCGGGCAACACGACTCGGAGTCTCTTCTGAAGCACTTTATGTACTTGCTGAAACCGATATCGGTCAGATTGAGCGTCAAATCGAACAGGTAAATCCGGAAATTATGATCATTGATTCGATTCAGACGATCTATAATTCGCAACTTTCGTCCGCACCAGGAAGTATTTCCCAAGTCAAGGAGTGCACCGCATATCTGCTTAGACTCGCCAAGCAGCAAGGCATCGCTGTTTTCATTGTCGGGCATGTGACCAAGAATGGCGCTTTGGCAGGACCAAGGACACTTGAGCACATGGTGGACACTGTATTATATTTTGAAGGAGAACGCCATCACACCTTTCGTATTCTTAGGGCGGTTAAAAACCGCTTTGGTTCAACGAATGAAATGGGAGTATTCGAAATGAAGGAAGGTGGGCTTGTTGAGGTCGCCAATCCTTCGGAAATCTTTCTGCAAGAACGAGCAAAAGGGGCGGCGGGCTCGGCAGTCACAGCCTCAATGGAGGGAACACGTCCTCTTTTGGTTGAAGTCCAAGCACTAGTCACACCGACAAGCTTCGGCAATCCACGCCGTATGGCGGCAGGTCTCGACAATCACCGCATTGCCCTGCTAATGGCCGTGCTGGAGAAACGGGTGGGTTTGCTGCTGCAAAATCAAGACGCATACATCAATGTGGCCGGCGGCGTGAAACTTGACGAACCGGCAGTGGATCTTGCTGTTGCTATAAGTATTGCTTCCAGTTTTAACAACCGTCCGACGAAAGTAACCGATGCATTTGTCGGCGAAGTCGGTTTGACCGGCGAGGTACGGCGCGTCTCGCGTATTGACCAACGGATCAACGAAGCGTCTAAGCTTGGTTTCTCGCGTATTTTTGTCCCGTCTAAGAATCTTGGCGGTTGGTCCATACCGGATGGCGTTTCCGTGATCGGTGTCGACTCTCTTGCTCAGGCGATTAAATTAGCCTTGGGGACCGAACGCGAAGCCGCTCCAGAGCCTGATTTTTTTCCATCTGATTTTTAAACATCTGTGCGATGAAAAGAAGAAGCAAGAGGTGCGGCATGAAAAAAAGTGAACATCTTGAAAAACAGCAAGTTTTGATTTTTGTAATTTGTCTATAATGTGTTGGGGAGGTGAATGGAAATGATAAAACGGGTAATTCAACTATTCTTTGTATTAATTGGCGGTACACTTGGCTTTGTCTATCTACCGAAAATCATTTTTCTATTAAATTTAGGAAGCGGCACGCCGAGATGGATCAGCTCGCCTTTTGCCGGTATGGTGGTTGGCGGGGTGATCATGGCATTTTTATCCTTTTTGTTTGTGGACTCATTGGTACATCTGATTAAAGCCTTTGAAGATCGGATCATCAAGGCACCGGTGACCGATGTTTTATTCGGTACATTGGGACTTGGATTAGGCTTAGTGATTGCATTCTTAATTCAGTTGCCGCTGTCGAGTCTGCCTGGAGGGATCGGTACGATACTGGGAATCTTTATCTATATTTTTCTCGGTTACTTTTTCTTTCAAGTTGGCTTTAAAAAGCGTGACGAGCTGATCAGCCTTTTCCGGCTGCCGTCCAAAACAAAAGATAAGAAGAAAGATTTGCGTGCAGAAAATACGCAAGCTACCGACTACATTCCTTACAAAATTTTTGATACCAGTGTCATTATTGATGGGCGGATTGCCGATATCTGCCAAACGCGTTTCCTTGAAGGGACAATGGTTATCCCGCATTTTGTTCTGGAGGAGTTGCAGCACATTGCTGATTCATCGGATGTGTTGAAACGAAACCGCGGCCGACGCGGCCTGGACATTCTGAATAAAATTCAAAAAGATCATTCAATTCACGTTGATCTTTATGAAGGCGATTATGACGACATTACCGAAGTGGACAGCAAGCTTGTTCGTTTGGCTAAAGAAATCGACGGGATTGTGGTGACAAATGATTTTAATCTGAACAAAGTTTGTGAATTTCAGAAAGTGCCGGTACTTAACATCAATGATCTGGCAAATGCAGTGAAACCGGTTGTTCTTCCAGGTGAGGAACTGCGCGTGCAAGTAATCAAGGATGGAAAAGAGCAGAATCAAGGGGTTGGCTACCTTGACGATGGGACAATGATTGTGGTAGAAGAAGGACATAGGTATATAGGCAAGACGATTGACGTCATCATTACCAGTGTTTTGCAAACATCTGCTGGCCGAATGATCTTTGCCAAGCCTAAATTGCTTGAGAAGGCACTCTGAGGTAGTGGATTGCCTTCAATTCGGAGGCCGTATCAGATTGGACTATCAAGTGGTTGTTCTCGCCGCAGGTCAAGGAAGGCGAATGGGTGCCGGCACAAATAAAGTGCTGCTCGATTTAGCAGGGACACCGGTAATTGTGCGGACGCTGCGTGTTTTTGAGACGGATCCTATGTGTTCCGGTATTGTTCTCGTTACACGCGCTGATGAAGCGGATCAATTCCGCACATTAGTCCAGCACTATCATTTGGCAAAAGTAAGAGCTTTTGCAGAAGGTGGAAAAGAACGTCAGGAAAGTGTTTATTCAGGGCTTGAGCGACTGCCTCAAGACCCGAAGATGATTGTTCTGATTCATGACGGTGCACGTCCGTTCATCACGCATGCGTGCATTGCCAAAGCGGTTGAATCAGCCCAGGAATATGGTGCTGCGTTGCTTGCAGTTCCTGTCAAGGATACGATAAAGCAGGCGGCTCAATTAAAAGTTGAGAAAACATTAGAAAGAAAAAGCTTGTGGGCGGCACAAACCCCGCAGGCTTTTCGATTATCCGTGATCCGAGAAGCACATCAACAGAGTGCTGCCGTACATTTTATGGGCACGGATGACGCGTCATTAGTTGAACGGCTCGGGATGCCGGTTGCTGTGGTTGAAGGAAGTTATCGCAATATCAAGCTGACAACCCCGGAAGACCTGCTGATCGCGCAGCTGTTCATGGAGAGAGAGGAGAAATAACCGATGAGAATTGGTCATGGTTTTGATGTTCACCAATTCGCAGAGAATCGCGATTTGATTATCGGCGGTGTCACGATCCCCTACGAACGGGGACTCGTCGGTCATTCGGATGCCGATGTTCTGCTTCATGCGATCAGCGATGCGCTGCTCGGTTCCGTTGCAGAAGGCGATATAGGCAAGCATTTTCCGGATACTGATGAAGCTTATAAAGATGCAGACTCCAAGCAGCTGCTCGCTGAAGTCGCCGGTATCGTGCGCGCCAAGGGTTTTGTGATCAGCAACGTTGACAGCGTGGTCATTGTCCAGAAACCGAAGCTGGCCCCTTATATTGGCGAGATGTGCCAAGTGATTGCACGCGTTTTGAACCTTTCGGAGGATCAGATTAACGTCAAAGCGACGACAACAGAGAAGCTGGGCTTCACCGGCAGAGGCGAAGGAATCGCGGCAGAAGCCATTTGTCTTGTTGAAAAAATGACACCTGAAGAAGAATCCATTATTACGCGATAGAATTTGCACAGTTTCTTTTGCTTTTTCATGCATTTGATGGACAACCATTGCGTAGAACGTGCTAAAATAAAAATGAATAACAGAAAGTGGTGAATGCGTTGACAGAAGAAGTCAGGGTACGCTATGCGCCGAGTCCGACAGGCTTTCTGCATATCGGAAATGCGCGTACCGCAATTTTTAATTATCTTTTTGCACGCCATGCCGGCGGCAAATTTATTATTCGTATTGAAGACACCGACCAAAAACGTAACGTTGAGGGCGGGGAAGAAAGTCAGCTTAACTATTTGAAGTGGCTTGGCCTTGAATGGGATGAAAGTGTCGATGTCGGCGGAGCATACGGACCTTACCGCCAAATGGAACGTCTCGATATCTATAAAAAGTATTACGAACAGCTTCTCGAAAAAGGACTTGCTTACAAGTGCTACTGCACGCCTGAGGAATTGAAGGCGGAACGCGAAGAACAGATGGCAAGCGGGCATACACCGGGCTATTCAGGAAAATGCCGTCATCTGACTCCGGAACAAATCGCACAGTACGAAGCTGAAGGCAGGAAGCCGACGATCCGTTTTCGTATTCCTGACGATCAGAAAATTGAGTTTGACGACATTGTCAAAGGTCATCTAGCTTTTGACTCAAATGACGTTACCGATTTTGTGATCGTCAAGCAAAATGGTGTGCCGACCTATAACTTTGCGGTCGTTATTGACGATCACTTGATGAAGATGACGCATGTTCTTCGCGGTGAAGAACACATCTCTAATACACCGAAACAGATACTCTTGTTCCAGGCCTTTGGCTGGGAACCACCGGTTTTCGGTCATATGACCTTGATCGTCAACGAAAATCATAAGAAATTGAGCAAACGCGATAACAGCATCGTTCAGTTTATCGAACAGTATAAGAATCTTGGCTTCCTTCCGGAGGCATTGTTCAACTTCATCACTTTGCTCGGCTGGTCGCCAAAGGGCGAAGAAGAACTATTCTCGCGTGATGAATTTATCAAACTGTTTGATGCCGACCGGTTAAGCAAATCGCCGGCAATGTTCGACAAGTCAAAACTTGAATGGATGAATGGGCAGTATATTAAGAAGATGTCCAAAGAAGACTATGTTGCAATGACACTGCCGTACCTTATTGATGCAGGCTTAGTTCCTGCCAATATGACGGATGAGCAGCGCGAATGGGCGACAAAAGTTGTCCTTCTATATCAAGAACAGCTGCACTATGGTGCAAACATTGTCAACTTGTGCGACATGTTCTTTAATCATGATCTTGTTAAAACGGATCTGACCAAGGACGAGCAGAAGATTCTTGAAGGCGAGCAAGTGAAAGATGTCCTGACGGTCTTTGACCGCGAGCTGCGTAACCTGCCGGAATGGACAGCCGAAGCGATTGCACCGAAGATCAAAGTGACACAAAAGGAAACGAAGCAGCGCGGCTGGAAACTGTATATGCCAATTCGCGTGATTGCAACCGGGTCGCAGCATGGTCCGGAACTTCCTGAAGCGCTTGAGCTGCTCGGAAAAGAACTTGTACTCAAACGTCTGGAAACCTATCTTTCATCAGAACAGACCGTTTGAGCTGTTCAGGCAGAAAGCCGATCCCTGAAGGAGACGTTTTTCCGCAACACGCATAATGTGTTAGTAAACGAACGATGACGAGGTTAAGTAGAGATCTGTGCACCCGGACAGAGAACGCGGCCATAGGCTGGAAGCCGCTCGGGAAGCAGATGATCGAATTGCCCCTCTGAGTGGATCGCTGAAACAGAAAGCAGTAGGCGAAGACGGCAGCCGCCGTTATCGGCATAGAGTGGAGATTATCTCAAACAAAGTGGAACCGCGCCAAAGAGGCGTCTTTGTGTCGACCGGCACAAAGACGCTTTTTTAACACTGGTAAGAAAGTATAGAAAATAAAAGATTTAAGGAAACGAGTAAGTGCAACTAAGCCTTTGCCTTCGCCAGAGGCTTGGCAAAGCCAAGTTTTCTAATACATGAACGGTTCTGAAAGTATGGAAAGCAGCAAGGAGGCGGACATCTGTGCGCAGCATTATTGCAGAAGATCTGCACAATGTTTTTGACCAAGATCCGGCGGCCAGAAGCAAATGGGAAGTCATTTTAACCTACTCAGGTCTGCACGCGATCTGGACGCACCGCATCGCGCATTGGCTATGGAAGAAGAAACGTTTTTTTCTCGCCCGCGCTTTGTCGCAAGTTTCACGTTTTTTTACAGGCATTGAAATTCATCCCGGTGCGGTGATCGGCAGACGCTTTTTTATGGATCACGGCATGGGCATCGTGATTGGTGAAACGTGCGAGATCGGCGACGATGTGACGCTTTTTCAAGGGGTCACACTCGGGGGAACGGGTAAAGAAAAAGGTAAGCGCCACCCTACGATTGGAAACGATGTTTTAATATCGGCAGGCGCGAAGGTGCTCGGCTCAATCACAATCGGCGATCATTCGAAGATTGGGGCCGGATCGGTTGTTCTGCATAATGTACCGCAGGATTCAACGGTTGTTGGCATCCCAGGACGTGTCGTCCGGCAAAACGGCGTCAAGGTTCATCACCATGATTTAAACCACACAGATCTCCCGGATCCGGTTGCGGATAAAATGCAGCGGCTTGAGCGGCAAATAGAAGCTTTGCAAAACGAAGTTCAGAAATTAAGTGCACTGCAAAAAGAAAAGGAGTGAATGAAATGGGATTAAACGTGTACAACACGCTGACAAGGAAAAAGGAACCCTTTCATCCGATTGAAGAAGGCAAAGTGCGAATGTACGTGTGCGGACCGACGGTATACAACTATATTCATATTGGCAACGCACGCCCTGCGGTTGTTTTCGACACGGTTCGCAGGTATTTTGAGTACCGAGGGTATAAAGTGAACTATGTATCCAACTTTACCGATGTCGACGATCGGCTGATCAATGCTTCCAAAGCACGCCATCAATCGGTTCCAGAGATTGCCGAACAGTTTATCAAGGCTTACAAAGAGGACACCGGCGCGCTGAATGTGCAACCGGCAACGGTTCATCCGAGAGCAACGGAAACGATGCCGGAAATCATTGCTTTTATTAATAAACTGGTCGAATCCGGATTCGCCTATGAATCGAACGGGGATGTCTACTTTCGGACGCGTAAGTTCAAGGAATACGGCAAACTATCACATCAATCGATTGATGACCTGAAGGCGGGCGCGCGGATTCAGATTGGTGAAGACAAGGAAGATCCGCTTGATTTTGCTTTATGGAAGGCAGCGAAGCCAGGAGAAATCAAATGGAACAGCCCATGGGGCGATGGACGGCCGGGTTGGCATATCGAATGCTCAGCGATGGTTGAAAAGTATTTAGGCGACACCATCGATATTCACGCCGGCGGGACGGATTTGACGTTCCCGCATCACGAAAATGAAATTGCACAGTCCGAGTCACTGCATCATCAAACGATGGCTCATTACTGGCTGCATAACGGGCATATTCAGATTAATCATGAGAAAATGTCGAAATCGATTGGTAATGTGATTCTAGTTCATGATCTGATCAAAAAATTTGACCCGCAGGTTGTTCGCTTTTTCATTCTTACCGTCCAGTACCGACACCCGATTAACTTCAGCGATGCATTGTTAAATGACGCGGTGCAGGCCTTCGGGCGCCTTAAGACCGCCCATTACAATCTGAGTCACCGATTAAACGAGAGCGAATCAGCAGCGAATGAGACGATTGTCGAAAAGTATCGGAAACCATTTATCGAAGCGATGAACGATGACTTCAACACAGCCAATGCAATTGCGGTCCTTTTTGATGCAGCACGCGACGCGAATATTGCGCTTCAGAATGAGTCGAGTACCATTGAGGAACTGCAGGCTTATCTTCAGGTATTGACAGAGCTCCCGGCTGTGCTTGGGCTGACCCTTGCAGATGATACAGACCGTATTGTTGATCGTGATGTTGAAGCGTTGATCCAGAATCGCGAGGAAGCACGCAAAAATAGAGCGTTTGACGTCGCCGATGCCATTCGTGATCAGCTGAAAGAGGCGGGAATTATTCTTGAGGATACGCCTCAGGGTGTGCGCTGGAAACGAGGTAACGTATGAAAGTCGGCCAGAGCAAAACAGATCCGAAACAGCTCAATAGTCTTGCCCTTGCTTATATGGGCGATGCGGTGATTGAAGTATACGTTCGCAAAATGCTGATCGATGAGTCAGGAAAAACAAAACCTCATGCGCTCCACGCTCAGGCCGTCGATTATGTATCGGCAAAAGCGCAGTGCCGGTTCTTGCATGAACTGATGGATGAAGGTTTTCTTATGGATGACGAATGCAATACGGTGCGACGCGGGCGCAATGCGAAATCACATTCAGTGCCAAGAAATACGGATGTCCAAACGTATAATTTCAGTACCGGATTCGAAGCGCTGATCGGCACGTTGTTCCTGGAGGGCAAACAAGAGCGGATTGACGCGATTATGGGAAAAATGTTTGAATATCATCCGGTCGAAGGGAGCGGTCAAAATGAGTGACGAATGGATTATTGGACGTCACCCGGTTTCAGAAGCAGTTCGATCGGGTAGAGAGATAAATAAAGTATGGCTGAATAAAGAAGGACGGGGACTTGGTGATTTGCTGGATTTAATCAAATCACGCGGCATTGCCTTTCAGTTTGTCCCGAAAAAGAAACTGGATCAGCTATCGAAATCGACGCAGCATCAGGGGGTTGTCGCTTCAATTGCCGCCTACCGATATGCAGAGATTGATGACTTGTTTGCGCTGGCGAAACGTCGCGGGGAACAGCCTTTTTTCATGATGTTGGATAATGTTGAAGATCCGCATAACCTCGGATCGATTTTGCGAACGGCCGATGCCGCTGGATGTCATGGAATTATTATTCCAAAACGACGTTCCGTTGGGTTAACGTCTGTGGTGGCTAAAGCATCAACCGGAGCGATCGAATATGTACCGGTTGCGCGCGTGGCGAACCTAGCCAGCACGATCGATGCATTGAAGAAGCAAGGCGTCTGGTTTGCTGGAACGGCAGCCGATGGAAGCGAAGATTACCGTTCGGCAGATTTCACGATGCCGCTGTGTCTTGTGATCGGAAATGAAGGAGCAGGAATGTCGCAGCTTATACGCAAGAAATGCGATTTTCTGATCCGCCTTCCGATGAAGGGCAAGGTGACTTCGCTGAATGCGTCTGTTGCTGCCAGCTTGCTCATGTACGAGGTGCTTCGACGCCGCGAAAAGCAAGGATGACGTGCCATGAAAGATATTCTGATTGTCGACGGCTACAACGTTATCGGTGCCTGGACTGAGCTGAAACAACTTCAAAAGGATGACTTTGAGTGTGCACGCGATATGCTGATCGATAAGCTGTCGGAGTATCAATCGGTCACCGGATGGCAGGTCATACTGATTTTTGATGCCTATCTGCTTCCTGGTAAGGAAACAAAAACCAAGAAGTCCAAGATCGATGTCATCTACACCAAAAAGAGCGAGAAGGCCGATCAAAAGATTGAGGGGCTGATTAAAAAACTGCAAAATGTGAAGACACGTATTCATGTCGCAACCTCCGATATGGCCGAACAGTGGGCGGTTTTTTCACAAGGAGCCCTGCGAAAACCGTCACGAGAACTGATTGAGGAAATCCGCCAAATTGAGCGGCAAATAAAGAAAAGCACAAGCAATGAACGCAAAGCGTCGATCACGAAAATTTATCTTGATGAGGCGACGCGTAAAAAATTGGAACAAATGCGCAGAGGTTTTTGAAAATGATTGACGATTTTGAAAATTATAATGTATAATGTTCACACAACAAAAGGCATCTAGTGCTCGGGGGGTTTAAAGATGATTGATAATCCGGTTAAGGCAAATGTAGCTTTTGTTTCACAAAAAGACACGGAACTATTGAAAGCGATTCAAGAGGGAAATAACCAAGCCTTGGAGTATCTCATTTTTAAATATAAAAACTTTGTGCGCGCAAAAGCGAAGGCCTATTTCCTCGTTGGCGCAGATCGGGAAGACATTATTCAGGAAGGCATGATCGGTCTTTTTAAAGCGATTCGCGACTATCGCGGGGACAAGCTGGCTTCGTTTAAGGCGTTTGCAGAACTATGCATCACGCGCCAGATGATTACGGCGGTTAAGACAGCGACGCGTCAAAAGCATATTCCATTAAACTCATACATTTCGCTCGATAAACCGATTTATGATGAGGAATCGGAACGAACGCTGATGGATGTGGTGTGCGAATCAAAGATGAACAATCCCGAACAGATGCTGATTAGCCGCGAAGAGTGCGACGATATCGAAGAGAAACTGTCTCAAGTACTCAGTGACTTGGAGCGCAAAGTACTCCGGCAGTATTTGGACGGCAGAACCTATCAGGAAATTTCTGTTGACTTGAAACGCCATGTGAAGTCGATCGACAATGCGCTGCAGCGTGTGAAACGGAAATTAGAACACTGCATGCATGTGGAAGAATTCAGTATTTGAGAAGTGTCTCCGAATCGATGCGCTTGTTGACATGCTATTGTTACTTGTGATAAGTTTGGAGAGTATATGAAGAACGTCAAGAGAGGCGGTTTCACGCCTTTCTTTCTTTTACTTGCAGAAAAGTAGACATCTTCTCCGGGCAGGCGAGAGTCGGAGTGAGCGTGCCTGTCCCGGTCCCGCACCCTTAAGAATAGTTTAGAAAAGCATATCCGGGCTTATGACATGTTAGTTATCCGCATCTGGTACTGGACTTGCAAGACATATACAAAATGACGGACACCGAAATAATTTTGATAAGCGGAGGTAGCACCTATGGCGGGCATGATTAAGGGAACTGGAAAGTTTTTCCGAGACATTGTCGTTGAATCGAAAAAAGTCACTTGGCCGACAGGAAAAGAATTGTTGAAATACACGGTTACTGTAATTATTACCGTTGTTTTTCTGGCGCTCTTTTTCGTTGTTGTTGATCTTGGAATTTCTGAGCTTCTGCGCGTGATAACAAATCAATGATTGACTCTTGCGGGTAAACCGCGGGAGGCTGGTCATTTGGAGGAAGAACGATATGGAGAAGAACTGGTATGTAGTTCACACATACTCGGGTTATGAAAACAAAGTAAAAACGAACCTTGAAAAAAGGGTAGAAACAATGGGGATGACGGATAAAATTTTCCGCATCCTTGTACCGATGGAAGAAGAAACCGAAGTGAAGAACGGTCAGAAAAAGACCGCAATGAAAAAAGTATTCCCAGGCTATGTGCTGGCTGAAATGGTGATGACAGACGACTCCTGGTATGTTGTACGCAATACACCGGGCGTCACCGGGTTTGTCGGCTCAACCGGCGCTGGATCAAAACCGATTCCGCTGCTTCCCGAAGAAGTCGATGCCATTCTGAAACAGATGGGACTCAAAGAGAAGCCGGCTAATGTTGACTTTGAAATTAAAGAACAAGTCAAAGTCAAGGAAGGGCCGTTTGCCGATTTTGTCGGAAGCATTGAGAACATTGACGAAGAGAAAAGTAAGCTGAAAGTACATGTGAATATGTTTGGCCGGGAAACCCCGCTCGAATTGGATTTTGACCAAGTGTCGAAACTCGACTAAGGCTGTACTCCTTAAAATACAACCGATCAAACCTTGCAATTTATGCTTGCCGATTGTATAATCTTGATGTTTGTATGATTTTATCCAATCTCACCAAAGCAACACATGAAGTGCAAGAAGCCATAGAGGCAGTGTATGAGTGGGAGGGGCAGACCCGTACCACAAATCGTTATAGGGAGGTGCTCTCATGGCAAAGAAAGTAGTCAAGCTAGTGAAACTGCAAATTCCAGCAGGTAAAGCAAATCCGGCTCCGCCAGTTGGTCCTGCACTGGGCCAGGCGGGCGTTAACATTATGGGCTTTTGTAAGGAATTCAACGCTCGGACATCGGACCAAGCAGGTCTGATCATCCCAGTTGAAATCACCGTTTTCGAAGATCGTTCGTTTACGTTCATCACGAAAACACCGCCGGCAGCCGTTCTTCTGAAGAAGGAAACCGGCATCGAATCCGGTTCAGGCGAACCGAATACGAAAAAGGTTGCGACAATCAAACGCGACAAAGTCCGCGCGATTGCCGAACTGAAAATGCCTGATCTGAACGCGGCAGATGTTGAAGCTGCAATGCGTATGGTTGAAGGAACCGCACGCAGCATGGGCATCGTTGTCGAAGACTGATCGTGTGCCGCACGGATAAAACGTATGCTTTATCCTGTGCGTTTTGGTTTTTGGTTGGTGGGAGGTCATATGCAAACCGTTAATACCACGAAGGAGGATTTCAAATGGCTAAAAGAGGTAAAAAGTATCAAGAACAAGCTAAAGCTGTTGATCGCACAAAAGCGTACGCGATTGATGAAGCAGTCGGCTTGGTAAAGAAGATTGCTTCTGCTGGTTTCGACGAATCCGTTGATGTTGCGGTCCGTTTAGGCGTCGACACTCGGAAGAATGATCAGCAGGTTCGCGGTGCGGTGGTACTGCCGAACGGAACAGGTAAAACGCAACGCGTACTCGTTTTTGCTAAAGGTGAAAAAGCAAAGGAAGCAGAAGCTGCCGGAGCAGATTACGTTGGCGAAACAGAATACGTTGAAAAAATTAACGAAGGCTGGTTCGACTTTGATGTTGTGGTCGCAACGCCGGATATGATGGCTCAAGTTGGCCGTCTCGGACGTGTTCTCGGACCTAAAGGCCTGATGCCGAACCCGAAGACCGGTACGGTAACTTTTGATGTTGAAAAAGCAGTTAAAGAAATCAAAGCCGGTAAAGTAGAATACCGTGCACAAAAAGACGGAAACGTTCATGTGCCGATCGGTAAGGTTTCTTTTGACGATCAGAAACTGGTTGAAAACTTTAAAGTGTTGATCGAAACACTGCTCAAAGTGAAACCAGCTGCAGCAAAAGGTACGTACATGAAGAACATTGCCATTTCTTCAACGATGGGACCTGGCGTCAAAGTATCGCTTGCTTCCGTAAAATAATAACACAAATGGATGAGGATCTGAGTTGACATACTGTTTCAAACTCAGTATAATGATTCATGTTGTGAATTGAATGATTAGCCGTAGACAGCAGGGGCATAGTTTATGCTTAATGAAAACCCAGCCGAGGTTTAGCAAATTCTTGATAACTAATCGGTTTGATAGATTAAGCCCTCGACTCTTCGGATTCGAGGGCTTTTTGATAGACCTAGATTTTGGGATGATAACTGATACGGATAAATAACGAAAGAGGAGGTGCCCAAGACATGAGCAACCAAAAAATCTTGGATCAAAAGAAATTGGTCGTTGATGAAATTGCTGCAAAGCTTAAAGATAGCGTTGCAACGATTGCTGTCAATTACCGTGGCCTTTCTGTTGCTGAAGTTACTGAATTGCGCAAGCAACTGCGTGAAGCAGGCGTTGAATACAAAGTGTACAAAAATACATTTGCACGCCGCGCAACGGAAATTGCCGGCTTGACCGATCTTGATGATGCTTTGACCGGCCCGACTGCTATTTCGTTCAGCAAAGATGACGTCATTGCTCCGGCAAAAGTATTGTACAACTTTGCTAAAGAACATGAAGCACTCGAAATCAAAGCAGGTGTCATCGAAGGCAAACTGACGTCGCTAGACGAAATCAAGGCGCTGGCAGAACTGCCGTCCAGAGAAGGACTTCTCTCGATGCTGGCAAATGTTCTGCAGGCTCCAATCCGCAACTTCGCTTTGGGTGTCAAAGCCGTTGCCGAACAAAAAGAACAAGAAGCGTAAGCTGATTGACTACTACAAACCGAATTATAAGGAGGAACATATACAATGACTAAAGAAGAAATCATTGGCGCGATTAAAGAAATGTCCGTTCTCGAATTGAACGATCTTGTTAAAGCAATTGAAGATGAATTTGGTGTTACCGCAGCAGCTCAGGTTGCCGCTCCAGCAGGTGCAGCAGGTGCAGCAGCTGAAGAAAAATCTGAATTTGATGTTGTTCTGGCAGATGCTGGTTCACAAAAAATCAAGGTTATCAAAGTTGTTCGTGAAATTACTGGTCTCGGCCTGAAAGATGCAAAAGCATTAGTTGATGGTGTTCCGAAGGCTGTTAAAGAAGGCGCTGCTAAAGAAGAAGCCGAAGAACTCAAAGGCAAACTCGAAGAAGTTGGCGCAAAAGTAGAACTGAAATAAGTTCTTGAAAAGGCCCGCGCTTGCGCGGGCCTTTTCTTTTTTCACAGAAAAAGAAAAGATATGATTTTTGGTCCCGCAAAAGACAGTGCAGCAAATGCGCAGAGTCTTGCCTGTCTGAGGAGGCTCGCGGTGCGCCCGCGGCAAGCGAGCAACCGAAGCGACGATTCAGCACCGAAAAGACACGAGTCCATCACACATGGTTGGAGATTAAGGACCGGGCGCTTTTTGCTTGGTTTTTCTCACAGAATTATACAGGTTTGGTGATAAGTGTAGAGACGATCCGCGAGAACGATTCCTGTGCAGATTCAACCGCGGAAAAAGAAAAATTAACGTTAACAAGACAAGGCAGTGTATGGAAAAGATCGCATTTGCGAAACTAAATGAGTGAAGACAATGACTCGTCATTGCGGAGCGCAGCTGATTTTCAAGGGGATGATTGAGTTGACAGAACATTACTATTCAGAGCACCCTCATGTGAAAAGCAATCCTCATTCACTGAGCGCGACATTGCGTCAGCACAATTTTGTGTTTACAACCGATGCCGGTGTTTTTTCAAAAAATGCGATTGATTTTGGCTCTGCACTACTGATTGAAACGTTTTACGAACCACAAATTTCCGGGGCATTTTTGGATATGGGGTGCGGCTATGGTCCGATTGGCATTGCTTTAGCTAGGGATTTTCCCGATCGAGACGTGGTTATGGTTGATATTAACGAGCGCGCGGTTGCGCTGGCAGCAAAGAATGCCCAAGAAAATCAAGTGAATCCTGTTGTTTTGCAGAGCTCACTATTCGAAAAGGTGACGGGCGACTTTGCAGCAATTGTGACGAATCCGCCAATCCGTGCCGGAAAACAAGTTGTGCATCAAATTTTTCGCGATGCCCATTGCTTTTTGAAACATGGCGGTGAGTTATGGACCGTTATTCAAAAGAAGCAGGGAGCGCCGTCTGCACTAAAAATGCTGCAATCTTTATTTGATCGTGTAGACGTTGCGGCAAAGAAAAAAGGCTATTATATTTTGTGTGCAAGAAAAGATTGACAACATATACCCTCTGTGATATTATGTTTTAATGCTAACATGGGTAAATTTGTAGGTATAAGTATTTCCTTTTTAGGGAATGCTAATCAAATAATTTTTGAACTGCGGTAAGCTCAAGAAGTATGGTTTGCCGATTTTTTCAATATGCTTGATTTGAGGGGTGAAATAGTTGACAGGTCAACTCGTACAATACGGACGCCACCGCCAACGCAGGAGCTACGCTCGGATTAAAGAAGTGCTGGAACTCCCTAATCTTATTGAAATTCAGACCGCCTCCTATCAGTGGTTCCTCGATGAAGGAATTCGGGAAATGTTTCAAGACATTTCTCCGGTGGAAGACTTTACAGGTAATCTGATTTTGGAATTCGTCGACTATAGTTTGGGAGAACCAAAATATTCGGTTGACGAATCAAAGTCGCGCGATGTAACCTATGCTGCACCGCTTCGCGTAAAGGTGCGACTGATCAATAAAGAAACAGGCGAAGTAAAGGAACAAGAAGTATTTATGGGGGATTTCCCATTAATGACTGAAGCCGGTACCTTCATTATTAACGGGGCTGAGCGAGTCATCGTCTCCCAGCTGGTACGTTCGCCAAGTGTTTACTTTAATGACAAAGTTGACAAAAACGGAAAAAAAGGCTTTGGTGCAACGGTTATTCCAAACCGAGGCGCTTGGCTGGAATATGAAACGGATGCCAAAGATGTTGTCTATGTGAGAATTGACCGTACGCGGAAAGTCCCTGTAACGGTTCTTTTGCGTTCTCTTGGGTTTAGTACGGATCAAGAGATTATCGATCTTCTAGGTGAAGACGAATATCTGAGAAACACTTTGGAAAAAGATAACACCGACAGCACGGATAAAGCACTCGTTGAAATATACGAGCGTCTGCGTCCGGGCGAACCGCCAACCGTAGAAAATGCGAAAAGTCTTCTTGAAGCACGTTTCTTCGACCCGAAACGCTATGATCTGGCGAATGTCGGCCGCTACAAGATGAATAAGAAGCTCCACATCAAAAATAGATTGTTCAACCAGAGACTCGCACAGAAACTGGTTGATCCGGAAACGGGAGAAATTGTTGCTGATGAAGGCACACTTCTTGACCGCCGGACACTTGACCGTCTTTTGCCGACGATTGAGAAAAAGTTAGGCTTTGTTGACTATACACCGTCTGAAGGCGTTATTGCCGGTCAAACGATCCGTGTACAAAAGATCGATGTTTACTCACCTCTTGAAGAAGATAAGGGCAAGGTAGTCAGTGTAATGGGCAACTGCGAGATTGACCGATCAATCAAGCACATTACGCCTGCCGACATTCTTTCTTCAATCAACTATTTCTTTGATCTGCTTCACGGCATTGGCGATACCGATGACATTGACCACTTGGGAAATCGCCGTCTGCGTTCAGTAGGCGAATTGCTGCAGAACCAGTTTCGGATCGGTTTGTCGCGAATGGAACGTGTCATCCGTGAACGTATGTCGATTCAGGATACGAACAGCATTACGCCGCAGGCATTGATCAATATTCGCCCGGTTATTGCGTCGATCAAAGAATTCTTCGGAAGTTCACAGCTTTCACAGTTCATGGATCAGACCAACCCGCTGGCCGAACTCACCCACAAGCGCCGTCTGTCAGCGCTTGGACCTGGTGGATTGACGCGTGAACGTGCCGGCATGGAAGTCCGTGACGTTCACTATTCGCACTATGGCCGTATGTGCCCGATTGAAACGCCTGAAGGCCCAAATATCGGACTGATCAACTCGTTGTCAAGTTATGCACGTGTCAATAAATACGGGTTTATTGAAACGCCATACCGCCGTGTTGATCCAGAAACCGGAAGGGTTACCGAGCACATTGACTACTTAACCGCCGACGAAGAGGATAACTATGTTGTTGCTCAAGCAAACGCTGAGCTGAGCGATGACGGAGAATTTCTTGAAGATCATATTCTCGCCCGGTTCAGAAGTGAGAACCTGGTTGTTCATAAGGAACGCGTCGACTACATGGACGTATCGCCAAAGCAGGTGGTTTCAGTTGCATCGGCATGTATTCCTTTCCTTGCCAATGACGACTCGAACCGTGCGTTGATGGGTGCCAACATGCAGCGTCAAGCGGTTCCGCTGCTCCGTCCGCAAGCACCATTGGTCGGAACAGGTATGGAATATGTGTCCGCTCGTGATTCAGGAGCGGCAATTCGTTCGAAGTTCCGCGGCCGCGTTGAATATGTGTCTGCCCGTGTGATCAAGATTCGCACGCTAGAGAATATTGATGGACGTGACGTAGCCGGAGATGTTGTGACTTATAAACTCTCTAAATTCGAGCGTTCGAACCAAGGAATGTGCTACAACCAAAAACCGATTGTGAAAACCGGTAATGTTGTTTCCAAGGGCGAGATTATTGCTGATGGTCCTTCCATGGATATGGGCGAACTCGCATTAGGCCGCAACGTATTGGTCGGATTCATGACTTGGAACGGATATAACTATGAAGATGCCGTCATCATGAGTGAAAAACTTGTGAAAGACGATGTTTACACCTCTATTCATATTGAGGAATATGAATCTGATGCACGTGACACGAAACTCGGACCGGAAGATATTACCCGGGACATTCCGAACGTCGGCGAGGATGCACTGAAGAACCTCGATGACCGCGGTATTATTCGTGTTGGTGCGGAAGTGCGCGACGGCGACATTCTCGTCGGAAAGGTGACGCCAAAAGGGGTTACGGAACTTACAGCTGAAGAACGGCTACTCCATGCGATTTTCGGTGAAAAAGCACGCGAAGTGCGTGATACATCGCTGAAGGTACCACATGGCGGCGGCGGTATTGTGCACGATGTTAAGATCTTTACACGCGAGGCAGGCGATGAACTGCCACCAGGTGTCAATGAATTGGTTCGTGTTTATATCGTCCAGAAACGTAAAATTCATGAAGGGGACAAAATGGCCGGACGACACGGAAACAAAGGTGTCATCTCCAAAATCCTTCCTGAAGAAGATATGCCGTTTTTGCCAAACGGACGTCCGCTGGATATCATGCTTAACCCACTCGGTGTGCCTTCCCGTATGAACATCGGGCAGGTTCTTGAACTTCACCTTGGTATGGCCGCTCGCGAAATGGGCATTCACATTGCAACTCCTGTATTCGATGGTGCGCGCGAAGAAGATGTCTGGAGCACGCTCGAAGAAGCAGGACTTTCACGGGATGGCAAAACGGTGCTTTATGACGGCCGCACAGGTGACCCATTTGACAACCGCGTTTCAGTCGGCGTCATGTACATGATCAAGCTGGCCCACATGGTTGACGATAAGCTGCACGCGCGTTCAACTGGACCGTACTCTCTGGTTACACAGCAGCCGCTCGGTGGTAAAGCACAATTCGGTGGCCAGAGATTTGGTGAAATGGAAGTTTGGGCGCTGGAAGCATACGGCGCCGCACACACCCTTCAAGAAATTCTGACGGTGAAGTCAGATGATGTTGTCGGACGTGTAAAAACCTACGAATCCATTGTCAAAGGCGACAACGTTCCCGAACCGGGTGTCCCTGAATCGTTCAAGGTGCTCATTAAAGAACTGCAAAGTCTTGGTATGGATGTTAAGGTGCTCGACGGTGATCACTCGGAAATCGTAATCAAAGAGCTTGAAGACGAAGAAGAGTCGCTGGACGACAATCTCAATGTGCAAGTTTAATGAATCAACCTCTTAATAGAATCCGTTCGGTACAAAGGAAACGGCTAGAACGGCTTTTCCTTGGCGTGCCTGAATGCTTTTCTAATACAACAGCTCGGTGAACAAAAGCGATGGCACTTTTTGCCAAACACTGAAAATATAAGGGAGGTTGCCCCCTTGCTGGATGTCAATAAATTTGAATTTATGAAGATTGGTTTAGCTTCACCTGATAAGATCAGGTCTTGGTCCCACGGCGAAGTAAAAAAACCTGAGACCATCAACTATCGGACATTGAAACCGGAAAAGGACGGTTTGTTCTGCGAACGCATTTTCGGACCGACCAAAGACTGGGAATGCCATTGCGGCAAATACAAACGTGTCCGTTATAAGGGCGTCGTTTGCGACCGCTGCGGCGTTGAAGTTACCCGGGCTAAAGTCCGCAGAGAGCGCATGGGACATATTGAACTTGCTGCTCCGGTTTCCCATATCTGGTATTTTAAAGGGATTCCAAGCCGCATGGGCCTTTTGCTGGATATGTCGCCAAGAGCTTTGGAAGAAGTCATCTACTTTGCATCGTACGTGGTGACCGAACCGGGTGACACACCGCTTGAGAAAAAACAACTGCTCTCTGAAAAAGAATACCGTGCGTATCGCGAAAAATACGGCAATACTTTTAAAGCGGGCATGGGTGCGGAATCCATTAAAAAACTCTTGCAAGATGTTGATTTGGATAAAGAATCCGATGAACTGCAAGAAGAATTGAAAACGGTCCAAGGTCAGAGAAGAACGCGTGCTGTCAAACGACTCGAAGTCATTGAAGCATTCCGTGAATCCGGCAATGAACCCTCCTGGATGATCCTAGACGTACTGCCGGTTATTCCTCCGGAACTGCGCCCGATGGTCCAATTGGACGGCGGACGTTTCGCAACGTCCGACTTGAACGACTTGTATCGAAGAGTCATCAACCGCAACAACCGTCTGAAACGTCTTCTTGAACTTGGTGCGCCGAGCATCATTGTTCAGAACGAGAAGCGGATGTTGCAGGAAGCGGTTGACTCACTGATCGACAATGGTCGCCGCGGTCGACCGGTTACCGGACCAGGCAACCGGCCGCTGAAGTCTCTTTCTCACATGCTGAAAGGGAAACAGGGACGTTTTCGTCAGAACCTGCTTGGCAAACGTGTCGACTACTCTGGCCGATCCGTTATTGCCGTAGGTCCGTCGTTGCAGATGTATCAATGCGGTCTCCCAAAAGAAATGGCTTTGGAATTGTTCAAACCGTTTGTGATGAAAGAATTGGTGAGCCGCGGGATTGCCAACAACATTAAGAGTGCAAAACGTAAGGTGGAAAAAATTCATCCGGACGTATGGGGTGTGCTCGAAGACGTCATTAAAGAACACCCGGTTCTGCTGAACCGTGCGCCTACGCTGCACCGTTTGGGCATTCAAGCATTCGAACCGAGAATTGTTGAAGGACGCGCGATTCGTCTGCATCCACTTGTATGTACCGCTTATAACGCGGACTTCGACGGTGACCAGATGGCTGTTCACGTTCCGCTTTCCGCAGAAGCGCAAGCTGAAGCACGTCTGTTGATGCTTGGTGCTCAAAACATCCTGAACCCTAAGGACGGAAAGCCGATCGTTACGCCTTCACAGGATATGGTGCTTGGAAACTATTACCTGACGCTGGAACGGAAAGGTGCCCGCGGTGAAGGTAAGGTATTCAAGAACAGTGATGAAGCGATGCTTGCTTATTATAATGGCTATGTACACCTGCACTCTCGGATTGCCATTCCGGCTGCGTCAACGCATAATCCGACGTTTACGGAAGAACAGAATAAGCAGTACTTGCTGACTACACCGGGCAAATTGATCTTTAACCATGTACTTCCGCCGGCGTTCCCGTATATTAATGAGCCGACCGATAAAAACTTGCAAGTTGCGACTCCGGACAAGTATTTTGTTCCAATGGGAACGGATCTTCCTAAGGAGATCGCATCACGCGATGAAATTCTGCCATTTAAAAAAGGCTATCTCGGTCATATCATTGCGGAAGTTTTCAAGAAATATAAAGTAACCGAGACTTCTAAATTCCTTGATCGTCTCAAAGCACTCGGCTTCCAGTATTCGACTAAAGCAGGCATTACAGTCGGTGTATCCGACGTTATTGTGCTTCCGGAAAAGCAAGAAATTCTGAATACAGCCGAAGAGAATGTAGAAAAAGTAACGAAACAGTTCCGTCGCGGCTTGATTACCGAAGACGAGCGATATGAACGCATTGTCGGCATTTGGAGCGGTGCAAAAGATACCATCCAATCCAAGCTGATGGATTCCTTGGTTAAGACGAACCCGATCTTTATGATGAGTGACTCCGGTGCCCGTGGTAACGCATCGAACTTTACTCAGCTTGCCGGTATGCGTGGTTTGATGGCCGATCCATCCGGTCGAATCATCGAACTGCCGATTATCTCAAGTTTCCGTGAAGGTCTGACCGTGCTGGAATACTTCATCTCCACTCACGGCGCACGTAAAGGACTTGCCGATACCGCGCTTAAGACGGCGAACTCAGGTTATCTGACCCGTCGTTTGGTTGATGTTGCCCAGGATGTTATCGTCAGAGAGGACGACTGTGGTACGGATCGCGGCATCGTTGTTCATGCGATTCGTGAAGGTACAGAAGAAATTGAGAACCTCTATGATCGTCTGGTCGGACGTACGGCGAACCAGACCGTATATCACCCGGACACCGATGAGGTACTGGTTAACAAAAATGAGTTAATTGATGAAGAAACGGCTACCAAGATCGTTCAAGCCGGAATCACTGAAGTTGAAATCCGCACGGTGTTTACCTGTGAAACCCGTCATGGTGTCTGCAAGAAGTGTTATGGCCGCAACTTGGCTACCGGTTCAGAAGTTGAAGTCGGCGAGTCCGTTGGTATTATTGCCGCTCAATCGATTGGTGAACCAGGTACCCAGCTGACCATGCGTACCTTCCATACCGGTGGTGTTGCCGGAGACGATATCACGCAAGGTCTCCCGCGTATCCAAGAATTGTTTGAAGCCCGCAACCCTAAAGGGCAAGCTACAATTTCGGAAATTGATGGAACCGTTACGTCAGTTACCGAGCTGAAGGACAAACGCGAAGTTATTGTTAAAGGTGCGCTGGAAACACGTACCTACACGGTGCCACTCAGTGCGCGTATGAAAGTTGCTGAGGGCAACGAGGTTAAGGCAGGTCAGGCCTTGATCGGTGGATCCATTGATCCAAAAGAACTGCTCCACATCGTCGGACTGCAAGGCGTACAAAATTATCTGCTCCGGGAAGTTCAGAAAGTATACCGGATGCAGGGTGTTGAAATCGGCGATAAGCACGTCGAGGTCATGGTGCGTCAGATGATGCGCAAAATTCGCGTTATTGACAGTGGTGATACTTCCGTATTACCAGGTGCTCTTGTCGATATTCATCGCTTTAAGGAAGAAAACCGGGATGTTCTGCTGCATCGTAAACTTCCAGCAACCGGACATCCGGTGCTGCTCGGAATTACGAAAGCAGCGCTTGAAACCGACTCCTTCCTGTCTGCCGCTTCCTTCCAGGAAACGACGCGCGTGCTGACTGATGCAGCGATTAAGGGCAAGATTGATGAATTGCTCGGTCTGAAGGAAAATGTAATTATCGGTAAACTGATTCCGGCAGGAACAGGAATGCCGAAGTATCGCAATGTTGTCGTAGAGACGACAGACGGTCAGACAACCACTGCAGACCCTGCAGCAGAACCAGCCGGCGCATTGATTAACCAAGAAAGTTGATTCATGCATTGACAATAGTCAACTGCCGGTGCTATTATATCTGAGTGTTCTTTTTACCCTGGTTACTTTGGAGGATATATTGTCATGTCTTATGAAAAAGTGACGCAATCGAAGAACGATGTGATTATTGGCACGAAACAGGCGATTAAAGCATTAAAAGAGAACCGAGTTGAAGAGGTTATTATTGCTGAAGACGCCGATTTACGTGTAACCAATAAAGTACTGACACTTGCGGAAGAATTGAAGGTGCCTGTAAGTACAGTGGCCTCAATGAAGAAATTAGGTCAGGCCTGCGGCATTGAAGTCGGGGCATCGGCTGTTGCGATAAAAAAATGATGTTTTTGCAGGGGAAACCTTGCAAAAACAATTTTTTGCGCGAGAAAAGAACCGCCTGGATCAGTGGATTTAGAAATTTTGAAAGGAGGAACAGGTAAATGCCTACAATCAACCAATTAATTCGTCACGGACGCAAATCAAAGATTAAGAAGTCTACGGCACCTGCATTGAACAGAGGCTACAACAGTTTCAAAAAATCATTGACGGATGATTTTGCTCCACAAAAGAGAGGCGTGTGCACCCGTGTTGGCACAATGACACCGAAGAAGCCTAACTCTGCGCTTCGTAAATATGCGCGTGTTCGTTTGTCAAACAACATCGAAGTCAATGCTTACATTCCGGGAATCGGACACAACCTTCAAGAACACAGCGTTGTATTGATTCGCGGTGGACGTGTGAAGGACCTTCCTGGTGTGCGTTATCATATTATCCGCGGTGCTTTGGATACGGCGAGCGTTACGGACCGTAAGCAAGGCCGCTCGAAATACGGCGCAAAGAAGCCTAAGGCTTGATTATAAAACTAACTGGGAGGAGGAATTAATATGCCTAGAAAAGGCCCTGTCGAAAGACGCGATGTACTGCCGGATCCACTGTATAATTCCAAATTGGTCACTCGTTTGATCAACCGAATTATGCAAGATGGAAAAAAGGGAAAGGCACAAACCATTCTCTATCAGGCATTTGATTTAATTAAAGAACGGACCAATCAAGAACCAATGGAAGTTTTCGAACAAGCGTTGAAAAACGTTATGCCTGTATTGGAAGTAAAGGCACGCCGTGTCGGCGGTTCAAACTACCAGGTGCCAGTAGAAGTTCGTCCGGAACGCCGGACGACACTTGGACTTCGCTACTTAGTTAATTACTCACGCCTTCGCGGTGAAACGACGATGGTTGAACGATTAGCTAATGAAATCATTGATGCATCGAACAATACGGGTGCGTCGGTTAAGAAACGCGAAGACATGCACAAGATGGCTGAAGCAAACAAAGCATTTGCTCACTATCGCTGGTAATAAAACAATAGATCAAAGGAAGGAGAGAAAACCATGGCAAGGGAATTCTCCTTGGAAAAGACGCGTAATATTGGTATCATGGCCCACATTGATGCCGGCAAGACGACAACAACCGAGCGTATTCTCTTCTATTCAGGCCGTATTCATAAAATTGGTGAGACCCATGAAGGGGCCTCACAAATGGACTGGATGGAACAGGAAAAGGAACGCGGAATCACGATTACTTCCGCTGCAACGACGGCTCAATGGAAAGACCATCGAATTAACATTATCGATACCCCAGGGCACGTGGACTTCACGGTTGAAGTAGAACGTTCACTCCGTGTTCTTGACGGTGCGGTAACGGTTCTTGATGCGCAGTCCGGTGTTGAACCGCAAACGGAAACCGTTTGGCGTCAAGCGACTACCTATCATGTACCAAGAATTGTATTTGTTAACAAGATGGATAAAATCGGTGCCGATTTCCTCTATTCTTGCAAAACACTGCATGAACGTCTCCAAGCCAATGCCCATCCGATTCAGCTGCCAATGGGTGCTGAAGATAATTATCTGGGCGAAATTGACTTGGTTACGATGCAGGCTTACATTTACGAAGACGACCTTGGATCAATTGTTGATGCGGAAGAGATTCCGGATGAATACAAAGAGCAGGCCGAAGAATACCATGAAAAACTCATTGAAGCCGTTGCCGACGTTGATGATGCACTCATGGAAAAATATCTCAATGGCGATGAAATCTCCGTTGAGGAATTGAAAGCCGCTATTCGTAAAGCAACCTGTGATGTTAAATTCTATCCGGTACTTTGCGGGACAGCTTTCAAAAACAAAGGGGTACAGCATGTACTGGATGCTGCCATCGATTACCTGCCTTCACCGCTGGACGTGCCGCCAATTAAAGGTAACGTTCCGGATACAGATGAAGAAGAAACACGTCCGGCAGACGATAAGGGACCGTTCGCAGCGCTGGCATTTAAAGTTATGACCGATCCGTTCGTTGGTAAGCTGACTTTCTTCCGTGTTTACTCAGGATCAATCGAAGCTGGTTCTTATGTACAGAACTCAACGAAGGACAATCGTGAGCGTATGGGACGTATCCTTCAGATGCACGCCAACCACCGAAGCGAAATCAAAGAAGTCTTCTCCGGCGATATCGCTGCTGCAGTTGGTTTGAAGAATACGACAACGGGTGATACACTGTGCGATGGTGATCATCCAATCGTACTTGAATCGATGGAATTCCCTGATCCGGTTATCCACGTTGCCATCGAACCAAAGTCGAAAGCAGACCAAGATAAGATGGGCATTGCGCTGTCAAAACTGGCTGAAGAAGATCCGACTTTCAAGACGCATACGGATGAAGAAACCGGTCAAACCATCATTGGTGGTATGGGCGAGCTTCACCTCGATATTATCGTTGACCGTCTGCGCCGTGAGTTTAAAGTGGATGCGAACGTAGGTAACCCTCAGGTTGCTTATCGCGAAACATTTACGAAAGCAGGCAAGGCGGAAGGTAAGTTCATCCGCCAGTCTGGTGGTCGTGGTCAATACGGTCACGTTTGGATCGAATTCGAACCTCAAAAAGAGGGCGAAGGCTTTACATTCGAGAACAAGATTGTCGGCGGTGTTGTTCCGCGTGAATATGTTCCTGCAGTTGAAGCAGGTTTGAGAGATGCATTGCAAAACGGTCTGCTGGCCGGTTACCCGCTCATCGATGTGAAAGCAGCGCTTGTTGACGGATCTTACCACGATGTCGATTCCAGTGAAATGGCGTTCAAGGTTGCCGCTTCAATGGCACTGAAGGCAGCGAAGAATGTCTGCGCGCCGGTGATCCTTGAACCGATCATGAAAGTGGAAGTCAGCATGCCGGAAGAATATTTGGGAGATATTATGGGTGATATCACCAGTCGCCGCGGTCGTGTGGACGGTATGGAAGCACGCCAAGGTGTTCAAGTTGTCAGTGCCCATGTTCCTCTTGCAGAAATGTTCGGCTATGCAACAAACCTGCGTTCATCAACGCAGGGACGCGGTACCTTTACGATGCAATTCGACCATTATGAAGAAGTGCCGAAGAGCGTCAGTGAAGACATTATTAAGAAGGCAACCGGCGAAGCTTGATTTTCATTTCCGCTTGCTAAATGAATTGTCACACCCCATGTTTTATTGTAAGCTAGGGAAGATGGCGGCCTAAGCTTGCCAACTTTCTTACTGCATATAAATTAAACTTTCTATTGAATTAAAGGAGGATTACTAATCCATGGCTAAAGAACATTATGAACGCACAAAACCCCATGTTAACATTGGTACAATTGGTCACGTTGACCACGGTAAAACAACCCTGACAGCTGCCATTACAACGGTATTGTCTAAAACAGGTCAAGCTCAGGCTCGAGCTTACGATTCCATTGACGGTGCTCCGGAAGAACGTGAACGCGGGATCACAATTTCAACGGCTCACGTTGAATATGAAACAGATACTCGTCACTATGCACACGTTGACTGCCCAGGACACGCCGACTATGTCAAGAACATGATCACCGGTGCTGCCCAAATGGACGGTGCAATCCTCGTTGTATCCGCAGTTGACGGTCCGATGCCGCAAACGCGTGAACACATTCTGCTTGCACACCAAGTAGGTGTTCCTGCAATCGTTGTCTTCTTGAACAAAACCGACCAAGTTGACGACCCTGAACTTCTTGAACTCGTAGAAATGGAAGTTCGCGACCTGCTTAGCGAATATGACTACCCAGGCGACGATGTTCCGGTTATCAGCGGTTCTGCTTTGAAAGCATTGCAAGGCGATGCTGAAGAAGAACAACACATTCTCGACCTGATGAAGGCTGTTGACGAATACATCCCGACTCCAGTTCGTGATACTGAAAAACCATTCATGATGCCTGTCGAAGACGTATTCTCAATCACAGGTCGTGGTACCGTAGCAACTGGCCGTGTTGAACGTGGTACGGTTAAAATCGGTGACGAAGTTGAAATTCTTGGTCTGACTGATGCACCTAAGAAATCAACGGTTACCGGCGTTGAAATGTTCCGTAAAACGCTTGACTTCGCAGAAGCCGGCGACAACATCGGTGCATTGCTTCGTGGTGTTGACCGCGAAGGCATCGAACGTGGTCAAGTTTTGATTAAACCAGGTACTGTAACTGCTCACAAAACGTTCAAAGCTCAAGTATACGTTCTGAAAAAAGAAGAAGGTGGACGTCATACGCCGTTCTTCAGCAACTATCGTCCGCAATTCTACTTCAGAACAACAGACGTTACCGGTACCATTACTCTTCCAGAAGGAACTGAAATGGTAATGCCTGGCGACAACGTAGAAATGGACGTTGAACTGCTTGCTCCGATCGCTATCGAACAAGGGACGAAATTCTCTATTCGTGAAGGCGGCCGTACAGTAGGCGCTGGTTCCGTATCTGAAATCATTGAATGATTTCAACCTTATAAAGAAAGGGTCCTCTTCGGAGGGCTCTTTTTTTGTTTCAGGAAAAGTGTGCGGCTTTTGTCCAAGCAAAAGACCGTGTATCAACGCGCAGATGCTCTGGCGCCTGCGGGAACAGCGTGCCAGCGAGCAACCGAAGCGATGATTCAGCACCGAAAAGACACGAATCCATCACACATGTATGAAGAAACTTTCCTAAAGGAACTTTCGCTAAGTGCGCATACGTCCTGTATGCAACGCGAAAGTCACCGCATCCTGCGGAAGTAAGGACCGGGTGCTTTTTGCCCGGTTTTTCTTATATTATAAAGAAGCAAAAACTTACGACAGCTAGCCTAAGCTACACAAAACGGAAGTATTGTTTCATTGATTCAAAATTTTATGCATGGAATTGAAGAATTATTTGATCTTTCGCTTGAAAGTCTTTATAATGTAACAGTCACTGAAAAAAGGTGATCGTTCGTCTTGCTTTACGCCTAGTCTTTAGGTATAATAGTGAAGTTGGTTTTTTGGCAATGATGCGGAAGGTTGCAGATACACCCGGCTCCTTTGCCAAGGCGGGCGGTCTGGAAATTTTCGTGGAGCAAGTCTGTTTTTCAAAAATGGACGAAAGAAGGAGGGAATACAATGGCAAAGCAAAAGATTCGCATTCGTTTAAAAGCGTATGATCATCGCATTTTAGATCAGTCCGCTGAAAAAATCGTGGAAACGGCAAAACGTTCAGGTGCAAAGGTATCCGGACCGATTCCGCTTCCTACAGAAAAATCGATTTATACGATTCTGCGTGCGGTCCACAAATACAAGGATTCACGCGAACAATTCGAAATGCGTACACACAAACGCTTGGTTGATATCGTTGAGCCTACACCTCAAACCGTAGATTCGCTCATGCGATTGGATCTGCCTTCAGGTGTCGACATTGAAATTAAATTATAATTTATTTTGAACAATAGGAGGTGTTACGGATGAGCAAAGGAATCTTGGGCAAGAAAATCGGCATGACTCAGATTTTTGCTGAGAACGGCGATGTGATTCCCGTTACAGTTGTAGACGTATCCGGCAACGTTGTTCTTCAAAAGAAGACGGTTGAAACGGACGGCTATGAAGCTGTGCAGCTCGGATTTGATAACGCGAAAGTTTCTCGAGTTACCAAACCGGCAAAGGGTCACGCTGAAAAAGCGAAAGCTGAACCTAAGCGCTTCATTAAAGAAATCCGTAATGTAAATTTAGATGATTACGAGGTAGGCAAAGCAGTTACTGCCGACACATTCCAGACTGGCGAAGCAATTGACGTAACTGGAACTTCAAAGGGGAAAGGTTATCAAGGCCCAATCAAGCGCAACAACCAATCTCGCGGACCTATGGCACACGGTTCTCGTTACCATCGTCGTCCTGGTTCCATGGGCGTTATTGATCCGGCACGCGTCTTCAAAGGCAAGAAGCTGGCCGGCCGCATGGGCGGAGAAACGGTTACTGTTGAAAATCTCGTCGTCGCTAAAGTTGACCCGGAACGCCAATTGATCCTCATCAGCGGCAATGTACCGGGCGCAAAAAAAAGCTATATCGTGATAAAATCTGCTTTGAAAGCAAAAGAAGCTAAATAAGAAAGGAGGATGCTTCCATGCCAAAATTAACTGTATTTGATCAGAAAGGCGCAGAAGTCGGAGCTGTAGAACTGGCAGACGCTGTATTCGGCATTCAACCAAACGAACATGTCATTTATCAAGCGGTTGTCATGCAACAAGCTTCACTTCGCCAAGGAACACATGCTGTAAAAAATCGTTCTGCAGTTCGCGGCGGCGGTCGCAAGCCGTGGAAACAAAAAGGAACGGGCCGTGCTCGTCAAGGCTCCATTCGTTCCCCGCAATGGGTTGGCGGTGGTACGGTATTCGGACCAACACCACGCAGCTACTCTTACAAACTGCCTAAGAAGGTCCGCAGATTGGCGATCAGATCGGTACTGTCGGACAAAGCAGGAGAAAACAATCTGATTGTACTCGATGCACTGAAGATTGAAGCTCCTAAAACAAAAGAAATTACTGCTTTGCTAAGCAACCTCTCCGTTGCAGAAAAAGCATTAATTGTCACGAATGATATTGATGAAACAGCTGTTTTATCATCCCGCAATCTTCCAGGTGTAAAGGTGCTCGCTGCAAATGAGGTCAATGTACTTGACGTCATTGCACATGACAAACTGATTGTCACCAAGGATGCTGCGGCAAAGCTTGAGGAGGTGCTTGGATAATGAAGGATCCTCGCGATATTATAAAGCGCCCCGTGCTGACTGAACGTACAACGGATCAGATGGCTGACAAGAAATACACATTTGACGTTGATGTTAAGGCAAATAAGTCTGAAATCAAACGTGCTGTGGAAGCGATCTTTGACGTGGAAGTCGTTAAAGTCAATACGTTGAACGTAAAAGGCAAGCCGAAACGTTATGGCCGCTATGAAGGCTATACAAATAAGCGCAAGAAAGCTGTTGTCACTTTGACACCGGAAAGCAAAGAGCTCAACTTCTTTGACGGTGAATGAGGAATTCTAAAGAAGGAGGTTATTGATCATGCCAATTAAGAAGTATAAACCGACATCCAATGGTCGCCGTAACATGACTTCATTGGATTTCGCAGAAATCACAACGGATCAGCCGGAAAAATCATTGCTGAAGTCTCTGCCGAAAAAAGCAGGACGCAACAACCAAGGCCGTTTGACTGTTCGTCACCAAGGCGGCGGTCACAAACGTAAATACCGTATCATTGACTTTAAACGTACTAAGGATGGCGTGCCGGGTAAGGTTGCGACGATCGAATATGATCCAAACCGTACTGCAAACATTGCGTTGGTTCACTACGCAGATGGCGAAAAACGCTATATTCTCGCACCAAAGGGCATTAAAGTAGGTACCGAGATTATGTCTGGTGTGGAAGCCGATATCAAGGTTGGAAATGCTCTTCCACTGAAGAACATTCCAGTTGGTACGACGATTCATAATATTGAATTGAGACCAGGAAAAGGCGGACAGCTTGTACGTTCTGCAGGAACTTCTGCTCAGATTCTTGGTAAAGAAGGCAAATACGTGCTGATCCGCCTTGTATCCGGCGAAGTGCGTATGATCCTTGAAACTTGCCGTGCAACCATCGGTCAGGTTGGAAACTTGGAACATGAACTTGTGTCAGTCGGTAAAGCCGGCCGCTCCCGCTGGAAAGGCATTCGGCCTACGGTCCGCGGTTCTGTAATGAACCCGAACGATCACCCGCATGGTGGTGGTGAAGGTAAAGCACCGGTCGGACGCAAGTCGCCAATGTCGCCTTGGGGCAAACCAACGATGGGTTACAAGACGCGTAAGAAGAAGAATACGTCGGAACAATTCATCATTCGTCACCGCAAGAAGAAATAATTGTTTTTGGATAGATATTTTATTTTGGAAGGAGGCCTACTCGTGAGCCGAAGCCTAAAAAAAGGACCTTTTATTGATGATCACTTGATGAACAAAGTCGTTGCTTTGAACGAAAAGGACGAAAAAAGAGTCATTAAAACGTGGTCCCGCAGATCAACCATCTTCCCTGAATTCATTGGACATACCATTGCCGTATATGACGGACGCAAGCATGTGCCGGTGTACGTTACGGAAGACATGGTTGGACATAAACTAGGAGAATTTGCTCCGACGAGAACGTACCGCGGACACATTTCTTCCGATAAGAAAACGAGTGCACGCTAACGAAAGGAGGAACTATGATGCAAGCAAAAGCTGTCGCTAAACAAATTCGTATTGCTCCTCGTAAGGCGCGTCTTGTTATTGATCTTATCAGGGGCAAAGATATCGGCTATGCATTGGCTGTACTGAAAAACACTCAGAGAGCCGCTTCGCCGATCATTGAAAAAGTTTTGAAATCCGCTATTGCCAATGCGGAACATAACTATGATCTTGATGCTGAAACATTGTTTGTTGAAAAGGCATTTGTTGATGAAGGTGCAACGATGAAACGTTTCCGCCCGCGCGCACAAGGCCGTGCAAGCAGAATCAACAAACGGACCAGCCACATTACAATTATCGTATCGGAAAAGAAGGAGGGATAACGCGTGGGTCAAAAAATTAATCCTGTCGGATTTCGAATCGGAGTCATTCGTGACTGGGAATCCAAATGGTATGCTGATAAAGAATATGCGGAATATCTTCACGAAGATATCAAGATCCGTAACTATATCGAAGAAAAGCTGAAGGACGCTTCGGTTTCCGGTATCGAGCTGGAACGTGCGGCAAATCGGATTAATGTAACCATTAAGACGGCGAAACCGGGTATGGTCATCGGTAAAGGCGGTTCTGAAGTCGAAGCGCTGCGTAAAGCACTGAACCAACTGACTGGCAAACGCGTTCACGTAAATATTTTTGAAATCAAACAAGCAGACCTTGACGCAAAGCTTGTTGCTGAAAACATTGCTCGTCAACTTGAAAGCCGTATCTCTTGGAGACGTGCTCAAAAACAGACGCTGCAAAGAGCAATGCGTGCAGGTGCAAAGGGTATTAAGACACAATGTGCCGGCCGCCTTGGTGGCGCGGATATGGCACGTACAGAGGACTATAGCGAAGGCACTGTTCCGCTTCACACTTTGCGTGCCGACATCGATTATGGAACAGCGGAAGCTGATACCACTTACGGTAAAATTGGTGTTAAAGTATGGATTTATCGCGGAGAAGTCCTTCCGACGAAAGGAACGACTAAGAAGGAAGGAGGCAAATAATTATGTTAATGCCTAAACGTACAAAGTATCGTAGACAGCACCGTGGTAGAATGCGCGGCCAAACAAAGGGCGGCGCTACGGTAACCTTCGGTGAATACGGACTGCAGGCGCTGGATTCCGCTTGGGTCTCCAGTCGCCAGATTGAAGCCGCTCGTATTGCAATGACACGTTTTATGAAACGTGGCGGAAAAGTTTGGATCAAAATTTTCCCTCAAAAATCATACACAAAGAAACCTCTTGATGTCCGCATGGGTTCCGGTAAAGGTGCTCCAGAAGGATGGGTTGCAGTAGTATTGCCAGGCCGTGTACTTTTTGAAGTCGGCGGTGTTAGTGAAGAAGTGGCAAGTGAAGCATTGCGTCTCGCTAGCCATAAATTGCCTATTAAAACGAAAATCGTGAAACGTGAAGAAGTGGGTGGTGACGCAAATGAAGGCTGAGGATATCCGTAACTTGACCACTGCTGAAGTTGAAGAAAACGTGAAGTCTTTAAAAGAAGAATTGTTTAATCTGCGTTTCCAGCTCGCAACCGGACAATTGGAAAATCCGGCTCGCATCCGTGCGGTCCGCAAGTCCATTGCTCGTGCAAAAACGATTTTGCGTGAACGTGAATTGAACGTTCAAAACGGCTGAGAAGGAGGTTATCGTAAATGGCAGAGGAAAATCGTAGCAATGCTCGTAAAGTTTTGGTCGGCCGTGTTGTTTCAGACAAAATGGAAAAGACCATTACGGTGCTCGTTGAGACGTATAAGAACGACCGTCTCTATGGAAAACACGTGAAGTATTCCAAGAGATTCAAAGCGCATGATGAAAATAATCAAGCAAAAGTCGGCGATATCGTAGAAATTGCTGAAACTCGCCCGCTTTCAAAAGATAAACGTTTTCGTCTCGTTAAAATTGTTGAGGAATCCGTTATTATCTGATCTGTCGGTAAGGACCGAAGATCGAAGGGAGGTTGCATTTTATGATTCAGCAAGAAAGTCGTTTGAAAGTTGCCGATAACTCGGGTGCACGTGAAGTCTTGACCATCAAGGTTTTGGGTGGCTCCGGACGCAAGACCGCAAATATCGGCGATGTCATCGTTGCTTCGGTTAAACAAGCAACACCAGGTGGCGTTGTTAAGAAAGGCGAAATTGTTCGCGCTGTCGTAGTTCGTACGAAACACGGTGTTCGCCGCAGCGATGGTTCATACATTCGTTTTGACGAAAATGCCGTTGTTCTTGTGAAAGAAGACAAGAGCCCGCGCGGTACACGTATCTTTGGACCGGTTGCTCGCGAACTGCGTGACGGTCAATTCATGAAAATCGTCTCTCTCGCACCGGAAGTACTGTAATTTCGAAAGGTTAGGAAAAGGAGGTGGCATTTAACATGGCAAAATTGCATGTGAAAAAGGGCGATAAGGTTCAAGTTATTGCTGGGAAAGACAAAGGCAAACAAGGCGTGATCCTTGCAGCATATCCGGCTAAGGAACGTGTGCTTGTTGAAGGTGTAAACATCGTTAAAAAGCATTCCAAGCCAAGCCAAGCAGCTCCGCAAGGCGGTATCCTCGAACACGAGGCGCCAGTTCACGTATCAAATGTTATGCTGCTTGATCCAAAAACAAATGAACCTACACGTGTAGGTCATCAAATAGTCGACGGAAAAAAAGTACGTGTTTCTAAAAAATCAGGCGAAGTCATCGACTGATCCGTTTGTCTGTGAAAGGAGGTAAACACATGAGCCGTTTTAAAGAAAAATATGATCAGGAAGTCGTTCCTGCTCTTATGGAAAAATTCAATTACACATCTGTAATGCAGGTGCCGGCAATCAAAAAGGTTGTCATTAACATGGGTGTCGGCGAAGCCGTTCACAATTCAAAAGCACTCGATAGTGCCGTTGAAGATTTGACTGCGCTGTCCGGTCAGAAACCGGTAATCACTCGTGCAAAGAAATCAATTGCTGCGTTCAAGCTTCGCGAAGGTGTAGCAATCGGTGCAAAAGTTACGCTGAGAAAAGACCGCATGTTTGATTTTCTTGACAAGCTGGTTACGGTTGCGCTCCCGCGTGTACGTGACTTCCGCGGTGTTTCGAAGAAAGCTTTTGATGGCCGTGGCAACTATACGCTTGGTATCCGCGAACAATTGATTTTCCCTGAAATTGACTATGATAAAGTCGATAAAGTACGCGGTATGGACATCGTCATTGTAACGTCTGCCAACACTGATGAAGAAGCTGCAGAATTGCTTACATTGCTCGGTATGCCGTTCGTTAAAAAATAATCGTAAGGAGGATATGAATTTTGGCAAAAAAATCAATGCTTGTTTCTTCACATCGCCCAAAAAAATTCAAAGTGCAGGAATACACACGCTGTGAACGCTGCGGACGTCCTCATTCGGTTCTTAGGAAATTCAAATTATGCAGAATTTGTTTTCGCGAACTTGCCTATAAAGGACAAATCCCGGGTGTTAAAAAAGCTAGCTGGTAAAATTTTAAGTGATAGGGAAGGAGGTCGATTTGCATGGTCATGACAGATCCGATCGCAGATATGCTGACTCGCATTCGTAACGCCAATATTGTTCGTCATGAACAAATCGAGCTGCCAGGATCCAGAATCAAGAAGGAAATTGCTGAAATCCTGAAACGTGAAGGATTCATCAAGGACGTTGAATACATCGAAGACAACAAACAGGGTGTACTTCGACTGATTCTGAAATACGGTGGCAATAAAGAACGTGTAATCACCGGTTTAAAGAGAATCAGCAAGCCGGGCCTTCGCGTTTATGCGAAAGCCGATGAAGTACCTCGCGTACTTGGCGGGCTTGGTATTGCACTTGTATCAACATCGAAAGGTGTTATTACAGATAAAGAAGCACGTCAGCAAAACGTTGGCGGCGAAGTTCTCGCATACGTTTGGTAATTAGTAAAGAAGAATGGAGGTGTCCTCATGTCTCGTATAGGATTGAGACCTACCGCTGTTCCTGAAGGTGTGACTGTTACAATTGACGGTCAGAAGGTAACGGTAAAAGGTCCTAAGGGCGAATTATCACGTGAATTTCATCAAGATATGATCATTAAGCAAGAAAACAATGAAATCCGAGTTGAACGACCGACTGATTCGAATAAGCATCGCGCGCTTCACGGCACGACGAGCAGTTTGATCAGCAACATGGTTGAAGGTGTGACAAAAGGCTTCACTAAGAAACTGGAACTTGTCGGTGTCGGCTATCGTGCCAACAAACAAGGCAAGAACTTGGTACTTAATGTCGGCTACTCTCACCCGGTAGAAATCGTTCCTGAAGAAGGAATTGAATTGTCTGTTGAAGGCAATAACAAGGTTTCTGTTGCAGGAATCGACAAGCAACGTGTCGGTGAAGTTGCTGCCAATATTCGTTCCGTACGTTCCCCTGAACCGTACAAGGGCAAGGGTATTCGTTATGAAGGCGAAAAGGTTCGTCGTAAGGAAGGTAAAACTGGTAAGTAATTTCATTCCATTTTCACGAGAAAGGAGCGGTAGACTCTATGATCACAAAAAAAGACAAGAACGCGCTGCGTAAGAAAAGACATCTTCATGTGCGCCACCGCATTGTGGGCACTACAGAACGTCCGCGTTTAAATGTTTTTCGTTCTTCCAAGAATATATATGCACAATTAATTGATGATTCAAAGGGTGTAACGATTGTTTCCTCTTCATCAATTGACAAAGCATTTGATCTTGAAAAAGGCAGCGATGTTGCGGCAGCAAAAAAAGTTGGCGCACTGATCGGTGAACGTGCCCTGGAAAAAGGAATCAAAGCGGTAGTTTTCGACCGCAGCGGTTATATCTATCACGGACGTGTTAAGGCTGTTGCTGAAGGCGCCCGAGAAGCAGGACTCGAATTTTAACATTAAGGAGGGGAATCCATGGCAAACAATGATCGCAACAAATCAGAATTTGAAGAACGTGTTGTTGCAATTAACCGCGTAGCGAAAGTAGTCAAAGGTGGACGTCGTTTCCGCTTTTCCGCACTGGTTGTTGTCGGCGACAAAAAAGGTAATGTAGGTTATGGTCAGGGCAAGGCTCACGAAGTTCCTGAAGCCATTCGCAAAGCGATTGAGGATGCAAAGAAGAATGTATTTAATGTTCCGATCGTAAACACGACTATTCCTCATCAAGTAACGGGTCAGGCAGGAGCAGGTAGCGTTCTGCTGAAACCGGCATCTGAAGGTACCGGAATCATCGCTGGCGGTCCTGTCCGCGCCGTGCTCGAACTGTCAGGCTTGGGCGATATTCTCTCGAAGTCTCTCGGATCGAACAATCCGATTAACATGGTTCGTGCAACGGTTGAAGGCCTGCAAAGTCTGAAGCGTGCAGAGCACGTGGCAAAACTGCGCGGCAAATCAGTAGAAGAGCTGCTCGGATAAGGAGGGAACAAGATTGGCTAAAAAATTGGAAATCACCCTCAAACGCAGTGTGATCGGACGTCCTGAATCACAACGCGTTACGGTAAAAACGCTTGGTCTCAAGAAGACTTACCAAACCGTTGTTCAGGATGATAACCCTGCAATTCGCGGCATGATCAACAAGGTTTCCCACTTGCTCGCTGTTCGCGAAATTAATGAATGATTGATAACGATTTTGAGAATAAGGAGGTGCCAAGATGAAACTCCATGAATTGAAACCAGCTGAAGGATCTCGGTTTGCTCGCAAAAGAGTAGGGCGCGGCTACGGTTCAGGACTTGGCAAAACATCTGGTCGAGGACAAAAAGGACAGAAATCACGCTCAGGCGGTAGAGTACGTCTCGGATTTGAAGGCGGACAGATGCCATTGCTGCAGAAACTGCCGAAGAAAGGATTTAAGAATCCGACGCGCAAGATTTACGCAATTGTTAACGTTGAAAAGCTGAATCAGTTTGAAAACGGAACGGAGATTACTCCGGAATTGCTGCTCCAAAAACGTGTCATCCGCAAACTGAATGATGGCATTAAAGTTTTGGGTGAAGGCAAGCTTGAATCGAAACTGACGGTTAAAGCGCATAAATTTTCTGCTTCTGCTAAAGAAGCGATTGAAGCAGCCGGCGGAAACATTGAGGTGATCTGATGTTTCAAGTGCTTTCCAGCATGTGGCGAGAAGCCGACATTCGCCGAAAAATAGTATTCACATTGCTTATGCTCATTATATTTCGGATCGGGACATTCATTCCTGTTCCCGAAATTAATACGGAGCTGATCAATATCAGCGATTCAAGTGCTTTCGGTTTGTTCAACACCTTTGGCGGCGGCGCCTTGGAGAACTTCTCAATCTTTTCCATGGGGATTATGCCTTATATCACTGCATCCATTATTGTGCAGCTTCTGCAAATGGATGTCGTGCCAAAGCTTACCGAATGGTCGAAACAAGGTGAAATGGGAAGACGCAAGCTGAATCAGCTGACAAGGTACGGAACGATTGTTTTAGGATTCATCGAAGCACTCGGACTTTCCTACACGTTCAGTAACAATTACCAGGGGCTGGTTAGTAATCCAACCCTCTGGACCTTTCTGATCATTGCATTGGTACTGACAACGGGTACGGCGTTTCTCGTATGGCTGGGTGATCAAATTACGGCTTACGGTGTGGGTAATGGTATTTCCATTATTATCTTTGCAGGGATTATTGCACGAATCCCGACAGCGGTCAGCCAGATTTACGCTCAGCGGTTTGCTTCGTCAACCAACACATTTTTGGAAGTACTTGGATTGCTGGCCATTGTTGCAGTTGTTTTGCTGATTGTAGTTGGAACCATCTTCGTTCAGCAAGGGATGCGAAAGATTCCGATTCAATATGCGAAACGGACAATTGGCTCGAAAACCTATAGTGCACAACCGGCGCATTTACCGATTAAGGTGAATGCGGCGGGCGTCATCCCGGTAATCTTTGCCATATCCCTGATGATTACACCGCCGACGATTGCTCGTTTCTTCCCCGAGAATAACGTGACCACGTGGATTATCCGCGTGTTCGACTATTCAACGGTATATGGAATGATTATCTATGCGGCATTAATCATTGCCTTTACTTACTTCTATACATTCGTACAGGTCAATCCTGAAAAAATGGCTAAGAATCTTGGCGAGCAAGGCGGCTACATTCCGGGAATTCGGCCGGGAAAGAGTACGGAGAAATTCATTACGAAGATTCTCTACCGCCTAACCTTCCTAGGGGCCCTTTTCCTTACGGTCATTTCGCTTCTACCGATTGTTTTCGGTGAAATCGGCAGCCTTCCGCAAAGTGCAAGAATTGGCGGAACAAGCTTGCTGATCGTTGTCGGGGTTGCTCTTGATACGATGAAACGTATTGAAAGTCAGTTGGTAAAGAAAAACTATCAAGGCTTTATCAGAAAAAGGTAAAGGTTACTTGTGGTGAATGAGTCAGGAGGAATGACGATGAATTTGATTTTAATGGGACTTCCGGGTGCCGGTAAGGGCACACAGGCAGAACGGATTGTTGATAAGTTCGGTTATCCTCATATCTCAACCGGTGACATGTTTCGCGCGGCAATTAAAGGCGGTACGCCATTAGGAAAAAAAGCAAAATCCTTTATTGATCAAGGAGCGCTTGTTCCTGATGAAGTAACGATCGGCATTGTCAACGAACGTTTATCCGAAAAAGATACGGCAAAGGGTTTTCTGCTTGACGGATTTCCGCGTACCGTTGAACAAGCAGAAGCGCTTGATCAAATGATGGCGGATAAAGGACAAAAGATTGATGCAGTCCTTTACATCCGTGTTGATCCTGAAAAACTAATGGCTCGTCTGACGGGCCGCCGTATCTGTTCCGATTGCGGCGCAACCTACCATTTGGTTTTCAACCCACCGGCAAAAGAAGGGGTTTGCGACAAATGCGGCGGCGCTTTGAAGCAGCGGGCGGATGACAATGCGGCGACCGTTCATGAACGGTTGCAGGTCAATATGAAGCAGCAGCAACCGCTGCTTGATTTCTATGAAGCAAAAGGATCCTTGAAAACAATCAACGGAGATCAGGAGATCAACGACGTATTCCAAGAAGTAGCGGCGATCCTCGGCGAACTTGCCAAGTGATCACGAGGAAGACGATTGATGAAGTGGACAGGATTCGCATTGCAGGAAAAATAGTCGGCCATACGCTGGAATGCTTGCGGCGGGCTATTTGTCCCGGCATATCGACGATTGAACTCGATGCGCTGGCAGAGCGCTTGATAAGGGATGCGGGAGCTGAACCGTCATTCAAGGGATATGATGGTTATTTAAACAGTATCTGCACATCCGTCAACGATCAGTTGGCTCACGGTATTCCTGGTTCCTATGTTCTGCAGGACGGAGACATAATCAGTATCGATATCGGTGCCAAGTATGAAGACTTTCATGCAGACTCCGCCTGGACTTTTCCTGTGGGTATGCCGTCTGATGCGGCTCGAAAACTTCTGGAAACGACGGAAGAATCGCTCAATTTGGGAATAGCCGAAGCAAAGCCGGGCTCCCGGTTGTCGAATATCTCCCACGCGATTCAAAGATGTGCCAAGTCAAAAGGATTTTCCGTCGTACGTGAATTGACCGGTCATGGGGTTGGACGTGAACTTCATGAGGACCCAGATATTCCAAATTATGGGCGGCCCGGCCGAGGTCCGGTACTCGAACCCGGCATGGTGCTCGCGATTGAACCGCTGATTAATGAAGGCAGCCGTAAAATTTGGATGGTCGAAGATGATGATTGGACGCTGATGACCCAGGATGGCAAGAACTGTGCTCATTTTGAGCATACCATCGTAATTACGGAAAATGGAAATGAAATCTTGACAAAGCAATAAGTGAAGGTGATGATTGATGGGTAGTGATCAAACCCCCTTACCTGTTCTCGGTCAGCTCGCACGCGTGCTGAAGGGAAAAGAATCGGGTTCTTATTTTGTTATTGTGCGGCTTATCGATCATCGTTTCGTTGAAATTGCAGATGGTGACAAGAGAAAGTTTGACAATGCAAAGAAGAAGAACATCAGCCATCTCGAACTTCAATCATATATATCTGTCGAAGTACAGAAAAGTCTGCGCGAGATCGGGCGTGTGACAAATGGAAAGCTGCGTTTTGCCATCGCTCATTATTTAGATGGAGAAATCAGTAACAATAGGAAGGGTGAGTCAGCCGATGGCTAAAGAAGACGTCATTGAAGTTGAAGGCACCGTGATCGAACCACTGCCAAACGCAATGTTTCGTGTAGAATTGGAAAACGGCCATAAGATTTTAGCTCATGTTTCCGGTAAAATCCGTATGCATTTTATTCGCATTTTACCGGGAGATAAGGTAACGATCGAGTTGTCGCCATATGATGTGTCACGTGGCCGCATTACGTTCAGGCATAAATAATTCTCTGCGGTGCAAGAAGGAGGGTTCAATAATGAAGGTAAGACCATCTGTCAAAAAGATGTGTGAAAAGTGCAAGATTGTCCGCCGTAAAGGTGTTGTCATGGTGATTTGTGAAAATCCAAAACATAAACAAAGACAAGGTTAAGAAGGAGGTGCTCTGACGCATGGCTCGTATTGCAGGGATTGATATTCCAAGAGACAAACGCGTGGTCATTTCGCTGACTTACATTTATGGTGTCGGCTTGACTACTGCAAAGAAGATCTTGGCTGAGGCAAATGTTTCTGAAGATACACGTGTTCGCGATTTAACGGAAGAAGAACAAACACGCATCCGCGAAGTAGTCGACCACTACCGGGTCGAAGGTGACCTTCGCCGCGAAGTTTCGCTCAACATCAAACGACTCATTGAAATTGGTTCATATAGAGGGATTCGCCACCGCAGAGGACTGCCGGTTCGCGGTCAAAATACGAAAAACAACTCACGTACGCGCAAGGGTCCTAAGCGTACGATCGCTGGGAAAAAGAAATAAGTAAAGGAGGGTTAAACATTTATGGCTAAAGCACAACAACGTACGCGCAAGCGCAGGATTAAAAGAAATGTTGAGAACGGGGTGGCACACATCCGTTCAACATTCAATAACACGATTGTGACGATTACCGATCCGCACGGTAATGCCATTGCTTGGGCAAGTGCAGGCGGTCTTGGTTTCAAAGGCTCTAGAAAGTCAACGCCCTTTGCGGCACAAACTGCAGCAGAAGCTGCGGGCAAAAGTGCGCTGGACAGCGGCATGAAGACCATTGAAGTTTCTGTTAAAGGACCGGGCGCAGGTCGTGAAGCAGCAATTCGCGCACTTCAGGCAGTAGGCCTTGAAGTGACCGCAATCCGCGACGTTACCCCGGTACCGCATAACGGCTGCCGTCCTCCAAAACGTCGCCGCGTTTGATTGTATAGCTCGCTATTAATCTGTTAATAATGCAACTATAAATAAACGTGTACACCGAACTGAGAAGCACCAATGCTCATGAAGCGTCCATTCGTTTCGGAAAGCGTGTGCTGCACGAAGTATCGACGTCTTAAAGGAGGGTTCTTTGTTAATGATTGAGATCGAAAAGCCAAAGATCGACACGGTTGAAATAGCAGACGATGGAAGCTATGGCAAGTTTGTTGTTGAACCGCTCGAACGCGGATACGGCACGACTCTGGGGAATTCTTTACGTCGAATTTTACTTTCATCCCTCCCAGGCGCGGCTGTAACGACGGTACAGTTTGATACTGTGCTTCATGAATTTTCCACCATTGAAGGCGTTGTGGAAGATGTTACGGCGATCATCTTGAATATTAAAAAGCTCTGCTTGAAAATCTATTCAGATGAAGACAAGACATTGGAAATTGACGTTCAGAGACCGGGGAAAGTGACGGCTGCTGATATTATCCATGACAGTGACGTGGAAATATTAAATCCTGAATTGGAAATTGCGACACTTGATGAAGGTGCTCATTTTCACCTGCGAATGATTGCCAAGAAGGGCCGCGGCTATGTTCCTGCTGAAGGAAACAAATCCGAGGATCTTCCAATTGCCGTAATTCCTATTGATTCGATTTACACGCCAATTACGCGTGTAAATTATCAAGTGGAAAAAACCAGAGTTGGTCAGTTTGCTAATTTCGACAAACTAACGATCGATGTTTGGACCGATGGAAGCATTCGTCCTGAAGAAGCAGTTTCTCTGGGTGCCAAAATTCTGACCGAACATCTGAATATCTTCGTCGGACTGACTGATCAAGCGCAAAAAGCGGAGATCATGATCGAAAAAGAAGAAGATAAGAAGGAAAAAGTGCTTGAAATGACGATTGAAGAGCTGGATCTTTCCGTACGTTCTTACAATTGCCTGAAACGCGCTGGAATCAATACCGTTCAAGAACTGACCCAAAAGAGTGAAGAAGACATGATGAAGGTTCGTAATCTTGGACGCAAATCTCTTGAAGAAGTTGAAGAAAAGCTCCAGGATCTTGGTCTCGGACTAAGAATTGAAGAGTAACTCGTAAATAGACAAGGGATTATTTTTCTTTTTTGCGCAAAAAAGAAAGATTGAAGACAAGCAATAAAGGGGGTAAAAAGTAAATGGCATATGCAAAATTAGGCCGGGATTCAGCTGCGAGGAAGGCGCTGTTCCGCGATCTAGCGACCGACTTGATTATTAACGAACGTATTCAGACCACGCATTCCAAAGCCAAGGCGCTTCGCCCGATCGTTGAGAAAATGATTACGCTCGCGAAACGCGGCGACTTGCATGCACGTCGTCAGGCAGCAGCCTTCATTCGCAATGAAGTTGCTGATCAAGAAGCAGGTAAGAATGCAGTTCAGAAACTGTTTGATGAAGTTGCAGAACGCTATGCAGAACGTCAGGGCGGCTATACACGCATCCTGAAAGTTGGCCCGCGCAAAGGCGATGGTGCTGAATTGGCAATCATCGAGCTGGTTAAATAATCAAGCACTTCCAGAGGCAGAAAGCCGGGTTCTAAAGAACTTGGATTTCTGCTTTTTTTTACAGGTAAAGATCGTTTATGATCCTGCCTTGCTGGTATAACGATTAGTGTTATTACATCAATAAGTCAGTTTGTGAGACGCGTAAGCGCTCTGGCGCCTGCAGGAGAGCAGGCCAAGGGAGACCCCGCAGATTCCTGCCTGTCTGAGGAGGCTCCTGGACTGCCCGCGGCAAGTGAGCGACTGCAGGACTATGAAAAAGTTACTCATTTAAAAATGAGCGCATGTCCTTTATACTTATTTTCAATAGTGTTTTTCTTGATCATATGAGCTGAGATGAGAAAGAGAGCAGCTTGATTGCGTGCAGTAGCCTGCAGATATGGCTGCGGCAGAGAGGAGTGGAGGCAAGTACATGGAAAAAATCATTGACGTGCATGATCTATCCTATCACTATGCAGAAGAACAACCCGATGTATTGAAAAAAATCAATTTCACCGTGAACAAAGGCGAGTGGCTGTCGATTGTCGGACATAATGGTTCTGGAAAGTCGACCTTAGCGAAATGTTTGAACGGCTTGATTCTCCCACAAAAGGGAACCGTTAAGGTCGCTGGGTTACTCACCTCCGATGAAGAAAAGATATGGGCAATTCGTCGCGCTGTAGGTATGGTCTTTCAAAATCCGGATAATCAGTTCGTCGGAGCAACCGTCCAAGATGATGTTGCCTTTGGCATGGAGAATCATGGACTGCCGCGTGATGTCATGAAAAAGAGGTTGGTGGAAGCGCTGGATCTCGTCAAAATGTCGGCGTTTGCTCAAAGTGAGCCGCATCGGCTTTCCGGGGGGCAAAAGCAGCGGGTAGCGATTGCCGGTATTGTTGCGCTTCAGCCGCTGATCATTATCATGGATGAAGCCACATCAATGCTTGACCCTGAGGGAAGAAAAGAAATTATAAAGACGGTGCGTGCGCTGAATAAAGAGCAGCATCTAACCGTTATTTCGATTACTCATGATTTGGAAGAAGCGATTCACTCGGATCGATTGCTGGTCATGAGCGATGGGGAAATGATTCGCGAAGGGACGCCGCGGGAAATCTTTAAATCAACAGAACTGCTGCACAAAGTCGGGCTCGATTTGCCGTTTGCGATTAAAATGCGCAATGCGCTGCGTGCTAAAGGTGTACCATTATCGGACACTGCATTATTTCAGGAAGAGTTGGTGGATGAACTATGGACATTACATTCGAACATGTGACCCACGTCTACGGCAGCAAGACACCGTTTGAGAAACTGGCGCTTGATGACGTCAGTCTGCATATCCCGTCCGGTTCGTTCACCTCAATTATTGGTCATACCGGTTCCGGAAAATCGACATTGGTGCAGCATATCAACGGTTTGTTGAAGCCTTCCAAGGGGACAATAACCGTTGGTGATGTTGTGATTAAAGCAGGCGCAAAGAAGCAGGACTTGAAATCATTGCGAGAGAAGGTCGGCTTTGTCTTCCAGTACCCGGAGCATCAGCTTTTTGAAGAAACGATTATCAAAGATGTATGTTTTGGTCCGATGAATTTCGGTATTTCAGAATCCGAAGCGATCAAACGGGCTGAAGAGAGTCTGCAGATGGTTGGTCTGCCTGCTTCATTATGGCATCGATCGCCGTTTGACTTGAGCGGCGGTCAAATGAGACGGGTGGCCATTGCCGGTGTTTTGGCGGTTCGTCCGCAAGCGGTCATTTTGGACGAACCGACAGCAGGACTCGATCCTAAAGGGCGTCAAGAAATTCTTGGCCTATTTAAATCGCTGCATGAGCGCCAGCATCTTACCATTATCATGGTGACGCATAGCATGGATGATGCAGCCGTTTTATCCGATCAAGTGGTTGCGATGAAGGGCGGCAAGCCGCTGATCATCGGTACGCCGAAAGATGTCTTTATTCAGAAAGAAAAGCTTCGGGCAGCCGGGCTTGATCTTCCGGAGACAATGACTTTTTTAAACAAGCTGCTGGAGAGAGCCGGCGAAGCGAGAACGATTCCTGCGTTTACCATTGACGAAGCGGCAGATGCAGTGGTTAACCTGTTAAATGGGGTGAGAGACCATGTTTAATCTTGTTATCGGCCAGTACGTGCCGGCAGATTCATATATTCATCGCCTTGATCCTCGCTCGAAGCTGATTAGCGTCTTTCTCTTTGTCATTATTGTATTCTTGGCGAACAATTGGGTCACGAACGCATTAATGGTGCTTTTTTGCTTTTTAGGGATTGCTTTGTCACGGCTAAATGTCTCGTTTATTTATAGAGGGCTGCGTTCTGTTTTTATTATTGTGCTGATTACTTTTCTTTTAAATTTATTTTTGTCCTCCGGAGGGACCGTACTCTTCAGCTGGGGGTTTCTGCGTGTGACTTCGGCAGGATTGCTCCAATCGATCTTTATCGCGATTCGCATCTTAGTCATCATCGTTGTTACCACCCTATTGACGCTTACCACATCGCCAATCGAAATTACCGATGGCATGGAAAGCCTGCTTAATCCATTGAAGAAGATCAAAGTGCCGGTCCATGAATTTGCGCTGATGATGTCGATCTCGCTGCGCTTTATTCCGACGCTGCTTGAAGAAACGGAGAAAATCATCAAAGCGCAGTCGGCAAGGGGCTCTGATTTTACGTCAGGCTCTTTGAAAAGCCGAGTGAAGGCGATTGTGCCGCTGCTTGTGCCGCTCTTTGTCGGAGCGTTTAAACGTGCGGAGGACTTGGCAATGGCGATGGAAGCGCGGGGCTATCATGGCGATTTCGGACGTACGAAGCTGCACCAGTTGAAATGGGACTGGCGGGATACACTGCTTTTGGCTGCAGTTCTGCTACTGGCTGTTTTGTTAATTCTTGCAAGATATTGAGTGATGGGTGATTGAATGACCAAGATCAAATGTACCGTTGCTTACGACGGATCGCAATTTCATGGCTATCAGGTGCAGCCGCAGAAGCGGACGGTTCAGCGAGAGATTCAGGCTGCACTGGCACGGATGCATCAAGGCAGCACGACCAAAATTGTTGCGTCAGGACGAACCGATGCCGGCGTACATGCCTATGGGCAAGTGTTTCATTTTGAATCCCCGCTCAGGATACCACTTGAGCGCTGGCCGATGGCCTTAAACAGTCTGCTTCCTGACGATATTTATGTGCGTCATGCTGAAGCCGTACCGGAAACCTTCCATGCCCGTTATGATGTGAAGCAGAAGGAGTATCGCTATCGGTTGCTGACGCGGCCGGAACCCGATCTGTTTCGCAGAGCCTACACCGCGCATGTGGCGCAGCCGCTTGATCTGGAAGCGATGAATCAAGCGGCCGAAGTGATTGTCGGAACCCATGATTTCTCCTGCTTCTGTGCTGCAAACACGGATGTGAAGGATAAAGTGCGTACGATTTTTCATTTATCGGTGCGGCAAGAAAAAGATGATGAAACAGTCATTCGTGTGGTGGGCAGTGGTTTTCTGTATCAGATGGTACGGATCATCACCGGCACCTTGCTCGATGTCGGGAAACATCAAATGGCACCGGAACGCATTGCCGAGATTATTGCCGGCGGCGACCGTCAGGCTGCATCGGCTACAGCACCGCCGCAAGGTCTGACCCTGTGGAAGGTCACTTATTAGTGCATGGAATCGAGCAGATAAATCAAAATTCACCGGACCGCATGCAAAGTGCTGTGCGTGCTTGACATTAGAAGCCAGGTATTATATTATATACTTCGGCATTTCTAATTTGACCACTATTAGCCCCAAAAATATTGGCTCAAATAGATAAATGAAACGGTGAGAGAGGAAACTCTCAAATCAAGTGCGGTTGTGGGTCGCACTTGAACAATGAAAATGGAATTGTTCGAGGAGGAAAATAAAGTGCGTACAACTTATATGGCCAATGCGGCTACAGTTGAGCGCAAATGGCTCGTTGTTGACGCTGAAGGTCAAACGCTCGGCCGCTTAGCAAGTGAAGTGGCAGCCATTCTGCGTGGGAAAACAAAACCAACGTTTACACCTCATGTTGATTGTGGCGATCATGTCATCATCATCAATGCGGAAAAGATCGAATTAACCGGCAAGAAATTGCTGTCAAAAAAATACATTCACCACACCGGTTTCCCGGGCGGTATCAAAGCACGTTCTGCGCAAGATATGCGTGCAACCCGTGCTCGCGCAATGCTCGAACGGACGATCAAAGGCATGCTGCCGCACAACAGACTCGGACGTCAAATGTTTACGAAACTGCATGTTTATGAAGGCGGGCAACATCCGCACGCCGCACAAAAACCAGAAGCTTACGAGCTTCGCGGTTGATCAGGGAGGGAAAATAAATCATGGCACAAGTACAATACTATGGCACCGGACGTCGTAAAAGCTCCGTCGCTCGTGTACGTCTCGTACCTGGCGAAGGAAAAGTAGTTATCAACGGTCGTAGCGACGCTGAATTCTTTAATCTCGAAACACTGCGCACGATTCTAAAGCAACCGCTCGTTGCAACAGAAACTGAAGGCAGATATGATGTTCTCGTTAACGTTGAAGGCGGCGGCTTCACAGGCCAAGCCGGCGCAATCCGTCACGGAGTTGCCCGCGCCCTGCTGGAAGCTGATCCGGAATACCGCGCTGTTCTCAAAAAAGCCGGTTTCCTGACACGTGACCCAAGAATGAAAGAACGTAAGAAATACGGACTCAAAGGCGCACGTCGCGCACCACAGTTCTCAAAACGCTGATCTATCAACGTTTCAAGCCCCTTTTCGAGCAATCGAAAGGGGCTTTTTTGATGCTTAAAAATGGGTTTGTGACTACATTTTGACCATATTTATTTTGATTTTGCATTTTTCATGTAGTCCTCGTACTTTCCTGCTTCTTCAATTTTCACTTTTTTGGCTACATGAGTGTAAATGTTCATTGTGGTTTCCATGCGTGCAGTTCCACCACAATTTGTAGAAGCACTTAGTAGAGCAAACATGCCGAAATTAGGCGTTAAGAAATACAAGTAGGCTGAGTCAGGGTAAGATAAGCCAAAGCTGCTCACTCTCCGCCGAAAGAAAAACAAAGTGAGCTACCCCATCCAAGCGATGATGAACGTTGTCCAGAGTATATTTAGGATAACGGCAAAAAAACCAACGGCCATAACCCATCCGTCAATAATACGTTCGAGGACTGTTAATTCTCTTTCTGTTTTTACATCAATAAAGAATAAAATAAGTGCTGCTGCTGAACACAAATAGGAGAGTACGGCGCCGATCCAATACCAGAACATGCCGTGTTCAGCCGACCAATAGGCCATCATTTGGAATGAGTAGCCAAAATAACAAGCCAAAGCCGTTGTCAATCCGAGCAGTAACGTTAGCCGATAGCGCTTCACAGTGAAGGCTCCCTTCTTAAATGATCCGGTTTATGGCGCTTTGTACATCAAAGCCGGCTTTTCAAGGGGTTTTTTCTTTCTTATCCGGAGAAACAAATCCTTTCTATAGCTCAATTGAATCCCCTCATATTTGGTTAGGTTTTTTGGTGTGGTTGTCGTAAGGCGCTGGAACGATAATGAATTGATTTCATGAGGTGAAAAATATTGTGGATCGGCCATGGTGCAGCCAAGCTAAAGAATACGTGCCGCTGTAGTACTCACAGTATACCTTATAAAAAACCCCTGCGCGAGCTGTGCAGGGGCTGCATTTATTAGTGTTGGAGTTCAGGTTCTTTCTTTGTTCCGTTATTGGCAACAAGTTTCATGATTAGGCGGGCAATGGTTTTATGCTCGTTTTCATCGGCGACGCTCCATAGATCCGAGAGCAGCCGCTCCTGTTCATTTTTCGGATCAACATGATCAGAAAGGTATCCGCCGATTTTTGTTGCAAACTCATTGATGACCTCTGAATTTACACCGACGCTTTCTGCTTGATGCATGCGGTCAGCTAGGAAATCCTTCCAATGATCCCAGTTACTCAATAGAGACATGACCCAACCTCCTTTTTTAAATGCATGCTTAGGTTTGCCGACTAAATTTTTCTTATTCATGCTTCATTTTCTTCCATGTCGGTGGTTTTCCATCACTTTCCGAGCGGTTAAAAACGGCATGGAAAAAGCTGTTACGGTTGAGCGGCGACGTCTTGCCGGATGATAAAGAAGGAAAGGAGGAGAACTGATTTGGGTGTTGTCATGGATTTTAGAGAGAAATTGCGTCATAAGCAGGTTGTGTCGGAACGGCGTGCGCTTCAGGATTTATCTTTTTCAAAAATTGAGGAGGCTGTCCAGCGTTATTTTGAGAAATATCTTGTCCAGATCCCGGCTGCCGGTGCAGCGGGAAAAGAAATGTGCGCAGAATATGCATTGGAAAGCTTTTTGTTAGGCTCTTCAATGGGGCGTTTCGGCTTTTACGGGGAAGAAAAAATTGATGTCTTCAAACGATGCAAGGTTGAATTTTATGGGTTGTTTGATGACTTTTATGATTTTTGGCTTTTCTGGGGGACGGATCAACCGTTGCTTGATGACTTGCAGGACGCAAGCCGCAACTATTTGTTTCATTGGTGGTCCGAAGGCTATGATGCCTCGCTGAAACGATGGCGGCTTAAGCTTCATTAATTCCCGCATAATTGCAGGCTTTGTCCAATATATATTGAACGAGAGAGACGGGCTTGCAGTTGGGGGGATTGAATTGAAACGGAGATGGCTGTTTTGGGGAAGCATCATTATGGTACTCGCTTTTGTGACCCTCGCCAGTGCCAAATGGCTGATTAGCTGGCATACCGGTCAGAGTTGGCATACGCCGCTGGCGGGACGTGTGATTGTTCTCGACGCGGGACATGGCGGCCCTGATGGCGGGGCGGTTGGCGGAAGTATTGAGGAGAAGGATATTACACTTAAAATTACCAAGGATATTCGCAATTATTTGCAGGAAATGGGTGCGATCGTGATCATGACCCGTGACCGTGATACAGATCTGGCGGACGATGACTTTTCGGGAAGTCACAAAACACAGGACTTGGTTCGACGGGCAAAAATGGTTAATAAAACGCATCCGGACGCATTTGTGAGCATTCATATGAATGCCATTCCGATGCCGAGTCTTCATGGGGCGCAAACCTTTTATCATCCGAAGTCCAGTGAAAACCGCAAGCTTGCACTATTCATTCAGGATTCCCTTAAACAGAATCTGGAGAATACAAAGCGTTACGCGAAGCCGATTGGCCATGTTTATCTGCTTAAGAAGGCGGAAGCACCCTCGGCATTGGTAGAGGTAGGTTTCCTGTCAAATGCAGCAGAGCGCGCGCTGCTCATTCAGCCTAATTACCAGAAGAAGGCTGCATCTTCAATCAGTCAAGGGATTATGCGCTATTTCACCAATGAAAAAATCCCTTCCGATCAATGAATAGAGGTTCAAAATGCTGGGTTTTTTCTAATCGGCTTGCTATACTGAAGATGCACGGGAAGGGCTGGTGAAACGATGATGGACCGACAACAGGTTTTGGACGTGCTGCAAACCGTTCAAGACCCTTTTTTACATAAAAGTCTAGCCGAAACCAAGGCACTCAAGCAGTTTTCCGCCGATGGCGAACGAATTGCCTTGGAAATTGCGCTGTCGAAACAAGACAAAGTGAAACAAATGCAGATCCAGGTTGAAATCTCCTCGAAGCTCAAGGAAAAAGGCGCAAAAGCAGTGAGCGTTCAGTTCACGGTGCTCAGCAATGAGGAGATCGGTCAATTAGGCGGGTTCCCGGTTAAGCTACCGACACTGCTTTCTCCGGGCGTCAAAACGCAGTTTATTTCTGTAGCAAGCGGCAAGGGCGGGGTCGGAAAGTCAACCGTTTCGGTCAATCTCGCCTTGGCAATGGCCCGGCAAGGGAAAAAGATCGGATTGCTTGACGCGGATATCTACGGTTTCAGTGTTCCGGATATGATGGGGATCGAGAGGCGGCCGGCGATTAAGGACGAACGAATTATCCCGGTCGAACGGTTCGGCATTAAAGTAATTTCGATGGGCTTTTTTGTAGAAAACAACTCGCCGGTGATTTGGCGCGGCCCAATGCTCGGCAAAATGCTGAACAACTTTTTTAATGATGTCTATTGGGGCGATTTGGACTATTTGCTGCTCGATCTTCCGCCGGGTACCGGAGATGTGGCGATGGACATCCACTTCAAACTGCCGCACTCTAAAGAGATCATTGTCACTACACCGCATCCGACCGCAGCTTTTGTTGCGGCTCGAGCAGGCGCGATGGCTACACATACGAAACATGAAATTCTTGGCGTTATTGAAAATATGGCTTACTATAAAAGCAAAAAAACGGGTGAGATTGAGTACGTTTTCGGCAAAGGCGGCGGCGACAAGCTCAGCGACTTGCTAAAAACGGACTTGCTTGGGCGCATTCCGCTCACGCAACCTGAGCCGAAGCCCGGTATTCTCGCACCCGGCGTTTATTTTGAAGGCGATCCGATCGCACCGGTGTATGACGCCATTGCACGGAAAGTGATCGCTAAAACCACAAAATAATAAGCGTGCCAATCCCTCAGCAGAAAAAGGCTGGGGGATTTTTAAAAGGATATGCGTTGAAAATCGTACCGAACGTGAGACAAGTGGCAGCGAATGACTCAGAAAGTATAGCCAACTCGCCCACCGGTTAAAGCAATCATCGAACGATCCGGCGCAATTTAAACAGAGACCTGTATAAAAACGCAAAAGGCACACATATTAAACGATGATATGGCAGCCAGGGAGGAAAATTTATGGCGAAGATTCTGTCGTTTCTAATGTGCGCGGTTATGTTGTTTAATTTGGCGGGTTGCGGCAGCCAGCAGAGCCAGCCATCTTATGAAGAAAATAAAAAAATGGTGCTCGATCTGCTTAAAACCGATGACGGCAAAAAAGCGATGCGAGACCTGCTGAAGGACAACGAGTTTCGACAAGCAATTGTTCTTGATGAACCAACAATCCACAAAACCATTGTGCAGACGCTCACGACCGAGCAAGGGCAGAAACTGTGGCGGCAATTGATGAATGATCCGGACTTTTCAGAGCAACTGGCAAAAACGATGGAAAGCGACAATGAAAGATTGTTGAAACGCATGATGAAGGATCCTGGTTATCAAGGAATGATGATGGATATTTTGAAAACGCCGGAAATGCAACAGCAGTATCTTGACCTGATGAAAACCAAACCCTTTCGGCAACAGCTCGATAAAAGCATTGGCGAATTAATGGCAACCCCACTGTTTAAGAAACAACTTGCCGATGCCATCGTTGAAACACTGAAAAAAGAGCAAGAGAAGTCAGAGGATGACTCTTAATCCATGAGCTTGCTCTTGGATTGGACATCGGCGGTTAAGGTTTTCACGGTAACAAACTGAAATCCTCTGTTTTCGAGTTCACGAATGATGAGTGGCAGCGCACGGTCGGTGCCCTTTGCTGAATCAGAAGCATGAAGTTTGATGATATCGCCTTTTCCTGCCTTTTCTAGAACACGCTGAACGATTACTTTGGAGCCGGGATTGGTCTCATCTCGAGGATTAACGCTCCACAAAACCACTTGTTGATTAAGACTTGCTGCCATTTTCAGGATGTCTTTATTCACCTTGCCATAGGGCGGACGAATCATTTCCGGATGCTGACCGATCGTTTTATAGATCGATTCTCGTCCAAATAGAATATCTGAGCGTAAACGCTGCACGTCTAATTGTGTGTAATCTTCATGGCGCATGCCGTGTGATTCCACTTCATGACCAGCCCTGACCATTTGCCGCACGAGACTCGGATGCCGCTCAGCCCATTCACCGGAAATAAAGAACGTTGCTTTTACATTTTCCTCTTTTAAGGCTTTTAAAATAAGCGGCGCCTGCTGATCCCCCCAATTAATGTCAAATGTCAGTGCCAGGTGTTTCTGATTCGTCTCAACATGAGAAAGAGCGCCGTGCGCTTTGATTGGCGTGAATACATCCACATTCGTTTCCTGACGCTGAACAAACAAGATTAATGCTGCAAAGAAAGCAGCAATGATGATCAGTAAAATATTCTTTAAACGTTTACCATTGATAATCCACAGCATTGATGGTCCACCTCGCTTGCGAGTTTGTACCATTGTATGGGCAAGCCTTCGTTAATATGCGAAGGACTGCTCTGAAAAAATCATAAATAAACGGTTGACATTTCCTAAATAGCTGGTAAAATAAATTTTGTTGTCGCTCATAAAACTTAATTCTTGATTTGAAAATGAGTTAAAAAAGAGTTGACAATGAGAAAGCAACAGCGTATAATCAGTTAAGTCGCCTGATGGTGACTGAAAAGAATGTTCCTTGAAAACTGAACAAAAGCCAAGCGTGAATAAAGGGTTTTTAAACCCCATAATCAATTCAATTTGCTATGGATCACAATGAACTTTAAAGTAAAGCCCAGATATTTTATCTGGCATTGAATGTATAAACTTTTTGGAGAGTTTGATCCTGGCTCAGGACGAACGCTGGCGGCGTGCCTAATACATGCAAGTCGAGCGCACAGAAGGGAGCTTGCTCCTGGACGTGAGCGGCGGATGGGTGAGTAACACGTGGGCAACCTGCCTGTAAGACGGGGATAACTTCGGGAAACCGGAGCTAATACCGGATAATCCCTCGCACCGCATGGTGCGAGGTTGAAAGATGGTTTCGGCCATCACTTACAGATGGGCCCGCGGTGCATTAGTTAGTTGGCGGGGTAACGGCCCACCAAGACTGCGATGCATAGCCGACCTGAGAGGGTGATCGGCCACATTGGGACTGAGACACGGCCCAAACTCCTACGGGAGGCAGCAGTAGGGAATCTTCCACAATGGACGAAAGTCTGATGGAGCAACGCCGCGTGAGCGAAGAAGGTTTTCGGATCGTAAAGCTCTGTTGCCGGAGAAGAACGAGTGCCAGAGGAAATGCTGGTGCTGTGACGGTATCCGGCCAGAAAGCCACGGCTAACTACGTGCCAGCAGCCGCGGTAATACGTAGGTGGCAAGCGTTGTCCGGAATTATTGGGCGTAAAGCGCGCGCAGGCGGCTTCTTAAGTCTGATGTGAAATCTTGCGGCTCAACCGCAAAAGGTCATTGGAAACTGGGGAGCTTGAGTGCAGAAGAGGAGAGTAGAATTCCACGTGTAGCGGTGAAATGCGTAGAGATGTGGAGGAATACCAGTGGCGAAGGCGGCTCTCTGGTCTGTTACTGACGCTGAGGTGCGAAAGCATGGGGAGCAAACAGGATTAGATACCCTGGTAGTCCATGCCGTAAACGATGAATGCTAGGTGTTAGGGGGGTCCAACCCCTTAGTGCTGAAGTTAACACATTAAGCATTCCGCCTGGGGAGTACGACCGCAAGGTTGAAACTCAAAGGAATTGACGGGGGCCCGCACAAGCAGTGGAGCATGTGGTTTAATTCGAAGCAACGCGAAGAACCTTACCAGGTCTTGACATCCTCTGACAAGTCTAGAGATAGGCCGTTCCCCTTCGGGGGACAGAGTGACAGGTGGTGCATGGTTGTCGTCAGCTCGTGTCGTGAGATGTTGGGTTAAGTCCCGCAACGAGCGCAACCCTTGATCTTAGTTGCCAGCATTAAGTTGGGCACTCTAAGGTGACTGCCGGTGACAAACCGGAGGAAGGTGGGGATGACGTCAAATCATCATGCCCCTTATGATCTGGGCTACACACGTGCTACAATGGGCGGTACAAAGGGCAGCGAAACCGCAAGGTCAAGCGAATCCCATAAAGCCGCCCCCAGTTCGGATTGCAGGCTGCAACTCGCCTGCATGAAGCCGGAATTGCTAGTAATCGCGGATCAGCATGCCGCGGTGAATCCGTTCCCGGGCCTTGTACACACCGCCCGTCACACCACGAGAGTTTGTAACACCCGAAGTCGGTGTGGGAACCTTTATGGACCCAGCCGCCGAAGGTGGGACAAATGATTGGGGTGAAGTCGTAACAAGGTAGCCGTATCGGAAGGTGCGGCTGGATCACCTCCTTTCTAAGGAAACGATCAATAGCGAGCGCTTGGTCTTTTGTTTGGTTTTGAAGGAAGCATTCCTTCACCGGCGAGCCGAAAGGCAGCCATGAACCTTGAAAACTGGATAACGAAAACAAGCAACAAAGTCAAGAAACATCCAACGTGATGAATCGATTATTCGTGATTGGTTCATCACAAGTGTGACGAATGAAAAGCAAGAAGATCGAGGAGGTATCGTGCCCGAGAATCGGACACAAGCCGACAAAGAGATTCACCGCTCATCATTCCGTCAAGTGGTTAAGTTATAAAGAGCGCACGGTGGATGCCTTGGCACTGGGAGCCGATGAAGGACGGAACGAACGCCGATACGCTTCGGGGAGCTGTAAGTAAGCTTTGATCCGAAGATTTCCGAATGGGGGAACCCGCTATCCTGAACGGATAGCATGCTCTGCTGAATCCATAGGCAGAGTAAGGCAGACCCGGGGAACTGAAACATCTCAGTACCCGGAGGAAGAGAAAGCAAATGCGATTTCCTGAGTAGTGGCGAGCGAAAGGGAAACAGCCCAAACCAAAGGGCTTGCCCTTTGGGGTTGTAGGACACTCCGCATGGAGTTACAAATGTACGTTTCAGGCGAACGACCTGGAAGGGTCGGCCAGAGAAGGCAAACGCCCTGTAGCCGACGGAACGTACACTCCGGAGTGGATCCTGAGTACGGCGGGACACGAGAAACCCCGTCGGAATCCGGGAGGACCGTCTCCCAAGGCTAAATACTCCCCAGTGACCGATAGTGAACCAGTACCGTGAGGGAAAGGTGAAAAGCACCCCGGAAGGGGAGTGAAAGAGATCCTGAAACCGTGTGCTTACAAGTAGTTGGAGCCCCCTTCGGGGGTGACAGCGTACCTTTTGTAGAATGGACCGGCGAGTGACGATTCTAAGCAAGGTTAAGCTGAAGAGGCGGAGCCGCAGCGAAAGCGAGTCTGAATAGGGCGAATGAGTTTAGGGTTGTCGACCCGAAACCGTGTGATCTACCCATGTCCAGGGTGAAGTTCAGGTAACACTGAATGGAGGCCCGAACCCACGCATGTTGAAAAATGCGGGGATGAGGTGTGGGTAGGGGTGAAATGCCAATCGAACACGGAGATAGCTGGTTCTCCCCGAAATAGCTTTAGGGCTAGCCTCGGATGAGTGAGACTTGGAGGTAGAGCACTGATTGAATAAGGGGTCCCCACAGGATTACCGAGTTCAGTCAAACTCCGAATGCCAAGCCCTTACGTCCGGGAGTCAGACGGCGAGTGATAAGATCCGTCGTCGAAAGGGAAACAGCCCAGACCGCCGACTAAGGTCCCTAAGTTTGTGCTAAGTGGGAAAGGATGTGACGTTGCCCAGACAACCAGGATGTTGGCTCAGAAGCAGCCACCATTTAAAGAGTGCGTAATAGCTCACTGGTCGAGTGGCGTCGCGCCGAAAATGTAACGGGGCTAAGCACAGCACCGAAGTCGCGGATGACCGTCAGGTCATGGTAGGGGAGCGTTCCAAGGGCATTGAAGATGTGCCGTGAGGCATGTTGGAGCGTTTGGAAGTGAGAATGCCGGTATGAGTAACGAAAAGAGAAGTGAGAATCTTCTCCGTCGAAAGCCTAAGGGTTCCTGAGGAAGGTTCGTCCGCTCAGGGTTAGTCGGGGCCTAAGCCGAGGCCGAAAGGCGTAGGCGATGGACAACAGGTTGATATTCCTGTACCAGCGTTTCACGTTTGAGTGATGGGGGGACGCAGGAAGGTAAGGCGAGCGCACGGATGGAAGCGTGCGTTCAAGCCGTGAGGCTTGCAGCGAGGCAAATCCCGCTGCTTGTGGCCAAGCGGTGATGAGGAGGGAACTTAAGTACCGAAGCGCCTGATCCTACACTGCCAAGAAAAGCCTCTAGCGAGTGAAACGGTGCCCGTACCCAAACCGACACAGGTGGGCAAGAAGAGAATTCTAAGACGCTCGGGAGAACTCTCGTTAAGGAACTCGGCAAAATCACCCCGTAACTTAGGGAGAAGGGGTGCTCGAAGGACCTTCGGGTCCGGAGAGCCGCAGTGAAAAGATCCAAGCGACTGTTTACCAAAAACACAGGTTTCTGCTAAACCGTAAGGTGATGTATAGGGGCTGACACCTGCCCGGTGCTGGAAGGTTAAAAGGAGAGGTTATCCCTTCGGGGAGAAGCTTTGAATTGAAGCCCCAGTAAACGGCGGCCGTAACTATAACGGTCCTAAGGTAGCGAAATTCCTTGTCGGGTAAGTTCCGACCCGCACGAAAGGTGTAACGATTTGGATACTGTCTCAACGAGAGACCCGGTGAAATTATAGTACCTGTGAAGATGCAGGTTACCCGCGACAGGACGGAAAGACCCCATGGAGCTTTACTGCAGCTTGATATTGGATGTGGGTATCGTTTGTACAGGATAGGCAGGAGCCTTGGAAGCCGGACCGCTAGGTTCGGTGGAGGCATCGGTGGGATACTGCCCTGACGATATCGACATTCTAACCCTGAACCGTGATCCGGTTCGGAGACAGTGTCAGGCGGGCAGTTTGACTGGGGCGGTCGCCTCCTAAAAGGTAACGGAGGCGCCCAAAGGTTCCCTCAGAATGGTTGGAAATCATTCGCAGAGTGTAAAGGCACAAGGGAGCTTGACTGCGAGACCTACAAGTCGAGCAGGGACGAAAGTCGGGCTTAGTGATCCGGTGGCACCGCATGGAAGGGCCATCGCTCAACGGATAAAAGCTACCCTGGGGATAACAGGCTTATCTCCCCCAAGAGTTCACATCGACGGGGAGGTTTGGCACCTCGATGTCGGCTCATCGCATCCTGGGGCTGAAGTAGGTCCCAAGGGTTGGGCTGTTCGCCCATTAAAGCGGTACGCGAGCTGGGTTCAGAACGTCGTGAGACAGTTCGGTCCCTATCCGTCGCGGGCGTAGGAAATTTGAGAAGAGCTGTCCTTAGTACGAGAGGACCGGGATGGACACACCGCTGGTGTACCAGTTGTTCCGCCAGGAGCATACGCTGGGTAGCTATGTGTGGACGGGATAAGTGCTGAAAGCATCTAAGCATGAAGCCCCCTTCAAGATGAGATTTCCCATGATTTTAATCAGTAAGACCCCTTAGAGATGATGAGGTTGATAGGTCTGGAGTGGAAGCACGGTGACGTGTGAAGCGGACAGATACTAATCGGTCGAGGACTTAACCCAAAACAAACAATTGGATGAATGACTTTGAAGTTTTCGTTACCGGTTTTGAAGGCTCGTGAGAGCCGGTTTACGTCTGGCGGTTATAGCGAAGAGGTCACACCCGTTCCCATCCCGAACACGGTCGTTAAGCTCTTCTGTGCCGATGGTAATTGGGGGCTGTCCCCCTGTGAGAGTAGGTCACTGCCAGGCAATTGAGAGAGGCAGGAAGTCATTGGTATGGCAGCCTGTTTCTTATTCTATTTATAATGTAAACCTTCCCCAATATGGGAAAGTACATTATAATATACATATTTTATTAAGTATTCCACAGTAGCTCAGTGGTAGAGCAATCGGCTGTTAACCGATCGGTCGTAGGTTCGAATCCTACCTGTGGAGCCATGCTTCCATAGCTCAGTTCGGTAGAGCACTTCCATGGTAAGGAAGGGGTCGCTGGTTCAAGTCCAGTTGGAAGCTTACTTATAAAACATTGATGCACCAAGGATTTTAGCCAATGGCTGACCTTGATGCATCTTTTATTTTAATCAACAACTGACTAAATTGCTGATTAAATTTGATAAAAACGATTCTGCATTGCTTCTCATTGACGCCCTCTTGAAAGGGGGATACTGATGCTGTCAGATAGAAAGAAATAATCCGTCTCATATGCTCGGGCAGGAGCTGAGACGGATCACTCTGTAAGCTATTCGTTTAGTGCCGCATCCGCTCTGTGCGGATAGGGCCATTCCGTCAGTGTTGTGCGTGCGCTGAAAGAAAAATACAACGAATGGAACGATCTGGAATTTCAGGGGGCATTAAACGTTGAAGTAGCCGGTATCTTTGATCCATTTTTTTGTTAATAAGTTATTTCAAACGTTCAGCCGGCCCATAACGAGCGTGCTATAATAGCAGCCATCCGATAAATAGTTGTCATTCCTGAGGATACCTTCAACTTCAAAGCCGAACCTTTTATATACGTTTATTGCTTTTTCATTGGTTTCCAAAACGTTAAGTGTGATTTTTTTCAGATGAATGGTTTCGGCCCATGCAATCGATTCTTGAAGCAGATGGGGGCCAAGATGTAAGCCCCAGTACTTCTTTAGTACGCAGACACCGAATTCAGCTTTGTGGGCTAGGCGTTTTAAATGATTGCCCTCGCATCTTGAGAATCCGGCGATCTTGTGATCCACGAGTGCGACAAGAAAAAGGTTCTTTGGATCTGCTGAGTCATGCTTAATCAGCTGTTCGAATTCAGAAGGAGTGATGAATGCTTCACCCGCTTCTCGATCCATGTTCTCCGTCTCACCGTCAATCTGTACACGAATTTTTGATAAGTACGCGGCATCATCAGGCTGCGCGGAACGAATGGTACAGGCAAGTCCTTTAATCGTAAATTCTTTTTTCTTGATGATCATGTACGGATCACTTCCTTATTTTGAAGGGGCTATGCGCCGCTCCATTTATCTTATTATTGCCGCTAATGATGCTGCTCAAAAAAAATCCACTTGGCTATTTACTTGCACCGGTGATGCTGGTGTTCGCACTCATAACGTCAGCAAATAGTATCGTGCTGATATTCGTAACGATGATAAATACAGATCAAAATACATGGCCGTCAATCGTGATTTTCTCGATGTTGCTTGGTGTTTGTCTTTGTGTTCTCTGTTCTATATTGAGACATGTGATTGCACCCCCACGTGGCATTACCGATTAACACATGGTCAGGAAAAGTAAAACACGCCAACTCATAAGGAGTGGCGTGTTTTTTCTATTTATGAGGCGGCGGAACTGCTGGCAGGGTTGATGAATTTAATCCCAATCTTCTCGAGCCGGTTGCCGTTTACGGATTTAACCGTGAACAGCATGTTCTTGTATGTTACGGTCGGCTTGAAGCCTTCATCAGGTATTGAGCCAATCTGGCTGAGCATCCATCCGGCGAGTGTGTCAAACTCGGGAACATCAATATCGGTTTTAAAATGATGATTGAAGGCATCGAGCTCCATCGATCCGTCAGCAAGATAAGTGGATTCATCGATCCGCGTCAGCGGCTGTTTTGTTTCATCATACTCATCTTCGATCTCACCGACGATCTCTTCAATCAAATCTTCCATCGTAACGATACCGGCGAAACCGCCGTATTCATCAATCAACACGGCTAAATGCTGATGGCTATCACGCATTTCTTTTAACAGATCGTCAATATATCTCGTTTCCGGTACAAAGAAGGCTTCACGCATCACGGAGCGCAAAGCGACGTTTTCAAAGCCGACTTTGCTTGCAGCGTGAAAATAGTCTTTGATGTTCAAAAGGCCGATGATGCGATCACGGTCCTGTTCATAAACCGGAATACGTGAATACTTTTCACTTAAAATCAGCTCGGTCAGCTGATCCGGCGGTGTATCGGCATCAATGATAAAGGAATCGGTTCGGGCAGTCATAATTTCTCTGGCGATTTTATCATCCAGTTCAAAGACACCACGAATCATTTCCAACTCTTCGGTATTCACCGAGCCGTCTTCCTGGCCGGATTGTGCGAGCAATTTGATTTCTTCACGCGAATTAACCTGTTCTTTTCCATCTTCTTTACCGACATGAATAACCTTGGCCAGCACATTGACGGAAAAAGATAAAAACATGACAAAGGGATAAGTGAATTTGCCAATTAAGAAAATAGGCCTTGCAGCGAATGCAGCAATACGTTCAGCGTTCTGAAGCGCAATTCTTTTCGGAAACAGCTCACCGAATACCAGCGTGATGTAAGAAAGCACGAGGGTAATCACAGCGATGGAAAGTTCCTTTGCATAAGGAATCGTTCCGAGAAACGATGCAAATTGGTTTGCTAAACCGGTTGCGGCGGATGCACTTGAGAAAAAGTTGGCTAAAGTAATGCCCACTTGGATGGTTGCTAGGAATCTGCTTGGATCATCGATCACTTTGCTAATGATTAGTGCCTTTTTATTGCCGGCAGCCGCCTGTCTTTCAATACGCTTCTTATTCAAGGAAACAAGCGCAATCTCAGCGGCAGCAAAAAAAGCATTAATTAATGTAAGGACCCCGATCAATCCAAATTGAAAGAACAACGGACTCCCAGGGTCATCTGAAGGACTATCCACGGAAACAATCTCTCCCTTTTATAAAATTAAGTGATATAGTTTCATTATATTTGATTTTATGAATTTAATCCATAATTAATTCGCACGAATCATGACCATTTATTGGCTTGAACATGGGCATCAGTGTATGCAACGCGTCTGTGTCATGCGTTTTTTTCTAGTTTCAATCGTTTCGAGTGCATGGTGACCAACCCCCTTATCGCCGATCCGAGATCCGGTGTCACTGTAAAAGCCATGATAGTCAGAGCCGCCGCTGATCACAAGGTCATATTTCTCGGCGAGCTGCAGCGCATGGCGCTCTGCCTGTGAATCATGGAGCGGGTGGTAGACCTCAATCCCTTCAAGGCCGGCACGCACCCATTCAGACACAGCGGCAAAATTATCAAACTGGCCAGGGTGGGCAAGCACGGGGACACCTCCGGCTGCACGGATTGCACGAATCGCCTCGAAAGCGTCGAGATAATGGACCGATACATATGCCGCACCTTGTTTGTGTCCGGCACCAGCGCGTGCGAACAGCTTGCGATACAGATCGCCATAGATTGTATCGGTATATCCCTTCTTAAACAGCACATGCATGATGTGCTGTTTGTAGACATTTGTGCTTTCTTTCGCCAACTCGGCGACTTCTGCCCATGTGAGCGGATAGCCTGCTTGGATGAGTCTTTCGACCATTTGCCGAGCCGCTTGCTGACGCTCAGCACGCATCGGCGCGCACAGATGCTCCAATACCGGGTGACCCGTTTCGATGAATAGACCGAGAAGATGTGCACGGCGGTTGCGGGTGAAGTCATAGGCGGAAATTTCAATACCGGGAATGAGCGTAATGCCGATCTTTCTGCTGTATTCAGCGGCGCGCGCGAGTCCCAGAGTCGTATCATGATCCGTGATTGCCAGATGATCCACACCGTTGTGTTTTGCCTGATCAAGAACCGCTTCAATGGAATCGGAATTGTCAGAGATGGATGTGTGGCAGTGCAGGTCAATCATCAGCCTTAACCTCCGTTCGAAAACTCATGCCGTGCTGCTCAAATCCAAGCTTCTCATAAAAAGCATGAGCGCCGCTGCGTTTTATGTCGCTTGCAAGCATTAGTTTGTAGCAGTTTTGCTTGGCTGCGCGGCGCATGGCGTCCTGCATCATCTTTTTCCCAATCCCTTGTCCGCGGGCGGCTCCAGCGACCACAACATTTTCAACGATTGCGATTTTTTTTCCGCCGTGGCCAAAGTTATCAAGAATGATCAGCGTATAGGAAGCGATGAGTTGTGCTGCATCAAAGAGACCATAAATCTTATAGTAAGGATAATCATTGAGACGATTCAGCAGCTGGGGGGCTTTGTTTACGGGCAGCCGGTTCTGAGCATCCAAATCACCGAGCAAATCAAGGTACTGATCGATCGCTGTACGGTCGAGTTCCTTCCATTCAATTGTCATTGAGCGGCCTCCTTGAGCAACCCATTTTGTAAGCGGAAGGTTCGATCGACCACCGATTCCATAAAATCCAAATCATGAAAGATGCCGATCATGGTCGTCCCGCGTTGTTTCAATTCTTGGATGCGTTCTTTTACCGAAGCTTTTGATGCTTGATCGAGCGATGCAGTGGGTTCGTCCAGCAGCAGCAGTTTTGTTTGCCGAACCATAGCCCGTGCCAAATTGAGGCGTAATTTTTCGCCGCCGCTGAACGTTTTCGGATACGTATCCCAGAGTACTTCGCGCAGATTGAAGTGGGTCAGCATCGCTTTTGCTCGCATGCGTGCAGCAGCTTCGCCTTCTCCCATTTCGAGCAGCGATTCCATGACGAATTCGAGAGCAGTCATCCGCGGCATGATGCTGAGAAACTGAGAGACATAGCCGATTTCTTCTTTACGAAGGCGCAGCATCGTGCGTTCGGAAGCCTCGGCCAGATCGATGCGTCCATAGCGATCCGATGCATAGTGTATGTGCCCGTTGCTCGGTAAATAAGTACGGTAGATGCACTTGATAATTGTTGATTTGCCGCTGCCGCTTTGACCGGTGATTCCGAGAAATTCTCCTTGATTCACCGAAAAATGAATGTTGCGGCAGCCGGTAATCTTTTTGTCATTAAATTGATGGATGGTAAATGTTTTCTCAAGATGGTCGACATGGAGCAATTCTTCCATTTTACTCACCTCTGTACCTGAATAAGTTTGCTAAATGCATGGTAATCCCAAAGCGCTTCATCAAAACAACTGTACTTGGTGCGATGGTGCGCCGTTCGCTTAGGCGTGTTCTGCTGGGAGTATTGGATCAACGCTTCAAGGCCGGCTGATGGTGTGCAGTCAGATAGTTCATACGGCAGACTTCTGAGCCATCGACGAAAACATGCTGCAGCAGTGGTTGTTTCGTTTCGCTGACACCGACGATCAGTAAATCAGCTTTCTTCCCAGATTCAATCGAGCCGATGTCGTGATCGAGCTTCAGTGCGCGCGCCGGATTCAGTGTAACGGTGTTGAATGCTTGGGGCGCATCAATGCCCAGATCATAGTGGAGCTTGAACGCTGCATGCAGCAGTGATGCCGGGTAATAATCCGAGCAGAAAAGATCAACGAGACCTTCACGAACCGCATCAAGCGCAGATAAATTATTGCTGTGTGATTTGCCAAGCAGCAGATTCGGTGCACCCATCACAACACGCATGCCCAGCTTTCGTGCATAACGAGCCGCCTCTAGAGTGATTGGAAATTCACTGATTTCCGCTTGCCAGCTGTGGATTAAGTCGAGCTTTTCAATCGTATCATCGTCATGGGATGCAACCGGTATGCCGCATGTGTTTGCAAGATGGGCCAATTGCTGCAGCATTTGCGGATCCAATTTCTCCTGCTTTTTCGTATCTTCAATCATCTGTTCCGCTTCTTTCTTGGAGAAGTGGCGGTGTTCGATCAGCAGCCTTCTTTGCACTTCCAAATCGCGATACTGTCCTTGACCTGGCGTGTGATCGGTGAGTGAAAATTCGTCGATCTTTCCGTCACGGAGCAGTGCCGATACCGCTTCAACCGCATCAATATTGGCAATTTCAAAACGCAGATGCGTCTTGTGCCGAATCAAGTGGGGACCTTGAGCAAGGCGATGGATGGAATCCATGAGCGCATAAACCGTTTCATTTTGACGTGCTTTCCGTATCGTGTTTTGTTTCATCAGGGAAACGGCATGAAAGATGGTGGTGATCCCTTCTGCAGCGAGCTTCTTCTCCAATTCGGCAAACGAGAGTTCGATCGCAAAACGACTGGTTGGCCGCGGTTCAATTTCAACTTCAATCGCATCACTGTGTGAATCAATCAAACCGGGAATCAGCCATCTGCCGCCAGCGTCGAGATCTGAAGCAGTCACGCTTTCCGGTGCGCCGGCTTCAATGCGGCTGATGCGGGATGCTTCAATCGTGACCGATCCGTTTTCAATCACACGGTTAGGCAAAACAATGTTTGCATGATAGATTTTCATAAAGACACCTCACAATAAAGAATGGACAAGCAGTTGTGTATAGGTATGTTGCGGGTCTTCAAGGATTTGATCGGTCAAGCCGGCTTCGATGCAGCGGCCTTGTTTCATAACCAAGGTCCGATCGCACAGCATACGAATGACGCCAAGGTCATGGGAGACGACAAGCATGGCGGTTCGGTTTTCGCGCTGAATGCGCCGGATCAGATCAAGGACACGTGCCTGCACCGACAGGTCTAAGCCGGTCGTCACTTCATCCAGCAAAAGAATCGGCGGCTTGTTGGCCAGGGCTTTGGAAATTTGCACACGCTGCTGCATGCCGCCGCTGAAATGGGCCGGTGCTTCATCCATGCGCGTGATTGGAATTTCTACATGATCCAGAAGGTCTGCGGCACGGCTGCGAATGGCGCGTACATTGAAATCACCGGCTGCGATTAATTTTTCAGCAATGTTGCCGCCGCTGGAAAAGTTCATCTTCAGCCCAATCCAGGGATTCTGGTATACCATGCCCATGAGATGGTTGCGAATGTAGCGCTTTTGCTGCGCGGATTCAAGGAAAATATTGCGCGGTCCTTTGTTATAAGTAGCAATGGTTGCCGATCCGCTTGTCACGGGCGAATCAAAATAGAGACTTTGAACAAGCGAGCTTTTTCCCGATCCGCTCTCGCCAACAATCCCAAGAATTTCACCTTCATAGAGATCAAAACTGATGTCATTGCAGGCCAAAACACTGCCGCAATGCGGACAATGACTGCTGCCAGATGGAAGATTTTGGGGGTTCCGGCAAGTGGCGCAGCCTTTTCCAAAGCGTTTCATCAAATGACGTACTGCGAGCAACGGCTGATCTTCATTTCCCATGCTGCGCACCTCGCTCCCGGCATTTGCGGCAATAGCCGGTATCGGAACATTGATAGAAGGTCTGTCCGGCGGCCTCATCATAGAGTTCATCGAGGAAGCTGTCCGTGCTCCCGCACAGACGGCAGCTGCAGCCTTCAAAGTGTTCGACTTCAAAAGGATAGTCGTCAAAAGCGAGCGGCTCCACGTCGGTATAGGGAGGGATCGCATAGATTTTCTTTTCCCGTCCGGCGCCGAATAAAAATAACCCTTCTGCTTGATGGAGCTTCGGAAGATCGTATCGAGGGATCGGACTAGGCGCAAAAATGTAGCGTTTATGGGCCAATGCCGGATAGTCGGCGCCAATGCTGATTTTCCCCCACTTGACAATGTCTTCATAAAGCCGCAGCCAGATGCCGCTGTAGTCCATTTCTGCATGCAGGTGTTTGCTTTTCTTTTCTTTCGGCTCAACGAATCGCAGCGGTTCAGGGATCGGCACTTGAAACACGAGGATTTGATCGGCGCGAATCGGTACTTCGGGAATACGGTGCCGTGACTGAATCAGGGTCGCCTGCTCGGCATCGGTTGTTACGGCAACATTGGTGCACGCCTGTACCAGCTTTTTAATATTGACGGCATTAACGCTGTCGTCATTGCCTTGATCAATCACCTTCAAGGTATCGCCATCGCCGATCAAAGAGAGGGTGAGCTGCAGGCCGCCGGTGCCCCAACCACGGCCGATCGGCATTTCTCGTGATGCAAACGGCACCTGATAGCCGGGAATCGCCACAGCCTTCAGTGTGGCGCGGCGAATTTCTTTCTTCGAACCCTCATCGAGAAATGCGTAGTTGTACGTTTGTTTCAACGGCGTGTGCATCGCCATATTTACACCTCCTGGTGGTCTGTTTTTTCAGCTGCCAGCTTTTGCGCTTGCCTCAGGACATCGAGTTTGGACTGGAATGTAATATAATGCGGCAGTTTCAGGTGGGAGACAAAGCCGTTTGCTTCAATACTGTCTACGTGCAGCAGAACAAATTCCTCATCATGGGTCGGGCTCGTTCCGTCCGTTTCCAAGCGTTGTTCAAGAATTGCCATAGCAATTGCTTTTGTCTCATTCTGTCCGAAGGTTAGTCCATACCCCAGTTGAAACTGCACATCGCCATTGTCTTTTTTGGTAAATGAGTTGATCGTTTCCACTTCAGTTACCATCACTTCGCCGAGCGACAAGGTTTCGTTTGAAGCAAGCGGATAAGCAACCGTCAATTCCACATAGCCGACACGCAGTTCAGCGACCGTAGGGTGTTGCGCGGTATGTTCGCGCATGCTGCTGTAGGCGAGCGCGGTCATCGCACCGGTATCGCCGCGAGATAAAAGCTGAAGTTTCGCTGAGCGCGGGACAGGGAAGGTCAGCTTGTCGCGGGTAATATCGACTAAACCATTGCGTGCGTTCGGGGGACTGAGCAAGCCCTGTGCGCGCAGCAAGTCAGCGACCTTACGAAACGGCTGTCGGTGATCCGTATGCGGGTTGTCTTGTTTCGGAAGCTGTTGCAAAACGGATTTTAGTGCAGCCTGTGCCTCTTCATTACGGAGCGTAAAATTAAGCAGACGATGCGTATAGTCGGCTGTCGGTCCGAGAATCTGACTGCCGGGAATGTCCTTGAAAGCAGATGAAATGCGGCGGATTACGCGCATCTGTCCGGGATCAACCGTCAGAGATTCAACGTTTCGCTCCAGCGTTGAGCGGTAGGCGCGCAATAGGAAAGCAGCTTCGGCAGGATCGCCTTCCGCCTGCTTGAGCGCGAGTGCCGCATCGTTTGGCGCGTAAAGGCCGCTTTCGCTGATGACGCGGTCAACCAGATGGCGCATCTGTTTTTCAATTGCCGTGACTTCAAGTGCATGGTCTGCATCTTTCAAGCGATACCATTGATTGAGTAAATTGGCGGTTTCGATGGCTTGCTGACCGCCAGTTACGGCAACATAGCCCATTTATACAGCCTCGCTTTCAATCATTGTTGTCCGCGGCAGTGCAGCCATCTGACCGTTGTCGCTGATTAAGATGAAATCACAGCCGGTCGGATACTCCATATTGCGCGCTGCACGCATCCGAAGCCATTCCGGATTGAATCCATCTGCCGACAGGGTACGGCGCTTCTTAATGCCCGGGCCGCTGAGTGTCATCGTTATGCCGCTTGTTTCAGAATCGGATAAAGCGCGGACACGAATGATCAATGTGGCACTTTTCTCGGGTTCAAGCAGCGTACCGATGCGAATCTGCTGCATCAGTGTACGGATTAAATCGACACTAGGCTGAGTTTCAATGAAAAGATAGTCTGCACGTTCTGCAGCAAGCATTCGGCTTCCTGTCCGCAGCTCCAAATAGGACGCCGCCTCATTATTTTCCGTCTCTAAATAGAAAGTTGTCTGAGCATCGAGCAAGGTACGGCCAAGCGCATAGGTTCCGGAGAAAAGTGGAATCGCATTTGGAATACTATTCATTTGTGGTGAAAGGTCATGGAGCTTACCCGGGCGCGCCATGCTGTCGAGCAGACTGCGATAAACGCGCCGCGTATCATGTACCTCATGGAAGCTTTTAGTGTCTGTCATTGTATGCCCCCATCGTATCGAAATGGACTTGCGACTCAGCGCTGCGAGCACACTCTGCGTTGCGTTCGGCGATGATCGCGCCCTCCGCTGCCTCAAGACGTTCACGCCATTGCTCGAGTATGGGGAAGCCGGCGTTGATGGCTGCATCAACAGCGGCCATACAATAGGCGCGCTGTGGTGCCTCACCGACAACCAAGCCGATGCCAAACTTTTGATTAAAGGAAACCGTGCACTCGGTCACTAAGACTTCACCGACATAAAAAGGTTGATCAGACACGGAGTCGCGCGCTTTCATCATCACAAGCGACGTTTGCGGGAAACGTTCCACCTGCAAACAGAGCGTCTGTTCCAATTGCTCAGTGATCTCTTTTAATAGCGAAAGTGAGCAGGCATTCAGGATACGACTGAGCCGCTGCTTGTTCATCATCACGATTTGAACCTCCTTCATTTTTGCTTACAAGAGCACTGTAACTTATCGATAAGTACGAATCGTTAACCGCATGTAAAAAAAGCGTAAAGGAACCGTGACTGACCTGGATACGAGCGGATAGACGAATAAGCATTGTTTCTGAAGCCTATTAAAAATCAATGGTACAGCGGCACAGATCACTGCGGATTCGTGAACAGCTGTATTCAATCGGTCTGCCTTTGGGATAATGTGCCAGGCTTCTGACTTGCAGGATCGGTACATTTTCCGGAATATTGAGCTGTTCCGTATCCTGCTGGTTTGGCATGACCGCTTGAAGGGTCGATGAAACGCGATGCGGGTAAATACGATAATGGCGATCAAGCAGTTGATAAAGCGAACGGAAGTTTTCGAGGTTTGTGCTGAAATTCGGTACGCATTGTTTTGGAAGAACGGTTTGTGATCGGGAAAAAGGCTGATCGCCTGCGCAGCGGATGATCTGCAGTTCATAAACATGCTGATCGTCGGTGAGCTGGAGACGCTCGGCTTCCGGTTCATTAGCAAGGCGCAGCGTCCAGTCCACCAGTTTCCCTTCTGCTGCAATCCCAATCTGGTTCAGGTTCTCCGTAAATCGGGTAAGGGATGAAAGCGGGTAGCAAAGTTCACGCATCCGCTTGGCAACAAAATAGCCTTTGCCTTGCTTTGATTCAACCAGACCGCGGTGAATCAGATCCAAAAATGCAAATCGGACAATGTGAGGATTGACGCTGAATTGATTGCAAAGGTCATGTTCAGATGGAAGCTTGTCTCCGCTTTTATAGATTGCTTTTTCAATTTTATATTCAAGCGCTTCAATGATTCTTTTGGAGGCTGCTTGTTCAGTGCGCATAGGCTTCCCCTTTTTAGCTTTATTTCCTCTAATGTACATTCTTGAAAACGTAAGAATCAATCGTTGGCACTGAATTTTCAAAATCTTTATCACAACTTAAAACTGGCTTAACTTTCTTTACGGGATTATCCGCTAAACTATGGAAGAACGAAGGAGATGAGAGGGGAGGCTGAGCGTGTTTAATGGAAACAGAGCATTTGGTGATTGCCGATTATTTCATCCAAGCGATTGAGCAAGCGGTTTATCAAGAAGGCGAACGTCTGCCTTCTGAATCGGAGTTGCGCGAACAGTTCGGAGTCAAACGTTCTGTGGCAAGGCGCGCCGTCGCTCGCCTTTGCGATAGCGGGTGGATCACAACCATTCAGGGCAAAGGATCGTTCGTTGCGGCAAGAAGCACGCCGCTTACTTACGCGCTTTCATCTAAGACCGCATTTACTGAGGAGATGATGAAAAACGGGGTTATCGCTCATGCTGAACTGCTGCACTGGGAAAAGCGAACGGCAAATCAGCACGAGCGAAGGCTTCTGCATCTGGATCATGCGGACTGGGTTTATCAATTGGAGATCCGGCGCCGGGCGGGGCGGTTGCCTTTATCGATGACAACAACCTGTCTTGTTGAACGCATCGTTCCCGATCTTGAGCTTCACTTGGATCCATTTGTCTCCCTGTACCGGATCTTGTCCGGGATCTATCGCCTTCAACCGCAAAGACTGAGCTCCGTTGTTCGCGCCTCACTGCCGAATGCAGACGATGCGGCGCAGCTGGAGATCTCTGCCCAGTCGCCGATTCTTCAGGTTGAAAGTCTTGTCAGTCATCGAGGAATTGTGCCAATTGAGTACAGTCGCTCACGGATTCGCGGTGATTTGCAAGAAAGCTGTGTCTCTTTTTCATGAAGCCTGTTCAGACGCATCATCGATTACTTCTTCTGTTGACCAATACTTAGCGAGATTTGAAAACTTATTCAGGGGGAACCACAAAGTGAAAAAAGCAGTCATTGGATTTCTTGTACTTGCACTCTTTCTTGTTAGCGCAGCGTGCTCGGCAAACGGCGGATCAGGGTCCGGATCGAGCGCGAAAAAGACGATCACGGTCGTATGGTATCCAAATGAATCCGGTGCGGATATGAAAAGTTCACGTGAAGCCATTGATAAAGTCATTGCTGATGCAACCGGTAAAAAAGTCGTGGACAAGTTAACCACGGATTATAACATTGCAATCGAAGCAATCGCCAGTGGCAACGCCGATATCGGATTTATGGCTGCGCAAGGCTATATTGAAGCGCATAAGAAAAATGAAAAAGTATTGCCGCTCGTTGTGAACAGCGGAGCATCCGGTACCTTGAAGGACGCAGTTTACTACAGCTGGATTGCAGTCAACAGTAAGGATGCAGACAAATACAAAAGCAATAACGGCTACTCCATTGACGGAATTAAAGGCAAACGGATGTCTTTTGTCTCTACAAGCTCCACCTCCGGGTTTGTCGTCCCTTCCTCTCGAATTATTGCTAACTTTAAATCCGATCATTTAAAACAAGAAGATCTTCAGGTAGGAAACAAATTCTTCAAACAAGTGGTTTTCGGACAATCACATCAAGGTTCTGCGGTGAATCTATTAACAGGAAAAGCAGACGTTGCAGCATTCTGTGATACAGAACTCATCCGCTATGTAGATCTTGCCAATGGTGAAATGAACAAAGAAGGATCGACATACAAGGTAAAGGCAAATGCCGAAGAACCCTTTAATAAACTGGGCGGAAAAGAATTTACGGTCCTTGCGGTTACTCCGGTTTTAAATGCGCCGGTTGTCATGAATACGGAAACTTTGAGTAAATCCGATCAAAAAAAAGTGCTTGATAAGCTGACCTCGGACGATGTTGCCAATGACAAAGGCATTTTTGCTCCGGAAGGCTCAAAAGGCATGTATGCAAAAACGCAAGACGAACGTTTCTTGAAAATTGAAGACGGCTGGTTTGACGAAATTAGAAAACTATCCGAATAATTGCTAGTAAATGATCATGAATCGAGGAGTTCACGATGACGACGTTATTGCAGTTTAAAAAGGTCTCCAAGCAATATGGCAGCTCTACTGTGGCGTTATCTGATGTTAACTTCTCCGTTAATGAGGGAGAGTTAGTTTCCATTATTGGTCCTTCAGGGGCCGGGAAATCAACGCTCCTTCGCTGCATCAACCGACTGATTGATGCGACGAGCGGAGAAATCATTTTTGACGGCATGGACGTACTGAGCATCGGCAGACGCAACCTCAAGAAATTGCGGACGAAAATCGGTATGATCTTTCAAAACTATAACCTTGTCGAACGGTTGAGTGTATTTGAAAATGTGCTTCACGGACGTCTTGGCTATAAGACGGCATTGGTTGGCGCGCTTGGTTTTTATCATGAAGAAGAAAAAGCGCGTGCACTTGAAATTCTGAAATCGCTTGGGCTTGAAGAACAAATTTACAAACGCTGCGATCAGCTTAGCGGCGGCCAGAAACAGCGCGTTGGCATTGCAAGAGCACTTGTTCAGGAACCACGCGTCCTTCTTGCCGATGAACCGATTGCCTCACTCGACCCAAGTTCTTCCAAAGTGATTATGGATCATTTGAAAAACATTTGCGAAACATTCGGAATCACCGTGCTGGTCAATCTGCATCAGCTGGATGTGGCGTTAAATTATTCAGATCGAATCATTGGCATCAGCAGCGGGCGCGTGGTTTTTGACGGGATGCCGTCTGCATTGACCCATGACGCTATACGCCAAATCTATGGCTCAGATCCAGACGGACTGAATCTGAACGTCGAGAGACCGAAAGAAGTGGCGCAAAAAAGATGAAGCAGCACTTTCTGATGAAAAAGCGCTTGTCCTTTCTCGGTTTTTTGCTCGTTTTGGTTGGGATTGCATGTGCGGCGATGACGATGACGCAATTCAGCATCGCAAACAGCTTCAGTTCCATTCCAAAAGCGATGATATGGGGATGCAGCAATTTTTATCCAACGGCAGATTCCTTTACGAATTTTCCGGATATCATGCTCAAGCTGCAGGAGACCTTGCTGATTTCCATTGCCTCGGCCTCGGTAGCAGCAATTTTCGCTTTCGTTTTTGCTTTGCTTGGTTCGCAAGTCACCAAGATCAATAATACACTTGCGGCTTTCAGCCGTTTCATCGCAAATGTTTTCCGTAACATTGATGTCAGCATTTGGGCACTGGTGCTGCTTTTCTCCTTTGGCCAAAGTTCGTTAACCGGCTATTTTGCCTTGTTTGTTGCTTCATTTGGCTTTTTGACACGCGCATTCATGGAAACGATTGATGAAGTCGGCTCAGGCGCGATTGAAGCGCTGCGTGCGACCGGTGCTCATCGTTTCTCGATCATTTTTCAGGCGGTCCTTCCAATGAGTATGTCGCAATTGATCAGCTGGGTACTGTTCATGATAGAAACGAATATTCGAGCGGCAACGCTGGTTGGGATTCTGACCGGCTCAGGTATTGGTTTCATTTTCGACCTTTACTATAAACGAATGGATTACCACTCAGCCAGCCTGGTCGTACTTGCGATTGTTGTCTCCATTCTCGTGATTGAACAGATTTCGAATTATGTAAGGAGGGCGATGTTGTAATGGCGATCAGTCCTGCAGCCCAGCCAAAAATGGTCAATGACGGCAAACCGCCCCTTGTAAACGGGAGACTGAAGTTGCGCGTGCTGACCAAGTCGATGCTTGCCATTCGGGTGACGCTGATCGCGCTTGCGGTTTTAACCGTTATCGGTTTTATGACCTTCAACTACCAAGAGGTTCATTTGCTGAAGGGAATTGCGACAACCTTTGTGAATTTTAAAACGATTTTTGCTTCGCCGCAGTTTTCACATTTCACCTTTCCGGAGGCCGTCCATCAGCTGTTGATTACCTTGTCACTGGGTGTTTTGACGACCTTGATCGGCGCCTTGATCGCCTTGTTTCTCAGCATGCTTGCAGCTGAAAATTTATCAAATAAAACGGTTTCTAACAGTGTCAAAGGATTGATGGCCGTGATTCGTGCGGTGCCAACCGTTCTCTGGGTACTCATTTTTGCCGTATCGGCAGGACTGGGGAGTGTGGCCGCGGTTATCGGGATGTCCTTTCACTCCATCAGTTATCTGACGAAAGCCTATTCTGAGTCGTTTGAAGAATTGGACCAAGGAATCCTCGAAGCGTTACAAGGATGCGGGGCAGGCTGGTGGCAGATTATCTGTCAGGCGGTGTTGCCTTCATCCCTGACCTCAATTGTGTCCTGGACATTCATTCGTTTTGAAATCAACTTCGGCGTTTCCGTAGCGATGGGGGCTGCCGCAGGTGCGGGCGGCATCGGCTACGACATGTTTATGGACAGTGCGTTCTACTACAATCTGCATGAGATGGGGGTCATTACGTACATGATCTTAGCCGTAGCGATGCTGCTTGAATACCTATCGCTTCAAATGAAAAAGAGAATTCGCGCTTAAGTCGCGCGAAGCTTCATCGTTTAGGCAAAGGCACAGATATCACCTTTCATCATAGACTAGTGAGGAAACGGATCTTGATGAGGAGGCGGTTTAGTTGATGTACGGAACCAATCCAGCGGCAAATGGACCTGCGGCAAATGGACCTGCGGCGGATTACCGTCAGCGCATTACGGCGCAGCAAGCAGCAGAGATTGCCGTTGCCCGTGTACCGGGGCAAATCATTCATGTTGATATGGAATTAGATGATCACTTATTGAAATATGAGGTTTATGTCTTAACCGATCAAGGTGTCGTCTACGAGGTGGAAATCGCTTCAAGAGACGGGCGCGTTTTGAGTGTGGAAAGAGAAGATTAAAAAAGCCGGCCCCATTTTCTGGGGTCGGCTTTTTGTCGAATCTTTACCGAACATGCGCTTCCTTGCTGGCAATCGGTTGTTTGATCATGCGCTGTTTTTCAAGCTTCGCCTGCCGGTTGTCGGAGATCAGTTCAACACATGAACCGGCCAGAATCAAAAGAATGCCCGCCAAGACATTGAGTGTAATCGATTCGCCGAGAATCAGCAGTGCGAGAACCGGAGCCAGTGCCGGTTTAATAAAGAAGACCAGCGAGGCGGTCGATGCTGAAGTTGTCTCCATGGCAAGGAAATAAAAGCTGAAACCGAGCCCGGTGACAAACACGCCCAGATAGATCAGCATCGGCAAAGTGCCCCAGGAAATCCCTTGCAGTACAGGAATGTTGGCGAAATCATTCAGCCCAACGCTTCTCAGCCACCCGGCAACCGCGCCGATCTTGGTGATCCAGATCAGCACCAGTAGTTCCATACTGCCGAACAGGAAACTGAAGCTGCTCTGTACCACCCCGTCAAAACCATATTTTAAGCTGCCTTTGCGCCCGACAATCCCATAGAGCGCGAAGGTGACTGCGGCAATCAGCGAAAGCGTGATACCGGTCACGTTGGTTAGATTTTCAGGGTTCACAATAAACAGCATGCCTGCCAAACTGACAACCAGTGACACGAGCGACAGCTTTGTCAGCTTTTCCTTCAAAAAGAAGTGGGCAAACGGGATGACAAACACGGCGTTGCAGCTGAACAGAATCGCAACGGTCGATGCCTTTGCATAGACAATCGCCATCTGAAAGAAAGTCATGCTGACCACGACGCACATCAATCCGGAAAACAAAAAATAAAGCACTTTACTTTTATCAAGCGTAAATCCGCTCCCCTTCAAATGGCGGATGGCAAGCGGCGACAGAATAATGGATCCGATTAGAAAACGCAGAAAATTGAGTTGCATTGGATTGAATTGCGAGCCCGCCAATTTGATTGCAATTTCCATTGTGCTAAAGAATAGTGTTGAAAAACCAATAAAAATTAATCCTTTTTTCATGCTAAACCCTCGATTTCTCACCATATTTTGAAGGTGATCTGATCGCTTTACAACGCGCCGCGAAAGACCGGCAAGAACTTAATTGTGAAAACGCTGCCAAATAATAGCTTTTGCATCTGTTTCATCTTCTAATAATATAACGCAGATATGAGAAAATGATAAGCGTTTAGAAAAACGGAGCATGTGTAAATGATGAACTTTTTGTACGGCTGTCTGCCTATGTTGTCCCACTAAAACGGGAATTTTGTGGTAAAATAAAGGTGACAGGGAATGTTTGGGAACCGAGTGACCGCCTGTTCATTCGCTTGAATTTTGCGGTGTTCCGGACAATGTGATCTCCCTTTTTGAACGGTTCCGTGTCAACTTGTGAGAGGGGCGGTGTTTGGTATGCTCTTTAAAAAAATATTGGTTTCCTATGATGACTCCGATTTGTCGAAGAAGGCACTGCAAAAAGCAGCAGATTTGGCTCGGCTCGATGCTGATACGGAGCTGGATGTCCTTAATGTCGTGACTGTACCGACCAACCAATTTGTTGTCGGCGAAGTGTACCGTCAAGTACGCGAATCGATCATAAAGTATGGCCATGAAGTGGTAAGCCGTACGGATCAAACGCTTGACGCATTGCCGAACAAAACAGAGACCTTTGTCAAAGAAGGCCAGCCGGTACGAACAATTATTGAGTTCGCCGGCCAAAACGATTATGATCTGATTGTCATCGGCAGCCGCGGGTTAAGCGGCGTTAAGGAATTTTTGGGCAGCGTCAGCCATGGGGTTGTCCAGCGTTCACAAGTTCCCGTTTTGATCGTTAAATGAAATGACCGGATAGCTTAATGAAACGCATACGCATAATGAAACGGCATCCTGCTTGGGGTGCCTTTTCTAGCAAGTAAAGAAATATATGATTTGGCCTTGCTGGTATGATGATCGGCGGCATTTCATCAATAAGCCCGTTACAGACACGAAAGTGCTCTGGCGCCCGCGGCAAGCGAGCAGCTGTAGTGCCCGGATCGATGGCAAGGGACTAGGCGTAGCCTAGTTTTTCTATATCGTTACACTCCAGGGGGGAAAACGAATCGATCGACGCGTGTTCATGCAAGCTGAGGTTTTCTTTACATGAAATTAAAGACAGCATCACACACCGCTAACATTTATGGGTTATTCTTTAAGTATTCAATGAGCAATCAAGGAGGAAATGATACATGGAAATGAACCAAACCCATGCGGCAGAACAAAATGTTGTGGCGGTGAAGCTTAATCGCAAATTACTGTTGACTCATCTTGTATTGGTTGTTTCTGTTCTCCTGAATGTCAAGTTGCTGCTTGGATAACCGGCAGCGTTAGTGATCCGATAACCCCTAATTTCTATATATTTTTTTCATCCGCCTATGCGGATTTTTTTGGCAGGATAAGAAAGTATATGATTTTGACCTGTCTTCAAACCAATAGCCCAGTGTCTTGGCCGAGAAACAAAGCGGAGGTGCGAGACGCCTGCGGGAACAGCGTGAGGCCGCTGAAAAACTGTCGATTTTTTGATCTGAGAATTCTGGTTGGCGCAAAAAAGGACCACTTTTCGTCTGCGTTTTGACAAAAAGTGGTCCTTTTTCCCTTCTTTTTTATCTTTTTTCGTTGAGGATCTTCAGAATCCGCTTGAGATTGACTGCGAAGATCGTGGTCGCTCCCTGAATCTCCATTCCAAACAGACCCGCAGATGATGCTGTATCATACCCGTGTCTGTTTTTTAACTCACTGTTCTTCGCTTCTATTTTATAACGCGTTTTTGCCAGTGATTTAAATTGTTCCGTATTTTGAAATGCTTTCTGTTCTTTATGTTCTGTGGATTTAATCGTAACGTAATAAGACTTCGTTTTTGATCCTTCCTGATAACACCCCTCACGCATGGAACATACTTGGCATTTCGTTACATCGAACATATATCTTACACGCGGATTGACCTTTTTCGTTCCTTGTCTTCCATCGTATTTCTTTTTAAAAGCCATATGCCCTGCCGGGCAGACAAACATACCCGCATCTTTATTAAACTCAAATGCTTTTTTGCGCGTGCCTTGTGATACCACGGGGTGTAATTTTGAAACCAAAGCTATATGATTTGTTTTTGTATAGGTAATATTATCTTTTTCTGAGTAAGCCGTATCGCCAATGACCGTATCAATGGTCATCCCTGACTCCTTACTTTTTTCGATTAAAGGCTCCAGATAGTTTCCATCGCTCTTTTCGCCTGTCGTAATGACGGCCGCTGTAATAATACGTTCATCGCTCATCGCCAGATGTGTTTTATAACCAAAAAAAGAAGAATCTTTTGTTTTATGTCCGATCCGAGCATCGGGATCATTCGAAGGGTTCATATGTTCCTTAAAATCTTCGACACTCTCTTTGAGGACATTTAACTTTTCTTTAACCGCAGGCAGCGCGGTGATTTGCGGTTCGGTTTCAAGGGTGGAAATGAGTTGATGACAGTAATCTAATTCCTCGTTGATTTCGTTAGATGTATTCTTTTCTGGAAATTTTGGTTTCATGGATGCATCCAATTGATAGACGGCTTTGCGAACATTTTTAGATTTCTCTCGTAGAAATTCGATCGGTGATTTTTGGTTATAACGCGCTTTTGTATGGGTGGCATCAACAATAAGCGTTTTACTTTTAATAATTCCTTTTTCAAGCGCAATCTCAACGGTTTTCCCAATAAGCAGATCTAACAATTTAACGTCCTGAAGACGTTGCCTACGAAAATGCGTTAACGAACTTGAATCAATGACGTCCTCCTCAGGGGCCATGTTGAGGAAATATTTAAACGACAGGTCATATTTAGAACGCTCGACTAAATCGTTATCTGATAAATCATGAATCGTCTTTAATAATAAATATTTGAACATTCGAATTGGAGAGATCGCTTTACGCCCATTATCAAGACAATATTTTGTTTTCAATTCATCATAAATGAATGAAAAGTCCACGAGTTCATTGATTTGACGAAGCATATTATCTTTTGGGACAACAAGATCGTAGAGTGCTGCATAAGGGCTAAGGTTGAGTGTTTCTTGATTTGAGAGCATTGAGTTACCACCTATATACGTTGATAGCTCCATTATAAAGGAAAAGGGCCGTTGAATGTTTGATGAATCAAACATTCAACGGCCCAATGAATAGGTTGGACTTTTTCAGTGGCCTCAACAGCGTGCCAGCGAGACCCCGCAGATACACCTACCTGTCTGAGGAGGCTCGCGGTGCGCCCGCGGCAAGCGAGTAACCGAAGCGGCGATTCAGCACCGAAAAGACACTAGTCCATCACACATGGTTGGAGATTAAGGACCGGGCGTATTTTGCCCGGTTTTTCTTAGTTTGTGCTAATGAAATGGCTCCGGACTTCGAATACAATAAAAGGAGTACAGGCAAAATTAACAGTGTGTCTGACCAACATCAATTGTAAATTGAAATAAAACAACGGAGCGCTTTTATGAACAACAAAGGAATTTTAACTGCAGCAGCGATGTCGGCTCTATTGGGGTTATCCGCCTGTAGCCAATGGCCGTGGAGCGGTTCGTCGAACAGCGGCTCTACGCAAACACACTCATCATTGAATAATCAGAAAGCACAGAGCCATGATTCCTCACCACAGCAGAACACGGTGTCCGCGATGAATCAAAATGGCATTCATGTGGTTGCCGATCCACGAAGTACGCTCGTGCTTGTTAATAAGTACTTCAAGTTACCCAATGACTATGTACCGAATGATTTGGTCGACCTTGACGTCCCGTTTATTTTCTCTGGAAAATCGGAAAAAAAGAAAATGCGCCGCGCTGCCGCCGCTCCACTTAAGCGCATGTTTGATGCGGCAAAGAAAGATGGGATTCAACTTGCTGGCGTCTCAGCATATCGTTCTCACAAGAGTCAAGTTGCGTTGTTCAATTATTATGTTCAGCGCGATGGTGAAAAAAAGGCGCTGAATTACAGCGCGCGGCCGGGGACAAGTGAACATGAGACCGGACTTGCCATTGATGTCTCAGGAATGAACGGCAAGTATGCGGCAACACAAGAATTCGGCAAAACGCCTGAGGCAGCCTGGCTGGCAAAGCATGCCCAGGATTATGGGTTTATCGTACGTTATCCTGAGGGAAAAGAATCGGTAACCGGATATGAGTACGAAGCCTGGCATCTGCGCTATGTCGGCCTTCCGGCAGCGCAAAAGATTGCGCAAGCCCATGAAACCCTCGAGGAGTATTTGAACGATGTACCGGTCAGTCAGTGAATTGGTAATGATTCACGTTCATTGAATCCGATACTGAGGTTAAGCTATAAAGGTTCGGGTAACCGGACAAATCTTCAGTGGTGGTGGGCAATGATGAAACAGCGAAATGGAATCGTGCCTTTGATTGCATCAATCGGCATCGGAGCAGCTTGTTACCAAATGATGAGACCGAATAATAAGGTTGGCCAAGCGGTTAAAGGCCGTATGGACAAAATGATGCATCAAAAACAAGTCTTTCCAGAAAGCTGATCAGATCAGAAGAAAAAGGAGCCCAAGCGAAGGGTTCCTTTTTCTTACAGGATAAGAAAGTTTGTGATTTTGCTTTGTGGTATGACGATATGCGGCATTAAAGAGGAAACTTTCCTGTGCACGACGCGGAAGTCACGTAAGCGCTCTGGCGCCTGCGGGACAGCGAGCCAAGGAAGATCACGCAGGAAAAATACGTGTTCGAGGAGGCTTCCGGATCGCCCGCGGCAAGCGAGAAGCTAAAGTGCCGCCCAACCACTAAACAAGAAGCTGGCCCCACTTTATGTCATGTACAATAGGTGTGCATTTGCTTTCCGTGGAGGAGCAGACCGATTGAGAAGTATAGAAATGGCAAGGGGCAATTGACGTCCCAAATATTCAGAATAAAATTGCTTTTATTTTTCTCTTTACAAGACCTGTCAATCTAGATATAATAAAAAACGTCGATTGCGACGGACAAGCAACATGGCCCGTTCGTCAAGTGGTTAAGACACCACCCTTTCACGGTGGGTTCATGGGTTCGAATCCCGTACGGGTCACTTTATGGAGGATTAGCTCAGCTGGGAGAGCATCTGCCTTACAAGCAGAGGGTCATAGGTTCGAGCCCTATATCCTCCACTCCGCCGGTCTAGCTCAATTGGTAGAGCAACTGACTTGTAATCAGTAGGTTGGGGGTTCAAGTCCTCTGACCGGCACCATTCGATTTACGTTTTAATTTAATATGGAGGGATAGCGAAGAGGCTAAACGCGACGGACTGTAAATCCGTTCCCTACGGGTTCGAAGGTTCGAATCCTTCTCCCTCCACCATTCATTATCGTGTGGGCCATTAGCTCAGTTGGTAGAGCATCTGACTCTTAATCAGAGGGTCGAAGGTTCGAGACCTTCATGGCCCACCATTTTTATGCGGGTGTGGCGGAATTGGCAGACGCGCTAGATTCAGGTTCTAGTGGGCTTTACGGCTCGTGGAGGTTCAAGTCCTCTCATCCGCATTATTGCTTTGGAATAGGCAGTCTACGTCGTGTAGGCTGTCTTTTTTTATGCTCTCAGCACTAGACAAAAAGCGTCAAAATCTAATGCAGTAGTCTAGTGGAGGGGGATAACATGCGTAGGAAAATGTTGACGGAGGCTCAGCAAAAACTGATCAATCATTCATCGACGATTGATGATGAAAGTGCGATCAAAGAATTTGTGAAAAGCAGACGGTTGAAAAATGTTCGTGAGACAACGATTACGTATTACGAAAATGTGATTCATGTAATGAAGAGGGATATGGAGCAGTTACACATCAATAAGCAACTCATAGAACTGTCTGAGAAAGATGTGGAGGATATTATCTTGTTGTGGAAGTCAAAGATTAAGATTACTTCCATAAACAGCAAGCTGAGGGGCGTGAGACCGTTCTTTTCATTCCTTAAAGAGAAAGGGATGATCAAAAAGAATCCAACCGCAAATATCAAACTGCTGAGGGAGCGAAAACAGATCCGAGCAACTCTTGAGGATTTTGAGGTTAAGAAGATCGCTGACTATTTCAAGAAGCAGCAATCATTTTCTGGTTATCGAAATCTGATCATGTTCTATTTGCTGTTAGATACTGGCGTACGAATTAGCGAATGTATCGGTATTCAGTTGGGCGATGTTGATGGAAGAAGGCTTATCGTTCGAGAAACAAAAAATCTTCAGCAGAGATTAGTCTTTTTGTCGAAGAACATGGTCGAAAAGTTGCATTCGTACATCAAAGTCAGAGGCAGTCTTTCGCATGATTATATGTTCATCAACTGTGATAATAAGATCCTATGTAAATCATCTTTTCAGGCCCAACTGAGGGAAGCTGCTCAAGCAGTTGGCATTAAGAAACAGGTCAGCCCTCATGTGTGCCGAAGAACGTATGCGAAAAATGCTGTCATGAGAGGGATGGACCCATTTTCATTGGCTATGTTGCTTGGTCATCAGTCGATTGAGATAACGAAGCGCTACGTTCAAATTTGGGGCTCTGATTTAGAGGTGCAAGCTGAAAAGAAGCATGATTACTCGGGGATCTTTTAACTATAATTGTACGAAAATTCAGAAACTATATATAATTAAATAAGAGATAGCTATGAGTTTGGCCGCTCGCTATCTCAGTGCAAAGGACAGAAGTTAGACCTCTGTTTACTAAATGTTAGCATGTCTTCTTTTGTCTTGTCAAAGGAGAGAAGCATTAATGATCAAGTATTACACAGAAGATCAAACAGACAATTTGATCTATGTTCAAACACCTAAAGTTCTGATCTATGGCTCAAAGTACAAGGATATGATGCCACAGGCTAAGATGCTTTACATGGTGCTTATGGACAAGATTAAGCTCAGCATGGCAAATGGATGGAAGGACAAGAAGGGACGACATTTTGTCATTATGTCAATTGAATATGCTTCAGAGATGTTAGGATTTTCAGCCTCAACTATCCGTCGATGCAAAGGTGAGCTGAGAAAATATGAATTAATTGAAGAAAAGAGGATGGGGCTCAATCAGCCTAATAGAATTTACGTTGGGAGACTTTCATACACAGATGAAGACCTTTACAAGCTTGATTCGTCCCGGAGTGTTCAATCTGAACATTCAAGAATGCTCAACGAGAACACTCATGAGTGCCCTATAAGAGCACCATATAATAATAAGAATATAAATAATGAGTTAAATAATAATGAGTTAAAAGATCTTGTTAACAAAAGAGACGAAATCGTTAACAATCTCTGGAAGCAATTCTCACGTAAAGGAATGAAAAAAGAACTGTTCTTTCGTGTTCTTTCTCAGATCGAACTTCAGGAAAAAGATGGAACTCAAATTGAAGACTTCGAAAGATACTTTGCTCGAGCATTACATACCGCTATGAACAAATCAAATTACAAACGAGGGTTGAAAGAACCTCCAAGAATCAACATACCTGGATTGCCTGATTATGACTGGCTCAATGATGATTCGGAATAGCTCTCAGAAGCTCTAGGATTCACTCTAAAGAACAAATGATCAATAGATCTATATTCACATTAATGCAGTTATGTTGGTCATATAGGACAAAACAGAGCTTCGATCTTATAGGGCTCCACAATGGCCCGTATGATCTCTTTTTGTCTGCTCTTTATATTCATATTAAAAGGACTGTTTAATTCCTTACGGATGATCCAGCAATCCCAGAAAATATTACCAGAGTCTAATTTATAGATATGCTTTACACTCGAACAAAATTTTCAATAATAGTGGGGAATAAAAACAGCAATCGAAGGAGGAGCGCAGAAAAAAATAAAAGTTTTTTGGAATTTTGCTTTACAGAGTGCCCAACACCAGATAGACAGAGAAGGTAAGAAAAACACAAAACAAATCGGAGGAATTTTATTATGATGAGAGAATATGTGGATCGATATGAAGTTAGTTATGGCGAATCTTTGATGGACGCTGTAAATTCTGTTGAGAAGATTGAAAAATTATTGATGAATCTAACAGGTGTTATGAATTCTATTAAGGAAGCTGAAAAATCTACAGAGATTTTAACTGGTAATGAAAATATCGTTAAAGGAATAGAGAAATTAATAAGGACAGTAACGAACAAAATAAATTCACCAGAGTTTATTGAAAATCGGCACCGAATTGATAAAATCGAGAAATACTTTAAATATTTTCTCGATGTAACTGATGAAGATGAAGATGAACTTTCTAATGAATGGAGAAGACAAGCAAGAAAATCTCTACTTGATTTAGGTGTTTATGAAGAAGAAATCCAACTAATGGAAGCAGAAGTTGAGGAAGAACACAACAGATATGATGATTATTTGTTACCTAACATTATAGATACTGAGGGCTTTAAGGAACCAATTTATAGCTCTGAATTTGATTTGAGTTTTTATCACAGTTCGCTTATAGGTTTGTACGGAGCAATAGAAAAGCATATCGACGACGAAGCAATGTTAAAAAAAATAGATTATCAAATTGGAGAGATTGAATATGTTATTAGCGATTCTTGGCAAAATCATATATTTATTTTTCGCAATAATTTAGCAAAGAAATATATGATGCGTAACTTCCAAGATATTTATAAATTTTCCATTTTATAAACGTATCAGGTGCTATCTGACTCGAGATGTTTCCATTTGGAACAAGGTTTATTCCATTTTAAAACAGGGGCTGTTTCATATTAGAACTCACGAGCTGTTCCATAATAGTACTCTATCTATACTTATTACTATACTTAATATCTAGACTTATAATCAAAACTTATTTAGCAAACAAAATAAAAACCAATTTTGTTTGCTAATAAAATTCTATAAGTTGTTTACGAATGGAACAGGTCCAGATATAAATACAATGTGGATCATTACAAACAAAAAGTAAATGATGGAGGAATTTTTTTATGGGTAAATTTATTAAAGTCTACAAGGAAATATATCAACATGAAAAATTCAGACAGCTTGACGGTGATCATATTATTTACTACTCATGGCTGCTCGATTTGAACGAATTATCAAAGAAGAACAAGAAGAAATATACAGATGGAGACGGGAGACTGTTCGTGATATTCCCTGAAATCAATGCTCGATATTATTGTAATATTAAAAAAGGAAAATTATATCGGGTCAAAAAGAAATTAAAAGAAGTTGGCCTTATTGATTATAATGAACAGAAAGTGAAAAAGGAAGGTGTGTCAACTCCAATCTATGTGACCCCTTATGAACATTGGATGAAAAAAGAAAAGTCAGAGATCCCAGGGCTAGACGAAATGCCTGATTTATAAAATTTTTTAGAGCAAAAAATTACAGAGATTGATTTACGTTTTCGATATGCCAGATAGAATATATATGTGAAAAAAATCACATAAATTATACGAGGAGATTAATTATGGAACAATGGCGAATGATCGAGAAAGACGGAACTACTTTTAATGTTAGCAATGAAGGAAATATTCAGATCATCGATTTTGATAGTAAGAGGCAAATTAGAAATGTTGAAAGGTTTTCACTAAGCGGTGGACATTACGGCTCAAGATATTTATTTATCAGTTCTGAATATGTTCATCGCCTTGTTGCTGAAGCATGGATAAGTAAAATTCCAGAAGGTTATGAAGTTCATCATATAGATGGGAACAAAGAAAATAATCGAACTTCAAATTTGAAAATTGTATCAAGATCTGAACACAAGAAGCTTGATAAAAAATCTTACCCGAGAAAATTGAAGGCACCTATCTTTTATATTATCGACACTGATGAAAATGAAATTGTCGCTCAATTCTATTCTGAGCGAGCTATGGCATGCTTTCTCTATTGTTTTGGTAAAGAGATGGCAGGAGAAAAGAGACAGACATTGATGAAGAAATTTCCTAAAGACCGTTATGAAATTGTTCGATCAAACTAAACTGGAGGAATTACAATGGCAAGAAGAGCAATGACACTCGATGAAAATATTGAAAAGTTACAGGAAGAAGTATGGGGTTTCGAAGTTGATCGTGACTATATGAAATTGAAAGATCAAGTAATGGATAGCGGTTTTGTTCTCACGGAGTCAGAGATTATGGATGAACTAAGCAAAAATCCGGATTCGTCAATCAAGTCTGACTATTTCGACCTTCTGAAAGAGATGAAAATATTCTATGGAAGAGTCCATAAGCAGCAGGAGAACTTACGAATAGAATATTAATAGGAGGGATGAAATGTACAATCCTAACGATTACATTAATTGTGAACCAGTATCAGTTTATCCATGGCAAGTTGAGCGCAACGCACAATATAAAAGAAAACTTGAAATCGAAAAAGAAGAAGCGGAGAAACTTCAATGTCAGATGTTTGAAGAAGCAGAGAAAAAAACAGAAGAATTTTTAGAACACTTTAAGAAACACCCAATATCTGATGGAATTATTGAACAGATTAGATCAATCAATCCTTCATTAAGAAAGAGAATTTCACCTATGTATATTCTCGATAAGAACAAAAATATCATCGGATTTGTCCAGTCTAAGAACCTGATTGGTGATTGGGTTGTCAAGAATGGCTACAATTATAAGAGACTTGGGCGAACAACAGTCTTCGAATATATAAGAAATAGGGCACTGTATAAAGATAAACTCTATTTTGTGCCATGTGATGAATATGAGAAATTTATGGAAAAATTTTGAACTATTTGCCCCACAAAGCACGATCTGAACGTATCCGCATGTATATATATTTATAGAGAGGTCTTTTGAGCGCTAACTCCAAAGTGCGTATTTCAAAGCCTTTCTTATGTTCAGTCATATTTCTTTCTTTGAAATTGTCCAATTTGACTATGTCCAGTCAGAGGACAATTGAAGAGTTCGCCTGCGAGAGCTCTTCCTTCTTTTAAAAATCCCCCTTTATATATTTCCAAGTCAATGAACCAATGAGATAGATTGACTTTCTCAGCATGAGGTCAATTTGTCTCAGTACATAACTGGACGTGCCTTCGGGTGCGTCTTTTTATTTTGCTCGCATTTGCCGTGCGCAGCAAAACAACAGATAGAAAGGAAGAAATTAATGGCCAATATTTTTAGATGGGGCAAGAGTTCTGATGACACTGAGAAGGACTATTTCTCAACTTCGATTATCACTCCACGTCCAACTACTGGAAAAATTTCAGAGCAAGAAGCTCTAAAAATTCCAGCAGTACGAGCTTCAATAGATTTAATCAGCGATTCGATCGCTCAACTGCCTGTGTATCTTTATTCTGAAGACGATAATAAATCTGTTTCACCAATTTCTGATAGACGGACATCATTGTTAAACGATGATGCCAATGATTTTTCAACTGCACAAGCGCTGAAAAAATTAATCGTCAAAGATTATTTGCTATCCGGTCGAAGTTACATCTATGTAAAAAATGATCAATTACACTACCTAGAAGCAAAAAACGTTCAAGAGGAAAAATGGTCGAATGATGGAGTTACGATCGCAAAGAAAAAGTTTATCTATTACGGGATCAAGAAAGTCGAATTGAATGAATCTGAAGTTCTTGAAATTGATTCAGGAATGAACGGTGTGTTAGTGGATGCAGAAGCTATTCTAGCTACTGCTTCAGCAATTATTGACTATCAACAATCGCTTATGTTAACTGGTGCTTCTCCAATAGGCGTTTTGAAGGTATCCAGCCGTTTGACTGAACAGGCAATTAACCGACTGAGAGCAAATTGGGTGGCGTTATATAATGGGCCGAAGAAAGCTGGCCGGACTGTTATTTTGGAAGAAGGAATGGATTTTCTACCACTTTCTATGAAACCAGATGAGCTTCAACTCACTCAAGCTAATAGTCTAATCATTGCAGAGATCGCACGAATCTTCAATATTCCTGAATCCATGATTAACTCAAGTGCAAATAAGTATAATTCGCTAGAAGCAAACTCGATTCAATTCCTGCAGCATGCAGTTTCCCCTATCATTACTTCGTTTGAAGCAGCACTTAATAAAAATTTACTATCCTCTTATGAAAAACAATCCGGTTACTACTTCAGGTTCGATACTTCAGAACTGCTAAGAACAACGGAGAAAGAAAAAATTGATGCTACTTCAAGTGCATTTACAAAAGGATTAATCAGTTTCAATGAGGCACGTTATACGCTTGATAAACCGCCGGTAGATGATGATTTTTATCTGCTCAATCTTGGAAGCGTAATCAAGAATGCTGAGACTGGTGAACTGACGATTCCAAATATGGGAGTCCAAACACAGAAGAAAGGAGAAGGAGATTTGAATGGAAAAAATTGAAATTCGAGCTTCGGAAGTTGAGCTTCAATCTGATGGTATGAAGGTTTCAGGTTATGTCAACCTGACTAATCAACTTTCTGAGCCACTCGGTTCCGTAAAAAAGTTCCGAGAGAAGATTGCTAAAGGTGCATTTCAACGAGCAATCGACAATGCAAAGCGTGACATCGACTTTTTACTTGGACACGATTCGAAAGCGATCTTAGCTTCTACAAGAAATAATTCGTTAACCCTTCGAGAAGATTCGGAGGGCCTTTTCATGTCTGCGAATATTGAGCCAACAACATTCGGTGAAGACACTTTTAAGTTGATCAAGAGTGGCATTCTCAAGAATTGTAGTTTCGGCTTTAGATCGCTAAAAGATTCATGGAGTCAGGTCAATGGTGAGGTGATTCGTACTGTTTCAGAAATGGAACTCGTCGAAGTGTCAGTTGTGAGAGATCCAGCTTATTCTCAGTCCACCATCGCCGCAAGAGGCATTGATTTAGTAACTGATCTAGAGGTTCCTTCAATGGAACAAATGCAAGTAAATAAAACTGAAATTTCAAACAAAAGGGAGAGCAATAAAATGATGAAAATGAACGGAACGTACAATGACTTTGAACAAATTTTGCGTGGGGAAGTACGTGCACTTCAAACGACAGCTGACGGTGGTGCAGTGATTCCTGAGCAGGTCCATGACGAGATTATTAAAAAGATGGAAGAGACGAGCCCGGTATTTGCATTAGCTCGCAAACTCAATTCGGTTGCAGGGACACTTCGTGTGACACGTGAAGATGACAGCGTGCAAGGTGGATTTGTCGGGGAAGGAGAAAACATTCTTGAGCAAGCGATTGCTTTTAAGCATGTTGATCTAAAGCAGAAGCGCGTTGGTGCTGCGGTTACTTTGTCGAATCAGTTAATTAATGATAGTGCTGTTGACATTGGCGAGTATACGAAAGATTTGCTCGCTCGAAGAGTGGCTAAGTCGGTAGAAAAGTCGATGTTGGTCGGAAATGGTGGCGTGGAATTTGCTGGACTCGTTAATGATGAGGAAATCGCAAATGTGGAAACTACTGAAGCGCTCAATATGGACAAGCTGCAGGATTTATATTTAGCAATTCATCCTTCTTTTCTGACGAATTCGGCATTTATCATGCAAAGAGATTTCTTCAACGAAGTCGCAAAGTTGAAAGATAACAATGCTCATTACTTCCTTCAAATGGGTGTCGTTAATGGCAAGATTCAGCACACACTCTTCGGAATGCCTGTTCACATTACGGATGCGTTGACTGATGAAAATCCGGTGGTATTCGGCAACATTTTAGAAGCGTACTCCGTGATGATTAAGACGGAGGCTGGCATTCAAGAAATTGTTGATTCTCAGCAGGCTCTGCGTGGTAGTAAGTTGTTTGTCTTCGACGCTTACATGGATGGTGTCGTTGTCAATCCTCAGGCTGTTGCAAAGCTAACGGTTAATGCTGACTAATCATGTGAAAGTATTCACAAATAAGAGTCGTTCTTTCGGCTCTTTATTACTTTAAAAGAATTGAGGTTCATATATAATGCCTAAAATTACGGGTATGAAAGTAAAACTGTATGTCATGCAAGCTGCTACCGGTAAAGTTCTTGCCGGACAGAAAAATGCTACGTTGAATCGATCAGCTGATTCAATTGATGCAACAAGTAAAGATACGGAAGGCTTCTGGAAGGAAAGCATGCAAGGCTTCAAGGAATGGAGCATTGATGCAGACGGAGCTTTTGTCGCTGATGATGCAGCTTACGGTGTTCTTGAAGATGCTTATTTGAACTCTGAGAATGTTGACGTATATCTCGAATTTCCGAGTGGAGCGAAGTATGAAGGAAACTGTGCAATTACAGATTTTTCTCTTGATGCTCCTTTCGATGATCTCGTCACATATAAGCTCAGTCTTCAAGGCAATAACGCATTAGCTGTTACAGCAAGTGAATAAGAGGCAGGAATTATCCTGCTTTTACATAGCGTCAGAAAAAATAAGGAGGTGAATTATATTATGTATCAGGAAAAAATTAAAAGCTTAGAAGTAGTACGATCTGATATTGGTGAAGATCTATTCAGACGTATCTGTGCTTCAGTGATCACAGAACATTACGCAACAGCAATGCGCACCAGACATGGTGAAATCAATAAGACAATGATCCTGTCCTTGGTGAACCTTCATTTGCGCGAGATTGGTGTAGAGGAAGTTAGCTATGGATTCATTCGCAGAGTGGATAAGGTTGGTTGATTGTGTTAGTTAAGAAGCAATAGAGATGCATCTATCTTATGAGGGTTCGATGGGTGCATCACATACATAGCACGAACGCAGAAAGACATAAGCAAGCATTAAGCATCTATTGGAAGACAACAACAGTGAGTCAATGGACAGAGCTTTGGACGATCAAAGAGTTAGGAATGTGAATGGGTGGAGAGAGTCAATTGACCAGAGATCAATGCTTTGGAGAGATACGCCCTATCTTTTTTGAAAAAAAGACACACTGCTCTTTAATAACGTGGTGAGTGTCGCTCTCACACAAGGTACCAAAACGCCCTTTGGATGTTCAATTTTTATGTTCAAGTTTGCGCATGATAGGCTCAAATTCCTTTTCCCAACGAGCATGATCTTCAATCGATTTTTTGAGCTTTTCGCCACTTTCACTAACTATTTCATTTATTTCATCCAACTTATTTTCAATAGAATCAAAGTGACTATCAGTAGAATCGAAACCACCATCAATTGAGACAAATTTCTTATCAATAGAATCAAAACGGCTGCTCATAGATTCTCTGAATTGTTTTATCTCGTTGAGGATAAGCTTCAAACCTTCGATTACATCTTCGGACATATCAACCACTCCCAGCCATCTGTTTAAACTTTATATTCATAGTATATCTGAATCTTTATCATTCGTGTACTCAATTTTAGAGATCGAAATCAATAGACAGAAAATTTAAACAAATAGTGTACGATGATCAACAAACTATTTATAATTATAAATGTGAGAGATGTAAATATATTCCAGATGGAGGAAATGAAATGGATCAAGAGTTTTTCTTTAGCTGCTTTGACAAAGAGGTGAGATTTTTAGAAGAGTGTCAAATTGATGGAATTCGGCCAATGCCGTACATCCTAAGTGATCTCTACTGCGACAGCGATCCAGAAGTTACGATTATCAGTAATGATCTTTACGAATTTACCTTCTTCAAAGCAACCAATTTAGCAGAGATTCACACAAAGACATCCAACAAAAATATCTCATCTTCTGTCATTAGAGATCTCATTATTATCGATCGATCTAGACGTAGTATTGAATACAATCTTACCAAAATTCTTCAATTGGAGGCATCAAAATGAACGATCACTACGAGTTGGCAAAGGAAGAACTTTCGTTCTATGGAAATGAAAACACATCACTGCAAAATATATTGGCCGTGCTCATTGGACCGAAAGCAAGTCCTTCAATTACTGGGGAACTTTCAGGACTCGGTGTTGATCGTTTAGCAACATTGAGCATTGAAGAGTTGAAGAAATTTCAGGGCATTGGTGAGACAGCAGCGAAACGAATTAATTCAGCATTTGGGCTCGCATTTAAGATCAGAAAGTTCAGCAAGAAAGAGAGCTTCACAATTAGAAGTCCTCAGGATGCAGCTGATTACTTTAGCGATTTGGAGCAAGCAGAGCAAGAATGTTTTGATGCGATCTATTTGAACACGAAGAATGTTATAATATATAGAAGTAACCTCTTTAAGGGTACCTTAAATTCATCTATTGTACATCCAAGAGAAGTTTTTAAAGAAGCAGTTCGTTTAAGCTCTGCCGCAGTAATTGTTGCTCACAATCATCCAAGTGGTGATCCAACTCCGAGCAGAGAAGATATTGATGTAACAAAAAGACTAGCTTCAACAGGGAAAATGTTAGGTATCGACGTTCTTGATCATCTTGTTATTGGAAAAGATAAAAAATATATTTCTCTCAAGGAAAAAGGATACGTTTGAAAGCTATTTGATACATTGCAAATGGTTAAAAAATTTAAGGAGTTAACAAATATGAATTTCTCAAAGACAGTCAAGTGCTTAAACTTAAAGGAAGATATATTACAACGAGAAATCGACTATCTTGAGTATTACTCGAAAAATAACATGCAAATAGAACAACAATCCATTCAAGATATAAATCGGTCTATTTTAGAGAAAAAGGAAAAGATAAAAATAATTAAGTCAAGATTAGACAAAATTATGAATGATTCTAGAGAAAAGGACATCTCTTCGTTTTTAAATAAAGTCATATTGGGAGATTGTACAGAATACCTCTCAAAGATTCCACGAAACTCGGTTCATATGTTTTTGTCAGATATACCTTATGGTATTAACCTTGATGATTGGGATGTACTTCATGATAATACTAACTCAGCGTTATTAGGCTCTTCACCAGCACAAGAAGGGAAAAGTGCTTTTAAAAGAAGAGGGAAGCCAATTAATGGCTGGAATAAGGAAGATAGACAAATTAACCAATCTTATCATGATTGGGTTTATAGTTGGGCACAACAATTATTTCCAGTGATGAAAGAAGGCTCTCCAGTTTTAATATTTGGTGCCAGAAGAACTATCAGTAGTGCAATTACAGCGATGGAAAGGGCAGGATTTTTACTAAAAGACATTTTATCATGGGAAAAATCAAATGCTCATCATAGAAGTCAGGATATATTTAAAGTATTGATCAAAAGAGGAACATGCTATAAATTTACGGAAAAATCATTCGAAGAAATGGAAAATATTGAGGGGTTAGACGTTGTCGCGTCTTCTTTAGAGTGCTTGTTAAATGTTAATTTTGATGGGTACAATTCTCTGCTACAAGCAATAAAACAAATAAATCCTCAAATCACAAAAAAATTTAGTTATCAATTATTGGAATTAGCATTAGCAGATAAGAAAGTTAAAAAAGAAATTGAAAAATGGAAGGGATGGAAGTTAGGAAACCTAGCTCCTTATTATGAGCCGATCGCTTGGTTCTTTAAACCCTATGATTCTGTGGTAACATTAACGGACAACATCTTAATTAATGAAGTAGGGGCGCTGAACATGAATGTTGCAAAAGTAAATGATAAGGAGCCTAACAATATATTGAAGTTTGATTTTCTTCCAGACGAAGAGAGATATCATGACGCACAAAAACCATTAGAACTCATGAAATACTTAATTAATATTATGACAAGGAAAGGCCAAATAGTTCTGGATCCTTTTGTAGGCAGTGGGACAACAGCTGTAGCTGCCAAGGAGTTGGGACGTGATTTTATTTCTTTTGAGATAGCCCCAAAATACTGTGAGGTCGCTAATAAAAGACTGACTTTAAAAGAAAATACTGAGAAGCAGATGTCCTTAGATATATAAGTATTTGACAAACAAAGACTCCCTATCGTGATGTGTGCCCCCCATAAGTTGGACGACAAAATTCAACTTATGGGGGGCAGTTCATCGATGGGAGTTTTTATTTTAATCGAAACTTTTCTACGTTGTTTAGTATCTTTTTATATTCGCTTGTTTCCTGTTTTATTTTATACTTGGCATATTCTTCACGGATCTGTTTGAAATCCATTTCCTTAACTTCAGCAATTGCTTTTTTTGCTTCATATTCGATATTACTTTTCAGAGAATTAATGATGTCTTTAACAGCTTGTAGTGTAATTTTGTTGTACTTATTGATATAAGCAGAATATGTTTTTCTATCTGAATTTGTAATATTGATTAGCTCAGTTTGCATTACACCCCAATATGCTTTCTTATTTCCACCCGGCATTTTTTTAAATAGTTTTTCTGGAAATATCTTGTCGTAATTCCATAAAAGGGATAAGCTATTTGTTTCAAAATTCGATTTCATGTGTAATAAGTATGCAAGATGAACATAGCTTAACATAACTGTAGGTATATCCTTTGTAGAACAATAGGTATACGCGTCACTGCCTTCTTTCCATTCATGAAGATGCGGATAGGTAACAAGTCCACCGATTGCATCTTCATGCCTGTCACACCATTTCCGTATATCTTCTAATTTTAAGAAATCTTTTACATTAGGAGCAGCCTGACTCCTTCCTAATCGAAAGGTTTTAGTATCAACTACGATTAATTGATTATCAATCGTAATATTGACATCTTCATAACTTGACTTTTCTTTAATGAGAGTAGATCTAAAGCCCATTCGTCTTGCCCAATCGCATACCATTGCTTCGACAAGTTTAGTGAATAAAGTTTCTTGACTTGAGTCCTTCTTGTAAAAGTCAGGGATAAACGTTGAAGATACCAATAGTTCACTGAATGATTCATCATTAAATCGTTTCAAATAATCCAGAAATTTATTGGCGATATGTTCGTGGTCGCCAATTAGTTGACCATCTTTATCATAATTGTTGTTTACGTATTTCATAAGTAAAAATGCATTAACCATTTAAATCACCCTCATATTGTTTGTAATGATGAATGGATTTAATATCATATATCCATATCATACCAGATAATCAGTACTTTTGTACTGTGAAAGGATAATATAAAATATTGATTTTATAACTCCTTTTTACAAATCACCAACCCCAGATATAAGTAAGGGTGAGGTGATTTTTATGTATTACATTTATCATTGGTACAATATTGAAACTGAAGAAGTGTTTTATGTCGGATTGGGTACGGGCAATCGGCGCTATCAGGTTAAGAACAGAAACAAACTATTCAAAGCGTATTATAGGAAGAACAAATGTGATGTACGTGTTTACAAAGCTGATCTTTCTTATGATGAAGGAAGACAACTGGAAATTGATCAAATTAAAGAACTGAAGCCTTGTTGTAACATGACCAAAGGCGGAGAGAAAACAGATGGTGCCAAAATATCAAAGGCGCTCACTGGAAGGACTCTGACTCAGGAACATAGGGATAATGTATCAAAAGGTATTCAACAGTGGTACAAAGAAAGAGCTGCTGAAGGGAAACGGACAATTAATGGAAGAAAAGTGGCAGTTCTTGATAAAGATATGAAGGTTGTCCGAACTTTTGACGCAAAATATAAGGTCGGTATTTGGTTGCATGATGAACTCGGTTATGGACATAATTGGAGATCAGTACAAAGAAATGCTGACAAGCACTTCAAGACAAAGATGCTGTTTGATGATAAATTCTACTTTGTTGAAATTCATGTTGACAAGCATTAACTGATCATTTATACTGTGTCTTGTGACGTTAAAACGGATGCTTTTGGAAGTGCCTGATATAGAGGGCATTTCAAGGCTTTAATTTTTGGGTGAGATTCAGGTTCTAGTGCCCTTTACGGGGCGTGGAGGTTCAAGTCCTCTCATCCGCACTTAATTTAATATTTTTTGTTTTGCGGAAGTAGTTCAGTGATAGAACATCACCTTGCCATGGTGGGGGTCGCGGGTTTGAATCCCGTCTTCCGCTCCATAATATGGGGCCTTAGCTCAGCTGGGAGAGCGCCTGCTTTGCACGCAGGAGGTCAGCGGTTCGATCCCGCTAGGCTCCATCAAAGTTATACATATGAGGCCGCGAAGTTTTGGATAAAATCAAAACTTCGCGGCTTTTTGCTGTATCTATAACGCATTACAATTTAGGTGCAGGATCATTTTGTGAATTATCTTAGTTTTTGTCAAAACTATATTCTTGAATAATTTGAACTTTTATATTCATTTGTCGTCGGTATACCTATTGTTTCTACATCAATGATTGATTATGATCGAAAATAAGTCCTATTGCGAGAAGGGTGGGGGAAGATGATGAAGAAACTTGCAGTGATCGGGAGCAGCGGTGGAAATCTGTTTTATCTGGGCGGAAATCAGCCTATAAATTTATTGGAAGAAATTGATCAGCAGTGCGAGCGGAATGGCTGCAGCTTGGAGGCTGTGCAATATATCGCTGCCAATCGATCATTGGACCGCGTGAAGCCGGGAACCTGTGCAACACTATATACGTGGAAGAACGGAACGATCATTACTGGAAAGCGTAGGCAGTTGGAGAGCGTCAACGAAGAGGCAAATCGGTTAGATGACGGCATCGCTGAGAAAATTAGAAGCGGTCAGATTGATGGCCTTGTTCTTATCAGTGCAGATCCTTCAGGAGTCAACCGCGCTGCAGTAGGCGCTGCCGTAGAAAAAAAGATTCCGATCGTTGGCACAGGAGGAACGTCGATGGCCCATGTCGAATCGATTGGCGGTCATGTGGTCGGGTCGTCAGGTACAACCGGGACAACCAATCGAACACGTGCGTTAACAGTGATTTCCTATCTTTGTGCTTACTGGAACATGAGCAGCCATTCAGCTCATATTCAATGGAAAAGGCTCAATCCGACCGGTATTCTGACTGCGGGGCTGCCAGCATTTATCGCCCTGGCAATAATTCATACGGCAGCAGAATATTTTCCCTCTCATGAAACAATCCAGCTTTTGCAACTGGTCGTCGCATGCATTCCTGTTTTGCTTGCTGTGCTCTCTGCAAAGCAGATCAGCGATTTAAATGAAGTGACCTTGATTGCTGCTTTGATTGCCGGCTTCTTTGCCAATAAAGCTGGTGTACTTGGCGGAATTGCGGCAGGATTAGCTGCAGGTGCTTTATCTTCCTATCTGCTCTTGGTCTGCACGCGCAAAAAGATACCGATTACGACAAGCAATCTCATTGCAGGTGCTCTATCAGGGATCATTCCGGGTATCATCATTAATCTTGTGCTCGCGAGGTTTCTATCGTTTGTACAAAACGGTATGGTTCAGTGCATTAATAACCTGATTAACTGGAACGGTTTGCTGGTTGGAGCATTTTCAGGTTTGTTTATTTGGCTGTCTTTGCTGAAAAAAGGATACCATGCCCTCATTTTACCAATTATATTGATTGAAATTGCTCAGGCGGGTACGAGTTTTTTTGGAGCCATTGATATGATTTGTTTGGTTGCCATTGCTGCAGGTGTGAATGCGGCTCTATGGGTATTGCATCACAGGAAGGACGCTGCAGCAAAAAAGGGTTTGGTTATGAATGTTTGCTATGGGACGTTTGTCGAATCCATCTATCCTTATTTCAAAAACAGAGCTATTTTAATCGCTACGTTGATGTCTGCGGTGCTTAGCGGGATGCTGGTTGGTTTTCTGAACCTGCGAGGCACTGCTTATGTGCCGTTTATTGCCGCACCTTTCTTATCGTCTGCTCCAACTATATTTATTCTCGTCATGACAGAAGCTACAGTCCTTTCCTTCATTTTTGTTTTAATAGCATCGCAAGTGGTAAAAAATGCATCCGTTGACTGAAAAGAAAGTTTTATCTAAAAATTCTGTTGACACCCACCTACATTCACGAATATAATTATTCACATAATCTTCTTTATGAATTAATCGATTAATTACACTTGTTTTCACATTGGTGTAGGGAGGGAAAAATATTTATTATCAGTGAATTCATAATAATTAAATGATTGAAAAGAATGAGATGGCTGAGGACAACTATAGGAGGAAAAGTAATCATGAAAAAAATAATTGTATTGCTGGTAGCCATGTGCCTCGCTTTCTTAATGCTGGCGGGCTGCTCATCGTCATCGAGTGGGGATAAAAAAAGCTCGGAAAGCAAGTTGGTTGATCTAAAGATGGGAACTGAGGCATGGATCGGGTATGGACCTTGGTGGATTGCCGATCAGGCCGGGATTTTTAAGAAAAACGGCATTAATAGTGACATCATTATGTTTAAACAGGATGCGGATATTAATGCTGCTTTTGCCTCGGATAAGATCCAATTTGCAAATATTGCTTCGCACACGGCAATGAAAATGAAAGCCAATAACAATCTAGATCTAAAGGGCGTCGCTTTCTTGGATGAATCAAAAACTGCGGATGCCATGATCACAATGAGCAAGTACAAAGATCTAGCAGCACTTAAGGGAAAGAAAATTGCTTATGAAGAAGGAACAACTTCCGATTTGCTGTTTCGTCAGGCCGTAAAAAGTGCCGGTCTGTCGATGAAAGATTTTAATGTTGTCTACATGGCTGCATCGGACGCTGGTCTTGCGCTGCTCTCCAACAAAGTTGACGCAGCCGTTACCTATGAACCCTATATTTCAACAATTATGCAGAAAAACAAAAAGGTGCACCGTATTTATTCTGGTGAGGATTCTCCTGGCTTGATCAGTGACATGACCGTAGCCAAATCAAGTTATCTCAGTAAAAATCCGGGCATAAAAGCAAAGCTCCAGAAGGTATGGGATGAAGCGCTTGACTACTGGAAGGAACACCCTGATGAAGGAAATAAAATGGTAGCAGAAGCCTCAGGCACTTCTGTGGATGAACTACCGACAATTGTTGAAGGAATTAAGTTTTTCACGCTTGACCAACAAAAAGATGATGCGAGTTCTGGAAAATTGAGCAAAGGGTTGGCAAATATTAAAGGGATTCTTAATGGACAAAAACAGCTGAAAAAAGATCTTGACGTGGATGAGTTAATTGACATTAACTAACTCAGATTTAGTGAAGAAAAGTGACGTAGAGCATTGGAAAGGGACATGCGCTGCGTCTTTGGAGGTACATGATGCGATTTAAAGTCATATCAGTTTCGGGAATTCTTATCGTTCTCGCCATCTGGTCGTTTGTAACCTACGGCGGGTTGGTCGGCAATCTCTTTTTGCCAACACCGACAGCAGTCGTTCTTGAAGCAAGAAAACAGATTGCTGAAGGTGTTTTCTTTACGGATATATGGGTTAGTTTCTACCGGATCCTGATCGGTTTTCTACTTGCTACACTTTTTGCACTGCCAATCGGAGTCATGATGGGAACCTCTAAGACTTGGAAAGCCTTTTGGGAACCGCTTGTCGGTTTTGTACGCTACATGCCGGTCGTCGCGTTTATTCCGCTCTCGATTCTCTGGTTTGGGACAAGTGATATGCAGAAATTTTTCATTATTTTCTTCGGTGTGTTTTTTCAACAGGTAATCATGATAGCAGACAACTGCAAAACCGTTAAAAAGTCAGTTCTTGAAGTTGGACTGACACTGGGACTTAATCGGTTTGAAGTTATCAAAGATATTGTTGTGAAAGCGGCAATGCCAAATATTTGGGATACAATGCGTACTGTGTGGGGCTGGGCGTGGACGTACTTGGTCGTTGCTGAACTCGTGGCGGCCACGAGCGGTCTTGGATTCAGAATTATGCAGGCGCAACGTTACTTGTCAACAGAGACCATTATTCTCGGCATTCTTACTATTGGAATCCTGGGATTGATCACGGACATTATTTTTGGACTGCTTGCTAAGTGCATGTTCCCGTGGAATGAAAAGGAAAAAATTAATAATTAATGGTGATTTGGGACAAAGCTCCCAGTCAGGGCCGGGCACAGATCAGCCATTTATGGAGGAAATCATGAACGAACATTTATTGACTGCAGTGAAGATAAATAAAGTTTTTGAAAATAAACAGCGCCATTTCACAGCACTTAAAGATATTGGGCTCAATATCGGCAATCATGAATTTGTTTCTTTACTTGGACCTTCAGGATGCGGAAAATCGACCTTTCTCCGACTTGTTGCCGGACTCGATAAAGCGACATCTGGAACGATGAAAATGAACGGACAAACAATAGAAAAGCCGGGGCGCAATCGAGGCGTTGTTTTTCAACAATACAGTTTGCTTCCATGGCTTCTGGCGTGGCAAAACGTGGCTTTTGCATTGAAAAAGGAAAAAGATATGAGCAATACAGAGAAAAAGGATTTGGCTTATCATTTTCTTGATCTAGTCGGACTCAAGGGTTTTGAAGAAATTTATCCATCGCAAATGTCAGGCGGTATGCAGCAGCGCGTAGCAATTGCTCGTGCCCTGGTCATTAAGCCGCCGCTTTTGCTTATGGACGAACCGTTCGGAGCCCTTGATGCTCAAACACGTCGCGATATGCAGGATTTATTGGTCAGCATATTCAAAGAAACGCGTTCTAGCGTTTTGTTTGTTACGCATGACGTTGATGAAGCCGTTTATTTATCGGATCGCGTATATGTCATGTCTGCCAATCCTGGCAGAATTGCCAAACAGATCGACATCCATTTATCAGATGAGAAGGACTGGAGCATTCAATTATCTGAGCCATTTATTAACTATAAAAAAGAAATCTTGATGGAACTGAAGCGGCAAAGAGATGATATGCGCCCGTCTGAATAAAGTAAGAGATTTTTGGCGCATGTTAACAAGAAAACTGAAACAGGGTCTTGCCTGTCTTGATGAATGAAGTGATCGGAGCGGCAAAGTTGTGTGCACCGCTTGACCATCAATTTGTATGTAATGAACCAATTTTTTAATTCGCATAAATTTCTAAAAATTCGTTGACAGTCCTGCATCTCAAGAATATAATTATTCACAGAAACGCATATATGAATGAATTCATTCTTGAATTGGAAAATAAATAGATTTGGTACGGTGATAACTATGGATTTTCAAACAAGCAACAAAGAATTACAGCATTTGATGGATAAAATCGCCAAGATCGCTCATGAATCGCCAACGTATGAAAAACTGGCGTACACTCTTGAAAAGGGCTATAAGCACATTATTTTCATGACTGCCTCGGAAGTTGCTGAACAAGCAGACGTCAGTCAGGGAAGTGTTTCACGCTTCTGCATTGCAATGGGGTATAAAGGGTATAACGATTTTTTGCATCATCTTCAACAATTTGTTCGAAAGGAGATTACTGCACCGCAGCGGCTTCAATTTACATCACATGCAAATAAGAACATTTCGAATATTCTCAAGCTGGAACATGAAAATATTGATGCTCTGGAACAGCTGCTGGAACGGCCAGAGTTTAAAAAAATGATTGATCAGATCATTCATGCAGACCAGATTATTCTTTTATCAGCCCGGATGTCGGCAACCTTATTATCTTATACCTACTATATATTGAACAAAATAAGGGCCAATGTCGTTCAGGTTACGCCAAACAATCCAGCCTGGGAGACTTTAGAGTTGATGGATCCGTCTCGCGTGCATATCTTCTCATTTGTTTTCCCGAGATATCCGAACAGGCTTCTTGAAAAATTGAGGCACTTGCATCAGAAAGGATTTTCGATTTCATCGATCACCGATAGCATTACCTCACCTGTTTATGATCTTGCTGATCCTGTATTGAGTGTTCCAATTACAACATCGTCGATCTTTGATATTTACAGTACGCCGATCCTCTTTTTAAATCTGCTACTTCGTGAGGTGGCAACGGCTACAGATGGGTTGGATAAACGAATGGCAGAATTGGAGGCTTTGGATAAAAGGGATCAAATCTATTATGAAACGTATCATTACGATGCAACACTAGACTAATTTTATAACGTTTCACCGTAATAGATCTGCTTCAAAGTGAAAGGAGGGTGTGTGAATGACTTATAAGACACCACAAGATCTTTATCCTGTTACGGTTAACGAAGAAAGAATTGCCAAGTACATTCAAAATCTGGCACAGTTTGGAATGAATGAGAAGGGAGGGATTGATCGTTCACTCGGCAGTAAAGCAGATATTCAGGCGCGAAATTGGCTTAAAAAGTTGTGGAAAACAGCACTAAATGCGACAGTGACTGTAGACCCAGCAGCCAACCTTTGGGCCGAACGCAAGGGTAAAGAAAAAATGAAGCCTATTGTTTTGGGTTCTCACCATGATGCGGTCGCCAATGGTGGTAAATATGACGGAGCAGTCGGTGTGCTGCTGGCCACTGAGGTGGTTCAATCCTTAAAGGAAGCCGATTATAAGCTTCGCCATCCAATAAAAATTGTTTCCTTTTCGGCAGAGGAACCGAATCCATACAATATTTCTACATTAGGCAGCCGGCTGATTACCGGTGTTCTCGACGGGAAACAGATTGGAGAGGCGACTCATCAGTATACACATGAAAAATTATCAGAAACTTTAAAAAGATTAGGAGGTGATGTGGCGGACGTAGCGAATCATTTACTAACCAGCGATGATGTAGACGTTTTTCTTGAATGTCACATTGAACAGGGGAGGCGTTTAATGGATTATGGTTCGTCGCTTGCCGTTGTTTCAACTATTACTGGAATTTATCGTGAAGAAATTACGATTTACGGTGAAGCCAATCACGCAGGAACAACGATGATGGAAAATCGTCATGATGCACTGCTGGCAGGGGCTGAGTTAAGCCTTGCCGTCGAAGAGGCCGTACTCAAGCAAAATCGAACCGACGTTGTTGGAACCGTGGGACACATGGAGATTTCTCCTAACTCGGCGAATATTATTCCGGGAACAGCACAATTAATTCTCGAAATAAGAACATCGAATGATCAAGTGCTTAAGCGCTTGATCGAACAATTGACACAGCGATGTGCTGAAATTGAAGTGAAAAGACAGATTATTATTAAGAGAAAGACGATTCTTGATCAAAAAGCTGTTCCCATGGATCCGCTGGTTCGCAAAGTTCTGCAGCAATCGATTAGAGCATTTGGAGAATCGTATTTAGATCTGCCAAGCATGGCAGGACATGATGCAGTACATATGGTGCCGGTTGCTAAGACAGGTATGGTGTTTGTACCCAGCATTGATGGAAAGAGCCACTGTCCGGAGGAAAAGACAAGAACTGAGGATATTGTTAAGGCAGGCAATGTATTGATTCAAACAGTGATCGCACTGGATAAGGAGCTCGATTGACATGAAGCTTTACAAACCGTTTTTATTGTTTGAAGAAGGACAGTTTAAATTAAACCGAGCGCTTGTGGTTGATGACGGAGGAGAAATTGCATCTGTCGGTGCGTATGAAGCACTGGTCACGAAATATCCTGGTGCAGAATTAATGGATTGGTCGGATGAAATCATTGTTCCCGGAACGGTCAACGCACATAATCATTCCTTTCAAAGCCTGCTGCGCGGACTGGCTGCAGACCGGCCGTTCCTAGAATGGCGCGATCAGGCACTTTATAAATTCTCGCCGTACCTAAAGGCGAAAGATGTTTATACAGGTGCTGTATTCGCGTTTAGCGAAATGATGAAATGCGGTGCGACGACCGTCAGCGACTATTTTTATGTTCACAATGATGGCATTGAAAGTGATGAGGCAGTCATTCAGGCGGCGAAAGATGTGGGTATTCGTTTTGTTCTGGCGCGGACGATGTATGACTGGACAGGTGCACCAGCCGGTTACGTTGAATCCGTTAATGAGGCGGTCAAAAATGTCAAGTACTTAGCAGAGAAATACGAACATGATCCAATGGTGTCGATTGTTCCTGCTCCTCACAGCTTACATGCAGCATCCGTAGAAATGGTAAAGGCCGGCCATCGTCTGGCGCAGGAATTAGACTGTCGATTCCACATTCACGTAGCAGAGGAACCCTTTGAAGTGGATCAGGTGCTACGCGATCACCGCATGCGCCCTGTTGAACTGCTCGACAAGATCGGTGTCATGGCAGACGGGCGCATGACTGCGATTCATTGTGTCTGGCTGGATGACCATGAGAAACAGCTGATGGCACAAAATCAAGCATCGCTTGTCTACTGTCCATCAAGCAATATGTTCCTTGCGGACGGGATAACAGACATTCCTGCATTGATGAACGGCGGAGTGACCATTGGTCTTGGTTCCGACGGTGCCTGCAGTAATAATCGCATCAGCGTTTTTGAAGAGATGCGGATGTGCGCCATGCTGCAGAAAGTAAGTAAATTAGATTCACTTGCAGTGAATTATCATCAGGCATTCGCGATGGGTACAAAAGGCGGTGCTGAAATTTTACAGCAGCCGATTGGCGAGCTTAAACCGGGATTCCGTGCCGATTTTGTGGCATTGAATCAAAATGATCTATCGATGCAGCCGATTTCGGATACGCATGAACAGGTACTCCCCAATATCGTTTATGCCATGCAGCCGACCGCTGTTGATTATGTTGTGGTTAATGGAAAATGCACTGTTGATCATGGCAATCTGACAATGGTGAATGAGAAACAGGTCATCCATAAAGTTCAGAATCTTATGAATGGAATTGACAAAGAAGCTTCGAAGTCATGAAAAATTTGTGAGGAGGCGATTCTATGCAGCTAACAGTTGAAGAACAAGAAATGTTGGATGGAAAATACGGCAAGGGTACACAGATTGCAATGAAAATCCAAGTTGCACTCGGCGAAGTTTTCGATGCACCGAAAATGGTCCAGGTCAGCCGGACACATGTTGCACTGAGTAATCAGGAAGCAGATCTGTGGTTTGTTGAGAAACTTGTGAATGCAGGAGCTACATGCCGGGTATCGCCAACGGTCAACCCGGGCTTTAATCTTGAATATTTTCAGTGTATTACGACCATTTCGAAGGAAGATGAACAAACAATTCGCCGAACCAGACAGGCTTATAAAGAAATAGGCGCTACACTGACTTTTGATTGTACGCCTTATCTTGAAAAGAATGTGCCACGGTTTGGTGAAATCACTGCTTTCTCTGAATCGAGTGCAACACCATTTATCAATTCGGTTTACGGTGCAAGAACAAACCGTGAATCGGCACAAAGTGCACTGTGTGCTGCGATAACCGGCAGAACGCCGCTCTACGGCTTTTTGCTTGATGAGAATCGCAAAGGGCAGGTGCTCGTCGATGTTCAAGCCGACGTGAAAAACGATTTTGATTATCAGCTGCTTGGCTATGCTGTTCCGAAGAAGCTTCAGTTTAAAACACCGGTTTTTGTCAATCTGCCGACAAATCCCTCTCCAGCAGCTTTGATGAATCTTGGTGCTCAGCTCAATACGGCAGGCAATGTACCGATGTATCATATTGTCGGAGTCACTCCTGAAGCGCGGACTATTGAAGATGCATTTCAAGGGGATGAGCCCGAACGTATCATTACGATCACACAAGAAGACTTGGATCAAGTACATGCAGAGATTACTGATCCGGTTGGGAAAATTGATTTTGCCCTATTTGGTTGTCCGCACTTCAATTTGAATCAAGTGGCACAGGTTGCAGAGTTGGTTAAAGGGAAAAAGCTTAAAGTAAAGCTTTGGATCATGACATCGTCTTTGACAAAAGAATTGGCCACGCGTATGGGCTATCTTGAAACATTGCAGGCCGCTGGCGGAGATATTGTTGATGATACCTGCATGGATCAACCATGCTGGGAATTCCTTTACGGGAAGAAAGGGGTCACTGACTCGCCGAAATGTGCTTACTACACGAAAAGACGGAATATGCAGTTTGTGATTCGGAAGGTGGAAGATTGCATTGAAGCTGCTATGAGAGGTGAAGTGTCATGAGTGAAACCTATGCATGCCATAAAGTATCTGAAGGCGTCATTGAAGGGGAAGTCCTGCTTTCAACCGACGATTTCTGTTTTTACCTTGTCGATCCGAAGACCGGTATCGTCATTGAGAAAAATCATTGTCTGGAAGGTCAGTCCATTGCCGACAAAATTCTTGTTTTTCCAAGTGGAAAAGGGAGCTCGGTTGTCCAGGCGGACGGTATGTATCAGTTGAAAATGAGTGGGAAAGGGCCGAAAGCTTTAATCATCAAATATCCGGATACGGTACTTGTTGCCAGTTCAATTATTATGGAACTGCCTGTTGTTGATCGTGTGCCGAAGGACTTCTATGAACATGTCAAGAATGGCAATCAGATCCGTGTCGATGCCGATCATGGTCAATTAACCATTCAATCCTGAACGGAGATGGGGGCATGAATGAATTATCGCTTTTTCGAATTAAAGGAAAAACAGCGCTGGTTACCGGTGCCGGAAGGGGACTTGGCAGAGGGTATGCGATTGCACTGGGACGCGCCGGATGCAAATGTATCTGTGTTGGGCGGTCGCTGGATGATCTGATTGAAACAAAACAGATCATTGAACAGGAACAGGGTGATGCGGAAGCAGTGGTTCTTGATGTCACACAGTTCAACCGACTGAAGGCAGCTGTCGATCGAATTGAGGAATGCTTCGGAGCCATCGATGTACTTGTAAATAACGCTGGAACTGAGATTGCCGAACCTTTTCTCGAGGTAACCGAGGATCATTACGATGCGATTATGGACGTCAATTTAAAAGCTGTTTTCTTTCTGACACAAGCCGCAGCAGGAAAGATGAAGACGAGAAAACAAGGCAAGATAATTAATATCGGATCACTCGGTAGTGTCATCGGCCTTCCGGGGTCATCTGTCTATTGTTCCTCGAAGGGTGCAATTACTCAGCTGACCAAAACGGCTGCGCTAGAACTCGCGCCATACGGCATACAGGTGAATGCTATTTTCCCTGGTTATTTTTTGACAGAAATGACGCAACCCTTCTTCAATGATCCTGAGCACAAAGCGTGGATTGAAAATAAAATTCCGCTTGGACGGATCGGCACGGCTGATGATCTAGTAGGAACTTTGTTGTTTCTTGCCGCACCTGCTTCTGACTATATTACCGGTCAATCGCTCAGTGTCGATGGCGGCTGGACAGCAGGATGAGAGATGAGTGACCTGTGAAGCATTAAGAAATTATGGATTAGGGATGTTCGGGTTGTTTAGGCTGATGTACTGTTTGGTGAAGCCAAACGGATTACACATATTGTTCCGATCGAGGATGCTCCGCTTTTTATGAGCCATTGTCCCAAGGTATTTCAACGATAACTATGTATGAGAGGGTCGGTCTTTAATGGAGTGGATCAAGAAAGCAGCTAAGAAAACCTATGAACGCGATCAGCAACTGATGGATTTAGTTTCCGGAATCATAAGCAATGTACGTTTGCACGGAGATCAAGAATTAATTAAGCTGGCTGAACAGTTCGATCATGTTTCGCTTGAATCGGTCAAGGTAAACGAAGAAACCATAAGTGAAGCCTATAAAAAGGTTGAACCTAAAACGCTCGATGCATTGAAATTTGCAGCAAAAAATATTCGTTTCTATGCTGAAAATCAATATCAATGTTTAAAAGCAATGGGAGGCTGCAACCCGGTTCCTGGCGTTACTCTAGGACATCGTCTAATCCCGGTAGAGCGTTGCGGAGCGTACATTCCAGGTGGGCGTTATCCGCTGCCCAGTTCTGCACTGATGTCTATACTTACAGCTAAAATTGCTGGAGTGAAAAGTGTTGCTGCCTGCTGTCCTCCGGCTAGGGACTATGGCACCATACACCCGGCTGTACTCGTAGCTATGGACATCGCCGGTGCAGATGAAATTTATGCGATCGGCGGCGCTCAGGCCATTGCGGCTTTGGCCTATGGGACGGAAACCATTCCGAAGGTCAATATGATCGTTGGCCCTGGGAACCGTTTTGTAACCGAAGCGAAACGTCAGGTACTGGGAGATGTAGGCATAGACAGTTTTGCCGGTCCGAGTGAAGTACTGATTCTTGCAGATGAAGCATCAAATCCTAATTTTGTTGCCATTGATTTGCTCGCCCAAGCGGAACATGATCCGAATACTAAGACCATCCTTGTCTGTACGGATCGGAAAATGATCGAGGCGGTGCAGCAGTCGCTTGAGAAGTATTCAGACGAGCTGTCAACCAATCGGATTGCCAGCCAGTCTTGGAAGGATAACGGTCAAATTATTCTTGCTGATCATTTAGAAGAAGCGATTGCGATTGCCAATGAGATCGCGCCGGAACATCTGGAAGTGCAAACCAGGAATGCTAAGAAAGTCAGTACTAAACTGATTAACTTCGGCTCACTCTTTATTGGCGCGAATGCTCCGGTAGCATTCGGCGACTATGTCTCAGGCACCAATCATATTTTGCCGACAATGGGTACAGCTAAATATTCGAATGGCGTTTGGGTAGGAACTTTTATTAAGACGTCATTTTATCAAGAAATCACCGAAGAGGGCTGCCTGAATTTATCTGAGGCTTGCATGCAGCTTGCAAAAGTGGAAGGCTTGCATGCGCATGGAAAGTCCGTTTCTGTTCGCTTAAAGGCGTTTGATGAAAATTAACAGAATAAAAAAACAACTAATTTGGGGAGGTGATGTCTTGAAACCGTTGATTTGGATTATTGATGAGGAATGGTCGGATTACACCATTGAACAGGAACGACTGAAACAGGCTTTTCCAAACTGTGTCATTAGGTATTCGGGAAATGATTATCAAAAGGATCTTGTAGATTTTGGTCGATATGCCGACGCGATTCTTTGTCAAGTTTATGTCACCATCGGGAAAGAGACTATTGAGAAATTGGAGCATTGCAAGATCATTGCTATTTATGGGGGAGGGTATGATCGAGTAGCGGTTGATGCAGCAAAATCCAAAGGGATAACGGTTACCTATGTTCCTGGTTACTGCGTTGAGGATGTCTCTGATTATGTGATTTCTGCCATTTACTTCTTTAACAAGAATTTGCCTTATTATTTAAAAATTGCGAATGACGGCCCGTGGGGAGCGCAAGCTGCATCCGCACTCACTCCACGCATTGCTTCATCGACGCTGTTGATTATTGGTTTTGGACGAATTGGTCAAAAGGTCGCGGAAAAGGCGCAAGCGGCTCATATCCGTGTGCTTGTTCATGATCCACGCCTGAACGGTTCGGATGCCCTTGATCATGGGGTGAGGAAAGTCACACTGCAAGAGGGGTTGTCGGAAGCAGATTATGTAACGCTGCATACGACGTATACACCTGAGACCGACGGATTGCTGTCGATGCCTGAATTTAAGCTGATGAAGCCGACTGCACATGTTATTAATACTTCACGTGGGCGTGTTCTGAATGAAGGAGATTTGATCGAGGCGGTAAAAAATAAAGACATTGCTGGGGCCATGCTGGACGTGATCGCAAACGAGCCACCGAAAGGCAGTGAAGCTGTTTTTTCCTGTCCAAATATTTACGTCACTCCGCATGTTTCCTATTTATCGATTGAATCGCTGACGACGCTCAAGGCGCGCGCGGTTGCGAATGTCATTACTGTGATAAATGGCGGACACTCTAAAGATGCAGTTATCTAAATTAATAGAATCATTTGATATTGGAGGGAATTATATGAAAAAGTTCGTTGTGCTCATTCTTGTCGGCCTCATGTCCGCAGCCTTGCTCCTTTCCGGCTGTTCCTCATCATCAAAAAGCGGGAGCAGTAAAAGCGGCAAAAATCAGTTTAAGGGAACCGTGAAGCTCGGCATTTCATCCTGGATCGGTTTCGCACCGATGTATCTTGCAGAGGAAAAAGGGTTTTTTGAGAAAAATGGTGTGAAAGTGAAGTTGCAGACCATTCAGAGTGCAAGTGATCGGCGCACCGCGATGGCTGCAAACCGAATTCAGGGCTTTTTTACAACGGTCGACACACATGTCATGACAGCAGCTGCTGATATCCCTGTTTATCAAGTATTGGCTTTGGATACGTCGAGCGGCGGTGATGGGATTGTTGCCAAGAAGGATATTAAATCGTTCGCAGACCTTAAGGGGAAAAAGGTTGCCATTGATACAAGCGGTGGGGCAAGCTATTTCTGGTTTATGTACATGCTTGATCAAAACAAGATGACGATGGATGATGTGAAGATTGTCAATATGAGTGCTGGTGACGCCGGAGCGGCTTTTGTCGGCGGTAAAGTCGATGCAGCAGTTACCTGGCAGCCCTGGCTGACCAAAGCTGAGAAAACGCCGTTTGGTCATGTTCTTCTTTCCAGTGATAAAACGCCGGGATTAATTGTCGATTCCCTCGGACTGCGTAAAGACTTTGTTGATGAAAATCCGAAACTGGTTCAAGGGATTGTGAACGCATGGTATGACGCACTGGATTATGCGAAAGCGCATCCTGATGAAGCCGACAAGATTATGGCAAAAAGTATGGGGCAGACCGTTGCAGATTTTAAAGCCACAGAACCAGATGTTACTTTCTATGATAAGGAAGGCAATATTAAATACTTTGGAACAAAGAGTGATCCAGGTTTGATTTACGATGTGACGGATAAAGCTGCAACCTTCTGGAAAAAGGTCAAGCTGATCAGTAAACAGCCGAAAGCAACGGATATGATTAACGGTGACTTTGTCGGTAAGTAAGCGATTTGATGACTCAGCCATTCCAGCGATGGACAGAATCTTTGAATAATAAAGGAGGCTTTTGGAATGCCTGTTCGACCTGATTCACATTATTCTTTATCGATTTTGGATGAAGGACAGCAGCTGCCTGATTATCCCGAATTTGTCGCCAACATTCGGCGTGCACCGGATAGAGGCTATGCGCTGAGCCCGCAGCAGACAAGCGTTGCGTTAAAGAATGCGCTGCGCTACATTCCTGAAACGTTTCATGAACAATTGATTCCAGAATTTCTTAATGAGTTGAAGATGCGCGGCCGTATTTACGGTTATCGGTTTAGACCTGCAGGCCGCATCTATGGCAAGCCAATTGATGCCTATCAAGGGAAATGTATGGAGGGCAAAGCGTTCCAAGTCATGATTGACAATAATCTTGATTTTGATGTGGCACTGTACCCGTATGAACTGGTCACCTATGGGGAGACCGGCAGCGTTTGCCAGAATTGGATGCAGTATCGTTTAATAAAAAAATATCTTGAAAGTCTGGAGGGCGATCAGACGCTGGTGCTTGAGTCCGGCCATCCACTTGGTGTTTTTAAAACTAAACCTGAGGCTCCACGCGTTATTCTGACCAATGCACTGATGGTTGGCGAATTTGACAACTTAAAGGACTGGGAGATTGCCGAGCAGATGGGGGTCGCCAATTACGGTCAGATGACGGCAGGCGGGTGGATGTATATCGGTCCGCAGGGCATTGTTCACGGTACGTATAACACGCTGCTCAATGCTGGGCGCGAAAAACTGGGGATTACAAATGAAGCAGATCTTTCCGGACATTTATTTATCAGTTCGGGCTTGGGCGGCATGAGCGGGGCTCAGCCAAAAGCAGTGGAGATTGCCAATGGAGTCGGAATTATTGCTGAAGTTGATCGGTCACGGATTGACACCCGTCTCCGTCAGGGCTGGGTAAATGCAGCATCGGATAACCTTGATGAGCTTTTTACGATAGCTAAGAAGCATTTGAATGATAGAACAGCCGTATCTATCGCCTACCACGGAAATATTGTTGACCTGCTCGATTATGTGGTTGCGCATGGCATCAAGGTAGATCTACTGTCTGATCAAACTTCTTGTCATGCCGTTTACGAGGGCGGATATTGTCCGCAGGGGCTTACATTCGATGAACGGACTACGATGCTGAGTGAAAATCGCGCGCAATTCAATCAGCTCGTTGATCAATCACTGAAACATCACTACGCCTGCATCAAAGCACTTGTTGATCAAGGCACTTATTTCTTTGATTATGGCAACTCATTTTTAAAAGCGGTTTACGATGCAGGGGTGACCGAAATATCGAAGAACGGCCGCGATGATAAAGACGGTTTTACACTCCCTTCTTATGTGGAAGACATTATGGGACCGCAGCTGTTTGATTATGGTTACGGACCGTTCCGCTGGGTTTGCCTGAGCGGAAAAGATGAAGATCTGCGAAAAACGGATCAGGCGGCGATGGCTTGTATTGATCCAAACAGACGGTATCAGGATCGTGATAATTATAATTGGATTCGCGACGCGGAGAAAAATCAGCTTGTTGTCGGGACGAAAGCGAGAATTCTGTACCAGGATGCAGAAGGACGGATTGCGATTGCACTGAAATTTAATGAGATGGTGAGAAGCCATGAGATCGGACCGGTGATGATCGGACGTGATCATCACGATGTGAGCGGGACGGATTCACCGTTTCGAGAAACGGCCAATATCAAGGACGGGAGCAACGTGATGGCGGATATGGCGGTACAATGCTTTGCAGGCAATGCCGCCCGCGGGATGAGTCTTGTTGCGCTCCACAATGGCGGCGGTGTGGGAATTGGCAAATCCATTAATGGCGGCTTCGGTTTGGTGCTTGACGGCAGCACACGTGTGGATGAAATCATTAAGCAAGCAATCCTTTGGGATGTGATGGGCGGTGTCGCACGAAGAAACTGGGCGAGAAACGAGCATTCGATGGAAACAGCCATTGCATTTAATCAGAAATACAAGGGGAAAAATTATTTGACGATCCCTTATCTGGTCGATGAAGAACTGCTTGCTAGACTGAGCGGAATTGAAGGCACGAGCAATGAATAAGCGAATCGTTCTTCATGCGTCGGAAATTGCAACGCCGACAGGGACAAAAGCGCGTGTAGGAAAGGAAATGTCCCGGATTAAGACAATAAAGGATGGTGCGATTGTCATTGAGGACGGCATGATTGTTGCCGTTGATACAAGTGATGCGATCATGTCCCGGTTTGACCTCAATCAATACACGCTCACCGATGCCTCGGGTAAAAGTGTTGTTCCAGGTTTCATTGATTCCCATACGCATTTCATTTTCGGAGGTTTCAGACCCGATGAGTTCTTAATGCGTTTGTCCGGCAAGTCCTATATGGAAATTATGAAAGCTGGAGGAGGAATTGAAAATACGGTTCAAGCAACACGTGCAGATACTTTTGAATCGCTCTATAGCAGCGGCCGTCAGCGACTGGATGGCATGGTTCGTTTGGGGATCACTACGGTTGAAGGGAAAAGCGGATACGGACTCGATATGGAAACGGAACTACGCATGCTTCGCGTGATGAAACAATTAAATGCTGACCACCCGGTTGATGTTGTGTCCACGTATCTAGGGGCACATGCGATTCCTCGCGAGTTCAAAACCGACCACCAAGCGTATATTCAGTTTATGATGGAAAAGGTCATTCCGAAAATTGCTCAGGAGCATTTAGCGGATTTCTGTGATGTCTTCTGTGAAGACGGTGTTTTCTCCATTAATGAATCGCGCCAGTTATTAAATAAGGCAAAAAAATATGGATTATTGCTGAAGATTCATGCGGATGAAATAGAATCAATGGGCGGAGCCGAACTGGCGGCTGAGGTTGGCACGGCTTCTGCTGACCATTTGCTAGAAGCCTCTGAAGCGGGAATTCGATCGCTTGCTGAAAAAGGAATTGTCGCCACGTTGCTTCCGGCAACTGCTTTTTGTTTGAATAAGCCATTCGCCGGTGCACGCAAAATGATTGATGCGGGCTGTGCGGTTGCTTTAGGCAGCGACTTTAATCCCGGCAGCTGTTTTACTTATTCTGTGCCGCTTATTTTTGCGCTTGCGGGGATTCACATGCAGATGAGCAGCGAGGAAACGCTGACCGCATTCACTTTGAATGGGGCAGCGGCATTGAAACGTTCCGATACGATCGGCACCATTGAATCCGGAAAAAGAGCTGATCTTGTTTTGCTTAGCTGTCCAAGCTACAAATATCTTATTTATCATACAGCCATGAATTGTGTCCATACAGTAATCAAGAATGGACAAGATGCGTTCTGAAGAGAATGTTGATCGGAAGGAGGCCGTGAGAATGAATAAAAATGGAAAAAAACCAGGTACATCGCTGAAAAGGTTATTTACACCAATGACAAACATCAAGCACAGTTTGTATCTAACATTAGGAGTCATCGGCTTCTTTGTTGTATTGGCAGTCTGGGGTATTCTGACGTACGGGGGGATGGTTGATCCTATATTTCTTCCTACGCCAACGGCTACCTATGGAGCTGCCGTTGATCTGTTCACACAACTGAATTTTACTCATGATATATGGGTAACCGTTCTTCGCGTGCTCGTTGGTTTTCTTTTGGCAGCTGTGATTGCGGTTCCGCTGGGCATCATGCTTGGCACCTATAAGCCGATTGAAGGATTTCTCGAGCCACTCATGTCGTTTGTCCGCTATTTGCCGGCATCTGCTTTCATTCCCCTTTTCATTCTTTGGATTGGGGTCAGCGAGTCACAAAAAATAGCAGTCATTTTTATGGGGAGTTTTCCTCAGTTAATTCTAATGGTTGCAGCGGCTACAAAAAGCGTCCAGACCGATCTCATTGATGTATCCTACACACTTGGTACATCGCGGGCAGCAGTCTTATGGCGGGTGATTTTACCGGCTAGTATGCCCAGTATTATGGACTCTTTGCGCATGGTGCTTGGCTGGGCCTGGACTTATATTATTGTTGCTGAGTTGGTGGGCGCATCTTCCGGAATCGGATATATGATTATTCAATCGCAGCGAATGCTGAAAACATCCAATATTTTTGTCGGCATCCTGATTATTGGGCTGATCGGCCTTATCTTTGATTATCTATTCAAATTTCTGTCAAAACGATTATTCCCATGGAGCTAAGGAGGATGAGCGCACATGAGTAAACCCGTTCAAAAACTCGTGATCTCAAGTCTGTCGAAAACATTTAAGCAAAAGGAACGGACAATTCAGGCGCTGAGCGAGATCAATCTTGAAGTGAGAGACAAAGAATTTGTTTCAATTCTTGGCGCATCGGGATGTGGGAAATCGACCTTGCTTCGAATTATCGGTGGGCTCGAAACACCTTCTGAAGGAACCGTGTTGATTAATGGAAGCGAGATCGTGGATCCAGGTGCTGATCGAGGGATGGTTTTTCAGTCGTACACCCTTTTTCCATGGTTAACGGTTCAAAAAAACATAGAATTCGGTATGCGTGAAAAAGGAATGCCGGCCTTAGAGCGAGCAAAGATTGCTGAAGAATATATTGAGATTGTTGGATTAAAGGGGTTTGAAAATGCATATCCTAAGGCGTTGTCTGGGGGAATGAAACAGCGCGTTGCTATTGCACGTGCACTGGCAAATGATCCTGATGTGATTTTGCTTGATGAGCCATTCGGCGCGTTGGACATGCAGACACGGAGTCTGATGCAGGAACTACTGCTAGATGTTTGGCAACGATCTCAAAAAACCGTTATTTTGGTTACTCATGATATTGATGAAGCAATTTTTATGGCTGACCGTGTTGTTGTTATGGAATCGCGCCCTGGAAAAATAAAAGAAATAATACCAATTGAATTTCCAAGACCAAGAGATTACCATATTAAAACATCCAAAAAATTTCTTGATTATAAGGCGCAGGCGGTTGAATTAATTAGAAACGAAACGTTAAAAGGCATGAATGCGCTGTAAGCAGTTCATTCGCAGAAATTAATTAACTAAGTACACTAAAAGAAACCTATGGCGGTATCCCGCTGGGCTCCATAAAAAAGAACAACGGAGACTTTGCCGATCGGGCAGAGTCTCCGTTTGTTTGCCGTTCAAGTGTTCTCTTTTGATCGTTTTCATTTAATTCCTATATGTGTTTAGTGCTTGATTAAATCGATAATGTCTCGACGCATGGATTGCGGGACGGTTTTCGTTGGTGTTCCAATGCGTACGAGCATCTGAATGGTTTGACCGTTTGGCGCGTATAAATGATGGATGTTCTGATAGGGATCGTGCATCTCCGGATATTCTTCCAATGCCTGGCTGACCGGTTGAACAGCGAGTCCGAGATGGGCGGCGGTTAGTGTCAGACGGCTGTAGATCATACCGCTTTTTACTTGGCTTGCGCGGCTGTTCTCCTCTGTTGTGATCATTGCATAGGCAGGCGTGTGATCAAGCGCGGTTCGCGTGGATTGAATCATCAAATCAGCAGAAGCTTTGTCGCTGTTCAGGAATGGAAACAGGGTGATCAAGCCTTGCATGAAGTAAAGCTTGAATCCGGATGTACCTTGCCCTTCCAAGGAAAATCCGTAACGTGTTTGGTTTTTCTGGTATTCGTTGGCCCGGAAGATTGCTGCGGCTTCATCCATCACGCGTTTGGTTTGCGCTTCAATCTCAGCGCTATCCATAGCGATTTTTCCGAGCGTTTGCACGTTCTTGCGGTCTTGGTAAACATGCGTTTCAACGTCTTGTGAATCTCCGAGCGCTTCAATCGCAAGCGTTTGTGCGGCGGTTAACTTTTTTGATTGATAAGCCTCTCGATTTGTATCGGGAATATAAATGCTATTAAAGAGCGGAGACGGTTTGGGTGCTGCTTTCTTTAATTGAATTTTGGCAACGGGCTGCACGGTCATGCTGTGCTGAAGATGGTTTTCATCATAAGTGCCTTTGGGGAACAGGGTGATGGAGACCGAAAAGCCGATGGATTGCCCGGCGACGGCAACATAGTCGAGAAAGGTACCTTGAGTGACCATCAGCTGCCGCGCTTCAGGATCGGCTTGCAGCGACATGCGTTCTGGGTCGGCGAACAAATAAAAGGTCATGGCATCCTTTTTGTCCAGCTTAATGATCCAGGGCTGCATGTTGTGCCCGTTGGCTGCGAGCAGACCGTAGGCAGCGAGGCGGATGCGCGGATCTTTAAAATTTTTGGCGTATGTTTTGTCCCAAGGCTGAAGATAGGTTTTCGTCTGGAAAAGTCCTCCGGCGGCAAACAGGACGACTAGAAAAAGGAAGAGAGTGGCGAGCAGGCAGGCAGTGAGAATCAGCATGTTTTTTTTCACACCTTCTGTTTTCATTTTAATGAACCTCCGGAATTGTTTCGGATAGAACGCATCATCAGCACAAACGCTTGGTTGATCAGGGACTCAGGTGAGATGGCATGATCGTTCTCCAAATAATTTTTCTTCAGTTTTGCTGTACGCAGCACGCCGCTCATGGATGACCAGAGGATCATCGCTGTCAGCGTGACATCTTGATCGATTTGAAGCACCCCTTCATTTTTACCTTCCTGTAAAAGGGCGGTGAACTTTCCGAGCACAACTTCCCCAAGCGCATAACATTCCTCTTTTGAGGGGTCCGGCACACTTTGCGTAAAATCAGTCGTGCGGTTTTCATAGGAGAAAATCGCTGAGAAGTACTGCGGGTACATTTTACTGAATTGGTAGAAGGTATCTGCCATATGTCTCAGGCGTTCAATGACCGATGCGGTCTGAGGGGCTTCATCAAGCAGCGCAATCAACTTTTTGTAGCCGCGGATCATAATCTCGAAGTAAATCTGTTCTTTACTGGTGAAATAGACGTAAAGGGTGCGTTTGCTGAGGTGTGCAGCAGCATGCAAATCGTCCATCGTAGCCTGTTCGTAGCCTTTTGAGAAAAAGAGTTGTTCGGCTGCATCGATAATGGTGGCTTTCTTCCGTTGCTTTTCTACCTCTCGTTTTGACGCCAATTTTTTTCCTCCCTTTGACAATCGAATGACAATCGAAAAAGTAAACTATTGGTTTACTTTTATTGAATAGAAAAAGCCTGCTCCTGTCAAGAGGAACAAGCATTGTTTGGTTAAAGAATGTGTCATTTATGGTATACTTTTAATGTCTGCAGGATTATTGGCAGACCGTTTTTGAACGTTGTTGAAACAGTCTTGCGTATTGATTGAGTAATTGGTCAAGACATTGACTGATTCCTTGAATTTTTGGCGAGGTTAGTGGCTCATCTGCTGCAGCACGTATCATCCTGGTTCTCAGGACTTCGATTTGACTGATAAGTTCTTGCTTGTCCATTGGTCCACCTCCAGGCTTTATGCTTGCTTTAGTATAAAGATTACCCCGAATTGTATATTTCAAACAAATATGATTCTCTTGCGGATGACCGCCGTATCCTTCCGTTTGATCACGAATAACAGCACAGAAATAAGGCAATGAATGAGCTGTAAGAATAAGTCGAAAGCACTCATTTTTAATCATTGCCTTGATACAACAATGAAACTTGATATAAGTATCTTGCGTAGTTAATAATGCTTCAAACAGAGAGGTAACTATGGATCAAACAGAGAAGCGACTGATTAAAAAGGTTAAAAAAAGAGATCATCAGGCTTTTGCCCTACTCGTTGAACGGTATAAAAACAGTGTGTTTGCCATCTGTCTGCGTATGGTAGGCCAGGTACAGGAAGCGGAGGATTTGTCACAGGAGGCTTTTATTCGCGCCTATAACCATATCGACCAGTATGATCAGGAGCGAAAATTTTCAACGTGGCTGTTTCGGATCGCAACGAATCTGTCGATCGACTTTTTGCGTCGCAGAAAGAACACGGTTTCTCTTGATGCGTCTGTACCGGGGACGGAGGATCTGACTTTAAACGCCATTCTCCCGGACGAAGGCGAGCATCTTGAGGAGCGCATCTTACGCAAAGAGACTGAAGCATTCGTACAGCATGAGATTGACAAACTGCCGGAGAAATACCGGTCAGCAGTGGTACTGAAATATATTGAAGATTTAAGCTTGAAGGAAATCAGTGAAATTATGGAAATTCCAGTTGGAACAGTGAAGACACGAATTCACCGTGGCCGAGAAATGCTGAGAAAAAATATGACGGTCAAGGGAGGCAAACAAACGTGAGCTGCTCAAGTGTAAAATATCTTTCATTAATGAATAAAGTATTGGATCAAGAAGCTACAGATCAAGAGAAACAGCAATTGTTTGAGCATTTGGCGAGTTGCGATACATGCCGAATTCATTTTAATGAACTTAAGGCGTCGACCGAGCTGCTTCGCCGACTTGCCCACCCGCAATTGCCGGCTGTATTTACGAAAACTGTGTTAGAACAATTGCCCCCTGAGAAACGTCACGCAATCCGGCGCTGGGGCAGCCAACATCCGGTGCTTACAACGATGGCGATTTGCGTGGTACCGATGTCACTGGTAATGATTGGTGCACGCCGGCAAGTGCGCGAAAAAAATAATTATGTTCTAATCAAAGGTTTGGGGGATCAAACCTGACCAGCTTGTTTCATTTTTTCAAAAGCGTGTCATAGATATAGAACGATTCAGTATAAAATCTGATTCGAACTTAAGATTGGATGTTTAAGTCGGAATGATCGAGTAAAACTAAGATGGTCGGTACGAATTGAGAACGATGGTTGATTTGGAGGATGAAAAGCGATGCCTTTGTGGACTCATATTAACATATTGAACTACTTAACAGACATCATCGACATTTTGATTGTCACTTATGTGATCTACAAAGTGATTATGATTATTCGAGGCACAAAGGCAGTCCAGCTGGCAAAAGGGATCCTCGTGATCGTTGCTGTGTGGTTTCTAAGCAGCTTGTTTCAACTGCGTACGCTGGAATGGATCTTGAACAATGCGATTACCTACGGATTGTTCGCGATCATTGTTATTTTTCAACCGGAGCTGCGCCGTTTGCTCGAGCAGCTTGGACGCGGACGCTTATTTTCCAGAGGGACCCAGGTTGAGGAAGAACATAAGCAAATGGCCGATGCTATTGTTAAGGCAACCTCCTATATGGCCAAGCGGCGGATCGGCGCCCTTATGTCGATTGAACGCAAGACGGGACTTAATGAATATATCGAGACAGGGATTCAGCTTAATGGGAATTTGACTTCACAACTGCTTATCAATATCTTTATCCCGAATACGCCGCTTCATGATGGCGCTGTCATTATCCGCGGTACAGAGGTTGTCGCTGCCGCCTGCTACCTGCCGCTGTCCGAGAGTCCGTTTATCTCAAAGGAACTAGGGACAAGGCATCGTGCGGCGATGGGGGTCAGCGAAGTCACCGACTCATTGACGGTCGTTGTTTCAGAAGAAACGGGCGGAATCACCGTGACCAAAAACGGCGAGATGTTCCGTGAGATTAGCGAGGAACGCTTGCAGGAAATGCTTCAACATGAGCTGGACGAGTCGGATAATCAGTCGCCGGTTCGCTGGAATTGGAGAGGAAAGCACAATGGATAAACTATTTAATAACAATTGGTTGGTTAAAATTATATCCTTTGTTCTCGCTCTAATGCTGTATGGGGTTGTTTCCGCCGGAGACGGCGGAAACGCGCCGGGATCAACAGCCAATGTGGCGGTTAACCCTACCCAGCAAACGACAGTCGTGAATGAGAAGCTGGCGATCCGCTATGATGAAAGCCAATATGTGGTCAGTGGTGCACCGCAAACAATTAATGTGCATTTGAACGGTTCCAATGAGTCGATTCTTAAAGCGAAGCTTCCGAGCACCAAAAGTGTTTACTTGGATCTGACCGGCATGAAACCTGGTACCTATGACGCTCAAGTACACACACGCGGTTTCCCCTCCGGATTAACGGTCCGCCCATCGCCAAAGACGGTTCGTGTCACCATTCAAAAAAAGACGAGCAAAGAGCTCCCGGTTGGTGTAGACGTCTTGAACAAAGATGCGTTAGCGGACGGCTACTCAATCGGCGATCCGGCGATTGACACGAAGACGGTTACCGTTACCGGTGGTGAGAATACTGTGGATTCCATTGCCTTTATCAAAGGTGTGGTCGACGTTAAAAATGCGGCGGATACCGTAGACAAAATGATCAGCCTTCATGCGTATAATAACAACGGCGATCAGGTTGATGTCACGATCAAGCCATCATCGATTCATGTCCGGGTACCGATTGAGCAGGTTTTGAAAAAATTACCTATTAAAACGGAAACAACCGGGACACCGGCAAAGGGATACGCGGTTTCCTCGGTGGAACAATCGACAAACGAAGTCGCTGTGACCGCACAGGACAGTGAAGCACTTAATCGAATTAAAGCGCTCGATCCTTTGCCTGTTTCCGTTGATGGATTGAAAAAAGATAAAACATTTTCTGTATCTGTACCGGTACCCTCTGACGCAGAGTCTGTAGATCCTGAGAAGATTGAGGTCACGGTTCATATTGAACGTGAAGACAGCGATGAAACAAGCGTCGAGTCAGAAGATCGCTCCGCTGATTCAAGTACGGCAGCAGCAAATTCAGAAAGCGCGGATTCAAGCGCCGATTCAACTTCTGATTCGAGTACGGACAAACAAACAAAAGATTTTACGAATATCCCAATTAAGGTCACTGGACTTGAGAACGGCAAAACTGCCTCTTTTGTTAAGGACGATCAGGTAGCTGTTTCTGTTTCCGGAACAGAAGACGATTTGAATCAGCTGACAAAAAATGATTTGGAAGCGGAAGTGGATCTAAGCGGCCTTGATTCAGGGACACACAAAGTACCGGTCACCGCGGTCACCGTCAACTTGTCAGATAAATATAAGATAAAGACACTTCCGGAGACCGTCAGTGTGCGTATTAGTTAACGAATAGGGTTCTTTGTGTAGGGGATGAAACACCCTTTGACAGAATTCAATCCTGAGTTTAAAATAAAGCGGCGGAATTTGGACGAGGAAAGATAGGAGCGATTGATATTATGGCAAAGTACTTTGGAACGGATGGAGTCAGAGGCATTGCAAATCTCGGTTTGACACCCGAATTGGCATTTAAGTTGGGTCGGGCCGGCGGTTACGCATTAACGAAGACGACTGAGCATCCGAAGGTTCTGGTTGGTCGGGATACGCGCATTTCCGGTTATATGCTCGAAAGTGCGCTTATTTCCGGTTTGCTCTCCATTGGCGTCGAAGTTATGCGGCTGGGAGTTGTCTCAACGCCAGGTGTCGCTTACTTAACGAAAGCCATGGATGCCAGCGCCGGTATCATGATCTCTGCATCACATAATCCGGTCGAAGACAATGGCATTAAATTTTTTGGCAGCGATGGTTTCAAGTTAAGCGACGAAGTGGAAGCGACCATTGAAACCCTGCTGGCAAAAGACAAAGATGATCTGCCTCGGCCAATTGGCGGCGATCTGGGCGTCTCCAGTGACTACTTTGAAGGTGGTCAGAAATACCTTCAATTTCTGAAGCAAACGATTCAAGAGGAAGACTTTTCAACCTTCAAGATTGCCTTGGATTGCGCGCACGGATCAACGAGTGCACTCGCACCGCATCTTTTTGCTGATTTAGAAGCAGACATTGTAACGATTGGGACATCACCGAATGGGAAGAACATTAATGCCGGTGTCGGATCAACGCATCCGGAAGCCTTGTCGGCGCTGGTCGTTGAAAAAGCAGCCGATGTTGGTTTAGCCTTTGACGGCGATGGTGACCGTTTGATTGCTGTCGATGAACTTGGCAACATCATTGACGGCGATAAGATTATGTACATCTGCGCAACGTATTTAAAATCAAAAGGACGCTTGACGAAAGATACATTAGTAACAACTGTGATGAGTAATCTTGGTTTATACAAGGCACTTCAAACACAGCAAATTGAAACGAAGCAGACGAAAGTCGGCGACCGGTATGTTATGGAAGAAATGCGTGATGGTGGTTATGTACTCGGCGGAGAGCAATCCGGACACATTATCTTCCTTGAGCATTCAACCACCGGCGACGGCATGCTGACGGCGCTTCAGCTCGTGAACATCATGAAAGTAACCGGCAAAAAGCTGTCCGAACTTGCTGCGAGTGTGAAAACCTACCCACAGAAGTTGGTCAACATCAAAGTTGCCGACAAGTTCCACGTCACTGAAAATCCTGAAGTAGCTGCGGTAATTAAGGATGTAGAAACGGATATGGCTGGTGACGGGCGCGTACTCGTACGGCCATCAGGAACAGAATCCTTGATCCGCGTTATGGCTGAAGCTCCAACTGAGGAAGCCTGCGATGCCTACGTGGAACGGATCGCGCAAAAAGTTGTTGAAGCGATCGGCGGAGAGATTCAATAACACGGATCAGCAGCAGTCAGGGTCAAGGTTGACTGAATCAACCGTATATCAGAGTGAACGTAAGGAACCAAGGCCAGCCCAGTTTTCTGAATAAAAGGTGTGAACACCATGATTTTCGCTGTGTGCGCCAATATTATTTTAAAGCGGTTACGGGACGGCCCTGTGCTGCATAGATATACCATGTAAGTTCAAAGAACTCCATGCTCAAAAAGGATTGACGCGCCTTTTTGTTTCAAGTAATATGTGGTTGTAACTCAAGAAGGAAAGTGAGGATTGGGACAACTGAATAGAAAGCGCCTGGACTATTCCAAAGGACGGAGAAAGACCGGAATAGTTGACGAGGAGGAGGTTAATCGAATCATTCGGCGGATGCCTCTCGGTATGCTTGCAACCGTGAGCACAGACCCAAAACAGGAAGGCAACTTTCTGGACAGAAGCTGTGCTGCAAGCGCATAGGCAAGAAAAATAAAAAACAAGTGGGGCAAGACTGCCCTATTCATGATGGTTATTGCATCTTAATATGCATCTTGCCTCACAAGGAGGACATTTCCTATGTGTGGTATTGTAGGTTACATTGGTAACGAAGATGCACGTGACATTTTGCTTAAGGGACTCAGCAATCTCGAATACCGCGGCTATGATTCAGCCGGCATTGCCCTGCTTAATGATGACGGTGTTCATGTATTTAAGGAAAAAGGACGGATCGCCGTTCTGCGCAATTCGGTAGATCCGGCGGTACATGCGACACTCGGCATAGGCCATACACGTTGGGCAACACACGGCCAGCCGAACAAACGCAATGCGCACCCGCACCAGAGTGCGTCCGGCCGTTTCACACTTGTTCACAACGGCGTGATCGAAAACTACGCACAGTTGAAGGCAGATTATCTGACAGGTGTCACGTTGAAAAGCGAGACAGACACGGAAGTCGTCGTTCAATTGATCGAAAAGTTTGCCGATCAAGGACTTGGCACCGAAGAAGCACTGCGGAAAACACTGAAGCTGCTCGACGGCTCTTATGCATTTGCGTTGGTTGATGCAAAGGATGACGCAACGCTGTATGTTGCAAAGAATAAAAGTCCGCTCTTAATCGGTCTTGGCGAAGGATTCAATGTTGTTGCCAGCGATGCAACGGCAATGATCCAAAAAACGAAGCGTTATGTCGAACTGATGGATGAAGAAATCGTTATTCTGAAGCGCGACAGCTATACGATTAAGGATCTTGACGGAACGGTCACAACGCGCAAGCCGTATACGGTTTCCTTTGATGCAAATGATACGGAAAAAGGCGCTTACCCGCATTATATGCTGAAGGAAATCGATGAACAGCCAGCCGTGATGCGCCGCCTGCTGCAGGAATACAGCAGCACGGACGGTAAAATCACGCTCGATCCGACGATCACGAGCGCGATCAACGATGCTGATCGAATCTACATCATTGCCTGCGGCACGAGCTACCATGCCGGACTCGCCGGTAAGCATTTACTTGAGACCGTTGCCGGTATACCAACGGAAGTGCATATTTCCAGTGAATTTTCCTATAATATGCCGCTTCTGTCGAAAAAGCCGCTATTCATCTTCATTTCCCAGAGCGGGGAGACGGCCGACAGCCGCGCTGTGCTGGTCAAAGTCAAGAAGCTCGGCTATCCGACACTGACCATGACCAACGTCGAAGGCTCTACACTGTATCGTGAAGCAGATCACAAAATGCTGCTCTTTGCCGGTCCGGAAATTGCGGTTGCTTCAACCAAAGCCTATACAGCGATGATTGCTGTTTTCGCCTTCATGTCGGTAGCTGCTGCACAAAAGAAAGGGACTAAGCTCGGCTTCGATCTCGTTCATGAACTGAGCCTTGCTGCTCAAGGCATGGAACAAATGATCGATGAGAAAGCGCAGCTCAAAGAAGTGGCACGCGAGTACCTCTCGATTACGCGCAACGCTTTCTACATCGGACGCGCGCTCGACTACTATGTCTGCATGGAAGCTGCGCTGAAGCTGAAAGAAGTCTCCTACATTCAAGCAGAAGGTTTTGCCGGCGGTGAGCTCAAGCACGGAACGATTGCGCTGATCGAAGAAGGTACACCGGTATTCGCTTATGCGACCCAGCAAAAAGTCAACAACAGCATTCGCAGCAATGTTGAAGAGGTTGCCGCACGCGGCGCCCACACGTGCATCATCAGCATGGACGGAGTCACGAATCAAAAAGGCGACCGAATCGTACTCCCGAACGTGCATCCAGTCCTAGCACCACTTGTTTGCGCCGTTCCCCTGCAGCTAATTGCGTACTACGCAGCCCTGCAGAACGAATGCGATGTCGATAAACCACGTAACCTAGCAAAATCAGTTACGGTGGAATAAAAATAGAAACAGGCAAGTACATACTCGTGTACTTGCCTGTTTTTTTGTTTTTGATAAATAGGATTGCGTTCTTAAAGAAGCAGTGGTCGCGGAGCTACGTTTCCCATACTCCGGTTTGGTAGAGCACTTCCATGGTAAGGAAGGGGTCATCTACTATGGTGGTGGGTATTGTTCACGGTAGGATCGGACAGAACTCCCCTCTTCTCACCATTACGATTTATCCATCAACTGCGTACAACCGTCTGCTTTTTTAATTATCAGTTGTACCGTCCAAAAAAAGTTCTTTACTGTACCTGATGAATAAGTTGGTAAATGAATTGAATAGTGTTGTAATATTGAACATGGCATTTTAGTCCATGTTTTTTTGTGAAGAGATGCTCACAAGAGATGTAAGTGAAAATTGATTTTCTAAAAAATTTTCGAATCAAGGTTCAGATCAATTTTTGAATGCTTCGAATAATTCCTGTTTGTCTGTCGACAGAAAAACTTTCTTCTGAATTTAAATAGTATTTACCTGTTGTGATGGCTATGTTTACAAGAATTTCAATTTCTAATGGATCGGTTACTTTTGCGTGCTTTTTCAATTGACTGACTAATAATTTAGAGAACTCCTCCTCGAAATCAAATTCTTCAGTATGAATGGTAAATAGTGCTTTTAAAAGTCGAACATTTTCTTTTTTCTTAAGAAAAGAATCGATTAAGCTGTTTAATCTTATATTTGTGCCTATCAACCGTTGATCCAACAGCAATTTATATCTTTTTAAAACCTGGACTGCTAATTTCTGAGCCAAGTCATATTTATCTAAATAATGGGCATAAAACGTTTTACGGTTTATTTGCGCCTTATTTGCAATTTCACTAACAGTTACCCTTGAAAAGCCTTCGGTAAGTGTCAATTCAACAAAAGTATCTTCAATCCATTTAATCGTTCGTTCACTACGTAAATCCATAACTTTTCCTCCATTACCTATGTTTACGAAACAATTTAATCAAAAGTGTGGCATAGATCTCAAATACGCAACTTCTGACCATTTTATTTTAAACGTTGCCGGTTAGAATAAAAAATGTCAAGCAAGGAGGTCTTAAGATCAGTCATCTACGCGACACGACCAAAAGGAGGATACTGTTAAATGAAAAACAAATTAATTTGGGTTATTCCCATTGTAGCATCTCTAATCTTAATGGTTTTATCTACGGCTTTTTATCCGGCCTATAATCCTAAAGCTAAAAATATACCTTTAGCTGTTGTTAATAATGATCATGGAGTAGAAGCTCAGGGTAGTGAAATCAATATTGGGAAACAATTAGTTGATACGATGACTTCAAGCAAAAATGGTAATAATACAATAGAATGGCATAAGATAAAGAATGAAAAAGAGTTAACTAAAGGTCTGAAAAATAAAGAATATGTCGGTGCCATTATTATTGACAAAAACTTTTCTCAAAACGCCATGAGCTACAGTCAAAGCATTATCATAAAGCAGAAGCAAGCTGAAATGAAAGAAAAGATAGACTCAGGTCAGTTAAGTAAAGAACAAATTGAAAAAATGAAAGAGCAAGTATCACAAAGCTCTGAAAATCAACTAAGTAAACCACAGAATGCGGAAATAAAGATTGTAGCAAACGAGGGCGCAAACCCACAATTAGCACAAGCTGCTACGCAGATACTAAGTGGAATGACGACTAAAATCAATGAACAAATCAGTAATCAAAACATTCAAATTTTATCAGATCATAATATTGATGTACCCGGGTCGGATATAAGGAGCTTAAAAGACCCAATCAAAGTTGATAGTCAATCCATTAATAAGATTAAAGAACATCAGGCGAGCGGTAATGCGCAAGGCGTTATGTTTACGCCCATTTGGTTAGCTTCAATGATTATATCTGTTTTGACTTTCTTCGTTTTTAGAAATAATGATAAATTATTGAGTACAAAACAGAAAAGTAAAAACGCAATCTTATTACCAATCGGAATGATTGTTTCAAGTTTTATTGGTGGATTTGTCTATGTCTACTATACAGATTGGGTTATGAGCTTCGACTTTAATCAGCCGGCTATAACTGCAGTATATATATCATTTGCTATAGTAGGATTTTCATCATTACTTGTTGGAATCATGTCTTGGATTGGGTTGGCAACAATTCCAATTTTTATCCTATTCCTATTCTTTACAATACAATCTGTAATGTTACCAAAACAAATGATTCCTGAATTTTATCAAAACTATATTGTTCCATGGAATCCATTTGGACACTATATGTCAACGTTAAGGGATATTCTGTACACAGGAGCTGACTTAACAAGTAATGGAACAATCTGGATGTTCCTCATCTTTACGATTCTAGGATTAGGATCATTGATTATAGCAACTTATGCTAAGAAGAAGAGCATCGACATTAAGTAAATACGAAACGTGTAATAATGGTATAAACCTGAAAAGTAAATAATTATTATTTGAAACAGCCGCATTTTTCAATGGAAAAATGCGGTTTCTTCTGTCTTTTGTAGTTAATAAAACGTATTATCGTTTACAGCTATATCTGAACGATAAATCACAGTTATTTCAACATCGCCAGCACTTCGTCAGTTGTTCGGACGTTACCGATTCGCGGGAAAATATGGGTGATGCAGTGATCATGTTCTTCTTTAGTTGATGCAGTCATCGCATCTTCGACAAAGATTTGCTGATAGGCGCGCGCATATGCTTCCCGCGCGGTCGTATCAACACCAATACCGGTTGAAATACCGCATAATACAAGGGTATCAATGCCGCGGCGACGCAGCTGCAAATCTAAGTCGGTTCCAAAAAAAGCGCCCCATTGCCGTTTGGTTATTCGGTAGGTCTTTTGAAAAGCATCCAGCTCAGGTACATAATGATCCCATCCATCAGGAAATCCCGATGCGGATCGATTTGCATCGGTTTGCGGAACAAACCAATCCTTTCCATCAAAGGAAGAGACGCGTACAAGTGCAACAAAGGCCCCATTTTTCGTAAATGTGTTCACCAGTTTCGTTGCCTTTTCCACAACTTGTGCACCTGTGTATGGGGCATGCTGACTGTTGACAATCCCATTCTGCAGGTCAATAACGACTAAGGCTGTCTTATCTTTATTCATTTTCATCGCTCCTTAACCTATGTGTTGTGCTCGACTGGGCTGCGCGGCGATTTGCCGATAGACGCGACAATAAACCCACAAGCCATTCACGAGCAGCAGTGCGGCAGTGACAAAAAAGACCGCACGAATACTTAACCATGCAGCAATCTGGCCGCCAAAAACCGATCCACCGAAAACACCTAAATACATCGCGGACATACTAAAACCGAATACGCGTCCGGTCAGCGCGGTGGGGGTAATTTTGCGAATCATAATATTCACGGAAGGCATTAGCCCGCCGGCCGTAAGCCCGAACAGAAATCGAAGCACGATTAATTGCCATGGCGCGGTGACAAAAGCTTGCGGGATAAAAAGCAAGCCTGCCGTAAACAGCGTAATGACCATGACCTTATGCGCGCCAATCCGATCGGACAGCTTCCCTAAGCGCGGCGCGGCGAGGATATTCGCGAGCCCTGACGCTGAAAAAGCAAGCCCGGACAGCAGGGCAAGATGGCTGCTGTTTGTCAGATGTCCCATGAATACCGTCACAATCGGCTCAACGGAATATAAGGCGATGGTCAAGATAAATGCGGTCACAAACAGGGTAACGGTCAAACTTTTTTCCGGGATTTGATGCCAAATCTCCTTGGCATGACGTACTTTTTTATCGGTACGCTGAAACGATTCCTTGACGAAGAAAAGCGTCGTAAAAAAGGAGACCATCATCAGTGCGCCGGTCATAAAAAATACATTTTGCAATCCGAAATGTTCACTAAGAAATCCGCCGATGAGCGGACCGAGCAGCGAACCGGCTATGTTGGCGGTCGAAAGTGTACCTAGCGCCCAGCCGGCATGTTCTTGATCCGTTTGCGTAGCAATCAGCGTCGTACAGGCTGTGCTGTAACCGGTGATCACGCCTTGTAAAAGGCGCAGCCCAATCAGTACAGTGACATTGGGGGCAAACCCCATGCAGCCGATCACGATTGCCATACCCAGACTAGCTCGAAGCAGCATAGGCTTTCGGCCAAACTTATCGGCCACCGATCCCCAAATGGGTGAGAAAATGGCTGACAAAATAAAGGTACTGCCAAATGCAATGCCGGACAGTTGAGCGACTGCCGCTTCCTGACCCACACCAAGATGTCTGATGTACAGCGGTAGCACCGGTGCAATTTGGCTCATGCCAATGCCTGTCGCAAACATGCCAAACCAGCAAACTACTAAATTTTTTTTCCAAATCGGCATGATCTGAGCCTCCGCGATTCAACGATAGGATGAATAATCACACCCATTAGTTTAAACACAGATCAGTGGCTGATCCATAGTTGATCCTGTTATCCATGGACATTTTTGCTGTAATAGTCGATTGGACTTATCCCTTCGGATCGTTTAAATAGCCGACTAAAATAAAATTCATCAGCAAAACCAAGCAGATGCGCAACGTCCTTGACCTTGTGATCGCCGTCAAGAAGCAGCTCCTTCGCCTTGTCGATTTTCATCTGGTTAAAATAAGAAATAACGGAGGAACCGGTGCTTTCTTTAAAGATCCTTGTTAGGTAGGTTGGTGACAATCGCATAAGCTCGGATAGTTCATTCAAGGTAATATGCTTCGATAAATTTTTTTGCATATAGTCGACAATTCGCTCCACCTTTAGCGAACTTGCGAAATTCTGATTCTGTTTCCTGACATTGTCTGCAATGGCGAGGAACAGTTGCTGTAGCAAGGTCCGTGCGGCAAAAGGGTATCCGGGTCTTTTCTGGTCCCAGCAGTCGGTCAAGCGTCGAAACGACGCTTCTACCTCGTAGGCATCCATTAATTGTTTCCCCAGTTTCTTCATCAGCTGTTTTGTGCATTCATGGATTATCCACTGATTTTGACTCCATTCCACCTCCGCGCAGCTAAAATGAACCGATAAAAAACCGCCGGGTCCCGATTCGGGTTCAAATGTATGATGGAGCCCGGGGCTGATGTAGCAAAGCATGCCTTTTTTTATTGAATAATGTCGCTTATCAACGGCGATCGTTCCGGAACCGCCAGTAAAAAGAATGAGTTCGTGGTGGGACAGTGTACGGTTTATTTTGCGCGGTGGACGCTCCTTATCATCGAATGATCGATGGTTGCAATAATGAATATGGAAAAAAAGTTGGTCGGACAACATGACCTCACCGGCTTTCCAAAGTATTGGATGGCTTCCTTAATTGGCACTTTCGGCATTTTATCTCTGTGATGCTGACGAACAGCCGTTATCCTTCTTCAGCATCCAGCTTTGCCTTGATCCACTGGTGAACTTTTTCATCCTCTTCTTTCGCAAGCAGGTCTTCGAAGGATTGAATCATATGCGCACGCATGTCCGGTTCAAGGCGATCCCACATTTGCTGAAGTGCCCAGGTGACCGTGCGCCGGATCACCGGACGCGGGTCATCGTGAAGCAAGCGAAGCAGTTCCGGTGCCGCGGCAACTTCCTTATAGTTGCCGAGTGCAACAATCGCATTGCGCTGAATCGGCTTTTTTCCTCGCCACGAACCGGAAAGTTCACCGAACGTTTCTTTAAATGCACGATTGGAAAGCGATAACAGCGGTGCGAGAAGGGGACGGGAAAGTTCCGGGTCCGGCTCCATCTCCTCATGAAAATGGCTGTCCACATCACGGTTGTACGGGCATACCTGCTGACAGGTGTCGCAGCCATAGAGTCTGTTGCCGATCGCTTTTTTGTATTCTTCCGGAAGCTCCTGTTTGGTCTGGGTAAGATATGCGATGCATTTCTGGCTGTTGAGCTGCCCGCCTTGAACCAGTGCTCCGGTTGGGCAGTGATCAATGCAGATTGTACAATCGCCGCACAGGTCGGTCGCCGGTTTGTCCGGAGGAAACGGGATATTGGTCAGCATCTCGCCAAGATAAACATAGGATCCGAATTCTTTCGTAATCAGGTTGGTGCTTTTTCCCGCCCAGCCGATGCCGGCACGTTCAGCCACTGCCCTATCTGACAGTTCCCCGGTGTCGACCATGCTTTTGAACTTAGCTCCCGGAACCGTTTCAACGAGAAATTCGCCAAGCTTTTGCATGCGGTTACGCAGAATCGTATGGTAGTCCTGTCCCCAAGAAACCCGGGCAAAAGCACCGCGGCGATGACCTTTCGTGTTTGCCGGGCGCTCGGCCATTTTCTTCGGATAGGCCATGGCGATTGAGACAATCGACTGCACGCCGTCCATGAGCAGCGACGGTTCAGTTCTTTTTTCGATATCCTTCTCCTCGAATCCGGACTGGTAACCGAGTTCCCGCTGCCGGTAGAGACGTGCCTTTAATTCCGTGAACGGATCGGCCGTTGTGAAGCCAATCTTGTCCACACCGATTTCTTTACTATATCTGATCAGCTGTTCTTTCAGCTCTTGAAAATCCGTCATTTCTATTTATATCCCTTCATTGCTTGTCACTTTAAAAAACAGCATACATGCGTTCAAAGCAGCTGATCTCATGATAACGTGATTGGCGGACGTCGGCAAATCAACGCTGAAAGCCTGCTTGAAAGTTGCGCATAAAAAAAGTTTTGCCCCCAAACATCGTGTTCGAGAACAAAACCAGTATTAGGGTGTTGCTTCTAACTTTTTCATCCAAACAACAGATAATGCACTGACAATTCCAGAGAACAAGACATAGAGTGTGAGCAACAACGGAGAGCCGCCGCCTGCCTCAAGCAGTGCAGTGGCGATGATCGGCGTAATTCCACTGGCAAAGATCCCGGAAAACTGGTAGACGAAAGACACACCGGTATAACGAACTTTCGGATCAAACAGCTCTGAAAAAAGAGCGGCCTCCGGACCGTAAACAATTGGATACAGAATCCCAAATGCAACGACAAGTGTCAGGATGATGACAATCATATTCCCCCCGGACTGTCCGAAAAGCCAAAAGGCAGGAATAGCAGAAAGGCCGACAAGCAAGCTGCCCCACAAATAGATACGGATTCTGCCGACACGATCTGAGAAGTGACCAAATAAAGGGATAAAGAAACACATGACCAACGCAGCGACGGACACACTGAGAGTCGCTGAAGATCCGGACAGTTTGACGTGATGCGTCAGATAGTCGATGGAGAACACACCCATCACATTGAAGAAAACGCCATCAATGTAACGTGCGCCCATTCCGGCAATGATCTTTTTACTATTCCCGTCTTTCCACATTTCTTTGAATGGGAGTGTGGTCTCCATATTGTTTTCTTTCACTTCTTGGAATTCCGGGGTCTCTTTAACCGAGATGCGCATCCATAGTCCGGTAACGACCAGGATTACACTGAGACCAAATGCGATTCGCCAGCCCCAGGCAAGAAATTGTGCTTGAGAAAGCAGACTGTTTAATATACCGACGACGCCGGAGGCAAGCAGCAAGCCCAAAGCCAAACCGATTTGCGGAAGGCTGGCATATAAACCGCGTTTGCGTGCCGGAGCGTATTCGTAAGTCATGAGGACGGCTCCGCCCCATTCGCCGCCCAGGCCGATTCCTTGCACCACACGAAGCAAGAGCAAAATAATCGGTGCCCAAATACCGATTTGTGCATAAGTCGGCAATAGCGCAATGAGGCATGTGCTGATCCCCATAATCATCACAGTCAGTACCAGCATTTTTTTGCGACCGAGTTTATCGCCAAAATGGCCGAAGATGATGCCACCGATCGGTCGTGCGAAAAAACCAACGGCAAAAGTTACGTAGGCAAGTAGTGTAGATAAAAACAGGTTGTCGCTGGGAAAGTAAAGATGATTAAGCACCATACTTGCCACGACACCATACAAGAAAAAGTCGTACCACTCAATCGTCGCGCCGATGATGCTGGACGCAACGACAGGTAATAATTTTGGCTGATTCAATGAAAAAACCTCCTGATTTTCTTTTTTCCTGTGTCACCTCTTGTCATGGATTCCTAAAAAGGAAAGGATAGCATGTGAAGAAAACTCACGTCAATTCATTTGCCCCAGGCTGAGGAGGGCATGAACTGAGATATAAACAGCTGGGCATGTCGATTCTAGCCAATATTAGAACAACATGGTTTGAACACCGCGACGGTCGGAACGGAGCAGAGCAATTCTTAAACACGTATTATCATTTTTATCAAAATAAAGAAGTGGACGCAAAAGAGTTTATGCGATTTACGAAAGCTTATTTCGCTATGAAAAACGATGCCATGTTCCATGGATGGTTAGCAGCCCAATAAGAAAAGCGCAAGGAACGTGCAATCTGTTCATCCGGAACGAGCGGATTGAAAAAGAGGATAGAGAGAAAATGATCAACAAAAAATACGGAGAAAAGAGTAAAATAGAATCATTCAATGATTAAAACGGCGAGGGGGTAGCGGTTATGATTTATGCACCGGCAACAGAATGTGATGTTCCTGTTCTCCGATAATTTAACGGAGAATAGTCTCCGTTAAATTCGTAATGAACGACTGAATAATTACGAAAGCGGAGAGAACAAATGAAAAAAAATAAAATTTTCGGCGCTTTATTTTTAAGCATGGCCGCCAGTATTTGGGGCGGTATGTTTGTTGTTGTTAAAGTAGTAGTCGCCTATATTCCACCCATTGAATTGGTCTGGATGCGCTACCTCATCGCTGTTGTTGTATTATTTGCCATCGGCTGCGCGCAGCATGTAGACTGGCGCGTGAAACGAAAGGATTGGCCCTTAATCCTTTTGATTGGCGTGATCGGTAATGCGCTGTCAATCGTAACGCAAGAAGCGGGTACATGGCTATCTTCTGCGCAACTGGGCTCTGTAATTACAGCCGCAACACCAACATTTATGATTCTCTTTGCAAGGTGGCTGCTCAAAGAACGATTAACTTGGGCAAAAATAGCTTCTGTGGCACTGGCAACAATTGGCGTACTTATGATTGTTGGGATCCATGCGCTTGTTGTGGGCAAATTACTTGGTGCAGCTTTTTTAATGATTGCTGCGCTAACTTGGGCGTTCATGTCGGTATTGGTCAAATTGGTTCCTGGTGACTACTCACCCGTACAGGTGACAACCCTTGCAACAGCAACGGCTCTGGTTTGCCTTTCACCGATTGTTTTATTGCAACGTTCCGCGGTGCAGTGGCACTATCTGATGCAACCCAAAATCATCCTTTGTCTGTTATATCTAGGTGTTATTTCAACGGCGGTTGCTTTTGTGATGTGGAACCGTGGGTTACGGTTAATGAATGCCACCGGTTCGGGTTTGTTTTTCGTGTTTCAGCCTTTCGTTGGGACGTTTTTAGGGTGGCTTATTTTAGGCGAAGCAATAGGATTTGGTTTTTGGGCGGGTGTGCTCCTCATTTCAGCCAGTATCTGGATCACTATCCGCTATTCAGATTGATCTTTAGTTTCTAAATCTAGTAATGATGAGGTAAGGACGGATGATTTTTGATCCGTCCTTTTCTATTGATCCATTAATCAATTTTACGTCCATTTGTCATTAAATTGTTATCGAATCATGTCTTGTTGTGTCACATTAAGTTGTGAGGATCATGATGTGAGATTAAGACCAGCGAAACAAAGGTTATACCGATTTTGCAATCGGATCAAGAATACTGATATTTGTACCAAATTTACACATGGCGTCACAGTCGCATTGTAAGTCGGAAAATAAAAGGTATGACATGATGGATTTTAAGGACTGTTCTTTAACGAACGATGGGCGCATTAACTGTGCTTTGATTTCTTTTTCACGTTTGTCGGGTGCAACAAGAAAAAGTTTGCACGGTTGCCCGACAGATAGCGATAGATCATAAAGTCGGAGAATGCCCGAATAAATTGAGGTGCTCTTCTCCACTTCAAATCCGCTGATAATTTCATTATTCTGATTCAGCCAGAGCACATCGATCAGTGAAACAGTATCAAAAACGCTTTTCTTCAAATGGGTGAGCGGCAGCACGGAGAGCGAGTATTCGCCAAGTTTTTTACCGTTAAATTCTCGTCTATGGTCATTTTGGGCAATCCACACGTGATAGCCCAGCGATTGTCCCAATCGTGCTAAATGGTACTGCATTTCACTGTGTGCATTTTCCTCAATTTGATCATCAAGAACTTGATGATGCCTTTTCTTCAAAACCTTTACCCGCTTTTCATTTTCTGCAGCCAGAACCGCGTTGACATTTTCGAGCAGGATGAGCCGGCCCGATCCGATTTCAAACAGTAGACCGGCAAAAGCACCTAAGTCTTTGGACAGGCATACTTGTCGGTTTGTCGCTAGAATGTCCTCTCGCATTTCAAGATAAGCCATCCAGGAACCAAGCTTAATCTTTTTATGGAATAGTGCATTGAATCCGCGAACGATCGCTGTATTAAAAGGTGGAAACAAGGTGGGGTGAAGAAAGTAAATAATGTTGGCAACTGCCGGTCCTAAGCCTTTAATTTTTAATTGATCAAGTTTTACGATTTCGTCAAATACCTGTTTTTCATTCTTGGCATGCAGACAGGCATTAAGAAATCGTCCGAAAGCGAGTTGATTTTCCGGATTTTCATAGATGTCTGGGATTCGGAGCTTCGGTTTCCAGAAAAACGGATGTGCCGCGCCTTCAAAAACTTGTTTTTGTTCCGATATTGCCGTAATGACGGTCTCTAAGCTTGATCCTTTAAAATCGTTGCCGAAGGTTTCATTTTCAATGTCACTGATGACCTTTTTAAGGCCCTTCTTGATTGTGCGGAAGGCCTTAAGCCGATCCTCGTTGTTCATAAACCACGTATGATAGACCGATTCCGAATCGTGTATGTACGCACCGATGAGCTTATCTAGTTCTGGATGTGCCAATGGGCATCCCCCTATTCATGTTTATGCATCTATTATAATCTAAAGAGATCCATGCGGCGTACCGTTTCGTTAGATAGCCATTGATCTTTTATTCGATCACTATTTTGAGTAAAAGGAGGCAGGCTATTATTTATAAGCAAACAGAAACAACACAATGATTGATTAAAATAAGAGAATAAACCAAAGTCGTCTGTACATTGACTTGCTGTATGATGAAGAAAGGTGGTCTCTGTGAAAAAATTACAAGTTTTAGTAGTTGATGACGATTGGAAACTGCGTAATTTGCTGCGCATCTATTTAGTAAAAGAAGGTTTTGGCATGGTTGAGGCAGTAGATGGCAATGAGGCATTGATGAAATTAGAAAATCAATCCTTTGATCTTGTAGTCCTTGATGTGATGATGCCTCAAATGGATGGCTGGCAGGTGTGCCAATGGATACGTGAAAAACGGTCCGTTCCTATTCTGATGCTCACTGCTTTAGGTACAACAAAGGATAAAGTTCAAGGACTTGGACTCGGTGCTGATGATTATTTAACCAAACCGTTTGATCCGGAGGAATTGATTGCTCGTGTTCATGCGCTGATTCGCCGAGCATCAGCCGTCTCATTATCACAAGCAGGGCATCATGTGCTGGACTTTCCTGATTTGACGATCGATAGCGATGGACGTCAAGTGTGCATCTATGACCAGCCGATTGAATTGACGAATAAAGAGTTTGATCTGTTTTCTATGCTTGCAGAAAACAGCGGCAGAGTCTTGTCTCGCGAACAGTTAATTGAGAAAATATGGGGCTATGAATTCGAGGGAGACACGCGCGTTGTTGATCTTCATATAAAAAATATCAGGGAAAAGCTGAAAGATGCTGGATTATCCTATAGCCCAATTCAGACTGCATGGGGAGTCGGTTATAAATTTAATCCTAAGGACAGACAAGCATGACGTTCAATCGAATAGGGCTGAAGCTGGGTACGGCGATTATGGCGCTGATGATCGTGATCCTGATCTGTTTAGGTCTTGCAGTGGACCGATTGTTTACTAACTTCTATGATACGCAAATGCGGGAGGACACTCGGGACATCGCCGATCACTTGATCAAAATGATTGACACAAGGAAGTCGGCTTCGATCTCGATGATCCGGACCTTTGCCGAATTCTCGAATGTGAGCATCTACTGGATGAATGCGGATGGACGCATTTTAGCAGTTGAAGGTAAAAAATATCGATCGGTCCCACTGTTTATTCGAGGATCTGAGAACAGGAGTCTTCTTACTGGTGAAGAGGATGTATTTCGCTATCAGGATCAACAGGGAAACCGCTTTTATGTGGCCGGTAAATCAATCGGATCCGGAAACACACCCCAATCCACTATTTATGTCGTCTCTTCCATGAAAAAAATGGATACATCCCTCGCTCATTTACGCGGCCTGTTGCTCTTATCTGGAATAGGGGCCTTTCTGCTGGCGATTGGTTTGATCTGGATGATGAGCAACATGTTGTCACGTCCGTTGCTTCAAATGCAAAAAATGACGAAAAAAATGGCCGAAGGAAATTTAGGTACACGTCTCACAGTGAAAAGTCGTGATGAAATCGGTGCTCTTGGCCGTGCCATAAATGATTTGGCAGCTCGCTTGCAGCGCTATCGAGATTCTAGACAAGCCTTTTTCTCAACTATTTCGCATGAACTTCGCACGCCGGTCACCTATTTGAAAGGCTACGCTAAAGCGCTGAATGATGGACTGGTCGATTCAGACAACGAACGAAAACAGTATCTCTCAATTATTTATCAAGAATCCATTCGACTAGAACATTTGATTCGCGATTTGTTTGATTTGTCAAAAATGGAGGAGGGTCAAATCAAATTAGATATTGAGCTTTTGGATTTAAAAGAACTTATGGAAACCGCGCTTCAAAAAGTAAAATTGAAAGCGGAAGAGAAAAAGATCAGAGTTCAGGCGGAGCTGACTGATGGGGTACCACTTGTTTCGGGAGATCGTAAACGAACGGAACAGATTTTATTAAATCTGTTGGAAAATGCGATCCGCTATTCAGAGCGCGGAATGGTTGTTGCCAGATTGGCTAGTGATAAACAGAATGTGGTTATCGCTATATCGGACAACGGGATCGGTATACCTAAAGAAGAACTACCCTATATTTTTGAACGCTTTTATCGAGTGGAGAAATCCCGTGCGCGTGAATACGGCGGTACGGGTTTGGGTTTATCCATCGTTAAAAAATACATTGAACTGCAGGGCGGCACGGTTAAAGTGGAAAGTCAGTTAGGCGCAGGGACAACGTTTACACTGTTGTTCCCTCGTGGAAAAGGGCAGGGAAAGGATGAACGTTCTTATGAGAAAAAGTGATTGGTTTTTTTCGCTGATGTTCATCACGTTGGGCCTCACCTGCCTGTTCTTTTCCGCCAATGCATTTGGTCATGAGCGGTTCATTACTTTAGGAAAAACCTTTTTTAGTGTTTGCATGTGGATGATTTGCCCGCTGATGATCGGCGTGGGTGTCTACTTATGGTTACACTATAGAAATAAGGATTAATGTACTTATTTTGCCTTTTTCACAGGATAAGAAAGGACAAGATTTTGCCTCGTCTTCAAGCCAATAGACCCGTGGCTTGACCGAGAATCAGAGCGGAGGTACTCCGGCGCCGGCGGGAGAGCGAGCAATCGGGAGCGTACACAAAAACTAGGATGGTTTAAGTACCAAGCACAGCTTGTTTTTTTTCACAAATGACGTGTTTTCTACATGGTTTCCACACATTTTTTTCCTACAATGATCAATGTAGAACGAGAGGAGGAAGATTCGATGGATTGGTCATGGTTAGCTTTACTTGTGTGTCCACTCATGATGCTGCCGCTGATGCTCATGATGATGAAGGGAAGTCACTCAGAACCACACACGTCATCGGATGAATTCAAGCGTTTAAAAAAACAAAATAGTCTATTGCGGGAAGAACTGCGACAGTTAAAAAGCAAGAATTAATCCTTGAAAAGAATCAGGAGGGATGTTGAGTGTCTTGCTGTGGAGGTCATGATCGTAAAAGTCATCAACAGGATAACCATAACTTGGAAAAGAGAACAATAAATCACCAAGAGTCGCCGAATCACAGTCATCGGTTCATGATGCTGTTTTGCTTGATTATTCCGATTGCAGTCATTACCGGCTTTTTCTTTTCGGGTGGTTTTTCTTCGGGAGCTGGAGCTGTTTTTATATTGTTGGCAGCGCTCATTTGTCCGCTCATGCATCTGTTCATGATGCTAAATAGGATGAAAAAAGGGCAGAAGCAGCACCACGCATAATCTTGATGAAGTGCTGAGGGGCCAAACTTCACGGAATCTACACATTGACCAGATATTCTTAGTGTAAAAGATTCTGAGGAGGCGAATCATGAGAGGAAAAAAAGTATGGCTCGGTGCGGTTTCGCTGATTTTGATGTTTACGCTAGCTGCATGTTCTGCCAATAATGGGTGGGCTGGCTCGCAGGAAAGCACCGGATCTAATCGTATGGATGGGCATTCGGATTCAAGCATGGCTATGGGGATGCATTCTGGATCAAGTAACCTTCCTAAAGGGTTAAAATCGGCAAAGCATCCGACTTTTAGAGTAGGTAGCAAGGCAATCATTGACGCAAGCCATATGGCGGGGATGGATGGTGCGGAAGCGACAATAGTTGGTGCCTATGCTACCGTTGTTTATTCCGTGTCGTATACCCCGACAACAGGCGGAAAACGAGTGATGAATCATAAGTGGGTCATCCAGGAAGAAATAAAGAATGCCGGAGATCAGCCGCTTGAACCGGGAGATACAGTAACGCTGCTGGCAGACCATATGAAAGGAATGAAGCGTGCAAAAGTCGTAGTTGACACAGCTAAGAAAGCAACGGTTTACATGGTTGATTACACATCAACAAATGGTGGAGGGAAAGTAACCAATCATAAGTGGGTCACCGAGGATGAACTCTCTTCTCATTAATGATTAATAAAATTTTTTTGGTGTGCACGTTTCATAAAGCAGTCCTTTAAGTCGCTTTCGACAAATAGGCTGCTTTTGTTTTGTAATGAATTTGTTATCGAATCATGTCTTGTTGTGTCACATTAAGTTGTTAAGATGACAACAAAAGATCCTGCTGAGGGTATTCGCCTGAAGCGATATAAATAGAGAATACGACTAGAGGGGAAAGGGATCATGAATCGGAACTACATACATACCGCAGTAGCACTGGTGCTGGTGCTTTCCTTAATCATGGGCTACAGCGTTCATGATGTCCATGCATCAGATCAGCAGATTTCAGAGAATCAGCAACAACAAGATGGACTCATCAATCAACTGAAACAGACCGACCGTCACGTGAAAAAGATCAAAGCAGATGTAACTGAAAAACAGGAAAATCTCGCAGAAAGTCGTGAAAAATCAAAGTGGATGAAAGTAGAAATTGAGCGGCTGAACGCGCAGATCGACAGCAGAGACAAATTGTTAAAGAAACGGTTTCGCGCCATGTATTTAAATGGCGGGAACATGAACTATATCGACGTGCTTCTCGGATCAGAAAGCTTTGGCGATTTCATTGATCGGATGTTCGCCTTAAAGACAATCTCGGATAACGATCAAAAATTACTAACCGCGCAAAAGCAAGATCAGGCGAATCGTGCCGCGCAACAAGAAGAACTCGCTAAGGAACAGAAACAACTCGAGAATGGTTTAACTGAATTAAATGATTTGAAAGAGGAGCTTCTTAAAAAGGAAGCGGATCAGCGCAATCAATTGACGTTATTGAAAAAAGAAGCATCGAAAATTAAAGAAAAAGAAATGGAAAAAGATGAAGAAAAAGATGTTTCAGAAGCGCAAACGCATGCCTTAGCTAGTGAAAACGTCTCTGACAGTGATGCAGCATTTATCAAACCGGCGCAAGGCTATATTTCTTCTGGATTCGGCAAACGTTCCTTTGATAACAGTTTCCATCCGGGCATTGACATCGCAAACAGTGAAGGAACGCCGGTACAAGCAGCTGCCGACGGCGTTGTGTTCAGAGCCTATCATTCGTCCAGCTATGGAAATGCGGTCATGATTTCGCATAAATTCAAAGGAAAATTGTTTACAACGGTTTATGCTCACTTAAGCAGTTACGAAGTTGCAACAGGCGAACGCGTTGCGAAAGGTCAAGTCATTGGCAAAATGGGCAATACCGGAGAATCGTTCGGCTCACATCTGCACTTCGAACTGTATGAAGGCCAATGGAATCCACCGCCACATAATGGTGCCATTGATCCGATGAAGTTTATACAGTAAAAGGATTTGGAAGAAACGAGAGGGATCTTTTCATTCCTCTCGTTTTTCGTTACTCAAATTCAAAGTAAAGAGACGCAGGATCATTGATCTAACAACGTATGGGTTTGAGGATCTTTCCTGAAGGGTATAATTTAGTTTTTAGGAGGGGAACAACATGAACGTTTTCGCAGATTATTTAGCGCGTATTGATAATCTTCAGCATCGAGATCGGACGGAAGAAATTTTGATCTGGGTGACTAAAAAATTCCCACAATTCGTGTCGGCCATTAAATGGAATCAGCCGATGTTCACCGATCACGGCACCTATATTATCGGATTTAGTGTAGCCAAAAACCATCTGGCTTTTGCGCCTGAACAGGTAGGGATTATTCATTTTTCTAATGAAATTGTGCAGGTCGGCTATGATTACACCAAGCAGTTGGTACGTATTCCGTGGGATTGTCCGGTGGATTTCTCGTTACTTGAAAAAATGATCGCGTTCAATATTTCAGATAAAGCGGATTGTTCAACTTTTTGGCGGAAATAAAAAATCGGATGATTAAGAATTAACACCACGAGTATCAATTTGATCAAACAATTTTCTGAAACAACATACCTTGATGAAATTGTATCAATTCAAGCATGAAATCTATGGGTACTTAATGGAATAGCTGAACGAGTATATAATTTTTCTTTCATCGCTTCTCATTTCAATGGCGGGATTCGTCTTAATGCTATTGCGAAAACGTCTTTATGTGCATTTATCAGAACGAATAATTTAAGTTATAATAGGAGTGTGCTCGGGTAAAAGAAAACAAGGAGTGATAGAGAATGAAATGGGAAGAAGTTCGTAAATTATACCCAAATCAATATGTAAAACTCAATATCCTTGACTTTTACTTAGAAAACGATAAAAAGATTGTAACGGATGTTGCATTAATTAATCTTATTGAAGATTCTCAATTAGCTACAAGAGAGTTACTTAAATCAAAAGGTGATACCATTGTTTATCATACAGGGTCCGAAAAAATCGTTATTGAAGTGAGAATCCCTACTGGTTTAAGAGGTATGAGATTATGAAGTTAGAATTAGTGAATCATTTGCTTGCAGTCAAAATGACGATTTCTTATAAAGGAAAATCGAAAAAAATAGATAAGCTTGTTGTTGATACTGGAGCAGCTCATACTCTTATCTCATCCGACATTGTTAATGAAATAGGAATTTACTTTGAAAATGGAGATTCTCTAGTAAGTGCATACGGAATTGGCGGCGAAGAATATTCGTTCCGAAAACCAGTTGATATTATTAAACTAGGTACACACAAAATACCAGAAATAAAGCTAGATTTTGGAAATTTAGATGATTGGGGTATCAATGGTCTCATAGGACTTGATATCTTAATGAATGGGAAATGTATCATTGATTTAGAAAGATTAGAATTAGATTGTTAATATAAGTCTGGAGATAGGTGGAAACGTTCTTAAAATCACATCCATCAACATCACGTACTGTTATCAGTTGCTGCGTTCATAGAGTCCTCTTCTCATTCATTCGAGTCCTCAATAAAATTATTCATCTGTCTCACCATCTTTCAGTAATTCACTCAAGGTATACTTAATTAATGTAATCGAAACAGAATCCCCATACAATGAATGATAGTTCAACGGAAGAATGCCGTTAATGTCGTAGTTAAATGTTATTTGGCTGTTGCGCCTGAACAGGTAGGGATTATTCATTTTTCTGATGAAATTGTGCAAGCCGGCTATGATCACACCAAGCAGTTAGTATGTATCTCGTGGGACCAGCCGGTTAATTTCTCATTGCTGGACAAAATGATCGAATTCAATATTTCGGATAAGGCGGACTGTTGTAACCGTCAAGTAGTTTTGAACACTTTTCTCTTTGAAAATTCTAGCCTATTTCCGTAGGGTCAATGATTACGAAACAAATTTCTATCCAAGGACATGCCATGTACACCCGATAATAACCGTCTCCTTTTCATCGGGTATCGGTTCACGATCGTTATTATAATGAATGCATGAAGGAGGAACTAGCGGTGCTGAAAAGTATGAACGAGGCGTTAGATTACATTGAATCACAATTAAATGGCGAGATCGAGGACAACAAATTGGAGAGAATAACAGGAACTTCTGTTTATCATTTTCGAAGAATGTTTTCATTTCTTTCAGGGATGACCTTAGGTGAATATATCCGTAATCGAAAATTATCTAACGCCACGTTTGACCTGCTGCATGAAGGAATGAGTGTCACAGATACAGCATTCAAATATGGTTATGCATCTGTTGATGGATTTTCGCGTGCCTTTCGGGACTGGTCGGGCATTAGTCCTTCAGAGGTTAAAAAGAAAAACATGCTTAAAGCATTTCCAAAGCTCTCCTTTCAGTTAACCATACGAGGAGGAATAAATATGGATTATCGAATCGAGAATAAGGATCCATTTAAGATTGTTGGGGTGAAGAAGAGAGTTCCCATTCAATTTGAAGGCGAAAATCCGGAAATTATAAAGTTAGCTAAAAGTATTACACCGGAACAAAGAAAACAGCTGCACAGCTACGCAAATATGGAACCAAATCAGGTTGTGAATGCCTCCTATAATTTAGATGATGGATGCATGGAGGAAAAAGGCAGTCTTGATCATATGATTGGCTGCTTAACGACAAAAGAGTCAAGTTTTGATGAGTTTGACGTAGTTGAAGTCCCATCTCTAACTTGGGCGATATTTTCATCTAAAGGTGAATTTCCCAAGGCCATGCAAGAAACCTGGGCGAAAATAGCTTCAGAGTGGCTTCCCTCTTCAGATTATGAATTAGTTGATGCTCCAAACATTTCATTTTCAGGGGATCTGTCTGACAGAAATAATGTTTATAGTGAAATTTGGTTCGCGGTGAAGAAGAAAGGGAAAATTTAAGCTGTTCATCCCTGCCACTGACTCATCTCGGTATTAAAAAACGAGAGAACGGATTCCTTTTCCCTCGTCTTTAATAGATAATTTTTTAAAGTTAGGAATGTGTGGATTCTCCACCATCTACATGAAGCACTTGCCCAGTAACATGCCGGGAATCATCGGATGCTAAATAAACAAAGGTAGGGGCGACTTCGAAGGGTTGAGCCATGCGATTAAATAAATTCGATCCGTGCAAGGCATTTTCATCGGAAGAAAAGCTCGCCGGAATAAGTGGCGTCCAAACACGACCAGGTGCGATCGCGTTGACACGAATCTGACGTTTGGCAAGGTTTTTTGCTAAAGAACGGGTCCAGCCAACAATGGCAGCCTTTGTAGCTGAATAATCAATTAACAACGGTTCACCTGCGTAGGCGACAACTGAGGCAGTTCCAATAATTGAACTGCCTCCTTTTAAATAGGGGAGCGCAGCTCTTGTCGTATAAAAATGAGAATAAATATTCAGTTTAAAGGTTTCATCAAATTGTTCGTCCGTAATAGCCATAAGATCATTTTGCTGAAACTGAATCCCGACATGATTACATAATACATCGAGCCTGCCAAAGGTTTTCATTGTTTCATGTACAATGTGCTCACATTGTTCTTTTTTTCGAAGATCGCCTGGTAGTAGAAGACATCTTTGGCCAAACGCCTCAATTCTTCTTTTTGTTCGATTGGCGTCTTCGTGCTCATCTAAATAAGCAATCGCAACATTTGCCTTTTCCTTTGCAAAAGCAATCGCTGCTGCTGCCCCCATTCCACTGTCACCACCAGTAATAAGAGCCACTTTGTTTTTTAATTTTCCACTCCCTTTATAATGCGGGTTTTCAATAATGGGTTTTGGAACCATTAAATGCTCAAGCCCAGGTTGCCTCAATTGTCTTTGCTCGGGTTGAGTCAAGGGGACCTCTTCATAGCGAGTAATTTTTCCATACGCCGGATAAAGTGGATACGGATCTTGCTTTTTATTGTCTTCAAACCATTTTTGATAAGCACGAATTTGCTCAAGTTCTTCCTTAGATAATGATTGATGATGCTGTGGGTTATGCTCATTTTGATTATTCATAACGAATGCCTCCTCCATTTCATAGGCTATGATTAGCCATCTTCTGATGTGAAGAAAAGCTGGCTGCCTGTTCACAAACGAAGGAGGTGACAACAAGATGCGCATTGAATTTATGCCTCAGGTCACACGGTTATTGGAAAATGTGAACGCTGAATTAAAGATGGATTATTTACAGTATAGCTGGCCCACCCCAACTATTGTTGTTAGACCCCCTTACTACAGCCATCCTGTCTATAAGCCCTATTATCCAAACCTATAATGCGATCGATCAGTGGGAACTTTCTGCCCCGTTAGGTGGGGGAAGATACAGTGAATTTTCGAAAAACCCGTTTAATCATCATTAATCCAAAACTGGGCTGAATCCATAGGGATTTAGTCTTTTTTAACAGGTAAAGAAAGTACATGATTTTGTCCTGTTTTCAAGCCAATAGACCAGTGTCTTGGCCAAGAATCAAAGCGGAGGGGCGAGACGCCTGCGGGAACAGCGTGAAGCCGCTGAAAAACTGTCGATTTTTTGATCTGAGAATTCTGGTTGGCGCAAAAAAGGACCACTTTTCGTCTGCGTTTTGACGAAAAGTGGTCCTTTTTCCCTTTTTTTTTATCTTTTTTCGTTGAGGATCTTCAGAATCCGCTTGAGATTGACTGCGAAGATCGTGGTCGCTCCTTGAATCTCCATTCCAAACAGACCCGCAGATGATGCTGTATCATACCCGTGTCTGTTTTTTAACTCACTGTTCTTCGCTTCTATTTTATAACGCGTTTTTGCCAGTGATTTAAATTGTTCCGTATTTTGAAATGCTTTCTGTTCTTTATGTTCTGTGGATTTAATCGTAACGTAATAAGACTTCGTTTTTGATCCTTCCTGATAACACCCCTCACGCATGGAACATACTTGGCATTTCGTTACATCGAACATATATCTTACACGCGGATTGACCTTTTTCGTTCCTTGTCTTCCATCGTATTTCTTTTTAAAAGCCATATGCCCTGCCGGGCAGACAAACATACCCGCATCTTTATTAAACTCAAATGCTTTTTTGCGCGTGCCTTGTGATACCACAGGGTGTAATTTTGAAACCAAAGCTATATGATTTGTTTTTGTATAGGTAATATTATCTTTTTCTGAGTAAGCCGTATCGCCAATGACCGTATCAATGGTCATCCCTGACTCCTTACTTTTTTCGATTAAAGGCTCCAGATAGTTTCCATCGCTCTTTTCGCCTGTCGTAATGACGGCCGCTGTAATAATACGTTCATCGCTCATCGCCAGATGTGTTTTATAACCTTGAATTTACACTTTAAGTGCAACACTTAGAAAATTAAAAGGACCCATCGCTGAGTCTTCCTGTACAATAGAATTGCGACAAACTATTGAAGACAGGGGACATAAACGATGAGCCACTATCACCATCTTAATTCATATGAACGAGAAATCATACTTAAAAATGTTGTTTTGGGTCGCCCCATTCGTTCGATTGCCACCCAATTAGGAAGACCTCCATCCACAATCAGTCGTGAATTGAAACGAAATCAACAGGGTGATGGTACTTACTCGTCCGTACAGGCCGAGGAAAAGTACCATGCACGACGCGAAGGATGTTGCCGCCAACCTCTACTGGCTAATCCGGAACTTCACGACTTGATTCAGCGGCTTATTCTTGATCACCAGTGGTCTCCCGAACAGATCGATCAGCGGCTTAAACAGGATCATTCTCCTTGGAAGATCAGTTATACGACCATCTATCGTGGGATTGAAGCGCATCTCCTGGATGAGCCTAATCATCAACCTGGGCAACGTGGGATTGCTCGTCGCCTGCGACACCGAGGAAAATCACGCCACGGCAAAGGTTATGAAGAACGTCGTGGCAAAATCAACTACAGTCATTCCATTGATGAACGACCGCCTGAGGCTAATGAACGTCGCGTCATTGGCCACTGGGAAGCAGATACGGTCGTTGGAAAAATTGGATCCGAATGTCTGGTAACCCTTGTTGATCGAAAGACACGCTTACTCATTGCCGCAAAGGCCGCGAAGAAAACCGCTAAATGCGTGAAAGAGAAATTAATTGAACTGTTCTCCCCATTGCCTCGACATCAGCGGCTGACCGTAACTCCCGATCGTGGCAAAGAATTTGCTTGGTATGACCAAGTCGCTAAGGCATGCGGCATGACTTTTTATTTTCCCAATCCACACGCGCCTTGGCAGCGAGGAAGTAACGAAAACACTAATGGACTACTAAGAGAATATTTCCCTAAAGGACATGACTTTCGCCAGGACAGCGATGCGTCCATCGCACATGCTGTGAACGAATTAAATCACCGACCTCGCAAATGTTTGGGCTGGAAGACTCCTTTTGAGGTCTTTTATAATCAGGCGTTGCACTTAGTTTGACAATTCAAGACCAAAAAAAGAAGAATCTTTTGTTTTATGTCCGATCCGAGCATCGGGATCATTCGAAGGGTTCATATGTTCCTTAAAATCTTCGACACTCTCTTTGAGGACATTTAACTTTTCTTTAACCGCAGGCAGCGCGGTGATTTGCGGTTCGGTTTCAAGGGTGGAAATGAGTTGATGACAGTAATCTAATTCCTCGTTGATTTCGTTAGATGTATTCTTTTCTGGAAATTTTGGTTTCATGGATGCATCCAATTGATAGACGGCTTTGCGAACATTTTTAGATTTCTCTCGTAGAAATTCGATCGGTGATTTTTGGTTATAACGCGCTTTTGTATGGGTGGCATCAACAATAAGCGTTTTACTTTTAATAATTCCTTTTTCAAGCGCAATCTCAACGGTTTTCCCAATAAGCAGATCTAACAATTTAACGTCCTGAAGACGTTGCCTACGAAAATGCGTTAACGAACTTGAATCAATGACGTCCTCCTCAGGGGCCATGTTGAGGAAATATTTAAACGACAGGTCATATTTAGAACGCTCGACTAAATCGTTATCTGATAAATCATGAATCGTCTTTAATAATAAATATTTGAACATTCGAATTGGAGAGATCGCTTTACGCCCATTATCAAGACAATATTTTGTTTTCAATTCATCATAAATGAATGAAAAGTCCACGAGTTCATTGATTTGACGAAGCATATTATCTTTTGGGACAACAAGATCGTAGAGTGCTGCATAAGGGCTAAGGTTGAGTGTTTCTTGATTTGAGAGCATTGAGTTACCACCTATATACGTTGATAGCTCCATTATAAAGGAAAAGGGCCGTTGAATGTTTGATGAATCAAACATTCAACGGCCCAATGAATAGGTTGGACTTTTTCAGTGGCCTCAACAGCGTGCCAGCGAGACCCCGCAGATTCCTGGCCTGTCTGAGGAGGCTCGCGGTGCGCCCGCGGCAAGCGAGTAATCGAAGCGATGATTCAGCACCGAAAAGACACGAATCCATCACACATGGCTGGAGGTTAAGGACCGGGTGCTTTTTGCCCGGTTTTTCTTACAGGAAAAGAAAGTATATGATTTTGGGGGTATCGCAGTGAATATGACTGTGATACCTTTTATTTATGAAACCTAATATTCTTAAACGTATCTTCTTCGATCATCATAGACATTGGGAAGCTTTTAGGAAAAAGTATCAGGGACAGATACGCCCAATTGTCATCAAAGAAGTGGAGAAATTTAAGGATTGTGGAAACCTTAAAAAGGGATTTAAATTGCTGGTTTGTGAAGGTTGTCATGATGTTCGAAAAGTACCTTTTCGATGCAAAGGACGTTTTTGTACCACGTGTTCTATTGGAGAGAGCGAAGAATGGAGCAGACTGCTTGCGGAAGATGTGCTACAAGTCAATCATAGACATGTCATTTTCACTATTGATGAAGGTTTACGTGATGTTTTCCTTTTACACCGGCACTTACTAAAGCCTTTAATGGACGAGGCCGCAAGGCTTATCAAAAACTTTTTTCAGAAGAAAGCGAAAGTGACTCCCGGCATTATTGCTGGTCTCCATACATTTGGATCTCAGCTCAATTTTAATCCGCATGTTCACATGCTTGTGAGTATGGGTGGAATCACTCGCAAAGGAGAATGGAAGTCCTATGACTTCATTCCGTTTAAGATGCTTCGGAAACAGTGGCAGACGGTGGTGCTAAAACTTATTCGTAAACATTTGACTGCGAAAGAGAAGGAGAACGTTCAGCCTCTATTACAGAAAGCTTATTTACAAAATGGAGAAGGTTTCTATGTTCATGCCCCAAGACAACGAGGCCATGTGAAAGAACAACTCCGTTATATTGGTCGCTATATCCGCCGTCCAGCAATTGGACTGAATCGCATCGAAGACTACGATGGTCACAACGTGACCTTTACGTACAAGGACAAAAGAGACAATCAGGAAAAGCGTTTGACGCTTACAGTTGAAGCCTTTATTGCACGTTTGATCCGTCATATCCCTGACGAGCAGTTTAAAACGATCCGGCATTATGGCATGTATTCTAGAAAAAATAAAAAATTAAGCAAAAAGTTATTAATGGCATGGCAAAAAGTAACAAAGCGCTGGGTCATCAAGGTAAATAAAGTTCTGCGCAGACGTACATGGAGAGAACGGACGATCGCAACTGGCAATAAAGATCCTCATATTTGTCCTAAATGCGGTAACTATTATGAATACAAGGGAGAAGTCTGCCTTGAAGAAGGCAGGTTAGTCATCAAAGTAGCCCTAGGAAGAACGGCAAGAGAGTATCTAGAGGAGGAGATTCGTTATCTCAACCAAAAAACGACGCAAATCGGTCAAAAAGAAAATCGTGCAAAAAACAAACAAAAAAACCGTACGGTTTTTTTGCCTATCGTGTCATGAGAAAGAAGAAATCCCTACACAAATTGTACGAGAAATGGATCTTATGGATGGTGGAGATTCGATCATTCCCCCTCGGTTTTCATGTGAACAATGTGGAGGAGAAATGTATCCTGAATACTACAAAGGGGTTCACGGCCAGGAATACAGAATTAAAGATTATCTCTAAACAAAAAAGGACCGGGCGTATTTTGCCCGGTTTTTCTTATTTTCTAATCAATATGGGAAACTGGGGCACGATTATTTTAATCAAACGTTTGATTATACGCTGCAAATAATAGGGAATAGGCTACTCTTTTTCCGCCCTTATGTTGACATAGGTGATCACCCAATTGAGAATGAGTCCGAACCCGATGCAAACAACTGCAGTGATGCGTCCATTGCGGCTAGCCAACCAGTCTTCCGTTAGCGGCAGTCTGGAAAGGATTCCAATCAGACCCATAATATAGACTGGAGGCAGAAATGACCACCAGATTTTTCTGTCTTCCTTGTTGCGACGTAGGGCCGCGATCGTTAGCCCGACGAGCAAAATCGTGATCATCAGAATGCCGACCGGGCTCGCTAAATAGAGCGTAAGCAGGGGAGGCGTCAGGACATGTATCAAGACAAATAAGCCGATAATGAGCATGCAAGCCAACCAGAGAACTAGGAACGACAGTACTTTGCTCTTAACTATTTTTGCATAAATACTTCTGTGCAGGACATGAAAAACAATCCCAACAACGATGAAACTCAACAAGCCATTCAGCATGAGCACAAGAAAATTGATGCCTTTTCCGGGAAGAGTCAAGGCGTTCAGAAGCTCAAAAAATGAGCTGATACCGAAAATTATTCCGGTCAGTTTCATAATTTCTTTCCAGCTGGCCTTGCCAAGATTATGGATCAACGCATCGGCGGCTTTCTGAGGACTTTTTCCAAAAAATGCTTCGGCCGATTGTCCGTCATGTTGCGCAGAAAGGATATCCTGCAAAATCTGCATTAAGAGACTTTCAACTTCGTGATCATCATAAAATAATCCGGCAGTACGGATATACGTAAGCAAATCCTCATAATACGTTTTGTTCTCTCCCATCAGTTCTTCACGCAACTGATTATTCAGCTTCACCATGGCTTCAACGGTAGGCGTATGCTTACTCATGGTCGTCTGCCTCCTTTTATACGAATTAGATGATTGACATTGGATACAAGCTGTTCCCATTGGTTCATAAATTCCCGGCAATGATTCATTCCTTCAGAAGTGATCTGATAATACTTTCGATCCGGACCATCCGGCGAAGGCTTCATTCTGCTTAAAAGATAATCCTTCTTTTCCAACTTCTGTAATAGTGGATAAACGGTTCCGGCTGTAATTTCTGTAAAGCCGTAGTTTCTTAATGTCTGAACCAGTTCATAACCGTATACTTCATCCTCTGAGACAATGAGAAGGACGCACCCTTCAAGAACACCTTTTAACAATTGCGTTTGTTTCACAGGATCACACCTGACTTCACCTATAATGTAATACCTACTAGTGTTGTTTTTATTGTAGAGGAAACCGGCTATTTTGTAAAGCATAATAGATGATCCATTAGCTATAACCTGAATGTGAAATCGGCAGTGGATGACATTGTGAGCAAACCATAGGCTGTTGTCGTTAATTGTTGCTGTGGAATATTTGTGTTCAATTGACCCTGGGAAACCAAAACGAGAATCGTTTCATAAAGCATCGTAACGAATTACGCCAGGCATTTACTAAGTTTTAGATCAAATCAAGAAGAACTACTAAAAGCAAAAATCAATACCCATGTTAATTACTGCAAAAATGCGTATAATGTAATTAATAACAAAGCAAAATAAATCCGTTGGTGTGAGCACACCAACGGAAGAGTGACAGCAAAAATCGCTAAGCGATCATAGCGCTGCATGAATCATGAAAAGGTAATTCACACAGGCTGGCAAACCGGGTGGATTACTTTTTTGTTTTATCTTTAAACGACAGTATCATGATAATCAGTATGCTGAAACTGATCATCAAGCTTATTGCCTGATATGTCGTCATGAGCGCGCCCCCTTTCTCCCGAAGCGTCGGATTCACCGAACACCAACAGAAGCAGCAGAGCAGCGCTCCCACCCAGTTCATTTTGTTGTCTCTGCTATTATAGCTTGGATCTATTACTACTATTTGTTATCTTCTGCTCGACTTTAATAGACTTTTGAAATTCAAATTTTTTATCTAACTTTTGCACTTATATGGATCAAAAAACACCTGCGAATCTTTATCCTTATTGGACTTTTGGCTGTTTCTACTTGTAAAAAAGTAATAGTGTATTTTGTTCTTTTTAACACTGCCTAAAAGTCTCCACAAGTCTTTTCAACGTTCATCTCATGAATGAGCTATTTTTATATGTATACTACGATGTGATGGAAACCTTTTATTATATGGTCATTTTTGTAATCGCTTTAATTTTTTATCTTATCGCTGTTCCCAAGCATTAAACAGTCAAGCGATTGTTTGACTGTTTTCCATCCACGGCATATACTATAGTCAAATGATTATTTGATTGAGGTGAATCGAATGAGTCAGCAACAGGATGTCTGTGAAGTGACCTGTATTCATAAAGACAAGGTGATGCGCCTTAGGAAGGAGCTGGACGGCAGTCGTTCGGATCGTGTTTCCGACCTTTTTAAATTATTGGCGGATCAAACGCGGGTGACGATTGTTCATGCGTTGGCGCTTGAGAAGGAGTTATGTGTCTGTGACGTTTGTGCGGTAGTTGGCTGCTCCAAGGCAACGGCATCGCACCATTTGCGGTTGTTGAAAAAATGGGGGATTGCCAAGTCGCGCAAAGAGGGAAAGTTTGTTTATTATGCTTTGAATGATGAGGCTGTCCGGCAGTTGGTCAAACTTACGTTTTTACATGAAAGATCAAAAGAAGGCCAAGCCGATCAGGAACTGGCTGAATAAGAAAAGAGCTGCGTGAGCATGAGAATGATAAAATTAACCCCCGTCCATTCTGCAAAGCATTGTACCTGTACAAAATGCAGTCATCAAGAGCGGCATGAATGTGTTCAGAACCAATGTACCTGCTGCGCGTGCTATGAAACAGAGGGCAGTCTTGCTGTGAAAGCGGCTGACTGTTCGTGCTGCAGTTCAGATGAAGAGAGCGAAGACCATTGCTCAGAGGATGACGATGATTGCTGCCGGAATGAGAAACATCATGAAGATGACTGTTGTGACGATGATTGCTGCCAGGACGAGAAGCATGAAGAAAACGAGCCGCACAATGAGGATAAAGAAAGCTATAAGATCGAGGGAATGGATTGCGGAGCATGTGCAAAAACGATTGAAAAACATTTGAAGCAATTCCCGGAAGTCCAAGATGTGACGGTGAATTTTTCGTCGGGGAAAATGTCCATTACGCATACGCTTACGGCTGAACGTATCCAAAAAGAAGTAAGCAAACTCGGCTATCAGGCAATGTCTGAAAAGCAAAACGGATCGGGAACGCCTCAGCGTACGCACGCGAATAAATCACTTTGGGAAATCGTGCTTTCCGGGGCAAGCATCGCTGCTGGATTTGCTTTATCATTCACCGCGCTTCCTGATCTTTTACAAAATCTCTTATTTGCGGTTGCGTTGATCATTAGTGGTCGTCAGCCTGTGCGAGGTGCCTATTATGCGTTAAAGAGCCGTTCACTTGATATGAATGTTTTAATGTCCGCGGCGGTTATCGGTGCGGTCGGCATTAATCAATGGTTCGAGGCAGCTACAGTCGTTTGGCTGTTTGCATTGGGCGCTGTATTAGAGAACCGATCAGTCGAAAAGACGCGGCGTTCCATTGGCGATTTAATGACGGTCGCGCCTTCAACGGCATGGATTAAGTTTGGAAATCAACTCGTGAAAAAAGGAGTTGGGGAAGTCGCGGTAGGCGAGATTATGGTTGTGAAACCGGGTGAGCGAATTCCACTCGATGGTACGGTCATGCGCGGCGAGTCAAGTGTGGATCAGGCGCCGATTACAGGAGAATCAATTCCCGTTGACAAAAACCAGGGCGACTCCGTTTTTGCCGGTACGCTTAATGAAAACGGGACGCTTGAATGCCAAGTGACACAACCTTTTTCAAATACGGCCATCGCGCGAATCATTCAAATGGTCGAGGAAGCGCAAGAGAAGCAATCCCCGACGCAAACATTTGTCGAACGTTTTGCCCGAATTTATACGCCCATTGTATTTAGTCTTGCACTTGTTCTGATGATCGTCCCGCCTTTGTTTGGCTTAGGCTCATGGAGTATATGGTTCTATCGTGGACTGGAATTGCTTGTCGTTGCGTGCCCGTGTGCCTTGGTGATCTCAACGCCTGTAGCGATCATCTCAGCAATTGGCAATGCTGCCAAACAAGGCGTTTTGCTAAAAGGCGGCGCTTTTTTGGAGAAAGCCGGTCATATCGAAGCAATTGCGTTTGACAAAACCGGCACGATTACCGAAGGGAGACCAACCGTCTCGCAGGTTCTTCCCTTTACTGGGAGCGAGACGAAACTGCTCGCGCTTGCGAAGACGCTTGAGGACTACTCTACGCATCCAATTGCGCGTTGCCTATCGGACTATGCAAATGAGAAAAAAGTACTTGCACTTGCCGGTGAAGCGTTTAAAAATATCCCGGGCAAAGGCGTTCAGGCGAACGTAGCAGGTACCATTTATTATGCCGGAAGTCAAAAATGGTTCCGTGAAAAAAAAGTCGGTACTCTGGATCAATATGCACAGGTACAAGCATTCGAGAAAGCCGGTCAGACGATCGTTATGATTGGAACGGATCGGGCATTAATTGGTGTGATTGCTGTATCGGATACCATTCGTCCGACAACCGTTGCGGCGATGGATCAGTTGAAAAAAATCGGCGTTCGTGAATTGGTGATGCTGACAGGTGATCACCACACAACGGCACAACAAGTGGCCGATGAAGCAGGCATTACCCGATTTTTTGCTGACCTGCTTCCTGAAGATAAAGTCAAGTCAATTCATGAACTGCAAGGCTCCGGTTTGAAAACGGCCATGGTTGGTGATGGCATTAATGACGCCCCGGCTCTTGCCAACGCAGATCTTGGCATTGCCATGGGCGGTGCGGGAACGGATACAGCCATGGAAACGGCCGATATCGTTCTCATGGCCGATAACTTACAAAAGCTGCCCTTCACCATAGCCTTAAGTCGGAAATCGTTAAGGATTATTAAACAAAATATTGTCTTTGCTCTGATCGTCAAGGCGGCTGCACTGTGTTTGATTTTTCCAGGCTGGCTGACGCTTTGGCTCGCCGTATTCAGTGATACCGGGGCCGCGTTACTCGTCATCCTCAATAGTCTGCGTTTGTTTCAACATAAGGCTCAGTGAAACGACCGATACAAAGAACGAGAGAATGCGTTTCTCTCGTTCTTTTCTGTCTTAAAACAGCTTATTTTTTAAAGTTGTAATCGTTTCATGTTGCAAGCCTACTTTTTGAAGATAGTTGTCGATCGTTCCGTAGGTCTTAAAAAAGTGGTTCAGCGTCTTTTCCATATATGCCATGTCGGAGCGGCCGGTGAAATCGGGAAGTTCCGGATGTTCCTGCAGCAATTTGCGTATGCGCTGTCGCAAATAGGTGTAGGAGACTTGATAGTCCGCGAGGATGTCACTGACGCTCACACCGGCTATGAGCAGCAGCAGTGCGGCGACAACACCGGTGCGGTCTTTGCCGACGTAACAGTGGATGAAAACGGAGCCTTTTTGCTGAGCAATAATGCCGAGAATTCGCTTGACCGCTGGAAAATCAGCCAGCATTTCTGCGTACAGCAAAGGAACCTCGGCTTTCGAGGCCGGGTTGCGATTGCCAAAGGCGAATGGGCAATGGAAGTAGGCAAAATCAGCAGATTGTTCAAAAGCGCTTGGCATCCGCTCCGTTTCCGGTTTTGAACGGAAGTCGAGTGCAGTTGTGATGCCTAGATCCTTCAATAATGCAAGATCTTCTTGGGTAAATGCTTCGGGTGCATCGCTGCGGATGATTTTTCCGAATGCGGTTGTCCTGCCGTCCTTCGCTCGATAACCGCCCAAATCGCGCGTGTTGACCGTGCAGGAGAGGTGAATTCGTCGTGTTGGCATAGGTGCACCTCACTGATTTTATTCAAAGCTAAGCATTACAATTCCTTTCTCATTATAACATGCGGGGACCCGTTCAAGGGCCTATGTTACAATAGCTGTTAGACAAAATTGGAGGTTTTTTCATGAAAAAAATAACGAAACTGATCGTCTGTATGGCACTCACCGCTTCGCTGATGGGATGCGGGCAAGAGCGTGCAGGTGATCAAACGAAGGGTAAATCCTCCAACTCAATATCAGCGGATGTACAGTTAAATCAAGACGGTGCAACCCAAGCGTCATCCTCAGATGCAGGCGCATCATCCAGCCAAACCGCTTCCGAAACCAGTTCGGCTTCAACAGCAAGTGAATCAGAATCGGCTAGCTCGACGTCTTCTGCGGCAGACGTCTCGACTGCAAGTTCATCATTTGTTGCCAATACAGATGAAGCCATTCAGGTGCTGAAAACCCATCTGAAAGAAGGACAGGACTCAGATATAAGTTTTAATGCGCTCGGTAAAGATAAGAAAAAAGATTCAACGGGATTTTATTACCTTATTCGTGAAGAATCAAAGGAACTTGTAGAAAGAGGCGGATCGGGCACGGTAGGTATTTACCGGGTTTATGAAGATGGGAGCTACGCAGTCAACTAATGGCTTGCTTGACCCTACGTCATGCCTTGCGATCGGACGCTCGAAAGGGCCACATCCGCTGCATTGTACTTCTTTACATCATCAACAGTCAAGCGTATAATAACCTCGAAAATTAAATCATTCTTTATTCGCTGAATCCGTCAGGAGCGGGGGAACCAACTTTGTGATGCTGGGCATCACTTGGGGTGAATCCTTCAATGTAAGGACGGGCTACTCTCATGGCCCGAATCCGACAGCTAACCTCGTAAGCGTTAAGAGAGAGGGTGTGAACGCATGATCGAAATAAAACGTCGACCATAGAGTTGATCCTCTGTGGTCTTTTTGTCGTCCCATTTTTTAATAAACGGCCCGTGATTACAGAAAAAATTTTTGTGAGGAGATCAACACGATCATGGCGAATAAAATGAACCGGCACCTGTCGCTTGGCGGGATGCTGGTGACTTTGGGGATTGTTTATGGAGACATTGGAACGTCGCCGCTCTATGTGATGCAGGCGATTCTATCGGATGCTGAAGGAATACGGCATGCCGTACCCGACTATATCATCGGCTCGGTTTCGCTGATTTTCTGGACGTTAATGATTATTACAACGGTAAAATATGTGATCATTGCTATGCGTGCAGATAATAATCATGAAGGCGGTATTTTTGCATTATATGCATTAATTCGCAATCGAGCACGTTGGCTGATTTTTCCGGCACTCATCGGTGGGGCAGCACTTCTAGCCGATGGGACCTTAACCCCAGCTGTGTCGGTAACCTCAGCGATTGAGGGATTGAAAGGACAGCATATCGGTTCTTTTGAATTCAGTGAGAATCAGCTTGTTGTGGTTCTCGTGGTTACAGCAATTTTATTAGGGGTTTTCTTGATTCAGCATTTTGGAACGGCCGCGATTGGACGCTCATTTGGACCGATTATGCTTCTATGGTTTGTCTTTATCGGTGCCACGGGTTTTATCAATATGCTGAGTCATTTAGAAATTTTAAAAGCACTATCCCCATATTATGCCGTTCAATTTCTCTTTAGTCCGGCAAATAAAGCGGGTGTTTTTATTCTCGGCAGTGTCTTTCTGGCAACGACCGGGGCGGAGGCGCTTTATTCGGATATGGGTCATGTGGGTCGGAAAAATATTTATGGAAGCTGGCCTTTTGTTTCGCTGATGCTGATGCTGAGCTATATGGGACAAGGTGCGTGGGTGATCGGCCATTATCAGAATCCGGCCTATCGTCATTTACTTGATGTGAATCCTTTCTATGAGATGTTGCCGGATCATCTGCGTTTTGTAGCGATCGCGCTGGCGACTTTTGCCGCAATCATTGCTTCTCAAGCGTTGATTACCGGCAGTTACACCTTGGTCAATGAAGCGATTGGTTTGAAATTTTTGCCGCGAATGGTGATCAAGCACCCAAGTACGGTACGCAGTCAGATTTACATTTCAGCCGTCAACGGGTTTCTATGTGTCGTTACGCTTAGTATTGTCTGGTTGTTCCAAACGTCGCGGCATATGGAAGCAGCTTATGGTCTATCGATCACCATAACGATGTTGATGACTACGATCCTTTTGTTTGTTTTTGTGAGAGATCGGTTCAATCAGACCCTTGCCTTGTGCATGGCTTTATTCTTTGGCTCGATTGAGACGCTGTTTTTACTTGCAAGTCTCGTCAAGTTTGTCCATGGAGGCTATTTAACGCTCCTGATCACACTATTGATTCTTGCGGTTATGGTGGTCTGGTATTTCGGCAATAAGCTGCGTGAGAATTATGAAAAGACAAGTGAAAATGTTTCGTTGATGGACTATCGAAAGCAATTGATTCAACTCAGCAATGATCATGCGGAACCGATCTATGCAACGAATTTAGTTTACATGACCAAAGTCGGCCCGGGCTACAGCATTAAACGAAAGGTGCTGTATTCCATTCTGGACAAACGACCGAAACGGGCGAAGGTCTATTGGTTCGTTACGGTTAATGAAACGGATGCGCCATATAGGAGTCAGTACACCATCGATATGCTGGGGACACGTAATATCATTAATGTACAGCTCTACCTGGGCTTTAAAAATTCGCAGCATGTGAATGTCTATATTCGCCAAATTATCAACGATTTGATTGATCAAAAGATTATCGACACGCAATATCCAAAATACACAACACTCAAGAATCGCCGTGTCGGAGATTTTAAGTTTGTCGTTACGACCGAGCAATTGATGGACCTGGCGACCGATCCAAAAATGAATCGTTTGAATCGTTTTCTGATCGGAGGGCGCATTTTTCTGCAAAACATCACGACTTCTCCAGCGATTTGGTACGGTTTGAAATTCAGCGAAGTAGTTGAAGAACCGATTCCGCTGATGCTTTATGATCCGGAAGTATTGCGCTTACAGCAAAAAGGAGTTCGGCATGCAGTGAAAGACATGACCAACCCATCAACAAAGAAGCAATAAAAGGGCTTTATGCTGTATGAAACGGGGACGATTTGTTCAGAACGTTATCCCATCATTTCGCATTGACAGCGAATGGGGCGGCCTGTATAGTAAAGCATTATGTGAATGTGCATAGAAAACATGAGAAGAGCAGCCATAAAGAGAAGTACAATTTCTAGAGAAATTCATCAATGTGTGACGCTCGTATGGCTTTGAAAGAGAATTGAATAAGACCTGTCGTCTCGCGCGAGATGATGGGCCTTTTTCTATGTACTCAAGAAAATCAGGAGGGTACCCATAGATGAGCAGTACGCAAGAACAATTAAAACGCACGATGACCGCACGCCATATTATGATGATGGCGCTGGGTGGAGCAATCGGTGCCGGTCTGTTTAAAGGGAGCGGTGCAGCGATTGATTTAGCCGGTCCGGCTGTCGTGCTCACTTATTTGGTCGGCGGAATCATTTTACTATTTGTTATGCAAGGGCTTGCTGAACTGGCAGTGAATAATAAACAGGCAAGAACGTTTCGTGATTTGGTTCAACCATTGCTCGGCGGCTATGCCGCCCACTTCCTTGACTGGATTTATTGGAAAATGTGGGTGCTGAATATCGCGGCAGAATCAGTGGTTGCCGCCCTGTTTATTCAATATTGGCTGCCGACTGTGCCGATTTGGGTAATTGCGTTAACGGTTTCGGCCATTGTGACACTGATCAATCTGTTTTCAGTTAAACTTTTTGCTGAAACGGAGTACTGGCTTGCGCTATTGAAAATTAGTGTCATTGTGCTGTTTATTATCTTAGGATTGGTTATTTTGTTCGTATCTTTTCATGGGCATCAAGCCGTGGGGTTTGCTAATCTGACTCGGTACGGCGGCTTTTTCCCAAATGGAATGCACGGTTTGGTTGCAGCGATGCTTGTCGTTATTTACTCGTACGGCGGTACGGAAATGATCGGGGTAACCTTGGCTGAGGCAAAGAACCCTGAAAAGGTGATCCCGGAGGCCGCCCGTGGAACACTGGTGCGTATTATTGCTTTTTATATCCTGCCCTTTTTCATTATTGTCAGCCTTATCCCTTGGAATCAGGTTAATGGTGTTCCGGAAAGCCCGTTCGTAACCGTATTTAAATTGATCGGCATCCCTTATGCCAACCATATAATGAATGCGATCATTTTATTGGCGATCATTTCTTCGATGAATTCCGGGCTTTATGCCTCGTCGCGTGTGCTCTATACACAGGCGCTGGATGGACGTGTGCCGAGGTTGTTTGCCAAGGTATCGAAAAGACGTGTGCCGGTGTATGCGATCTTAGCCTGTGCCTCCTCTTTGTATATTGGCGTGCTGACCTCGCTGTTCATCGGCAGCAAAACATTCAATTATTTAATGGGATCGCTTGGCTATACCGTCTTGTTCATCTGGATCATTATTGCCTTGGCCCATATAAAGTCGCGCAGCCCTTTGAACAAACAGAGCAATGGCACGCGTACATTTCCTTATGCAACTTGGTTTGCGTTACTGGCGCTGCTTGCCATCCTGATCGGTGTGCTCGCGACAACCGCTCTGATTATGACGGTCATTACTGCAATCATTTACGCGATCATTACTGTGACTTACTTCAGATCAAAGGCGCAGCTTACAGCCGAATCCATTGCCCCAGAATAAGAACAGCGGCGCATAGATGACTGACGCCTGAGTATTTTGCAAGATGAATAGAAGTGAAAAAGTGCGCGGCAACATGTGTTGTTACGCACTTTTTTTACTAAGCACAGTTTGGTTTTTCTCATTCAAATAGAGTCGCGCGCAAAAGCGAGAATCATGTCAGATTTCAGATCGTCGAAAAATATTTTTCGTCATCAATCCCCTTATTTCTCGGTATTCATTGCTACATTTATCGATTTTGTACCAACTGCAAAAGGAAAATGAATTGACAACTTTAAAGCATACTATTACTATTGGGTATATAGTTTTTATCGTTTATCTTGTTTCGTTGGGGGCGAACTTAAGGTGAAATTAGTGCAAATGATGTCGATGTGTTGCGATGAACTCATGTGTATGAATGTAAATGATTTTGTACGGCGTTTATCCATGTGCACCGAATCGACTGAATCTAATTTCACTTAACAGTCAGCCCTTTACGAGTGAATGAGTATTTCGATTACAAAGTATGGATCAATACGTCGTCTTTAAGCCCAATAAGCTTTAAGACGATTTTTTTGTACAAAATGGAAGAAGGAGATTGAAACTGATGATTTGAAATACTTATAATCTTCGAAAAATAATTGGCTGTTTTGATCGCATTTGCTTTACAATAGTTAAAATAGACGATTATTTTTTGGGGGATCCTATAAGATTGAGCGTACATGAGTTGACATTTTCAGAAAGGCTACAAATTGGGGGAAAAGAACATGACAAAATCTTTGTATGCGATAGGCGGCGGGCAAATGGTCGAGGCGATCATTCGTGCGTCATTAAAGAATCAGGCAATTTCAGCGGATACAACACAGGTTGTAGATATTAGCTCGAATCGAGTGCGCTACTTAGAGGAAAGCTACCACGTGACTGCAGACACAGAATTTCGACCTGAGGCGTTAGAAACTGCGGATGTTGTGCTATTGGGCGTTCGCCCGCAGGATGATTGGTCGGAAATTGCCAAACAGATTGGCGCGAGCGGTCTGAAGAAGCCGCTGATCTCGATCATTGCCGGTGTCACGATCAAACAATTGGAGCAGGCGCTCGAAACGCCGGATTATCCACTTGTTCGTATTATTCCGAACACGCTCACGGATACAGGTTTCGGAGTTACTGGAGCCGCGCTGAACGCAGCAGCAAAGCAAGCGGACGTCGATGAATTTCTGAAGAGTTTCGGAAAAGTTGATTATATTCCCGAAGAACAAATTGATATCTATACCGGGTATGCGATTGCCGGACCAAATTATGTGTACAATTTCTATCTTGCACTGACCAATGCCGGTGTACTTGGCGGACTATCACGAAAACAAGCCAATCAAATTGCCCGTGAGAATCTTCAGGGCGCGGCGAAGATGCTGGAGATCACCGGCAAACATCCTTATGAATTGCTAGATATCAATAATTCGGCAGGTGGTGTAGGCATCACCGCGCAACATGAGCTGGATGCAAGCGACTTTGCGGCGGGTGTTCAGAATGCTGTACTCGCAGCGATCCGAAGAACAACCGAATTGGGGAAGGGAGAATAATAAATGGCTGTTTTAAACTGGGATCATACGATGATCAATGTTCAGGATGTCGATGAAGCAGTCCAATTTTTTGGCGAGCACGGCATTGTGTTCGCACGGGGCGGACGCCATGAAAAGTGGGGTACCGAAAATGCACTCGGGTATTTTGGTCTAAACTATATTGAACTGATTTCTGTTTATGATGAGGCGCGGGCAAAGGACTTTTCACGCTCAGATGCTTCGGCAGTCTATGACGCGGTTCAAGATTATGAACAGAAACTGCAGCGCATCAACACGATTGCGCTCCGAACATCGGATATTGAGGCGACACACGCACGCCTGAAGCAAGCCGGTGTTCCTGCCGGTGACATCGAAGTCGGCAAACGACTGAACGAGCAAGGGCACTTGATTACCTGGTCGATTTTCTTTATCGATGGTACGATTGACGGTTTGCCTTATCCATTTTTCATTCAATGGCAAGGCAGCGATGAAACGCGCGCGCAAAAACTTACGGAGCAAGGGCTGATTGTCCAACATGCTGCCGGAGATTTGCTGGCGAGACAGGCGGTATTCCATGTACCCGATCCGCAAAAGGCAGCCGACGTCTGGGGACGGCTGCTGGAGGGCAATCCGGAAAAAACAGAGCGCGGATATCGTATACAGTTGCAGGATCGGCAATTGATTTTTGATCAAGGCGCGGAAAATCACATCGTTCAGCTCAAGTTTGACGGTGCCGGTGATCCATTAAAACAACAAACACTTGTGTTTGACCAAATAAAACTTTCATTTAACTAAAGGGGAGAGCAACATGAAAAAGTTGGACAAGATCATCATCGGTGTCATCGCAGCAGTTGTCATTGTCGCTGCAGGTATTTATTTTCTAGGCGGTCTCGGGTCGAATAAATCGGCAACTTCCGATAAAGCAAGTTCCGACAAGCCAAAAGTGATTAAAGTGGCCTACGCTACGACCAATTTCCCGATTACCTATCAAAACAGCAAGAAGCAAGGGGACGGATATGACGTTGCCATCATGCGTGAAATTGATAAACAACTGCCTCAATATAAATTCGACTATGTCGGTACAAGTGATGATGACGTTTTAATCGGTGTGAAGAGCGGCAAGTATCAAGTCGGTGTTAAGAATATTTTCTATACGGCAGATCGCGCGAAGACCTACCTCTTTCCAAAGAACTATTTCGGTGTGAGTGATTCCGGCTTTGTTGTTCGTACAAAAGATAAGGATAAATTCGGCGGCTTGGCGAAGCTGGCTAAGAATAAGGGTAATCTCGTTCCCATTGCGCCGCAAAATGGACAATATGGGGTCATCGCTGAATACAACAAGAATAATGATCCTAAGATTGACTTAGGGAGTGCAGACACATTCGTTGTTTCCGATGCCTTGAAATGGGTCAATGAAGGTCGTTACGACGCATTCTTCGCGATCCGTCCAATGTTTGAAGCCAATGTTGAAAAGAAAAACGGAGCCAATGCAGACTTGAAGGGCAAGTTGAGCTATGTGACGTTAGGCGGCATCAAGACCTACCCGCTGTTTAATAAGGATCAAAAGGAATTTGCGGCAGCCTACGATAAGGTGATCAAGAAAATTATTGATTCCGGCAAGGCATCCGAACTCTCAGAGAAATACTTTGGTCAGGATAACTTTAAATTACTCGATCAACCGTTCAAGTAATCGAAAAGTTGAGGTTATGTAAATGGAGAATATCAAATTAATCATTAATTTTTTAGGTCAGTTGCTGCCGGCCATTAACATTACCTTAATCGTCTCGGTATCATCCATCATTTTGGGCAGTCTGCTCGGCCTGCTGCTTGCTGCAGCGCGATTAAGCGAATCGGTTGTCCTGCGGGTGCTTGCTAGTGTATATGTGAGTGTGGTTCGGGCAACACCGGCGATCATCATGATTTTCGTGGTGTATTACGGCATGCCGATGTTGTTTAATGACTGGTTCCATACGAATATTGACGGTTGGAACCGTATGTACTTTGTCATTATTGCATTAACCGTTCTGTTTTCCGCTCCGGTATCGGAGATTATGCGTTCGGCGTATGAATCGATTGCAAAAGGACAGATGGAGGCCGGACTGATGGTCGGCATGACGCCGTTCCAAACCCTTTATCGAATCATTTTACCGCAAGCGTTTGTTGTGGCACTGCCTAACTTTGCCAATTCAGTCATCAATCTTCTAAAAGAAGGTGCCTTGACGTTTACCATCGGGGTTGTCGACATGGTCGCCAAAGCGCAAATGATCGTTGCCAATAACTCAGGCGGCTATGCTTGGCAGACGTATTGTGCTTTAGCCTTGATTTACTGGGTGATTTCGCTGGCGATTGACAAAGGCGTGTCTCAGGTTGAAAAATCTTATCAAGCAAAACGAAAAACGATTGCCGTTTAAAGGGGGGCGCTTCAATGTCATTAAATACAGACTTCATGGTAAAAGTAGCCCAAACGGCCATTCAAGGGGTTCCCGTTACCCTGCAGATTGTCTTGGTTGCATTAGTGATCGCATTCCCGATTGGCATTCTCTTTGCTTTAATCCGAATTTATCGGGTCAAAGGCTTGCAACGCTTGGTGCAATTCTATGTCTCTCTGGTTCGAGGGACGCCGATCATTGCTCAGATTCTGATTGTATACAGTGCATTTCCGAGCCTGTTAAATATGATCATTGGCAGGGCAGCATTCGCCATAAATCCGATTTATTACGCGTACATCGTCTTTACGTTGAACGCGATTGCGACCTTGACGGAAGTCTTCCGTTCCGCACTGCAGACGGTTGACAAAGGGCAGATGGAGGCGGGTCTGATGGTCGGCATGCAGCCGCGGCAAACGTTTTGGCGGATCATTCTGCCTCAGGCATTGATTTCAGCACTGCCCAATATCGCCAACACAACGTTATATCTGATTAAGAATTCATCGCTTGCTTTTATCATGTCGGTTAAAGACATTACTGCGATTGCCAAAACGGAGGCCGCGTTCAACTATAATTTTCTGGAGGCCTATCTGGTGGTTTGGGTGTACTATCTGATCATCTGTTATGCTGCAGAAGTGGTCTTCTACTTGCTTGAACGCTATTTCAGCAAGTATCGCAGACCTATAAAGAAGACGAGCGGTTTCAATTGGCTTCCTTTTGGTATTAAGCAGCCGAAACTAGAGCGAAAACAGAGCTAGCAGAAAGCGGGAGGATCAATCATGCTCACGATTGAAGGCTTAAAGAAAAGCTATGCAGGAAATGACATTCTCAAGGGGATCAGTATCGATGTGAATAAAGGTGATGTCATTTCAATCATTGGGCCCAGCGGCTCCGGAAAGACGACCCTTTTGCGGACGATGACCACGCTGGAAGAGGCCGATGGCGGACATCTTACGTTTGCCGGCGTTGATAAAGACTTTGAGAAGCTGACAGGAAAAGAAGTCAACACGATTCGACGCAATGTTGGCTTTGTCTTTCAAAACTATAACCTTTTTAACAATAAAACGGCCTTGCAGAACATTACGGAAGGCTTAATCGTTGCACGCAAAGTGAAGAAAAGCGAAGCGGAGAAAATTGCGTTGAAAGCATTGGAGCGTGTTGGCCTGACAGACCGCAAAAACCACTATCCGTCACAGCTTTCCGGCGGGCAGCAGCAGCGTGTCGGCATTGCTCGGGCGATTGCGCTGAATCCGGAAGTTATTTTCTTTGATGAGCCGACCTCAGCCTTGGACCCGGAACTTGTCGGGGAAGTGCTGAAAGTCATGCAGGACTTGGCAAGTTCAGGGACAACCATGGTGGTCGTCACACACCAGATGAGTTTTGCCCGTGATGTTTCCAATCGCGTGATTTTTATGGCGGATGGGCACATCGTCGAACAAGGGGCACCAAAAGCTATTTTTGAAAAACCTTCTGAGCAGCGAACGAAGAAATTCTTGACGGACATCTTAGCAAACGTGTGAAGAAGAACCATCTGTAGGTGAAGCAGAATTTTTCAAAACGTATGATTGAAGGAGACCGAGGCGGCATGGCACACGACAAGAAACATGTAATTGTTACAGGAGCAAGCAGCGGCATTGGACGCGCGACTGCGGTTGCCCTAGCTGAGCAGGGGTACAGCGTGCATTTGATTGGCCGAAATGCAGAACGTCTTGCAAACGTACAGACTGAGACACGCCGTGAAGGCGTGCGGAGCACAACGTATCAATTGGAATTGACGGATAAGACCGCGGTTCAACAGGTATTTGATGAAATCTACGCAACAACCGGACGTATTGACGGGTTAGTGAACGCGGCAGGCATTTTCTACACGACGAACGTTTTAGACTATGAGGACCCGTCATGGAAGGAAATCATGGATGTCAACTTCTATGGGACGCTGTATCCGAGTCTGGCACTGCTTCCGAAACTGATCGCTCAAGGATTCGGCAGCATTGTGAACGTGACGTCTGTCGATGCTTTTGACGGAATCTCGAATTACGATGCGTATGCCGCGTCAAAGGGTGCGGTAACCAGCTTGACAAAGACATTGGCGCTGGAGGGTGCAGCGAAAAATGTGCGTGTGAATGCGGTTGTTCCCGGAATTACCGATACGGAAATGACGCACGAACGGCTTCTGGAAAACATTGAGAAGTATCGCAAAAAAGTGCCGATGCAGCGTGCGGCTCAAGCGTCTGAAGTTGCAAAGCCGATTGCTTTTCTGATTTCTGATGATTCAAGTTACATCACCGGTCAGAGCCTCCATGTCAATGGCGGCTGGCGTCTCGCATAAGGCAAAATACAGGGAGTGACGGTTGTGGCAGAAAACAAACATCAGATTTTACTCGATACGCTGGATAATAAGCCGACAGACCAAGTGTTGGCCGGATTTTGGCATCACTATCTGTCGGATGAAAAAAAGCAAGTGCTTGGCTACCGTGATCAGGCGGTGATCGATGATATTGTTGCACGGCAACAACATTTCTATGATCGCTATCAGCCTGATTTTACAAAGATTATGAGTGACGGATTCTTCCTGCATCCCAGCGTGATTGACAACACGTTTGAAACGCCGGAAGACTTGAAGAAGATTCAGCGCATTGATGCGAATGATCCGTGGATCACGCGTCAAGTGGCGGCAATTAAAGCAATTGTTGACCATTACAAGGGTGAAATCGGCAGCTTTTACAATATTTTTTCGCCATGGTATCAGTTACGCCTGCGTTTTGAGATCCTTGAACAGGATCCTAAGAAGATATACCGCTTTTTAAGAGAAGCTCCTCAAGCGATTGCCGATGCCTTTGACATTCTTGCCGATGATCTAATTTTCTTAAGTACCAAGTTGATTCAACAGTCGGGAATTGACGGCATCTATCTATGCGTACAGCAGCCGCAGGACTCCGTCATTAGTACGAAAACATGGCAGCAGTTCGTGCAGCCCAGCGAGGTGAAACTGCTGGGCGCAGTTCAAGAGGTTCACGATTACAACATGATTCATATCTGCGGCTTTGAAGGCAAGCGGAATCGCCTTGGCGATTACAAGAACTATCCGGTTAAAGCATTCCACTGGGCCTCTTATGTCGAAGAAGTTTCCTTAAACGAAGGCAAGAAACTATTTGGTGACCGCGCGGTGATGGGCGGCTTTGAAAATACAGAGAACGGTGTCTTCTATAAGGGAAGCAAAGAAGAAATTCAGGCGGAGACAAAGCGTCTGCTCGAAGAAAATGGGCGCCAAGGCATTCTGATCAGCGGCGATTGCAGCATCCCGTTTGACACCGACGACGCGCATGCTGCGTGGGTTTCTGAAGCGGCGAACGGGTTGAATGTCGGCGATTGATTTGAAAACAAGTTCAAAGAAGAGTAAAATCGCGATCCCGAGTTCGGGGGTCGCGATTTGTGTTTGAGCGATTCAATTAGCCGAAGAACATGTTCAAATCCTCTTGAACGCTGCCTATGCCTGTGACACCGAATTGTTCGGTCAACAATGCGGCGACGGTAGGTGAGAGGAATGCCGGCAGGGTCGGTCCAAGATGAATGTCCTTAATGCCGAGATGCAACAAGGCTAAGAGTACAATAACCGCTTTTTGCTCATACCATGCAAGGTTAAAAATGATTGGCAGGTCATTGATATCGCTTAACTGGAAGATCTGCTTCAACTTAAGGGCAATCAACGCTAAAGAATAGGAGTCATTGCATTGCCCGGCATCAAGCACGCGCGGGATGCCATCGATCGCGCCTAGATTGAGTTTATTGTATTTGTACTTCGCACATCCAGCCGTTAAAATAACGGTATCTTTAGGGAGCGATTTGGCAAAGTCGGTATAGTAGTTTCTTGATTTAGCGCGCCCGTCGCATCCGGCCATGACAATGAACTTTTTAATGTGGCCCGATTTGACCGCAGTGACGATCTTATCTGCCAGTGCAAAGACCTGCTCATGCGCAAAGCCGCCGACAATTTTTCCAGTTTCAAGCTCAGTAGGCGGCGGACATTTTTTGGCGTGGGCAATGAGTTTGGAGAAATCTTTTTGTTCACCAATTTTGCCAGAGAGGTGCGTGCATCCTGGAAAACCTGCGGCACCGGTTGTGTATATACGATCTTTATAGCTGGCTTTTGGTGGAACGATACAATTTGTTGTCATAAGAATCGGACCATTAAAACGCTCAAACTCTTCTTTTTGCTTCCACCATGCATTTCCATAGTTTCCAACGAAATTCGGGTACTTCTTAAATGCGGGGTAATAATGCGCAGGGAGCATTTCCGAATGTGTGTAGACATCGACACCGGTTCCTTGCGTCTGCTGAAGCAGTAGCTCAAGATCACGCAGGTCATGGCCTGAAATTAGAATTCCCGGACGATCTCTGACGCCAAGATTGACTTCGGTTATTTCTGGATTTCCGTACGCATTTGTATTAGCCTGATCCAGCAAGGCCATGCCCTTCAAACCGTAGCGTCCTGTTTCGAGTGTCAGACTTGTGAGTTCTTTGGTGCCCAACGTATCGTCCAAGGTTGCTGCCAAGGCATGTTGAAGAAATTCATGAATTTCCTCGCTGTCTTTGAGCAGGACATTGGCGTGTTTCATATAGGCGGAGAGGCCTTTCAAACCATAAGTAATGAGTTCGCGTAAACTGCGAACATCTTCGTTTTCCGTAGAGAGGACGCCTAGATGTGCCTTTTTAAGAGCAAGACCTCTGTAATCGGAAGATGTCCAAAGTGCTGCATCCGGAAGATTCTTCTTATCGGTTAATGCATCAATCAGTCTGTTTTTTACTGTAAGCGTTGCTTTGACTAGGGAGCGGATGGCTTGTTCATCGAAGTTCGCGTTTGTAATCGTGGTGAAGAGATTTTCTGTGACCAAATGGTTGATGTCGGCGGAGATTTTCTTGCCTTCATCACGCAGACGCATGGTCACAGCGGAAAGCCCTTTCGTGACGTATACGAGCAAATCTTGCGCAGCAGCGACTTCAGGCTTTTTCCCACAGACGCCGACTAATGTACAGCCTCTACCCCTTGCTGTTTCCTGACATTGGTAGCAAAACATTCTCTTTTCCATGTTTCATTCCTCCAGATCAAGATTTTTTTGATTTACTTTGCGCAAACGATTGGCTAAGACGTGTTTGAACTTCAATTTCCTTCAATCATAGTCATGAGGTGAATCAAATGCCATGATCTGGATCAAGTGTTTCGAAGAATTGTTTTGCAGGTGAGACATTCTTGAAGCGGCGTATTAAAGGAACAGAACAACGCATGTTTTTAATCGAGCCTTGCCGGGTATAAATAAATAGGTATGTCCTTCATCCCGTGCTCCTGAATTTGAACGGGAAGACTTGGGAAAGATAAAAGCGTTTGACCCATGAGAAATATAGGGTAAGCTATATGAATGTACGTTCCTGTTTCCTGGTACATAGAAAATCTAAAAAAAGGCAGAGGTGTAGGCGATGAGTGGCGTTCATCCTTATTTGCGAATGAATGGCAATGGGCAAGAGGCCGTTAAGTTTTATGAAGAGGCATTGCGCGCAGAGGTTGTTGGCGTCCAGACATTTGGTGAAATGCCGTCCAACCCGGAATTTCCGCTCCCTGAAGAAGCGAAGCATCGGGTCATGCATGCGATGCTAAAAGTCGGTGCTACCGTTCTTATGCTGTCGGACACGTTCCCGGGTGATGCTTATCAGCTGGGAAACCAAGTTGATGTAGCACTTATTCTCGATGAAGTCAGCCAATCAAAGGCTGCATTCGAGAAACTTCAAGTAGGCGGCGATGTGCTCATGCCACTTCAAGAAACGCCTTGGAGTCCTTCCTACGGACAAGTAAAAGATAAGTTTGGCGTTACATGGCAGATTTCAACAGAAGTTAAGCGTTGAATTGCGTCGACTTGGCGCACGGAAAGCTTTACAGAGCGTCAAAGGCAGCTTTGACTAATTAGGCACCCCAGCAGTTTTAAATGCTGGGGTGTTTGTGCATGTGTGCTCGGATTGTACACAGGAGGTTGAAAACAGAATTGAGCAACTTGCGTGTGAAAAAAGGCAAAACAAAAAGGTACATGAACGGCTGGTATGTCTGAATTGGATGCCAGAAGTCCTGCTGACTTTGAAAATGACGTCGAAGCGATTTTTCGCGAAAAGGATGCCGATGATGAATTCCTGTATTGGTTCTCGATTCAAAGCGAAGGCGGAGCGATGGTCGAAGAATTGAATCACGAAATCGACTGCGTTCATCTAAACTATTGGTACGAATGTATCATTGAATCCGTTCATGTACCAACGCTGGCACCGCAGGTTGAGATGATCCCCAAGCGAATACGGCGGTTGACGAGCTAAAGGACTATGCAATCCATAGAAGAGCGATAAAAGCAACGAAATTGGGAAGGCCTAAAAGAAACAAGCGGCTCATCATACCGGTTCGTTCGTTCCTGCTTTTCTTGTCTTCAGTTGCGAAGTTCGCACGGTTGCGGTCGCCACTGACTAATGCGCCGGAAGCTAGAGCGGAAATAAGCAGACAAACAATACCGATGACGGCGGCAATGCTTGCGAAGAAATCACGAAAAGGCGATAGAGCGCCGATGACAAAGAGCAGTATGGCTATGGTTAATCCGGTTGCAAAGAATTTCAATTGGTTCACCTCAAGTGTTTTGTTGGGAGATTAGTGCGCGATAAAAATGGCATAGACAATGAACGCTACCGCTGCAATGACGATCAGGGACATACATCCTGGTTTTCCGATAAATACGCGATCGAAATTGTCTTTTCTGTTCTTGTTCGATTCGAACATGCTGCACTCCTTTGCATTAACAAATCATTACGATTTTCTTACTGATTTTTCTGTATTTACAATCTATTATACATGATTGCCGGAAAAAATGCTGCCTCGGTGGTGTCATGATAACGAATGCATCGTTGAGATTTCCGATTCCTCTGCATCATCTTTCGAGGTGGTCCCCCATTTTATTACGTGGAACAGCAGCAATTCATGTCCTCGCTTAATTCTCAATTATAAACGATAAGACAAAACGTGAATTCCTTTTGAATATAATAAAGTAATGATTATTAATTGATAAATAGTATATATAAAATCATCTGGATTGATTCTGAGTTCATTCATTCTTAATTGTGATTTTTAACGAAATAATCCTATAATACGGCGATTAACAATGATAATCATTCTTTGTTATCAGCGTAATTAATTGTGATTATCATTATCAATTAAAAAATATAAATGATAATAAAGGCTTGAATTTCTAATAACAAGTGCTACAATTTTATGTATAGAATAAATGTTTCCTCGATGAAAATTAGAGCTTTTATTAATAGTGATCATTGGAAGGGAGCGCAGAGTCATGTCAATGATGGAGAATAACGTCGAAAAATTGAAACTGAGATTGAAAGAGAATGAGACGCTAAAAAAATTTTTTCGTAAAAGTACATTAGCTCAGAAAGTTAACGTCCTGCGCGCGAGCGTGATGGGGGCGAATGATGGAATTATTTCCGTTGCCGGCATTGTTTTAGGCGTTGCCGGAGCAACAAATAATAATTTTGCGATTTTTATAGCCGGAATCGGTGGCTTGCTTGCGGGAAATATCTCGATGGCAATGGGAGAGTATGTGTCGGTCCATTCGGAACGCGATGCTCAGGAACGAGCGACACGAAAAGAGAAGCAATTATTGGCAACAAATTATGACCAACAGTATCAATACATTTGCAAGCGGTTGGAGACGTCGGGGATTTCTCATGAGCTGTCTGAACATGCGGCTCAAGAAATGATGGCGCGTGATCCGCTCGGAACGGTCGTTCGTGAGAAATATGGGTTTGATCCAGCACAGTTCACAAGTCCGTTTGCGGCCGCACTGGCTTCGATGCTGTCGTTTACACTGGGAGCATTGCTTCCCCTTATGGCAATGACCTTGTTGCCCGCTCAATGGAAGACCATTGGAACGATGCTCGCTGTCGTATTCGCGCTCATGATTACAGGGTACAGCGCCGCTGCCTTGGCGCGCACCAATCGATCCCGCAGCGTCTTTCGCAATGTAGTGGCGGGCTTGCTGACGATGCTTGTCACTTACTTTATCGGAAGTCTATTTGCCTAAGGATTCAGGAGATGAGTTTCATTGATTCAGAGTAAGGTAACGAAACAGACCATGAGTGAAAAATTAAATACACTAAGAGCCGGCGTGCTCGGTTCGAATGATGGAATCTTGACCGTTGTCGGCGTGCTGTTCAGTGTGGGTGCGGCAACGACGAACCACTTCACAATCTTGATCGCCGGATTATCCGACTTGATTGCCTGCGCGTTCTCAATGGCAGCAGGAGAATATGCATCGGTTAGTACGCAAAAAGATACGGAACATGCGGTTGTGGAAAAAGAACGGTCACTGCTTGAAAGCAATCGTGCGCTTCAGCTGCAGCAGGTTGCGGACTATTATCAAACGAAAGGGGTAACAAGCAAAACAGCGTACGCGATTGCCCAAGAACTGATGGTACGCCGCCCATTACAAACCGTTGTCGACGTAAAGCACAACATTCAATTGGGTCATTATATGAATCCTTGGTTTGCCGCATGTGCCTCTTTGATCTCTGCGGCGATGGGCGGCTGCCTGCCCCTTCTCGCCCTTACCTTTCTTCCTGGAAACGCGCAATGGCCGGGAACAATCGGTGCAGTCATTCTGTCCGTAGCACTTACCGGGTTTCTTGGCGCGAAGCTTGGCCGAGGATTTGTTAAAAAAGCGATTATTCGTAATGTGATCATAGGGATTGTTACAATGCTGATCCATTATTACGTCGGTGTGCTGATTGTTTGAAAACAGCGTGCCCGTCATGATTTAAAGGCGGGTTAGGGTTGTGGCGCAAGGAGGCTGTAGTCCCGCTCTTTTCAACGAATTCGTGACAATGGATGCGCCTAATTAAATTATTCGGATAAAAATACTAAGAATTATCTTGACGCTTGCAATTATTTTAGATACACTCAATACACCAACTGAATCATTCTTATCAAGAGCGGGGGAGGGACTGGTCCAATGAACCCCGACAACCAGCATTTGCACGATGTATGGTGTCACATCCAGCAGATTCATTCTGAGAGATAAGAATAATAGCAGCGAACGTTGCGACGGCTATTTTTCTTCGACTCAAGAAAAATAGCCGTTTTTCTGTACACGATTCGTGTAAGGGCAGCGTTCGCGGGCAAAGTTCCATGGTATTCCAACATAATAACTTGTTCAAAAATAAGACCGTACTTGAAGATGTAACGGAAAGTCTTAGTGTCGTCTCGAGAAGAACGAGGAACTGGTCGAGGATTCGAAACCAAAAGAACGCTTTGAAAACAGCAAACGTGTGCGCACGCAAGCTTTTCTGCAAAAACTGACGTATGAGGAGGATTGACATGACTCAGATTAAGGAAACTTTGCAAACATTAGAACCGCTCTTTCACTGGTTTCATCGCCATCCGGAACTCGCGCTTAGCGAATTTGAAACAACGAAAAAAATCAAACAGGTGCTGACCGAGCACGCGATTGAGCTTTTGCCCAACCCGCTGGATACCGGTGTTTTCGCAAAGATCGGTGGCAAGCATGACGGACCATTGATTGCGCTTCGAGCGGATATTGATGCACTGCCGATTAACGAGGAGTCAGGGCTGACCTACTCTTCTGAGTATCCCAATCGGATGCATGCCTGTGGTCATGATTTTCACTTAACCAATTTACTTGCGACAGCCATCGAATTGAAAAAAATTGAAGATGAGCTGAACGGAACAGTCTTGCTTATTTTCCAACCGGCGGAAGAAGTCGATCATGGTGCAGACAAGGTTGTGCAGACCGGCATCTTAGAGGGTGTGGAAGCGATCTTTGGTCTTCACGTCAATACAGAACTACGGGCGGGCGTTGTGGGTATAAAAGAAGGCAATTTGAATGCCGCGGTTGATCGCTTCTTTGTTTCGTTTACAGGAAAAGGAGGGCATGCCGCTCATCCTGAAGATGCGAATGATGTGATTGTTGCGACAGGGCAGTTGATCGGTGCCGCTCAATCAATTGTCAGCCGCAATATCAGTCCTTTCGAACCAGGTGTGGTGTCGATTACACACATTGAAGCTGGAAAGACATGGAATGTCCTACCGAGTACCTCCTTGCTTGAAGGGACGGTTCGCTCATACGCGCCAAGCGTTCGCGGGCAAATCAAAGCCCGTTTGCAGGAGGTGACGCGTGGCATAGCCGCTACCAATGGCATTAGCGGTGCATTTAAATGGGTGGATGGTGCGCCGGCCGTGGTGAATGACCACCGCTTAACGAAACTGGTTGCGTCTGTAGCAAAGGAGCAGAACTTTGATGTTGTTCCTCTGAATCCAAGTATGGGCGGCGAAGATTTTTCATCCTATCAACAGGTGATTCCCGGCACCTTTTTCAATGTTGGTGTTTCTTCGGACTATCCGGTGCATAACAGCAAATTTAAGGCGGATCCGAAAGCCTTTGAAACATCCGTTCCTCTTTTCATTGCATTAGTCAAAGCCTATTTTGAAAGGGGCTTAAGCGATGGTGAAACGCTTCTATCCTGATTTTTTAACGATGTGTTCGGACCGATCATGCAGCCGGGGTCGAGCGCCAGTTTTGCCGGGACCAGCCGTGTTGGACGAGTGGCTCATTATGTGGTTAAGTCGCCACTGCTTTAAAGCGTAGCCTGAATTGAGCGGATAAAGCAGATCGTTTTACACAATCTGAAAATTCTGCTAAAATATAAAGATGAGCGCTTCTTCCATTGTTATTCATAGTAATCGGACAGCACCTAGAAAGGTGTTTTTTTGTATCTTTATATTTAGGATCGTGGGCAGAAAGTTGCAGATGAGCAAAGTTTATCTAAAAAATGAAAGGATGATGCATCAGTAATGGAAAAAGACAAGAGTTTGGTGGTTGGATGAAAAAATGGCGAATCGATATGCAGGCGAATGATCGGGTCAATGGAAAACTTGTACTCACCATTTACCGCTTTGGCAACTGGCTGTACGAAGATTTTAAAGTCCCGGTGTTTCATTGGCTGCTTTGGTGGAGTTATAAGATTTTGAATTTAGTTATTGCAAAGGGGTTTTGCAGTGCGGACATCCCTGCAAGTACCAAAATCGGTGCGGGTCTTTACTTAGCTCACGGCGGCAATGGAGTTGTCATCCACGAACGGTCGGTCATCGGCGAGCGCGTATCAATCCTTCAGCAAGTGACGATTGGTGAAAATTCTCATCACAGAACACATCCTGATGTTGGACCGATCATCGGCAGCGATGTTTATATCGGCGCCGGTGCCAAAGTGGTTGGGCCGATCAAAGTCGGCGACAGCGCAATTATCGGAGCAAACGCTGTCGTTTTAAAGGATGTCCCAGATATTGCTCGGGCAGTCGGCATCCCGGCCCACATCATCAAAAGCGATAAAATCATCTATACACGACATTCCCCCTCAGTAAATTTAAGGAAGAAGTAAGAACTCAGCCGTTCAGCACGTCTCATCAAAAGGCATCTCCCAACTGGCGGAGCTTCATGATCACGCCCAACCTTGACAAGGCAAGGAACGTCAACTGAAAAGCAGCATGTGTCAAAAATTCGTGATCCTCGAATGCAGATAAGTGCTCAGAGGCGGTCGGACTTTACAAACGGAGAGCGTTTAACTAAACTAAAGGTAATCAAACGAACGGAAGGGTGAACCAAGGGCCGATGAAAAACTAATCCTATTTTTGAAGCTGATAACTGAGGGACGTTGAAACAGTAGCTTTTTTCTGTCTTCATGCCTTCAGTCGGATGTTCAGAGTAGGATGGTTTTCTTCGCTCGTGCCCAAAAAGAGTGGATCTCTTTTTGCTGTTCACCAAAGTGATGCCGCCTATTCTGAAGCCGGATAGGGGGCATTTTTCTGTCCCCGGATATTGAATGAAAATGGGGATGATGCAATGGTTTTACTTGAGGCAATGAAGATCAAACACTCGGTCAAAGATCGGCTACTGTTTGCCATCGATCAATTATACGTGCATGAGAAGGATCGGATTGGTCTGGTTGGACGAAACGGAAGCGGGAAGACGACACTGCTCAATATACTTGCGAAAAAGCTGACTCCGGAGGAAGGAACCGTGATCCAACGGGCATCATGTGACCTGCTGCCTCAGCTGAAACGCGCGGATACGACCAAAAGCGGCGGTGAAGTGACGCAGGCATACATTCAGGAGGCACTGCTTAGGGCGCCGGAACTCTTGCTCGCTGATGAGCCAACCACAAATCTTGATCTTGAGCATATTGAGTGGCTGGAAAAGAAATTGAATGCCTGGCAAGGCGCATTGATCCTTGTGTCGCATGACCGTGCCTTTCTCGACCACTTGTGCACGACAATCTGGGAGATTGAGGATGGGAAGCTAACGAAATACACGGGCAATTACAGCGCCTACGAAAAACAAAAAGAAGCCCAACGCGCCGAGCAGCAACTTGCTTATGAAAAATATGAGAAGAAAAAGCGCCAACTGGAGGATGCGCTGCAATTAAAGGTGAGGAAAGCTGAGCGGGCCACGAAAAAGCCGAAACATGTGAGTGCATCCGAATCAAAGATTACAGGTGCACGGCCCTATTTCGCAAAAAAACAGAAGAAGCTGCAGAAAACGGCAAGTTCCATTGAAACACGCCTGGATCAATTGGAAAAGGTTGATAAGGTTAAAGAAGTCGAACCGATCAAAATGGCTTTGCCCAATGCCGATGCATTTAAAAACCGAATCATTTTTCGCGTGAAGGATGTATCTGGGCAGATTGGCGAACGGGTGCTGTGGAAGCGTGCACGTTTTCTTATTCGCGGCGGCGATAAACTGGCAGTCATTGGTCCGAACGGGAGCGGGAAGACGACACTGATTAAAAAAATCATTCACCAAGAAGCAGGAATTTCACAATCGCCTTCGGTTAAAATTGCTTATTTCAGTCAGAACTTGAACATTTTAGATGAAAAACAGTCGATTCTTGAGAATGTCCGTGTCTCATCCAAACAGAGTGAAACCTTGATTCGAACGGTACTGGCACGGATGCATTTTTACCGCGATGCTGTCGAAAAACCGGTTGACGTACTTAGCGGTGGTGAACGCGTCAAAGTCGCGCTAACCAAACTCTTTTTAAGCGAGATGAATACACTGATTCTGGATGAACCGACGAACTATCTTGATTTGGAAGCCGCTTCAGCGCTTGAATCACTGCTTAAGGACTATGAAGGAACCGTGATCTTCATCTCCCATGATCGTCGCTTTATTGAGCGTGTCGCGACGCGGGTGCTTGAGATCCGTAATCAGAAAATCACCCTTTTCGAAGGAAGCTATCGGCAGTTCCGAAACCGGAAACCGAAAAAGAAACACGACGTGAAACAGGACCAGCGGCTGATTATTGATACAAAGATGACCGAGGTGCTCAGCCGGTTGAGTATTGAACCATCGTCTGAATTGGAGGAAGCGTTCCAGAAGCTTTTAAAAGAAAAGAAAGAGCTTGAACAGTAAGCGAGAAAAGGCAGACGATAACGGGCAATGATGCATTAAATAGGATAAAGCTGGCCAATCAAAGCAGATACGAAAACGCAGCGCGAGCAACGCAAGAAAACGAGCGGAGGGAGGGTGAATCCCTACCGCTCGTTTTTTGTCGCACGGCAATTAGGATTCTGGAAAACAACGCGCTTTATTTAAACAATGCTTGTTTTTCCCAAAGCACCGGGATGCATTGGCTGTGAAAATTTATTTTAAAGCATCTTTTGCTTATCCGCTCGAATCGATTTACTGATAGTATAGAGAAAGGTTATTAAGAATTGGAGGAGCGTTACGTGGAATTTTCAAAGAAAGTGGCCGCCATCCATCCATCGCCGATTCGGGATATGATGGTGCGTGCCGCGCGTATTGATGATGTCATTTCGTTTGCGGTTGGTGAACCGGACTTTCATTCAGCACCGAATGTGATTGAGGCAGCAAAAAGCGCTCTCGATAATGGAGAAACTAAATATGCGCCTGGCGCAGGAATGACAAAGCTGCGGGAGGTTTATGCAGCCTACCTCAAAGAGGCCATCGGTGTTTCTTATGAGACGGAAAACTGTCTCGTGACAACGGGCGGCATGGGCGCGCTTTTTCTCGGTTTGACCACACTTTTGAATTCTGGGGATGAAGTCATTTTCAGTTCGCCGTACTGGAGCAATTATGGGCAGCAGATCGTGCTTTGCGGTGGCAAGCCTGTTGCGGTTGATGTCGATGAAGCGCATGATTTCGTGATTGATCCAGTTGCCATTGACAAGGCAATCACTGCGAAGACAAAAGTAATTCTGCTAAACTCACCGAGCAATCCGACCGGCAGTGTGATTGATGCAGCATCGCTGCGCGCGATTGCTGAGATTGCGGTGAAACATGACCTTGTTGTGATCAGTGATGAGGTGTATCGCCACATTCTCTTTGATGGAGAAACGTACACAAGTATCGCCTCTTTTCCTGGAATGAAGGAACGTACGCTGATTATCGACAGTTGCTCGAAAACCCATGCGATGACCGGTTTCCGTGTTGGTTTTGCAACCGGACCGCTGAATTTGATTCGAGAGATGACGAAGATTACCGAGGACGTTTGGAGCTGCGTGAATACTTCTGCCCAATTCGCGGCGATCGAAGCGTTCACCCGCGGAACGGATTACCGTGAAATGATGGTCGCTGAATATGAAAAGAGGCGTAATTATATTTATCAACGGATTAATGCGATTGATCGTCTGTCTTCGATTAAACCGATGGGTGCCTTCTACCTTTTTGCGAACATTACAAAGACGGGACTTGCCGCAAAGGAATTCTGTGATCGTCTGCTCGATGAAGCGCATGTCGCGGTCGTTCCCGGTGACCATTTCGGGACGCATGCTTCAGGATACGTCCGCATTTCCTATGCAACGTCGATGCAAAAGATTAAAGAGGGTATGGACCGAATCGAAGCGTTTGTCAATCGGTTGTAAGATGTGGAAATGAATCACTAGGAGGGATACGTGATGGAGTTAGCAATAGTTACCGGCGGATCACGCGGACTCGGGTATGAGACGAGCCGTATCCTGCTTGAGCGCGGGATTCGGGTGATCGGCATCTCCCGCAGCATCAACGCGACCATTGATGCACTCATTAAAGGGAGCAACGGGCATTATGTGCATGTTGCAGCGAATCTTGCAGATGCATCCGATGTTTCATCCGCCATGCAGCAGGTCTGTGCGCGGATCTCATCTGAGAAACCCGAAAAAGTATATGTGGTCAATAATGCGGGAACTGTGGAACCGATTGAACGGTTGGGCTATTTAGATGCCCCAGCGATTCAGCAAGCCATTCAATTAAATATGCTTGCGCCGATGTTAATCAATAACCGCATACTGCAGCAACTGGACGGTGAAAAAACGGAACTAGTGATTGTCAACGTGACTTCCGGTGCCGCAGAACGGGCGATCCATGGCTGGGGCGTCTACTGCACGACCAAAGCGGCGATTGATATGCATACGAAAACAGCAGGGCTGGAACAGGAACAGGCCGGGTTGCCGCATAAAGTGATCGCCTTCAGTCCGGGAATTATGGATACTGAGATGCAGGAAACGATCCGAAGTACAGCAGCAGAAGCATTCGCCGACCATAGTACTTTTGTAGGCTTTAAAGAAAACGGTAAGCTGCGTCCACCTGCAACGGTTGCAGGTACGTTAGTCAACTTGATATTAAATGAACCGTTAGTGAATGGGAAAGTTTATGATGTGAACGACTTTATTTCATTGTAAGAAAGTCTAGAGATGTCGAGGAAAAGAGGACAAGAGGGCTGACGCGGAGGAAGTTGAAGCAGCTGCCTACTGGTACCGAACCGCTCTGTGATGTGAGTCATCTGAGCGTCCGCACTCAGAATAATTGGATGGACAGACGTTTTTTTACCCCTTCTTCCAATTTTGTCACTGATTATTCGAGAAAAAGTAGAAAAAGGGTTTGAAAATTTTTCTGAAAAGAGTAATAATGAAAAGACATTTGCGGAAAGAATCAAATAAGTAGGGGTTGCTGTTGCTTCATGAAAGTAGTTAAATTTGGAGGAAGCTCACTGGCTTCCGGAGTACAAGTCGAAAAAGTATATCAAATTGTTTCATCAGATCCTGAACGTAAAATCGTCGTCGTATCCGCTCCTGGAAAACGCTATGCGGACGATGAAAAAGTAACCGACCTTTTGATCAGCTGCGCTGAACGCTGTTTGAAAGGTGAAGATACGCATGATCTAGTCGATACGATTGTCGGCAGATACCAAAGCATTGCTGAAGAACTTCATCTTGCCGATACAATTATCAGAAAAGTCAAAGATGATCTGCTCAGTCTGCTTGCAAGCGACAAGACCAACCCATCCGCCTTTATTGAAGCGGTTAAGGCGAGCGGCGAGGATAATAACGCCAAGCTTGTTGCTGCCTGCTTTAAACATAAAGGCTTGAATGCTCATTATGTTTCACCAAAAGAAGCAGGTTTGCTTGTCAGCAATGAGCCCGGCAACGCGCAGGTGCTCCCTGAATCGTATGAACGGCTTTACGCATTGCGCGATCAGCCGGGAATTATCGTATTTCCAGGTTTCTTTGGCTATAATACCGACGGCGAAGTGGTTACATTTTCGCGCAGCGGATCGGATATAACCGGATCGATCTTGGCAAATGGGGTAAAAGCGGATCTCTATGAGAACTTCACCGATGTTGATGCCGTTTATGCGGTGAATCCGCATCTTGTTTCTCATCCGAGAGAAATTTGCGAACTGACGTACCGTGAAATGCGCGAACTTTCTTATGGCGGTTTTTCTGTTTTTCATGATGAAGCACTGATCCCGGCTTTCCGCGTAGGCATTCCGGTCAACGTGAAGAATACCAACAATCCGGAGGCTCCAGGAACGAGAATTGTGAGCGAACGCAAAAATACGAACGGGCCGGTTGTCGGAATTGCTAGTGACGACGGCTTCTGCAGCATATACATCAGCAAATACCTCATGAATAAGGAAATCGGATTCGGACGCAAGGTGCTCTGTATTTTAGAAGACTATGGCTTGTCCTTTGAACATATTCCCTCGGGGATTGATGATATGACGGTTATTCTTCGCCAAAGCCAGATTGATGAAACGCTTGAAAAGGAGATTACCGCGCGTCTCATCGAGGAACTTCACGCCGATGAAGTTCATGTTGAACACGACCTTGCGCTGATCATGATGGTGGGCGAAGGGATGAGACAAAAGGTCGGTACAAACGCACGCGCATCAATGGCATTAGCCAATGCTCATATTAACATTGAGATGATTAATCAAGGTTCATCGGAAACGAGCATGATGTTCGGCGTTAAGGAAGCGGTTGAAGATCGGGCGGTACAGGCCCTTTACGAAGAATTTTTTTCGACTGCTAAAGTATGAGCGGAATAAGCAATGGAAGAAGCTCCGGATCGGGGCTTTTTTTTATAGGTAAAGACAATTTATAATTTTGCCTTGCTGGGACGATGATAACGGCATAAAAGTGGAACTTTCGCTAATTGTAAGAGGAACTTCTGCTAATTATAAAGGAACTTTCGTAATTGTAAGGGAACTTCCGCTAATTATAAAGGAACTTTCGCTAAGGACGCATACGTCCTGTATGCAACGCGAAAGTCACCGCATCCTGCGGAAGTACGTCCTGTGCACAACGCGGAAGTCACCGCATCCTGCGGAAGTACGTCCTGTATGCAACGCGAAAGTCATCACATCCTGTGAAAGTACGTCCTGTGCACAACGCAGAAGTCACCGCATCCTGCGGAAGTACGTCCTGTGCACAACGCGGAAGTCACCGCATCCTGCGGAAGTACGTCCTGTATGCAACGCGAAAGTCATCACATCCTGTGAAAGTACGTCCTGTGCACAACGCAGAAGTCACCGCATCCTGCGGAAGTAAATAGGCGGAAAAAATCCTTTTAATTTGAAAATAAAACTAAAAATTAGCTTAAATAGACGGAGAGCTTCCGCTTATCGACTTGAAAAACGCGAAAATGAGGGGTTTGCTTTGCATAAGCGGAAAACCTCCGCTTATGTACCCCCGAAACGAGCTCCGTTCTGTAGATAACCGAAGAAACTCCGCTTATTTTACGAGTTACTTAATTAAGACCCAGAATGCTTAATGAAAAAGAAGTGAAATGGATGGGACCAGTGTCTTAGCCAAGAATTAAAGCGGAGGTGCCTGGCGCCAGCGGGATCGCGCCTAGTTGATGCGTGCCAGCGAGACCCCGCAGATTCCTGCCCTGTCTGAGGGGGCTCGCGGTGCGCCCGCGGCAAGCGAGCGATCGGAGCGTACACAAAAATAAGATTGGTTTTTCTTATGTGAAAAATCCCGGGTAAAGCCAATCCGCAAAAAAAGTAAAGGAAATGATTTTTGTTGCATGAAGAGCAGTTATCTTTTAATATAAGTGTATAATAATATAAGTGTGAGTGAATATAGACAGGAGTTGAATCGATGATCGGCACAAATGCACGTGTTTCGGAACTTGCTGCGTTGCTTAAACTGCTTGGCGATCAAACACGCTTGACTCTCCTTTCCTATTTGAAGCAAAGAGAACTATGCGTGTGTGAACTTGTGGATGTCCTAAATGTCTCACAACCGGCAATCAGCCAACATCTTAAAAAGCTTCGGCTTGCGGGTATCGTTCAAGAACGGAAGCAGGGGACATGGGTCTATTATAGCCTGAATCAGCAGCTGCCGGATTATGTGTCGGTAATTCTCAAAGCTCTGCCGGATCAACAGCTACCAAGCTGCGACAATCCGAAATGCTGTGAATGAAACGACTGTTGAAGCTGAGCACAGGTAAATCCAATAAGGGAAGGAACAGTGACCATGAGCAAAAAAATCATTTATTTTCTCTGCACCGGCAACTCCTGCCGCAGTCAGATGGCTGAAGGATTTGCCAAAAAGTATTTAGCCAGCGACTTTGACGTATATTCTGCCGGGATCGAAGCGCACGGCTTGAATCCCAAAGCGGTGAAGGCGATGAATGAAGTCGGTATCGACATTTCTGATCAAAAATCGAAACGTATTGATCCGCAGCTGCTCAGCCGTGCTTATCTTGTTGTGACGCTGTGCGGCGATGCTGAGGATCGGTGCCCAAGGACTCCGCCGAATGTGCGGCGCGAACATTGGGGTTTTGATGACCCGGCAAAAGCTGAAGGAACGGATGAAGAAAAGTGGCAGGTTTTTCAGCGGGTACGTGATGGAATCGGTGCACGGATTAAGCGGTTTGCTGAGGAAGATAAGCAGTCCAATCACTAAGGAGATGTCAGCGATGAAATCCATTCAAATTTTCGAGGCGGCGATGTGCTGTGCAACGGGCGTTTGTGGACCAAGTACTGATTCAGAGTTGATTCGGATCACTTGTGCAGTACGGAATATCCGGCGTAAGGAATTCGATATTGTACGCATGAATTTGACCAGTAATCCGGATGCCTTCGTAGCGAATTCACTCATTCGGGATTTGCTGAAAAAGGAAGGTACAGAGGTTCTCCCGATAACACTCGCAGACGGAAAGCTTGTGAAAAAAGGAAGCTATCCGACCAACCAGGAACTGGCAGAATGGTCGGGAATTGCGCTTGAAGCGATCAATAAAAAGCAGCACTTTCAATTCAAGCTGAATATGAACCAATAAGGGAAAGAAGGAGATCTCTTGACGCGCCTATTCCGGCCACAAACAATGGCGCTGCCCCGCTACTTATTTTTTACAGGCAAAGGCGGCGTTGGAAAAACATCGATTGCGTGCGCGACGGCGGTTGCACTTGCGGATCAGGGAAAGCGGGTGCTGCTTGTCAGTACGGATCCTGCATCGAATTTGCAGGACGTTTTTGATGCAGTGCTCACCATGGAGATCACTGAAATCTCTGAAGTTCCGAATCTGTTCGTATCCAATCTGAATCCGGAAGAAGCGGCTGCACGCTACAGAGAAAAAGTGATCGCGCCATATCGAGGTCTGTTGCCGGACGCGGCTGTGAAGCAAATGGAAGAGCAGCTTTCTGGAAGTTGCACCGTAGAAATCGCTGCATTTGACGTCTTTTCGTCGTTGCTGACCAATCGAGCGCTCGACCGAAGCTATGATCACATTCTTTTTGATACGGCGCCCACCGGCCATACGCTGCGCCTTTTGCAGCTGCCAGGTGCATGGAGCGGCTTTCTGAATGAGAACACACAAGGCACATCATGTCTTGGTCCATTAGCCGGCTTAAATGATAAAAAAGAACAATACTTAGAAACCGTCCAGGTACTCGAGGATGAGAAGCGAACGATGCTGATCCTAGTCGCGAGACCGGAACTTTCGACCATTAATGAAGCGGCTCGAGCATCTAGGGAATTAACGAATATTGGCATGAATAATCAGCATTTAGTGATCAATGGGCAGATTGAACAAAGCAAGACTGATGATGCTTTAGCTGCTGCGCTTGTGACTCGTCAGCATGAAGCACTCGCAAATCTGCCGCAGGAACTTCGCACGATTCCGGTGTACCATCTGTTTTTGGCACCTTGTAACATGACCGGCGTACGAAATATTCGTAAGCTTTTGTCCGATCAAGTGATGGGTACACGTGATCAATGGGCGTCCCCGTTCGAAACGAAGAAATCGAAGCAGTACCCTGAGTTGAGTCGATTCATCGATGAATTGATTGAAAGAAAGCAGCGTGTGGTCTTCACGATGGGAAAAGGCGGCGTGGGCAAAACAACATTAGCCCGGACCATTGCCTTGGAACTTGCTGCCCAGGGAGAAAATGTTCATTTAACAACGACAGATCCTGCAGGTCAATGTGACTTCGTTAGCGCAGGAAAATCTCAAAGGATTACCGTGAGCCGGATTGACCCGAAGACAGAAGTTAAAAACTATCGAAAAAAGATTCTGGAACGCTCTCGTGAACAGCTGGATGATGAAGGGCTCGCGTATCTGGAAGAAGATCTGAAATCACCGTGTACGGAAGAAATCGCCGTCTTTCGCGCATTTGCTGAGTTGGTTCAAAAGGCTGATGATACGTATGTAGTCATTGATACGGCACCGTCCGGTCATACGCTACTACTTTTAGATGCAACTGAGGAATATCATCGTGAAATTGCACATGCAGCAGGAACAGTACCCAAATCCATCCAACAGCTTCTCCCGCGGCTCCGCAATCCGGATGAGACGGCAGTAGTAATCGTGATGCTACCGGAACCAACGCCTGTGTTTGAAGCAGAGCGTCTGACTGCTGACTTAGAACGTGCCGGCATTCGGCCATCGTGGTGGGTTGTCAACCAAAGTTTGATGAGGACCCGCACCAATGATCCGTTGCTAAAGAAACGTTCAGTTAACGAGCGCATATGGATCGAGCGTGTAGATCGAAATGCTGGCCATCGGTTAACGGTTATCCCGTGGCAAGAAACGGATGAAGACCATTTTTAAGGGACGGTAAAATGGATTCAAGTATTTTTGTTAGAACATGCTTTCTATGTACACAGGAGTCGGTGCTTCTTTCCTGACTCCATTTTTAGTTTGTTATAATAGAGAAAAGGGGAAACGTAATGGCAGCAATCTTAGCTGTTCTTGTTTTTTTATTAACATTGACGTTTGTTATTTGGCAGCCGAAAAATCTATCGATCGGTTGGTCTGCATGCGGCGGAGCGCTGCTTGCTTTGCTCGTCGGCGTTGTTCGGTTTCAGGATGTCTGGACGGTTGCAGGCATCATATGGAATGCGACACTTGCTTTTGTAGCGATTATTATTATTTCATTGATCTTGGATCGTATCGGTTTCTTTGAGTGGGCGGCGCTGCATATGGCGCGTCTGGCGAACGGTCACGGAATTCGTATGTTTATCTTGATTTCCGTACTCGGCGCGCTCATCTCGGCACTGTTTGCCAATGATGGCGGCGCGCTGATTCTGACGCCGATTGTGCTTGCGATGGTGCGTGCCTTGAACTTTGATGAACGTCGGGTGTTTCCCTTTGTGATCGCCAGTGGGTTTATTGCGGACACGACCTCTTTGCCCCTGGTTGTAAGCAACTTGGTAAATATTGTTTCAGCAGATTTCTTTAGCGTTTCTTTTGGACGCTATGCCATGCATATGCTGATCCCGACACTTTTCTCATTGGCTGCAAGTATTGCCGTCCTTTATTTCTATTTTCGGAAGGACTGGCCACGTACCTATCAATTAACCAATTTGAAGAAGCCGGCTACCGCACTTAAGGATCGTCGTATGTTTCACATTTCCTGGTTCGTGCTGATCGCGCTTGTGGCCGGCTACTTTGTCAGCAGTTTCATTAAAATTCCAGTATCCTTTATTGCTTTGGCGGTTGCGTTTGTGTTTCTTTTTCTTGGAGGCCGAAGCCCTGCGATTCATACCAGAACGATTATAAAAAGTGCACCGTGGAGTATTGTATTTTTTTCTTTAGGCATGTATGTCGTTGTCTATGGTTTAAGAAATGCTGGGATCATTCATCGACTTGCTCGGGTTATTGAGGCAGGTGTCGATGGTGGCCTGCTGACGGGAACAATCGTGATGGGATTTCTCTCAGCAGTGCTGTCGGCGTTGATGAACAACTTGCCGACCGTCATGATCAATGCGCTGTCGATTGATGCATTGCCGGTTGCCGGAGTGATGAAACAGGCACTCGTCTATGCTAATGTTGTCGGTGCCGATCTTGGACCGAAGATGACACCGATCGGGTCGCTCGCAACGTTGCTTTGGCTACACGTCCTTTCAGGAAAAGGCGTGAAAATTGGCTGGGGCTCGTACTTTAAAATCGGAATTGTAATGACGATACCGGTTCTCGTCGTGACGTTAATAGGTGTGTATGTGTCGATGGTTTTGTCGGGTTAATCGCAGACGGTAGGCTAATGGGAGGTTTTCGATAAATTAGCGCATACTCAGGCAAAAGCGCTTGAACAGGCGAGGGTTTATCTTGACAGAAAAAGGGAACTTCGTTACTCTTAACACTAAGAACTGTATTATATTGAGCGTTTTGGAGGAGCCTGTCACATAGGCTCCTTTTTTAATTGTCTTTTTTCCAAAAATAACCAATTGTGTAAGGAGGAAAATCGTGCATTTTATTTTAGAATTAGCGATTATTTTGATTGCAACAAAATTAGCTGGTCATGTGAGTGTTTTGTTAAAACAGCCGGCTGTTCTCGGCGAACTTGTGGTTGGTATCGTGATTGGTCCAGCGCTGCTTGGCTGGATTCCAAATTCGGACACCATCCATCTATTAAGCGAAGTCGGTGTCATTCTACTGATGTTCATTGCAGGACTCGAAACCGACTTGGATGGTCTGCGTCAAAATGCAAGACCCTCTTCAGCTGCGGCGATTGGTGGCATCATCTTCCCGCTTGGCTTCGGATATCTTGCAGGGCTGATCTTAGGCATGGATTTAGCTCACGCTGTTTTCTTAGGATTAATTCTTTCGGCAACTTCCGTGAGTATTACCGTCCAGTCATTGAAAGAAATGGGAAAGCTGCAAACAAGAGAAAGTACCACGATACTAGGGGCGGCCGTTCTCGATGACATTCTAGTCATTATTCTGTTAGCTTTTGCCATGAGCTTCTTCGGGGAATCCGATCAAAGCACACTGCTTGTGATTGGTGAAAAAGTACTGTTCTTCGCTTCTATTATTCTGATTAGTTGGAAGGGACTTCCGATGGTGATGAGCTGGTTCGGTAAAATGAAAGTCAGTGAACCGTTACTTAGCGGTGCACTCATTCTTTGCCTGCTTTTTGCCTACTACGCTGATCTACTTGGTGTTGCGGGAATTATCGGTGCTTTTATCGCCGGTGCGGCAATTGCGCAAACTCAGTACAGTAAAACAATCGAGCATAAAATTGAGCCGGTTGCCTACGGCGTGTTTGTTCCCATTTTTTTCGTCAGTATCGGACTAAACGTTTCTTTCTCAGGGCTTAACGAGCAGATTTGGTTTATTGTGGCGATTTCGCTCTTGGCTGTTTTTTCAAAACTGGCCGGCTCTGGCATTGGTGCTTATTTGACTGGATTTGATTTCCATGGGTCGGCGCGGGTCGGCGCTGGGATGATTTCCAGAGGTGAGGTCGCCTTGATCCTAGCCAAAATAGGATTGGACGCCAAGCTTCTCGCTGAAGAATTTTTCACACCGCTGATTGTCGTCGTTATGGTGACCACACTTGTCACGCCGCCTTTACTGAAGGTCCTGTTTGAAAATGAGCACACTCAAGTGAATACCACTGAGAAATAAAGGGTGATGAAAAAGTGAAGAACTTGACCTATGAGGTGAACAAATCACAAATTTATTTGAAAGAACAAGACGATGCAGGAGATTGTGCATTTATGATTCAGGCAAAGACCAATGATGCGCTGAATCGCTTGCGTCAAATGAAGATTTTTTTTGAGAGCGACAAAGTCTCAACAGACATTTTGTTTTATCCGCAAAAAGACAAGGTGTATCAAGTGATTGTCCGAAAGGAAGTTTACACTGCGTTCATTGTTCACTTATTTCAACTTCAGCTGCTGAAAACAGTTCAATGGAACGGGATAGCATGAAGATCCGCACACGGCTAAAGAGAAGAGAAAACCAACAGGAGGCAGAGCAGCATGGGGAATGAATCGTTACTTGCAATTGGTATCTTTGTACTGACCTATGGACTGATTATTGCTGAAAAAATTCATCGAACGATCATCGCGATGATCGGCGGCGGACTAATGATTGTATTGGGGATCGTCAGTCAGCACGTGGCATTAGCACATATTGACTTTAATACATTGGGCTTGCTGATCGGAATGATGATCATCGTATCAATCACAGCGGAAACCGGATTATTTAAATTCATTGCACTTTGGGCAGCAAAAAAAGTAGGCGGCAGGCCGGTCGCTCTTCTTGTTGTTTTTTCGTTGATTACTGCACTGGGCTCTTCGTTTCTGGACAATGTAACTACAGTTTTGCTGATGGTGCCGGTGACCTTCAGTATTTCAAGAGCACTTAAGGTTTCTCCGATTCCGTTTCTTATTTCAGAGATACTTATGTCGAATATCGGGGGAACAGCAACGATGATCGGCGACCCTCCGAACATCATGATCGGTAGTGCGGTTAAAAGCCTTAGCTTTATGGATTTTATCACGAATCTTGCACCGGTGATCATTATCATTATGGTTCTCACCTTGCTAATTCTTCGGTTTATATATCGTAAACAATTAACAACAACTGATGAAGCGCGGGAACAGATTGCCGCTCTGGATCCGAGCAGTGAGATTGTGGATCGACTATTGCTAATTAAATCTTTAGCTGTCTTGTTGCTGACCATTTCAGGGTTCTTTCTGCATCAGGCATTGGGGTTGGAGACGGCAACTGTGGCGCTGATGGGTGCTTTTCTTCTGCTCCTTTTATCCGGAGAGAAGCAACTTGAACGTGCGTTCCATCAGGTGGAATGGACAACAATTTTTTTCTTTGTTGGGTTATTTGTTCTTGTTGGCGGATTAGAGGAGACCGGGATGATACGTTTGCTTGCAGAGCAAGTGATCCAATTGACCGGAGGCAATCTTGCACCGGCAACTTTTTTAATTTTGTGGATGAGCGGTTTTGCATCCGCATTTATCGATAATATTCCATTTGTAGCGACAATGATTCCCTTGATTCAGGACATGGGCCAAATGGGAGTCAATGATCTGGAACCAATTTGGTGGAGCCTTTCTCTGGGAGCCTGTCTTGGAGGAAATGGAATGCTGATTGGAGCAAGTGCAAATTTAATTGTTGCCGGTTTATCTGGGAAAGAGGGCTATCCAATCACCTTTCTAAGATTTATGAAAATCGGATTACCCGTAATGATTTTGTCACTGGTAATCTCAACGGTTTACATTTATTTTAGGTACTTAACGTAATCGATTGCTGGAATAAAGGAAAACAGCATTAATGTTGTTTTTGAAAACGATACGCGATGAATAGGAAAACGTTTTGAATCAAACCGGTGCAAATTTGTAACTTTGTCGTTGAAAAAGCCGTGTGGTATGGGTAGAGAGGACTTTTGCTAAGCGGCATTTCATTGTATAATAACTGAAACCACATAAATGGAGGTGAGTCTATGCAAATAAAAGACAGCGATTTTCATCAATTGTTTGAACTGGTCACCGATACACGAAAAGTGATTTTGAATTTTAAAGATTCTGTGGACAAGCGCTTTGAAGCGGTGGATGAACGTTTCGATCAAGTGGACAAGCGCTTTGAAGCGGTGGATGAACGTTTTGATCAAGTGGACAAACGTTTTGAAGCGGTGGATGAACGTTTCGATCAAGTGGACAAACGTTTTGAAGCGGTGGATGAACGTTTTGATCAAGTGGACAAGCGCTTTGAAGCGGTGGATGAACGTTTTGATCAAATGGATAAACGTTTTGAAGCGGTGGATGAACGTTTTGATCAAGTGGACAAGCGCTTTGAAGCGGTGGATGAACGTTTTGATCAAATGGATAAACGTTTTGAAGCGGTGGATGAACGTTTCGACAAGATCGACAAGCATTTTGACACTGTTGATCGCCGATTGAGCAACCTTGAAACCGCTCAATTAGAAACCAATGCACGTCTCTCAAAACTCGAAGCAGGTCAACACAAAACAACGCAGGCACTGACGGCTATTGCTGATGTTCTAAGGGAACACGCAAAATAACTCATGCGTATTAAACGTCATGAATAGCAATAGCACACCATTTCTTTAATTTACTCGACCCTTCCTCTGCAATAAGAATCACATTTGATGTGCGCTCTTCAAGTCCTTATTTTATCTTCAGAAATCGTACTGCGTACATTCGAGCGTCTCGCATAAAACAATCCCTTTTCTAATTGAACTCATTGATAATCATGCAGCCAGGCTTGATGCAAGCGTTGGATGCCCTTTTTGATTTCTTCTGGAGACAATCCGCCGTAGCCAAGCAGAACGGAGGTTTGAAGCTCCTTTTTGTGAAGAACGGCAGAGACTTCGTACACAAGAACACCGACCGATTTCGCCTTCTCAATCAGCACAGCGGCGGGGACTTTACTCTTCACATGGAGGACAATGTGGAGCCCTGCGTCCTGACCGCTTACTGCACAATGGTTACCCATGACCGACTGAATTTCGTTTAAGAGCAGCGCTTGTTTTTTCTTGTACAGCGTCCGCATCCTGCGGATATGCTGCTCCCATTTCCCACTTCTCATAAATAGAGCAAGCGTCTGTTGATGCAGCCGCGACGCACTTTGCCGCCATTCTAGCTGTTGATAGGTGCCGAGAAGTTCGGGCGGCAAGACCATGTAGCTGATTCGAATCGCCGGCATCAGTGATTTAGAAAACGTGCCGATGTAGATGACCCGATTGTGCTCATCAATGCCTTGAAGTGAGGGGATCGGTTTACCTCGATAGCGAAACTCGCCATCATAATCATCTTCAATGATCCATCGCGCCTGCTTGTTGGCCCAGTCGAGCAGCTGAATGCGGTTTGTGATCGGCATCACCATGCCTAATGGATACTGATGTGATGGCGTGATGTAGACCGCATCAACGGGTGCATGCGTTAATTTGTTGATGGACAGACCTTCCTTTTCAACGCTGATCGGTACCAGTTGGATCGGTCGTTTTTGAAGCGAGCGGCGCACGCCTTGATAACCAGGATCCTCCATTGCAATCCGACCGGTTTTCCAATCGATAAGCTGGTAGAGTAGCGCAAGTATGGACGGAGTTCCAGCAGCGATGACAATTTGTTCCGGCATGCATTGGACGCCGCGCGAGCGATGCAAGTAGCCGGCAAGCAATTCTCTGAGGCTAGCTTCGCCTTGATAAGCGCCGTATCCGATCACACTTGGATCTTCAAACAGCCTCTGCTCACATTTCCGCCATGCATTGAGTGGAAAATGGCTGACATCAATCGCGGACATAAAGAAGTCGATGTCAGGCGCTTTTTCACTTGTCCGGTTAAGCTGCTTAGGCTTGATTGTGCGCATCGAACCGGCGGAACGGTTCAGGAACGGGTGATCCATTTTTGCGACAAAATAGCCGCTGCGTGGTCTGCTTTCAAGATAACCTTCCGCGAGCAGCTGCTGGTAGGCCATTTGTACAGTGGTTTTGCTGAGTGCGAGCTGATCTGCCAGATAGCGGATCGAGGGAAGCCGCGTCTGTTCCGGTAAGCCGGCCAACTCAATCTCGCGCTTAAAGTATGCGTAGAGCTGCAGATACAACGGTTCGTTTAAGTGATCATCAAGTTTCGGAATAATTTCCATTACCTTTTCTCCTCTGTACCGGTTAATTTATGCTAATCTGTATCTTTTAAAGGATACAGTGGTTTATATAATATTATAAATGATCAGAATAAAAAAGGCGGTGGTTGACATGCGTGCATTGCGAAAAAAGGCGCTGGAATGTAAGGATACGGATAAAATTAACCAATTTTTAATCAATTCCGAGATTGGGTTTCTAGGCGTTGCCGATGAGGAATACCCTTATGTGGTTCCGCTTAATTATATCTGGCACAAAGATAGAATCTACTTTCATGGCGCGAATGCGGGGAAAAAGGCCGAGCTAATGCGTGCGAATTCCAAGGTTTCCTTCACGGTTTGCGAGGAACTGGGCATCATGACGAGTCCAGTGCCGGCACACACGAGCACCGCATACATGAGTGTGATGATCTTTGGACAAGTGAAGCAGATCGCGGATTGGGATGAAGCGACGGAGGTCATGCAGAAGCTATTAGATAAATATGTTCCGGGTTACTTTGACCGTCCGCTCGCACGCAGTCATGTCGAGAAGTATCGTTCAAAACTGGGCAGCCCGACCACTGTTTACTGCCTGACTCCGGATGTGCTGACGGCAAAAGAGAGTCCGCTTGAGTCGGGACGGAAGTTTGAAGCGGGGATGAAGGCCAGGAAAAAATAAAGGAACGTGGCGGCTGCGCAAGGCATGCTTTGCAGAAGGCATGTTAAAATGAATAAAACGAATCTGCAAAGAGGGATACTCCATGAAAGCATTTTACATTGAAAAGGCACATGCAACCATGCGCTATAATGATTTTCCAGGGCGAGATCAACCGATTGTCTTTATTCATGGACTCGGATGTGCCGGATCATTTGACTATCCTCAAGTCGCGGCTCAGGCAGAACTTCAAAAACATCGCTGCATTATCGTTGACCTTCTAGGGGCCGGCTACAGTGACAAACCGCCGGATTTCAGTTATACCGTAAGCGCACATGCAGAATATCTGGCTGACTTTGTTGCTGCACTTCATTTGCATGATTTCGTGCTGTTCGGGCACAGTTTAGGCGGAGCGATTGCAATCGCACTTGCCGGCAAGTGCCAGGAACGGGTGAATCGCCTCCTTTTGAGTGAAGCAAATCTAGACAAAAGCAGTGAGGGATCAACCAGTAAATGTATTGCTGATTATGAAGAAGATCAATTTCTGAAAAATGGATTTGAAACGTTAATTCAAGACAGCCGCGCGAGCGGAAATCAAATGTGGGCAGCCTCCTTGTCCCTATGGTCGCGCGAAGCGGCCTATCGTCTTTCAAAGTCGGCGGCAAAAGGAGTCGAGCCTTCGTGGCGAAAACAATTCTATGCGCTGGATTGCCCAAAAACATTTCTTTTTGGCGCGAAGTCCCTTCCAGACCCGGATGAACAGATGCTTCGACAGCAGGGCATTGGCGTTGATGTGGTAAAAAATGCCGGGCACTCCATGGCTTGGGAGAATCCAAGCGGGCTGGCTCGGGCAATTGCCAAGGGGATCACGACCTAATCAATCGTGCGGCAATCGTTTCAATCGAAACATCTGAAAATGGTATTGACAACCGTTTCGGTTGGTGTTTAAATTATACGTAATCTCATTTGAAGGGAACGTTAAATGATGCAGACTTGGCAATGGTTTGAAAAAGACTATTACGGCTTCTATTACTACTTTAGGTAGCGTTCGTATCCGCTTCGGGTGCGAACGCAAGATTGCGTGAGCGTCTGAAGTTGGGAAGCTGTAATAGGCAGGCCAACTTAGATGCGAAGTAACTTCGATCTAATTGGTTGCCATTGCAAGTGGAAGAGCATCTTTATTTGGCGTTGTTATAAAACCAGTTGGGTCAATAGATCCGGCTGGTTTATTTTTTTTTTCAGAGAAACAGAAGGGATGAATGAAATGAATCGATCAAACAAAGTCAGACTCAGTCTTATTTTGTATCTGAATTACTTTGTTCACGGCATTGGGCTGATTATTTTGACGCAGAATATGAAGACATTGAGTGGTGAGTGGGGCACGCCGCTTGCCGTCGTTTCTTTTGCAATTTCTGGAATGGGCATTGGCAAGCTGATCGCCTATTACGCACTGGGCAGCTTATCGGATCGTTACGGCCGCAAGGCGTTAGTTGTTTTCGGCATGGGCTTGTATGTGGTCTTTTTTTTCGGTATAACGCTCACGCATGATTTTCATATCGCCTATTTGTTGACCATTCTGGCCGGCATGGCAAATTCAGCGCTGGATTCGGGAACCTATCCAACTTTCCTTGAGATGAACGGTAATAACGGGGCTTACAATATCTTGATCAAGGCCGCCATGTCGCTCGGTGAATTTGTTCTGCCCATCTATATTGGGCTTAATGAAAATCTAGGCGGCTGGTACGGCATGAGCTTTATCATCACCGGTGCGATTTTGCTTATCAATTTGATCTTGATCAGTCGGACCAAGTTCCCGCAGCGGCCAAAAACAGAAAAACAAATCAGCCAGCGTCTGTTCAGTGAACGATTGACCGCACCGAAAATCGGCATGCTCATAATTCTGTCAATCTATGGCTACACGTCAATGGCCGTGATGATTTTGTTTACTCAGTGGATTACCCTTTATGGGATCGATTTTTTGGGAATGAACAACCTTCAGGCGCATTTTCTGCTGTCGCTATACAGTATGGGATCGATTATCGGCGTACTCTTGATTTTCAGCATTCTTCAACGCGGGTTGATTCGCGACATCCGCTTAATTGTGGGATTGAACGGCTTATCTGTGCTTAATCTGCTGGTCATCTGCTTTTCAACGCATCCGCTGCTCGTCAGTATCACCTCTTTTCTTTTCGGAGTCACGGCAGCCGGTGGTGTCATGCAGGTTGGACTGAACATTTTCAGCGCCATGTTCCCACATGCAAAAGGGCGCGTCACCGGCATTTATTTCTCATTCGGCAGCATCGCATTATTTACCGTACCGATCATTACCGGCATGCTGTCGAAAATCAGCACGGCTGCCGCCTTGCGTTTTGATATCGTGCTCGCACTCATTTCCCTAGTCATCTGGGTGATCGGACATCGTCTGATGGATAGCATTGAATCGTCAGATCTTAGCCGTGAACGCAGGCAAATCAATAGCATTGATTTCTTCATTCTGAAGCTGTTGCAGCGGCGTTTTAAGCATGTGCGGGCGATCGGTTTGAAAAAAATCCAGCAAAACGGTACGATTTTCGATTCGGCACGGGAAAAAGAAATTCTTGATAAAATTGAACAAAAGATCCGTGATAAAGAAAACAGCAGATACTACCAATCCATTTTTAAGAGTATTATGACCAGCTCGAAAAACTATCAATCCGAGGTTCAAGAGAAAGGAAGAGTTCAATGATCTACTTAACAGCCGGCGAATCACACGGGCCGGAACTGACCGGGGTGATCGAAGGATTCCCGGCAGGATTAACTTTGTCGGTTGAAAAAATAAATGAGAAATTGCATGCACGCCAGTGTGGGTACGGCCGCGGCTATCGGCAAAAAATTGAAAAAGACGAGGTGAAAATCACATCCGGTGTGCGTCACGGCGTCACGCTCGGCTCACCGATTACGTTGCGCATTGCCAATATCGATCACAAACATTGGGGCGAGGTCATGAAGCCAGTCGGTGCACCGGACCCTGAGGTCGCGATGCGGGAAGTCAAGAAGCCGCGTCCCGGGCATGCCGATCTGGTCGGCGGCATGAAATACGGACATCGCGATTTGCGTAATGTTCTGGAACGGTCTTCAGCACGTGAAACAGCAATGCGTGTTGCGATCGGTGCGGTTTGCACGCAACTGCTCAATCAGTTGGGAATAACGATTGCCGGATATGTGCGCAGCATTGGTCCAATCGAAGCCGATGGCGAGCGCTTGCTTTCTCCAGATGAAATTGAACAGGCGATCGCACTGAACGATCTGCGCATCGTTGATCAGGACAAGGTTGAGCAGATCCATGAATTCATCGATCGAATGAAAAAAGCGGGCGATACTCTCGGAGGCGTCGTTCGTGTCGTCGCCTCGAACGTACCTGCCGGTCTTGGCAGCTACATCAGCTGGAATGAAAAATTGGATGCCAAAATCGCTGCCGCAGTGCTGGGGATTAATGCCTTTAAAGGGGTCTCATTCGGCGACGGTTTCGAGCTGAGCAGACGCTCCGGAAGTAACGTGATGGATCAGATCTATTGGGATAAGGAGCAAGGCTGGTACCGAAGCAGTGACCATCTTGGCGGATTCGAAGGCGGAATGACCAACGGCATGCCGATTATTGTCAATGCGGCGATGAAACCGATCCCGACGCTCTATAAGCCGCTGCACAGTGTAGCGATCGACAGCAAGGAAGAACAAAAAGCAAGCATTGAGCGCTCGGATGTGACGGCAATTGTCCCGGCATCACTGATCATTGAATCGGTTGTTGCCATTGAACTGTGCAAAATCATTCTCGATACGTTTGACTGCAGTCGTTTTCATCGCTTGAAGAAGCAATACAACGACTATTGCGAGGAACTGAAAAACTATTAAATCATTGTCTCGTTGTGTGTCATAGACTGGGGACAGCGTGAAGGAGTGCTGAGCGTGATTATCCATACTTTAGGACCTGCAGAAACGGACAGTTGCGAAGCGGCATCGGATTATCTTCGGCATCAGTGTGACAAGGGAACTCTTGTACTTCATGACAGCTTCGAGTCCGTGATCAATCATTTGGATGCGTTTGTGGGCGATTTTCTGCTTATACCGGCAGCATTTAAATCCTCGCGTAGAAACATTGATTGGGCGGACGTTCATTACGGCTGTTTGGAGCAGTTGAAACTGGTCGACTGTTTTCACGCTCAACTTGATCCGCTTGTATTAGTCCGCAGGAAGGATGCGGCTCATGCCATTGCCTATACACATCCGGCAACAGCCGCCTTATTAAAGAAGTATTTGCAGAACAGTGACCGCTCGGTGGAAATTCGTTACACGGACAGCAAATATTTAGCTTACCAGAACTATCGGTTAAACCACGCTCAACTTGTTGTGACCAACAAGAAAATCATCAGTCTTGGCGAGCAAGAAACGATTGAAAAAACCTATGCGGTTGATATGGTTTGGTGCGTATACAAAATACTGAAGCGATCAAGGTGAATGTCAGATGAAAAAGTTAACAACAACGATTCGGAGAGGGCTTCATGGACAGCTCCATGTTCCAGGGGATAAGAGCATTTCCCACCGCAGTATCATTTTCGGTGCGATCAGCAGCGGCGTGACTGAAGTCAACAATTTTTTGCCGTCCGAGGACTGTCTCACAACGATTCAGGCGTTTCGGGACATGGGTGTCGTGATCGAACGCAGCAGCGACCATGTTCGTGTTCATGGCACACCGAATGGTCTGAAGCTGCCGCGCCATCCGCTGAATATGGGCAATTCCGGGACGACAACCCGTCTTCTGCTCGGCTTACTAAGCGGGCAACAGTTTACGACGGAGCTATTTGGCGACGCATCGCTAAGCAGGCGGCCAATGCGACGGGTCACTGAGCCGCTTTCTCAAGCCGGTGCACGTTTTCAAGTCGGCGAAAAAGGGACGCTGCCCATTACTGTTTTTGGACAGCGAAATCTCAAAACACTCAACTACCGTTTACCGGTCGCCAGCGCTCAAGTGAAAAGTGCCTTGATTTTGGCCGCATTGCAGACGTGCGGTGAATCGACCATCATTGAGAAACTGCAAACCCGAGATCACACGGAACGGATGCTCAAGGCTTTTGGTGGCGAGATTTATCAGCATGGACGGACGATTCAAGTGATGGGGAAGCCGCAACTGACCGGGCAAAACGTTACGGTACCGGGCGATATGTCTTCAGCCGCCTTCTTTCTTACTGCGGCGGCACTGCTTCCGGGCAGCGAGGTGACGTTGAAAAATGTTGGGCTTAATCCGACACGTACCGGTTTCCTGGATGTATTAAAACGCATGGGGGCTTCCGTCGACGTGCTTAACGAAAAGAAGCAGGTGGAGCCGTCCGGTGATCTGCGGGTGCGCCATGCCCATTTAAAAGCAATTCATCTGTCACAGGAAGAGATTCCGAGTGTTATTGATGAACTGCCTTTGGTCGCCCTGCTGGCTACTCAGGCGAAAGGAACAACGACCATTACCGGTGCGGAAGAGCTACGCGTCAAAGAAACGGATCGTATTGCGGTGGTTGCCGAAGAACTGACGAAACTTGGTGCGCGCATCGAAGAACTGCCAGATGGTTTGATCATTCATGGACAGACGGCATTGAACCCTCAGATGAGTGATCGGGTCGATACACATGGCGATCATCGTATCGGGATGATGCTGGCGGTTGCGGCGCTTCTCTGCGACAATTCGCTTTATTTGGAAAACGAGGCGGCAATTAATATTTCCTATCCCGGTTTTTTTGACGATCTTAAGCAGCTTTGCGAAGAGGGGACTGCGGAGCGATGAAAACGATTTTAATCGATGGCTTGGGACTTATTGGCGGATCGATTGCGCTGGCGATTCGCAAGAAATGGCCGGATGAGCGGATTGTTGCTGTCGATGTCAGCCCCGATGTGCTTGAGCACGCAAAACGGTCCGGAATCATTGATGAGGGTTCGCTGCAGCTTAACGAAGTTGCCGCCAACGCCGATGTGATCGTGCTGTCTGCACCGGTCGGGATTATTATTGACCATATCAAAACGCTTGCAGAACTGAGCCTGAAACCTGAAGTCATTGTGACCGACGTCGGCAGTACGAAGCAAGCGATCATGCAGCACGCACAGAAACTTACGGAAAAAAAGGTTATTTTTATCGGCGGGCATCCGATGGCCGGCTGGCACAAGACGACGATACGTGCTGCCCGTGCAGATTTGTTTCAGAGTGCCTATTATTTTCTGATCAACGATACGCTGATTGATGAGCGGCATCAAGCGGCTGCCCGTGCGCTGCAAGAGCTGCTGTCCGAATTGTCCGTCAAATGGCTGACGGTTTCCGCCAGCCGGCATGATCGGATCGTGGCACAGATCAGTCACCTCCCGCATATCTTGGCTTCCGGATTGGTGAACATGTCCCAGAATGAATTTCGAAATTCGCCGCTTTCGTTGAAATTGGCTGCAGGAGGATTCAAGAGCATTACACGGATCGCTTCGTCTGATCCAACGATGTGGACAGACATTCTGCTCAGCAATCGCGAAACGCTTATTGATAAAATTGATCGGTTTAGCCAGTGTTTGGATGAGGTTAGACAAGCACTAGCGGCTTCCGACCGTGAATCGATCCGGACGTTTTTTAAAGAAGCGAAAGTCACGCGCGACAATCTTAATGCACAGACCGGCGCGCATGCACCGAACTTTTACGACTTATTTCTTAATCTCCCGGATTGCATTGGTTCGCTAGCCCGCGTAACGCGGATTTTAGAGCATGCAAAGATCAATTTAGTAAATATTCATATTCTGGAAATCCGTGAAGACGTGGCCGGGGTGCTGCAGTTGTCATTTTCCAATCAGGAAGACCGGTTGCAGGCAAAATGTGAACTGGACCGGCACGGATTACCAACCATCCGAGGTGACCAATAATGGCGCAATGCATTTTAATCGGCTTCATGGGCAGCGGCAAAACGACGGTCGGTCGTCTCATGGCGGAGACGACCCATACGCCGCATTTGGATTTGGATGAGCTGATTGTTGCTCAATCCGGCCAGTCGATCAATCAAATTTTTGCCGCGCATGGCGAAGCATACTTTCGCGATCTTGAATCGCAAGTGCTGCGCTCGGCAATGCAGGCTGAGGGCATCCTATCGACAGGTGGAGGCACACCGGTTCGTGAAGAAAACAGGAAGATTTTGGTGCAATCAGGTATTCCGGTTATTTTCCTGAAAGCCTCACCGGAAGTTATTCGCGCTCGGTTGAAGGAAGCATCGGACCGGCCGCTACTGCGCAAACTGTCTGCCCAGCAGTTCGTACACTTGCATGAGGAGCGCGAGGCGTATTATGCGCAGGCAGCTGATTTGACGGTCGTTACAAATCATAGGAAGCCCGCAGACATTGTCCGTGAAATCTTAACACGCGCAGACTTATTAGAGTCCAAGAGAAAATAAGCCAACACAAACAGATCGGAATAAATCCAAAATAAACCAAAGCCGAGGCGAAGGCATGTACGCTTCGGCTTTTTGACAGGTAAAGAAAGGATGTAATTTGACCTTGCTGGTACGCTGATTAGCGTTATAAAGAGGAACTTCCGCTAAGGGGCGTGCATGTCCTGTGGCCCCGCGGAAGTCACCACATCCTGCGGAAGTACGTCCTGCATCCAAACGCGAAAGTCACCACATCCTGCGGCAGTACGTCCTGTGCACAACGCGAAAGTCACCGCGTCCTGCGGAAGTAAGGACCGGGCGCTTTTTGCCTGGTTTTTCTTATACGTCTGGCGCTTTAAGTCGATTCATCAGCTGTGTGCATGTTCAAGGGTGTTGAGATAATGAACCGCTTGTTCAGCGGTCTGACGGGCATTTTCTGTACAATCTGGAAGCCCGACCCCGTGAAGCATGGCACCACAAGCGAAGACGCCGTCAATGGTACTAAGCGCATTTTCAAACGCGTGAACGCGCTGTTTGTGATTGACGGTATATTGCGGCATGTTGTCGATTTGCCGCGTGACGATCGAGAACAACGGTGTACCGATTCGACTGATCGTTCGCAAATCAGCAAGGGCTGCTTGCGCTATAGCCGCATCGCTTTGGTGAACGAGTGCTTGGTCCTCAGGTGTGCCGACATAGGTACGTACGAATGCATAACCGTCCGGTGCCAGGTGCGGCCACTTTCGATCCATAAAGCTGCAGGCCGTGATGTGCAGCTGTTCTTTTCGCGAAACCACGTAGCCCGTGATATCCAAAGCTTCAACGTCTTCTTTTTTAAAAGCAAAGGCAACGGTTGCGGTTGAGGAACGTTTATCATTAGAAAGTGCCCATGCTTCTGGAAAATTGAGCAGTGGACCGAATTGTTTTGGAGAAGCAGCTAAAAGGATTGCATCGGCATTCAAAACGGTACCGTCGTCGAGCGTCACACGGCCAGAGTTAATTTGCGAAACCGATGTGTTCCGCCTGATCTCGTCCGCATAGTCCGCAAGCTTTTCGGTCAATGCACTCAGTCCGCCTGACAGTGAGACAAACGCACCCGTCTTTTTAGTGACCGCTTCTTTCTGTTTGGGTGGGCGCAGCGTTTTCATGCCAAGAATCAGGCTGCGGTGTTTCTTCTCAATGGAAGCAAACTGAGGCAGGGTCTCTTCCAAGCTCATATCGGAAAGGTCGCCGTTATAGATACCGGAAAGAAGCGGTTCAATCATGTTGGCGACCAGTTCTTTTCCAAGGCGCTTTTCAAAGAATGTGCGAACGGAAAGGTCTCGGTCTTGATAGACATGTGGAATCAGCAAATCCATTGCCGCACGCAGTTTGCCCCATGGACTGACAAGGCCGGTTGTCACCATTGGTAGCAGCTTTGTCGGCACACCCATGACCGCCCCTTTTGGCATTTGCCTCAGACGGTGATTCACATAAATCGAATAACCGCCGGATTTGGAATGGACAAGCTGATCGCCGAGGCCGATCGCTTTGATGAGGTCGGTCAGTCCCTTCTTGCGGGCCATATACCCTTCAGGACCGCATTCAATGGTAAACCCGTCTTTATAAATTGTTTTGACTTTTCCACCGATTCGATCGGCTGCTTCCAGTACCGTCACATGGACATCCGGTTTGTGACGTTTGATGTAAAAGGCTGCCGCGAGTCCTGAAATACCGGCACCGACAATGATTATCCTCTGTTTTGCTGTCATCCTGATCCTCCGCATACGTTTTTACGCATCATTCTATCTTCATTTTAACACGACTTATGAGAAGGGCCGTATAAAAAGCATTGACTGGATCCCCCCATAGCGATCAGCCGCAGCATCTAAATTTAAGTTTATAATTAGAAGGAAACGGGGATAAGCGCTCCGGCTCAAGCGAGCAACTGAAGTGCTTTAGCTCAATGGCGATGAATCAACCGCATAAAAGGTGAGGGGAATGGCGATGAAAAAATTAATTATGATGAACGGAACCATGGGCGTTGGAAAAAGCACCGTCTCCGAGCAGCTGACCAAACAGCTGAAGCCAAGCATCTACTTGGATGGAGATTGGTGCTGGAAGATGAATCCATGGGTGTTCAGTGAAGAGAATAAACGGATGGTGCTCGGTAATATTACGTATCTGTTGAATGCGTATCTTGCCAATTCCTGCTTCGACTACATTATTTTTTGTTGGGTTATGCATCAAGAACAGATCATTGAAGAAATTCTGAACCGCCTCCATGGCGACTATGAGCTCCATAAAATGACGCTGATGTGCAGAGAAGAGGTGCTGCGTGCGCATATCCTGCATGATGTGAAAAAAGGAATCCGTTCGATCGATTCAGTTGAAACCAGTATTGAGCGGCTGCCGCTCTATGAAAAGATGGACACAGTTAAAATTGATGTCAGTGAAATCAGTGCTAGGGAAGCGGCGATGCAGATTGCTCAGCGGATTAAGTGACAGCGCTTTGTCGCTTACGCGCGGATTGCGCCGATTTTTCGGTAAATAAACATTTGTTTAACACCGGTTATCCGAGTGCGACATCCAGCATCATCATGACGGAAAAACCGACCATGGTTGCTGCCGTTGCCAGATCGGTCGATCCTTCGCGTTGTGATTCGGGAATCAATTCTTCGATAACAACGAAAATCATGGCGCCGGCAGCAAAGGACAGGGCATAGGGCAGAATCGGCGTGACAAGAATGACGAGATAGGCACCGATGACCGCAAAGATCGGTTCGACAATTGCCGACATTTGTCCATACCAGAAGCTCTTTGTCCGGGAGAAGCCTTCACCGCGCAACGGGATAGAAACAGCAGCGCCTTCAGGAAAATTCTGAATGCCGATCCCGAAAGCGAGAACCATGGCGGCGATAAGCAATTCGTGTTGGCCGGCAACAACCGCACCAAAGGCAACACCAACCGCCGCACCTTCCGGAATATTGTGAATGGTAATCGATAACACGAGCAGAAAGGTTTTGCGCAGGTGTGTTTTTGGGCCTTCTTTATCGGTAACCGGCATACCAAGGTGCAGATGTGGTGTGACCCGGTCAACGAGGCGCAAGAAGGCACCTCCGAGCAGAAAGCCAACTAAAGCAGGAACAAAGGAGAGCTTGCCTAAGTGGGCACTCATCTCAATCGCCGGTGCAATCAGCGACCAGAAGCTGGCCGCAATCATGACGCCGGCTGCGAAGCCGAGCATCACATTCGCCATTTTTTTATCAAGATTTTTAAAGAAGAACACGAGCGCCGCACCTGCAGCGGTACAGCCCCAGGTAAACAATCCGGCCAACAGGGCGAGAAAAACGGGGTTCAATGTGGACAGTGTGCCAAGCAACAGGCAAAACCACCTTTTTCTTATTATTTTATCATAGAAAGCATGCGCTTATCGAGAAATGAGCCGATCCGATGAATGAAGATTACCGTGATTGATCGCGTCAATTGCTCCTAAATCGTTATTATTTCATTTCTGGTTCATTTTGATTAACGTTCTTCATTTTTCATCAGGCACAATACATTTGATACGCTCGGATCGCCCGCGGTCGCGCTCTGTTGATGCGAGCAACCTGAGTGTCGTTCGTGCACAGCATTGACGGTTCAAAACCGCGTCCTGTGAAAGTGAATAGACGGAAAAAGTTCTCTTAATTAGAAAATAAAATAAAAAATAGCTTAATAGACGGAGAGATTCCGCTTATCAACTTAAAAGACGTGAAAATGGGGAATTTTGCTTTGCATAAACGGAAAACCTCCCCTTATTATCCCCGAAACGCGCTCCATTCTGCAGATAACCGAAAAAACTCCGCTTATTTTACGAGATACTTAATGAAGGATCAGAATACTTAATGAAACGGAAGTGAGATGAAATGGAGATCGTTTTTATTCGCTCACAAATGGCCAAGAACCCCCTCATGCTCTGGCGCCTGCGGGATCGCGCGTTGTTGATGCGTGCCAGCAAGACCCCGCAGATTCCTGCCTGTCTGAGGAGGCTCTTGGACTGCCCGCGGCAAGCGAGCAATCGGAGCGTACACAAAAACCAGGATGGTTTGAGGACCAAGTACAGCTTGGTTTGTCTTACCAACAATACCCATTAATGTTTTCCAATGTTAACCATGTGAATATATAGCGCAAATATGAAGTTTGATGGCGTTTTTTGTAATCAGATTGTATCGGTGCTGTCAATAGGATGTTATTGGAATGCAACGTCCGGAGCCTATGATTAATGGTGTTGAAAAAGTTCATAAACACTGAGAAACAAAGAGATACTTTTAGAGCTCGCAATGGAGGTAGACAACTTATGAAAAAAAGCATCCTTTCCGTAGCACTAATCGGCGGGTTGACAGTTACAGGTCTCGGAACACATCAGGCACAAGCAGCTTCAGGAGCATCGGTTGTAAATGTAGCTGAACAGGGCGTTGGTTCATCTTATACATGGGGGCAAAATGACTGCTCCGGATTCACGCAACGCGTATTTTCAAAACTAGGCGTGCAGCTGCCGCATAGCTCGGCCGGCCAAGCGGGTTACGGCACAGCCGTCAGCCGTGGGGGTCTGCAGCCGGGTGATCTTGTCTTCTTCAATACGTCAGGCAGCGGCATTTCTCATGTTGGCATCTATGTCGGCAATAATCGGATGATCAGTGCGGAGACGGAGAAAACGGGGGTTCGCGAAACACAAATCTTTGGTGGAGGAGCCTCTAGCTATTGGGAGCCGCGTTTTGTGACTGCGCGAAGAGTTGTCGCCGGCCAATCCGTTTCGCAGCAGGCAGCAGAATCAACGCCCGCATCATCAACGGCGCCGGCGCCATCCGCTTCATCAGCGCCTGCACAATCAAGTTCAGATAAGGCAGCTTCTGCAGCTTCCGATTCAACGACTCACGTGTCTCAGCCTGCATCGGCTCAGCCAAGTGGTGCGAAGAATCAAACGAGTGATGATCAGAAGAGGACACCGGTCGCACAGCCGTCTTCCTCAGCGCAGCAGACGACCCAAACAGCCAAGAGCAGTGTTTCTAAAAAAACACCGTCGGCTCCATCCGCATCGGTGCGGCAGCCAAGTGCAAGTGCTTCTTCAGCTTCACAAGGAACAGTAAAAAATGGCAGTTACATCGTACGCGTCGGCGATACGCTTTGGGAAATCTCAAATCAAAACGGCATCTCCGTACAAAAGCTGCAACGTTTGAACGACCTATCCGACACGATGATCCATCCGGGACAGAAGCTCAACCTGCAGGATCCGCAGCAAACCTATACCGTTAAATCCGGTGATTCGCTTTGGGCCATTGCCGATAAGCATGACACAACCGTCAAACAGTTAATGACGGCAAATCATCTGGATTCGGATCTGATCTATCCGGAAGATCACCTGACGATCAAATAAGGAAAGCATTGGTGATATAGCCATCCTCCGAACAGAACAGGATTGAGGATTAAAGACCGGGCATTTTTTGCCCGGTCTTTTCATGTTTTCGGACGTTTTGCTGATTGACCGAAACAAGCGAAGCCGCTAAATGCTAGGCGAGCGCAACTTTTTTTATTAGATAAGGGGGGCAACCGTTTAAGATGCGCAAAAAGAATTACGATAAAAAAGTATTTTTTCATCATTCCCATTGATCCCGCGTGCAGAAAGTAATACGCTAGCTAAAGTATGTCGGTAAACCTTTTTGTCCTTGGGATGAAGAGGAGTGATCCGGCACGGACAACGTCACTCAACCAGTGATGCTTGAAACGAAGCATCAGATTGATACAAGAAAGGAACATTTTCGTGGTTGCCAATCATGCTGTACCTGTACGTACCAGAAGACAAAGTGAAAATCTGATTTACTTTGCCCTTTCAATTCTTTTTAATTCTTTAGGCAATGCATTGACCGTTGCGCTTAATCTTGGCAGTGCGCTGTGGACGGCTTCTGCAGTGAATTTTACTTTTATTACAGGCATTCCGCTTGCTGTCGTACTGTTTGCATTCGGTGTGGCTGTCATTATTGCCAATGCTGTGATTATCGGCAAACTGGACTGGCACCGCATCATAGGGAACGTCATCTTCATGGTTCCGTTCAGCTATTTAATCGGGATACTCAGTAATTACTTGATCTTGTGGGGGATAAACGATCTTCCGTTGATTGTCCGAGTGGTGATGGATTGTTTCGGTGTTTGCCTCATTTCACTTGCCATTTCGATCTATCAACGTGTGAATCTCATGCTTCATCCTGTTGATGACTTGATGCAGATCATCCGCTTTAAGTATTTTAAAGGGAGCGCGACAATTGCTCAGCTAGTGACCTTCATGCCGCCAATCCTCATCACCGTGATCTGCTGGATCATCGGTCAGCACCTGCTTGCGATAAATATCGGAACAATTTTCGCATTGCTGTTCCAAGGTTCACTTGTTGGCGTGTTTGATAAGATTGTTTTTCCTTCATTAAAACATCAGAATCTTGACCACGGCGAAACCAAGAATGACGATCGCGTGCATTCATGAGAAAACGCAAACGACCCTGAATCGGAAAAAGCTGTTTCACTAGTCAGTAGTGAAACAGTTTTTTTCAGGCTTGAATTTACACTTTAAGTGCAATTAAAAGGACTTAAACCGATCGAAGAAGTTGAGAAACACTTGCAACAGCATAATAGCTAGCTGAACCATTATTATAAAAAAAGAAATTCATCGTTTCTGGTAGAAGAAATCCCCGAATCGGAGGAGTAATCTTAATGGATACGGCATTGGATGAAGCACAGGAATTTGTAGAACAAGACCCATTTTTAATTCATGAGATTGCCACGTATTCGTTTGTTGAATTTATGCCGTTGATTATGCGCAGCATCCGAATCATTACGAGACGCAAGGCGGAAACAATACATCTGCGACGCTTTTCGTTGGTACATGTAAGGATGGCACCTATGACGATGTATCTGCAAGTCCTGAAAAAATATACACGAGAGTGCAGCTGCACAAAAAATGGAAGGTTCGTGATGGTAAACGATTTCTAAATGAAACGGTTGTTGGAATACTCCGAAAACACTTTTGGTTATAGCCGAATGGATGTATAATAACAGAAATCACACAAAAGGAGGGACGGTATGACTGACAAGGAAAGTGAATTTCACCAACTTTTTGAGGTGCTCACAGACACGAGAAAAATTATGTTGGATTTTAAGGGAAGCGTAGACAAGCGGTTTGACGCGATAGATCAACGCTTTGAATCAATGGACAAACGCTTTGAATCAATGGATCAACGCTTTGAATCAATGGACAAACGCTTTGAATCAATGGATCAACGCCTTGAATCAATGGATCAACGCTTTGAATCAATGGACAAACACTTTGAATCAATGGATCAACGCTTTGAATCAATGGACAAACGCTTTGAATCAATGGACAAACACTTTGAATCAATGGACAAACGTCTAAGTGAATTGAGTGACGGACAATCGATTATGAACCACCGGATCGGAAACTTGGAAACGGCTCAAATTGAAACGAATGTCCGCCTATCAAAGATTGAAGCCGCTCAAGATAAGACTACGAAAGCGTTCATGACTATTGTGGAATTATTTAATGAACATTCCAAGTAAGGATTTGTTATTTGCTTTTATCCATCATACTGGTGTTTTGTTGACTCCTCAAGAAAGATTACTTCACGTTAATTACTCCCGATGATCGCCCAACGAATCCAAGTAAAATAGATTCATTTCTCTTATTTTCAATGAATGAGGCGGGTCCATACACGTCTATGCCTGCCATATTATGCATCACCTATTAATGCTTAAAACTTGAAATACCAAAAACGACCTTCAAACCTTGTCCAATAAGAAAAATTGCTACTTTTAAACACAAAACTGTCAATTAAAATAAGTAAAAACACCAACATAGAGGGAATCCACCATATCAGTTCATACCACTTGTGAATAAAATTCATCTTTTCAATCCTGCTAATAATTAAAAAAATTATAACAAAAAGCATGGAAATGAAATAGTTTCGATTCTTGGTCATTTTCTGTGAAACATCAATGGTTTGGGAGCGTGAAAAAATCGTGAATACCTATGAGAATTGTCTTTTTAACGCCATTCGTTGAGGCTTTAGATTGAATTTACCCACCCTTGTCTTGCTGGAAAAGGGGCCGCTGCATGTATTTCGGGTGGGTGATCATAATAATCGTGGGAGGTGATCCGCTTTGGCAAAAGATGTACTGTGCGAAGTAAACAACTGCACGTTCTGGGATGAAGGAAACCACTGTTCCGCAAACGCGATTTATGTGGTGAGTCACAAAGGAAACCAAGCATCAAAAACCGAAGAAACCGACTGCAAAACGTTTAAACCGGAACACTCGAAAGTTCATCACTAATGGCATGTTGAATGAGGCGGGAGCGCGGATGCTCTCGCCTCATTCGTTTAACGGTTTATCCATATTGAACCACTTCATGCCGCCGTGCTCGGATGCGGCGATGCCTTGGTTGGTGTAGCCGTTCTTCTCGTAAAAAGGGATAAGAAATTGGCGGCAGGTAAGGGTCACCGTCAAGCGATCTTTTTCACGGGCTTTATCCTCCAATGCGCGCAGGAGCTGGGAGGCAATGCCTTTTCCTTGGCAATTCGGCGCGACGACAAGTCCGAGGATGCTCTGATAGCCGCCGCGATCCGGATTGGGTATGGTTTGTTCAAACAGGTCATCGGTAATATGCGGCATGGAAATGACCGGTCCGTTGACGTAGCCAATGATTTGATTCATTTCTTCAGCGACGAGGAACGTGTCGGGGATGGTTTCAATACGGGTGATGAATGCTTGCTTGGTTGCGGCTTCTTCCGGAGTAAAACCGCTGTTTTCCAGTTCGATGAGCTGCGCTAAATCTGATTTGCGGACTTTTCTGATCTTCATGACGTTTCTTGTCTCCTTTAGGTGTTTTCGGAAGTGCTGCATGCGCAAGGGCGATTGGCGAACCGTCACCAGGCATACGTTTAATGGCCGGATTCTTGACGAAAGAGATCAATAAATCGCTTTGCTTTTTTCGTTAAGTAGCTGTCTTTCAGCCAGATGATGCCAACCTCCGACCGAGCCGTGATATCCGGCAGCTCGAACATGTCGATGTCGGCGATGGAAAAGGCGGTCAGAACAGATTTCGGTAAAATCGTGACGCCGATTCCGGCTGTGACGAGTGCAATGGTTATCGATACACTGGAACATTCACAGATGATATTCGGTTTAAAGCCGAGGCGGAGGCATTCGTTTACGATTTTTTCATTGAGTTGAACCGTCTTATCGCTTTTTAGAGCGATCAGTGGTGTCGCTGCCAAATCTTTCAGACGAAAATGAGATTTGGCTTGCTGCCATTTTCGATTCTTAGGGACGATCATCACAAACGGATCGGACGGCAGATGCAACGTCTCGTATTTGGCGTGATCATCGTTTGATTCAAACGGCAGGCGTGTGACGACGAGTTCAATACTGCGGTCGGCCAAATAGTCGCCCAAAACAACATGGTCTCCTTCGAGAATTTTGAAGGTGACGTGCGGATAGCGGTCTCGAAAACAGGCGATTTTCTCAGGAAGAAGGGAGGCGCATGAAAAGACAGAACCGATATTGAGCCGTCCTTGAAGGCCCATGTCGATTTCTTTGACTTCTGTGATGGTGTCGTCCATTTGCCGAAGCATATCTTTTGCATGTTTCTGCAGGGTTTCGCCGGCTTCAGTCAGGCGCATCCGCTTGCCTTGTCGGTCAAACAAGGCGACGCCGAGCTCTTCTTCAATCAATTTCAGCTGCCTGCTGAGCGGTGGCTGTTCTATAGATAATTTTTTCGCGGCACGCGTAATTTGTCCTTCTTTGGCAATCGCCAAAAAGTAGCGGAGCTGTCTCAAGTCCATGTTCCTTCACCTTCTTATGTATACTTAAAAGGTATGTTAACGAGATAAAACAGATAGTTAATGTATGGTTAAACGAATGATATCATAAAAGAAACGAATCGAGAAGGGGGGACGCTGCATGGAAAAGCATCGCATCTTTGTAACGGTTAAGAACGAGCCGGGCATACTGGCAAAGGTATCGCAACTCTTTGGCCAATTCGGACTAAATATTGATGCCTTAACCGTTGACGCCAACAAAAAAGTATGCACCTCAAAAATGAAAATTACGCTGCAATCGGAACCACCGCTCATTGAGCACGTGATCCAGCAACTAAGCAGTCTTGCTGACGTGCTTCAAGTGAACGTTGCCCGACATGCTGCCCGCAGCAGCCTGAGTGCCGTTCTTTCAAAACGCGGAGTCGCTTTTTGGCTGGTGGCCTACAGCTTGTTTATCACGCTGCTCGGCACTAATATCCCATCACCGCTGCTGGCCTTGTATCGCGCCCAATGGCATTTATCCGTCGGCATGGTGACGTTGCTGTTTGCCAGTTACGCCATTGTGGTCATCCCGACGATCATTCTTTCCGGGCAACTGTCGGATCAAATCGGACGCAAAAAACTGCTGATCCCCGGCGTGTTCTTCACCGTTGTCGGTTCACTTCTTTTTGCCTTTTCCACAAATTTTGCGCTGCTGCTTGTGTCACGTATTTTTCAAGGGATTTCTGTTGGCATGCTGAACGGGGTGGCCGTTGCCGCTCTGACCGAACTCGATCCGAAACAAAACCGGATTAAAGCCGCATTTGTCGGCTCGATGGCCGTAACGATCGGCAACGCATTGGGTCCGGTTTTATCCGGGTTACTTGGCGAATATGCACCGCATCCAATGAAGCTTGCTTACTTTGTGCATATGTTCCTCGCCATTCCCGGTTTTCTCGGCCTTTTCTATATGCGTGAAAAAGTAAGGCGGCCGGAGGCGATTCGGATCCATCGTCCGGCGGTACCGCGTGAACTTTTCGGCCGTTTTTATCTCTCCGGCATCACTTCATTCATCGCTTGGTCGCTGATGAGCTTGATGCTGTCGATTATTCCCAGTTACACCGAACAGCTTGTCGGCAGCGCCAACCTGGCTGTTGCCGGCGCAATTGTTGCCCTTGTGCTCAGTGTGTCCACGATCAGTCAAATCGTCTTGAAAAATTTACCGCTTCAGCGCTTATCGCTTGTCGGTTTTGCAGTGACTCTGCTCGGTCTTGCTTCGCTCATTGTGACGCTTGAAACAAAATCGCTTGTCTTTCTCTTTTTAACGACACTGTTGATTGGTTTCGGCCATGGTCCGACCTTTGCCGGCAGCCTTGCGCTGACCAATCATATTTCCCCGGATGCTTCGCGCGGCGACATTATTGCTTCGTTTTACGTCGTCACGTATCTCGGCGTTAGCCTGCCGATCCTTGGCCTCGGATTTGCCGCGCGTTGGGTCGGCTTGAACAATGCCGTATTCATTTATAGCGCACTCATGATGGTTCTGATCTTAATCAGCATGTACTTCTGGATCATCGATGCCCGTAAAGCACGTAGCGTCAACTGAGTATTAATAAAAAACGGTCGCCCCGCTCAATCATGAGCGGACGACCGTTTGCTTTAGGTGCGCCGGTGTTTGCGAACGGCGAAATAGCGGAGCATTAAGGAAAGAAAAAGGTAGCTCAGAATCACAAAGGAGAGATAGTTGATCCAAAAGCGGTGCAATTGAATGAGATGCATCGCCGCCAATCCTTGCTGGATCCCCATAACAATCAGAATGGTGAAGGCCAGCATAAAGAAAAGCTGAATGTAGCGTTTCAAAGTGAATCCTCCTTTTTGGATACGTAGCGGCATGTCCTGACCGATCGCTCTGCAGGCCACCTGTTTTGCTTCCGGCAAGGTGGTTACCCCGAATGTATCCGTACATACCGCTTCGGCAAGCCGGTGCATGCCGGCTGCCTGAAGTGGCCGATCCATCGTAAGAAACGTTTGATCCGTGATGCCACTGAACCGGTTGACGTTCTTGCTGGTGTAGCAGCTGGTCAAGAGTACATAGCTTTTTCCACGATAATCACCAGGGATGGGTTCCCCTTTTTTCGTGAAGCGGACGAGCTGAGGACGGAAGCAGTCAAGAAAATGCTTCATCAACCCGGATACGTCGCCCCAGTAAGTGGGTGAAGCGAGCACGAGACCATCTGCCTGCTTGAGCTGCGCGTCCAGCTGTGCCATGGCGTCACGTGCCTCAGAATCTTCCGGATTCATGCTTAACCGATAGTCATTTAAATCGATTGTATCGATGCGGCAGCCGCGCTGGCGTGCACCGTCGAGAACAGCATCCAGCATTTGCGCGGTCACGCCGTTGCGATTCTCTGTACCGAGAATGCCGATTATTGTTGGTGTCATGATTGTTCAGGTGCTTCTTTCTCGTCAAGATAATGCAGCAAAACGCGCGCATGGTTGCAGTTGGGATCCTTCGCCGCATAAAGCAGCGTCACATTTTGCGTGCGGTTCCAGTCAAGCAGCTGGCGCACGGCCTGCTGTTTCTCCGCATCCTCAGACAATTCGCGCCGGTATGCTTGCGCAAATGCTGCAAAGCGCTCCGGTTTGTGATTGAACTGTGTGCGAAGCTCGGGACTTGGCGCGACATTTTTCATCCACTCATCGAGCTGCGCCTTGGCTTTCGATACACCTCTTGGCCACAAACGGTCGATGAGAACGCGCAAACCATCGTCATCCTGAACGGATTCATAGATTCGTTTAATTTTTCGTTTCACATGCATCACCTGTAGGGTCAAAAGGGTTTGTCTGATACAAGTATCGATTCTGTAGGACATCCTTCATAGGCATCCTCTAAATCTATTAATAATTCTTCAGGAACCGGCTGGATCCCTTTATTTCCGTCAATGATTGAAAAAGCGAGCCCTTGATCATCGTAGTTGAAGATGTCCGGAGCAGCCATCTCACACGCACCGCAGGAAATGCAGGTATCCTTATCGACACGTGTGTATTGATGTTGTTTTTCTTCCAAAGCAGTCACTTCCTTGTTCTTGATGCGAATTAGCAGCCGCCTACCGGACCGGCGGCGGATTTCACGAGTACCACATCACTGTCTTCTTCGGCACTGAGCGAATGGAGCTCTTGCGCGTTCAAATGGACAAGCTTGCCCGGTACCAGATGTTCCGATTGTCCGGAAGCGGTGAAGACGATTGCGCCGCGAACGGGGATGACCGTTACGGCTGCGTCACCGCCATGGTGTTCGGGAATGCTTTGGCCTTTTTTCAAGGAGAGGTGCATCACGGTCTGGTATTCATCATGATACAGTCGTTCTTTTAAAGCGGAATGAGTTTCACATGTAAGCAGTTGCACTGAAAACGCCCCTTTATCATTAAATGGATGGTTTATTGTTTAATTGAGAATTTGTATCACCTATACTATATAATAATGTTGGCAAACGAAACATGATCGAGATCAAGTTTGTGTGAATGGAGAGCAAATGACCGCAGTGCGGCGGATTCGTTTTGCGGTTAAAGTGCTGGCAAGGCGAGGGAGCCAGGTCGCGCGTTTGGCGCATGCCGGCGGGTCAATGATAAAAGGGGGGGACATTGATGTCTGTTTTAAAAGCAACCGGTTGGTTTCAGAATTTTACCGATGAGCAGCTGAGGGAGATCGCGTCATTTGGACGGATAAAACGGATTGCGGATAAAAAACTGCTCTTTGTTCAAGGGGAACCATTAACCGATTACTTTTTTGTTGTCGATGGTCTGGTCCATGCGTACCATCAGAATAAAGAAGGAAAAAGGTGGATCGCCAGCCTGTTTGCAAGCGGCGATTTGTTCCCGCATGTCGGTTTGGCGGATGATGAAAGTCATTATCCGGCTAATGGCGGAACGATTACGCCATGCCTGCTGCTCGTCATCAGTCGGACGAACATGCAAAAATTGATGCTTCGTTACCCCGTGCTTGAACGTCGCCTGACCGAATTTCTCGCAAAGAAAAGCCGGGAACTGATGAATCGCTATGCCGATTCGGTGCTTGAACCAGCACTGAATCAGCTTTTGTCCCTACTGAAACGTCTGGCAAGCACCTCAGGAACGCCGGCTTCCAGCGGCTGGACCTTGATCCGTCATGCGATGACCGAGCAGGATATGGCCGGATATCTCGGCGTAACGCCTGAAACCGTCAGCCGTCTGCTCAATCGGCTGTATCGTGAAAAACGCGCCAAATCAGCCGGACGCGGCAAAATTTACATTGATTTGGAGCGATGCTGATTAACAGGGCGTTAACTTTTGCGGAATTCGCTTTAACTTTGAGTAGATTCGCTTTAAGAATTGGGCGATTCGCTTTAACTATGGCGGATTTCGCTTTAACCTCGGGATGGTCGTCTTTTTCGTCCCGAATAAATGCGTCATTTTTTCATGAAGTGCTTGCCATTATTCCAGAACAGCGCCTATAATCAAGGAGTTGCACGTTTGGCAGAGTTCGAAACCCTCCTCTGCCTTACCAAAAAAACTACGGGAGTGATAACCATGAACGCACCGCAACATGTATCAACTCAATCATCTGTTTTTATCCCCTTTAAGCTGATCGTTCTGGCGATGGTGTTTGTCACCTGCTTGATCGCAGCCAATCTTGTGGCCGCAAAGCTTTTCTCTGTTGGCGGCCTTTCCATGACCTCGGGTATTATCATCTATCCGCTGACTTTTCTCGTGCTTGACAGTATTACCGAATGTTGGGGCAAATCGATTGCTCAGAAAATCGTCTGGATCGGGTTGCTCGCCAATTTGCTTTTTATTGTTTTGCTGCAGGCAGCGATTCATCTTCCACCGGCGCCATTTTGGAAAAATGAGGCAGCTTTTTCTGAGATTCTCGGTGCAATGCCGCGCACCGTCATTGCCTCGCTGTGCGGCTACAGCATTTCGCAAACGCTGGATATTGCCATTTTTACCGGACTGAAAAAGCGCACGCAGGGCAAAATGCTCTGGCTGCGCAGTTTATTAAGTACAGCAATCAGCCAGCTGGCCGACTCGACCGTTTTTATGTTTGTCGGGTTTACCGGCATTCTGCCCGTTACCGCGATTCTGTCAACGATCGGTAGCGAATACGTGCTTAAATTCGGTTACGCGGTTGTTGGCGTACCGCTGATTTACCTCATTGTTCACTGGATTCGCAGCAGAGCAGCTCATACGGATTATGGGCTTAGCAAAGAATGAAAGGGGACGATCCCATGGACCGATCCAAGGAAGATTTAACCCTGCTTGGCAATAAAGGGACAAAATACAGCTTTGACTATGATCCGGGATTGCTGGAAACCTTCCAGAATGCGCACCCGGATCGGGACTACTTTGTAAAATTTAATTTTCCGGAATTCACCAGTCTCTGCCCAATTACCCATCAGCCGGATTTCGCAACGCTTCATATCAGCTATGTTCCGGCAGTACGGATGGTGGAAAGCAAGTCGCTGAAACTGTATCTGTTCAGTTTCCGCAATCACGGCGATTTCCATGAAGACTGTATGAATAAAATTGCCGATGACCTGATCCACCTCATGGATCCGAAATATCTCGAAGTCTGGGGGAAATTTACGCCACGCGGCGGCATCAGCATTGACCCGTATGTCAACTATGGCAAGCCGGGCACGCGCTGGGAACAGGTCGCCTTTGAGCGGCTGAGCCGCCATGATATGTATCCGGAAAAAATTGATAACCGATAAAAAGGAGGCATCCGGCGATGAAAAAAAGAGCGGTTGTTGTTTTAAGCGGCGGTCTCGACAGCACCACCTGTATGGGCGTCGCCAAAGACCAAGGTTACGAGCTCTGGCCGATGACGTTCAGCTATGGGCAGCGTCACGATCGAGAAGTGGAACAGGCGCGAAAGATTGCCGACTATTTTCAAGTCAACACGCATCGCATTGTTAATCTGGACTTTTTCAAGCAGCTGGGCGGCAGTGCATTAACCGATCAACAGCTGGATGTGCCGCAAAATGAAGAAAATCCGGGCATCCCGATTACTTACGTGCCGGCGCGCAACATGATTTTTCTGGCGCTGGCTTCTGCATATGCCGAAGTGATTGGTGCATCGGCTGTGTTCACCGGTGTTTCGTCGGTCGACTACAGCGGCTATCCCGACTGTCGGCCGGAATTTATTGAAAGTATGGCCAAAACCGTCAATCTGGCTACACGTGCCGGCGTCACCGAACACAAAATTTCTATTGAAACACCACTGATGCACTTGACGAAAGCGGAAACCATTCGCCTTGGCACGCGGCTGCACGTCCCTTATGAACGGACGACCTCGTGCTATAATGGTGGCGATAAAGCATGCGGAACCTGCGACAGCTGCCGGCTGCGCATTAAAGGGTTTCAAGAAGCCGGTCTCGTCGATCCGATTGACTATGCGATTCCGATCGATTGGTCGCGTGCCTAACGCTTCGATAAAACTGCCTCGCGCGTCATATTGGCGCTGGGGCAGTTTTTTTAGAAAAAATTTTTAAAAATCTTTACATTTCGGCATCTGCCTTGTCTGTATTGATCAAATCTATACGGCTCCAACCCGCATGCTAGCTTGCGGAAAAAGAGAATTCGAAAAGAATGGTTCAGGCCGCATGTTCATCAATCGACTATGCTACAATGAAAAAAATAGTAGAGGAGCGTGCCCCGATGAACCAAGCGTTACTTGTTATTGATGCTCAGCAAGCGCTGATTGACGGCGATGCCGGCGAACCCGGCGTTGGCAATAAAGAAATCCTGCTTCAAAAGATTAATGCAGTGATCGAAAAAGCCGTTCAAGAGAATGTGAACATCGTCTTTGTTCGTGACACAAGTGTTGCCGGAGGAGAGGGACCAGGCTTCGAGGTGCATCCGGCGATCCGTAGACCGGAAGGCGCAGCCTTTTTCAAAAAGAGCGCGACAAGCGCTTTTTATCACACATCGTTATTGGACTACCTCAAAGAACGCGCCATCGAGCATCTTGTGATAGCCGGTTGTCAGACTGAATATTGTATTGATACCGCCGTTCGGATGGCAACGGTCAACGGCTTTGATGTTACCTTGGTCGGCGACGCCCATGGAACTGCGGACACCCCGGTTTTGTCGGCAGAACAGATCGTGAAACATCATAATCAAACGTTGAATGGCTATGACAACGATGACCATTTTTCGCTCGTCCGGAATTCGGATGAAGCACTCTTTCAGCCGATTCATGAGCGTTACCGATGATCTCACGTTTTGTTCAATTTAGACGATTAAGCGCGATTGCTGCAGACCTCTTCCAAAATGCTGGGAGAGGTTTGTTTTTAAACGATGAAAAACGGCGCTTCGCGGGATGAATGATGCAGAATGATTGGTTCGGGGGTCAGGAACATCTAGATCTTCCCGAAAACGAAAAAACCAATGATCTTTGAAAAATTGGAGAAAATAAGGAGGCACAAACAGGTGCTGATTTTGAGCATGCGGACAGAGGCGCAACCTGTTCTGGAGCAGATCGTGTAGAAACAGCGGTAAACAGAAGCGCCTGCGCCACGGAAATAACCGCCTGCCAAGGAGGGATGTTATGCAATTCATAGAATCAGAACGTAAGAAGGCAATTGATGAGAAGCTTCAAACGGTAAGTCAAAAGATTGCTGCGCTGTGGGCGGTACAATGCGCGGAACATGTTATTTGCTATTTTGATCAGGAACGTCCGAAAGACAATCGCCCGAGAAAAGCAGTGGATGCGGCACGAGCGTGGGCACGCGGACGCATTAGCATCGCTGACGCACGAAAAACAGCCTTTGCTGCGCATGCCGCCGCCCGCGCAGCCAAAAGCGACGCGGCTATTGCCGCCGCTCGATCTGCCGGGCAAGCGGCAGCTACCGCACATATGACAGGGCACGCAATCCATGCATCGACCTATGCGGCCAAAAGCGTCTTCCATGCGACTGACGGTGATCTGAAAGCGGTGGATCAGGAGCGCATGTGGCAGTATGACCGGCTGTGCGAGCTTGCGCTTTTTATAAAAGATGACTGATTTGCGCGATGGCCATTGCTTAAAAGAAGCAAGCAGGTCCTTCACTAGCGCGGGTGTCTCAAATGAGAACATAAAAAAATGAGTCTGGAAAGGGAACTCCAAACTCTGGATTAAGCAATCAAGTAAATCCAAGTGTGATCGAACCGCAAAAATCACTCACAAAGAAAGGCCAAAACGCTGGCCGTTATAACTGGGATGAGTGCTCATCTATCGATGATTCATTCTTGCTGCACGTCCTTATCCAAGTCATGATCGCGAGTCTGCCATTCATCCACCTGCAGAATCATCCCCTCAATACTGAAACAATCCCTGCGCTTTCAACGTTTCCATCATTTTTTGTTTGTTTTCCGATTGGGTTCCTGTGACAGCTTTTGCGATCTGATTTGTAAACGTATCGACGCGGCGGTTGGCATCGCGCAGATCATAGTACTGATTGACGACATGATCATAGTCCTTTAATTGCTCAAGCGGCTGCTCCATTGAATGGTATTCATTTTCAAAATATACGGTTTCTTTTGGCAGGCGCGGCTTCAGCTGCGGCGCTTGGTTCGGATAGCCGGTGGCAACGCCGAACGCCGGAAAGGTCAGTTTTGGCAGTTTTAATAAATCAACCACCGCTTGAGGATCGTTTAAGATACTGCCAAGATAAACGGCGCCCAGCCCCAGACTTTCTGCTGCAGTTACGAGGTTCTGCGCAGCGATGACCGTATCACTGAATGCACGGAAGAAAAAGTCGGTCGAACCGAGTACATCGGACGGCTGCTCCTTCGCCTTGGCAATCGCGGCATTGCGATGCAAGTCAATAACAAGGACAAACAGGCCGTCAGCTTCGGCGATATAGTGCTGATTGCCAATCTCGGCTAGCGCCTGTTTCTTTGCCGGATCGGTGACGCGGATCATCGAGTATTGTTGGAAAAAGTTGCTCGTTGATGCATGCTGCGCAGCGCGAACCATCAGATCAATCTGTTCTTCAGGAATCTTCTGATCGGTAAAACTGCGTATGCTGCGGTGGTTTAAAAGAGTTCTAATTGTTTCATTCATGCCAGCAGATACTCCTTTTCATAAATAGATCTTGTCTAACCGTTACCTTGATTATAGCATGGAGGGGAAAAGGGAAGAATCACTAATAAAACTGACTGATAAACTGCCCAAACTGGCTGATAAAATTCGCAAACTGACTGATAAACTGCCCAAACTGGCTGATAAAATTCGCAAACTGACTGATAAACTGCCTAAACTGGCTGATAAAATTCGCAAACTGCCTGATAAACCGCCCAAACTGGTTGATAAAATTCGCAAACTGCCTGATAAACCGCTCAAACTGCCTGATAAACCGTTCAACTGGAAAATTTCATCATCTGTCAGGTCATGAGGAAAATACTTCGAAAATTTAGTACAATAGTACTATAGCAGGAATTCGGGGGCATTTTATGGATGACGTAACAAAGCGTATTGCAACCTTTGCAAAGAAAACGATCACTTTGGATGAGCTTCAACAGCTGCTCAACCCCTTTTTCAGCTCCTATACGGATTTCGCTGAAACTGTGCGCGAATTTGAGCGGCATCAGGTGCTGGTGATGATCCGTGCTTCGGGGCGAACAATTCGCATACCCGCGCTTGCCAATCGCTACCGAATTAATAAAAGCGCGCTGAGCGGCGACTACCATAAAGAGCTCCAGCACTACCGGAGCAAGCTGCACCAAGCGATCAGTCTGGATAGCTATTATCGCAGCGATCCGGAATTGTGGGCGCGCGATCTGCCTGACCTCATCAAAGTGGATCACTACCTTAAAAACCATGGATTTCCGCAAGAAGCGGTTCCAGCACCGGAGCGCAGCTTTGAACTCGTTGCCGACGAAAAATGGATTGATGAAAAAGGCGGAAGGGAACTGCTTGAGAAGACCGGCTTGTATGCGCGCCTTAATATCCTTCCCGTCTCTGATCCACTGATGCTTGCGATCAATCCTCGATTCATTCATGAATCCGAACAAACACATCTGATTGTTGAAAATAAAACGACCTATCAAGGCTTGCTGCCGGTATTAAAACAGACACGTTTTGCCACACTGATCTATGGCTGCGGTAAAGCGGTGATTAAAAGTATCGAGCAGTTTTCGATGCAGTATCCGGTTCGGGCAGCACATCGCTTTCTGTATTTCGGCGATCTGGATCGAGAAGGACTATCAATCTGGTATTCACTCAATCAAAAGCAAGCAGCAGAGCCGGCACTTCCTTTTTATGAGGCGTGTCTGAAGAAAAAGGCGGCGGCGGGGAAAGCGTACCAACAGGCGCGCAGCACGGCGATCGATGCTTTTCTCACCCATTTCCCGGCACCGGAAGCGCAGCAAATACAACGCGCACTTCAAAATGGAAACTATTATCCACAGGAAATCTTGAAGACTAAGGAATTGCAGCAGATAGGGAGGGAAGCCGATTGGAAGAACTAGATCTGCGCGAGATCGTCAGCGGCTATAAGGAGCGGATACGCCGGCTTGCTTTGTTTGATCCGCTTTATGAGCTGGAGCGCAAGCGTGAACAGGACCACGAGAAAAAAGACATCGACATGAAAGGCCTTGGGCTGCTTGCGCTGCTGTTTTTCTTTGAGCAGAAGCTAATGCGCCAATATAAGGCGGGAGCGAAACAACTGGCTGCTTTTCTAGAAAAAACGGCTGAGATGCAGTACCGGCTGGATCATGAAGATTACGAGCGTCTGGCCCGGTCGATTATTCAGACCTTCCGGCCAACCACCGGAAAAAAACGGTGCTATAGCTTTTTTAATTGGGAAACCGGGGCGGATGATGGGATTGATTATTCGATTTTGAAGGCGAGCAGTTTCGACATGAAAACAAATCAGCAGTACTACACTTTGGATGAGGACGGGCTTGAACTCGTTTTTGCGACGAAGGAATTTTACAGTGAATTTCAGTTGTCGATCAATCAGCTCATGTTGCGCAAGCAGCTGGACAAGGGTGAATTCAAGGGCGCCCTTAGGCAGATCAATGAGATGCGCATTGATGTGGAAAGCCTTGTCGAGCGGATGACGCGGCTCAAACACGAAATCCAGCGCAGTATCGTGTCTGAAGAGACCTTTGAGCGCTATAAGCAGCTGCTTGAGGATATCTACGGGCGGCTGAACCGGGAGAATGATGAATTCAAAGCGCTGCGTGCGTTTGTGAAAGAGACGCGCCAGCGCCTGTATGCAAAGGACATGCATAAGAAAGAATCGCGTACTTATGACCTGGTTCTGCGCATTGCGCGTGAACTGGAGTCGGTCCATTACGAGCATACACGGCTGCTGGAACAAACCGGCGACTTGAAGAATACCACGCTGCTGACAGCACAAGAGTCCTTATACTATACAGGTATTCAAGCCTTCAATTTCGATCAGGACTTGTCTGCAAAAATTACTGCAACTCCTTTGCCGCTTGAAGCGATGGCCGGCGTGCTCCAGCCTTTTCTGAAGGTAGAGGAGAACAAGCGGTGGTCGCCGCTGACTATCCTCGCCGATCAGAAAATCAGTGAAGAACGTGCATCGGCGGATGACCAAGGCTTTATCGATGTCGACTCAGATGATGAAGCGTTGCCGTATCGACGCCTTTTGGCGGAAAAATATCGAGAATTAATGGCTCTGTTTCTGGGCGCTTCCGAGCAGAGCGGTGTTCGAAAACTGTCTCAGTTCATCAATTTTCTCGAAGAAAGCGATCGTTCCGATTTGTTTGAGCAGCGTTACTTTTACCAGTTTTGGCTCATTCTGCATCAACGTTCGCCAATTATTAATGGAGAAACTGAGGGTGACGATGAGGGCAAAACGGTACTCGATGATGCACTGACACTGCTTGGCGACCGAGTGCTCCATGTGCGTGAAGGAAGCGGTATCCTGAAAAAATCCAAGCGCTTCTCGATCCAGGAGCTGCTGATCCATATGGAGGAGGGCAACAATGAACTATCCTGAACAAAAAGTGACCCAGGCGTTTCGCCTTTATACGCTTCTCGCTAGAGACGGCGCTGCAGCGGAAGACGCCGTACAAAATTATCGTGCCGATGATGCGATCCGCGGCTTGCTGGACACCTTTGCAAGAGAGGTGGATTGTGTCGTCATCAGTACCAGCGAGCAGCTGTTTCTCATTCCTGAAACCAAGCTTTCTCCCTTCCACGTCAGCAACGACTGGATCAAACGCAATTATCTGCGTACCGGAGCAACCAATGGCGACCTCTATCTGCTCTACTTCGCCACAATGATTCTGTTTGGTAGTTTTTACGATACCTACCAGAGTCAGGAACCGACGCGGCTGTTTTTGCGCCTCGATGAGTGGGTACGTTTTATTCAGGAACGTATCGATCAGTTGAAAACGCATGATGAAGAGGAACTGAAACAGTTGGAGCAAGCGTTTTCCTATAACTGGCGGCTGATTATCGAAAAATGGGACGATATGGACGACATTAAAGAAACCGCCAAGAAGCAAAGCGGCAACACGATTAGCCGTATGAGTTTTATCAATACGGTCAAACGATTCTTGGCCGATCAAAAGTTGGTGCAAGACATTGGCAATGAAGAGATCCGGCTGACCGAGAAAGCGAAGACGATTATTCAGCGCTATTTCATGGAAGTCGAATATAGTAAAGGAATTTTTGAATTCCTCTATGGTTTTGAAGGAGATGAACCGCATGCCGACGATCAGTAAAATCCGCTTAACGAATGTCATCTACGAGGAAGGCAACAAACGCTATAATGACGAGCTGTTTCTCTTTGACGGACAGAATGGCGCGATCTTGATTGAGAACGGCGGCGGGAAGACCGTCTTTATCCAAACCGCGCTTCAGGCCATTTTGCCGCATACCGACCTTGCCGATCGCAAAATAAAGAATACCTTGATGCTTGACGGCGCGCCGGCGCATATTGCAATCGAATGGATCATCAACGAGCAGCCGAGACGTTATGTAGTGACGGCGGTGTCACTGTTTACAACGAAGAACACACTCGATTCACTGCGCTATGTTTATGAATACCACGAGAACGATCTGAACGGTATTGAGGGGATTCCGTTTGTCCGAGCCACTAAAGGCGGCAAACGTCCCGCTGACCGCGGTGAAATGCAGGATTATTACAGCGGCATGCATGAGAAGACGCTCAGCGCACAAACCTTTAAGACGATTAAGGACTATAAAGCGTTTCTGGAGGAGCAATACAACATTATCTCCAGTGAATGGGAGAGCATTGTCAAAATTAACGGTTCTGAAGGCGGCGTTGAAGCCTTCTTTGATGAATGCAAGAATACAAGTCAACTGTTTGATCGTCTCTTGATCCCAACCGTGGAGGATTCGATGGTCGGACATGACCGCCATCTTTTCGCCGATTTGTTTGAAAAACAGCTTGAAAGTCTGAAAAATTATCAGAAGCTGAAAGCGACAATCGAAGAAAACGAACAGATCAGCAGCGCGCTTGAGGAATACAGCAAAACCAGTGAAGGGCTGCATGAACACGAAGTGACGTATACGAAAACAAAGCAGCATGCCAAAGGGGTCTGGAAGCAGCTGACGGATCAGCAGCGCAAACAGCAGGCAGAGCAAGAGGCAAACGATGCAAAGCTTCAAGAATGGAAAAACGATCGTTATACGCACGCGGTTAAGGCCGAATCCTACAAAATTTTCACCGAAAAGATTGCGCTTGCCGATTTGGACAAAGCCTATAAAAAGGCGCGCGCGTTGCAAACGGAAACGGAAGAACGGCTGCAAAAGGACCGGCATGCCTATGCCTCGCTGCAATGGGCTAAAGTAATTGAGCGACGCAACGTACAGATGGAGCTGTTGCAGGAGTGCGAACGGCAGTTGGAGGCGATGGATCGGCGTGCGGACGCGCGCGAGCTGCGCAGCGAGTATGAACTGGCCAAGCGCCAGCTGCTTGGCTGTTTGCTGCAAGAGATCGAGAGCTTAGAAACAACGCGGCAGGAATTGACAATGGCGCAGCAACCGCTTGTTCAGCAAATCAGTGAGCAGGAAACGGCGCAGAAAGCCTGCATCGAAACAGAAAAAATGAGGCGTGATTCGTGCGCGAAAATTGAGGGACGCTTGCAAACACATCGGGAAGCGTTGGAACAGTTGATTCGCGAACTGCCGATCCATTCGGAACAAGAAACGGTGACCGAGCAGCTCGGAAAATGGACGCAGCGCGATCAATTTTTAGACGAGGCAATCATTGCTTTGATGCAGCAGGAGAAGGAGCTGCGTGCACGTCAGGCAGAAGTTCAGGAACAGAAAGCAGCGTTACAAAATGAGAAAAATGAGACCATGCGTGAATCCGATCAGCTGCAAAATGCGCTTGCACAGATGGAGAAAGCAGAGCGCGGTGTCATCAAACAGCTGGCGGCACTGCGCCCGCAATGGAGCGGGCTTGAGACCGTGTATCTTGATCAGGACTCGATCACGCAGCGGCTTGGCGAGACGATCGATCGCTTCACGGCAGAACGCGAGGAGCTCCTCTATAAAGAACGGGTTGCCCGCCGATTTGTCGATGATCACGGCGATCAGGATCTATTTTTTGGCGATGCTTATTTGGATCAGCGCATCCCCGCATGGAAAAATCAATTTGGGTTTCTTGCGACAGGTGTGGAATACCTGCAAATGGTCGATGACTCGGATCGAAGGCGGATGCTGGGTTACCCGCTATGGGCGCTTACGCTTGTGACCACGGCTTCGGAAAAGGCGCAGCTTCTGGAGAAATTGGATCATGTTGCGGCACGTCTGCAATACCCGATCACGGTGCTTTCAACGGAAGAAGCACTGGCGGCGGATTCTCGACATGCGGGCCAATGGGTGGCTCCGGCGCATTGGCGGGGCAATACGAACCCCGATTCGTTTGCAGAATGGAAACAGCGGCTGGGGGATGAAGCCGATCAAGCGACGGGGCGACGCGCGGCCAATGAACGCGAATCCGCTCGCTGGCAGCAGACGCTCCATGCATTCAACAGCTTTTTCAGCGACTATGCCTATCAAACGGTCGAAGCGCAGCGTGCCAAAAAGAACGAGCTGCAAAACGCGCTCGAGACGCTTACCTTGTCGATGCGCGAAACGGAGCAGGAAGCAGCTGATTTGGAAACGGAGCGAATGAAGGGCAAGGCAGCGATCGACCAGTATCGAGAAGAACGAAACGGACTGGCGCTGTATATGGAAAAGGCGCGTCGTGCGTTGCGGATTGAGAAAACGATTGAAGAAGAAAAAGAGCGATTAACACAAGCGAAAGCGCATGTACGCGCAGCCGAGCAGGCGCTTGCAGCGGTGCTCGACAAGCTCAGTCTCTTAAATGATGAAAAGAAGCGCATTGATCAGCGCCTGAACGCCATTTCTGCCGAACTTCGTATTTTGCGGCGAGATGACGACTATATTGCTTTGCGCGACTTGACTCCGGAAAGGACAGACAAAAGCAAAGCGGTAATCAAGGAACAGATCAAGAACTTGGAAATGCGCTTAAATCAAATCAACAAAACGCGCGGCGAATGGGATGAAAAACGCAAGGGTGCGGCGAGCGAAATTAACCATCTTGATGAAGCCATGAACCGCCTGCGCCGCACGTACGACTCCATTGACGAAACGCAAAGGTTCCCGGGCGATGGCGATCAGCAAATCGAAACACTCCGGGTATGCATTAAGGAACGTGAAAAGGAGCAGCAGCAGCGTGCCGATGCCGCGCAGACGGCCCAATTGAAAGAAGCGGAACAAAAAGGGAGTGTGCGCAGCAGCCTGCAACAATTCCAGCAGCATTTCCCGAATGAAGAAGTTGTTGATTTTCATAAGGATACGGGCGATGCAAAGCAGGCGCTTCAGGGCGAGAAAAAGCGGCTGAACGAACGCAAACGCTATCTTGATCAGGCAGCCGGACGCATTGAAAAAGAGCTGACGGCGCTTAATCAGGCGAGCACGCAGCTCGATAAATTTGAGATCGCCCATCATTTTACGGCTCCGGATCTCAAAGCGATTCCGTTAACCCGCGAAGAAATCAATGATCTGACCTATAACCGTAAAAAATCGGTGTCGGCGATTACCGATGCGCTAGAAGAAAATCAAGCCACTGTGATGGCCGGGAAAAGTGAAGTCGGACGTGCTCAGCAGACATTTAAGAACTTTTGCCGAACTCAAATTTCCGATGTTAAGCTCAGACAAATGGCAATCAGCGGCATCGAAACAAAGCAAAGCTTTGAGGCGATCATTGCCTTCAAGAAGAATATGTCACTGCGTATCGCGCGCATTTCTCATTATGCCCGCGAGCATATCCGCCAGAGCGACAAGGACTTGCAGCTGTTCATTGACCAAATTCAAACCCATCTACGTACATTGGCGGAAGAACTGCGGCAGATTCCAAAGAAAACCAAGGTCAAGGTCAAAGACGATTGGAAGCAAATTTATTCGTTTACGATTCCAGAGTGGAAAGAAGAAGACGGAAAAGCGCGGATTCGCAATCATGTTGAATGGATTTTAGATAAGTTGGATGAGCCGAGCTTCTTCAATGAGGAGGGCAGGCAGGACAGCGGAAAAGTACGCAAAGCGCTGGATACTTGGCTGCAGTCGAAGCAACTACTCCGCGAGATCATCGGCAGCGATGTTTTAAAAGTGACGCTGCGAAAGGTAGCGAGCGACAGTACGGTGTCCACACGCTTTTACACATGGGAGACGAGCAATATTTGGTCCGGAGGCGAGCGCTGGAGCAAAAACATGACGCTTTTTCTCGGTATCCTCAACTATGTTGCGGAGAAAAAGAAGCATCTTAAATCGAATGGACACTTGCATCGGGCCGTCATTCTCGACAACCCGTTCGGTCAGGCATCCAGTGACCATGTGCTAAGTCCAGTATTTTTTGTCGCCCAGCAACTTGGCTTCCAGATGATTGCGCTCACGGCTCTTGCCGAAGGCAAATTTCTGCAAGACTATTTCCCTGTCATTTACAGTTGCCGCCTGCGAGGCGCGTCTGACTCCGGCAAACAAGTCATGACCAAGGAAAAACGAATCCGCAAAGCGTACTTTGAAGACCACGCTCCGCAAAGCCTTGAACGCCTTGGCGAAACCGAGCAGATCGGCTTGTTTGATTGATCCAGCTTCGGCGTCGATGGAACGAAGCTTCATTCGTTTTCCCAGCGCCTTGAAAAAATAAAAGTTTGACACTTTTTAAAAAATTTGATATAAATAGATCACCAACTCAAAAGGAGTCCTTGGTCATGAAACGAGCAGGAAAACTCCAATTGAATAGCTTTTATTACTACTTTGGCTTCTTTCGTTAGTGTTTGCATTTGCTTCGCTGGATGCAAACACTTCTTCAACAGAAGCTTGCATCCATGCGGGAGCCAAGGTGGTAGCATTAAACTTGGAAAAATAACCACATGGATAAAGAATCAATAATCCGTGTGGTTTTCATTTATCGCGAAGAATTCCTGAGCACCCACGGTTTATTGAAACCGTGGGTGTTTTTTTCACACTTTGGAAAAGGAGAAATCATCATGACCCATTCATTAGTCAGCAAGATGAAAAAGGAATTAAGTTTAATTCAGCCGTCTGACATCCTGAAGTTTGATCAGGAAGCTTCAGCAATTCCAGGGATTATTAAGTTAACCATTGGAGAACCGGATTTCAATACACCGGAACATGTGAAAGAGGCCGGAAAACGGAGCATCGACCATAATCGCAGCCACTATGCGCCGCCGAACGGAACGCCTGAGCTTCGCCAGGCAATCAGCCGTTTTCTCGAGAAAAAGTACGGTCTGTTCTACAATGCGGATCATGAAATTCTTGTCACTGCCGGAGCAACCGAAGCAATCTATACGGTACTCACCTCAATTTTGAATCCTGGAGACAAGGTGCTGATGCCGACACCGATCTTCCCGCTCTATATCCCGGACACGCTGCTTGCCAAAGCAGAACCGGTATTCATGGATACGTCTGATAATGGCTTTGTGCTTTCACCGGAGCTGCTGGAGAAGACACTTGCCGAGCATGGCGATGCCGTGAAAGCAGTAATCTTCAATTTCCCATGTAACCCGACCGGTGTGACGTACCGGCGTGATCAGATTGAGGCACTGGCAAATGTATTGAAAAAGCACGACATCTTCGTCATCTGTGATGATATTTACAGCGAACTGACCTATGGTGAGCGTCATATTTCAATGGCTGAGTACCTTCCAAATCAGGCGATCGTGATCAATGGTGCGTCAAAATCACACGCGATGACCGGATGGCGGATCGGCTTCATCTGTGCTCCGGCTGCGATTGCAACGGAACTGGGAAAGATTCATCAATTCACGATTACCTCGACGGCTACGGTCGCTCAGGATGCGGCACTGGAAGCCTTTGAAAACGGGATAGATGACGGGGTTCACATGCGCGCGGAATATCAGAAGCGGCGTGATTTTGTCTATGAGGCGATGAGTAAAAATGGCTTCGATTGCGTCAAACCACAAGGTGCGTTCTATCTATTTGCTAAGATTCCGGCTCATATGATTCAAAACAGCATGGATTTCAGCCGCGATTTGGCACATAAAGCGAAGGTGGCGGTAATTCCAGGCGGATCGTTCGGCCCCGGCGGTGAAGGCTATATTCGCATCAGTTATGCGGCCAGCATGGAACAGCTGCAAGAGGCGATGCGCCGGATCGCACACTATGTGGAAACGCTAAAAGAACAAAGGAGCGTGCAACAATGAAGATTATCATGTTTTCCGTTCGCGATGATGAGGAAGCGGCAATCAGGAAATGGGAGAAGAAAACAGGGGTCCGAGTGGACATCAACCAGCTTGAATTAAATGCGGATACGGCAGATCAAACGCAGGGCTATGACGGGATTGTGATTCAACAGCGCAGTCGCATCAGTGATCCAGTTGTATACGAAAAACTTGAGAAAAATGGACTGAAGCAGCTGTCCTCACGCACAGCCGGCTATGATATGGTTGACCTTGAGCAAGCGAGCGCGCACGGACTCGTTGTCACCAATGTGCCGGCTTATTCGCCGAACTCAGTCGCCGAACTGGCACTGACACAAACGATGCGCTTGATTCGCAACTTGCCTTTGTTTGATGCGCGCGGTGCCGAGCAGGATTTCCGCTGGGCAGGACTGATGGCACGCGAGATTCGCACACTGACCGTCGGAATCATTGGTGCGGGGCGGATCGGCGGGACGGCTGCTCGTTTGTTCAAAGCGCTTGGCGCCACAGTCATTGCCAACGACATTGTTGAACGCGATGAACTCAAGGACAGCGTCACGTATGTGTCCAAAGAAGAACTGCTTCGAACGGCAGATGTTGTGACACTGCATGTGCCGCTTATGGAATCAACGACACACCTGATTGATGCGAACGCACTTGCCTTGATGAAGAATGACGCTGTACTCATCAACGCATCACGCGGTCCGGTTGTCGACACCGATGCGTTGATCGCCGCTTTGCAAAACAAGCAACTTGCCGGTGCAGCACTGGATACTTTGGACGGCGAAGAATGCGTTTTCAATCAGGATCTGCGCGGCAAAGCACTACCGAGTGAGCAGCTGAAGACGTTGCGCACGCTGCCGAATGTACTGATCACACCGCATATCGGCTTCTACACCAATAATGCAGTGAAAAATATGGTTGAAATCAGCCTGAATGATGTCCTGACGATTGTGAAGACGGGCACAAGCGAGCACCAAGTGAACAAAGTGGCGGTCGAAAACTAATCAGAAGAGCGGCATAAGGCTGCGCTTGGTTCCTATAAATAAATTTGGCGAAGCCAAGCTTCTAGCGCCGGCTAAGCGTTCGTTGCCCTAATACTCTAATCGATAATCTTATCGTATTAAATGAAAAACAGCCCCCTGTAATTACGGAGGGCTGTTCACTATTTTTTTATGCTGCAGGTTGCTTGTTCTTAGCAGTCAACAAGCCAAACTTTGTCAGGCGTGAGCGTACTTGAATACCGACAACGCTGGCGATGGCCGCTTTCACGACGCCAACAAGCAGGAAGGGGTAGACGCCGGCAGCCATTGCTTTGGCCCATGACAGATCGAGCACAAATTTCAGCTGGATCGTGCCAATCGCAAGTGTGACGAACATGCCGACAACGTTGGCAACGATCGCCATTGGCGTATTGAATTTCGTGTGTTCAAGAAGCCATCCGGTCACAAAAGCGGCGAAAATAAAACCGATAATATAACCGCCGGTCGGTCCGAGGATAATGCCGAATCCCCCACTCATTTCAGCAAATACGGGTAGGCCGATTGCGCCAAGACCGGCATAGACGAGCATCGAGCCGGTTCCGTAGCGGCTTCCTAGAATTGTGGCGGTAAGGCCGACAGCTAAGGTTTGACCGCTGATCGGAATAATCGGCAGCGGAATCGTCACTTGAGCAAGAATTGCAGTAATGGCGGCAAACAGTGCACATAGAATTAAATTTTTCAGACGTGTATGATTCATTTTAATAGATCTCCTTGTTTATAAGTTAACTATATCGAATAATAGGTTAACATATATTGAAGGATTTGACTATAAATTTATCGTGATCTATGAAAAATGATTTATCGACGTCCGGATTTCCGTTGAAAGGACCAAGCACTCAGAACAAATGCGACGAGCAGTAAGCCGCCGCACCAGCCGAGGGACCACCATCCGTTGGTATGCAGCGGGGAATCATTGAGTAGCGAGCGGATCGTTTCGGTGATCGGCGTGATCGGTTGATGGTCGGCAATCCCGCGAAGCCAGCCGGGCATGGTGTTTGTCGGAACAAATGCACTGGATAAATAAGGAAGAAAAAGTAAGACAAAGCCATATCCTCCGGCAGCAGACGGTCCGGATGCCATCATCCCAATTGCAGCGAAAAGCCAAGTGAAGGTAAAAATAAATAATGTAATGATCCCAATGGCGCCAAGCCATTGCAAGAAACTGGCTTCCGTACGAAAGCCGATCAGTAGCGCAACACCGATTACAAGCGTCGTAGCGAGCAAATTACGTAAAACACTGGCCACCACATGACCATTGATCACATCAAGGCTTCTTACGGACATCGTGCGAAAGCGGTCAATGATGCCATTGGTCATATCTTGAGCAACATCAACGGCTACACTGGATGAGCCAAAGCCGGCACATAAGAGGATGGTGCCGGGAACCACGTAGGTCACATAATTTCCGCTTGGGTCAATGGCACCACCGAAAACATAAGTAAACAGAAGCATTAAGAGAATGGGTAGAGCAATGGCCATAATCATTGCATCCGTGTTTCTGATGCTGTGGCGAATGCTGCGCTGAATGAAGATGAGCTGCGCAACCCAAACGCTGGATTTAAGTGACTCATTGTTCATGATTGATTTCCTCCTTTCGCCGATCGGTTACAGACAGGAAAACGTCATCCATACTTGGCCGGCGAATACGAATACGGGTTTGCGCAGGGACGTGGTCGATGAGTTCATCGATCCGCTGTTTAAGCTGCTGGATTGTTCCGTCTGTCGGAATTTCCTGAAGCATTTCATTGTGTTCATTTCGTAATTCAATGATATCCTGATTAATTTGCGCTTTTAATTCATCAGCGGTTCCTTGCGCAACAATCCGTCCATTGGAAATAAAGGCAATATGGTCAGCAAGCTGGTCGGCTTCTTCCAAATATTGTGTGGTCAGAAAAATGGTTGTGCCTTGTGCTTTTAATGCGCAGATCATTGCCCACAAGGCTCGCCGACTTACCGTATCGAGTCCGGTTGTCGGTTCATCAAGAAACAAGATTGGTTTTTTGACGATGATGCTGACGGCCAGATCAAGACGACGTCGCATGCCTCCGGAAAAAGTTCTGACTGTTTTATGGGCAGCATCGACTAAATCGAATTGTTGGAGCAAGGTAAGCGCACGTTGCTTAGCTACAACAGCTTTCAGCCCAAAGAGCCGGCCCATCATGATCAGATTTTCCTGGGCAGTCAACAATTCGTCAACCGCAGCATACTGACCGGTGAGGCTGATCAATTGTTTCACTTCTTCTTTACTGGCGGAAACATCATGCCCATCAATAAAAACCGAACCCGCATCCGCGTTCAATAAGGTGGAAAGAATATGAATAATGGTTGTTTTTCCCGCTCCATTAGGCCCGAGCAATGCAAAGATACTTCCGGAAGAGACGGAAAAATCGATCTGTTTAAGGACTCGCGTGCCATTAAAAGATTTTGACAGACCATGGACATCAATCGCGTAACGTGTCAAATGCATACATCCCCTTCTGTGTATGATATAAACGGTTTATTGCGTACACAGTATATAACGTATACAATTAATGTGCAAGTTTTTATGATCTAAATCGGCGGAAACGTCGACCAGATGCGAGATCAGGAGGATGGACTATGGACAAGCAGCTTCCAAACGGTATTGCGCTCAGCTGGGGATTAGGAAAACCGTCGAGCCGGGGCCCAAAGCGAGAAATGAGTCTGAAACAGATTGTGGATACAGCGGTTTCGATTGCCGATAAGGATGGACTTGCAGCGGTTTCCATGAATCGGGTAGCAAAATCACTCGGATTTACAGCGATGTCGCTTTATCGATACATACCAAGTAAGGATGATCTCATCATTTTGATGCAGGATGCGATTTCTGATCTTTCTATTCCATTGGAGAAGGCGGAACATGGGTGGAGAGAAGCGATGGAAGCATTTGTTCAAGCGACCATTGACGTCTATAAAGAACATCCGTGGTTTCTAGAGACACCAATTTATGGTGTGCCGATGACGCCGAATGCACTGAAAGTAGTAGACTGGGCGCTTGGTGGGCTGCAGCATGTACCGCTTGAAGATTCTGAGAAGATGGCCGTGATTTTGCTGCTCAGTAGTTACGCGCGTGCGTGCGGCATTCTTCAGAAGGACATGGCACGTGCGATGCAGTTAGGCAGTCCTCCGGATGCGTTTAGCGGAAAAGGATATGCCGATACACTGGCAAGTCTAGTGACCCCGGAACGTTTTCCCTACTTGCACAGCGTTGTTGCATCGGGTGCTTATACAGATGAAAACCAGTCCTCTGAAGATGCCGGCGACGATATTGAGTTTGGGCTGAAGCGTATTTTGGATGGGATTGAACAGTATTTAAAGAAAAAAAAAGAACAGACTTAATTTGAAGTCTGAGAGGCTTAGTATTGCTCAATTAGAGAAGCTAAGATATGAAAATGCTTAAGCAACTTACAGTTTTACGAGCAAACGGTGAATCCATTGCCAAGGGCGTTTAGCGCAGGTTGATTCTTTGTGAACGTCTTCGTATGGATAACCGCTTTTTTCAATCATTTCTTGAAAATGCCGATCAACAGCTTCATTCATTGCTTTTTCATCCTCTTTGTAAGACATAGGCGCAGCCTTTCCCCCTTAGTATGATCAGTCTCTTGCTCCATTAGCTGACTTGCCCACGGATCGATGGATCTGCGGACGGGTTCTGCGCACGCTTGAGCTCATTTAGTCGCGCTTTAACTTGGGCGCTCGGAACCATTAAATGCGTGGCGATTTCTTCCACCGACAACCGCTGATTCAAACAATCACTCAATGCATGACTCGGAATTAAAAGGAAGCGGGCAAATTCATCGGCCTCTTGTTCTTCAGGATACCCTGCTGATGGATCGCTGTTGTAGCGAATACGGCAATAACGGTCTGCGTGCTGTTCCTGATTGAGATGAAGAAAATAGTGACCAAGCAGATGCGCGAGAAAGAAACGCTGATGTGCTTGGTCCCAGTTGCTTGCCAAATAGAATAACGTTTGCCCTTCATTTTTCGTTCGGATGATGCCGAAGCGATCGGAAAATTCACAGTCGGTATGATAGACGGTGATGTGCGCTTTAGAAGCGATCAGAAATGGATCGACAGGGACATGTGCTTGCGCTCCGTAATGCAATGACAATGCTTTAACTTTACTTTCCAGCACAACCAACAACCTCCATAAAATAAACTTCAAGGTCAGATGCAGAGATTCGCTAACTCTATTTTGCACTAAGGAAACATTAATGTCAATAAGAAACAAAAGTTCCTTTGTTTAAACTTTTGGCGGATAAAATGAGAAAAACCTAGCAAAAAGCGCCCGGTCCCTCATCTTCAGCCATGTGTGATGGATTCGTGTCTTTTCAGTGCTGAATCATCGCTCCGATTGCTCGCTTGCCGCAGGCGTCTCGCGTATCTGCGCATTTGATTCTCGGTCCAGATACTGGGCTATGGGTTTGAAGATGGGACAAAATCATATTCTGGAAAAAACAGCCGCTCTCAAATTGAGAACGGCTGTTTTAAAGGGGAAATTAGTTGCTTAGTCCGTCATAGATATGGTCAAGATTCCATTTCATCATGCCGTAGTAGGTGTCACCATCCTTACCTTTTTTAGCCAAGGAGTCGGTGAAGATTTTGCTGTAAATCTTAATACCCGTTTCTTTGGACAATGTGTCCATGCTTTTCGGATTAACACTGGTTTCCACGAAGAGGTGCGGGACCTTGTGTTTTTTTATAATACCAATGATCCGTTTCATCTGATCAGGCGTCCCTTGTTCTTCAGTATTGATTTCCCAAATGTATTCCGGGTGAAGTCCATACGCACGTGAGAAGTACTTAAATGCACCTTCACTAGTGATTAGATAGCTTTGTTGTTCCGGTATTGCCGCCATTTTTTCCTTGGCTTCTTTGTCGAGATCCTCAAGTTTCTTTACATAAGCATCTGCATTTTTATGATAGGCATCGCCGTGGTTCGGGTCTTGCTTCGCCATTTGTTTCTCCATGTTGCGGATGTATTTGATCCCGTTTTGAATATCAAGCCATGCGTGCGGATCGATCTGTTTTTCCTGACCCTCTGAGTTTAGATGAATGGCTGTAACGCCTTTGCTTACGGCAAAGATGTTTTTATTATAATCGCTGCTTCGCCCGGCACTGTCAATCATTTTCTTGAACCAGCCATTGCCGACTTCGAGATTCAGCCCATTATAGAAGATGAGGTTGGCTTTAGCGACACTTTTCGCGTCTGTTGGCAGTGGTTCATATTCATGCGGGTCCGTGCCAATCGGTACGATGCTATGAACGTCGACATGATCTTTTCCGATCTCCTTAGCCATGTCGTAAAGAATGGAGTTCGTGACAACAACTTTCAATTTGTTGTTTGTAGATCCTGACGAACTGCCACAGGCGGAAAGAGCGAATACCATGATGAGACCTAAGGCGAGGGTAAAATAGCGGCTGGTCGTATGCAAATGAATCACTGCTCCTTTTTAAAGATAAATTGGTTTTTTTTCGAAAAGAGGAAAGCAATGCCGAACATCACCGTTGCACTGACGACAATCGTTGCACCGGAGGCCAGATTGTACGTGAAGCTGAAGTAGAGGCCAATGACGGAACTGATGACGCCGAACACGGCTGCAAGAACAATCATGCGACTCATCTTATCGGTGAGCAGGTAAGCCGTGGCGGCAGGCGTAATCAACATCGCCACAATCAGAATGACACCAACCGTTTGCAGGGAGACCACCGTCATCAGCGTCAGTAACACCATTAAGAAATAGTGAATCACTTGCGTGTTGATTCCATAGGTCTGGGCAATGGTTTCATCAAATGAGCTGACCAGCAGTTGCTTGTAAAAGAGTGAGACCAGAATAATAACGAGAAGCGTGACGATTAGGGTAAGCATGAGATCATGCATTGTTACTGCGAGAATATTGCCGAATAGAATATGATAGAGATTGGTTGAACTTTGTACCACCGTGATCAAAATCATGCCCAGCGCTAAAAAGGAACTGAGGATAATCCCGATTGATGTATCGCTTTTAATCGGGCTCTTTCTGCTGATAAACCCCATACAGAGGGCAGCGAAAACACCGCAGAGCGTTGCACCGATAAAATAATCAATGCCCAGCATGAATGAAATAGCCACGCCTGGAAGGACGGCATGAGAGATGGCGTCGCCCATAAGTGACATCCCTCTAAGAATGACAAACGATCCGATAACGCCTGATCCGATCCCTACCAAGATTGAGGTAATGAGCGCTTGCTGAAGAAAACGATAGTTCATGATGTCTGAGAAAAATTCCAAATGATTTAACCTCCCTTAAAAATTGATTTCCGCACCGTAGAAATGTTTGAGCTGCTCACCGGTAAACACATGCGCCACTTCACCACAGACAATATGATCCGAATGAAGCATCACCACATCGTCAAAGTAATCCTTAACTGTACTGAGGTCATGATGGACGATGACAAAGGTTTTTCCTTGAGCATTCATCTCACGGACTAAGTCCATAATGATTTTTTCACTGACGACATCGACACCGGCGAACGGTTCATCAAGAAAAAAGCGGTCTGTTTCTTGAACCAGCGCACGGGCGATAATCGCACGCTGCAACTGACCGCCGGATAATGCGGCAATCTGCCGGTGGCCTAAATCGCCCAGTTTGACAGCTTCAAGCCATTTCTGCGTACGGGCTTTCTCAGCTTTTCCCGGTCGTTTAAATAGCCCCAGAGATGGATAGGTACCCATCAGTACCATGTCAAAAACCGTGATGGGAAAGGTCAGATCAATCGACTGTCGTTGCGGTACATAAGCGATCGTTTGATGCTACTTTTTCGGATTGGTTTCGCCGCTGTCCAACGTAATCGTTCCCGTCGACATTGGAATCAATCCAAGCACAGCTTTCATAAATGTTGACTTTCCCGCCCCGTTTGGGCCAATGATCCCGGTAACTTTGCCGGAACGAATGGACACTGAGACATCGTTTAGGACACGCCGCTTGCCGTAGTAGACCGATAAATTTGAGATCTCCATATCATTCTCCTTAGAAAGATTAGTAGTCAAAAGACAAAATGTTTCTTTTGAGAAACATTGTTAGCCTAATTATAAACGACAATGATTTTCATTGTAAAGGTCCTACGAATGATTTAGAAAATAAACGAATCATTGTGGCCAAAATTGGACTGTTCAGGATCGATCCAATTGGATCTTTTCATAAGGTATTGGTATGGATATGATAAGAATAATTTGAATCAGCAGAAGGAGGAATGTAATGAACGTAACGATTAACCGTGAAGCGGCAACGCCGGTCTATCTTCAAATTGCCAGTCAGATAAAAGGACAGATTCTGTCTGGAAACCTGCCGGCAGGGTTTATTCTTCCTCCGGAACGCAAATTAGCTGAGCTTAAAAAGATCAGCCGGACGACCGTCATTAAGGCCTATGAGGAATTAAAAGCGCTTGGTCTGGTTGATGCACAGACCGGCAGGGGAACGGTTGTTACCGAACAGAAGGTTCCCGATCCCGTCCCGTTACAGCCGGCAGTGCTGCCGATGTCATGGTATCCCCTGTTTGATAAGCGCATGGCGAACTTAAATGATGCGGTGGGCGAGATTATGTATATGGGGAATCAAAATCGCGTCATCTCGCTTGCGGCAGGGATTGGTGATCCGGATTTGTATCCAATTGCTGATTTCCAGCGCATTCAGCGGGAACTGCCAATCACCAGTGCTCATCTTAATTTTAGTCCGGTCGAAGGCTATTACCCGCTTCGCGAAAGCATCAGCCAATTAATGGAAGGTCGCAATCTTACTGTGACTGCAAAGGAAACAATGATTTTATCCGGTTCGATGCAAGGCATTGATTTTGCCGCACGCGCATTCCTGTCTGCCGGCGACGCTGTGATTGTTGAGGAACCGACTTTTTTACAGGCGATTAAGTGTTTTCGGGCAATGGGCGCTAAAATTATCGGCATTCCCATGGATCGGGAAGGCATGCGGCTGGATGTACTTGAAGCGCAAATTTCTCGTTATAAACCGAAGTTCATCTATACCATTCCCAACTTTCATAATCCGACGGGCATTACGATGAGCATGGCGAGAAGGAAGGCGTTGCTGAAACTCGCCTATCGCTTCCAGGTTCCGATTTTAGAGGATGATCCTTATGGAGATATCACGTTTGATCAGGAACATCCGCTTCCGATTAAAGCGCTTGATGCTTATGGCTATGTGATTTATCTCAGTACGTTGTCAAAGGCACTTTTTCCAGGATTAAGAATCGGTTGGACCATCGCTCCTGAGGCAGTGATGAAGAAATTTTTGCTGTTAAAGCAAATCACCGATCTTCATGTGAATACAGACAGCCAAATCCTTGTGGATCGCTATTTGCGGGACGGATGCTATGAGGAACACCTTAAGAAAATTCTGCCATTATACAGAAAGAAAAGGGATGCCGCTGCAGAATTATTACGGCAGGAGCAATCGGCCATACCGTTTGATTTGCCCGCCGGCGGCTTTTATTTCTGGTGTCGTCTCCCTTATGCAGTACCGCAGAAAAAATTACTGGCGCTATGCGGGGAACAAGGCATGATCTACACACCGGGCAATGTATTCTACCCGCAAGAAAGTGATGGCGAGCATTGGGTACGGCTGAATTTTACCTATGAGCGAATGGATCGGCTCAAGCAAGGATTAATGGTATTTATTAAGTCCGTTAAGAAACTGAATGAATGGAATGGGACAAGAGACGCACCCACGGGCGCCCCCCCAATTGTATAAACGAGGAGCGGATTGATCAATGACAGTTAAGTATGCAAAGCGCGCCGAGCATGTCGCGCGTTCGGCAACACGTGAAATTCTAAAAGTGCTCGGCCGACCGGAAATCATTTCATTTGCCGGCGGACTGCCGGCACCAGAACTATTTCCTGTAGAAGCGATTAAAGAGGCCTGTTCGGCCGTGCTTGATGAAGCGGGGGAACAGGCACTTCAGTACAGCACAACTGAGGGATTTCTTCCATTGCGAAAAGCGATTAGCACACGTATGGAAGCGATTGGTGTGCGTGCAAATGCAGATCATCTGCTTATTCTTACGGGATCTCAGCAAGGCCTTGATCTGACGGGGAAAATTTTTCTTGATAAAGGAGATACCGTCATTTGCGAAAGTCCAACCTACCTTGCGGCGATTCAAGCGTTCAAGGCCTATGAGCCGCAATTTGCAGAGGTGGCCATGGACGACTCTGGCATGAGGATGGACGAGCTTGAGCGAACGCTTCAGCAGAACCCCAAAGCGAAATTTATCTATACGATTCCTGATTTTCAAAATCCAACCGGACGGACCATGGCACTGGAACGTCGCAAGCAGATGGTGGCGCTTGCCAATCAATACGATGTCGTCATACTTGAAGATAATCCGTATGGCGCAATTCGGTTTGCCGGTGAAGCACTGCCGCCGGTTAAAAGCTTTGATACAGAAGGGCGCGTCATCTACCTCAGCACGTTCTCGAAAATCTTTGCACCGGGTTTTCGCCTTGGCTGGATCTGTGCAGCGTCTGATTTCATGAACCGTTATGTTTCTTTCAAGCAGGCAACCGATCTTCATTCGGATGTGTTTGCCCAGCGCGTTACGGCGAAGTACTTGGAGCTGAATGACCTTGACGCGCATATTCAAAAGATCAAAGCAGTTTACCGTGCCCGGCGCGAAACAATGATGCGTTGTATTGAAACCTGTTTGCCGGGTCATCTTAAGCACAGCGCTCCGGAAGGCGGTTTGTTTATCTGGGTTGAGCTGCCTGAATCGGTCAATGTTCAAGCACTATTTGAGCGATGCCTTAAAAATAATGTTGCGTTTGTATCGGGCGATTCCTTCTATCCTAATGATGTGAAACAAAACGCTTTTCGATTGAATTACTCAAACATGAGTGAAGAACGGATTAAAGAGGGAATGAAACGGCTTGGCGAAGCACTTGGTGAAGCACTTTCCGAATATGCTTAAGAAACAGCTCTTCAGGAGACTTCGCTGAAGAGCTGTTTTCAATCAAAGCAGGTTCACGAATGAGCCAATCGATGGCGAAAGTAAGGCTACATGGAATGATAAGCAATCACGAAATGTAAAATGGCAAGCTCGCCGGAGGGGTTGATGTATTTATGATCGAGATCTCCTTTAAACTTGATCGAATCGTACGCATGAAGAGGGTAGGTTTCGCCGCCTACCGCCACATTTAAGGAACCGGCCATGACGGTGACGTATTCGTTGACGCCGAATTGGTGAGCTGCAGAAAGGTATTCAGTATGCGGTTGCAAATAACCGCGGTACAGTTCGTAGAGGCCATGGGATTGAAAGAGCGGCTCTGCGACAAAGCCTTTATCTGAACTTGCCAATTTGATGCCGTCTTCTTTTCGCGCGATGGAAACATCCGATTCAATCGACAGCAGGGTGCTCACCGGGATGTTTAGCCCATTGGCGATTTTCCAGATCACCGACAGCGTTGGATTGCCTTCGCCGCGCTCTACATTCATCAGGGTTAGCTTGCTGATGCCGATTTTCTTAGCCAGTTGTTCCATACTCATGCCACGGTTCGTCCGAAATTGGCGCAGGTTCGCACCGATCCGTTTGCCGGCATCGCCGTCTTCCCAAGGATTCTTCTTCATGACCGGTTCTTTCCTTTCGGTATAGTTTACTATAAAAAAAGTAAATTATTATATACTTTGAGGGGGCTGTATATTATAATTTATAACAAGTTAACTTTATTATACTATACGTAACTCAAACTGAGGAGGATGAAGCGTCATGCGCGCTGTAAAACGTGCCGTTTTGAAAACAGCGAGTGTTGAAGCGCTGCCACTCGCGATTGCGATTGCCGCGTACGGCGTGTCCTACGGCGTACTTGCCACCCAGGTCAATTTTAATGTACTGACCGCTGCTTTGATGTCCGTGCTCGTCTTTTCCGGATCTGCGCAGCTGGTCGCTGTTGCGATGCTTTCCGGCGGAGCGGGTCTTGCGAGTGTGTTGGTGACCGTCATTTTGCTGAATCTGCGCAACTTGCTTTACGGAGCAGCATTAGCCGAAGGGCTTGCCCCTGCCGGTAAGTGGACAAGTCTGCTCGCATTTGGCATTTCAGATGAACCCTTTGTCTTAGCAAGCAGCCGATTTAAAAAGGTTGGTCCGGATCCGTTCTATTTCGCAGTTGTCGCAGGCATTTTTTATATGGCTTGGATCTTCGCTTCATTGACCGGTGCGCTGATTGGCGGACAACTTGATCCGCAGAAATTTGGACTTGATTTGGCATTTCCGGTTACTTTTGCAGCACTGCTTGTTCCCGGTTTAAAGGGAAAACCAGTGATCGGCACGGCTCTGGCCGCAGTTGTGATGACCTTGGTCCTGGAATGGATGAAGCCGGGAAATGAATTGACCATCATTCTGACCGGACTTCTGGCACCGCTCGTTGGACTTTACCTACATAGGAGGATAAATAATGAATAACCCATGGCTGTTAATCATTGTGCTGGCGGCGGTAACGTATCTGTCCCGATTACTTGGAGTAACGGTCATGGCAGGGCGCAGCCTCAGCCCGAGTTTGCGTCGCTACTTTAATTACGTCCCAACCGCAATTATTGTTGCGCTCATTATGAAACAGATTTTTGTTCCATCCAACGGTCAACTGACGTTGTCGCTGCCGGTGCTTGCTGCCTGTCTTGCCGGCGCGCTCTCAATAAAATTTGTGAAGAAGTTCCTGCCCTCGGTCGTGATTGGGATTGTGATCGGCTTGCTTGTTCGCTATTTATTATGAAATGCAGCTGTCTCAGTCGGTTTTACGATTGAGACAGCTCTTTTATTTATGGACTTTAGTCCGTTGAGTACGCGTAGCGTGCGAAACATAAACCCCCCGCTATGCGGGGGGAGTACCAAATCGTTATACAAAGAAGCGCTTCCTTTCGATAGAATATAGATGTTCAGGCTATATTGCTACATGAAAGGAAGCGCTAGAATGGCTAATAAAGCAAACAGTTTAGCCCATACCAAATGGTTGTGTAAATACTATATCGTATTCACACCAAAGTATAGACGAAAAATTATCTACAATCAATATCGGAGAAGCTTACAGGAAATCATCAAGCAGCTCTGTCGGTATAAAGGAGTAGAAATTTTGGAAGGACATATGATGCCTGATCATGTGCATCTTCTGCTCAGCATACCACCTAAAATGAGCGTGGCAAGTTTTATGGGCTATTTAAAAGGCAAAAGTGCGTTGATGATGCTTGACAAGCATGCAAACTTAAAGTACAAATTTGGCGATCGTCATTTTTGGGCAGAAGGCTACTATGTGAGTACCGTAGGATTGAATGAAGCAACCATCAAGAAATATATTCAAGATCAAGAAAAACACGATATTGCACTGGATAAATTAAGCGTTCGAGAATATGAGGACCCCTTTAGAGGTCGCTGAGTAGTACAAACACCCATTTATGGGTAAGCAAAAGAGGCAAAGTCAATATAGCCTGAACAAAGTGAAGGCCAGCGCCTTGAGACGCTGGCCGGTAATCCAAGGCTTATAGCCTTGGAGCAAACCACCCTTTTGAAGGGTGGTTATGATTTCAGGATAAGAATGTATCTGATTTTGCCCCGTCTTCAAGCCAATAGACCCGTGTCTTGGCTAAGAATCAAAGCGGAGCCACTCTGGCGCCTGCGGGACCAGCGTGCCAGCGAGTAACCGAACCGACGATTCAGCACCGAAAAGACACGAGCCCATCGCTGGAGGTTAAGGACCAAGCACAGCTTGATTTTTCTTTGCAGGTAAAGAAAGTTTATGATTTTGCTTTGGTGTAGAACGATAAGCGGCAATTTCATCAATAAGAGTTAGCTCGAGACACGAAAGCGCGAGACGCCTGCGGGAACAGCGAGCCAAGGAAGACCCTGCAGATCAATTGCGTGTCCGAGGAGGCTTCCGGAACGCCCGCGGCAAGCGAGCAGCTGGAGTGTCGTTTGTGCACAAGGTGATGAACAAAGCCCGAATGGAAGGCGGAAGTAAGGATCGGGCGTATTTTGCCGCCGAATCAATGGCGGATTCCCGAATCAAGCTTTCGTTAGTCTCAAGCCGGACATCGAAACGCATTTCTCCCGATCAATTCCCGAATAGAAGTTTTTTGATGAAAGGGAGTGAAACGCCCGAAAAGAAAACGTTTTCAATTATAATAGAGGATATAGCAGACAACATGGAGAATGGGATTATAGAGGTGAACGTAATGGGACGGCGACGTGAAAAGATTTTTGAGGAATTAACGCGGCAATGTGCGCAATTAGATAAGAAAAAGCTGCTTGATCTTTCGGGCGTGTCAGCATCGGGCTTAGCGGATGCGCTCGGCATCCTGCGCAGTAATGTCAGCGCAGAGCTCAATGAACTGGTCCGTGAGAAGCGCGTGATCAAGTTCGTGACGCGGCCGGTGCTCTATGCACCGGCCGCACTGATTCACGAACAATTCGGCGATGCGGTCGATACGTATGCGCTTAAGTGTGCATCGTTGAAGGAATGGTTCAATCAAGAGCGGACGCGCGAGAAGAATGAAGATCCATTTTCCCATCTGATCGGTTCAGATAAAAGTTTGAAAAAAAGCGTCAAGCAAGCCAAATCAGCGATTGTTTATCCGCCAAGAGGGTTGCACACGCTAATCCTCGGGCCAACCGGTTCAGGGAAAACATTATTTGCGCATATGATGCATCACTATGCAATTGCAATCAAGCGCATCAAGGAACACGCGCCGTTCATTGATTTCAACTGCGCGGATTATTACAACAATCCGCAGCTGTTGATTGGACAGCTGTTTGGCTATATAAAAGGCGCATTTACCGGGGCTGCTCACGATCAGGACGGATTGGTCGCAAAGGCGGATGGCGGTATTCTGTTTCTTGATGAAATTCATCGGCTGCCGCCGGAAGGTCAGGAAATGCTGTTCTATTTTATGGATACCGGCCACTACAGCAAATTAGGCGAAACCGGCAACAAGCGCGGCGCTCGGGTTCTGATCATCGGTGCGACGACAGCCGACCCGGAATCGGCACTGTTGCAGACCTTTCTGCGGCGTGTTCCGGTGATGATCAATGTTCCCAACTTCCAAAGCCGAAGTGTGAGTGAGCAGATTGAGTTGAGCAAATTTCTGCTCTCTCGGGAAGCACATCGCACGCATCATGAATTTCACGTGAGTTCCGATGTGATCAAAGCGTTGATTGGCAGTGTTACTTTTGGCAATATTGGCCAGCTGAAATCGAATGTGCAGCTGGTCTGTGCGCAAGGATTCCTTGATAGCATGAACCAAGATTATGTTGAACTTGATGCGAAAATGCTGCCCACGGAAATGCAGGAAGGGTTGCACCGCATCTCGCATCAGCCCAAAGTCAATCAGGAGCTAAGCAAACGGTTGCCGCTTTTCCTTGTGGTAACCGGGAGCAAGGACCCGCTCTTAAACGATGTGGATCAATACGAACCTCCATTTGATCTCTACAAAATGATCTCGGGAAAATACGACGCTTTGATCCATGAAGGTTTATCAATGCAGGATATTCGCAAACTCGTCATGGAAGATATTAAGAATCAAGTGAAACAATTTTACCAAAAAACGTCGAGTGATTCGTCAAATACAGTCGTGGATCAGCGCGTCGCCCGCCTTTCCGAAGATTTGGAGGTCATCTGCGCCCGCGTATTAGGTCAGCATTTGAGCCATCAATTTGTTTCGCTGCTTAATGTGCATCTGTCCGCGTTTCTGGAACATCCGCTGCGCAGAATGAATGGAGCGCCAGATAAGGCGATGTTTCCTTTTGCACAGAAAGATTATGAAGCAGCGGTTCAGGTGGCTGATTTAATTGACCGCAGGCTTGGTGTAGCGTTGCCAGAGGTAGAGATGGTCTACATTGCTTTTCTGATCGGTTCGTTTGTTGAACTTTCTCAGCAGCGCAACGTTGGCATTGTTGTTGCGGCACATGGTCCGCAAACCGCAAGCTCCATGGTCAGCGTTGTCAAGGAATTAATGGGCGATTATCCGATTGCGGCCGTCGATATGCCGCTCAGTCTCAATTTCGGCGATATCTTTGAAAATATCGTAGCAGCGGTTCGTTCCGTTGATCAGGGTGCCGGCGTGCTGATGATGGTCGATATGGGGTCGCTCTACTATTTTGAAGAAAAGATCGCGCAGGGTGCCAAAGTGCGAGTCAAGGCCATCGACATGGTATCAACGCCGATGGTGCTCGATGCGGTGAAAAATGCCAATTATTTGCATATGGATTTGAATGGAATGGTTGATTCCCTCGATACATTGCGCCGGACGGTTGGTATGGAGACGCGCAGCGCGCGCAGTGAACGTCAGAAAGCGATTCTAACCATTTGCACAACTGGAAGCGGCATTGCCAAACGTATTAAAAATATTGTCAGCATGTATCTGCGCAACCTTACCGATGAAGAAATCCTTGTTATACCGGTATCAATCGAGGACCTATATGATGTCGCACGAAAAATGCAATGTAAATATGAGGTTGTCGCCAGCATTGGCGCAAAGAACCCGAAACTTGAGGGCGTACCGTACATCACGCTTTCTCAATTTGTCGGCGGCGAAGGTCAAGAGATTCTGCAATCCGTTCTTGCGGGCAAAACCTTGCCGATGAAAGACAACCCCTCTCATGTTATCGTAAAAGGAGTCTGCGTGGACAGCTTGCAGGATATGCTGATGTACCTAAACCCGAAACGAGCGGTCGCCGCAATTCTTGAATTTAATGAAGCCGTTCAAAAAGCGCTGCACCTTCATTTTAAAAATGCGACCCAGATTCGAATCGTCATGCATCTTGCATTTGCTCTTGAACGGGAAATTGTCCGCATGCCACTGACTTACGAAGGCGCGCGCAGTTCGGAAAAAAAGCGTTTAGCCAAGCAGCTTGATCCGACAATGGCCGTGCTAAAAGACAAGCTTAACCTCTCGCTCAGCGAGGATGAATTGTACTATTTTATTGATATGGTGATCGATGAATTTGGCAAAGAAGTCATTTATCGGCGCGCACTTCAAAACTAGTGTGTTCTTTTTTTGAATACGAATGGGTTAGTGTTTTAGTTTAAAACAGAAAACCTATTAGTGCGTTATTCGAAGGTTTAGTGTTTCGTTTTTCATAAATAGTGTGTTGACTAAAAACAGATCAATAATAATAGCGCTTACAAAAGGGCCTTCTCGAGGCTCTTTTTTTTTAACACACCGTGTTGGCATAAAAGTTGCTTAGTAAAAAGTGCACAGAGAGAGGAGGAGAGAAAAGTGGTCGCGATTGTTATTGCTACACACGGAAATCTCTCGGAAGCGCTGATTGGAACGGCCAAGATGATTTTCGGAACAATGGAACATATTGCTGAAGTTACCTTTAAACCCGGTGAGGGGATCGAGCATTTGCTCGATAAATATCAGAAAGCGAGCGATGGGTTAGGAGATGATCAGGTTCTGTTCCTAGTGGATTTGTTTGGAGGCAGCCCATACAATGCCGCCAGCCGTTTTGTTGCGCGTAAACCGTCCATGGATGTGGTCAGCGGCGTCAATTTGCCGATGCTGATTGAAGTCCTTGGCAAGCGTCTTGCGGGAGCCTCACTTGAGGAACTGGTACAAACTGCAACAGCCGCCGGAACAGACGGCATTAAGTCATTCAAAGACGTTTTTTCGCATCAAAAAATTGCCAATAGTGCACAAGAAGACGAAGGAGATGAGTTGGGATGAATATTAAATGGTTACGTATTGATTCTCGATTAATTCACGGACAGGTGGCAAACAACTGGGTGAACCATGTGGGGGCCGGAACAATTATTGCCGCAAATGACAGCGCTGCCAAGGATGATTTGAGAAAAACACTGCTGCTTCAGGTTGCCCCGGGACGCACAAAGTCCTATGTGATGACCGTCGATAAAACGGCGCGCTGCTATAAAAACCCGACCTATAAAGACTTGGACGTCCTGATGGTGGTCGAATCGCCCAAAGACGTTCTTCGTTTGATGGATCAGGGCGTTGACGTGACTCAGGTCAATGTCGGCGGCATTACCTTTAAAGAAGGCATGACACTAATCTCCGAAGCCGTATCGGTCAGCCGAGAAGATGTCGAGGCATTTAAGGAGCTTGACAAGCGCGGCATCAAGCTGATTCTGCAACAGCTTCCCAACACGCAAGCGTCTGATTTTATGAACCGGCTGAAAAGCAAAAATCTTGTATAAATAAAAAGATTAGCAGACAAAAAGGGAGGTCTTCAAACATGAATGCCATGCAATTTATTTTAGTTATCTTGGTTGCGCTGGTTTGCGGGATGGCGAGTGTTTTGGATGAACGCCAATTTCACCGTCCGCTTGTGGCGTGTACGCTTATCGGTCTTGTTCTTGGTGATTTGCACACCGGTATTATTCTTGGCGGTCAACTTGAATTGATTGCGCTCGGCTGGATGAACGTTGGTGCAGCGATGGCACCTGACTCGGCCCTCGCTTCAACGATTTCAGCGATTATCGTTATTGTCGGGCATCAATCGATCGGTGAAGGGATTGCGATTGCGATTCCACTTGCTGCCGCCGGTCAAGTACTGACCATTTTTGTTCGAACGATTACAGTATTCTTTCAGCACCAAGCGGACCATTTTGCTGCGAATGCGAATTTCCGAGGGGTCGAGTGGTGTCATATAGGAGGGCTGTTGCTACAAGGCCTGCGTGTGGCGATTCCTACCGGAGCCGTTGCCGCCATTGCCGGAACGAGCCTTGTCAGCCAGTGGCTGGATGCGATTCCGCCGGTCATCACCCATGGTCTGCAAGTTTCGGGTGGGTTCATCGTGGTTGTTGGGTATGCCATGGTTATTAACATGATGAAAGCGCGTGCGTTGATGCCGTTCTTCTTCATTGGATTCACGCTTGCCACCTTTATGAGTGGAATCAACCTTGTTGGTCTTGGTATTCTCGGTGCTTGTGCTGCCGTTGTCTATGTTCAATTGAATCCAGATTTCCATGACGCGATTAAAGCGCCAACAGCTGCAACGAACGTCGGATCCGATGATGACGATGTATTAGGATAAGGAGGGTGAATGAAATGAGTGAAACGAAAAAAGTACAGCCGTTAACGAAAAGAGACATTATCAATACCTATTTTCGAAGTACATTCATGCTCGGCTCCTTTAACTTCGAACGGATGCAAGCAATTGGGGTTGCCGTTACGATGATCCCGGCGATCAAACGGTTTTATCATCGAAAAGAAGATCAGGCAGCCGCATTGAAACGCCACTTGGAATTTTTTAACACAACGCCTTGGCCAGCATCAGCGATCTTTGGTGTGACCGCAGCGATGGAACAAAAGAAAGCAGAAAACGGTGAAATTGATGAGGCCGCCATTACGAACGTGAAAATCGGTTTGATGGGACCGCTTGCCGGTATCGGCGATCCGATTTATTGGGGAACGGCACGTCCAATTTTAGCCGCACTCGGCGCGTCGCTGGCACTGAGCGGAAGTATTCTAGGGCCACTGCTCTTCTTCTTCGGGATCAACATCATCCGCATGCTGACCAGATGGTATGGGTTTAAATTTGGCTACAGCCAAGGTACGGATATTGTGCAGGATGTCGCCGGCAACCGTCTCAAGAAATTGACGCAAATGGCTTCGGTGCTCGGACTGTTCGTCATGGGTTCACTTGTTTCGAAATGGACCAGTATCAAAATGCCCTTTGTCCTTGTGTCCTATGAACAAGCGGGAAAGACGGTCAACACAACGCTGCAAATGATTCTCGACCAACTGCTTCCTGGCCTCGTTGCTTTGCTGATGACCTTCGCTTGCATGTGGCTTCTGAAACGGAAAGTCAATGCAATCTGGATCATCTTCGGCATGTTTGCGATTGGTATTCTCGGATACTGGGCAGGGATTTTCGGACTGTAAATTGAGTCGTTTGGCGAGGCATCACGCGCGCAGCGTATACGATTTTGCAAAAAAGGCTAGGAGGAGATTTTCATGTTAAAAAGTATCATCGCATTTTTGGAACCTAATCATAAACCGGAAGGCTACATCTTCAGTTCGGCGAAATTAGTAACCGGATTAATGGTACTCGGCCTCCTGCTTTACACGATTACTGGCGGCTGGGGGACGATTGCTTGTCTCGCGCTTGCGATTGGTTTAATGATCGGTCGCCATCTGCTTGTCAAGCAGGCCACCAATGATTTTCGCGACCTGCATCATGCCAAGAAAGGTTATGGGCAAACCAGAAACAAAGACTATTTGCGCTTTATCAAAGCACGTGGCGAGCAAATGCTTCGCGACAACAAAGCACTCACTAAATCAGCAAAGATTGAAATTCGTGAACTCCTTGCCTATGCGGAACGATACCTTTGATGTGCGCCCTGTGATGCTCAGCTGCAGAAAATCAATGAAACGAATTAAAAAGCAGCACCGCAATGATTGCGGTGCTGCTTTTTGTGAGTCATAAATGAATTGGAGCCTAAGCTGAAACGTCAGCGATTAGTCAACCAATTTAGCAATCAGCTCGGACAACTGATTAAGCTCCTGATCATCAAAATCACTGAAAACCTGACGCATGTAGTTCTCGCGGATGCAGATCAATTGGTGATAGAGCGCAATGCCTTTTTCAGTAACCGTTAACCGAACTTTTCTCCGATCTGTTTTAGATCGCTGACGCATCACATAGCCGCAACGAATCAGTTTATCGATGACCGTCGTCGCGTAACTTGGAGATACATCGAATTTCTTTGCAATTCGTGATGAGGTTTCCCGATCATGTCGGTAAAGATGGGACAGGAACGAGAATTCATGAGCAGTCAGTTCACTGCCCTGAAGTTCATTGATTGTCCGCCGAAAGCGGCGAATAACAATTGCAAAGCTGTTTTCGATTTCATGGATCTTGGCTTCTCTGTCCGTAAGAGACACCTGCTTCCCTTATTCTTTGGCCGTTGTCAGATTCGTCTGCGTCTTTTTCAGATCCGTGTTCTGTTGCGGCGGGGTCGCGCGTTTAATAAAGAAGGAGAGCACCCAAGCAACGATCGTCAGCAAGGTCGCAACGATAAAGGCATCATTAATGCCTTGAATCGTCGCCAATTGCTGCACCTTCATCTCAAGCAGCTGCATGACGGTTTGCTGCCCCTGTACCGCGGAAACGTGACCGCTTGCAGCCAGTGAAAGACTGGAACTCTGCAGCTGCTGCATAAACGGATGATTGCTTGAAGCAACCTGATTGGCATAGTCGCCAATATGAAATGTGGTTCGGTTCGACATAACGGTAACAAGGAAAGCGGTACCGAGTGAACCGGCAACCTGACGCATCGTATTGGACATTGCAGTCCCGTGACTGTTCAACTCGCGGGGCAGATTATTCAGCCCTTCAGTCATAATCGGCATCATCAATAGCGACATACCGAACATTCGCGCGGTGTAGAGAAACATAATCCAGCCGTATGTGGTTGCATCGCTCAAATGCGCAAAGCCCCACGTCGTAATGATTGTCACAGCGAGCCCTGCTACCGCGAGCGGCCGCGAGCCGATTCGGTCAAAGAGCATGCCGGTAATCGGCGACATGACACCCATGAGCAGCGCGCCTGGCAGTAAGAGCAGTCCGGATTGAAGTGGTGTAAATCCGCGGATGTTCTGCAAGTAGATCGGAAGCAGAATCATTGCGGCAAACATCGCCATTGTCACTAGTATATTAACGATTGTCGTGAAAGTAAATATTTTGTATTGAAAAACGCGCAGGTTAAGCAGTGGCGTATCCAAATGCAGTTCGCGCCAGACAAATAGAATCAGTGAGATGATCCCAACGATAAGTGTCACCAGTACGGCGGCGTCATCCCACCCGTTGTTTCCGGCTTCACTGAACGCGTACAGGATGCCGCCGAAGCCAATCGTCGACAAGATAATGCCCAGAAGATCCAGCTTCGGAAATGAGCGGCGGCCGACATTTCTAAGAAATGTGATCGCCAGAAAGACATCGACAATGCCAAGCGGGAGCACGATCCAGAATAAGAGTCGCCATGTAAAGTGTTCCACAATATAGCCGGAAAGCGTTGGCCCAACGGCAGGCGCGAAGATCATTGCCACACCCATCAGACCCATTGCCCCGCCACGTTTTTCAGGCGGAAAAATGGTCAAGAAGACATTGGTCATCAGCGGCATGATGATCCCGGCACCGGTTGCCTGAATCACGCGTCCGCCCATCAAAATGATGAAGTTAGGCGACAAGGCACAGACAAGTGTTCCCAGCGAGAACAGGACCATTGCTGAAATAAAGAGCTTTCGCGTCGTAAAAGTTTCCATTAAATAGGCGGTAATTGGGATCAAAACCCCATTGACCAGCATATACCCGGTGGTGATCCATTGCGCCGTGTTGGTCGAAATATTCAAATCAGTCATCATCTTAGGCAGAGCCACGTTCATGAGCGTCTGGTTCAGCAGCGCAACAAAAGCGCCGAGAATCAGCACCAGAATAATCGACAGGTGATGACCGGAAGTGTCTTGCGTGCCGGATTCATGCTTTTCCGCGTGCGCTGCAGGGGTTACCTCAGCAGAATGCGGAGCGTTCTGCGCGCTTAGCTGATGCGGAGCATGCGGCTCCCTGTCTTGTGTTTCGACGGGGGCGTGCATGGAAGCTTCTTGCGTGCGCGGCCGATCATCTGCCGCAAGTTTGCTTTTGCGGCGGCGATGCAAAATGAAGTTGAAAATCACGAGAAAAATGATCGCACAACCGATATACACAGAAAGGAACGATGTCATCAAATCCCTCCTCTCAAATTAGATATGAATTTTCACCGTAACATTCATGCCGGGAAGCAGGTCATTGCCCTTGTAGTCGTCAATTGAAATTTTTACAGGCACGACTTGCGTAACTTTTGTGTAGTTGCCATTACTATTCGAGCTTGGAATCAACGAGAAGGTTGAGGCGGTCGCTGTTCCGATCTTCTCAACTTTTCCCGTGAAATGCGTACCTGGGAACGCGTCAAGTTTGAGATCAACTTTTTGTCCTGCTTTTACATTTTCAATGGCATTTTCATCGACATTGGCGGTAATGTACAGCTCATTTAGATTATAGGCTTGAGCAAGTTGTGCGCCTGCAGCAGCAAACGCATTCTTTGTCGTGTTGTTTAACGCAATCGTCGCCTTTTGCGGCATCTTTACTGCAACTTTAGCACTCTTGCCATCAGCACCGATTGTTTCCACATTGCCGATCGTATCATTAGCATCAAAGGTTTTCCCTTCTGAAGCATCCCAGTTCACGAGTTTTCCAGAAGCCGGTGCGGCAATGGAAATGGCTTGGCCGCTGACTGCGGCGTTATCGGTTTTGACGTAGTTGGTTGCTTGATCATAGTAGTAGTAGCCTGCTGCGCCGCCACCGATCAAAGCTACGATCACAATGATATTAATGATGAGCAGACGAGTAAAGTTGTTCATCGACGAATCCCCTTTCGTTCTTAAAAAAAGATTAATTAAGTTAATTATTAACTTTGTTAACTAATTGAGTGCATTAGTCACTTTACCACGATTGTTTTCATCATTCAATAGAAACGAAAAAATATTTTTTCTCGATGCACGTAAAAAAGTACAGGCAGGCGCAGCAAGGCTTAGCGAGAACAGTGAAAGAGCAGGTCCGGGGACGTCCGCAAAAAAAATAATCAGCAGGGCGTTTAGTTGGCAGGTCCAGCAAGTATAAAAATTTGTAAGAGGAGGCTCACGGTGCGCCCGCGGCAAGCGAGCAACTGGAGTGCCCGTTAGGTACAAAATTGATGGTTTAAAACGGCATTCAGAGTAAAAGGAACTTTCGCTAAGTGCGCATATGTCCTGTATGCAACGCGGACGTCATCACGTGAAAGAAGGACCGGGCACCGCTTGGTTTGTCTGATCGTTTATCGGTAGCGTCGGAATAGGGGGAATTGATGTGGCGGTTTTTAGTGAAGTGTCCGCTTCACCTTTATAAATGCGATGATCTCTTTTCGCTCCGCTTCAGTTAACGCCTGCCCATCAATGAATAAACGGCAGCACTCATTTTGCGGATGATCGAGATGAATAACGGCTTCAAAAGGGCGGTCAACTAATCGATCAAGCGATAGCGAAAAGAAATCGGCAATTTTGATCAACGCGTCAATTGGCGGTTGACGATAGCCGCTTTCATAGCTGGCATAGGTACTTTTAGCGATCCCGAGCGCATCAGCCACGTTCTGGATTGTTAAATTTTTTTGCTTTCTTAACGCGATTAATTGAGCGAGCATCAGATCACCTCTTTGATCAGTCTACACTGCTTGTACACGCATAGTAAACATTTTATTGAATTATATGAGAAAAAAGTTATAATGGGCGTAATAAATACACAAAATGGGGAAATTCATATGAAGAAAATTTTAGTGGTGGCGACCGGGGGAACGATTGCGTCAACACCGCACCAGGAGGGACTGGCGCCGGGCATGACGATTGATCAGCTGGCGCGCTATTTTGAACATAGTCAGGATGTATCGGTTGATTTTCATGTACTCATGAACAAGGACAGCACCAACATGCAGCCGGAGGATTGGCTGAAGATGGCGCGGGTGATTGATAAAAGTCAGAGCCAATACGACAGCTTCATCATCACACATGGTACGGATACGATGGCGTACACGGCTGCTGCATTGTCCTATTTATTAAATGGTCTCAATAAAACCATTGTGATCACGGGTTCACAAGTTCCGGTCAGCTTTAAACGGACCGATGCAAGGAAAAATATAAAAGATGCGCTTACCTTTGCGCAGAGAGCGGATCTTCCCGGCGTTTTTATTGTTTTTGATGGAAAAGCAATCCTTGGTACGCGGGCGATTAAGCTGCGAACAAAAAGTTACGATGCGTTTGAGAGTGTCAATTACCCCTACATAGCTGATATTGCGGACAAGCATGTTCGGATTCATTTCAGAATGGAAGCGGAGAAGACCGCAGTGCCGAAGCATATCGGAATCTGTCCGGATGTCTTTTTATTAAGGGCATTTCCCGGACTGTCGCCGGCGTTCTTTGCGTTCCTGCAGAACCATGTCAGGGGACTGATTATTGAAAGCTTCGGGAATGGCGGTCTCCCTTTTGAGAACAGAGATCTGGTGACCGGCGTTGAAAAACTGGTGCGGCAGGGGATTCCGGTCATTATCACGACCCAGTGTCTTGAGGAAGGGCAGAATATGGAGCTGTACGAAGTAGGAAAACGTGTGGCCGATGCCGGTGGAATTACTGCGGGTGACATGAACACGGAAGCCATTGTTGCAAAGCTGATGTGGGTGCTCGCGCAGACTTCGGATCCTGCAACGGTTAAAAAGATGATTCAGACGCCGATTGCCCATGATCTCGACTATATCTAATCAGAGCGTGCGACAGAGTAACGTGTTCATTGGCGATCAGAAACCCCTGCATGAGCGCCCTGGTGATCAAGCTTTATATACTGGACAGTGCGGAAATAATATGTTTAAATTTATCTAAAAGTGTGAACTTTATAATAAATCGATGGATTGAATGGGAATCAGCTTGCAGAATGCATGTACGCCAGGAGGAGAGGTCAATGAAACATCTTTTGCCGGAACTTAAGGATCTGCTCCATACAAGCTTTGTCATGCTCAGTGAAGCGCAGTGGAAGACCTATGCATTAGAACATGCATTTGATCTCATTTTTGTGCAAAAGTCGCTTCAGCTCATTGCCTGTTCGCCCCAATGCCATGCGTTTGCCAATAAATATAGGATCCCTTTAGAAGCATTGCCGGCCAGAAGCGCTGGTTTGGTTCAACTGGATGATTCGTGGGACACGATCGGCAAAAAAGCAAATCAATACGATTATTTACTGGTGGTTAAAGCGAAAAAACCAATCGGTTATATAAAAACAGGTGAACTTATTCCCATTATTTTAGAGGCCTATACGTATTTAAAGGCATACAACGATACAATATTGGAAACAACAGATAGCACCATTTCGGTGATTGACGAACAGATGAAAACGGTTGTTTGGACGAGTGGTGCAGAACGATTATACTCAATAAAGAAAGAAGAGATTTTAGGAAAGCCGATGACTGACTTTTTCTCCGAGAGCCGTTTGGATAACTTGCGTATCATTCACTCAGGTAAGCGTTTTTATCATAAGCAGCATCAGCCAAGGGAGGACTTGTTTGTATTAATCAATTCGAATCCTGTAAGGGTGCATGATCGGATCATTGGCGCCGTTTCTTGTGAATCTGATGTGACGCATCAAGTCCATCTTAATCAACAATTAAACAGCGCGAACGAAATGATCCAGCAATTGCAAAAGAAAGTGTCGCGGCTGAAGCCGTCGGCTGATCCGTTTTACCCGATTCAGGGATCCAGTCCGTCCATTCGCCGAACGATCGACCGGGTGAAGCAAATCGGAACGACACAGGCAAGGGTTTTATTTCTTGGAGAATCAGGGGTCGGGAAGGAATTATTTGCGAAAGCCTTGCATGATCTGCGCACATCGAATCAGGCGCCGTTTATCGCCATTAACTGCGGCGCAATTCCTCCCTCCCTGTTTGAGAGTGAACTGTTCGGCTATGAAAAAGGCGCCTTTTCCGGAGCGAGTGCACTCGGAAAGAAAGGAACCCTTGAACTGGCAAGAGGCGGGACGCTGTTTCTGGATGAAATTGGCGAACTTCCGCTTGATATGCAGGTGAAGCTGTTGCGCGTGCTTCAGGAGGGAACCTTTTACGCAGTAGGCGGGACAAGACTTAAATACGCCGATTGTTTTATCATAGCTGCAACAAATAAGGATTTGCGAGAACGCGTAAAACAGGGCAAATTCAGAGAAGATCTCTACTACCGGCTCAACATCGTGTCGATTCTCATCCCCCCATTAAGAGACAGAATTGAGGACGTCGTCGAATTAAGTCACCAAATTCTTTATGAATTCGCCAAGAAATACAATCGAGACGTAAAAGAAATCCCGAAAGAAATTATGCTCGCGCTGGTCAACCATCGCTGGCCCGGGAATATCCGCGAGTTGCGGAATGTCATTGAAAACTTAGTCGTCTTTTCGAAAGACGGAAAATTAAATTTCACCGACTTGCCAGTGAATCTTCAAGCGGGTGAACATGAGGAGCGTACAGTAGGACACCGGACGTTCCCTTCACAAGAAATGCAGACTTTTTCTTCATTAAATGATACGTTGAAAGCATGTGAAGCAAAAACCATTCAGCAAGTATTGGAACAAACGCATGAAAATAAAAACAAAACGGCCCAAATTTTAGGAATCTCAAGAGCAACACTTTATAACAAAATGCATAAACTGGGTATTTCTCCTTGAACGGTTTGCGAGTCGTGAGCTAGGGCAGCTCCCGCAGTCTGGGAAGGCTCCCGAATCGCCTGCTAAATCAAAACCGCGAAGTTAAAGCGAAACGCGCATGAAAGAGAGAACTTCCACAAACACCACTACATCCTTCGATTGACAGAAAATCTAACACAATATGACGTACCTCCCTGATTTTTTCCACGAAAAAATACATTGAGCCAATAAATATTTCATTTTATTACACTGGATGTTATTAAATATGCCTACCAAATGAAACATGTCTCAATAATTAGACGATGACTGTCAAGTGATTGAGACACTTTCGTGGATTTAGCCAAGAAAAAAGTTGGCACGGTTCTTGCTAGAATAATTTTGAATATATTCTAAACTAATCGAATTTTCGTTCCGTTTTAGAAAGGAGGACGGTGATGGCCGATGATCAGAGCCTTTTTATCATTGACTCGCATACGATGGGCGAGCCGACCAGAATTATTGTGAACGGATTTCCAGAAGTCGATGGGAACACCATCATGGAAAAGAAAATATGCCTGCAAAAGAATTATGACCATCTTCGCCGCGCGATCATCAATGAGCCGCGGGGACATCGGAACATGTTCGGCGCACTCTTGATGAAACCGATTCATAAAGAAGCCGATTTAGCGGTTATTTTTATGGACGGGGGCGGTTACTTGAATATGTGCGGGCATGGGTCCATTGGTGTCGCAACCATAGCGGTCATTCGAGGCTTGGTTCCCGTGACTGAACCGTATACACACGTGGCATTGGAAACGCCTGCAGGTTTAATCCGCACAAGGGTGAAGGTGGAAAACGGTCGCGTAAAAGAAGCCTGTATGATTAATGTTCCTGCTTTCTTATATCGCAAAGACGTGGCGATTCAGGTTCCTAAATGGGGAGAGATTCGGGTAGACGTTGCGTTTGGCGGCAACTTCTTCGCACTGGTAAATGCTGAAAACCTGGGTATAGCGTTGATCCCGGAAAATCTGAACAGACTTTTACAAATCGGCGTTGACATCCGTGAATCGGTGAATCAGCAGACGGTCATCCAACATCCGCTGCTTTCCGACATTCATTCGGTTGATTTGGTAGAGTTTTTCGAACCCCTGCACGATCCGAGGACGATTAGAAATACCGTTGTCTTCGGGAAAAGGCAAGTGGATCGCTCGCCATGCGGCACAGGAACCAGTGCCAAGATTGCTTCGCTCTGTGCTAGAGGGGAATTAAAGCTCGGTGAAGATTTTGTTTGTGAGAGCATTATGGGGACGCGTTTCACCGGTCATGCTTTGGGAAAAACCGCTGTGGGCGACTATCCGGCGGTCATTCCGGAAATCACAGGTCGCGCCTATGTGACCGGAGAATCTAGGCTCATCTTTGATGATGAAGACCCCTTTGAATTTGGCTTTGCGTTGTAACGACGGATGAAAGGAGGAAGATTCACCATGAGCGAAATGTATAAACTTCTTTTAAAACAAGGCGTGGGCAAACCGGCGATTCCGTGTGTTAAAGCAGGAGAGTCTGTAAAACGTGGCCATTGCATTGCAACAGCCGATGGCCTAGGTGCCGACCTACATGCGAGTGTAGCCGGAACAGTAATTCAGGTGACTGATGAAGCGATTTTTATACGCGGTGAAAAGTCTGAAAATAGTGAATTTGAAACAATTCCGCCGGGAAACATCGGCGAACGTGTTCGTTCCGCGGGTATTGTCGGTATGGGAGGGGCGGGGTTCCCCACTTGGATAAAGCTGGCCCAAAAGATACCTGGCGGAACAGTGATTGCAAATGCTGCTGAATGCGAGCCAATTCTCGCCCATAATATTGCTGAGATCGAACGCGGTCCGAATGAAATTTACAAGGGGTTGCTCTATGCGATGGAATCGGTCGACGCCGCGCATGGAGTGATTGCTGTCAAAGCGAAACATAAGAAAGCCATCGCCCGTTTGAAAACGATCATTCAGGATGACCGTGTGTCCGTTTTTCAATTAGAGGATCGGTATCCGGTTGGTGAGAAGCGTGCACTGATCCGTGATGTTTTGGGCGTGCTGTTGACTCCGGATGAACGAACGGTTCACGCTAACGCGATTGTCTTGAATTCAGAAACGCTTTCCCGCGTGAGCCAGGCCGTGGAACTCGGCCGACCTGTGCTTTCTAAAAATCTGACGATTGCAGGAAAACTGCGCAGAGGACCCAAGTCAGTCACGCTTATGGATGTGCCAATCGGAACGCGTATCGGAGACTTAATCGAAAGTGTCGGTGGAATGGATCGGGACTACGGTGAAGTGATTACCGGCGGACCGTTTATGAGTCAACGTGTGACGTTGGACGATGTGGTGACCAAAACCACCGGTGCACTGATTGTGACGATGCCTTTTCTGAAAGCAAAAGCGCCCCTTGGTCTGCTCGTTTGTGCCTGCAGTGCGAGTGAGGCCCGAATGAAAGAGATTGCAGATCAAATGGGAGCGGATGTGGCGGCGAGTGAACGGTGCAAACATGCAGTGGAGGTTCACGGCGTTTTGCGATGCCGAAATCCAGGGATATGTCCCGGACAGGCTGATCGGGTGCTGCGCCTGAAGAAAGCCGGTGCCCAAGCACTATTAATCGGCAATTGCAGCGATTGCAGCAATACGGTGATGGCTCTTGCACCGAAATTAAACCTTCCGGTGCACCATGTCACGGACAGTGCATTGCGCGCGATGAATCTGCCGCTTGTCCGTAAGCTTCGTAATCATGAGGTCAATTTCAAATCACGCATGTAATTATTTTTTGGTAAAGGAGCATTTCTATGTCAATTACAAATGAAACAGCCAATCTGCATCAGAACGATCCAGCGGTACTTTGTTGTCTGAGAAACAAAGGAACGATTATTTCTGCGTCTGATCTTGAAGATCCTGCCATTGTTCCCGACCTGCAAGAATCCGGGTTACTGACCATTCCCGAGGATGCGCTGACGATCGGTCAAGTATTGGGCGCGACCTTGAAAGAAGATACAGATGCCATGACGTCATTGACCGCGAAATTACTCGATGGCTATTCAAATAAGGCAGGTGAATCAGAAGATAAGCGCTTATCCGCGCCAACGGATTCGGGTACATCGCAGCCTGCGGGCGTCATAAAATTTAGCATCAGCAACGTGCAAGGCCAGATTGAATTGCCGGATGGGTTAAGTACGATTGGTTTGCCGTTTACGGTGCCACCCGTTGAACAAAAGCCGGAAGATAAAATCATTCGTACGCTGACGCAAAAAGAATTTGCCGTTCAGAAGGTTTGTATGGGGACGGAGACGTCATTTAAACACGGAACGCTGACGCTTCGTCAGGACTTGTGCGAGGATTCGCTCAAGGCGGATCCATTAGTGAAAGCTGCGGAAATGGACATTATCCCCCTGGATCAACGGCATGTGTATGCCAACACGATTATGGATGTCATGCCGATTGCGGCGAAAGTAGAAGGCCTATTGGGCGAAGGTGTGACCCATGTGATGAGCGGGGTCGTGATCATGCTGACCGGGGTCGATGAAAAAGGCGTTCAAGTGCATGAGTTTGGCTCCTGTGAAGGATATCTTGATGAAAACATTCGATTTGGACGTCCGGGCTGTCCGGATCCGGAAGATATCATCATCCGTGTCAATGTCACCATACAGGAAAATACCGGGATGGAACGCCGCGGACCTTATGCGGCGCATAAGGCTTGTGATTCAATCATTCAAGAGATCCGCGAGGTACTGAAGCGCGCGCCTGCGGAAGCATGCACGAAGCAGGATGTGTTCCATGATTGGAAGCGGCCGGGTAAGCCGCGGGTGATGCTTGTAAAGGAAATTATGGGCCAAGGCGCGATGCATGATAACGTGCTGCTCCCTGCAGAACCGGCAGGTGTTGAAGGCGGACAGCGCAATGTCGATCTCGGAAATGTACCGGTCGTCTTGTCGCCAAATGAAGTGCGCGACGGTGGAATTCATGCACTGACCTGCATTGGGCCGTCGACAAAGGAGGATACGCGTCATTATTTTCGCGAACCGCTTGTTAATCTAATGGCTGAGGATGAAGAAATTAACTTGGTTGGCGTGGTCTTTATCGGCAGTCCGCAAGTCAATGATGAAAAATCCTATGTCTCTGCCCGTCTCGGTGCTTGGGCGGAAGCGCTAGACGTTGAAGGAGCCATTGTTACTACAGAGGGATTTGGAAACAACCATATTGATTTTGCGGAAAACATCGATCAGATCGGCCGCCGCGGCATCGATGTTGTCGGTGTTTCCTATTGCGCGTATCAGGGACAGCTGGTCGTAGGAAATAAACACATGGATGCAATGATCGAACTCAATAAAGATCCGGAAGGCTTTGAAAACGAGATTCTAGGCGACAGCACGCTCTGCCCGCAGGACGCCAAGCGCGCTTTGCTGATGCTGAAAACCAAAATGGCCGGCATTCCAATCGAATCTGCCAACCGTCAATGGGAACAGGCAGTTATCGATGCAAATCAGCAGATGATCCGGTAAGGATGTGATCCGATGGACTATGAACTCACACCGAAACTTTTGCCCGGTAAGATTCTCGAGGTAACTGAACGTGAAGTGAAAGTGACCTTGAAAGGACGCATGGGGATCATTATCGTGCCGCTTCGCTGTGTCCTTACCGATCAACCGCTTCACGTTGGTCTGAAAATCCAAGTCTATTTAAGTTATATTCAAGTGGTTTAAAGGATTTGTTTTCACTCGAGCAATTGATGAAGAGACCCTGGTTGCGCATACCTGAATCACGCGATTCATCGTGACTTTTATTCATTATAGAGAAGGAAGGAAAAAAACATGCAATTAACAACCGCTCAGCACTTGAAGTCTGAAATCTATGTTCCGATCACGCCGCCTCCGGTATGGACGGAGTTAACCAAACCGTTACATGAATGTACGGTTGCATTCTGTACTGCAGGTGGTGTGCATTTGAAAACGCAGCCGCGCTTTAATCTCTCAGGTGATTATTCGTTCCGAACGATACCATCGGAAACCCCATCTTCTGAGCTCATGGTTAGCCATGGAGGTTTCGATAATAGTGACGTAAACAAGGATATTAATTCAATGCTTCCTATTGATCGTCTTCATGAATTAGCAAAAGAAGGATTCATTGGAAAAGTTGCCCCTGTTTTGATTGGATTTATGGGCGGTGGCGGCAACGTTCAAAAATTCAAGCAGGAAACGGGTCCTGCGATTGCCGAGATCTTGAAGGAGGAAGGTGTCGACATTGCGGTCTTTACAGGCGGATGCGGCACATGCCACCGTTCGGCGACGATCGTCGAACGTGCAGTGGAATCGGTCGGCATTTCCACTGCGATTATAGCTGCTCTGCCGCCGATTGCCAAGCAGCAAGGAGCGCCCCGCATTACCGCTCCACATGTACCGATTGGTTCCAACGCAGGCGAGCCGAACAATGTTGCGATGCAGACCGCAATACTCAAAGATACGCTTACTGCCATTGAGGAAATGACGACATTCGGACAAATGAAAACACTGCCTTATGAATACAGACATAATGTTTGAGCCGGAACACTGGCGAGGAGAAGGCTGATTAGAAAAAAGACAGCTGATTTTTGATCGAGCAAAATTTACAAAAAGGAAGGTATGGCGATGAAACTATCAGAGGTGCACAAAACCGCCGGTGAAATTAAGGCACTCACGAAAAAGTACATGATTGACACTTATGAACGGTATGATTTTGTGGCTCAAACGGCCAAAGGGATGTATCTCTATGATGAGGAGGGTCATGCTTATCTTGATTTTTACGGAGGCATTGCCGTTAATAGTGCAGGAAACTGCAACGAAAAAGTTGTCGCCGCCGTTCAAGATCAAGTCGGTGATCTCATGCATACCTTCAATTATCCCTATACCGTTCCACAGGTTCTCCTTGCGGAACGGGTGTGCAAAGCGCTGGCCATGGATAAAATCTTTTATCAGAGCACAGGAACCGAAGCGAATGAAGCGATGATCAAAATGGCGCGTAAGTATGGCGTAGACCACTATGGACCGAATAAGTATCACATCATCACGGCGAAAGGGAGCTTTCACGGAAGAACATACGGGGCGATGTCTGCGACCGGTCAGCCGGACAACGCGTGCCAGGTTGGCTTTAAGCCGGTCGTTCCCGGATTCAGCTACGCTGAGTTCAATAATCTCGATGATTTTCGGGCGCATGTAACCGACGACACGATTGCGATTATGCTGGAACCGATTCAGGGAGAAGGCGGGGTGAACCCTGCAACGCCTGAATTTATGAAAGGGATCGCTGACCTATGCAAGGAAAAAGGTCTGTTGCTGCTTCTCGATGAAATTCAAACCGGCTGGTGCCGAAGCGGCAACGTCATGGCTTATATGGATTACGACGTGAAACCGGATATCGTTTCGATGGCCAAGGCACTTGGCGGCGGGATGCCCATTTCCGCGATTTGCGCAACTGAAGAAGTTTCCAAGGCGTTCACCATGGGCGCGCACGGAACGACGTTTGGCGGAAATCCGGTTTGCTGCGCGGCCGCCTATGCTGAAGTAAACGAACTGCTCAACAGAGATCTTGCTGGCAATGCAAAAAAAGTCGGCAATTATCTGGTTGAAAAACTGAAGACTCTCCCTCACGTGAAAGAAGTTAGGGGAAAAGGCTTGATGATTGGCATCGAATTTGATGCGCCGGCAGGCTATGCCATCAAGCATGGCTGTTTTGATCGGAACATGCTCGTGACCTTGATCGGCGATCGCATCATCCGCCTTTTGCCGCCGCTGATTGCCACAAAAGCGGACTGTGACAAAGCCTGTGACATTTTGAAGGAGGCGGTCATTACAGCAATAGAGTGCAAGGAAAGCCCCCATGTGATGTAATTAACGAGCGAACCCAGCGACAACTGCTGCGCCGATCCATGCGCGCTCGCAAGGCATGGTGACCGATCCTCACGAGGCTGCGCTTCATGTGGTTGCGGAATCGCGTTGTACAAAGAAGGTGTACGACAAGGAGGCAAAAATCATCAGGATACCAGCAATCTGAAGCAGGGATGGGAAGAATCCGATTAGCAAAACGTCAGTCAGAATCGCAACGAGCGGATCGACATAAGTCAATGCGGAAATAACCGGTGTTGAGAGACCGCGTAGACTTCCGTAAAAGAGCAGATACACAATGCCCGTATGAACCACACCCGTGAGAATGCTGTAAAACCAGTTCGATGCTGACAGATCCGCATAAAGCTGGTAATGAACAAACGGCAGCAGCATGAACACGCCGATAAAGGTCTGGATGATCGTGACCAGGTAAGGACTTGCGTGCTGAATGTATTTTCCGGTCAGGATCACCAGAGCATAGAGAGAGGCCGCGATCAGCGCATAAATCGGTCCGGTCAGGGAACCGCTACCCGGAAGCTGACTTGGACGGATGCCCGAAATCAGCACGGTTCCGACAAAAGCGAGAAACAGGGCGAGCACACCGACCAGCTTGACCCGATCTTTGAAAAAGAGCCATCCGATCACAAGCACGATTATTGGTGCAAGATTATAGATGGAGACGGCAATGGTAATCGCCGTCTTTTCAAAGGAAGTAAAAAAGAAAATCCAGTTCAGGACCAGGAATACACCACCAATTATAATGGCGGTGTATTCTTTTTTCGGAAAATGCTCCTGTTTGAACTTGCCGCTGATCAGCCAGTACAGCGTCAGGAACATCGTCGCGCTGACGCATCGAACAAAGACCAGTTCCAGCGACGGCAGTCCGGAAAGACTGGAAAAATAACCAATGGAACCAAAGATCGCCATTGCGATCGTCAATTTAATAAAAGCAGCTCTATTCAATGATCTGTACACTCCTCAAGGTAAAATCTGGTGAAACAGTAGACCCAACCTGTTTTTTCGCAGGTAGAGAAAGTTTGTGATTTTTGGTCATGTAAAAGACTGTGCATCAAACGGGCAGATGCTCTGGCGCATGCGGAGCGTCTCTGTTGATGCGTGCCAGCGAGACCCCGCAGATTTCTGTTTGTCTGAGGAGGCTCGCGGTGCGCCCGCGGTCGCGCCCAGTTGATGCGAGTAACTGAAGCGGCGATTCAGCACCGAAAAGACACGAGCCCATACCATATGGCTGGAGATTAACGACCGGGCGTATTTTGCCCGGTTTTTCTCACACTGGTAAGAAAGTATATAAAAAATTTAAGGAAACGAGTTATCATGAACAAAACTAGCCCCCTTGATTGTAGAATCGTGGATTAAATGGGGAAAAATGAAAGAGACTTTCAAATCCTCAAACAGAGCCATCATACGAAAGGGAGCTAGCACTATGAATGATAGCACAAAATATGTAGGTTTAGACGTCTCTAAGGAAAAAATAGCGGTTGCGGTTGCCGAAGAAGGAAGAAACCAGCCCCAGTACATCGCGATGATTCCTTATCGACCAGAAGCGATTCGGAAACAAATGAGCCGATTAGGGGATCCGAGCCAGTTGCGTGTCTGCTACGAGGCCGGACCCACCGGATATGGTCTTTATCGTTTACTCAAGGCGATGGATATTTATTGCGAAGTCATTGCTCCGTCCCTGATTCCGCAAAAGCCGGGTAATCGTGTCAAAACAGATCGACGTGATGCTCTGCAGCTGGCAAAATTATATCGAGCAGGTGAACTCACCCCTATTTATGTTCCCAGTGAAGACGATGAAGCACTCCGTGATCTCGTCCGTGCACGGGAAGATGTCAAAGAAGATGAATTGCGCGCGAAGCATCGGCTTACGAAGTTTCTTTTGCGGAACGAAATCAAAGAACCTAGTGGAGTACGAAAGTGGACCCGAGCGTACAAAGATTGGCTCGATAAACTTTCGTTTGAGAAAAGCGCCTCTTTGGTAGTTTTTCAGGAATACTTGCACACACTCAAAGACATTGAACTTCGCTTAAATCGTTTAGAAAAGGAAATTGAGCGTCAAGCAAAAGAAGGACACCATGCGTCGATGATTCAGGCGCTTCAAGTTTTTCGTGGCATTTCAATCATCACAGCCACAAGCCTTGTAGCGGAAATAGGATCATTTCAGAGATTTCAGACTGCGCGACAGTTCATGGCTTATACCGGGCTCATCCCTAGCGAGCACTCGAGTGGCGAGTCCCGGCGACAGGGGAAAATCACAAAAACAGGTAATCGTCATGTTCGACGGCTGCTCATTGAATCCGCATGGAGTTATCGTTATCAGCCGGCCGTTAAGGGTGCTTTGAAAAAGCGTCAAGAAAATCAACCGCCACAGCTTTTAGGCATTGCTTGGAAAGCACAGACGCGCTTGCACACAAAGTATTTCCGTTTAATGGGAAGAGGTAAGGAAGCAGGCAAAGTAGTGACGGCGATCGCACGGGAACTCGCTGGGTTTGTTTGGGCACTCACGCAACAGCTTGACGAACCGAAAACGGTCACTCTCAATGAGGAGCGCACTGCATGACCTTTGACAGGGAGCCTCTGTGGGCGCTGTTTTCCCGCAAAAGGTGGCCAGCTTGAGTTTTGCACGGCTTCCCAGCCTACCACGCCCACCTCTCCCTGTCAAAGGGTGCTCGTATCTTGTTTCGTTGTAGAAAAAATAAAAGAAGAGAAGGACTTGAGAATAGGGCTGGAAGGCAAAGATGAAAACCGTAAGGGATAACGCACGACTTACACATGTGCTCGCTTGAATTGAGGTGAATGCACGAAACGAGTTCGTGACAGATCCTGAGACGGAATGATAAAATGTGAAAACCCACGGATATCAGTATACTCATCGGCGAAGAGATTTTTGCCTTCGAGCCGTGCGCTCGAATCGCTCTAGAAAGTATTCGTTCATAAAAAAAGAAGGTGAATTCAAAAGAGACGCAGTGGAGTGATGGAGTTGAAAGAAAAAAAGAAGCCCAAGAGCTTCTCTTCTTAAAGTTGGAATAAAACAGCTGATCCAATCCCAATGTAGTGGGGGTATTGACAGTTTTGTTCATATCAGTGTAAGTGCAACTATGTCTTTGCCTTCGCCAGAGGCTTGGCAAAGCCAAGTTTTCTAATCTATTTATTATAAAAGGCGATGAGGAAACGTTCAATCAGACATTCACGGTACGTGTTAGCTTCGATCACACGCAAGGCTCTAATTACCGGTTCCATACATATCCGCGGGCGCCCGGGTCAAAATAGGATTAGTTTTTTTTTAGGAGGCGCAAGGATGAAGGTTGGTGAATTTTTGTTTGACTGTCTGAAAAATGAAGGGATTAGTGAGATTTTCGGGGTGCCGGGTGATTATAATTTTTCTTTGCTTGATACGCTTGAAGCGGATGGGGCGCTCAACTTTGTCACGTGTCGCAATGAACTCAATGCAGGCTATGCCGCTGACGGTTATGCACGCGTGAAAGGAATCGGAGCTTTAATCACCACATTTGGCGTCGGTGAGCTGAGTGCATGCAACGCGATTGCCGGTGCCTATAGTGAATCGGTCCCCATTATTCATCTTGTCGGAGGGCCGAAATCCATGATGCAAAGACAGCACAAGCTGATGCACCACACCTTGCTTGACGGCAATTTCGATACCTTTAAAAAAGTATACGAGCAAATCACGTGCTATGCCGCGGCGATTACGCCTGAAAATGCAGGCGTCGAGATCCCCAATGCAATAGCTAAGGCACGAGAAACCAAGAAACCGGTGTATTTGACGATACCTACAGACGTTGTGACTGCGAACATGATGTCCAGGGCTGAACATCCACAGCGAAAGAAAACGGATCGAGCGTCCCTTAAAGAAGCCGTTCGCATGATTCGCGCACGTTTAGAAGTTGCCGAGCGTCCGGTGCTGCTTCCGGATGTTTACGCGATGCACGAGGGGCTTGGGCAGCAGGTTGAGAAGCTAGCGGAGAAAATGAACATCCCGATAGTCACCATGATGATGGGCAAAGGAGTTTGCAATGAAAACTTGCCGAACTACGCCGGCTTTTACTGTGGAAAACTAAGCAGTGATGAAGCCGTACGGCAACGGGTTGAATCCTCAGATTGTGTGCTGGCATTTGGCGCAGTATGGAATGATTACAATACCGGACTATTTACCGATCAAATCAACCCGCTGGCAGTCATTAATGTGATGCCCGACCATGTGCAGATCGGCAAAACAGTTTATCCGAACATTATCATTGATGATCTGGTCGATGCCTTTCCGGCGGCCGGACATTCGTGGACACTCCCGCAGCAATCGCCTTTTCCATTTGACAGTCAGGATGCAACAGATGACGCACTGACTGCCAGAAATTATTACCCACAGTTTCAGGCGATGCTTCGCAAGCGGGATATTGTCGTTGCCGATGCCGGAACCTTTGCTTGGGGCATGGCAGAGGTACGATTGAAAAAAGAGGTGACCTACATCGCCCAAGGCGGTTGGGGCGCCATTGGCTATGGGCTTCCTGCGGCATTTGGTGCCTGCGTCGCCAATCCGAATCGCAGAGTACTGCTTTTTACCGGCGAAGGATCACTGCAGATCAACGTACAGGAATTAAGCTCAATGCTCGATAACGGGTGTAAGCCGATCATCTTTGTCCTAAACAATAAAGGGTATACAATTGAGAAATACATTAATACTGTAGACAATACAGAATATAACAACATTCCGAACTGGGACTACCATAAGCTTTCGGAAGTATTTAAACAGGATGCGTTCACGGTTCAAGTACGCACAAACAATGAGCTTCGTCAGGCCATTGCCGATGCCGAGAAAAAGTGCGCCAAACAGCTGTGTATCATTGAAATGATCACCGACCCAATGGATGCGCCGAAGATTATTCACAAAATGCATCAGACGGTACTCGAGATGGAGAACAAAAGTGAGGGGCTGCTGACTCTTTTCACAGGTAAAGAAAGGATATGATTTTTGGTCACGCTGTGCATCAAAAAGGAGGCGCGAGATGCTTGAGGGATCGCGTCTCGTTGGTGCGAGCGACCGAAGCGTTGATGCAAAACCATGAAGACACTGACCAACGGCATACCCTAAAGTTAAAGCGAAACCCGCCAAAGTTAAAACGAAATACATTAGCCATAACATAGTGTCTTAGCTGAGCATCAAACGGGCAGATGCTCTGGCGTATGCGGAGCGTCTCTGTTGATGCGTGCCAGCGAGACCCCGCAGATATCAGCCTGTCTGAGGAGGCTCGCGGTGCGCCCGCGGCAAGCGAGCAATCGGAGCGATGATGCATAACCATGAAGACACAAACCAACGGCACAACCGAAGTTAAAGCGAAACGCTGACGGTCGTGCCCAGTTGATGCAAGCAGCTGAAGTGCCATTCAAGCGCAAGATTGATGGTTCACAAACGCGCGCCTGAAGTAAATAGACGGAGAGAATCCGATTATCAAGGTGAAAAACATGAAAATGAGGGATTTTGCGTTGCATAATCGGAAAAAATCCCCTTATGTGTCCCCGAAACGCGCTTCATTCTGCATATAACCGAAAAATCTCCGCTTATTTTACGAGTTACTCAATTAAGGACCAGAATTCTTTATGAAACAGAAGTGAGATGGATGGGGATCATTTTTCACAGGTAATATGAACTTGCCCCGTCTTCAAACCGATAGACCAGTGTCTTGGCCAAGAATCAAAGCTGAGGTGCTCTGGCGCCTGCGGGATCAGCGTGCCAGAGAGACCCCGCAGATTCCTGCCCTGTCTGAGGAGGCTCGCGGTGCGCCCGCGGCAAGCGAGTAACCGAAGCGGCAATTCAGCACCGAAAAGACACGAGTCCATCACATACGGAAGGAACTTCCGCTAATTTAAAGGAACTTTCGCTAATTGTAAAAGGAACTTCTGCTAAATAAATGAACTTCCGCTAAAGGCGTGCACGTCCTGTGCACAACGCGGAAGTCATCACATCCTGTGAAAGTACGTCCTGTGCACAACGCAGAAGTCACCGCATCCTGCGGAAGTAAGGACCGGGCGTATTTTTCCCGTTTTTTCTCAGGTGCGCATTTGAAAACGGACACCATTTGGAAGCTATTTCCGGATGATGCCCGTTTTTTGATGTATTGAAAACGATCAAGTTCAGTCCGATTGAAAGGGTTGCAGAAATGATATTGACTCAATGATAGAGCGTGCTTGCCGTGACTGGAAGTTATTCGATCAGCGCTCCTTTTTATTCGCCCCAAACGGGAGGGTTAGGTTTATAATGGACGTCAGAGATCACGAGAAATCGAAAGCAGTCAGCATATTTGCTGAAGGTCATGATGCAATCAAAAAATAGACGCACTAAAAAATTAAGATTAAGTGTGGAACAAAAACAAACCATGCATGAATGATAGTCATTACACGCGCGCCTTGTTGATGGATTCATTCAAGCAAAGGAGGTTCAACTGTTGGTTTATGTACTTCTTGTACTGTTTGGTGTGCTCGGCGCACTGTCGCGCTATTCCCTGTCGCTCATCATTCATGTCTCTTATTTTCCGCTTGCAACGCTAATCATTAATCTATTAGGGTGCTTCATTCTCGCATTCGTCACGCGTTTTCTAATCTGGATTCCGCGCGTATCACCCAAACTTGTTGCAGTGTTCGGCACGGGTTTTGTGGGTTCGTTTACGACCTTTTCTACTTTTTCGCTGGAATCCTTCGCACTCATTCAATCCGGTCACTATTTGGAAGCGGCTATTTATCTTGTACTTAGCGGATTTGGCGGACTTGCGGCATCTGCCCTTGGTTTTCGCCTGAGCAAAATCTTGCTGATTAAGCAGAGGAGGCGTCTCCGCCATGCTGGTTAATTATCTCATGGTAGCGTTCGGCGCCGCGTTTGGTGTACTCGCCAGATTCTCGTTGTCGAATTGGATCAAGCGCAGATGGAGTCATGATTTTCCGCTGCCGACTTTTATTATAAATGTGTCGGGTTCGCTTGCCCTCGGTCTGATTACCGGATTGGGAATCGGCGTACACGCATCGTTGCTGCTGGGCACCGGATTCATGGGCGCGTATACCACCTTTTCAACGTTCAATATGGAAAATATTTCTCTGAATCGCAGAAAGAAAAAACGCGCCTTTTACAGCTATATCATCAGTTCCTATGTTCTAGGAATTGCAGCGGTTTTCCTAGGTACCTCGCTGGGCGCAGCGACACGATCGCTGTTAGGCATGTAGAAAAAAGTGAAAAACGTCGGTCTGGAGTGATCCGGCCCGGCGTTTTTTTTAGGGAAAAGTTTATGAACTTGCCCCGTCTTCAAACCGATAGATCAGTGTCTTGGTCAAGAATCAAAGCGGAGGGGCTCTGGCGCCCGCGGCAAGCGAGCAATCGGAGCGTTGTGCGGCAAGCGAGCAGCTAAGTGGCGTTCGTGCGCAGGACTGATGGTTCACAGGCATCGGGCATTGGCGGCTGGTTCGGAAAAGTAATGTCACCGCTCGCCGGAAATATATGGGGCCTGATGCTGATTGGTTTTATCTGTTCACTGCCATTCTTGTCACCGCTTCTCGGTCCTGGAGGCGTGATCGGTCAGGTGATTGGTACGCTGATCGGTGTGGAAATCGGAAAGGGCAACATCCCGCCGCAGCTCGCACTTCCGGCACTATTCGCGATTAACACACAGAACGCATGTGATTTTGTTCCGGTTGGGCTCGGGCTTGCCGAAGCAAAACCGGAAACAGTCGAAGTCGGTGTTCCTGCTGTTCTGTACTCACGATTCTTGACTGGTGCGCCTCGTGTTGCGCTTGCATGGCTGTGCAGCTTCGGTCTTTACGTCTGAACGAGCTTTGGAAATTTAGCTGATTAATCCAAAAGGGGGATGAAAAATGTTTGGTATGAAGAAAAAAACAGCCGATCCAACGGAAATTTATAGGACTCAGATAAAGAGTATTGGCAAGTCCGCAAAGGATTTTTTAAAGGAAAAAATGTTGGTTCTCTTTGGCGACGAAGCCCCGGCAGGATTAAAAGACTACTGCTTTGCGATTAAGGTCACACCGATTCAAGGCGAAATCCAAGTCGGTCAGCATGTAGCGATCGACAAAGATCGTTTTAAAATAACCGCGGTAGGAAATTTAGTGCAGAAAAATCTTGTTGATCTGGGACATATTACGATGCGCTTTGATGGAAGCACAACAGCAGATCTTGCAGGAACCCTTTATCTTGAGGCAAACCCTATTCCCAACCTTAGCGTCGGATCAACCATTAAAATTGAACGATGATCTCAAACGCAAACCCCTGATCCACAAGTGCAGCACTTCTGGATCAGGGGTTTCGTTGGTTTGACTGCGGTTTGATACGATTTTCGGACCGTTTGATACGATTTTGACCCGTTCACTACAAACGTCCGCCGAATCGGTTGGAAGCGCTTACAGGAATTGCTTCGGGACCCAGCCGACCGATCCTTCTTTTTTGATCAGCGTATAACCGGCGCAGCCATCGTCGACCACAGCGACTTGGTCGCCTGCGCGAACCGGAAGGCCGGAACAGCTGAGATCGTCTGCAGCAGTGAATCCGTCGTCTTTTTTCTCCAGATATTCATTCTTAATCCATTGAGTGAGTCCGAGCGCGATGTTTTCGCAGAGGCTGAAATAAGTTCCGCGTTTCAGCGGCCGCACGGCGTAATGTGGGTAGTTCAAGGTGCCGATAAAATCAGCCGGCGGCGTATAGCTCTGTGTGATCGTTGCCAACTTGTGAAAATGGTCGGCGCTGGTGAAACGGATCCGATCGCCTTGCGGGTTCCGCTCGATGATCAGCGCGTTCAACTGGCCGTCAAAACGGACTTGATTGCCGCCATCGATACAGATCATCCGTTTATCAAGAGCGATGATTGGATTATGGCAGGTGATTGCTTCACTTCGATAGTTAACGACCGGCCAATGACCGACGACAACGTTCTTTTCACACTGATGCGTGCGTGTATAAAAGTGCGGGATGGCGACGGCGGATCGATGGCTCGTTTCGCGCCAGTCCGCGCGGTCGTCGATACCGGCGTGGATGAACAGATAGTGGTCAGCTTCCAGTGCGGTCGGCAGTGAGAACAGCCAGTCGATTTCAGCGCCGCATGTTTGCCGATAAAATGCGGCAAGTGCAGGAACGGAATCAAAATCGGCGATCGTTTTACCCTGTTCCTCAATCCATTCGTTCATCACGGAATGCGGGTGCTGCGCCAAATGATCAAAGACCGTCGGATCGTTGTCGAAGACGTGATGGATCAGCCGGTCGCAGTTGCCCTCGGTGATAAAGACGCGGCTGCTCGAGTCCATGAGCTTTCGCGCATATCGGATCACACCGAGACTGGACGGCCCGCGCTCGCACAGATCGCCGTTAAGAATCAGCGTGTCCGCAGGTGTGTAGCTTACCTTTTTCAGCAGTTGCTGGAAGAGGTGCAAATCGCCGTGGATGTCGGAAATGACAAGGACTCGTCCGGTCTCCGGGAGCGCTATTTTTTGTATGTGAATCATGTGAGAACTCCTTTGTTCAATGCGATTCGCGCTGCGTGTTTTGGGAATCATTACTCTTCATTATTATAGCGCAGTGACCGGTTGCCCGTGAACCAAATCAGAAAAAACCAGCAGAAATTGATTGTTCGTGAACCTCAGAAGCCACGTAATGATTATTTTTCAGCAAAAAAATCTGCCCTTGTTCCGCAGAACAAAAGGCAAATGTAAAGAAGGATCAGACGAGTGAGACGGTCATAAAACCAAAGCGTATCGCATGTTTGATTTCATCGGTAAAAGCTCGGAGCAGGATGTTGCGGATGGTAACATCTTGCGTATTCAGGTAAAGATTACGGTACGTTTCATAGTCTTTGAGCTCATTATCGTAGGCAATCCTAAGCCCGTTGGAAAAAGAACCGAAAGAAACCGGTGTGATCGAAACCGAAGCCTGCATTCCAGTGAGCTGTTCATAGAGCTGGTTGAACAAGTGAAAGTGATCCTGTTCATCACGGCGGATGCTCAGAATCCTGTCGCGCATCGCCGCGTTTGGCGCAGCCTCAACCAAGCGACCGTAAAAATCGATCGCCGTTGCTTCTCCTTTAATTGCATTCAGAATTGCGTCGACAAATGGAGCTGCAGGATTCTGTTCCATTTGTTGCCGATCATCGAGATTATCGTAATACATCGGTCACCACTCCTGACGTAGATCGTTACGTTACAGTTTATGAGCAGCGCCCGATTCGGTGAGCGCCCAGCTTGTTCTTAATGCAAGCTAAGCAGGACGGTCATGATGATGATTGCCGCGGGTATGATCCAGACGAGGGGACGGGCCATGTTCACCGTATACCCGATACCGACGCGTTTTTCAATAAAAAGCGACGGATCGGAACGATTAAAGTAAAAGATGCCTCCAATCCATTTGTCATCATCATCCAAAATCGAACCGGATGCCGTTTTACGGCGCACGAAGCGGGCGTGAATGAGGAACATGGCAAGCATTAGCCCGAAATCAAGCACGCCGATGATAAGAAACCAGACGTAATGAACGTGGAGCAGGGGGCTTGCGACCATTAGAAAAAAGATGGACTGGGTTGCTAGGCAAAAAAGGATTAGAATCAGGTTCAGCATTTTGCGGTATGCCGCATACCCTGGTGCGGCATTCGGATTTCCTTTAACGGATGCCGGCGCCCGGCGTACAAACAGGATCAGTGCGCCAAAGATCAGCTGGAAGAAGACCGGATTCAATACGGTCAACCACGATTTCGCTGCCCATCGATCCGGCCCGGTCAGCCCAAAATGAACAGGAATGGAATCAGGCATATAAGGATAACCGAAGCAGGCGACCACAAGTGTTGCAATAAAGAACGGGAGAAGCAGCAGCAGCCAGCGAAGCGGAAGGACGTTTTCGCGTGCGTTCCGACCGATCGCAACAGAAATTTTATTTGTGCTCAGCTGCGGATTCGGTTGAAGTTGTTTTTTCAGTCGGCGCATTCCCGTGTTGCCGCGGATGAAGAGAAGCGTTTCCAGCGCGAGGAGTGCAAAGAAGATCAAGTTGCAGGCAATCGCCAGTACGAGCTCCCGGCTGCTGAATAACCGTGCCACGATTAGGAGTACCAGCAGGATCAGCGCCGTACCGATACTTTCGATCAGATAGCGGCGCGTGATATTCTGAGCAGTCGGATGATTACGAACCTGATCATTAGCAAAGACAACGCCGAAAAAGACATTTTTGCGTGCAAACCAAGGCTGAGCGATAAAAAGACAGGCGACAATGAAAAATGTTCCAATGAGAAGTAATGAGCTCATGATTCGGTTCCCTCCAGTTTTGTCATAAGCGTAGTCAATGATCTGGTGCAGGACGGCGCGGCAATGCTTTATTCGACCGCCGACTGCACAAAGATTTTGGGCGACGTACTGAACGTTTCGCAGAAAGCGGCATACAAAAAAGCACCAAGATGCAGGAACGGCATCATTCTGTACCCGCCAATTCGTCGTACAAATGATCAATTATTTTATGGAGCACAGCGCGGTCAACACGTTCTGTGACCGCCGCGTGCACCATGTCTTTAAGCGGCACGCCGTATTTCCTTAAGAAAGCAGCCGTGCTTTGAGCGGTTTTGCCGGCTTTGATGAATGTTCCGCGTCGTCGCTGAATATCAATAAACCCTTCGCTTTGAAGCAGTTGATACGCTTTGTTCACAGTATGGAGATTCACGCCAAGTTCGGAGCCAAGCACGCGAACCGAGGGCAGTGTATCGCCGTCCTGAAGTTTTCCCGAGGCAATCCCGGTGACAATCGCATCGCGTATTTGCATATAGATCGCTTGATCCGAGCTGAAATCAATCGACAGAAGCATGATCGAACACCTCTTTGTTCTATCTGTTATACTAAGTGTATAACAGATAGAACAGAAGATCAAGATCGAGGATGATTGAAAACAATTAAGGTTTGCCTATAAATCAGAGAAAATGGAATGAGAAAAGAAATGGAAGAACCGGCGCAAAGGGTAGTCGCCAATTTGGATGTCGTGGATAAAGCCAAACAATACGAAGTGTTTAATCGAGATACTGAATCAGCCGGTCGAAAGTCTGGTAATCATTAAATGGCTGCTCAGCGCGACCGTTTGCGGTGGTTTTCGATCTCAGTAAAGAGTTTCGCTTCTTGCGGCTTTTTTTTCTGTTGGGAGGGGAGCTGAACACGCAAGGCTTTTGCGATCACCGCAAGATCCTGCTGCAGTGCAGCAATATCTTCTTTTGTCGCCGGACGCTTCTTTTGAACGAGCAGGCAGGCAATTTGCCCGCTCTGTTCCACCGTCGCCATTTCGATATCTTCAAGCCGCTCGACACCGTTTTGCCGCAACTGCATTTCAATATGGTCGACCGTCATTTTCATTTTTCGCAAACGTCGCGTGCGCAGTTTCCCATTTTTAATAATTATTTTTGCATGTCCGGAGAAAAGCGACTCCGCCCAATCCCATTTCAATTGAAGCTGATCGATGACAAACAGTGTAGCAACAAAAATAACCCCAATGGCAAAGGACAAGGTAATGCTTTTGCCGCTCACCGGTTGGACGAGCATTGTCCCAATAGAAATCATAATAACGGTTTGCGGAATGGTCATCTGCGAGATTGACTTCCTTCCGGAAACCCGTATTAAAAGAACACCGAACAGAAGGATAACGACCGCTTGCCACAGCCAATTGGGATGAAAATCAATCACACGCATGAATCCGTTCATAAACAGCCCTCCGTTACGTCTTGCACTTAGTTTGACAAAGCAGATTGCTTTTATACAGAACGGGCCTGGCATCCGGAAGCACGATAACTCTTCCAAGTGCAAAGCAGAGCGGTTATACTAAAGGAAACTTACAGAAAATTGAAACGGGGTTGGAGAACGGAATGGAAATCAAAACAGTGGCAATCATTGGGCTCGGTGCGCTTGGCATGATGTACGGAAAACAGTTTGCGGACCATCTGGGGAACGATGCGGTTCGTATTGTCGCCGACAGGCGCCGCATTGAGCGCTACAAAAAGGAGGGCGTGTACTGCAACGGAGAACCCTGTGCCTTTCATTATGTGGATGCAGACGAGCAAATGGAACCGGCAGATCTGCTGATTTTTACCGTTAAATACGCCGGGTTGGCGAAGGCGATTGAGAGTGCACGCAATCAAGTTGGGCCGAATACAACGCTCATCTCATTTTTGAATGGAATCAGCAGCGAGCAAATGATCGGTGAAGCATTTGGCTTCAAACAGCTGCTCTACAGCATTGTTGCCGGGATGGACGCATCGAAAATCGGCAATCAATTGACCTATACGAAAATCGGTTTTGTCAGCTTCGGCGAAAAGGATGACGCGCGTACAGAAAAGGTCGCTGCGCTTCAGCAATTGTTTGAGAAAGCGGAGATTCCTTATGAGATTCCCGCGCGCATGATGCACAAAATGTGGAGCAAGTTGATGGTCAATACCGGAGTCAACCAGTCGACCGCCGTTTTTGCGACCAACTACGGAGGTATCCAAGTGCCGGGCAAACCGCGCGATACGGTGATTGCAGCGATGAAAGAAGTGATCAAGGTGGCCAATGCGGAAGGCGTGCCGCTGCGCGAGTCGGAAATTGCCGGTTGGCTGAAGATCAACGATGCGCTCAGCCCCGAGGGAATGCCGTCCATGCGCCAAGATACGCTGCAGCATCGCCCGACCGAGGTTGATCTTTTCGCCGGTACGATTCGCCGACTCGGCAAAAAGCATAGGATTCCAACACCGGTGAACGACTTTCTTTACACGCAGCTTTGTAAGATTGAAGCAAGCTATTCATAAATAGAAGGAAGCAAACCGCATGTGCGTGAGTTAAAGCGAAACGGTGAAAAGTAAAAGCAAAAAACCGAAAAGTAAAAGCGAACCCCGCGAAAATTAAAGCGAATGAGCACAGGGTTCGGCTGCAAGCCTTTGTGCTTGGTCGATCCTCAGTGATGGTGATAGGATTTGAGTGGAGGCGATTGATTTCGTGAATGAAAAGCTAGCGGAAGCGATTAACCAATTGAATGAACGCGAGAGTAAGCGGATGCTGTTGCAACTGTTTCAGGAAGCCGAAATGACCGAACAGAGTTTGTTGGATGAGCGGCAGCTGACAAAGCGAATCTGCCGCATGTATAAAGATCTGATCCGGTTGCAGCCGAAGCAGCCGCTGGCTGAAGAGGCCTTGAATCACCGGCATATTGCGTTTGGCGATTCGGTTGCCGGGAGTCTGAGGTATGGGCTAAGCAGCATTAAGGTTCGAAGCGAACGCGTCCTTGCCATGGCAACAGACCTTTCAAACGGACCGTTGGCAAAACTGGACGAAGCAGATGGAGTGCGCCATCGAAACGCATGGCTCAAAACGTTCATTGACGGATGTTCCTTTGATGAGGATGACCTCGACGCGCTGACGAATCAACTTGAAGCGATCAAAGCCATTCCTGAGCATGTGCCGGTTACCGTTTGGGCATCGGATAATGCTTGGGAGCAGTGCGGGCTCGCTCTCGTTGCCTATCTTTTGCGTGACCGCAAGAATCCCATTCGGGTCATCAATCCTTCTGCTTACGAAAAACAGCTTTTTGAAGAATTTGGAGAGGGGACACACTCGGCGTATAGCGGCGAACTGGCTCCGGAGACGTTGGCGATGCTGTTTAAAAAATATGCGCAGAAGCCGCCATTGACTGAAAATGAGCGCCGCCAACTGGAAAGTGAATGGCTGCGTGTGTCTGCCGATCCTGCAGTGCTGCGCATCTGGGAAAACGAACACGTGCAACCGATGTCGCCGGATTACTTTGACGCCGAAATTTTGCGACATGCACGCCGGCTTGCTCGTCAAACGGAAACCCGCAAAGGCTTTCTGTGCGTGCGTTTAATCGGCGAAGTGATCGGTGAGCTGCATGATAAACAATGGGTCGGTGATACCTTTATTTATTGGCGCATTAAAAAACTGATTGAAGCAGGAAAATTGACGGTGAATGCATCTCCCAAGCAGATACTGCATATGAAATTAACCCTTAATAAGGAGTGAATTCCAGTGATCGATCTTTTCACACCATGGACGTTCAAAGGCTTAGATTTAAAAAATCGTGTCGTCATGCCGCCGATGTGCCAATACTCCGTCGAGAAGAAGGACGGCATTGCAACCGACTGGCACTTCTTACATTATGTTAGCCGGGCAATCGGCGGCGCCGGAATGATCATCATTGAAATGACCGATGTGGAGCCGGATGGCCGAATTACCGACAATGATCTCGGGCTCTGGTCTGATAAGCAGATCCCGGCGTTAACTCGGATTGTTGATGAATGCCATAAATACGGCGCGAAGGTGGCGATTCAAATCGCCCACGCCGGACGCAAAGCAGAGGACGCAGCAGTACCGGTTGCGCCATCGGCAATCGCGTTTAATGAACACTATAAAACGCCGCGTGCGCTGACAACCGAAGAGGTGAAAGCGATGCCGGAAAAATATGCTGCGGCGATTGCACGTGCAGTAAAAGCCGGGTTTGACGCCATTGAGCTGCACGGCGCTCATGGCTACTTAATTCATCAGTTCCAATCCGCGTATACCAATAAGCGCACCGATGCGTACGGCAACGATTTAGCGAAATTCGGTGTTGAGGTTGTGCAAGCGGCAAAAAGCGTCATGCCGGCCGACATGCCTCTGATCATGCGCATTTCAGCAATTGAGTATGTAGCCGGCGGCTATGGTCTGGATCATGGTATTGCGTTGGCGAAAAAGTACAAAGAAGCCGGCGTCGATGTGTTCCATGTCAGCGCCGGCGGTGAAGGACCGATTGCGGCAGCCGGTAAGCCAGGCACGCATGCGGCTTACCAAGTGCCGTTTGCTCGCGAAATCAAGCAAGCGGTCGGCACGCCGGTGATTGCCGTCGGTCGTCTTGAGGATCCGCAGCTGGCCAATGCGGTGATCGGCAATGAAGAAGCTGACCTGATTGCCGTCGGACGCGGCATGCTGCGCAATCCGTACTGGGCGCTGCAGGCGGCATCCGAGCTGCATAAAGAGACCGAGCTGCCGCGCCAGTATCGCTATGGGTTTCCGTCACTGAGGCATTAAATAAACGCTTGTTTAAGCTTCTCCTCTGAAGGGGAAGCTTTTTTTTGTGCGCATTTTGCAGCCGTTTTCTTGCTGGCTGCAACGGATGCGCTCCAACCGTGTCGGTCGCTTCACCCAACGATCAATTTTCACAAACGCTCGTTTAATTAAAAATAATGTTGTTGAATTCATAGCGTGTTCATAAAGCGGCGCTATCCTCTTCAATAGGATGTTGTGGAGTGTGCGCCGATCCACGATAAGATTGAGATAAATGAAGGAAAAGGAGTTTCGTGTATGACTGAGAAGAAACAACCCATGGATATCGATGGGAAAGCGTATAATCGAACTTTTTTAATTGTTATTTTGCTGGTCGGGGCGTTCTGTACTATTCTGAATCAGACGCTGCTTGCAACCGCACTTCCGGATATTATGAAGGATTTTGATATTTCTGCGGCGACAGGGCAGTGGCTCACGTCCGGGTTTCTGTTAATGAACGGCGTAATGATTCCGGTAACGGCACTGTTGATCAATAAAATCAACTCGAGAGTATTGTACATTGGTGCTTTGATCCTTTTTTTGGCGGGAACGGTTACGGCGGCGCTTGCCCCCAATTTCTCGGTGCTGCTTGTCGGGCGTTTGATTCAGGCTGCCGGTGCCGGAACGATGATGCCGCTGATGCAGACCATCTCGTTGTTAATTGTTCCAAGGGAAAAACGTGGGGTGATTATGGGGCTTGGCGGCCTTGTTATTGCCTTTGCGCCAGCGCTCGGACCGACACTTTCCGGATGGATTGTGGATCGTTATGATTGGCGAGTGCTTTTCGAGATGATGATTCCGATCGTGGTGGTCGTGATTATTCTTGCGTTTGCAGCGATGAAAAAAGTTGTGCCGCTCACCAATCCGCGTATTGATTTTCTGTCACTTGTGCTGTCAACGCTTGGCTTTGGCGGAGTTCTTTATGGATTCAGCAGTGTTGGCAACTACGGCTGGTCGGATGGCCGCGTGGTGTGGCCGCTGGTCGTTGGGGCGGTCTTTACCGTTTTCTTTGTTTGGCGGCAACTGGTTGCAGAGGAGCCGATGCTGGAACTGCGGGTGTTCAAGTCGCCGATCTTTACGCTATCGGTGGTAATCAGCAGTATTGTCATGATGGCGATGATCGGTGCGGAGCTTGTGCTTCCGCTGTATATTCAGAATATCCGCGGCGAGAGTGCGCTTAACTCCGGACTGATGCTGCTTCCGGGCGCGATTATTATGGGTCTGATGAGCCCGGTCACCGGGATCATCTTCGACAAGATCGGCTCGCGCAAGTTGGCGATTACCGGTATGTTTTTGCTGACAGTAGGCACGCTGCCGTTCATGTTCCTGACCGAACATACAAGCTTTACGTCAATTATCGTGCTGTACGCGGTGCGCTTCGTTGGCATTTCCATGGTGATGATGCCGGTGACGACCGCAGGGATGAATGCCCTGCCTGATTCGTTGATGAGTCATGGGACTGCCGTCAACAACACGATTCGTACGGTGGCGGGTTCAATCGGAACAGCCATCTTGATCAGTATTTTGACGAACGTGACCAAAAATGATTCACCAAGTAAACAGTTGATGCATACCCATCCATCGCAATATGGGAAGCAAATGCTTGATGCAGCGCTTAATGGGATGAACGCGGCATTTATTGTTGCGATTTGTTTCTGCGTGCTGACGCTGATTTTGACCTTCTTTATTAAAGGGAAAAACAAACAAGCGGTTGAAGCGCAAGGAGCGGATTGAGCGACACAGTCGGCAAGACTATTTTACGAATAGGGAGTGAATCGTTTGGTTTTATATAGTTTAAGCGTCGGTGTTGTGCTCTTTGTCGTGTTCATTTTCACGGGCGGAGTAAAGAAATTTGCGAGATACCGCTGGCTGCACTACGGACTGGCCGCTGTTTCCTTGATCGTCTTTCTCGGCAGCGAGACGTTGTTGATTATGAATGAACACAATCATTTCGGGATGACCACGAAGGTAGAGACGCAAAAAGTGCCGATCTATTCAGCCGCCGGAACCGCAGCAGCGCAGGGCCCGTTTCTGCTGCTGAATCAGGCTGTCGGCAAGGATCGCCTATATCTCTACAATACGAGCAAACAAGGCAAACCGAAAATGAAGCACACGGCGATTACGGACAAGAGTGTCGTCAAAAAGACCGATCAGCCGGCTTATCTGGCGATTGAAAAGAAACGCCGTGTATTCAAGAACAATCGCTTTAAGATGCTGTTTGCCTATAGCGGCAGCAATGATGTAGTGGTTTCTACGCGCAACGTCTTCTACGTTCCGGAAAACCATCAAGTGATGAGCGTCAAAGAAATGAAGAAAATGCAGAAAGCGATGCAAAAGAAGCAAGCACTGAACTAAAAAGATACTGAAGATCGTCCTCCATAATGTGGCGGGCGATTTTTTGGTTTACCTGCGACTTTAACGTATGGGCCGCACCAAACCCAAAGCGCACTGAAACGGATTTGGCTGCAAGGGACAATTCGGCCGCATTTTATGAGTGTAAATCGGTGTATTGAGCCATACTACGGGTCAGGAGACTTTGGACGAAGGGACGTGGGACAATGGCTGCCCAAGCGCATGCAAGGGATTGTGAGGGGAAGCCGTATAAACGATGGGTTCTGGTTGCCGTGCTGCTTCTGGGAACGTTTTGTGTGGTCGTCAATCATCTCATGATCGTTACAGCGCTGCCGGGCATCATGCATGATTTTCATATTGATGCCGATACCGGGCAATGGCTGACTTCCGGGTTCCTGCTGACGAACGGGATTATGATTCCGGTTACCGGGATGCTGATGCACCGGATTAATTCAAAGCGGCTATTCATGGCTGCGATGCTGATTTTTCTCGTGGGTACGATCATCGCGGTATCGGCACCGAATTTTCCGCTGCTTTTATGCGGGCGGGTTGTTCAAGCGGCAGCGACAGGCATGGAGATGCCGTTGATGCAAACCATTCTGCTGCTCATTTTTCAAAAACACGAGCGCGGTTTGGCCATGGGTTTGGAGGGGCTGGTGCTGGCTTTGGGACGGGTTGTCGGACCGGCAATGGCCGGCTGGGTGATGGATCACTTCAACTGGCGCATTCTTTTTTGCTTGTTTCTGCCGGTTGTTCTTGTGATTTTACGACTGGCGTCCAAATCCATGCGCAATGTTGTGCCGCTTGATCCGAAGCGAATCGATCCGCTCTCACTGCTGCTGTCAACGCTTGGGTTCGGCGCGCTACTGTTTGGATTCAGCAGCGTCGGGCATCACGGCTGGAGCTCGCGGCTGGTTATTGTTAGTTTGGTTATCGGTGCCGGCTGCGTCAGTCTGTTCATTTGGCGGGAACTCACGATTGATAACCCGATGCTCAATCTTAAGGTTCTGCGTTCACCGCTTTTCTGTTTATCGGCAATCATTTGCGCAGTGGTGATGATTGCGATGTTCGGTGCCGAACTTATGCTGCCGCTCTATATCCAGAACGTACGCGGGCAAAGTGCACTGTTTTCCGGCCTGATGATGGTGCCTGGTGCGGCCATTATGGGTCTGATGTGTCCGCTCAGTGGGATCGTTTTCGAAAAAATCGGCGTTCGCAAGCTGGCAATCACGGGAATGGGCCTTCTAACGATGGCAACAATTCCATTTGTTTTTTTAACCATGTCAACGGAGATTGGTGCGCTGACGACGCTCTATGCGGTTCGGCTGCTTGGCGTTTCGCTTGTACTGACGCCGATCACAACTGCGGGAATGAATACCTTGCCTGAGGAATGGATGGGTGACGCAACCGCCGTTACGAACACGTTACGAACCATTTGTGGTGCAATCGGAACTGCGGTCTTGATCAGCGTGATGTCCGATGTCACCAAAAGTGAAATGCCGGCAAAAACCATGTTCGGCATCGATCCGCACCTCAATCGCGTATTAAAAACAGACGCCGTACTGAACGGTGTCAATGCAGCTTTTTTAGTTGCGCTCGGCTTCTGCATCGTTGCCTGGGCGCTGACTTTTTTTATCAAAGAAAAGCCGCGCAGCGATTCATTTGATCAGGATTGACCGCCAGGCATATGGAAGCGCATTATCAGCTGCGGACAAACAACAAACAAAAGATCAGCTGGCCGAGGAAAATACACAAAGGATCTTCCGCTTGGATGTGTTACTGAGTTTGTGCATCGTAAGGGATTCGACCTCTGCTAACGATCATGGCTTGACAGTTTTTTGGGAATTCTTATAAAATGAAAATTGTCGCTTGCTTTATGACTTTAAAGCAAGCGACATAAATAGAGAGAAAGGAATTAATGATGATGGGTGCAACAGAAAAGAAAAAAACGGAACTAAAACGTGGTTTGGCCCCGCGCCACATCATGTTGATGGCCATGGCCGGGATGATCGGCACCGGCATTTTCAAAGGAAGCGGCGACACGCTGGCGATTGCCGGCCCAAGTGTGACGATCGCATACCTTGTGTGTGGGCTTATTTTATTTATTGTCATGGTCGCGCTTGCCGAGATGGCGATTGCTTATCCAGGGCTGAACATGCAGCACTTAATGCATAAGGCATTTGGCTTTCGGGTATCAATTATGATCGGCTGGCTATATTGGATCAACTGGATGATTGTAACGGTTGTCGAGGTGCTGGCGGCGGGAAGTTTTCTTCAATATTGGTTCCCGAGTGTTCCACTTTGGGTACTTGCCGGTCTGTGCGGCCTGTTCATCGTTGGCATAAATCTTTTTCAAGTCAGCCTTTACGGCGAATTTGAATTCTGGTTTGCAGGGATCAAGATCGGGGCGATTATTGTCTTTATCATCCTCGGATTCTTAATCTTGTTTGGTGTGATTCCAAGTCCTGCCGATCCGGTGAAAAATATCTTTGGTCACGGCGGCTTTTTCCCAAATGGTTTTGGTGGAATGATTGCCGCATTTCTGGTCGTTATTTTTTCTTACGGCGGTTCGGAAATGATTGGACTTACGGTAACCGAGGCAAAAGAAGTGGAGCATATTCTGCCTCGAGTGATTAAAAGCGTTGTCTCACGGGTTGCTTTATTCTATATTTTGCCGATCCTTATTATTTGCGGCATGATGCCGTGGAGCAGTGTTTCCGCGACAGAGAGCAGTCCATTTGTACAAGTATTCGAGACAGTCGGGCTTCCGGGTGTCCCGCATTTGATGAACTTTGTGCTGCTGACTGCCGTGCTGTCCGCAGCCAATTCCGGGATCTACGCAACAACGCGTACCCTTTATGCGATGGCTGAACGCGGCGAGGCGCCGGGTTTTGTCCGTAAATTGTCCAAACACGGTGTCCCGCTGGGCGGGATTGCGCTGACGACCAGCTTTTTAGCTATAGGCGTTTCACTTGCCTATTTTTCTCCGGCTCAAATCATCAATCAGCTGATGAGTATTCCCGGATTCACGGTATCTTTAGTTTGGATTGCCATTTGCGCTGCAGAATTAAAACTGCGTCCGCATTATCCAAAAATGCCTTTCTTTAAAATGGCGGGCTTCCCATACATGACCTTTGTCGGCTTGATTGCACTCGTTCTGATTTTCCTATCGTTTGTGTTCAATCGCGCTAATCTGACTGGAACGCTGACCTGCCTCGTCATTATGGCTGTACTGATTGTCATTTCGTTTCTTGTGAAAAAAGAAGGACGCGAGACGGAAAGCGAGCAGACTTTGTAAGAAGCAGATGTGAACAATAAAATCCGCATAAAAAGGCGTCTCAGAAGTTTGTTTTTGACTTCGAGACGTCTTTATTGTGAACCATAGATGATGAATCAAGCGGAAGACGGGCAAGAAAGACCTCTTGCGCGATGGGGTACACGTTTGATGCCTGTGGTTTCCGTATTTTAATATGTAGTTACAACTTCACTATGGCGACAGATCACGGTCTATTTTAATAATTTGATGAATTCTATAACTTTTTTATTGTCGCCTGTATCAATGGACACGTGCTTTGTATTTTTAGTAATCGCTGTGTAGAATTTTTTTCCAGCAGGATATTGCCCGTCCCAGCGTAAGGGGACGTTGTAGACATTGATCGTGCCATCCCCATTGCTATGGTAGGTTACTGAGCCATCGACTAAGCGGGAACCGGCTAACTGGATCACATCTTCCGGATAGTTGGCACTGGTGGTGTCATCAGGGTTAAGTGGTGTACCGGCTGAAATATGACGTACATATAATCCCTCAATGTTCTGGTTCGCACCAAGTTGCAGCCAAACGCGAGCGTATTCGATTTCCTTAACAGAATACTGAGCTAGTGTTTCTGTTGACTCATTATTGCCTGCACTTGAGGTTGGTTTATGTTCATAATTTGTACTGCTGGGTTCAGATTCTGCATCGGTGGTTGAACCTTTTGATTGAGAAGGATCATCGCTACTTTGCACGGAGTGATCAGGTGTTGCCTGATTCTTGGCTGGTGGCTGATGCGTTGAGGATTGACCGCAAGCAGACGTTCCGACGGCTAAAACAGTTAAGAAACATGCTGCGATAAAAATTTTGCTTTTCTTCACGGGTGCGGGTGCAACTCCAATCTTTTAAAATAATACTTAGAATAGTCTAACATAATAAAAAAGAGATGACGATCCATGTAGATCTGCATCTCTTTTTTATGCGTCATAAGGTATCGGCGCGGCCGGTCCTGCGAAATAGGAGGAGGGGTACGGCTTCGGCTGCGGGCCCGCTTCGTTGGGCTGCTTTTGATTGGTGCAGCCGACCGGTGGACCGAGAATGGTAGACTGCTGAATGGGCGCAACGGTTTGAGCATAGGCGGACGGATCAACACAATAGGCACGGTTCATGACTTCTGCCGGTATGACGCGTAGAAAATCGGAACCAAAGACAACGTCCGGAGTCGGCTGATCAAAGATTGTCAGTAGGTGCACGTCATCCGTCAAGGCAAGGATCCAGTGGAACCATCCTTTCGGCAGAACGCACACCTGACCTGGATTGAGACGATAGGTCATCACCTTTTGCGTAAATGGATTGAACACCGATGTGACCACCGTACCGCTGATCACGAAGACCATTTCAGAAGCATTGGTGTGCCAGTGCGGCTGAATAATGATTCCGCGCGTCATGCGGGCGTTGAAAAAACCGGTTTTGATTGTCGGAAGCTGCGGCCCGAACAGCTGGAAAATGTAGTTGTTTGCATCGCGTTGTTCCGTAACGGTTCGCATCGAATCGCCGAACAGGGTAAAAGACGGGTCGGATGGATTAACCGGCATAAGCATCATCCCTTTTTGGTTCATTTCTCTCTACCTTATGCCTGAAGCCGGCTAAGGGTGAAACGCCTATTCATTCGGTTCGACGTGTACATGGACCTCGAAGACGTCATATTTATCCATCAATACGGCTTCAACACGCGAAGAAATGCGATGGGCCTCGCGCAAGCTCATGTCCGGGTTGACAACGATGACTAAATCAATAACCGTGTTATTGCCATATTTCCGCCCACGGATATCGCGTACACCTTCAACGCCGGGCACCGAATGCACCAAATGGTTAAAGGCATGCAGCGTTTTGTCATCAAAGCCGTCCGACAGATGATATGAGGATTCTCTGAAAATGTCCCAGGCGGTTTTGCAGATGAGCAGTCCGATTACGAACGCTGCCGCCGAGTCCAGCCAGTTTAAGTGGATTTGTGCACCGAAAATACCGATACTGGCGCCAATGCTCACGCAGCCATCGGAAAAATTGTCCTTGGCTGCAGCAAGGACCGAAGTGCTGCCGGTTTTCTTGGACAGCCGTTTATTGTATGCGTAAACGGAGAACATGATCGCTGCACAGAGCAGGCCAATCCAAGCGGCGAGCAGATCCGGGCGTTCTTCATGCCCGTTAAAAATGGATTGCGCGCCGTCGAAAAGCACTTGAACACCAACCGCCATCATGACGAATGAGGCAAAGAGCGAGGCGATGGTCTCGCTTTTCCAATGCCCATACGGGTGGTCGCTGTCAGCCGGACGCTGGGAAAGTTTCAAGCCGATCAGCACAGCAACCGAAGCGAAAATATCGGTGACATTGTTAAAACCATCGGCACGAAGCGCGCGCGAGCCCATCGAAATACCGACAAACAGCTTGAGCGCAGATAAAATCAAATAGGTGATGATACTTATGATTGCACCGCGTTCACTTAGTTTCAGGTTCAAATATCGGTCTTGAATCATAGCGGACACCAGACTTTCTTTTCATAAAAAGATTGTGAATCATTTGTTATACTAAGCGCAACATTTCACCGATACCCCATAAACAAATGAATGAATCTGCATGTGGAGGTTGGTTTATTGGATACGGTTGATGCTTCATTTCAAATGGTGCAAATCATTATTTTTATTGGCTTTGCGCTTGTGATTGGCGGCATTATTTTCAGTTTTGTAAAGCAAGCGGCAACGTGGTCATCCAACAAGCAAAAGCCGCGTCTTCGTGTTCCGGCGCAGGTCGTTGGTAAAAGAACCGGAAGCGACCGGAGGAAACGAGAGGCCTGTGATTACCCACTATTATGCCACAGTTGAGGTTGAGAGTGGCGACCGGATCGAGTTTGAAGTATCTGGATCGGAATACGGCATGCTCGACTTTCAAGGCACACGCCATTTGGGTTATCGGCGCAGCCTTGAGCCGTGACCGAGGTTGAAAATTTTTTGTCAATTGAAAAAATCGATTGACAATCGTTTTTGAAAGTTAGAGACTAAAAGAGCACTACATTTTCGGTACCTTCCGGAGGGCGGGTACGAAAAAGAACAGGAGCTGAGCAGAGTTGAGTAATCATTTAAGTACAGCATCAGTAGGAACATTTGGTGAATTCGGCGGCAGCTATGTCCCCGAAGCATTGCAGAAGGTCTTGGCAAGGCTTGCCGAAGCCTTCGACCGATATAAGGACGACCCGGAATTTAACAGCGAATTGCGTGGCTACATGAAAGACTATATCGGACGCGAAAATCCGCTAACTTTTGCAAAAAACCTGACGAAACAAGCAGGCGGTGCCAAAATCTATCTGAAGAGAGAAGATTTGAACCACACCGGTGCTCACAAGATTAATAACACAATCGGTCAGATTCTGCTGGCCAAACGGATGGGTGCAAAGCGCATCATCGCAGAAACCGGCGCCGGACAGCATGGCGTCGCAACAGCCACCGTTGCCGCACTATTCGGTCTGCCATGTACGATCTACATGGGTAAATACGATACCGAACGTCAAGCACTGAACGTCTTCAGGATGGAATTGCTTGGCGCTAAAGTCGTGCCTGTAGAAAAAGGTCAGGGCCGTTTGAAGGACGCAGTTGATGTTGCACTGGCAGATTTAGTGCAAAATCATGAGACAACGTTCTACTTACTGGGGTCAGCGGTTGGCCCGCACCCGTACCCAACGATGGTGCATCATTTCCAATCGATAATCAGTGAAGAGTCGAAGCGGCAGATTCTTGAAAAAGAAGGCAAGCTTCCTGCTGCGGTTGTTGCTTGTGTCGGCGGCGGTAGCAACGCAATCGGTGCCTTTGCCCATTACATTGACGAGCCAAGCGTTCGCCTTGTCGGCGTCGAGCCTGCGGAAGCCGCAAGCATTGCCGAAGGCGTACCGGCCGTGATTCACGGCTTCAAATGCTACGCGCTTGTCGATGAAAACAACAATCCAAAGCCGACCTACTCGATTGCCGCCGGTCTCGATTATCCGGGTGTCGGTCCGGAACACAGCTACCTGAAAGCATCGGGGCGCGGCGAATATGTCACGGTTACCGGCAAAGAAGCGCTGGATGCCTTCCTGAATCTGTCCAAGGTCGAAGGGATCATCCCGGCGCTCGAAAGCGCGCATGCCGTCGCCTATGCGACAAAACTCGCCAAGACTTTGCCAAAGGACGATAGCATCATCGTCAACCTTTCCGGCCGCGGCGACAAAGACGTAAAGCAAGTCTATGAGATGCTGAACAAAAAAATGAATGTTGATTAAAAATAAGGTTCAACGCTACGGTTTGTAAAAGAAAAGGAACGCTCATGCAGGCGTTTTATTAAAAAAGGCGGCTTGGCATTCAAATGCTTAAGCCGCCTTTTTCCTAAGTGAAGAAAAGCTAGCGCACATTGAACTTGTATTTTTGCACGTTAACCGATTTCTCATACCGACCGTGTGTTGCACTTAAATAAGTACAGGAGCATCGAATTGAGGATAAAACGTCACTTGATTCGGAACGTATCTCGAGAGAACCCATACCCTTTCATCATGATTTGAAAGAGGATTGCTTATTTGCTGCTCCTTCCAGCACTGCTCAAAACCTTGTCCGTCAGGAAGCAGAACTTCCCAAATGAAGGCGTTATTGGCGGTATCTACAGCTTTGTACCCTCTGCGCTAAACTTCATCACGCAAGGTGGACTTTCCAGTCCCACAATATGCTGGTGATGAAGATGACAGCTTTTCTCAGATGCTTATCGATACGGAACGCTCCTTTGAAAATCCAAGCGTCTATTTGTCTACGTTAACAGAAAATGCATAATCTGATTTGCCGGATCGCCAATGTGCTTGAATCAGGATCACATAAATTCCTGGTTTTGTTGGCAACGTTATCGTGTTTTTATGAACAGGGAGCGCTGATCCTTTGCGGTACTGATTATAGAGATGCGCACTAAATTTCGGGTGGGAACGATTGGAAAAGGAGACGGTTGCTTTTTGACCGGGATCAATAGACAGCCGATGCATAGTTTCCGTCCATTGCGATGAAGCATCGGCGACGACAGAGGTGCGGCTGAACAACCAGTAGCTCCATTCATAGCCGCCCTTGCGTGTTTCCGCTTTTTTGTGTTGCGCGGTGACTTGTACGTTTGGCGGCTCTGTGCTGATTGAAGTGCACGATGAAACGGTGAAAAGCATCATGCATACGAAAAGCAGGCCTAATTTTTTCAAACCGTTCCCTCCAATGTTTTTCTTCCATTTTAACCCAACCATTCAACCCATGCATGATACAATAATGAAAAAACAGAAAGGATGCTTACTTATGTTTCTTCATAAAATTGACGATGAACTTGCGCTGAAACTCGTGGAGCCGCAAGACGCAGAAGCGATTTTCGATTTGACGGAACAGTCGCGGCATTCGCTGCGCGAATGGTTGCCGTGGCTGGATGTGACGCGCACGGTCACGGATACTCAAGCGTTTATTCAAGCAGCGCGCAAGGGATATGGCGAGAACCGAAGCATGACGGCGGTCATCCTTTTTCATAGAATAAGAAAAGAACGTGTAAGGGCAACGAAGGTTCAGCCGGCGCCTGAAAACTTGGCTTCACCAAGTTCTCTTAATAACGAGACAGCGGGACTGATCAGTTTTAACGAAATCAATTGGGCGAACAAAACGGCGCAAATCGGCTATTGGCTCGGTTCGCAATACCAAGGCCGAGGGATCATGACACGCGCCGCATCGGCATTAACGGATTACGCATTTCGAGAACTCGGTTTGCATAAGGTGGAAATCCGCGCTGCGGTTGGAAATTCGAAGAGCCGCGCGATTCCTGAGCGGCTTGGCTTTAAGCAGGAAGGCTGCATCCGTTCCGGCGAGTGGCTCTACGATCATTACGTGGATCATGTCGTTTACGGTGTGCTCGATTCAGAATGGGCCGTGAACGCGCCACGAGAAAAGTGAAAAATAAAAACATACACATTCCCTATCCGTCACGATTCAAAGAAAGTATAGGATGTGCCAAGTACAGCCTAGTTTTTCTTAAAATGGAGGAGAGGCTATGTTTGATTCATTCAACCAAGAACTTCAAGAAATTAAAGAACAGGTGAAAAATAAGAAGAAGTGGGAAGCCCAGCTGGCGCGTCTGAAGGACGCGGCGCAGCAGCAGGAACAAAAATGGGCGAGGCTTCAAGCAACGTTGACCAAAGAGCAGAAGGACGTCACGCGGATGGAAACGTTAAGTGTGCCATCGATTCTTTATACGCTGATCGGCCGCAAACTAGAGAAGATCGACAAAGAGAAGCAGGAAGCGATAACGGCACAGTTGAAGGAACAGGAAGCGCGACGGACACTGGAAGATATGAAAAAAGAGCAAGCGGAGCTCGCTGAAAAATTGAAACAGGTTGCCGGTGCAGACACGCGCTACGAGGCTTGGATGCAGCATAAAGAGCAATTGATTCATGATACGGCCTCGCCAATAAGCAAAGCGCTGTACCAGCTGCTCGATCAGGAAGCAGATCTGCATGCAGGACTCAAAGAACATAAGGAAGCGATTGCGGCAGGTCAACAGGCGCACGAGGCATTGAAGCACGCCCAAGCTTCGCTCGACACAGCGAAAAATTGGTCCAATCTCGACCTGTTTGGCGGAGGATTTATCTCAACCGCGATGAAGCATGAGCGAATGGACGGCGCACGCGGCGATATTCATGATGCCCAGCAAGCACTGCGCCGCTTTGAAAAGGAATTAAGTGACGTGACCGGCGCGTCGCTTTCTGAACTCGAAAGTGATGGGCTGCTTACCTTTGCCGACTATTTTTTTGATAACGTGGTGACCGATTGGATGGTGCACACGAAGATTCAGAAATCCAGCGAGCAGATCGAGCGAATCCTGCAGCAGATTGCTCAATTGCTTGATCCGCTCCGCCAACAAAGCGCTGATCTGAAAAAGAAGCTTGAAGAAACGGAAAAGCGAAGAACGAAAATGATCGAGAACTATTGAGCACGATCAAGGATTGAGCGAGATACCGTTGCAGTCGCGCCTATAAAGAGAATTTGGCGAAGCCTTAGGACGCTTATCCTTCTAATCGTACAAAAAAAGCGCAGCCTAAGCTGGCTGCGCTTTTCAAGGGGGATCCACTTCCTTAACGCCAGTCGACGATGTCTTCGATCGGTTGGCGCGTTTTCGGCCGCGGCGCTTTGGCGCGGTAGCCGAACGCCGCCATGCAGGCGATGCCGAAGTCGCCGCCTTTGATGATCCCTTCATCTTTTAGCACTTTTTCAACTTTTTCTTTATTAAATCCTTCAATTGGGCAGGAGTCGATGCCGATTTCAGCAGCCGCGGTCATCATGTTGGCGAGGGCAAGGTAGCATTGCCGGCAGCCCCATTCGAAGAAGACACGATCATTGCTTGCAAGATCAAAATCAACCTTTTGAAAATTATCGATCGCGCCGGTCATCATCTTGGCAATATCCGGCGGACACTGCTGTACCTCACGGATCATGTGCTGAACATGCGGCGCGTTTGCTGCAAGTCCCGATTTCAGACGCGACAGAACGAGGACGAAATGGCTGGCTGTTTTCAGTTTTTCGGTTGCGCCCCATGCTTCTGGGGCGAGTTTTTCCCGCAGATCCTTAGTTTGTACAACGACGAATTTCCACGGCTCAAGGCCAAATGAACTCGGCGACAGTCGCGCGGTTTCCAGAATGAAGCGAAAATCGTCATCACTGATTTTCTTGGTCGAATCGAACGCCTTGCAGGCATGGCGGAAGTGAAACGCGGACAAAATCTGCGCTTTGATTTGCGCTTTGTTTCTTGTGGTTTCCATGAACAATCCCTCTTTCTTCAATCGTGTTTCCAACGGTTATTATAAATCAGTTTGGCGGGAAAAATGAGTGAGAAGGCTTGAGCGAACGGTTAGACCTTTGCGGATGACTTGCAATTGAGCCATTTCTTTTTCACAATAAAAAGAAGACGTATTATCGGAGGTTTTTCGATGTATTCAGATCTGGCAGGAAAAGTAGCGGTCGTGACCGGCGGCTCAAAGGGGATCGGAAACGCGATCTCGCGCCGACTGGCTGAAGAAAAAATGGCCGTTGTGATCAATTACCACAGCGACCGTGAGCAGGCGGAACAAACCGCTGAAGAATTGAAAAAAGCCGGCGGCGACGCGGTTGCGATTCAAGCAGATGTCGGTAGCGAGCAAGGGATTCAGGCACTTCTTGATGCGGCTGAACAGCATTTCGGCGGTCTGGACGTCTGGGTCAATAACGCCGGCATGGAGAATCGCGTCCCCACGCATGAGATGAGCCTCAAAGAATGGGAGCAGGTGATCAACGTCAACCTAACCGGTGTTTTTCTCGGTGCGCGGGCGGCGATCAACCATTTTCTAAAGCATCAGAAGAAAGGGAACATCATTAACATGTCTTCGGTTCATGAGCGGATCCCGTGGCCGACGTTTGCCCACTATGCGGCGAGCAAGGGCGGGGTCAAGCTGTTTAGCGAAACGATTGCTTTGGAGTATGCAAAACGCGGCATTCGCGTCAACAGTATTGCCCCGGGCGCGATTGAAACGCCGATTAATGCGGAAAAATTCGCTGATCCGCAGCAGAGACAGAGTACGTTGGAGATGATTCCGATCAACTCCATTGGGAAGCCGGAAGAAGTGGCTGCAGCCGCTGCATGGCTGGCGTCAAGCGAATCGAGCTATGTCACCGGGACAACCCTTTTCGTCGACGGCGGCATGTCACTTTATTCCGAATTCGAAGAGGGAAAGGGCTGAGCCATACATGGAGCAAAAAGAAGCGCTTTATAAGCCTTGGCTGGACTGGGCGATTGAGCTTCAGTCGCTTGCACAAGCAGGGCTCGCTTACTCAAAGGACCGTTTTGATCAGGAGCGGTTCACCCGCATTCGCGAAATCGCCGCGGAAATGCTTGCCGCGAAAAGCGGTATGTCACTTGATAAGGTCAGCGATTTGTTCTGCAACGAAACCGGCTATCAGACGCCGAAGCTCGATACGCGAGCCGCCATTTTTCAAGATGAAAAAATAGTGCTCGTCAAAGAAAACAACGGCGTCTGGTCGCTGCCCGGCGGTTGGGTCGATGTTGATCAATCGATTAAATCCAATACGAAAAAAGAAGTAAAAGAAGAGGCAGGGCTGGAGGTTGAACCGATGCGGATCATTGCTATTCACGACCGCAATGCGCACAACCGACCGCGCTACGCATACGGGGTATGCAAAGTTTTCGTCCAATGCAGACGAATCGGCGGACAATTCCAAGCAAACAGCGAAACGACCGAGAGCCGCTGCTTCGCACTGGACGAGCTGCCACCGCTCGCCGAAGAAAAAAATACAAAGGAACAAATTCAGATGTGCTTCGCCGCATATCACGATCCAAATTGGACCGCCGTGTTTGACTAACGCGCGGTCCTTATTATTTACCTTTGTTTCTGCTCTTGACGATCTCACTGCCAATCGCGCAATAATGGTTTGAAGGACCTTTGTTGGTTCAGAATAAGTTTGATTAACCGTCACTCTAGACGCTTGAATCCGTTATTTTTAGTATTCCAATCGCTACACTCACTTAAGGGTGCTGATTGTGAGCTTCGCAGCCTCCGCAATAAGTTCGTTATGATAGGGGGCATCTTTTGTATCACGGCCGGACAGAATTGCAAGGATAATGGGCAATCTTTTCGGTGGCCAAACGATGGCAAGGTCGTTTCGCGTTCCATAACCGCCGGCTCCGGACTTATCAGCGACCGCTCAGCCTTTTGGCACGCCGGCACGAATGAGTTGGTCTCCAGTAGTGTTTCCACGCATCCAATCGGCGAGCATTTTACGTTTATGAGTTGGCGGTGCCTTGCCAACCGAGAAAGCTTTAAGATCGGTAGCAAGTGCGCTTGCCGTGCTTGTGTCACGGAGGTCTCCGGGAATCGCTTCATTCAAATCTGTCTCAAAGCGGTTCGCCTTCGTAACATTGTCGCCGATCTTATTGAGTGTTTTTTCAAATCCATTAGGACCGCCTAGTTTCTTAAGTAAAAGGTTGCCCGCAGTGTTAGCGCTGTAGCGAATGGCAGCCTCGCAAATTTCACCAAGGGTCATGCCGCTATTCACGCGATTTTCAGCGATTGGAGAATACGTGACTAAGTCATCTTTGCTAAACAGGATGACTTCATTTAATTGGTGAATCGAGCTTTGTTGCAGCACGGCTCCTGCAGCTAGGGCCTTATAGGTAGAGGCATAGGCGAACCGGTCATCCGGTCGATAAGCGACTGTCCGTTGTGTACCGCTATCGAAAGCATAAACGCCAATCCGGGCGTCGAACTTTTTCTCAAGTTGAACGAACGCTTGATCAGTCGGACGGTTTGTTCGCTGCGCTATTTTTTTTGCTTCCACCTGCACTGATCTGCCCGTGAAGGGTTTAGCGCCTATACGACTTAAAGTTAGCAGGCCCGTACAAATCCCTATTGTTAACAACCTTGTCCTTTTCAAAAGGGTCACTTTTTTCGGATTTTATAATCCTAAAAATCACAGTGTGTTGTTCAATGAGAATAAGATGGCTAAGGTGGTTAGTGTTGACGATTTGTCTAGTAAATCGCTTTATTTCAACGCATCACTTCCTCCAGAAAATTCACCAGGTTGCGCCTATAGAGTCGTGATTTTGTGATCGGCACCGTAAGCGATCGACTGATCCGCGAGGTTAAAGCGAAATCGCAAAAAGCGAAAGCGAATCTCCGCTGCGTGAACGGTCCCGAAAATGTTTACGATTCGTTTGCATACACGAAATAATTCCGCTTATAAACTATGATATGATAAATGAAAACAGAAAAAAAGTGGATGGAAAGAGGGGATCCGATGGAAATAAACGGATTAATGGAACGTGTACTGCCTTTAAAAGGCGTCTATAATTTCCGTGATATGGGCGGAATCAAAACGCGGGATGGTCGGAAAGTGAAACGCGGTCTGCTCTTCCGGTCGGCCGATTTAACAGATAGTACCGAGCAAGATAAAAAACATATTCAGGATCTGAATCTCAAAGTCATTTACGACTATCGTGATAAAGCAGAAGCAGATGTGCGGCCGGATCCGCAAATCGGCAGCGAGCGCCATGAGCGGATTGCGGTTAACGGCGAGGACAAAACGACGGCGCGCGAGGAATGGGATCCGGCGACTTTTTATAAAACGTTTACACGAGAAAAATTTGCGCAAGTCTATCGAGAAATGCCGGTGCACAACAAATCGTACCACCGGCTGATGCAGTTGTTCAAGAACCCGGAGGAAAATCTGCCGGTACTGCATCACTGTGCCGGCGGCCGTGATCGCACCGGGGTCGGCGCCATGCTGCTGCTGCGTACGCTCGGTGTCTCCTTTGAGACAATTATGGATGATTATTTGCTCTCGAATCAAACGCTTACTCGCTACCACGAGGAAACATTCGCGGATGCTGCACGCTACGTGAGCGGGCCGCAGCTGAAGCGGTTCGAGGAGGGCTTCCTCGTTCATGAAGAATATCTGGACGCAGCGATTGGCGCGATCTTCAGCAGCTATGGCAAGTTCGGCAAGTACTTGGAAACAGAGTTCGGAATTACCCGCGCGGATCGCCGGCGCCTTCAAGCATACTGCCTCGAATAAAGGTTGGAACAGCGGCTTTGAGAAGCTGCTGTTTTTAAATGCAGAGTAGCAAAATTCACTTCCAGGCGATCAATCATGCCGGCGGGACGTTTACAAATCAGCGAACCCGCGGCAAAAGGCTTGAGCCGCGGTCAGGGCATTCGCCCGTCGGCACGGCCAATCGAAGCGTATTGCCACTTCAGTACATTTTTTGTGCGCATCGCTTATGGGAATTTTATGATGAATCAATTATAAGCGGCGTTCCAATGCTATACTTAAGAAAATGATTTAAAGAGGAGAAAAAAGATGGCAACTTGGATTATTATTGCGATCATTGCGATTATTGTGATCTATTTTATTGCGCAATACAACGGTTTGGTCAAGCTGCGCAACTGGGTACAGGAATCATTCAGCCAGATTGATGTCCAGCTGAAACGGCGCCATGACCTGATCCCCAACCTTGTCGAAACGGTCAAAGGCTACGCCAAACATGAAAAAGAAACGCTCAATCAAGTCATTGCGGCACGCAACGGCCTGGTCAGCGGGACGCCGCAGCAGCGGATTGAAGCGGATAATCAGCTTGAAGGCGCGTTGAAGTCAATCTTTGCGCTTGCGGAATCCTATCCGGATTTGAAAGCCAACCAGAATTTTCTCAGCCTGCAGGAAGAACTGGCGACGACTGAGAACAAAGTTGCTTATTCACGCCAGCTGTACAACAAAACGGTTAAAGACTACAACATTAAGCGTGAATCGTTCCCGTCGAACATTATTGCAAAACTGTTCAACTTCCAAAGAGAAGAACTGCTCTCGATTCCGGAAGCCGAACGCGACGTGCCTAAGGTTACGTTCTAACGGAGGCTGCGTATGCTCTATCAGCAAATACAACAAAATAAGCGGAAAACACTTGTTTTGCTCACCTTTTTCTGCGTACTTGTTCTGGCGATCGGCTGGGCGGTCGGCTATTTTCTGAACGGAGATCTGTTCTCCGGGCCAATCATTGCAGCGGTTGTGCTTGCTTTTTACGTGCCGATCACCTTTGCCAGTGCGCGTGCGCAAGTGCTCAGCATGGCCGGTGCGCATCCGATTGAGAAAAAGGACAACCCGATGCTGTTCAATGTTGTCGAGGAACTGGCGCTGGCCGCGAATGTGCCGATGCCGAAAATCTATATTGTCAACGATCCGTCGCCCAATGCGTTTGCGACCGGAATGAAACCGGAGTCAAGCGTGATTGCGTTCACCAGCGGCTTGCTCGAACGACTGAACCGAGAGGAAATCGCCGCAGTCGCTGCACACGAATTTTCTCATATTCGCAATTATGACATCCGTTTGATGACTCTTTGCATTGCACTTGTCGGTGTAATTGTTGTTGTTGCCGACATCGGGCAGCGCATGTTTTTCTGGGGCGGCGGGCGCAGCAACAAGCGCAACGGTGAAAAATCAAATCCAATTTTCATGATCATCGCGCTGGTCCTGATCATTCTCGCGCCGCTCGTCGCACAATTTGTCCAGCTCGCCGTCTCGCGAAATCGCGAATATTTGGCAGATGCCTCAGCAGTTGAACTAACCCGCGATCCGCAAGGACTCATCAACGCGCTTACCAAAATCAGCAGCGACGACAAAGAAATGAAACGGGTCAAGGACGCGACGGCCTCAATGTACATCTCCAATCCATTCGGCAAAAACAAGAAAAAAACGAACTGGTTCGCAACGCATCCACCGATCGAAAGCCGGATTGAACGGCTCAGGGCCATGTAATCATAATGAAAAATCCCTCGTACAGAACGTTGTGCGAGGAACTTTTTTTGCAGGTAAAGACAGGATGTGATTTTTGGACATGCAAAAAAACCGTGCATCAACGCGCAGATGCTCCGGCGTTTGCGGGATTCAGCACCGAAAAGACGAAAGCCCATTACACATAGATGGAGATGAATGCTAGTGAACGGTCCTATCGATTAAGGATGATTCAATTGTCAATCGGTTGACAAAATGCGGTTGATAATAAAATGTAATGTAAATTTTTCTGGAATGAATTGGGGGCTATAGACCCGTTTTTGTTGCGTTTGTGTAACGATCATTGAAATTTTACGAATGGTTCAAAAGTACTGTCCATTCGTTGCGTTGCGCGCTTGAAAATCCAAGTCCGTTATGGACTAGGACAGATTAATTTGCATATCGACTTGAACGGGGCAAAAACAAAAGATTGCATAGTTTGTTACATCAGTCATCTAAAGAGGGACTAAAGGCTTAATAAGGTCTAGTTTGGGAAACGCTTACCGACATATCTTGGTGAATTGACAGACAGCTGGCTTCACCGTATTCTAGAGGTGCCCAGTCATCGATTGATTGACAACCGGTTGACAATTGGTCTTATCCTGTGCGCACAACAGAGAAAAAGTGAATAGGGCAACGTTTATGAAACGATGAATCCAAAATTGTCGGAGGAGAGAAGAATACCGTGAGAAAACAGCCAAAGAAGCTTATTGCAGGACTGCTTACCGCAACCTTTTTGATTGTAGGTGCAGGCAATGTATCCGCGAAACCAATTGATGCTTTTGGGAAGAACCAGACTTATGGCGTTTCCCATATTACACGCTATGATATGAGTAAAATTCCCGATCAGCAGGGGAACGAACGCTTCGAAGTTCCGCAATTTGATGAATCAACGATTGAAAATTTACCATCGGCAGTTGGCAAGGATAAAGATGGAAACGAAATCGATTTGGATGTTTGGGACAGCTGGCCGCTGCAGAACGCGGACGGCACGGTAGCCAACTATAAAGGCTATAACATTGTCTTTGCACTCGCTGGTGATCCGAAAGTCGGCAGCGACACATTCATTTACCTTTTTTACCAAAAGAAAGGCGACACATCGATTGACAGCTGGAAGAACGCAGGTCGCGTTTTCCAAGCGGATGATCACTTGAAAACGAATGATGAAATCTTGAAGAATCAGGCAGAGGAATGGTCGGGATCGGCAACGCTGACCTCGGACGGCAAAGTGCGTTTGTTTTACACAAACCGTCATCCATGGGACGAAGGCAAGAAACTCTACGGAAAACAAACCTTAACGACTGCGCAGATCAATCTGTCACAGCCTGATGCAACGACCTTAAAGGTTGACGGCATCGAAGATTTGAAATCAATTTTTGATGGCGACGGCAAATATTATCAAACCGTTGATCAATTCGTGGCCGGTGACAAGGGCGCGGATAACCATACGCTGCGTGATCCACATTACGTAGAAGATAAAGGGCACAAATACCTTGTCTTTGAAGCAAATACCGGGACGAAGGTCGGCTATCAGGGAGACAACCAGCTGGACAACCGGGCCTACTACGGCGGCGGGCTCCGATATTTCCAAAAAGAGCGAAAAGCACTGCTCGAAAGCCCGAAAAAGAATCTGGCATCGCTGGCCAATGGGGCCTTGGGCATCATTGAGCTGAATAACGATTACACGCTGAAAAAAGTCATGAAACCATTGATTACATCGAATACGGTCACCGATGAAATCGAGAGGGCGAACCTCTTTAAAAAGAATGGCAAATGGTATCTGTTTACCGATTCACGCGGCGCGAAAATGACGATTGACGGAATCGGAGACAAAGATATCTACATGCTCGGTTACGTGTCCAACTCGCTGACCGGAACCTATCGTCCAATGAATGGCAGCGGTCTAGTGCTCCACATGGACTTGGATACCGATGACATCACTTGGAATTACTCGCACTTTGCCGTACCGCAAAAGCGCGGCAACAACGTAGTGATTACGAGCTATATGACCAACCGCGGTACATTTGACGATCAACACTCAACGTTTGCACCAAGCTTCCTCGTGAAGTTGCAAGGATCACGCAGCTCGGTCGTTCCTGACAGTACGCTTGATCAAGGACAGCTCACGATTGACTGATTAAACGGAATAGATTTTGAAAAATGTCGCCTATCGGTGACATTTTTTTTGTTTTCGGGAAAAATAGACGAGAATAGAAAGCCATAAGGAGCATTATATATGAAAAATTTAAGAACCCGACGGCTCATCATTGCAGGCGCGCTGGTCATGATCGGTTTGCTGCTCGTGCTGGTCATCCTACAAGTCCTCGCGCCGCTGCAACCGGAAAAGAAGCCGACCGTTGAGACAGAGGAGCATTCCTATCGTCCCGTGTATCACTTTTCCGTACCGGACAAATGGATGAATGATCCACAGCGGCCGCTCTATTTTGATGGAACTTTTCATTATTATTATTTGTACAACCGTGATTACCCGAAAGGGAACGGAACAGAGTGGCGCCAAGCAACGTCAAAAGATCTGGTTCACTGGACGGACAAGGGCGTTGCAATACCGAAATACACGAACAAAAATGGCGACATTTGGACTGGCTCGGTTGTGCGTGATTCGCAGAATACGGCAGGATTTGGGAAAAATGCACTTGTCGCGATCGTGACGCAACCGCCCGATGGCCGCAGCCAGGAACAATTTCTCTGGTACAGCACCGATGGCGGCAAGACCTTTAAACAGGATCACGAACAGCCGGTTCTGCCCAATCCTGGGGTCAAGGACTTCCGTGATCCAAAGGTCATTTGGGATACCGCCCACAAAAAATGGGTGTTGCTGCTTGCCGAAGGAGCGAAAATCGGTTTCTATGAATCGGAAAATTTGAAGGATTGGCGCTATACGAGCGGGTTTACGTCAGAGAACATCGGTCTGATTGAATGCCCGGATCTGTTTCAGCTGCGCGCCGCCGATGGTACAGTTAAATGGGTACTCGGTGCGAGCGCCAATGGACGAGCGTCGGGCCAACCGAACACCTATGCTTACTGGGTCGGCAATTTTGATGGTGAACAATTTACGTCCGATCAGGCAGCGCCGCAATGGCTCGATTATGGCTTCGATTGGTATGCCGCTGTTACCTTCGAAAACGAGAATCCGACGCACCGTCTAGATTCTCGCTATGCAATTGCCTGGATGAACAACTGGGATTATCCGAACGCCACGCCAACCATGGACGAGGATTTCAATGGCGTTAACTCCATTGTACGCACGATTCACTTAGCGAAACATGGGCAACAGCACAGCCTCATCTCGAAACCGATTGGCGCGCTCAATGAACGGACAACAGCGACGCAGCAACCGAGAACCATCCGCGTGAACGGAAACAAATCGCTGGGCGCAAGCGGTACCGCCTATCAGATTGAGACCGATATCTCTTGGACGGATGCACGCAACATTGGCTTACGACTGCGCGAATCAAGCAATAAGAAACGGCATATCGACGTCGGCATTCTCACAGAAGACCATGCCCTCTACGTCAATCGCCGCTTCACAAACCATCCGGATGACAAAAAACAGAGCGTTGAAAGCCGCGCGCCCATTTCGCCGAAAGCAAAGAAAATCCATCTAAAAATACTCGTCGACAAAACGAGCATTGAAGTCTTCACCGGCGACGGGCGCACCGTCCTGACCAACGAAGCATTTCCACCGCTCACTGATCAAGGCATCAGCCTGTACGCAGAAGGAGGAACCGCCGTCTTCAGCCATTTCAAGATCGAACAATTCAAACCGATCCAATGAAAAAACGCAGCAAGGACCGCCGCGAGTTAAAGCGAAAAGCCAAAAGTTAAAGCGAAAACCCGAGAAGTTAAAGCAAAATGCGAATCGACGCGAAAAAAGAGCAGCCCGTTGAAATGGGACTGCTCTTTTCACCTCTTTTTTATTCAGTCAAAGACATTGACGCATTCTTTGAACAAGGCTTGGTTTTCTTTGATTTTTGTTTCACTGCCGAGCACGCAGACGAGTCCTTGATCGGTGACTGCTTTAAGCAGTTTGCCAAAGGCTTGGATGTCGCTTTGGTTCGTATCAAGCACATTGTCGCGTGTTTCTTGAATATCGGCTTGTGTAATCTTTTTGAAGTACTGCGCGTCTGCAAGGCTGCCTTTGGCTCGCGGCGTCTGCGGTGTCTCCAAATCCGAAAGTGTACCGATGATGTATTTGGTCATTTCGAAATCATCGGCATCGAAGGACTCAGCAAAGGCTGCTGCTTGATCGTAAACGGCTAGTGTTTCCTGCAAGTTCGGATCGCGGTAGGACCAGAATACCATGTTACCGGCCGACTCAAGCGCAAGCCCGCAGCCGTAGGCACCACCCATGACGCGCACCTGATTCCACAGATAGTCCAGTGACAAGATTTTTTTCAGCACTTGCAGTTTGCCGCTGTAGTCATAGCCGAGCGCTTTGAAGTTTGCACCTTTGGCAGCATATTGGACTTTGCTTGAGGTCATCAAGCCTTCGTTTTTGGCTTCGGGTTCCGGTAGCTTCTGCGCGCTGCGTTCCGGAGCCGCCGCTTGTTCCTGCAAGTCGAGCACTGGGAACGCTTTTTCAACGGCACTGAAAATGGAGCTGTCGCCGGTGACGCTTATAACCAGCCCCGCTTTATTGAACAGCAGCTGGGCGAGTGATGCCAAGCTTTGCGAGAACTCACTGAAGCGGGCGTCCCAGTTCTTGTCCAGATCGGTAATGAAACGGTAAAAATCAAGTCCGCGCAGCCTCTCGCCATAAGCGGCTGCCTGCGAGAAATAGGAGCCGAGCCGGCGAACAACCACCGACTGACCATTTTGGTTGAACGACATTTCAATTCGCGACTTGATTTCTTTGACAATTTCACGAATACGCGCACCATTGTCAAACTTGGTATGGTAGATGATCTCGTGAATCAAACCAAATGCTTGTGCCAGTTTTTCCGTCAGTACTTTGGTCTTCACCGAGAATTTCGGCGCATAGGCATCATCATCGGCCTTGTCGCCAAACGTTTGGTTGTCGAAGTCGATGCCACCGCTCTGAATGTTGATCTCGCTGACTAGGTCTGCGTATTTGTAGTTTTCCGTATCGACCTTGCCCAGAATTTCCTGAAGCAGCGTCAAGGTTGAGATCTGATCGGCAGGTACGTTCGATGCATCAAAGTACAGGTTCACGTAGGCAATTTTATTGGTCTCCAGTTCGTGTTTGAGCGTTTTGACGCCATCAATCGCCACTTCCTCAATCGGCAGTTCTTCTGCTTTGCGGTCAATATCCGAAAGCGACAGCATCGGAATTTTGCGCAAGTCTTCCGGCTTGTCGGCGCTAGACTGGCGTTCCTTTAGTTTAGCCGTTTCTTCAATAATCTGTTTGACGCCGTCCGCGCTCAGATTTTCTTTGACATCGGCAAGCTTCTTCTCCACCAGCTTCGCTTCTTTGTCCGCGATCGTTTTCGATGGGGCGATGGTGACAAAGGTCTGGTGATTGCTGCGCAGCAAGTACTGATCGATCAACGTTTCGAAATAGTTGCTTGTTAATGCCTGCTTGATTTTTGTCAAGGTGTCTTCGAATTTTAGGTGCATGAATGGGTCTTCATCGTAGAGCCAGCTGTCCATAGCCATGATGCTGTAGATGAGCCCTTTCGGCATCGAGCCATAATCGGCCTCGCGTAGCTGGAACTCTTTGACGTTGATCGCCGCTTCGATCTGTTTTTTATCGAGACCATCTTTTACGTATTGGTGCAGCGTGTCGAAGACGACTTTTTTAAAGGCTTCTTTTTGATCTTCATTCGCATTTTTTACATTAATGGAGAAAAACGGCTGGCGGATGCTGTTGTCGTAGGCACCGAACACATCCTGACCGATGCCGGCATCGAGAATCGCTTTTTTGAGCGGCGCTGCCGGACTATCAAGCAGAATATAGTCGAGAATGTCGAAGGCCAGATAGGTTTCCGGGTTCGTCGATTCAGAAACCGCGAAGTTCATGCTCAGGTAGGTTTTGTCCTTCAAGTCGGAGTCAGGCAGAACCGGATACTCCTTGATCGTTTCATTGATTTTGCCGATCGGTTGCTGAACAGCAATCGATGAATCCACGTCAATTCGCTCATACGTACTGAGGTATTCCTTATCGAGAAAGGCAAGCTTTTCTTCAAGATCAAGATTACCGTATAAAAAGATGTAGCTGTTGGCCGGGCTGTAATACTTTTTATGGCAGTCGACAAAGTACGCGTAGGTCAGCTCGGGAATGTAGAGCGGATCACCGCCCGACTCGAATCCATAGGCTGTATCCGGGAACAGTGAACTCTGGTTGGCGCGCATCAGCAACCCCTCCGGCGAAGAGAAGGCGCCCTTCATTTCGTTGTAGACAACGCCTTTGTAATGGAGCGGATCGTCGGCATTTTCCAGCTCGTAATGCCAGCCTTCCTGCTGCAGGATTTCCTTGTATTTATAAATGTTCGGATGAAAAACGGCATCGAGATAGACGTCCATCAGATTTTTAAAATCTTTGTCATTTTTACTAGCGACCGGATACATCGTTTTATCGCTGAACGTGAATGCATTCAAAAAGGTATTGAGCGAACCTTTGAGCAGCTCAACGAACGGTTCTTTTACCGGATATTTATCCGATCCGCACAGAACCGAGTGCTCAAGAATGTGAAAAACGCCGGTGTTATTTTCCGGAGGCGTACGGAAACTGATCGAGAAAACCTTATTGTCATCGTCATTTTTCAAAAACAATAACCGTGCGCCGCTTTTCTCGTGCTCGAACACATACGCATCAGAGTGAATGTCCTGAATGCTGTCCTTGTGGAGCAGACGAAAACCATGGACAACCTTGTTTTGAGTGAGTGCTTCCATTAAATAACCTCCCGTTTTAACCTGTTTCGTCCCCAAGCTCATTATGCTGAGCGCAAAAAGACAATAGTTTTATTATACAATACGAACTAGAAAAAAATGCCTGTGACAAACTGAAGCTTTTGCAGGCGAGCATCTTTGTTTAAAATGTACAGAAAGACACATTTTCATACGACAAACGAGTTGAGGTGAGCCGAATTGGCTGATGAGGCAAAAATGAAAGAAAATGAAAACAGCGTCATTGCATTTATTGAACACGTGGAACATCCGCGTAAAAAGGCGGATGCCTACAAGCTGCTTGAGTTGTTTACAGAAACCGTCGGTGTTCAAGCGAAAATGTGGGGACCAAGCATCATCGGCTTTGGATCGTATCACTACAAATATGCTTCCGGACACGAAGGAGACGCACCACTGACCGGATTTTCGCCGCGCAAAGCGAAGATCAGCTTGTACCTTATGATGACCGATGAAGCATACGAAAAATTCGCTGCTGATTTTGGAAAACATACACGTGGCAAAGCCTGCATCTATGTGAACAAGCTCGCCGACATCAACTGCGATGTCCTGCAGGAAATGATCCGCACGTCTGTTGCGTTTGCCAAAAAAATGGATCGGCCGAGGGAATGAGCACTAATCGAGCGCGAATCATGAAAACATAAGCAAGGGAACTTTTTGGTAACTACCGCACAATAAGGTGCGTACTGTTCGTCAAAGGCGACATCCGTTACACTGAGTAAAGCATGTATCAGAGGAGGATGATCGATGACACAGACCACGGTTACATTAAATAATGATGTCGAGATGCCGCTTGAAGGACTCGGCGTATTCCGGGTGGAAGACCAAGCGGTTGCGGCTCAATCGGTACAAGCCGCAATACGCGCAGGCTATCGATTGATCGACACGGCTGCGATTTATCAAAATGAACAAGGCGTTGGCGAAGGGATTAAAGCCGCATGCAAAGAAACCGGCTTAAAACGCGAAGACCTGTTCATCACCTCAAAAGTATGGAACGCGGATCAAGGCTACGCATCAACCCTAAAGGCATACCAGGACAGCCTCGACCGGCTCGGTCTTGACTACCTGGATCTTTATCTGATTCACTGGCCGGTTGAAGGAAGGTACAAGGAAACATGGCGCGCTATGGAACATCTCTATAAGGAAGGAAAAGTCCGTGCGATCGGCGTCAGCAACTTCCAGATCCATCATCTCGAAGATCTGCTAGACGGCGCTGAGGTCGTGCCGGTTGTCAATCAAGTTGAACGCCATCCACGCCTGACTCAGCAACCGCTCAAAGACTTCAGCGAGGCGCACGGCATCCGTCTTGAAGCTTGGGCACCGTTGATGGTCGGCGAGCTGCTTCAAGATAAAACGATCGGTGCGATCGCAGAGAAATACGGAAAATCCGCCGCACAAGTCATCCTCAGATGGCATATCCAAGGCGGGGTCATCGCCATTCCGAAGTCCGTCAACGAAGACCGCATCAAAGAAAACTTTGCGATCTTCGACTTCGAACTGACCGAGGCAGACATGGCAGCAATCAACGCCCTGAACCAAGACCACCGCACCGGCGCTGACCCGGATAATTTTGATTTCTAATGAATGAGACAGAAACAACGAAAAACGCGAGAGGATTCTTTTCCTCCCGCGTTTTTTATAGCTTGAATTGTCAAACTAAGTGCAACGCCTGATTATAAAAGAACTCAAAAGGAGTCTTCCAGCCCAAACATTTGCGAGGTCGGTGATTTAATTCGTTCACAGCATGTGCGATGGACGCATCGCTGTCCTGGCGAAAGTCATGTCCTTTAGGGAAATATTCTCTTAGTAGTCCATTAGTGTTTTCGTTACTTCCTCGCTGCCAAGGCGCGTGTGGATTGGGAAAATAAAAAGTCATGCCGCATGCCTTAGCGACTTGGTCATACCAAGCAAATTCTTTGCCACGATCGGGAGTTACGGTCAGCCGCTGATGTCGAGGCAATGGGGAGAACAGTTCAATTAATTTCTCTTTCACGCATTTAGCGGTTTTCTTCGCGGCCTTTGCGGCAATGAGTAAGCGTGTCTTTCGATCAACAAGGGTTACCAGACATTCGGATCCGATTTTTCCAACGACCGTATCTGCTTCCCAGTGGCCAATGACGCGACGTTCATTAGCCTCAGGCGGTCGTTCATCAATGGAATGACTGTAGTTGATTTTGCCACGACGTTCTTCATAACCTTTGCCGTGGCGTGATTTTCCTCGGTGTCGCAGGCGACGAGCAATCCCACGTTGCCCAGGTTGATGATTAGGCTCATCCAAAAGATGCGCTTCAATCCCACGATAGATGGTCGTATAACTGATCTTCCAAGGAGAATGATCCTGTTTAAGCCGCTGATCGATCTGTTCGGGAGACCACTGGTGATCAAGAATAAGCCGCTGAATCAAGTCGTGAAGTTCCGGATTAGCCAGTAGAGGTTGGCGGCAACATTCTTCGCGTCGTGCATGGTACTTTTCCTCGGCCTGTACGGACGAGTATGTACCATCACCCTGTTGATTTCGTTTCAATTCACGACTGATTGTGGATGGAGGTCTTCCTAATTGGGTGGCAATCGAACGAATGGGGCGACCCAAAACAGCATTTTTAAGTATGATTTCTCGTTCATATGGATTAAGATGGTGATAGTGGCTCATCGTTTACGTCCCCTGTCTTCAATAGTTTGTCGCAATTCTATTGTACAGGAAGACTCAGCGATGGGTCCTTTTAATTTTCTAAGTGTTGCACTTAAAGTGTAAATTCAAGAGATAAAGAATCAAAGTACTCGATAAATCAGTACCAATCACATTGGACGCATGTGGTCAAGTTGAAGCAGTGGGTCTGAGGCAAATTGACAAATTTTTTTCACACATTTTAAAAGAATCGAGAAATCCTTTGTTATACTAGACTTACAAAAATGAACAGGCATCATGACTGATCAAACGAGATGAAAGGAGGTGAATACATGAGTGAAAAAGTACTCGAGTTAATTCTCGATAAACTGACAAGTATGGACGACCGCATGGGTAACATGGAGATGCGCATGGATCATATGGAAGAAAAGCAGGATCTGATGCAGACACAGCTCGATGAAACCAGCCGTATTCTTAAAGCGGTTTATGATCGACAAGAGGTGTCGGATGCGAAACTGACGGCGCTGAGCAGTGATGTCGATAAGCTGCATGGCGACGTGAAAAATATCGATGAGAAAGTCGATCACAATCAGCAATCCATAGACAAAATGATCGAAAATCAAGCAGCAATTTTTGAAATGCTCGGCGAACATGATGTCTCCATTCGCGCGCTGAAAAAGAAAGCAAGATCATCGTAAGCTGCTGCAGCAATAGGTAAAGATCAACCGCGTCAAAGAATTCCTCAAAACACATCCACCGGCAGCGGTGACTCAACTCCAAAGTCAAATAAAGTCAAAAATGCCGGTGCCGCGCAAAGGTTCCGGCCATTTTTATACCTATCTCAAGGTTTCAATTATACTCTTTATCGCCAATTCGGCATTGCGGTTGGATCACCCTTGGGCGGATGACCGTCGACTTCTTGATCTTTTTTAACATAAATAAGGATAAAAGGTTTAGTGCAATTTTGTGTAAGCGCGACTAAGGTCTCGCCTTCTCCGAAAGTTTAGCGAAGCTAACTAACAGTTGCTCTTTATTTTGACAGGCATTCGCAGCCTTTGCCTCACCAGATCTTCCAGACAATCGATAAAAAACGGATGGTCATTGACGGCCGGAATATAGTCGAACTGCTGTCCGCCGGCTTCATAGAAAGCGCGGGCGTTTTCCTGCTTGAGTTCTTGCAAGGTTTCCAAACAGTCCGCACTAAAACCCGGAGCAATGACGGCAACGTGGCGCACGCCTTGTCGCCCCAGCTGACGCACGGTATCAATCGTTGCCGGCGTCAGCCATTCCTCACGACCAAACTTGGACTGAAACGCTTGCGTGATCGCCAAATCCGGCAGCCGGCGCTTCAACTGTTCCGTTGTCAAACGGCAGCGCTCCGGGTAGTCGTCGCCAGCTTCGGCATAGCGCACCGGAATGCCATGATAGGAGAGGAGCAGACGGTCAGGCTTGCCGTGGTTGGCAACATAGTGCCGAACACGCGCTACCAAGGCGGCGATGTAATCGGGATGTACCGGGTAGTCGCGAATAAATAGCAGCTCCGGTACATCGCGCCATCCGGTAAGTGACCGCTGCACACCATCCCAAACAGAACCAACCGTTGTCGACGAATACTGCGGATAGAGCGGCAGCACAAGTAGGCGACGGACCTTTTGCCGATGCAGCTGATCCAAAATGTCGCCTAAACCAGGGCGCCCATAGCTCATCGCCAGTACGACATCGATCCCGGTTTCCGATAGCCGTTCTTGCAGCGCCGCTTGTTGCCTGCGGGCATGAAGGGAAGCCGCTGAAAAACTGTCGATTTTTTGATCTGAGAATTCTGGTTGGCGCAAAAAAGGACCACTTTTCGTCTGCGTTTTGACGAAAAGTGGTCCTTTTTCCCTTTTTTTTTATCTTTTTTCGTTGAGGATCTTCAGAATCCGCTTGAGATTGACTGCGAAGATCGTGGTCGCTCCTTGAATCTCCATTCCAAACAGACCCGCAGATGATGCTGTATCATACCCGTGTCTGTTTTTTAACTCACTGTTCTTCGCTTCTATTTTATAACGCGTTTTTGCCAGTGATTTAAATTGTTCCGTATTTTGAAATGCTTTCTGTTCTTTATGTTCTGTGGATTTAATCGTAACGTAATAAGACTTCGTTTTTGATCCTTCCTGATAACACCCCTCACGCATGGAACATACTTGGCATTTCGTTACATCGAACATATATCTTACACGCGGATTGACCTTTTTCGTTCCTTGTCTTCCATCGTATTTCTTTTTAAAAGCCATATGCCCTGCCGGGCAGACAAACATACCCGCATCTTTATTAAACTCAAATGCTTTTTTGCGCGTGCCTTGTGATACCACAGGGTGTAATTTTGAAACCAAAGCTATATGATTTGTTTTTGTATAGGTAATATTATCTTTTTCTGAGTAAGCCGTATCGCCAATGACCGTATCAATGGTCATCCCTGACTCCTTACTTTTTTCGATTAAAGGCTCCAGATAGTTTCCATCGCTCTTTTCGCCTGTCGTAATGACGGCCGCTGTAATAATACGTTCATCGCTCATCGCCAGATGTGTTTTATAACCAAAAAAAGAAGAATCTTTTGTTTTATGTCCGATCCGAGCATCGGGATCATTCGAAGGGTTCATATGTTCCTTAAAATCTTCGACACTCTCTTTGAGGACATTTAACTTTTCTTTAACCGCAGGCAGCGCGGTGATTTGCGGTTCGGTTTCAAGGGTGGAAATGAGTTGATGACAGTAATCTAATTCCTCGTTGATTTCATTAGATGTATTCTTTTCTGGAAATTTTGGTTTCATGGATGCATCCAATTGATAGACGGCTTTGCGAACATTTTTAGATTTCTCTCGTAGAAATTCGATCGGTGATTTTTGGTTATAACGCGCTTTTGTATGGGTGGCATCAACAATAAGCGTTTTACTTTTAATAATTCCTTTTTCAAGCGCAATCTCAACGGTTTTCCCAATAAGCAGATCTAACAATTTAACGTCCTGAAGACGTTGCCTACGAAAATGCGTTAACGAACTTGAATCAATGACGTCCTCCTCAGGGGCCATGTTGAGGAAATATTTAAACGACAGGTCATATTTAGAACGCTCGACTAAATCGTTATCTGATAAATCATGAATCGTCTTTAATAATAAATATTTGAACATTCGAATTGGAGAGATCGCTTTACGCCCATTATCAAGACAATATTTTGTTTTCAATTCATCATAAATGAATGAAAAGTCCACGAGTTCATTGATTTGACGAAGCATATTATCTTTTGGGACAACAAGATCGTAGAGTGCTGCATAAGGGCTAAGGTTGAGTGTTTCTTGATTTGAGAGCATTGAGTTACCACCTATATACGTTGATAGCTCCATTATAAAGGAAAAGGGCCGTTGAATGTTTGATGAATCAAACATTCAACGGCCCAATGAATAGGTTGGACTTTTTCAGTGGCCTCCATGAAGGATCAGCGGCGAACCCTCTTCCGTCCATATCAATTTGTAAAGCTTGGCCGATCGTCTCGGCCGCACACGCAGAATAATCCCGTGCAGAATCGGCAGCCACTTCCAGTGCGGTAGATCAATGACACGCGGGTCACTGAGGAATTGTGCCAGATAGCGACGTACCGATTGAGTATCGGCAGCCTCCGGAGTCCCCAAATTGACGAGCAGTACCGCAGTTTTTTCCATAGATAAAGCCCCGTTTCGATCAGAATAGTTTAAGTGTACCAAAGATCAGTCGATTCGGATCAACCGCCCCAAAAAAAGATTCCTAATCGAGGCAGGTGCTTGTGAATTCCTGTAGAAAAGGCCCTGTTTCTATATTCTGGATCTCTCTCAGCGGTGCAGCAGTCGTCCGGATGGGCATGATGGCGGAAAGGAGTTCATGGACGTGTCATGTAAAGGTATATTTACATGAGGCGAGGAAACTGATATATTGGGTGTAAAGATATCTTTACTCACTGAAAGGAAATTCCTATGCGTGTTGTCAATCATATTCGTGAACTTCGCCTGAAGAATGGGATCACACAGATAAGAATGGCTCAGGATTTGAAAATCACGCGCCAAACGGTAAACGCAATTGAGAAAAACAAATACAATCCGAGTTTGGAACTTGCTCTGAAATTAATCAAGTATTTTAACGTACCCATCGAAGAATTGTTTTATCTGGAAGGAGACAAGGAATGAAAAAGAAACAGTGGGAGCAGCTCATGATTGCGATAGTCTTGCTTTGCACAATAATTGGAGGATTTATCGGGCTGACCATTGCCGATGTGACCATTGATTTTAGCCTTGCAGCAGCAATCATTTGTGCACCGCTGCTCGGGCTTCTGCCAAGATTTTTCTTAGCCGCCCGACATAAGAAAAAGATGGGGAATATTCCGGAAGCGGATGAACGCACGGCATTAATTTTGAAACGCTATTTTCTTGGTGTTCTGTACGTCGTCTTGTTTGGCAGCGGCGCGGCTCTGCTTGTCCTTTATGCCATGGGCGTCGAATCCATTGAAACCGGGCTGCTGATTGTATCGATGATGGTTCTGTATGTATCGATCGCGATTGGCACACTGATTGCGGCAAAATTGTGAAAAATTTTATGGAAATCACGCAGATTGCGGCGATCATGGCCGTTTATCGGAGTGGAAAAGCGCCTCAGCATGGCTAGAATAACGAAAATCATTTATAATAAATAAAAGTTAGTAGGTGATCTATTGTATGTATAGGACAATAGATGAGGAGGGATGACCATGGAACGAGAAATCTCAGTGTGTCCCAAATTAGAAAAGGCATTTAAAATTTTAGGGAAAAAGTGGAACGGTTTGATTATAGAAGTACTGCTCATTGGGGAAACTCATTTCAGTACGATCTCCTCGGCAATCCCGGAACTCAGTGACCGCATGCTGTCGGCAAGGCTCAGGGAGCTGGAGGAGATGGGCATTGTCGAACGGCTCGTGGATACCGGATACCCAGTCCAGGTGAGCTACCGGCTAACGGAAATGGGCAAAGGCATCAAACCAATCTTAGACGAAGTACACCGCTGGGCGAATAAATGGTATGCCGATGAAGTACCTGAAAAAAAGTGAGTGCATATTACTGGCTTTTTTTTAATCATAAGCTATACTAATGTAAGTAAAGAAAAATTAATTAGTTAAGGAGTGTTTTTTAATGTCTGAAACCTTTATTGATGCAATTAAGAACCGCAGAAGTATTTATGCACTTGATAAAAATGTAAAAGCAAGCAAGGAAGAAATCGTTAAGGCGATCCAAGAAGCGGTAAAATACGCACCATCCGCATTTAACTCTCAATCGGCACATGCCGTTGTCCTGTTCGGCGATGAAAGCGCAAAGATCTGGGGCGAAGGCGGTTTTGCTGAAGCCGCACTGCGCAAGGTTATTCCTGAAGGACAGTCCTTCGAATCAACCGCGCAAAAACTAGCCTCCTTCAATGCCGGTGTCGGCACGGTGCTGTTCTACGAAGATCAGGATGTGGTCAAAGGCCTACAGGAAAAATTCGCGCTGTACGCAGACAATTTCCCGATCTGGTCGGAACACAGCACAGGAATCGCGCAGTTCTCTGTTTGGACCGCACTTTCCGAGCTCGGTGTGGGCGCTTCCCTGCAGCATTACAACCCACTGATTGATGAAGCCGTACAAAAGGAATTCGACATCCCGGCAAGCTGGAAACTGCGCGCACAAATGCCATTCGGCAACATCGCCGCACCAGCAGCGGAAAAAGACTTTGCACCAATCGATGAACGTGTCAAAGTGATCGGCTGATTCATTTCGATCGCTCAAGATCCGAAGAGCCCCCTCTTCGGGTCTTTTTTTTCTAGGTAAAGAAATACATAAGATTTGGCCCCGACTTCAAACCAATAGACCCGTGTCTTGACCGATAATCAAAGCGGAGGTGCTCTGGCGCCTGCGGGATCGCGCATTGGTGATGCGTGCCAACGAGACCCCGCAGGAAAAATGCGTGTCCGAGTAGGTTCGCGGTGCGCCCGCGGCAAGCGAGCAGCTGTAGTGCCCGTGCACAAAGTGATGAATCAAAGGCGCAGCAAAAGGAACTTTCGCTAATTTAAAGGAACTTTCTTAAAGGAACTTTCCTGATTGTAAAGGAACTTTCGCTAAGTGCGCATACGTCCTGTATGCAACGCGAAAGTCATCACATCCTGTGAAAGTAAGGACTAGGCTTAGCCGGGTTTTTCACAGGTAAAGACGGTATACGATTTGACTTCTGGCACTGCGATCACCGCATACAAGGGGGGGGGAAGCGAGTCACATTTCCTCAATCTGTCAGCAAACACCAGGAACGCTTCAATTTTTTCAAAATTCAACATTTACTTGCTATTTATTTTGCGAAAAGCGTATAATAAATTTATTAAAAATTGTAAAGAGATCTAACATCAGGGGGAACTCGAAAAATGATAAAGAAATTATCCATAGTCTCACTTTTACTCGCATTTATTCTCGTCTTCACAGCCTGTTCTTCAGGCAGCAGCGGTTCTTCTTCTGAAAAGACATCGAATGCGAAGAAAACCTTGCGTATCGTCAATGATGCAACCTATCCGCCGTTTGAAACGCTTGAAAAAGGCAAGATGGTTGGGTTCGATGTTGATGTGATCAAGGCACTTGCCAAAGCAGCCGGCTACAAATACAAACTGGAAAATGTCGGCTGGGATCCGGTCTTTGCCGAGCTGAAATCAAAAACAGCAGACATGAGTATCTCAGCCATTTCAATAACAGAGGATCGCGAGAAAACGTATGACTTCTCGAATCCATATTACCGTTCGATCAACGAAATCATGGTTCCAAAATCAAGCAAAATAAAATCCGCACAGGATCTGAAGGGCAAAACGGTTGCCGTTCAGCAAGGAACAACCGGTCAATATGCGGTAGAAAAAGTACTTGGAAAAAACAATCCGAAGATTAAAAAATTCAAAACCGTCAACCTTGCGATTATGGAAATGCTCAACCATGGTGCAGATGCAGTGGTTGCCGATAATGGCGTGATGGACTATTATGTAAAGAATAACCCGGGCAAGAACTTGAAAACCGTTGGCGATGAAAAGACATTTGACGGCGAGTTCTACGGCATGATGTATCCGAAGGACAGCAAGCTGAAAGCAACGTTTGATAAAGCAATCAAAAAAATTATTGACGACGGCACCTACACAAAGATTTACAAGAAATGGTTTGATAAAGAACCGGATCTGGACAAGCTGCAAGCAAACAATTAATGAATCATAATAACAAGTAACATTCACAGGTTGCTTAACATTTTGTTAAGCAACCTTTTAGGTTAGGGGAGGATTCAGTTGGGCGTAAACCCTTTAGATATCATCAGAGAATATTTGCCCTTTTTAGCAAGCGGTACGCTGTTCACGATCGGATTTTCACTTGGAGGCATTATTTTTGGAACGATTCTCGGCTTGTTCATCTGCTTTGGGAAAAGGATTCGTAACAAGCTGCTTCGTGCTCCGTTTGTCTGTTACATCACATTTTTTCGCGGCACGCCGCTGTATGTGCAGATTCTGATCATTCACTTCGGTCTGGTACCGCTCATCTTCCATCAATCGAATGGAATCCTTGCCGGCGTTATTGCTCTGTCGCTGAACGAGGCTGCCTACATTGCCGAGGTGTTCCGTGCCGGCATTCAATCGATTGACGAAGGGCAGACCGAAGCAGCACGATCGCTCGGCATGGACCGTTTTCAGGCGATGCGTTACGTTATCCTGCCGCAAGCCGTCCGCCGCGTTCTGCCGCCAATGGGCAATGAATTCATCAGTTTGATCAAAGACAGCTCGCTGATCGCAGCCATTGCAGCGCCGGAATTGACCTATTGGGCACAAGCGATGGGCGCGCAGTACGCGATTGTTTGGACACCATATCTGACGATCTCCTTTATCTATCTAATCCTGACGCTGACCATGAGTTATCTCGTAAATCGCCTAGAAAGAAGGATGGCGACAAAATGATGATTAAAGTAGAAAAACTAAAGAAAACCTTTGGTGAAAATGAAGTACTGAAGGACATCAACCTTGACGTTGAGAAACAGGAAGTCGTCGTTGTCATCGGCCCATCCGGTTCTGGAAAATCAACGCTGCTTCGTTGTATTAATCAGCTGGAGACGATAACCTCAGGGCATGTCTTTATTGAAGGCACCGACATTTCAGACAAGAATGCCAACATTAACAAGATTCGCGAAGACGTAGGAATGGTGTTTCAACAATTCAACCTGTTCCCGCATATGACCGTGCTCGACAATATTATGCTGGCACCAACCAAAGTGAAAAAAGTGAACAAAGATAAAGCGAAGATGAAGGCAATGGACTTACTCGGCAAAGTGGGACTGGCAGAGAAGGCAGATGCCTATCCGGATTCATTGTCCGGCGGGCAGAAGCAGCGCATCGCCATTGCGCGAGCGCTTGCCATGGAACCGAAAATGATGCTGTTTGACGAGCCTACTTCGGCGCTTGATCCGGAAATGGTCGGCGAAGTGCTCGACGTCATGAAACAGCTTGCTGAAGACGGCATGACAATGGTTGTCGTCACCCACGAAATGGGTTTCGCCCGCGAAGTCGGCGACCGCGTCGTTTTTATGGACGGCGGCTACATTGTCGAAGAAAATGAACCGAAAAAGCTGTTCGAACAGCCGCAAGAAGAACGAACCAAAGCCTTTTTAAGTAAAGTGTTATGAAAACGAAACAACCCCCAGGCAACCGAGCACAATTGCCTGGGGGTTTTGCTAATTAAGGACGCGGGTGGAACTTAGTCGATCCATTTAGGGGGCGCACTGAGCAGCCGCAGCCGGTAGCAATTTTTCGCCGTTTCACCCAGCCGGTCAAGCAGATTATAATTAACCACAGCGCCAACCGCCGCACCAATACCCGGCATCAGCTGCAGCATTTTGGCAAAATCAAGATAGTCGCGGTATTCCTGCTGGAACTCTTCCCAGTCTAAGTCCAGAAATTCTTGTTTGCGCGTTTCCCAATGTTCAATTACTGCGAGCGTCTCATCCCGTACTTCATCGCTTGAAAAAGCGAGCTTGAACACTTGCAAAATAAAGACGCGTTCCGCATATTCTTTCGTGTCAAAGCCGTAAACCGACGCCGCGTCAAATAGAAATTTCATTTTGATTGAAAGCAGCAGCGGAAAATCAGCGAGCCCAAGCAGAATGCCACCGGCACCGGTGCCGGCGCCTTCAACAACAGCTGTTTTCCGGTAGTTGGACAACTTCTGTGTGAGTAATTGATCTTTTTCCTCAAGAGATAGACCGGCAGCCTGATCTTTTTTCGTGATCCACTGTGAACCATTCAAGCAGGCCTGAACCATATTTTTAATCGCAACCGTAATCGCATTCATGACCTTGTCAGGAATGTAGCCATTAATCTTTGCTTGAACTTTTTTGGACATCCGGTTCAGCAGGTTCGACGGCTTGCGCATTTTTCGCTTCCAAACCATGATTTCATCATAAGCCTTCAACTCATAATCGTTCATCGGAACCCTCCTTGTTTGATTTACGCGCGCCGATCAACGTGCGTTTCACTTAAAAAGCGAAAACCGCAGCAAAACAAGTGAGCCACCGCACCACTTGCCGGCGACGGCAGCCGGTCGAATTCAAAGGATGGACCGAATTTGGGAAGAAGGTGCGGGGAACAAGGCCAAACCCGGAACATGCTGAACCGTTGAATCCCGCGATCAAAATGAATCTCCAGCCAGTTTTCTTGCCGATAAAAGCAGTGAAAAAGCTGATTCAGACGTAAAAATCAAATTTGGCGATTAACGGGTTCGAACATATTCTAAGTCATTACCCCATTTTTCTGCCTGCGGCCTAGGCGCCCGCCCATCCGGATTTGCGCGCTGGGCATACAGTAGTAACAAATACGATAGGCAGGTGTTTCGAAAATGTATGAGGACCAAAATGGGGATGCATATCCGTACGGCGATGCATCGTACGAATTTGAACCGTACCGTTATGTAAACGATTATGACGATATTTATGTTGATGAGCGTGAACAGCCGCAGCCGTTTTTCATTCCGCCGAATGCGATTCAACAAGAGTTGAACCGCGGCCGTCGCGGCCATTTTTACCGCACGCGTCTAGCAAGTTACAATCAGATGATGCTCATTCAGCTCTTGGGGATCAATCAGAACACGGGCATGGTGAGCATGAACGTTTACTTACCCTGGCAGCGACGCTGGGTTCAGCACCAGGAACATTTTTCCGATATGTCCGGACTCACGTATGTCGGCCCGACGCCTCCGCCGGGCGTTCCATTTCCAAGACCCACGCAGCCGCCGCGTCCGCCGCGCCCATGGTGGTGCCCGCAATTCCCATGGCATCCTGCGTGCAGATAAAAAAAGAAAGCTTAACAGAAAGAGATGGCCCATGCGCGGCGCCATCTCTTTCGTTGTTTGATAAACGATTAAACAAGGGGGAGTAGCGATGTCTTTACTAGTTATAGTTTTGAGTTCGCTGTATTTTTGGTCTATGCTGAGCGGCTTGCATCTTGATGCCAGCGAGCGGCAGCATGCAAAGAAGCTTCACTGGAGGCATCTGCATGGGAAGAAGCGGCATCGCTTATACATCGAGATGGCGATCGCTTTTTTGTTTTGGGTCGGCCTCATAAGCTTATCCTTCAGTCTTGACCATCCATGGATGACGGTGGGCGCGATGATCCTGTTTTTAATCGTTGCCGCGATCAATCTCAAACGCACCGCGTGGCCTGCAGAAAGCGCTTCACAGACCGTCAGCGGCAAACGTTGTGGCGACGCTTGATCAAGCAGATGGATCAAGAAAAAGCTGCTGAAACTCCGCTTTCGGGAAACGATTGGCAATATCCATTTGCGGCATGGACCGACGCGTTGAAGCGATGATCATGCCGCGAAGTGCATCGATGTTTTAGAAAAAAACGAGCGCCGTGGCGCTCGTTGTCGATTAGACTTCCTTATAAACAGTGACTTCTTTAATTTCCGGCAGCAGGCTGTAGGCAGTGAGCCGATGCTGGCCGTCGTACAAACTGAGATCTTTGCCTACGATCATCGGCGGAAGCTTGCCGCCTTCGTGCAGGTGGTCAACCATTTGTTTGACGTTATCGGTGTGATAATCGTCGTAGTTTTCCGGATCATTGGCCCATTCTTTGTACGTGATCAAGTTTTTACCATTATTGCTGAACGTGCAAGGGACGTCGTACAGCGCTTCCTTTGCGATTGTCGTAAGCACAAATTGGTGGTCGTCCGTGCCAAACGCGTCGTTTTGCAGATCACTGTATTGGCTGCAAATCGCTTTTCCTGTTAAAACCTCTCCCATATGCAACCCCTTCTAAACGGTTTCCAAGCCGCAAAATGATGGATGCGGCAATCCTTTTACTCATTATAAAATGCCTCATCCTGCAAAGTAAAGACGATTCTGGCGCGATTTGACAGATGGTAACTTTTTGCTAAACTTAACGTTAATATAACCTGAAGCGGAGGCGCGCGTATGTCGGTAGAAGCAGTGAAGGATTATTTCAGGTCGGTCGGTCGTGAAAAGGATGTCATTGAGCTCGAACTTTCCAGCGCGACGGTGCAGCTGGCTGCGGAACATCTGCATGTTGCACCGGAACGAATTGCGAAAACGCTCGCGTTTCGAGGCGAAAACAAGCAAGGGGCCATAGTTGTCGTCATGGCTGGCGATGCCAAGATTGACAACAAGAAATTCCGCCATGAGTTTGGATTCAAGGCACATATGCTTTCGCCGGAAGAGACGCTTGAACGGGTTGGTCACGCGGTGGGCGGTGTTTGCCCGTTTGCCTTGAAGCATGACTGGCCGGTTTATCTGGATGAATCTCTGAAACGATTTGAGACTGTTTTCCCGGCATGCGGCAGCAGCAACTCAGCAATCGAGCTAACGATTGACGATTTGTATCAATTTGGAAACGGCAAGGCGTGGGTTGACGTCTGCAAGGGCTGGCAGGACGAAGCGGAAGCTTAAGCGGCTAAAACGAAAGGCTTAGTGCAGAATAGAGCGTCGGAGGGTTTCGGAACCTCCGGCGTTCTTTTACACTAGAGGAGCAGGTAAAAACAAACGGCCGGTTTCGCTGACTTGAGGCAAATCGGCCGATCGAATACATGAAAAAGGAGTTTTTCGATGAAACGATTTGCGATTGTACTGGTCATTGTTGCGCTTGCCTATTTCATTATTTTTAAGCCGAGTCCGTTGCTGCCGTTCAGCAAGCAGCAAGCATCAGCCCCGGTCACGAAGCAGGTCGATCAGATCAAGCTTGAAGTTGGCAGCATGCACACCGAGGTCAAATTGAGCGATGACGACCAGGTGCACGCGGAGTTGAAGGGAAGCGGAAGCGTGAACGTGGTACGTTCCGGAAACACGGTTCAGGTGAAAACACGTCGGCCGTTCACTTTTTTTAACTGGTGGAACCGTACGCGCCTGACCGTCAGCATCCCGCGCGACTACGAGCGAGCGCTTGACTTTGCCATTGGTTCCGCAAAACTGGATTTCACCGCTGAACCCGAAACAACCTATACCGCACTGACAGCAGATGTCGCCTCAGGATCGATGACGGCTAAAAATGTGACTGCAGAGAAAAGCACGATTACCGTGCATTCCGGAAATGCCCGTTTAAATCACTGGAAGACTGCATCGGCCGATCTGGTTGTGCGGTCGGGGAACCTCAAGGCAACCGGCTATCGCGGTGGATTTAACGCACAAGTAAACTCCGGAAACCTGACAATGGATGTCGCAAAGCTTACCGGATCGGTCAAAACAACCGTACGCTCCGGACGCGCAAGGATCCATTTGCCACGCGACGCCAGCTTCCGCCTGAAAGGCAACGCAAACAGCGGCTTGATTCAATGCACGCTTGCGCTGAAGGAGAAGGGCAAAGGGGAGAACACGATCGAAGGCGTGCATGGCTCGGGCACGTACACGTTTGATGCTACGGTCAACAGCGGCTTGCTGCATATTAATTGAGTAAATTGGAATAGGGGTTCGGCGATCGTGCCGGGCCTTTTTTCCATTAAGGAAGAAAGCTTATGATTTTGCCCCGTCTTCAAACCCATAGACCCATGTCTTGGCCAAGCATCAAGCGCGAAGATGCGCGACGTGGAATGTTGGGATTGTATCATATTTCTACCTTGTCGGTTTGATTCATGATATTATAGTAGAGTTGCCCGATGCTGATGATCGAACGCCAAGCATCAGCAAGGTTATTCATGAAGGTTTGAGAAAGAAGTGGTGGAATGGAAACATTAGAAGAAAAAAAGATTCAAACGCATGAAAATCTCAACGTGATCCCAATTGTGCTCATTTTGCTTTCAGGCGGGTTTGTCACAATATTGAACCAGACGCTGCTAGTCACAGCGCTGCCGAGTATCATGCATGACCTGAATCTTACATCGGTTAGTGTACAGTGGCTTCAGACAGTATTTTTGCTTGTCAACGGGATTATGATTCCCATTACAGCCTTTCTTGAGGGAAGGTTTACCACGCGAAAATTGTTTTTGTTCGCAATGGGATCATTTACTCTTGGTACGCTGATCTGTCTGCTTGGGGACAACTTTCTCCTATTAATTATCGGGCGCATTGTCCAAGCGATGGGCGCCGGCATCATGATGCCGCTGATGATGACGGTTATGTTTATCATTTTTCCAATTGAAAAACGTGGATCGGTGATGGGGATCTTTGGACTCGTGATCGGGTTTGCGCCGGCGATCGGCCCGACCTTGTCCGGCTGGCTGATCAACCACTATTCATGGCGGATTTTGTTCTACGTCGTGCTGCCGGTGGCGCTGCTTGATTTCATTCTTGCTTATTTTATCCTGAAGAATGTCACCAAACTGACTTACCCGAAACTGGATGTGTTATCGATTGTCCTGTCAACGATCGGATTTGGCGGTATCCTGTATGGCTCGAGTATCGCTGGAAGTCGCGGCTGGGGCGATCTTGAAGTTCTAGCCACGTTGGCGATTGGGGCTGCGGCGCTGGCGGTCTTCATCTACAGACAGCTTCATCTCGACCAGCCGATTCTTGAGTTCCGCGTCTTCCGCTATCCGATTTTTACGCTGACAACGGTAATCGGTATGCTGTGCTTCTCGGTGTTCATTGCCGGAGCGACGATGCTGCCAATCTATATGCAGACGATGCTCGGGTTCTCACCGCTCAAATCGGGGCTGATGCTGCTTCCGGGTGCAATCGTGATGGGCGTCATGTCACCGATCACCGGACGCATCTTTGATCGAATCGGCGCGCGCGGACTCTCGATCACCGGTGTATCGATTTTGTTGCTGATGACGCTGCTGCTTGCTCGCGTGGATGCTGAGACGTCGTTTGCCTATTTGGCAATCGTCAATGCCGTGCGCATGATGGGACTTTCGATGGTACTGATGCCGACCACCACGGCCGGCCTCAATCAGCTGCCGCACCATTTGATTCCGCACGGCACGGCGATGAACAACACGATGCGCCAGGTCGCCGGTTCGATTGGTACCGCGATCCTGTTCACCGTCATGGCCTCAACCGCGCTCGATCCGAAAAAATTCGGCGTCAACGGACTAATTCACGGCATCGATATCGCATTCACCATGGCTACACTCTTATGCGGCGTTGCACTGATCTTAACCTTTTTCGTAAAAAAACCAAACGTATCACACTAAAAATAACCCCAAAACCTCCTTTTAGCACACTCTGAAGTGCAGAAGGAGGTTTTTTGCTTTAATTATTGAGCGTTGCGCTTTAACTTTTGCGGGATTCGCTTTAACTTTCGTGAGCTTCCTTTAACCTCGAAAATCTGCTTTCATTCTTGCACAATTCCATTCGATTGTTGTGCATCTCATTGAACGCGATGATTTGCTTCATTAAATAGGAGTGCGCCGGCGAGCGGCGCACGAATGCAGAGCGCCTCCGCAGCATACGCTGATAAAAAAGTAGGCAGTGGGGGCGTTCGCTGATGCCGGATTTATTTGATCAGATGCAGCCGTTTTTTGATCCGCGCTGGCTGCGGAGGCAGATTTTTGAGACGATTGATTTTTACGATCCGCAGTGTGTCGATCAGAAAAACGGCGGCTTTTTTCATTGCTATCTAGATGATGGGACCGTTTGCGACCGGACGACGAAATCGCTGGTCGGTACGGCGCGCTTCATCTACCTATTCAGCGTCGGCACGATGCTTGGCGGTCCGGCGCATTGGAAGACGATCGCAAAACATGGATTGCGCTTTCTCGATGAAGTTATGCGTGACCGAATCAATGGCGGTTACTATTGGCAGGCGGAGGAACGCCAAGTCAGCGACGATGGAAAAGATACCTATGGGCAGGCGTTTGTTCTGCTCGCTTTGGCAACGGCGACCAAAGCGGGTGTTGCCGAGGCAGGACCGCAAATCAAGGAGTTGGCGCAAACGATCACTGCCCATTTGTGGGACGACGCGCAGCAACTCTGTGTGGCGAAAAAGAGCCGCAATTGGCACTGGACGGATCCGTACCGGGGACAGAATCCGAATATGCACCTTTGCGAAGCGATGATCGCCGCCTACGAAGCGATTGGCGACCGTGCTTATCTCGAAACCGCGCGCACACTTGCACGCACCGTGACGATCACGCTCGCGCAGCAAACGGGTGGTTTGATCTGGGAACAGTACGATCAGAACTGGCGACCGGACTGGGTGCGCCGCGCCGAGTATGCAGGTAATGAGTTCCGCCTCTACGGGTATGTGCTTGGCCACTCGATTGAATGGAGCAAGCTGCTCACAAAAATTTACGCGTATACGCGCGAATCCTGGCTGCTCGCTCGGGCAAAAGCGCTCTATCATCAAGCATGGCAACGTGCCAAAGACGACCGCTACGGCGGCTTGATTTTTTCAATTACGCCGGATGGCCAACCGCTTGACACCTATAAATATTATTGGGTTATGGCAGAAGGGCTCGGCGCATCGGCACGGCTGGCAGCAGCCGATCCGGTACAGCAGCGCGCATACCTGGATAATTATCAATGGCTGTTTAACTACTGCTGGAATCATCTGATCGACCATCGCTATGGCGCCTGGTATCCGAAGCTGACCCGTTCCAACTTACGCACCGGTTATGAAAAGAGCCCGCTTAACAAAACCGATTATCACCCCATCACGAATGAACAGGAGGCCATGCATGTTTTTGAAAAACTAGTCCCAGACGCGCTTTAAACGAAACAGCGCCTGCGCGTATCCCCAGACAGAAACCGGTGACATGATCAGCTGGTAGCAGAGCAGAAACAGCACCAAGCCAAGCCGATTGCGGCGCACCCTCAAGCCGAGTCTTTTAAAAACACGATTCTTTTGATAGAGGTAGAGTGATCCGAAACTTAGAATGGTCAGCGGCAAAACGAGCAGCGTGGTCAGGCCAACGATCCAGTAAATGCCGAAGAATGCCAAAATCAGCCCAGGAATCCAGCACACAGTGTAAACGATGTCCAAGTACGGCATCATCAGATTAATTCCGGTTAGATATTTCGTATAGACGAGGGGATGCTGCCACGGCTTAATTTCCGTCAGACCTTCAATCATACCGCGCGCCCAGCGTGAACGCTGTTTGGCAAAATGGGCCAGCGTTTCCGGTGCATCGGTGAAAGCGACAGCCAGCGGTTCAAAATAGACGCGCCATTTTTTATGAAGCAGCCGCCAGGTCAGGACAATGTCCTCGCCAATCGCATTCGGCCAGCCGCCAACCGCTTGGACGCATTCGGTTTTATAGAGACTGAACGCGCCTTGGGCAACCAGCGTACCTTGATAAAGCCCTTGCAGCCGTTTGACCGAAGCAATGCCGAGGAAATAATCCCATTCCTGCATGCGCGTGCAAAGCGAAGCGCGGCTATTGCGCACCAGCATCGATCCGGCAACCGCACCTACATCATCTGGACTGCTGACCATACGCGCAACAAGCGCACGCACCGCCGAAGGATGAAGCAGCGTGTCGGCATCGAGTGTAATCACAAAAGGGGTGGCGACATGTTGCAGCCCCTTGTTCAACGCGTGAAATTTGCCCGGACGTTTCTCATGGAGCAACGTAACGTCCAAATCCAGCACTTTGGCTGCACGAGTAACCGCGCCCTCCGTATCGTCATGCGAATGATTGTCGATCACAATCACATGCAGATGCGCCCGATAATCTTGCCGGGACACATAGCGAAGGGTCTGCTCAATCGACGCCTCTTCGTTGTAGGCGGCGATCAACAGGGTCACCGGAACCGACGGATGTGCCTGTTTCCAGCGCGGCTGCCGGTCAAAGAACAGACTAATAATCAAGAAGGCATTCAAATAGCCCGGGATATAGGCAATGGCACTGATCAGAATCAAGGCAAGCGGAAAGGAAACCACCGCGGAGAAATCAAGCAGCCACGGCAGCGATATATAAATAGAAAAGAGCAGCCAGGCAAAAGCAAAACCATGGCTGATCCAGAATTTTATCGAAACGGGTACATACAACTTGCGAGATTGCCTATTTGGCTCAAGCGGAGGGATAAGCAAATTCATAGCAGACTCCTAGAAAAATAGTATGACGGATGATCCGCGAGCACATGGCACAAGCATGAGCGTTTAAGTGATGTTTTTAGAAAACTTGGCTTTGCCAAGCCTCTGGCGAAGGCAAAGTCGCCGCCCGCGACGGCCATGGACGGCCTAGTGTTCGGTGAGCCGCAGGACGCGGCGTTCTACCGAACCACTTACACTCGTTTCCTTAAATCTTTTATTTTCTATACTTTCTTACCCGTGCAAAAAAAGATATTCGAGGCGAAACAGGGCAGGGCTTATGACATATTTTTTGGTGCCGATAATCGCTGAATTTCGTGAGTAAAATACTGGAATCGACCGTTTCTGCAAGAAAATGAATTGATTTTATAAACTGTATCTATTATAATTACACTAATCTCCGAAAAGGGGAATCAAAGATGAATAGTCAGTTTACCATTGCGGTTCATTGTCTGATTGTACTCGCAAGAAATCCCGAGCAAGTCTGGAATAGTGAGTCACTGTCACGGAAAGCGCACACGCATCCGGCCCGAATTCGCAAGATCATGAGTGTTCTGCGTAAGAGCGGCTTTGTCGAAACGAAGGAAGGTCTGGGCGGCGGCTATCGGATCTGCTGTGATCCCGGCACATGCACACTGGCACGAATCTATCAATCTATAGCCTGCGAGGCGCTGAAGCTCAGCTGGTGCTCGGCAGGTTGCGAGGACGATCCGGAATTCGATCGCATTCGCTCAGCGGTAGACTTTGCCTTTACCGGAGCCGAACGCGGACTCGAAGAATATCTGGAACAATGGTCGATCGCCTCACTGATGAAGCGAACGACTGACTCTGTTGCACCAATCTCAGAAGACATGCATAACACATAAACTAAAACAGGATCGGTGGTGAAGGTTAATGCAACATGAAACGATTTGGAAAAAAGGCGAATGGGTCAAAGGCAGAACGGTCAATGGCGAACTCATGCACGGTTTTGTCGTCGACTACAACCACGAAGACGGCACCGTCAAAATTAATGTTGTTGCGTGTGACCGCGAATCAACGGTGGGTAAAGTCATCGAAACACTCAGCTACCTAATCAAACCGTTCCCGGTGTCGCCGCTTGGCGGTCAGGAACTGCGCAGCATGACCGATCTCGCACTGATCACATCGGACCGCGACTGGTTCATGGATCTGACTGAACAACTTTCGGACCGTACCGGCAAAACCACCGGTGACGACCAAGAACAAGACAGCTCATGGTACTGGTCGGCGCAGCGTTAAATCAATCGCATAGAAAAGTAAACAAAGGTGCCTTCGGGTGCCTTTTTTCTGTTTTGGGCAAATGAGGCTGAGTCTGCGGTTTTGTAAGACTTCAAACGAATGCGCTGAAATAATTAGGATGGTATGAAAAAAGAGCAGAACATCACCTGAATACAGATGTCTTCCCCCTTTCATTTGCTGCATTGCAAGAATCGATGACTTTTTCAGTGACCGCATTCGCGGGCCGGGCAGACTCCCCTCGTTCCTCTTTTACAAACTGTTTTTTTCGTCAATACTTGCGTGAGTAAATTTCTTTTCTTAGCTGGAAAGATGTGAGAAAATGGTAGAACAAAAGGGGGTCGGACATTTTGATTCATTCATTGAAGGATACGGTTCAATTGAATAATGGCTTGGAGATGCCGGGTTTCGGACTTGGCGTCTGGAAAGTCAAGGATGGTGAAGAAGTCATTCACTCGGTTCGCTCTGCACTGAATGCGGGCTACACGATGATCGATACAGCGGCCATCTACCGCAACGAGGCGGGTGTCGGCGAGGCGCTGCGCCAATCGGGTGTCAAGCGCGAGGATGTATTTATCACCACCAAGGTATGGAATGCCGACCAAGGCTACGACGCGACGCTGAAAGCATTCGAGACCAGCACGAAAAAGCTCGGGATCGAGACGGTTGACCTGTACCTGATCCACTGGCCGACCGCCGGCAAGTACAAGGAAACATGGCGGGCGATGGAAAAGTTGTACAAAGACGGCCGCGTGCGTGCGATCGGCGTTTGCAACTTCCACATTCATCATCTTAAAGATCTGATGGAAGGCGCCGAAATCAAACCGGCCGTGAATCAGATCGAACTGCACCCGCTGCTTTCCCAAGTTCCGCTGCGCAACTACTGCTACAAAGAAGGAATTGCGGTTGAAGCCTACTCGCCGCTCGGCAGCGGCGGACTGATCAATCATCCGCTCCTAAGCGAGATCGGCAAGAAGTACGGTAAAACCGCTGCACAAGTCATGCTGCGCTGGGATGTTGACAGCGAGATCATCACAATTCCACGCTCAACGAAAGAGGCACATATCATCAGCAATGCCGACATTTTCGATTTTGAACTTTCTCCGGAAGACATTGAACAGATCGATGCATTAAATGAAGACAAGCGTTTCGGTGCCGATCCGGACAACTTCAATTTCTAAACGATCGGACCTGCTGCATGCGTGAAGAGCCTGACGGAATCAAGAATTTCGTCGGACTCTTTTTCTGACTGAAAAAAATGAACCAGACAGGGAGTTTTTTAATGACCACACAAGAAATCAAACGCGGCCCGATTACTGTGGCGCTCATTATCGGCGCGTTTGTCGCAATTTTAAATGAAACGCTGCTGAACATCGCACTTTCCGATTTGATTACCTACTTTCACGTAAACGAAACCACCGTTCAATGGCTGACCACGGCTTATCTACTCGTGATTGGCATCCTGATGCCGGTGACTGCACTCTTGACCGGCTGGTTCACCACGCGCCAGATGTTTCTCGGGGCGATGACCTTGTTCCTGTTCGGCACCGCGATCTGCGGCTTTGCCCCGACGTTTTCACTGCTGCTCGTCGGCCGCATGATTCAAGCCGCCGGATCCGGACTTATTTTACCGGTCATGATGAACACGATTCTGTTTATCTATCCGCCGGAAAAGCGTGGCGGTGCCATGGGATTGATTGGACTGGTCATCATGTTTGCCCCGGCACTCGGACCGACCGTCTCAGGCTTGATCATCGGGTCACTGTCCTGGCGCTGGCTGTTTTACCTCGTGCTGCCGCTGGCGCTGTTCTCGATTCTGTTCGCGGCGCGTTATCTGACGAACGTTTCGGAAGTGACTAAGCCTAAGGTAGACATTCTGTCGGTGATTTTGTCTACGCTTGGTTTTGGCGGGATTGTCTTCGGTGCTGGAACCGGCGCTGAAGGCGGTGCGCTCGGGATCACAGTCGTGGCGATCGGATTTGTCAGCATCGTTCTGTTTGTCTGGCGCCAGCTCGCAATCAACAATCCAATTCTTGATTTTCGCGCCTTCAAATACCCGATGTATACACTGTCAACACTGATCATGATTATGGTGATGATGACGTTGTTCGCAACGATGATTCTGCTGCCGCTCTATTTGCAGCGGGCGTTACTTCTGTCCTCGTTCGCCGCAGGATTGGTTCTGCTTCCCGGCGGGCTGATCAACGGGTTGCTGTCGCCGGTGATGGGCAAACTGTTCGATAAATTCGGTCCGCGCCGGCTCGTCATTCCCGGGCTGCTGATCATGTGCGTCGTCGTCTTGCTCATGACGCGATTGACCGTTTCTGAAAGCATGCTCTATGTCATTATTTTGTACGCTGCGCTCTTGATCGGCATGTCGATGGTGATGATGCCCGTTTCAACGACCGGCCTGAACCAGCTACCGAAACCGATGTACCCACACGGCACAGCGATCATGAACACGCTGCAACAAGTCGCAGGCGGGATCGGCACCGCGCTGTTCGTCGGCATCATGGCCGCCGGACAGAAGGCCTATCTTGCAACCGCCGCCGACCCGAAAGCACCGGCCGAACTGCTGCATGCGATGGTTGCCGGCATGAGCCGCGCTTTCTTTGTCGCCCTGATGATCGGGATTGTCTCGCTCGTGCTCGCCTTTTTCCTGAGACGATCAATCGCGCCCGGCGAACAGCAGCCGCACGGTGATGCTTGATTGAGACGCACGCCGGTTTTTAGGCACATCGTTAATGGTTTGAGCGGATGCGTTACGAGTTCGGAGGTCGTTGTTCCGATTTTCACGCGCGTCATTACAATTGGAAATCCAATCGTTTAATCGATCAACACTTGCGCATACTAAGTTCATCTTTAACTTCAACGAGGTGACTTAAATGACTGCATTTTCGATGGAACATCTCAGCACTTTATACATCATTCTCCTACTTGAGGTCGGTCTGATTCTATTCAGACAGACCTCTTTTGCGCGCAGCAAACTTCGTTTTTGGCTCGCCGCCATCTTAATCATTGGCGAGACCGGCTACCAGATCGGCACCGCGCTTGTCGGGAAATGGACGCTGCGCAATTCACTGCCGCTCGAAGTCAGCGATCTGTCGGCATTGCTCACCGCAATCACGCTGCTGACCCGAAAACGCCCGCTCGCCGCGATCCTGTATTTTGTCGGCATCTCGAGCGCACTTCAAGCATTGCTCACGCCGGACTTGAACGCATCCTTCCCGGATCTGCGCTACATTCAGTTTTTCGCCACACACGGCGCGACCGTCCTTGGCTGCACCTACCTGATCGCAGTCGCCGGCATCCGTCCGACTTACCGAGCGCTCTGGCTTGCTGCCGCCTGGTTGAATGCGTACGCCGTGCTCATGTTCATTGTCAATCGGCTGCTTAACGCGAATTACATGTACCTAATGCACAAACCGAAACTGTCCGCGCTGAACTTATTCGGACCGTGGCCGTGGTATCTAATCTGGGCAGAGCTCGCGATGCTGATCGAATTTCATCTGCTCTACTGGATCAGCAGGAAGTTTGCCGGGCGACGTCGAAAATAATAACCATAAGTGAAACCCATCTGGTCAAAAATTCAAAGTCAGATGGAATTTTCCTCAAGAAAATTCCCCCATCCTCCATGGTTCACCTAAAATAAAAATGCCCGAATCAAATCAGCGCGCCTCAAAGTAGAACTTGGGACGCGCTCACCATATTTGATACCGTTTTCACGAACCACCGCAGACTCAGTTGCTTTTTCACAAACTACCGCAGACTCATTAATCGTTTTCATGAACTGCCGCAGACTCATTTGCCTTTTCACGAACCACCGCAGACTCAGTTGCTTTTTCACAAACTACCGCAGGCTCATTCATCGTTCTCGGCAATACATTTCGATTCAGCTGATTTTTTCTCTTCTTATTTGAGATTTTCCCTCATTAGAAAAAGAACGCGCTTGTGCGTGTGTTCCCTGCGATGCACTCCGCTTAGTTTTCCCTGCGAACCCTTGTCCCCATTGACTTTTTGGCATATAACCGTAGGTCGTTTAATAAGATGTTACAAACTCACATACGGGGTTTCGAGGTGAGCGCGGCGGGCTTGGAACGAGTATGATACGTTACTTGAGTTCCGTTTCTCCAAAGAATGTCTCATTTCGCATCTTCATAAATACAGGAGGCGAGTGGTGTGCACGATTACATCAAAGAGCGTACGATCAAGATTGGAAAGCATATCGTGGAGACAAAGAAGACGGTTCGAGTCATCGCCAAGGAATTTGGCGTTTCGAAAAGTACCGTTCACAAAGACCTAACGGAGCGGCTGCCCAGTATTAATCCGGAACTTGCCAACGCAGTCAAAAATGTACTCGACTATCACAAGTCAATCCGCCATCTTCGAGGAGGGGAAGCGACGCGTCTGAAGTATCAAAGAGATACGGAAGAAAAAGCGGTTCAGCACTGAGGCCATCAGAAGCGCGCGAACATAATCGACGCATTCGTTTATTTTTCGACATACTCCCTGTTTTGTTTGAATTTATGATAAAATGGAATAATGATTGATAAATATTCCGGCAGAACGGCGAATATTTATGCGACAGGGAGGATTTAGCGTGTTTTCAAGAGATATCGGAATTGATCTCGGAACAGCCAATGTACTGATCTACGTAAAAGGACAGGGCGTCGTACTGAATGAACCTTCAGTTATCGCAATGGATACAGACACAAAGCAAGTGCTCGCAGTCGGTGAGGAAGCAAGACGGATGGTTGGTCGTACACCGGGAAATATCATCGCCACACGGCCGCTACGTGATGGAGTTATTGCAGACTTTGAAGTAACCGAACTCATGCTCACGCACTTCATTGATAAAATAAATGTAAAAGGCTTCTTAAAAAAGCCAAGAATCCTAATCTGTACGCCGACACATATTACATCGGTGGAACAAAAGGCGATTCGCCAGGCAGCAGAACGAAGCGGTGGAAAGCAAGTTTATTTGGAAGAAGAACCTAAGGTAGCCGCAGTTGGCGCCGGCATGGATATTTTTCAGCCAAGCGGCAACATGGTCATTGACATTGGCGGCGGGACAACCGACATTGCCGTACTTTCAATGGGCAACATTGTCACCTCTCAGTCGATCAAATTGGCAGGCGATACCTTCGATCGCGAAATTTTAAGCTTCATTAAAAAGAAGTACAAATTGTTGATTGGTGAACGCACGGCCGAACAAATCAAGATTACCGTCGGCACGGTTTACAAGAATTCGCGTGATGAAAGCATGGACATCCGCGGACGCGATATGGTCACAGGGCTGCCGAAAACACTGACGGTGCACTCCAACGAAATTGAAGCAGCCCTGTCGGATTCGGTAAATGTGATCGTTAGTTCGGCAAAAGCCGTACTCGAACAAACACCGCCGGAACTCTCCGCAGACATCATTGACCGCGGCGTGATCATGACCGGCGGCGGTGCGCAGCTGCACGGAATCGACCAATTGCTTGCAAGCCAATTGAAAGTACCGGTTGTTGTCGCAGACAATCCGATGACCTGCGTCGTTGAAGGCGCCGGCAAAATGCTGGAACATCTGGATAAACTGCCGAAGCGCAAAGCAAATTAACTGCTCTGCGCTTTCGTGTAGCCCAAGATGCGGACAAGCCCATCGAAAAAGGTACGGCACCCGCTGCACCGGGCTACGAAAAGTCGGATTCGAAAACTAAAACGGGGCAGGTGAATGATCGTGATTCGAGGCATCTACACTTCAGCAGCTGGAATGATTGCGCAGCAAAGACGGCAGCAAACATTATCGAACAACTTGAACAATCTTGACACCCCGGGCTATAAAAGTGATCGAAGCAGCTTGAGGACCTTTCCGGAGCAGTTGATCGAGCGGCTCGGCGGGGACAATGAAACCAACCGTGAAGTGGGTTCGCTGGCAACCGGCGTCTATCAGGACGAGATGAACCCGGACTTTACACAAGGAACGGTGACGGAAACCGGAAAAGCGACCGATGTGGCACTGATCACATCAAGCCTGCCCGTCAATCCGCAGACCGGCGCGCAGGAAGGTGCCCTGCTGTTCAATGTGCGCACAACCGGCGGCGATCTGCGCTACACGCGTAACGGGCACTTTACCTTGAGCCCGGAAGGTTATCTGACCGACAGCTCCGGAAATCAAGTGCTCAGTTCCGCCGGACAACCGATCCAGCTACCGTCCGATGATTTTCAAGTTGCAGCCGACGGAACGATTCAAGCCGGCGGCAACAACTACGGACAAATTGGCGTCAGCTATGCGGCCGATACCAATCAGCTGGTCAAGGAAGGCGCCGGGCTGTTCCGCAGCACGAACGGCAACTTGCCGCAAGCCGCAGCGAACGTTCAGATCAACTATAATGTGAATCAAGGATTCGTTGAAGGGTCGAATGTACAGGCCGATCAGACCGTAACAGACATGATGGAAGCCTACCGATCCTTTGAAGCAAACCAGAAAGTGCTGCAAATCATTGACGGTACACTGGATAAAGCGGTCAATCAAATCGGCCGCGTGAACTAATCGATAAAGGCGGGTGAGTCGCGTGCAGCAGCAAATGATGGCTTCAGGGGTCTCGCTGGGACAGATCCAGCAGCAACTGGATACCGTGGCCAATAATATCGCGAATGTCGGAACAAACGGATACAAAAGCCGTGATGCCAAATTTGTCGATCTTCTTTTTCAGCAAATCGACAATTTGAATCCGGCCGATCAGGACCAAACCGATATGGCAAATCGACTGACGCCGAACGGCATTCGCAGCGGTTCCGGCGTTAAGGTCGGCGACATATCGCTGGATTTGTCCGCAGGAGCGATTAAAGAAACCGGCAATCCGCTTGACCTTGCATTAACGGATGCGCACCAATTCTTTACCGTTGACGGAGGCGGCGCAACCGCCTACACACGTGACGGCGCCTTTAACACTCAGCCCGATCCAGGCAATGCGAACCAGCTGCGGCTTCTGACGAAAAACGGCGCGGCTGTGCTTGACGCAGGCGGTCGGCCCATGACGATCCCAGCCCATTATCGGGACATTCGGATCAATCAAGCCGGACAAATCAATGTCACCTTGAACAACGGCACAACCGTTAATGCCGGCCAACTAGGCATCGTAACGATTAACCGCCCGCAGCTTCTCGAGAGCAGCGGCAATAACCAATACGCCCTGCCGAATTTGGCAACGCTTGGCATTGGCCTCAACCAAGTTGTTCAACCAACCGCAGGCAGTGTCACCCAAGGCAGCTTGGAAAATTCCAATGTTGATCTGACCAAAGAAATGGCCGATCTCATTAATTTGCAGCACAACTACCAGCTGAACGCGCGATCCGTGACCATCGGCGACCAGATGGCCGGATTGGTCAACGGTCTGCTGCGCTAAGCGAGGAATAAAGCATGGAACCAAACGAAAAGCTACATAATAAAAATAAAACCAATCCACCGGAAACGAGAAAAGCTGCCCGGCATCAGCGCAAGGCTGCACAAAAAGCAGAACGCAAAACGGAGAAGAAACGTCCGACTGAAGAACAAAAGCCGCTGTATAATCCGTTTTTCGCTTATAAAAAGCGCCGTTTCCCAATTTGGCAGCGCTTGATTGCTTTGATTTCACTTTGCTGCATTGCTCTGGTTGTCGGAGCAATGCTCGGTTACGGCGGGCTCGGGCACCGCAACCCGTTCGCCGTTTTCAATCCGGACACGTGGCAGCATATTTTCGATTTCTTCCGAACCGATTGAGCGAAAGGGGGAGAGGCGCAGCTGCGCCATCCTATGCTAACCATTGATGAGATAAAAAAGATTTTGCCACATCGTTATCCATTCCTGCTCGTTGACAAAGTGCTCGAAGTCGAAGACGGGAAGAAAGCGGTCGGTATTAAAAACGTAACCGTAAACGAACCATTCTTCCAAGGCCATTTTCCTGATTATCCGGTCATGCCCGGCGTCCTCATCGTTGAGGCACTCGCACAAGTCAGCGGCATCGCCGTCCTCAGCAAAGGCAAACAAGAAAACATGCTGACCCTGTACGCCGGAATCGACAAGTGCCGCTTCAAGCGCCAAGTACGGCCCGGAGACCAACTCAAACTGGAAGCAGAAATCCTCCGATTCCGCAGCGGATTCGCCAAAGCCAACGGCACCGCCAGCGTCGACGGCGAAATCGCCTGCGAAGCAGAAATGATGTTCGCACTCAAAGCAGCAGAATAAAAAAAGATCGCAGAGCACACATCTGCGATCTTTTTAATCAAAGAAGAATCGGTAAAGCGAAAGCCCGAGAAGTTAAAGCGAAATCCCGAAGTTAAAGCGAAAAGCCTGAAAGTTAAAGCAAAATCCCGAGAAGTTAAAGCGAAATCCGCGAGAGTTAAAGCGAAACTCATCTCAGTACTATAAGCATGAGATTAGAAGATAGCCAAAAATCGAGGAAGTATGATAAAGAATAACAAACAATAAGGGGGAATCATCCATGACACAACTCTCCGACACCGGATTTCATTTCGGCAATCCGGCAGCACCGATCAAATTGACCGTGTTCACCAACTTGGCTTGCCCACATTGCGCTGCATTTTTCACGAACAACGACCTGACTCCGTACTTTGAGAACAAACAGCTTGAACTCGTACTGAAATTCTTCGACAAGCCAAAAATCGGCCTGCTCAAAGGCAACCTCGTTCATCTGTTCTTGGACTACAATCAACAGGAAAAAATCAACCCGATTATTTTACAACTGTTCAAGGATCAATCCGAGTGGAAAAAACTGAGCGATGACGCATTGAAAACCACGCTCAAAGAAAAATATGGACTGGATGTCCATCCGGAAAATACAGATTATAGCTTGACGATTGCCAAAGAAGCGATCGACTTCAACGCAACCTCGGTACCAACCGCGCTGATCAGCATCAATGGAGAGGCGCCAAAAAAAATCAATCAAGACGAATTGAAAGAGACCCTTGAATCTGTTCCCGCAAACTAAAAGAATGAAAATGAAGGCCGAGCGACTGAGCTCGGCCTTTCCATTTATAGGGAGTGAAGCAACTCGGGGATCCGAGTTGCAGCCGAAAAATGAACCCTTTAAAAGTAGAACCGAAACCCTCCCCTCACCAAGTGATAGTGCCTTCACAAAAATTAAAAACGAATTCCGATCATAATCCGCTTGCCATTCCTAAAATAAAATCCATCTGATCAGAACATATTAATAAATAAGTCATTTTGAACGCGCAGTCATTCCAGCAGTCATTCTATCAGTACGGGCCTAAATTCTGGTATCAGCATTTTTTTGCGATCAGTACCCTCATGTCTTTCTTTGGCTGCTGATCATCCGAAGTTTTTCACGCTTGTTTCTTGTGTATTCTTTTGTATTAGCCCTAATTCGCGGATTGGTCCGCAGGCGTTTTTTGCGATCGGTCAGTCATTTAATCGGGTTTTTTGACGGGTTATTGCAGACTTTTCTTGAAGGTTGTGGGTGAATGATTCAATCAGAAAGAATCTCGATCTTTCAATTCTATCTGCCGATTTATGTGGGGATCATTACGACCAGTGTGTTGACGATGCCGCTGGTGCTTTACCAAGCTGCGGAGCAGAATCTGTGGCTGCCGCTGATTGTCGGGTCGCTCAGTGGCTATTTGGCGGTGGCGATTGTGTCCTATCTTTATCATTGTTATCCGCAGCAGACCATTATTGAAATTTTGCAGCAGCGGATGGGGCGCTTTGTCGGCACATTGTTTGCAGTTCTCCTGATCATTTGTTTGGCTTTTCAAGGAGGATTTATCACGCGCGAGTACCAGGTGTACTTGTCGATCAACTTCTATCAATTCATGCCGCATTTCGTGTTGATCGGCTTGATGCTGGCCGTTGCTTTGTATGCGATCCGTCAAGGGATTGAAGTGCTGGTCCGCTGTACGGTTCTGTTTGCGCCGCTCATTCTTGCGGTTTACCTCTTGATCTGTGTTTTGATTGTTCCTGAGCTTTCAGCCGATCGGCTATTGCCGCTGTTTGATCACGGCATTTGGGCGCCGCTTAGAGGGACGCTGCTTCCTGCGGTTTCCTTTAGCCAATTTATCTGGGGCGCCTTCTACATGCCTGCTGTATCGGTTCCGGCGAAAAAAATGTTTACAAGCGGCTGCTGGTTTGTCTTGGCGGTCACGCTCACGCTCTTGATCATTTTTGCCGTTGTGGTCTGTTTTCTCGGCGATGCGACGTTGCAGTCACTTTATCCTTTCGCTATGGTGGAGCGCTATGTACAGATCACCGGGATTCTGGAACGAAGCTCCGCATTTTTCATGATCGTTTGGCTGCTCGGTGTGTTTGTGAAAACCGCTACGCTGCTGTTCATCTTGAATCTAGCAGTGGCGCAAACGTTTCATCGGCAAAGTTACGTGCGCACTGCATTGCCGGTTGTCGTCTTATTTTTCTTTACTGTTCTTGTACTGTTTCCGACAAGCGAAAGTCTGCTGCATCAGGGACACGTGCTTCTCTACACATGCAGCATTGCCGGCAATCTCGTGATTCCGCTCGTGACCGCTTTTTATCTATTTTTTTATCGAAAGATGACGGGCAAAGCGCGCAGTGAACCCTGAAAGGAGGAATCCGTCGTGTTCCAATGGATGCGCAAGATGCGAAAACAGCGCAGGAAGCCTTGGCAAGAGGTACTGGTCGATGAAGAAGGAATGAAAAAAGTGAGTGCCAGTGTGAAAAAAAATAAACAGATCCTTGAACACGCGTATCATGCGTGCGCCGATCTGATCATTCGTTCGTTTGCGACGAAAGACAGCGTGGAAAACAACATGCTGATCGCTTATCTCGGCGGGACAGCCAACGTCGAGGAAATCAACGAACATGTCATGAAGGGGCTTCAATCGAGCAATCGGCCGCTTGATGGACTTAAAGCGCTGGAACAATCGGTAGCGATCACCGATACGAAGAAAATTCACACGTTCAATGATGTGTTCATAAATATCGCTGATGGCAAACCGGTCTTGTTTGCCGAGGGCATCAATACGGCACTGTCCCTAGGCATGAGCAAATGGGCGACACGTGCTGTTGAAGATACGCAGACCGAGCCGGTGATTCGCGGTGCGAAGGAAGGCTTTGTCGAATCGATGCAAGTTAACGTCACCCTGCTGCGCAAGCGTATCCGTACCCCACGTCTGAAATTGAAAACACTGGTCATCGGCGATTACTCGCGCACTCAGGTCGCCTTACTCTACATCGACGGACTTTGCGATCCCGAGCTGCTGAAAGAAGTCAAGAAACGCATCAACGGCATCCATATTGACGGCGTCTGGGACGGCGGCATGGTGCAAGAACAAATTCAAGACAATCAGCGCAGCGTTTTTCCGCAAATCCTGACGACCGAACGACCGGATGTCGTCTGCGCGTCACTTCTTGACGGGAAGTGCAGCCTGATCTTTGAGGGCAGTCCGAACGCCTTGATTCTGCCGACAACCTTTTTCGCTTTTATGCAATCACCGGAGGACTATTATGTTGGCTACATGATCAGCAGTCTATTACGTATGCTCCGTTTTGGTTTCCTACTGATCGCGCTGCTCGCGCCGGCGTTTTATATCGCGATCGTCACCTTCCATCAAGAGATGATTCCGACAACGTTGATTATGGCGATGGCCTCAATGCGCGAACAAGTGCCGTTTCCTGCACTCGTTGAGGCCCTGGTTATGGAAGTCACCTTCGAAGGGCTGCGCGAAGCCGGCGTCCGTCTGCCGCGCCAAGTCGGCCAAGCGATCAGTATTGTTGGCGCACTGGTGATTGGGCAAGCGGCGATTATGGCCAGCCTTGTTTCGCCGGCGATGGTGATCATTGTCTCAATCACGGCAATTGCTTCGTTCATGATCCCGCATTACGAACTGTCGATCGCTGTGCGCATTCTACGCTTTCCGATTATGATCATTGCCAGCATGGTGGGTTTGTTTGGCGTGGTCTTGTCGGTCATCGTGATCGTCGTGCACCTTGCTTCATTACGTTCCTTTGGAACCCCCTACCTTGAACCGCTGGCCCCATTTAAGAAACAAGGAGCGGGCGACAGCATCATCCGCAAACGCATTCAGAACCAGAACATTCGTCAGCATATGACCGGAAAAACATGGAACAAACAGCGCAGATGGAAGGAGAAAACATGATGAGGAAAATGCTCATGTTTCTGCCGATCATCGGCTTAGTCGCATCGCTGCTGAGCGGTTGCGAGGATCGTAATGAACTTGAGGATTTGGCACTGGTCATGGGCATCGGGATCGATAAGACTGAAGACCAGCAGATCCAAGTCTCGCTTCAATTTTTTCTGCCTCAGGGAAGCGGACAAAGCGGAGGCAGCCAAACGCAGTCTAAAGGGGCTGGCGGTGCCAATCAATCGTTCATTGCTACAGAAAGCGGTGAGACGATCAGCGATGCTGTAAATAAAATTGCCAAACGGATGTCGCGGCGCATTTATTTTTCACACAATGCGGTCGTGATCATCGCCAAGAAAATGGCACGGCGTCATCTCAACCAAGTGATTGACTACTGCCAGCGCACACGCGAAATTCGCCAACGGACGCTTCTCTTTATTACCGATGAATCGATGCCGAAAATTTTAAGTTACCAATCCGTTCTTGAGAAAACGTCGTCCATTTCTCTGATGAAGGGCGAGGAGAAGCACCTAAACCTCATTACGACCATCCATGATGTCCTACTCATGAGAACACGACCGAATCAGCCGATGGCGCTTCCGATGATCAAGATACGCGAGGACTCCTATGATCCGCGCCAACAGGTGACGAAGATTGTCGGCTCTGTATTGTTTGCCAATCAAAAGATGGTGGGCATGATGAATCCGGAACGAACGATGGGCTTGTTAATGAGCAACGGAGAATTTAGAAACAATACGTTCACATTCAAACCAAAAGGGAACAAGGGCAGACTTTCGATAAATATCCAAGACATCCAACTCCGAGCCGTTCCAACCATCAATCACGGGCGCTGGCAGCTCTCCATCCATTTGAGCGGTAATGGCATATTGCAGGAAAACACAACGGTACTCAATCCGCTGAACGCGCGCGACCGACGCCGGATCGAGCAGCAAACCGAAGCATACCTCGCATCACTGATTACCAAGGGCTTTAAACAAAGCCAACACGTTGGCAGCGATGTCTACATGACGTACGAAGTGTTCGAGCGCAGCTATCCACGTGAATGCCAACGCGCCCGAGAGCATTGGGCGACCGTATATCCGAACATTCATCTCTCGGTACATCCGCAGATTCAACTGTTGCATTCCGGAGCGAGCAACAGCTGACCCTAAGGAAACGTCGAAAAAGGACACATTATGTAGAAAAACAAAAAACATTGTCAGAATATCTTACATAAGTGTCTTTCTCATCGAAAAATCGAGCTAGAATAAGGACATGCATTTATTTTTGTTTGGTCAAAAAAGAAACACCGTTCCACTCAATGGAACAACAGAGCGCACAGTATAGAAAAATACATTTTGGGGTGAAGGGTGAGAGACGAATGACAGAGACAACCAGCAAGTTGCAAGAAGAGGAAAAGGTGGGCCCTTATCAACACCAGGCGCTTTGGGCATCGATTGTCGGCTATGCGATGGACGGTCTGGATATGATGATTCTTTCCTTTGTTCTGCCATTAATTATTGCGTATTACAGTTTGAACCCCGCTCAGGCGGGAAGTATTTCAACCATTACAATGCTAGGGGTTGTGGTCGGCGGTTATTTGTTCGGGATCCTTGCCGACAGCTACGGACGTGTGCGCGTGTTTACATGGACGATCCTCATTTTCTCCGTGTTTACCGGTCTTTGCGCGTTTGCACCGAATTTTGAAACGTTTAACATCTTCCGCTTTCTCTCCGGACTGGGTCTCGGCGGAGAATTCGGCATCGGCATGACCCTGGTAACAGAGACATGGCCGAAGAAACTGCGGACACGCGCAACCTCCTATGTCGCGCTTGGCTACCAGGGCGGGACGATTCTCGCCACATTGATGGCAGCATTCATTGCGCCGCATTTCGGCTGGAAAGGCGTATTCCTTGTCGGCGTCGTTCCCGCACTGCTTGCTTGGTGGTCGCGTCGCAATTTGAAAGAACCGGAAATCTGGCTGAAGTCAAAGGGTGAAAAGAAATCATCCATTTCGATTGTTGAACTGTTCAAGGGCTGGCGCATTACCGGAACAACGCTCGGCTTGATTATCATTTGCAGCGTGCAGAACTTCGGCTATTTCGGCATCATGAACTGGATGCCGACCATGCTCGCTCAGCAGCACCACTACACGATTAACGGAACCGTAGTTTGGACCATTTCCACCGTTGTCGGCATGGTGCTGGGCATCATTGTTTTCGCTTGGCTTGCCGATACATGGGGACGCAAACCGGCCTACATGACGTTCCAAATCTGCGCCGCGCTGATCGTCTGGATTTATTTCCAAATTGGCAATCCAACGTTACTGGTTGCACTTGGATCGGTACTCGGGTTCTTCGTTAACGGTATGATGGGCGGTTACGGCGCGCTGCTTGCCGAGCATTATGCGACAAGCGCCCGCTCCACAGCGGAAAATATTATTTTCAACACCGGGCGCTTTTTCGGCAGCTTCGGGCCGCTGATCATCGGATTCATGGCCCTCAATCACTCACTTAGTGCGGCGCTCGGTACGATCTCCGTTGTTTATATCCTGGCCGCCGTATCGATGTTCCTGCTTGTCCCGGAAACAAAGGGTAAGGATCTTGCTTAATAAAGGACGTGATGACCATCGAATGGATGGACCGCTTTGTTAAATTGATGGATGTAATCAGCGACTGTCCGGCCGGCGGTATCGGCATTACCGAGCTTTCCAAACAAACGCTGCTCAGCAAAGGGAGCTTACACCGCATGCTGCAGAACATGTGCGGCTATCACTTGGTGGTTCAGAGCGCGGAAACAAAGAAATATATGCTGGGACCTAAAGCAATGAGTTGGGGCAGTACATTTTTGCAAAACCGCGACCCGGTTGGGCTGTTGGCGCAGTATTGCAAGCAGGTTGGCGATGAAACCGGCCTCTATGCCTTTATTTGCCGCTATCAGGCCAATGAAGTGTTCTGCACGCATACGCATCAACCGCTAAGCACCGGCGCGAACTTCTTTGTCCATGTCGGTCAACGCATGCCGCTAAATGCGGCGGCTGGCGCGCAGATTATTCTCGCGTATCAGCCCGATGAAGTCATTGACGGGATGCTGGAGAAAGAAGCGCTCCACCCGTACACGCCGTATACATTGACGGATCCGGACCAGCTGCGCCGCAAGATTGAGCAAGCGCGGCAAACCGGCGAAGCCTACTGCAAGCAAGAACTAGAGCTTGGCACGTCAGCACTTTCCGTACCGATTTTTCATTGCAAAAATCAAGCGCTGATCAGCATGAGCCTTGTCGGCAAGCAGCATTCTTTTGACGAAAATAAAGATCAAATAAGCAAAGCCTTGCACCAAGCCGCAGACCAAGCCAGTGATCATCTGAGCGCGATGCAGGCACTGAGCTCACTTTTTTAATAGGTAAAGACAGTGTGTGATTTTTGGTCGCGCAAAAAGCCAGTGTCTTGACCAAGAATCAAAGCGGAGGTGTTCTGGCGCCTGCGGGATCGCGCCTTGTTGATGCGTGGGCGAGGGCACCGCAGATTCCTGCCTGTCTGAGGGGGCTTCCTGGAGGCACGCGGTCGTGCCCTGTTGATGCGAGCAGCTGAAGTGTTGTTCAAGCATATAGTTGATGAATGATGATGGAACAGCATCGCGTGTCATAACGAATGAACAATCCAAGCGATCACTGATTTTCTTAAAACAACAAAATGAGCAAAGTGCCGGATGTTTGAGCGATTCGTCTCGCAGGACACCGGTACTTTTCCTTCACAAGATAGAGACAGATTCTAAAAGCAACACGTAAGGATGGCGATGGCGAATGGTTGACACGCAGCGAGTGAAACAAACAATGCGCGTGCTTGCACAGATTGGAAGAACAGACCGCGGGATGATGCGGCTCGCTTACAGCAAAGCAGAAGAGCAGGCGACAAATTATCTGATCGAACAGTGCCAAGCGGCAGGATTAACGGTACGCGTCGATTCAGTCGGCAATGTGATCGCCCGCAGGCAAGGCCGTTGTCAGGAACTTCCGGCAATTGGCATCGGCTCGCATCTGGATACGGTCTATGAAGGCGGCACTTACGACGGCACACTCGGCGTACTGGCCGCACTGGAAGTCCTGCGCGACCTGAATGCGCGCGGAATCGAAACGATGCGCCCGATCGAGCTGTTTTCCTTTGCCTGCGAGGAGTCGGCGCGATTCGGCTTCTCGCAAATCGGCAGCAAAGCGCTTGCCGGCCTCATTGAGCAAAAGGATATTGCCGCGCTCACCGATAAAGAGGGGACGCCGATTCAAACGGTTTTTGCCAAGCGCGGCCTTGACTTCAGCAAGCTCGAGGAGGCACGGCTGCCAAGAAATAGATTGGCAGCTTTTCTGGAACTGCATATTGAGCAAGGACCAATGCTTGAGGCGAAAAATCGGTCGATCGGCGTGGTGAGCGGCATCGCGGCGCCGACGCGTTTCAGCATTTGCGTCAAAGGCCATGCGGCCCATTCCGGGTCAACACCGATGAATCAACGCCATGATGCGTTGATCGGTGCCGCAGAAATCACCTTGGAACTGGAAAAGGAGGCACGCCGTGAGATGGCGCATGGTACGGTGGCCACCGTCGGCGATATTGAAATTGCACCGGGGGCGATGAATGTCGTGCCGGGCGAGACCCATATCAAGGTCGATATCCGCAGCATTTCCCGCGCGTCGAAAGCCCGTGTCGTTCAATTCCTGTATGAGCTCATGGAGCATCTGCGCCAAACGCGCCGGCTGGAAATTACCTGCAGGATGCTGAGTGATGAAACGCCGGTGCAGATGGATGAAGCCCTGATCGAAACGTTTGAGTCGGTCTGCCGCAGCAAGAACATTGCGTCGATGCGGATGCCAAGCGGGGCCGGGCACGACACGATGAACATGGCCGCGCTCTGCCCGGTTGGCATGGTTTTCGTTCCCTCAACCGGCGGCATCAGCCATCATCCCGATGAACACACCAATTTGAGCGACATCATCACCGGCATCGACGTTCTCGAATCGGCCGTGCTTGAATGCGCCGGCAATGCCGCCCCAACAGAAAGCAGGTGCAGCTAAAGACCAATGAAACTCTTCAATGCGAAAATAATCGCCAACCGCCCGATCAATGCCCGTTACTGGCACATGGTCCTCGATGCGTCGATGCTGGGTGAACACGTCGCACCCGGTCAATTCTTTCATCTTCAATGCGGCGATGCGCAGCAGAATCCACTGCGCCGTCCGCTCAGCGTCTTCCATTATCATCAAGCATCGGCAACTTTGGAATTTCTCTATCTTGTAAAAGGAAGCGGGACGCAGCAGATGGCCCAGCGCCGCCCCGGCGACTACATGAACTTGATTGGCCCGCTCGGACGCGGCTTCACGCTTCCGGAGCAGGGCGCCCTGCTGCTGATCGCCCGCGGTGTCGGTGTCGCCACCTTGCATGCGCTGGCACGCGAGGCACGCGCGCAAAACAAAGCGGTTCATGTTTTGCTCAGCGCACGAACAGCAAACGATCTACTGACAGCCGGCGCCTTGGAGGAAATCGGTGCCGTCGTCCACACCGTCACCGATCAGGAGGGCACAAGCGACTTGCAACAGGTGCGGCAACGTTTGGAGCAGTTAATCCGTGACGAGAAAATTGGTGCGCTGTACAGCTGCGGCTCGCGCCGGTTGAGCAAGTTGGCTCAGGACTTGGCGGAAAAGTACCACTTGAAAGGAGAGCTTGCAATCGAAGCACACATGGCTTGCGGCATCGGCGACTGCTACGCCTGCGCGTGCACGATCCGCAGCCAGGGACAGTTGAAAACGGCCCGCGTCTGCAGCGACGGACCGGTCTTTCCAATCGAACAGGTGGTGATCCAATGAGCGATCTGTCCGTGCCCATCGGAAAATTGATGTTGAAAAATCCGGTCATGCCCGCTTCCGGTACGTTCGGCGCAGAGCTCACGCCGCTGCTTGATATCAATCGGCTCGGTGCGCTTGTACCGAAAAGTGTCACCGTCTCTGCCCGTGACGGGAACCCATCGCCGCGGGTTTGCGAAACCAGCGCAAGCATGATCAACTCGATCGGCATTCAAAGCAAAGGAATTGACGACTACGTGACCCGCCTTTTGCCGGAGTACCGCAAATTCAGCCCGCCGCTGATCGCCAGCATTTCCGGGGAAACGATTCAAGAATATGAAACTTTAGCGGCCCGGCTGGATGCGCAGCCGGACGTTGCAGCACTTGAGCTCAACATCTCTTGTCCGAACTTGCGTGCGAATGGACAAGCGTTCGGCATGAGTGCTGAAGCAACCGCTCAGCTTGTGCGTACCGTTCGCGCAGTAACCGATAAAACGGTGATCGTAAAATTAACGCCCAATGTGACCCGGATCCAAGACATCGCCCAAGCCGCAGAACATGCCGGAGCCGATGCGCTGACCGTGGCCAATACCTTTCTGGCAATGGCGATCGATAGCGAAACGCGCAAACCACGCATCGGCAACCTTATGGGCGGCCTGTCCGGAGCCGCGGTCAAACCGCTTGTCGTCCGCCTCATCTATCAAGTCCATCAAGCGACCCGTCTGCCGATTATTGGCAGCGGCGGCGTCATGAACGGACAAGACGCGATCGAGATGATCCTCGCCGGCGCATCCGCCGTGCAGGTTGGCACCGCAACATTTATCCAACCGAACGCCATGACCACAATCATCGACGAAATCGACGATTATCTGAACCGTCATCAGATTGAGCATCTGACCGACCTCGTCGGGCAGGTGGATCTCAGTTAACGACCGTCGCGCCAAAAAAAGGCAGCCCGCAATCGCATAGGCGAAACATTGCACGCAGTGAAGCCGCGCGGCCGCAGTGAATCAAGGTCGACCCGCAGCGAATGGAGGTGCGCTGAATGAGGTTCGGAACGCCGAATCGTGCCCAAACCGCACCGAATTGCCCACTGTTAATGTGAGCAACCGGATTCCACACAATGCGCCACGCCAAAACGGTGTTCGCTCAGTTTCTGTGAATCAGCATCAAACACTTTTGCCATCGCACCGGAAAATCCCGTATAATTTAAGCAGACACACAGACGGAGGCGAAAGTCATGCACTGGGATCATCTCATCAAAAACGGAACCATCGTCACACCAAGCGAAACGTATCAAGCCAATCTCTACATAAAAGAAGGAAAAATCGCCGCAATCTCCAAAACAGCGCTTGAAGGAACGGCCGACCAGGAAACCGACGCGCGCGGCCAATACATACTGCCCGGGCTGATCGACGTCCATGTTCATTCGCGCGATCCGGGGCCAACCTACAAAGAGGATTTTTTCACCTCAACCCAAGCGGCGGCGGCCGGCGGGATCACCACGATCTTCGACATGCCGAACACGACACCGCCGACACGTGATGCCGCCAGCTATCACGCACAGGTGGACAACCTGACGCCGAAAGCCCATGTCGACTTCGGACTTTGGGGCATCGCGCTCGGGCCGATGAACAACGCCAGCCTGCCCGAACTCCATAACGCCGGCGTGATCGGCATCAAGTATTTCTGGGGCTACGCGGTCAACAAGAACACGTTCCAGCTCACCTATAACTACGAACCGGGCATGACCGACGTGCTGCCGCCGCTGTCCGACGGCGAGGTCTACCAAATTTTCCAAAACGTCGCCAAGACCGGCAATGTCCTCGCCATCCACGGCGAGGACAGCAGCCTGATCCAAGTGCTAACCGAGCAGGTGAAAAAGAGCGGACGCGACGATTACGAGGCCTTGCTCGACGGACGCCCGAACCTGGCCGAAGAAGTCACCGTACAAATGGGCACGGCCTTCTCACGCGCATCCGGCGCCAAACTGCATGTGCTCCATGTGACCACTGCCGAGGCAGTGGTCGCGATTCGTCGCGCGCAAGCCCAAGGCGCGCCGGTCAGCGCTGAAACCTGCCCGCACTACCTGTTCCTCAGCAACGAGGACTACCCAACCGTCGGCGCAGTAATGAAAATCTACCCGCCGGTTAAATACAAAAAAGACCAACAAGCGCTGTGGCAGGCGATCAATGACGGCACGATCACGATCATTTCATCCGACCATGCGCCGCATACAGCCGAAGAAAAATCCGGCAGCCTCTGGAAAATACCGGCCGGCATGCCGGGCACCGAAACGATGGCACCACTGATGCTGAACGCCGTTAACGAAGGCCGGCTCAGCCTGCAAAAACTGACGGCACTGATGTCGGAAAACCCGGCCAAACGCTTCGGTATTTACCCGCGGAAAGGCTCGCTCGAAGTCGGCACCGACGCCGACATCACGATCGTCGACCTAAACAAGGAAACAACGATCAAAGCCGCAAACCTACACAGCAAAAGCAAAGTAACCGCCTATGACGGCTGGCGCGTCAAAGGCATCCCGGTGCAAACCATCGTCCGCGGCGAAACAATCATGAAAAACGGCGAAATCATCCACAAACCGATGGGCCGAGTTATAAAACCTGGTAATTAAAAGAGAACACTGGTAAAGGGAAAAGGGCTCGCTAAATGAGCCCTTTTCCCTTTTTCATCGTTAATGCAGTTTGCTGCGTCTATTTGGTGTCGATACAAGCCCGAGTTATTACGACTTTTCGCGTTATCGTTACAACTTTCTGCAGTATCGTTACGATTTTTGCGACTAACGTTACAACTTCTCCTGGAATCGTTACAATTTCGTACCGCCTGCAACGATTCAATGAGTCACGGTCCAAAGCTTTTCGAGCATTGCCAATTTCCAATGCGCTAAGGCTGAAGTTGCGTACCTCCTCTTTGGTTAATTGAGGGGCGGACGAACTGATGCCGAGGATGTTGGTCAGGAACGAGCCCGGGATGACCGAAGTATCCAAGTCAATCATCGGGAAGTAGTGGTTCTTGCCGCAGACCGGATCCGCGTCAACCGCGTGGATCGGTGTGGTGACAAAATCGAAAGCTATGAAATGAATCTCGTCATCCGGTGTTGTGTTTAACAAGTCGCCGATGGTTGAAAAAATAGCAATGTGATGCGGGTCCGTCATTTTGACCATTTCGCAGATGCCGGGAACGATGCAACACGTCATTCCGATTGATCTGTAAGGAAAAGGCACGTTCCAGTTCACAGACAGTTTTCACAACCAAGGCGGCTATATCCTTCGTTCGAAGAAAGCTGATATATGTGTGACGCAGCACGATGAAGGAATGGAACAGAAACAACCAAGAAAAAGCTCGTTTCTCCTGAGACTTTTGCCTATTTTTGTTTATCTTGAAGTGATCAAAATTCGGTTAAAGTGAGAAAATATCTCAAAACATGTGTTTAATAGCTACCTAGTGTATATAATGGTATTACAAAGTGAGAAAATGTTGAAGGTTGAGGTGAAATATATGATTTTACAATTCAGTGTTGGAAACTTTCTATCCTTTAGGGATGAAGTGACCTTGAGTATGGTTGCCTCCAGAATTACAGAACACAAAGAAACGAATATAATTACACTGGATCACATGAAACTGTTGAAATCGGCAGTGATTTATGGAGCGAATTCGAGCGGGAAGAGTAATCTAATTAAGGCAATGGGCTTCATGAGAAATTTTGTTCAATCTTCCTCTAAAGAAGGGCAAATTGGAGAGGAAATTAGTGGAATAAAAAGCTTTAGGTTAAACACAGCGAATGTTACCAAACCAAGTTATTTTGAAATCGTCTTCTTTCATGAGGGAATGCAATATCGCTACGGATTCGAAGCAGATACAAAGGAAGTTAAAAGCGAGTGGCTGTATGCTGCACATCCAGGAAGAAAGGAAAAAGAACTTTTCTTTCGTGAAAATGGAGAAATAAGCGTTACCAAAGGATTTCAAGAAGGACAGGGGCTCGAAAAACGAACGAGAAGCAATGCACTGTTTCTATCAGTCGTTGCAAATTTGAATGGCGACATAGCAACCAGCATTCTTTTTTGGTTTAAAAATCTGCTCGTATTAGATGATCTCACAAACCATACGAGAAATTATACAATTCGTAAAATACTCGATGTCTCTTCAAAAGAAGAATTAATGATCTTGATAAACAAACTGGATTTGGGCATTGAGGATCTTATTGTAGAGGCTAAATCCATCCCACAAGAAATGTTAGAACTGCTCAAAAAAATAAATGGGAAAGTAGACCGATTTCCAACTGAACATCACAGCATCATCACAATGCATAAGCAATATGATTCAGAGAATCATTTTGTTGGATTAGAAAGATTCCAATTGACAGAAGAAGAGTCTGAAGGCACAAAGAAAATAGTAGCATTACTAGGACCAATTGTTGATGCACTAAACAAAGGTCAAATTTTAGTGGTTGATGAGTTGGATGCGAAGCTGCACCCCCTTATTACTCGATTTATCATTCGCTTGTTCCACTCAACGGAATTCAATAAAAAGAATGCACAGTTAGTTTTCAACTCGCACGATACGAATTTATTAAGCAAAGCGTTTTTCAGAAGGGACCAAATTTGGTTCACGGAGAAGGATACGTATGGCGCGACAGACTTGTATGCATTGTCTGACTTTAGTGTACGCAAAGATGCAAGCTATGAAAAAGATTATTTGCATGGAAAATATGGATCCATTCCCTATGTCGGAACTTTTGATTTCCTGGGTAAGGATGGAACCGATCAATGACTCATAGCAGAAGAGGTACCCGAGATCAAAAAGCATTTAGACGAAAAACAAGACAACGTGGTCCAGTAAAAGATTTAATTCTTATTGTTTGTGAGGGTAAGCAGACTGAACCAAACTATTTCGAGGCATTTCGATTAACCAATGTCGATGTTGTTGGGGCAGGTGCAGACCCGCTGACTGTTGTTGAACGAGCGAAGGAGATGGACCAACAACAGCATCGTCTTGGAAAAGATTATGACCAAATTTGGTGTGTCTTTGATCGTGATGAATTTCCTGCAGAACGATTTAACAATGCGATCTATGCGACAAGAAAATTAAATAAGTTCCATGCCGCCTACTCGAATGAGGCGTTTGAGTTATGGTACCTCCTGCATTTCGAATACCTTAATTCAGGAATTTCAAGACAAGATTATATCGAGAAACTGACGAAACATCTGGATCGCCGTTATGCGAAAAACGATCCGGCAATGTATCATTTGTTATTAGAGAATGGTGATCAAGAAAAAGCAATCAGTTACGCACAGCGACTGCTCAGATGCTATTCACAAGACAATCCAAGTGAGAATAAGCCATCGACAACCGTACATCAATTAGTACAAGTATTGAATCAATATAAGCACAGAAAATGATCGGGTAAACTTAACCACATGAGTAAACGGTCTGTCGTATTTTGAATTAACTGCAGCTTATGCAATAGTATTTAAATGAAAATGCGAAATTTTGGAAAGGTAGAAATACTTATTGTAGAATGTAAGAATACGAAAGGGATGGCTGTATTGGATAAAAAGATATTGAGCGTAAGCATTCTTCAGCGATACGAATTAATGGGTGTCAGGATGTACATTTAGAAGGAAATAGTTCCTTTGGATTTGATATAGGCATTGATATAACAAACTCAGAAGGAATAACCGCTTTAAATAACATGCATTACGAATCGTTTGAAGGATCACTTGATTTAAATAAGAATATTGAAGCAGCAAAAAAAGGAGATAAGAAAGCTATATCCTTTTTAAAAGATGTCTTGGAAAAAATAACTGTTGAAACGGTTGCAATTTCATATAAAGCCTATCTAAGTGCACATGGAATTGAAGTTTAATTTGCATGATCATGATATAACTAAACGATTTACCCTACAACAAAGCCACGATCGGATCACTCAGAATCGTGGCTTTTATCTTTATAGTAACAGGTGCAACGCTTGCGGGTGACGGATCCACAGGAATGCTCACCCTGTATAAATCTCCCCATCCGGATAGCGGATGTCGACGTGCGAACGTTTGGTGACGGAAAAGGCCATCGTCAGCGGTCCGACCTTGCCGAAGAACATCAAGAGCATGATCACAGCCTTGCCAAACGGCGATAAATCAGCGGTCGCGCCAATCGATTCACCGGCAGTCCCAAACGCCGAGATCACTTCAAACAAGATCACGAGAAACGGTTGATCCTCCGACAAGCAGAGCAGAAACAATCCGATCAGGACGACGATCAGCGAAATCGAGATGACCGATACGGCACGAATAATCACTTGATGACGGATTGTTCGCTTATTAATCACAACCTCGCGCCGCCCTTTCAGAAACGTCAGCATCTGCGCGAGCACGATCATGAACGTGGTCAGCTTAATCCCGCCGCTGGTCGACGTGCTGCCGGCGCCGATGAACATCATCAGCATCGTCAGCAGCAGCGATGCTTGGCTAAGGCCGGCGGGATCAAGCGTTGTAATCCCGGCGGTTCGCGGCGAGATGCCTTGGAAGAAGGCCGCCCACAGCTTGTCCACGAAGCTGAGCGGGCCAAGCGAATGCGGGTTGCCATATTCAATCACGAAAATGGCGAGCACCATGACGACGTTGATCACCAGTGTACCGGAAAGCATCACCTGTGCGTGAATGGACAGCTTGCGGAACCGGTGCGTGGACAGCAGCTCGGCCAGTACCGTAAAGCCGATCCCGCCAATTGTAATCATCGTAATCATCGTCAGATTGACAATCGGATCACCGAGGTAGCGGTTCATGCTGCCGGGAAATAGCGAGAAACCGGCTTGGTTGAACCCGCTAATCGAATGAAACAGGCTGTAATACAGACCCATACCCCAGCCGAAATCCGGCACGAAGCGGAAAGCAAGGAAGAACATCCCAACCAGCTCAATCGCAAACGAAACGATCAGAATCCAGCTGACGAGCCGAATCACGCCGCCAAGCGACGGCGCGTTCAATGCCTCCTGCATCAGCTGACGCTGGCGGATCGAGACTTTCTTGCCAAGCAAAATGACAAAGAAGACGGCAAAGGCCATGACGCCGATCCCGCCGATCTGGATCAATACCATCAGCACAACCTGCCCGAACAGCGTAAACGTCTCCGAAGGCTCAAACGGCGTCAGCCCGGTCACGGTCGATGCCGATGTGGAAAAAAACAGCGCATCGATCCAAGATAAGTGCCCGCGTGCCGCAATCGGCAGCTTCAGCAGCACCGTCCCGACGAGAATTAGGACGAACAGCAGCATCGACAAGAGTAGCGGCGGGTTCGTCGAGATCGCCCGCACATCCAATTTTTTCAACAAACGCTCAAACAGAACCATAGCCAATCTCCTTATAAATAAAAAATCAACCGCCTCATCACGAAACGGTTCATCCCAATCAGACCCCTTGCTTCTCAAAACGTTCCAAATCTTCACTCTTACCGATAATCAGCAGCACATCGCCGTGCTTCAATTTCAGTTCGCCAATGTTGCGTACGACGACCGAACGATCACGGCGGATCGCGATCACGTTGCAGCCATAGTTGGCGCGCACATCAATTTCCATGATCGACTTGCCGATCAGCCGGTCGGTCACTTCAATTTCAATGATGCTGTAATCTTTAGAAAGCTCGATGTAGTCAAGAATCTTATTGGCCGTCGCCAGATGAGCAATGCGAAAGCCGATTTCCACTTCCGGACGGATAATCTTATCGGCCCCGAGCTTCTTCAGAATCTTCTCATGGTAATCGTTCTGCGCTTTCGCCCAGATCTCCTTAACCCCGGCTTCCTTGAGCAGCAGCGTCGTCAAAATGCTCGCCTGAATGTTGCGGCCGATCGCAACAATCACATGATCGAAATTGCGAATGCCAAGCGCCAGCAGCACCTTCTCATCGGTCGAATCCGCCTGCACCGCCTGCGTCACCACATCCGCGTAATCATTCACTTTATCCAGATCAATATCAATCGCCAGAACCTCGCAGCCCATATTCGTCAGCTCAATGCTGATGCTGGAGCCGAGCTGCCCCAGCCCAATTACTGCAAATTGTTTATTCATCGAAATCGTTCCTTTATATACAGAATGCACGAAATGCAAAAAAACAATACCAAATGATTTCCATATAACTGTATGGGAAAGCACGGAGCGTGTCAAATCGATTTCGGGCAATAACAACCCGCAAGAGGACAGCTTGAGATGCATAGACCAAAACAAGGAGCAGCGTTCAATGAACCAAGGTTAACGCAAAGCAACATAACCAGCAAGGATCGCATGCCCCATCATAACCGGCGACAAAAAATGACACATTCAGCACTTGACTTTGAAATCTTTCTGTAAAAAAAACGTAAATGAACCGCAATCAATTGTAACAAAAGCCGATGCAGCAACGACCCATGACCATCTGCCCATAACTTCCACTTTGCACAAGAAAAAAATATGCTATAATGCTTGTAGCTTGGCGTGTAAAAAATGTCGAGATTTAGAGCAAAGAAGCAGGTGAATGGGGTATAATGGAAGAATCGTTTGCTATATCCTTTCATTAATTCCTTCTATTATAATGATACAGTACACTATTTCCTCAAAATTACGCGAGACTGCAGCAGAGAATAAGCAACCGAGATAATGTGCGTCTCCACGACTCAGGGGGTCTTTTCATGAAGAAAGTCAGAAAAGCAGTCATTCCGGCTGCAGGTTTAGGCACACGCTTCTTACCGGCAACGAAGGCATTGCCTAAGGAAATGCTTCCCATTGTTAATAAACCAACGATCCAGTATATTGTTGAGGAAGCTGTGGAAGCCGGCATTGAAGACATCATCATTGTGACCGGTAAAGGAAAACGGGCCATCGAAGATCACTTTGATACGGCATACGAACTCGAACAAAATTTGATCAAAAAAAATAAACTCGATCTGCTTGAAAAAGTACGTGAACCGTCCAAGATTGATATTCACTATATCCGTCAAAAGTCGCCGCAAGGGCTGGGTCACGCGGTTTGGTGTGCCCGCAAGTTCATCGGTGACGAACCATTCGCCGTTCTGCTTGGCGACGATATTGTTCAGGCAGAAACACCATGCATTAAACAATTAATCAACCAATACGAAAAAACCGGATGCTCCTGCATTGGAGTTAAAGAAGTGCCGGAAAACCAGACGCATCGCTATGGCATCATTGATCCGAAAGCGCAAGATGGTCGCTTATTTGATGTGCGCAAGTTCGTTGAGAAACCGGAAAGCAACCCACCATCGAACATGGCGATCATCGGACGCTACGTGCTCACCCCGGAAATCTTTGACTTCCTTGATAAGAAGGAAATCGGCGCCGGCGGCGAGATCCAATTGACCGATGCGATTCAGAAATTAAATGAACTGCAAGGCGTTTTCGCGTATCAATTCGAGGGCAAACGTTACGATGTAGGCGAAACGCTTGGTTTTGTTCTAACCAACATCGAAATGGCACTTCAAGATAAAACGATTCAGAAGGATGTTCTTAAAGGCATTGAGCGAATCCTTCACAACAACAGACTACCACTTGAATAATGATGGAGGATAAGACAATGGCGATGCCAAAATCAGAAGTTAACGCGCGCTACGTAGAAGAGACACGACGTTCCGAAATGGTACGCGATTTTGGAAGTGGTAGTGTTTCATATATGTTTATTAAAAGATCCTTTGATATATTTGGTGCGGTCATTGGACTCGTACTCAGCTCACCAATATTCTTAGTTGTTTCGATGCTATATCTATTTGGCGAGAATAAAGGACCAGTATTCTTTAAGCAAAAGAGAATTGGTAAAAATGGGCAAGCTTTTTATATTTATAAATTTCGATCAATGGTCGTGAATGCTGAAGAGGTTTTAAAGGCAAATGTGCTATTATATCAAAAATATGTAAATAATAATTATAAGCTTGAGCCGAAAGAAGATCCGAGAATAACTAAATTAGGAAGCCTTTTGCGGAAAACAAGTCTTGATGAGCTTCCACAATTTATCAATGTACTCAAAGGAGAAATGAGTTTAGTAGGCCCAAGGCCTGTTGTAAGTGAGGAATTGAGTGAATATAGGGATCAGAAAAGTAAATTTCTCTCCGCTAAACCAGGAGTAACTGGATATTGGGCGGCTTGCGGGCGAAGCGACATTGAATATCCAGAACGATGTAATGTAGAATTGTATTACATTGACCACATGTCACTGGTACTTGATTTCAAAATAATAGTTCTTACTATTTATTCGGTAATGAGTAGAAAAGGGGCATACTGATTTATATGTCCTTTTTTAATATTCAAAAATTTAAATGCACTTGACCTGAGTTGAAATTGAAAAATTATTTTTTTAAATTAATTACATCATAAAATGAATAGTTTAGTAACGTGACTGTTATTTATTGAAACTAGCTATCCGCATAAGAAGTTCTTAAAAAGATGAAAAACGGATAATGAAATTTAGGAGAGTGAAATAGTGAAAGGCATCATATTAGCTGGTGGCAGTGGTACGCGACTCTACCCAATAACGCGGTCTATTTCGAAACAGTTAGTACCAATTTACGATAAACCGATGATTTACTATCCGCTTTCGGTTCTTATGTTGGCTGGTATCAAAGATATTCTGATCATTTCAACACCACAAGATACGCCGAGGTTTGTTGATCTTCTTGGTGACGGTTCAGATTGGGGGATTAATCTTCAATACAAGGTACAGCCCAGTCCAGATGGCCTTGCACAAGCGTTTATACTCGGTGAAGATTTTATTGGCAATGATAGTGTAGCGTTGATCTTAGGCGATAATATTTTTTATGGTCATGGATTCACTAATATTCTTGAAAAGGCAGCATCACAGAAAGAAGGAGCAACTGTTTTTGGCTATAATGTAAAAGATCCGGAACGCTTTGGTGTTGTTGCTTTTGATGGAACAGGCAAGGTAACCTCAATCGAGGAGAAACCGAAAGTACCGAAATCAAGCTATGCGGTGACTGGGCTTTATTTCTATGATAATCAAGTTGTTGATATCGCCAAGAACATTAAACCATCCGATCGTGGAGAACTTGAAATCACCTCAGTAAATGAAGAATATCTGAAACAAGGTAATCTGAACGTAGAGTTGCTTGGGCGCGGGTTCGCTTGGCTGGATACTGGAACGCATGAATCGTTGCTGGATGCTTCTTTATTCATACAAACCGTAGAGAAGCGTCAAAGCCTCAAAGTGGCATGTCTTGAGGAAATAGCATTCCGAAAAGGTTATATTGATACAGAAAAATTGTATGAATTGGCACAGCCATTGAAGAAAAACGGTTACGGTCAATATTTGCTTCGCTTGCTTAAAGATCAAAAATAATGCGTGTAATGAGGGGTTATAAATGTCAAAGATTAAAGTTACAGATACCTTCTTAAAAGGTGTCAAAATTATTGAACCAAAAGCATTTGGTGATAATCGCGGCTATTTCATGGAAAGCTATAATGCTGAAGAACTAGCTGAGAATGGAATACATACAAAATTCATTCAAGACAACCAGTCACTTTCTAGTGAGCCCGGGATTGTGCGCGGACTTCACTATCAATTAAACCCGAAATGTCAGACCAAATTACTTCGAGCACTAACGGGTGCTATTCTCGATGTTGTTGTTGACATTCGTAAGTGTTCACCTACCTTTGGCAAATGGGGCGGATTTATTCTTAGTGAATACAACAAACGTCAATTACTGATTCCAAAAGGATTTGCCCATGGATTTTGCACGTTGACGCCAAATGTGAACGTCTTCTATAAAGTCGATGAATACTATGCACCGGAATACGATCGCGGTATTCTTTGGAACGATCCGGCTATTGGCATTGATTGGCCGGTCAGCGATCCAATCCTTTCCGAAAAAGATAAGAATCATCCGTTACTAGAAGATGCGGAAATGAATTTTGAAGTAGGAGTTGAAGACTGATGCGCTTACTTGTTACCGGCGGTGCCGGATTTATCGGCAGTAATTTTGTTCATCATATGATTAACTTTCATCCGGAAGACACCGTGGTCAACTATGACTTGCTGACCTATGCGGGCAACCTGGAGAATCTAAAGGACGTTGAAGACCATCCGAATTATCATTTTGTGAAAGGCAACATCTGCAATCGAGAACTCGTTGAATACGTTGTTGATCAGTATGCGATTGACACGATCGTAAACTTTGCAGCAGAATCCCATGTTGACCGCAGTATTACTGAGCCGGATTTGTTTGTGAAGTCAAATGTACTTGGCACCCAAACACTGCTTGACGTTGCTAAAGAGAAAAAGATTAATAAGTATCTGCAGATTTCTACAGATGAAGTCTACGGTTCCTTAGGTCCGGACGGCTATTTTACCGAAACAACACCGCTCGCACCGAACAGTCCGTATTCCGCCAGCAAGGCATCTGCCGATCTGATGGTTCGCGCCTACTATGAAACGTTCGGCATGAATGTGAATATAACCCGCTGCTCGAACAACTACGGACCTTATCATTTTCCCGAAAAGCTGATTCCGCTGATGGTAACAAATGCACTAGAAGGCAAGGAACTGCCGGTTTATGGCGATGGCAAGAATATTCGCGACTGGCTCTATGTTGAAGACCACTGTGCAGCGATTGATTTAGTACTTCACAAAGGAAAACCAGGTGAAGTCTACAATGTTGGCGGACATAATGAAAAACGCAACATTGATATCGTTGAATTAATTGTTGATACGCTTGGTAAATCACGCGATCTGATTAAGCATGTTTCCGATCGCCTTGGACATGATCGCCGCTATGCGATTGACCCAACGAAGATTGAAACCGAACTTGGCTGGAAGCCGCACTATAACTTCGACTCCGGCATTAAAGAAACGATTCAATGGTACCTCGATCACGAAGACTGGTGGCGCAAGATTAAGTCCGGTGAGTATATGAATTACTATAAGAAGCAATATGGAGCAAAAAGTTATGTCAAGTAAGATACTCGTCACCGGCGGTCACGGACAACTCGGTACGGAACTAACGCTAATGCTTAAAGACAAAGGATTCGAAGCCTACAGTTTGGGGCACAGAGAGCTGGATATCACCGATCTTGAGCACGTTCGTTCCGTCTTCCGTGAGATTAAGCCAGATGTTGTCTGTCACACGGCTGCGTATACAGCAGTTGATAAAGCGGAAACAGATCGTGACGGTGCCTTTCTTGTCAATGCCTATGGGACACGCAACGTCGCCATTGCCGCAGAAGAGATCGGTGCCAAACTCGTTTATGTAAGCACGGATTATGTGTTTAACGGAGAAAAAGAAGGTGCCTACAGCGAATTCGATTTTCCGTCACCGCTTGGTGTGTATGGCCAGTCCAAGTATGCCGGCGAACAATTCGTTCGTGATTTCCACTCCAAGTTCTTCATTGCACGTACCTCTTGGGTATACGGTCAATACGGCGGCAACTTTGTGAAAACGATGCTAAAGCTCGCTGAAACCCATGATCAGCTCAAAGTGGTTAATGACCAACGCGGCTGCCCAACCTATACAAAGGACCTTGCAGAAAAAATTATCGAGCTGTTTCAAACGGATAAGTATGGTGTATACCATCTCTCTAATTCAGGAAGTTGCACGTGGTATGAATTCGCAAAGGCAATTTTTGAAATTAAAGGGTTGGATGTTACAGTTAATCCATGCACCACAGAAGAATTTCCGCGTCCAGCAAAACGCCCGAAGAATTCGGAGTTTGAGCATATGGCACTGAGGTTGAATGGGTTCGAGGATATTAGAAAATGGAAGAAAGCACTATTCAATTTTATTGAAAAAATTAAATGAGGTTTACCATGATGAAACAGGCTGCAGTTGCAATAGTTATCGTTAACTGGAACGGGTATAAAGACACAATTGAATGCTTGGAAAGTTTGAATAGCAATCTTTATTCAAATTTTAAAGTGTTTCTTGTGGATAATTGTTCTAAAAATAATTCATATCAACTTTTACAACAAGATATTGATACAAACAAATATCAATATGACATTGAACTGATGCAGACTGAGGAGAATCTGGGTTTTGCTGGCGGAAATAATTTTGCTCTTAAAAAAGCCATGAAGCAGAATTATAAATATTATTGGTTATTAAATAATGATACAATTGCTAAAGCTGATTCCCTGTCACTACTGGTGGATTTCTTGGAAAAAAATAGCAATGTAGGGATAACAGGATCTAAAATATACTACAATAACACGAATATGATTTGGTTTGTTGGCGGGAAATTCAATAGAAAAACTGGTAAAATAGCACATATAGGTTATAAAGATGTTGATCATGGCAGCTATAATCAAATTACGGAAGTCGACTATATAACAGGCTGTAGTATGCTTGTACGTCATTCCGTTTTTGAAGAGATCGGATTAATGAAAGAAGACTATTTCTTATATTTTGAAGAAACTGATTTTAATGTTCGGGCTCGAAAAAAAGGCTGGGATATAAAAATTAATCCGCAATCAGTAATTTATCATAAGGTATCCATTTCTTCAGGTGGAGAACAAAGAAATCAAGCACCATATGTTGCCTATTATGATTTAAGAAATGGGTATTGGATTTGCAAAAGAAATTTTTCCGGCTTACACGTAAGGGCATTTCTCTACATGATGTATAAGAGTGTTAAGAAGATCGGTAAAATTTATTTGTTAAATCAACCCCAAAAGGGTACTCGATTAAAATATATCTATCATGGTGTTATAGATGCCCTGATAAAACCCTGAAGTTGACTTAATTTATTTCTAAAACTAACAATATTTGAGGATGTATTTATGTTAATTCTAAATTGGATTTTACTAAGTGCTAATTTGCTCGCTGCTCTCTATGGCATTGCAACGTGCATTCATAAAGGTAGAGTAGAACTAAATTATGTATCATTGTTTAGTGTTGGATTTATTTTCTACTGGGTAACGCCAATAATGCTAATGCAAACGCGGCTTATTTCTTATATAGAATTTCCGCTAAAGGAAAATTGGATCGGCATATATCATTCGATTGGTACAATGCGAATGAACCAATTTTTAGTTTTCTCTTTGATCTTTTTTATCTGCTTTTTTTGCGGAAGTTTAATCAAATTTCGAGAACACACTGTGATTGATAAAAGTGATGCATCAGAAAAGTGGGATTTGAGAGCAATTAATATAATCCTAATTGGAGTTGGCATTTTACTTTTGTATTTTGTATTTCAATTTAGAGGGGCTCTATTTACGGGCTATAATAAAATTGACTGGGCACAAACAGGTCAAAAGGGTAATTTAGTCGGTACTTCTTTAATTTTCATGAATTTAATCTTATTGAAGAACTTAATGAAACAGAAATATAAAAAAGTATTGAATTTAAAGCATTATTTTATCAGTATTGAAATGGTATTTTTTCTCACAATACAAGTCATGATTTTGTCTTTGGGAACACGAATTTACTTTTTAATATCATTAATAGCCATTATCATGTTTGCAAGCATTTTTATTACTAAGTTTAAAACGAAGTATGTTATTCTAGGTACCTTATTTTTGGTGATCCTCATAAGTTGTGTAGGCTTATTTAGATATGGGTTTAACCTATCAGAAGTGAATTTTTTATCGCCGGTTAATAACATTTTGCAGGAGACAATGCTGAATAGCTTCTCATTAATAGCAACGATCAATTTTAATCATTGGGGAATTATTAGGTTTCCAATTTATCTCATGCAGGATACATTGAATGGCGTTTTGTCTCATTTACCTGTACACCTTCCTGCACATGATCCATCGAAAGCTGGTTATCCTTTGTACTCACCAGTAGGGGGCACAAGTTTATTTTACTCTTTAATCATTAACTTCGGTTTCATAGGTTCATTCATCTTTGCATTTGCAGTGTCCAGTTTGTTGAATTATTTAAGAAATACAAAAACCTTATACACCAATGCTGTTTATGTATGCTTATCGTCAACATTAATCTTTACGTTCTTCCGTGATAACTTTTATATTTCAATCATAAAAGTTGGTATACAGGATTTTGTTGTCTTCCCAGCTATTGTCCTATTGACCATATGGTGTTTATATTTTGTTTACCATAAGTTCTTTGATAAAAATAAGTTAAAAAGCAATCAAAAAAGGAAAATTAAATGAAAATATCAATCATTATACCCACGTATAATCCTGGCAAGACATTTGAAGGCAATTTTGAAAAGATAGAGCAGAATATAAAAAATGTAAGCTTGGAAAGCGAAGTGGTCATCGTTGACTCAGGAAGCACCGATGGTGGCTTGGACTTTCTAAAGCATAAGAATGTACGGTTAATCGAAATTAAATCGAGCGAATTTAATCATGGTGGTACAAGGAATATGGCTGCTAAAATCGCGAATGGTGATCTTTTGGTTTATATGACTCAAGATGCAGTTTTAGCAAAAAATACATCAATAAAATCGCTTATATCTCCATTGTTAATGAATAAAAAGTTAGGTATTGCTTATGGGAGACAACTCCCTCGGAAAGATGCGGATGTCTTTGCAAGATCTGCACGTGAGTTTAATTATCCAAATAAGGACAGAATTCAATCCTTTTCTGATATAAATAATTTAGGCATTAAAACTATTTTTGTGTCTAATTCATTTGCAGCCTATAAAAAAGATGTTTTATTCTCAATAGCTGGAGGATTCCCTGAGCACACAATTTTCGGCGAGGATACTTTTGTTGCTGCAAAATTAGTTCTAGAGAAATATTCGATTGCTTATGTAGCTGATGCTGAAGTTTTCCATTCACATAACTATACGATTATGGAAGAATTTCATAGATATTTTGATATAGGTGTATTCCATTCAAAAGAGAAATGGATATTAGATCGTTTTAGAGCGCCTGAATCTGAAGGAGCCAGATTTATTAAATATCAGCTTAAAGAACTTTGGGACAATAAAAAAGTGTATTTGCTTTTCAGTCTGATTTTCAGAAATGGAATGAAATATTTGGGGTATAAAATGGGTAGATCAGAACGCCATCTTCCATTAAAAATAAAAAAACGTTTAAGTATGCACCGGGCATTTTGGGATTCACCAACGAAAGAGGGGCAATAAATATGAAGATAGGAATAAATGCAACAATTCTTGATGATAAGCCCACGGGCTTAGGAATTTTTACATTAAATATTATAAACCAATTAGCGGACATTCTAGATGAAAAGGATGAATTGGTCATTTACACATCGGTACCTTCCTATTTCGAAAATTTGAATGTTACAGTTAGAAAGGTAACAGATTCTGTTCAGCCTAAAAATGGGAAAAAAGCTGGATTAATTAGATTTTTATGGACGCAGTTTATGTTCCCTATTCTCTTTTATAGGGATAAATGTGATATTATGTATTCTACAACCCATCATGGAAATTTGTTCCTAACAAAAAAACAGGTTTTAACAATCCATGACTTACTGCCCATCAAATTTCCAAATCAATATATGTTACAAAATCTTTATTTTAAAACCATTATCCCTCATTTAATCAAAAAAAGCCCTTTTCTTTTTACTGTATCCGATAATACCCGAAAAGATATAGTAGATCATTACCACTACGCTAGTGACAAAATAGGCGTTATTTATAACTCATATGACAAAGAACATTTTTATCATCATGATGAAGAGTCGTTTAAAGAACGCTTTGGAGACTATTTACTATTTCTAGGTGCGTCTTACCCACATAAAAATGTTGAACGAACAATAAAAGCATTTTTAAACTTCAAGGCTCATTCAGAAAATAAAATTAATCTGTTAATTGTTAATAGAGTAAATGACTATTTAGATAGTGTTAAAAATAAATTTAGATCAAATAAAACTTTTCTTGAAAATGTTAAATTTGTAGATTACGTTAGTTATAATGAATTGCCCATATTATATTCAAATGCAGTTGCTTTGATATACACGTCGATGTATGAAGGATTTGGCATACCTCCACTTGAAGCAATGGCTTGCGGATGTCCTGTTGTTGCCTCAAATAATTCATCAATACCGGAAGTTTGTGGTAGTCATGCACTTTATATTGATCCATATGATGAGATGTCTATTTTCCAAGGAATGAAACAGATCGTGGAAGATCAAAAGCTTAGAAAGGACCTTTCAGCCCACGGTTATGCTCAAACAGCGAAGTTTGATTGGGCACAAAGCGCTCAAAACTTATATCGCGAATTAAATAATTTGCACCTTTAAGCCTTTATAGGGAGATGGTGAAACTGGCCAAATATTTTGTTAAACTTGCATTTATTTCATTGTTGATTGTTATAGGATTATTATTTAAGAGTAATGTTAGTTATGCTGAAAGTAATACATCCCTTAAAGCGATGGGATTCATTGATGACCTCTCGAATGGAAGTATAGTAACTGGGATTAAAGATATACACGGCTGGTTTCTGGATGGAAGTATTGTGGATAAGATTGATGTTATGGTTGATGGTGATTACATAGATCGTGCAACTTATGGATTATCAAGACCAGATGTCGGCAATAGATATCCAGACTATCAGAATAACAATTCTGGTTTTAATTACAATCTTAATACTCGGATACTATCGAATGGAATACATACAGTAACCTTTAGAGAAACGGGCAAAAATGGTGAGATAAATGACCAAAGCATTCGGTTAAATATTCAGAATCCATCTGCGATGGGATTTATTGATGATCTGTCCAACGGTAGCATAGTGTATGGGATAAAAGAAATACATGGATGGTTTTTAGATAGCAATACAGTAGATAAAATAGACGTGCTCATTGATGGTAACTACCGAGATCGTGCGATCTATGGGCTATCTAGACCAGATGTAGGACAGACTTATCCAATATATGGTAATAATAATGCTGGTTTTAAGTATACGCTCAACACAAGAGCTCTGTCGAATGGAATACATACAATTACATTTAGAGAGACAGGTAGAAATGGTAAGGTAAAAGATGAAAGTGTCCGACTAAATATCCAGAATCCACCGGCAATAGGATTTATTGATGATCCTACTGAGGGTAGCAAAGTAGATGGGACAAAAGAAATACAAGGCTGGTTTTTGGACGGTAGTATTGTAGACAAGATTGACGTAATGATTGATGGCGCATATAAGGATCGTGCTACCTATGGCATCTCAAGACCAGATGTTGGCAGAGCTTTTCCAGCCTACGACAACAATAATGCAGGTTTTAGATATTACCTTGATACAAGAGTTCTAACTAATGGGAAACATCAGATAACCTTCAGAGAGACAGGTAGAAATGGCAAAATAAAAGATCAGAGTGTTCAACTAAACGTTGAGAATCCTTCGGCAAAAGGATTTATCGACGATCTAAATGATGGAGCGCAGATACAGGGAATTCAAACATTTCGTGGTTGGTATTTAGATGGAAGTATCGTAGATAAAATTGATGTAATGATTGACGGTCAATATCGATACAGAGCAACTTATGGAAAGTACCGTCCTGATGTAGGGCAGGCATTCAAAGAATACCATAATAATTACGCAGGATTTGATTTTAAACTGGATACTCAAGAATTAGGGAATGGCTGGCATACAATAACCTTCAGAGAAGCTGGCCGAAATGGAGCCATTAATGATCTTAATATTCGAGTGAATATAAAAAATATACCAGCTCATAGCTTTGTAGATCTTGATCTTAAAAAAGCTTCAAATATTTCTCTGGATGAACTCATAAATTATGTGAAACCAAGAGCAAAGAATCATCCCTCTAGCATCTTTAACAATGATGGGATATTACGTGAAGTCCTTCAATCTGCGATAAATGCTGAAAAAATATATGGAGTTAACGCACAATATCTGATTGCTCACGCAATATGGGAATCTGGATGGGGAGAATCCAGTATATCCAAATATAAACATAATCTGTTTGGATATGGTGCTTATGATGCTAATCCATTCAATGGTGCCTATTATTTTCCAACATATCAAGAAGGAATTTATTACGTTGCATATAAAATCAGGAGCAACTATCTTGAGGAAAATGGTCCATACTATTGGAAAAGTCCAACTTTAGAGGGAATGAATCATTACTATGCTACAGATAATAATTGGAGTAATGGAATTGCGGGTGTGATGAAATCTATTAAACCATTCAACACCGACTATTATGCTAGTCAGCCAGAAATGATAACTTCATCAGTGAATAACAAAAAATACGGAAGTGCTATCCCTGTTGGACAACCTAGACCGTAATGCTCTTCTTTAAATCTATTAAAATCTTTATCAGATTGGCGAAAGTCCTTTGCTATCCAGGATTTTCGCCTTTCATTGCATAATTAAATTTTTCATCAGTGTTTTGAGTTTATGATATAATTTATAACTGAAAATCAAACAAACTCAGTTTTTGAAATCTTTTCAGTAAAAATTGAATTGGATTTTATTCGTTTAAAATTACTCTGGATTGAGAATATTAAATTTGAACGATGAGTATTAGAAAGTCTTTATATTGATATTGGAGTGGATCATTTGTCGGTTAAACTATTAGTCATTTCACCATTTGTTCCCTATGATCATGTCGACCATGCAGGCGGGCAAATTCACAACTTTTATTTGAAGAAATTTCAGAAATCACCACATTTTGACTTGAGATTGTTAACGTGTGCTTTTGAAAGTGAATTAAATAAGATAGATTTAGGTTCACATAACATAGATAATGAACTTATTATTAAGAAAAGCGGTATGGGACGAATCATTCGGGGAATTTATAATCTTAATAGTCGTTTTAATTTGTTTAATACATATGGAGGGGAATTAAGCGGTTTTTTCAAATCTAAAGTATTAACTCATTTAAGAAAACTAAAAAAAGAAAAGTATAATCCTGATGTAATTATATTGGTATGGACTCAATCAGCGTTTCTAATTGAAAAGATTCAGGAATATTATCCGCATGCAAAATATATTTTAGTTGAGCATGATGTTACTTTTCTTGGCATGAAAAGAAAATATAACTTAGAAAACAATAAGTTTAGAAAAGCTATTAAATATATACAGTATAAAAATGAAAAAAAAGCTGAATTAACTGCTATAGAAAAAGCTCATCTAACTTTGACATTTAATGATAAAGATAAAAATTTACTAATTAAAAATGGGGTAGATAGAGCCCATGTGAAAACAATTACACCTTTTTACCATAATTATAATTATCGACAAACATCAAAAAGTAAAAATATACTTTTCTTTGGTGCCATGAGCCGTCCAGAAAACTATGAAAGTTGTATTTGGTTCATTGAAAATGTTTTTTTAAAATTACATAATCAGGATCTTGAATATAAGTTCTATGTGGTTGGTGGCAATCCTAACCCAAAATTATTAAAGTATAAGAGCAGGAATATTATTATTACCGGTTTTGTACAAAATTTAGAAGAGTATTTTGAAAAATGTATGTGTTTGGTTGCACCGTTACTTTTAGGAGCAGGAATTAAAATAAAAATACTAGAAGCGATGAGTGCGGGGATTCCCGTATTAACCAATGATATCGGGATTGAAGGGATACCAGCAGAAGATAATGTTAGCTACCTTCATTGCAATAGTGAGCAAGACTATATTGATAAAATAAATAAAATGGAAAAGAATGAAATTGACCGTAACTATATTTCGAGAAATGCAAAATCAATGCTAAATAAGTATTTTAATTTGGACCGTGAATTTGAAAAATACAGTAATGAAGTGTTGGGAGTACTTAAAAGAAAAAATAGGTAAGGTGATTAGTAGCCAACAGTGAAATGAATGATAAGGAGCTTCTAAATGGATGTTGTAAAAAGATTGTTTAATAACTTTCTGCCTTTATTAATTTTAAGAGGTTTTGAATATATTTTGCCGCTAATGACGGTTCCTTACTTGGTTAGAATTTTGGGTAAATCCGGTTATGGATCAATGGCACTTTCTATGTCGCTTGCAACTTTCTTCACAGTATTTACGAATTACGGATTTGAGTTTACTGCTACGAGAAAGATATCGATCAATAAGAATTCTGTAAATACCGTATCAAGATATTATTCTGTTGTATTAACAGCGAGGCTAATGCTGCTTTTTGTTAGTTTCATACTGATGAATATACTTGTGTTTTCACTAAAGTCTTTTTCTGTTGAGTGGGAGCTATACTATATCGCATTTATTTATGTCATTGGATACGCACTATTTCCTGTATGGTTCTTCCAAGGCATGGAAAGAACCAAATATATCTCTATTGTTACGATAGTACCAAGAGCAATTTTTGCAGGTTTAATATTTGTCTGCATTAAAGGTGTAGACGACTTATTCCTCTCGGTACTGCTTCAATCCGCGCCATTACTATTGTCTGGGATAATGAGTGTATATATTGTAAGAACGAAATTTCATATTAAATATCAAATTCCTACACTGAATGAAATCAAAGAATGTTTGAAAGATGGTTTTGGAATTTTTTTGAGTTCATTCATGACTTATGTTCTAGCTTCAAGTGGAACTTTAGTTTTGGGGATGTTTGCTAATCGAGGAATCGTTGGGGTATATTCAGCCATTGAAAAAATAACTAAAGCAATAATAGGGATGTTCTCACCATTTTTTCAAGCAATATTTCCTTATATTAGTGAAAAATTTAATGAGAACTATCAAGCTGGAATCAAGTTTTTGAAGAAAACCAGTAAATATGTGATAGTCTTCTCCATAATCGTTATGTTCATTATGATTGGATTATCAAGTAAAATATTAGTATTACTGTATGGGAAATCGTACGATCAATATAGTTTATGTTTGCAATTATTTTCTATTTGGGTTTTATTTTCAATTGTCAATAATTTTATTGGAATACAATATTTAATAGCATCTGGAAAGCAGAGTCTATACAGTAAAAGTTTCACAATATCATCTTTGATGACATTAGTATTATTTTTTACATTAATTCCCTTTTTTACTTTATATGGTACAATAATTGGTGTCGTGAGTGGTGAAATAGTTTTAACGTGTGTCATGATTATATTTATAAAAAGGGCTTCTAAGACATCTAAATTAACGGTAGAAAGAAAATGATACTTACTGAATCGTGAAGTGATCCATGGACTGGGTTTTTAAGTATACTGGTTTAAAAGAGTTAAAATCCACGAGTGAAGGTAGCGATAAAGATAAATAAAAAGAATGTTTGGAAATTGTTCAGTTTAGTTTTCATCTTCTAGTAACGAAAAGTATACTTGGAATTAAACTGTATCAAAATACATCATGAACCTCTCATTATGCGCGACTCATTCGAGTAGTTTAGGTAACAAATACACCTCAGCTCATGCATGACACAAGGACTTGCTCTCAATTCACTCCAGAACTTGGGGTAATGCTTTAGAGGACTTTTTGAGCATCGCGAATTGAACACAAAGCAATTGATAAAAAGAATGGGGTGATCGCCTCATTTTTTTTTGATTGTTTATACTAATTAAACGACCCGAATTTTTTATCTCTTGACACCTCCTTTCCATTGCGGTATTTTGACAAGTGATCCCGAAAAATGATGCGCTTTTACGAAGATATTATAAAGACATGCTTGATCATTGGATAGGAACATCGCGCATTTAATGAATTGCTGTCAATTGAATTGATGACTGCTAAAGGAGAAATGGACAAGTTGGGAAAGCTGAAGAAGGTAATAAAAAGAAGGCTGCGTTTCATATTCGGCCCATTGGTATATGGTTTAAAGCAAAGTCACCGCATGAGAAGACTTTACGCCAAGTATTATGATCGGACCAACATAAAAAAGAACGTTATCCTTTATGAAAGCAGAGATGGGCGTAGTATCACCGATTCGCCCTATGCAATGTTCAAGTATTTATTAAAACATGATCACGAGAAGAAGTACACGCATATATGGAGTATTGTTGCAGGTGATGCGGAACTTGATGAGATCATTAAGGACTATGCGGGATCGACCAACGTTCAGTTTGTCATTCGTAATTCACGCGACTACGTAAAGGCATTAACAGAAGCGGAATTTTTAATTACCAACTCGACCTTTCAAACGTTTTTTGTTCCTAAAGAGGGGCAGAAGTATATCAATACATGGCATGGGACACCGTTGAAAACAATGGGGTTCGATATTCCGGGAAATCCGGCGCATTCCCAGAATGTGCTGCGTAACTTTCTTTCTGCACAGTATCTTTTGAGTCCGAATGCGCACACGACCATGATGTATACCAAGAGCTATAAGTTGGATGGTCTGTATCGCGGCGAGATTTTAGAAAGCGGTTATCCGCGAATTGATTTGACCTTGACTACGCCGAAAGCAGAGGTCTTGGGCAAGCTCAGAAAGATGCGTGTACGCATTGATCCGAATAAGAAAATCTTCCTTTATACGCCGACATGGAAAGGGTCAAACGTTAATCACGCGCAAGGGAATATTCGGCAGATTATTGCGGAAAGGGCGTTCTTGGAGCAAGAACTGGGGGATCACTACAATGTGCTCATTAAGGTACATCCCTTCTTGTACCCGCATGTCAGAGGGCAAAAGGAACTCCAAGGCAAGTTGATACCGGATGTCACCGACACCAATGAGCTGCTCCGTGTTGTCGATTTGCTCGTCACCGATTACTCGAGTATTTTCTTTGACTATCTGGTCACAGGCAAACCGATCATTTTCTATTGCTGGGATAAGGACCTCTACGATACCGAGCGCGGCATGTATATTAAGGCGAATCAATTGCCGGGACCGACGGCATTCAACGTCTGGCAGCTGGTGGACCTGGTGAAACGCGTTAAGGAGATCGAGAAAACGTATAAGGATTCCTATCAAAAAATGAAAGCGCGTTTTGTCAATTATGATGATGGGCATGCAACGGAGCGCTATGTGGACTATATTTTTAATCATAAGCACGGAGAACGGATCAATCGCATCCGCGTAAACAACAATAAGAAGAGAATCCTAATCTATCCGGGTGGTATGAAAAACAATGGCATTACGTCGAGTTTTATTAACTTGACGAATACTATTGATTACAGCAAATACGACGTGACACTCTTTATGAACACACCGCATCGCGCTGAAATATTAAATAACTTGAACAAGGTCAATCCAAATGTGCGCATGCTCTTTAAACCAGGGATCCCGATTTATAAATTGAATGAAATTTATCGAGATAAGCTGATACAGAATCGTTCGTTAAAAGGATATCTGAAGCGCTTGTATCCAAAGAAAGCCTATAAACGCGAAGTCAATCGCTTAATGGGGAATCAGACGTTTGACATCAGCATTGATTTCAGTGGCTACAGCTATTTTTGGGCGAAATATATGATTGAAGCCAATTCGCTGAAAAAGATCTGCTTCATGCACAACGATGTGAAGGCAGACAGCGAGCGGACAATTGGCAACAGACATCCGCATCTGATTAATTTGCGCGGCATTTTTTCACTTTATAACAAATTTGACAAGCTGCTCAGTGTTTCAAAGGCAACGATGGAACTCAATAAAACAAAATTAAAACCGTATGCCAGCGAAGATAAATTCGATTATTCGGTAAACACGATTGATCCGCAGAAAATACTCGGTTTAAACGCGCAGGAAGATGAATCGGTTTCGGAGTCGATGCAGATTAAATCGGTCAAGTTCAATGCACAAGTCACAGGGGATCGTTCAGAAGTTAGGATCTGGCCGGAGTTATCTGATCCGGAAGTCGATCCTCCGGTCATCCATCATGTGCCGAAAGAGGCATCTCTATTTGTTATTGCGGAAGCGAGAAAAGATGGCGAACCGCTCTATTGCAAAATACTCATCAACTCAATTTATGTTGGCTGGATTGAAAAAGGTCACATCGAGTATGTTCCAGATGAGATTCTCGAGCAACGTACCTGCCATGCGTACGGATCAATTCAATGGCCGGGGCACAACGCCTTATGGACAAAGCCATATGATGTACCGGGATGTACGCGTATTTCTGATGCTAAATTCTTAAAGAATGTACTGGTACGTATTCAAGAAGAAGCGGTTACGACAACAGCGAGCTATAACCGGATTACGGTTAAAAATCAAGAATTAGGTTGGTTGGACACCAATGCAATAAAAGTCATTGATGAGGAAACAAGCGTATCGAAACGCCTGCAAAGAGCGCTAAGAGAATTGCTGAATCACGCAAAACATCATCAAGTGATTGCCTCTTTGCCGAACCGGACCCTTGAGGAGGAGCATCTGTCCCTATACGGGAGGGTGACAGAGGATGCAGATCGCTTTACGATAGGGAACAAGCCCTACCCCAACTATGGCTATAAAGCAGTAGGCAACGCAGCTGAATTAGCCGGGAAAACACTAGGCATCCGAAAAAAAAGTACCACAAGAGCAGGCTCCTTCTATCTATGCTGCGATGATCAAGTGACACTTGGTTGGCTGGATGCGCAGGCTATCCGGATTCTCGATGAATCGGAACTGATCAATGTAGCCATTGGGGAGAAAGCGGTTCATTATTCGGTAACACCGAAGCCGGAATCCGATCACTCTGTTTGGAAAGAGCCGTTAGGATTCACGGAAAATGAAAAAATTGCAACGCTCAGTGAGGATACGGACTATATCGTTAAAAAAGAGGTGCAAACGAGTGAAGGCAGCAGTCTCGAACTCTACACGGATCGTTCTGAAAAAGTGGGGTACATTGACAAGAGCGCAGTAGAGCTGAATGAGAATGAGTTAACCAATATAAACGGCGAGTCGATTGGAGCGATTGATTCAAGCTGCTTCAATTTTATTACAATGGGACGCTTGTCACCGGAGAAAAACCAAGCAGAGTTGATCAGAGCGGTTGCAAGACTGGCCGAAGAATACAAAAATGTCCGTCTTTATATATTGGGCAGCGGGCCGCTGAAAAATCAGCTACTTTCAGTCATTTCCGAGCTTGATGTAGCGGATAAGATCTTTTTACTGGGTCAAGTTGATCAGCCGTTCCGAATGATGCGGCAATGCGATTGCTTTGTTCTGTCATCGATTTATGAAGGACAGCCCATGGTGCTTCTCGAAGCCATGACGCTTGGAATGAAAATTATTGCTTCAAACATCATTGCCAATACGTATGTCTTGAAGAATGGAGACTATGGATTACTAACAAAAGGTACGGATAGCGAAAGTATTTATGAAGCTTTAAAAGAAATGTATACACATCCATCAATGCAATTTAAATCGTTCGATTATGAGACCTACAATAAAAGGGCAATTGGTGAATTTTATCAAAAAATTAATGAATGACCGACGAGCGATCATTTAAGTTGGGACAGTGGGCGACAAAGCATTGGAACCGTTAAGTCATTTGTGCGTGACACTATGTAGGAATGAAAAGGGTAAGTGGGAAACCAATGAATAGAATTAAAGTTGCTGTGATCGGAAGCTGCGCCTCGCGCGATAATTTTAATCATCATTTTGTTCCAAATTATAAAGATTTCTTTAAATGCGTGGTCTCGCAAAATCAAATGTCGATGATTTCGCTGATGGCCGATCCGATCCCGTTTCATGCAGATCATGTAACCGGTGATGTGTCGAATTATGCGAAGCTTCATTTTACAACCGAGCTGGAAAAATCCGTACTTTACAATCTTTTAATTAATGATCCGGACTATGTCATCTTGGACTTTTACGCGGATATTTTTTACGGAGCACGGGAAATTAATCAATCGTTAATTACCAATAAAGTGTGGCAGTTTAAGAAGATCAATATTTATAAGAACTTTGAAATCGGTAAAGCGATCTCTATTCCAAAAGAGGAGCAATCCATACTCAAGGCTTGGACGTTGAAAAGAGAAGAACGAACCTTTATGAGGGTGTGGAAGAACAACGTTGATCGTTTTGTTCGATGGATGCAGGAACAGTTGCCCAACTGCAAAATCGTCATCAATCAATCACGATTTACAAATGCGTACTATGATGAGGACAAGGACGAGATCTGCCGGATCACCGATAAATTAAATCATCATTATGACCTCGATCGATTGAACAGGATTTGGTCTGAAATGGATGCCTACGTTATTGAGAAGTACGGCGTACGCTCTATAGCGTTTGGCGATAAAAAGTATCTTGCGGATCCGAATAATCCGTGGGGATTGTTTTATCTGCACTTTGAACATGCTCATTATCTGGATTTTCGCGATAAGTTCTTAAAAATTGTCGTTGACGATTTACTAGAAAATCAAAAGAAACGAAAAAGAATGGAAACCTGTTCCGTGAATTTGATCAAAAATTCAACGTTCAATTACGGGAAAAAATACTGGACCTATTGGCAGGATGAATTTAAGATTCAGCAGAACAGAACAAAATCCAACAGCGTATCACTCACGAGAAAGAATCTGCAACAGGATGCGAACTGCCAGATTTGGTCCAACGCCGTTGAACTTAATGCCGATGGAACAGCCGCATATACGGTATCCTTCGATGTGCGAATTACAGATGTATCTCAGGTTGACGGTGAACAGGCCATTTTCGCGATTCGGCTTTACAATAAACCAAACGATATTTTTCAAAAAGACGCGGTTGCCTTTCACTACTTGACCATGCAGCAGTTTAAAATTAAGAATAAAGAGTGGACAAGATGCTCATTTACCTTTACGCCAACCGAAGGACGATTTATAAAAGTCGGTGCGTACTTGTTTCGCAATGGGACGGTTGCATGGAGAAACATTCAGTTGGAAAAAGGAAGGTACGCGACACCGTGGAAGCCTGGGTATAGAGAAGCACAATGAACATCTTGAAGAGCAATATGACCGTATTAAGGCCAAATGCTCTTTTTTTTATGCAAATGCGGCTGTTTCCTTAATCATCATCGCAAATAGTTTCCTTTGTTTTTGCAAATAAATTCGAAAATTACGATGCGTAAAAGTGAATTTATGCTATAATTTAAACAATTTAAGAATGCGTATGTAAAGTCTTACCTGATAATATTTAGAAAAAATGAATTATGTACTGTTTTATCTAGATGTTTTCCATCAAAGATGCAACCTCAGCAGTTACCATTCAACAGTGCTGGTTTCTAGATTCAATGCCCTCTGCGTTGATCAAATCTGGAAATCAAGGGCAAAACCTTCCGATTGCAATAGCAAATAATCTATTTTAATGAACGAAAAAGAGATGCGCCGCTGTAGGGTCACTCAATCCATGAGCAGTGTAGACTGATCAGCAGAAAATATGAGCGGTTTGTCAGAGAAAAATAGAACCGTTGGGGTTTAATCATGTTTAATCATAATGAAACAATTTTTATTACACTTGCAAATTAACTTTAATCGAACAGCAAAGAATGAATACACAATAATGAAGAATGGGTACGAATGAATATAATAAGAAACCATTCACCAAATCTTTGATGAATGGGACCTTAAAATAGTCGACCCAAAAAGGTTTTTATGTGCTACAATACAAAATGGTACAAAGGTTATCAGACTTATGGCACATGTATCGCTGTGCTTACATTCTGCCCGTCATGCGGACGGATAAGATAAAATTGGATTAAGGAGGAACGGCGATGCTGCAATTTAGTTTTTACTTAGAGTATGATGGGAGACGAACAGTATCCACTTATGATGCACCCACAGAGGTTATTCGTGCGAATGGGTTGCTTGAAGCGCTGTCGCTTTTTGCCGAAAAGAGAAAACTGAAAAAGGCGGGCAGTGAAACGCTTGAGAACGGACAAGTACGGGCGTACTTTATGCAGAAAAAATTGTTCTCTGCACCTAGGGAATATGTGTACATGGTTCGCGAAGCAAACAAGGAATAAAATTTTCATTAAAGTCATGTAAAAAAAACATGATTCTTTCAAATGTGCTATAATATGACCCATAATTGCTTTGCCGTTAATTACCAGTATTCAATATGACTTTTCTAGATCTGCGAGTTATTCTCCACTTAAACAGTATCAAAGATCATAACCAAGGACTTAGCAGGGAAATCCCCGCGGAAGACACCAAACCAACGATCCAACAGTTAATTCCTATTACAGAATCAGTATTCCTGTGCTATAATCTGTTGGAATAAGTAGAATTTTGTTTAGACCATACTCTATTACTCTGCGAGGGATATCATGGAAGAGACGATTAGTTTAAAAGAAATCTTCCAAACGTTGCGCAAGCGTTTGGTAATGATCCTTTCAATCACGTTACTAGCTGTTCTGGCAGCAAGTGTTGTTACTTTTTTTGTGATGACGCCGAAATATGATGCATCAACTCAGATCCTAGTTAATCAATCGAATGCCAATAATAACAGCCTTTATCAGAGCAATGCCGTACAAACGAATGTTCAGCTCGTAAATACGTATAGCGTCATCATTAATAACCCTGCGGTACTCAATCAAGTGATTAAGAAGCTGAATCTTGATGTTACTGTAGATGAGTTAAAGGGAATGCTGACGGTCGGCACGGAACAAAATTCACAAGTGTTCACGCTAACTGCCGAATCGACAAGCCCGCAGCAGTCGGTACGGATCGTCAATGGTGTGGCTCAGGCATTCAAATCTCAGGTGAAAAAGGTGATGAATGTAGATAACGTCAGCGTTCTGTCACCAGCCAATATTGCCTCGAGTCTTAATCCGGTTAAACCGAAAGCAACAATAAACTTGGCAATCGCTTTTGTCGTCGGACTGATGGTTTCCGTCGGACTGGCATTTCTGCTTGAATACATGGATAACACCATAAAAACGGAAGAAGACATTGAACACGTTTTGGGACTTCCCGTTCTTGGCGTAATTTCGGAAATCAAAGGACATAGTCAGCCTTCAGGAACCCGTACGGCCACCCATGCGGCGGGCAAGCATCATGTGAGAGGAGTTGGCCGAGTTGAGGCGAAATAAACGCAACGTTTCGAAACAGCGGCATCTGATTGCTTTCTATAAACCAAAATCAACCACGGCGGAACAGTATCGGACGATCCGGAGCAATGTGGACTTTTCCGCAGTAGACAGCGATCTGAAAACGATTATGCTGACTTCATCCGGTCCTGGTGAAGGAAAATCCACAACCGCAGCGAATCTTGCCGTGGTTATGGCACAGCAAGGGAAAAAGGTCTTACTTATTGATGCTGACCTGCGTAAACCGACGATGCAGTATACCTTCCGTGTATCGAACACGGAGGGCTTGACAACGATGTTGACGAAACAGACGGCATTCGAAGAAACAATTAAGAAAACAGAGGTTGATAACCTTTTTATTATGACAAGCGGACCAATTCCGCCAAATCCGGCCGAACTGTTAAGCTCTGTGGTGATGGAAAGCTTCATTAAACATGCCTTAACACTCTTTGATAACGTCATTATTGATACGCCGCCGGTGCTTGCGGTTACCGATGCACAGGTGCTGGCCAATGTTTGCGATGGGACAATTCTTGTCGTTCGCAGTGGTGTCGCTGAAAAAGAGGCGGCATTAAAAGCCAAGGAACTGCTGAACAAAGCGAAAGCAAAGATTCTCGGCGTTGTTCTCAATGGTAAGCCGATCGACAAGAGCAGCGGCTACTATTACTACAGCTATTATGGTAATGAGTAAAATCATCTCAAAGAAATTAACTCGAGAGAGGAGGCAGATTGCAGATGATTGATATTCATTGTCATATCCTGCCGGGTATCGATGATGGCGCTGCTGATGAGCAAGTAGCGCTTGAGATGGCAAAGCTCGCCGTATCCGAAGGCATCACAAAAATCGTCGCCACACCGCATCACCGGAACCGACATTGGGATAATCCGGCACCAGAAGTTCAGCAGCATGTGCAGCGTTTAAACCAACAATTCAAGGACCATCAAATTGGCCTGGAACTGTTACCCGGTCAAGAAGTGCGCATCTTTGGCGAGATGGCCGATGAGCTCGAAACACAGGATTTGATGACGGTGAATAGTAACAACACCTACATCATGGTTGAATTCCCGACCCATCATGTGCCAAGGTATGCACAGCAGCTGTTCTTTGAACTGCAAGTGAAGGGCGTAACGCCGGTGATCGTTCATCCTGAGCTCAATCAAGAACTCGCGGATCGTCCAAACCTTCTCTATGCGTTTATTAATGATGGCGCCCTGTCACAGGTAACTGCAGCAAGCTTGATCGGCAAGAATGGTCGAACAGCTAAGAAACGCGCCCACCAATTCATCATACATAATCTTTCACACTTCGTGGCCTCGGACGCACACAACACGACCCACCGACCCTTTTCCATGCAAAAAGCCTTTTACGAATTGAAGAAAAACTACGGCAAAGACTTCGCCAACCTTTTTAAGGAAAATGCCGAATTATTAATTAACGGCGAACTCGTTAACCGTGAAAAGCCGGTTGAGATAAAGAAAAAGAAAATCTTAGGGTTTTTTTAAAACCCGAAGTTCCAAAAACGTCTATTCTCGACAACCTTACCAAATGAGGGAGCCGATTATTCTATATAAAACAAGAAACAAATAGAGAAATTCTCTAAACAGGGGGAATGAAATAATGAAGATTGCGGTAATTGGTACCGGCTATGTCGGCTTAGTAACCGGGGTCGCGCTATCAGAAATTGGCCATCATGTGACCTGCATCGATGTCGATCCGGAAAAGGTAGAAACATTGAACAAGGGTGTACCGACGATTTATGAACCTGGACTTGAAGAACTGATGAAGAAAAATATGGCGGAACATCGGCTTGCCTTCACAGCGAAGCATGCAGCTGGTCTTGCCGAAGCAGAAGTCGTCTACATTGCTGTTGGCACGCCACAGCGCGCGGATGGCTCGGCAAATCTGGACTATGTCATGGCAGCAGCTAAGGACATCGCACAAAATATTACGACGAATGTGATCGTTGTCATCAAGAGTACCGTTCCGGTCGGTACGAACCTTTTGATTAAAAGCTTTATTAATTCATGGACGAATAAAGGTGTATCGGTGAAGATCGCCTCGAACCCCGAATTTCTCAGAGAAGGCTCGGCTGTGCACGATACCTTCCATGGTGATCGCATTGTTATTGGTGCTGAAGATCCTGAAACCGCTAATGTTCTCGCTGAAATTAACAAGCCTTTTGATATGCCAATCGTCAAGACGGATATTGCCAGCGCAGAAATGATCAAATATGCCTCAAATGCATTTCTTGCGACTAAGATCAGTTTCATCAATGAAATCGCCAACCTTTGCGATCAGTTGGAAGCGAATGTTGAAGAAGTTGCCAAAGGCATGGGCTTTGACCACCGAATTGGACCCGATTTCTTGAAAGCGGGGATTGGCTACGGCGGATCGTGTTTTCCAAAAGATACAAACGCACTGGTACAGCTCGCCGGAAACCATCACCATAAGTTCAACCTGCTCGAATCTGTGATTGAAGTGAATAATCATCAACAAGTCCTGCTGATTGATAAAATCATCAAACACTTTGGTAGCTTAAAAGGAAAACGCGGCGCAATCCTTGGACTAGCCTTCAAACCACATACCGATGACCTACGCGAATCACCAGCACTGGTGATGATTCCGAAACTGGCACAACTCGGTGCGGAACTGACTGCATATGATCCGATCGCCGTTTCCAATGCGAAAAAGCAGATTAACGAAACGATCACATACACCGACAATCTGCAAACCGCACTTCAAAATGCAGACTTTGCGGTCATCATTACCGATTGGCCGGATGTGAAGAACATCGATCTCTCAAGCTATGAACAACTCATGCATGAACCGATCATTTTTGACGGACGCAACTGCTATAGCTTGGACGAAGCGAAACAAGCAAACCTAATCTATTATTCAATCGGACGCCCCAATCAATCCCCAGAATTGATCAGATGAGCTAAGAGAGGAGACAAGAATCGATGAAAAAAGTAAGAAAAGCGATTATTCCAGCTGCTGGACTAGGTACACGTTTCCTACCGGCGACCAAAGCACTGCCTAAGGAAATGCTTCCGATCGTCAATAAACCGACCATTCAATATATCGTCGAAGAAGCCATCGATGCAGGAATTGAAGACATCATAATTGTGACCGGAAAAGGAAAACGAGCGATTGAGGATCACTTTGACAGTGCTTATGAGCTCGAACAAAACCTAGAGCATAAAGGCAAACTGGATCTTTTGGAAAAAGTTCGTGAATCATCAAAAGTGGATATTCACTACATTCGGCAAAAGTCACCAAAAGGATTGGGGCACGCCGTATGGTGTGCGCGCAAGTTTATTGGCGATGAGCCCTTTGCTGTACTTCTCGGCGATGACATTGTGCAGCATGACAAGCCATGTATCAAGCAGCTATCCGAGCAATATGAGAAAACCGGTTGCTCAACAATTGGTGTACAACGTGTTCCATACGAGCAAACCTCTCGATACGGCATTATTGATATCGAAAATCAAGAGGATCGACTGTTTAACGTAAAACAATTCATTGAAAAACCGAAACAAAATCCGCCATCCAACTTAGCAATCATCGGCCGGTACGTGCTGACTCCGGAGATCTTTGATTTTCTAGATAAGCAAGAAATCGGTGCAGGTGGAGAAATTCAATTGACCGATGCGATTCAAAGGCTCAACGAACGTCAAGGTGTCTATGCCTATGAATTTGAAGGCAAACGCTATGATGTTGGCGAGACACTTGGCTTTGTCTTAACGAACATCGAAATGGCACTGAAAAACAATGATCTACGTGACGATGTACTCGCTGGAATCAAGAAAATACTCGAACAAAACAAACTTCCTTTAGTACAAGGGTGATTGTATGGCAGCGATCAAAACAAATGAAGGAACCGCAAAAGCAGAACCATTCACATTTAATATCGGTACGGATGCCCAAGATTTAAAGAAGAAAGTTGAAAGTCAGCATGCATACCTAATCACAAAAAGGTTAATTGATATGATTGGTGCAATCCTAGGTATTATTTTCCTATCACCGGTATTTATCATTGTATCGATACTCATCAAAGTTGAAGATCCTAGAGGACCGGTTATTTTTAAACAGATTCGTGTTGGAAAAAATGGACAAACGTTTAAAATCTTCAAATTTCGGTCGATGGTCACCAATGCAGAGCAACTGCTCGGTCAATTGCTCGATCAAAATGAAACAACTGGTGCAATGTTCAAGATGAAAAACGATCCGCGCGTGACTCGGATTGGGCATTTTATTCGGAAAACGAGCATTGATGAACTGCCGCAGCTATTTAATGTACTGAAGGGGACCATGAGTTTAGTTGGACCACGGCCCCCATTGCCGAGAGAAGTTGATAATTATTCAAATTATGATAGGCAAAGGCTGCTAGTAACACCAGGTTGTACCGGATTGTGGCAAGTGAGTGGGAGAAGCAATGTCGGGTTTAAGAAAATGGTTGAACTTGATCTACAGTACGTACAATCAAGATCATTTTTGTATGACATGAAAATCATTTTAAAGACCATACTTATGCTTTTTGGTTCGAAGAATGCATTTTGATCTGGGGCTTGCATAACAGGAATAATAACATTAGTGATTTGGAAGAAGTTATAAATGAAAACTGAAGTCATCTGGACAGGGTACGTCGAATTGATGAATGGTGTATCTCTGTTGGAACTCGTGCATACAGTGACATGGGATAGGATAGTGGAAGGATGTAAAAACATGTCAAAGATGAAGTTTCTGAACACAGAAATTGATAACTTAACTTTTAAAGAAGCTCTCCAAAAGGCTGATGAGCTTGTACAGAATGACACATTCGACTATGTTGTTACGCCAAATGTGGATCACATCGTGCAGTTAGAAAGTAACGAAAAACTACAGATTGTATATAAGAATGCTTCGCTAGTATTGACAGATGGGGAACCGTTGTTATGGATTGCCAACATGAAGAAAACACCGATTAAAGAAAAAATTAGTGGGTCAGATTTCTTCCCAGCATTGATGCAAGTTGCTTCAGTGAAACAATATCGCGTATTTTTATTAGGAGCTGGCGAAGGCGTAGCAGAAATTGCTAAGAAGAATCTCGAAGGAAAGTTTCCTGGACTCCATATTTCAGGTACTTATTCCCCACCTTTTGGCTTTGAAAAAGATAAGCAAGAGTTGGAGAAAATTATCAAACTAATTAACAAAGCAAACACGGATATTTTAGCTGTTGGTTTGGGTGCGCCAAAGCAAGAATTGTTCTTATACGAGGCTTGGAAATCTGGCGATATCAAAGCGAAGTTAGGACTAGGTATTGGAGCTACTATCGATTTTGAAGCAGGGAACGTAAAGAGAGCACCCAAATGGATGAGTAACCATGGTCTTGAATGGGCTTATCGTATTACACAAGATCCGAGCCGGTTAGTGAAGAGATATTGGAACGATTTTATGAAAATTGGACCAATTGTGAAAAAATATAAGTAGGTAGAAAGTTTATGAAAAATATACTTATGCTCACTCGCCTTATGGGGCAAGGCGGGACAGAAAAAATATTTATCCAACAGTGTTCAGTTCTTAAAGAAGCTGGATACAATGTTATCGCTTGCTCAGGTGGAGGGCTTAGTGTCCCTGCTTTGGAAAAAATGGGAATTAAACATTATACAGTGAATGATCTTGAAGATAAATCACCTTACAAAGTGCTATCAAACTTATTTGGAATTAACAAAATAATTAAACAGAACAAGGTGGATGTAATCCATACACATCATCGTATGGCTGCAGTATATGCACGGTTATTAGCCAGAAAGAATAATGCTGTTCATGTTCATACCGCTCATAATATTTTTCATGATAAAATCTTGCTAACAAAATTCGCATTAGGGGACTGTTCTGCAGTAGTTGCAGTTGGAATTTCTGTAAAAGACAATTTGGTTGAAGATTACGGTATTTCACCTGGAAAAGTAAAAGTAATTTATAACGCGGTTCAAGATTTCCTTGTTAGTGAAAAGAAAGTTGATGATACAATTTCACATCTTTCTTCTTCCGGGAAGATTGTTGTTGGGAACTACGGGCGCCTTACAGAACAGAAGAATTTTGAAATGTATATCCGGGCTATTTCTAAACTGAAAGACAAAGATAAGTTTGCCTTTTTAATTGTTGGTGATGGCGAACTCAAGGGAAAACTTGAAAGAATGGTGACAGACCTTGGATTGACTGAACTTGTTTATTTTCTTGGGTATAGAAGCGACATCCAAAACGTTATGTCGCAAACAGATTTCACAGTTATTTCCTCAAAGTGGGAAGGCCTTCCGTTAGTACCAATAGAATCATTTTCTGTTGGAAAGGCTGTAATCGGTACGAACATTGGCGGAACTAATGAACTTATCAAGGATTCAGAAACAGGTCTATTAGTTGAGAGTGATAATGAAAAGGAACTGTCAGAGAAAATTTCACTCCTTGCCAATGACGAAAAGTTATTACGAAGAATCGAAACAAATATTACTGATATTTATGATAGAAAATATTCATTTGACGTTTTTGAAAAAAAATATCTCGAGCTCTATCATAAGTTATTAATGAAAGTTGACGAAGGGTATAAATGAGGAAGATACTCAAACAAACAAACAAACAAACAAACAAACAAACAAACAAACAAACAAACAAACAAACAAACAAGGAAGGAAGAAAAATCTAGAAATTTACTGATTCCGAATCTCATCATTTCAATATATCGATTTGGAAATGGATTAATAATTCATGGTGGAATCAGAAAAAAGGCTCTATGGCCACTATACAAACTTCTGGATCTTCTAATTCTTCGCTTCATTTTCAATGTTGAAATTCCAGCACAAACAAAAATTGGGTGGGGCCTACGAATTGGGCATCCATACGGCATCATTATTAACGAAAATGCTGTTATTGGTGAAAACTTCTCAATTCAGAACTTCACTACAATAGGTGATGCAAGTCTTTGGGGGACACCGACTGGAAGTCCCACTATTGCAAACAATGTTTCTGTCGGTGTTGGAGCGAGAGTTTTAGGAAATATTGAAGTTGGAGATAACGTAAAAATTGGTGCTAATGCGGTTGTCATAAAAGATTGTGCAGAAGGTTCAGTAATGGTTGGCATCCCGGCTAGAGATGTTCGAAAAAGATAATATATCATTAATGAAATAGGTGCATAATGGTGAAGAAAGTATTATTTGTTGTAAACAGGCTGGATTTTTCTGGTGGTGAACAGAAGGTTTTGACACAGATTGCTCAGGAACTTTCGAAAAGTAATAGTGTTGAGGTTTATTCAATGAAAAAATCCCAACAAATTACCTATCCTCTTACCGACATTAAGATTACATATGGAATAAAAAAGTACACAGAGCCAGTCAGGAAAGCCCTACGCGCTTTTGAAATATTAGAAAACAGGCTTGGGATTGAACAATCTTGGTATACAATTGATGATTATCGCCAAGAAAAGCTGTTGCTAGAGTATATACAAAATTATAAATTCGATATTGTATTCTTCTCGGGAGGACATACTTACAAGTATCTAAGTGCTATCAAGAAGAAGCTACCAAATATTAGAATGTATGCTTGGTTGCATTACTCAGCTGAACAAGACTTATCGAGAAAAATTAAGCAAAATAAAGAAATGATGGGTGTTGCAGATGGTGTTATTTCCTTAACAAAACCAGATGCTGATTGGATTAAGAAATTTACCGATCGCTCTTATTATATTTACAATCCCGTGACTATTGAAAATATAGGTTGCTCAAGCTTAGAGGAAAAGGTCATTTCTTTTGTTGGAAGAATAGACGAAAAACAAAAAGGTGTTGATCTTTTAGTTGAAGTTGCAAAAAATTTGCCAGAGGGATGGAGCATTAAAGTTGCTGGCACCGGTCATGACTCAGCGGTGAGAAAGTTTACTAAGGAAATTGAGGACAATAGTCTTAGCGATAGGCTAATTTATGAAGGGTTCAAAAGTGGGAAAGAACTTCAAAAGCATTATTTCAATTCTTCTATTTATTTAATGACAAGTCGTTTTGAAGGGTTTGGACTAGTACTTGTGGAAGCAATGAGCTATGGGCTTCCAATTGTCGCGTTTGATCAACAAGCTAGTCGTGTTGTACTTGAAAATGGACGGTACGGCTTAATTGCCAAGATGGAAGACATAAAAGATATGTCTGAAAAGATTAAATTACTCACTGATGATGTCAAATTGCGAAAAGAATATTCTAGGCTTTCACTGGAACGCTCTCAACAATTTGATATGGCTGCTGTTATTGAAAAATGGACCCAGCTAATCAATAATAACAAGGTGACTTATCGAATATGAACGTGCTTATGATTCATAATACATTGCCTAAGTATCGTGTAAATTTCTTTAATGAGCTTGCTAAGCACTGTGATCTGACAATGATTTTTCACGATTATAATCAGAATTCTTCAATATACGAAGATGTTGATCGTAGAGAAGAACTGGAAAATTTAGAGAGCTATTTTGAATATAACAATGAACTTCTGAAAAGGTTACTCACTGAAAAGGATTTTGATTTTGTAATTATTCCACCACTCGATGATTTTCAAGCATTAAAAATATCTCGATACGTTTTGACTCTTAAAAATAAATATGGATTTAAGATTGTTTTGTTTTGGGAAAAGTGGGTTGCACCAACAGAGTTTCTTCCTCTTAAGAAAAAGATTAAAAATACTATCCAGAAGGTTGCTACAAAATCGATTGTTCGAGATGTTGATCTCTGTGTTGCATCGGGTTCCAAAGCAAAAGAGTATTTTGAAAACAATGGAGTAAATCCACAAAGAATCCGAGTTGCAATGGATGCGGTAGATGTTAAATATGAACGAACTGTTGATGTTAGAGAACGTTTTGGAATTGATACAGAATCAAAAATTATCTTATACTTTGGACGAATTGTGGAACGAAAAGGATTGGTTCTTCTGATTAAAGCGATTCAGAAAGCTTTTTCTAACGACAATGTATTTTTCCTGATTTGCGGAGATGGCGAAGAACGAGAAGAAATAGAAAGAATTGCTGAGGATACTCTTTCATTGCCATATAAATTCGTTGGGAAAGTAGTTCCTGAGGATAAAGCCAATTTCTTTTCAGCAGCTTCTCTGTTTGTGCTTCCATCATATTTTTGTGAGGGTACACCTGAAGCTTGGGGATTAACGATAAACGAATCGATCCTCTTCGATGTTCCTGTAGTTTCAACTTCAGCTGTAGGTAGTGCCTACGATTTGATAGTACCTGGGGTGGGTAAAATGGTAGAACAGGGAGATATCGAAGCTCTTGCAAACGGTATGAAGGAAGTAATAGAGACTTGTAGTTCGAGAACCGTGCAAAAAAATAAAAAATGGCTTAGTTCACAAACAATGGCTGAAGAATTTGTTTCTGCATTGGAGGAGAAAAAATGAAAGTTCTCTTTTTCTTAAATGATGATGATAAATATGGTGCTGGAAAGTCAACCATGAAGTTAATTGAACTGTTGTGGGAGAACCATGGCGTAACGCCTATTCTTGTAACACCTAAATATAATAATAATAATAAATGGTGTAACGAAAATGGAATTGAAAATTATTCTCTACTCTATTCTGATGAAATTATTGGAAATGGCTCGAGTTTTCTGAAGAAGTCAATAAAAGTTATGGGCGCTACGGTATTAAACTTTAATTTACTTCGCTACCTAGAAAAAAAGATCGATTTCTCTCAAGTAGATTTGATTCATACCGGATTTTCGGGAATCATAGTTGGATGGAGATTATCAGAAAAACATAGTATTCCACATATTTGGCATTTACGTGACTTTCCTTTGACATGGAGCTTTTTTGATGAAAATCAAATTTCAAAGATGAATAGCAGCCTCTCTACATTTGTGGCAATTTCAGATGCTGTGAAGCGTGAATGGGTAGTTAAGGGCCTTGCTTCCAATAAAATCACAAAAATATATAACGGAATTGATCCTTCAACAATCCTATATTCAGTCCATAAATTTAATGAATCAACACTAAAAATTTGTTTTGTTGGAGCAATGGTAAAACATAAGCGGCCAGATTTAGTTATTGAGGCAGTTGGAAAATTACCGGAAGCTTACAGAAAAAAAGTTACTGTGGATTTTTTTGGAACAACATACGAGAATTATCAACCGATTCTTGATAAGTTAGTCTCTAATTATCATTTAGCAAATAGTATAAAATTTCATGGATATACGGCAAATGTTGGAGAAGTTTTGAATGAATTTGATGTTGGAATCATGTCGTCCATTGCTGAACCGTTTGGACGCGTTACAATCGAATATATGCTTGCTGGACTAAGTGTTGTGGCGAGTGACACTGGTGCAAATCCCGAACTAATAGAAGAATCAATCACCGGTTTCTTGTTTGAATCGGGTAATTATGATAGTTTAAGTAGAAAGTTGATTTGGCTCATCGATAACCCAAATATGATTAAAAAAGTTGGACAAAACTCAAGAAAATATGCATTAGAGAATTATTCAGCTACATCAAATGCAGATAAGATTTATCAGTTGTATTTAACTTCTTTAAAAAATGGTAAACAATTACTAATCAAGGATAGGTAATGATATGTTCTATTATCTTGTTTATGGAATTTGTACCTTTTTAGGATTTTTAGTAGATGCAGCAAATAAAGATGTCAAGAACACAGGTAAAACAAAGTATATTTCTGAAATTGGTTTTTTTGCAATCTCTTTGGTGCTATTTCTATTGGGGGCGCTCAGATATTTTGTTGGGGTTGACTACGCACTTTATTTAGATAGGTACATACCTCAGGTTCTCATGGGAATTCCAGATGCTGTAGAGCCAGGGTTTAAGTGGATTATTCTAATAGGTTCATTTTTTGGAAACTTCCAGTGGATTTATGCTTTAACTCAGCTTGTTATTGTATTGTTGGTATCTTATTCCATCAAACATCATTCGAATAGTATTGGTTGGTCAGTGTTTTTCTTAACATTTGGAACTTATATAAATTTAGCTTTTAGTATTATGCGACAGACAATTGCAACTGGAATATTTCTGTTTTCATTGAAGTATCTTTTTGACAAGAAACCGATAAAATTTTTGATATGCATTATGATTGCAGCTCTATTTCATAAATCGGCTCTCTTCTTTCTTCCAGTAATTATATTTATGTATATCCCTTTTAATCGTATAGTTTTTCTTGGAATCATTGTTGGATCAGCAATACTGAAAGGGAGCCTTCAGTCTATCCTATTATCTATTTTTGAGAAGATGGGAGAGTATGAGGGTTACATCACAGATTTTAATGGTCGAACTGGGACGAGTGGTGTGTTGTTGCTTGAAATATTGCCTGTTACATTATTGATCATATATCTTATGTTTTCCAAGAACTACGATAAACTGAAGAATTCGAGAAGACTCCCAGTCCTAATGTACTTACAGTCTATTTCGACAAGTATCCTAATTTTTTCAAATGTTTTACCTCAATTTGAAAGAACAGTAATGATGGTTTCTTTTTCGAATATCATCATGCTACCGTTGCTCTTTCCAATGATCGAAAGGAAGAACACCAGAATTATTGTCAAAGCAATCTTCGTAGCGATTTATTTGATTGTATTTTTCCAAACTGTAATTGTTAAGAGTGGTACTGGCTCTTATCCATTTCGTTTTATTTTTTGGCCAAATACATTTTTGTATTAGTTTTCACGAAAATGCTAATCATTGTATTTATTAAGTATTTTTTGAGTCATTAAGAATCATTGGAGGTAAGTAGGGTTTGCTGAATATATAAAAAATGTTGATATAGCAGGACTTTTAATCGTTTTTGTCGAAATTATATGCAAGGATAAATGCCGTATGGGAGCATTTTCGAAAAATAACCTTGCACATGAGGTAAATGCTTTTTTGATGATGGAGCCTTCGTAAATAGTGTTGGAAAAAACATAAAAATTGTGGAGAACTGTTATTTCTGAAGATACTCCACTGTCAAAGCAAATGCTAACGGATCGAAGCATTCGTTTTTACTCTCAAGACCATAATTTCATGGATAAATTTAAAAAGATATGTGAACAGGGGTAACATCAAGCGTATTTTCCGTAGGAAACGATCTTTGGATAGGTTCATGTACAGTAATCCTTGATAGTGCGTCAATAGGCGATGCTGCTGTATAGATCCAAATTAAGTATCGTAGTTGAAATATCTTTTAACTTGATGAGGAGTACCGAACAACCAAAGTAAACTTGTTGATAATATAGATGGTTTCAAAATGTATGATAAGTATTTGTTGGATGATTCTGAATGGTTGAAACCAAATTCGAAAGATCATTATCTAATTAAATTCGCTTATTATTGCAATTACAGCTCTATTTATCAATATTACTGTACGATGAGAGGAAAAAATAAATGCAAAATATAATTAGGACTATTTGGAAATTCAAAAAAAAAATAGTGAATAAAATATTTTATTCCAAATCTAGAAGAAAAACAATCGTTCAAAGGGAAATAGATCGCATGAGTAACATTAGTGATGAATTTGCTTTATATCAAGGTAATCCTAGGAAAGGGAGAGTTATTGTCTCACTGACTAGTTATGGAAAACGAATAAAAACAGTGCATTATTCGATAAACTGCTTGATGCATCAGAGTGTATTACCGGATTATATTGTTCTTTACTTATCGAATGAAGAACAAAATAATCAACTTACAAAAGAGTTAACTACTTTAGTTAAAAAAGGGTTAATAATTAGGTATGTTAAGGATATTAAAGCACATACCAAATATTATTATGCTATGAAGGAATTTCCAAATGATATAATTATTACTATTGACGATGATATCATCTATGATGCTGATTTAATTGAAGAACTAATAGTGAGTTATCAGAAGAAAAAGTTTGCTGTTCATGCAATGCGTGGCCACAGAATGTTAGTAAAGAGTGGGTTATTACAGCGATATAATGATTGGGAATTAGAAAGTCGTTATACGAGAATGCCGGTTATGGATTTGTTGCCAACAGGGGTAGGCGGAGTATTATATCCTCCGCATTTACTTCCAGAAGAAACTTTTGATTTAGATATGATTCAAAAACTTTCACCTTATGCGGATGACATTTGGTTAAAAGCAATGGAATTATTATCAGAAGTGCCTACTGTCATCGCCAGTAAGAAATATCGTCCTATCATTGAAGCTGATGGTACCCAAGAGAAAGCTTTGAATCATATTAATGTTAATGAAGCCCTTAACGATAAGCAATTAGAAGCTGTCTTTAATCATTATGACTTATGGAAAAAATTAGGTGCAATAGGGTTGAATTGAAAAAATAGACTATATTAATATGTTTGAAAAAAATTGAAAGGCTGTAATCCATAATTTATGATAAAACTCTGCTTATTCATCCAGTTATATAGAAGTACTGAGGAGTAAAAATAGATGAAAAAAATTGTTTTTTTAACAAGACGTTACAATCTAGGTGGCGCCGAACGTGTGAACGCAATCATAGGTAATTACCTAAATCAGAGTGATGAATTCAAGGTATATTTTTATTCCGAAAAGGACATTGAACCTTTCTTTCAGCTTGATGGTGAATTTGTAAAATATGAATCTTCAAGGTTTGAAAAGTTACCGATTATTGGCAAAGCGATTCGAGGAAAACGAGTAATCATACAGAAACTGAACAATGGACAATACGATCCAAATCATGTAAGCGGTCGTTTTAAAAATCAGTTTACTGATTTTTGTTTAAAGGAAGGCGTTGATACGGTAGTAATTAGCTCACCTGAGTTAATTTCACTCATACCGGACATGAAGCAACAAATGAATAATGTGAAGATTATCAGTTGGCTTCATAATGGTTGGGTTCTATACCTTAACAAAGATAAGAATCCAGTTTATAAACCTTTTATTAATGGAATCAAAGCTGCCGATATCGTAGTAGCACTTACTCACGAAGACCGAGATAAATTTATTGAAATAAATAAAAATACAAAATGCATATATAACCCACTAACAATTAAAAATGAAGAACATTCTGCGCTTAAGTCTAAAAATATTGCTTTTGCAAGTCGCTATGCAATTGAGCAAAAAGGAATAGATTATCTCGCAGAAGTTGCGGCAAAGTTACCAGATAGGTGGAAGATTACGTTTGCCGGTTCGGGAAATGAAACAGAGGTCGAAAATGTTAATCGTTTATTTGAAGTAAACAATAGTCTTGATAAGGTCGATTTCTTAGGTTTATTAAAGGACGATGAATTAAGAGATTTTTATTTGAGTGCTTCAATGTACTTAATGACAAGCAGATTTGAAGGATTTGGTCTGGTACTAAGTGAAGCAATGAGTTTCGGGTTGCCGGTTCTTGCCTTCGAACAAACAGGCTCTAAAGAAGTATTATCAAATGGCAGATATGGAATATTAGTCGAAAATGGAAATGTGTCAAAAATGTCAGAAAAAATTAGCGAATTGATTGAGAATAGAGATATTTTGATAGATTATCAAAAAAAATCATTAGAACGAGTGGGCGATTTTAAGCTTGAAAAAATTGCAAAGAAATGGAAAGAAATATTATAATAATTACATTAGAATGAACGAAGAACAGTTGGTACAGTTATATGAAAAATAGAAGTCGAACCAGCAATTCAATTAAGAATTCTAGTATTGCTGCAGTCACACAAATTGTGACAATGATAATGACATTTGGGATGCAAACTGTTTTTATCAAGACATTAGGGGCTACATTTTTAGGCCTTAATGGCCTGTTTTCAAACTTGCTCTCGATTTTATCGTTTGCAGAACTAGGAATAGGTAGTGCCATCACATTTTCTCTGTATAAGCCTCTTGCAAGAGGCTCAGAGAAAGAAGTCGCTGCTAGAATGAACTTTTTTAAGAAAACATATGATACGATAGGTGCTTTGATATTAATTATTGGTTTAGTACTTACTCCATTTTTGTCGATCTTTGTAAAAGATGGGCAGGATGTAAGTCATATACATTTGTACTTCGTATTGTTTTTGCTAAATACCGTAGTAAGCTATTTTTTTTCTTACAAACGAACTTTGCTAATTGCTGACCAAATGGGGTATCTTTCAACATTAAATATATTTTATTTTAAAATTGCTCAGACAATCATTCAGGTTATAATTTTAATAGTTCTTCGAAACTTTGTCCTATATTTGCTGATCCAGATTGCATTTACACTTGCATCGAACATTCGGATCTCCATCATATGTGATCGAATGTTTCCTTATCTAAAAAAATATAAAAAAGAAAGGATTAGTGCAGAAACACTTAACCGAATTAAGATTGATACTATTGGAATGGTAGGAGCAAAGATTGGTGGAATTTCAGTAAACAATACGAATAATTTGTTAATTTCATCATTTGTTGGATTAGTGACTGTGGGAGTTTATTCAAGTTACATTATGGTAATTGGTGGTGTAACGATCATCATTCGTCAGGCAATGGATGCCATTACAGCTTCAATTGGTAATTTAATTGCAGAGAATGACAATGAAAAAGCTGAAAAAGTCTTTAATAGGCATTTCTTTTTAAATTTTTCTATAACTTATTTTTCGGCTATACTCTTGTTTAACTTGTTTAACCCGTTCGTGACTTTGTGGCTGGGAGAAAAATATGTGTTTCCAATCTATATCGTTACTATGTTAGTATTAAATTTCTATATTGAACAAATGAGGATGACGCCAATCTCATTCACGTATACTTATGGGCTTTTCATCCAGAACGGGAAAAAGTCAATCGTGGAAGCAATTGTAAATCTCGGGGTTTGTTTAGTATTTCTCATGGTGTTCAAACTTGGCGTTTTAGGTGTTCTGGTAGGAACAACTGTTGTACATTTGTTAGTAAACATATGGTATGAACCGTACTTAGTTTATAGAAAGGGATTTGGAAAGCCGCTTAGTTTTTCATATTTCCTTCGATATATATTTTTGGCATTACTAACGGGATCCGTATCTGCGATTGTCTACTTTCTATCTCACCAAATTCTTCTGAGGGGAGTGTTCAGTATTCTAGTTATGAATTTAATTATCTCGATTTTTATATCAGCGATTGTGTACCTAGTAGTTTTCGCGAGAAGTAGCGATTTTAAATATTTTATGAGTCTTGGAAAAAGGATTTTAGAAAAACATTGTAATTTAGAACGATAAATAAATTAATCGTTGGAATAATGGAAGTAAATTAGAGAAGTTGGCATGCCACGATGGTAACTTATGAAGCTGATCCCTTAGGCGGTATCAGCAAAAAGCGAAAGAACCCGCTTTTCCATTTTCTCATTGCGTAAACTAATCATTTGAAGTAGTCTCATGGCCATGTAGCTGCACAAGATCGAACCTTCAATGGCTTTCAAGGTAGAACTTGTTTTTGCACATGTCCTTCGGTCACGTGATCCCAAGAGATTGGATCATCGGATTTGCGTTAACGCTGAAGGCGGTCATCGGAATAGTTCACTCGGACGTGCGGACAAAATCCTGGACTTCGGGTAAACTATAAGCATGTACACAAATGCAGATAAACTCAAAGCAGTAAAGTTATTCCATCAATATGATCGAGCATGGGCACAAGTCCTTCGTGAACTGGGCTATCCGTAAGCGTCAAATAATGAACACCTTGAATAAATGAATCTCCATCTGGATGAAGTTCAGATGGAGATTCATGTTAGTTTATAGGAGATTGGCAGCTTGAAGGAAGAACATCGGACCATGGCAGAACTCGGTCGAGCTGTTGCGGATCCTTAATTTCCATGTTTGGGAGCTGTTCAAAGAGATAGGTTAGATAGTTGAGCGGGTTCAGCCCATTTTCTTTCGCTGTTTCCACAACGCTGTAAATAATGGCGCTCGAGCGCGCGCCTTTCGGCGTGTTGGCGAACAGCCACGCCTTTCTTCCCATCACAAACGGTTTGATCGAACGTTCAGCTCGATTGTTGTCCAGTTCCGGACGCCCATCTTTTAGATGATAAGGACGTGCGGACGTTTTTCTGGACCAACACCGCTAGGCAACCGCGCCATGCCGGTACTCTTGAGGGCTCTTTCCTCCTAAAGAATTTTTTCTTCGCTTGGTGTTATACCACTCGAGATAGGTGTTTAATTGATTCATAAAGTCCTGAACCGAGACGCCTTGCCAACTTTGGTTGTAGAAAAACTCAGTCTTAAGATGCCCAAAGAGGCTCTCCGCTCGAGCGTTATCGGGCGTACTTGCCTTTTTCGACATCGAACGAGTGAACTCGTATTTCTCCATCAAGGCGATCCAGGCAGGCCAGCGATAATGCGCGCCACGATCTGAATGGACGACTGGCTTCTCGTTGTCATTGAGTGTCTCAGCTGCTGCTTTAAGCATTGTTGAGACTAACTCTGCGTTCGGACTTGTACCGATAGACCAGCTCGTAATCTGCCCATCAAAGCAATCAATGATTGGTGAGAGATAGACTTTGCCTGCTTGAATCGAAAACTCCGTGATGTCTGTGAGCCACTTCTCGTTAGGACGATCTGCGGTGAAGTCACGTGCTAAGAGGTTGGGAACGGCCGGCGTGATCTCACCGGCGTAAGAGCTATACTTTCGACAGCGTGTAACCGTGACATACAGGCCTTCTTCTACCATTAGGCGTCGTACAACCTTCTCAGAGAGACGGATACCTTCATCGCGAAGTTCCCCTGTCATTCGTCGATAGCCATAGCTGGAATAGTTCTGCTTGAAGATAGCGTGAAGCCGAGGCCGCACCTGCGCATATTTGTCCTCTCGGGCCATTGCCGTGTGTTGGTAGAAGTAACTACTCTTGGATAGCTGGAGCGCAGCCAGGAGTGTCTTGAGTGGATACTTTAAACGTAGGGCATCAATCACTTGAACCTTCTCCAGGTTCGTGAGCTTGAGCTGATCGATGCCCAGATCTTTTTTTAAGAGATCATTCACCTGGAGAAGGATATCATTCTGGAGCTCTAGTTCTTGTGCCCTTTTTAGTAACTCCTCGCGGTTCAGCGAAGTTAGATTACGAGGAGCAACCCTACTCACAGCGTCACACGGCGCTTTCTGTTTTAGTTTAGCGACCTGCATAGCGGTGGTATTTGACTTTACCACACGTGGCTTTATTGGGTGTTTCACTCGATCCGGGGCAACGGTAATCTTGTGCTCAGTATACCGAGAATCTTCCCGTACCCAGATGTCTAGCAGAGTGCGGGAAGGGAAACCAAGGATGCGAACTGCACGAACAGAACTACGACCGTGTTCGAAGTAGTAATCTACGGCTTCCTTACGCTGAGAATCTGTGTACTTTCCACGACTCCGCTCATCAAAGGCATGAGCGTCTGATTCGTATTGCCTAACCCATAACTTAAGGGCGCTTCGTGAGGGATAGCCCAGTTCACGAAGGACTTGTGCCCATGCTCGATCGTATTGATGGAATAGCTGAACTGCTTTGAGTTTATCTACGTTAGAATACATGATTTATAGTATACCCGAAGTCCAGGATTTTGTCCGCACGTCCTGCTGGTACATTCCATTGGCGGTAATCATTTGATGGTCTACATTTAGTTATTAATTATTGAGAAAATTGATAAAAAAGCAAAAAAGTTGTCAGATAATGTGACATTCGTGTTGAAAAAAATAGTCATAGCTATAAAATCAATATATAGAAACTAATAATCGATTATCAATAATTGATAACAAAAAAGGAAGGCGAGTTACTTGCAACATTTTGAAAAGGTTGTTCGAGGAAAACTAGTGCTTAAAGATAGGCTTGTTGATGGAGAAATTGGCATCACCAATGAAAAGATTGCTTCTATTGCAACCGATGGTGAAAAGCTGCAAGGCGATGCCGTTCTTGATTTTGGTAAGGCATATGTTTTTCCCGGGTTTATTGATGAACATGTTCATTGTTTTAGTAATCCTGAAGAAGGCTTTGTACCAACGAGTGCGGCAGCAGCGGTTGGCGGTGTTACGACATTCTTTGACATGCCCTATGATCGTCCGCACCCGATTAATTCAGTAGACCTATTTAAAGATAAGGTTAAAAGAATGGAAGGACAAACCTATGTAGATATCTGTTTATGGGGCACCATTGCCAAACAAAATGGAACCGATCAAATCCTTCCTTTAGCAGAAGCAGGCGCTGTAGCTTTCAAAATGTCAACCTTTGAGACGGATCCGTTTCGCTTCCCAAGAATACCGGATCCGGAAATCTTAAAAGCAATGAAATTGGTTAAAAAGAGTGGTCTCGTTGCTGCTTTTCACTCGGAAAATGATGATATTATTTTCAGCATGATCGATGATTATAAGAAAGCAGACAAGGTTTACCCAAGAGCACATATGGAGACGCGGCCCCCAGTAACGGAAACCAGTGCCGTTCTAAAACTTCTGGAATTTGCGTTTTGGACTGGAGTGCATCTGCACATTGTTCACGTCAGTCACCCACGTACGATTGAACTGATCAAGCAGTTTCAAAAGCAAGGAGTCAAGGTGACCTGTGAAACATGCTATCCTTACTTGCTTCTTGATGTTCATGATCTTGAGAAGTTCGGACCAAAATCAAAAATGAATCCGCCGGTCCGTTATCCGGAAGACGTGAAGAGGATGTGGGATCATCTTGAAAAAGGTGATATTGATTTTATCTCTTCAGATCATTCACCTTGGGGACTTGAACAAAAGGATATTGGCAATGACAATATTTTCAAAGCAGCATCAGGACTTCCGGGAGTCGAAATCATTGCACCGTTAATGTTTGACAGCGGCGTTGCTTCCGGGCGTCTGACACCCGTTGAATTTGCTCACTTGATGTCTACGCACCCGGCTGAAATCTTTAATGTGCCAAATAAAGGTTTGATTGCGGAAGGCTATGATGCGGACTTTGCTGTGATTGATCCGGAGCAAGTAACAGAAATTGATAAGGACAAACTGCATTCAAAGATTAAATTGACACCGTTCCATGGGAAAAAATGCCGTGGTAAAGTCATTTCTACAATTGTCCGAGGTACGGTCGTCTACAATGGCGACGAACTCATTGGTCAAAAAGGATATGGAAAATTCGTTGCCGGTGCGGCGGCTAAAAGTAGTGTAACGCAGTAAAAGCAGGAGTTGTTGATTGGTGTTGGAAGAAAGCAAAATGATGAAGATGCTTAACCAAGTGTTGGGTTTGGGATGGAGCGATTTTTCAGAAGAAACAACAGAACGAGCAAAATGGGTCCTTATTGATACACTGTTTGTGATGATGTCGGGAATTCGTCATTCACCTGAATCCCAAAAATATCTGAAGGATAAAGCCGTTTGGCAACGAGATAAGGCCCATCCCATTCATGTTCCGGGGACAGAAGCCTATTTGACCGAAGAACATGCGGCTATTCTTTTCGGCACGTCAATTGTATGCGATGAGATGGATGAAGGAAGTCAGTTTGCCAAGGGACATCCTGCTGCCCATCTTATCCCGGCTATGTATATTGAAGCGACAAAGCATGAAATTGACGGAAAACAATTTCTTACAGCATTAATTATTGGGTACGAGATTGCGGCGAGATTTGCCTATGCAAGCAATATGAAGGATGAAATGCATCCTCATGGAACCTGGGGAATCATTGGAGGGGCAGCAGCCGTAGCACTGCTGCAAGGCAAAAATAAAAATGAAGTGATTCAGACGATCCTTCTGGCAGCGAGTCTGCCGTTGGCAACTTCTTGGGAGGCTGCAGTAACCGGACAGACCGTGCGCAATCTGTATACAGGATTAGGAAATGTGATTGCTCTTTATGTTCAAGATTTTGAGAAGGCAGGATTTGTAAGTTCCGAGCATGTGCTTCACCATTTATGGGGGCGGATTATGTCTCGTGGAAGCAACGAAGACCTGTTTTTGAAAAAAATAAATGATCCACTATTGATTAATCTCAACTATTTTAAACTTTATCCTGCGTGCCGTTTTTCACATTCAGCAGTTGAAGCTTTTCTGCAGTTGAAAAGCAAAGATAAGTTTGATGTTGATGATATCGAGTCCATTGAGGTTGAAACTTATGATTTAAGCGCTCGATTGAATCATCCGTCACCACAAACGACGCTTGCAGGGAAATTTTCAATACCTTTTTTGATTTCTATTTTGGCGCACGACTTTTCATTATTTGACGCAACACGCGATGAAATCTTCCATAATCCATCGGTTCGCAATTTAGCAAGGAACATTCAGGTGACAGCCAATCAGGCGATGTCTGAAAAGCTTCCTGAAAAACGACCGGCACGGGTGACAGTTTATCTAAGGAATGGCAGAAAAATAGTCGGAGCAGTTGACGATGCGCCAAGCGGGTTTGAAATGGAATCCATCAAGCGTCTTGAGAGTAAACACTGGCGCATTGCAGATCATTCGATTGACAGCGGTCAATGGACTGAAGCTATTTTAGATCTTCAGAATGTAACAGATGTTCAGAAACTATTAGAACGATACGTTTGGAGAAGAGAAAAATGAACGACTTAGTAAATATGGAAAGGGTAAAAAGCTATTTTCAAGAATTATCAGAATTATCAATCCTCGAGGAAGACGGCGGTTATACGCGTCTTGCCTTCTCTGATCAAGAAAAGGCAGCCCACCAGTGGTTGAAGGACAAGCTAAAAAAGATATCTTGTACGGTTCATCAAGATTCAGTCGGTAACGTATTTGGACGCTATGGTTCTGATTATGAACCATCCCTTGCATTTGGATCTCATTTAGATACAGTGCCGCATGGAGGTTTGTTTGATGGGGCGTTAGGTGTGATTGCAGGGTTGGAATGTTTGACTCGGTTTAGTGAACAAAGGATTAAGACCACTCATCCACTAGAATTGATCTGCTTTACCGGTGAAGAGACTAATCCATTGGGTGGAACATTTGGGAGCCGAGCAATGGCCGGCTTACTTGAGAGGAGTGATGCTTATGAGAAACGGCTCCATGAATGTTCTTTTTCATGGACAGATGTGGAAGCCGCTCGAAAAACCAAAAGTGATTTTATTCATTTCTTAGAACTCCATATTGAGCAGGGCAATGTTTTAGAAACAGTACAAAAGAAGATCGGTGTCCCCAATGCGATTGCGGGTATGCTCCGGTTAGCTGTGACGATTCACGGAAAAGCTGCACATGCCGGCACAACGCCTATGACTTTAAGACAAGATGCATTAATTGCTGCTGCGGATCTGATTAAACGGGTGAATCAACTAGCCTTGGAAAGTGAGGGGGCACTAGTCGCAACGGTAGGCGAGATTCATGCCGCCCCTAATGTGCCAAGCGTTGTTCCAGGGGAAGTACACTTGATCGTTGAAATTAGGGGCATTGATTGGAGCAGCGTTCAGTCGGCTGGTCAATCGGTAACAGACTGGTTGGAGAGCCGAAGCGGGAACGTGGATGTTAAAAAGCTTGTGGAGAAATATCCATGTGAATTATCGAATTCGTTGCAAGATGAGATAACCATGTATTGCTCTGAGCATCATATTCCGTTCCATCAGATGTTCAGTGGAGCTAATCATGATTCAAATGCAATGAGTACCCTATGTGATACAGGGATGATTTTTGTTCCAAGCAAGGATGGAATTAGCCATCATCCGGATGAGTTTACCTCATGGGATGATATTGAAATTGGTATTAATACACTAATCGGAACGATTTATGGATTATGTACGGATGGAAGAACTCATTAAATGAATGGAGCGATTGATTTGAAAAAACTCAATTTTTTAGTAATGGTGATGTTAGCTTTTCTTCTTATTGTAGGCTGTTCAAATAGTAGTAGCGGTAGTTCAAGCAGTGATTCAGGCAGTTCATCAAAGAAAACAGCATCCGACACGCTTTCACAAGTTAAAAAGAATGGAAAAATCGTCATTGCAACAACCGGTGATTTCCGTCCATTTACTTATAAAGATAAGAGCAATAATCTCGTTGGCTATGATATTGAATGGGGGAAAATTATTGCTAAGGGATTGGGGGTAAAACCTGAATTTGTCACCGGACAATTCTCAGGACTCATTCCAGGACTCAATTCAAAACGATTTGATGTGATTATTTCGGGTGTAACCGCAACACCAGAACGAAAATCAACACTAAATATTTCGGACTCATATGCTAAAGACGGTCCGGTTGCTATTGTTGAAAAAGGCGATAACAGTGTGAACGATGTTCGTGATTTGAAAGGGAAAATTGTTGGTGTAAATTCCGGATCAGTCTTCGAAGATACGGTGAAAAAGATCGGCGGCTATAAAACGTTGAAGACTTATCCAGGTCCAAATGAAGGCTTGGCAGATTTGGACAATGGAAGAATCAATGTCGAGGTACTTAGTTTGATTTCCGGAACAGATTATTTGAAAAACGCACCTAATGGCGATCACTTTAAAATCGTTGGTGACCCTTATGAACCCTATGATCTCGGCGTTGCCATGCGAAAAGGTGACGACAGTTTAACCAAAGCAATTAACAAAATTATTGCGGAACAAAAAGAAAATGGTACTTATGAGAAATTAAGCAAGAAATATTTAGGTGTGCTGATTAAATAATCAGTAATAAATAGGGATTGATTCATGATGTGTCTATGCCGCCTGCGCTTGTAGGTGGTCATTTTTTAACAGGAGGTATCTCCCATTGGACTTTTCAGTTATTAAGCAAGGTATACCTTTACTAACTCACGGTGCATTAATTAGTTTGGAAATTTCACTACTTGCCATTTTGTTTGGAACAATCGCCGGATTCTTGTTAACTTTAATGCGACTTTCGCACAGCAATGTACTTAGAGGACTATCAGCAACTTATGTGTGGGCGATTCGAGGACTACCTGTGTTGATTCTGCTTTTTCTTATTTATTATACAACACCGTTCGGAATTCGACTGTCCGCGTTTGTTGCCGGTGTTTTAGGATTAACCATTAATGCGGCAGCATTTAAAGCAGAAATTATTCGTTCAGGAATGCTTGCTGTTTCAAAGGGTCAGATTGAAGCTGCCGAAGCTATAGGCATGAGTCCCTTGCGCGTGATGTTTCATGTAAGAATACCTCAGGCAGTGCGAATTATTATTCCTCCGTATATCAGTAACTGTATTGCCATTTTAAAAGAGTCGGCAATGGTATCGGTCATTACGGTTCCGGATTTGATGATGAACGCACAGTCTCTGTATAGCAGTACCTATAAACCGTTAGAGACGCTTGGATTTGCTGCTGTTCTCTATCTTGCGATGACAAGTGTCATCATGTTGATTCAAATCTTCGCTGAGAAGAAACTACAGACTAAATGAAAGGAGCGTAACTGATGACCAAAATGATTGAAATTCAACATCTAAAAAAGAATTATGGAGAAAAAAAAGTACTCAGTGATATAAATTTATCGGTGTCTCAAGGTGAGGTAGTGACCATCATCGGTCCGAGCGGTTCGGGAAAAAGTACATTGCTGCGCTGCATTAATTTATTGGAAGTGCCAAGTGGTGGGAAGGTTTTGATTGATGGAACAGCAGTCCGTTACAAAACCAATAAATCGAACCTGTTGACCATTCGCACACGGTTTCAGTTGAGTGAGTTGAGAAGTCAAGTCGGTATGGTTTTTCAACATTTTAACTTATGGACGCATCGGACGGTTTTACAAAATATCATTGATGCGCCGATGATGGTTCAGAAAAAGTCATATTCTGAAGCGGTTGCCATTGCTGAAAGCCTCTTAAAGAAGGTCGGTTTGTTTGATAAGAAAAATGAGATGCCTTACCATCTCTCCGGTGGACAGCAGCAAAGAATTGCAATAGCTCGAGCACTTGCAATGCAGCCAAAGGTCATACTTTTTGACGAAGCAACCTCTGCCCTTGATCCAGAGACTGTCGGTGATGTGTTGAAAGTCATGACTGACCTTGCGCATGAAGGAATGACCATGGTTGTTGTGACTCACGAAATGCAGTTTGCTCGGCAAGTATCGGACCGTGTACTTTTCATGGAAAACGGGGTTATTCAGGCTGAAGGAACCCCTGATGAACTCTTTCGTAATCATTCGAACAAACGTATAGCCGAGTTCATTCATCATTTTCAGGCTGATTAACGCATCAATTGCAGCATGCTTATATAAAAACGAAATGAAAGGTTGTTGTGTATTGATGATACATAGCTCAGACCGTATAAGTGACATCCCCTTTTCGAGTATACGTCAGGTTTTTGATCACGCTGCGTCGTTGGAGAAAAGTGGTATAGGTATAACACATATGGAAATTGGCCGTCCTGATTTTGACACACCACAATCTATAAAAAAAGCTGCAATACGCGCGCTTCAAGAGGGGAAGGTTCATTACACGGCCAATGCAGGTATTCAGGAATTAAAAGAATCGATTTCCCGAAAACTAGCTGTTGAGAATCAATTTTCTGTTGATCCTGAAAAAGGTGTCGTGATTACGATTGGCTGCAAAGAAGCGATATTGGACACCATGCTTGCCTACATTAATCTGGGTGATGAGGTACTCGTTCCTGATCCATCATGGCTGGAGTATCAAAATATAGTCAAATTGGCCGGTGGCGTTCCGGTTCCCGTCGCGCTTAGAGAGGAAGAAGAATTTCTTCTGAATCCGGATGATGTACGTGAATGCGTTACAAGCAAAACAAAAATGCTTATTGTAAATTCGCCGCAAAATCCGACTGGAGCCGTGTTGCCTAAATCCTATCTGCAAGCCCTTGCTGAGATCGCAAATGCATTTGATCTGATTGTACTTTCAGATGAAATTTATGAAAAACTTATCTATGACGATGCAAAGCATGTTTGTTTTGCAAGTCTTCCAGGCATGGCTGAGCGAACCATTGTAATTAATGGGTTCTCGAAAGCTTATGCCATGGACGGATGGAGACTGGGCTATGCTGCCGGAGAAGAACATTTGATTCAGCCCATTCTCAAAGTACATCAATACAACACATCGTGTTCGACTTCTTTTGCCCAATATGGTGCGGTGAGTGCTTATGAAGGTTCTCAGGAAAGTGTTCGCGCTATGGTGAACGCATTCGATCAGCGAAGAAAATTAATCATCAGTCGACTTCAACAAATGGATGGCGTTCATTGTGTTGTTCCTAAAGGAGCATTCTATGTTTTTCCTTCATTCAAGTCATTAGGAATGTCATCAAAAGAACTGGCCATTGCCTTGCTGGAGCAAGCACACATTGCTTGTGTTCCTGGGGAAGCGTTTGGTAATCAAGGGCAAGGTTATCTGCGAATGGCTTATTCAGCGAGTTATGATCAGCTGGAGCAAGCTATGGATCGGCTCGCTCATTTTCTGCAGAAATACAGATAGGATTTTATGTATTCATGAGGAGAGCGTGAAATGAAAATACTTTTTAGTGTCGGAAATGCCTTTGTTCCGATTCATCAAGAGATGGTCGTGCAGATGGAACAGCTAGGGGCAGAAGTGGAGTGCTTAACGTTTGAACAATCAATGCATCCCGAGATTGTAAAAGAGAGAATTGAGGATGCAGACATCTATATCTTAGCGGTAACCAAGGTCGGTCGCGACGTAATTGACTGTGCCAAGTCACTTAAATGGATGATTAAGCTTGGAACGGGTGTCGATAATATCGACGTGATGTATGCTGCTAAAAAAGGCATTATTGTCAGTAACGCTCCGGGCCAAAATGCTTGGTCCGTTGCTGAACTGGTTATTGGCTATATGATTGGACTTTCACGAAAAGTGTCACTGCTTGATGCACGTACAAAAAATGGCAGCTGGAAACATAGTCTAGGACTTGAGTTGTATGGGAAAACACTGGGTATTTTCGGATTTGGGACTATTGGCAAGAAGCTTGCCCGTATTGTCGATGCTTTTCAAATGAATAAGCTGGCATTTAGTTACCATCAGGATGAAAAAACGGCGGAATCTCTGCATGTTTCCTTTGTATCAATGGATCAATTATTCTCTCAATCTGACTATCTTGTGATCTGTACTGCTTTGAACCAGACAAATTATCATATCATTGATGCTTCAGTATTAAAAAAAATGAAGCCTAATGCGTTTCTCATCAATATCTCGCGCGGCGCAATTATTGATGAGAAGGCACTATTTGATGCTTTAAAAATAAACGAAATCGGTGGTGCGGCGCTTGATGTTCGTGAAATCGAACCTCCTGAAATGGTGCCTGATCTGAATAATCTATTGGTTACCCCTCATATTGGCGGATCAACCATTGAGAGCATTCAAAGAATTGCCGATGTAACACTTGAAAATATTCATCGTTTTTCTCAGGGAAAACCGATCCTTCATGTCGTGAAGTGCTAAGTTTTCTCAACCTTGATAAGGAGTGAAACGTTCTCTATGTATCTATGTACTGCAGGAAACAAAAGCGCGTCCTGCTCTAGTGATTCTATGTCCCTTCGAGGGAGTGTTACGCTTTGCTCTTAGCGATCAATCGTTTTCTCGGCAAATGGCTGCCGATTTTAACACCAGCAAGTGTGATTATTGGTATATTAGCAGCTCCTTTGTTTCAACCCTTTACCGCTCTTGTTCCATGGCTATTCGCATTGATCACATTTGCAGGCAGCCTTCAATCAAATATTACAACTGCTCGTCATGCGATGGCCCATCCATTGACTCTGTTTGTTTCATTGACGATTCTTCATGTGCTCACTCCGCTGTGGGCATGGAGTATTGGTCATTTGTTTTTTTACGGGGATGTGTATACAACCACTGGGTTAATTCTCGCCGTCGTTATCCCTACAGGTATTACAAGTGTGATCTGGGTGTCAATGTATCATGGGAATATACCGATTGCATTAGCGATTATCTTCATTGATACGATGCTTTCACCGCTTATTGTCCCTTACAGCATTCATTTATTGGTCGGGCAATCGATTCAGATGGATGTGGCCAGCTTAATCTTGGGGTTGCTCTTTATGATTGTTGTGCCTACAATTGCCGGAATGACGACAAATCAAATCATTAGAGATAAATCGGTGGTCAAAAATGTGACGATCATTTTATCACCAATAGCCAAAATGAGCCTACCGTTTATTATTGCGATTAATAGCTCATCTTTGGCATCTTATATGAAAAGGATAGATTTTAATTTTGTGAAAATAACTCTAGTTGTTCTTTTGATTTCTATTAGTGGCTTTGGATTTTGCTGGATTTTGAGTCATTTATTCAAGCAAAGTAACGAGAATGCGGTTGCGCTAATTTTCACAGGTGGAATGAGAAACATCAGTACAGGGGTTGTCGTTGCGGTTACTTATTTTTCGCCGCAGGTGGCACTTCCCGTTGTTATGGGGATGTTGTTTCAACAGACATTAGCAGCGGCAAATGGTCATTATATCCGTATGCGACAAATAAATAAAATTGATCAAAAAATAGTCAAGCATTCACGTTGATACGCATAATCAAATATTTTTGATAAGCAAAATTTGCTATAATGAATACTAGAAACGGTTTCATAATAGAATTCAGTATGTGAATTTTGTTTTGATCATTGGAAAAGGAAGATATTATGAGCGCTGAAAAAACATTAGCAATACTGGACTTGTTTGATTTTGAAAATCGCGCATTAACGGTTTCTGAAATTGCAAAAAGATTAAATCAGCCTGTAAGCAGTTCTTATAGACACTTACGTGTTTTAAAGGATTTTGGCTATGTTATGGAAGCATCCGATGGAAAATATCGCCTAGGCTATCGCTTCTTGAAGATGGCGAGAATTGTGCGGAGTGATAACGGTTTAATGACGGTTTCCAGACCTATTATGGAGAAACTCATGGAGGAAACAGAAGAAACGATTATTTTATCTGTTCGTTCTAATTTTCAAGCGGTATGCCTGGATATCATCGCTTCACTTCGTCCTGTGAAAGTAACTTCAGTTCAGGGTGGAATTGTCCCATTGCATTGTGGGGCAACATCTAAAGCACTTTTGGTTTCCTTGGATGAATCATTTATTGATAAACTTTTTGAATTGAAATTGGTTAAAAAATATACTGAACATACATTAACAGACAAGAAAAGTTTAATGGAAGATATTGATCAAATTCGCCGTGATGGCTATTCATTCTCTGACAGCGAATTAGATGAAGGCGTGGTTTCCTATGGTGTCCCGCTTCATGATTACAACGGCAACGTCATTGCGTCACTTGGCATTTCCGGACCAAGAGAAAGAATAATTAATCAGGATCGTCAACAACTTGTTGATCAGTTGAAAAAGGCGGGTAAAGAAATTGAACACTACATTTAGAATAGAGTGTTCGTATAATAAGAAGAATAAAGTGAGAAACAGAACGGATACACGGGTACCTGTAGTTAAGACACTTAAAAAAGGTGTTTTATCTACAGGTGTTTTTGTGAGGCTAGGCAAAATCACCGCGCGCAGTAAGGTTCAAAAATTAACAAAGTAAATTAAGGTTAGTTACTGTCAAGGATGAGCTGCAGTACTGAGGGTGACGATTTATCGTAGTATACGCTGATAAAAAGCAAAATATTATCATTGACATTTTTAAAGCGAGGGAATAATATACAATATGTAAGCGCTTTAGTAAACGATTACTTTTTGTGGGAGGGGTTTATCATGTTAACTACAGAACTATTACATCCAGCCATTTTACGAGCGATTGCAGCCTGTGGTCATGGTGACAAAATTTTGATTACGGACGGAAATTATCCTCTGGACTCTGATGTCAATGAAAAGACGGAGAAGGTTTATCTAGCACTAAAACCCGGTTTACCAAAGGTTACGGATGTGCTGTTAGCGTTAAAGAGTCAAGTGAATTTTGAAAAAGCTGAAGTGATGAGTCCTGGAACGGGAGAGGATCCTGAAATTTATAATGAGTTTAAGAAAATTTTAGAGATTGATGAACTTACTAAGCTGGGACGTCAGGAATTCTATGATGCTTGCAAAAAGGCAGATAATCTGAAATTGGGAATTAACACAGCTGAGGAACGCGTTTTTGCGAACATTTTGCTCATGATTGGTGTTCGTTAAGTCATTTTCGTCATTAAATGGGGAATTTTTTTATTGATAAAAAAGTAAACGATTACTATTTTATGGAGAAGGGTGATTTAAAATGACTGCTAAATATGATCAGCTATTAAAAAAAGTTATAAATCAGGAAATAATTTCTTTGCAGAATATCGAAACAAAAATCAATCAAGAGTACAACCAAGTGATTGATGCTGTACTCAATACGACTGGAAAAGTAATTTTTTTAGGTGTGGGAAAATCCGGACACATTGGCAAGAAATTGGCGGCTACATTTGCAAGCACCGGTACGCCTTCATTTTTTGTTCATGCTACTGAGGCGGTACATGGTGATCTTGGAATGATTGAGAAAGATGACCTTGTCGTTGCGATTTCAAACAGTGGAGAAACAAAAGAGGTACTCAATACATTTGTTTCATTGAAAATAATTGGTTGCAAAGTTATTGCATTAACAGGGAATAGAGAGTCCAGTTTGGCAAAGAAGAGTGACTTATTGCTTGAAGTCAAAGTTTCAGGAGAAGCTGATGAATATAATCTTGCCCCGTCAAACAGTTCAACTGCTGCCTTAGTAGTTGGAGATGCCGTTGCTTTAACTGTTTCCCATCTTAAAGGATTTAAACCTAATGATTTTGCTGTATTCCATCCCGGCGGTGCTCTTGGCAAACGGCTACTCGGAGAGGAACTTTAAAAAATCTTGCTCTAATGAGAAAGGTTTCGAACTCTCTCTATGGCTGGGCATGTTCTGGTAAGGCGTATCTTTGGAGATGAGGAGGAAGTGCCATGAAAAGCATTCTTGTGATTGGTAGCTTTATGACGGATTTGGTGATTCAATCGGATCGATTTGTCAATGAGGGTGAGACCCTAATCGGAAATTCATTTGGTCAATTTACGGGGGGAAAAGGAGCGAATCAAGCGGTTGCTGCTGCTCGGCTTGGCGGAACCGTGGAGATGATCGGGAAATTAGGAACGGATAGTTTTGGGAAGGATCAAATTGCTTCACTAGAAGCAAATGGGATTGCACACAGTCATGTTATGTTTACGGATAAAACGAGTTCAGGAATCGGGAATCCTCAACTTGATTGCAATGGACGGAATCGAATCGTTATTGTACCCGGAGCAAATTTCACATTTACTTCAGAACAACTTATTGCTCTTGAGGATGTAATTAAAGAGTCGGATATTATTATTTTACAGCTGGAAATCCCCATTGACACTGTCTATGAAGCAATAAAGTTAGGGAAGCGTAATGGGAAAATTGTACTTTTAAACCCGGCACCAGCACAAAAACTTGATCTGCACTATGCCCCAATGGTGGATTATATTATTCCTAATGAGCATGAGGTCGTGCAACTTACTGGTGGCATCGTTGCAGATACTGAGCCGCATATTCGTGGTGCTGCAGAAGCTTTATTAAAGCAGGGATACAATAATGTCTTAATAACGCTTGGTGAAAAGGGAAGCTATTTCAAAAATGCATCAACGGAGATCAACGTGCCTGCCTATAAGGTTAAGGCTATCGATACAACGGCAGCCGGAGATTCCTATGTAGGTGCGTTTGCCTATGGGGTAGCAAATGATTGGTCAATAGAAAAAACGATGCGTTATGCAGCTGCAGCTTCAGCACTTACGGTAACCAAGATGGGGGCGCAACCCTCACTTCCAAGTAAAGATGAGGTTGATCATTTTCTTGAAGAACGAAAGACAGCCATTTGATCGATCGTTTTACTTTGGAATCGCTCTATTAAACTAAAAATGAATAAGGGGGCATATGACATGTCAAAAAAAAAGGGGTGGGTTGAACAGACTGATGGTTATCTGAATAAAACGCCTACTTTTCAATTTATTTTGGTTACCATTCTATTCGCTCTATGGGCGATTGCTGCAAGCTTAAATGACATTTTAATTACACAATTTAAAAGTGTTTTCCAGCTGAGTGATTTTGCAACCGCTTTCGTGCAAAGCGCTTTTTATGGAGGATACTTTCTGGTAGCCATTCCAGCTGCGCTCTTTATCAAAAAAAATAGCTATAAGCTGGCGATTATTGCTGGACTTACATTCTTTAGTCTTGGCTGTTTTCTCTTTTTTCCTGCATCTAGACTTGCGACGTACAGCGTATTTTTGATTGCCATTTTTGTCATAGCCATTGGACTCAGTTTTCTTGAGACCTCTGCGGATACCTATAGTTCATTATTGGGGCCGCGAAGATTGGCTACCGTACGTTTAAATATAAGTCAAACATTTAATGCCATTGGCGGCATTATTGGTATTCTATTAGGAAAATATCTCGTCTTCACAGATCACAATCTGCAAGAAGAAATGGCGAGGCTTAGTGATGCAGAAGCAATAAAATTTGGTCAGCAAGTACTACAGCGAACTTTGACACCATATATATATGTATTGATCGTTCTCATCGTGATGATCATCCTCTTCTCCGTAACTAAATTTCCTTCTGGGAAGGTTCGAAAGAAATCGGGTGAAATTGATTCGGCCAAGTTCGGAGAGACGATGAACTACTTGCTTCATAACAAGCGTTATTGGAGAGGGGTTTTGGCACAATTTTTCTATATGGGGGTACAGACAGGGGTTTGGTCCTTTACGATGAGGCTAGCGCTCGATATGTTTCCGCACTTTAATGAAAAGTACGTTGCAAATTTTATGCTTTACAGCTATATCTGTTTTTTTGTTGGCCGTTTTCTTGCCAGTTACTTGTTATCTAGATTCCGAGAGACCATTGTGTTGACCGTCTATGCAGTCATTGGTACGGTCATGTTGATTGGAACAACGTTTATCCCTAATATGATCGCAATTTATTTAGCCGTTGGTGTCAGTTTACTACTGGGTCCGGGATGGCCAACGATTTATGCGCGTACCTTAGAGACGGTTGATGACAAGCGCCACACTGAAACTGCCGGCGCGATCATTGTTATGGCAATTGTCGGAGGGGCTGTTCTTCCTGTCATTCAGGGTTTGATTTCTGATGCGACCACGATGCAGTTCTCATTTATTGCAACGGCTGTTGAGTTTGCATGGGTTGCTTGGTATTTTATCAGCGAAATCAAATATGACATTCGATCAACGGTCACCAATAAGTCACATTCCCTGGAAGACTAATATTGAGAAATGTAGCATGATATGATAAGGTTTATGTGAAAGAAAAAAGTAAACGATTACTATATGAACGGAGTTGTGTGTGATGAATCTTTCTAACTTAAAAATTGATGTTTATTCGGATGGCGCTGACATTAAGGACATGAAAGAAATGGCTAAACTTAATTTTGTAACCGGATTCACAACTAATCCATCACTAATGAAAAGTGCCGGTGTTGAAGATTATCTTACGTTTGCAAAAGAAGTAGTTAAAGAATTTCCTGACAAATCTCTTTCCTTTGAAGTTTTTAGTAATGACTTCGAAACGATGGAAAAGGAGGCACAGGTTATTCATCAGCTCGGCAGCAACATTTATGTGAAGATTCCAATTATCACAGCGGATGGTGAAAGCACCGCACCGCTGATTAAAAAGCTTTCTGATCAAGGAATTTTTATTAATGTTACAGCAATTGCAACGATTGATCAGGTGAATGATTGTGTCGCAGCATTCGCACCCGGCACAAAGAATCTGGTTTCTGTTTTTGCCGGACGTGTTGCAGATACAGGAACGGACCCTACTGAATTCGTAAAGCAGAGTGCTGAGATTTGTGGGCCTGTTAAGGAAGCTTATCTACTATGGGCAAGTACACGGGAAGTTATTAATGTTTTCCAAGCGCAGGAGCTTGGCTGCGACATCATTACGGTTCCACCGTCGATCCTTAAGAAGTTAAGTAAGATCGGCAAGAGTCAATTAGATGTTTCGCTGGATACGGTGAGAGGCTTTGCAAGGGACATTCAATCATTAGGCTACAGCATCTTAAGCTAAGTAGAAATGCGACAAGATATAGAGCATCCTGCTGAATATAATTCTATCTCATCATGCCATACAGAAAGGAATTCTTGATATGAAGAAAACAGTGGATGAATTAGCCATTGATACAATTCGTACGTTGTCGATTGACATGATCAACAAAGCCAATTCAGGACACCCAGGATTGCCGATGGGAGCAGCTCCGGCAGCGTATACTCTTTGGTCTAAGACGATGCGTCACAATCCGAAAAATCCTAAATGGTTTAATCGCGATCGTTTTGTTCTTTCAGCCGGTCACGGTTCAGCTTTGTTATATAGCTTGCTGCATTTGTTTGGTTATGGATTAACGATCGATGATTTGAAACAATTCCGGCAGTTCGGAAGTAAAACTCCAGGACATCCGGAATACGGTGAAACCGTTGGTGTTGAAGCGACGACCGGACCACTCGGGCAGGGGTTTGCAATGGCGGCGGGAATGGCAATGGCTGAAGCTCATCTTGCCGGAATGTTCAATCGCCCAGCTTATCCTGTTATCGATCATTTTACGTACGTGCTGTGCGGTGACGGAGATCTAATGGAGGGAATTACTGCTGAAGCAGCTTCGTTAGCCGGTCATTTACAGTTAGGAAAATTGATCGTTTTGTACGATTCCAATAAGATTTCTTTGGATGGGGTAACCGACAAGGCATTTACCGAGAATGTTCAAATGCGTTTTCAATCCTACGGCTGGCAAACCTTAACAGTAGCTGATGGCAATAATACGCGTGCGATTGAGCAGGCGTTGAACCGTGCACGAGAAAATGTAAATAGGCCGACTTTAATTGAAGTACATTCTGTGATTGGCTATGGTGCGCCTGGTGTAGCGGGGACACATAAAGTTCATGGTTCACCACTTGGCGAAAAGGAGACACGATTGACGAAGCAGGGCTACGGCTGGAATTATGAGCCTTTCTATGTACCTGCCGAAGTTTATCACCAGTGTGCCAAGACGAGTGCAAAGGGTGAATCCGCCGAACGAGCATGGCATGTGTTGCTTGAGGACTATGCCAAGGTATATCCAGAGAAATGGAGGAAATTGAAATCCTTTCTGTCGGGTGATATTCCTGTAGGCTATGAACAAGCTCTTCCGCAATATGAACCAGGTGTAAATGGCGCGACACGCAGTTATTCAGGTAACATTTTACAAGCACTGAACAAAAAATGGCAACAGTTATTTGGTGGATCAGCCGACCTGTTTTCTTCAGTGAAAACCTATCTTAATGATAAGGGTGACTACCAAGCGGATCACTATGATCACAGCAACATCTGGTTCGGTGTTCGTGAGTTTGCAATGGCTGCAATTGTGAACGGAATGACTTTACACGGTGGGGTTAAGGCTTATGGATCAACCTTCTTCACATTCTCTGATTATATGAAACCAGCCATTCGTTTGGCAGCGTTAATGAAGATCCCATCAATATTCGTCTTTACTCATGACAGCATTGCAGTAGGCGAAGATGGCCCGACTCATGAGCCGATTGAGCAACTGGCTGGTTTGCGATCAATTCCTAATTTGAATGTGATTCGTCCTGCAGAAGCTGTGGAAACTAGAGAAGCATGGCGTATTGCAATTGAAAGTAAGGACGTACCCACTATACTTGTCTTAACACGGCAGAACACCAAAACTTATGAAGGAGAAGTGCTCGGTGCAGAAGCAGGTGTTCGACGTGGTGGTTATGTCGTTTCTGAAGCCTTTTCATCGCAACCTGAGCAAGGGATTCTCATTGCTACCGGATCTGAAGTGGCGCTTGCCATTGAGGCGCAGAAGTTATTGCTGAATGATCAGATTAATGTACGTGTCGTTAGCCTCCCATCGTTCGAACTGTTTCATAGGCAAAGTGAAGACTATAAGCAGCATATTCTTCCGCCGAATTTAACGAATCGTGTAGCTATAGAAATGGCAGCCTCCTTTGGTTGGGAACGCTATGTCGGCTTGGATGGAAAATTAATCACTATTGATCGTTTTGGTGCTTCCGGTAAAAGCAATGATGTAATGAAAGCTTATGGATTTACGTCAGAACATGTCGCAGCTGTATTTACGCGTTTACTTCAGAAACAATTGTAAACGCTTAACTTAGCTGTTTGAACAACTCTATACGTAAAATAATCAGATAAGGGTCTATTTTGACACGCGAGGGTCATTATAGATGCTTATCTTTTTTTGCTCTGGAGTTACATTCTGATTCAGCAATGATCATAAGTGAGGGGGGAAGAGATCGAGGGGACTCATCTAGATCCGGAAATTTGCTAATTAGTGGTTTAATCGCAATCATTTTCTATAACACAAGTTCTGAAGAATGAACGACTCATGGAGTAAGATTCTTAAACTTGCGTTTTTTTAATGCTATTTAACCAAACAATAGTGCAAGAGAGACAAATCCTAAGATTTGAAAATACTAAAAAGATAACGATTTCTTGAAAGATGGTGGTTCTTTTAGGTACAATACGTGTATGTACCTGTTTAATCCTATTTGAAAAAAAGGAAATTATGTGAATGCGATGAAAAACATAACGATTAAAGAAGTTTCAAAGCGAGCCAATGTATCTACTGCTACAGTTTCTCGCGTACTTAATAATAATTACCCAGTTCGGGAAGAGACGCGTGCCAAGGTACTTAAAGCCGTCAGAGAATTGAATTTCTCACCGAGTCATGTTGCGCGAAATCTGAGAACACATCAGTCAGATCTAGTTGCCATGGTTGTTGCTGATATTACAAACTCTTACTATGCAAAAATTGCTAAGATCGTGGATCAGCACTTGTTTATAAAAGGCTATAATTTACTCGTATGCAGTACCGATGAATCCCAGAAAAAAGAAAAGCAATTTCTGAACATGCTCATTAAGAAAAATGTGGATGCAGTGGCAATTTCTTCGGTCTCAAAAAATGCAGCAAACATTCAAACTGTGATTGATAATGGCATAAAAGTTGTGTTGCTTGATCGAAAGCATTCTGGATTAAGAGTTCCCTATGTTGGAAACGATAACGCAGCTGAAAGTTATCTACTCACTGAACATTTGATTCAGATGGGACATGAGAAAATTGCATTGGTTTCAGGTCCGTTGCACACATCCACTGGATTCGAACGTTTGCAGGGTTATAGAGAGGCTTTAATGACACATGGACTTCAGGTTCAAGAAAAGTTGATCTTAGAAGGCGATTATTCAAGAGATTCTGGGTACAAGTCAATGAAGAAAATCATCATGGAAGTTAAGGATGTTACAGGGGTTGTTAGTTCAAACAACTTGATGACTGAAGGAATTCTGCATGCTGTAAAGTCAGAAGGAAGGAGGATTCCTGAAGATTATTCTGTCGTATCATTTGGTTCTATTGACAATGATGACCTAATTACGCCAAAGATTTGTTGTATTGATCAGGATAGTGAGGCAATCGGTAATGAGGTATCGAAACAACTCTTAGACTTGCTGAATTCTTCGTCTCAATCGGAAAATTCAGTAAGCCGACAGTGCATTGTGTATGATCGGTTTGTCCCAGGTGAGTCAGTGCGACGAATAGAGTAACAGATGAGCGTGAAGAAAAATCCGAGGAACGGTTAATACCGTCTCTCGGATTTTAGGGACACGACAAATGGACCAATTAGCTGTGTACCTTTCTGTAATGATCTGCAGTTTCGCTTAGAAATTGAGCGCTATGAAAAATAGTGTCTTTGTTTCCCTTTGTTAAAAGACCGCTGACACCGAAAAAATCTGCCCCGTTTTCAAACCGTCCTTTTTAGATTTGCATTGGCAATACCGAAGACTCTTAGCTCTTTGCCTATCGTTTGAACGAACAATGACCATAATGCAGCTTCGATAAATTCTTGTCATTGTCTCGTTCTTTGCATATTAAATCGCCTCAAGCACAGCTTCTATTTAAAGAGAGATAATAGAGAATTTAACAAGGAACCGATGATGTTGTAGTCGATATTTGGAAAAGTTGTACCGGAAATGCCCATATCGCCAAAAAGCGGGTAAAGAAGAGCAGGTAGAATTGATAACATCAAGCCAATAACGAAAGAACCAAGTACTGCCCCTCGCCATCCGCCGGTCGCATTGCCGAATATCCCGGCGGTACCACCAGAAAAGAAGGCAATATGCGCTGCAGGAATGATGACGACTGAAGATCCAAAGAAGATCATGAGCACCATGCCAAGAAGACCTGCACCATATGAGACGAGAAATCCAAGAATCACAGCCATTGGCGCATAGGGAAATACAGTAGGAACATCGAGAGCAGGACGTGATCCGGGAATGAGTTTTTCTGAAATTGCAACAAATGCAGCAGTAATTTCAGCAAGAAACATGCGTACACCTTGAAGCAGAATTGCCATACCGGCTGTGAAGGTAAAGGATTGAATAAGAGGGAAAACCAGCCAGTTCGTTGTGCCTGCAATTTTTGCAGTAGCTTCTGGTCCAGCTTTGAGTGTTGCGACATAGAAAAGAATGAGCATGATCACGGCAACACTTACTAAAAAATCTTTAAAAAAGGAAAGCCATTTTGGAAATTTAATATTTTCAGCACTTTCTTTTTGATACTTTCGAAACAACATGCCTAGTGTTCCAGCAAGAGCATAACCAACCATATTAAAGTGACCAATTGCTTGTTTATCGGAGCCGGTCAGCTTGCGCATAAAAGGTTGACAAATTTGCGGCAATCCTGCTGAGCATAGACCTAATATAGCTCCACCAAGTAGAATCGTGATCCAGTCGGTGAGTCCATAAAACTTCAAAATTAGAGCTAACACGCAGGCAAAATACAAAAGATGCTGCCCAGTAAAGAAAATATTTTTTAAAGGGGTAATTCGTGCAAAGACAATATTCATGACAAAGCCGAAAATCAATGTCAGGGAAACGACGGTACCGTACTCATTTTGAGCAAGTGCTGTGGCGGCTTCAGGCGAAGCAAAAATGCCGCTCACATGGAACCCGTTTGTAAATAAGGTGTTGAAATTTTGCAGCGATCCGGTAATTGTTGTGGCACCAACTGAAAAAATCAAAAAGCCGATGATTGTTTTCGCCGTTCCTGTAAACACTTCAGTTCCCGATTTTTTTTGTGCAAGCAAGCCAACAAGTGCTACGATACCAAGGATAATGCCTGCGTTACTGAATAGGCTAATAATAAAGTTAATCATTTGTTTTCACTTCTTTCCCTTTAAATGTAACCCGATCATTTTTCAGCTTCTAGTTCATCTAAAACGTTTTGAAGTTTGGTGTATATTTCATCCTTATCTACAATGCTATTGATACCGACAATTTTCTTTTTTGGTTTTTTTGCTCTTAGATCATCTGCTACATCACTTAAGGCAAGAATGATATCGCCGTCATAACCATCGATTTCATCCAATCCGACATGCGTCAATGAAATATCCAGATTATGTTCAGTGATGACTTCATTAATTTTAATCTTTAATATTAAACTTGAACCAAGACCAGCTCTGCAGGTAACTAATGCTTTATACATGATCAATTCCCCGTTTCTTTTATATAGTTTAGAATCTCATTTGGATTATTTGATTGATCTAACAATCTAAAAAAAGTTTCATCCGTCAATAATACGGTTAATTCCTGTAGTGCTTTAATATGGTCATCGCCGTTCGGAGCGCTTAAACAGAACAGATAAATTACCGGATCGTTTGCTTGATTGCCAAAAGTAACGGGTGTATCTAGGGTTGTTACGCCAATCCCTAACTTTTTCACTCCAAATTTTGACGGTGCATGTGGGAGTGCAATGTTTTTGGCGATAACAATATAAGGGCCCAGATCTTTGGCAATTTCAATAATTTTCGATACATAAGTGTTATCGAAGCAGCCGTCCTCTAATAATGGTTGGGCTGCAATGCGTACGGCTTGTTCCCAGTTGTTCGCATGAGTCTTTAGCTGGATGTATTCCGTTTTTACTAAATCAGAAAGCATACGCTCACCCTCTCTTCGTAAGAACATCAAATGATTTTAATCATGGAGAACCACAGGATAGAGGAAAACTCCCGCTTATAAGTAAGCGGTTACAAAAAATTAATCTACATGCACAGAACAAAGACGACAAATGAAAAAAAACTAAGCAACAATGTAAACGATTACTATAAAACTTACAAATGGAGCATAACACACTATATTCATTTGTCAATAGAGTTATTCCTCCAATAAATTTTAACAAGTGGAAATTAATAGTGTGGCCTTGACTGAACGCTGCAATGGATGCAGTAGTATATAGTTCTTTTGAAGAAAATTTAGTTGATTTATTCACAAGGTGTTCATGTACTTAGAGCGCGCGTTAGTGTTGACAAAAGAAAGGGCGACGTTTATTATCAAAAGCAAGCACTTTGTAAACGATTACATTTATTGTGTTTGGAAGATCTCTTTATGTTTTGAATAAAAAAGGATCGTGCATTGAACAGGCAACGAACCATTCTTATCTGCTGTCAAAACGGTTAGCCAATGCTGAGTTCATGGTGCAATTAATGATGAAAGAAGTGAATTTTATGGAGATAAATGGAATCATTACTGCAATGGTTACACCAATGTCTGAAAATGAAAAGATTAATGTTCAGGGAACAAAGGACTTGATCAACCGGCTAATTTCAAAAAAAGTTGACGGATTGTTTATATTGGGAACTAATGGTGAATTTCATACTTTATCGAACCAAGAAAAGATTGATTTTGCAACACTTGTGATCGAAACCGTAAATCATCGAGTACCTGTTTATGTTGGAACAGGTGGCAACAGCACTAAAGAAGTGATTGAATTATCAAAAATAATGGAGTCTCTAGGTGCAGATGCGTTGTCTGTGATTACTCCATATTTTCTTACTGTATCTGAGCAGGAATTATTGCATCATTATCGGTCAATTGCTGAATCCGTAAATATCCCGATTATTCTGTATAATATCCCGGAAAATACTGGAATTAATTTGCATCCTGAATTAGTTAAAAAATTAGCAAAAATACCCAATATTCAAGGGATAAAAGATAGCAGCGGTAAAATTGAAAATATAAAAAGATATCTTGAAGAAACACGAGGGCAAGACTTTTCTGTACTCGTTGGTTCAGATTCGAAGATCTATGAAGCATTAAAGTTAGGAGCTCATGGCGCCATAGCGGCTACAGCAAACGTGATTACTGAAAATGACGTGAACATTTATCAATATTTTAAATCTCGGGAATTTGCCAAGGCTGAAAAATGTCAAGAAGATGTTAATGTGTTACGCAAAGTTCTCCACAAAGCCACTACTCCAGCTGTGTTAAAAGCAGCTGTAAATCTCCTTGGCATCGAAGCCGGCTCACCTCGACTGCCGGTAGCTAAATGTAAACCTGAAGTTGTTGATGAAATGAAACAATGTCTTGATTATTTCAATCTGGAACATAAATAAATGATAAATTAAGAGATTGAGCATCCTAATCATTATGACAGGGATGCTTTTTTGTATTAGGAGCAGGTTATCGAATTTAATTTGTGCTGATGTTGTTTCAACGACGTTTTTTTAATTCTGCGCTTAATGGCTTGAGCTTCTTGCGCAAGCTCTTTTTCCAGGAGCGGACGGTGTGTTCGGAGACATGGACGGCTTCGGCAATGGCGTAATCGCTGAGCGAAATGAACGGGCAATTGAGTGGCGGCACAACCAACTCTGTGACGGGAAGAAGATTCCGGCGATTGGCGGAAGTGACTTTCATCGCCCAGGTTTATTCAACAGTTTGGGCGTACTGACGTATTGCGTCTATGCCTGGTCAAAAGATCCAGAGGATATTCTTTCGGCAATACGCTATGCATCGAAACTGGATCTGACGTGCGGAGAAGCTTCGTTCGGCGATACTATAGATTTGTAAGGGATTGGACCGTTCGCAACTTGTGTGCGCGGGAATAGAGGTGTGCTCCACCGATTAATTTTATTTTCACGGATTCAGCGTGTTTCGCGAGCGCTGTTTTTGTGACCATGCGCGCTTTGCTGGCGGCTTCTATCTATAAAAAAGCACCTGTTGCCTAACAGGGCAAATCAAGTGTTTGACAATTCTATAATATACTTCTAAATAGTACTGAACTGGTTTCATATGGACTATTTCGATGGCACTACATCCCTTGGTGATGACGGAAATAATTGTACACAATATTACCTTTGAGATTGATTTTTTCACTATTGAAAGCATGATATATTATCCTGAAATCAGTTTTTTGGGAGACATGGGATTAACCTTATGATCACGCAAAAGTCGATCGATTTCACAATGTTTCAGTTATCGGTTGATTTTATTATAGATGATTAATAGTCGCATGCATTAGTTATAAAAGATTTTTAAGTGCCTGTTCAAACATTTGATTAAAGTGATCAAATTCACAAATTAAATCTCCACTTGGTTTATCGAGTTCAACAAATTTGTTTTTTTCAATATCATAGGCATACCAGGAGATATTTCCATCTCCCAAAAAAAGATAATGGGTGTTGCTTTCAATGTCCCACCAAATTTCATTTGCAGAAATTAGATTGTTATTTTCATCGCCTGGATCAGAGTTATAAATGACTAATCCATTATAGTTTAACCCATCCATTTTATTTAAAAAATGTTCATACTCTGAAAACCATAGATTATGTCGTACATGGTCCGACACCCATTTTTTTAGGCGATCTATATTTTCTTTTTTTGCTGATAATCTCATTGAACGGCCGCGTGATTTTTTTTTGTTCTCAATTTGAGATAATAATTGATCCAACATGTTTTTACTCCTTTTCGGGATAAATGTGATTTCTAGGGATTGGCCATTGAATGTGAACAGAATCTCCTTCATTCAAATGCCCTGTTAAATTTTTCTGGGCATTAGTTAAAGCCTTATGGTATGGATCATTTCTAATTAAAACAAGATTGCTATAAACATTTGTACCTCCATCATCCAATGGCAATTTATGATGAACCTGATAATTATCTGGGATACATCCATCCTTCAAATCTTCAATGTCTACATCACTTAATCCTGCATCTATTAGTCTATTGATTGAATTTTGATCTTTGACTAGATACTTCGCGAAGTTCTTACGAACAGAACTGTCAAATTTTCTTCTTAATTGATTGAATTCATTTCTGTTCCGCTTCGTATAAGTTATCTCTTTCATATCCACATTATCTAAAATAATAGTTTCCCCTTTTAAAGTACCTGAGAAACTATGATCATCAAAAGCGTAATTATGTTTATTTTGAATTGTCTTTTTAATTGACGCTTGCTGAATGATGCTTCTGACGTTATTAATAGGATCAATAAAGGTACTCTTTCCAGCGCTTTCGCCAATCCTTGAAAGCTTATCTCTTAAGCCAGAGGAGTTAATTGAATTATACGGGACATCTCCTGCAATTTGAACTTTTGGCGCAAATGGGTTATTCCATCCGTTAATTTTATCTGCTGCTTTGTTTGCGTGTTTAACTACGCTTGCTTTTGCTAGTGTACTTATTTTCTTTGCCGATGTGCCCAAATTTTCTAGTTTGGCCATTTTGCTCACTTGGCCAACGCCTTTGGTTCCGACAACTGAGGTAACCAGCGTTGTTAATGCGTAAGTAACCCATCGTGATCGTGTATACGCATCCCCATGAACCATATCTTTATCATAGGATTCAGTTATCGCTTGGGCAATGAGTGCCGACGTTTGCTTCCAATTCCATAGTGCCATAACCGTGTTTGTTGCGGTTTTTAGGGGATCCCGGACCATATCGATAAATCCATAGACTATATCTTTACCTGTATCAATTAAACCTTGCGTGATCCCACGGTTGATTTTTTCCTTTAAAAGGTACATACGAACATCGGGAGGCAGGCTGGCTTCAGCATTCATTATTCGTGCCTGTTCCTGCTGCTTTTTGATCTCCAGATACTGCTGTGTTTGCTTCCGCATTTCATCCTGAACTTGATAGATTTTGCTGTCGTGATAGGCGGTCGCGTTGAAATGCATCGGCTGCACGTCCGCGCCTTGACGGGTCGCATGGATCAGTGCTTCATAGAGTGCTTGGATGTGCGGCAGGTCTTCACTGATTTGCCGGTATTCGTTGGTCAAAGACTGGTCTAGATCTTGAACATCAAGCGCTGTTTGTGCGCGCTTTTTATCTGCGGCATCAAGTTCCTGATCGACATCATGGTTCGAAAAGACGTTGATCGGTACCAGATCCGATATACTGCTCAGAATCTTGGCGATGTCATCACGCTGCTCGCGCACCATTTCCTTGGAACGCGCGTAGCCCATGGAAAGGTCCTCATTCAAAAAAGGGACATGAATCGCTGTGTCTCCGCCAAGATGCTTATCTTCGATTGAACCGGAAACACCTTGGAAATAGGCGATCTTCTTATCAATCAGATGCAGCCAGGCATCGACGACATTGATTTGTCCTGAATAAAAGTGTTTAATCGCGGCCGCACCTTTGCCTTGAAAATCAGAGCCGAGTCCAGCGATCTGCTGGAATGCGGTGCGTAAGTTATGGAATTGATCGCGTAACGTTTGGTAGTGTTTGGCGTGTGCTTTGGCGGCTGTGATTAGGGATTCGGCATCGTAGGTTTGTGTATCGCCGGCTGAGCCGGAGCCGCCTATGGTTACTCTCATTTTATCACCTTCAGAATAGGAACTGTTCAATGGGATTGATGATCAGGGAATGCAACGCGATGTGTCTCTGGAAGGAACAAGCGATGAAGGTTCATTGTTTTAATTTGTCTCTAGTATACAAAATGTGACCAATTGATGAACACGGGCGAAATGCCTAAAAGGGCATTGAGATTTTACGAAAACACAAGTGATCGACATGATTCGACATTAAATGCCCTGCCATTATGACTATGCAACAGATAACCTAAGGTCAAGATACAGATAGAGGGTACAACACCAAAAATAACCGAAAACTGTTGAATCATTTGGAATGCTTGGCGACTTCCGAGTGCGTGATTTCTGGGGAATAAGCCGATCAATCCCCGGCCACATTCGTTGCTTTGTACCTTTGATGTACAACCAGCTACTTTTCAAAGAACGGTGGCTTTCCCCCATTGATTCAAGCTGTTCTTTTAGAGGAATACGTACTTGAGCCATCCCTGAGTCTTTCCTTTAATTTTTTTAAAGAATAGCTTGATAATAATTGATACCGCTTACATAATGCGTTTAGCTGTTTAGGCACCTATATTCCCGGTTTTTCTTATTGCGACTATGCCTTTCGCAGGGAAGATTATTAAGATTGCCCAGATGAAGTGTGGCGAAGCGGGAAACTCCTTGTTATCCTGGATACAAGAGGCGAGAATCAGTCGAAAACAAAGCCTTAACCGTTCGAAAGGAGTTTGTCATGAATGAATCAGATAACGAATGACCGATATAGGCAAAACTATCATATCATGCCCCCAAAAGGATGGATGAATGATCCCAATGGATTATGTTTTTTTAAAGGCTATTACCATGTCTTTTTTCAGTATCATCCCTATAGTGCAGAATGGGGACCAATGCACTGGGGCCACATGCGGAGTATGGATCTGGTCCATTGGCAAGAGTGCCCAATCGCGCTAACGCCAGGGGATAACGAAGACAAAGACGGTTGCTTTTCCGGCAGTGCTGTGGTCAAAGATGGTCGGCTCTACTTGATCTACACAGGCCATCACGACAAAGAAAATACAGACCAGAAACAGTACTGGCAAAATCAAAACCTTGCCTACAGTGAAGACGGAATTCATTTTAAAAAATACGAGAAAAACCCAATAATCAGTCACCCGCCTGAAGATAATGACGTTGATTTTAGAGATCCAAAAGTTTGGCAAGACAAAGATGAATGGTTCATGGTTTTAGGAAGCCGCGATCAAGCGGGATTGGGAAGGGTCCTGTTATATGCCTCTCATGACTTATTGAACTGGGACTATTTCGGTGTGATCAGCCAATCAAATCATCCGGAAAAGGAAGGGTATATGTGGGAATGCCCCGATTTTTTTCAGCTGGATGGACAGTATATCCTATTAACCTCGCCGCAGGGAATTGTTTCACATCATGACAGGTGCAAAAACATTTTTCAAAGCGGGTATTTTATCGGCGATTATAAAGACGGTGTCTATACGAGAGGCTGCTTCCGAGAAATGGATGCTGGGCATGACTTCTATGCAACACAAACCATCGAGACCGATGATGGCAGGCGTATTTTGCTCGCTTGGATGGCGATGTGGGAGAACAAGATGCCTGAGCAAGCGGACGGATGGGCGGGAACCATGACGCTTCCGAGAGAATTAAAGCGGGTTGGAGATAAATTATATGCATACCCGATCCCGGAATTAAAAGCGCTTCGATCAAAGCTTCTTCTATCAAAAAATGAATCCACCAACGCGATCAATTTTTGCAGCAAGGCACATCAACTGGAAATTGATGCTAAAATGGATTGGAGGAGTCATTCAACGATCGCTTTAGTGATGAATGATCATAACGGCAGTGCGCTTATTTCTGTGACTTTTAACGCTGATGATGGTAAAGTTGTCCTTCACAGGGTCGGCCCTGATGCAGAGAGACAAACCGTTATTCAGCAATCCGATGACTTAACAATGAAGGTCTATGTCGATACGTCATCTTTTGAATTGTTTATTAACCATGGAGAAGCCACCTTTTCAGAACGGTTTTACGCGGAAGGCGCGCTTTCCTTTAAAATAAGTGCACAAGAACGTGTTTGGTGCACAATGCATGTCTATGAACTGGGAAATCATCGCAACAATGCGATGATCGATAAATGAACGATGAGGAGATGGAGGACATGTTATTAGGCAGTATTGAAGCAGGCGGTACGAAGTTTGTCTGTGCGGTTGGAAATGAAGATTATCGAGTACTCGAAAAAGCAACGTTTCCGACGACCGATCCAAAGACCACGTTTGCACAGGTCATCGACTTTTTTAAAAAATTTAACGATCTGGCCGCGCTGTCGATCGCTTCTTTCGGTCCGATCGAGATCCAAAAAAACAACACAAGATACGGATACATTACCGAAACACCAAAAAAAGGATGGAGCAATACCGACTTTGTCGATCCGATAAAAAAAGCGTTGAACATTCCCGTATTTTTCACCACGGACGTAAATGGATCGGCATACGGCGAATATGTTCTTGCGCAATTATTTAATGAAAAGATACGATCGTTGGTCTATTTAACCATTGGTACCGGTATTGGTGGCGGGGCGATCATCGACGGAAAGATTGTCGGATCCCAAGGCCATACCGAAATGGGACATGTACGGGTCAAACGTCATCCGGATGATTTAGATTTTGAAGGGCTCTGTCCGTTTCATCACGATTGTCTTGAAGGACTTGCCTCAGGGCCAACCTTTGAAGCGAGACTGGGCATTAAAGGACAGGATGTCCCAAAGGATCACCCGATTTGGGACATCGTCTCGTACTATGTTGCGCAAGCTGCCATTCAGCAAACGATGATTCTGCGCCCGGACAACCTTGTATTCGGCGGTGGAGTAGTCAGCGAACCGTTCCTGGAAAAAGTACGGCGTGACTTTGCGCAATTAAACAATCAGTATGTCCAGGTCCCTGACTTAACGACCTACATCCGCATGCCAAGAGCCAAAGACAACGGATCAGCAACACTAGGCAACTTTGCACTGGCATTTAATGAATTAGGAAAATGACGCGTGCGTGATCAATCGATGGACAGGTAACACTTCCCCTTTGCGTAGACAGATGTAGGTGGTCTGTTTCGCCAAAGGGGAATTTTGTTTAAAAAAAGCTGTTTCTTACCATCTATTATCACATTTTTATTTTTGACCAAATGCACCAAAGTATTGGCGTTGAAATTCATGTGAACGAAAGTTGTATGGCTGGAATCTGTCACGAGATAAGTTTCACAACATGCAGAAAACAGGAGAAGTATTAGGAATGGTGGTAGTTATAGCTTATTCCAATAATCGTCATATCCATCATTTCTTCATACGACACCCATTTAATAGTGTGGAAATGTCACTTCTGCTATTCTTATAGACTGTTTTTTCAATGGTATCTTCATCTGTGTCATCCATGTCAATATTAAAATCAATAAAAAATTTGGAAGGAACAGACTCTCCATCCTCATCATATATTAAATCTACATACTCTTCCAAAGAGTCTTTTCTTCTTTGATATTACCTAACCAGATAGATACCCATCCTTGCTTTTCCATTTAAGTATCCTCCTATTTTAACCTAAGACCTTTTGGTAGGGACGAAACGCCACCCTTAAGTCTATAAATTAGCCCAATTATTAAATCGTCTAACGAATGTATGATAGTCGTTAGATGTTTCTATTAATTAACTGAGATGAAAGCACCGGCTCATTTTTTATGAAAAATTTGAATGAAAACACAACCCCTGCGTATCATGTTCTCTGTTTTAGATTCCCCTTTTTACACAATGATACCTCATCGTTTTGTTCTCATTCTAGTACGCTTATTTCCTGCAGTAATTTCTTAGTAGCAATGGGCAATACACGTGAATTAACTTAAACTTTACGTTGCACAAATAGTAGATTAATGAACTGGACGTAATATATAAATTGTGCAGCGAACCGGTTTTCTGACGGAGGTGCCCTATGGCCACGATTAGAGATGTTGCGAAGCGAGCGAACGTAGCAAAAAGTACAGTATCTAATGTGTTTAGTAAGAAGAAAGAAATTAGTAAGGAATTAACGGATAAAATCTTGAAAGCAGCTCGGGAACTCAACTATCAACCCAATTATTTTGCTTCTACTCTAGCAACGAAGAAGTCACGAGTGATTGGCGTATCGTTCAATACCGATACAACATCTTCAACTGATTTTCATCAAAACATGATTCGGGGGATTCTATCGGTTTGTGATGAACGCAACTACTATCTGCTTATTAATCCCTCAGGAAAAAAGAGAAAACATTTTTTTCCGATTGATGGAGAGATCATTTTGAATCCGGAAACCTATGAGTCTGATTCGAATGATGCGATCAAACGTGTATGGGTCGGCGCGTCCGCACGTCCGAGTGGCCTATTCTGATGGCCGCCTTCAAAATAAGGATATGTTCTTCTTCCAAAGACATACCACTTTCGAATAATTCTTCGAATGTAGCATTTAATCTTTGAATATTTCTGGAATTTTACTTCGCCAAACTTTTAATAATTCTTTAAACTCTCCAGTTTCAATCGTGTTCTTGCAAGGAGCTTCAATTTGAAAAGGATTTTCAACACTCGTTACTTCTTTTTTTATGAGTACATTGTTTGCATTCAATTCAATTTCAAAGTTTTCATATGTTCCGTTTAAGACTTTATCGATGTATCCTATATATTCATCTACTTGTTCCTCTGAAGCGATATTTTCAATGAAATCTGTGAAAAGACTAATTTCTTCCGGCAAAGTTATTCCTAAATCACCAAAAGGATCTTTTTTAAATTCATATGAATACTTCATAAGTTTTAATTCACCCTCTCAATTATTTTTTATATAATGGATACGCAGTTGCAATGGAACCATCTTTATTTAAGTACATTTCGATTTTAATACCCGATGAAGTGATTCCTCGATATTTATTTAACCGAATAGGTTTCCTAGATTGGTAGGCTTCATCAATAGCCCTTATTACTTCAGCACGGTTCCAGTCTTTTGGAAAGAAACTTGAATCTGCTATTTTTCTTACATTATCAATCTTAACTTTTGCCATATAAACTCTGTTTTTGTCAGGAACTTTTTCAGTGCCTGAGACTATTTCTCCTTCCATCATGCTTTCGTGGTGATATCCAACAGCCTTTCCATGTTTATTCACTATTCCATGATAAATGTGCTTCATCGTTTCTAAAGTGTATTGTGGATCTTGTGACACAGCGTCAACATTCTTTACAGACGCCTGCTGAATCAGATCCCGCACCTGATCGATTTGATTGGGGAGTGGGGCGGTACGATCTGGCAGCTGCTGCAGTTTATCTCTTAATCCCTTGGTATCGATCACATTGTAAGGGATCGGACTGTTTGCAAATTGTGTGCGGGGCAGGGGAGGGCTGCTCCATTGATCCAGTTTTTGATTGACCCATGCTGTACTCTTGGTTCGTGTTGTTTTTATGGTGTTGCGCACTTTGCTGGCGGCTTCGCCTATTTTTCCGGCCTTGGCAACTTTACTTATTTTATCGACGCCTTTGGTACCGACAATAGAGGTTGCCAGCGTGGTGATGGCATAGGTGACCCATCTTGTGCGTGTATAGGCATTGCCGTGCACCATCTCTTTATCAAACGACTGAACCAATGCGTTTTTGATGAGGTTAGCCGTTTGAATCGGGTGGGTTGCTGCGTGCCAAGTGCCTTTGAGCGTCTCGACCGGATGGGTTGCTGACTCCCATAGACCGAGGACGGTGTCCTTGACTGCATCTTTTGCGCCGTCGCGTATGCCATACTGAATTTCCTGATCCATGATCGCCGCTTTGGTTGCGTTTGCCAGCAGGGGATTGACGGGCTGTGTGTCTTTTTTCGACACGTGCCCGGCGTGCATTGCATCTAGAGGTTAGGAAAGCTCGGTAGTCAAAATCCGATTGAATACCAGACTTCAACCACCGAACAAAGCTTAAAACTATGTCCAACTTATTGGTTACATAGATCTTTTTTACTTATATGAATACTCATGTAAAAAAGGAATTCTTATTTTTACGAATCATTCGTTCTAATCTTTTTTTCATATGATTTTATTTCTTATTTTTCAACTTTGTCTATTAATGTTTTCAATTTTATGAGATTGGGGTGATAAAGCTACTTCCATCTTTCCAGACAGGAGGTCTCCCAAGCTTCATAAGTTCTAAATCGGAAGGGGAAAGTTCAAGTATAATAAGACATTATGAATGATAAAAGAAGGCAAGTACACGTCCAACTTTTATTTGGATTTTAATTAATGATTAATTAGCCTAATATCAATCATATTCTATATATACTTTTTGATCGCTATTTAATTCCAAAAAAGATATGAGTTCTTTAAGAACATTTTTTATTGCTTCTTTTGATGTACGGTCACTATTGAAATGATCTGCATTTACTAATTTTAATTGACGAATGGTTAACGGAAGATCGCTGATTAGCCATGGAGAATTATCATACCAACCTTCATGGTAGAAATACTCTTTAACAATTCCTTTTTTCTCAATGCCTAATTCGATCAGACTGTCCAATATCATTTCAAAATATCCATTCCAAATAACTAGCTTATTTATTCCACTCACCAAAGAAAGTTCGCTTTCTCCTTCAAAGCCGTCATAGAACTTTGTATTGATCATTTTTTTACCCCTTCCAATGCCCTTTATTCAAAAGATTGATCTGGTCTTTTGTGGCTTTATTGGCTTTTCTAGCACTTATTGCAGCATACCATTCGGTCGCCGCAATCCATTCATCAACATCTATTTTAAAAAATGTTCTAGGCTTATTGCTGCCATTTCCGGGTACCGTTCTCTGAATAACCCAAGTATTTCCTTGATTCTTTGGAGCGCCAGGAGTCCTTGTATGCCATCTTGCTTCATATTTATAATGGTCCTCACTCCATTTATAGGAGATTTGTTCATAACCAGTAGATTTACTTTGTGCTTTTATTTTCGCATCATCAGGGATTTCAATTGGAGCTTTTTGTTTATACTGATCTGCAAGTTTTATTTGTTCGTCCAATGATAAGTTTGATAATTTAGGAACAATACTGGATTGACTCGTTTTTTCACTACTTTTTAAACCATCAACTTTTTTAGCCGACGCCTGCTGAATCAGATCCCGCACCTGATCGTTTTGATTGGGGAGTGGGGCGGTACGATCTGGCAGCTGATCAAGTTTATTTCTTAATCTTTTGGAGTCAATCACATTGTAGGGCACCGGACCGTCCGCAAACTGCGTGCGGGGCAGGGGAGGGCTGCTCCATTGATCCAGTTTTTGATTGACCCATGCTGTACTCTTGGTTCGTGTTGTTTTTATGGTGTTGCGTGCTTTGCTGGCGGCTTCGCCTACTTTTCCGGCCTTGGCAACTTTACTTATTTTATCGACGCCTTTGGTACCGACAATAGAGGTTGCCAGCGTGGTGATGGCATAGGTGACCCACCTTGATCGTGTATAGGCTTTGCCGTGCACCATCTCTTTATCAAACGACTGAACCAATGCGTTTTTGATGAGGTTAGCCGTTTGAATCGGGTGGGTCGCTGCGTGCCAAGTGCCTTTGAGCGTCTCGACCGGATGAGTTGCTGACTCCCATAGACCGAGGACGGTGTCCTTGACTGCATCTTTTGCGCCGTCGCGCAAGCCATACTGAATTTCCTGATCCATGATCGCCGCTTTGGTTGCATTTGCCAGCAGGGGATTGACGGGCTGTGTGTCTTTTTTCGACACGTGACGTGCCTGTTCCTGCTGCGCTTTAATCTCCAAGTACTTTTGCGTTTCCTTTTGCATTTCATCCTGAACTTGGTAGATTTTGCTGTCGTGATAGGCGGTGGCATTGAAATGCATTGGTTGAACATCGGCGCCTTGGCGGGTCACATGGATCAGTGCTTCATAGAGTGCTTGGATGTGCGGCAGATCTTCACTGATTTGCCGGTATTCGTTGGTCAAGGACTGATCCAGATCTTGAACATCGCGTGTTGTTTGTGCGCGCTTTTTGTCAGCGGCATCTAAAGCGTGATCGACGTCGTAGTTGGAAAAGACGTTGATCGGTACAAGATCAGAAATGTTGCTCAAAATTTTGGCGATGTCATCCCGCTGCTCGCGCACCATTTCTTTGGATCGCGCGTAGCTCATCGACAGTTCTTCATTCAAGAAGGGGACGTGAATTTCGGTGCCTCCGCCAAGATTTTTATCTTCGATTGAACCGGAAACACCTTGGAAATAGGCAATCTTCTTGTCAATCAGCCGCAGCCAGGCATCAACGACATTGATTTGTCCTGAATAAAAGTGTTTAATCGCGTCCGCACCCTTGCCTTGAAATTCGGGGCCGAGTCCTGCGATCTGCTGGAATGCGGTGCGCAAGTTATGAAATTGATCACGTAACGTTTGGTAATGTTTGGCATGTGCTTTGGCGGCTGTGATTAGTGATTCGGCATCGTAGGTTTGGGTATCGCCGGCTGAGCTAGAGCCGCCTATGTTTACTCTCATTTTATCACCTTCAGAATAGGAACTGTTCAATGGGATGGAAATGCAAAAACGCGATGTGTCTCTGGAAGGAACAAGCGATGAAGGTTCATTGTTTTAATTTGTCTCTAGTATACAAAATGTGACCAATTGATGAACACGGGCGAAATGCCTAAAAGGGCATTGAGATTTTGCGGGAAAGCAGGCAATCGACACTATTCGACATTAAATCCCCTGCCGTTATGACTATTGCGCCATAATCAGCAATAGAGAATGAAAATGACAGCCGAAAGTATAAAAAGCCGATCCATCACCTATCGCTTGTGTTTTGGATCGACCTTTTTGTATCGGTTGGATTTGTTTTGTGGTGCATGCAACGAACGATAAAAAACTGAAGAAGAATTTGGGCATTCAACTTTTTTTGTTTCATTAAAACATGATTAAGCTTCACTTTGTCCCTTCATCGCAATTAAGAAGGCGTTTAGTTTTGCACGCTGATCAGGAGATAATGTTTTTGCAGTCTCCATAAGCTGTGCTAGATCTTCTGGCAATGAATAAAACTCTTTGGCAAAGAAAGAGGATAGATCTGTATTTAGAGCGGTTAAAATACGGGATAACATATCAACATCCGGGATTGCTCGATCATTTTCAAATCGGCTGATATAGGATTGAGAAATACTAACTTTATCCGCTAGTTCCTGCGTGGTCATGTTTAACCGTTTTCGTCGTGATTTTAAGCGTTCTCCAATATGCAACTCTTCCATAATGAAACTCCCTCATACCATTCTTGTAGTTTTATTTTATCGTCTCTAGTGATAATAAACATTTTTATATCGTATATAGAACTAATAATCATAAAGCTATTGAATAATATGATATTTAGGAATAATATTAAGAATGTAAAAAATATTTCAATAAGGAGGTAGTACATAAGAACGATTTATTTTTAAACAGGCTGATTAGAAATCGTTGTGTCATTTGATGAGGAGATTAAAAATTATATGGAGGTGAAGTGTAGAAAATCTGCACCTATAAAATTCGAAATATTCCATTTAGTCAAAACGAATGGTATTGAATAATCGCTCTACTTCTCGAATCGATTGAGTGGGTGAGGGGGGGGGATTCGTGATTCCTTTTGTTCATTTGCCTTGTACCATGCGAGAAAGTGTGCTTCATCAGTTTATCTCATTCTAAAAAACGAGTAGGAGGAATGATTTATGCCAGTCGGATCTATTTCTAGTTCGAGTGATACGGTCGGAGTCGCTGTTGTGAACTATCGCGTGCCTGTCTTGGAATCAAAAGAAGAAGTGCTGGATAATTGTCACCGGATTGCTGACTTTGTCGAAGGGACAAAGATGGGTTATCCAGGCCTTGATTTAATCGTGTTCCCAGAGTATTCGACACAAGGATTTCATCCAACCAAGTGGCGAGAATTGTGCACGACGGTTCCTGGTCCTGAAACAGATATTTTTTGTGAGGCGTGCAGAAAAAATAAAGTCTGGGGCGTTTTTTCAATTACCGGGGAAATTAATCCAAACGGGAATCCGTTTAATTGTTTTATTCTGATCGATGACCAGGGGAAAATTAAGCTTAATTTTCACAAAATCAATCCTTGGGTACCGAAAGAACCGTGGTATCCGGGCGATCAGACCATGGTCGTGAAGGGACCAAAGGGTCTGATGATTGGCGCCAATGTCTGCTATGACTCTAATATACCCGAAATTGTGCGCGATACGGTTATGAAAGGAGCCGAACTGGTCGTTCGCATCCAAGGTTATATGTATCCATCCAAAGAACAGCAAATCAAAGTGGCCAGCGTCCGCGCGTGGGAAAATAATGTTTATTTTGCCGTTGCCAATATGGCTGGGCGGGACAAGCTTTATTACTACTTTGGTCACTCGAATATCATCGATTTTGATGGGACGACGTTAGCGGAGTGCGGATCTGCTCCAGATGAAGTGACCTACGCGGAACTATCGATCTCCGCAATTCGCCGAGCAAGAAGAAACTGGACGGCAGAGAATCATCTCTATAATTTAACGCATCGCGGCTATTCCGCAGTTAAAGATGGTGTCGCAACGAGTCCATATTCGTTCTACAAGATTTGGTCGGAAGATCCGGAAAAAGCCAAACAAATCTGTGAATCGCTAACACGAGACACTCCGGAACAGCCGAGTGAGGAACAAGCGACGGGTCATCTGCTAAACAAATAATTCAATGGGTTGCTTTTAAAAATAAAAAGTACAGAAAGAGGGGGGAATGCATCATGGAACAGACATCTTCGGATCATGCAACTAGAAAATTCAATAAATGGGTGAATAATCCGGTGCTCGAGGACTATGCGCTTCGTTACGCACCACGATCGTTTCGAACATTTTCTCAATCTTCAGTAGCCAATTCTGCGCTTGGTGGGATTGCCTTTCTTGCTAACTTCGCGATCGGTGCCTCCGTGACCACTGCGTATGGCTTCTCAAGTGCATTTTGGGGCATTCTCATTGCCGCAGCGGTTATTTTTCTAACCGGTATTCCGATTGCCTATTATTCAGCCAAATACAATGTCGACATGGATTTGCTGACACGCGGCGCGGGATTCGGTTATCTTGGATCGACGCTGACATCACTCGTATACGCCACCTTCACATTCATCTATTTCGCAACGGAAGGATCGATTCTCGCACAAGCTTTTGAGATTTACTTTCATATGCCTCTTGCAGTCGGTTATCTCATTGGCGCGCTTGTGGTCATTCCTTTGGTAACTTTTGGTATGACGCTTCTTTCACGATTACAATCGTGGACGCAGCCTTTGTGGATCATTTTAATGGTTGCGCCGCTCATCGGTATTCTCACCACCCATCCGGAATCTTTGGCAGCATGGACCCACTTTGGCGGCGACAAGACCACGGGCGCATCGTTTAACCCGCTCTATTCTGGTATGGCAGCAGGCGTTGTCCTGTCCCTAATCTCGCAAATCGGCGAGCAGGTTGACTACCTACGCTTCATGCCTAACCGCAGCGAAAAAAATCGTAAAAGCTGGCTTTGGGTGGTGATCCTCTCAGGTCCGGGCTGGGTTATTCTCGGTGCCTTTAATATGATCTGCGGCTCCTTATATGCGTCTTACATTGCACCCACGGTCGGGCTCACAAATGCGGTAGAGCCGATTCAACAATTTATCCATGGATTTGGAACGATTATTCCCAATGCTTTTCTCGCGTTAACGATTGCGACGCTCTTCGTTATTCTCTCTCAATTAAAGATACAAGTGACCAATGCCTACTCGGGTTCCTTATCCTGGTCGAACTTTTTCTCGCGTCTCTTTCATTTTCATCCCGGACGAGTGGCCTGGCTTTTTCTTCAAGTCGCGATTGCACTGACGATTATGGAAGTCGGCATGTTTAATTTCCTAAATACTATTCTAGGCTTCTACGCAAACGTTGCTGTAGCTTGGATTGCTGCGATTGTTTCCGATCTTGTGATTAATAAAAGGATCCTGAAGATCAGTCCGGATTATATTGAGTTTAAAAGAGGGCATCTGCACAATTTTAACCCTGTAGGATTTGGCTCAATGATTATCGCTTCAATTGTTTCCATTGTTGCGTATTTTGGCCTCTTAGGGGGAACGATGCAAGCCTTCTCACCTTTCGTTGCGCTGATTCTCTCGTTCGTTCTTGTTCCCATTATTGCCCTTGCCACGAAGGGGAAATATTATATTGCCCGAGAGAATCCAATGCATCCATCTGGAATCGAACTTGCTGCAACGGTTCAGGAATCACTGGATCACGTGCATCACCACCATTTGGGAACCGATGATGTTGCAACGTATACATGCTCCGTTTGCCAGTATGACTATGAGAAAGAAGATATGACCTACTGTCCTTTTCATGGAGGAATGATTTGCTCACTATGCTGCAGTCTTGAAAAAAACTGCCATGATATGTGCAAAACAGATAAGGTTTTAGCTGATCTTGGAAAGCAAGCACACTGATTACAAAAAAATTTCAAAGCAATCATTAAGGAGAGATCATTTATGGGTAGCATTGGAAGCATGACCAAACCTACAGAAGGATTTCTGAGCGCTTTAATTCAATATCCTGTACCGGTTGTAAATTCACGTGAAGATATTGACAAACAGATCAAACAAATCGTCAAAATTCTTCATGCGACAAAATCCGGTTATCCGGGTGTCGAGCTGATCGTCTTCCCCGAATACAGCACCCAAGGATTGAATACGAAGAAGTGGACGACAGACGCGTTCCTCTGCTCCGTACCGGGACCGGAAACGGATCGCTTTGCAAAGGCCTGCCAAGAAGCGGGCGTCTATGGTGTTTTCTCTATTATGGAAAAAGATCCCGAGGGCGGAGCGCCTTTTAACACCTCGATCATCATTGATCCTGAAGGAGAGATCATTCTAAAATATCGTAAGCTTAATCCTTGGGTACCTGTTGAACCATGGCAGGCGGGAAATCTGGGCTTGCCTGTCTGCAAAGGGCCCGGCGGAAGCGTTCTGTCTGTATGCATCTGCCACGATGGAATGTTCCCGGAAATCGCAAGAGAAGCCGCTTATAAGGGGGCCAATGTGCTGATCCGTATCTCGGGCTACAGTACTCAGGTCAATGATCAATGGATCCTAACCAACCGCTCCAACGCATGGCAGAATCTCATGTATACCCTATCGGTTAATCTAGCCGGCTACGATGGCACCTTCTATTATTTTGGCGAAGGGCAAGTGTGCAACTTTGACGGAACGACTTTGGCACAAGGACACCGAAACCCCTATGAAATCGTCACCGCAGAAGTCTATCCGCACCTCGCAGATCAAGCGCGATTAGATTGGGGCCTCGAAAACAATATCTACAACCTCGGAACACGAGGCTACGTCGCAACCCCCGGCGGCGTCAAGAAAAACCCGTACACCTATATAAGAGATCTAGCAAATGACGCCTATAAATTACCATGGGAGGACGAAATCAAAATCAAAGACGGCTCCATTTATGGCTATCCAGTAAAAAAATGATGTGCATCGATTACAAACGGAATGAATGATCGACATCATGCCCGACACTGCATGGAACAGTGCCGGGTGTTTTTTTATGGCATGCATTCGCGTCTAAAACAATCCGTTGCAAAACGACGTTCAAGGAAATACCTTTAAGTAAAGATCGGAAAATAAGAGCGCTGTAACGGTTGTACATTATATAAAAGAAATGGAAGTACATTGGAATTACTAAAATGCGTCAAAACTACTATGGCTCTTATATGGCTCTTTGCTTGGCACGCCATACTCTAAAACATGGCACAGGCTGCACTACTCAATGGCAATATGCTGGTATGTCAACACTAAATCAAACAAATTTTTAAAGGTGTCGCAGCTTGTATTCAGTTGGTGTTAGGTAGTCTAGTGATCCATGGATGCGAACATTATTGAACCAATTGACGTAATCAAATAATTCA
>NZ_CP082838.1:0-17307 GCF_019930545.1 Sporolactobacillus terrae
AATTAGAATATGGAGAATTAGATCCTTCTGATTTTAAATAATAACACCTGACTCAAAGATAATAATTATTTGGGATGCTGAAAATCAGCATCCCAAAGTATCAACCCTCAAAATGGCTTTTAAGAGGTTTTCAAGATTGGTATTAATAAAAACATATAGAAGTCATTTTGGAATCAACAAGGGGCAAATACGGGGCCGTTGCCATCCAATCCACGTGTCTTTCAGAAATAAAAAATGATCTGATTCATATGCCATCACGAGTGGCTGTGATTGAAGCAGATCATTTTTTGTATGAATCTCTTTGATTAAAAGCGCCGTTCCGCTAAAATGCGGATATTGCCGACTAAAGCCGTTTAGAGGGGGCACAACCCTTTAAACGGTATTATTTTATGGCTGTCTTTTATTTATAATACCCTGATTTGGACTCAGAATAAAGTTAGTTCACTTCTTACTGTCCGTACCGTAAAAAGCATGTATAAACGCTATTGGCTCTAAATTACTTTGCTTCCAGTTATCTTTATCACCAATAAATCCGCATAATATGTACGGCAAATGTTATAATATCAGTGTCACATAAGGAGTTGAGACATTTGACACAAAGACTTGATATACGGCTGGATGATGTTCATGCCGGATTGATTGATAAAATGCTAGACTATCTCAAAAAAGAAGGCTATACAAACGTAACAAAGACAGACTTGGTTCAAAAGAGCCTTTATTATTATGCTAAGCATGAGATCATGCCGCAACATAAAATTTTCAGGGCAATTAAAGATAGTGGATACAAACCTAAACAGTGGAAAAAAGAGAAGCAGTGAAGATCATGTTTATGGGCTTCTATGTTTCAGCTTATGAATATAAAGCTGCTGCACTACAACGGTGCAACACAAACCGAAGACGATCCAAATTAGTGGGCTTATAGTGGTCAGATACGCCCCTACCGCCGGAAACAGATGCGGATATAGATTACTTAATAAATTAATTATCAGTGCAATGGCAGAAATCGTACAGCTTAATATGGCAAATTTTAAGGTCATGATAAAGCGTCCTCCTAAATATTGATAAAGCATAATAGAATCTTCATATCCGAGAAATAACCGAATTGATGTTTTAGTGAGTTCTATCCTTTTATTGTTAAAAATTTAGGGATCTCCTTTTTTTATGTTTTCTATTAAGTAATATAGGGGACGCGCTATGACCTTTTAAAAAGCAGAAAAAGCCCTCAGAATTTTTTTCTGAGGGCTTTTTCAATAACCTTTTTTATTGGATTGTTGCTTATCTTCTCATCATTAACAAGGCTGTTGCGCCACGACCTATACCCCTTGCTGTTCCTGTACTTGCACCAAGCTGACCTAGAAGTCCAGGAACCACAAGGGCAAGTATAAAGAAGCCTAAACCCACAAAGAAGCTTGTAGGGCCATTACCGGATGCCAGCGCGTTCAAGTCGGTGATTTTTGCCATGCCCATTGCATAACAGAGTATTTGCAGGAACAACGTCACGCCGTTATTGATCATCGTTCTTAACCAAACTGAAAAATAGTTGAACTCGTTATTCACCATAGTAGGGATCGCAATCACTCCCGTAATATAGAGCAGAGCAAAGAGTAGATAACGATAGGAATAAACCAGTGATAAAATCAGCAAGATAATTGAGAGAATTAAGCCAAACAGAAGCCCCCCAAACGATCCAAATAGAAAATCGGCTGCTGCCAAATGATTAGGGCTTGTAGCCGATAGCCCTACCTCTTTAACTGCCAGTGATTGAAAGTTAAGCATCCACGTAAAGAAATTCGGGTAAATGCCAAGTATGATCCCGGCCGTCCCAACAAGCACCAGCTTATCATTCAGAGCGATCGGCCCGTCTTCACTGTTGGCAAATCGGGAAGCCTGAATTTTAACAATCTGCCACATTAAAAATATGCCTAACATCGTCCAAGACAATGATTTTAGTCCACTTTCATAGCGATTATACGTTGTGTCTTTGGTGATTGTCGAAGGCGTTACCACTGAGTTACCGATGCCAGTCGTTATAGATTTCAACAGCCCGATAGACATAGAATCAAAAAATCCGCTGATCTTACATGCGAAATCAAATGTACTACACGAAAAGGAGTTGGTATCCGGATCATACTTTTTTACATAGCCGACTAAATTACTGCCGTAAACCTTATACTTATTGCCATGATCGTCATATGTTGCCTTTGCTGCCTTATCAAACACTTTTTTATTTTGAGTATAAATATCGCCTGTTTTAGCCAGTGCAGTATCACCTTCGACAACCGAAGCAGCAGATACAATCAGAAGTATGGATATAACGAAAAAGAGCCATTTTGGTCTTTTTCTTGATTTGTCGATTTTTTTCATCTTGTATCCCTCCTTATAAAGCAAAAACAATGACAAACACGATGGTTCCCACGACTACGAACAGTTTCATGACTTCACACCGAACAATATCCTTCTTCATTTGAGCAATATCTTCCGGCCGGGCCTCCACACGAAAGCGTTTATAAAATTTTACTTTTTCCTTTTCTAAATTATTTTTAATGCTGTGGTTAATTGACTTATTTCCCCATTCAGTTCCTACTCGATAGATTCTCACGATCCATCGTTTATAGTGCTCTTTAAATCCGTCCATCCGAATGGCCCCCTTAATTTTTCAACCACTGAATATCTGAATCTGTCCATCCTTCTGGTGCTCCATTGGGAAAAGGGTTGTCTGCATTAATGGGTTCCAGCAAAATCGCATCCTGTTCGCCCGTGGGTGATCCCATCCAAGCAAACATATAGGCGAACAAATGCAACTTGTCATCAACATGGATTGTAACTTTATTAGCCCCTAGCTTGTTTGTTGAGTAACTTACAGGGTAATTGATTGGAATGTTATCTTGATTCTCTGGCCAAATCGGTGTGTAGAACTGATTGTGACCATCAACCATTTTATTTTTGATTCGACTGTCTCGATCAGCAACTTGCTTGTCAGTAAACAAATTACCTGTATGCTGCTCAACATTTACATGAGGGAAAATAAAAGTTTCTGCTTTCCAATATTCATTCCCGGAAAAATACGTATTGCGCTTTGCTTGCAAAGGGACATGAACCTGACCGTTCGACGTAGGATAGTTCAAGTAAGAATCCTGAAGTTTTTCCGAAGCATTAAAAGTAAAGTCATCATCTGCAACAGGCGTAGCGTACTGATAATCGCTGCCTAAATCATTCTCATACCCGAAAGATACTTTGGTTTCAGTACCATAACCCGTCCGATTTTCAGGTAGAGGAGGCGCTTCAAAATCAAAGGTCTCATAGAATAACTCAGGTGTGACGTTTGGAGTTACTTGCGTCATAACAACTCTCTTCTGAACCAGTTCATGATTAATACTTGAATTCAAATCAAAATTCAACGTCTCTTCTGTACTCGTATAACCGTCTGTCGTTAACTGTCCGGCATTGTTTTCTATGTCAAAGTCATTTGGATTATAATTATCAAATTTTACCGTGTAAGGTTTGTGAGTGTTTTTAGCAAGTCCACTGCCTGATGGCACGTTGAACGTTAGGTACTCAGGTAAATCCCTAGCTGCGTATTGATGTGTTTCTAGACGATTTTCTCCTTGATATAGAGAAACATTGATTTTTTTAGAACCCATGTCTGCTATTCCGGAATCATAATTATAAACTTTGTCCAGATACACCCTAACGGGCAGACCATCAGCTGAAGGCGCCGTATAGACCTGAAGCTTTTTTAATCCTGTTTTTATCAAAGGAACATCGTAATAATAGTTGATGGTAATATTATTTGTTCCAACGGTTCCTGATTCTGCCGAACCATCTTCACGAACATAACGATACGAGTAATTGCCTTTTTTAATATCGGTCCGGTGCTTTCTAGAATAGCCGTCCCCTTGATGAACAGTTGAAACATCAGAGTTTGCAATCTTTTGTCCTGTCCTGTTATCCAAGTAATTAACGGTTATCGTACGTCTGAGCACATCCTTCAAAAGTCCGTTAATGTCATTGTAAGGAACGTTACCGTTAAAATGATTACCATTTTCAGGGTCATAGTCATTTCCAAATGCATTAAATCCCTTCGGGCCATAATCAAACCAAGAACCGACCTTCAATAGGTCATCATGATGCTCAAAGGTATCGTAATTTGGATATTTATTTTTATAGTCAGTGACTACATGTTGATAAGGGTCATAATAAATGTCCAGTGTCACATCATGATCAGGCATATTCTCTTTTAACTGATCGCCATAGCCATTAAAAGTATTGAATTTATAGAAATGACCATTACGATCAAAATCATTCGGATATTGAGACTTGTCATATTCGGTTCCAATGGTAACCATGGCTTGATCTTGCCACATGATCTGATGTGTCCAATTATCTATATAGTGAACCGTCAGCTGCTTTTGTCTCGCCCAAAAATGTACAGTAAACCCTTGACGCTGAATAGGGTCATGAATCATTCTAGGTGGCAAAAGTGTTGGCTGATAACTCCCTGACGATGGAATAAATAGAATTCCTGCCAGCTCCCCTCTCCATCCGTTCACGTCTCCAGTTACATAATCCGAGTTGTACCACAACGGAGCTGTAAAATAGAATGAATCACCTTGCTCTATTTTCTGTGTCCCGTTCGTTTTAGTTGAACCATCACTCATATGAATAGTGACATTCTGAGGAACATAAAGTGTTAATTCACCTTGTCCCTTTCCAGCTTGGGACGTGGCTGTTAGTGTTTCTGATCTCTGTTCATTATTAACGATATTTGACGTTACTTCTTTTTTATCGAAGCTAATGCCGTAAGTAGGTATGTCCTGATTTTTCGCATGTTTCAAAAGGCTTTTTACAAAGCTGTCCCTGTTCGCCGGCTTATTGGTGCCTGTATCTCCACTTTTCCAGTTGCTTAATGCAACCCAGGTCTTAACATAATCAGTCATTCCACCAGAACCAGAGTACCCCTCACCGCCAAAACCATAGTACAAAAGAGAATTCACCGACTTATCATAGAAATTTTCACCACTTGAGTATGTTACATGGTCAGGTGCAAGCTTATCTTCATCGTAGCAATAAACCATTTTGCCATTGATCTCTATGTAAGCTGTGGTATGAACGTACCCACCCGAATCTTTCCAAGAGTAATATCCTGTGTTAGTACCACTTGAAGCAAACGCTTGATTTCTCCCACCGGGAAACAGATTAACCATAGTGACCACTAAAATAAATACAAGTATCACATTCATGATTTTCTTAATAAATTCCACCGCTATTCCCCCTGCAATCATTTATCCTGAACGGTGTAATTTGAATATTGTCCGCCACCTGCCGCCGTTCCTTCACCGGTCTTAACCAGTGACGCTTGACCGCTATTAATTTTATTTGCAATCTCTATGGCTTGATCTGCCACATTTTTTTCTTGTTGATTTACTTGATCTGTCGTTTTAGACTGCTGTGGCTGTGTTTGGATGTGTGGTTGAGATGAAGAGGTCGATTGGCTAGTTTTTTTCTGAGATGTTTTAGAAGCTGTGGACGAACTTGTAGCCTTATTCAAGACTGTTGTTTTTTTCACCGGCGCAGTGCTTGCCCTTTTTTGTGGTGCAGATGATGTAGTTATAGCCTTTTTCTTGCTTTGTGATTGATGATTGTCGGAACTTTTTTCCCGGGGTTGCCCTTTAATATAAACGCTCTTTTTATTCTTCGGAATTGCGACCAATGGGGCATTATCAGGATTCAATCTTGATGCACCCCAATCAACTCGCCCTTCTTTAACCAATTTTTCATCACGAATTTCGGCCTTTTTTTTGATTATTTTTTTTGCATTATACGCCTTGTGCTTATGCTGCTGCACTGGTTTCTTATGAGCAACCGCTTTGTGATGTAGCTGTGCATCTGCCTGAGTGCCGCAAGCCGTGGTTCCACCAAGTACCGTAATCACCAGTCCTACAATGAGAAAAACTTTCTTATTCATGTCTTTATACCCCCTGTAATACTTTCTTTGAATTGACCATCATTGCAAAGCCCATCTTTATAGTGCGAATGTCATCAACTGTTAAGCCTGTGTCACTTTCTCCAAAGATGAAACAGATTGGCTGCTCCATCCAGTTTTCTTTTTCAGGCAAATAAGCCGGTATTGCTACAACTATTTGTGGCGATTGAACGAGTATCAATCTATGATAATCTGCCGACCGTAAAATGATTTTAGAGAGATCAGACTCGAAAACTACTATTTCCCCTCCCGATACCCTGACTACTTTTTCCACCCCATTGACCTCTTTTCATAGCCTATATTTGGTATCTATATTATAACACTTTACACACATAATGTACGGCAAATTAAAATTTTATATTTAATAATTCCTATTAATATAGCATATAATTTATATATGTAGTTATCTGTCAATTGTGATATTAAAACAGAATAAATACTTCTTTATCTATTGACTAACCTTTGTTGGACGTAGTTTTCTACTACTCTGTTAACACGTTAACGCTTTTGATTTTTTAGTTTTTGGAAGCTATGACCAATAAGGGTTGCAGCCGTTAACGAGCAAATAAATGTAAGCGGTTTTATTATCCTTTCGTTAACGTAACAGCAGTTACTTAAAGCGCTTTCAATTATGTGTGGATTTGGAATAAAGCTGCATCGTTTAAAAAACGATATATTAGTCCATAATCTGAAAAAAAGTAGAATCGGGAGTTGACGTATAATGAAAAAAATAACAAAAGAAGAAGCTAAAAAATTGGCCGAAAAAGCTCTTGCTCATGGGAAAAAGTACGGCTTTCCGCTCGGTAAAAAGAAACAAGCTGAAAAATAGAGTCTTTTCAGCAGTTAGCTAAGTATTCTTCAAGCCACTGAGCACGTTTTTTAACTTCTTCCGGTGAAATTTCCGGCTCTTTTTTCTCCTGCTTATCATCGCGCATCCATTGAGGAATGACCTCTTTATGTACTGAATGTGTCTTTCTACGATATGATTTGGTGATTTGGTATTCTTTGCCGTTCTCGTATAGAGTTAAATTACTTAAATAGCTTTTGAGTAGGTAACGATCGGGCAAAACAATGGTTTTTTTCTCCGATATTCTAATCAGTTCGTTTAAAGTATAATGGATGATTTGAGGAATGATTTGCTTTCCTTTTTCTTGTAAATTTTTTAACAGAGAGTATTTCATATCATCTCTTTTAGAGATTTTAATTGGTAATGGAAAGGTAGGAATTTTTTTTGAGCCTTCATCCGTTGATACAACTGACTTTTCAGCATTATTTGTTTGGACATTGGTCTGGACATCGGGTAAATTTAAGAGATTTTTCCAATGTGAAAAATAAGGGTGTTTCGTGAATAGAAGAACCGGATTTTTCCACCCATTCCCTTTGGGATTGCGACGGTAAACAACTAGAACGTCCCCAGAATCCCTTAAATCGCCCACAATACGTCTAATGGTCCGCTCGGATAATCTATATCGGTTAGCTAAATAAGCTGAGGAAGGGAAGGAGAAGCCTCTTTCCGTGGCAAACCAAACAAGCATATCGACAGCACTACGTGTTTCTTCTTTCAGTCGATTCCATTTTTCTCCGTAAAACTCTTGAATATGTTCTAAAAGTTGGGCTTTGACCGTTTTCTTTTCTGCCTTATTGTTTGCCATCACACGATAAGCTGTCATCTTACTAAATTCTGCATGTGTTAAAATTCTGCTCACTGATACCATGACCGTGCCTCCCAATTCCGGGCAAATCAAAAACGGCGTCTGAAGATCGAACCTAAAAAGGATCGCTTCAAACGCCGCTTATTATGTCGGATTTCATGAGAGGTTGTATAGTTGATGTAATTGTTATACAATCTGAATATGAATGTCCTGTCAAATACTGCGATTATTTGATAGGCGAACCCTTTGAAGGTGCGAACTTCGAGGGGTTTTTATTTGCTCTTATGTATTAAATTTATTTAATCTCTTAATCTATAAATTAGTTATACCAAAATCAAGCAAAAATTGGAAGGGTTATATTGATTTTCACTGCACCCTTCCCCTTGTATTGGTTATGTTTTTATGGTACTATAATTGTGTGTTAATTAGTTAACTACCCCGTTAGATACTGCGATTATTTGACGGGTCAGCTCCTGAAGGTGCGAACTTCGAGGGGCTTTTATTTTTGCAAAAAAAAACAAGTGAATTGTATTCATTCTACCCCTCTACCGTATACGGTAGAGGGGTTTTCAGTCACCTTGATAATTTATATTTAATTTATATTTTATTTAAATAGTATTTAATTGTATTTTAAATATAATACAATCATAAATTGTGTTAATATTAAGTTATAGACTAAATTTAAATAAAAGGTGGTGGGTTTATGGCTAATATAATCGCTATTGCTAACAATAAAGGTGGAGTATTGAAAACGTCGTTATCTGTCAATCTAGCTGGTTTGTTTGCAACTCATGGGAAAAAAGTTTTGATTGTAGACGGAGATAATCAGGGAAATGTCTCTCTTTCATTTGGAGAAAATCCGGACACATTTGAAAGCACGATTTATGATGTTATGATCGGTTCGGCAGAAGCTAAAGACTCTATTGTTAATCTTTATGAAGGTATAGACGTTTTGCCGGCAAATGATGATTTGCAGTTCCTTGAATTTGATGTTCTAACTAATCGGAATAAATACAAAAAACCCTTTCAGCTGCTAAAGGATAGCCTTTCAAGCCTTAAGGGATATGACGTTATTATTGTGGACGGGCCGCCTAACTTGGGACTGATGGCAGGAAATATTCTTAATTTCACACATGAGGTTCTGATCCCTTTTCAGCCTGAGAAATATTCAATGCGATCACTCGTCAAAATGCTGAATTTTATTGTTGATTTCAGAGAGAAGATTAACCCTAGTCTTCAAGTAAAAGGCGTGGTTGCAACGCTCGTAGACCGGCGAACGGCACTTCATGATCAGATCCTAAAAGAGTGCCGCAAATATTGCCTTCTTAACCACATAACGCTTTATGATACGGTAATTCCTAGAAGTATCCGTGGGGCTTCCGGGGTAGCATACGAGAACCTTCCAGTAACATTAATACAAAATCAAAATTCATTAAAAACAGCCTACTCACAGCTGTTTGAGGAATTAAATTTAAGTTAAATATATATTATATTTAAACATAAAATAAATTATATTTATGTTTTGTAACCTAATTTAAGGAGCGCTAAACTATGAAAAACAGGACATTGGCCGGATTTAATGAAGTCGCCAATTCAGAGCCTTCAAAAGAAATTAAAGAAAACAATCAAAAAATGAAAGAAACCACAAGTGAATCACACAACAACAACGCAGTTGATGATCTGATTGAAAATGAGAAAAAGAAAACTATACTTAGGGGATTTGTTTTAGATATAGACGTTGTAAAGGCAATTGACCGAATCAGCAAAGGAAAAGGCCGGGGCTTTAAGTCTGAATTTGTGAATACCGTTCTTAAACAAGTTTTGTCTGATAAGGGGCTTCTGTAATCAACAAGTAATTTGTATTTTAATTTAAAATTACTATATATATAATTTAAATTTAAATAATTCTTAAATATGTAAATAGTAAAGGGGTTTCTATCATGAGTGATCGGCTCAATGTTATTGCCGCAAAACACATTAATCATGGAGAATTAGGAGACAGAACTTTCTATTGGTTTTTACCTAAGAAGTTTAATGATGCAGAAGTCGGAGATATAGCCACAGTACAAACAAAAGTTGGATTTAGGGATGTAAAAATTATTGAGCGTGTCCATTGGAACATTACACTCGGACATGAACCTAAACTAAAAAAAGTGGTCAAACTCAAGAGAGCAAAGCCCAATACAAAAGAAGATCAACCTTAAAAGACAACTAAGAGCGTTTCAACACTACACAAAAGCCCCCTGTCTCAAAAACAAGGGGCTCTCATAGCATCATGGATTTTTAAGTGTTATATTATGGTCTCCGACATTACGCAGGACAATATAATCTGGGTTTTTAAAATGAAAGGTTATTCTATATTGCATTGTCGGCGAAGCCTCAAACACAAAACGATGTCCTTTCATTTTCTGTACCCTCAGCGATTTAGGATAAGGTTTTCCTTTGACTAGAATTTCTAATGCATCATCTACTATGTTTTGTACATCAGGTGGAAGTTTTTTGTAGGCTCTTTTGAAACGGTTAGGGATATCCAAAGTATATGCCAAGAATAATTACTCGCTTTTCAAAAACTTAATGGCATCTTTTACATCTGTAAAAGAGTGAACGCGTCCGCTTTCAATGTCCGAGTCCACTTCTTTTTCAGCTTCTTGCCATTCTCTTGTCCAGAACCAGATCTGGTCTTTTGCAATGGTAACCACAGGCCTCAAAACAATTTTTCCATCTTCCACAGTAACATCCATCTGATCATTTTCTTTCAGGTCAAGCATTTTCCGTACTTCTTTAGGTATCGTGAATTGTCCCTTTTTCTTCAAAACCGACTTTGCGATAAGATTTTCTGCTGATTTTTCGGGTTCCAAGGTAGTTACCCCCTCATAGCATAAGGTTGTTCCTGCCATTATATGATTCCCCCCCTCAGATATTTCATACATTCTCACTGTAGCAAAGTAATACTTTCCGATATTCACACTTATATACTATAACAGTATTTACAAAATGTAAATATGCCAACTCAATCAATGTATTTAATTGCAAAGACCGTTTTGGTGGCATAGGATAAAACACATTTATATATAAATATTAATTAAATAAATTTTATATTTAATTTAAATAAAAATAAAGCATAAATAATGATTGCTAGTTCTTCCAATATATTAAGCACGAAAAGGCGACCTCTTTGTTGCGTAGAGGTCGCCTTTTTCGCTTATAACGGACATTGCCTGATCTATTTTAATCCTTCTGTCTCAGCTTTTCTATCAGCTGATCTCGCGTCATTTTCCCTTTCAGAACAGCGTATATGTCCTGCTCGTCTTCCTCTGTGACTGTAAATCCCGAAAGGTACAGTGAATGTTTGGCAGACTTCATAGCATCCTCTAACTTGCTTTCGTCAACCAGTCCATCATCATTCCACCATTCCCTGTCCTCCCGATCGTTCGGGTCAAGGACAATCCCTTTTTCGGTCACCTTGTATCGTTTCGACGGATAGTCTTTTTCAAGCTGTTCAGAACGTCTCACCGCTTCGTTGTAGAGCTGTTTCAATTTGTCGTCCATGCGTCATCACTCCATCTTAAAACGGATTTTTATAGCCGATAAAACAGCGTTCCTAAGGTCGCCTGAAAGTGTGCTGAACATGTCTATAATACTTTCACATTCCCAACCATTGAACAGGTGAAACGCAAACTTTATCAGGATTGCTTCACCGTGGGAAAGGCCGTTGTCCAACACCTCAGGACGGATTGACCGTTCTTCAAAATCATAGATACGGTCAATGTCCCGTGTCTCATGTGCAGCCAGTAAGTAGAAAAACGCTTTGCGCTCCACGTCACCATCATAGGTGCTGTCTCTCGTTATGTAATCCAAGTACCTAACCTGATGTTCCGTATTCAAGAAATCCACACCGACCACTTCCTAACCACAAATTTTTATGCTGCTTGCAGCATTGCCACAAAGTAACTGAATCACGCCCAGCAATAAACAGGGCAGTAGGCCGATAAGGCCGCTCGTGTCGCAGAGCGCGGCCAAGAAAACAAATTACCTGTCAGGCTGATCCTGATTGTCCTTGCCACGATATTTTATCTCTGATCTGTTCCTTTTCTTCTTTCTCTTGTTCTTATCCTGCTCATTTTGGGCTGCCATGAATGCATCATTAATTGCCTTAAGCCCTTGCTCTATAAATCCCTTTCCCGAAGCCTGAGACTTCTCCTGAGCTCCCTGAGAAGGTTTTTCAGCCATGTATTGCTTTTCCATTTGGTCTAACCTGTCATTGGCCAGTTTTAGTTTACCAAGGGCTTCTATTGCGGTGTTCAATTTTTTCTTCTCCGTAATAATTTCGCCCTTCTGATCCTTCAAAACAACAAATTCGTGATGGTTAAAGTTATCGAAATCATGTCTACTGTTATTAAGTTCATGCTGTTTCCGGCTTATTTCCTCAAATCGTCTGTCTGCATCTTGTAATCTCTGTTGGACATTTTCAAGCGTCGGCCGTTCTCCAAGTATTTTTTCAGCATCTATAAGTGACTGACGTTCTTGACCACTGAATTGTTGATAAACTGCCTGATTTAGGCTGCTCCGTACTGCTTTCCAATCTGCTGCCTTCTGATTCCGGACATGCTGAATTTTAGCTTTATGATCAGCATTTTTCTTCTCATTCAGTGCATGAACTACTTCACTGTCTCCCCTAAAATCATCGCTTCCTGTGCCATCAAGGTGCATCTGCACAAGATCGAATTTATCATTCACTGGTAGGTCGTTTACAGCAATTTGATCCTCTCTCGGATAAATACTTGTCACTAAACGATTCATTGCATTGTTAAGATCGGCCCGTTCTTTTTTCTTATCTGCAAATTGATTGTAAACAGTAAGATAACTAATCGACGATCGTTTGACTTTTTCCTTGTCATAATGATTTTTAACTAGATCGCTGTATTCGTTCATTCGCTTATTTATAGTCCGTTTTAGGACAGTCAGGTCAGCACGATTTTGTTGCAGTCGTTGTTTAATATTTCCTAGATCAGCATACTCTTTTAGCAATTTCTGATTACCCGGTTTAAATTCAGGGATCTCAGAAACCAATGTTCCATTCTCCCGAAATTGTTTTACGTAATCTGCCTTTATCTTGACTGCATAATCACGGTTCAGATTGTCTGAGAAAGTCATGCTCAGTTTATTGTTTATCTCTGGATAAAGGTAAGCAAATTCTTTTTCAGTAAACTGTTTCTGAACCTCTAGGGCTTTCTCACCCTGCTTCCATTCATGATCAAAACTATTTTTCAGTTTTAGATAATCATCAATGACCTGATCTTTCTCCCTTTGAGTCGTCTTCCGATCACTTTCATAATTCGCCGGATCAAAACCGTATCCTTTTATCAGTTGTGGATTCTTCACATAGTCTTTTTTGACACGTGCTAAAAAGTTATCTAAACCAATAGCAGCGTAATATTTTTTCTCCACATTGATCTTGAAATGTCTCATGTTCTCCATGTTCTTTTCTGCTGTCTCAAGGTCAACAAACTGTTTCATATGCTGGCCTACTGCGCGCACAGCATCCTGATCTTCAGAAGAAAGGCTGCTAATATTCCGAATCTTATTCAGTTCATCGTGATCCTTCTGTACGGCCTTTTTATACTCGGCCAGTTCTACCACTTTCTGTTTTCTTAACTCTATTGCCTTATTAAGCAAATCAATTTTTTGATTCAGCTGAGCAAAATAGGAATTTGGTGTAAATTTGTCGCCTTCTCGTTTTGCTTTTTCTTCAAGCTTCTTTTCAAGACGATAATCTTCAAGTGTTAAGCGATGTTTTGGGAATTTATCAAGGCCCTGTTCTTTATAACTTTTTTCGGAAATATATTCGTTCACGCCTTCACGTTCGTAGTAACGATTTACCGCATTTGCCCAGTCTTTTCGCCATATCAAAACATTGTCTTTTTTGTCCCAATCTGTGAGGAAATAAGTCTTGTACCTCGGCTTACCTTTTTTATCTAAAATATAATTTCCATTTTTGTCTCTGTCATAGACTTTTTTCTTTTTATTTCCCCATTGACCATTTTCTAAAAACGGCCGCATAGTCAACATGATATGTGCATGGGGATTGTTCTTCTTATCCCGATGAATGGACACATCAGCTACCATGCCTCTATCAACAAAGTTTTTCTGCACATATCCAGTTAGAAGTTTCCGTTGAAGATCATCGCTAAGTTCGATCGGCAATGCAATTTTAATTTCACGTGCAAGCTGACTCCTAATATGCTTTTCTTTTTTTTCAACCTCATTCCATAGTTTTTCCCGATCGTTCGCCCACTCAGGAGCACCATCCGGTGCCATGATGAAACTTTCCGGTGGCACTTCACGTGTTCGATAGTTTTTTGTTTCCATATCTCGTTCGGAATACAATTTTTCTCCGCTTCGATAGGCAGCAGCAGCTACGGCAGATTGTTTTGATCTATTTAAAATTCTCACATTCAGATAGAAGAGGCTCATGCCGATGATTCTCCTTTGCTACCCCCGGAGGGCGATTGCCAATAGGCAAAACTTATCCGAAAGCATTTTTTGAGGGTAAGCCCATTTTCACCCGTTAGGGTGTATAAATGGGCACTCCGTACTAATCAATCTTATTAATATTTATTATATCACTTGATATTATTCTCGACAAAATATAGATTAGTATTAGGGAGTGATGGCACTATGCCAAGAAAATCAACGGAACAAAGGATTGATTATTTGGAGAAAAAAATCAATCAATCAAAAGAACAATTAAAATTATTGAAGTTGAAAAAGTATCAAGACATTGGGAAGCATTTATGCGATGTTTGGGGGATAGATTCAGATTCTGTTGCTTTTAAATTAATTGATGATTTCTCTGACTCTGTAAAAAAGAAACTGGACGGTGGTTCAAATGAAAGAGCCAAAAAGCCAACAAGAAAAGATTAATACTCTCGAAATGGAATTAGAGTCTCTTGATAACAAAATCCAGATCATGAAAAAGGACTTAAAGGGACGCGATCAATGGGATTACAGGCGAAAAAGAGCGCACCGTTTAATACAAACCGGAGCGCTTGCTGAGAAGTATTTTGGCATTGAAAATCTGTCACTAACTGAGCGCGAAGAGTTGTTTCTAATGTTCGCATCGTTCATCAAAAGCAACATGCCAGAACGATTGAAAAAATAAGATATTCAGTGATTCATTCAACAAAATAAATAATTGGTGGTTCATCTTTCAATTTCACGAATCGATTAACCGTTTCTTCAAAATATTGATCATCTATGTTTAGGGCTTTAATAATGTTCGGCATGTTACTTGCTTTCGCCAATTTCTGAATGTATTCTTCAAGGCTTTGCCCTTTATGATAATAATAAAAAGATGATAAGCTACCATCTTCTAATCCAACTTTTTTAGCCAGTTCCCATGCCTGTTTTTTGTTTTTTATATTGGCGAAATAAGTAATCCATTGTTCATTAAAATTTTTCGTGAAATACTCATTTATAACCAAAACATAATTCTTTAAGGTTGTACTTTTTTCTTTTATGATTTTCCTCTGTTTCATCTCAGCAATGCGCTGCCTTTCACGACATTCAGGGCAATTAATTATGGTGTCTTCTTCATGCTGAAACCAGTCATTTTCTCTTCCAATTAGCGTGATTGTACCCTTGCCACAATAGCATGGTCGGTCATAGTGATAAGTTTCTTCCCAGCTCATTATTCTCCCCCCAATACTTATCAATCTGAAATTATCACAAATTCAATTTTAGCATCAAACATTTTAAAAGTTCAGATGTTCCTGTAACAGATATTTATGTACAAAGATGCCCAAACTCATCGCTTGGAAGGCATCTTAAAAATTATGATTACAAGCAATAAAATAATTGTTGCTATCCCTGAAGCTAACCAATTTCTAAGTAGTAACTGCCCCATTTCAGAAAATGAATTTGGGAACAATGCGATTGCTATGGATAGTAACAGGGGAATCCAGACCGTCTTCTTCATTGCACGATCTCCTTTCCTAAGCATGTACCCATTTTACCATTACATATTTATATAAGGGGAGCCTAAATAATTTGCGATTTTTGTTGATATTAAAGCATTTGTTAATAAATTTAGTTTCCTATAATAAACTTAAATGGTTGATATTATTCAACTTAATAGTATAAAATTCGTTTATAGGAAACTTATTGGAGGAAAATCATGGAGTATAGAAATTGGAAAAGCCTTTCAATGTATTGGGGAGCACTAATGCGTATTACAATTCGTTATTTAATTGATTGTGATTTATCGGGTTCCGCTTATAAAGTTCTATTTTATGTCATGGATCTTATGGGCCCGGATAACATAGCTGCAGGCGTTAGGCAAAAAAATATTTCAGATGATTTACATTTACATAAATCGAATGTATCTAAGTGTGTTAAGGAACTTATCGAAAAGCAATTTATAGTTAAAACGACATCCAGAAAGGGATTTATGGTTAATCCAGCCTTGTATTATTTAGGAAAAGATGACCGTATTCATCATAAAGAAGTATTTGATGAATTAGTCAGGGAATCCGGACGTGATATTATTTTTGAAATGACACGAGGAGGTCGCGTTTATAAAAGTGACGAGGATGAGTATATCGACCTTGATTAGTTGGACGTAAACAACCGTTCCATTTGGTTACTGCGAATTTCCAATTGCGTAGTCAAAATGACTATTTTAAGTTTCCAAATATGGATATATATTACATAAGTTGGTAATTTTGTGTTTATACGCCTTGTAAGCGATTACTATAAAGTATATTACTTCGTAAAATAAATCTTATACGAAGTAAACTGACTTTCATATATTATGTAAACCGTATCTTCCAAGATTTAATTTAAACATCTAAAATAATACCTAGGCAGTTAATAGGGGGGTTGGATGTTGGGATTCTGGATAGTATCTGCAATTCAGTTAATCGGTTTTATTTGCATTTGGTTGTTACTTAGACATTATTTTCCAAGTTATGTGGACCAAAAGGGCAAGAACTTAGCAACAAAAGAAGATATTAAAGAAATCACAAAAAAAACAGAAGAAGTAAAAATCTTATTTCAAAAAGAAATGGCAGAATTTTCTACCGACCTAACTTTTATGAACAACTATGCTTTTAAACGTTACAGTTTGCTTTATACTAAAATTTACGGAATCGTTATACAGTCGGAATATCTTAGATTCTTTGATAAAAAGTACAAAATTAGCGATCGTTATTTTAAGGAGTACCCTTTTTTGGAAATTCAGAAGGAAAAACAAGGTGCACTATTTGTAGAACCCATTAAAGACGAAATAACTTCATTTAATAAAAAACAACTATGTGATTACATAATTGATAAGGAAGAATATGCCTCACCAAAATTACTAAAAATGGCGATAGCTTATAGGTACGCTTGGAGTAATTATTCTGGGACTACACAACTTACTAATCAAATTTTGTCGGATAGTTTCAATATTTCTGAACTTGAACTGATACAAGAGTTGATTGTTACCACAATCAAAGAATATAACGAATTAAGAAAAACGGTGAAGCTTAGTTATAACAAGCACGAATTAGAATATGGAGAATTAGATCCTTCTGATTTTAAATAATAACACCTGACTCAAAGATAATAATTATTTGGGATGCTGAAAATCAGCATCCCAAAGTATCAACCCTCAAAATGGCTTTTAAGAGG